>NZ_CM145483.1:0-857500 GCF_055521515.1 Sphingomonas sp. BL-S-28
GGCCGACAGGACCATCAGCAGGCCGAACGCTGCTCACCTGGCGTTTCGGCGAGCTTGTGCTGGGTAATGAGGGGATTTTCCTGCCGGCCCATGGTCCAGTTTTTGCCCAGTCGCACGGTCGCATTGGGCGCGCACCATATCTCACCCGAACTGTCGAGCGCGGTGACCCAGATCAGGTTGTGTTCCTGCCCGTAGTCGATGATCCCGATCGCGTAGCCGTCGCCTTTGCCGACAACGTGAAGGGGAACAGTAGGATTGAGCTGCGTAAACATGCGGGCGTCTCTCGGGTAGGGACCGGGCCGGCGCGGCTGGCACGCCGGCCCGTCCTGGCTTATTCGCTCTTCTCGGTGCCCGGCTTCGAGGTCTTGGGCGCCTTGCCGTCCTCGACGCGGCCCTCGTTGCGCAGATCACGCCCTTCTTGGGCCTTCTTCTGCGCCTCGGGCGACTTGCCGTGTTCGTTCAGCTCTTCCTTGACGTAGCCGGCTGCTTCCTTGGCCTTGCCTTCGATACTCATGGCTCTCTCCAAAATTGGACTTCCGCGCTTGTGCGTGGTGAATACTAATTGCACGAGAAGCGATTTGGCTCCTGTGAACAAAAGTGACCATTAGGCTGCGATGTATTCACAGTACGGGAAGTATTATTGAGTATCTCGGGAACTTTTTTGAATTGTGCGAACGGTGAGCCGACAGCAAGGCAAAAGGGAGAGGGCAGCGGTACCGGGCAGTGCAAATGGGCAGAGGGTAGAGGGGAGAGTCCGACGGGAACGGGGGCCGGGGGGCAATTGGGGCGCGGTGTGCTGACGTGCAATGCCTCCAGCGGAAAGGCTGCGATCTAAAGTCGGGTCTGCAGCCGAGCCGATGTGCGGCAGTCGTCGGAGGGGATAGTTTTCAGTCGCTTGGGTAGGCCCGGAATAGCAGGCAGAAATGGTTGGGCGCCCCGCCTGTGGAGCGAACGCGCTCTTTGCTGCGCGCGAGCGGGCTGAGCGCCCGGCTTTTGCGCATTTATGGCACCGAGCCCGTTGGGGTCGCGTCCTTGCGGGAGCAATTTGGCAGGCTCGAGTTCGATAACCGCAGCGCCAAATTGGTAAAGCTTCTGACCTTTCGTCATTCGCCTGCCGTATCGTGAAATTTGCGCTTAATCTCCGCAATGTCCGCTTGGACCGGGGGAATGCGAAGCCGCATCCGTCGCAGCGATCGGAGTATGATCCGTGAGACGGCGTAATTACGAAACCATTTATGATCGGAGGGGATCACGTACCAGGGTGCGATCTTCGTACTCGTGCGCCGCAGCATCTCTTCGGCCGCCGCCTGATATTCCCGCCAGAGCTTTCGGTCGTCGTAATCAGCCTCGTCGATCTTCCATTGGCGTGACTTATCTTCCAGCCGGCGGCGGAAACGCTTGAGCTGTTCCTCGGCCGAGATATGCAAATAGAATTTGCAGATTTCAGTGCCATTTTCGGCGAGAAGCGATTCGAACGAATTGATCAGCGCATAGCGTTCGGCCCAGATTTCCCGCGGAACCAACTTGCGCACCCGCTCCGCGAGTACGGCCTCATAATGCGAGCGGTTGAATATCGAGATCTCGCCTTTTGCGGGTGTCCTCCGGTGCACCCGCCACAGGAAATCGTGCCGTGCCTCCGCCTCGCTTGGTTCGCCGAAAGGGGTGACTTTTACGCCCTGCGGGTTCACGCCAGAAAATACATGCCGGATCAGACCGTCTTTTCCCGATGCGTCCGGACCTTGCAGCACAATCAGTAGTGACCGATCGGCGCCAGCATAGAGAAGGTATTGGGAATCGCCGATACTCTCGACCAGCCGCTTGGTTTTTGCCTTTGTTGGAATTCGCTCCGTGCTGCGGCAAGCTCGGGTCTCAAGCGCGTCAAGGTACACTGCGTCGTGCGGATGTACACGGAATTTGCCGGCGAACCCCATGAGGCTGCCCTAAACCGCAATCAGACGAGTTGAAAAGCCATCGACTTTTCCCGCCCGGCCGAGGGTATCACCTCGTTGACGCGATCTGTCCGAAGTCGAGCATTTTTCTCGATAACGCATGATCTCAGAACCTTCGCCTGCGAGTTCGAAAGCCGCGTCTAGCTCCTCTGCGGCTGCGCATTTCATGATTTTCTTCGCCGGAGGTTTCATTAGCGGCGCCGCAGCTCCTAACCTCGCATGGCATACTAAACGCGAGGGATCAGACGTGGTTGCTAGCCGAGATCGAGAATGACCGCTTCGGCAGATCCCGGCAGCGGATGCATCTCTCGTGCACTTGACGCTTCTTGCTCCGATTGGATCATAGCCTGATCCGCACCCGCGCTATCGTTCGTCGCGCGCCGATGGCCTGTGCTCCTGATCGCCAGACTGGGCTGAATGCGAAGAGGAGCCGCGGCGGTTCGGCATCTGTATTTCTTCCGAGCAATTGGAGTCGCTGTTGCGATGCGGGAAAAACCGTTCCACTACGGTCACGGCCGCGAGTAACGTCAGCGCCAATACGGTGCCGGCCAGAACCAGAACATATTGGCCGGCACCGGCGGTTATTCCAATGGCAGCTGCCATCCAGAGACTGGCTGCAGTCGTCATATTGCGCACGTCTCCCCCGCGCACGAAAATAAGGCCGCCGGCAATAAATCCGATGGCTTGGGCGAGCCCCTGAATCACTCTGACGGGATCGCCCTCGCCATGCGTTTCAACCAGTTCCAGCGCGGAAAGGGTAAGCATGCCCGAACTGAGCGCCACCAAACCGTGTGTTCGCAGGCCTGCATCATGACCTCGTCGCTCCCGCTCAAAGCCAAGCGCGAGGCCCAACACGGTCGCGAGGCCGAGCCGCATGAGTGTGGTCACCAGGTCATCTTCAAGCATTTTGGTGCTCATCCATGTCATGACCATCGCTCGTATGTAATGGTGGAGCGAATACCTATCGGCGTTCGCGGTAAATCTGCGATGGTTGTCACTAAAGCGGAAACGCCGGGCTGGCCTATTCGTTCAACTTTAAGCGTCGCCTGGCCATTTGTTCGCGTCAAACGCTAAGCGGACAAGTTTCGCGCATGGCGCGATGAGGCACGGGACCGAGCGACGTCACTGCCCGTGCGTCGAACAAAGCAAAAGCGTTATGCTGGCCAGAGAGCATTGCCGGGCCGTAACAGCGCTGCAACTCGGACTCGGGTCGGTACAAGGCAGGAAAATCGCGACTCAGCCGCTGGCATCGTCAGATTTCCAATATCGCATAGGGCCTGCCGAACCGTTCGGAGACCACGAACTGCGCGCAGTTGTAGACCGGAACGCCGCGCATCGTATGCCCTTCGTAAGTGCCGCGATGGGCATGGCCATGGACGACGGCTTTGACATTCTCGAACCGGTCCACCGCATCGGCCAAGCGTGATGAGCCCAGAAACGGAAATATCTCGGGCGGTTCTCCTGCGACGGTTTCCACCACCGGTGCATAGTGCAGGACGGCAACAGCGCGATCGGTGCGCAGAGATCGTAGGCCGTTCTCCAGCTTTCGCGCTTCGCCGATGGCCTCATCCACGAAAGTCTTGATTGCCGTTTCTCCGAATGCGCCAAGTTCGCCGCGTCCGAAGCCGCCAACGAAACCCTTGACCCCGGCAAATCCCACGCCCTCGATCTCAACCGCCTGATCGTCTAGGATCCTGACCCCTGCCTGGCGCAGGATTTGCGCTACCGTTTCGGGGCTGCCGCATTCGTAATCGTGGTTTCCCAACACGCCAACCATCGGGATCGAGCATCCTCGCAGGTCCTCTGCCAACCGCTCCGCCTCGCTCGCCTTGCCGAAGTTGGTCAGGTCGCCGCAAAGCGCCAGGACATCGGCATTGCGGGAAATTTCCTGGAACAGGTCGCGGTACCGTCGGGTGTCGTCGTCGGTGACATGAAGGTCGCCGATGGCGGCCAGACGCAGCGGGGGCGCAGGTTCAGTGGTGGCGTTCATGCTTCTCGTCCAATCCTTTCCCGACAAGATCGGCAAATCCCCATTCGCTGATGTCGGTGAGATAGTCTCGCGGAGAGAACAGCCTGCCACGGCAGATGCGCACTTCCGCGGGGGGCAGTTCCGCCTGCGCGCGAATGCGCTCGATCAGCGTATCGAACAGCCAGCGCGGGATCAGATCGCGTTCGGTCGGATAGATGAAGCGGAAATTGAGCACATGAAGCAGCAGCACTTCCCAGTGGAGCTCCATCAGTGACAGCAGGCGGTGCCAGTCGATATCTTCATGCCGGCGAAGAATTGTATGGGCGACATCGGCGCCGTCGTACCGGTAGCGGTCCTGGATGAAGGCCTTGGAAACAATGAATTCGGTGGGAGGGGTTATACGTATCTGCGTGCCGTAGACTTGCGCGGTGAAAATCTCGCCAAACCAGGAATCCGTGATCGGGATCGACGCGGAAGACATGTTGAAGATCACGTCGAAGAACGCTTCACCAGACCAGACTTTCGCAATCCACCGTTCGTCCTCCACTGTGACGCGGTAGCCCTCTGCCTTGAAGCGCGCGAGCAGGCGCGGCGCATCGCCGGGCTTGCAGAAGATGTCGATATCCTTGGTGGGGCGAACCAGGCCTGTGTGGCAAGTCAGCGCGTAAGTGCCTGAAAGTAAGTATGGAATGTCCCAGCCCGCCAGCAATTGCAGGCTGTGCGCATAGAACTCGACCGCGTTCGACGGCGGGTCGAAGCTATGCTCTTCACGGTGCGGGTCGTCTGGGACGGAGACTGTAGCCACGGCGCATCCTCTCGCGTGATCAACCGAGACCGGGCCCGCGGGTTCCCTCGCGATGATCGGTGGGAACCTGCGAGCTTGATCGAGATTGAATCCTGGCGGGCAGGACATGCTTTCTCCCTGCAAACCCATTGGGAGAGACATCATGCCGAGAGGCGACAAGTCGAGTTACACCGACAAGCAAAAGCGCAAAGCCGAACATATCGAGGAAGGCTACGAGGATCGCGGCGTCAGCGAAAAGGAAGCGGAACGCCGTGCCTGGGCGACCGTGAACAAGGAATCCGGTGGCGGAAAAAAGTCCGGCTCCGGCCGCGGCAAGAAGGAAAGTCACGCGTCTTCGCGCAAGGGCGGCCGTATTGGGGGTTCTTCGCAAAGCCACGCTGACCGGTCCGCCGCCGCGAAGAAGGGTTGGGAAACACGCCGAAAGCGTGCCGGCGGCTGACACTTTTACCAGAGCCCGCACAATTGCGGGGAGGTCGCCGCTTGGCGCCCTTCCCTAGGAGATGGAACATGAGCGACAATCAGGCCGGCCCGGTGATGCAGCCAAGACGCGGCCGAAGTACCGGGAAGTGGAAAACGAGATGATCCGCGCGCCGGTCGCAAAGGGCAAGCGACCGAGGTCCGCGACCGACCCGCATGGCAATAGCGAGGGGATAGGGGACAGCAAGGAGGGTGCGGCACCGCCGCGCAACATTCACGAAGTGCGGAAGGAAAATCCTGATGGCTTCCGGGCAAGAGCCGGCGACGCCGGAAAAGGCAGCGCTCATCCGCTCGAAGGAACGCCCGGTTGAGCGTCATTTCCGTGTCCTGCAAAGCCTTTATCGCGCGTTGGAGCGGGAAGACGTAGCCCCTTCCGCCGAGTTTTCCGATCATGTCGTACCTGGGGAAGGGCCGCCCCATGCCCGCGTGATGCTGGTGGGGGAGCAACCTGGAGATCAGGAGGATCGCGCCTGCCGCCCCTTCGTAGGCCCGGCAGGCCGATTGCTGGACGAATGCCTGCGGGAAGCCGGCTTGCCCCGGGACGAGGTCTTCGTCACAAACGCTGTCAAGCGCTTTAAGTTCGTGCAGCGGGGTAAGCACCGCTTGCATCAGCGGCCCAAGACCGACGAGATTGCCCATTATCGATGGTGGCTGGCGGAGGAAATCCGGCTGGTCGACTCCCCCACGATCGTCACGCTCGGCGCCGTAGCGCTACAGGCCGTCACCGGTCGGCGGCAGACGCTCGCTTCGGTTCGGGGCGAAGTAGGGGAGTGGGAAGGACACCGTCTGATCGCTACCGTGCACCCCAGTTTCGTGCTGCGCATTCGCGGCGCGAATGACAGGGCGGCCGAACACGCGAGACTGGTCTACGATCTGCACCGCGCGGCGCGTCTCGGATAGAGCGGACGACAATGGAGTGCGAGCCAGTCAGGATGGACGCCGGCTTTCGCGCACCCGTTCTTCCACCCAGTTAATCAGCAGCGTATTGTAGGTTTTACGCTGCTTCTCGTCTTGAAGCGCGTGATCGGCCCCTTTCAATATGCGGTAATTCAGCGAAAGGCTGCGGCGGAACGAAGCCATGTACGAACTGATCGCGGCGTGCGGAACGTAATCGTCGTGTTCGGATTCCACGATCAGGACATCACCGGCAAACTTTTCGCATGCCGCAAGCGCGCGGTCCTGATGACCGCTGCGGAAGTGGCTGCGATACCGATCGATTTCGGTGCGATCGAGAAGAGCCTTGGGCACATCCCATTCGGAATCCGGGTAAAGTGCTGGAACGCGCAAGGCAAGCCACGCCACAGGGCGTTCGGCGGTCAGCAAAGCTGCCAGATATCCCCCGTAACTGGTGCCGACCACGGCAATGGCGGACAGATCGACGCCGGGTTGTGAGACCAGAAAATCGTAGGCTGCGGTCACGTCTGCCAGACCATCAGAACGAGTGACGCGACTTCGGTCCTCATCATGGCGGGCGTGACCGCGCAAATCGAAGGTAAAGCACACGCATCCCAGCTGCGCGATTTCTTCCGCCCGCTCCAGGTCCTGCTCCTGGCACCCACCCCAGCCGTGAATGAACAGTACGCCGGGGGTCAGCTTCGCCGGGGTCAGGACAGTTCCGTCCAACGTCTGGCCGCTGATTTCGAGCCTGACCTGATACTTCGTCTTCATTCGATCACCATCACATATTTCGTCATCGGGCCGGCGACCGGATCGATCCCCGCGTAGTAGACGATGGCGCCCGGCGGCGCAGCGTCACAGTCTCCATGGACTTCGACGGTGGCGCAAATCACCTCATCGCGCTGCGGGTCTGCGGCGAAGCGCTCAAACGCGGTGATCTCTGCCGGTGTCGCTCCGCCGACCCGCCAGCTCTGTTCCAGCACGCCAATGCGGCTGCGACCCAGATGGTCCCGTCCGCTGGCAACATCGTAATTCCGGCGCGATGCGAACATCCCTGAAAAGCCTTCAAAGATCGTCCGGTCGTAATGACGGGCCTTCTCGATCGCTTCGGCCAGTTCGTGGGAAAAATCGCGGGCGGCAAGTTCTGCCATCCCGCCGCGCACGGCGTGAAGACGTGTCCCGCCGTAAACGGTGTGTCCGCGGCGATCGACAGTGATCGCCTGAGTTCCCCAATACGCGATGCTGCGGTCGAAAACCCTGCTCGATCCGATGCTGAAGGTTTTCACATCCGAAAGGTTCTGTTCCAGCACGAGCCCCTCTCGCCGAACCTGATCGGGGTCCAGGCGGCTCAGTGCGGTTTCCAGCTCCTCCGAGCTACGGACTACCATTTGTCCGCGCCCTGCGGTGGCTTCCACCGGCTTGATACGGACGGGGCCGGATTCCAGCAGATCGGTTGCCGCTGCCAGCGCATCAACGAGATCGAACGTGGAAAAGCCCGGAAGCACCGTTTCACCCAAGGCTTTACCCAAACCCTCGTTCCAACCTTCGGGCACTGCGCGCGCACCCCGCACGAGCGGATGGCCAACGGCCTTTGTCGCGATGAAACGGAAAGGCACCACACCGCCATAGAGATCGCCCTCACACGCAATGCCGAGTTCGCCGGCTTGAGTGGTAAGAAGAGTGTCGCTGGGAATGAAATAGGGTCTGGGTTGACCCTCACTGTCAAAGCAGGTGATCCGGTCGTGCTCTTGGCAGGAAACGCCGCGGCATAAACCCGCCAGTCGCCGTGCCACTTCATGCCGAGCCGACCGGTCATGCTGGTTATCGTGCTGGTCCGGTGTCGGGTTTGCCTCGGAGAAATCCGCACCCATCGATGTTCGCCATATGTTGCTTAGTCACCATCGGGGGTAACGCGCGAGACGAGACGGGGATGCCTGGCGGTCGATCTTCCGGTCGTGGGCAAGAGGCGGCGCAGCGACAACCGAACGGCAACGAGGTTGGCGGAGGTGCGGTTCAGTGGGCGTGAGAACAGCGATTACCGATCGATTGAGGGGGGCCTTAGACTGTGTCCCGGGGCGTGGTGTAGCTGAAGCCGAGGCGCCGCGCATTTCGGCATCCGTCTGGGCCGTTCATGCTCCTGGGACTGCTGAGAGCATGGTGATTGGATTGTCGCTGACCGGCGCCATGGTTTCAAGGGTCATATAGCGGGCACGCTGGACGGCCCATTCGTCTGACTGTTCCATGAGGATAGCGCCGATGAGTCGGGTGATGGCAGCCTCATTGGGGAAGATGCCGACGACATCCGTGCGGCGTTTGATTTCGCCGTTGAGGCGCTCGATGGGGTTTGTGCTGTGTAATTTGGCGCGATGCTCGCGCGGGAAGGTCATGTAGGCCAGCACATCGGGTTCGGCTTCATCCATCAGGTTTGCCAGTTTGGGCAGTTTGGGTCGCACCTGATCGGCCACGGCACGCCATTGCTGGCTGGCGGCCTCGGGTGTTTCCTGAGCGAAGGCGGTGGCGATGAAGGCGGAGACAACCCTGCGGCCGCTTTTACCGGCATGAGCCAGCGCATTGCGCATGAAGTGAACCCGGCAGCGCTGCCACGTGGCACAGAGCAGTTTGGAGACGGCTGCCTTGATGCCTTCGTGCGCGTCGGAGATGACCAGCTTGACGCCGCGCAGTCCTCGGCGCGTCAACTTGCGCAGGAAGGCGGTCCAGAAAGGCTCGGCTTCCGAGGCGCCGATGTCCATGCCCAGCACTTCGCGGCGACCGTCGCTGTTCACGCCTACCGCGACGATCACCGCCACCGAGACGATCCGCCCATTCTGCCGAACCTTCACGTAGGTTGCGTCGATCCAAAGGTACGGCCAATCCCCTTCGATCGGGCGGTCCAGGAAGGTATGCACGCGCTCGTCGAGCTCCTCACATAGGCGGCTCACTTGGCTCTTGGAGATGCCGTCCATGCCAAGCGCTTTGACCAGATCGTCCACTGAGCGGGTGGAAATGCCCTGGATGTAGGCCTCCTGGATCACCGCAGTCAGCGCCCGCTCCGCCATCCGACGTGGTTCGAGGAAAACGGGAAAGTAGCTGCCTTTGCGCAACTTTGGGATCCGCAGCTCGACAGTGCCGGCCCGCGTCTGCCAGTCGCGCTCGCGGTGCCCGTTGCGCTGAACAAGCCGGTCGGGAGACTTCTCGCCGTAGCCAGCGCCAGTCAGGTTGCCGACTTCCATCTCCATCAGCCGCTCGGCGGCAAACGAGATCATCTCGCGTAGAATATCCGCGTCCGGGGTCTTCTCTACCAGCGAACGCAGGTGCATCATCGGATCGGTCATCGTGATTCCTTCCGTCAGGTTCGAGTTTCGCAACCCAAACCTATCCGAAAATCACGGTGACCACCTCAACCCTCAGCTACACCACCTCCCGGGACACGATCTGTAAATGGATCAATGATTGCGACGTTTGCTGGCTGCGGAGCTCACCGTTGTGGCTTCTCGCAATGAAAGGTTTCAGTCTTTAAAGTGCTGCGCTCCGCTGGGCGAGCAATTCTTCGGAGATGCGATGAGAAGGGTTCTGGCAGATATCGCGCGAGCGCGGCGGCTACCCAATTGGGGCATGAACGACCTTCGTTCCCAGCAAGGCCTAGTCTCGCAGCGGCCCTCGAGGAAATGCTCTAATCGGTCTGGCAATGGGCTGCGGCCGGCTCAAGGCGTCGTATCGTTGGCTGCTGAATGTGATTGGATCGGCCGAACCCGTAGCCCGCAAATCGGGTTTTAATTCCGCTATCGGTCCGCGCGAAGTGATGCAAAAAAACATCATAAGATGCTCAGTGCCTAGCCCAAAATTGTTCGCCCACGACCGCACTCGGCCGCAGTTGTATATTAGGCAAATATTAGGCAAAAGTTTATCAGCACGGTCTAAGTGCTTGAAAAGACTGGTGACCCCTACGGGAATCGAACCCGTGTTTCAGCCGTGAGAGGGCCGCGTCCTGACCGCTAGACGAAGGGGCCGTAAAGACCAGTCGCGACTGTCCGGAGACTGTCGATATGGTGACCCCTACGGGAATCGAACCCGTGTTTCAGCCGTGAAAGGGCCGCGTCCTAACCGCTAGACGAAGGGGCCAGAAAAGGCATTTTTTCTGCACTCAGCGCACCGAAATGGTGACCCCTACGGGAATCGAACCCGTGTTTCAGCCGTGAAAGGGCCGCGTCCTAACCGCTAGACGAAGGGGCCATTCCGAGCTGCGCCGGAGGCAGGACCGGCCCTCTAGCGGTGGTCCCCCGGGGGGTCAAGCCCCTCTGACGAGAAAAATGAGCTATGGGTGTCGGTTGTTGAAATCAGTCGAGGAAAGCTGCGTCGTCGACGTGTAATTCCGCCTGCGGGCGACTGCCCCAATCGTCGATTTTCGCGCGACCGGCCAGCCAGAGCCGACGTCCCTGCGTGGCGTGGAGCAGTGCCTGGCCCAGTTCGGATTCGGCGGCACGAAAAGCCATGGCCTTGAAGCGCCCGCCATCATTGCCGCTTACGATCAGGCGGACATGGTCGGCACCAACGGTATCCGCCTTGATCACTCGGACCGGGCCGACGGCCACGCGCGGGCCGGGCCAACCCATGCCGTAGGGGCCGGCGCTTTCCAGCGTTTCCACCAGTTCGGGCGTAAGGCCGCCGGGGGCGAGGGCGAGATCGAGCAGCATCGATTGATGGGCGCTGGCGAGGGCGACATCGTTGCCGAGGCGCGAATCCAGCCATTCGGCCAGAGCGTCCACCTTGTCCGGTGCGATGGTGAGGCCCGCAGCCATGGCATGCCCGCCACCGGCGACCAGCAAACCAGCCTCGCGCGCGGCGATGATGGCGGCGCCAAGGTCGACGCCGGAAATCGATCGGCCCGAACCTTTGCCCTGTCCTGCCTCGTCGGCATCGAGGGCGATGACCAATGTCGGCTTTCCGGTCTTTTCCTTGATTCTACCGGCCACGATACCGATTACGCCGGGGTGCCAACCCGCGCCTGCGACAACCACGACCGCGCGGTTGTGCTGCGCGGCCAGTTGCGCCTCGGCCGCTTCCTGCACGGCCTGTTCGATGGCACGGCGCTCATCGTTCAGGCGCGAGAGTTGGGCGGCGATGTCACGGGCCTCGTCAGGGTCTGTCGTGGTGAGCAGGCGCACGCCAAGCGTCGATTCGCCCACGCGGCCGCCGGCATTGATGCGCGGGCCGAGCGCGAAGCCAAGATCGGAACAAGTGGGCGCGCGATTGAGGCGGCTGGCGTCGATCAGAGCCGACATGCCGATATTGTCGCGCCGAGCCATGATTTTGAGGCCCTGCGCGACGAGCGCACGATTGAGGCCGTGCAGGGCGGCAACGTCCGCGACGGTGCCCAGCGCCACGAGGTCGAGCAGCGCGAACAAGTCAGGCTCTCGCCGGCTCGCGAAGAATCCCTGGCGGCGCAGCACGCGCACGGTGGCGACAGCCAGCAGGAAAGCCACGCCCACCGCGGCGAGATGACCATGCGCGGCGGCAAGTTCGCTCTCGTCCAGTCGGTTGGGATTGACCAGCGCCATCGCGCGCGGAAGCACGGCAGCGCACTTGTGATGGTCCACGACCACGACGTCGACGCCGGCGTTGCTGGCCATCTCCAGAGCTTCATAGGCCATGGCGCCGCAGTCGACAGTGACGATCAGGCTGGACCCTTCGCCGGCGATTCGCACCAATGCCTCTCCGCTCGGGCCGTACCCCTCCAGCAGGCGATCCGGAATATAGTACCGTGCCTCATGCCCCAGCTCGCGCAGAAGGAGGATCAGCAGGGCGGCGCTGGTCGCGCCGTCCACGTCGTAGTCGCCGTAGACGGTAACCGATTCGCCCGTCAGCACGGCCTGCGCCAGGCGCTCCGCAGCCGCATCCATGTCGCGAAATTCCGACGGATCCGGCAAGAAAGAGCGCAGCGAGGGGTTGCGGTGGCGGTCCAGATCCTCACGCGGGACACCGCGCGAAAGCAGCAACTGGGTGACGATATCGTCGATGGACCCGCTGCCGACGCCGGAACCCGGTTCGGAGAGGTCCATGTTGCCGCCGCGCCAGCGCCAGGATTTGCCGGAGAGCGAGCGATCTACGCCGAAGACGGATGCGGGTCGGGAAGCCATTCAGGCCGGTTATACCAGCGCGAAGCAGACGGGAAGACGCGGATATGCCGATGGCGGGTGTTCTGGCGGCATTGATCACTAGGGAACCGCTTCAAGCGGGCGTATAGTGCCGGCAAAAGCCGAGGAGAGGGCTGCCATGACGATACGCGCGGAACAAGCGAAGTGTCCGCCTGCTGGCTGGAAAGGCTGAACCATGCTGGCGATCATCTGGCACAGCCGCACCGGCGCCGCGCGCGCAATGGCCATCGCCATCGCGGAAGGGGCGGGGCAATCGTCCTACCTGCTTCCCGCCGCCGAGGCGATGCCGGCCATTCTACTGGGCGCGAGTGGATATATCTTCGTCTGTCCCGAGAATCTCGGCACGATGTCGGGAATGATGAAGGAGATGTTCGACCGCTGCTATTACCCTCTGCTCGGCAGGCTTGAAGGGCGCCCCTACGCCACCGCCATTGCCGCCGGCACCGACGGCATGGGCGCACAGGCTCAGGTGGACCGCATTGTCACGGGATGGCGGCTGAAGCGTGTTGCGGATCCGTTGATCGTGCATGTGAATGCGCAGACGCCCAAGGAAATTCTTGCCGAAAAGACGGTTTCGCATGGCGATCTCGATGCGTGTTGCGAACTAGGCATGGTCTTTGCCGAAGGACTGGCGCTGGGCATCTTCTGAAGAGTCTGCGTTGGCACGGCATGGTTAATGCTTGTTCATCGTGAAAATCTGACTCGACGAATGTTGAATATTGGTGCCAATTGTTCGCGTGGAAATGGATGATCCCGTGAGCTTGGGGCTTTGTAATAACGACGCGCGATCGCGTTCGGGGACCACCGGCATTTCTTTGTTGTTTGCCCCCCCGTCCAGGCCGTCGGTTGCCATTATCGAAGGGGTGCTGGCGGCAAGTGACGGCGGCGCGCCGACGGCACGGGTCAGCCATCGCCCACCTGCCGAACAGGGATGGCTCGAATTGCTCGCAAGCGGGCTCACTTTCGACATATCGGGCCTTGCGCCGGCCAAAGCCGCTTCGGTTATGCCTTCGTGTCATGTCTATGGGTTCGAAACGCCACCCAGGCTGGACGAGCTTGAGGCGATTGATCTGATGCCGAGCGGCCATATCGCCGGGGGCGGAACGATGCCTCCGGTCGTGCGCACGCTGGTGGGCCTCGCGGCCGCATTGAGCCTGCAACTGCCCGTTTCGGCGGTTGTGTGGCATTTTGCCGGCACGGTCATGGCGCCGGGCTATTTCGCACGGATCGTGATGAACTGGCTCAGCGGCGGCGCATTCCCGGCCTTGGGTCTGTCGGCGCTGGCGCAGGCGGACGACGGCAGCATTGCCAGTCAGGGGCTGGAGGCCTTTTGCGGACAGGAATTTCAACTTGAAGCGCGGCAGGGTGAGGCGCAGGCGGATACCGTGAAGCTTGCCCTGCGTGTGGCCGATTACCTTGTGCGCCGCGGACCCGTAACGTCGCCCACACCGATCGAGGGAACAAGCTTGCTTGCAGAACCTTCGCAGGTCGGCAAGCTGGTCTGGATCTGGCGCCAGGATTGAAAGGGGCGGCAGACCACTGCGAAAGCCCCTACCTTTTCGGGCGGTGAACCTGCGGCATCACCCAGACTACGATCCCGGGCTCCAGCGGCACCATCTGCTGCCGCGAGAATTGCTGGGGAGACATGCCTTCGCACGCATGTTCGCAGCCGTTGGCAACGAGCGGGCCCATTTCGACAATTTTCGCGAGAACGGCTTGCTACTGCCATGCAACGAGCGTGCGGTGCTGCGTATGGGGCTGCCGCTGCACAGGGGGCCGCACAACCGCTACACCGAACTCGTCATGGAACGCGTTTCGCAGATCGAGGCGCAATGGCTGCTGGGCAAGGCGCGGAACCCGCGCGGCGCAGCGACCGAAGCGGAGATGCGCCTTACCTTTCTGCGCCGTGCGCTGCGGCGGCTTTTGCTTTCTCGCCGGGCTGTCCGTCCGCTGCTGAACCGGCATGATCCGTTCGGTGCGGACCTCGATTTTTCCGATCTGGATGCCGCAGCGGATATGCTCTGGCTTGGAACAGGGACGAGAGACGTCACGCACCCCGTCCCCGTGCCTCAGCAAATGCCGGTTCGTCCGCTCAGCTCGATCTTCGCGGCCTGATACTGTGCTTCCAGTGCGGCGACACGATCGGCAACCGATTCGATCCGCTCCACCGCGCCAACGCCTTGTCCCGCGCCCCAGATGTCCTTCCACGCCTTTGCCGCAGTGTTGCCGCCGGAGCCGAAATCCATCTGGTTCTTGTCACCCTCGGGCAGATGGGCCGGATCGAGGCCAGCCGCCAGGATCGAGGAACGCAGGTAGTTTCCGTGCACCCCGGTGAAGAGACTGGAATAGACGATGTCTGCAGCATGGCTGTCGACGATGGCCTGCTTGTAGCTTTCCGCCGCGTTAGCCTCGGTTGTGGCGATCCAGGGGCTGCCGACATAGGCGAAATCGGCGCCCATGGCCTGCGCCGACAGGATCGAGCGGCCGCAAGCGATGGCGCCGGAAAGCGCCAGAGGGCCGTCGAACCACGCGCGAATTTCCTGCATCAGCGCAAACGGCGATTGCGTTCCGGCATGGCCGCCGGCTCCAGCGGCAACTGCGATAAGTCCGTCGGCACCCTTTTCGACTGCCTTTCGGGCGAAACGATCGTCGATGACGTCATGCATGACCAATCCGCCCCAGCCATGCACTGCGGCGTTCACCTCGGGTATCGCCCCAAGCGACGTGATCACCAGCGGCACCTTGTGCTTTTCCAGAACCTTCAGGTCTTCTTCAAGCCGGTTGTTGCTTTTGTGGACGATCAGATTGACCGCAAGAGGCGCGCCGCAGCCCGACGTTTCTTCGGAAATTCTGTGAAGCCATTCGTCCAATTGGCTGGCCGGCCGCGCATTGAGCGCCGGAAAGCTGCCGACGATCCCCGCGCGAAGCTGGGCAATCACCAGATCGGGATTGGAAACGATGAACATCGGGGCGGCAATCACGGGAAGGCGCAGGTGGGAGAAGAGCGCAGGCAGGGTCATGTCCGGTCCGTTTAAGTGATCGATTAAACTGCGGCATAATCGGCTACCGTCACCCTGTCGAGAGCGGCATAGCGCCACGGCGTTACCGCATCGGAAGGACCGCTTGAGGCGTGACCTTCGCATGGCGAGGTGTAATAGACAGCACTGTCGACCATTAATGGGCCAAGCAATGGCCCGGATCAGGAGAGGATTTCGCCATGGCCGAAGCGGCAACCGCCACGCTGGATTGTTCGGACATCGATCAGTACCTCGGCAAAGTCATCGATTCCTCGCCGATCCGCGAACCGCTGGGCAACAACGACATCCGCCGATGGGTTCAGGCGATGCACTATGCAAACCTGCTCCACTTCGATCCTGCCTATGCCGCGGCAAGCCGGTATGGCCGTCTCGTCGCGCCGCAGAGCTTTCCGATCGTCATGGACGACGGCCACGGCACCGCGCCGTCTTGCGTCGGCTGCATCCCCAATTCTCACCTGCTCTTCGGCGGCGACGAGTTCTGGCACTATGGCCCCCGCGTGTTCGGCGGCGACACCGTTACCAATGAGCGCATTCCGTTCGACTACGTGCTGAAGAACACGGGCTTTGGCCCCACCTGCTTCCAGCGCGGCGACAACTTCTATCGCAATCAGCATGGCGAACTGATTGCCAAGCAGCGCTCTACGGCGATCCGCTATCTTGCCCATGCCGGCGGCGATACCGTCAACACGGCGGAGTTCGACGAACCCGAATGGACGGACGAGGAACTGGAGAAGCTGGAAGAGCGCAAGTTCGCGTGGATCCAGATGATTCACGATCTGGGCCACAAGGAACGCTGGTGGGATGATGTGAATATCGGCGACCAGCTTCCCGAACGCGTTTTCGGGCCGCACACCGTTGCCAGCTTCACGACTGAATGGCGTTCCTATCTCTTCACGACCTGGGGCACGCTGGATCGCCGCGAGCTTGATCTTGCCGCCTTGGGCTTCACGCCGGAAATGGCTGGTCACGAGAACGATCCGCATATGGAGCGGATCAACCCCGAACTGACCGACGGGGCCTATTTCGGCCCCTCGCGCGGGCACCTGTTCCCCAAGTATGCACGCAAGATCGGTATGCCGCGCGCTTATGGCTATGGCGCCTCGATGGGGGCCTGGGTGACCGATTATCTGGCCGGATGGGCCGGTGAATGGGGCATGGTGGTCCACTCCACCGCGAACTATCGCGGTCCGGCGCTTTCGGGCGATGTCACGATCCAGACGGCCGAAGTGGTGGACAAGATGGTGGACGAAGACGGCCGCCACCTTGTCCAGGTCAAGCACAAGATGGCGAACCAGAAGGGCACGCTGATGTGTGCCGGTCTGGCAGAGATTGCGCTGCCGAAGAAGCCGGGCTGAGTCGTCAGGCGGGCATGGTCGTGACCGGCAAATCGGGTGCGGCCCTGGGATCGGGGCCGTATCCGTTCGCGCCTTTTGTGCCGGGCGCCAGCAGCAAAATCAGATAGACGAAGCCGAACGCAGGAAACAGGATCCAATCCAGATAGCCCGTGACGGCTTCCATGCTGCCGCGCGCTTGCCACCCGGCGGTGCGTGTAACCAGTTCGAGCGCCAGATTCTGGATGGCCACGAGCGGCATCGGCAGGGTCCACCATCCACGATAGCCGATGTCATGCATACGCCGCGCAAACAGCGCAAAGCCGGGGATCATGGCAAGGACGGTAATGGCGAACCGCGTCCATTCCAGCGTGGCGCCGGAAACCGTGAGCGAAGAGACCGCGCCGGCAACGGTGTCCACCAGCAGGACCAGGGCGGCCCACGAGATCAATTCGCTGCGCGTGGCTCGGCCCGATACCACGAAAGTTCGACGTACGGACTGAGTAGCGAGCGTCAGCCAGAGTTTAAGCGTATCGTTCATGAAATCGCTTCGATTCCGTGGGTGCTGGCATCCAGTCCGGCGCGCTCGGCACTTTCCGACATGCGCATTGGAAACAGGATCGAGGCCATCAGGGCGGCAATGGCGCTTACCACGGCAGACCACAGGCAAACTACACCTAGCCCTACTGCCTGGGCAAAGGTTTGTGAAACCATCGTGTAGCCGGCGGCATATCCGGTTCCGCCCAACTGAGGGTTTTGAAAAACGCCTATCAGAAGAGTCCCGGCCGCGCCGGCCAACCCGGCCGAGGCAAAGATGCCGAGTGCATCGTCGATTCGCATGCGGCCGAGCAAGGCAAGGCCCGGCAATGCGATCAGCGCGCCAACCGCGCCAAGCACCAGCGCCGCGCCGGGGGATACGTAACCCGCACTGGGCGCCACGGCGGCAAGGCCGGCCAGAATGTAGGTGCCAGGGCCGGCAATCGTCCGGGCGCGATCGACGGCAAGGCGCGCGGCCGCCAAGCCGGTCAGCAGCGCGGCTGCCATCGCGACGTGGGCATTGATGGCAGCGGCCGCGGCAGTATCGTTGGCCGCCAGCGCCCAGCCTGCGCAAAGTCCAAGTCCGCCTATCCACAGCAGCGCACTGCCCACGAGCGGCATGGCCGACCGGTTCCCGACGCTGGGCGGCGCAAGCCGGCGGCCCATCATCATGGCAACGACCAGCGAGGAGACGCCGGCCGCAACGAACACCACCAGTCCGCCCGCCCAATCGAGCGTGCCGACCGAACTGGCCAGCCATCCCCCGCCCCAGATCCAGTGCGCGACCGGCGCGCCGATCATCAGGGACCATAATCCGCAAAACAGCAGCACCCAGCCGAACCGGGCCCGCTCTGCCCAGGCGCCGGTCATCAACGCGGGGGCGAGCGTGGCGACAGCCAGCTGGAAAAGCACGAAGGCGCTCTCGGGTACGGCGGTGCCAACCCGCAGTACGCCAAGCCGGATCAGCATCCAGGCGTTGCCCGCCCCGATCCAGCCTCCGCTTACGTCTCCAAAGGCCAGCGTATAGCCGACGACCACCCAACTCAGGGTGGCGACAGCGACGATGGCGAGCGCCTGAAATATCACCGACAGGGCGTTACCTTCCCGCAATCGGGCCGAATGGATAAGCGCTATGCCGGGCAGCGCCGCCAGCAAGACCAATGCTGTCGCAGCCAGAAGCCATGCCGTATCGCCGCTGTCTGCAACGAGCGCCGGGCCGGCAGCCGGTTGTGCCGCACAGGGCGCCGCATTCACAAATCCTGCAAGAAGCAGCCCCACGGCAACCGTGTAGCGCTTGGTCATGGTATTCCCCCCGAACGGTTCGGGCAGCGGCCGAACACGGGGAAAGACTTAGAGCAGGAAATCGTGCGGGGGCAAGCGGCGCTGCGGGGCTGGCGCCGGGCGCATCAGGGCAATTCGGGAAGCACCTGGTCCGGCGGGCGATGGCCGTCGACCCAGAAGCGGATGTTGGCGATGATCCGCTCACCCGCAGCGCCGCGCCCCTCGAACGTGGCGCTGCCGAGGTGGGGGAGCGCCACAAGGCGGGGAAGGGCCAGCAGCCGGGGATCGATATCGGGCTCATTGGCGAAGACGTCCAGCCCCGCCCCGCCGATGCGGCCTTCGGAAAGCGCGGCGATCAGCGCCTCTTCATCCACCAGTCGGCCGCGGCCGGTATTGATGAGGCAGGCCGTGGATTTCATGCGGGCAAGGCGTTCGGCGTCGATCAGCGGCACGCCATCGGGCAGGGCCGGGCAATGGAGCGTCAGGATATCGCTTTCGGCGACAAGTCGGTCCAGATCGGCTTCAAAACGGGCGCCGAACATGGTTTCCAGCGCGGAAGGCAGCCGCCGGCGGTTGTGATACGTCACTTCCAGCCCGAAAGCGCGCGCGCGATGGGCAACGGCTTGGCCGATCCGCCCCATGCCGACGATACCGAGTCGCTTGCCCGAAAGCCCGTGGCCCAGCATCGCCGAAGGGCCCCATCCACTCCATTGCCCCGCATGGAGCAATGCCTGATTTTCGCCGAAACGACGCATCGTGAAGAGAATCAGCGCCAGTGTGAGGTCGGCGGTGTCGTCCGTGAAGACGCCGGGGGTATTGGTGACGACGATCCCGCGCGCGCGTGCCGCTTCCACGTCGATATGTTCGGTGCCCGCCCCAAAATTGGCGATCATTCCGAAGCCTTCTCCGGCTTGGGCGATCAGATCCGAATCGATGCGATCGGTTACCGTGGGGACCAGGACGTCGCACTCTTGCATCGCCTTGGCCAGCGCATCGCGCGACATCGGCGTATCGGTGCGGTTCAGCGTCACGTCGAACAATTCTGCCATCCGGGCCTCGACCGCAGGAAGCAGGCGCCGCGTGACGACGACGCGAGGGCGTCCACCGGGGCGATGGGCCAATTCGGTCTCGGTAACCAGGGTCATGTCGGAAACGGGCTAGGCCTTCCACAGGCGGCGGGTCAAGCGGCCTTGAAGCAAGGCGATGCGGCAATGTATGAACCTGCCATGTCTCGAGGAAAAACCTTCCCGCTGCGTGCGGCCGCCTATGCCGCGATTGCCGCCGGCCTGGCCTTTGTCGTGGCGAGCCCTGCCGCGGCCGCCGATGATGGCAAGGTGCCCTATTGGGCCTCGATCGATGCCGATATCGCCAATCTTCGCGTTGGGCCGGGAGAATCCTACCGGATCGACTGGGTGTATCGCCGGCAGCATTTGCCGGTGAAAGTGATCCGGCGCGAAGGTCCGTGGCGCTTGGTCGAGGATCCCGACGGCGCGCAAGGCTGGATGCGCGATCTGCTGCTGTCCCGCTCGCGCTCGGCCATCGTCCGTTCTAAAGGCGTGATCGAGATGCATGCCGAGCCGAAAGCATCGTCCGCCATGCTCTGGCGCGTCGAGCCCGGCGTGGTGGGAATGCTCGGCGAATGCAAGGAAGGCTGGTGCCCCTTCGACGTTGCCGGGCACAAGGGGTTCGTCGAACAGGATCAGCTATGGGGCGCCGGCTCGCTCTGAGACTTCCGGACCAAGCGTTCGACGTAAAAGAAAAACCCCCGCCGTCGCCGGCGGGGGTTTCTTCTTGAGAGCCGTGTGAGCCTGATCAGGCGAGTTCGATTGCCACCGCCGTGGCTTCGCCGCCGCCGATGCAGAGCGAGGCGACACCCTTCTTCAGGCCCTTTTCCTTCAGGGCGTTGATGAGGGTGACGATGATGCGCGTGCCCGAAGCACCGATCGGGTGGCCGAGGGCGGTCGCGCCGCCGTGGACGTTCACCTTGTCATGCGGGATGCCAAGATCGTGCATCGCGAACATGGCCACGCAGGCGAAAGCTTCGTTCACTTCGAACAGATCCACGTCCGAAAGCTGCCAGCCCACCTTGTCCATCAGCTTGGTGATCGCGCCGACCGGCGCTGTGGTGAACTTCGCCGGTTCCTGTGCATGGGCGGCAACCCCCACCACGGTGGCGACCGGGGCAAGGCCCTTGGCATCCGCCACGCTCTTGCGGGTCATCACCACGGCAGCGGCACCGTCCGAGATCGAGCTGGAGGTGGCGGCGGTGATCGTGCCGTCCTTGGCGAAGGCGGCCTTCAGCGTGCGGATCTTGTCCGGATTGCCCTTCGGCGGCTGCTCGTCGGTGTCGATCACCAGATCGCCCTTGCGGGTCTTCACGGTGACGGGGACGACTTCTTCCTTGAACGATCCGTTGGCGATCGCTTCTTGCGCGCGGCGCAGCGACTCGATCGAGTAGTCATCCTGGTTTTCGCGGGTCAGCTGGTATTCGTCGGCCGTCACTTGCGCGAAGGAACCCATCGAGCCCCCTTCGTAGGCGTCTTCAAGGCCGTCGAGGAACATGTGATCGTACAGGGTGTCATGCCCGGCGCGCGCGCCCGAGCGGTGCTTCTTCGACAGGTACGGCGCATTGGTCATCGATTCCATGCCGCCGGCGATGATCACGTCCAGCGAGCCGGAAGCGAGAGCCTCGGCGCCCATGATCACCGTTTGCATGCCCGATCCGCAGACCTTGTTGACCGTGGTGGCCTGCACCGACTTCGGCAGGCCGGCCTTGATCGCCGCCTGACGGGCCGGGGCCTGGCCGAGACCGGCCGGCAATACGCATCCCATATAGATGCGTTCGATATCGTCACCGGCAACACCGGCACGCTCGAGAGCGGCCTTTACCGCAGTTGCGCCGAGGTCGGTGGCCGAAACTTCCGCGAGCGAGCCCTGCAGGCCGCCCATCGGGGTACGCGCATAAGAAAGAATGACAATCGGGTCCGAAACCGAGATCTGGGCCATTATTATGCCTTTCACGCTGGAAAACAGGTATCCTTGGCAGGTGAACTAGTGTTGCGCTGCATCAATTGCAATTGGCGACTCTGGCGATAACGGACGGGAAGATGCTCCATCCCCGTGGCGTTGGGCAGTTCCCGACAGCGTCGTTTTTCGCAACCTGGCTGCGAAATCTTGCATCTGTGAGGCGAAAGGGCGTTTGCGTGTAGTATGCGGCCTATCCCGCAGGGTTCTGCGGGTTTCCGGATGATGTCGGATGGTAGCGTTGCATGTCTGGATGCTGCCTTATTGCGAACGTGTTGCAACGCGGCGAAATCGGGCCGAATATTCCCATCGGACACCTTGCGATAGGGGGAGGGCTGGCCTAAGGACGCCCGCAACGACCGGGCGTTGCCTTATGGCATGAGTCCGGCTGCCGTAATCCGGTATGAGGCCAGAACCATTGACTGATCTGTCACAATACCTGCCGATTCTGATCTTCCTCGTGATCGCGCTTGCGCTCTCGTCGGTGATCGTGCTCCTGCCGCTGGCCGTTTCGCGCCTGACCGGCACGCACAATCCGAGTGCCGACAAGAACAGCGAGTACGAGTGCGGGTTTCCCGCGTTTGAAGACCCGCGCAGCCAGTTCGATGTGCGCTTCTATCTCGTGGCGATCCTTTTCATCGTCTTCGACCTTGAAGCCGCGTTCCTGTTCCCCTGGGCCGTTTCGCTCAAGCTGACCGGTTGGGCCGGTTGGCTGACGATGATGGTGTTCCTCGGTGAACTGGCCATCGGCCTCGCCTATGCATGGAAGAAGGGAGCTCTGGACTGGGAATGAGCACGCTCGTTAACTCCGCCGGCCAGCCTCTGGCGCCGGCTGCAAGCCAGGGCGGCGCGATCACGCCGCCCGATCAGTCCTTTTTCAAGGACCTCAACCAGGAAGTGTCCGACAAGGGCTTCCTCGTCACCTCGACCGAGGAACTGTTCCAGTGGGCCCGCACCGGTTCGCTGTGGTGGATGACGTTCGGCCTCGCCTGCTGCGCGGTCGAGATGATCCACGTGAACATGCCGCGTTACGACATGGAGCGCTTCGGCGCCGCGCCGCGCGCGTCCCCGCGGCAGTCGGACGTGATGATCGTGGCCGGTACGCTCTGCAACAAGATGGCCCCGGCGCTCCGCAAGGTCTACGATCAGATGTCGGACCCGAAGTACGTCATCTCGATGGGCTCGTGCGCCAACGGCGGCGGCTACTATCACTACAGCTACAGCGTCGTGCGCGGTTGCGACCGGATCGTTCCGGTCGACATCTACGTGCCGGGCTGCCCGCCGACTGCCGAAGCGCTGCTCTATGGCGTGATGCAGTTGCAGCGTAAGATCCGCCGCGTCGGCGCGCTTGCCAGGTAAGGACGACGATGACCGTTCTGCATTCCGCCCCGAAGTTCGCTTCGAATGAAGGTGTGATCGAGACGCTCTCGGCCGCGCTGGGCACCATGGTCGAGGCGAGCAAGGAAGAGCATGGCGAAGTCGTGCTCACCGTCGCGCGTGACCAGATCGAAAACGCCCTTCGGCTGCTGCGTGACCATCACGAATACCAGCAGTTGATGGAAATGGCCGGCGTCGATTATCCATCGCGGCCTGAGCGTTTCGAAGTCGTCTACATGCTGCTCTCGGTGACGAAGAACCATCGCCTGATGGTGAAGGTGAACGCCGCCGAAAGCACCCCGGTGCCGACCGTGACCACGCTGTGGCCCAACGCGGGCTGGCTGGAGCGCGAAGTGTTCGACATGTACGGCGTGATCTTCGCCGGCAACCCGGACCTGCGCCGCATCCTCACCGACTATGGCTTCGAAGGGCACCCGTTCCGCAAGGACTTCCCGCTCACCGGCCATGTCGAACTGCGTTACTCGGAAGAGGAACAGCGCGTGGTCTACGAGCCGGTCAAGCTTGCGCAGGATCTGCGCCAGTTCGACTTCATGAGTCCGTGGGAAGGCGCCGAATACGTGCTTCCGGGCGATGAAAAGGCCGAAGGAGACAAAGCGTGAGCATGTTGCTTGAGCAGTCGCCGACCACCGGCGACGAAGTCATCACCAACTACACGATCAACTTCGGCCCGCAGCACCCGGCGGCCCACGGCGTTCTGCGCATGGTCATGGAACTCGATGGCGAGATCATCGAGCGCATCGACCCGCACGTCGGCCTGCTTCACCGCGGCACCGAAAAGCTGATCGAGCACAAGACGTATCTTCAGGCGCTGCCGTATTTCGATCGTCTGGACTACTGCTCGCCGCTGGGCATGGAGCATTCCTACGTCCTCGCGGTCGAGAAGCTGCTCAACCTCGAAGTGCCGATCCGCGCGCAGTATCTGCGCGTGCTGTTCGCCGAGCTGACCCGCATCTGCAACCACATGCTCAACATCGGCTCGCACGTCATGGACGTGGGCGCGATGACCCCGAACCTGTGGCTGTTCGAAATCCGCGAGGACTGCCTCAACTTCTTCGAACGCGCATCGGGCGCACGCATGCACTCGGCCTGGTTCCGCCCCGGCGGCGTCCATCAGGACGTGCCGCTGAAGCTGCTGACCGACATCGCCGACTGGCTCGATACGCGCCTGCCGGAGCTGTTCGAGGACGCGATGAGCCTCGTAGTCGACAACCGCATCTTCAAGCAGCGCAATGTCGATATCGCGCTGGTGAGCAAGGAAGACGCGCTGGCATGGGGCTTCTCGGGCCCGATGATCCGCGGCGCGGGCATCCCCTGGGATATCCGCAAGTCGCAGCCTTACGACGTCTATGACCGCATGGACTTCGAGATCCCCGTCGGCACCAACTCTGACTGCTACGACCGTTTCATGGTCCGCGTCGAGGAAGTGCGCCAGTCGGCCAAGATCATGAAGCAGTGCCTGGCGCAGATGCCCGAAGGCCCGGTTGCTTCTTCCGACCGCAAGGTGGTTCCGCCCAAGCGCGGTGAGATGAAGCAGTCGATGGAATCGCTGATCCATCACTTCAAGCTCTACACCGAAGGCTTCCACGTGCCGGCCGGTGAAGTCTATGTCGCCACGGAAAGCCCGAAGGGCGAATTTGGCGTCTATCTGGTGTCGGACGGCTCGAACAAGCCGTATCGCTGCAAGATCCGCCCGACCGCCTTCTCGCACCTCCAGGCGATGGACTTCATGTCGAAGGGGCACATGCTCCCCGACGCGACCGCCATTCTGGGCGCCATCGACGTGGTGTTCGGGGAGTGCGACCGTTGAGCAAGCTTGCTGTCGCCGAAGCCATGATCGCCGCCTACAACGCGCAGGACGCCGATCTGTACGTGACCTTTATGACCGACGAAGCCAGCGAAGCGAACTATCGCGGCGCTGTGGTTCGTGAGGGCAAGGAAGGCACGCGCTCAGGCCTCAAGGCGGCTTTCGCCAAGTGGCCCGAGAACAAGGCCGTGATCGTCTCGCGCGAAGAGACCGACAATTATGTCGTCTTCCGTGAGCACGTGACGCGTGGCCCGGCGACGGACGGTTCCGATCTCGTCGAGCCGTTCGACGTTCTCGCCGTCTACAGCTTCGAGGGCGACAAGTGCTCACGCGTCGAGTTCATCCGGTGAGGGAGATCATCCGGTGAAGTTCAACACTCTCGAACTGACCCGCATCTGGGCCGCTGTCACCGGTGTGGCGCTCGCGGTCTGGTATTTTGCCGCCGTCTACCTCGCATTCCAGCCTTCGGCCGTGCTGCCGATGATGGTGACTGCGATTGGCGGCTTCGAATTGTTTCTTTTCGGCCAGGACCAGTGGCTGAAGCGCAGAGGTAAGCATGGCTGACCGCTATATCGAACCCGATACGCCCGAACTGCGGGCGCGTTGGGGCAATTTTGCCTGGACTCCGGAAAACGCCGAAAAGGCGAAGGAAGTCGTCGCGCGGTATCCGGAAGGGCGCCAGCGCTCGGCCGTGATGCCGCTGCTCGATCTCGCCCAGCGCCAGGTTGGCGCCGAGCTGAACACGCAGGGCTGGCTGCCGATTCCGGTGATGGAATACATCGCCGCTTATCTCGACATGCCGATCATCCGCGTGGTTGAGGTCGCGACCTTCTACACGATGTACAACATCGCGCCGATCGGCCGTTTCCACGTGCAGGTCTGCGGCACTACGCCGTGCATGCTGCGCGGATCGGACGATCTGCTGGCGACCTGCAAGTCGCGCGGCATGAAGAAGGGCCACATCTCGGAAGACGGCCTCTGGTCGTTCACCGAGGTCGAGTGCATGGGCAACTGCGCCTCGGCCCCGATGGTCCAGATCAACGACGACAACTACGAAGACCTCACCTCCGAGCGCCTCAATGCGGTGCTGGACGCGCTGGCTCGTGGTGAAACGCCCAAGGCCGGCACCCAGGATCCTGCCCGTCACACCGTCGAACCGGTGGGCGAGCCGACCAACCTGGCGGCCATGATCACCGAAAACCATGACTATCGGAGTGAGTGGTAATGGCTCTCCTCGATAAAGACCGCATCTTCACCAACCTCTACGGCTATCAACCGTGGAACCTGAAGGAAGCGCAGGCGCGCGGCGCCTGGGACAACACCAAGGCGCTGATCGAGCGCGGCCGTGACGCCATCATCGACGAGATGAAGGCTTCGGGTCTGCGCGGCCGCGGCGGTGCGGGCTTCCCGACCGGCATGAAGTGGTCCTTCATGCCCAAGCAGCCGCCGCTCGACCAGCACGGCAATCCCAAGCCCAGCTTCCTCGTGATCAATGCGGACGAATCCGAACCCGGTTCGTGCAAGGATCGCGAGATCATGCGCCATGACCCGCATCTCCTGTTCGAAGGCGCGCTGGTCGCGGGCTTCGCAATGGGTGCGCGCGCGGCCTACATCTACATTCGCGGCGAATACATCCGCGAGGCAGAGACGCTGTTTGCGGCGCGTGAAGAGGCTTACGCAGCCGGCCTGCTGGGCAAGAACGCCTGCGGTTCGGGTTACGACTTCGACGTCTTCGTCCACCGCGGCGCCGGCGCTTACATCTGCGGCGAAGAAACCGCGATGATCGAAAGCCTCGAAGGCAAGAAGGGCCAGCCCCGCCTGAAGCCGCCGTTCCCGGCCGGCGCAGGCCTCTACGGCTGTCCGACCACGGTGAACAACGTCGAATCGATCGCCGTTGCGCCGACGATTCTGCGTCGCGGCGCCGCGTGGTTCTCCAGCTTCGGCCGTGAGAACAACAAGGGCACCAAGCTCTTCCAGATCAGCGGGCACGTGAACCGTCCCTGCGTGGTCGAGGAAGAGATGTCGATCCCGTTCAGCGAACTGATCGAGCGTCACTGCGGCGGTATTCGCGGCGGTAAGGACAACCTGCTGGCGGTAATCCCCGGCGGTTCGTCGGTTCCGCTGGTTCCGGCTGCGGAGATCTGGGATGCGCCGATGGACTTCGACGGCCTGCGCGCCGTCGGTTCGGGCCTCGGTACCGCTGCCGTCATCGTCATGGACAAGTCCACCGACATCGTCCGCGCCATCAGCCGCATCTCGTACTTCTACAAGCACGAGTCCTGCGGCCAATGCACCCCCTGCCGCGAAGGCACGGGCTGGATGTGGCGCGTGATGGAGCGCCTGCGCACAGGCGACGCGGAAGTCGAGGAAATCGACATGCTGCAGCAGGTGACCAAGCAGGTCGAAGGCCACACCATCTGCGCTCTGGGCGACGCTGCGGCGTGGCCGATCCAGGGCCTGATCCGTCATTTCCGTCCGGAGCTTGAGCGCCGGATCGCCGAAAACGTCCGCGAGGCTGCCGAGTAATGCCCAAGGTCAAAGTCGACGGCGTCGAGATCGACGTCCCCACCGGCGCAACCGTGCTGCAGGCCTGTGAGCTTGCCGGCAAGGAAATCCCGCGCTTCTGCTACCACGAACGCCTGAGCATCGCCGGCAACTGCCGCATGTGCCTGGTCGAAGTGAAGCCCGGACCGCCGAAGCCCCAGGCTTCGTGCGCGCTTCCGGCCGCCGAAGGCCAGGAAATCCGCACGGATTCCGAAATGGTCAAGAAGGCGCGGGAAGGGGTGATGGAGTTCCTCCTCATCAACCACCCGCTCGACTGCCCGATCTGCGATCAGGGCGGCGAGTGCGACCTTCAGGACCAGTCCGTCGCTTACGGTCGCGGCGCTTCGCGCTATGACGAGAACAAGCGCGCGGTCACTGAAAAGTACATGGGCCCGCTCATCAAGACCACGATGACGCGCTGCATCCACTGCACCCGCTGCGTGCGCTTCTCGGAAGAGATCGCCGGCGTGGACGAGATCGGCGCGCTCTATCGCGGCGAGAGCATGCAGATCACGACCTATCTCGAACATGCTGCCAAGCACGAGATGTCGGCCAACGTGATCGACCTGTGCCCGGTCGGCGCGCTCACCTCGCGTCCCTACGCTTTCGAGGCCCGTCCCTGGGAACTCAAGAAGACGCTGGGCATCGACGTGTCTGACGCCACCGGCGCCAACATCCGTATCGATGCACGTGGCCGCGAAGTGCTGCGCGTGCTTCCTCGTAACAACGATGACGTGAACGAGGAATGGATCAGCGACAAGGCGCGCTACATGGTCGACGGGCTTACCAAGCGCCGTCTCGACAAGCCGT
This sequence comes from Sphingomonas sp. BL-S-28, assembly GCF_055521515.1. NCBI lineage: Bacteria > Pseudomonadati > Pseudomonadota > Alphaproteobacteria > Sphingomonadales > Sphingomonadaceae > Sphingomonas > Sphingomonas sp. BL-S-28. Next base: position 28,017 of record NZ_CM145483.1, read on the forward strand.
TCCTGCGCCGTGACGGCAAGCTCGTCGCGGTCAGCTGGAACGAGGCGTTCGCTGCCATCGCCACGCTGAACCCGGGCAACTCGATCGCCGCCGTCGCTGGCGACATGGTCGATTGCGAAACGATGTTCGCCGCCAAGAAGCTGGTCGGCGCGCTCGGTTCGAAGCTCATCGAAGGTCGCCAGACCGGGATGGACTACGCGGCCGACAACCTGGCTGCCGTCAACTTCAACACCACGTTCTCGGGTATCGAGACGGCTGACGCGATCCTGATCGCGGGCAGCCAGGTGCGCTGGGAAGCACCGCTGCTAAACGTTCGCCTGCGCAAGGCGGTGAAGCGCGGCGCCAAGGTGTTCCTCGTCGGTCCCGAATGGGAAACCACCTTCGGCGGCGAATTCCTGGGCGAAGACCTCTCGGTTCTCGGCAATCTTCCGCAGAACGTCGCCGATGCGCTGTCGAACGCCAAGCGTCCGGCGGTCATCCTCGGCGGTGCGGCGCTCGGCCGTGGCGGTCTGGAAGCGGGCCTCGCGCTCGCCGCCCAGTTCAACCTCGTTCGCGATCTTGAAGACGGCACCCAGTGGAACGGCTTCAACGTCCTCCACATGGCGGCGGCCCGCATGGGCGGCCTGATGCTCGGCTACGCGCAGAAGGGCGGCATCGCCGACCTCGTCGCCGCCAAGCCCAAGGTTCTGCTCGCGCTCGGTGCCGACGAAGTGGACTTCACCCAGTTCGCCGGTTCGATGATCGTCTACATCGGTCACCACGGCGACAAGGGCGCTCACGCTGCGGACGTGATCCTGCCGGCTTCGGCCTACACCGAAAAGGCCGGCACTTACGTCAACACCGAAGGCCGCGTGCAGTGGGCCGACAAGGCCGTGTTCGCACCGGGCGATGCCCGTGAGGACTGGACGATCCTGCGTGCGCTCGCCGATGCCTTCGGCGTGACCGTCGGATTCGACACCTTCGATCAACTGCGAAACGCAATGATCGAGGAAGTTCCTGCACTTGGCAGCGAAGGTCTTGCCGACTACGGGAGCGTTCTGCCCCTCGGCGGCGGTTCCGTTGCCGGTCAGATCGCTTATCCGATCAAGGACTTCTACATGACCAACCCGATCGCCCGTGCGAGCGCCGTCATGCAGCGTTGTTCGGCTGAACTGCTGCACGGTGAAGAGCTGGCGGAGGCTGCGGAATGACCGCTTTCTTCCAAACTCTCGGGATGAGCTACGAGTGGGCATGGTTCGTGTCCACCGTCTGCGGCGTCCTGCTCATCGCGCTGCCGCTGATGTTGGCCGTGGCGATGATCATCTATGTCGACCGCAAGATCTGGGCCGCCATGGCGCTTCGTCGTGGTCCCAACGTGGTCGGCCCGTTCGGTCTGCTCCAGTCCTTTGCGGACGGTCTGAAGGTCTTCCTTCAGGAAACGATCATTCCTTCGGCGGCGAACAAGGGCCTGTTCCTGATCGCCCCGGTGGTGACCTTCACGCTGGCGCTGCTGTCCTGGGCGGTGATCCCGTTCAATTCGGGCGCTTTCGTTTCCAACATCAACATCGGCCTGCTCTACATCCTCGCGATCAGCTCGCTGGGTGTTTACGGCACGATCATGGCGGGCTGGGCTTCGAACTCGAAGTACCCGTTCTTCTCCGCGATGCGCGCTTCGGCGCAGATGATCTCGTATGAAGTCTCGATCGGCTTCATTCTGATTACCGTCGTCCTCTGGGCGGGCACGTTCAACATGAACGACATCGTCTGGGCGCAGAAGGGTCACTTCTGGATTTTCAATGCTTTCGCTGTAAATCCGCTGCTGTTCCCGATGTGGGTGATGTTCCTGATTTCCAGCCTTGCGGAAACGCAGCGCGCCCCCTTCGACCTTGCCGAAGCGGAATCGGAACTCGTCGCCGGTTATCAGACCGAATACTCGTCGATGGCCTTCGCTGCCTACTGGCTGGGCGAATATGCCAACGTGCTCCTGATGTGCGCGCTCAACGCGACGCTGTTCTGGGGTGGCTGGCTGCCGCCGCTCGACATCCCCGTTCTGTACCTCGTGCCGGGCTTCATCTGGTTCCTGCTCAAGGTCTTCTTCTTCTTCTTCGTGTTCAGCTGGATCAAGGCCACCGTTCCCCGGTACCGCTATGACCAGTTGATGCGCCTGGGCTGGAAGGTCTTCCTGCCCGTATCGCTGCTGTTCGTTGTTCTCGTCAGCGGCTACCTCATGGCTACCGGACACTTCCAATGACCGTCGGACAACTCATAAAGAGCTTCACGCTCTGGGAGTTCGTGAAGGCGCACTGGCTGACCTTGAAGTATTTCTTCAAGCCCAAGGCGACGATCAACTACCCCTTCGAGAAGAACCCGCTTTCGCCGCGCTTCCGTGGTGAGCACGCCCTGCGCCGTTATCCCAACGGCGAGGAACGCTGCATCGCCTGCAAGCTGTGCGAAGCGATCTGCCCGGCGCAGGCGATCACGATCGAAGCCGCACCGCGTGAAGACGGTTCGCGCCGTACCACGCGCTACGACATCGACATGACGAAGTGCATCTACTGCGGCTTCTGCCAGGAAGCCTGCCCGGTGGACGCCATCGTCGAGGGGCCGAACTTCGAATACGCGACCGAAACGCGCGAAGAACTGCTCTATGACAAGGCCAAGCTACTGGCGAACGGGGACAAGTGGGAGCGTGCGATCGCCGCGAACCTTGAAGCCGATGCGCCGTATCGATAGGGGCCCGCGGACATGATCCAGACCATCGCCTTCTATCTCTTCGCTGCGCTGACCATCGCGTCGGCCGCTGCGACGATCCTCTCGCGCAACCCGGTTCATTCGGTGCTGTTCCTGATCCTGGCGTTCTTCAACGCCGCCGGGCTCATGGTACTTACCGGTGCCGAATTCATCGCCATGCTGCTCATCATCGTCTACGTCGGTGCGGTCGCGGTGCTGTTCCTGTTCGTCGTCATGATGCTCGACATCGATTTTGCCGAGCTGCGGGCCGGGTTCGTCAAGAACTTCCCGCTCGGCATTCTCGTCGCGGTCGTCCTGCTTGCCGAATTGGTGCTTGGCATCGGCGCTTACAAGTCGGGCAGCCTCATTCTCGGCACGCCTGACGGCACCAACGCCGCTCCGGCCGGCACTACGAACATCGAAGCAATCGGCGCGCTGATGTACAGCCGTTACTTGTTCCTGTTCGAAGCCGCGGGCCTGATCCTGCTCGTCGCGATGATCGGCGCCATCGTGCTGACCCATCGCCAGCGTGGCGACACGCGCGGCCAGAAGATCAGCAAGCAGATCGCCCGTCGTCCCGACGAAGCGACCGTGAACGTCAAGCCGGAAGTCGGCAAGGGGGTCCAGCTGTGATCGGCATCGAACATTACGTGGTCGTGAGCTCGATCCTTTTCGTGCTCGGCGTCCTCGGCATCTTCCTCAACCGCAAGAACGTCATCGTTCTGCTCATGGCGATCGAACTGATCCTGCTTGCGGTCAACCTTAACCTCGTCGCGTTCAGCGCGGCCCTGCACGACCTCACGGGTCAGATCTTCGCGATGTTCGTGCTTACGGTCGCCGCCGGCGAGGCTGCAGTGGGGCTTGCAATCCTCGTGATCTACTTCCGTGGCCGCGGCACCATCGCCGTCGACGACGTCAACCGGATGAAGGGATAAGGCCTTGCAGTCGATCCTGATCATCGTCTTCCTGCCATTATTGGCAGCGATCATCGCCGGGCTGGGTAACAAACAGCTCGGCAACGTCACCGCGAAGTCTCTCACGACGGGCACACTCTTCGTGTCGTGCGCCCTGTCGTGGCCGATCTTCCTTCAGTTCCTCGGCGGTCACGCCGAAGCCAGCGTCGTTCCGGTCCTCAAGTGGGTCCAGTCCGGTGCCATGACCTTCGACTGGGCGCTGCGTGTCGATACGCTGACCGCCGTCATGCTGGTGGTCATCACGTCGGTTTCCGCGCTCGTGCACCTCTATTCGTGGGGCTACATGAGCGAGGAGCCGGATCAGCCGCGCTTCTTCGCGTACCTGTCGCTGTTCACCTTCGCCATGCTCATGCTGGTGACCGCGGACAACCTGGTGCAGATGTTCTTCGGTTGGGAAGGCGTGGGCCTTGCCTCGTACCTTCTGATCGGTTTCTGGTTCCGCAAGCCTTCGGCCGGCGCTGCCGCGATCAAGGCCTTCGTGGTCAACCGCGTGGGTGACCTTGGCTTCATGCTCGGTATCTTCGGCACCTACCTGGTGTTCGGCACCGTCTCGATCCCCGAGATCCTGCATGCCGCGCCCGGCATGGCCGGTTCGACCATCGGCTTCCTCGGTGCCCGTTTCGACACCATGACGGTGCTCTGCATCCTGCTGTTCATCGGCGCGATGGGTAAGTCGGCGCAGCTTGGCCTGCACACCTGGCTTCCGGATGCGATGGAAGGCCCGACCCCGGTGTCGGCGCTGATCCACGCAGCCACCATGGTCACCGCCGGCGTCTTCATGGTCTGCCGTCTCTCGCCGATGTTCGAAACCAGCGAGACCGCGATGCATATCGTCGCTTTCGTTGGCGCCTGCACCTGCTTCTTCGCTGCCACCGTGGGTTGCACCCAGTGGGACATCAAGCGCGTGATCGCGTACTCGACCTGCTCGCAGCTCGGTTACATGTTCTTTGCTGCCGGCGTCGGCGCTTATGGCGCGGCCATGTTCCACCTGTTCACACACGCTTTCTTCAAGGCGCTGCTGTTCCTCGGTGCCGGCTCGGTCATCCACTCGATGCACCACGAGCAGGACATGCGCTTCTACGGCGGTCTGCGTAAGCACATCCCGGTCACCTTCTGGGCGATGACGGCGGGTACGCTGGCCATCACCGGCGTCGGTATCGCAGGTTTTGCAGGCTTCGCAGGCTTCCACTCGAAGGATGCGATCCTCGAAGCGGCCTTCGGTTCGGGCACGCAGGTTGGCGGTTTCGCCTTCTGGATGGGTATCGCTGCCGCGCTCATGACGAGCTTCTATTCGTGGCGCCTGGTCTTCCTGACCTTCTTCGGCAAGCCGCGCTGGATCCAGTCGGAGCACATTCAGCACGCCGTTCATGACGCGCACGGCCACGGTCACGACGATCATGCTCATGACGCACATGCCCATGACGATCATGCTGAGGACGAAGATTCGCACGCCAGCGAAGAACTCGGCTCGCGCGGTCCGGACTACTCGCAGCACGGCGACGGTACGGGTGGTTATCACCCGCACGAAAGCCCGCTGGTGATGCTGCTGCCGTTGATCATCCTTTCGATCGGCGCCGTTGCCGCCGGCTACATCTTCCAGCACGCCTTCGTATCCGAAGGAGAGGGCGAGTTCTGGAAGGGCGCTCTGGTCTTCCACGAACACCTGATCCACGCGATGCATGGCGTTCCGACCTGGGTGAAGTGGGCACCGTTCACGGTGATGGCGCTGGGCCTGCTGACCGCATGGTACGGCTACATGAAGAACCTCTCGTTCCCCAAGGCAGTCGCCGAACAGCTCGGGCCGGTTTACACTTTCGTGTTCCGCAAGTGGATGTTCGACGAGCTCTACAACACCATTTTCGTCCGTCCCGCTTTCTGGTTCGGCAATGTGTTCTGGAAGGTCCTGGATATCGGCGTGATCGACAAGTTCGGTCCCGACGGTGCGGCCTGGGTCGTCGCCAGGGGTTCGACTTACGCGCAGAAGGTCCAGTCGGGCTATCTGTACAGCTACGCACTTGTCATGCTGATCGGCGTCGTTGCCGCCATCAGCTGGGTGATCGCGGGATAAGATGATGAGTGGTTTTCCGATCCTCAGTCTGATGTTGCTGGTGCCGCTCGCGGCGGCACTGGCTTGTCTCTACCTTGATGCCAAATCGGCCCGAGTGGTGGCGCTTCTCGCCACCCTCGTGGACCTTGCTCTTGGCATTGTCCTCTGGATGAACTTCGACATCGGCGGTGCGCAGTGGCAGTTCCAGGAACGGCATGAGCTGTTCTCGGGCTTCTCCTACGCCCTCGGCATCGACGGCATCGCCTTGCTTCTGATCATGCTTTCCGTGTTCCTCATGCCGATCTGCATCGGCGCGAGCTGGAACTCGATCGAGAAGCGCGTCGGCGAATACATGGCCGCCTTCCTGCTCGTCGAAACGCTGATGATCGGCGTGTTCGTGGCTCAGGATATCTTCCTGTTCTACATGTTCTTCGAAGCGGGCCTGATCCCGATGTATCTGATCATCGGTATCTGGGGCGGCGCGGATCGTATCTACGCCTCGTACAAGTTCTTCCTCTATACCCTGCTCGGCTCGGTGCTGATGCTCGTGGCGATGCTGTGGATGGTCCACACCGCCGGCACGACCTCGGTCCCCGCGCTGATGAACTACGACTTCGACCCGAAGGTCCAGACCTGGCTCTGGCTCGCCTTCTTCGCCAGCTTCGCGGTGAAGATGCCGATGTGGCCGGTCCACACCTGGCTTCCGGCGGCGCACGTTCAGGCACCGACCGCGGGCTCGGTGATCCTGGCCGGCGTGCTGCTGAAGATGGGTGGCTACGGCTTCATCCGCTTCTCGCTGCCGATGTTCCCCGAAGCTTCGGCCTATTTCGCGCCGCTGGTGTGGGGCCTGTCGATGGCCGCTGTCGTCATCACCTCGCTCATCGCGCTGGTGCAGGACGACATGAAGAAACTGATCGCCTATTCGTCGGTCGCCCACATGGCGATCGTCACCATCGGTCTCTTTGCCTTCAATCCGCAGGGCCTCGAAGGCTCGATGCTGGTCATGCTCAGCCACGGTCTCGTTTCGGGCGCGCTGTTCCTCTGCGTCGGCATCATCTACGATCGCCTGCACACCCGTGAGATCGCCCGTTACGGCGGCCTTGCCATCAACATGCCGCGTTACGCGCTGTTCTTCCTGCTCTTCACGATGGCCTCGATCGGCCTTCCGGGCACCAGCGGTTTCGTCGGCGAATTCCTGAGCCTTGGCGGTATCTACCAGGCATCGAGCTGGACGGCGCTGATCTGCACCACCGGCATCATCCTGGGCGCTGCCTACATGCTCTACCTCTATCGCCGGGTTGCCTTTGGCGACCAGAAGAATGCCGATGCCGCCGCCATGGCCGACCTCGATCTGCGCGAAATCCTGATGGTGGTTCCGCTCGGCCTCGCGGTGCTGTGGATGGGCGTCTACCCTGAGAGCTTCATTGCTCCGATGCGCGCAGACATTGCCGCGCTCGACGCCCGGCTCGCTCGCGCAAAGCCGGAAGGAGACGCCAAGTTGGCCATGGGCAAGGAAAAGCCTGCGCATGAAGAAGCAGCCGCGCATGAGGGGGCACACTGATGGACTGGTCACAGTCGCTGCGCCTGATCGCGCCGGAAGAAACGCTTAGCATCGCAAGCCTCGTCTTGCTCCTCGTCGCCGCCTGGGGTGGCGACAAGGCAGCCAAGCTGATCTCCGTTCTCGCCGTGGCGGCGCTTGTCGCCGCCGGCTTCCTGGTTGCCCCCGCGCTTTGCGGCGGCGCCATGGGGGCCGAAACTTACGCCTTCTTCGGCCAGTTCAAGGCCGACGCCTTCGCGTCCTACGCCAAGGTGCTGATCTACATTTCGGCCGCTGTCGCCCTGGTGGTTGCGCCGAAGTTCTTCGATCGTTTCAACGCGATGCGCGCCGAATATCCGGTGCTCATCCTGCTGGCGACGATCGGCATGAGCATGATGGTTTCGGCAACGAACCTCATCACGCTCTACATCGGCCTCGAAATGAACTCGCTTGCCGCCTATGTGCTGGCAGCATTCCTGCGTACCGACGGCCGTTCGGCGGAAGCGGGCCTCAAGTACTTCGTGCTGGGCGCGCTGGCTTCGGGCATCCTGCTTTACGGCATGAGCCTGACGTATGGTTTCGCCGGCACCACCTCGTTCGACGGCATCAGCGCATCGATGGCGCAGGGCCTCTCGAACGGCGCGCTGTTCGGTCTGGTCTTCGTCTTTGCCGGTCTTGCCTTCAAGATCAGCGCCGTGCCGTTCCACATGTGGACGCCCGACGTTTACGAAGGCGCGCCGACTCCGGTGACCACGCTGTTCGCCACCGCCCCGAAGGTCGCGGCGCTCGCGCTCACCATGCGCGTCGCCATGGAGGCTTTCGGCAACCAGGCTCATGCCTGGCAGCAGATCATCGTCTTCGCCGCGCTCGCCTCGATCGTCGTCGGTGCCCTCGGCGCCATCCGTCAGTCGAACATCAAGCGACTGATGGCCTATTCGTCGATCAACAACGTCGGCTTCATGCTGGTTGGCCTTGCGGTTGCCACGCCTGAAGGCATCTCGGCCATGCTGTTCTACCTCGCGATCTACGTCGCGATGTCGATCGGCGGTTTCGCGATGATCCTTATGCTGACCGACGAAAACGGCAATCAGGTTGAGGATCTGGGCAAGATGGCCGGTCTCTCGCGCACCCGTCCGGGGCTGGCGCTGGGCCTTGCCATGATCATGTTCAGCCTTGCCGGTATTCCGCCGATGTTCGGCTTCTGGGGCAAGTTCCTGGTCTTCAAGGCAGCCGTCGACGGTGGCATGATCGCGCTTGCCGCGCTGGGCTTCGCAGCCTCGGTGATCGGCGCGTTCTACTACCTCAAGGTCGTCAAGATCATGTACTTCGACGAACCGGCCGACGTCGTGAAGGGTGAGAGCGACATCTGGCACAAGCTGATCCTGTTCGGTTCGTGCGTGGTGATCTCGCCGCTCGGCTTCTTCCTTACCAAGTGGCTGGGCCATCTGGCCGATACGGCCGCTGCGGCCCTCTTCGCCGGCCTTTGATAGAGGTCGTCGAAGAAACCGCTTCGACCAATGCCGATCTCGTCCGGCGCCTCGGCGCCGGCGAGGGCATTGGCGAAGGCTACTGGCTGCGCGCGGTGCGACAGAGCGCCGGGCGCGGTCGCCGGGGCAAGGCATGGTCCTCGCCCGCCGGCAATCTATACGGCAGCACCGTGGTCGCGCTTCACGCTGGCGACCCGCCGGTCCACACGCTGGCCTTCGTCGCGGCGATTGCGGTTCGCGACCTGATCGTTTCGCTGCTGCCTGCCGAAACCACGATCCAGCTCAAATGGCCGAACGATGTTCTCGTCGAAGGGGCCAAGATCAGCGGCATCCTGCTTGAGCGCCGCGGCGATGATGTGATCGTCGGGATCGGCGTCAATGTCGTCTCCGCGCCGGAACTGTCGGATCGCGCGGCCACCTCCATCCATGCTGCAAAAGGGCGCGATATCGACGCTCAGGGCGTGCTGGAACTGCTCGCAAGCGCGTTTTCTGAGCGTCTTGTCCAATGGCGCCGCGATGGACTTTCCGCCACTTTGGCAACGTGGCAACAAGGCGCCTATCCCCAGGGAACGGCGCTGAAAGTGATGCTGGATGGGGAGGGGGAAGTGACCGGCACCTTTGCGGGGCTTGACCCGGACGGTGCTCTGCGCTTGCGTCTTGCGGACGCGAGCCTACGTGTCATCCATGCGGGCGACGTCTCGCTGGTCTGAAGGAAATTCCATGCTGCTCGCGATCGATGCCGGCAATACCAATGTCGTTTTCGCGCTTTTCGAAGGACGCACGTTACGCGGGCGCTGGCGCATCGCCACCGATCCGCGTCGTACCGGTGACGAATACGCGGTCTGGCTGATGCAATTGCTGTCGATCCGCGGGGTGGACCCCAAGGCGGTGGAAACGGTCATCATCTCCACCGTGGTGCCCCGCGCGCTGCACAATCTCGAAATCCTCTGCCGCCACTATTTCGAAGTCGAACCGCTTATCGCGGGTCGGGGGACGGCTGAATACGGGATTGATATCGATGTCGATCAACCCAGTTCGCTGGGAGCGGATCGTGCGGTCAACGCCATTGCCGCGCACGAACGGCATGGCGGCGACCTGATCGTGGTCGATTTCGGGACCGCGACGACGTTCGACGTGGTGGACTATCACGGCGCCTACAAAGGCGGTATCATCGCGCCGGGCATCAATCTCTCGCTTGATGCACTGGTGGGGAACACCGCAAAGCTGCCGCGCATCGCCATTGCGGTACCCGAAACCAAGTCGGTGATCGGCCGGAACACAGAAGACCAGATGCTGATTGGCGTCTTCTGGGGCTATGTGGCGATGATGGAAGGCCTGATCGCCCGCATGCGTGCAGAGATCGGCCGTCCCGCCAAAGTGATCGCCACCGGCGGCCTTGCTGTGTTGTTCGACAAGGCGACCGATATTTTTGATGCCGTAGACGCCGACCTGACGTTGGAAGGCCTTGTGATTCTAGCCGAAAGGGCTGCCAAGAAGTGATTCCGGGTAACGAACTGCTGTTTTGCGCGCTGGGTGGGTCCGGCGAGATTGGCATGAACGTCAATCTCTATGGCTGCCAGGGCAAGTGGCTGATGGTCGATCTTGGCATGACCTTCGGCATGAATGAGTACCCGGGGGTCGATCTGGTATTTGCCGACCTTGAATTCATCGAGGGTGAGCGGGAGAACCTGCTCGGCATCGTGCTGACCCATGCGCATGAAGATCATATCGGCGCTGTTCCCTATTTCGCCGAGGAACTCGGCGTACCCATTTATGCCACGCCCTTCACCGCGCGCCTCGTCGCTGCGAAGCTGGAGGAAGCGGGCATTCTGGAAGACGTGGAACTGATCGTCGTCGACGATCTCGAACGGTTTGAGCTTGGGCCTTTCGGAATGCGCTACGTTCCGCTCGCGCATTCCATCGCCGAAGGCAACGCGCTGCTGATCGATACGCCTTATGGCAAGATTTTCCACACCGGCGACTGGAAGTTGGACGATGAGCCGCAGGTCGGTACCCCGGCCACCTCGCAAGAACTGACTGCGATCGGAGACGAGGGCGTGCTCGCGCTCGTCTGCGATTCGACCAATGTGTTCAATCCGCAGGCCTCAGGTTCGGAAGGCGAAGTCTATCGCGGGCTGCTGGAGGAAGTGAAGAAGCACCGCGGCAAGCGCGTGCTGGTCACGACGTTCGCCTCCAACGTGGCACGTCTGCAGACGCTGGGCGACGTGGCGCGCAAGACCAACCGCAAGCTTTGCGTTGCCGGACGTTCGCTGGACCGCATCATCGAGACGGCGCAGGCCAGCGGCTATCTTGGAAAGCTGCCGGACCTGGTGGACATCGATACCGCGATGGACCTGCCGCGCGGAGAAGTTCTGATCGTCGCGACGGGCGGGCAGGGGGAGCCGCGCGCAGCACTTTCCCGGATTTCGGAGGGCAACCATCCAATCAAGCTCGAATCCGGTGACGTGGTGCTGTTTTCCAGCCGCCAGATCCCCGGCAACGAAATCCCCATCGGCCGCATCCAGAACCGCCTTTCGGACGCGGGCATCGTGATCGTTACGGACCGCCAGAGCCTGATCCATGTTTCCGGCCATCCCGGACGGCCCGAGCTGGAAGCGCTCTATGGTTGGATACGGCCCGAAATTCTGGTGCCGGTGCATGGCGAAGTTCGCCATATGCGCGAGCAGGCCCGGCTCGGGCTGGAGTGCGGCATTCCCAAGGCGATCTTCCAGAAGAACGGCGATCTCGTCCGTCTGGCGCCCAGTCACCCGGGCAAGTTCGGCGAAGTGCGTGCGGGGCGCCTGATCCTCGACGGCGATATCATTGCGCCCGCGGATGGCGATGCCATGGTCATGCGCCGCCGGATTTCGTTCAACGGCGTGGTATCGGTAGCAGCCGACCGCAAGGGTCACGTGCAAGTCGCTGCCATCGGCCTCCCGCTGGATGAGGACTACGCCAAGTTTGTCGAGGAAGCACAGCGCGACGTGGCCGATGCGCTCGGGCGGGCGAAGAAGTCCGGCCGTGAGGTTCGCGTCGAGGCAGCCCGGTTGGCCGCGCGGCGCGCGGCAACGCGGTGGTCCGGCAAGAAGCCGCAAGTGCAGGTACTGCTGCTGGAGGATTGAGCGATGGCCATGCAATGGACTTCGATGGTGGCGATCTATGGCCTGTTCTGGGTCCTGAGCGCGTTCCTCGTAATGCCGTTCGGTTTGCGTACGCCAGATGAAGTGGACGGCTATCAGGTGGAGAAGGGACATGCGACCAGCGCGCCTGTGAACTTTCGCCCCAAGCTGATTGCAAAGCGCGCGACGATCCTCGGTGCCGTGCTGTTTTGCCTCTATTACGTGAACTATGCCGAGCAGTGGATCACGGTGGACGATCTGAATTTCTTCGGAAAGCCGCCGGTGCAAGATCTGGGATACTAAGCCGCCGAGGGTTAAAGAGGCGAGGGATTCCGGATCCCTCGCCTCTTTTCGTTTTCCGGTCAGCTGCGCAGGCGTTCAATGCCTTGCGCGAGCGCCACGTAGAGCTTGCCCATATCCGACGAGAGCAGCGTGACGCCCAAGGCATTGCCGTCTCGCGTGGAGAGTATCTGGCGCAGGATGGCTTCGAAATCGTGGATGTAGCGGCTGACATGCTCGCGAAACGCGTCGTCGCGCTCGAACAGTTGCTGGATTGATTTCACCTCGCCGGCGTCAAGCAGCGCCACGGCCCGCCGGGTGAAGATGCCACGATCGCCGCGCAGATAGGCGGCCCAGGACGTGTCGGAAACGTCGGTCGACAACGAGTTCGCAATGTCGATCGCGTTCGAATTGAGCGATTCGGTGATAAGTGCCACGCGCCGGGCGAAATCGTTGTCGACCTGCTCCTCAGCACGTTCGCGGGCGTGGGCGACGCGATTTTCCAGATTGCCCACCAGTTCGTCGACTTTGCCCAACTGGTCGCGCAACTGGATCGTCGCTTCACGGGTGGCGCCGGATGCGTGGGCCACGGCCTGATCGAGCTGACCGGTTACTTCGGCTACCCGCTGGCGCATCGCCTTGTCGATTGCCTGGGCGCTTTCCGAACCGAGCGATTCGGCCACGCGGCCGATGCGTTCGACACTGTCCGTCTCGATGGCATCGACGGCACCGGCAAGTGTGCCTTGAAGCGCCGCCACGGCGTCGCGCAACTCGCCTTGCGCCTTTCCGGCGGCGTCGCTCGTGGCGATCTCGATCGCCGATACGGATTGGCGCAATTCGTCCAGCAGCCTGGCGTGCGCCTGCCCGCTTTGGGCCAGATCTGCCTGGGCTTCGATCAGTTCGCTGGTCAACGCCTTGAGGCTGCTGCCCGTGCTTTCCACGGTGCCGGCAAGTTCCGCACTGTTGCCGTTCGAGGCGTGCAGGGCGTCCAGCAGCGTGGAAATGGCAGTTTGCAGGCGGTTGAGGCGGTCTTCCGACACGGCCAGCGACTCGGGCAGATCGTGATTGGCGTAGCGTGCGCTGCCCTGAATCAGTTCAAGCAGGCGCACGCTGGATTCGGTCAGGCGGTCCACCTCACCATCGGTGGCGGTCAGCGTGGCCCGGGCCGCGGTGAGGCGATCGGTCAGCGAGGTCAGGCTGGCAGCGAGCCGTGCTTCGACGCTCTCGCTGCTGGAAACGATGCCGTCGAGACGCGCCTGGTAACGGTCCAGCTCCGCAGTGATGGCGCCGGCGCGTTCGCCCAGCGTCGCGGCTTGCAGGCGATGGCGTTCCAGCCTTTCCGCAATGCCGCTGTCGAGATCGCCGAGCATGAGTTCGATCCGCGCAGCGGCAGATCGTTCGTACTCGGACTGGCGCGACTGTCGTTCCTCCATTTCGGAGGCGAAATGTTCGCGGCGAGCGGCGATAGTGCCGTCCATCTGCTCCGCGTCGGCCGCAATCGCTTCCAAGCAGGCGCGCAAGGCGCCGATGGCGACATCTTGCGTGCGGGCGATGCCGCGCGCGACTTCGCGCTGTTCGTCCTCGAGTTCTTCCAGCGCCTTGCGCCAGGCCTCGGCAGCGCGTCCTTCGCTGTCACGCAGGGCGCGCGATACCACGTCGCTTTCCTCACGCAGTGAGACCAGGCGGGCGCGCAGGGAGGTCAGGCTTTCCTCCTCATGCCGGTCAAGCTGTGCGCGGGTGTCGGCTATTTCGCTTTCGAGGGCGGCGGCGCGGGTGCGAATGCCGGCGAGGGCCTCCACTTCATGGCGGTCCAGATCCGTCCGGAATGCCTCACCACGCTCCGCCAGCGCTGCAAAGCGTTCGTCGGCGAGGCTACCCATCTGATCGCACCGGTTCGTGAATTCATCCAAGGCCGTGCCCACGGCTTCCCGCAGGCGCGAGACCTGCCGTTCGCTGGCCGAACCGAATTCGTTGAGGCGGTTGAAACCGTTGATCATGTCCTCAAGCTGGACATGCGCGGCGCGCCCGGCATTGCCGATATTGTTCGTAACGTCCTTCGCGGAACTGGCGATCACGGGAAGCTGGCTGCGCAGTTTCTCCATGTTGTCCAGCGCGGCCACGCTGACATTGCTGATGGAATCGATCCGGCCGCCATTGTCACGGATAAGATCCTGAAGGCGTTCGGCATTTTGAGAAAGGCGCTCCGTGGCGATCCGGCCGAGCGATTCCAGATCGCGGGACTGCGCGGCGACGAATTCACGCGCCAGGCTCAACTCGCGATTGACCGTGACCAAGCGCGCCTCAAGATTGGCGGATTCCCGTGAAAGGGTCTGCGCAATGCTCCCGAAACGTCTGGACTCGCGCGCGCTGTGACGCATGGCCAGCAGCCAGGCGAGGCCGATCAGCAGGAGGGGCACCGCCCATGTCGTCAACACGGCAGGCACGGCGCCGAGCGGCAGGGCCGCCAGCAGCGGCCATTGCGACCAGATGAAGAAACCGGTCCATCCGAATGCCATGGCCCCGGCAAGGGCGGGGGCGATCCAACCGGCGGCGCGGGGCGTTTCCTGGATTTCGACAGGCGTGAATGCCTGCTGCCATTCTTCCTGCGACGGCGCCATGATGCCGTTCCCGATCTCCGTCATGACCGGCTGCGATTCCGCGCCATTTTCGTCATGGTTCGCGCCGAACGCGATGATCCTGTTTTCCCCAGCCATGGCGGCAGGATACCATGTGCGCCGCGCCAATAAACCCCGCTTTAACCCTTCTCGGATTAAGCTGGGGAAATGGCATATGAAGCAGGCGCACTGGAAGCGACCCTGGCCGCTGCGGCCGGAGGAGACGCGGAACTCTTCGCCGAGCTGCGGGCATCCTATATCGAAAGCATAGCGAGGCAGGCAGATCTGCTGTCGCGATCGCGGTGCGACGGGAATTGGCACATGGCCGCCATGCGGCTGAAGGGCATCGCGGCCAGCTTCCACAGCGCACCCCTGCTGACTCTGGCCGAAGAGGCGCTGGACGCGGCGCCGGGCGATCCATCGATCGTCCGCCGTCTGAAATCCTATCTGGCAGAATTTTCCGACAGCTGATTGCAGGCCCGCGCTTGGCACCTGCCCATGCCATGTCTACATGGTCGGGGGCGCTGGAGGGTTTACAAGCTGCGTATCGCATTGCTCGCCATGACGGAGCCCGCCGCAGCGGGGCAGGCGGTTCCGCGCGCGTTTCTGCGCGTGGGTGGGGCAACGCTTGCCCGCCATCAACTGGGCCTGGCGCTGGCGATGGACTGCCAACGGGTCATCTGTATCGCGCGAGGAGCGTCGCCCGAACTCATCGCCTTGCAGCACGCGGCTGAGGATGCCGGGTTGCAATTCTACATTTCCACCGGATCCCGCCCGCTTTCCGGGCTGGTGACGGCGAACGACGAACTCGTCGTCGTCAGCGAGGGGCTTTTCGTCGATCCCGCTCGGGCGCCGGCGTTGTTCGACGGGGTCGCGCCGGCAGTGCTGGTGCAGCCGGTCGAGAACGCGCTGGCCGAAGGGTTCGAGCGTATCGATCTCAATCGTGCGGGTACCGGGCTGATGCAGATCCCCGGGCGCCTGATCGAGCAATTGCACGAGCTTCCAGCCGATTGCGATGTGCCCTCGGCGCTCATGCGGATCGCTCTGCAGTCCGGCGTGCAGATGCGCGAAATTCCGGCGGATCTGCGCACCGGCGCGAACTGGCGGCTGATCCGCTCCGATTCGGAGGCCTATGCGGTAGAGACCGAATGGCTACGCACCCGTTTCGGCGCGGGCGAACCGATGTCGCCCGGCCGGGCGCTGGCGCGGCAGGGCGTGATAATGTTCGGATCATCGCTGCTCCATGCAGGGAATGCCAGCAACGCATTGAGTGCGGCGGTGCTCGTCGTGCTGGCGATTGCCGGGGGTTTCGCGTGGTTCGGGGTGCTTTCCGTCGCCTTCCTGTTCACCGCGCTGGGCGCCGTGCTGATCGAGGCCAGCCGCCTTATCCGATCGGCGGAGCGGCAGGCGTTGGGGCAGCTGCCACCGGCCATTCCCCGCGCAAATGTGCTGGGTTGGCTGATCGATACGACATTCGGTCTGCTGATCCTTGCTGGAGTGACCCGGCTCTTCGGCGAAACCCTGCTCTCGTGGATGTTCCCGCCGGCGATGCTGATGATGTTGCTGGCGCTGGTGCCGCGCGTGGTGGCGGGGGCGGCGACGCGGTTGATGGGTGATCGTGCCGTGCTCGGCGTGGTACTGGCGCTGGCCGCCGGTTTCGGGCAGGTAGAGCCTGTGGTGGAAGTCCTGGCGATCGCCTTGGTCGTCCTCGGCATGGCTCTTCCGCTGCGCCGCAAAGGATAACCGAGGCTTAACCAAGTACGAGGTAGATGGGACGGATGATCGACAATGCTGTCCATCCGGCCGACGCTCAGACCGTGGAGGCCCTGTTGCGCGCAGAACTCGCGCGGGGTGATGCCCTCGCCGCGAGCGTGCAGCCGGTATTGCGGCATCTGCTGGCTGCGCAGGATGGCGCCTTGTTCAGTGACGAGGTGCTCGCCCGCGTGCGCGGGATGCTCGGCGATCTTGCGCGCGGCCTGCTGGAAACCGCTGCCGATCAAGCGGAACCGGTGCCGTGCGGCGAGGAGTGCGACGCGCTTGTTCGCGCGTTGATGGATCATCGGTCGCTGCTGGCCCATGTCCATGCACTGGCATTGGAATGGCATTGGACCGACCGGTTGCAGGGGCGTCTTGCGCTGGATCCGGTCGTTTCTCCGTTGGTGCAGTCGCTCGTCTCGTCCGAGCACGAGGCGACGCAATCGCTGGCGATGACCTGGCTGGCATCGCAGGCGCGGTGGTGCCAGATGCAGCGCCGCATGGGGCTGCCCTTTACCGAATTGCCGGGTGAACTGCTCTACGGCGCGCTTCAGGCGATGCGGGCAGCCCTTTCCGGCACGCCGGGCGCTGCTGTGCGAATCGCCGCGGCGGAAGCAGCCGTGCGGGCGCGCTACGAAGAAGCGACAAGCCGCCTTGGACTTGCCGCCCGACTGGTCATGGCGCTCGGCACCAGCGGAGGTACCGCCCTGATGGTCGGCTATGGCGGGTTGGCGCTGTTCCTCTCCGCTCTGGCGCAGCGGTCCGGCGTGGGACGTGACGATCTGGCGCTGTCCACACATCAGGCTCAGGCGACTCGCCTGGCGCTCGCCTTGCGAGCAGCGGGCCTGGCGCCTGATGAAGTGAAGCGGCAGATGGTGGTCTTCCACCCGGCACATGCTCTTCCCGAATCGTTCGAGCAGATTGGCGCGGACGCAGCAGCGTCCATCCTGGCGACCGGGGGGCTGGGCGGCTGATGCTGGCGGTCGGCAACATCGTGGCGCGGGCCGAATGCGACGGGCAGGATTGCCTGTCGCGTGCCGATGAGCCGCTTGCCGGCTTGCAGGAGCGTTGCGGCGGCACCGTTCCCGGTGCGGTTGCCATTCCGGATTTGCTCGATCTGATCCGCAAGGCGCGTGGGTACGGCTTCCGCCTGGCGCGTGCGATCACCGCTTTCGACGGGGCCGAATTCGTTACCGCGTGGGTGGAAGTGCAGCCGCTTTACGGCGAGGAAGCCGACGGCGAGGCGGGGTGTTGCGAGATTGTGGTCCGCAACTGGCAGGCAACGCCGGTTCCGGTAGAAGACACCGCCTCTACCGATTTGCGCCGAACGATGATCGATCGGCATCTCGCAGAACTGACGGCACGGCTTGACGGTGCCCAGCGGGTGCTTTCGGTCGAGAGTGAGAGTTCGGAGCTGGCTGAGGTGGCAGCGGCGATGGCAGCCGGACGCGGCCGCCCATGGACGGAATTCCTGCCCCCCGACAATGTCACGCACAAGCAACCGCTCCATTGGCGCCTCCTGGACGGGGTATCCGTGTGTGTCGCCGGATCGCAACGGCCCTGGCGGGTGGCGCTGGTGCCGCAATTCCAGCCCGGCTTTGATCCGACCGGTTTCGAACTTCTCCTGGTTTCGGATGCGCCGGCGGCGATGTCGGCAACCCGGCCCAGTGCGGAACCGCTTACGCAGCCCGGACTGGTGGGGCAGGATCTGGCGCCGGTGCTGCGCCAGCCGATTGCCCGGATTATCGCCAACGCCGAAACGATTCGCACACGCCTGGCCGGCCCGCTTCCCGATGCCTATGCCGAATATGCCGGCGAAATTGCCGGCGCGGGAAAGCTGTTGCTGGCCTTGCTGGAAGACCTTGCCGACCTCGAAGTCGTCGAATCGGACAATTTCAGCACCGTCTCCGACCATCTGGACCTTTCCGACGTCGCCCGGCAGGCGGCCGGCATCCTCAACGTCCGGGCGCGTGAAAAAGGCATCAGTATCGAAGTCCCGCACCCAGCGGAGACACTTCCCGCAGTCGCGGAATTCCGGCGCGTGCTGCAGATCCTGCTCAACCTGATCGGCAATGCGATTCGCTATTCGCCTGAAGGCTCGCAGATCTGGGTGAGGCTGGAGTCCGCGGGCGGACGTGCCTTTGTAACCGTCGCGGATCAGGGCGCCGGCATAGCGCTTGCGGATCAGGACCGGGTGTTCGAGAAGTTCGAACGCCTCGGCCGTAGCGGCGACGGGGGCTCCGGCCTGGGGCTCTACATCTCGCGTCAGCTTGCCCGGGCGATGGGCGGCGACATTTCTGTCGAGAGCGCGCCGGGGCAAGGCGCCCGGTTCCTGCTCCAATTGCCGAGCGACTACGAGACCTGACCGCTTTTCAGGTCATTCGCCGACAATTCGGCCTATGTTCTTGATGTGCGGTGGATGCCGGCCGGAGCGCGCCTAGAGATGATTGCCGCTGCGCCCGTTATTGTTCCGACAGGCCAGCCATAACAGGATAACGCCGACGCAGGCCATAACGGCACCGCGAACGGCCCATCCGCGATCGTCGATCATGAAACTGTTTGCCGGCCAGAGTACCAGGCCGGTTCCCTGGCCAACCCACAGCGCGCCGAGCGCGATGGCTAGCAATCCGATGACGAAGGCAAGAATTCGCAAGAACAGCATCTTAATGCCCCTGTTTCGGCCCAGTGGCAGGATAATGACAACTTGCGGCCAATTTGTGGCTTGCGCAACCTTATCCGCAATTATCCGTGAAAATGCAAAAAGGCCCCCGCTTTCGCGAGGGCCTTTGAGAGCGTTGCCGCGCCGAAGCGCAGGCAATACCGTAAATGCTGGGATCAGCGCTGTGCCATCGGCACGTAGTCGCGCTGCGTCGGGCCGGTGTAGAGCTGACGCGGACGACCGATCTTCTGGCCGGGATCCGAGATCATTTCGTTCCATTGCGCCACCCAGCCCACGGTGCGGGCAAGAGCGAAGAGCGCGGTGAACATCGTGGTCGGGAAGCCGATGGCCGAGAGGATGATACCCGAATAGAAGTCGACGTTCGGGAACAGCTTCTTCTCGGCGAAGTACGGATCGCTGAGCGCGATTTCCTCGAGGCGCAGAGCGGTCTCGAACAGCGGATCGTCGACCTTCAGCGCGTCGAATACTTCGCGGACGGTCTTCTGCATGACCGTGGCGCGCGGATCGTAGTTCTTGTAGACGCGGTGGCCGAAGCCCATCAGGCGGAACGGATCGTTCTTGTCCTTCGCGCGGTCGATGTAGTGCTGGATCTTGTCCGGCGTGCCGATTTCCTTGAGCATGTTGAGCGCGGCTTCGTTCGCGCCGCCGTGGGCAGGGCCCCAGAGGCAGGCGATGCCGGCGGCGATGCACGCGAACGGATTGGCACCCGACGAACCGGCAAGGCGCACGGTCGAGGTCGAAGCGTTCTGCTCGTGGTCGGCGTGGAGGATGAAGATGCGGTCCATCGCCTTTTCGACGGCGGGGATCACTTCATATTCTTCCGCCGGCACGCCGAAGGTCATGCGCAGGAAGTTGCCGGTGTAGCTCAGCTTGTTGTCCGGGTAGAGGAAGGGCTGGCCAACCGAGTACTTGTACGCCGCAGCGGCGATCGTCGGCATCTTGGCGATCAGACGGTGCGAGCTGATCTTGCGGTGCTCGGGATCCGAGATGTCGGTCGAGTCGTGGTAGAACGCCGAAAGGGCGCCGACCACGCCGCACATGATCGCCATCGGGTGGGCGTCACGGCGGAAGCCGCGGTAGAACGTCGCCAGCTGCTCGTGGAGCATGGTGTGGCGCGTGATGGTGTTGGTGAAGGTGTCCAGTTCCTCCGCGTTCGGCAGTTCGCCGTTCAGCAGGAGATGGCACACTTCCATGAACGAGGAGTGCTCGGCCAGCTGGCCGATCGGATAGCCGCGGTGCAGAAGGACGCCCTCGTCACCGTCGATATAGGTGAGCGCGCTCTCGCAGCTGGCCGTCGACGTGAAGCCGGGGTCGTACGTGAACTTGCCCGTCTGGGCGTAGAGCTTCCGGATATCGATCACATCCGGGCCGACACTGCCCTTGAGCACGGGATAATCGAATTCCGTGCCACCAGCATTCAGTTTGACCTGATCACCCACCAGTTCTTACTCCTTATATGTGCGACCCGGTCGTGGCGTCCGCCTGCGCGCCAATGCGTGCGAGGCTTTCGTCCCGGCCGAGCAGAACCAATACGTCGAAAATACCCGGAGAGGTCGTCTGACCAGTCAGGGCGGCGCGCAGCGGCTGCGCGAGCTTGCCGAGGCCCAATCCCAGCTCCTCGGCCATTGCCTTCAGTTGCGCTTCCAGTGCCTCCAGGGCCCATTCGGGCTCTCCGGAAAGGCGCTCATGGATCGCCGCAAGGCGCGAACGCCCTTCGTCGGTCAGGAGTGCCTGCGCCTTCTCGCTCATGGCGAGGGGGCGCTGGGCGAACAGGAAGGCGGCGCCTTCGGCAAGTTCGTTGAGGTCCTTTGCGCGGACCTTCAGGACAGGCATGGCCCGCGTCAGCAGGGTCATGTCGGGATCGGTGAATCCGGCCGCTTCAAGGCGCGGCTGAACGAGGCCGGCAAGCCGGGTGTCGTCCGCTTCGCGCAGATAGTGGCCGTTGAGGTTCTGCAGCTTGGCGATGTCGAAGCGCGAGGGGGACTTGCCGACATCGGCCATGTCGAACCATTCGACGGCCTGGTCGCGGCTGATGAATTCCTCGTCGCCGTGGCCCCAGCCGAGGCGCAGCAGATAATTGAACAGCGCTTCGGGCAGGATGCCCATCTCGTCGCGATACGAATCGACGCCGAGCGCGCCGTGGCGCTTGGACAGCTTGGCGCCGTCCGAGCCGTGGATCAGCGGCACGTGGCCGTAGACCGGCACGTCCCAACCCATGCCGTGGATGATCACCAGCTGGCGGAAGGCATTGTTGAGATGATCGTCGCCGCGCAGGACGTGGGTGACGCCCATGTCGTTATCGTCGACCACGACGGCCAGCATGTACGTGGGGGTGCCGTCCGAACGCAGGATGACGAAATCGTCGATCTCCTCGTTCTTCACGGTGACCTCGCCCTGGACCAGATCCTGAATGGTGGTCTCGCCCTCACGCGGGGCTTTCACGCGAACAACGTAAGAACGGTCCGCAGGCCAGGTGGAGGGATCGGCATCGCGCCATTCGCTGTCGATGCGGAACGGGCGGCGTTCTTCCTGCGCCTTCTGGCGGCGCTCGGCCAGTTCCTCGGGCGTGAGATAGCAGCGATAGGCGTGGCCGTTGGCGATCAGTTCGGCGGCGACTTCGGCGTGGCGGTCCGAGCGTGCGAACTGGAACACTGCCGGTTCGTCACCGCCAAGGCCCAGCCAGTTCAGACCGTCGAAGATAGCCTCGATAGCGGGCTCGGTCGAGCGGGCGCGGTCGGTGTCCTCGATGCGGAGGAGGTACTTGCCGCCGAAGTGGCGGGCGTAGAGCCAGTTGAACAGCGCCGTGCGCGCGCCGCCAATATGGAGAAAACCCGTGGGCGAGGGGGCAAAGCGCGTGACGACGGTCTTTCCGCCCGTCTGTCCGCTCGATGCGCTGCCGCTTGCCATTGTCCTTACCTTCCGTCCTTATGTCGATCATGGGCAGTCAGGCCGCCATGATCGATGATCCCGATGTTCCGGCCCTCGCCGGAGCCGCTGCATTGCAGCATCGCCCATGGATCAGCCAGAGCCACATGTCGAGCAGTTTGGCTGGTGTCGAGTGTTTTCTTTCGAACTGCACTTTCGACCGCGGACCATGGCTTGCAGTGGGGTTCGGGGCCGGAATTTCGGCGTGGTTTACCATGCCAGACGCCTACTGGTGGATTGCGTTTTGCGCAATTTGTGCGAGCGGCGCAATCGGACTCGGCGTCTGGCGGCACGGTCGGGACAATTTTCCGCTGCTACGTCTCGCCGGAATGTCGTTCATGATCGTCCTGGCGCTTGGTTGTCTGGCCGCCTGGGGGAGATCGACGGTGATCGGGACGCCCCCGATTCCCCGGCGCTTGACCGGTACGTTCGAAGGTCGCGTGCTCGCGATCGAGGAAATGCCGGCGTTCGGTCAGAACCGTCTGCTGCTGGCAATGCGGGAGCCTGGTACGGGCCGGGCGATCAAGGTGCGGCTGAGCCTGCCCCATGATTTGGGCGTGATGGGCGCGGGTCAGGCACCCGAGACGGGCGCCCTGATCCGGTTTCGGGGAAGGCTGGTCCCTCCGGCGGCGCCGATGCTGCCGGGAAGCTATGATTTTGCGCGCGCTGCCTGGTTTGCAGGGCTTTCAGCGTCCGGACGGGCGCTGGCACCCGTTGAAATCCTGGAGGCGGGGAACGGCACCGATGTCTTCGCGGCATGGCGGGCCGATCTCTCCGGACATATCCGGTCTCAGCTTGAGGGCAGCAAGGCCGGGATTGCCATAGCCTTCGCAACGGGAGATATGGGCGCAATCGCCGCGGATGACGCGCAGGCGATGCGCGACGCGGGATTGGCGCACCTGCTTTCCATCAGCGGGCTTCACGTCAGCGCCGTGATCGGCGCAGTCTATTTTCTTGCCATTCGCTTGCTGGCGCTTTCCCCCACGATCGCACTGCGATGGCGCCTGCCGGTGGTGGCCGCGGCCTTGGGTGGTCTGGCGGGGATCGGCTATACCCTGTTGACGGGATCGCAGGTGCCCACCGTCCGCTCTTGCGCGGGCGCCCTGCTGGTGCTGGGCGCGATGTTGCTGGGGCGTGAAGCGTTGTCGGTCCGAATGCTGGCGACCGGGGCGTTTCTCGTCATGGTGTTATGGCCTGAGGCCATTGTCGGTCCCAGTTTTCAGATGAGTTTTGCGGCGGTGCTTACATTGATCGCGGTGGCGAAGGCAGCGCCGGTGCGTCGTTGGATGGCGCCACGCGATGAAAGCGTGCCGATGCGAGTCCTGAGGTCGGCAGCGCTGATGCTGGTGACCGGTGTCGCGATCGACCTGGTTCTGATGCCGATTGCCCTTTATCATTTCCACCGTGCAGGCGTTTTTGGCGCGCTGGCCAATCTCGTGGCCATTCCGCTGACGACTTTCGCCGTCATGCCCCTTGTGGCCATTGCGCTCCTTCTCGACGTCGTCGGTCTTGGAGCGCCGGTATGGTGGCTTGCGGGCCACGCCATTGCGCTCCTTCTCGAACTTGCCCATGTCGTTGCGGATCTTCCCGGCGCGGTTCGCCTCCTTCCGGTGATGGGAGCGGGGCATTTTCTCCTTTTCGTCATAGGCGGTTTGTGGCTGGCCTTGTGGTCGGGGAAGGTGCGCTTTCTCGGTCTCGTTCCGGCGTTTGCGGGTGTCGCCGGATTGGCGCTGATCGTTCCTCCCGACATTCTGGTGAGTGGTGACGGCCATTATATCGGCATGGCGGTGGGGGATGGGCGACCGGCTATCCTGCGCGAGAGCAGGAGCGGCTATGCGCTGGACAATATGTTGGAAGTTGCCGGGCAGCGCGAACTGCCGCTCGCGCTGCCCGGACAGCATGAGGTCCGATGCAATGACGACTTTTGCGCGACCGCCTTCTGGCGAGGCGAGAGGATGTGGCATGTTCTGATCGCACGCAGCGATGCTTATGTGCCGATCCCTTCGCTGGCACGCGCCTGTGGCCGCGTGGATATCGTCATCGCAGATCGCTCGCTGCCGCAAAGCTGCAAGCCGCGATGGCTGAAAATCGATCGTCCCATGCTGAAGCAAACGGGCGGGATCGTCATAGATTTGAAAGGTCAGGCGCTGCGAACGGTGGCCCAAAGCCATGGCAGCCATGGCTGGTGAGATATTTGGAGGGGTTGATCCAACTGCCTCGGATCAACCCCTCCAACTCCCGTATGTCCCGTTTTCCGAACCATCCGGTGTTTTCACCCGATTGGAAAACACCCCAAGAATGCCGCGAGCCTGTGCGGCGATGCCAGTCCGGCGATCGGGTCCGTACCCCTTGTCAGTGATAGCGGCGCAAAATGCCTGCGAGCTTGCCCTGAACCTGCACTTCCCCGGCGCCGTAAATCTGGGGCTCGTATGCGGCGTTCGCCGGATCGAGCCGAACCTTTGGCCCTTCGCGGCGGAGATACTTGAGGGTGGCTTCCTCACCGCGGATGAGGGCCACCACGATTTCCCCATCGCGCGCCGTATCGGTGCGCTTAACAAGCGCCAGGTCGCCATCGAGAATACCGGCCTCGATCATCGAATCACCAGAAACCTCAAGCGCATAGTGATCCCCCGAACCCAGTAGGGCTGCCGGCACCGGCAGCATCGCCTGACCTTCGATTGCCTCGATCGGAACGCCGGCGGCGATGCGGCCGTGTAGCGGTATCTCGATTACGTCGTTGGCCGGTTCCGGAGCCCGTGGAGCCGTGCGCAGAGCAGCGGGCGCTTCTCGCGGTGTCGCAGGCGTAGTGGCGGCAGCAGGGCCCTTATTGGTCACATCGTCAGGCTGGCGAAGCACTTCAAGGGCGCGGGCCCGATTGGGGAGACGACGGATAAAGCCGCGTTCCTCCAGCGCCGAAATCAGCCGGTGAACGCCCGACTTCGATTTGAGGTCCAGCGCATCCTTCATTTCTTCGAAGCTGGGCGAGACCCCGCTCTCTTCAAGGCGCACCTGAATGAACCGGAGCAATTCGTGCTGCTTGCGCGTCAACATCTGGCTGCCTCACCTGCTTCGCCGAGATTGGCGGTCTGTTCCCTTCACGAAGAACACATGGAGGTTCGTTCGCGAACAATGAGGGAACAATTAAGCAACGAATCCGGTAACGTCAAGCAATACCGCCATTCTGGAGCAAGTACACCCAAACCGTATCCCCGCGATTGGCAGCGGGGGCGTTGGCGGGGCGATCGATAAGAACATTGCTTGTGGCCAGAGAGACCAAGGCGCTGCTGTCCTGCACGCTATGGGCGCTGACGGCTTCGCCATCCCAAAGGCCGCGCACGAATTCGCGTCGATCGCCGCTGGGCGGCAAGGCGTCGGCCAAACGGGCCAGCAACGGCATCGGTGCAGGCCTGCGGGCGCCGAGCAACGCGCGAAGAGCCGGCAACATGAAGTGGTATGCGGTTACGAGGCTGGAGACCGGATTCCCCGGCAATCCGATCACGATCTGCGCGCGCTGGCCACGCGCTTTTCGCGTCACCAGCAATGGCTTGCCGGGCCGGATTGCCACGCGCCAGAAATCCAGATCGGCACCCCATGCTTCGAGTGCGGGACGGACGAGATCATGATCGCCAACGGAAACGCCGCCGCTGGTAACGATGACATCCGCGTCGCCGGCCGATTCGAAGGCGTGGATCAGGGCATCGAGATCGTCGCCCACCGGGCCGATTCTGTCGACCGAGACCGGAAGGCTCTGCCCCATCGCGGCGAGCATGGCACCGTTGCTGGCGGGTATCTGATGCGGTTCGCAGCATTCCGGATCCACGGCCAGTTCGTCCCCGCTGTCTATCACGACAAGGCGCGGTATCCTTCGAACCGGCAAGTGCTTGTGCCCCGCCGCGATTGCGAGTGCGGCCTGGGCTGCGCCGATACGGGTTCCGGATGGCAGGATTTCCCGCCCCTCGGGGAAGTCCATACCCTGCCGGCGAATATGTTTGTGCGGCGGGGTGGGGCCTTCGCCGGTCAAGGTGACGCGATGCTGATCGCGCGTGACATCTTCTTGAAGGATGACTCCTCCTGCGCCGGCAGGGATCAGGGCGCCGGTCGAAATGCGAATGGCCTGCCCCGGCGTGACGGCGGCTTCGTAAGGATGCCCCGCGGCACTTTCGCCCACGACATGCCAGGGCCCGGCGGTATCGCCTTCCGCAACCGCGTAGCCATCCATTGCCGAAATGTCGCGCGCGGGCTGAGTCCTCCGGGCAACCAAGGGTTCGGCCAGATAGCGGCCGAGGGCGCTGGGCACATCGACGCGCTCGACCGGCGTGGGCTCGACAAGCTGCAGCAGGCGGTCCTGGGCATCTTCCAGCGAGAGCATGGGCTGCCGGGCCATCAGATCGCGCCTGCCGCGATCCACACGCCGGACTTGCCGCCGCGCTTTTCGATCAGCCGTATCGCGCCGATCACCATGCCTTTGTCGAGTGCCTTGGCCATGTCGTAGATCGTCAGGAGGGCAATGGAAGCTGCCGTCATTGCCTCCATTTCGACGCCGGTCTTGCCTGTGAGCGAGGCCGTGGCGATCGCGCGGATGCCGTCTTCCTCGAAACGGAAGTCGACGTTGACCGCGTCGAGCGGCAGCGGATGGCACATCGGAATCAGGTCGGAGGTCTTCTTTGCCGCCATGATCCCCGCAATCCGGGCCGTTCCCAGCACATCGCCCTTGGGCGCATTGCCGGCGCGGATCGCGTCGAGCGCCTCCCGCGTCATGGTGATGAGTCCGGATGCGATGGCGAGGCGTTGGGTATCCGGCTTGGCGCTGACATCCACCATGCGGGCGGTGCCATCCGAATCGATGTGGGTGAGGCTCTTGGTCATTTCGGGCGGCTCATGTGCGTTGCAAGGTGACAGGTCGGTTGACACAGTTGACACGGTTCTGAAGTGAAATAGCGGAAGGCACCGAACTGGCGAATTTTTGCGCTTTCAACGAAAAACGGGCGACTGGTCATGGCGTTGCGATGGCAGATTTCGTCACAGTAGGACAGGAACCGCAAGGCGAATTCCGCAAGATCGGTCAGGCAGGCCGGATTCCTTCGTGCCAATACGGTGGCCATGACGCAAACCCCGAAATCACCTGGACTATTCCAGCGGCGCTATCTGGAACGGATGGCGCAGGTGGTGGAGCGGATCGAGGCTGAGCCGGACGCCGCGCTCGACCTCGAAACGATCGCGGCCTGGGCGGGGTTTTCGCCGTTCCACTTCCATCGACAGTTTCGGGCGGTGTGCGGGATGCCGCTTCAGCGCTTCGTGCAGCTTTCGCGGCTACACCGGGCCGGAATGCAACTTGCCTTCAAGCCCGGCACGCGAGTGATCGATGCGGCGCTGGATGCCGGGTACGAGACGCCCGAAGCCTTCGCGCGGGCATTCCGTGCGCGGCTTGGCCAAACGCCATCGGCGTTTCGGTCCGCGCCGGACTGGTCGGCATGGGAAACGGTGAGTGCGTCACTTCAGGCAGCAAGGAGCAGAGCGGTGAATGACGTCATGACGGCACAAGTCGAAATCCGGGAATTCGCACCCATTCGGGTAGCGGTGATGGAGCATCGCGGCGATCCTGCGCTGATCGGGGATAGCATTCGCCGCTTTATCGATTGGCGGCGAGATGCCGGATTCACGCCGGAGAAAAGCCGCACGTTCAATGTATTCCCAACCGATCCACGCACATCACCTGAAGACGATCACCGAGTATGGCTGTGCGCATCCGTGCCGCCATGGTTTGTTGGCGACGATAAGGTCAGGATCGAGGAAATCCCCGGCGGGCGCTGCGCGGTTCTGGCCGTGACAGGCCCGGCGATGGATCTGGAAGGACCCGCGCTGCATCTCTATCGCGATTGGCTGCCCGGCAGCGGCGAGGCCCTGCGCGACTTTCCGCTCTTTTGCGAGCGGGTGCGCCTCTATCCGCAGGTGTCTGCGGCAGAGGCGCTAACCGAATTGATGTTGCCGCTGGCCTGAAGGTCAGGCGCCGGTCAGCAGCGCACGGGTCGCCGCTTCGACGTCAGCCTCACGCATCAGGCTTTCGCCGACGAGGAAAGTCCGCGCGCCGCAACCTGCGAGTCTTTCGAGGTCGGCATGGGTGTTGATGCCGCTCTCGGCCACCAGCAGGGTGCTTTCGGGGGCCAGCGGAGCGAGGCGCTCGGTGGTGCCGATATCGGTGACGAAGCGCTTGAGATCGCGGTTGTTCACGCCGATCAGCCGCGATTTCAGGCGGCTTGCGCGCTCCATCTCGGATTCGTTGTGAACTTCGACAAGGCAGTCCATGCCGCGTTCGTGGGCGGCAGCCTCGATCTCGGCCATCAGCACGTCGTCCAGCGCGGCGACGATGATGAGGATCGCATCGGCGCCGATCGAGCGGGCTTCGGCCACCTGCCAGGGATCGACCATGAAGTCCTTGCGGATCACCGGCAGCGCGCACGCCGCGCGGGCGTCCATCAGGAAGTCCTCATGGCCCTGGAAGTACGGCGCGTCGGTCAGCACCGAGAGACAGGCCGCGCCGCCGCGTTCGTAGGCCGCTGCATGTTCGGCCGGACGGAAATCAGGCCGAATCAGCCCTTTCGAGGGCGAAGCTTTCTTGATTTCGGCGATCAGTGCGAAGCCGGATTCGGCCTTGGCACGCAAGGCCGCCTCGAAACCGCGAGGTGCGGTCTGATAGGCGGCATGGGCGTCGAGGTCGGCCATGGTGGCCACGGCCTTGCGCTCGGCAACTTCCTCGCGCTTGGTGTCACAGATCTCGGTAAGCTTGTCGGACATTGTAACCCTCTCGCGCGGCTCAGGCTTTGAGCGCGGAAATCCAGCAGTTGAGCAAGGCGTTGGCGAGGCCCTTGTCGATGGCTTCGGCCGCTTCCTCCACGCCTTCGCGCCAGGTTTCGACCTCACCCGCCACGATCAGCGCGCCGGCGGCATTGAGCAGCACGGCATCGCGATAGGGGCCGTGTTCGCCCAGCAGCAGGCGGCGCAGGGCGTCGGCGTTGAAGGCGGCATCACCGCCCCGGATCGCGCCGACCGGCGAGAGCGGGAGGCCCACGTCTTCCGGCCCGACGCGGCGCATCGAGAGTTCGCCGCTGCGGATCTCGGCCACTTCGTTGCCGCCGGCAAGGCTCAGTTCGTCAAGCCCTTCATCGCCGGAAATCACGAAGGAGTGCTCGCTGCCAAGGCTCATCAGCGCCTCGGCATAGATCGGCACATAGGCCGGGCGGGCGATGCCGACGAGCTGGCGGCGCACGTTCGCGGGGTTCGCGAGCGGGCCCATCAGGTTGAAGATAGTGCGGCGGCCGATCGCCTTGCGGATCGGCATGATGCGACCCATCGAGGGGTGGTGACGGGCGGCGAACAGGAAGCAGATGCCAAGATCGCCCAGCGTCTCTTCCGCCGTTTCGGCCGCGCGGTCGAGGTTGAGACCGAGCGCTTCCAGAGTGTCCGCCGCGCCGGCCTTGGAACTGGCGGCGCGGTTGCCGTGCTTGGCGACCGGCACGCCGCAGGCGGCGACGACCAGCGATACCGCTGTCGATACGTTGAGCGTGTGGTGCCCGTCGCCGCCGGTGCCGCACACGTCGATGGCGTTGGCAGGGGCGTCGATGGGGATCATGCGGCTGCGCATGGCGCGGGCAGCGCCGGCGATCTCGCTTGCCGTCTCGCCGCGTTCGGTGAGGGCGAGGAGGAAGCGGACTACCGCGTCGTCACCCACGCGGCCGTCGAGAATGGCGCTAAAGGCCTCTTCGGCCTCAGCTTCCTCAATGGGGTGGAGAGGATCGGGCAGGATCATCGTCGTCATGCTACTTTCAGGCCGGTATCGAGGCGAACCGGGAGCTTCGGCTCGATACCGCAAGTCCGCAGGAAGTTCGCCAGCATTTCGTGGCCGTGCTGCGTGGCGATGCTTTCCGGGTGGAACTGCACGCCGTGGATCGGCAGCGTCGCATGGCGGAAGCCCATCACATGGTTGTCGTCGGAACGCGCGTTGACCACCAGCGTCTCGGGAATGTCCTCGACGATCAGCGAGTGATAGCGCGTGGCCGTGAAGGGTGAGGGCAGGCCGGCGAAGACGCCGGTACCGTCATGGGTGACGGGGCTGGTCTTGCCATGCATCAGCCCGCCGCGCACGACTTTGCCGCCGAAGTACTGGCCGATCGACTGATGGCCGAGGCAAACACCAAGCAGTGGCTTTCCAGCATCGGCCGCCGCGCCCACGAGGTCCAGGCTGATGCCGGCCTCGTTGGGGGTGCAGGGACCGGGCGAGATCAGGAAACCCTGCGCGCCGCTCGAAATCGCCTGTCCGGCGGAGAGTGCATCGTTGCGCACCACTTCGACTTCGGCGCCCAGTTCCATCACGTAATGGACCAGGTTCCAGGTGAAGCTGTCATAGTTGTCGATGACGAGGATCATGGCCTGTCCTTTCCGTTAGAGCCCTTTGCGCTTTTCTCGACGACGATCAAGGGGCCGAGCGGCGGTCCGCCGTCCACGCGCCCATGTTCGGGGTCCCATAGAGAGGACACGCTGCCGTCGAGGAACAGCGCGTTGGGGCAATCGAGCTTGTCGCGGAATAGCCGCGCCAGTTTGCCGAACGAGACGGGCTCGTCCGAAATCACGAAGTGGGCACGGCCCTGCCGGTCGACGCCGACGGCATTGCGCAGTTTGAGCGACTGGCCATCGGCGTCGATCTTCGGGTGCAGCTTGCCATCGATCACCAGCATCGGGCCCGACTGGGTGCCGAAATCCGGGCGATTGTCGACATGGGCGGCGAAGTCCTCGCTCGTGCGGATCTGCCAGTGGCCGGCAGCGTCGCCGAAGAACACCCCGTTTGGCAGGAGGTGGAAATTGCCCCAGCCCTTGTTGGTGTTGATCGCATGGACGCGCTGGCCCTCGATCACGGCATAGCCGATGGGCTTGCCATCGGCATCGAACATGCCGCCGTTCATCGCGAAGGCGACCGCGGGGCTGCCCGAAGGGCGGCTCACCGCAAGCTGCGAGAGGCTGCGATAGGGCGCGCCATTCTTCGGCCCCAGCACGAGGTGGATCGTATGGCGACCGGGCGTGGCGGTGCAGTGCGTGAAACTCGCGCCTTCGAATGAAGCGCCCTCGCAGGGCGGCGGAGGCGGGGCTTCCGCCTGCTTTTGCGGCTGCTGGGCGCCGGACGAACAGGCAACGAGTGTGAACGCAGCCGCCAGAGCGGCGCGCTTCACTGGCCGAAACCCGGTTCTCCGGCGACGCGGATCGCTTCGCGCGCGGCGGCGAACAGGGCGCCGGACTTGGCCTCGCACTCGCGGTGCTCGTAGTCGGGATCGCTGTCGGCGACGATGCCGGCACCGGCCTGCACGTGGAGCACGCCGTCCTTGAGCACGCCGGTGCGCAGGACGATGCACGAATCGACCGATCCATCCGGCCCGAAGTAGCCGACGCCGCCGGCATAGGCGCCGCGCGTTTCGGGTTCGAGGCTGGCGATGATCTCGCAGGCGCGGACCTTCGGTGCGCCCGAGACGGTGCCGGCCGGGAAGCCTGCGAAGACCGCATCGATGGCGTCGTGCTTGTTCGTATCGAGCCGGCCGATCACGTTCGAGACGATGTGCATTACGTGGCTGTAACGCTCGATCGTGTAGCTGTCGGTCACTTCCACGGTGCCGGCGGCGGAGACGCGGCCGACATCGTTGCGGCCGAGGTCGAGCAGCATCAGGTGCTCGGCGCGTTCCTTGGGATCGGCCAACAGGCTGATCTCGTTGGCCTTGTCCTCGGCCACCGTCTTGCCGCGCGGGCGGGTGCCGGCGATCGGACGGATCGTGACTTCGCCTTCGCGCACGCGGACCAGGATTTCCGGGCTCGAACCGATCAGCGCGAAGCCGGGCAGGTCGAGGAAATAGAGGAACGGTGAGGGATTGATGCGGCGGAGCGCGCGGTAAAGCGCGACCGGCGGCAGCGGGAATTCGCAAGTGAAGCGCTGCGCCAGCACGATCTGGAAGATGTCGCCCGCCTCTATGTAGTCCTTCGCGCGGGTGACCATCGCCTTGTAGTCATTGGCCGCCATCACCGGCGTGCGCACCGGCTCCGGCAGGTCCGCGATGGCGGGCGAGGCGGGGAAGGGCTCGGCCAGCTTGCGCAGGGCTTCGTCGATCCGCTCGGCAGCGGTTTCGACAAGGCTCTCCGGCGCGCCGTTTTCCGGCCAGAGCGGGGCAACGCAGAACAGTTCGTCGCCCAACCGGTCGAACACGAGGATCAGCGAGGGGCGGACGAACAGCATGTCGGGCAGTTCGAGCGCGCTTTGCGGCGCGCGCGGCAGCTTTTCGACAAGGCCGATCGTCTCGTAGCCGAAATAGCCGACGAGGCAGGCGAGCGCCTTGGGCAGTTCCGCCGGAACGTCGAACCGGCACGATTCGACGAGGCGACGCAGTTCCACCAGCGCGTCGCCGGACAGCGGCTCGAACGCCTCGCGGTCGTGCTGCCACTTGCGGTTGATCGCGCAGGCATGGCCCTCGGCGCGGAACACGAGGTCCGGATCGAGGCCCAGCAGGCTGTAGCGGCCGCGCACGGCGCCGCCTTCCACCGATTCGAGCAGGAAGTCGCCGCGCCCTTCGGTGAAGAGCTTCAGAGCGGCGGCGACAGGCGTTTCGGTATCGGCGACGAGGCTGCGCCAGAGCAGCGCGGGCTTACCCTCGCGCAGCCGTGACAGTGCCTCTTCGCGATCCGATTCGCGCTTCATCTGGGTGGGTGTCCTTTACTTGGCGTATTTGGGATCAGTTGGCGGCGGGGGCGCCGCCAAGCTGGTCGCGCACGGTCTTGATCGCGGCGTCGTGCTTCTGGAAGCCGACCTGCTTCTTGATCGCGTTGGCAAGTGCATCGGTATAAGCCGAACCAAGCTGGCTGCCGAGTTCGCGCTGGGTGCCCTTCACCACGACGTCGTTCTGCGCCTTGGGCGTTTCCACGTCGTTCAGGGCGACCACGAACCAACCGCGACCGGCACCGGCCGACTGCACCTTAACGGTGCCCTTGGCCATGTGGAACAGCAGCGAGACGGGCGGCGGAACCTGGCGGCCCTGGCGCATGGCTTCGGTCAGCATCGGGCGGCTCATCGCCACATCCTGCACCGGGGGCAGCGTCTTGCCGAGACCGGCGACCGCCTGGTTCAGCGGCTTCCCGCCGCGCACGGCAGCCATGACCTTCAGCGCTGCGGCCTTGGCATCGGCGGAGCCCTTGTCCAGCTTCCAGGCCTCGGTCACGTCGGCGACGATTTCCTTGAACGGTGCGGGCGCCGAAGGGGTGATATCGGTCACGTCATAGACGACGTAACCGGCCGTGGTCGGCGTGGCGGTCGAACCGGGGGTGAGCTGGCCCAGCTGCGGCTTTTCCTGATCCATGGAGAACGCGGTCGAAAGGATCGGCTGCAGTTCGGCCGGGATCGTCTCGCCCGGCTTGCCATAGACGGCGCCGGTGGCGGTGACGGGCTGGGTGGAGGAAACCGTGGCGCCGATCGCCTTGGCGACTTCGACGAGGCTGGCGCCGCTGGTGAACTCCTCATCGATGCGCGAGAGCAGATCGGTGAAGGCGGCTTTGCGCTTTTCCGTGGTCAGCTTGGCGGCGATTTCCTCGCGGACGGCGGCAAGCGGACGTTCGGCGGTCTTCTGCTCCTGCTCCACGCGGATCAGGTGCCAGCCCAGCGCGCTCTTCTGCGGCGCGGCGAGCTTGCCGACCGGCGTGGCGAACACGGCATCGGCCAGGGCCGGCGAGAACTGGCCGGCCAGTTCATCGTGGCTGAAGAATTCAAGCTTGGCGGCCGACAGGCCCTTTTCGGTGGCGGCCAGTTCCAGCGACTTGCCGGCAGCGACTTCGGCGGCGACGGCCTTGGCGGCAGCTTCGGTCGGCACGATCAACTGGGTGATCTTGCGGGCATCGCGCGCGGCATAGAGTGCCGGCTTGTCGGCTTCGTAGCGCTTGGCGATTTCGGCATCGGTGGGGGCGGCCACGTTCTTCAGCGTGTCCTCACCGAAGGTGGCGTAACGGATCACGCGGCGCTCAGGGCGGACGAACATGTTGGAATGGGTCTTGTAGAACCCTTCCAGCTCTGCCTGCGTGGGGGCCTGGGTGGGCGCGAAGGCGATCGAGGGCAGGGTAACGACCTGGCCCTTGCGGTTTTCCTCCAGCAGGGCGGCATAGCGCTGGGCCAGCGACAGCGGCATGGTCGCACCGAACTGTGCGGGCACCATGACCTGCTGGGCGATCAGGCCCTGCGAGAAATCGTCGCGCAGTGCCTGTTCGGGGATGTTCTTCTGGGCGAGCGCCTGTCGGAACGCATCCTGGCTGAACTTGCCGTCCACACCCTGGAACGCGGGGATGCGGGTGATTTCGCTGTCCACCAGGCGCTTGCTGGCAACGACGCCCACGTCCTTGCCGAACACGCCGATGGCGGTGCGTGCGATCAACTCGTCAAGAATGCGCTCAAGGCCGCCCTCGGCAACGAGCATCTTCATCGTCGCGGTCGGGTTCTGCTGCTTGATCTGTTCCAGCTGCGAATTGGCCGCGGTCGACAGCTCACTCGCCTCGATGTTCTTGCCGCCCACCGTCGCAATCGCCGTGGCGCTGCCAAGGCCGGCGGAGTTGCGCAGGCCGTTGATATCGCCGCCCGCGAAGGCAAGCGTGATGAGCACGAGCACTGCCAGCGCGACGCCGGCACCGATCTTGGACTTCAGGAAGGTACGGAAGAATGAGAGCATGGACCGGGCCGATCAGCGTGAAACGAATGTGCGGACAAGCGCAAAGGCATAACCGATGCGGGCGCAGGCTTTAGGGGGCGCAATGCAATCCTGCAATGGCTGACGTCGCCGCCCGTGGCAGCTTCCCGTTTCGCGTTGCCGTCTTCCTGCCCGCAATGAGACAAGTTGCATCCCGTGCAGGCGGTTTTGCTGAGTTGGGCGGCCGGGGATTTTGACAATTCGGGCCCGCCTGCCTAGCAGCGCCTCGCAAGCGTTCGGTCGATTCCCGCTTTCGCGGTAGGCGAAGCGGTAGATGGGCATCCGGATGCAGATAAATGAATCAGGGTTTTAGTTGAAAATGGCCGCACTGCCTTACATCGTCGGTAACTGGAAAATGCACGGCACGCGCGCGATGCTGACCGAGGCACGGGCGATCGACCGGACTGCCGCGCGCTTTCCCAGGGTGCAGGTTGCGCTGGCGCCGCCGGCCACGCTGATCTTCCGCATGCGCGATACCGTGGAACTGATCGGTGTTGGCGGTCAGGATTGCCGTGCCGAGGAAAGCGGTGCCTTCACCGGCGACATCTCCGCCCCCATGCTCAAGGATGCCGGCGCGGACTTCACCATTCTCGGCCATTCGGAGCGCCGGACGCTCCACGGTGAGAGCGACGCCGATGTGAATGCCAAGGCGCAGGCCGCGCTGGGCGCGGGCCTTGCAGTGATTCTCTGCGTGGGTGAGACGGAAGCGCAGCGCGATGCCGGCGATGCCGTTGCGATCGTTTCCGGCCAGCTTGAAGGTTCGTGCCCGCGTGTGGACGGGGCACCCGAGAAGCTTTCCATCGCCTATGAACCGGTCTGGGCGATCGGCACCGGCCGCGTGCCTTCGATCGAGGA
The DNA here is from genome assembly GCF_055521515.1 of Sphingomonas sp. BL-S-28. Taxonomy (NCBI): domain Bacteria; kingdom Pseudomonadati; phylum Pseudomonadota; class Alphaproteobacteria; order Sphingomonadales; family Sphingomonadaceae; genus Sphingomonas; species Sphingomonas sp. BL-S-28. Next base: position 63,751 of record NZ_CM145483.1, read on the forward strand.
CGTGGCCGAAATGCACGCGGCGATCCGCGCAAAGCTTGTCGCGCTTTATGGCGAAGGCGGCGCGGATGTGCGCATTCTCTACGGCGGCTCGGTAAAGGCTGAGAACGCGGCCGAACTGCTCTCCGTGCCTGAAGTGGGCGGGGCGCTGGTCGGCGGTGCCAGCCTGAGCGCCGAAAGCTTCACGGCAATCATTGGCGCGGCAGCGCTGCTGACCGCCGACTGAAGCCGTTTTTTGGGTTTCGCCGGATTGGGGCGGGCTGCGATTGTCGCCCAAATCCGGCTGATGGCTTGCGCAGAAGCGCCGCAGCGCTTATCTGCGCGGCTTGAATCGCGGGGCGATAATTCGCCCCCTTCGAAAGATTGAGATTTACACGATGCTGTTCACTTTCCTGACCGTTGTCCAGGCGATCGTCGCTCTTCTGCTGGTGCTCGTGATTCTGGTGCAGAAGTCGGAAGGTGGCGGTCTTGGTGTCGGCGGCAGCCCCTCGGGCATGCTTTCGGCACGCGGCGCGGCAAACTTTCTGACGCGTGCAACCGGCGGCCTTGCCGCGGTCTTCGTGATTCTCTCGATCGTCCTTGCGGCGCTGGCCGTCGGCAAGACCGGCGACGACGTCGATACCTCGCTTCAGCGTGACGCGATCCCCGCTGCACCGGCGCCTGCCGCGCCTGCGCAGTCCGATCCGCTCGCCGGCGCGGCCAATCCGGCCGCGGCTCCGGCCGGTGGTGCTCCTGCAAGCCCTGCTGCCAGCCCGGCGGCAGGTCAGCAGGCCCCGGCCAACGATCCGCTTTCGGGTGCTGCCGGTCATTGATTTGACCCGGTAACTTCCGGCGTATCATTGTAACGCGAATGCCGTCTGGCGTTGTCAGGCGGCATTTGATCTGTTTTGTTTTGTGGATTGCGGCACAGGGCTCTTGCCCTCGTGCCCCCATGCAATTTAAGGGCCGACTCCCATGGCGCGGCATATTTTTATCACCGGCGGCGTGGTCTCCTCGCTCGGCAAAGGTCTCATGGCGGCGAGCCTCGCGGCTCTGCTTCAGGCACGCGGTTACCGCGTCCGCATTCGCAAGTTCGACCCTTATCTGAACGTCGATCCGGGCACGATGAGCCCGTATCAGCACGGTGAGGTCTTCGTTACCGACGACGGTGCAGAGACCGACCTCGACCTTGGCCACTATGAACGCTTCACCGGCGTTTCGGCCCACCAGGGCGACAACATCACCTCTGGCCGCATCTATCGCGACATCATCGCCAAGGAGCGCCGTGGTGACTACCTGGGCGCCACCGTGCAGGTGATCCCGCACGTGACCGACGCGATCAAGGATTTCGCGCTGGCCGATACCGACGATCTTGACTTCGTGCTCTGCGAAATCGGCGGTACCGTCGGCGATATCGAGGGCCTGCCCTTCGTCGAGGCACTGCGCCAGATGCGCAACGAACTCGGCCGTGAGCAGACCTGCTTCGTCCACGTTACGCTGGTGCCCTACATCGCGGCGGCGGGTGAACTGAAGACCAAGCCGACGCAGCACTCCGTGCGCGAACTGACCGGCCTTGGCATCCAGCCCGACATCCTGCTGTGCCGCTGCGACCGCGAACTGCCGGAGAGCGAGCGCCGCAAGATCGCGCTGTTCTGCAACGTGCGTCCGCAGGCCGTGATCCCCGCGCTCGACGCGCCGAACATCTACGCCGTTCCGCTGCAGTACCACATGGAAGGTCTGGACGCGGAAGTGCTGCACCACTTCGGCATGACTGCCCCCGGCCCGGAACTGACGCGCTGGAACGACATCACCGACCGTTTCGAACACCCCGAAGGCGAAGTGACCATCGGCGTGGTCGGCAAGTACGTCGGCCTGCCCGATGCCTACAAGTCGCTGAACGAGGCGCTGGTCCACGGCGGCATGGCCAACCGCGTGAAGGTCAACGTCCAGTGGATCGATGCCGAAATCTTCGAGAAGGAAGATTCGGAAATCGCCGCCGCTCTGGAGCCGATGCACGGCATTCTGGTGCCCGGCGGCTTCGGTGAGCGCGGTTCGGAAGGCAAGATCGCCTCCGTCCGCTTCGCGCGTGAACGTGAAGTGCCGTTCTTCGGTATTTGCCTCGGCATGCAGATGGCTTGCATCGAAGGCGCCCGCGCGGCCGGCATCCAGAAGGCCAGTTCCACCGAGTTCGGCCCGACCGAGGAGCCGGTGGTCGGCATCATCACCGAGTGGATGACCGAGGACGGACTGCAGACCCGCGCCGAAGGCGGCGATCTGGGCGGCACGATGCGTCTTGGCGCTTACCCGGCGATGCTTTCGGCCAACAGCCACGTCGCCTCGATCTACGATTCGACCGAGATTTCGGAGCGCCACCGTCACCGTTACGAGGTGAACGCCAAATACCGCGATGCGCTGGAAGGCAACGGCCTGATCTTCTCGGGCATGTCGCCCGACGGCCTGCTGCCCGAGATCGTGGAGCGTCCGGAACATCCGTTCTTCGTGGGCGTGCAGTTCCACCCCGAACTCAAGTCGCGCCCCTTCGAACCGCACCCGCTGTTCAAGGGCTTCATCGCCGCCGCACTGCGTCAGGCGCGTCTGGTCTGATCCTTCGGACGGATTGAAATCGAAAAGGGCCGGTTCCCCAGCGGAACCGGCCCTTTTTCGTTGCCCGCTTTCAGCGCAGCAAGGAGAGCAGCAAGGTCACCGTGCCGACCGAGAGGACGGTGGAGGCAAGGATCACCTTGGCAGTCAGCGCGCCTTCGCGGCGGTGGAATTCCGCCAGCATGAAAGGCCCGGTGCCGGTAGGGAGCGCGGCCAGAAGCACCGCCGCATTGCGCAGCGCAGCGGGCAGGGGGAAGACCCAAAGCGCCAGCACCAGCGTGAGCGCCGGATAGACGAACAGCTTGAGGGCAACGAGGGTTGCCGTCTCCGCCAGCGAGCCCTCGCCCTTGTCACGCGGTTCGGCCAGGAACATGCCCAGGCAGACGAGCGCGCAGGGGCTTGCGGCAGAGCCCAGCAGCTTCAGGAACGCGTCCAGCGGCGCGGCCACGCCAAGGCCGCTGGCCATCACGGCGGCACCGGCAAGCGGTGCCAGCACCAGCGGATTGCGGAACAGCGCCTGCCCCACGCGCAAGGCGATCACCGCCGGATTGCCGCCTTTCTGGTTGCCGAACTCGATCAGCACGATGGCAAGCGCGAACAGCACGCAGACGGTATTGATCGTGGCGATCAGCGTAAGCGTCTGCGAGGCTGGTCCCAGCGTTGCCAGCAGCAGCGGAAAGCCCAGGAAGGCCGTGTTCGAATAGCTGGAGTTGAGCCCGAGGATCGCGGCATTGCCGATCTCCCGCCCCAGCCAGCGGCTGACCGCAACTGTCAGGACGAAGAACAAGAAGGTGCTGAGCGCGAAGACGGCAACGAAGCCCGGCTGCCAGAGTTGGTCGAGGTTCGCCTTGGCGACGATGTCGAACAGCAGCGCGGGCAGGGCCAGATAGACGACGAAGCGGTTCAGTTCGGTGGTCGATTGTGGGCCGAAGATGCCGACGCGGCGGGCAAGCCAGCCGACAAAAGTCAGTGCGAAGATCGGCAGGACGACCGAAAGGATCGAAAGCATGGGAAGACAGCGGCCCGCATTGTGCAGAAAGCGCGGGACTTATCGCCAGCCTGCCACCGACGCCAGCGCGGAAAAGGCTCTCAAGAGTGCGGTGCACGCAAAAAGGGCGGCCCGGATAACCGGACCGCCCCCAATCATGTCAGTGTCTTGAAGCGGGATCAGGCCGCTGCAGTCTCGTCCGAGCCGCCTTCGACCACGGTCAGCGTATTGCCGCCGATCGCGATCTTCTTGGGCTTCATCGCTTCGGGCACTTCGCGCACGAGATCGATCACCAGCAGGCCGTCGGCCAGGTCTGCGCTGTCGACGCGGACGTAATCGGCCAGTTCGAAGCGACGTTCAAAACCGCGCTGAGCGATGCCGACGTGCAGCATCTCGCCTTCGGGCGTTTCCTCGGGCTTGTGGCCCTTGACGACAAGGAGGTTGGCCTGTGCGGTGATGTCGATATCCGCCGGCTTGAAGCCCGCCAGCGCCAGCGTGATGCGATAGGCATCGGCGCCGCGGCGTTCGATGTTGAAGGGCGGATACTTGTCGCCTGCATTCGCGCGGGCCTGGTTTTCGATCATGTCGAACAGGCGGTCGAACCCGACCATGGTGCGGCGATAGGGGGTAAAGTCGATACGGTTCATGACAAAAATCCTCTTATGAGCAATCTTCGTTGCAAGCGGCCCGGATCGCCGGCGCCGCATGTTCGAGCCATCCCCATGGCGGGCCATGACTCGCATCCCTAGATATGATAGCGCCCCCGGCTTTCAAGGGGACGCTACCCCTTTTGGAGGATCCCGTTCGATGAGCCAGCCGAAGGTCGAAATCTACACCAAGTGGGGCTGCCCCTATTGCGTCATGGCGAAGTCGCTGCTGGACGGCAAAGGCGTGGTCTATGAGGAATACGACGTGACCATGGGCGGCGAGAAGCGCGCCGAAATGGAAGAACGCGTGCCCGGCGCCCGCACCGTGCCGCAAGTGCTGGTGGACGGAAAGCCCTATGGCGGGTTCGACGATATCAACGCGCTCGACCGTGCGGGCGAACTCGATCCCGTGCTGGGGCTCTGATCCGATGACGCGCGCCGCACTGTTCCAGATGACCACGGGCATCGATCCCGCGGCCAATGCCGAAGCGATCGTTGCCGCCGTGGCAGAAGCCCGCGCAGGCGGTGCGGCGATGCTGTTCACGCCGGAAATGTCGGGCCTGCTGGACCGCAAGCGAGATCGCGCTGCCGCCAGCATCGTTGCCGAGGGCGACGATCGCGTGTTGGCATCGGTGCGCGAGGCGGCGGCGCGCGAAGGCATGTGGGTGCACATCGGCTCTCTGGCGGTGCGGCCCGAAGGTGGCGACGGGCGCTATGCCAACCGCGCCTTCGTGATCGACGACAAGGGCGAAATCCGCGCTCGTTACGACAAGATGCACATGTTCGACGTGGATCTGTCGACGGGCGAATCGTGGCGCGAATCCAACGCCTACGCGCCCGGCGACAAGGTGGTGACGGTGGAAACCCCGCTTGGCCGTCTGGGACTGGCGATCTGCTACGATGTGCGGTTTCCCGCCCTGTTCGAAGCACTGGGCCGCGAAAAGTGCGATGTGATCGCGACCCCTGCCGCTTTCACCGTGCCGACCGGCAAGGCGCATTGGCATCTGATGCAGCGGGCCCGCGCGGTGGAGGCCAGCGCCTTCGTGCTCAGCGCGGCGCAAGTGGGCCATCATGAGGACGGGCGCGATACCTACGGGCACAGTCTGGCGATCGATCCCTGGGGTGATATCCTGCTGGACATGGGCGGAGAGAAAGCGGGGCTGGGCTTCGTCGATCTCGATCCCGCGCGCATTGCCGAAGTTCGCGCCCAGTTGCCGAGCCTTGCCAATCGCCGTGCAATCGCCAAATAGCCCATGGAAGCTAACGGGTTCGCGTAAGAAGTGCCTCAATGATTGTCTATGATCTCGAATGTCGTGCCGAGCGCCATCGTTTCGAGGGCTGGTTCAAGTCCTCGGACGATTTTTCGCGCCAGCAGGAGCGGGGGCTGCTGAGTTGCCCGCAGTGCGGCACGGCGGAGGTCGACAAGGCGCTGCAGGCACCGCGACTGACGCGCAAGGGCAACCAGCGGAGCGAGGTGGTTCCCACGCGCGCCGCGCAGCCGGTGTCGCCGCCGCGCGATCAATCCGCGCCTCCGGTGCCGGTGTCGGCCGCTCCGTTGCCACCGCAGGCGGTCGAGATGATCAAGGCGTTGGCGAAGATGCAGACCGAAGCGCTGAAGGACAGCCGCTACGTGGGCAAGAGCTTTGCCGACGACGCCCGCGCCATGCACTATGGCGAGCGTGAGCAGGAAACCATCCACGGCGAGGCGAGCGTGGAGCAGGCGAAGGAATTGCTGGAGGAAGGCATTGCCGTTGCCGCTCTGCCGTTCGCCGTGGTTCCGCCGGAACGCGCCAACTGATCTTTTGGCGCGCCCGGTTTCGGCCAGGCCTGAAATCATTGGACCATGCGAAACGCCGCCCGTGAGACGGGCGGCGTTTCTGCATTCGGAAGGGTTCAGATCAGCGTTTCAGGCCGGCAGCGGCGCGGCGGGATCGACCAGCCCTGCCTTGCGGATTTCCTCCCAGAACGCGGCCGGAATGATCTCGGCATAGGCGGCGCTGTCCTCGGCAATGCGTTCCGGACGGCTCGCGCCCGGGATGACGGCCGCCACAGCCGGATTCGCGAGCGAGAACTGGATGCCCGCCGCCTTCATCGAAACGCCGTGGCGGTCGGCAATCGCCTTGATCGCAGCAACCCTTGCGAGGATTTTCGGCGTCGCTGGCGCATATTCGAAATTCGGCCCGCCGACGAGCGCGCCCGAACTGTAGGGCCCGCCGACGACGACACCCAGCCCCAGTTCGGCCACCTTGGGCATCACCCGCTGAAGCGCGCGCCCGTGATCCAGCAGCGTGTAGCGGCCAGCCAGCAGGAAGGCGTCCGGACGCGGTTCCTGAAGGTCCAGCAGGATCTCGATCGGCTCCACCTTGTTGACGCCAAGGCCCCATGCCTTGATCACGCCTTCGTCGCGCAGCCGATCCAGCGCCTTGAATGCGCCGACGCGGGCTTCTTCGAACCGGGCGATCCATTCGTCGCCCCAGAAGTCCTGGGCGAGATCGTGGACGAAGACGATCTCGACATGATCGGTGTGGAGGCGTTTCAGGCTGTCCTCGATCGACTTCAACGTGGCGTCGTAGCTGTAGTCGTTCACCACCTTGTTCGGGCGGCCGTTGGCAAAGACATCGCCCTTTTCGCCGTTATCGCGGAGCGAAACGTCCTCGACCTCATCCAGGATGATGCGGCCGACCTTCGTGCTGATCACATATTCGTCGCGCGGCTTGCCCTTCAGCGCCTCTCCCATGCGGATCTCGGCAAGGCCGGCGCCGTAGAAGGGGGCGTTGTCGTAATAGCGGATGCCGTCGTTCCAGGCGGCCTCTACCGTGGCCAGCGCTTCCTCTTCCGGGATCGCGCGGAACATGTTGCCAAGCGGCGCGGCGCCGAAGCCCAGCTTGCTGGGGAGGATATCCTTGAGTGCCATCGTCTGCATCCTTTCGTCAGGCGACCACCAGCGGGTCGAGTGTCAGTGCCGTGCGTTCGGCAAGGTCGTTGATGGTTGCGAGATAGGTCTGGAAATGGGCTGAGGCGCGATGAGCGGTGACGGCCTCGCTGTCGACGTAGAGCTCATCAAGTACGAGATTGGCCGGGTTGGTGCTGTCGGTCCATAGATCGTAGCGTAGATTACCGGCTTCCGCGCGACTTTGTGTGACCATCGTGTCCAGCAATTCGCGCAATTCGGCCTCCTTCCCCGGGCGGGCGGTGAGAATGGCCATGATCTTCACGTTCGTCATCGGATGTCCCTTATTCCGGAGAGCGGGGCGCCGAAGCGCCCCGCCGGTCATGCGCGTTCGCATCGGCTCGCCGGGCGATCAGTGCCGGCGCGCATCGAGTGCTTCGACCAGAGCCGCGGCGATGGGGTGATCGGAACGCGGGTTCTGGCCAGTGATGAGTTCGCGGTCGATCACGACGTTCGGCGCGAAGTCGGTTGCCGTCGTTTCCACCGTACCGCCCGCTGCAGTCAACGCCTGCGGCATGGTGAAATACATCTTTGCGTGGAGGATGTTATCCTCGACCACCTTTTCCTCGGATGCCGAGAAGACGGTCATGCGATAGCCGGCGTAGGGCCAGTCATGAGCAAGATCGGTTGCCTTGGCGGTGTCTCCGGCGATCAGCGCGGCGCGGAAGGCCGGGGCCTGCTCCATCGCGGCCGTCAGCGCGATCGGGCCATGGCAAAGGAGGGCGGTCGGCTTGGCCTGCGCATGGAAATGCCGGAGGATTTCGCCGAGTTCTGCGCTCTGCATCAGGTCGACCACCGGGGCCTGACCGCCGGGCACGAAAACGGCGGCGTAGTGGCCTAGCCCCTCGTCGATCACCTGGCGCAAGGTGCGCAAGCCGGTCATCGCGGGATCGTGGAAGAAGAAATCCCGGGCCCGGGCGTAGGCAGCCTCATCGCCTTCGAAGTGATCGGCCGAATCCGATGCCTCGTCGATATGCGGCTGGGTGCCGTCGGGCGTGGCGAGGACCACGTCGTATCCGGCATCGATCAGCGCCATCGCCGGCACGACCGTTTCGTTGAGATACTGTCCGGTTGCGCCCCATCCGCCCTGAACCTCGATCCGGGTGGCGTTGGAGCCGATCACGAGCACTGTACCCTTGGTCATTTGAGTCTCCATCAAGTTGGTGTGGTCCCTTGCGGGCACCGCTTGAATGCGCCTCAATCAGGCATTCCAGAACTTTATTTCTTGGATATTAGATATATCGGTGAGAGTATATCTCATGCGCTACGACCTCAATCTCCTGCCGATCTTCGTCGCCCTGATGGAAGAACGCAACGTCACCCGCGCTGCCGAACGACTGGGCATGACGCAGCCGGCGATGTCCAACGCACTCTCCAGATTGCGGGCCATGTTGCAGGACCAGCTTTTCATCCGCGAACGCTATGGCATCCAGCCTACGCCCGTGGCGCTGGAACTGGCACCGGGCATTGCGGACGCGCTGGCGCGGCTGGACGATGCGATATTGGGGCAGCAGGATTTCGATCCGGCCAGCGCCCAGCGAGAGTTCACCATTGCGCCCAACGGCTATGTCGAGTTCGCGCTCGTACCGGCGATCGTCGCCCGCTTGGCGGAGGTGGCGCCCGGCATCAAGCTTCGCCTGACGCCGTACAGCAACGATCTGGTCGAAACGGGCGTGGTATCGGGGATGACGGCGATGGTGCTGGGCCGGATAACCGACCCTCCCGACAACTTGGTGGTTCAGCACCTGATGAACGATGGGCTGGAATGCGTCGTCCGTTCCGGCCATCCCGAGATCGGGGAAACGATCACGCGAGAACAGTTTGAGCGGCTGCGCCATGTGAACGTGATGCCGCCGGGCCGTATCCGTGCCGGCCTGCATCAGGCGCTCGCCTCGCAGGATCTGCGGCGCGATGTCGCGCTTTCGGTCACCAACTTCTTCGCGGTGGCGGAGATGGTTGCGGTTACCGACTACTGCACCACTTTGCCGCATCTGATCTGCCGCCGGTTGCGCCACGATCCGCGGTTGAAGGTGCTGCCGGCGCCGGTCGATCTTGGCACGTTCCCGGTCGAGATGGGCTGGCATGTTCGCTATCGCCACGATCCGGCGCATCGCTGGCTGCGGGGGCTGGTGGCCGATGTGGTCCGCGGGATCGGCGCGGGGGATGGAGTGGCCGTCTAGCGCTACTTCCCGTTTCCGGTCGCCACGCCGCGTATCTCGTTCGCCTGCCAGACGAGCAGCGTGGGCAGGCCGATGGCCAGATCGCGTGCCCGCTTGGCGAGCGACAGGGCAAGGGCAGTTTCCGGGGGCAGGCCGAACAGCGGGCCGGCGAAGGCATAGCCGGCCTCCTGCACCCCCAGCGCGCCGGGGATGATGAAGGCCACGCTGCGCAGCGTGAAGATCAGGCTTTCCAGGGCCAGGATGTCCCAGACCGATGCATGGGTTCCCATCCATCGCAAGGCCAGCCACGCGCCTATGCCGCTGGCGATCCAAGCCGCCAGATTGGCGCCGAAGGCCAGGGCGACGCGGTCGCGCTGGGCATAGATGCGCGACAGTTCGGCACGGATACCGGCCATGGCGATCGATCCGGGAACGAGGCGGGCGGCAAGGCGGCTGGTGAAGTCCAGCGCGGTGCGCTGCATGGCGAAGAACAGCAGGATGATCGCGACCATGACGAAGGTGCCGCCAAGGATCGCCGGCCGCAACTGCGCCGCCGCGCCGTCGCCCATCAGCAGCGAGCCCATCAATGCCAGTCCGAACAGTGTGTAGATGAGTTGGCTGGCCATCTCCGTCGTCATGTCGACCACCAGAGAGCCATGCACGCGGTTGGAAGGCAGCGCGGCGGCCGTCAACGTCCGCACGCTGACGATGATGCCGCCCAGTTGCGAAAACGGCAGCAGGTCGGATACCGCCTCCCGTACCATCCGCGCCCACGAGAACAGCGGCCAGGCGGAAAGCGGTAGGGATCGGCCCCTTTCGTCGGGCGCCGCCGCGAACCATGCGGCGCCCAGCAGGAAGAAGACACCCAGCGACCACAGGCAGTACAGCAGGAACCCGGACGCGCCCATGCGCCCGGCGATGCCGAGCACATCCTTCAGCCCGGCCACGCCGATCGTCCAGACGGCGATGCCCAGACCTGCCAGTGTCGCCAGCAATATGCCGATGCGCGTCCAATGCTTCAGGCGACGTCTCCCGCCTTCGGCCCTTTCACGAAGCGCAGCACGAAGCGGATCGCGCCCGGCACGAAGCGGGGCCGCAGCAGGCGCCGGTCATAGGCGGAAAGCCGCCGGTCGTTCTCCGCAAGGCACAGCCGCGCCAGTTCGGGGAAAGTGATTTCCACGCCCAGTTCCTTCGATCCGTTCAGCGTGAAGTTATTCTCCTGCGCGCGGGTATTGTCCTTGCCCATGCCCTTGGCCATGTCGAGCCGTTCCCAGATCAGGAAGATCCAGACCGCAATCACCTTGAGTTCGAACCACGGCCGCCGCCACAGCGGCATGTTGCGCCGCCACCAGGCCACCCAGTTCACGAAGAACAGGATATGCCGCCCTTCCTCGCGCATTACGGGTTCAAACGTGTCCACCAGTTCGGGCGGGAAGAAGCCCGAATCCTTGGCAACCTTGAACAGGCCGAAGCCGAAGAAGCTGTCTATGCATTCCGAATAACCGGTGCGCATGAAGGCGAATTCGGGATCGGCAGGGCGCTTGTATTCGGGTTCCGGAACCAGTTCGATACCGTAGGCCTGCACCATGTCGGAAAGCACCAGCTTGTGCCGCGATTCCTCGAAAGCGTTCATCTCGACGGCGGATTTCAGCAGAGGATCGTCCAGCCCTTCGGAAAATGTGCGCACGTTCATGCCCGCGCGGCCCTCGGTGGCGACGGCGATGTCCCAGATCGGCAGGGAGACGATCTTGTTGCGGGTGCTGTCGTCCAGCGTCGGCCAGTCGATCAGCGCCGGTCGATAGGGATCGTGCGTATCCAGCAGCGTCCGGCTCATCAGCAGGAGGTGATCGGGGGTGCCGTACTTCAGCCGGCCGGTGGGCAGGGGGACCGTCTTGTCATAGTCGCCCCAGGAGCGAGCCAGTGTCATGAGCGCTCTCCTTCGATAAAGTCCGCAAAGCGTCCGAGAGTGATGGCATTGCGCGCGATCACCCGCTTGGCAAGCGCGTCGGTCAATGCCGCGAGTTCTTCGGCATAGCGGTAGCCCGGCGCCGATCCGGGGTAAGGCCCGGTGGCGGGGTGGGCATAGATCTCGCTCAACCCGTTGGGCAGGTGTTCCAGCAATCCGTAGACGCGCGCCGGGGTCATCGCGCCGGACCACGCAAGGCCGAATACGTGATCGGGCGTGGCAAGGCTGGCGCGGCGCATAAGTCGTTGCACCTGTCGCGCCCAAATTCCTTCGATGCCCGAAGGCGCGCCTTCATCCTCGACCTCGCGCAGCACGGCGCGCGGCTCCACCGGGGCGCGAACCGTGCGCATGCCATGCGCCTTGCCCACTTTCACCAGCGTCGCCGCGATAGTGGGGTGCAAGTGGAAGTGCTTATGCGCATTCACGTGGTCGAGTGGCAGGCCGGTGGCGGCAAAGGCGTCGAACTGCGCTTCCACTTCCGCCGTAAGCTGGCGGCGCGCGGCGGGCGAAGCGAAGATGCGCATGGCGGCGCGCACCATGTCGGTGCGGAAATTGCCCTGCGCGTCGACCAGCGCGGGAATGCGCTCCGGCGGCAACACCGGCCGTCCGTCCACCAGCACGATATGAAGGCCGACGCCGAGTGTGGGCAGGCGCTTGGCCCGCTCGACCGCGTCGTCTGCCGCCGCGCCGTTCACCATCAGGCTGGCGGCGGTCAATATGCCATCGCTGTGCGCGCGCTCGACCGCCTCGTTCACTTCGGGAGAGGCCCCGAAATCGTCAGCGGTGACGACGAGGCGCTTCACGGCCTGGATCAGCGCCGGCTGGCGAAGGGACAGCGCATCACGCCGTTGCCTTGCGTCGGCGCAGGAAATCGAAGAACTCCACGCCTTCGCGCAGTCGGCGCTTCATCATGTCCCAGTCCCGCACCATTTCCCAGACGATCGATCCGATCTTGGATGGCCGGAAGTAGAAGCGCTTGTAGAACTCCTCCACCTTGTCGAAGATCACCGGCGCGGGCAGATGTTCGTAGCTCAGCTGGGCGATCTGGTTGCCGCCGTCGGTCAGCAGATGGTCGGTGCCGTCGAACCAGCCGTTGTCCATCGCCTGCTTGTAGAGGAAGGTGCCGGGATAGGGCGCCGCCAGCGAGACCTGGATCGTGTGCGGATCGATCTCCTTGGCATAGTTGATCGTTTCCTCGATCGTTTCCTCGGTCTCGCCGGGAAGGCCCAGAATGAAGGTGCCGTGGATGACGATGCCCAGTTCGTGGCAGTCCTTGGTGAACTGCCGGGCAACATCGACGCGCAGACCCTTCTTGATGTTGTGCAGGATCTGCTGGTTGCCGCTTTCGTAACCGACCAGCAGCAGGCGCAAACCATTGGCTTTCAATACTTCCAGCGTCTTGCGGGGGACATTGGCCTTGGCATTGCAGCTCCAGCTCATCGGGAAGCCCGGCTTGCCAAAGCCCAGCTTGCCCAGCGCGATGGCCAGTTCCTCCACGCGGGGGCCGTTGTCGGTCAGCGTGTCGTCGTCGAAGAAGATCTCCTTGGTCTGGGGGATGTTCTCCATGACGTATTTCACTTCCTCGATCACATGCGCGATCGAGCGGGTGCGGTAATTGTGCCCGCCCACGGTCTGCGGCCAGAGGCAGAATGTGCAGCGGCTCTTACAGCCGCGCCCGGTGTAGAAGCTGACGTAGGGGTGCTTCAGATAGCCGCCGAAGTACTTCTCTATCGTCAGGTCGCGCTTGTAGATCGGGGAGACGAACGGCAGCGAATCCATATCCTCCAGCACCTTGCGGTCCCGGTTATGGATGATCGCGCCATCGTCATCGCGCCATGAGATCCCGTCGATTTCGCGCAGGGGAATGCCATTGGCGACGTCTACGATCGTGAAGTCGAACTCATTGCGGCAGACGAAATCGATCGCCGCGCTGGCGGTGAGTGCCTTTTCGCTCTCCACTGCGACTTTCGCACCGATCATGCCGATCAGGGCTTTGGGATTGCGCGCCTTTATCAGTTCGGCGGTGTGCACGTCCTGATTGAAGCTGGGGGTGGAGGTATGGAGGATCACCAGATCCCTGCCGTCCACCTCATGCGCGATATCGTCCCACGAAAGATCGTGCGCGGGGGCGTCGATCAGTTTCGATCCCTCCACCATGGCGGCGGGCTGGGCCAACCAGGTGGGATACCAGAAGGACTTCACCTCGCGCTTCATCTGATATCGCGCGCCGGCGCCGCCGTCGTACCCGTCGAAGGAGGGGGCCTGAAGGAAAAGCGTAGACATCATGGTCCGGCAGTCTCCGAAGCTTGGACTCGACCGTCACTCAGCATAGTAAGCGCGCTTCCGCGCCAATCAATCGACCGGACGAAGAAGCTGGCAAAGAAAATCGCGAAATTCAATGTATCGCGTAACGGCAGCATCCAAAAAGGCGCCGAAGCGTCCTTGGCATGACTGTCTGCCACGTGCTTCGTGTATAGCCGGACAGCTGCGGTCACGGCGATTACCGCGAGTGCGGGCACGGGGTGGAGGGGCAGGGCCATCAGCGCCAGCGGCAAAGGCATGGCGATGAAGGACCCGGCATATCCTGCGGGGGCCAGTCCGCGTACGGTGGCTGCCCAGCGCAATTCGTGACGCCAGAGTTCACGAAAATCGGAATCGGCGAAGGCGTGGGTCAAAAGCATGGGCGGCATTTCCACCGCAAGGCCCAGCCGCTCTACCGCCTGCCCGATGGCATGATCGTCCGCCAATACGTCCGCAAAGTGGGCGAAGCCGCCGATGGTATCCAGCGTCTCGCGCCGCAGAGCGATCGTCGATCCCATGCAGGGCGTCGCCATGGCATGGGCCTTTGCAAAAGCGAGGTTCGGCAGGAACTGATATGTGCTGCCCGCAGCGGCCAGCACGGACCAGAAGCCGGCGTCTCCCCGCCCGCGATAGAGGCAGGTCACGGCACCGACTTTCGGCTTGCGAAGCGCGGCGAGTATGCCGGACAGATAGGAACGGTCCACCGCGATGTCGCTGTCGCTCAGGACCACGGTGGGGTGCGACGCGTGCTTCATCATGTTGGTAAGGTTCGATATCTTGCCGTTCGCGCCGTGATGCGCGGGATCGACGACAAGTTCGATCCGGGCATGGGGGTAGCGGGCCTGAACCTCCCGCACCGCACGAATGGCGGGATCGTCTGCCCGCTGTACGCCGCAAAGGATCTGGACAGGGCCTTCATGATCCTGTTCGACGAAACTTGCCAGATTGTCGGCAAGGCGCGGCTCGGCGCCGTGCAGCGGCTTCAGAATGGTGACGGCTTCGTTTCCCGGCCGGGGCTCGCCCCGCGCATGCAGGAAGCGCCTGAGCGCCAGGGTTGCAGCCACCATGTAAAGCGCGCCTGCTGCCGCCGCCAGCAGCAGGGCCCAGCCCAGGGCAGAGGTCACGATGGACAATCCGGCCATTGCTTTCCTTAAAGCGAGCGCTGAACCCGGCGAATGGAAAACTTGTGAAACCCAAGAAAGATACTTGCCAGTTGCTTTCACGGGAATAGGAATAGCACAGTCTGTCGGCAACCATTCGGATGTTCGGTCAGAAATGCCTGAATCCAATCGATTGATCCTCATTACCGGCGTTTCGGGTTTTGTAGGTTCGGCGGTCGCCCGGGCGCTCGACGGCCGTGGCTACAGGCTGCGCGGGCTTGTTCGGTCCGGCAGTTCGCCTGTGAACCTGGCGGATTTTCCCGGCGAACTGGTGGAAGGCGATCTCCGCGATGCGGCCGCCATGGGCCGTGCCATGCAGGGCGTGGACATGCTGTTCCATGTCGCGGCAGACTATCGCCTATGGGCCCGCGATCCCGAAGAGATCGTCCGCAACAATCTGTCCGGCACCCGATGCGTGATGCAGGCGGCGCTGAAAGCAGGCGTGGGCCGGATCGTCTACACCAGCAGCGTCGCCACGCTGAAGCCGTCCCATACCGGCGCGGTGGACGAGCGGGCCGCCGCCACTCCGTCCGAAGCCGTGGGCGCGTATAAGCGCAGCAAAGTGGTGGCAGAGCGGCTGGTAGAGCAGATGGTGGCGCAGGAGGGGCTGCCCGCCGTGATCGTCCAGCCATCGACGCCGATCGGCCCGCGCGACGTGAAGCCGACGCCGACGGGCCGGATCATCGTGGAAGCAGCCAGGGGCAGGATGCCCGCATACGTCGATTCTGGGCTCAACCTGGCGCATGTCGATGATGTGGCGGCCGGTCACGTTCTGGCGATGGAGAAGGGCAAGGTCGGGCAGCGCTACATCCTTGGTGGGCAGGACGTGATGTTGGGCGATATGCTGGGTGAGATCGCCACCCACACAGGCCGACGGCCGCCGCGTGTCCGCCTGCCGCGTGCGCCGCTTGTGCCGCTTGCCTGGATCAACGAGGGGATCACTCGGCTATCCGGTGGCAGCGACCCGTTCCTGACACTCGATTCGCTGCGTATGGCGCGGCATCGGATGTTCTTCAGCTCGGCCAAGGCGGAGCGTGAGCTTGGCTATCTTGCCCGGCCCTGGCCGCAGGCGATCGGCGATGCCGTTCACTGGTTCCGGCAGCGGGGAACGATCCAGTGATCGGGCAAGGCTTCGGACTGGCCGTGCTGGCCATCTGGCTGGGCCTGATCGTGGGGCGCGACGGTTTCTGGATGGCGCGTGAGCGAGACGATCGCGACCTGCCCCTTCCGCCGGCGCGATGGCCGGACGTGACGGCGGTAGTGCCCGCGCGAGACGAGGCGGATGTCATCGCCCGTTCCATCGGCAGCCTGATCGCGCAGGACTATCCAGGCCGGTTCCGTATCGTTCTGGTGGACGATTCCAGCAGCGACGGCACCGTCGCCATTGCCCGATCGCTGGGGTCTCAGCGCGTCGAAGTGCTGGCAGGCAAGCCCCTGCCGCACGGATGGACGGGCAAGCTCTGGGCCATGGAGCAGGGCATCGAACGGGCCGGCACCGTGCCGCAATGGCTGTGGTTGACCGATGCCGATATCGCCCATGCACCCAATACGCTGCGCACGCTGGTCGCGCGGGGCGAAGCAAACGGCCTGTCGCTGGTCAGCCTGATGGCGCGGCTGCGCTGCGAAACGCTGGCCGAGCGGATGCTCGTGCCTGCCTTCGTGTTCTTCTTCCAGATGCTCTATCCGTTCGGGCGCGTGAACCGGCGGGGAACCCTGGGTGCGGCGGCGGGCGGTTGCATGCTGGCGCGGCGGGCAGCGCTGGAGCGGGCGGGCGGCATAGGTGCAATCCGGGGCGCTTTGATCGACGATTGCTCGCTGGGTGGCCTGCTGAAGCAACAGGGGCCGGTCTGGCTCGGGCTCACCGATCGATCGGTGAGCATTCGGCCCTATGACGATTTCGGGTCGGTCGCGGCGATGATCTCACGCTCTGCCTATGCCCAGCTGCGCTATTCTCCGTGGATTCTGATGGCGACATTGGCGGGAATGCTGATCGTCTATGGTGCGCCGCCCATGCTTGCCCTGTTCGGGCACGGGGTGATGCGCTTGTCAGGCTTGATCGCATGGTTGGCGATGGCGGCGATTTTCCAGCCCACGCTACGTTTCTATCGGCTTAGCCCGCTCTGGGGACTGGCATTGCCGGCCATCGCGGCCTTCTACGCGGGCTGCACGGTGCTGTCGGCATGGCAACATGCGCGCGGGCGTGGCGGCATGTGGAAGGGCCGGGCCCAGGCGGGAGCCGAAAGCTGATGGAAGCGACTGATCTGGCATCGGGCAAGGGCCACCGGGACGAGAACTTTCCCGTCGCCAGCCTGCTGATCCGGCCGGACTGCCGCCCGCCGATCATGGCATTCTATCGCTTTGCGCGCGCGGCGGACGATATCGCGGATAATCCCGCCGCCACGGCGGAGCAAAAGTTCGCCCTGCTGGCGCGGATGGGCAGCGGTCTGGATGGAGAGGGCACGGAAGAAGCCATGGCGCTGCGCGATGCGATGGCGGCACGGCGGATCGATCCGATCCACGCGCATGACCTGCTGGACGCCTTCGTCCGCGACGTCACCGTAACGCGTTATACCGATTGGGACGACCTGATGGGCTATTGCCGCTATTCGGCGATGCCGGTGGGGCGCTTCGTTCTTGACGTGCATGGTGAGGATCGGGCGCTTTGGCCTGCGAATGATGCGCTGTGTGCGGCCTTGCAGATCGTCAATCACCTTCAGGACTGCGGGAAGGACTATCGGATGCTCGATCGCGTCTACGTTCCGCTCGATACCGGTTTGACCATCGCTGACTTGCAGGGCGACCGGGGTAGCCCGGCCCTGCGTGCGATCATCGCCGATCTGGCGCGGCGGACGCGCGGCCTGCTGGATCAATCCGCAGCGTTTGCCGCCGGCATTCGCGACCGGCGGCTCGCCGCGGAAGTCGCTGTGATCCACCGGCTTGCCCGCAGCCTGACCTACCGCCTTGAACAGCGCGATCCGCTCAGCGAGCGGGTCCATCACGGCAAGACGGAAACGCTGTTCCTTGCCGCCGGCGCTGCGCTGCCGGTTCTGCTGCGGAGGGCGGCATGAGCGAGGCCGTCGTCGCCGGCGGCGCCTCGCGCAGTTCGTTCTACGCGGGCATGCGCGTGCTGCCCAAGGTGGAGCGCAGCGCCATTTTCGCGGTCTACGACTTCTG
Organism: Sphingomonas sp. BL-S-28; assembly: GCF_055521515.1. Taxonomy (NCBI): domain Bacteria; kingdom Pseudomonadati; phylum Pseudomonadota; class Alphaproteobacteria; order Sphingomonadales; family Sphingomonadaceae; genus Sphingomonas; species Sphingomonas sp. BL-S-28. The sequence goes on from NZ_CM145483.1 coordinate 81,673, forward strand.
CCGCATCGTCGACGACATTGCCGACGACCAGCAGGGAGATCGCGCATCGCGGGCGGCAGAACTCGATCGCTGGCGCTGCGATCTCGACGCGCTTTACGCCGGGCGAGACGCCGGGCAGGCGAATTTCCTGCGCGCCGGCGTCGATCGTTTCGATCTTGAGCGTCGCGACTTCGAAGCGGTGATCGACGGCATGGCCATGGATGTTGAGCGCGACATTTGCTGGCCGGGCGAAGCGGAACTGGATCTCTATTGCGATCGTGTCGCTTCTGCCGTGGGCCGGCTTTCGGTGCGCATCTTCGGCATGGATCGCGAGCCGGGGCTCGATCTGGCCCATCACCTTGGCCGGGCGCTGCAACTGACCAATATCCTGCGCGACATAGACGAGGATGCCGCCATCGGCCGTGTCTACATTCCCGCCGAAGCCCTTGCCGCGGCGGGGATCGTCCCCGCGACCGCGCTGCAGGTGGCGGCCCATTCGGGCATGGACCCGGCCGGGCGCTGGCTGGCCGCGCGGGCGCAGCGGCATTTCGAGGAAGCGGGCAGGCTGCTTGCTTCGCGCCCGCGCGGGCTGCTGCTAGCGCCCCGCCTGATGGAAAGTGCCTATGCCCGGCTGCTGCGGCAGATGATCCGGACGGGCTGGGCGCCGCCGCGCAAACGTGTGCGCACCAACAAGCTGCGACTGGTCCTGACCGTGGGGCGATTGTTGGTGACCGGGTGAGGGCAGGCCGGGCCATCGTCGTCGGTGCAGGGCTGGCGGGCCTGTCGGCCGCGGTTCGTCTGACCGAGGCAGGCATGGCCGTTCAGGTGATGGAAGCTGCCGCACAGGCCGGTGGACGTTGCCGTTCCTACCATGATCCGCAGATCGACCTCACCATCGACAACGGCAACCATCTGGTGCTTGCCGGCAATCACGCCGTCTGTCGCTTTCGCGACACGATCGGCGCGCGGGAACCTCTTGCCGGGCCGGATCACGCCGATTTTCCCTTTGTCGATCTCAACAACGGTGAGCGATGGGTAGTACGCATCAACGACGGTGGTTTGCCCTGGTGGGTGCTCAGCCGCCATCGCCGCGTGCCGGGCACGGCGCTCACGGACTACTTTGCGCTGGGCAGACTGATCTACGGCAAGCCGAAAGAAACCGTGGCCGACCGCATCGCCCCCGATGGAACCTTGTGGTCGCGGCTGATCGATCCCGTTCTGCTCGCCATCCTCAATACGCCGGCCGAACAAGGATCGGCCAGCCTGACGGCAGCAGTCATACGGGAGTCGCTTTTGCGCGGCGGAAGGGCGAGTTTGCCGCGCATCGCGCATCCCAGTCTGGCGGCGGCCTTCATCGAACCGGCGCTGGGCTGGCTGGCCGCGCAGGGCGCGTCGATGACGCTGGGGCGCCGGCTGAGAGGTTTGGGCATCGAGGGAGGGCGGGTCCGCTCGCTGGATTGGGGCCAGGGACCGGAAGCACTGAATGCGGACGACATCGTCATACTCGCCGTTCCGCCCACCGTTGCGGGCGCCTTGCTGCCGGAGCTGACGGTTCCCAATGCTTTTCATGCGATCGTCAACGCCCATTTCGCGGCAGCACCGCCGGTGGGCGCTCCTGCGATGATGGGTGTTCTGGGCGGAACGGCGCAATGGCTGTTCGCTTTTCCCGACCGCATTTCCGTCACCGTTTCAGCGGCCGATGCCCTTGTGGAGACGGATCGGGAGACCCTGGCCGTTCGGTTCTGGGAAGAGATCCAGCAGGCCTATGGCTTTTCCGCAGCGCTTCCGCCGTGGCAGATCGTGAAGGAAAAGCGGGCGACCTTTGCCGCTACGCCAGCGCAAGATGCCCGGCGGCCGGGCGCTGAAACCCCTCTTCGCAACTTGTTTCTGGCAGGCGATTGGACGCAGACCGGCCTGCCTGCGACCATAGAGGGCGCCATCCGGTCCGGAGAAACGGCCGCTAGGCTAGCCGTGGGGCGGTGTGGGCCTGCGGGACGGGGCAAGGCATGACGATGGCCAGGCGCGCTGCCTCCACGCCTGCGATGACGGACATCGAAACGGTCGTCGATCGGGCCGCAGCCGCTCTGGCCGAAGCGCAACGACCGGATGGGCACTGGGTGTTCGAACTGGAGGCCGATTGCACCATCCCGGCGGAATATGTGCTGCTGCGGCACTATCTGGGCGAGCCGGTGGACGGCGAACTGGAAGCCAAGATCGGCCGGTATCTGCGCCGAATTCAGTCCGCCGACCATCAGGGCTGGGGGCTGTTCCATGCCGGGGCCTTCGATGTCAGCGCCAGCATAAAGGCCTATTACGCGCTGAAGATGATCGGCGATCCCGTCGATGCGCCGCACATGTTGCGCGCGCGCGAAGCCATATTGGATGCCGGCGGGGCGGAGGCCGCGAATGTATTCACCCGCATCCAGCTTGCCCTGTTCGGTGCCGGCCCATGGTCGGCGGTGCCCGATTTGCCGCCCGAGGTAATCCTGCTGCCCCGCTGGTTTCCCATCCATTTGTCCAAGATGTCCTACTGGGCGCGGACCGTGGTGGTTCCCTTGCTGGTGCTCTGCGCGCGCAAGCCGCTGGCCCGCAATCCGAAGGGCATCAAGGTTGCCGAACTCTATACAGGACGCAGCGCCCGGCGCCGGACCCAAGCCGCCGATCCCAAGTGGCTTTGGACGCTGGGTTTCAACATGCTCGATCGGCTGCTGAAGCTGGGGCAAGGGCTTTGGCCGGCAAGGCTGCGCCAGCGCAGCATCGACACCTGCGTCGCGTGGGTGACGGAGCGGCTGAACGGAGCGGACGGCCTGGGCGCCATCTATCCGGCCATGGCGAACAGCGTGATGATGTTCGACCTACTCGGCTATCCGGAGGACCACCCGCATCGCGCCATCGCCCGCCAGTCGGTCGAAAACCTGCTCGTGATTCAGGAGGAAGAGGCTTATTGCCAGCCCTGCGTCTCGCCAGTGTGGGACACGGCGCTTGCCAGCCACGCGATGATGGAGGCGGGCGGCGCGGCGAATTCGGCACGCGCCGAAGCGGCGCTGGATTGGCTGAAGCCGCGCCAGATCCTGGACGTGGCGGGCGACTGGGCAGAGGAACGCCCAGGAGTCCGCCCCGGCGGCTGGGCGTTCCAGTACAACAACGATCATTACCCCGATCTGGACGACACGGCCGTGGTAGTCATGGCGATGGACCGCGCGCAAGTGACGGATCGCGCCCCGATCGAAAGGGGCGTGGAGTGGACCGTGGGCCTTCAGTCGAAAAACGGCGGCTGGGGGGCATTCGATGCCGACAATACTTACGACTACCTCAACAACCTGCCATTCGCCGATCATGGCGCATTGCTCGATCCGCCTACGGCCGATGTCACGGCGCGGTGCGTATCCATGCTGGCGCAGCTCGGCGAAGGGCTGGACAGCCCCCGCATGGGCGCCGCTATCGACTACTTGCGCCGGGAACAGGAGCCGGAGGGAAGCTGGTTCGGCCGCTGGGGGGTGAACTATATCTACGGCACCTGGTCCGTGCTCTGCGCCTTCAACGCGGCGGGAGTGGATGCCGCGGATCCTGCGGTGGCCCGCGCGGTGGCCTGGCTCAAGGCGATCCAGAACGAGGATGGCGGCTGGGGCGAGGATTGCGACAGTTATGCTCTGGATCGCAAGGGGCACGCTCCGGCGCCGTCCACCGCATCGCAGACGGCCTGGGCGATGCTGGGGTTGATGGCGGCGGGGGAAGTGGACTGCGAAGCGGTGGAACGCGGTGCCGCCTGGCTGGTGGAGCATCAAGAGCCGGACGGGCTATGGGGGCAGGAGCACTATACCGGCGGCGGTTTTCCGCGGGTGTTTTACCTGCGCTACCACGGTTATCCGAAGTACTTTCCGCTCTGGGCCATGGCGCGCTACCGCAACCTCAAGCGCTCCAATGCGCGTCACGTCACGGTTGGCATGTGACCCTGCTGGTCGCCTGCGGGTTGAAGCGCGAGGCGCAACTGCTTCACCGACCGGGTGGCAACATCTTCGTCGTCGCAGGCGGCGGCGATGCCGCGCGGCTGGAGCGGGCGCTCGAAGCTCTGGCCGGGACGCGGCCGGGCATCGTCCTGTCGTGCGGAATTGCCGGCGGCCTCGCGCCTGAACTGCGATGCGGCGATCTTGTCGTCGATGGCGATGCGATGCTTGTCGCCTATCTGCTGAAGCACTTGCCGCAAGCGATTTCAGGAAAAATCGTCGGGAGCGACACTATCGTGGCGACGGCGGCCGAAAAGCGGGATCTGGCCGCGCACAGCGGCGCCCTTGCTGCGGACATGGAAAGCCATGTCGCCCGGCGCGTGGCCGAACGAAAGCAACTGCCTTTCGCGGCGATCCGCGCCATTGCCGATTGCGTCGCCGACGATTTGCCGCCTGCGGCCCTGGTGGGGATGAGGCCCGATGGCGGGCTTGCCCTGGGGGCTGTATTGCGCTCGCTGGCGTTACGGCCCGGTCAATTGCCGGCGCTCGTCCATACCGGACGGCAGGCAAGCCAAGCGCTGCACGCACTGTCGCAGGGGTATGGCCGGCTGGTCGATGCCGGGTTGGATCGGCTGGATCCGACCGATCTGGCTTCCTGACCGCTTCAGCCCCGCCTGGCGACATGTTTGGCGGCGGAGGGATCGGCGGCCTGGATTTTCGCGAGTTCGCGCTCGACGTGGGATGAGTAGACGTCTTCCGCAGGCCGCTGGTGCGAGAGATCGACGTCGGGCGCCATTGGCCCTTCGGTGCGAACGCCCTTGCGCCCCACGGCAAACATCTTGAGCGGATGACGGATCGCGTCCGTTGCGGCTGTGCCTTCGAAGCCGCAATGGGTCATGCAATTGGCGCATTTCTCGTACTTGCCGACGCCGTACTGATCCCAGTCGGTGCCTTCCATCAGTTCGGCGAAAGTGTCGACATACCCTTCGCCGAGCAGGTAGCACGGCTTTTGCCAGCCGAAGACCGTGCGCAGCGGCATCGACCAGGGCGTGCATTCGTAAGTCTGGTTGCCCGCCAGAAAATCCAGGAACAGCGGTGAGTTTGTGAAGGTCCACGCCTTGCCGCCCTTGCCGCGCTTGAACACGTCGCGGAAGAACTGCTTCGTGCGTTCGCGATTGAGGAAATGCTCCTGGTCCGCCGCGCGTTCGTAGGCATAGCCGGGCGAAACCGTGATTTCCACGCCCAGCGTTTCCATCTGATCGAAAAAGGCCGCTAGCCGCGCCGGATCCGCGCCGTCGAACACGGTGCAGTTCACCTGCACGCGAAAGCCTTTGGATTTGGCGAGATGAATGGCTTCCACCGCCACGTCGAAGGTGCCGTCCTGATCCACGGCCTCGTCATGCATCCCCCGGTCGCCATCGAGATGGATGGACCATGTGAAGAAGGGAGAGGGCTGGTAGTCGCCGATTTTCTTTTTCAGCAGAAGGGCATTGGTGCAGAGGATCACCAGCTTCTTGCGCTCGATGAAGCCCTGCACGATGCGTGGCATGTCCCTGTGCAGCAGGGGCTCACCCCCGGCGATGGAGACGGCGGGGGCGCCGCATTCCTCGATCGCGGCCATGCACTGGTCGTAGCTGAGGCGTTGATTGAGGATCGAATCGGGATAATCGATCTTGCCGCAGCCCGGACAGGCCAGATTGCAACGGAACAGGGGTTCCAGCATCAGCACCAGCGGATATTTCCCGCCCTTGATATGCCGGCTGAGAGTATAGGCGCCGATCCGCGCAATCTGAGACAGGGGCAGGGTCATCGGATGCTTCCTATTCGGCGGCGCGCACCTGCGTGGCGGCGGCGCGGCGCAGGGCGGCCGGCAGGCGGAACTGGATGGTTTCCTTCACTCCGTCGAGTTCGGAGACCGTTGCCGGGCGCAGTTTCTTGAGCGCGGCGATCACGCTGTCCACCAGTTCGTCGGGTGCGGATGCGCCGGCGGTGATGCCTACCGTGCGTACGTTGTCCAACCATTGCGGATCGATCGCGCTGCCATCGTCGATCAGATGGCTTTCGACACCCATTTCCGTGCCGATTTCACACAGTCGCATGGAATTGGAACTGTTGTGGGCGCCCACTACCAGAACCAGATCGCTTACCGACGCCAGTTCGCGCACGGCAGTCTGGCGGTTCTGCGTGGCGTAGCAGATGTCGTTGACCTCGGGGCCGACGACGTTGCTGAAACGTTCGTGCAGCGCGGCGATCACGCTGCGGGTGTCGTCGATGCTGAGCGTGGTCTGGGTGATATAGGCGATGGCCGTATCGATATCGAACGGCAGCGCCATGACGTCTTCGGATGTCGAGACCAGATGGATCGGCGCATCGATCTGGCCGATCGTGCCGATGACCTCGGCATGGCCGGGATGGCCGATCAGCACCACCGCGCGCCCCGCTTTCACATAATGACGGCCCTGGAAGTGGACCTTGGTGACCAGCGGGCATGTGGCGTCGATCGTGGGCAGGCTGCGTTCGCGCGCCTCCTCCTCCACGGAGCGGGCGACACCGTGCGCGCTGAATATGGTCATCGCGCCGGGGGGGATTTCGGAAAGTTCGTCAACGAAGACCGCGCCTTTTCCACGCAGCTGGTCGACAACATGCTTGTTGTGGACGATTTCATGCCGAACGTAGACGGGTGCGCCGAACTGTTCGAGCGCACGTTCGACAATTTCAATAGCTCGAGTAACACCAGCGCAAAAACCGCGCGGGTTGGCGAGTACAATCTGCAACGGTTCGCCTGGGTCGGAATTCGGAGTTACCACCGATATCTCCCCTCATGGGAATGGCATCGCCCCTCTGATACTTGTTTAGTGGCATCGAGGAAAGCGAAGAGACGGTAACACCGGAATAAATCTAAGGAAGTCGCAGGAGGGTGCAGCTCGTCCTTGCCATCGCGACAGGTGATGGTGCACCACCGTCGGCGCAGAGGGATCGCGATCCGCCAGTGACGGAGTTCTTGAATGCGCCATCCGATTGTAACGCTGAGCCTGCTTTTCTCGCTGACGCCGGTTGTCGCCGCGGCCCAGACTGTAGATCCGGCACGCGCGACAGTGCAGCAACTTAATGACAATCTTATCAAGGTGATGAAGAGCGGCGCCGCGCCGCAGGCGCGAACGGCGGCGCTATCGCCGGTGTTGGACCGGGCATTCGATCTGCCGTTGATGACCCGTCTGGCCGTCGGTCCCACCTGGACAAGTCTGGCGGCGGCCGATCAGGATGCGCTTGTTCGCAGTTTTCGCCGTATGACGATCTCTCAATACGCCCGCAATTTTGATACCTGGTCCGGCGAAAGTTTCACCATGGATCCGCAAGTTCAGCAGCGCGGCGGCGACAGGTTGGTGCGCACGACGCTGAATGTGCCCAAGCAGGCGCCTGTCGCCATAAGCTATCGCCTGCGGCAAAACGGCAGCGACTGGAAGATCATCGACGTCTTCTACCGCAATTCGATCAGCCAGATCGCCACGCGGCGATCCGATTTCGCCTCGGTATTGCAAAAGGGCGGGGCGGCTTCGCTGGTCGCGCACATGGATGCCATTGCAGCCAAGGGCGAGAAATTTTGATCACCCCGCTGATCGTGCCGGCAGTGCTGTTTGCGTCGCCGGCCGATCTTCCCGCGCCAAATGAGACCGCGGTTCAGGTGGGGCGACTTGCCCTTGCTACCCCGCTCGCGAGTGATTCGGGCGGGCCGGTGCAGATCGATCTGCCGCCGCCCGTGGTCATTATCGACATGCAGGGCCAGACGGGGCCTGCCTCTGACGATACCACGGACGCAGCTGCGGCCGTGCCGGCCGACGATATCGAAGCCGATGCCATCAAGGCGGAAAAAGACCCGCTGGAAGGCTTCAACCGCACGATGTTCGGCATCCATCAGGCGCTGGACAAGGCTTTGTACCGCCCGGTGGCCATGGGCTACCAACATATCGTGCCGAAGCCGGTCCGTTCCGGCATTCGCAATTTTCTGAGCAACCTGACCGAACCCTTCGTTTTCGTGAACTTCCTGTTGCAGGCGAAACCGGGCAAGGCGGCAGAGACTTTCGCGCGTTTCACGATCAATTCCACGCTCGGCCTTGCCGGGGTGATCGACGTAGCGAAACACAAGGACTTCAACTTGCCGCATCGGCCCAATGGGTTCGGCACGACATTGGCGATTTACGGTGTGAAATCCGGTCCTTACCTGTTTATTCCGTTCATCGGCCCGACGACGCTTCGCGATGCAGTGAGCATGCCCGCCGATGAAGCCCTGCTGCCGCTAGCGGTCGGCCGCCCCTTCACGGCCTGGCAGTACCAGCTGTCAACGGGAGCGGTGAACGGTTTCAACCTGCGGGCCGAGGCGGATGTGGAACTGCGCACCTTGTTTGCCGATGCGATAGATCCTTACGCGACATTGCGGTCGGTCTACCTGCAGAATCGCGCCGCAGAGATCGAGGAAACCCGGGGGCATCACCGGGTGAACAAGGGTGATACTCCATCGAAACTGGGCGATCCGCTGAACGATCCGGCGGGCCAGGCTGCGCCCGCCCAGCAATCCGAGGCGCCGGAGTTGCGGGATCCGATGAAGGATCCTGCAGGGAACTAGCGGTCAGACTGCTTGCGCGGAGGGCCCAGCAGAGCCGGCTCGAAGATCAATGCGCAGATCAGCGTCCAGATCAGCGAAATCATCAGGATTTTCCCCATGCTGGCGGTCCCCGGGTGACGGGATAGCCACAAGCTTCCGAATGCCGTTCCGGTAGCGAATGCGCTGAACATGACCGCGCGGGCCAGGCTGGATTGCAACAATCCGGTCGCGCCGCTGCGCCAGGCCATGACGAAATAGATGTGAAACGCCACGCCCACTCCGAAGAGCAGGGGGAAGGCAATGATATTCGCAAAGTTGATGGGCTGTCCGATCAGCACGCAACTGCCGAGCGTCAGGAAGATGGACAGGATCACCGGGGCAAGGGTGAAGGCCACTTCCGTCACATCGCGCAGCACCAGGAACAGCAGCACGCTGACCAGCAGGAAGGCCAATATGCCCGCCTGAATGAAAGCGCCGGCGACCGTGCCCGCCGCGGCTTGGGTCGCCACCGGCAGGCCGGAAATCGCGGGCGTGACTTGCGCAACGGCGTTGCGGAGCTGGCGGATCACCGCATTGTCGTTGGCATTCCCGCTGGGGAACACCTGCAGGCGGACCAGCCCGTTCGGCGCCACCCAGTCGCGGACCAGATCCGGCGGAAGCGTTTCGCGGGTCACGGGTGCGGCCTGCAATGCCAGTCTGATCTGATCGAGCATCACGCCCAGCGGTTGCGAAAGCATGGTGTTGACCTCCGCGCGCTCGCTTGCCGATGCCACGCCCAGCCGGTGAAAGGACGCTGCAATCCGGCGGGCCTCGTTTCCATCGGCGCCGGGATGCGCGGCGGCGGCTTCGCGCAGCTTTGTCTCCATACCGCCGATGGCATTGCGCAAGTCGGCATCGCTTGGCGGTGGGGCGGTATCGAAGGGATTGATCGTCAGGTCCAGCAGCAGCGATGCATCCTGGATCAGTGCCAGCTTGGCATCCTGTTGTTCCGGCACGAAGCTGTCCAGCGAGACGACTTGCGCGACTTCGGGCAGGCGCGACAGGCGCTGGGCCAACTGTTGGCCCTCGGCCGGATTGGCTGCCAGCACGTCGATCACGTTGGGGGTTCGATCGGGATCGCGGGTCAGATCCTTCAAGGCGCGCATCGCGGGGGCATCGGGATCGCGCAGGTCCAGCGGATTGAAGTCGAATACGGCCCAGGGCAGCAGAGCGATGCCGGCGGCCATGGCCAGGCCGAAAGCCCACAATACCGCGCTGCGCTTGCGCTCCAGCAAGCGATCGACCGGGGCAAGCGCCTTGAAGCCCACGTCACCGCGGGGCGTGCCGGGGCGCAGCAGCAGGATCAGCGCGGGCAGCACCGTCAGGCTGAACAGCAGGGCCACGATCATGCCAAGGCCGGCGATCACGCCCAGTTCGGCAATGCCGACGTAAGCAGTGGGCAGGAACGCGCCGAAGCCCAGGAAGATGGCCCCCGCCGCCAGCAGCAGCGGTGCGCCCAGTGCCACGGCGGCCTGCCGCAAGGCCGCGTCCGGAGCGGCGCCGGCAACCCTCTCGGCATTGAAGCGCACGCAGATCTGGATGCCGAAATCGACACCCAGGCCGACGAAAAGGGGAATGAAAGCGACTGAGATCAGGTTGAACCGTCCGATCGCCAGCAGGCCGACGGCGCTGGTGACGATCAGGCCGGACAGGATGGTGATCATGATCGCCGCGACCAGACGCACCGACCGGGTCGCGAGCCAGAGGGTGAGCAACATCGCCGCCATCATGACGATTGCGACCAGACCGATATTTTCCTGAAGCGTCGCAAACTCTTCGTCGGCCAGAGGAACTTCACCGGTAAGGCTGATGCGCAAGCCATGCGCCTGATCGAGGGCAAGCGCTTTGGCGGCCTTGGTCACGGCAGCGCTTGCCGCCTCGCCGGGCATCAAGGCTCCGTGATCGAGCACCGGCTGGGTCAGGATCAGGCGCCGGGTCGGCGGGCTCAATCCCTTGCCTTCGCCGGCGAACAGTCTTTGCCATGAAAAGTGAGGGTTCCTGCCATCGAGCGAACCGTCGATTGCGGTGCTGAGAGCGTGAAGCGGTCTGTCGATCCGGCTGAGGGGGATTTCTCCGGAGGCAACGCCGTCCAGCATGGTGGAAAGCGAAACCGTAACGCCGCGCAGGCTTGGGTCCGCGGCGAGGGGCCCGAGCATCGGCTGCGCGTCGATCATCGACTGGGTGGCACTGCGCACGTCTTCCACCGATCCGAACAGCAGGCCTTCGCGGGCGAAGAAATCGCCCCCGTCAGGCCGCGTGACCAGACGGAAATGCGCCTTGTCGCCGCTCAGGCTGGCGGAAAGCCGGGCGGCTGCGTCTTCCGCCAGTTCCGGCGTTTCGCCATCGAGGATGATGAGCATGTTGTCGCGCAATTGCGGAAACGCGGTTTCCATCCGCTGTTCCTGCTGCCGCCAATCGACCTTGGGAGAGATCAGCGCCGCCGTGTCGGTGGTCATCGCGATGCGATCGGTCACGATGAACAGTGCCAGTCCGGTGAGGATCAGGCCCAGCAGCAGCGTCACCCACGGTGTGCGGATGCTTGCGAAGACGAGCGCGGATGGCGAAAGGTGCCTCAATGCCCGCCGGGGCCCCTGGCGCCCATGAAATAGCGCAGGCTGAAGCGGATCGTTTGCGCGCCGCCGTCATAGGTGAAGGCCGCATCGGCGAATTTGGGCGGGCCGAGCGTGATCTTCGCGTCGTTTGAGAAGCCGACGCCTTCCTTGGGAATGCCCAGCAGAGCGCGGTCCACTTTGCCATTGCCGTTCTCGTCCAGAAACGCCTGCACGGCATAGCGCCCGGCCGGAACGGAACGGGCGATGACCCGCGTAACGCCGGCCTGTGCCGGTGCTTCGGCCGAATAGGGGCAATCGTCCTTCAGGAAGCGGCTCTCCGGACAGATATCGACATGGACGCGCCCATTGGAGACGCGGACATTGCCGACATCGATGGTCAGTACAGCCCCGGCCGGCGCCGAGGCCGCCAGCAATCCGGGCATCAGGCAAAGAAGCAATGCCGTTCGGGGCACTGCTGGCCGGAGCATCAAAAGTGAGGGCGGCTTACGGATTGACGGAGCCACGCGTCCGTCCATAGCCGGGGATTTCATGCCCCAAGGCTGCGAGCACCGTTTCCACGATCGCGGCCGCGTCCAACCGGGCTTCGGCATATTGCTTTTCGGGCTTGTCCTGCCCCTGAAACACATCCGGCAGCCGCATGGTGCGGATCCTCAGTCCGGCATCGACCAGTCCCAGATCGCTGGCCAAGGTCAGCACATGGCCGCCCAGACCGCCAATCGCGCCTTCCTCGACCGTCACGGCCACGTCGTGCGTCAGCAGCAGCTTGCGGATCAGCGCTTCGTCCAGCGGCTTGGCGAAGCGCAGGTCGGCCACGGTGGTGGAAAGGCCCTTCGCGTCCAGCGTTTCGGCCGCTTTCAGCGCCTCTTCCAGTCTGGTCCCCAGCGACAGGATGGCGACATGGCGCCCTTCGCGCATCACGCGGCCCTTGCCGATCTCCAGCCGCTCCGCCGTTTCCGGCAGGGGAACGCCAGTGCCGTTCCCACGCGGATAGCGGAAGGCGATCGGCCCCGTATCGTGCAGCGCGGCGGTATGCACCATGTGCACCAGCTCCGCCTCGTCGGCCGCCGCCATGACGACCATATTGGGCAGGGTGGCAAGATAGGTGACATCGAAGCTGCCCGCATGGGTCGACCCATCGGCGCCGACCAGACCGGCACGGTCTATGGCGAAGCGCACCGGCAGCTTCTGGAGCGCCACGTCGTGCACCACCTGGTCGTAGGCGCGCTGCAGGAAGGTGGAATAGATCGCGCAGAACGGGCGCATGCCCTGCGCGGCCAGACCCGCCGCGAACGTCACCGCATGCTGCTCGGCGATGCCGACGTCGAACGTGCGATCGGGGAAGGCCTTGGCGAACTTGTCCAATCCGGTGCCGGCCGGCATGGCGGCGGTAATCGCGCAGACAGTCCCGTCGCGCTGGGCTTCGGCGATCAGGGCCTGCGCGAAGACACCGGTATAGCTGGGCGGCCCGGCCGGTGCCTTGGCCTGCGCGCCGGTGATGACGTCGAACTTCTGCACCCCGTGGTACTTGTCGGCTGCGGCTTCGGCCGGGGCGTAGCCCTTGCCCTTCTTCGTCACGACGTGGACGAGGCAGGGGCCTTCCGCCGCGTCGCGGACGTTTTCAAGGATCGGGATCAACTGGTCGAGGTCATGCCCGTCGATCGGGCCCACGTAATAGAAGCCCAATTCGTCGAACAGGGTTCCGCCCATCGCCATGCCCCGCGCGTAGGAATCGGTCTTGCGCGCGGCGATCATCAGCGGGCGGGGCAGCTTGCGGGCCAGCCGCTTGGCGATATCCCGCAGGCCAAGGAATTCGCGGCTGGACACCAGCCGCGCCAGATAGCCGGACAGCCCGCCGACGGGCGGCGCGATCGACATGTCGTTGTCGTTGAGGATGACGATCAGCCGATTGCCCGCCTCCCGCGCGTTGTTCATCGCTTCGTAGGCCATGCCGGCGGACATCGATCCGTCGCCGATGACGGCGATGGCCTTGCCCGGCTGACCGCTCAGCTTTCTGGCGACGGCGAACCCCAGCGCGGCGCTGATCGAGGTGGAGCTATGGGCCGCGCCGAAGGGGTCGTAGGGACTCTCGTCCCGCTTGGTGAACCCGCTGAGGCCGCCGCCCTGGCGCAAGGTGCGGATGCGATCGCGCCGCCCGGTCAGGATCTTGTGGGGATAGCATTGATGCCCGACGTCCCACACCAGCTTGTCGTCCGGCGTATTGAATACGTAGTGAATGGCGGTGGTCAGTTCCACCACGCCGAGGCCCGATCCCAGATGTCCCCCGGTCACTCCGACCGTAGAAATCACTTCCTGCCGAAGTTCGTCAGCCAGTTGCGGCAGTTGATCCGGCCGCAACGCGCGCAAATCCGAAGGCCAGACAACCTGATCAAGAAGGTTCCGCTTGGGCATCATAAGCTTGGGCTCCCTGTATATTTCAGGCTGCACAGCGCACGATTGGCCCATGGGTTAAATCAACTGGGTGCCGGATGCCATATAAATCATGCCGTTCAATGCCATGATCCCGTCGCATTCCCGGTTCGGGGGCTACGGGACCATGGCATCGTGATGGGAGGCGGCAGGCTGTTCAGGACTGGCCCCGAGCATTTGCGGCCGCCTGCGGTTCCGCACGAAAGCTGATGGCCATCCGGTTGTAGGTGTTCATCAACCCGATCGCGAGGGTGAGGTCGGCCAGTTGCTTCTCGTCGAAGACCTGCGCCGCTGCCTCATAGGCCGCATCGGGCACGTGCGTTTCGGCAACGCGGGTGACCGTTTCCGCCCAGGCCAGTGCCGCGCGTTCCTGCGCATCGAACAGTGGGTCGCTTTCGGCCCAGGCCGGCACCAGCACCAGCTTTTCCAGCGCCATGCCGTCCTTGATCAGATCGCGGCTGTGCATGTCGATGCAATAGGCGCAGCCGTTGATCTGGCTGACACGCAGGTAGACAAGGTCCACCAGCGTCTTGGGCAAGCCGCTGGTCATGATGTAGCCATAGAGGCCGCCCAGCGCCTTCATGCCGTTCGCTGCTGCCCGGTTGTAATCCATGCGCATCGTTCGTCTCCTTGAAAGAGAGAAGGGGCGGCGCCCCGATGGAGCGCCGCCGGTTTTCCTTCAGATATTGCTCATGCCGCCGTCGATGATCAATTCGCTGCCGACGGTGTAGCGGCTCTCGTCCGAGGCAAGGTGGACCACGGCCTCGGCAATTTCATTGGGTTCGCCGAAGCGGCCCGCCGGGATGGCGCCGATCAGATAGTCCTTCATGCCGCTGAGATCCGCATCGGACAGGCCCAGCTTGCCATAGATCGGCGTGGTGACCGGCCCGGGGCTGACGACGTTGGCCCGGATGCCGCGTCCGATCAGTTCGCCGGAAAGCGTGCGGGCAAGCGAGATCAGCGCAGCCTTGGAGGCGGCATAGACGATCGAGTTGGGCTTGCCGAGACGGGCGTTGATCGATCCGTTGAGAACGATCGAGGCCGGATTGCCGAACAGCGGCAGCAGCGCCTGTACCAGGAACAGCGGGCCCTTCACATTGACCGCGAATGTGCGGTCGAAGCCGGCTTCATCCCAGTTTTCGAGCGGGCGGAAGTCGGCCACGCCGGCGTTGACGAAAAGGACGTCCAACTGGCCGAACGCTGCGCGGATTGCCTCCGCGATCGCCGCCTGTCCGGCAACGTCGCCGGCATCGGCGCGGATGGTGAGCACGTCGCCCAGTTCGGCCTTGGCGGCGGCCAGCTTTTCCTCGCTGGTGCCGGTGATGGCGACGGTGGCGCCTTCTTCGATGAAGCGGCGGGCCGTGGCGAGGCCGATTCCGCTGGTTGCTCCGGTTACGAGTGCGAACTTGTTGGAAAGACGGTTCATTTCAAAGCTCCTTGTATGGGGCCGGCGTCCATCGCGTCGGCGACAGGTATCCATCTATGCTTCAATCGATCCTTGATCGATGGGCAGAAGATGGGGCATTCATTCAGGAAAGCTGAAGGATTGGCTTATGGACCGTTTGCGTGCCTATGAAGTGTTTGCCGCCGTGGTTCGCGTGGCGGCTTCGCGCGCGCCGCCGATGCGCTTGATACCTCTCCGGCCAATGTTACCCGTTATGTCTCGGAACTGGAGGGGCATCTCGGCACGCGCCTGCTCAACCGTACGTCGCGCCGCGTCTCGCTGACCGAGGCAGGCGAGGCGCTTTACGAGCGCGCCCGCGCCATTCTTGACGATGTCGAAGAGGCGGAGGCCGCCGCGACCGCCAGCGCCGCCGGGGCGCGCGGTCGCTTGCGGATCAACGCGCCGCTCGTCTTCGGCATGCGCCATCTGGCCCCGCTGTGGCCGCGCTTCATGGCTTTGCATCCGCAAGTCGAACTCGACATCGCGCTGACCGACCGCGTTGTGGACATTGTCGAGGAAGGTTTCGACCTCGGCATCCGCATTTCGCGTGGCGGATCGCAAAGCTATGTATCCCGCAAACTGGCAACGTCGCGCAATGTCCTCTGCGCTTCTCCGGCTTATCTTGCGAAGCACGGCACACCTCGGGATCCTGCTGCACTCGCCGACCATGCCTGTGTAATCTATGGATATGCGCCGGAACCCGATATCTGGACCTTCCTCGACGATGCCGGCGTTGAAACGCGGGTGCGCGTGGGAACGCGGCTGCGCGTGGGAACGCGGCTGCGCACGAATAGCGGCGATACCGCGCGCGCCGTGGCGCTGGCGGGCGAGGCGATCACCTGGCAGCCAAGTTTCCTGATCGGTGAGGATCTGCGTGACGGTGCCCTGCTGCCGTTGCTCCCCGGCTGGAACCTTCCGGATATCGACATCCTCGCCCTCTACGCCAGCCGGCGGCATCTTTCTGCCAAAGTGCGGCTTATGGTAGATTTCCTTGCCGACGCGTTCCGGGGCATCCCGCCTTGGGAAAGCGATGCCCAGGCCCTGTCCGAAAGGCCCGCTCCAATGGCTTCCTAATAGGCCGTGCGACGCGGGGACGGGGGAATTGTCACGCGCCAGAAATATCCGCGCAATGTGCGCCTGATAGGCCATGTTGAGCCAAAGCGGATGGGCTCGCTCTGGACAGTTGCGCCCTCGCTGCTTTAATTAACGAACAAACAGGTCGCTAGAATTGTGGAGTTGTGTGTGGCCGGTGGGCCCGATCTTGGACTTAAGGGGCTGTGCCCCGGTGATTTGCTGATCGCTTTCGGCGTGAGTCACGAATGCGCTGTTGGTTACGGGCAATTCCCGTATCGGCGCCTCGATATGCAAGGCTGATCCCATGAAGCGTCGCTTGCACGTCCCCGCCATCGGCGGGCGGCATCAATTCGCGCACTTTTTGCCTGTCGCTTTCGAGCTGCAACGCCGGGGTTCCTTCGACGTGACGGTCTTCGTGCCCCATGCCGACGATATCTGCGAGGTCAAGGCCATTGCGGACGGCGTGGGATACCCTTTGCCGAAGGTCGTGGCCATGGATCTGCCTTCCTGGCTTGGCAGCCACATGCCCCAAAGGCTCGACAAGCTTTCCCGCCTTCTGTTTTGGGCCAATCGCATTCGCGCTGCCGACGCGATTCTCTGTGCGGAACGGACTTCCACTCTCCTGAAGCGTCTGCCGGGACGCTGCGGCAAGTTGATCCACATTCCGCATGGCGCCGGGGATCGCGCCGTCGGCTTCGAAAAGCGGTTCCGCTTTTTCGACTACGTGGTGGTTGCCGGTCGGAAGGATCGCGACAGGTTGCTGCGCGAAGGACTGGTCAGCGAACAGAACTGCGCAGCCGCCGGCCCCGTGAAAATTGCCGCAAGCCTTCGCATGCAAGCGCAGCGGCCGCGCCTGTTCGACGACAGTCGCCCGATCATTCTCTACAATCCCCACTTCAACTGCAAGTTGTCCTCGGCAGGCGATTTCACTGCCCGCCTTGTCGAGGCGGTTCTCGCCGATGGCCGGTACAATCTGGTCGTCGCGCCCCATGTCAGGCTGGCGGAACAGTGGGATGATGCCCGGCTTGAGGCGCTGAAGGCGCTGGCCGTGCCGGGCCGCGTGATCGTCGATCTGGGATCGCGACGTTCCATCGACATGACCTATACCTTTGGCGCCGATCTCTATCTGGGGGACGTCAGCAGCCAGGTCTACGAATTTCTCGTCCAGCCGCGCCCATGTCTGTTCGTCAATGCGCATGACGCCCGATGGGAGGGGAATCCCGATTATGCCATGTGGCAATTCGGCGATGTGATTTCGCCCGATTGCGATATTCTTGGCGGGATAGATCGGGCTTTCCACCGCCACGACCGGTACAAAACGGCGCAAAGGGCGCGTGCGCAGCAGGCGCTGGATGGCCTGGACTGGGACGAGAACGGCGACGTGAAACTGGCAGCCGGGGATCCGATTGCGAGAGCGGCAGAACTCATCGAACAGAGCACGAAAGCCGGCTACGCAAGGCCGGCGCGCGCCGCGATCGCCACGCGGTGGAAGAAGCGCGATCTGTCGTTCAGATGAGCGGTCGGCGCATCGCCGACAGGTGAACTGAAGACCGCGCCTGCCGCACGGCGAAGGCCCCAAGTGTGCGAGGGGCGGGACCGACGCCGAATATCATGATGACCGATTTTATCGTGCCTTGCCGAGGGATGGGCGCGGCGCAACCGTATCCCCTGCATGACGTCGCATGATATCTCCGGTCGCCCCCTGTTCCAGCGTAGACGTGTGCTTGCCCTTGGCGGCGCATTTGCCGGAAGTCTTGGAGTAGCCGGGCTGTTCCCGGCCTGGGCGAAGAGCGGGACGTCGGGCATCGTCCATGCACGCACTGTTTCCGGCGCTCTTACCGGCAACTCCATCGCGCTGCAGATCGGCGAGAGCCATTTTGCGACCGGCGGGCGTTCGGGCCATGCGGTAACCGTCAACGGCACGCTGCCCGCGCCGCTGCTGCGCCTGCGCGAAGGCGAGACGGTGCGCATCGCCGTCACCAACAATCTGAAGGAGCAGAGCTCGATCCACTGGCACGGGCTGCTGGTGCCGTTCCAGATGGACGGTGTGCCGGGTGTCAGCTTCCCCGGCATCGATCCGGGCGAGACCTTCGTCTACGAGTTCCCCCTGACCCATTCAGGCACATTCTGGTACCACTCACACTCCGGGATGCAGGAGGCGGAAGGGCTGTTCGGCCCGATCGTGATCGATCCCGCCGGCCCCGATCCGATCGCCTGGGACCGCGAGCATGTGCTGGTCCTGTCGGACTGGAGCTCGATCCATCCGCATGAGCAGATGCGCCGTCTGAAGATGATGGGTGGCTACTTCAACCGCCAGCGCCAGACGCTTTCCGGGCTGCTGGCCGGCAAGGACCAGTCGCTGGCCGACCGTCTTGGCTGGGCGAAGATGCGCATGGACGCGACCGATATCTCGGACGTGACCGGATCGACTTACAGCTTCCTCGTCAACGGCCACGGCAATGCCGAGAACTGGACCGGCCTGTTCGCGCCGGGCGAGAAAGTGCGCCTGCGCGTCATCAATGCCTCGTCGATGACGAACTTCAACTTCCGTATTCCCGGGCTGCCGCTGACCGTGGTGGCAGCGGACGGCAATCCCGTGCAGCCGATCGAGACCGACGAAGTGCAGATCGCGATTGCCGAGACTTATGACTTCATCGTCGAACCCGGCTCGGCGGAAAGCTACGGAGTGATTGCAGAGGCCATCGACCGCTCCGGCCTCGTCCGCGCAACACTGGCGCAGCGGGCGGGCCTTGTTGGCGAGACACCGAAATTGCGCGAACGGCCTGTGCTCACCATGCGCGACATGGGTATGGACATGAGCGGCATGGACATGGGCGAGGGCGGCGAGATCGACCTCAGCAAGCCTGCCAACAGTTCCATGAGCGGCCATTCGATGTCGATGCGCGATCCCTCGGTCGCGCCGGGCGTGAAGATGGGGCCGGGCGTCGCCACGCTCTCTCCAATGCCAGTAGACCGGCTTGCCGACCGCCCGACTGGACTGGAAAGCGTCGATCACCGCGTGCTGACGTATGCGGACTTGCGCTCGCGCGATCCCAATCCCGATCCGCGCGTGCCGAGCCGCCAGATCGACGTGCATCTGACCGCGAATATGGAACGCTACATGTGGTCCATGGACGGCGAGGCGATGTCGGAGAATCCGGCGCCGATCCCCTTCCGGCTGGGCGAGCGCGTGCGCGTCAATCTCATCAACGACACGATGATGCCGCACCCGATCCACCTCCATGGCCACTTCTTCGAACTGGTCAGCGGAGAACCTGGGAACCGGGCGCGCAAGCACACTGTCAACGTTTTGCCGGGCGGCAAGGCTTCGTTCGATCTCACCACCGATGCCGAGGGCGACTGGGCCTTCCACTGTCACATGCTTCTGCACATGCACGCTGGAATGATGCGCGTGGTGACGGTGCGCCAGGAGCGAGAAGCCTGATGGGACGCCTCTTCCCGGTCCTCACCTCGCTGCTGCTGGCGACCTCCCCTTTGGCCGTGCAGGCACAAGAGCCCGGCTCCACACCGACGCAGGCCGACGAACATGCCGGAATGGATCATGGCAGCATGGACCATTCACAGATGGACATGTCTGGCATGGACATGAGCGCGCCGGACATGAAGGGCATGGATCATTCCGCCCACGCCGTGCCCGCAAGCACTGCCTTCGACGAGCCGGGCAACGCGCCGCCGCCGCCGGTGCCGACAGACTATCCCGCCGAGCGGTTCTTTGCGCCCGACCGCATGGCGGCCTCGCGCGCGGCGATGGTGAAGGAGATGACATTCAACACCTTGGCGCTTCAGGTCGATCAACTGGAATTCCGCACCGGCAAGGGCGGAGACGGCTTCGGCTGGGAAGGGCAGGCATGGTACGGCGGCGATATCGACCGGATCGTGCTCGCCAGTGAGGGCGAGGGCACGTTCGGCGAGCGGGCCGAGCGCATCGAACTGGGAGCCTACTGGCGTCACGCCCTTGATCCGTGGTTCAACTTGCAACTCGGCATGAGGCAGGATTTCCGCCCCGATCCGCAGCGCACTTATGCACTGGTCGGCATCGAGGGGCTGGCGCCTTATTGGTTCGAACTGCAAGGCCAGTTGCTCGTTTCGAACAAGGGCGATGTTCATGCACGCGGCAAGGCAGGCTATACCCAGCGCATCACCCAGTCGCTGGTGGTCGAGCCCGAGGCCGAGGTGGATTTTGCGTTTCAGGACGTACCGGCGCTGAATGTCGGCGCAGGCTTCGAGCGCCTCGAAATGGGGGCAAGGCTTCGCTATGAACGCAACCGCTCGCTGGCGCCTTATGTGGGCGTAAATTGGGAGCGTAAGCTTGGCGGAACCGCCCGAATTGCGCGGGCTGCGGGTGAGGGTGTGTCCGGCGTTTCGGCGGTTTTCGGTGTGCGCGCGATGTTCTGACCGGCGCGGTCGACATAGAGCATTTTCTAATCAGATGGAATCATCTGATGACTCGGAAAATGCGGCCAACCGAAAACTGCTCTAGGGGTTCAATCGCGGTGAAGACGGGGAATGTCCCAATAGCGCGCGTATTTGCGCCCGCTTAGCGTTTCGACCGGCAAAACTTTTGTCGTTGACGACAGGGGATGCGGGTGCGCCACGATTTGCTTGGTAGGAAATTTCGCACGGTTGCGGTGTTGGGTGGCAGTATCATCCTGGCCGGTATCGCTTCGCCTTTGCGTGCGCAGGAAACGGATGCCTCGCAGCCGGTAATCGCCGCCACCTCCGAGGTGCAACCGCCGGATGCCGCTGCGCCTGAAGACTCGTCAACGCAGCCGCACAAAACCGGCTTCTTCAGTCGCTTCATTGATGAGCAGGATCACGGATTGGACTTGTCCAATTTCCTTGCCAAGGGCGGTTTCATACCCGTTCCGATCATCATCACAGAGCCTGCGGTGGACGGTGGGTTCGGGTTGGCGGCCGCCTTCCTCTCGGTGCACCCGGACCGTCCCAGACAAGTGACCAAGCACATCGTGGGGGCCTTCAAGACCGGTAACGGTTCGAAGGGCATCGGCTATTTTCAATCGGGTTATGCCATCGATGGGCGGCTCAATTATCGGTTCGGTATTGGCCACGGCAAAATCACCCTGGATTCCTATCCCGCTTTCGCACCCGGCGGCGTCGAATATACCAACCACTACGACTACGGCATCCTGGGATCCGCACTCTGGCATTTCGGCGACGAACGCTTCTCCGCAGGACCGCTGTTCGATTTCCGGAAGCTCAAGTCAAAGTTGGATATTTCCGGGCTACCCGACGACTTTTCGGACAACTTCAACCACACCCTGCACACAGGCGCGCTGGGCTTTGGCTTTCACTTCGACAGCCGCGACAATACCCTGACGCCCACCAAGGGAACCAACGCCTATATCGAAGGAAAATTCAACCGGAGCGCTTTCGGCAGTGACCGGAACTATGAAACCTACAGCCTGGAAACCTATTCCTTCGATCACTTCACATCCAATCTGCGCTTTGGGATGAAGTTCGAACTGAAGGCCATTCGCGGTGATTTTCCTGTCTTTTTCGCACCTGCCGTCGATCTGCGCGGCGTTCCAGCCATGCGATATCAAGGTATGAGCGCCGTCAGTTCCGAATTCGAAACGACATGGCAATTGACCCCGCGCTGGTCTGTGCTTGCCTTCGGCGGCTTTGGGACGACGGATGCGGGCAGCAAACGGATTTACAAGGATTCGGGTGGCATCTGGGCGGGCGGCGCCGGCTTTCGCTATCGCCTCGCGCGCAAGCTGGGTTTCGATGCCGGGGTGGATGTCGCCTATGGACCGGACGGGGCCGTCTTCTACCTGCAGTTCGGCCATGCCTGGTCTTTGGGTATGGACTGACCTGACGGACGCGCAGATGCTTCGTTACTTCGCACGCCAAGGCGGTAGCTTTACGGTCTGCGATGTGATGAATCTGATGCTATGGAAGGCGACAAATGGGGCGCGACGCCGGCCAGACCCACTATCGCGACCATGACCGCCGCGTGGCCAATATCGCCGATATTTGCACAAGAAGACTACTTGCCTTGTTTCCAGCAGGAGAATTCCGATGGGTAAGAGCAGATACATGGTGATGGGCGGGTTGGCGCTGGCGGTCGGCGCCGTGGGGCTGGCCCAGGCGAAGCCGCCCGCCGCTCTAGCCGATCTGGTGGGTATGCGCGGCAGTTCGCTTGACAACGAGATGTCCAATCGCGGCTTTGAACTGGCCCGCGCGCAAGGCACGCAATTCTGGTGGAATGGTTCGAGCCGCACCTGTGCAGCGGTCTCGATCGGCAACGGCCGGGTCGCGCGGATCGACACCGCGACGCCGCAGCAATGCGGGAAAAGCGGTAACGCAAGCGCATCGCAAGGGTTCGACTGCAACGCGCCCGATGTTTCAGAGGCAGATCGTTATCGCTGCCAGCCCGGCGCCAGTGGCAGCGGACAGTCCGGCGGCCGCGCTGCCGCCATCAAGGCCTGCCAGGATGCATTTGGCCCCAATGGCAAAATGGGCACGGTAAGCGCGCTGCGGCCCGGTTTCTGGGAAGTGATCCTCTCAGACAATTACGGCCGCAAGGTCTCGTGCACCGGGCGCGCTGAAGGCCGGGTGGAGCAATGGGACGAAATCGGAAAGAAGTGACGGAGAAGAGCCGGATCGTAGCACGCAGTGCCGCGACCCGGCCCAGAACCCATTCCAGTTGGCAGATGCGAGGGCAAACGATGAAATGGGCCATCGGCATTTCGGTGTTTTACGTGCTGCTTTGCGCTTCGGCGTTCCTGCTGATCCCGGCGAGTTCCCATGGTTGGTTCGGGGTTTCGGACGATCCGCTTAGCGGGGTCTTCGTGCTGCTGCTGGCTCTCCCGTGGACGCTACTCCTCCCGCATCTCGGCGATCCGGGGATGGTCGGGGCAATTGCTGTGATAGTCGCCGGCATAATCCTGAATGTGGCGATTGTACTTTGTGCGGGCCGCTGGGCAAGCCGGAGGAGGCGTTGAAACATAAGCGGCGCGTCGCGCTGCCGCTAAGGGCGTATGCGTCTCGTTAGATAAGCCCCCGGGATAGCGATCAGCGTCCCGGAGGCCATTCTATCGTTCAGGCCTGCACGAAGGCGAGCAGGTCGGGATTGATGGTGTCGGCGTTGACGGTGAGCATGCCGTGCGAGAAGCCCTCGTAGATCTTGAGTGTCGCATCCGGCAGGATCTCTGCCTGAAGCACGCCGGCATTCATGTAGGGCACGACCTGATCGTCATCGCCGTGGAGCACCAGCGTGGGCACCGTGATCGCCTTCAGATCGTCGGTCTGGTCGGTTTCCGAGAAGGCCTTGATGCCGTCATAGTGCGCCTTGGCGCTGCCCATCATGCCCTGGCGCCACCAGTTGTCGATCACGGCGGGCTTCACATCGGCGCCGTCGCGGTTGAAGCCATAGAACGGGCCGGCGGCAACGTCGCGGAAGAACTGCGAGCGGTTGGCGGCAAGCCCGGCGCGCAGACCGTCGAACACTTCGATCGGCAAGCCGCCCGGATAGCGCTCGGTCTTGAGCATGATCGGCGGTACGGCGCTGACCAGCACGGCCTTGGCGACGCGCCCCTGCGGGATGCCGTAGCGGGCGACATAGGCCGCGACTTCACCGCCGCCCGTCGAATGGCCGATGTGGATGGCGTTGCGCAGGTCGAGGTGCTCCATCACTGCGGCGGCATCGGCAGCGTAGTGGTCCATGTCATGACCCTCGCTCACTTGTTCCGAGCGGCCATGGCCGCGGCGGTCATGGGCGACGACGCGATAGCCCTTGGAGAGGAAGAACAGCATCTGCGCATCCCAATCGTCCGAGGAGAGCGGCCAGCCGTGGTGGAAGACGATCGGCTGGGCATTCTTGGGGCCCCAATCCTTGAAGAAGATTTCGACGCCGTCTTGGGTGGTTACGTATGCCATGGGGAAATTCCTTCAAAGATGTGTGGTGGGGCAGAGCCCTGGAGCGGGGCCTTGGTGTCAGCCGCTGACAAGCCTTCTGGCGAAGATCAGGATTTCTGAAAAGTCGCATAAAATCTTTGTTATATTTCGATAAATTGGAACATTTGATCTGTCGCTTTGACCGGGATCGGGCTTGAGGATGCAGTTGCCGCGACCGGGGGCGCGGGAACGTCTCAGGCTTCGTGCCGGTTAGGGACAGGAAGAGGCGCCGCAGTTCGGCACTTTTTCGAGGAGATGGAACATGAGCGATAGCCAGTCCCGCCAGCCCGGGGATCGTCCAAAGAACCACGAAGTCGAAAACGAGATGATCAAGCCGCCCGCCGCCAAGGGGAAGGCACCGCGGGCAGCAACCGATCCGCACGGTAGCGACAAGGCGACTGGCCGGGGCAAGGACGGTCCGCCGCCGCCGGGAAACATTCACGAGGTCGAGGATCGCAAGGGCGCATCCTGATGCCTTCACGTGCCCGCCGAGCAACGGGGCGTCTGGCGCTATCGCGGGCGCAAACTCGCTTACAGGGTATGGCCGGGGGTCACACCGCGTGTGGGCCACACTCTGCCTCGACAGGGCATCGATCGGTGGCGGGATCGGGACCTTATTCAGTTTTCGCGCGCTTCATTCCCGTGAGCCAAGCATGGCGAGAACACAGGAGAGTTTGATGAGCATCAAGGGCGAAATCAAGGAAGCCGCCGGCTACGTGAAGGAAGAAGCCTACGAACACGGCAAGTCCGCCAAGAGCCAGGAAAAGGCTCAGGAAGGGCGTGATCTTCGCAACGAAGGCCGGGTCGAAGATGGCAAGGCTCCGAAGTCGGGCACGCCCGGCAACGGCAAGCCTTGACCCTTACAATCCTATTCCGGCAAGCGTGATTGCAGGCTAGCCGGTCCCACCCGCCGCCCCGATCTCTCCGGATTGGGGCGGTGTTTTTTCGTCGTCGGCGTTTGCGGCACGATGGTTTCGGGGCGAAAACTTCACCGTTGAAAACGATAGGGATCGAACAGGTTCGCATCCGGCCCCGGCGCCCCATCGATGGCAGCTTCCAGTAACTCAGCCGCCAGCGCTGCAAAAGCGATCCCGTTGCCCCCGAACCCAGCGGCGATCCAGACATGCTCCATCGATTGCGCGGGACCTATCGCCGGCAAGCTGTCCGGGGAGCTGCCGAAGGTGGCTGTCCAGGCGCAATCCCAGTCGATCTTGTCTTGGCCCAGCATGGCGGCAAGGCGGGCGGCGATCCTGCCGGCCTTGGCTTCCAGCAGACCATCGCGTGCTTCGGCCTGCGACAGTTCGACATCCTCGCCGCCGGCAATGATCCGCCCTTCGCTGCACGAACGGACGTAAAGGTAGGGATCGTTCGCTTCCCAGATCATCGCATCTTCCTGCCACAACGGCGCGGTACCGGGCCTTGTTGCGATGACGTATGTCGACAGCAAGGAGAACTGGGGCGGCAGGAAGAGGCGGGCCCGTTCATATCCGGTGGCCAGGATCACGTCCTTTGCCATGAACGTTCCGCCCGCTGCCGTTTCCAGCTCAACGCCATGGCTGGACGGGTGAAGCGCGACGACGTCCACGGGATAGCTCAGCGTGCACCCCCGCGATCCGGCACGAGCCAGAAGGGCATGGCAGGTTCGCACCGGGTCGATGGCATAAGTGCCGGTGGAAACCAGTCCGGCTCTTGGTGCTATTCCGAACCGCTTGGCGACCGCTTCTGCGGGAAGATAGTGGCTTGGAAGCCCGTGCCGCCGGTGAAGGCGTCCCTCGGCTTCAAGCCCCTCCGGATCCAACAGACTTCCGGCCAGATAAAGCGTCGGGCTATCGCGCTTCAACGAAGCGTCCAGATGGTCGAGGTGCTTGCCGAAGCGCTCCACGGCTTCAAACACGCGTCGCCATCGCCGGACGGCTTCCGCTTCGCCCAGTTCCCGGGCCAGAAAAAGCAAAGGTGTGTCCATGGCCCACATGATCTGGGCCGTGGACGCCGCCGTGCTTCCGCTGCCCGGCGGACGCCGATCGCAGATTGCCACGCTTCGTCCGCCGCGGGCGAGTCTCTCTGCCAGAACGGCACCCATGATCCCGCCGCCAAGAATGGCGACATCGACTGGCGATGTGGGCAAGGAAGCGGAGCCGGGAGGGTGCCAGTCCAGTTCACGCCACGGCACTCTGCCGGTCCGCAGATCCCTTGCCTCGGTAAGCGGTATGGAAGCGCTCACGCGAGATCGCGCACTTTCGCCTCGCGCGCCCAGTGCCGCTTCGCGCCCACTTTCGTGAATTCCTCCACGGGCACGACACCCTCGTCCTTGTCGATCCCAGCCTTGTCGAGGATTACCTGCGAGCCCGGGCAGTGGGCGATCGTCTTGCAATGCCCATAAGCATCCATGAACCATTGGACCGCAGCACCCTGCATGGCCAGCTTCTCGGCGGCTTGCGGCATCAGGATAGAAGCGACGGCGTCGAAAAGCACCGAGGGAGAGCCTGCAAGCTGGCCATCGGCTTCCAGTGTACCGCCTTTGACGGCAATCCCGCCGACCTTGGGCGCCACGAGAAAGGGCGTGCCGCCTGCTTTCTCGATCGCGGACTTGAGCGTTTCGATCGCGGTCTTGTCAGATCCTTCGGCGAATAGGATGGCGACCTTGCGCCCTTCCAGCGTATCGACCGCCTTCTTCTGGATGGAAAGCGCATCCGACGGCTTCATCTCCACCGGCGCGCGCGCGGCCTTGGCCTTCCCCGGCAGATCGATGGCGAGGCCGTCCGCCACGCGCTTGGCGAGCTGCTCGTCGACATTGCGCAGCCGCGCGACCACGCGCTCGCGAATGTGGGGAATGGCAACCTTTGAAAGTTCGAAGACAATGGCCGATGCGATGTGCGCCTGCTCGTTCTCGGTCTGCGAATGATAGAACAGCGCCGCCTGGCTGTAGTGATCGGCAAAGAGTTCGGATCGGACGCGCAGCTTCGCTTCCGGTTCGTTGCGTTCAGCGTTTTGGGAAAAGGTGGTAAAGCCGGTTTCCGGCGAGGCGCGTGGGCCGGCATCCTCGCCGGCCTCTGCCAGGCTATTCGGTTCGTAGTTCGCCCTTCCGGTCGGCACTTGCGTCTGCATCATGCCGTCGCGCTGGAAGTTGTGGAACGGGCACTTGGGCGCGTTGATCGGAATCTGGTGGAAATTGGTCGTGCCGAGCCGCGACTTTTGCGTGTCCAGATACGAGAACAGGCGGCCTTGCAGCAGCGGGTCATTGGTGAAGTCGATCCCCGGGATCACGTTGCTGGGCAGGAAGGCGACCTGCTCGGTCTCCGCGAAGAAATTGTCGACATTCCGATCGAGGGTGAGGCGCCCGACAATCTCCAGCGGGATCTCCTCTTCCGGGATCAGCTTGGTCGCATCGAGCACGTCGTAAGGCTGCTTGGCGGCCCAAGCCTCGTCGAAGACCTGCACGCCCAGATCCCAGGCGGGAAACCCGCCGTCCGCAATCGCCTCGAAGAGGTCGCGCCGGTGGAAATCCGGATCGGCGCCGGCGATCTTCACCGCCTCGTCCCAGACCAGCGATTCCATGCCGAGCACGGGCCGCCAATGGAATTTCACGAATTTGCCCTCGCCGCTTTCATTGACGAAGCGGAAGGTGTGGACGCCGAACCCTTCCATCATCCGATAGGAGCGGGGAATGGCGCGGTCCGACATTGCCCACATGATCATGTGCAGGGATTCCGGCATCAGCGAGACGAAATCCCAGAAAGTGTCGTGCGCGGAAGCGGCCTGCGGATAGCCGCGGTCCGCCTCCATCTTCACCGAATGGATGAGGTCGGGGAACTTGATGGCATCCTGGATGAAGAAGACCGGGATGTTGTTGCCGACCAAATCCCAATTACCCGTTTCGGTGTAGAACTTGACCGCGAAACCCCGCACATCGCGCGGCGTGTCGACCGAGCCGGCCCCTCCCGCGACAGTCGAGAAGCGCACGAAGACGGGGCAGGTCGCGCCCTTTTTCTGGAAAATCGAGGCTTTCGTCAGTTCCGGGATGGCGCGGGTGCATTCGAAGGTTCCGTGGGCGCCGGTTCCACGGGCATGGACGATGCGTTCGGGAATACGCTCATGGTCGAAATGGAATATCTTTTCGCGCAGCACGAAGTCTTCCAGCAGCGAGGGACCCCTTGCACCGGCGCGTAGACTGTTCTGGTTGTCGGAAATGCGATGGCCGAAATTGTCGGTCAGGAATGCCGCGTGGTCGCTGATCGCCCCGGAAACTTCCTGGTGCAGTTCGCCGCCATCGCCCGGTTTGGTCTGGATGTCGTTGCGGCCGGAACCGGCGGCAATCGTGCCGAGCGCATTCTTGACGGCGGGGCTACGGTTGTCCTTGGGGGAGGGCATTGGGACGTCTCCTGCGAATTGGGGCGTGGGGCCGGAACGGCCGGTCAATGTGACAATGAAAGTGCCCTGAACGCATCGGCGTTCCCCCCAGCGATTTCGCCTCGTCGTGCCCTGCGCGCTGCCTGCCGTGGCCGCGGGTGAGGCAAAAGCGCACATCTTTCCCCGTTTATCGACGCATCGATCGCGGAAATCGCGCGGCCCCCGATATTTGTTTGACCTTGCCGGCTAAGCGCGCATCAAATCGCCGCTTCGGGTGTTGTCGTGTCAAATCGGCTGCGGGGCTGGCAGAGAGAGAGATGCAGGATCAAAGTCTGGAGAACATATTTCCCGGGTCCTCCGAGATGGCGCGGCTCATGCGCGCACATGATTGGGCTTCAACCGCCCTGGGAGAACCCCGCAACTGGCCCGAAGGTCTCAAAATCCCGCTGAGGATGCTGCTTACTTCGCGGTTCGAAATGTGGCTGGGTTGGGGGGAAGATCTCAACTTCTTCTATAACGACGCCTATATCCCCACGCTGGGCATCAAGCATCCCGTGATGCTGGCGAAGCCGTTTCGTGAGGTCTGGGCCGAAGTCTATGCAGAGGTCGCGGATCAGGTGGAAACCGTGAAGGCCGGCCAGTCGACCTGGAACAAGGCGCTCTTGCTGCTGCTGGAGCGAAGCGGCTTTCCCGAAGAGACCTATCACAGCTTTTCCTACAGCCCGCTTTACGGCGATGGCGGGGAGGTTTCCGGGATGCTTTGCATCGTCACCGAGGAGACCGACCGCATCGTTGGCGAACGCCAGCTGGAGATGCTTCGGCAACTGGGCATCAACCTTGTCGGCGCCAGCGACGAAGCGGCGGTGGGCCGCGCGGTGTGCAAAGTGTTCGGTGAGCATCGCCACGATTTCCCATTCGCGATCATGACGCTGGCATCCGATGACGACACCCACTCGTTTTCCTGCACCCCGGACGCCGAAAGCGTTCTGGATCGCCGACTTGCCGGCGTTGACGGCCTGATCACGGAATCGCGCA
Organism: Sphingomonas sp. BL-S-28; assembly: GCF_055521515.1. Classification (NCBI taxonomy): domain Bacteria; kingdom Pseudomonadati; phylum Pseudomonadota; class Alphaproteobacteria; order Sphingomonadales; family Sphingomonadaceae; genus Sphingomonas; species Sphingomonas sp. BL-S-28. The sequence goes on from NZ_CM145483.1 coordinate 111,076, forward strand.
GGGTCAATCTGGATCCCCAACTTCCCTGGCCCCGCGGCGCTTGGGAGAGGGCGCCGGAAGAAGCGCTGATCGTGCCCATTCCCGGAACGGCAGGGGAGCGGCCTGCGGGCAATCTCGTCCTCGGGCTCAATCCCTACAGGCCCCTGGATGACGAGATTTCCGATTTCGCAGCGCTGCTGGCCGGGCAGATCAGCGGCGCGCTCGCCAATATCGCCAGGCTCGATGCGGAGCGTCGCAGGGCGGACAGAATATGGGCGCACGGCCGGGATATCATGGTGGTCGTCGACGCGGACGGCATTTTCCGATCGGTCAGCCCAGCCTGGACGCGTATTCTGGGGCATGACATTGAGGAAATCGTTGGGCGGCCTTTTGCGGATTTCATTTCCCCCGACGATCTGGCGCCCAGCAACGCCGCCCTGTCGGCGGCTCTGGGTGAGACGGAGCTGACGGGATATGAGAACCGCTTCAGATCCAAGGACGGCAGCTATCGCTGGTTTTCCTGGAATACCTCGATGGAAGATGGCATGGTCTATGCCTATGGCCGCGATATCACGGCACACAAAGCCGACATGAAATCGCTCGCCGCGGCAGAAGACGCGCTTCGTCAGGCCCACAAGATGGAGGCCATCGGCCAACTGACCGGCGGCATCGCCCATGATTTCAATAATCTTCTGATGGCGATTACCAGCAGCCTGGAACTGCTGCGACGGCGGGCCTCGCTCGATGAAAATGCCGTTCGACTGATCGACAATGCCGAACAGGGCGCTCGCAGAGGGGCTGCGCTGACCCAGCGGATGCTGGCATTCGCCCGCCGGCAGGATCTCGTCACCGAACATGTGGATGTCCACAAGCTCGTAACGGGCTTCCGCGATCTGATCGAACGGACGCTTGGCCCTTCGTGGCCGCTCGAACTGGCGATCCCTGAAGATTTGCCGCCGGTTCTGGTCGATACGAACCAGCTTGAAATGGCGCTGCTCAATCTTGTGGTGAACGCCCGAGATGCAATGCCGGCGGGCGGAATGGTGAGGATTGAGGCCAAACATGAACAGGTGGCCGAGGGAGAGCAGGACGAGATAGCGGGCGGAGCATTCGTTACCCTTGCCGTTGCCGACACCGGGCATGGCATGGACGCCAAGACACTTGCCCGGGCGACCGAGCCGTTCTTTACGACCAAGGGCGTGGGCAAGGGGACCGGCCTTGGCCTTTCGATGATCCACGGATTTGCCAAGCAGCTTGGCGGCGGCTTCGTTATCGAGAGTTCACCCGGCCTGGGGACGGTTGCCACGCTCTGGGTGCCGGTAGCCGCTCCGATCGCGAACGCCTCCGCGCCCATCATTCCGCGTAAGACCGGCCCAATAGAGATGCGAAAGTTGAAAATTCTTGCAGTCGACGACGACGGTCTGATCCTGATGAATACCGCCGCCATGCTCGAGGATCTGGGGCATGAGGTGTTCGAGGCGCATTCGGGCCAGCGGGCCATTGAATTTTTGGAAAAGAATCCGGATGTCGACCTTCTGATCACCGATCAGGCCATGCCGAACATGACCGGCACACAGCTCGCCGACCGAGCAATCGACCTGAAGCCCGATCTGCCGATCATTCTTGCCAGCGGTTATGGGGAACTGCCGGCGGGAGCGCCGCCGCGCATGATCAAGCTGGGCAAACCCTTTGGCCAGCTTGATCTCAAGCAAGCGGTGGACCTGGCGATAAACGCCAAAGTCTGACTTTCGCGCCCGCGCTGGAAAGATCGAGGGGCCGGTGGACCGGGTTCAATAACCCCGGGCACGGTCGATCTCGCCGGAAAGCCCCTTTCCGGCGAGATGCCCGCGCAAGTTTTCGATCAATGAATGCACGGCCGTCTCGATCCGGGTGACGCCGGCGACATGGGGGGTGACGATTATGCGCGGATCGCTGCGAAAGGGATGATCGCCCGGCAGCGGTTCGACCTCTGCGACGTCGAGCATGGCGGCGCCGATCTGGCCGGATTCCAGTGCGGTGAGAAGGTCCTGTTCGACCAGATGCCCGCCCCGCGCCGCGTTGATAAGGCGCGCCCCGCGCGGCAGCTTGGCGAAAAGGTCGGCCGAAAGAATGCCGCGTGTTTCGGGGGTCAGCGGCAGCAGGCAGACGAGAATATCGGTATCTGCCAGGAAGGCATCGAGTGCTTCTTCTCCCGCGAAGCACTCGACACCCTCGATCGTGCGCGCACTGCGGTTCCAGCCGCGCAGGCGAAAGCCTAGCGGAGCCAGCATACGCAGCGATGCCTTGCCAAGTTCGCCCAGGCCCATGACGCCCACCCGGCGTTCTTCGCAGAGCATCGTTGGCAATTGGGTCCATTCGCCATGCAATTGCGCCTGGCGATAGAACGGCAGGTCCCGGTGAAGGGCGAGGGCGGCGGTGGCGATATATTGCGCCATGGTCGTGGTGATGCCCGGTTCGATCATGCGCACGATGCGCACATGGTCGGGGACACGTGAAAGGTCCAACTGGTCTACGCCTGCGCCAATGCTGAACAGAATTTCCAAAGCGGGCAGGGCGGCGATCAGATCGTCGGTCAGTTGCCATGCTACAAGATAGCGAACGTCGGCCGGATCGCCGATTTCCGGCCAGTTGCGGAACTCCACTTCGGGCAAGCAGCGGCGGAATTCGGCCTGCCAGAACTGCCCCCGTTCTTCGGGGCCGACGTGGAGGATCGCGGTCATCTTCGGGAAAGTTCTGATTGGTCGTTTTTCGGTCAGGAGGCCTGACGGTTGAACCGCCGGGGCCGCAACGCATCGCGCATCGCGAAACTGGAGCTGATGCGCGTCACGCCTGGAAGGCGGGAGAGCACTTCGCCGTGGATCGCCTCATAGGCGGCGACGCTTTCGGTGCGCAGGCGCAGCCAGTAATCGACATTGCCGCCCATCAGGAAACATTCGCGGATTTCCGCGCATTGCCGAACGGCGTTTTCGAAGCGGGAAAGATAGTCCTCGGTCTGGCGCTCCAGCGTTACCTGCACCACCACGTCCACCCCCCGCACATCGTCGTTTTCCGGCCCGGTAATCACGGTATAGCCGCGAATGACGCCGCGATCCTCCATGATGCGGATCCGCCGCAGGCAGGCTGAGGGCGAAAGGCCCACTTCCTGCGCCACTTCGGCATTGGGCTTGCGCCCGTCGAGACGAAGCACACGCAGAATCGCGCGGTCAACGTCGTCGGGGGTCCATGGCATGATCTTTCACAACCTTCAAATGATGGTGCCAAATTTCGCATATCGTAGCAGATCGTGCGAATAATTGGCAGCCTATTTGAAACAGGGTGCGATAGCCTCGATCCCTGCCGGCACCCATTCGGTTGGAGGGCGTCCGGTTGGGAAAGGAACGATCGTGGTTGCAGGAGCACGCCTGACAATCGACCTTGCAGCACTGGCCGCGAACTATCGGCTGATCCGGGACCACGCGGCGCCGGCAGTGGTGGGCGGTGTGGTCAAGGCGAATGGCTATGGCCTTGGTGCGGTGGAAGTTGCCCGCACATTGATCGGCGAAGGTTGCCGGCATCTTTTCGTCGCCTTGCAGGGCGAGGCGGAGGCCCTCGTTCCAGAGCTTCCCGCAGGTATTTCGGTCTACATTCTCAACGGTCTGCTGCCCGGCGGCGAAGCAGCCTGCGCGGCGTTGGGGGCGATACCGGTGCTCAATTCGCTGGACCAGATCGAACGCTGGTCGGCCGAAGCGGTCGCACGGGGCAAGCGGCTTCCGGGCGTGTTGCAGGTCGACAGCGGGATGTCACGCATGGGTCTGCCCAGAGACGAGATCGAGTTCTTGCAGAAGAGGCCGGACCTGCTCCGGCCCATCGAGCTCCACTTCATCATCAGCCACCTTGCTTGTGCCGACGAGCCCGGTCATGGCGCGAATGCAGCGCAAGAAGAGCGTTTCCGCGAGATCGCTGGCCGCTTTCCCAGCGTGCCGCTGGCGCTCGACAACAGCGGCGGCATTTTCCACGAGCGCGGCCACTTCGACCTCGTGCGTGCGGGCATCGCGCTTTACGGCGGCGCGCCGCATGGCGATGCGACCAACCCGATGCGGGCGACTGTCGCACTCGAAGCGCGCATCGCCCAGCTGCGGACGATTCCGGCCGGAACCGGCGTCGGCTATGGGCTCACTTTCCAGACCGCGCGTGAAAGCCGCATCGCTACGATCCCGGTGGGCTATGCCGACGGATGGCCGCGTTGCCTTGGCAACAAGGGGTCGGCCTATATTGCCGGCATCCGCGCGCCGATCGTCGGGCGCGTATCGATGGACAGCATCACGCTCGACGTGACCGACGTGCCCGTGCAGCACCTCTATCCGGGGGCGCCGGTCGAACTGCTGGGACCGCATCAGGACATCGATCGGGTTGCCGCGGACGCCGGCACCATTTCCTACGAAATCCTCACCCAACTCAGCCGCCGCTACGAACGTGTCTATCTTCCCGCGAGCGTCGGCGCGCGTATTCGGAGCATTGCGCCATGAAGATCGCCATTCTCGGCAGCGGCGTCATCGGCGTCACATCCGCCTGGTATCTGGCCGAGGCCGGGCACGAAGTGGTCGTGATCGACCGGCAGGACGGCCCGGCACTGGAAACCAGCTTTGCCAATGCCGGCGAGATTTCGCCGGGCTATGCCTCGCCATGGGCCGCGCCCGGTATTCCGATGAAGGCCGTGCGCTGGCTTACGATGGAGCACGCGCCGCTGATCCTGCGCCTCCATGCCGATACGGCGATGCTGCGCTGGCTTTTCGCGATGCTGGGCAACTGCAATGCGCGTGACTATGCGATCAACAAAAGCCGCATGGTGCGCCTTGCCGAGTTCAGCCGCGACTGCCTGATCGCGCTCCGCCGGGATACCGGCATCGCTTATGACGAGCGGATGCAGGGTACCCTGCAACTGTTCCGCGAGCAGAAGCAACTGGACGGTATCGGCAAGGATATCGAGGTCCTGAAAGCGGACGGCGTGCCCTTCGAAGTGCTGGACAAGGCCGGTTGCATCGGTGCCGAACCGGGGCTGGCCACCAGCAGCGCACCGATCGCGGGCGGCCTGCGCCTGCCGAACGACGAAACGGGCGATTGCTTCAAGTTCACCAATGCCCTGGCGGCGATGGCTGCCGCCAAGGGCGTGCGTTTCCTGAACGGCACGAAGATCCATCGTCTGGTCGAAGAAGGCGGGCGGATCACCCATGTGGAGACCGATCAGGGCAAACTCGCGGCCGATGCCTACCTCGTCGCCATGGGTAGCTTCTCGCCGCAACTGGTGGCGCCGGTGGGCATTCGTCTGCCGGTCTACCCGGTCAAGGGCTACTCGCTGACGGTGCCCATCGTCGACGAGCCGCGCGCGCCGGTCTCCACCCTGCTGGATGAGAGCTACAAAGTGGCGATCACCCGCCTGGGCGACCGTATCCGCATCGGCGGCATGGCCGAAATCTCTGGCTTCTCGCGCGATCTGCCGCTTGCGCGCCGCGCCACGCTGGAGCATTCGGCGGGCACCTTGTTCCCCGGCGCAGGCAATATGGCGGAAGGCAGCTTCTGGTGCGGTCTCAGGCCGATGACGCCGGACAGCACGCCGGTGATCGGCGCGACCAAGGTGCCGAACCTGTTCCTCAACACCGGGCACGGTACGCTGGGCTGGACGATGGCCTGCGGGTCGGCCCATGTCATCGCCGACATTATCGGTGGCCGCAAACCGGCGATCGAGACCGCCGATCTGGCCATCAGCCGCTACTAGATCCCCAAATCCCCCCTCTCTCGCAAGGACCAGACATGACCATTACCCGCATCGACCAGGGCCCGCGCATGAGCGAGGCCGTGATCCATGGAGACACTATCTACCTGGCCGGCCAGATCGGCGCGCCGGGGGAAAGCGTTACCGCGCAGACAAAAACTGCGCTGGCCGAGATCGAGGCGCTGCTGGCGCAGACCGGCAGCAGCAAGGATCACCTGCTGATGGCCACGATCTGGCTGGCCGACATGGCGGACTTCGACGAAATGAACGCCGTCTGGGATTCGTGGATTGCCGGCCACCCGGCGCCGGCTCGCGCCACGGGTGAGGCGAAGCTGTTTACACCCGAATACAAGGTCGAAATCATCGTCATCGCCGCGAAGGCCTGATCGCCGCGGGGAGGGCGTCTTGCCCGAACTACCCGGCACGACCGATTGAAAATCATCGAGGCCCGCCGATCCGCTGCGATTGGCGGGCTTCGTCGTTGCGGCGCGTGTCGATCTGGCGCGTCATCGCGCGCGCGATCCGGTCCACGTTGCCCCGCGTCCTACGCCAATCGTACTGTGGGTGATGAGATTTTGCTTGTACGATAGAGAGTTGTCTCGGCCGTTCGGGGGTGCGCCCGGTTCCGGCGACTGGCTGATTTGCCTTGTCAGAGCGAATAACAAAATTGATTTTATAGTACGATTTCTGTCGCGTGCTTGAGCGAATTGCATTATTATGACAGCATAAAGGTAATAAAAATATACGGGAAGAGAGTCTGATGGTTCTCGCACGATTGGTTGCAGGCGCATTGGCGTTGGCGGTGGCCCCGAATTCGACTTCGGTGGAAACGGTGAAGGCGACCCCTCCCGCTGTCGATCAGCAGGCGGCTGCCGAAGCGCCCGCTTATGCGGCATATGCTCCCTCTTGCAGCACGCATTGCGGTTGGGGTGCATTGCCCTTCGCCCGATAGATCTTCGTCGTTAGGGCTGGGCGCCGTTAGGGCTGGGTTGGCCGGGCCGCATATCCCCGGCGGCCTGTTTCATCTTGCATGGCTGTAACCAAGGCCGCCTTTCTAGCGTTTTTTCGATCTGCGATCGTGCCGACTTGAAAGCCGGGACGCGCTGCCCATTCGTTCGATTGGGCATCATCCAGTTCCCTCAATAGGCGCCGCGAGAATAGGTTCAGCGGGGCAGGCCGACAGATCCGGCGCGGAGATTTTCTGCCGTCTCACCCTCTCATCAAGGCGGCGACGATCATGCGCGCGCTGCATTCGGCAGTGCGCGCGGCGTCCAGCCTTGGGGCGGAGATGCTGCGATGCCCCAGCCCGAACAGACATCCCAGTAGCAATTCCGTTGCGCCGGCCAGTTCGTCGCCCTCCAGCGCCGGGTTGGCGGCCCGCGCGAATTCATCCAGATAGTCCCGGAACTGGCCGCACATCTCGCCGATCGTCTGGCCGACCCGATCGTTGCGGTAGCCCTCGGCGATTATGTCGAACGACAGTGCTTCCTCCTTCGTGTCGATGACCTGAAGGAACAGTTCGGTAAACGTTTCCAGAACCGTCAGCTTGCCGCTTTCCAATCGGCCGCGCAGTTCATCCAGTTCTGCGATCTTCTCTTCGAAATCGGCGCGCACAATGGCTTCGATGATCTCTCCCTTGCTCTTGAACGAGCGGTAGATCAGCCCGACCGACATGTCGGCCGCAGCCGCAAGCTCCGCCATAGACGTCTGATGGAATCCTTTTGTGGCGAAGAGCTCCTTGGCCGCGACGCGTATGCGATCCGGGCTGGAGGCCTTATGTTGCGGTGCAACCATATTTCGTTCTCTGCATTCTTTTTTCTTGAATTCTCTTTGGCAGATTTCTAGGTGCGTCGCAAGGTGAATGAGTATTCATTCATCCGTCTCCCCCCAAGACCGCATCGGATGAACCAATGAAAAAGGCGATGATTTTCGGGCTTCTGGCTTGCGCTTCGGCGCTTTCGCTGGGCGCCTGCGGGCAGCAACAGCCTGCCGCGCCGCCTGCGCCAGCCGTAGGAATAGTCACTCTCACGACCGACTCGGCGGAGCTGACGAACGAACTCCCCGGCCGCGTTGCAGCGCTGGAAACCGCAGACGTACGCCCGCAGATCACTGGCGTGATCCGCCGCCGCCTGTTCACCGAAGGCAGTGAGGTGCGGGCCGGTCAATTGCTGTACGAGATCGAGGATGCGCCTTACCGCGCCGCAGTCGCCCAGGCGAAGGGCGCGCTAGCGACAGCCAATGCGACGATCAACTCGACCACGCTGCAGGCCCAGCGCTACAAGGACCTGATCGCGATCAACGCCGTCAGCAAGCAGCAATACGATGATGCCGCTGCCGCCGCGCAGCAGGCCCGCGCCAATGTTGCGGCGCAGCAGGGCGCCCTGCAGGCGGCGCAGGTGAATCAGAACTTCACCCGCATCCGTGCGCCGATTTCAGGCCGGATCGGTCGTTCGCTGTTCACGCCGGGTGCGCTTGTTTCGGCCGCACAGGCGGATGCGCTTGCCGTCATCCAGCGTACCGACTCCGTCTATGTCGATGTTACCCAGTCCGCCGCGCAGATCATCGATCTGAAGCAGGCGATGGCATCGGGCGGCGTGAGCGAGGCCGAAGGCGCGCGCATCCAGCTGATCCTGCCGAACGGCTCGGTCTATCCGATCGAAGGCCAGCTGAAGTTCGCCGACGTCACCGTGGATCCCAGCTCCGGCTCGGTCATCCTGCGCGCGACGTTCCCCAATCCCAAAGGCTTGCTTCTCCCGGGAATGTACGTGCGCGCCAAGCTTGTCGAAGGGCTGCGCCGCAACGTCATCCTCGCCCCGCAGCAAGGCGTGATCCGCGATCCGCGCGGCCGCGCTACCGCGATGGTGGTGGGCAAGGACAACAAGGTCGAAGTCCGTCAGCTTGAAGTCGATCGCGCCGTGGGCGACAAGTGGATCGTCACCAAGGGCCTGAACATCGGCGACAAGCTGATCGTTGAAGGCCTGGTAAACCTCCGTCCGGGCACGGTGGTCAAGCCGGGTATGCCGCAACAGATCACGGTTGGAGCAGCAGCAACAGGCGGGGCCCAGTAATCCATGTCCCGCTATTTCATCGACAGGCCCATCTTCGCATGGGTCATCGCTATCGTCATGATGCTGGCAGGCATGTTGGCGATCCGTTCCCTTGCCGTGGCCCAGTTCCCCGAAATCGCGGCGCCTGCCGTGCAGATCGCGACCAGCTATCCGGGCGCCAATGCCCAGACGCTGGAATCGACGACGACGCAGGTGATCGAACAGCAGCTCAAGGGCATCGACCACTTGCGCTACTTCGCATCGTCCAGCGACGGTGCCGGTAACCTGAGCATCACCCTGACCTTCGAACAGGGCACCGACCCTGACATCGCGCAGGTTCAGGTGCAGAACAAGCTTTCGCAGGCAACGCCGCTGCTTCCGCAGGAAGTGCAGCAGCAGGGCCTGCGCGTCACCAAGTCGACCTCGACCTTCCTGATGGTCATGGCCGTCTATGCCGATGATGGCATTCACGATCAGCAGGACGCGGGCGACTTCATTGCCAGTTCGCTGCAGGACCCGATCAGCCGCGTGAACGGCGTGGGCGATACCCAGCTTCTGGGTGCGCAATATTCCATGCGCGTCTGGCTCGATCCCTTCAAGATGGCCACGCTCGGCGTCACTGCGACCGATGTAACCGCCGCGATCAAGGCACAGAACGCGCAAGTTTCGGCCGGCCAGATCGGCGCTTCGCCTTCGCCCAAGGGGCAGGCGCTGAACGCCACGATCACGGCTCAGTCGCGCCTGCGCACGGCGGAGCAGTTCCGCCAGATCATGCTGCGGAACAATCCCGACGGATCGGTCGTCCATCTCTCCGACGTCGCGCGCGTCGAAATGGGCGCGGAAAACTACAGCTTCGGCGCCAAGCTGAACGGCCATCCTGCCGCAGGCTTCGGCATCAAGCTGGCGCCGGGCGCCAACGCGCTGGACACCGTGGACGCGGTGAAGACGCAGATCGACCAGCTTTCCAAGACTTTCCCGAGCTGGGTGAAGTACAAGTTCCCGGTCGATAACTCGACTTACGTCAAGCTCTCGGTCGAGCAGGTGATCCACACGCTCGTCGAAGCGGTCGTGCTCGTGTTCATCGTCATGTTCCTGTTCCTGCAGAACTGGCGCGCGACGCTGATCCCGACCATTGCCGTGCCGGTCGTCCTGCTCGGCTCATTGGCCGTGCTCCAACTGGCCGGCTTTACCATCAACACGCTAACCCTGTTCGGCATGGTGCTGGCGATCGGCCTTCTGGTCGACGATGCCATCGTCGTGGTCGAAAACGTCGAACGCCTTATCCAGACCGAAGGGCTGAGCCCGAAGGAAGCGGCGCGCCGCTCCATGGACGAGATCAGCGGCGCGCTGGTCGGCATCGGCCTTGTGCTTTCGGCGGTGTTCCTGCCGATGGCGTTCTTCGGCGGTTCCACCGGCGTGATCTTCCGCCAATTCTCGATCACCATCGTTTCCTCGATGGTGCTGTCGGTGCTGGTGGCGCTTATCCTGACGCCGGCGCTCTGCGCCACCATCCTCAAGGGTGCGTCGGATGGCCACGGCCACGGCACGGGTCTCGGCGATGGCAAGCAGACCGGCATCGCCGGTCTGTTCAATCGCTTCTTCCACTGGTTCAACACCACGTTCGACCAGGGTGTTGAGCGCTACGGCAAGGCCGTAGACAAGGTGGAGCGCAACTGGGGCCGCACGATGCTGGTCTATGGCCTGATCGTGGTGGGCATGGGCCTGATCTTCCTGCGCCTGCCCGGCGGCTTCCTGCCGGACGAGGATCAGGGCATCCTGATCAACCAGGTCTCGCTGCCCGCCGGCACGACCATGGAGGAAACCGAACGCACGCTCGCCCGTGTGCGCGATCACTACCTCAAGGACGAGAAGGCCAATGTCGCCGACGTCTTCACGATTTCCGGCTTCGGTTTCGTGGGGCAGGGCGAAAACGTGGGCCTTGCCTTCGTTCGCATGAAGGACTGGTCCGAACGCAAGGGCAAGGACAATACCGTCAGTGCCATTGCGCTGCGTGCCAATCAGGCGTTCCAGAAGATTTCGGCCGGTATGGCGATCGCCTTCGCACCGCCAGCCGTCCAGGAACTGGGTAATGCCACCGGCTTCGAGTTCCAGCTCGTCGACCGTGGCGGGCTGGGCCATACGAAAATGCTGGAGGCACGCAACCAGCTTCTCGGCATGGCCATGGCGGACAAGCGCCTCGCCCAGGTACGACCCAACGGTCTTGAGGATACGCCCCAGCTGAAGCTGGACGTTGACCAGGCCGCGGCCGGTGCCCTTGGCATCGCCCAGTCGGACATCAACGCCACTATCAGCACGGCGATGGGCAGCACTTACGTCAACGACTTCATCGATCGCGACCGCGTGAAACGCGTGTTCGTTCAGGCCGATGGACAATTCCGCTCCACCCCGGAATCGATCGGCCAGTTTTTCGTGCGCGGCAGCACCGGCGTGATGGCGCCGATCTCCTCCTTCGCCCGGACGGAGTGGACTTACGGCCCGGCCAAGCTCGAACGCTTCAACGGCGTGTCGTCGCTGCAGATCATGGGGGCGCCTGCGCCCGGCGTCTCCACCGGCGATGCGATGAAGGTTGTCGAGGAGATGGCCTCCAAGTTGCCGGCGGGTGTCGGCCTTGAATGGAGCGGCATTTCCTACGAGGAAAAGACCTCCGGCGGCCAGGCTCCGGCGCTCTATGCGCTGTCCATGCTGATCGTGTTCCTGTGCCTTGCCGCGCTTTACGAGAGCTGGTCGGTGCCGATCGCGGTCATGCTGGTTGTGCCGCTGGGCGTGTTGGGTGCGGTGATTGCAGCCACCATCGTGGGGCTCAACAACGACATCTACCTGCAGGTGGGCTTGATCACCACCATCGGTGTCTCGGCCAAGAACGCGATTCTCATCGTCGAATTCGCGGAAGAGAAGATGCGGGACGGCTTGCCTCCGGTGCAGGCCGCGCTGGAAGCGGGCAAGCTGCGCCTCAGGCCGATCCTGATGACCAGCTTCGCCTTCATCTTCGGCGTGCTGCCGCTCGCCCTTTCGACTGGCGCCGGCGCCGGTGGTCAGAATGCGATCGGCTGGGCCGTGGTCGGCGGCATGCTGTCCGCCACCGTTCTCGCGATCTTCTTCGTGCCCGTGTTCTTCACCGTGGTGAAGCGCCTGTTCCGTGAACACCACGGCACGGGTGGGCGCAGCGATCGAGACAATCTCGACGGTACGGCTTCGGCCGAGCCGCAGGAGGCATGAAAATGCGTAATGTGAAAGCGCTTACCGCCACGTCGCTGGCGCTCGCGCTGGCGGCCTGCAACATGGCGCCCAAGTATGTCCGCCCGGATCTTCCCGTTCCCGCGACCAGCCCTTCGGGGCCGGCCGACGGCACCGCGCAGGCCAGTGGCGCAGGCGCGGCAACGGTTTCGGCCGATACGGCCTGGAAGGACTTCTTCACCGACCCGCGCCTGGCGCGGGTCATCCAGACCGCGCTCGACAACAATCGCGATCTGCGCATCGCGGTGGCCAATGTCGAACAGGCACGCGCGCAGTACAAAGTGCAGCGCGCCGACCTGCTGCCCACTGTCGCTGCCGGTGGCAGTGCCACCTATCAGGATCAGCCCTTCGCACAGGCTGCGGCGGGGGGCGCGGGCGCAGCGTCCGGTCGTACGGACATCTATACGGCTTCCATCGGCGCGTCGTCGTGGGAAATCGATCTGTTCGGCCGGGTGCGCAATCTGACCAAGGCGGCGCAGGAAAGCTACTTCGCCTCGGTCGAGAACCGCAATGCCGCGCAAACCGCGCTGATCGCCGAAACCGCCAATGCATGGCTGACGATGGCCGCCGATCAGGAACGGCTGAAGATCGCCAGCGATCTACAGAAGGCCTTCGGGCAGACGCTGGATCTGACCAAGGCTCGTTTCGCCAAGGGCATCGCCTCTGAGCTGGAAGTGCGTCAGGCACAGACCAGCTACGATCAGGCACGATCGGACATTGCGCTAGCGACCACGCTGGTCGCGCAGGACCAGAACGCGCTGAATCTGCTGGCGGGCACCAGCGTGCCGACGGCGGATCTGCCTACCGAGCTGCCTACCGCAGACGTGACACTCAACGATCTGCCGGCCGATCTGCCTTCCACGCTGCTGCTGCGGCGGCCGGACATTGCGGCGGCCGAGCACCAGCTGATCGGGGCCAATGCCAATATCGGCGCGGCGCGCGCGGCGTTCTTCCCGAAAATCTCGCTCACTGCGGCATTCGGGACGATGAGCCTCGGTCTGTCGGGCTTGTTCAAATCCGGCAGCGATTATTGGTCTGTTGCGCCTTCGGCCAGCCTGCCGATCTTCGATTTCGGCCGGAATCAGGGCAATTTGCGCTATGCCCGCGCCACCTATGACGCGATGGTCGCGACGTACGAAAAGAGCGTCCAGACCGGTTTCAGGGAAGTGGCCGACGCGCTTGCCCGCCGCGCCACGATGACCGCGCAGCTGGAAGCGCAGACGTCGCTGCGGGATGCGGCGCGCAGCAGCTACAAGCTGTCCGATGCGCGTTTTCGGGCCGGGGTGGACGATTTCCTGTCGACACTGGCCGCGCAGCGCACGCTGCATAATGCGGAACAGACCCTCGTCGCCACGCGGCTGACCCGCGCCAGCAACATGGTGGAGATCTACCGCGCCATCGGCGGCGGATTGAAATAGGCCGCCGAACTCCGCGCGATACGTATGCGTAGAGCAGAGTGATAAGACGGACGGATCGGGCTTTCCCAGCCCGGTCCGTTCGGTTCTTCAGCGGGGCGGTTCGTGGCCACTCATGGGCGATAACGGCTTGGCGGCGCCCCCAGCACGCGTTTGAACATCGTCGAAAAATTGCCCGGGCTGTCGTAGCCGAGATCAAGGGCGATAGCAGTGACGGAATCGCCGGCCGCCAGCCGTGGCAGCGCTGCGGAAAGGCAGGCCTGCTGCCGCCATTCGGCAAAGCTCATCCCCGTTTCGCGCCGAAACAGCCGCGTGAAGCGGCGGCGGTTCATGGCCAGCGCATCCGACCATTGATCGATGGTCTCACTCGCGCGCGGGCTTTCCAGGAACCGGTGGCAGCGCCGCGCCAAGGCGGCATGGCGGGGAAAGGGCACGACGATCGGAATGACCGGTGCCTGCGCGATTTCCGCCACCAGCAGCGCCATCACCAGACCGTCCCGCCCGTCCAGATCATATTCGGCCGGCACCTCCGACGCCGCGACCAGAAGCTGGCGGAGCAGCGGAGTGACCGATACGACCCGGCAGGTGCGTGCCAGCATCGCCCCGGCTGTCTGGTCGATCAGCACACTGCGGGTCTGCACTGCACCGACCATGCGCACCGAATGCGGCGTACCCGCCGGGATCCAGACCGCGCGCTCCGGCGGGGCGACCCACGCGCCTTCCGGCGTACCGACCGCAACCACGCCGCTAGCCGCATAGAGAAACTGCCCCCGCCGATGGCTGTGTTCGGCCAATTCGAAGGACGGCGGATAGTCGTTGCCGATACCGACCACAGGCCGCGGCACATCCTCGAAGTCATCGGGCTGGCGGTGTGGAGGGGAATGTCCCATTTGCATAATTGATTGACCCATACGACAAAGCGGGACGCTTTCAAAGCGCATAGGGGCAATTCGAGAAGCCAAGCCATGCAAAGGAGACACGCAGAATGGCTGCCAGCAGGTCCAGCACGCCGATGACTGGCGCCGCGACGGGAACGGTGAACGGAACCGTGTTCGGCGTCATTATCGCCATCAGTTTCTGTCATCTTCTCAATGACATGATGCAATCCTTGCTACCGGCAATCTATCCCGGCCTGAAAGCCGACCTGAAGCTTAGCTTCGGTCAGATCGGGCTGGTGACGCTGGCCTATCAGATCACCGCTTCCATCCTGCAGCCGCTGATCGGCCTTTATGCAGACAAGCGGCCGACGCCGATGGCGCTGCCGGTCGGGACGTTGTTCTCGCTTGCCGGGCTGACCGTGCTTTCCGCCGCGCACAGCTATTGGCTGGTCCTTGTCGGCGCGTCGTTGCTGGGCATGGGCTCTTCCGTGTTCCATCCGGAATCCTCGCGCGTGGCGCGGATGGCGGCAGGTGGGCGGCATGGTCTTGCCCAATCGCTGTTCCAGGTCGGCGGCAATGCCGGTCAGGCCCTGGGGCCGCTCGCCGCCGCGCTCGTGGTCGTACGCTGGGGGCAATCGAGCCTGGCGTTCTTCGCCATGCTGGCGCTGCTGTCTGGCGCGGTGCTGTGGAACGTTGCGGCGTGGTATCGCAGCCACGGCCTCGAACGCCTTGCCGCAGGGCGCAAGGCGAACCTGTCGGCCTCCCTTCCGAAGGGACAGGCGGGGCGCGGCATCGCCATCCTGCTGTCGCTGATCTTTTCCAAATACGTCTATCTGGCCAGCCTGACGAGCTACTTCACATTCTACCTGATCCACCGCTTCGGGCTGTCGGTGCAGAATGCGCAGTTGCACCTGTTCGCCTTCCTCGCGGCGGTGGCGGTCGGCACGGTAATGGGCGGTCCGCTGGGCGATCGTTTCGGACGCAAATACGTAATCTGGTTTTCGATCCTGGGCGCTCTGCCGTTCACCCTGCTGCTGCCCCATGCAAACCTGTTCTGGACCGGTCCGCTGACCGTGGCGATCGGCCTCATCCTGGCTTCGGCGTTTCCCGCCATCGTCGTCTTCGCGCAGGAACTGGTACCCGGCAAAGTCGGGATGATTTCCGGGCTGTTCTTCGGCTTCTCGTTCGGGATGGGCGGCCTTGGCGCGGCGGCACTGGGCTGGCTGGCCGACCACACCAGCATCGAGACGGTCTATCAGGTCTGCGCTTTCCTGCCGGCAATCGGCCTGCTGACGGCGTTCCTGCCGCGGTTGGAGAAAGCCTGAGGCTTTCGCCAATTGGCTAGGGTTTGCCCCGGAAACGCGGCAAACCCTACCCTTTGAGTGGTGGATCCGTTGGCGCCGGATCCACCATCAGGCTGCGATGAATGGGATTGGCGGCCGATCAGTCCGCCTGATCGCGAACGGCGCCGACATGGGCAACACCCCGTGCCGCTGCGAGCGTTTCCTGGCGATGCCGCTCGCGGTACGAAGCCCGCTGCGCGTCGCTGCGCTCCGAATGGCACGCGGGGCAACTGACGCCTTCTTCGTAGAGCGGTGAAAGGCGGTCGTCCTGGTCAACCGGGCGGCGGCAGGCATGGCACAGGGCATAAGTGCCTTCGACCAGACCATGCCCGATCGTTACCCGCTGGTCGAACACGAAGCATTCGCCGCGCCACAGGCTCTGGGTTTCGGGCACCGTCTCCAGATATTTCAGGATTCCGCCCTTGAGGTGGTAGACATCTTCCACCCCTTCCTGCTTGAGGAAAGCGGTGGATTTTTCGCAGCGGATTCCGCCGGTGCAGAACATCGCGACTTTTGTCGGCTTGCCACTGTCCAGCAACCGTTCGCGCTCCCGCCGGAACCATTCGGGGAAATCGCGGAAACTGGCCGTCTTCGGATCGATCGCGCCTTCGAATGTGCCAACGGCCACTTCATAGTCGTTGCGCGTGTCGATCACGATCGTGTCCGGATCGCTGATCAACGCGTTCCAGTCCTGCGCATCGACGTAAGTGCCGACACTGGCGCGGGGATCGATATCGGGCTCCCCCATGGTCACGATCTCGCGCTTCAGCCGCACTTTCATACGATGGAACGGCATGTCGGCGGCGGTGGACAGTTTGACGTCCAGCTCCGCGCAATCGGGCAGACTGCGCAGGTAATCGACGACAGTGGCGATGCCCTGCGGCGATCCCGCGATCGTGCCGTTGATCCCTTCATGTGCCAGCAGCAGCGTGCCGCGAATGCCCTGTTCGCGGCAAAGCTGCTCGATCGGTTCGCGCAAGGCGGCGCAATCGTCGAAACGGGCGAAACGGTACAGAGCGGCAACCTGCCAGGGTTCGGAGAGGGTGGGGCGGGGCGTATCCATGGCGGGCCCCATAGCGGGAAGCGCGGCCTTCGTCAGCAGGCTTGCGATATATGGCGGAGTGCCCCGCTTATGCGAAACCGGTTTTTGCGCTCAGGACTGGGAAGCTACACTGGCGCATTGTTCTCGCCGGCTCTTCATCAGCGGCTGAATGCGCGTGCCGAAAGCCTCCACGCCTTCCAGAAAGTCGTCGAAGGTGAGCAGTACGCCGCCGGTGTTGGGCACTTCGGCCATCTCGTCCAGCATGCGCGCAATGCTTTCGTAGCTGCCGACCAGCGTGCCCATGTTGATGTTCACCGCCGCCTCCGGTGCGGCGAGCTGGCGCACATTGGTATCGGTGTTCACGGTATCCTTGGCGCCCTGGTCGGCCAGCCAGGCGATCGCCTCGATATCGACGCCGTCGTTGTAGCTTTGCCACTTGGCCATCGCTTCCTCGTCCGTCTCGGCGGCGATCACCATGACCAGCACGAAGACCGAAACGTCGCGCCCGGTTTCCGCCGTGAATTTCGCAAGACGGTCGTTGTTGAAGGCGAAAGCCGTCGGCGTGTTGACGCCTTTGCCAAGGCAGAAGGCATAGTCCGCCCACTTGGCCGAGAAGGCGAGGCCCGCGTCGGAGGAGCCGGCGCAGATGATCTTCATGTCGGCTTCGGGCTGCGGACGGACGAGGCAATCCTCCATCTGGTAGTACTTGCCCTTGAAATCCGAGCGGCCGTTTTCCCACAGCTCCCGCAGCACTTGTGCATATTCGCCCAGGACTTCGTAGCGGTTTCGGAAGTGTTCATCGCCCGGCCAGAGGCCCATCTGCGTATATTCAGGCGGCTGCCAGCCGGTGATGAGGTTCAGCCCGAAGCGGCCATGGCTGATGCTGTCGATCGTGTTGCACATCCGCGCGGCGAAGGCGGGCGGGATGATCAGCGTGGGGCAGGTGGCGAAGATCTTGATCTTCTCCGTCACTGCCGCCAGCCCGGCCATCAGCGTGAAGCTTTCCAGGCCATATTCCCAGAACCGCGTCTTGCCGCCGAAACCGCGCAGCTTGATCATCGAGAGCAGGAAATCGAGCCCGTATTTCTCGGCGCGCTGGGCGATTTCCTTGTTGAGATCGAAACTGGGCAAGTATTGCGGGGCGTTCTCGCTGATCAGCCAGCCGTTGTTGTTGATGGGAACGAAAACGCCGACTTGCATGAGCTTCAGCTCCTTAGGAATTCGAGAACAAGGCGATTGAAGGCTTCCGGATCGGTCACGTTGCAAGCGTGGCCACCCCAGTCGAATGTGGCGACATCGGCGCGCTCCACCGGCTCGGCGAGATCGAGCGCGGTGGCGAATGGCACGAGGAAATCGTCGCGCGTGGCGATGGCGAGCAAATGTTCGAGCGCGGCGAGGCCTGTCGGATCGGGCCTGTAGGCTTGCACGGCGGCAATGCGCTTGGCGGTGGTGGCCGTGCCGGGGAAGGTTGCAAGGTGATGATCGAGGTCTACCGTCAGTTCGCCATCGTGCGCGGCGATCCAGTCGGGAGGATAGAGGAACAGCGGCTGCGCTTCGAGAAAGGCGCGCTCACCCGCTCCGTGCAACAGCGCAAGGCGGGCGGCGAAGCAGCGCCGGGTATGCGGGGACAGCGTCCTCCAGCCGTTGATGACGATCAGCCGATCGATCCGGCCGGTACGGATGGCGGTTTCGATGCCGATGGCGCCGCCGAGGGCGTGGCCGATGAAATGCGCGCGCTCAATGCCCAAGCCATCCATCAGCGCGACCACATCGCTCGCCATGTCTTCGACCGAGGTCGTCTCAGGCAGCGTACGGTCGCTGCGGCCGGTGCCGCGATGGTCGTAGGTGAGAACGCGGAAATGCTCGGCCAGCGGCGCGAGGTTCGGCGTCCAGTAGCCGGCCGAGCCGCCCAGGCCGCTCGACAGGATCAGTGCAGGAGCATCCGCACTGCCGTGAATTTCGTAATAGAGCCCGCCGGTCTCAGGCAAGATGGGCGACCGAGGCGATTTCGACCAGGCAATCCGGTTTCACCAGTTCGCACTTGATGCAATAGCGCGCCGGCTTGTCGCCGGGAAAGTACTCGGCATAGACCGCATTGAAGGCGGCGTAATCGTTCAGGTCCTTCAGGAAGATGTGGTTCATGGCGATATCCGCCATGGTGCCGCCAGCCGCCTCGACCGTGGTCTTGATCACATCCAGCACGTGGCGGGTCTGCGCGGCGGCATCGCCGACATGCAGCACTGCGCCGCCCTCGCCAAGCGCAAGTACGCCGGAGACGTAGACCACGTTGCCGGCCTTGGCTCCGGCGGAATAGGGGGCGATGGGCGTGGGGAACTGCGGCGGATTGATCGGTTCGAAGGGCATCACGCTTCCTTTGATGGCAGTTGACCGACGGCAGTGCGGAAATCGGCCACGCTGCTCACCCAGCCGAAGAACTTCTCGACATTGTAAAGGCTGGCTTCGCGGATCAAATCCGGGCCCAGGTGATGTACCGCGTCCTCCAGCAACACGCCGAAGTATTCGAGGTGGAAGCCATCACGCAGGGTCGATTCCACGCAGACGTTGGTGGCGATGCCGGTGAAGATCAGCGTCCGGATGCCGCGTGCCCGCAGTACGGAATCGAGTTGCGAGTTGAAGAACGCCGAATAGCGCGGCTTGTGCACGCGCAGGTCGCCTTCATGTACGCTCAGGGTCTCTACAAGCTCATAGTCCCAGCCGCCACGGGCCAGGAACTTTCCGGCAAGCTCTGGCCGGGCCCGCATCGTCTTGAGCGCATTGGACTTGTGCCAATTGGGCGAAAGCGGCGTGCCCGCTTCGACATAGCCGGAATCCCAGCCGTTTTGCAGGAAAATAACCGGCATTCCCGCCGTCCGCGCCACATCGAGGGCCTCTGAAATCTTCGGGATAACGCTGGCCGCCGGGCCGACGTCGAAGCCGGCTTCGTCCACATAGCCGCCCTTGCTGGCATAGGCGTTCTGCATGTCGACGACGATCACAGCCGTTGTCGCGGCATCGAGCCGGATCGCTTCGGGCCGCGCCGGCAGCACCACCGATGGGCCGGAACGCGAGGGGACGGGATCGACGATTGCTTCGCTCACCGGCGCAGGATTGTGCAGTTGCAGCGAATGGTCAAGAGGACCTGTCGGAACGCTACTCCCCAGTGGACCGACCGCGTCACGTGACCAGCGATTGGATGGCCGGCCACTGTTCCTCCACCGCCGCGCGCCCGGCATCTATGGCCTTCCTGATCTTGGCGGGATTGAATTCCAGCGTATCCGAATATTCCTCTCGGGGCTCGATCACCCGAACTTGCGCGAAGCGGTAGTGAGAGATTTGCTTGTCCAGTGGAAGCAGCAGCCTTGCCGCGTCGCTGGCCGAGGTGCCATTCGCCTGCAGCGCCGTGAACATCTGGTCACGGGCAGCAAGCATGTCGTTGATTAGCGACGTATTTGCCAGATCGTTGCGCGAGACCTCTGACTGCAGAAGGTCTACGGCCCGCAGCCCGACATCGATCAGGCCGCCGAAGTTTTTCGTGGAAGACGATTTGCCCAGCGGCGATGCGCGGATGACGATGACGCCCGTAGGGTTAAGCTCCAGCGCCGCACCCAGGGGCGTTACGTCGCGAACGCCGCCGTCCACCCATTGCTGCCTGTCGCTGGTCTGCAGCGGATCGAAGAACACCGGCATGGCGCAGCTGGCGTAGACCCAGTTGTGGATGTCCGGCACGCTCTTGTCGATCGTCCGGAATTCGCCCGACTGCAGGCTGACGACGCCGAGACGAAGATCGACGGCGGAGGCGGCCAGCTTGGCCGGGTCTGCGAATTGCTTGAGCAGGCGCCGCAGCGGAGCGGCGTCGTAAATGGCCTTTTCACCGAACAGGACAGCGCCCGCGATCCCGCCGCGCTTCTTGTAGATATCGTCATCGCCCTTGAGGCCAAGCCATACATTCAAAAGGCCGGCGACGTCGTTCTGTGCCACCCCCAACGCCTGGATTGCGCCTGTGGAGGTTCCGACAACGATCGAAGGTGTGACGCCGTGCTTGGTTATCAGGCCATCGAGAACTCCAACCTGAAACGCGCCTTTGGCGCCGCCGCCACTCAGGACAATAGCAAGTCTCGATGCCATCGCTTTTCTCCGGATACGGTATTGAAAGGCTCTTCCTTGTTCGTCCGCTCGTCAACTCTCCGGGGCGTCCCGAAGCGGACCTACGCCCGCCGCCGCATTGTCCGCAAGCTGTGCATAGCCTGTGGACAGCTTGCCATTCGGCTGGCGCCGAGGATTCGCCAGCGCTAGGAAAATCATCCGCTTTTCGGCTTGGCAGGTGTTCGCCGTCCGGGGGCGAGCGCTGTACAAGGTGTCCACGGAGATCCTCATGACCGGGGCCGAACTGGCTCTCGCCCGCAAGAATCGCGGGTTGACCGAAGCAGAATTGGGCAAGGCCATTGGCTATCGCGATCCTGCCCGTGCCGTGCGCCGGCTTGAGGCGTCGCGCCAGGTCAATTCGCGGGCGCTGACCATGATCAAGGTGGTTTTCGGAACCGTGGATCAGGATAACGTGCGTGAACGCGGCGCTCGGCGACGCGCGGCACACCCCGATCAGCTTTCTTTCGTGTTCTGAGGCGATCGTGGCGGGCGTTGCCGCGAAATTCGCTTTTGGCGAACTTCCGAACGATCTCTAAGTTCAGGTGTCCGGGCCGACTTGCGGTTGGGGAGAGACCGATATGGGTGCGTGTGTTCGCTTGCTTGGCGCGTTCACTGCCATCGCCATGGCCTTCATCGCGGTTCCGATCTCCGCCCGGCAAGAGGGTGCCGCTTCGGCGGCTGATGGGGCATTCGCCGGGCACTATTACCTGACCGGCATCATGGAAACCGGATCGGAGCTTTTGCTGCGGCCGGACGGAACGTTCGAATGGTATCTGTCATACGGCGCACTCGACCAGTTCGCCGACGGAACCTGGCGGCGTGAGGGGGATGACATCATTCTGGCCGCGTCTCATCCAGCGAAGGACAGGCCGCTTTTCGGCTGGCTGGGGGCCGATCCATGGTCGGTGGCGGCGGAGACCCGCCTTCTGAACGCACGCTATGAGGAAAGCGTGGATGCAGTTCGCGCGCGCTGTCCGTTTCTGGAACCCGAGGATGCCGTCGCCCCGGTTGTCGAGCCCGTTCCCGCCCCCGCTTCCGCCGAAGGGCGCGATGCGGCATCACTGGCATTTGACCGTGCGGTTGCCGCGCGAACGGCCGTGGAAGCGCTTGCCCGGCGGGCGATGGCCTTGACGACGATCGACGGGGCCACCGCCAGCGAGATCGAACGCGCGATGGCCGAGTGGACGGCCGCGCACGACAGCGCGAAGGCCGAAGCGGTTGCCGCCGGACTGCCGCCGCCGGCATTGCGCGCACCCGCCTTACCCCCAGCGTGCGATCTGCCGGCGCGTCCGCAAGTACCGGATGGTCCGCAGGCGTGGCGGGGCGGTATCGCCGTCGGCGTGGTCGATCCTGCCACAGGCCGGTTCGCGCGCGACATTCACGTCACGCTGCGGTTGGCGGACGGCCGCGAGGCGGAAGTGACCACGACGGGCGGCGACGGGATGGACCTGTTGGACGGCGCGCCGCCCATCGCGGTGGTCGGGGCGCAATTGCAGGCCAATTTCGCCCCGGACAGGGATGCGTCGTTCACGTTTGCGCCCGTCACGCGGGGCGTGCTGCGATTCTCCATCGATGCCGCGTCGCTGGATGCGGCGCCCTTCGTCACGATGACACTGCACATCGACGGGAATGGGCTGGTCCCGATTGCGTTCGGTCGGGGGCGGTACCAACGCGGAAAATAACGCCGTTAAAGGCGCAGACGCCTGCTTGTCTCCCGGATGGGTTTGCGGCATCGAAGGGGCCGATCAAAGGCGCGCTCGCCACGGGCGTTTTCGGGTTGCGGTTCAGGGGGATTCTTCATGATTTCGAAGCGGGGTTTTCTGGCCGGCGCGATGGCCACGGCCGGTATTGCAGTGACCTCGCGCCTCCATGCGGCAGGGACGGGGACGGGGGCGATCGTTGCACCGGCCGGGCCCCCGGTTCAGCCGATCTCTCGCGAGGAGCACGCCGCGCGCATCGCCAAAGTTCAGGGGCTGATGCGCAAGGCCGGAATTGGCGCACTGATCGTCGAGTCCGGATCCAGCCTGCGCTACTTTACCGGTGTCGAATGGCACCGTTCCGAGCGCGTCACGGCGGCGGTCATCCCGGCGGATGGCGACACGGTGATCGTTACGCCTGCCTTCGAGGAGCCGAGCGTGCGCGAAACCCTGCGCATCTCGGCCGAAGTGCGCGCGTGGAACGAGGATGAGGATCCCGAAGCGCGCATGGCCGGCGTATTGGTGGATCGCAAGGTTGCCGGCCGCAAGGTCGCGATTGAGCCGACTGCGCGCTTCTTCATCGTCGATGCCCTGCAGCACGAGCCGGGCAAGTGGGAAGTCGTCTCGGGAGAGGCGCTGGTCAACCAGTGCCGCCAGATCAAGTCTCCCGCGGAACTGGCGCTGATGCAGCGCGCGAACGACATCACCATGGCCGCGCTGAAGTATGTTCACGGCCAGGTCCGCGCCGGGATGACGCAGGGCGACATTGCCGACCTGATGGACAAGACCTCCGCCGCGATGGGCGGGCCGCCGGAATTCTCGCTGGTCCTGCTGAACGAGGCGAGCGCCTATCCGCACGGATCGCATCAGCCGCAGACGGTGCGTGAGGGATCGGTGATCCTGATGGATTGCGGCGCGCAAGTCTTCGGCTACCAGTCGGACATATCGCGCAGCTGGGTCTACGGCGAACCCTCCGCTCGCCAGCGAAAGGTGTGGGACACGGTCCGGCGCGGGCAGGATATCGCGCTGGAGACGGCCAAGGTCGGCGTGCCGGTCGGCGCGATCGACGATGCGGTTCGCAGGTTCTACACTCGCGAGGGCTGGGGCCCCGGCTATCGTCTTCCCGGCCTGTCGCACCGCACGGGGCATGGCATCGGTCTGGACGGGCATGAATCGCCCTATCTGGTGCACGGCGCCGACACGCCGCTGGAGGCGGGGATGTGCTTTTCCGACGAGCCGGGCCTCTACATTCCGGGCGAATTCGGCATCCGGCTGGAGGATTGCTGGTACATGACCGCATCCGGGCCCAAGCTGTTCACGCCCTTGGCCAAGTCCATCGATCAGCCTGTGTAAGGGCGGCATATCCTCTTGCTCCGTCCCGTGCCGCGTGCGAACGGCGGGACGGAAATAAAATGGAGAGTATGGCGTGAGCACAGGCATCGAGATCGTCGAGAACGAGGGCATTCTCGAAATCCATATCGATCGTGCCGAAAAGAAGAACGCGCTGACCGCCGCGATGTATGGCACCATGATTGCGGCGCTGGAAACCGCGTCGACGCGCAGCGACATCGGCGCCGTGCTGATCGCGGGCAAGGGCGACGCTTTCTGCGCGGGCAACGACCTGGCCGATTTCATCTCCGGCCCGGAAGGGGCTGCGGCCGCATTCGCGTTCATCCGCGCCATCGCTCTGTTCGACAAGCCGATCGTCGCTGCCGTGCAGGGTCTGGCCGTCGGTGTCGGGACGACGATGCTGTTCCATTGCGACCTCGTCTATGCGGCGCCCGATGCACGGTTCGTAATGCCGTTCGTCAATCTGGGCATCGTGCCGGAGGCGGGATCCAGCCTGCTGGCGCCTGCCACGCTGGGCTATGCCAAGGCGGCCGCAATGCTGCTGCTGGGTGAGCCGATGGCGGCGGAAGCGGCGGATGCTGCGGGCCTCGTCACCGCGCTGGTGCCGGGTGGGGAGTTGCTTGCCCATGCGCGCGCCAAGGCCGGGGTGCTGATGGCGAAACCGCCGCAGGCGCTGTTGGCGACGCGCCGGCTGATGAAGGGTGATCCGGCGGCAGTTGTTGCCCGGATCGAAGAGGAAGCCCGCGTTTTCCGCACGGCGATGCAATCGGCCGAAGCGCGAGAGGCCTTCACCGCATTCTTCGAGAAGCGCCCGCCCGTCTTTCGCCGCGATTAGAGCGTTTTCTAATCAGGTGGAATCACCTGATGACTCGGAAAACGCGGAAAACCACAAACTTAGAGCAGTTGATCCGATGCAATCGGATCGGAAACCGCTCTAAGGTGCCTGCATCGGTATAGCGCCGAACCATGCCGCGTCTGCTGCGTTGATCGTCGGGAACCCTGCCGCGCGGCGGGCCTCTCCGATCGAAGCAAAGGCGCCGGCGATGCAAACTGCGGACGTGTTCACGAAGCTGGAGCCGGAATTGCAGCCGGATCCCGCGCGCACGGTGATAAGGCCGTTCCGTTTCGCTTATCCCGAAGCCTTCGCGCAGGGTCCAACGCGTGCGCAGGCGGTCGTCGACCGGCTGGAGGCACTCGATGCGGACGTCCGGGAACGGATGCTGGCCTTCGTCATGGGCCCGATGCGCGCCCGCCATCGCAATGCGGAACGAACGTTTCTGCGGCAGGTGGAAAGCCTTGCGGAAGAGATCGACACAAGCGGCCTTTCGAAGAGTGACCGTCTGCTGCTGGGCGCCTATTTCAGCCAGGAATTCGCGTTCGAGGCGGCGGCCTTGTTCAATCCCAGCATCGTGGCCCTGCCTGAAAGGGATGGCCGGGATCGCGCCGGCAAGGACCATGTGCGCTTCCTCCTTTCGCTGCGGGGCATTGGGGAAGGGCATGTATCCTCCGTCACCTTCCGCACCGGCACATGGGATTGCGGATCGGGCCTGACGATCGACCCCGCCAGCCCGCACTGCATGACCCCCGACATCCAGAGCGACGACGAAGGCTGGGTTCGCCTGCAATGCGACGATAGCGAGAATGTGTCGGAAACGGTGATCTTCCCGATCCTTCCCGATCAGCGGCAAGGCGTGGAGGATTTGCGCATGGTGCTTTTCGAGGGCGATGACGGCCGCGAGACGCTGCTTGGAACCTATACTGCCTTCGACGGCCGCACCGCGCGGCAAGGGCTCTTGCGCGGCATAGACCTGCGAACGTTCGAAATGCGCACGCTGGAGGGCGCGATGAGCGGGTACAAGGGCATGGCGCTGTTCCCACGCAAGATCGATGGCCAGTTCGTCATGCTGGGCCGTCAGGATGGCGAGAACATCTGGCTTCTCCGGTCGGACGATCTCTATCGGTGGGATTGCGGCCGTCCCATCATGGCCCCGCGCTATCCGTGGGAGTTCGTGCAACTGGGCAATTGCGGATCGCCGATCGAGATCGATGAGGGCTGGCTGGTCTTCACGCATGGTGTGGGCATGGTGCGCGGTTATTGCATCGGCGCCTGCCTGCTGGACCGCGACAATCCTTCGAAAGTGCTTCTCCGCACCCGCGCGCCGTTGGTGTTTCCCAGTGCCGAACAGCATGGCGGATACGTACCGAACGTCACCTACAGTTGCGGGGCGCTGGTCCACCGGCGGCGCGTGCTGCTGCCCTATGGCATCGGGGATCAGTTCACCGGGTTCGCCGTCGCCGATCTGGGCGATTTGCTGGGTGTGATGGAGCCAGCTTAGAGCCTAATCTATTTTACCGGCTCTACCATTGCCCACGTCCTTGCGTGGCTTGCCGGAAGCGGTGCGCTGGGCGGCGGCGCCGGCGCCCGCCAGCACGGGGCCGCAGGCGGCGGACTTCGCATCGCCAATGTCCACGAAGGCCAGCAGGCCGGCGACGGGCGTGGCGACTACCGCCAGCCCAAGTCCAACGCCGGCCCGACCGATCAGTTGCGGGCTGATCACGTCGAGCGACGGGTCGGCGAAGTGGCCGCGCAGGCCGACCGGGGACTGGCCGGAGAACAGGCTGAACTTCTTGCCATCGGCCCGGAAGGCCAAGTCTACCGCCTCGGTGTCGAAGCTGAAGCCACCGCGCCCGGTGACGACGTTCTTGCTGGTGTCGATCAGGATAGGATCGGCCGCGGCGATGCCATTGCGCACGGTGAAGCCGAGCAAGCCGCAATTGATCTCGATCGGCTTCTTCAGCTTGCCCTCGAACATCTTGGTGACGAACGTGCCGATATCGAGTTCGGCCAGTTGCGCATTCTGCGTCCACAATGTGCCGCGCGGCATCACGAAGGCGATGCGGCCGTAGGAACTGGCGAGTGAGTCATGGATGGTGTCACCGCGCCCTTCCAACTGAATGCGGCCCTTGATCGAGCCCGTGGTTCCCGATTGTGCCACGCCGTAGCCCGCGAGCAGGCGACCCATCGGCGTCTGCGAGAGGCGGATGTCGTAGCTGACGGCGGAAGGGCGCCGCCGCGTGTCGAAGATCAGGTCCGACGAAACCGTGCCGCGCGCCATAGAGAATGTCAGCGGTGAAAGCGCCAGCCGGCCGCGATCGAGCGTGAGTTTGAGGGCGATGTCCTGCACCGGCACGTTGCGCGACCGCACTACGCCGATCTGCCATTTCAGGGTGGCATCGAAGCGCTGCATTGCGTCAACCGGAAGGCGCGCGTCGGGCATGACCCTGCGCGGGCCGGCGCCGGTTGCCGCCGCGGCAGCAACGGCGCCCTGGGCGGCGACGATATCGGGGTTGTAGCCAATGAAGGGTGCGGCATCGACAATATCCAGTCGCCGCGTCTTCAACTCGGAATCCAGCCGCAGGCGTTCGCCGTTCGTCACGGTGAGCGTCCCGGCCAGATCCGAATTGCCGAAGCGGCCGGACATTCCGGTGAAGCGGTAACGTTCTGCGTCCTTCACCAATTGCGCCGTCAGGGTATAGCGGCGGGTATGCGGGATCACGACATCGATGATGCCCAGCAGATCCGACAGGTCGCGCCCTTCAGAGCGGACATGGAGCGGCACATTTTCGATATCGGAGATGGACGGGAGTTTGCCGGAAACGTCGATCACGTTATTCGCGGCCCATGCCCGCAGTTGCAACGCGTTTTCACCGTTGCCGATCGTTTCATCCGGCGAAAGCAGGCGCGCGGAGACGCGAAAGGGCGTGTCGCGCAGCGTGCCGTCGCCCCGCATGGCGATGGCCTTGCCGATTTTGGCATTGGTTGACGTGATCGGATCAACCTGCAGATTGGCCACGATCTGCATGCGGGGATCGAGGTAGCGCACTTTCGTGCCGGTAATGGTGGCGCGATCGATGCGTGGCAATTCCAGCGGACCGCCTTTGCCCGGCGTGCCGAAGGTCCAGGTATTGCCCTGGTGGCGCGCGTCCCATTCCAGATCGGCAAAGCCCTGGTCGAGGTCCAGCGTGTAGATGTGGCGCCGCCCGAAGATGAGCGAAAGCGGTGCGATCCGCGCATCGATGCGCTTTGCCGAAAAAAGGTCCGGTTGGCTTGCCCACGGCGGGTTGGCCACCTGCAAACCCTCGGCGACGAACTTGATGCGCAAGGGCGCGAAATAGAGCTGGAAATCACCGTCGACGGAAATCTGGCGATCTGCCATGGACGAGGCAATGCGTTCGAACGGATGCTTTAGAAAGCGCCCTTTGGTGACGAACAGAACCAGCCAGACAGCGAAGACAGAAGCGACTATCGCCAGCGCTATGTTGCGCGCTATGCGCAAGCCACGCGGCGAACCGAAGCCCGCCGGTCGAGGCCAGAGGCCACCCTGGCGTTCCTTCGCACCGTGTATGCCCGAGGTCGCGTCCATAACGACTGGAAAGCATTCAATCGGGGCAATTTGTTTCCCAATCTGCCCGTATTTACGAACGATTGGTCGAAAATGCCGGCGTGTTAGCTGTCTTCACTCAGAAGAGCCTTGAGTTCTGCCGCCACGGCCAGCGCGGCGGGTGACCGGGTGCGACCGCGCCGCGTGACCACGCAAATGTCGCTATACGCCGGTGCGAAACCGTTCACGGTCAGTTGGGCGATCCGGCCCTTGCGCAAGTCGTTCGCGAGGAACAGCGGTGATGAGACCCATACGCAATCGCTGCGCAGAACGGTTTCACGCAGGATATGGAAATTGTCGCAGACGAAGCTGCCTGCTTGTCCGCTTCCGACTTGCGCGCCGGATGCATGCAGGTCCACGGCGCTGGCTATCGGGTAGTCTTCAAGTTCGGTCGTGCTCACGCTGCCCCGGTTCGCCAGCGGATGGCCGGATCGTACCATGTAGGCTACTGCGATCCGGCCAAGTCGTTCCACTTCGGTGCCCGGGACACGGCCGAGGTTCCAGTTGTTGCCAAGCACCATCTCAATGCGGTCGTTCAGCAATTCGGCAACAAGCTGGTCCGGCGCACGAACCTGTGTGCGGATGCGGATCGCCGGCCATGCCTTGAGCAGCGAACCGGCAATGCGCGGCAGGTACAGACCTGCCATCAGCGGCCCCAGGCCGATGGAGACCTGCGCCGGTTCCCCCAGGGGATAGCGCTTCAGGCTGCGTTCCAGATCACCGGCGGCATCAAGGAGCCGGGCAGCCTGTTGCACCACATGGCGGCCTGCCGGGGTCAAGAGAGCGCCGCCACGGCCGCGGTCAAACAGGGAGACGCCGTATCGTGCTTCGAATGCGGCCACGCTGCGACTGAGTGCAGGCTGGGTGATGCCCTGTTCCTCTGCCGCTCGCGAGAAGCTCTGGTTGCGGGCAACGGCCAGGATATGCCGCAGGCGGGTGAGGTCCATTCCATTCCCAGTATGCATGTAATGATGCTCATATATGCATTGGACGTTATGATTTCGCGAGAGCTATCTTGTCTGCGAAGGCAGGGGGATCATGACGATGACGCGCAAGTTCGGATGGCTGCTGGCAGCGGCGGCCACGGCATCGGCAGTGGCGACGGCCAGCGGGGCTCAGGATCAGGTATCCCGAAACATCCTGCCCGTCCCCGCGCAACCGTTCGGTGGCACCGTGGCAGAGAACGCGCTCGATGCGAGGGGCATGGCGCAATCGCAGGTCCAGGCACCGCAAGGCGCCCCCAATGTGTTCCTGATGATGAGCGACGATGTCGGCTTTGCGATGTCGAGCGCGTTCGGCGGCCCGGTGCCCACCCCGAATTTCGAGGCGCTGGCCGCGCAAGGGCAGCGATATGACCGCTTCAACACCACCGGAATCTGTTCGCCCAGCCGCGCGGCATTGCTGACCGGGCGGAACCACCACGCCGCTGGTGTCGGCTGGCTGAGCGACGTGCCTTCGCCATTCCCCGGCTATGGCGGGCGGATACTGCCGGAAACCGCCACGATTGCGCAGGTGCTGCGCCTGAACGGCTATAGCACCGCGATGTTCGGCAAGCATCACAACCTGCCATCCAATGAACGCAGCGAGGCGGGCCCTTTCGACGGTTGGCCGACGGGACTTGGTTTCGATTATTTCTACGGCTTCGTCAGCGGCGACAGCGATCAATATTCGCCGATCCTCTATCGGGGTACGCAGCGAGTTGAGCGCGACGATGGGGACGGGCGCCTGCTTGACAGCCGGCTGGCCGACGATGCCATTCGCTGGATCCATAACCAGAAGGCCGCCGCGCCGGACAAGCCCTTCCTCGTCTACATGGCGCCGGGATCCACCCATGCGCCGCATCAGGCCCCGCCCGAATATATCGCCCGGTTCAAGGGCAGGTTCGATCGGGGCTGGGACGTGCAGCGCGAACAGACCTGGCGCCGTCAGCTGGCGATGGGGATCATCCCCAAAGACACGAAACTGACGCCGCGCCCCGCCGAAATTCCTGCCTGGGATAGCCTGACCTCCGGCCAGAAGGCCTTCGCTGCGCGCACGATGGAAGTCGCCGCCGCCCAACTGGCCTATCAGGACGAGCAGATCGGCCGCGTGATCGCCGAATTGCAACGCATGGGGCAGCTCGACAACACCATCGTCGCGCTGGTGATCGGGGACAATGGCGCCAGCGCCGAAGCCGGACCGCGTGGGACCATTAACGAGCTGCGTTCCATGGGTAAGCATGACGAGAGCGAGGCCTGGATGGAGGCCAATATCGACCGGCTTGGCGGCCCGATGACGTATGAAAGCTATCCCGCCGGATGGTCCTGGGCGATGAACACGCCGCTGCGCTGGACCAAGCAATATGCATCGTACCTGGGCGGTATCCGCAATGGCATGATCCTCAGCTGGAAGGGCCATGTCGCGCATCCCGGCGCGGTTTGCGGGCAATTCTCCCACCTTGTCGATATCGCACCGACCGTGCTCGACGCCGCGCATCTGCCGGCGCCGGAAGTGGTCTATGGCATTCGCCAGAAGTCGCTTGACGGGCAGAGCCTGCTGGCCAGCCTTGCCACTTGCGATGCCGCGAAACCCCGCACCCAGTATTTCGAGATCGGCGGCAAGGTGGGGCTCTACCATGACGGCTGGTTCCTCTCGGGCGACGATGGCCGCATGGCATGGCAGAACCTGCCGCCGGGGGGCACGCGGCCACCGATGGAATGGTCGCTCTACAATCTCGACAAGGATTTTTCGCAGTCTACCGATCTGGCCGCCAAGGAGCCGGCACGGCTTCAGGCGATGATGGACCTGTGGAACCAGGAGGCCGCGCGCAACAACGTCTTCCCGCTCGATCATCGCTTCGGCATGGCGCGCGGCGCGGCCATGATGCGTGGCAGCGGGCGCAAGCATTTCGACTTCTGGGGCAAGGATGTCAGCCTGCCTTCGAACACCGAACCCGTGCCGATCGCGCGCAGTTTTACGCTGAATGCCGATCTCGTGCTGGAAAGCGGTGCGGCATCGGGGGCGGTGTTTGCATATGGAAGCCGGTTTGGCGGCTGGAGCCTCTATCTCGACAAGGGAAGGCCGGCTTTCGTTGCGGCGCGCTCAACCGATCCGGACGAGATCACCCGCGTGGTGGCGGACAAGGCGCTGCCGCAAGGGGCGACCAAGCTGACCATGCGCTTTGCGGTGGACATGCCGGGAGGGCCGGCGACGGTCACCTTGAGTGCGGACGCGGCGCAATTGGCCTCCATACGTGTGCCAAGCTCCATGCTGATGGCGGCCGGCAATGGCGAGACGATGGATGTTGGGCGCGATCTGGGCGTGCCGGTTACGGCATACGCCACGCAGCAAGGCCGGATCGAGGGCGACATTCCGCATGTGACGCTCGATTTCGATTGAATCACGCCGAGCGGGCCCGGCAAATTCCATTTCGGCAATCGTTTCACTGGCCTGACTGGATGGCCCGTGCCATCAGGGGCGCGGCGCAAGGCCGGGTTTGAAGCGAAGTGAAGATGACTGGGATCGATAATACCAAGGCCGCCCGCGGCCAAACGCCCGCGGGGCCGATTGCGGAACTTACTGTGCGCGGCGTGCTGCTGGGCGGCGTGATCACGTTGTTCTTCACGGCCGCCAACGTCTATCTTGGCTTGAAAGTGGGCCTGACGTTCGCAACGTCGATCCCGGCGGCGGTCATCTCGATGGCGATCCTGCGCGCACTGGGCAATTCCACGATCCTCGAAAACAACATCGTCCAGACCGTCGCCAGCGCGGCGGGCACGCTGGCCGCGATCATCTTCGTGTTGCCCGGTCTGGTGATGATCGGCTGGTGGCAGGGATTCCCCTATTGGACCACGGCGGCGATCACCGGCACCGGCGGCATTCTGGGCGTGCTGTTCTCGGTGCCGCTGCGCCGTGCGCTGGTGGTCGATACGCCGCTGCCTTATCCTGAGGGCCACGCCGCCGCCGAAGTGCTGCGCGTCGGCTTCGCGAGCGATCAGGGCGCCGAAGAAAGCGCCAAGGGGCTGTCTGTCCTGCTGTGGAACGCGGTCGCTTCGGCCGGTTTCGCGGTGTTGACGCAGACTCGTCTGATGGTGGCCGAAGCCTCCGTATGGTTCCGCGCGGGATCGGGCGCGACCGGGATTTCCGGCGGCCTGTCCTTTGCGCTGATGGGCGTAGGCCATCTCGTCGGCCTCTCCGTCGGCATGGCGATGTTCCTTGGCCTCGTGATCGGCTGGTGGGTCCTGCTGCCGATGCTGACGGCGCAGCACCCGATGCCGGGCGGCAGTGTGGAAACCTGGGCGACCAGCGTATTCAGCGCGGACGTGCGCTTCTTCGGCGCCGGCGTCATCGCCGTGGCGGCGATCTGGACGCTGCTGCGCATCGCCGGACCAGTGCTGGGCGGCATCCGCTCGGCACTGGCGGCCAGCCGTGCGCGCCAGGCCGGCAAAGCGCTGGCTCTGGAAGAACAGGACCTGCCGATCGGCATCGTGCTGATCGGTACTCTGGCGATGCTGGTTCCGATCGGAATCCTGCTCTCCAGCGTACTTTCGGGCGGAGCACTGGCAGGTTCGCAGGTTCTGCTGGTAAGCGGCGCGCTGCTGTTCGTACTTGTCATGGGTCTGCTGATCGCGGCTGTCTGCGGCTACATGGCGGGCCTGATCGGCGCATCCAACTCGCCGGTTTCGGGCATTGGCATTCTCTCGGTGGTGGCCGCATCGCTCCTGCTCGCCGGCCTGTTCGGACGCGAGCAGACGCCTGATGCAACGGCGGCCTTGATCGCCTATGCGCTGATCGTCACCGGCGTGGTTTTCGGCGTGGCCACGATCTCCAACGACAATCTGCAGGACCTGAAGACCGGCCAACTGGTTGGCGCCACGCCGTGGAAGCAGCAGGTGGCGCTGGTGATCGGCGTGGTCTTCGGATCGCTGGTGATTCCTCCGGTGCTGGACCTGCTGAATACCGCCTTCGGTTTCGCCGGGGCGCCGGGTGCCGGTCCGGAAGCGCTGCCGGCGCCGCAGGCTGCGCTGATCTCGGCGCTTGCCAAGGGTGTGCTTGGGGGCGATCTCAACTGGACGATGATCCTTTGGGGCGCGGGTGCTGGCGTGGTCTTCGTGGTGCTGGACGAAGTGCTGGGCGTGATGGGCCGGCTGCGCCTGCCCCCGCTCGCCGTCGGTATCGGCATTTATCTGCCGATGAGTGTGATCCTGCCCACCGTGACGGGTGCCGTTATCGGCTGGTTCTACGATCGCTGGGCCGACCGCCAGAGCGACGCGGAATTCAGCAAGCGCATGGGCGTGCTGACGGCGACGGGCCTGATCGTGGGCGAAAGCCTGTGGGGCGTCGGTTTTGCCGGGATCGTGGCGGCTTCGGGCAGCGACAGCCCCTTGGCGCTGGTCGGCGATCTGGGCCAGTTGCCGTTGGTGCTGGGCACGGCGGTGTTCGCCATCCTCGTCGCGGTGCTTTACCGCCGGACATGCAAGCTGGCGGCAAAACCCTAAGCGATTTCGGCCCCGCCAGGCGGGGCCGTCAGCGCAGGATGACCGGATTGTCCGGCGCGTCGCGCAGGCGCAGATGCAGCTTGCCGTCTACCGGCTGCGGCACTTGCAAGGTTGCGCCGGTGAAGCCGGGCGGCACCGCAACGGGCTGTGCGAAGGCGGCATCTGCCGAAACCGCGTCGATCAGGAAAAGATCGCGCCCGGAAAGCGTGCAGGGCGCTGCTTCCTTGGCCTTGCCCTTGGCATCGCAAGTCAGGTTTTCGATGCGCGGAAGCCGTGCAAGCGTTGCCAGCGGGGTCCAGTCTCCTGCGGTTTCCCCGTCGAGCAGCCGGAAGCGGAGCGGGCCGAAGGTTCCGGCGGGCAGGTCCGCGGCCTTGAGGCGGGCGACCAGCACTTGCTGGCTTTCCAGTGTCAGGCCCTTGCCTACCGTAAGCCGCGCGGCGGCGGCATCACCGCCGGTGCCGATTTCGATGGCGTCTCCGGCATCGAAGTGGTTGCCGGGCGCGGCCTTGATCGAGAACACCAGATCGCCGTTGTCGGGCAGCAAATCGCCCAGTTCCAGTGGCCGCGCACCCGGTGCTGCGGGGCCGGGATAGACCGTACGGCTTAGCAATTCGGCGTGCGGACGGGGCGCGGCGACCTTGGCGGGCAGGGAGAGCGTGCGGCCATCGGCCAGACGAATTGTGGCCTTATTCGCTGTGTCCGCCGCGCCCTGCGCGGGCACCCGTGCGGTGCCTTGTGCCGTCAGCCGCAAGTGATCGACTGCCCCTTCGCGCGTCAGGCCATCCGGGCGGAATTCGATATCGCCCAGCGTCAGCGACTGCACCTGATCGAGCCGCTGGCCGGTCAATACGCCTTGCCCGTCACCCGCGTGAACTTCGAAACCGTCGATCCGGCTGGCTTCCGTGCGGGCACGCAGGGTGATCGTTTCAGGGTTCTTCGCGCCCAGAAGGCGCAGTTCCATCTGCAGTTCGCCGGGGCCGGTCGCGCCCTTGGGGACGGTGACTGCCAAGTGATTGCCATCCCGCACTTTCCATTCGAGCGGGCGGGGCACACCATTGCCTTGCCTCACCGTAACCTCGTCCACGCAAGAAGGGGCATTGCCTTCCAGCACGACCTCGTTGTCGCGGCCGATCACCAGCCCGTCTGCATCGCCGGACACTTTCCAGGCATCGCCGTCCGGCCGCTGGACCAGGAAGTCGGGCCCATCGAACGGTGAAAAGCCCCAATTGCCGTGAAGCTGTGCGCGCATCGATCCGGTAAACGCGCTGGGCAGCGCATCGCCTGCCAGCGCATAGCCGCCCCTGTCGGCGCGCGGCAGCACGGTGACGTCGGTCGTTTGGCCCGAAGCATTGGTAAGCTTGACCCGCATGTCGTGTGCCAGGGCGGTGGAAAAGATCAGCGGTGCACCTTCCACGCCCAGCACCGCGCCGGGACGGGCCAGGCAGACCGGCGCCTTGGCGGTGCTGCGCAGTTGCGGCGGAATGTCGGTTTCCACGGCCGGAAGCGCCGCGACCATGACCGACTTTGGCTTCTGGAAAGAGGGCGCGGTGTTGAGCAGCAGAGACATCGTATCGCCGCGCCGCACGGCCAGCGTGGGCAGGTAGCCGAATTGCGGGTTGCTGAAAGCGCCAAAGATACGCGCAATGTCGCGGGCGACGCCGATATAGGCGCTGTAGTAGCCGGCGCCTGCCTGCGGCGTGGCGCTAAGCTGCAGGGCAAGATCTGTGGGGGCGCCGGTCAGCGTGTCGGCGATCGAACTGGAATGAACGTCGTTGAGGACCAGCTGTTCGCGGTTTTCCAGCAGACAGGACGCCTGCATTTCGATCACCTTGGAAAGGCAATCCTCGTTGAGTTTGATCGAAAGGCTGCGCGCCAGCACGGGCGCTACCGTGCGCAGGTATTCCGGGGCATTGTTATCCTGTGCCTGGATCGCATCCATGAACGCGGTGAGGCGCGAATGGTCGAGCGAGGCCTGGTTCAGATCCTGCCCGGCGCGCACGAATTCGCCCGGCTTGCCGCGCACCGCATCGATCAGCGCGCCTTCAGCGCCATTTGTGTCCGGCACCATCAGCAGCACCGCCTGACGCGCGCCTTTGGGCACCGTGAGCGAGAGCGCCTTGTCCTTTTCCTTCTCCTTCCAGGTGCTGGCCGTGGCGATCCAGTCCTTTGGCGGCGGATTGGTCGCCCCGCGCAGGAAGGCGGAAACCAGCAGGAACTTCAGGCCCTGATCGGCGGGCAGGGCGGCATGGATGGAGAGCTTGTCTCCCTCGGCAAGGCTGGGCACTTGCGCGATCGGCAGCGTTTGCTGCCCGCGCGTCACCTCGATCGTCAGGTCGGGGCCGGTCAGTTCGAACGGAGCGGGATCGGCGCCGGCGGGAGAGGCCGCCACCATGCCGGCCAGCACCGCCAGGGCCGAGGCGGACAGCAACCGGGACCGGCGCGGGCGGAGCGAATCGTCTTCGTTCATACAGGCAGGCAAAGCGACTGTTTCCTGACCCTTGCCTGACTGGACGGGGCGATCGCCCAAAAAATCGTCGGTTCGGGCGTTCGCGGGGGTAGGGCGCGGTGGTTCGGGAGAGGCGGATCGATGCTCCGCCGCCATTTCCGGGCCGCATCGCCGGAAAGCGGCCCGGTCCGGTAGAATGGCCCGGTAAATGGCCCGGTAAAATGGCCCGTTTCGTCTTATTTCGCGGCCGGAATCTGCGCGAGATCGGCGTCGACCTTCGCAAGCACGCTGTCGGAAAGCACGTCTCCGGCATAGGCTTGGACTTGCTTCAGCGTCATGCCGCGCGCCATGTCGATCTGCGGATTGGCGACAAGCGTGGGAACGTCCTTGACCAGCACGGCTTTGGTGGCCGGATTGTCCAGAAGGTCGCCGATCGGCGTGGTGGCCGAGGAATAAGCAGGCGTTGCCGCAGGAGCAGCAGGCGCCGCAGCAGGTGCAGGGGCGGCCGAAGCCGGAAGCGCGGCGGCGCTACCGATCAGGCAGGCGCTGGCAAGCAGGAACTGGCGAAACGTCGATTTCATTGCCTTGCATCCCTTAAATCAGAGACTTGTTCGCATGAAGGCCCGCGTGACGGACGATCATGCGCGGTTATATTGGCCGCACCAAAGCCGGGCAAGCGTCCCCATCGCGCGGAATAACCGCGTTGGCGATTAAAATTTGGTCGGCTGCATTGTGCTCAATCGGGAGCCGGAAGAGTGAGGACCACCAACAGGCCCGGCCCGTCCTGACGGTCCTCCAGGCGGATCGTCCCTCGGGCCAGCGTCATCGCCTTGACGGCGATGGACAGGCCGAGGCCACTGCCCGGACTGACCGACGGCCCGCGCTCGAAGCGGCGCAGCAATCGCGCGCGATCATCGGGCGCGACGCCGCTGCCCCGATCGCCTACCGTGATGACGAGGTGATCGGTCGTCCGCACGATGGCGATGTCGATGCGGCCGCCATCGCCGGCATGGCGCACGGCATTGTCGATCACCGCCGTCAGCGCGATCTGCAGCGATCCGGGGTCGCATTGCCAGCGCACCACGTGATCGGGCAGGACGGCGAACTCGATCGCGTCGCAGGGCAGGTTGACCACCGCTTCGGCCACTACGTCGGCAACGATGGCGTGCACATCGATGGACCGGGCGGAAACGGCAGTGGCGTTCAGGCGCGCCAGCGTCAGCATGCCACCCACCAATTGGTTGGCGCGCATGACCGTCGCCAACAGCCGGGCAAGCTCGTCACGCAGCGCATCCGGCGCGGTCCGGGCCAGAACTTGCGCCTGTGCGCGGATCGCCGCGAGCGGCGTGCGCAGTTCGTGGGCCACATCGTCGGTGAAGGCCTGCTCCAGTTCATAGGCCTGTTCCAGCCTTGCAAAGAGCTTGTTGAGCGCGGTTATCAGCGGACCCAGATCGCGTGACCAGTCCTCGGGAACCAGCGGCGTCAGATCGGCCAGCGAACGTGCGTTGAGTGACGAGGCCAACCTTTCGACTTCGGACAGGCTTTTGCGCAAGGTCAGCCACAGCACGATCATCGCCGCCGCCATCAGCAGCAGCAAGGGCAGAGCCAGCTTGCGCAGCATCGGCGCGAGTGGAAATTCGCGCATGGAGTCACGTTCCGCCACGACCACCAGCAGCCGCGCATCGCGGCCGGGCAGGCCATAGCTGCGCCAGCGATCGCCGACTGCCGTGAAATCGTGCAGGCCGGGCTGCCGCGGCACCAGGTCGACCGGCGCCCCCCAGCCGGACTGGGCCACGGGCCGGCCTTCCCAGAACACCGCGAACATGCACCAGTCGTAGGAGGCGTGGAACGCGCGCTTTTCTTCCGAGGACAGCAGGGGGTCGGTGGTGCCCTCCAGCCCCTTGCCGCGGGCGGCCAGCACGCCGGCGGTCAGTTCGTCCTGCATCATCATGTAGAGCAGGCGCGATGCGTTCACGAGCTGGGCATCGGACGCGCGGCCGATTTCCTTGGCCGCCACCGAATAGAGCACGGCACCCATGGCAAGGCCGGTCAGCGCCAGCAGCACCAGCACGCGGCGATAGAGCCGGGTGGAAAGCGAAGCGCGTTTCATGCGCTGCGCCTCATGAATCCGATCCTCCGACCATGTAGCCAAGGCCCCGCGCGGTGCGGATGAAGTCGCGCCCGAACTTGCGCCGCAGGGCGGAGATGGCGACTTCTATCGTGTTCGATTCCACCCATTGATCCTGATCGTAAAGCTCGCCTTCCAGATCGGCCTTGGAGACGAACCGCCGCGCGCGCCGCATCAGCAGGGCGAGGACGCGAAATTCCTTGGCGGTCAACGGTACTTCCTCGCCATCACGGCTGGCGACATGGCCGGCGAAGTCCAGAGTGACGCCGCCCACACTCGCACTGTCGCCATGGCGGCGGTCGCGCCGGCGCAGTTGAGAGCGGATGCGGGCGGCCAGTTCCTCCAGATCGACCGGCTTGACCACATAGTCGTCGGCGCCGGCATCCAGCCCGGCAACGCGGTGTGCGGTGCGGTCCAGCGCGGTGATGACGATGACCGGAGTTTCGTTGCGGGCGGAACGCAGCGTGCGCAGCGCCTCTATGCCGGACGTGTGCGGTAGGCCGAGATCCAGCAGGATCACGTCATAAGCGGCGGTGCCGATTGCGGCGAGCACGTCATCCCCGCGCGCGACGAGATCGACGACATAGCCGTCGAGTTCCAGCGCCCGCTTCATTGCGGGGCCAAGATCGGCATCGTCTTCCGCGACCAGCAGACGGGGCAAGATCGGCTCTCCGGGCCAGGTTGAGCGCCGCAGGAAGGGGCGCGAGAGGCCGGATTACGCCAGCTTCGGGCCGACCGTCAAATGGCGAAAAAACATTTCCGCGCCATCAGCTTCGCATCAGCTTCGCGGCCTAGGCACGATTGCTCGACCCGAACGCATGAGCCCCCGCCGCGGCGATACCGCCCCGGCCCGACGGCAGGACCGGCCAACGATATCATGACCCTTCACAAGTCTCCGCGTGAGATCGCGACCCGTTCCTCACTCGATACATCGTTCGACAC
Source organism: Sphingomonas sp. BL-S-28 (assembly GCF_055521515.1). Lineage (NCBI taxonomy): Bacteria > Pseudomonadati > Pseudomonadota > Alphaproteobacteria > Sphingomonadales > Sphingomonadaceae > Sphingomonas > Sphingomonas sp. BL-S-28. The sequence goes on from NZ_CM145483.1 coordinate 150,409, forward strand.
TTCATTCACCCAACCATCCGCCCGGTCGCAATCCGGCCTGGCACCCTGCGTCGCGCTGATCGGCTGCGACGGTTCGGGCAAATCCACGCTGACGCGCGATCTGGTGATGTTGCTGGACCGGCAAGCGCCCACCCGATCGATGTATCTGGGGCTGGGCACCGGCGACCTTGGCCGCAAGATCGGCGAAGTTCCGGTGATCGGCCGGTTGGTCGAAGGATTCCTGACCGGAAAGGCGCGCAAGGCGCATGACGGCAAGAGCAGCTCCGGCCCGGACAAGCGCTTGCCCGGATTGGTGACGGCGCTGGCGATGTTCGGCTTCTCGCTCGCGCGGCATCGCCGTTTTCAGCAGGTGATCGATTTCCGCCGCAACGGCGTGCAGGTGGTGACAGACCGCTATCCGCAGGCCGAAGTATCCGGCAGTTTCGACGGCCCCGGCCTGTCATGGACGCGCAAGGGATCGGCTCTGGTGGAGCGCCTCGCCCGGCGCGAACGCGCGCTATACGATGGCATGGCCGCCTATCGCCCGACGGTGGTTATCCGCCTGAATGTCGATGTGGATACGGCGCTTGCACGCAAGGCCGATCACGAACGCGCCATGCTGGAAAAGAAGCTGGCCGTCGTGCCGACGCTGCGCTTCGCCGGGGCCCAGATCGTCGATGTCGATGCCACGCGGCCCTATCACGAGGTGCTGGCATCCGTCCTTGCCGTGCTGCGCCGCCATGGGCTGCAGAGCTGATGAACTTCCCCACGATGAAGAAGCACCACGCGTAACGCCATGACCCTTCCCCCCCTTATCGCCGTCGTCGGCTGCGACGGTTCCGGCAAGTCCACCGTGACGGAGGCGCTCTGCGCCTGGATGAACGAGGATCGGCCCACGCGGCTCTGCCATCTGGGCAAACAGTCCGGCAATATCGGCCGCCGCATCGCGCGCCTGCCGTTGCTGGGCGGCAAGTTGGACAAATCCATTCATGCAAAGGCGCGCAAGGCCCAGGCGGAGACCGGGCCGGGGCTGCTTGCGGCGCTGGTGATCTATGCCTTTTCGATGCGCCGGGTGCGGCGGTTCAACCGCATGATGCGGCTGCGCCGCGCCGGCCATGCCATCGTTGCAGACAGGTTTCCGCAAGTGAACCTGCCCGGCCCGATGGACGGGCTGGGCCTGTCTGCCTGCAATGTGGCTGCGCCGCGCTCCGGGCTTGTCGGCCTGTTGGCGCGCAGCGAATTGCACCAGTATCGGGCCATGGCGGAAACGCGCCCCGATCTGGTGCTGCGCCTGAACGTGTCGTTGGATGTAGCGATCTCGCGCAAGCCGGATCATCGCCAGTCTTCATTGGCGCGCAAGGTCGCGGATGTGCCGCGCCTGACGTTCGAGGGCGCGCCGATCGTGGAGATCGATGCCGAACAACCGCTGGAGCAGGTGCTGCTACAGGCGAAGGCCGCAGTCTTTGCGCGCCTTGCCCTGCTTGAGCCGGCGGCGGGACGGAAGGCGGCCTGATGAAGTCTCTGACCGCGAAATCCTTCACCGTGAAACACTGGTTTGCCGACGGGGTGTTCCGCACGATCGTGCGCAATGCCTCCTATCTTGGATCCGGCAAGCTGGTGGCGGCGCTGCTGGGCCTCGTGGCGCTGGCCTGCGCGGGGCGCGGCATGACGCCGGCGCTGTTCGGCACGCTGGTGATTATCCATTCCTACGCCAACGGCGTGGGCGCGCTGGTCAAGTTCCAGACCTGGCAGTTCATCGTCCGCTATGGCACGCCGGCGATGGGGCGCGGCGATATCGACGAACTGCGCGATGTTACCGGCTTTGCCTTCGGGCTGGACCTTGCCAGCGGCCTTGTCGGACTGGTGGGCGGACTGGTGCTGCTGCCGTTCCTGGCAGACTGGTTCGACATTCCGGCCGAAGATGTGCAGATGGCCATGTTCTACTGCCTGCTCATCCCGACGATGACGGCGGCCACGCCCACCGGCATCCTGCGCGTGCTCGACAGGTTCGACCAGTTGGCGTTGCAGCAGTTGGTGACTCCTGCCTTGCGCGCGATCGGCGGAGCCATATCCTATTTCGGCAATCTGGGCTTCCTTGGCTTCATGGTGACCTGGTTCGTGGCGGACCTTGCCGGCGACTTGTGCCTGTGGGTCATGTCGGTGATCGAACTGCGCCGGCGCGGCATTCGCGGCGCGCTGCGGCCGGGGCTGATGGGACCGGGACGGCGGCTTCCGGCAGCGTGGGACTTCGTGTGGACCACCAATATCGCGCACTCGGTATGGGCCGCATGGGGGCCGGTGAGCAATCTGATCGTCGGCGCCATGTTGGGGCCGACCAGTGCCGGCCTGTTCAAGATCGCGGCAACCTTCTTCGATTCCGCCAGCAAGCCGGCCGATCTGATGTCGCGCAGCTTCTATCCGGAGATCATGCGGCTCGACCCGGCCAGCCGTCACCCCTGGCAACTGGCCATTCGCAGCGCGCTGATCTCGGGCGGCATGGGTCTGCTGATCCTGCTGGTGGTGATCCTGGGGGGAGAGCCCGTGATCGGCTTCGTCTTCGGCAAGCGCTATGTCGAGGCTTACGACCTGCTGCAGTTGATGACTGCGTCGCTCATCGTCACAATGGCCAGCTTCCCGCTTGAATCGCTGCTTTACATGGCCGGGCGCCAGCGGTCGGCACTGGCGGCGGAGGGGACGGCAGCGGCAGGCTATGCGCTGCTGTTGTTCGTGCTGATTCACCTGTTCGGGATTACCGGCGCGGGTCTGGCTTATGTGGCCGGCGTGTCGCTGAAGGCACTGCTGATGCTGCTGCCCACGGTGCGCGCCTATCACGGCCGGGACAAGCTGGTGTCGGTGATGACGCAAGGCGCGCGGGCATGACGGCGGCGCGCACTTTCCCGCGGGAAACACTGGATGCGATGTTCCTGGCGGTCGAGATGAACGATGTGGTCGATCCGGAGGTCAGCCTGCCCGATCCGATCCCGGTCGTCTGCGATGAAGAGGTGATGCGCAACTGCTTTGCACTTTGCCTGCAGTTCTGGCGGGAAGGGGCGGACCGGGTACAGATGCGCGATCTCGTCAGCGCTCTGCTGTTTTCGGGCGACCTGCCGCATGATGCGCGGGTTCGCTACAAGAATATTCGCGCGGCGTACAAGCAGATGCGCTTCGCGCTGGTACTCTACGGCCGGCGGCACAAGGTTCCGCTGCTGTTCGGCGTGACCGTGGCTGCCATGGGCCATCTGCAGGATGCCTTCCGCAGCCGCCGGCGATGGGCGGTAACCGGCTATGCGCTGGCATTGCGGATACTGCTTTCGCGTCCGGTCTGGATGGCGGTGCAGCACGAAGTCGGACGCGTGGAACTGGATGACGCGCAAGGCTTTCGCGCCTTTCACAAGGCGGAATTCCAGCGCCTGCAGGGCTGGCTGAAAGATGGGCCGCTGACCGGTCATCGTTTCCATATGATGCGCAAGGTGGTCAGCCGGCAGGTCTCGTTCTATGACGCGATGCGCACTCTGCGGCCCGACGATCGGGTCCATCGCATGTCTCGCTTTCTGAGTGCGATCAACGGGTTAATGGGCAGTATGCACGACGATCTGGTGGAGCAGGCGGGTGCCGGGCAGCGCGATTATCATGCGGACGATTTCCCGATGCCGCGCGATATTGCGGACCGGCTGGAGGTACTGGTCGCCCGCAATCCGTTCCAGGCGGCCTGACCGGCCCTGAATGAGAACGCGCAGTGCGCGACCCTAGTGGTCGCGGCTGCCCTGGCGCAGTTGTGCTTGCGAAACCATGCCCGGCATCTGCGGTTCGTAGAACGCCATTTCGCGCGCCATCACGGCCGCCTGCGTACGGTTGCGCGCGCCCATTTTGGTAAGGATCGATTTGACGGTGGCCTTGATCGCTGCCTCGCTGACCTTGAGGTCGTAGGCGATGGTCTTGTTCTGCAGGCCGTCACGAAGGCTTTCGAGAACCTCCCGCTCGCGATCGTTGAAGTTGAAGGCAGCAAGGTTCGCTTTGTTCGGGGAAGTCCGGCTGGTGACGATCAGCATATGGCCGACCAGATCGATGATCTCCGGCGGCGCCACCTTCTGCCCGATGGCCACCATCTGCATCATGGCCACCAGCGCCTGGCAGGGTGAGTTGATCAGAAAATAGGCATGGGCGCCGGCCATGTAGAGCGCCGTCATTTCGGCAAAGTCGAAAGTTTCCACCAGCACCACGACCCGCAGGCGGGAGCAATGCTTGATCAGGGCGTTCAGGGCCCCGGGGCCATCGACCTCGCACAGCGATCGGTCCACGATCAGGATCGGGTTCTCGTATCGCGCCGCTGCGGAAGGGGAGAAGTTCGCCAGATTCTTGACGGCTTCGATGTGCGGGAAGCCGGCATCGGAAAGAATGCGGCACAGCCCTTCGTGGGCGAGGGAATTTCTTACGGAAACGAATATCGCGGTAGACATGATGGCATGGCCCTTCGTCATGGCGCAATTCGGGAGGAGGGGATCAGCGGGATTTGCCGTGAACCAGGTGAAGGAATGGCTGGCCGCCGCGGGGAGAGGACCCGTCCGGATATTCGACCCTGCCGTCTGGCCGCAAAATGCGGAAATCGGAGGTGTCTATCGATCCGTTGATGGTGATCGGGCAGATCGTCGAGATCGGCACCTCGTCGCCGGCGATGCGGAATGTGTCGATGCGCCAGGCGATCACCTGGTCCATGCCGTCGGGAGCGGAAATGTCCTTTGGCCCTTCGTGCGCCATGGGGCCTTGCATGGTGGGCGAGACATAGAAGCCGTCGCCTGCGGATACGCACGTCGTCGAAATCAGCTCGTGGGTCATGATGTCCCCAGCCATTGGCGCGGATGGCGCCTGGACAATTGCTTGACGCGCCGGGCAGATCCCCCGCCATTCCGCGCCTTGCCCTTCGATTCTACCCCTGCTTGGCTTACGGCGACCTTACAGGGGCTTCGCGGTTGTGGGCCGCTCCGTCCCGCGCTTGCGGGTCCTGCGGCCAAGACGGCGCGAAGCGAGCAGCGTCGCTGCCATCGCCATCCCGGCAACCCCGAAGCCGAACAGCACGAGATGGCCCTCGTTGATCGACAGCATCTCTCCCAGCGGACCTGCCGCAAGATAGCCCGGTGCGAACATCAGCGGCACCCAGAGCACGGCCGAGGCGATGTTGGCGATCTGGAACGGACGTTTCGGCATTGTCAGCACCCCGGCGACGAGCGGCACCGTCGCCCGGATGGGACCAAGGAAGCGGCCCATGAAAACGGCCGCGAAACCGTACTTGCGGAAGAACAGCCGGGTGCGGGCCACTGCCGGACGATGCCGGTTGAGCGGCCAGCGGCGATAGACTTTGGGGCCGATCCTGCTGCCGAACAGGTAGGAAAGCCAGTCTCCCACGATCGATCCGACCACGGCCCAGAGGAAGATCGGCCAGGCATCCAGAGCGTCCGCCCCGATCAGGCCGCCGATGGCGAGCATTACCGCAGTAGCCGGAACGAACAGGCCGACGATGGCCAGCGATTCACCCAGACAGAGCAGGCCCACGACCGGGCCGGCCCAAATCCCGTGGGTCGCGACGAACTGGCCGGCCTGATCGATCAGGTTCTCCATCGGCGGTCAGGCAGCTGCCGCCATGGCACGCCGCGCGGCATGCCAATATGGCCGCCGCCCCAGCGCATCAAGATAGCATTCCAATACCTGGTGCGAGGCGCTGTCCCAGTCATAGGCGGCGCTGGCGGTGCGAGCATAGGCGCCCATCGCGCGCCGTTCTTCCGCGTTGGTGACCAGTTGCCGCAATGCGGTCAGTCCGGCATCCAGATCGCCCGGCGCGAACAGCACGCCCGGTCCGTCCTGAAGCAGATTGCGCCCGCTTGGCACGTCCACGCAGACGGTGGGCAGGCCGGCGGCCATGGCCTCCAGCGTCACGTTGCCGAACGCCTCGGTCATGCTGGGGTTGAGGAAGATGTCTGCACTGGCGACGGCGCGGCCGAGATCCGTGCCCATCAAATGTCCGGCGAAGCGCGCCTGCGGCAGTTTGCGCGCCAGCCAGCCACGCTCGGGACCGTCGCCGACCACCAGGGGGCGCACCGGCAGGCCTTCGTCCAGCAGGCGTCGACACAGCGCGGCATATTCGGTCAGCCCCTTCTCGCGGACAAGGCGGCCGAAGTGCAGCACGGCGATCTCGCCATCGGCAATGCCGGCCGCGCGGCGCCAGCGCATGTCGCGATTCTGCGGGCTGAACTGACGACGATCGACACCGCGACCCCAAAGCCGAGTGCGGGCAGCCAGGCCTGCTTCCTCGAATTCGCGGGCGATGCCGGGCGTCGGTACCAGGATGCGATCGCTGCGTCGGTAGAAGCGGGCAAGGTGGCGCTCCATGGCGGGGCGCAGCAGTCTGGCGCCGTAGAAGGCGGCATATTTCTCGAACCGCGTATGCAGGCTGGCCACGACCGGAATGCCGGCCTTGCGGGCATGGCGCTGGGCGGCGCTTCCGGTCCAATCGGGGGCGGAAACATGGATCAGGTCGGGCGCGAAGCTGTCCAGATCGGCGCAGATGGCGCGCGGCAGTCCCAGCCCCAGGCGATAGTCGCCGCGGCCGGGAATGGCGATCGACGGAACCGATACCAGCGTGCCCTCCGGCGCGAAGGCGGGCACTGTTGATGTGGGAGAATAGACCCTGACGGCGCAGCCCTGCCGTTCCAGATAGTTTACCAGACGGTTCAGCGCCTGGTTCGCGCCATCGCGTATGTAATTGTAGTTTCCGGAAAACAGCGCGATGCGAGGGTGGCGGTACGCATTGCCTGTCAGGAGGCCATCGGGCAAGTTGTCGATCTTCGGTATCATTTTTCGATTTGCAAAGGCTCGGCCGCCAGACGCGGCCACCCGGTTCAGCTATCCGCAACCAGCTTACGGCAACCTTACAAGACCGCTTGCGATTATGGAGCGTATATATGCGTTTTCGGGTCATTTTTACGGCAGCGGGCAGTTCTTTCGATGCATCTGTTGCGTGCCGATCGTATCGCCGCGATAGGGGTGGGATGATGGCGAACCAAGGCTTCGATGCGCCGGCCGTGGCCCGTGCGCGCTTGCCCCGACCCAGCGGCGGGCGCGGATGAGGCTGCTGATCGTAGAGGACAATGCAGAGCTTGCCGAACTGATCGGGCAGCATCTGACACAGGCGGGCTTCGCCAACGACATCGTCGCCAATGCAGAGGATGCGCGCGCTTTCGTTGCCGCCGGCGATCATGCGGCGATGCTGCTGGATTTGGGGCTTCCCGATGAGGATGGCATCGTGCTGCTGCGCGAATTGCGCGCCGCCGGGCACTTCCTGCCGATCATGGCCCTGACCGCGCGATCGGCCATCGCGGATCGGGTGGCCGGGCTGAATGCCGGTGCGGACGATTACCTTTCGAAGCCTTTCGCGGCGGAGGAACTGATTGCCCGCGTTGCCGCGCTGCTGCGCCGGGCCATGGGCGAACAGGGGGGAGAGATCGCCTGCGGCCGCCTGCGCTACGATGTCGCCTCCCAGACCCTGCGCGTGGCGGATGCGACGATCGTGCTCGCCCCGCGAGAGGTGCAACTGCTGGACCTGCTGATGCGCCATCGGGACAAGGTGGTGCGCAAGACCCAGATTGAATCCGCCTTTTTCGGCCTGGGGGACGAATTCTCTTCGAACGCGGCCGAAGTCACCGTACACCGCCTGCGCAAACGTCTGATGGCGCTGGACGGCGGGGCGGAGATCGTCACCGTGCGCGGCCTCGGCTACCTGCTGCGTGCCGAGTTGGAGGCCTGATGCGCACACCGTCCGTCTTGCGGCGGATATTGGTCCTTCATGCGGCGGCCACGCTGATCACCGCCGTTGTCGCCGCCGTGGGCGCGTGGGTGCTGATAGATAGTACGGGCGACCGGTTGCAGCGGCAGATCCTGGATGAATACGTGCAGAAGATGCAGGCGGGGCTTGAGCGCAATGCCCGCGGCTGGACGATATCGGAGGCTGCCGCCGCCGGACTGCGCGGCGGGGGCAGCAGCTTCAGCTTCTGGGTGGAGGACCGCGGGCATCGCATCGCGATCGAAAATCTGAAATCCGATCCCTCCCTGGCCGTGCCGACGCGGCGGACGACCCGTTATTTCCGGCGGGTTCGCGGCTCCAAGATCTACTCCGGAGTCAGCGTGCCGATGGCGCGCGAGCCTGGAAGCTGGATCGTCATCGTCCAGAATCTGGACCATCCGGACGTGATCTTCGACGATCTTCGCGCGCAGATCGTCATGGTGGGCGGCGGCTTGCTGGCGATCTTCCTGATCGGCCTGCTTACCGTGGATACCTATATCATTCGTCAGTCGCTGGCACCGGTGAAGCGCGCCTCTCGCGAGGTGGAGCAGGTTTCTCCCAATCAGTTGCAACAGCGCGTCGACACCGAAGGGATGCCGGAGGAAGTTCTGCCACTGCTGCGTGCCTTCAACGGGGCGCTGGACCGGGTGGAGGATGCCTACCGGATCGAGCGCGAATTCGCCGCCGATGCCGCGCACGAACTGCGCACGCCGCTGGCCATCCTGCGCCTGCTGGTGGCGCAGACCGGCGAACTGGGCGGCACGTCGGACGTGCAGGCAAGGATGCTGCGGCAGATCGATGTGGTGGAGGCGATCGTGGAGCGGCTGCTGCTGGTGGCTGAAGTCGATGCGATGGCGTGCGATCCGGACGACGTGGTGGACTTGCGGGCCGTGGTGGAGGACCGCGTTGCGGCGATCGCGCCCCTGCTGATCGCAACGGACCACGGGGTGGAGATTGTCGGGGAGGATTGCGTCATGGCCTGCGCGTCCGAGCATCTGGTGGGCCGGGCGCTGGATTCGCTGCTTGAAAACGCGGCGCGGCATACGCCGGCGGGTACCGATGTCACGGTGACGGTCGGCCCCGGTGCGCAAGTGCATGTTGCCGACACCGGGCCGGGCCTGCACGCGTCGGACGCGCAGATATTTCAGCGTTTCGAGGCGGTTCGGCGCGATCTTTCACGCAGTTCCGGACTTGGCCTGGCGATCGCCAGCGAGCTTATGCGCAAGGTCGGCGGCCGATTGGAGGTTTGCGCGAATGTGCCGAAAGGCACGGTGTTCACGCTGAGGTTTCGACCGTCCGAAACGGAGCGCCCGCATGGCCTGGATGGCCATGCGGGCGCGCGTATTACCAGGTGAAGCCGACAGTGCCCTGCACGGTGCGGCGGTTGCCGTACCAGCACCAGGAATAGGCTGCGAAGCAGCTGGTCAGGTACTTCTTGTCGAAGATGTTCGCGGCGTTGAGGCCCAGCGTCACCCCGGCAAGATCGGGGCTCACCTTCGCCAGGTTGTAACGGATCAGCCCGTCGAACACCGTGTAGGACGGGGTGTAGATCGACGTCGTGCCGTCAAGGCTGCCGGCGTAGACCTTGTCGACATGGCGAACGCCGCCGCCGATCGACAGGCCGGAGAGCGAACCATCCTTCGGCTCCCACGCGAGGTTTGCCGAAATGCCGCCCTTGCCCACGGTGGCAAGGCCCTTGCCGACGTTGGCGGGGTTTTCGTCTTCCAGCACCTTCACGTTCTGCGTGCTGAAGGCCGCGCGGAACTTGAAGTCGTAAGGCAGAGAGCCGCTCGCCTCGAACTCGACACCGCGCGAGCGTACTTCGCCCGACTGGAAGGCGGCGAACGAGACCGGGTTGTAGACCACCACGTTGGTCTGGTTGATCTGGAACCACGCGCCGGTCAGCAGGATGTCCGTGCCGGGGATTGCGTACTTGGCGCCAGCCTCGATCTGCTTGCCGAGCGAAGGCTTGGCCAGATCGCCGCTTTCAAGTTGCGCCGACTGCGGTTCGAACGAGGTCGAGTAAGTCACGTAGGGCGAGATGCCGAGGCTCGTCTTATAGAGCGCCGCAGCACGCCAGGTGAACTTCTTGTTTTTCTGGACGGCGCCGTCCTGCTCCTGGCGGGCCCAGTCCTGACGGCCGCTGAGCGTCACGTTGAGGCCGCCGACCGAGATCTGGTCCTGCAGATAGACGCCCTGCTGGCGCTGGCGGACTTCGGTGTAGGTCGGCGTTACCAGCGTGTTCGGATCGTAGTTGAAGTCTGCGTCGTAACCCGGCACCAGATAAGGGTTCTGCGGCGTGGGCATCGTACCGTAGACCGGCGCAAAGCCGTTGATCGTCGAGGCCGAGCCGAACGCGAAGAGTTCGTCCGAATGCGCAACCTGACGGTCCACGCCCAGCAGAACGCTGTGGCGCAGCGGGCCTGTATCGAACTTGCCGGTCAACTGGTTGTCGAACGTCCAGTTGTTGAGGTGTTCGGTCGTCGCATAGGACGCACGGTTGAAATCGGTGGTGCTGCCGGTCACCAGCGAGCCGGAAGTATAGACGATGCCCAGCTTGCTCTTCACGTACTGGTATCGGCCCGAAGAGCGGAACGCCCAGTCCGAATTGAATTCATGGCGGAAGATGTAGGTGGCAGCCGCCTGCTCGCGCTTGAAGAAGTCGCCCGGCTCACCGCCGTAGAAGCTGGTGGGCAGCCTGCCGTTCGGATTGTCGAACAGCGTGCCGCTGGCGGGAAACACGCCATAGTTGCCGTTGAACGGATCATGCGAATAGGCGCCCAGCACGGTGAAGGTGGTGGGGCTGCCGGCGCCGAAGGTCACCGCGCCGGAAACCGTCTGGCGGCGACGCTTGCCGAAGTCCTGCTGCGCATCGGCGCCGTTGACGCTGCCGTAGATGCGCCAGAGAATGGATTCGCCCGCCTTGCCGCCAATGTCGCCATCGAACCGGTAATTGTTGTAGTTGCCGTAGGATCCGGAGACTGCACCGTAGAAATCACGGTCGATCGGAAGCTTGCTCTGCTGGTTGATGAAACCGCCCGGGCTTGACGAACCGTAGAGCGCCGATGCCGGGCCCTTGACGATTTCGATGCGGTCCAGACGCGACATGTCCACTTGCGGGACGGCGTAACCGGAGGCGCTGCCGAACAGCTTCAGGCCATCGAGGTAGGTCGGTGCGTCGAAGCCGCGCAGCTTGAACTGGTCGTAGACTTCGGCCGAGGCACCGCGCGTTTCCGGGGTGACGCCAGCCACGAAGCGCAGGGCCTGATTGAGGTTCTGGATGCCGAGATCGGCGATGGTCGAAGCGTCGATGACCGAGATCGACTGCGGCGTGTCGACGATCGGCGTATCGCTCTTGGTACCCGACAGGGCAACGGTGGCGGGACGATCGCCGGTAACGATGATGTCGTCGACATCGGCTGCGGCCGCGTGTGCCGCTGCGGGAAGGATGGCAATCGCCACCATGCCAGTTGCCGCGCCTGCAAGGAGGCGGCTGCGGACCGTCGTTCGAACCATGTGATGCCTTTCGGTATGAGTCGCGGCGGCTGTTAGTGATAATGCGACTGGCTCGCAAGATGTACCGAAGCTCCGTCTTGCGATTGCTGGAAGACCGAAGCAAAATGGGCACACAGGGGTGAGAAGCGGCACAACTCCAGCCACCGGGCCACGCGATTTCGCTGCGTTGGGGAGTCGGCTGTCGTTGCAAAGCGCAATTGCCGAAAGCTGCCAGCGACTTGAGCGCCACCGGGCTCAAGTCGCCCGGCTGGCGCCCGGACTGGCGGCGTCAGTGTTGTTGTTTCAACTGCCCGCTCGTCGCGCGGGGCTCGGCGGCATGGCCGCTGATTTCCGCGCCGGCATGGGGCGCGAAACGCAGGTTCCACAGCGTCGCGGAAAGCGAAATCGCCGTCACGATCCAGAATGCGGTCGAGAAGTCCGTCAGCACGGGCGTCTCGTGTCCATGCGCCACCATCGAAAGGTGCAACGCCACGGCCGCCACGCAGATGCCCAGGGACAGCATGAGTTGCTGGAACGTAGAATAGAACGCCGTGGCGCTGCTCATCTGGTGCTTGTCGATACCGTCATAGGCAATGGTGTTGTAGGCGGTGAATTGGAACGACATGAAGAAGCCGGCCAGCGCCAGCGTCGTGAAGATCGCCCAGGTGGGCCACTCGGGGCTGAACAGGCCGCAGACCGCATAGCCAGCGGTCGCCACCACGCCGTTGACGATCAGCGCCTGCCGAAACCCGAACCGGCGCAGAATGCGCGGGGCGAAGCTTTTCATCGCCAGCGATCCGATCGCGGTGGCCACGGTGATTGTGCCGCTGCGGGCCGCCGAATAGCCGAAGCCCACCTGCATCATGAGTGGCAGCAGGAACGGCTGTGCGCCTTGCGTGATGCGTGTGATCGAACCGGCGATCACCGAAAGGCGGAATGTGTCGTCCTTCAGCAGGGCAAGGTCCAGGATCGCGCCCTCGTGACGCCGGGCGTGGCGGATGTAGCACGCGCCGGCGACGATGCCGACCGCGATCAGCGCGGCAGCGAAGGCGCCCTGTCCCGGCCGGCTGACCATTTCGAACCCGAACAGGAGGCAACCCAGCGCCATCCCGCTAAGCACGAAACCGATGGTGTCGAAGCGATTGGGTCGCTCTTCGCGAACGTTGGCGATGAAGCGGCCGGTCAGCCACAGGCCCAACAGGCCCATCGGCAGGTTGATGTAGAAGATCCACCGCCAGTCCAGGTAAGTGACGATCAGCCCGCCCAGCGGCGGCCCGACGATGGGGCCGATCAGCGCCGGCACCAGCAGCCAGGACATCGCGCTGACCATGTCCTGCTTGGCGACGGAGCGCAGCAGCACCAGACGGCCGACCGGAATCATCATGGCACCGCCGATCCCCTGCACGAAGCGGGACAGCACGATCAGCTCCAGCGATCCCGACTGGCCGCAGGCAAGGCTGCCCAGCATGAACAGCCCGATCGCTGTGCGGAAAACGGTGCGTGAGCCGAACCGATCCGCCAGCGTACCGGAGGCGGGAATGAAGATCGCCAGCGCCAGCAGGTAGGATGTGAGTGCAACGCTCATGTCTTGCGGGCGAACGCCGAAATCGCGCGCCATGGTCGGCAGCGCGGTGGCCAGCACGGTCGCGTCGACGAACTCCATGAACAGGGCGGATGCGATAATGAGCGCGATCAGCCGATAGTTCGACGCGGCCGGGGCGGCGTCCATCTCCGGCGTCATCGCAATGGCGCCGGCCGCCGGCACGATACCGTCGCGCACTTCGGCATTGACCGAGGCGATACCGCGCCGGCGCGGCCTCAACATGGGATGGAAACCCGGCGAATCGGATGGTTACGCAAAATCACTATGCGCCTCATAGACCCATCCGGAGCGTTCGAAGCGATCGAACTATGCATCAGGTGTTTCGTTTAGGCGAACTGTCGAACTCACGCCGGCGCAAAAAAATGGGGTGAACGGTGCAAGACCGCTCACCCGTAAGGAGGGATTGTTTGCCGTTCAGCCGCGCAAGATCAGCGGCCGAAATGAACCTTCAGGCGCATGCCATACATGCGCGGTTCGCCCAGTGAGGCGAGGATCAGCCCGGTCCCCGAAACGCCCGGCAGGAAGGTGTAATACTTTTCCTTGGTGACGTTCGTCGCGAACAGCGAAAGGTCCACCGGCGATCCGCCGATCGAATCCCAGCTGGCGTTCAGGTTGAGCAGATTGCTGGAAGGCAACCAGCTCAGGCTGCGGAATTCCGCCTGGGTGGCCGGATCGGGGCTGGTGTAGAAACGGCTGGAATAGTTGCCTAGCGCCTTGTCGGAATGGGTGAACGTGGCGCCGAACGAGACGGTACCGATCTCGGAATCGAGCGGAAGTTCGTAAGTCGCGGTCACCGTGTACTTGTTCTTCGGCGAAAGCAGCAGCGGATCGCCGACGCGGGCCTGGCCGTAGACGACGAAGCCGGTGGTCGGCCCGTCGACCGAGAAGGTCTGGATCGAGCGGATCTTTGTATTCAGATAGGCGTAGGAACCCTGGATCGTCAGGCCATGAAACGGCTTGAGGGAGCCATCCACTTCCACGCCCCAGATGCGCGAGCTGCCAGCGTTGGCAGGTGCGGTCGTGGGCGAGACGCTGGGCGGGTTGGTGGCGCCCGTTGGGTCCGAATATTGCAGGAAGTCCAGCTGGATCTGCTGGTTCGAGAAGTCGTTGTAGAACGCCGCGACGTTCAGGGTGCTGCGCAGGAAGTCGTGGAAGCTGCCCTTCATGCCAACTTCGTAAGTATCCACCTTCTCGGGCTGGACATAGGCAAGACTCAACGGAACCGTCGGCGAAACCGTGCCCGTGCGATAGCCGCGCGAATACTTCGCATAGAGCATCAGGTCGCGCATCGGGTTGTAGTCCAGGTCGATCACCCAGGTGGGGGCGCTGGATTTCTGCGTCAGGTTGATGCGGCAATCGGTGGCGGCGTTGAAGTTGGCAAAAGTCACCGTGGCCGCGTTGCTGGTGGCGGGGTTGCTGCAATAGATGTCCGTCGGCGCGCCGTATCCCACTGCCGGGAAGCCGGTGTAGGTCACCAGCTGGCTGTCGTTGGACACGCGATCCCAGGTGTAGCGGAAGCCGCCGGTCAGCTTCAGCTGCTCGGTCAGCTTGTAGGTGGCCTGCGCATAGAGGCCGACGTCGCGGAACGAGGTGCGCGACGCGGTGTAGTTGACGACGCCGGCGGGAATTCCCGGCACCGGCAGCATCGACAGCGGCGAGGTGCAGATCATCGCCGTCACATCAGTGCAGTTGCCGTAAACCGGCGACTGCGAGCCCGAAAGGCCCAGCGGATCGCTGACTTCCAGATAGCCGCCACCCTGATACGTGAGCCGATCGTCAAGCGCGTGGCCCTGAAGCTGCAGTTCCTCGGTCAGCGTGGACTGGCTGCCGGTCGCGCCGCCCGGAATCGGGTTGACGGTGGCGAAGCCGAAGGCGCCGTTGGGCAGGCCGATGTTGGCGGTGTTGAGATCGGTGCCGAACAGCGCCGATTTCAGATTGTCACGCAGTTCCGCATAGCTGGCGATGTTCTTCACGGTCAGCGTGTCGCTGGCCTGCCAGGTGGTGGTATTGATGATCTGCCACTGCTCGATCTTGGAGGAGGGGGTCTCCATCGTCTGCCAGGCGTCGTAGAAGCCTGATCCCTGCTTGGTCAGCTGGTTGCCGGCGAAAGCGCCGAAGCCTTCCGCGGGATCGGCGGCGATCAGTTTCTGG
This sequence comes from Sphingomonas sp. BL-S-28, assembly GCF_055521515.1. Classification (NCBI taxonomy): domain Bacteria; kingdom Pseudomonadati; phylum Pseudomonadota; class Alphaproteobacteria; order Sphingomonadales; family Sphingomonadaceae; genus Sphingomonas; species Sphingomonas sp. BL-S-28. The sequence continues at coordinate 165,468 of NZ_CM145483.1, forward strand.
ATCGTGCCGTTCGTGTTCGAACGGCTGTAGGAAACGATCATGTAGTTTTCGAGGTTGGGCGCCAGATCCGCCACCGCGCTGAAGCGCAGCGCGGTATAGTTGACGTCGCCGAAATCCTTGGGGCCGATGCCGCTGTTGTTGTGGATGTAGCCGTCGCGCGACTGGTGATCGACGCCCAGGCGAATGCGCAGGGAGTCCATCACCGGAATGTTCAGCACGGCCTGGATGCGGCGCATGTCGTAATTGCCGATAGACCCTTCGACATAGCCTTCCAGATCGCCGGTCGGCTTCTGGGGCACCAGAATGACCGCACCGCCGGTGGTGTTGCGGCCCTGCAGGGTGCCCTGCGGGCCTTTCAGGACCTGCACATTGGCAAGGTCGAAAAAGCTGCCGGGCCCGGCACCGTCGCCGACAGGCACGTTATTGGATGCACCGCGCGGCGCAACGACGTCGGCAAAGTAGACGCCGACCGAGGGAGCGGTGCCGGTATCCTGCACGAAGCCGCGCAGCGCGAAGGTGGAATTCTCGTTGCCGAAGTTGGAATTGGCCGAGAGCGAGGGCGTGTATCGCGCAAGATCCTGCGCATTGACGACGTTGCGGTCTGCCAGCTGCTCCTGATTGAATGCCGTAATGGAGATGGGAACGTCCTGAAGGCGTTCCTCAACGCGGCGTGCGGTAACAATAATGTCGTTGCTGGTAGCTTCCGCATTGCTATCTGCTTGCGCCATCGCTGGTGCCGATGCCAAGGTGAAGGCAATAAGGCTTACGCCTGACATTATAGGTAGAGACTTGAATGCACTGGCCACGCGGCTCTCTCCATTCTTATATTCTGGAATTGTCAAATATTTCGCCCTCACCACGGCGACCCAGATTTATACTGGGAGATATGAATTCTATTCGTGATTGTGGAATTGGCCCATAGGCAGGCGCCCGCCATCCGGGCAATGAAGATCGTATGCAGCATGCGACTGATCGCAGTGATGATGGGCCGGCGCGGGATGTGATTGCGGGTGGATCGTATATGTCCGGTTTTGTACAATTTTTTGGATATCGCGAGGTACCGCCCGGCGGCGGAACTGTCGTCGTGGCGACTCGGCCTGTGTCAAAACATTGCCGGGGCGCCCTGCCAGATTGACGCATCCCGCCTGCAGTGAGAGGGCCTTGCAGAAGATGCCGCTGCCGTGAGATGCACAAGAAACTGCGGTATCGGTCGAGAGAGGTGCCTGTGCCCCGTTTCCGCCCCTGGCGCCTGCCGGCGCAGGCCGCGATCCTGATCCTGTTGATCGGCCTGGTTCAACTGGCCGGCAGCCTGCTGTTCTATCAGTCGATCGATCGCCAGACCCTGCGCGAGGATCATGCCCGGCGCATTGCCGAACTGCTGGTGGTGAGCGAGCGGATCCACGCCAACGATCCGCAGCAGGTGGTGGAGGTTATGTCCACCCGGCACCTTGAGGCGGAAGTGGCCGCGCGCCCGCGTGTAACCCATGCCACCACGGCCCGGCCGCTGGGATCGATCGCGAAGGAGGTGGTACGCTGGGAGCCGGGGCTGGCGGGCCGCGAACTTCACCTGGCCTATTCGGGCGGGCCGGACGGGCGCCGCGACCTTGTCGGCTCCATGCGCCTTGCGGATGGGTCGTGGCTGAATTTCCGGTCGAGCGACATTGGCTCGATGTGGCCGGTGGCGACGCGGGCCATGGTATTGACCCTGCTGACCGCGCTGGCGTGTCTGGCTGTTGGGCTGGCGGCGCTGGGCTTCCTGACGCGGCCGTTGCGGCGGCTGGCCCGTGCGGCGGATGCCATCGGGCATGGCCAGCGCGTTGAAATCGATGAGCAGGGATCGGCGGACTTGCGCGATCTGGCCCACGCCATGAATGTGATGCAGGAACGTATCGCCCGTTTGGTCGAAGATCAGGCCCGTTCTTTCGAGGCGATCAGCCACGATTTGCGCACGCCGCTGGCGCGCCAGCGCGTGGCCGCCGATCTTGTGGAGGATCGGGAACTGGCAGAGATCATGGGTGCCAGTATCGGCGAGATGGAAGGCCTGATCGGATCGCTTCAGGGCTACCTGCGCGCGCAGCACGTTGCCAGCGATCCCTCCGAAGTTGACCTTCGAGCACTGGCAGATGCCGTCGCGGCGCAGCATGGGGACCGCGTGCAGGTCTCCGGACCGGATCACGCGATCGCCACGACCTATGTGGAGCCGGTGCAACTGGCGCTGGGCGCGCTGGTGGACAATGCCGTGCGGTTCGGCGGCGCGGCGCAAGTCGGGCTTGAACGCGCCGCCGAAGGCTGGACCATCGAGGTGGACGATCCCGGCCCCGGCATCCCGCCACATCATTTCGCCGATGTGCTGACACCGTTCTTCCGGATGGACGAGGCGCGCAGTCGGGATGTGCCTGGCTTTGGGCTGGGCATTCCGACGGCGCACCGACTGATGATGCGTTTCGGCGGCGAGCTTGCTTTCGAGGCAAGACCGCAGGGCGGGTTCGTTGCACGGATCCGGGTGCCGGAGGCGGCCGAAGACTGAGACCGCGTTAGAGCAGTTTCAGCGCATTTTCCGAGTCATCGGGTGATTCCACCCGATTTAGAAAATGCTCTGGAGACGCGGATCGACCACCGTGCGGACCGGCGCGTTAGGCCCCGACATCGCGGCGATAGCGTCGGCCACGCCGTCAACACCGATGCGGTCGCCCAACCAAAGCGATACGTCGATCCTGCCATCGGCGATGGCCCGCATGGCAAGGTCCATGTCCTGCGGTTCCTCACCGCCGGCGAACTGCACGTTCAGCCGCTTGTTCTGCGCGGCGAAGACGAACAACGCCTCTTCCTCCATGCAGTACCCGCCCATGACGATGCGCCCGTCGAACGGTGCATCGGCGATGATGCGCGAGAGCATGCCTTTCTGGCCGACATTCTCGTAGACCAGATTGACGCGGCGCCCGCCGAGGCCGGGAAGCGGGCCATAGGGGCTGGTTTCGCGGGGATCGACGGCCACATCCGCACCCATGGCTAGCGCGATCTCCCGCCGACCGGGATGGAAATCGGCAGCGACGATCGGGCCGATCCCGGCAAGCCTGAGCCCGGCGATCACCCCAAGGCCAATGGCACCGCATCCCAGTACCAGCGGCACGTCGCCCGCTTCCGGCCGGCCGCGCCGTGCATGTTCCAACCCCACTGCGAGGGGCTCGATCATCGCGGCGCGATCATCGTCCAGACCGTCACTCACTTCGATCAGCATGGCTTCGTCCAGCAGCATCAGTTCGCCGAAGCCGCCGGGGCATTCGTGGCTGAAGCCGATCACCGAATGACCGCCGCCTGCGCGCATGATCGGCACGGAGGTGACGCGCCGCCCGGTCTTGACCGTGCGCGCGCTGCCGGGGCCATAGTCCAGAACCTCCCCCACGAATTCGTGCCCGGGCACGAACGGCCGCGCGAAATCCAGCGCCGCATAAGGCCCGCCGAAGCGGCGGGACAGGTCGATCACGTTCTGCCCGGCGTGCAGGAAATGCGCTTCGGACGCGCACATGCCGCAGCTATGCGTGCGCACCAATGCCTGGCCCTTGCCCGGCACCGGCTCGTCCACGGATCCGACATGGACCGCGCCGTTCTCGATAATGGCGGCTCTCATAGTCCGCCCTCCACCATGAGTGCCGCGTAGGATGGATCGCTTCGATCGCGTAGGCCCCGGTTGCGGTGCTCCATCGGCGTGACCACCCGCATTTCCTCGTGATCGAACACGACCGTGCGATGGACGAGGCCCCAGCGCCCTTCGCGCCGTGCCCATTTGTCGCAATAACGCCCCCAGACGGCGATATGCAGCACATCCTCACCGCGCCGTGCCCGCATCGTGCCGCTCACATAGGCCTCGCTGCCGGCCCGATCCCCGTCGACGGTCACCAGCACATTGGCCACCTGATGCGAATGGCTGAGCAATCGCGCATGGTCGGCGCAGATTCGGTCTATCACGCCCTTGCCGGGGCCCTGATAGAAGTCTTCGCCATAATCGGCATATCCATCCTCGTGCCAGATCGAATGACCCAGTGGGACGTCGATCCTATCTACCGCACGACAATAGCGGTGGATCAGATCGCGGATCGCGTCCTTGTCCGCCAGGTCGCGCAAGATCGCTTCGCTATCCATGCTCACGCCGCCTGTCCGGCCATGGCGGCAGCGATCTGGAGAATGCGTGCGCGGCGCGCGGCAGCCGAGATACCGGCATAGCCGCCTTCGTCGTCTGCAAGGCCCCAGTTGCAGATCGGTCCGTCCGCCAGTCGGGCAAGGCCCAGCGCGGCGACATCCTCTGCAGAGGCGCAGTCGGCGGGGAAGGGCCGGCCCATCCGCTCCATCAGCTCACGATGCGCCGGAGTGTCGGTGCGGCCCATGATCAGGTTCAACACATCCACCCCGTGCGGTTTCAGCTCGGCCCAGAGCGCTTCCCCGAAGACCAGATCGAAAGCCTTGCTGCCGGCATAGGCGGCGATGCCCGGCAGTCCGCCATAGCATGCGCCCGATCCCACCAGCATGATGCCGCCGCGTCCGCGCTCACGCATGGGAGCGGCAAAGCGATGGCAGGCGCGCATCGTGGTCATGACGTTGCGCGCAACCAGCGTCTCCCAGCCCGCCAGTGCCCCGTCCAGGAACGGCGCGCCATAGGGATCGGCGCCGGCGTTGAGGATCAGCAGACCCACTTCGCGCCCGCCAGTCAGATCGATCATGCGATCGGCGGCGTCGTCCTGCGCCAGATCGATGGAGCCGGTGACGCAGGAAACCCCGTGATCGCGTGCAAGTTCGTCGGCCAGATCGCGCAGCGGCGCTTCGCGCCGGGCGATCAGGATCAGGTCGAAGCCCGCCGCCGCCAGTTGGCGGGCGAAGGCCGCGCCGGTTCCTTCCGATGCCCCCGCGACAAGGGCCCAAGGCCCATAGCGTTCCCGCGTGATCGTCATGTCCACTCCCATTTCCGTGCCGGATCGTTGCCGTTCGCCGGGAGGATATCGAAGCACGGGGCCATGCCGCCACTTCAATATGCGGCAGACTGCCATCTCAATATGAGATAGCACCACGGGCATGGAGATCAGACGTCTGCGCTACTTCCTGCGGATCGCCGAGGACGGGTCGCTCACCCGATCATCGGGAATGCTCCGGATCGCCCAATCGGCGCTGACGCGCCAGATGCGGCTGCTGGAGGAGGATTTGGGGGTCAAGCTCTTCGTCCGAACCTCTCGGGGGATGACCCTGACCGAAGATGGCGAGCAACTTCGTGCCGCCGTAGCCGCACCGCTGCGCGAGCTGGAACTGGCGCTGGACGGGATCCGGCGGCCGGGTCAGGGCACGCGGCCCACCGTGGTGATCGGGCTGCCGCCGGGGCTGGCGGACCTGCTTGGTTTGCCGCTGGCGATGGGGCTGGAACGGCGCGTGCCCGATATTGCCGTGCGCATGGTGGAGGGCCCCACGGGCAGCCTGGTCGACTGGCTCAATCGCGGGGTAATCGATCTGGCCCTGCTGGAAGACGCCGCGCGCGACGGCAGGATCGAGGAGTGCCTGCTGCACCAGGAACCGCTGCGGTTGATCGGCCCGCTCGATGCCGCGTTGGCAGCTCCTGTCCGGTTCGAAGATGCGGCGCGGTTGCCATTGATCGTGCCGTCGCATCATCTGGGTATCGGCGGTGCGATAGAGGACGCCGCCGCCGCGCAGGGCCTTGTGCCGAACGTCCACATGCATGTCGATGCGGCACGGTTGACGCAGGACCTTGTGGCGAAAGGGGCGGGCTATGCGATCCTGCCGCGCAGTTATTGTGCGCAGGGAATTACGGAGGGGCGCTTCGGCGGGTGGGATCTGATCGATCCGGAACCGACGATCGGTTTCTATATCGCCTTCCGGCGACACCGCCGAGCGCGAAAGGGTGATTTCGACAGGTTGCAGCAGGCGGTAATGGCCGTCGTCGCATCGCAGTTGCGGCCGGATGATACGGACTCCGGCGGCGCCACCGATGCCAACACAGGCGGTATAGCGCGAAAACCATAACAAGACGGTATGGCATAGTGCAACAGGAGCGCTTCAATCGGCTGACGACGCAACCGATATCGGCACGGAACATCGAAGGAGGCCGTCATGTCGAACGCCATTGCCACTGTATCCCTGCGCGGCACGCTGGAAGAAAAGCTGAAAGCCGCGGCGGATGCCGGGTTCGACAGCGTCGAAATTTTCGAGAACGACCTGATCGGATCGGCCCTGCGCCCTGCAGAGGTGCGTGCGCTGATGACCGATCTGGGCATCGCCTGCTCGCTCTACCAACCGTTCCGCGATTTCGAGGGGATGCCCGGCGACATGCGCCGCCGCGCCATGGAACGGGCAGAGCGCAAGTTCGACCTGATGGGGGAACTCGGCACCGACCGTATCCTCGTCTGCTCCAACTGTTCGCCTCATTCGCTGGGCGACCGCCAGCGCATCGTCGACGATTTCCGCGAGCTGGGCGATCGCGCCGCGAAGCGTGGCATCCTAGTCGGTTACGAGGCGCTGGCATGGGGCCGCCACGTCAACGATCACCGCGATGTCTGGTCGATCGTCAAGGAGGTGGACCACCCGGCCATCGGCATCATCCTCGACAGCTTCCATTCGCTGTCGCGCCGCATTCCCAGCGAGAGCATCCGCGAGATTGCCGGCGACAAGATCGTCTACGTCCAACTGGCCGACGCGCCGCTGCTGGACATGGACTTGCTCTACTGGAGCCGCCACTTCCGCAACCTGCCGGGGCAGGGCGGGCTGGATCTTCCCGGCTATGTCGCCGAAATCCTGCGCACGGGCTATGACGGGCCGCTTTCGCTGGAGATCTTCAACGACCGGTTCCGCTCAACCGCATCGCGTCTGGTGGCGCAGGACGGATATCGATCGCTGGAATATGTGCGCGACGCTGCCCAGCGCCTGTTGGGCGCGGAAACGGTGATGCCCGCGCCGCAGGCCCCGCTGGGCGCCGAATTCGTGGAATTCACCGCGAGTGGGGACGATGTGGCGCGTCTGGGCGAGACGTTTGCCACGCTGGGCTTTGCCGAAGTGGGGCGCCATCGCACCAAGAAGGTGACGCGCTGGCGGCAGGGGCAGGTGAACCTTGTTATCAATGCCGAGGCGAAGGGGTTCGCCCGGTCTTACCGCATCGTTCACGGCACCTCTATCTGTGCGATCGGCGTGCGGGTGAGAGACGTGCAAGCGGTGATGGACCGCGCCGCCGCGCTCGGCATTCGTGCCTACAGCCCCGAAGGACGGCCGGGTCGCATGGCGATGCCGGCGCTGCGCGGCGTGGGCGGAAGCTTGGTCTATCTGGTGGAAGATGACGGCGCGGAAGCTTTGTGGGCGCGTGAATTCGCCGCGCTGCCGGCCGATCCGGCGCTGGAAGGTGGCGAGGTTCACGATGCCGGTGTGTGCAGCATCGATCACCTTGCCGCCGTGGTCCACAATGACGAGTTCCTGTCCTGGCAGCTCTATTGGCGTGCGCTGTTCGGCCTTGAAGGGCGCGATGCGAACGATGTGATCGATCCGTCGGGTCTCGTCCACAGTCAGGCGCTGCAGTCGCCGGGCGGCGGTTTCCGCCTGACGCTCAACGCGTCGGACGCGCGTGAGACGCTGTCTTCGCGCTTCCTTGCACAAGGGCTAGGCGGCGGGTTCCAGCATGTGGCGCTGACGTGCGAGAGCATCATGGCCGCCTCTGCCGAAATGCGTGCGCGAGGGGCTGCACTGCTGGACATTCCGGCGAACTACTATGACGATCTCGCCGCTCGCTTCGGCTTCGATCAGGCAGCGTGCGAAGGCATGGAACAGGCCGGTGTGCTCTATGACGAGGATCTCGCCGGAAACCCTTATCGCCAGCTTTACAGCCGCGCGTTCGACAAGCTGTTCTTCTTCGAATTTGTCGAACGGGGCGGGGATTATGCCGGCTATGGCGCGCCGAATGCGGGGATCAGGCTGGCCGCGCAGAACCGCTTTCGCGGACCGAAAGAGGCGCTCGGTTAGAGCGCCTCTTCTCGATTGGATCACCGATCGGCGGGCAGGCGGATGAAAGAGACGCAGAGCCCTGCAATCACGGCCGGCACCGCGAAGATCGCGAAAATGATCGGCAGCGGCACATGCCATGCCAGCAGCAGGCCGCCCAGCATCGGGCCGATCACGGCGCCGATGCGGCCCACGCCCATCGCCCAGCCCAAACCGGTGCTGCGCACCGCGGGCGGGTAGAAGCTGGTGGCCAGCGGATAGCAGCCGTTGAAGCCGCCTTGGATGAAGGCGCCGATCAGGAACGCTACCAGCAGGGTGGCGACGACAGGCATCGCGATCCCGCCGAAAATGACCAGCGCTGCCGCAGCCAGTACCATGTAGAGAAGGATCAGGCGGCGCAGGTCGATATGCGTTGCGATCAGGCCGATGGACGTGATGCCCACGAACGCCCCGATGTTATACACCGCGCCGGCATAGATCGCCTGCGTGGCGGGCAGGCCGGCCTCTACCGCCAGCTTGGGGATCCAGCTGATCACGAAGTAGAGCGTCATGAAGCCGAAAATCGTGGCCATCCACAGCAGCATCGTGCCGCTGCGGCGGCCTTCGCCCAAGACGCCGCGCAGGCCGACCTCGCCCCGTTCGGCAACGCGGCGCTCGGGCAGGGCGTCCAGCGGCGCGCGGCCGATCGAGACGAGCAGGCGGTTCGCACGTTGCAGTGCATTGGCCGGCTGGCGGGCGATCAGGAAATCGATGGATTCGGGCAGCAGGGCCCAAACCAGAGGCAGAGCAATCGCGCAAAGGATCGCGGCGCCCAGCAGCATTCCCTGCCAGCCATGCGCTTCGATCTGCCGGGCCACGACGAAGCCGGTGATCGTCGCGCCCACAGGATAGCCGGCCTGAAGGAAGCCGACCGCGAAAGTGCGGTGCTTGGCCGGGGCGTATTCCGCAGTCAACGCAGCCATCGTCGCCAGCACGGTGCCGATGCCGATGCCCACTACGAAGCGGGAGACAACCAGTTCGGCGATGTCATGCGCGAATGCCGATCCGAACATGGCCGCCGTCATCATCAAGATTGCGGCGATGATCAGCCGGCGTCGTCCGAAACGGTCCGCCAGAGGGGCGATCAACAACCCGCCGGCAGCCATGCCGGCAAGGCTGGAACTGAACACCACGCCCAGGCTTTCCGGGCTGATCTTCCAGTCCGCCGAGAGAGCCGGGGCAATGTAGGACAGGATCAGCACATCCATGCCGTCCAGCATGTTCAGCACGAAGCAGATCGCCACGACGAGGATTTGCCGCGCGCTCCAGCCATCGGCCGGTGCAACGGCGGATTTCCCGCTTACGGTCACGAAAGGGCGCACGGAAACCGATCCGGCTGCGGAATATGTGGCCATGGTCTTGCCTCTTCCCATGTTCGGCGGCGCTTGGCTGCGCCGGACTCGCTGCCCGCCGCCATTCTGCGGATCACGGGCATTGGAAGGGTGTGGCAAGGGGTAGGGCATTGCCAGTGAGCATGACTGGGTCTCTCATAACCTTATGTTATGCATGTGCGCCAGAGGCGTTCGGCATCTTCTGGCATTACCGGCGCGGTGTTTCCAGACCGCCGTGCCCGAACCACCGCTCCACCGCATCACGAGCACCCGCTTCCTCGGCCCGCCCATCGCAGGCCCAGGCTACGACGCCGTCCGGCCGTACCAGCACTGCGGTGAGGCCCAGGCGATCCTCGGCGTCGGCGGCAAGATAGCGGATTTTCCGAGAGAACGGGGCGACAAGCATGCGAAGCGCCTCGTCATGGCCGAAATCCAGCAGCAGGCCGCGCGCATCGCGCAGATGTTCGTTAAGTCGCCCGCCGTCGTCCAATCGAAAATCGGGCGCACCAAGGCCCACCAGCGCATGATCGCCGCCAAGATCGTATCGCAGCCCGGCGCCGCAGACGCGATCGGCGAAATAGGTGGCCCCGTCCGGTGTATCGATCAGATCGCGGATGATCCCCTCCAACGCGCGCGACGCCGGTGCCGGGCGCATCAGCGCCACTTGCGCGCGCGACCAGTCCAGCACGCGTGCGCCTACCGGGTGGCGTTCGCGCTCATAGCTGTCTAGCAGGCCCGGCGGCGCATGGCCCCGGATCGTCGCGGCCAGCTTCCAGCCCAGGTTCATGGCATCGCCAAGTCCCAGATTCAGCCCCTGTCCGCCCAGTGGGGAGTGGATATGCGCGGCATCGCCCGCCAGCAGGACGTGGCCCTTGCGATAGGCGCCTGCCTGAAAGGCGCGATCGGTCCAGGTGGCGGCCATGGCCAGCGACTCCACGGAAACGTCGACGCCGGAAATCCTGCGCAGCACGGCTTCGATATGCTCGCGGGCGATCGGGCCCTTGCGATGACCGGCGCCGCCATCGAAATCGACCATGCCGATGATGCCTGGATGCGCATAGGTGTACATACCCGTGGCGGTATAGTGGCGGCCGGGGTTTAGCCGGTCCGCATTCGCCAGGTCCGCCTGGATGGAATAGCCGGTGAATTCGGGATCGGTGCCGGCGAACGCGATCCCCGCCGCCTTGCGCACGGTACTGCGCGCGCCGTCGCAACCGACAAGCCAACTTGCCCGGAAGTGCGACGCCCCGGCTTGGACGACGACGCCGTCATTGTCCTGGTCGAAACCCTCGACGCTGCAATCCCGCCGGATTTCCACGCCCAGGGCGATGGCTCTTGCCGTCAGCACGGCTTCCACGCCCGCCATGTCGGCGGCCATGGTGTCGACCGGCGCCGACAGGCGATAGGGCCAGTGTGCCGGGTCGATCCGGTCGCGGTAGAACTGGATGCCTGCGAAATGCCCGGCGGGCCGTCGCGGCTGACGCAGCCAGTGTGCGGCGGCGGGCTCGTCCCGGCCGACGGCGCGGTCCCTGAGGGCCTCCAACATGCCGCGCCGGTCAAAACCGTCGATGGTCGGGACCGAGAGGCCGCGCAGGCCGAATGGCAACGTCTTCATTGGCGAAGTGGCATCCGCACTGCGCTCCAGCACCAGCACGGAGCATCCGCCCAAGCGAAGCTCGGTGGCAAGAAACAGGCCGACCGGGCCGGCGCCGGCAATTATCACGTCGTGGTAAATCGGGGTCATATGCTGCTCCTGCGTCGATGTTCGACCGGAGCGTTCTCCATGCAGGGACCACCACGGGCGAACGATGGAGCGCAATCGCTTGCGCCCGGTGTTCGCCGTGGGGGCCTTGTGCGCGAAGCCAAAGACCAGAGCTTTCGTTACCGAAAGGACTTGGGCTGACCAGACCAAGTCTGCCTTTTCCGACCCCGCCTAGATAGCCGGCGCCTGCCGATATCGCAACGGGGCGCTGAAAAGCGGCTTTGAGTAAGTTAAAATCGCATGGATCTAGGTGCTTGCATCAGGAAGTTCGGAACCATTCGCCACATCGCGCGTTGATTGACGGGGCTCGGTGGGCAAGTTCCCTCACCACAATGCTGACTGAGTTCCTTGACACTGCCTTGGCCCGTTGGGTCCGCGGCGGTTGTCAAGACGACCCAGACTGGCCTCGCGGGGAGGGATAATAGTCCGCGAGGCCGATTTTTTTCGCATCCTGCTGGGCTTCTTCGCCAAACTTGTGGCGCGGTATGAACAATTCGGCGCGCGGCGCATTTCCATTTGCGATGCGCAATGGCTTCGTGGGGTGAGATGAATCTGCAGCAGTGGCTTTCGGTGGCACTCCTCTGCGCGATGATGGGGCTTTTCATTTGGGGGCGCTTTCGCTTCGATGTCACTGCCGTTATCGCCCTGCTTGCCGGCGTCGCGATCGGGTTGGTGCCGCCGGACAAGGCATTCTCCGGCTTTTCGGACGATATCGTCATCATCGTCGCCTCGGCGCTGGTGCTTTCGGCGGCCGTACAGCGTTCCGGTCTGGTGGAGCGGGCGGTAGACAGGATGGGGCACCGCCTGCGCCGCCCGGGCGGGCAGCTTTTCGCGTTGACCACGATCGTGGGCATAGCCTCCGGCCTGATCAAGAACATCGGCGCCCTGGCGATGCTGATGCCGGCCGCATCGCAACTGGCCCGCCGAAGTGAAACCAATCCTTCCCGCTTCTTCATGCCCATGGCCTTCGCCTCCCTGCTTGGCGGCTTGACGACGATGGTCGGGACATCGCCCAATATCATCGTCAGCCGCGTGCGGGAGGATATGACCGGGCACCCTTTCCGGATGTTCGATTATCTGCCCACCGGGCTGGGGCTGCTGATCGTGGGGCTGGCGTTCCTGTATCTGGGTCGCCGACTGCTGCCCGAACGGCAGGCACGGACCACGATGGGAGAGGCGCTGAACATTTCCGCCTATACCACCGAGGCGACCGTTACGGCCGAGGCAACGGTAATCGGCGATACCGTATCCGCTTTCGTTGAGGGGCAGGACGGCGCCATCGAGGTTACGGCCGTGCTGCGCCACGGTCTGCGCGCCGAAGTGCAGCCCGACACGGAAATTGCCGAAGGAGACGTGCTGATCCTGGCGGGCGATCCCGACGCGCTGGAGCGCGCAATCGCCGGAACCGGGCTGGCCCTGCACGAACCGGACGACAGCGAGCCCGTCCACGACGATGTCGGCGTGATCGAGGCGGTGGTGACGGCCGGATCGGCACTGGTCGGGTCGACGGCGGGCCGGTTGATGCTGAAGGAGCGTATGGGCCTGCGCCTGATCGCCGTCGCGCGGGAGGGTGAGCGGCTGCACAACAAGCCCGCCGGCGTGGCGCTGCAGGCAGGCGACATCATCGTGCTTCAGGGCGTGCTGGATGCCATGCCGGGCCAGTTGCGCCAGCTTGGCGTGCTGCCATTGGCCGAACGGCCGATCCGGCTGGGGCGGGAGCGCAAGGGATGGCTTGCGCTGGGCATTCTGGCGGCCGCGATGGTGGCGACTGCAACCGGGCTGGTGCCGGTGGCGCTGGCCTTCTTCGCCGGGGCCGGATTGGTCCTGATCACTGGCGCGCTGCCTGCGGAAGATGCCTATGAAGCGGTGGAATGGCCGATCCTGATCATGCTGGGCGCGTTGATCCCGGTCAGCGAAACGCTGCAGACCACCGGTGCTTCGGACGTTCTGGCGGTGCACCTTGCCCATTTGGCCACGCACCTGCCGCCATGGGGTGCGGTGGCGCTGGTGCTGCTGATCTCCATGGCGGTGACGCCGTTCCTCAACAATGCGGCGACGGTGCTGGTCATGGCGCCGATCGCCGCCGTTTTCGCGCACGATCTGGGCTACCACCCCGATGCCTTCCTGATGGCCACCGCGATCGGCGCGGGCTGCGATTTTCTGACGCCCATCGGCCATCAGTGCAACACGCTGGTGATGGGGCCGGGCGGCTATCGCTTCACCGACTATGCCCGGCTGGGTGCGCCCTTGTCGCTGCTCGTGCTGATCGTGGGGCCGCCGCTGATCATTGCGTGCTGGCCGCTGTAAGGAGGGCGCCTCAGGCTGCGGATCGTCGGGACCGGCTTGCCGAAATCACGTTGCGGGCGATCTCTTCGAACGTTTCGCCGATGATCGGCCGTGCGGCCTCCACATTGCGGCTGATGTAGACCGGAAGCACGCCGGGCGCGTCGAATTCCAGAAACCGCACGGTATCGGCATGGGCCTGCATTGCCGTGAAGCTGTCCACCAGAGCCAGCCCCATGCCATTGGCCACGAACGCCACGGCGGTTTCCGCGAAACGGACGTAAGTGGCTACTTCCAGTTCCTCACCGGCGTCCGCGTACATGTCGGCGATGATCCGGCCGTGCGGCGTGTCTGCCCGGAACGACTGGATGCGCTCGCCCCGGATGTCGGCGACGGCAATCTGCCCGCGCTCCGCCAGGGGATGATCGGCGGGCACGGCGCAAACCATGCGGCCGCTGCCGATGCGGCTGGACAGGACATTGGGATGGTCGATGGGAAACACCGTCAGCGCATAGTCGCCGCGTTGAAGCGCAAGGTAATCGTCCGCCTGCTCCACCGAGAGAATGTCGAACTGGATGGTGAGGCCGGGATAATTGGCAGTGAGGCGAGAGAGCATTTGCGGCACCACCGAATGCCCCAACGAGGGGGAGGCGCCCACGCGGAAGGTCCGGTCGCTACCCTTGGCCAGACGTTGGACGACGTGCTCCAGATCGGCAAAGCCCTTGTAGACGTGCTCGATCTCCTCGAACAGCGCACGGGCCTCCTGCGTGGGCACCAGCCGGCCGCGCGTCCGGTCGAACAGGCGGAAGCGCAGGCGATCCTCCATATGCCCCAACATACGGCTGAGGCCGGGCTGCGAGGTGCCCAGCATCCGCGCGGCACCGCTTACCGTCTTGGTGATCATCACCGCGCGGAAAATCTCGATCTGCCTGATCGTCAGCATGGGCCCGGCTAACACGCGGGACGGGCGCGGGGCAATCTTTGCGACGATGAAGGCCAGAGCGTCAGAGATTGCGCGGGCAGATCAGAGCAGCGGGCTTACCAGCCGCGCAAGGTTTTCGGCGAAACGGGCGGTGCGGGGACGATTGCGCCATTCCGCCAAATCCAGTTCATCGCTTCTGGCGATATAGCCGCGCATCACCTCGTCCAGTTGCGCGACCGGTTCGGCGCCGTACAGCAGCAAGCTGATTTCCGCATTGAGCGCGAAGGAGCGCATGTCGGCATTGCTGGAGCCGACCACGCCGAAAGTCCCATCTATGGCCACGGCCTTCGCGTGCAGCAGGTGCAGGCGAAACCCGTGGATCCGCGCCCCGGATTCCAGCAGTTCCTGATAATAGGATCGCTGCGCGTAGCCCACCAGCCGCTGATCCACCACTTGCGACACGATCAGGTTCACTCGTACGGACCGCGCTACCGCGTTCTTGACGGCTGTCAGCAGGGCCTGATCGGGAATGAGGTAGGGTGAGACGATGGTAATGTCCCGCCGCGCGCGATGGACCAGTTCCACGAGAAGGCGTTCGTAGCCGGCAGTGCCGAAGTCCGGTCCGCTGGGCATCGCCTGGGCAAGCGCCTCTCCCACCGGCGCCGGGATCGGCAGGGATACCAGCCTTTCGGCGGTTTCCAGATACCAGTCGCTGGCGAACATCGCATCGAATGCGGCAACCACCGGACCTTCGACATGGGCCACGAGTTCGTCGTTGACGATGCGCGGCTTGAAGTCCCGGTCGACAATGTTCTGCGATCCGACGAAGGCAATCCGGCCATCGACAAGGCAGAGCTTGCGGTGGTTGCGCAAATCGGATCGCGCATGGTGCAGGGCAGCGAAGTGCACTGGCAGAACCAGCCGCGCGGATACACCGGCATCGCGCAGCATCTTCATGCTCCGCCTGGCCCAGGCGCGCGACCCCAGCGCATCGATCAGCACGTGCACCGCCACGCCCCGCTCCCGGGCGCGGAGCAGTGCCTGCGTCATCGTCTGCCCGGTGCGATCGTCCGCGAAGATATAGGTCTGCAGCCGCACGCTGGTCTGCGCCGCGTCGATGGCGCGGACCATTTCCATGATGGAGCCTTCATAGTCGGCAAGCAGGCGGATCGCATTGCCGGTGCAGGCCGGGAAACCGCCCAGCGTCTCGGCCAGTTGCGCCATTTCCGTGGGCTCTGCGGCGTGGGCGGCCAGTGCCAGCGCGGCCTGTTCACGATAAGGCCGGTCGCTGGCGAAGCGCTGCTGGCGCCAGCCCGGAAACTGCGCTCTGCCGATGAAGTGGTAAAGGAGGACTGCCGGTACTGGCAGGAACAACACCAGCAGCAGCCAACTGCGCGCCGCTTCCGGAGACCGGCGCATCGGCAGCACCGCGACCATCACCAGCCGGATGGCCCATTCCAGCAGCAGGTAATAGAGTGCAAGCCGCTCGGGATCGAACATGGCCGCAGGGTATCGGGCTCTACCCGTAAATGCCAGCGGTTGCGTTCTTAAGGGCGTTAGCGTCCGCGCAAGGGTGCGCGGCTGAGTTCGTTGCCGGCGCGCGTCAGCTTGGACAACAGGCCGACGAAAGTCTCCTGCTCGGCATCGGTGAGCCCGGCCAGGATATCGTCCTGCACCTGATCCACGAAGGGGATTGCCCGGTCCAGCACGGCGCGGCCTTCGCCCGTCAGCGTCAGGATCCGGGCGCGTCGGTCGCTCGGGCTGGTTTCGCGGGCGACAAGGTTTTTCTGGACCAGCCGGTCGATCACCCCGCCCAGTGTCACGCGGTCATAGGCGATCAGGCCGGCCAGCGTCTGCTGATCCAGCCCCGGATGATCGCGCAGGGTCAGCATGGCGGCGAACTGCACCGCCGTCAGATCGATGTCCGCTTCCGCCATACTGGCAGTGAACAGAGCCACCGCGATCTGCTGGAGACGGCGGATCAGGTGGCCGGGCAAGGTTTCGAGGTCACGGTGGCTCATATCCGCACCTAACTGCAAATCTGCGATCGCCTCAAGCCCGCGGGACCGTTCGCACACATCGGCGTGCGTCCGGTCCCGCCGAAAGGCATGATCAGGACTGCGGCATCAGGATTCCGGCGAAGTAGGCCGCCAGTTCGGCATGGGCGCCGAGCGGCAGGACCTGCCCGATGTACTGATCCGGACGGACGACGACCATGCAACCCCGATCGCGATCGATGCCGCGCATGTCGAAGATGTCGCCCGCCTGTGCATCGGCGCAGAACGCCTTTTCGTAATCGCGCAGGCCGAAAGCGCCCTTGCGCGGCCAGAGCAGGCCGGGAAGTTCGTCCATCGAAAGCGACTGGTGCGGCTGCTGGAACACCGCGCGCACGTCGATCGCGGAATCGATATCCGCTCCGGCGGCGCTATGGCGCGCGACGGGGGACGCGGCATCGCCTTCAAGGAAGCGGCAGAGCGTTTCGATCTGCGATCCGGCGGCAAGCCCGTCCTTGCCCGCGAAGAGGTAGATGCGCCAGCGGCCGTCCGCCTCTGCCACATGGCCCAGATGCATCGGCTTGGCATCGGCAAGGCGCACCACCGGGGCGGAGTGGAAACGCATGCCCACCGTGAAACCCTGGGCAAGCCCCTGATGCTCCGCCCCGCCGGTGAGGGCAGAGGGGCGATACTGCGTTGCCGTGCCGGCGGTGAAACGGCCCTGCTTTACGAAATAGCGTTGGAAGGCGGCGGGATCGACGCCGTCCTCGTCTTCCGCGGTCTTCGGCTTGGCGCTGAACATCGCGGCGAATTCGCGGTCGAAATCGATCAGTTCCTTGGCGATGGCCTGACGCTCCGCCGAATAGCTGTGGAGCAGTGCGGGCTCTGCCTGCCCCTGCAGCACGGCCGCCAGCTTCCAGCCGAGGTTGAAGGTATCCTGCATCGATACGTTCATGCCCTGGCCGGCCTTGGGGCTGTGCGTGTGGCAGGCGTCACCGGCGATGAAGACGCGGGGCAGGCGGTCTGCTTCCTCGCCGAAAGGCACATCGTCGAACTTGTCGCACAGGCGCTGGCCGATTTCGTAGACCGACCACCAGGCAACCTGTTTCACATCGAGCACATAGGGCTGCAGAATGCGGCCCGCAGCGGCGACAAGCTGCTCCAAGGAGATGTTCTTCGCGGAAACACGCTCATCCTTGCCCAGCTTGTCCAACTCTATGTAGAGCCGGACCAGATATCCGCCCTCACGCGGGATGATGAGGATATTGCCCTCGTTCGCGGAGTGGATCGCGCTCTTCAGGCGAATGTCCGGAAAATCGCTGTAGGCCAGCACGTCCATGACGCCCCACGCCTGATTGGCGGATTCGCCGCTCAGTTCGCGGCCAATGGCCTTGCGGACCTGGCTGCGCGCGCCGTCGCAGCCGACGACATAGCGCGCGCGCACCGTTTCGGTTGCAGCGTCGCTTTCCGCGCCGACCGGACGCAGGCGAACCGTGACGGGCTCCTGCGGGTCTTGGGGAACCGTCAGGTCGACGATTTCCATGCCATAGTCCGGCACCAGCCGGCTGGGCGAATTGCGCATGGATTCGAGGTAGAAGTCATGCACGCGGGCCTGATTGAGGATCACGTGGGGGAATTCGGACAGGCCTTCCTCGGTATCGCGGATGCGGCCGTGGCGGGCGATCCTGCCGGCTTCGGCATCGTCCGGCTTCCAGAAGGTCGTCTCGTTGACCCAGTATGCCTCACGCGAAACGCGGTCCGCGAAGCCAAAAGCGTTGAACATTTCCATGGTGCGGCAGGCAATGCCGTCCGCCTGGCCGAGTTCCAGCGGCCCCGCCTTGCGTTCGACGATGCGCGTGCGGATCGCCGGGAAGCGGGCAAGCTGGGCGGCGAGCGTGAGGCCGGCAGGGCCGCAGCCGACGATCAGCACATCGACATCGGCGTCGCTGCCGGTCTGCGGGGCGGCCGGGTGGACATCCGGGTCGCCGGTGTGGAATCCGTTCAGGTGAAATTGCATGCCTGCATCCTCTGCGTGCGGCGGCCTCGATGGGGGGAGGGCTGCCTTTGATTCGATATAAGTAGTATACTACGTAAATCGTGAGGTCAACGCGATCAGGACTGTGCCGGTTTCCCAATCGCTTCCGCTGAGCCTATGCTGGCTATCCCGGATTCGTCCGCCCCCAGAACAGTCCCGACAGGAACATGACGCCATGCCCCACCACCTGAAGATCGACTTCGTTTCGGACGTCGTATGCCCGTGGTGCGTGATCGGGTTGGGCGGTCTTGAGCAGGCTCTGCAATCGCTGGAAGGCGTGGTGGAGGCGGAAATCCATTTCCAGCCCTTCGAACTCAATCCCGATATGGGGCCGGACGGGCAGGATATCGGCGAACACATCGCGCAGAAGTACGGCTCCACGCCCGAACAGTCGGCCGCCAATCGTGAGATGATCCGCAAGCGCGCCGACGATGTGGGCTTCACCATGACGATGGCGCCGGGTTCGCGTATCTACAACACGTTCGATGCCCATCGGCTGCTGCATTGGGCGGCTGAAACCGGCGGCCAGCGGGCGCTGAAGATGGCGCTTTTCGAAGCCTATTTCACGCGCGGCGAAAACGTTTCCAGCCGCGATGTGCTGATCGACCTGGTCGGCCGGGCCGGGCTTGACCGGACACGGGCGGCGGAAGTGCTGTCAGGCGGCGAATTCGCCGAAGAGGTTCGCCGCGACGAGGATCTGTGGCGCTCGCGCGGGATCAGCAGCGTGCCGGCGGTGATCGTGAACGACCGCTATCTCATTTCCGGCGGCCAGCCGGCGGAACATTTCGAACAGGCCCTGCGGCAGATCGCGCAGTCCATGGCAGCCTGATCGGATCACACCTCCAGACTGGAAAACCGGCGGGGAAACAGCATCCGCTCCCGCCCGCGCAGCCATCGGTCGACCGGCCGGTCGAACCCGCGATAGGTCACGATCGCGGCGGCCAGCGTAACCAGCAGCATTGCCGCTGCCAGTGCCACGTCGCCAACGGCGCTTTGCCCGGCCCAGCGCGCCATGAAGATGACCATTGGCCGATGGATCAGATAGAGCGCGAAGGATGCCTCCCCCAGCAGTTGCAGGCGCGGATCGCGCAGCAGGCGTGACAGCGCGCCCTTGCCGTGGGCGTAGACCAGCACCAGCGCGGCCATTGGCGGCACGAACACCAGTTGATAGCGAAACACCAACGGCACCCGGAACACCTCGACTGCGACCATCACGGCCGGCACCAGCAGGGTGAGCAGGATTTCCGCTTTGCTGCCGGCCCAGGAACCGCCGAAGCCGTTTTGCCACGCCCGGTAAAGCAGGACGCCCGCCACGAATTCCACCAGCCGGGTTACCGGGAAAACGTAGAACAGCCAGTCGACATAGGGTGAATAGCCGCCGACCCACTGCGCGGCGAAAGCGGCGCCGGCTGCGATCGCGGTGATCCCCACCACGAAGGCACGGGCCAGGACTTTTCGGTCCAGCTTCAACAGCAGGGGAAACAGGGCATAGAAAAACAGTTCGTCGGACAGACTCCAGGACGGTCCGTTCATGGAATAGTGGACCAGCGGGTCGGGCGACCAACTGTGCAGCAGCCCCAGATTGAGCAAGATCGTCCGCATCGGCGGCGGGTCTCCGCGCCAGACCAGATAGGCCAGCACCGCCAGAGCGACCACGATGTGCAGGGGAAATATCCGCGCTGCCCGCCGGTAGAGGTAAACCCCAACCGGTACGTCTCCAGCTGCCAGCGCGCGCTCGTAGGCGTGGGTGAGAATGAAGCCGGAAAGGATGAAGAAAAACGTCACACCACAGGCGCCTTGCCGCAGGAAGAGGTCATAGCTGGCGCGGAGCACGGGGCTGCGGCTCTGCTCCAGAAACACCAGATGCGAAAGCAGCACCAGCAGCGCCGCGAAGAAGCGCAGCGATGTCAGTTGTGCCAGCCGCCTGTGGCCCTCCACCACCTGCATGGAAAGCCCCTTTCAAACCGCCGGCGTCAGCAATTCGAGATAGCGGCTGGCAGAGGCGCGGGTGGTGAATTGCTCCAGCCAGGATTTCGGCACCGGGGCCGGGCGCTTGCGCAGCGTATCCAGCATCGCGCTCGCCAGTTCCTCGGCATCCTCCACTTTGACCAGCCGGCCGAACCGGCCGTTGTCCAGCGCTTCGGCCGGGCCCGAGGGGCAGTCCGTGGCGATCACCGGGGTGCCCAATGCCATTGCCTCTATCACCACGTTGGCCAGGCTCTCGAACCGGGAAGAGAGCACGAAAAGGCTGGCTTTGGCGGTATAGGCATGGGGATTGGGCGCGAAGCCTGGCAGCGCGACATCGTCCGACAGGCCAAGATCCTCAACCAGCCTTGCCAGCATCTCGCGCTCGGTGCCGTCGCCCAGGATCATCAGGCGGCAGCGCATCTGCCGGCGGACTTTGGCGAAAGCGGTGATCAGCGTGCCGAAATCCTTCTGGTGCTCCAGCCGGCCGACGCCGATCACGATGGGCACGTCGGGATCGTGGAACCAGGGATGGTCCACCGGCGCCTGCCCGGATGCGATCAGGCCGTCGCTGACGATGGGATTGTAGATGCAGTTGATGGTTTTCGGATCGATCCGGATCACTTTGGCCAGATCCTGCGCGGTTCCTTTCGACACTGCGACGATCGTGTCGGCCAAGGGATAGAACAGATGCGCCAGCCGGAAGAACCAGAAACGCGATTGCCAAGGCTTGGCCGCGTCCAGATCCACCGAAGGGAAGCAGTGTTCCGTCAGCATCAGGTTGAAGCGGAAACCGGCGATCCAGCGCACCATGATCGCGCAGATATTGGGAAAGCCGAAGCCGGTGCACATCACCGCGCGTGGCCGTGTGCGGCGCAAATAGGCACGCAGCTTGACGATCCGCGCCAGCGCGCCCTTCGCATCCAGCACGACGTAGGGGACATCCTTGGGGATCAGGTCGCGGAAGGGGGACCAGGGATTGTCCATGTCCACCACGATCACCGGCTTGAGGCCGCGCGCCAGGAATTCCTCGGCCAGATTGAAGACCACCCGGTCCACTCCGCCGTTGTACAGCTGCCGGGCATAGAATACGATGTCCGGATTGTCGGTCTTTTCCATGGCGGGCCTTCTGCTCATGTTGCCGGTTGGGGTGAGGGTGCCTGACGCGGCCGGGAAACGCCTTGCAGGATTTCTGCGACGGTGCGCGCCTTTACGGCCCAGTCATGGCCTTCGCGTTCAAGATGATGGCGCCCCGCCCGGCCAAGATCGCGGCGCAGGTCCGGTGAGGTGGCAAGGTGCCGCATCGCCGCCGTCAACCCTTCCACGAAGTCCGCCTGCGACGATGGCGGCACCAGGATCGCGCAGTCGCGGCTGGCATATTGCGCGGCGCCGCCCCAGTCCGTGGCGATCACCGGCACGCCGATGGCCATAGCCTCCATCATCGCGATGCCGCCGCATTCGCGCAGCGATGGCGAGACGAAGGCGCCGGCATCGTGCAGCAGTTCGATATAGCGTTCCAGCCGTACACGGCCGTGGAGGACGACGTTCCGGCTGATGCCTTCGTCCTCGATCAACCGTTCAATTTCCCCGAACAGTTCGCCGTCACCGACAAGGTCCAGCCGCACGTTGCCCGCTCGCGCCAGCGGAGCGAAAGCCTTCACCAGCAGTGAGATGCCCTTCCAATCGACGAAGCGGCCGCAGAAGATGAAGGACATCGGCCCGCGCAGCGCCGGGTCGGAACTACGCGGCTGCCACCGGCCCAGATCGACGGCGCTTTCCATCACTTCGCGGACCTCGCCGGTGGTGTGAATGGGCAGCGCCGCCCGCGTGCGTTTGTTGGCGACCAGCAGCATGGCGGCTTTGCGCTTGCCGGGGATCAGCCGGTGCAGCAGCCCGGTGGCGCTGCGCGATCCGGAGATCGCCAGCCGCACCAGCGGTCCATCCATCCGGCGAAAGGCCGGGGGCAGGTCCATTCCGCCACTCATCGGCCCGATCACCACCGGCGCGCCCAGGTTGTACATCGAACTCACCGCCTTCACGGCGATGGGGGCGGGCTGGAACACCACGTCCACCGCGCCGTCCGCCACGCGGTCGCGCGCCAGCCCGCGCATCCGCATCTGCGTCAGAAGCTGGATCAGCTGGTTGAACACAAGGTCCGCCACGCGGTGCGGGAACAGGCCGCCGACCCGGTGCAGCGCTTTCTGCAGTGCGCTGTCCTTGACGAAGGTGAAGCGCGCGAAGGTGGCCGCGTCCAGTTCGGCCTTCAGCTGTTCGCGCACGCGTTCGTGGCAGATGACGCGAACCTCATGCCCTTGGGCCAGGAAATGCGTGAGGTAGTAATAGGGAAGAATGGTCTCTCCGCTAAGGTTGCGGGAGACGTTTTCCGCGACCATCAGGATGTTGAGCATGGCATGGCCACCATCCGGAAAGTCGGAAGAGGTCGGCATGGCTGTCATGGCACGCGCCCTCAGGGCCGTTCACCGTTGCGGGCGCTGAAATCGGCGATGATGCCGATCGCGTTCTCGACATGGCGCGGGGCGAGATCGGGATAGAGCGGCAGGCACAGGATGCTTTTCGCAAAGCGACGGGCCACCGGCATATGCGCGCTGGCGGAAGGCAGGTCGCGATAGACCGAATGATCGCAGACCAGCGGCCAGAAATAGGGCCGCGCATGGATCCCCGCGGCCAGCAGGCGCGCGCAAAGTTCGTCCCGTCGCGCGGCCAGCCGACCGTCAAGCAGCAACGGATAATAGGAGTGGTTGAGCTGCCAATCGGCCTCCGGCTGAAACAGTGCGATGCCATCGATCGTTCGCAGGCCTGCCGTATACAGTCCGGCAATGTGGGCGCGGCGGGCGATCACCTCATCCGCGTATTTCAGCTGGAGCAAGCCGAATGCCGCCTGAAATTCGCTCATCTTGGCATTGGTGCCGATCGCGTCGACCGAATAGGCATCGGAAAAGCCGAAGTTGCGCAGCCGCGCGATGCGCGCCTTGGTGGCGGCATCGGCGCAGACGACGGCACCGCCTTCGAACGTGTTGAACACCTTGGTCGCATGAAAGCTGAGGCAGGCCGCATCCCCGGCGCGCAGCAGGCTTTCGCCGCCCCGGCGCACGTTGAAGGCGTGCGCGGCGTCATAGACCACCTTCAGCCCGTGGGCCTTCGCGATCTGGGCAATGCGATCGGTGCGGCACGGGTGGCCGAAGCAGTGGACCGGCAGGATCGCGCTGGTCCGCTCGGTAATCGCGCGCTCCACCATTTCGGGGTCTAGGTTCCCCGTCTTGGGGTCGATATCCACGAATACGGGCTGCAGATTGCGCGATTTCAACGCATGGGCGGTGGCCACGAAAGTGAAGGGCGTGGTGATGACCTCACCTGTCAGATCCAGCGCCTGCAGCGTCAGTTCCAGCGCGCTGGTGCCGTTCGACGTTAGCGCCACGTGCTCCACGCCCAGATAGGCGGCCAGCTCTTCCTCGAACTGCTGGTGATAGGGTCCAGCATTGGTCAGCCAGCGATTGGCCCAGATGCCCTCCAGATAGGGCAGGAATTCATCCAGCGGCGGCAGGAACGGCCGGGTGACCGGCGCGTCGTCCAGATCGATCGGCGGCGCGCGGCGCTTCTGTTTGGGCCGGGGCGCGCGGGCGACGGCGGGTGGTTCGACAAGCGTGTAGTCTTCGCTCGCAGGGCGGTCGTCACTCGTGCTTCGGTGCAATTCCATTGCCGCCCCCAACCATGAACGGAACATGGGGCAAGAGTATCGTGGGGCAAGAAGCCGGGGCAGTCTGCAATGCCAGTACAGATTTTCAAGGGGAGGGTTCTTTCGAGCGGATGCCTGCTCCTTCAACTGGCCCCTTCAACTGGCCCTGCGCAGGCATTCCGCGGTGTTTACCCGGGGAAACTCCGCACAATTCCACCGCGCCAAAGCACTGCCCTGACCGTTGGCATGGCGTACGAAAGTGAACGATATGGCATCCACCGCGCTTCCCGGAAGCGGCAATGCGGTGGCGCGGCGGGCCGGGTCCGTCCAACCGACGAAGCGGCAATCCGCCAGTCCGGCGCATTGCTGCTCTGCCAGACGCACGAAGCTGTCCGGATTTGCCCCGAGGGGGAGCGAGACGAGGAAGACGCCCTGTTCCTGCAGCGTGGGGGGCAATGGGGGCGCGGCCGGAGAAGCGTCGGCGGGGGCGCCGGAAATCGCCGCCAGATCTTGCCGGCCGGGATCGTCGCCGGAGGCGGGGGCGTGGGCGGGGGACAACTGCGCCAGCCGCGCGATCTGCGGCTCGCCGCCGGCATAGCGGCGGGTGAACGCAGCCGGCGAGCCCGTGGCGCCGCGCCAGCGGAAGAACAAGTGAGTCTTGACGATCGCCAGCTTGTCCATCGTGCGGTCCCACGGCGGGCTCACCCAATCGGTATGGTAATGGGTGGCCTGGCCCACGGTGGCCTCAACGCGGCCCAGCAGCATTTCCGCCGCCGTGCGACGCGCCTGTTGCCATGCCGCCGGGCTCGGCCTGCGGCGAACCAGCGAACCGTCGCAACTGAACGTGAACTGGCACCCGGTCTGCCGCTCCGCGCCTTCGAACACGACGCCGCAGATCGATGAAGGAAATGCGGAATGGCGCACGCGGTTCAGCACCACTTGCGCCACCGCGCGCTGGTCGGCCGGATCGCCCCCCGCCTCATAGAAGTCGGCGGCGGCAAGGCAGTCCAGCGCCCGTGCACGGTCGGCAAAGGAAGCGTCGAGATGGAACGGCTGGGCCGCGATCAACGCACCGCGCGCCAAGGGAGTGGCGGCATTGAAGGCACGGGCCAGTCGGGCCTGATCGTCCGTGCTCGACTGTGGGCGATAGGGGATACCCGGCGCGATCGCCGGCGTGACAGAAGGCGTAGCTGGCCTCATCGCCAGCCGCGCCGCAGGGGCGCCCGCGCCGGGGCCGAACAGGATCGCCGCGCCCAATAACAATGCGCCGTGCCATCCGCGATGACGTGGTGCCGCCACGGCAAGCCTCCCGTTGATCACGCAAAAGTTCGCATGGCGCGCGCGCGGGCGCATCCGGGCCTTGAGGTTCCTACAGTCCACTGGGTTAAGTTCATTGGCCCAAGCGCCCCAGCCAAAGTCCGGAGGTCAAAACGCATTGGAAGAATTCGCAATGACGTCCGGGCGGCGGCTCGATCATAGTGGCCGCTATGACCGAAATTGCAGGCACTCCCGAAGCCGCGCTGACATGGGATTCCACGTCCGCGCTCGTGCGCGAGGATGCCGTGCACGCAAGGCGGCCGCGCGGCGCCGGGAAAACGTTGGCGACGGAACAGCCGGCGGAAGCGGATACCCGGCTTCGGGTCGCCTATCTCACCAATGTCTATCCCAAGGTCAGCCACAGCTTCATTCGCACGGAGATCGCGGCTCTGGAACGGCAGGGCCTTGCCGTCAGCCGGTATACCGTGCGCCGATCGGACCAGCCGCTTCCCGGCGCGCAGGATCGGGAAGAGGCGGCCAGGACGGTGGGCCTGCTGGATCACGGCATGGCGCTGGCCGGCGCGGCGGCGGCCTGCTTCGTGACGCGGCCGCAGGCGGCGTGGCGCGCGCTGCGGCTTTCGTGGCAAGTCTGCGGGTCCGGCAATCGGCATCGTGCCGCGGCCTATTTTGCAGAGGCTGCACTGCTGGCGCGCCGACTGGAACGAGAGGGGATCCGGCATCTCCACGTCCATTTCGGCACCAATCCGGCGATGGTGGCGCGGCTTGCCGCGCGGCTCGCGCCGATAAGCTACAGCTTCACGGTTCACGGGCCGGATGAGTTCGATGCGCCGCAGGCGCTGGACCTACCCGGCAAGATTGCCGATGCCGCTTTCGTGGCCGGAGTCTCCAGCTTCGGACGCGGCCAGTTGATGCGGTGGTCCGATCCGGCGCACTGGGGCCGGATCCACGTGATCCGCTGCGCACCAGACCCAGTGTTCCTTGCCGATGGCGCCACTGTTGCCGGTGAGGGCAAGGCCACCCGGTTCCTCTGCGTGGCGCGATTGAGCGCCCAGAAGGGCCTGCCCCTGCTGATAGAGGCCATGGCGCGCATTGTCGGGCAGCGGTCGATCGCGCTGGATGTGATCGGCGACGGGGAGGACCGGGCCGCTATCGAAAGTCAGATAGAGCGTTTGGGCCTGCAGGGCAGGGTCAGATTGCTGGGCTGGGCCGGACCGGACGAAATTCGCCGCGCGTTGGCGCGATCGCATGTCTTCGTGCTGCCCAGCTTTGCCGAAGGCCTGCCTGTCGTGTTGATGGAGGCGATGGCATTGTGCCGCCCGGTGATCGCCACGGCCATCGCCGGTATTCCCGAACTGGTCGACGATGCGGTGGGCTGGCTGGTGCCTTCCGGATCCGTGGAAGGGATCGCCGCGGCGCTGGTCGCAGCATCCGATGCACCGCCGGAAGCGCGGAGGGCAATGGGCGAGCGCGGGCGGCAGCGCGTCCTCGAACGCCACGATCCCGATCGCATCGCGGCGGATCTGGCGGCGTTGCTGAAACCTTTGGCAATGCGTTCTTAATCTAGGGGCACGACCCGGGCCTTGAGCAGGGGCTGCCAGCCCTTTGCCGGGCGATCAGTTCGCGCGCCGGTCGAATGCGGTTATAGGGCTGCCGGTCATCCTGATTTTCTCCGCTACGCTAATCCAGAGAGGCGGAGCCGGGCTCATCGCGGTAGTAGTGGTAGCCATAGGTGTTCTGGCTGCGCGGCCGGGTGATCGAATTGTTGAGGATCGATCCGATGATCGGCGTCGGGTTCAGGGCGTTGATGACCTCTACGATGTCGCCCTTGCGACTGCGGGCCTCCTCAACGACAAGCAGCACGCCGTCGATCCCGCGTGAGATCAACACCAGATCGTCGCTGACCAGAGCCGGCGGGGTATCGAGGATGCAGATCGGCCCACTCGCGTCGGCGCGGAACTGCCGCAGGATCTGCGCCAACAATGGGGATGCCAGCAGCGGCTCCGCATTGACGCGGGCCCGCCGGACGCGGTGGACGGTGAGGTCGAAGCCTTCGATCGGCACGGCCGTGTCGGCCCATTCCGCTTCTCCGGACAGGTAATCGTCCACCCCCATCCTGTCGGTGGGCAGGCCGAACCGGGTGCCCAGTTGCGGTTGCCGCAGGTCCAGCTCGACCAGCACGGTCGGATGGATACGGCTCAGCGTTGCGGCAAGGTTCGCGGCGATATGGGTCTTGCCGTTGCCGGCCTGGGCAGAGGTGATCGCGAAGACGCGTTGGTGCGTGGCGACGGTATGGTGCAGCAGCGCCGCGCGCAGCATGAAGAATGGATGCACATCCTCATTCATGGAACCGAAGCCGACGATGTGGTTGTCGGCAAGCACTGCGGGATCGAGAATCCACGGTGCCGGAGTGAGCGCGGGAGCCGCAGCGGCCGCCGGCGTCGCCGAGGTTTCGGCGATCGGCGCCACGCCGGCCGTTTTCGGCTTCGCCCGCGATCGGGTTTTCGTCTTCGCGCCGGATACGGCGTTCGAGCGGGGTGAGGTGATGCCGGTATCGGCTTTCATCGGGCTACTCCTGCGGTATCCGGCTTGGCCGCAGCGCCCGCTGCGGGGCTTCCGCCGGACAGGGCGCTGCGCCATTGCTCGGGAAGGCGGCCCGCCAGCCAGCCGGGGAACCGCCGGTTCCGCAGCCACTCCGTCAAGCCGTTCAGTAGGGGGCTCAGCCGGCCCGCCTGTCGCCGCCCCGGCACCACGCCCAAGGTGGGAATCTGCGTCGTCCGCGCCAGCGTCTGCTCGCCGTGGATCGTGCCATTCGCGAATTCGTAGACGAAGATCAGGCAAAGCCCCAGACCGGCACCGCCGACCACCCCCATCATGAGCAGCAACAGCGGTTTGGCGCCCAGGGGCTCCAGCGGCAGGCTAGGCTGGTCCACGACGGTGAAACGCTCCCCTTTGTCCTCGGTCTGCAGGTTGGCGGCGACTTGCGCGTCCAGCTGCTTTTCGCGGAGCGAATCGTACTGGCGCTTGATGTTGTCGTACTCGCGCTCGATCATGTTCAGCTCATAGGCCGCCTCCGGCGCCTGCGCGGCGCGGCGGTCCATTTCGGCCATCGTGCGCACCAGTTCGGATCGGCGGCTGGCCAAGACGTCGATACGGTTGCGACCGGAGGCAATCTCGGTCTGCACCAAGGTGGATTGCGGGATCGGATTCGCGTTGACCAGCGCTCTTTGGCGTTCGACTTCGGCCTTGGCGGCAATCACATCCGGAAAAGTGTCCGAATGGGTGGACTGAAGCTGCGCCAGCCGGATTTCGGCGGTGCGCAGGCCTTCGGTGCCCGGGGGCGGACCTTGCGCCAGATCCTGCTGCCGCGACGCCAGCATCCCGTTCTGCTGAATGATGCCTTGCGTCTCGGAATCGGTGCGCGAGATTTCCGCCCGCAGCGCCGAACTGGATTGCGAGCTGAGCGCCACGTCGCTGGGCAGCGCGCCGGCATAGCGCGCCTCTACATCGCGGCGCTTGTCTTCGAGCGCGCTCAGCTGGCGGCGCAGCTCTTCCGACCGATGCTCGAGGAAAGAGGCGGTACCAGTGGCCTGCTCGGTGCGGAAACGCTTGTCTTCCACCAGGAACATCCGCGTCAGTTGCTCGGTCACGGCCTGCGCCTTGTGCGGATCGGGGTACTTGTAGGACAGGGTGAAAGCGATCGTGCTGCCGCCGTTGTGCCCATGGTTGGCGGCGACAAGGTCCACGCCGATATTGGCGCGCATGATCTCCATCAGCGTCGGTGCATCCACTTTCGCGCGTTCGGCGGGATAGAGGTCGTTGGCGCGGATCAGCCCGGCCAGGCTGTCGCGGCTGACGATCTGCTGGCGGATCTTGGCAATCCGCTCGTCCGCGATGTCGGTCAGCGGGGACGCGACCAGCGACGTCGGAATCTGCGGGGAATCGATCAGCAGCGTGGCTGCCGACTGATAGACCGGCTTGCGCATCGCGATGGCGACGCATGCTGCCAACAGTCCCAGTATCAGTGGCGCGATCAGCCAGCGCCATCGGCGCTGCAGCATGGCCAAAATCTCGCGGGGGTAGATGCCGAGCCCGTCGGGATCGGTCTTGGGCAGGACTGGAGGCTTCATAGACAGCGTCATTGGCGCGGCACCCCGATTGCAATGCCGATCTGGAACTGGGCGGAATCCACCGCCCGACCGGTCAGGTCCGTTCGGCGGTAATATTCGGGCCCGGCGAACAGCGAGACTTGCCCGTTGAGCCGGTAATCGTAGCGCAGGGCCAGCCGCATCGTGTCGATGTCATCGCTGGGCGCGGGCTGGGGCGATCGCCGGTAGTCGGCGCTGCCGGTCAGCGTGCCGCGTTCGCTCGTCCGCCAGTTCAGCGTGGCGCCCACGGCCGTTTCTCTTTGAATGCCACCATAGGAGCTGATCACCGGCTGGACCGAGGCCGTAACGCATACCGAGACCCGCCCCGGGTCATGGCAGAGCAGGGCATCGCCCGCGAACTGCACGCCGCCGCTCCGCCGCTCGCCAAGATCGTTGAGTTGCGAGGTGCGGGTGATGCCCAGTCCGATCCGCGCGCGCCAGCCATGGCCCATCCGCCGCTCAGCGGTAAGCTGGGCGGTCCAGGCATGAGGGTCGCCGCCCGCGCTTGAGCCGGAACTGGAACCGGAACGCGACCATGTCATCGTGCCAACTGCGCCCAGCGTGGTAACCGGATCGATCCGCCGCTGTGCATTCAGCGTCAGAGCAAGGGCAGAAGTCGATTGAAGCAAGGTAGAGCCGCGCGGGTCCAGCCGGGTCCAGCCCAGCGTGCCGCTGACTGTCGAAAGCGCATCGCTGTGCCAGGTGACTGTCTGCGCCAACTGGTAATTGTCCTGGAGGCTGAGCGGATCCACGGCGGAATCGATGCTGCTTTCCTGCGCAGTGGTCGGCAGCACGCGCTCGTAGGATGCCTCGCTCAGGAACGTGAGATATTCGTTATGCCGGTGATTCAGGGCCATGGCGGCGCGCCCGGTCAGGAAATTGCCGTATCTGCGGCTGTACTGCCGAAATGCCACCCCGCCGTCTGCGTCGAGGTCGGTGCCGGGCGCCAGTTGCCAGTCCGCATGTCCCTTCGCGGCAATCGCGATGGCCGCGGTAACGGCATCGTCATCGTCCACCAGGAACGGATTTCGGGCGGCCAGCGCGGTCACATCCACCTCGAAAGGCGCTTGATAGGACGGGAGCGGCGCCGGCTGGGACTGGGCGGCGGCGGAACCGGGGAGGAGCACCGCGAAGGCCAGCGCGAGGGCGGGAATGGCGGTGGGGGCATCTGCGGCAGAGCCCTGGATCGGTTCATGCTTGCGCCCCTCACGGAATGACGAGGACATCGCCGCTCGAGAGTGTCGGCAGGGGCTTGTCGAGACCACCGGCCTCCAGCGCGCGCTTCCCCTTGAGAAGCTTGTTGAGCGCAACCGGCTCGACCACTTCGCCATGCGGGGTCTGACGCAGGATCACCGCGTTCTTCACGTCGGCAAAGTCCGACGTTCCGCCAGCCATGCTGAGGGCCTGCAAGATGTTCGGAGAGGTGCCGCTGGTGAAGCTGCCGGGAGAGCGGACCTTGCCGACCACATAGAAACGCATCCCCGTCGCCTCCCTCACCGAAACGGTGACGTCGGGCACGGTGCCGCGATAATTGAGGGAAATGCGCTCGCGAATTTCGCTGGCGATGTCGGATACGTTGCGGCCGCTGGCGCGGATGGTTCCGGCCAGCGGGAAAGCGAATGTGCCGTCCGGCTGGACCAGCACCGCGCGTTGCATGCGATCCTCGCCCCAGACGAAAACGTCCAGTTCGTCGCCCGCGTTCACGGTGTAGCGCGGACCGGCCAGTCCGGTGAGCGGCGGGGGGACGGCGGCGCCCATCGCGGCCGCATCGGCCACTGTGCCTGCCTGCTGGGCCATGATGGGGGAGGTAAGGCACGAGGCTGCAAGGAACGGTGCGATCAACGCGATCCGGGCCGTTCTTCGCGGTCTCCTGCCCAGCCCGTGCGAAATACGCTGTCGGTACGGAAACGGGTCGCTTGCATCGCGCACTTGAGCCTCCCTGATGCAGAACCGGTTCAAGAGCCGCGAAAGCCTGTCCCCGATCCTGCCGGAAAGCATAACGATTTGGGAAAAACGGTGAAATCGTTCGAAGAAGGTGCCGTCTTCCCCCCTCGGAGAAATCGCAAGGAGCCTGCGATATACCTGCCGTCCGGATGGAAAAGCGGCGTGTGGATGGGAGCGGCGGCGGTCCCCGATCCACGGATTTGGTCCCGATTTTTGTGGAGGACTTCTCCGAAGCAATTTCCTGTAGGCGCTATGCGGTGCGCAGTTGGGCGAGCAGATCGTACGGCGCGCGCGCGGCATAGTGCGCGTGGGAGGTCGAGCGCGACCATGTACAGCATGCAGCAGGACTTCGAGGCACCCGTCATTCCAGCACTGGGGCCGGCATTGGGCACGAAGTTGGGCCCGAAGCTCAGCATTACCCCACTACCGGCACCGACTGCACGCGATACGGTGGAATTCCTCGAACTGGCCTTCACTCCGATCGACATGGAAACCGCGCTGGACGCGATTGTGCGGCGGGCGCCCTCGGCACCCTTCACGTATGTGGTGACGCCCAATGTCGATCATGTCGTGCGCCTGCAATATCGCCGTTCCGACTTGTGGCCCGCCTATCGCGGTGCGTGGATGACGCTGTGCGACAGCCGCATCCTGGCGCGGCTGGCACGTACGGTGGGCCGGGATCTGCCGGTCGTGCCGGGCAGCGACCTGACCGCCGCCCTGTTCGAACGCGGGATCGCGGCGGAGGGATCGGTGGCGATCCTGGGCGGCAGCAGCGCCAAGGTGGAGGAAATCACGCGGCGCTTCGGCCTGACCGACGTGCGCCATTACAATCCGCCGATGGGTTTCGTACGCGATCCGCGTGAACTGGCGCGGGCGGTCCGCTTCCTGGTGGAAGCCAAGGCCCGCTACAGCTTCCTGGCCGTGGGATCGCCCCAGCAGGAGATCGTCGCGCGGCGCGTCGCCAAGGCGCGGGGCGCAAGCGGCATCGGATTCTGCGTGGGGGCCAGCCTTGAATTCCTGACCGGCGAACAACAACGCGCGCCCGTGGTGATCCAGCACATGGCGCTCGAATGGCTCTATCGGCTCTGTTCCGATCCGCACCGGTTGTGGCGGCGCTATCTGGTGGAAGGGCCGCAGATCTTCAGCATCCACCGGGCGTGGCGCCGCAACGCCCCCCCCATGGCGGCCAGCGTGATGCAGATGCCGGTCCAGGGCATCGCCGGAGGAAACCCGTCCTGAAACGTCGGATCCTGTTTTCGTCGGCGCTTGTGGTTGCCGTCGCCGGAGCCGCGCTGTCGATGCACCTCTGCGCGGCAGGGCGCGAAACTGTCCGAGCCAGCGCACCCGCTCCGGCACTCGCTCCGGCGCCGGCGCCGGAGCGGGGAAGGCGGCCGATGGTGCTGGGCGTCAATCTCTATGGCTTGCAGACGTTCATTCGCCAGCCGGTCTTCGCCAATCTGCTGGCACAGGCCGAATGGATGTCCTCGCGCGGGTCAAGCTGGACCCTGTTGCCCGCAGAACAGATCGACGCATCGGGATGGGTGCGTTTCCTCCGGCCCGATGAGACCGCGCCGCATATGCTGATGCTGCCGGCCGCTCCTTTCCGCCCGATCACGGTGCGCTGCAGCTTCGCGGGCAAGGGCGAACTGGGCGCGGGCGGGGCAGCGAGAATCACCGCGCGCGACGCGCAGGGCATGACCCTGGCGCTTGCCCCCACGGGCAATGAGGAAGAGGTGGCGTGGATCGAATTGCTCCGCACCGATCCGGACGATCCCATCCGCAACATTGACTGTCGCAAGGAGGGTGTGTCCCCCAAGGCGAGGTTCGATCCGGAATTCCTCTCGTTCCTTTCCGGTTTCAAGGTCATCCGTTTTCTGGACTGGCAGCCTGTCAACGGCAATCCGGAAGTCGACTGGGCGACACGGCCCAAACCGTCGTCCGCATCGCAGGCGGGACCGGCAGGCGCTTCCATCGAGGATATGGTGGACCTGGCCAATCGGGTCGGCGCCGACCCATGGTTCGTGATGCCTTACAATGCCGATGCCGAATACTTGCGCAATTTCGCGCGGCTGGTGCATGGCCGGCTCGATCCCGGCCGCACCGTCTACGTGGAATTCGGTAATGAGGTGTGGAACGGCATGTTCGAGGCCACCCACCAGGCGGAGCGGGAGGGGATGGCGCTGGGCCTTGGCCAGGGCAATCCGTTCGCCGCGCGGGCCGAGCGTTATTCCGAACGCATGGTGGAAACGATGAAGATCTGGTCGGCGGTCTATGCAGACCGGCCGCAGGCGTTGGTGCGCGTCTGTTCGGCCCAGAACGGCAATCCGGAGATGGTGCGCATCGAGCTGAGCCATCGCGATGCGGCCCGGTGGGTCGATGCGGTGGCCGCGGCGCCCTATATCGGTTTCGATCTTGCCGGTTTTGCCGCTACCCCGCAGGATGTAGACCGGATCTTCGCGGGCCTGCCCAACGCGATCGACCATGCTTACGCGCTGGCTGACGCCAATCGGGCAGTCGCCGCGCAATTCGGCAAGCGCTTCGTGACATACGAAGGCGGTCAGCACCTCGTTACCGACGATCTGGCGCTGGCCCGCGCCGTCCAGCGCGATCCGCGCATGGGCGCGATCTATGCCCGCTACATCGAAGGCTGGCAGCAGCGCTTCGGGGACACCTTGATGCTCTATGCCGCCACCGCGCCCATTGCCGGCTTCGGTTCGTGGGGGCTGCGCGAATATGCCGGACAGCCGGTGGCCGATGCGCCGAAACTGGCGGCCGTGCGCCGCTTTTTGCGAGAATAGAGATGATCGAAGCGCGATCCGGCCCCGCCAGGCCGGGCGAACTGAACCTCCGGCCATTGCTGGCCTGCGTGGCTGCACTGGCGGTACCGGGGCTTGTCGCGGGCGTCTGGGTTTCCAGCCACATGGCCGTCTATGCGGCGCTGGTCGGCATGTCCGGCGTCGCCCTCTTCGTATGTTCGCTGCGGCGTGAGTTTCGGCAGGACATGATGATCCGTGCGATGCTCGGCGCCCTTCTGGCGCCGATCGTCGCCTGGACCCTGCCGAACCTTCTGCTGCTGTTTTTCGTCATGTGCTTCTGGGTTCCGGTGATGGCGGGCCGGCGGGACCGGATCGCCGGCGTCTACCTGTTCTGCCTCCTGCTGTTGCCGGGGCTGGACGTTCCCATCGAGATCGGTCAGCTGAAACTGATCCCCTTCGGCGTGCAGGATGCGTTGGCGCTGGGCAGCGTCATTGCGATCGCCCGCAATCCGGTTCGCCACCCCGGAAGGTTCGTGGCAGACCGCTGGGTGCTGGCGCTGATCGTGTTGTTCACGCTGGCTTTCGGACGCGATACGAGCGCCACCAACATGCTGCGCACCGGCTGCAGCGTGGTGCTGCACCTGGGCTTTCCGTACTACGTACTGAGCCGGGGCATTGCGAACGCGGCGGAGCTTCGCACCACGATCCGCTGGTTCGCTTGCGGCGGCATGGCGCTGGCCGCTTTCATGATTTTCGAGGCGGCGCGGGCCTGGAGCCTCTACAACGAACTTTACGAGCATTACGGCGTGCCGAGCATGTTCTACCTGAAGGTGCGCGGCGGCATCGTGCGCGCGGCGGGGCCGTTCATGGAATCGACCTCGGCCGCGCTGGTGCTGGCGGTGTGCATGGCGGGGCTGTGGCTGCTCCGGGACGATTTCCGATCGCGCCTGCGGCATTACCTGCTTCTGGCCATACTGTTCCTGGGCACGTCGGTGCCGCAATCGCGCGGGGCCTGGATGGGCGTCGTGATCGGCTGGCTGTTGATCGACATCTATCGCCGCGATTACGCCTCGTTGACAAGGCGGTGCATGGTGATTGCGGTGCTGGCCGCGTTCGTTCTGGTGCTGGCCGGCGTGTCATCGACCTTTGCGAATGCGGTGGGGTTTTCTGCCGGATCGGCGGACACTGCCGAATATCGCAAGATGCTGTTCCAACGCGGCACGGCGCAGATCATGCTTCGTCCCTTCACGGGATACTCGATGGGCCAGCTGGACATCGTCTTGGGGGACTTGCGCCAGGGAGAGGGGATCATCGACTACGTGAACAGCTTTATCTGGGTGGCGCTGGTATCGGGCATCGGCGGGCTGGCGCTATTCGTCGGCAGTTTCGCGGCCCCGATGCTCCATGCCTGGACGCGCTGCCGGACCTGGACCGTGGGGCAGGGGCGCGATGGACAGGAAAGCGATGCGGGCGCGTTCGTGTTCGCCTCGCTGGCGATGCTGATCGTGATGTTCGCCTTCACTTCGTTCGGTGCGCGCCCGGCCAGCATCACTTTCGCCCTTTTCGGTTTCGGCTGCGCGCTGCGCGGTATCGAGATTCGCAGCCGAACGGTGCGTGAAATCGAACCGCTGCGCGCATCGCTCGCGCATGTCGCGCCGGAAGCCGTTCTCGCGCGTTGAAGGTTTTCAAAATGGCCGAGGCGGCGCGTCAGCCCAGCAGGCGGATGACGACCACGTCGACCAACAGCCCCGCCGCCATGCCCACCGGGGCGACCATCAGGATCAAAAGTTCCTGCCGCAGATCCAGCAGATCGAATGTGCTCAGCCGTTGCCAGCGCAGCAGCAGCGCGGGCACTTCCATCAGGCCCACCGCCACGATCAGCCCGAACGCGCCATAGGTCAGAAAGCCGATGCCGCCGGCGACGACCAGCCACACCAGCTTGGCCGTATTCGCCTCAAGAAACGCGCGCGCGTTGCCCACTGCGGTAAGCGTTTCGTGCGCCGCATAGGACGATAGAGCCAGCAGCGACGATATGCCCAGGATTTGCAGGTAGACGGCCGCCTCCGCATAGCGCGCGGTGTACAGGAACCGCACGATGGCGGGCGCGGCGCCGATGATGCCGCCGCTGGCGAAGACGTAGAGCAAGGCAGGCAGTCGCCGCCGGGCATAGAACCGGGCCTTGAGATCCGCCTGCCCTTCGCGCCACATTTGCGCATAGGCCGGATAGAGCACGCGCGTGTTATAGGCAGCCGCGAAGCCAAGCGGTGCGGATGCGAGGTTGCCGGCCAGCACGTAGAAGCCGAAATCGTCCAGCGGCATGATCTTGGCCAGAACCAGCTTGTCGCATTGCGAGATGATCAGGAAGATGATGCTGGAACCCGTGACGTAGCGGGCAAAGGACCACAGTTCGCGCAGGGTTTCACCGTCCAGGCGCAACTTGCGGAAGGCATTGTCGAACGCGGCATAACTCAGGACCATCCTGAACGCGCCGTTCGTCAGCATTCCGACCAGGATCGCCCAGTAACTGCGCCAGAAATAGGCCAGCACGGCGCTCACCGCGATCTGCACCACTTGTGCGGCAATATCGATGATCGACAGCTTGAGCACCATGCGCTGGCGCAGTGCGGTCAGCAGGGAGGTGGACGAAAGTCCGTCGAACAGGAACGTCAGGCTGGAGGCGGCGATTACCGGCGTCAGTTCCGGCTTTTCCAATAGCATCGCCAGCGGCTGGGCCAAGGCGACCAGTGTCAGCCCCAGGAAGATCGATCGCACCAGTGCGGCCGTCCACACGGTATCCAGGAAGCGCGGATCGTCCCCGTCCTTGTGGCGCACCACGAAGGGCTGAAACCCCAGGTCCGTTGCCAGCGTGACGGTGAACTGGATCGATCCGATGATGCCGGAAATGCCGAAAACCTCCGGCACCAGCAGCCGTGTCAGAATCATCCCGCTGACGGCGCGCAGCAGGTTGTTCAGAATGACGGATACGACCACCACATTGGTATCGCGCAGGACCAGCGCCCGGGCGCGCGATATCAGCGATGGCTTTGGCGGCGAGCCGGCTTCCGCAGTATTGGGAAACGGCATCAGGCGGCGACCCGGGGGCACTCTTCGCCTGGTGAGCCTGCTTCGAAGGGCACGCGCAACTCTCCGTCCGAACCTCGTGCGAAAACTCTATGGGGCGCCATGGCGGCTGTCGATCATGAGAACTTCCAAGGGAGTTTCAGGTCTGCCGCGGCCCATCCATTGCGATCTATTCTGAAGCATAAGGTGCTGCGCGGGGGTGCCCCGTGCGCAGGCCGTGGCGGCAAGCTGGGAGGCGGTGCGACGATGGCTGTTGCGGAAATGGGCTGGATTTTCCTGAAGCGATGATCCTTGCGCTCGCCTGGACGCTTGCCGTTCCGGTGGCCTTGCCGGCCCTGGTGCTTGCGCTGGAATGCGCTGTAGGTGCCGGTCGCTCCGCGCAGGGCCACCAGACGGAGGAAGCGGATAGCCGCCCCTGCATCGTGCTCATGCCCGCGCATGACGAGGCGAGCGGGATCGCAGCCGTGGTTGCAGAGGTGCTGGCGCAGTTGCGCGCGCAGGACGAACTGGTGGTGGTGGCGGACAATTGCACCGACGATAGCGCCGCCATTGCCCGCTCGTTGGGGGCAACGGTCATCGAGCGGGTGGATCCGGCGCGGCGCGGCAAGGGACATGCGCTGGAATTCGGCCGCGCTTTCATCGACAGCCAGCGGGCAGGGCATGCATTCGCGACCGTCATCGTCATCGACGCTGATTGTCTGCCGCTGCCGGGCGCCATTCCCGCGCTGGCTGCAGCATCGGTGCGCCGCGATGCGGTTGTGCAGGGGGCCTATCTGATGACGCCGCCGGCCGATGCGGAGGCGGTGGTGCGCGTGTCCTGCCTTGCCTTCCTGATCAAGAATCTGGTCCGCCAACTGGCGCTGGATCGATTGGCCGGCGCGGCCCTGTTGCAGGGTTCCGGTATGGCCTTCCCGCGCGCGGTCTTTGCCGGGATGCGCTGGTCCGCCGCCTCGCTGGTGGAAGACCTGGACATGGGCATGGACTTGTTGCTTGCCGGTCGGCACGTGCGGTTCGAAGGCTCGGCCGGATTTGTCAGCGCCGCCAGTTCCGCAAGAGGCACTGCCGGGCAGCGCCGCCGGTGGGAACATGGCATGCTCCAGAGCGCCATCCGTTTCGCACCGCGCCTGATCGTGGCCGGCCTTGCCGGGCGTCCCCGCCGTGCCTTCGTTGCGCTGGATCTGCTGGTGCCGCCCACCGTGCTGCTGGTCGCGGTGCTTGCCGGCGCTGTGGGGCTTTCGCTGGCGGCCGTTGGTCTTGCCGGCCCGACCCTGCTGCTGCTGAGTGCCACACTGGCGCTGACCATCGCCCTTGCCGCCGCGTGGTGGCGGCATGGCCGCGCGGTTCTGCCGGTCGCCAGCTTGGGCCGGATACCGGGCTACATTCTGTGGAAGCTGCCGCTGCTGGCGCAATTCGTAACCCGGCGTGAGCGCAACTGGATAAGGACGGAGCGGCAGCCATGATCGGTGGGACGCACGACGAGGTCGGTTTCGTCATTATCGGCCGTAATGAGGGGGACCGGCTGGAACTGGCCATCGCCAGCGTGCAGCGTCAGGCCACCCGCGCGGTCTATGTCGATTCCGGATCGGTAGACGGCAGCGTGAGGCGGGCCGCAGACCGCGGCTTGCCGGTAGTGGAACTCGATCCCGCCACTCCCTTCACGGCCGCCCGCGCGCGCAATGCCGGGCTGGACTGGCTGGTGCGCCGATATCCCGATCTGGAGTTCGTTCACTTCATCGATGGCGATTGCGAACTGGTACCCGGGTGGCTCGACCATGCTCTGGCCGCGCTGCGCGGCGATGGCGATCTTGCCGCCGTATGCGGCCGCAGGCGGGAACGCGATCCCCACGCCAGCCCTTACAACCAGCTTTGCGACAATGAGTGGAACACGCCGGTCGGCCTCGTGTCGTCGTGCGGCGGAGATGCGCTGTTCCGCGTTGCGCCGCTGCGTGCGGTGGGCGGATATCGGGAGGATCTGATCGCCGGTGAGGAGCCCGAGCTGTGCTGCCGCATCCGCCGCAACGGGTGGAAGATCAGGCGGCTCGATGCCGAAATGACGATCCACGACGCGGCGATGATGCGCTTTTCGCAGTGGTGGCAGCGCAACCGCCGCAGTGGCTATGCCATGGCGGAAGGGTTGGCGCTGCGGGGCGCATACGATCCCCGGTTGCGGCATAAAGTGATCAGCAATCTGATCTGGGCCCTGCCGCCCATGTGGCTTCTCTGGCCGGTGTTGTGGACGCGGGTGTGCCTGCGCAGCGGCCCGCTGGACGCCAGCTTCATCACGCTGGGCAAGCTGCCGCACCTTCAGGGTCAGTCCGATTATTGGTGGCGCCGCCGCCGCGCCAAGGCAGAGCGGCCCCGCACCACGGGGTTGATCGAATACAAGTGACCGTGCCTTGCCGGTCCAATCGGTAACAGGGCCGATCGATAACGGGGCCAGTCACCAACCTGGCGGCGGATTTCGCGCCCATTTCATCTTGGCCGATGCCGCCGCCAATTTGGCCTGCGGGTACCCCCACCATGAAATTCCGGACTGAGTTGATGAAATGGCCGTTCCGTGACGGAGCCGATAGGCTGTTTGGACAAGGAGGAAGTCCATGGGTGGGACGACTGACGTGACTATCGATCCTCTTGTTGCAGCTTCCAGTATCGAACCCGGCAGTAGTGATCGCGCGCAAATGCGCACGATACTTGTCGGCAACGAGACGCTTCTTGCCGAATGCGGGGAATTGCTGCGGGCGAATGGCCATGCGATCGTTGCAGTGCTGGCATCGCCTTCCTCTCCGGCGGCGGCCTGGGCGCGGCGCGCCGGGATTCCGCTGTTCTCTCGCCAACGCGACTTGCTGGCAGGCGGGACCGGTTCGGTCGACTGGCTGTTCAGCATTTCCAACCTTTCGGTGCTTCCCGGCGAAGTTCTGGCGCTGGCGGCGCGCGGCGCGGTCAATTTCCATGATGGTCCTCTGCCGGATCGGGCCGGCCTGAACACGCCGGTTTGGGCGCTGCTGGACAATGCAGCGGCTCACGGCGTGACCTGGCACCTGATGACGCGCGAGGTCGATCGCGGCGCGGTGCTGGCGGCGGAAACTTTCTCGATTGCCGAGGGGGAAACCGCGCTTTCGCTCAATACGCGTTGTTTCGAGGCCGGGTTGCGCAGCTTTGCAACGATCGTGGCCGATCTGCAGGGCGCGGTGGCCACGGCCGTTCCGCAGGAGCAACCGCCCCTGCGGATGTTCGGCCGGGCAGATCGCCCGGCCGCTGCCGCAACGATCGACTGGACGCGCCCGGCTGCAGAAATCGCGCGGCTGGTAGGGGCGCTGGACTATGGCGCCTATGCCAACCCGATGGGCGCCCCGAAGGCGCTGCTGGGCGACCGGCTGGTACTGGTGAGGGGAGCAACCGTTCTCGACAGTTATTCGGGGGGGCATTCGGGCGCGCTGCCGGGTACGATCCTGCATTCCGGCCCTGCACCCATCGTTGCGACGGGTCATGGCGATATTCGGATCGAGGGGCTGGCCGATCTCGACGGCGCGCCGCTGGATGCGCTGGAAGCGGGCGTGTTCGACACCCTTGGTGCGGACCGGCGCGCCAGCCTTGAGACGCTGGATGCGGCCGCCGGTCGGTTCGAGGCGTGGTGGCGCCGCCGTCTGGCCCAGCGTGAAAGCCTGCAACTCCCCGCTTTTCGCCCGCCTTCGCCAGAGAGCGGACCGGTCTGGACCTCGCTCGACATGCCGTTGCCGGAAGGGTGCGGGGCGATGGCGGCATTGACCGCGATGATCGCCTGCCTTGCCCGCTGCGCAGACCGGGACAGCGTGGAAATCGGCTATGGCGATGAAGTGGGGCGCTCGCGGCTGGAGGATGTCGCCCCGTGGTTTGCCGGGGAAGTGCCGTTCAAGGTCGGGGTGGATTTCGATGCGCCGCTGGCGGTTCTGCGCGAGACGGTGGAACGCGAAATCGCCGACCTGCATCGCCATGTCGCCGTGGCCCGCGATCTGATCGCGCGCAGCCCGGAATTGCGGGGCGGTGCGGGTTTCGCTCATCCCGTCAGCGTGGATCTGGTCGACAGCCTTGCCGATGCGGAACCGTCCAAGGGCACTGTGCTGGCCATCGCGATCTGCGCAGCATCCGCAACATGGCGCTGGACTTTCGATGCCACCCGCGTCCTGCCGGACGAGGTGGACGATCTGCGCGGCGCTTTCGAAGCGATGCAGTCCGCCGCTGCCGTTTCGCCCGAACTGCCGGTGGGCCGTCTGCCGCTGCTGACCGAAGCCGAACGCGATCGCGTGATCGTGCAATGGAACGCGACCGAGGCGCCCCCGCTGCCCCTGACGACGTGGTATGAGGGCTTCGCCGCGCAGGCAGCCCGCACGCCCGAGCGGACGGCGGTGACCGCGTGCGGCGCTGCGCTTTCCTATGCGGCGCTGGACGCGCTTTCCAACCGCATCGCCCATGCCCTGATCGCGCGCGGCGTCGGGCCGGATGTGCTGGTGGGGCTGCACCTTTCCCGTTCGGTGGAGATGCTGGCCTGCCTGATCGGCATTCACAAGGCGGGCGGTGCCTACGTTCCGCTCGATCCTGCCTATCCGCGCGACCGGCTTGCCCACATGGTCGCGGATTCGGGCATGACGCTGATCCTTACCGAAGCGGCGCTGGTGGGCGATCTGGTCACCGGCGATGCCGAGGTGGTGCGGATAGAGGATCTGCGCGCCGGGCTTGCCGCGTTTCCGGACAGCCCGGTCGAGCGCCGGTCCGGCGGCGATCACCTTGCCTACATGATCTACACATCGGGCTCTACTGGGTTGCCGAAGGGCGTGATGGTGGAGCATCGCAACCTGCTGAACTTCTTCGCAGGCATGGATGCCAAGCTGGAGCATGACGGCACCTGGCTGGCCGTCACCAGCCTCAGCTTCGACATCTCGGTTCTGGAGCTGCTCTGGCCGCTGATGCACGGTTATCATGTGGTGATCGCCAATGAGCGCGAAGTGCGCGGCGATATCAGGCCGGCGGCTGCACAGCGCCACGTAGGCTTCAGCCTGTTCTACTTCGCCAGTTCCAGCGCGGGCAGCGCGGCGGAGCAGTACCGTCTGCTGCTGGAAGGTGCGCGCTTTGCCGACGCCCACGGGTTCGAGGCGGTGTGGACGCCGGAACGGCACTTCCATGCTTTCGGCGGGCCCTATCCCAATCCCTCGGTAGCTGCCGCTGCCATCGCCGCCAGCACCACGCGGGTGCAGATCCGCGCGGGCAGCGTGGTGGGCACGCTGCACCACCCGCTGCGCATTGCCGAGGAATGGGCGCTGGTGGACAACCTTTCGGGCGGCCGCGTGGGCATTGCCTTCGCGTCCGGCTGGCAGCCGGACGACTTCGTGTTCAACCCGGCCGCCTTCGCCGACAAGGCCGGCACCTTGCGCCGCTGCATGGATGATGTGCGCGGGCTCTGGCGCGGGGAGGCGCGGTCCTACCCCGGCCCGCTGGGCAACGATGTGGAAATCCGTACTTATCCGCGCCCCGTTCAGCCCGAACTGCCGGTATGGATCACCTCGGCCGGCAACGTGGCGACCTTCATCGAGGCCGGCCGCGTGGGCGCCAATGTGCTGACCCACCTGCTGGGCCAGTCGATCGAGGACGTGGCCGAAAAGCTGGCCGCCTATCGCGCCGCGTGGCGTGAGGCAGGGCATCCCGGCGATGGCCATGCCACGCTGATGCTGCACACGTTCCTGGGCGAGGACGAGGCCACCGTGCGCGAGATCGTGCGCGAGCCGCTGATGGAATACCTGCGCACGGCCACCAACCTGCTGCACCAGTATGCCTGGTCCTTCCCGGCCTTCAAACGGCCGGGCGGCGAAGTGGAGGCGATCAGCCTGGACACGCTGAGCGCGGAAGAGACCGACGCGCTGCTGGAACATGCGTTCGATCGCTATTTCGAAACCAGCGGCCTGTTCGGCACGCCTGAGGACAATCTGGAGCTTATCGCCCGGCTCTCCGCAGTTGGCGTGAATGAAGTGGGCTGCCTGATCGATTTCGGCGTGGCGGTGGATACCGTGATCGGCCACCTGCCGGTGCTGGACCGGCTGCGCGCGCGTGTGCAGGAGGGGCAGGGCGGTCAGGATGCGGCGGACACCTCGCTGCACGAACTCATGGCGCGCCACGGGGTTACGCATCTCCAGTGCACGCCCTCGCTGCTGCAGGTGCTGGCCGGCGATCCCGCTGCACGCCCAGCGCTGGCCGCACTGCGCCGGCTGATGGTGGGCGGAGAGGCATTCCCGCCGCAACTGGCGCAGGACATGGCCGGGCTGGTCCACGGCCGCGTCATGAACATGTACGGGCCGACGGAGACGACGGTGTGGTCCGCCGTCCACGTTCTGGATCCGGGCGAAGCCGCCCCGCCGCTCGGCCGACCGCTGGCCAACCAGCAGATCTACATTCTCGACCGCCGGCAGCAGCCGGTCCGGCCCGGAACGCCCGGCGAACTGGTGATCGGCGGCGCCGGCGTCGTGCGCGGATACCATGCGCGGCCCGAGCTGACCGCAGAGCGCTTCGTCTCGCACCCCTTTACGGCCGGAGAGCGGGCTTACCGCACCGGCGACCTTGCCCGCCAGCGCAGCGACGGCACGCTGGAGTTCCTTGGCCGGTTGGACCATCAGGTAAAGATACGCGGCTATCGCATCGAACTGGGTGAGATCGAGACCGCGCTGACCGCGCATCCTGCCGTCGCCGAGGCGGTCGTCGTGGCCCGCCGGGACGGCGCGGCGACGCGGCTGGTGGGCTATCTCTCGCTCCGCGATGCCCCCGTGCAGGTGGACGTGCTGCGCGAACATCTGCGCGCCGGCCTGCCTGAATTCATGGTGCCCGGCACGCTCGTGGTGCTGGACGCACTGCCCCGCACGCCGAACGGCAAGATCGACCGCCACGCGCTGCCCGATCCGGCAACGGTGGCCCCCGCCGTCCCGCAGACCGACACCGGCGCAGAGGCAAGCG
Organism: Sphingomonas sp. BL-S-28; assembly: GCF_055521515.1. Taxonomy (NCBI): domain Bacteria; kingdom Pseudomonadati; phylum Pseudomonadota; class Alphaproteobacteria; order Sphingomonadales; family Sphingomonadaceae; genus Sphingomonas; species Sphingomonas sp. BL-S-28. The sequence continues at coordinate 209,649 of NZ_CM145483.1, forward strand.
CTGCGGAAGCCACGCCGCTGACGGAGATCGAAGCGCAGATCACCGCCGTCTGGTGCGATCTGCTGAAAGTGCCGCATGTCGGCCGCGGAGAGAACTTCTTCGACATCGGCGGCCATTCGCTGCTGGCCATTCAGGCGCATCGCCGCCTTGCCGCCATCGCGCCGCGTCCGCTGGCGCTGACCGACGTATTTCGTTTTCCCACCATCGCCGCCCTGGGCGCGCACCTTTCCGCCGGAGAGGCAAGCGATCCATCCGCGCCGCGCGAGATGAACGAGCGCGCGCTGGCCCGCCGTTCCGCGCTGATGCGGCGCGGCGCGGTGCGGGCAGGTCCGCGCGTGGGCACGCCAATCGGATCGGGGTTCTGAGATCATGCACCAGTCGTTCGGCTCCTTCGACGATGGCACGCTTGCCGCTGCCGGTTCGTCCATCGCCATCGTCGGCATGTCCTGTCGCTTCGCCGGCGCGCGCGATCCGGACGAATTCTGGGCCCTGCTGCGGGATGGGCGAGAGGGGATAGAGACACTGGCCGAGGCGGACCTGCTGGCCGCCGGCGTCCCCGCAGCCCTGCTGCGCAACCCGGACTATGTGCGCCGCGCCGCCCCGCTGGCCGATATGGAATGCTTCGATGCCGCGCTGTTCGGCCTGAGCCAGCGCGATGCGGCGATCATGGACCCGCAACACCGCCATTTCCTGGAATGCTCGTGGGAGGCGCTGGAGGATGCCGGCCACACCCCGCAAGGTTTCGCTGCCGATACCGGCGCGGGAGCGGGCGGCACCATCGGCGTCTTCGCCGGATCGGGCCACAATGCCTACATGCCCTTCAACCTGCTGACCAACGGCAAGCTGGTAAAGGACGTGGGGCTGTTCCTGCTGCGCCATACCAGCAACGACAAGGATTTCCTGACCACCCGCGTCTCCTACCTGCTGGACCTCAAGGGCCCGAGCATCAATGTGCAGACCGCCTGCTCCACGTCGCTGGTGGCGATCCACATGGCGATGCAGAGCCTGCTTTCGGGTGAGTGCGACATGGCGCTTGCCGGCGGGGCCTCCATCGAACTGCCGCACCGTCAGGGCTATCTCTACGAGGAAGGGGAAATCCTTTCGCCAGACGGGATGTGCCGCCCGTTCGATGCCGCATCGAAGGGCACCGTGTTCGGCAGCGGCGTTGCCGTGCTGGCGCTGCGCCGGCTGGAGGATGCCATTGCCAGCGGCGACCACATCCACGCGGTGCTGCGCGGTTCCGCCATCAACAACGATGGCAGCGCCAAGGTGGGCTATCTCGCCCCCAGCGTTGACGGACAGGCTGCCGTCATTGCCGAGGCGCTGGCGGTCTCCGACGTGGATCCTGCCGAGATCGACTATGTGGAGGCCCATGGCACCGGCACGCCGATCGGCGATCCGATCGAAGTGGCCGCGCTCACCCAGGTCTTCGCCCCTTCGTTCGCAGGCGCCGCCGATCCTGCGAAACGTTGTGCGCTTGGCTCGGTAAAGGCGAATATCGGCCATACCGATACCGCTGCGGGCGCCGCCGGCGTGATCAAGGTGGCGCTGGCCATGCGCCATGGGGAGATCCCGGCGGTTCCGCATTTCACCAAGGCAAATCCCGATTGTGCGCTCGATGCCAGCCCCTTCACGGTGCCGGCATCGAACGTGCACTGGCCCCGGCGTGCTCACGCCCCCCGACGCGCCGGGGTCAGCTCCTTGGGTGTGGGCGGCACCAATGCCCACGTGGTGATGGAGGAAGCGCCCCTTCGCGCACCCGGCAGCACCAGCCGCCGGTGCCAGCTGCTGTTGGCATCGGGGCAGGGGGCGGATGCCGCCCGCGCCAATCTTGCGGCATTGGGCGGCCATTTCGCGCGGCACCCCGAAACCTCGCTGGCCGATGCCGCGTTCACGCTGATCGCCGGGCGCCGCCATCTGCCGGCGCGGCGCTTTGCCGTCGCGACCGACGCTGAGGGTGCCGTGACCGCGCTGGAATCGGCAGCACTGGACATGCCGACCCGGCCACCCTGTGTTCCCGGTCGGCCGGTCGCTTTCCTGTTCTGCGGCGGTGGTCCCCAGCATGTGGACATGGCGCGCGATCTCTACGAGACCGAGGCGGTGTTCCGTGCCGAGGTCGATCGGGGGCTGGCGCTGGCGGCAGGGATCGGCGTGCCGGACTTGCGGCGCTGGCTGTTCCCGCAAGAAGCGGACCGCGCCCGCGCCGTGGAAGAGCTTGAGCGACCCTCCATGGCGCTGCCCGCCTTGTTCATCGTGCAGACCGCGCTGGCGCGGCTATGGATGTCGATCGGGATCACGCCCACCGCGATGATCGGACATAGCTGCGGCGAATATGCGGCGGCGCACATTTCCGGCGTGGTCGATCTGGAAACCGGGCTTCGCATCGTGCACGCCCGCGGCCGCCTGTTCGAAACCACCGGCGAAGGGGCGATGCTGGGCGTGCCGCTGTCCGAAGCGGAACTGGCGGCGATCCTGCCAGCGGACTTGTCCATCGCCACGATCAACGCGCCGCGCCTCTGCGTCGTGTCGGGTGCTGCGGGGGCTATCGCCCGGTTTCAGGAAGAACTGGCCGCGCAGGAGATCGAAACCCAGCCGATCCCGATCACCGTGGCTGCGCATTCGCCGATGCTCGATCCCATTCTGCCCGAATTCCGCAGTCTGCTGCAGGGCATGGTCTTGCGGGCGCCCACGATCCCGTTCGCGTCCAACCTGACCGGCGACTGGGTTCGCACCGAAGAGGCGCGCGATCCCGAATACTGGGTTCGCCATTTGCGGGAACCGGTGCGCTTCACTGATGGCTTGCAGCGTGTGCTGGACGATCCCGAGCGCCTGCTTCTGGAAGTGGGGCCGGGCCGCACGATGGCCAGCCTTGCCCGCCATCATCCCGGACGCCCGGCGACGCAGCCGGTCGTGAGTTCGATGCGCCATCGCGATCAGGCGGTGGCGGACGATGCCTGCTGGATGCAGGCCTTGGGCGAGCTTTGGGCCGCCGGCGTCGATGTGGACTGGAAGGCATGGTGGGGAAGCGAAAGGCGGCTGCGCATTCCGCTGCCGACTTACCGTTTCCAGCGGCAGCGCCACTGGATCGAGCCGGGCCAGAGCCTGATGAGCGCGGCGGCCGATGCGGCAGACGATACCCGGCTGGACCTGGTCGACTGGGCGAACGAGCCGGTCTGGTCGCGCTGCGACTTTCCGGCGGGAGAGCCGATGGAAGGCCCGGCGCTGGTGCTTTGCGATGAGGCCGGCTTTGGCGATCGTCTGGCGGCACGTCTGCGCGCCAAGGGGGTCTACGTCGCCACCGTGCGGGCCGGCAAGCGCTGCCTGGAAACGGCGGAAGGCGCTTATGTCGTGCGGCCGGGACAGCGGATGGACTGGGGCTGGCTGCTCGGCCGTCTGGCGGAACGGGATCTGCTGCCGCGCCAGGTGCATCATTGCTGGCTGGTATCGGACGACGCCGGCCCTGGGCACTCGATTGTCCGTCAATCCACGGAGCAGTGCCTTGAGCGCGGGCTCTACAGCCTTGCGGCGCTGGCCCCCGAATTGGCCGATGCCTGCGATGGCACCGAGGTGGCCGTGGCGCTCGTCACCAATCATGCGCAAGGCATCGGCGGCGAAGCCGTCAGCGCGCCGCTGAAGGCAACTGCCATCGGCGCCGCACGCACGGTATCGGCCGAGTATCCGGGGCTGCGCCTGCGCGCCATCGACGTCGATCATGTCGCAGGCGCGCACCCCAAGGCGGTTTCTGCGCTTGCCGACTGGGTGATCGCCGCCATCGCCGAGCCGGATGGCCGCGATCTGGCAGTGCGCGGCGGGGAGGGCTGGACGCTCGATCATCGCATGGTCGCAGGCGCGCTTCCGGCAGAGCGACCGGGCTGGCTGCGCAAGGGTGGCACTTACGCGATCACCGGCGGCCTTGGCGGCATCGGCCTGACCATCGCGCGCGATCTGGCAAGCCGGTTCGGTGCGCGGATCGTGCTGATCGGCCGGACCCCGCTGCCCCCGCGCGATCGCTGGGCCACGCTGCTGGCTCGTGGAGAATTGCCGCTGGCGAGCGAGGAACGCGTCCGCAAGCTGCTGGCGCTGGAGGCGGCGGGCGCGGAAGTCGAACTGGTCACGGCCGATGTGGCCGATGTCCGCGCTTTGCGGCGGGGCCTGCGCCGCGCAGAGGCGCGGTTCGGGCCGATCACCGGCGTCTTCCACGCCGCCGGCACGCTGGACGATGGCCTGATCGAAACGCGTACCCGGGCGGACATGCAATCGGTGCTGCGGCCCAAGGTGGACGGCACGCTGGCGCTGGAACAGGCATTGCAGGGGCACGAGCCCGAATTCATCGCGCTGTTCTCCTCGATCAGCGCCTTTGCCGGCATTCCCGGCCAGATCGATTATGCCGCCGCCAATGCGTTCCTGGACGCCTATGCCCGCGCGCGCCGGCACGATCCGGTTACGCGCGTGCTGTCGATCGGGTGGAGCCAATGGGCTGAAGTCGGCATGGCCGCCGCGCTCAACCGGCAGGACAGCGCAGTCGGCGAGATGCCGGCGAACCTTGGGCCGGCCGAGGCGATCAGCCATCCTTTCCTGGATGCGATCCACCGGATCTCCAGCCAGGAATTCGTTGTCACCGGCACCCTGTCTCCCCAGCGGGACTGGGTGCTTGACGAGCATCGGGTCGCCGATGCGGGGGCGCTGCTGCCCGGGACCGGTTATCTCGAACTGGCCCGGGCGGCGGTCGCCCTGACAATGCCCGGACCGCTGGAGTTTTCGGATTTCTCGTTCCTGCGCCCGTTCCGCGTCGCCGATGGGGAGGCGCGTGCGCTGCGCATCCACGCCCGGCGCCGGGCCGAAGGGGGATGGCGCGTGGCCATCCTTGGCCGACCCGAAACGGGTGGCGACTGGGTAGAACATGCGCGCGGGCTGGTGCGCAGTCACGCCGCCGCGCCGCTGAACGCCGCGCTCGATCTGGACGCGATTGCGGAGCGTTGCCGGCCGGGCAGCGGCGGCAGCGCCGATCAGCCGAAAATGCAGTTCGGCCCGCGTTGGCAAAACCTCTCCCGCACGCTACTGGGCAGGGGAGAGGCGCTGTTGCAGTTGGAATTGCCCGAGCGGTTTCGCGGCGATCTTCAAGAGATCGCGCTCCACCCCGCCTTGCTCGATTTCGCGACTGCGGGCGCGCAGGCATTGATCCCCGGCCGCGATCCGCTGCAGGATTTCCACGCCCCATTCACCTATCGCAGGTTCCTGCTCCACGCCCCGCTGCCGGCGGAGATCGTCAGCCACGTGCGGCTGCGCGGCGGAGAGGACGGTGGGCACACGGCCGTGTTCAACGTCACGATCACAGATCCGGACGGGATGGTGCTGGCCGAAGTCTGCGAATTCACGATGATGCGGGTTGCCGATACCGGGCAGTTGGGCCGTGACGGCGCCCCCCCGCAAGGCGCCGCTGCCGGCACGCCCGGTGCTCACGCGACCTTGGCCCAAGCAACCCTGGCCGAAGCGATCCTGCCGGAAGAGGGCGTGCAGGTGGTGCATCGCCTGCTGTCCGGGCCAGGGCGTTCGCATACGGTGATCTCTCCCTACCCGCTGGCCGGCGTGTTGGCGCGTCTGCGCAAACCGACCCGGCGCGCCCCGGCAAGCGGCAGCGGCGCCGATCCTGCCGACCTTCCCGCCACCGAAGCGGAGAGGACCATCGCCGATCTCTGGTGCGACCTGCTGGGCATAGAATCGGTTGGCCGGCACGACAATTTCTTCGATCTCGGCGGGCATTCGCTCCTAGCCGTGCAGTTCACCAACCGCTTGCGTCGCAAGACCGGGCAGACGCTGCCGCTGGCGGCGATGCTGGGGCAGCCGACCGTGGCCAATCTGGCGGCGATCATCGATCCGGACAGCCGGGCCATTGGCAATGTCGGCGATGCCGCCGCTGTCGATACGGCCGAAGACGGCATTATCACCATCCGCAAGGGAGGGCCGGGCACGCCGCTGTTCCTCATCCATGACGGGCTGGGCGAAACGCTGCTCTATCGCGGGCTCGCGCTGCGTCTGGATACCTCGCGCCCGGTGCTGGGGCTGGAGCCGCTGCGCAAGGCGGACGGCAATTATGCCCATACCCGGATAGACGAGATGGCGACCCATTTCGTCAGCCGGATCCGGCAAGCGCAGGCCACCGGGCCCTATCTGCTGGGCGGGCTTTGCGCCGGCGGCGTGATCGCCTTCGAGGTTGCGCGGCAGTTGCAGGATCTGGGCGAGCAGGTGGCCTTCGTGGGCATCATCGATGCCGCCGATGTCGAGGCGCGCAAGCTGCGCTTCCGCAATTCACGCCTGCGCCTGGCGCGTGTGCGTGCGCGGGTGGCCGGGCTCGGCGGCAAGCAGGTGCTGTCCGAACTGGCGCGGCGGGGATGGAACATGGCGCGTTGGGAAGTGGGATCGCGCGTTCGGCTGATCCGCGATCGCCGCGAAGTCCAGTCGCTGCGCGCCGGAAGCGGTCCCGCACCGGCCGGCCCGGCGCCTCGGCCCGCCATGTCGTTTCTCAAGCTTTACGAAGTGGCGCACCGCGAACACCGGCCGCAGGGGATTTTCGAAGGCGGCATGGTGGCCCTGTTCAAGGCCAGCCACCTGACGGATCTGCCGGACGATCTGCCGTACCGCATGACCTATCGCGATTATGCGCTGGGCTGGGGCAAGCGGGTGCGTGACGAGATCGTGATCGTCGATGTGCCGGGCGGACATGGCAGCAACCTGCAGGAGCCCCATGTCGATACGCTGGCCCCCCTGTTCCAGGAGGCGTTGGATAGCGCGCTGGCCGAAACCGCCTTGCGATCCGCCGATGCGCGGCGCGAACCCATCGGAATGTCCGCCGATATCATGCCCGTCGAAATGCTGGGAGTTGCCGCGGAATGACGGCGGTTCCCGTGCCAGACGCGGCCGCCCCGAAAGCCAGCCCAACATCGGGGCCAAAATCAGGGCCAACATCGTGCGTGGATGTCGTCCTTGTGAATTATCGAACCGGGCCGCTGGTGGTCGCCTGCCTGGAAAGCCTTGCCGCCGAGCGCGCGCCCGATCTGCAATTGCGGGCTTTCGTGGTGGACAATGCATCGCCCGACGATTCCGCCGCCGTGATCGAGGAGGCCATAGAACGCCGCGGCTGGAACTGGGCGCGGCTGATCCGCTCGCCCGTGAATGGCGGTTTCGGCGCGGGCAACAACATGGGCTTTGCGGAGCTGCTGGCACAAGAGGCCCCGGCCGAAACGGTCTGGCTGCTCAATCCCGACACCCGCGTGATGCCCGGCGCGACACGGACCCTCACACGTTTCATGGCACGCGCGCCGGCCGCCGGCATAGTCGGAACCGGGCTGCTGGAAGGTGACGGGCAGCCCTGGCCCTACGCCTTCCGCTTTCCCAGCATCCTGGGCGAGCTGGAGGGGGGGCTGCGCTGGAGTTTGGCTTCGCGCGTGCTGGCGGATAGCGCCGTCCTGCGCCCCATGGGCAGCGCCCCCATGCCGGTCGACTGGGTGAGCGGCGCAAGTATGGCCATCCGCCGGGAGGTGCTGGAGGCCGGCCTGCGTTTCGATGAGGACTTTTTCCTCTACTACGAAGAAACCGACTTCTGCCGGATGGCCCGCGCCGAAGGCTGGCAATCTTGGTATCTGCCGAACGCGCTGGTGCTGCACATTGCCGGACAGAGCACAGGGGTGAAGGAGGGGGATTCCGGCCGGCGACGCATGCCGGAATACTGGTTCGATTCGCGCCGTCACTATTTTGTGAAGAACCATGGGCGCGCCTACGCGATGGTGGCCGACATGGCCTGGATGGTTGCGCGCGGGATATTCGAGGTCAAGCGGCGGCTTTCGCGGCAGCGGCAAACGGATCCCTACCGGTTTATGCGCGATTTTGCCCGCCACAGTGCACTGGTGCCGCCATGGGCGCGCGATCGAAAGCGAGAGCAGGGGCGCGGATTCGGCCGTGCATAGCGCTTCGCCTGCATGGATGGGGGACGGGGCAGGAGCGTGGCGTGCGGGCAGCGCGCTGAAACGAGCCGGCCTTGCGGGGACGCGGATAGCGGCGCCATTCCCGTTGTGGCTGGTGACAGTGCCCGACGCGCTCGACAGCGATCTCGTCGCCTGTCTGGACCATGCGGAAAGCGCCCGGGCCGGACGTTTCATCAATGGCTTTCTGTCCCGCCGCTATCTGGCCGCGCATTGCGCCTTGCGGGTGCTGGGCGAATACTATTTCGGGGTGCCGGCAGCGCGCCAGCGCTACGTGCCGAACGCATTCGGAAAGCCCTGTCTGTCCGGTGCCGGCGGGGCGCAGTGCAGCATCAGCTACAGCCGCGAAGCGATATTGATCGCATGGTCGGCCGATTGCGAAATCGGTGTGGATGTGGAAACGGTGCGTCCCATCGCGGATGCCGCGGACCTGGTGGCGCTCCACTGCACTTCGGCCGAGCGGGCGGCTCTGGAAGCGGCTGGTCCGCTCACCGATCTCGCCTTCCTGGGCGTGTGGGTCAGGAAGGAGGCCTGCATGAAGGCATTGGGCAAGGGGTTCGCATGTCCGCCGTCATCGTTCGACTGCGGTATCGGGCACGGCCTTACGTCCTGTTTCGGAACTTGCGCCGTGGAAGTCGAAGGACACCACATCGATTGCGGTAATTACGACCTGAAGGGCGACCTTGCGGTCGCTTGGGCCCGGCGGCGCCTGGTGGGCTGACCGGGACCATCGGCATGAACTGCCTGTTGGCTTATTGCTGGGGCTGAAGCAGGCCTTCGCGAATGACATGCGCGATCATGTGGGCCCGATTGCGCGTCCTGGTCTTCAGGCGCACGTTTTCCACGTGGCGTTCAACCGTGCAGGGCGCAATATTCAATTCGATGGCCGTTTCTTTTGCCGAACGACCCATCGCAACATAACGCAGAACGTCCAATTCCCGTGCAGTCAGTTGCACGGCATCATCATTGCCAAATCTATGCATGAAATTCCCCCATTTAATTGATGAGGTCAACTTGGCCTCCTCTGTAGTGTTACCTAGTGACCGGGGCGAGTCACGCTATATTTTGGGCAACGGGACTTCCGGATGGATTTGCACGAAGGTATCTTTGGCATCGCATGAGCCTGGGCAATTCATACTAAATCGCCGGGTGAGCGTAGGTCCTGCTCCGTGAGAGTTATGTTGACGTTTGCACACAAGGAAAGCTCACCGTCGCCGAGACAGGGATGAAAATCGACGAGCGTGTTGGGATAATGGCGCAAAAATGCGGCAGCTGTTAGCTAACAAAATCGCCGCGATGGAAGGGTTTGCGCCTTGGGGCGATCCGTTCTGCCGCGGCGGCGAATCGAGCCTGGTGATGCATCCCGCTGCCGCCATGCGCTGTGACGCCGGTTGTCACCTCGCGCTGGCGCCGCAAAGGTTCTGCCAGCGCCAGTTCACCCGCCATCACCGCTGCCTGGGTGCGGTTGCGCACGCCCAGCTTCTTCAGGATCGACTTCACGGTCGCCTTCATGGCGGATTCGCTGACCCCCAGATCACGGGCGATCGCCTTGTTGGGTAGTCCCTGCCCCAGATGGGCAAGCACGCGCCGTTCCCGATCGTTCAGATTGTAGACATCGATCTGGGGGCGCTGGGGCGGACAACTCGTGACGAGCAATATACTGTCCAGCAGATCGACCAGTTCGGGCGGTGCCACCTTCTGGCCAACGGCCACCATCTGCATCATCGCCACCAGCGACTGGTAGGGGACATGGTCCAGAAAGTAGGCATAGGCGCCCGCCGCATAGATCGCGACCATCTGCGAAAAGTCGAAACTATCGACCAGGGTGACGATGCGCGTGCCGGGAAAGCGGTCCCGCAGGGCGGATACGGTACCGGCGCCATCGATGCCCAGCAGCGATCGGTCGATCACCAGGATATGGGGATCGCCGGTGGGCGGCGGCGCGGCCGGGTTCAGGGAAGCGGGCGGGGAAAGCGCCTGCCCCTGACCTTGCCCGCTTGCCGGGCCAAGTTCTGCCAGATCGTCCACGGTCTCGACGATCTCGAACCAGGAATCCGAAAGAATACGGCGCACGCCCTCTCGGACGAGTGCATTGCGTATTGCCAGGGAGACTGCGGTAGCCATAGGGGTCGATCGCCTCTGTTCTCCAATGCGCCAAGAATTGCAGCGCCTCAGACGAGGTGGCCGTATGTGCTGCTCCGCCAAGCAGAAATATTCGGGCAATGGTATTACAGATCTAATTTCGCCTCATCCTATAGTTATTAACGGTTCGTCGCAATCGGCACATGCTTTGCCGTTTGTCCAAATCGGGGCTGGCGTCTTTCGGTGGCGGATCGATTTTCGGCGGAAAGAGCCATGTCGACCGATCTGGCAGGCGCAGGCATGCATGCCATTCCCTTGGTGATTTCAGGGTGGTGAAAATCGGGATGGGGTATGGTGGTCCCTAGCGTGGGTATGGGCAACTGGCCCGCTTTTTGGCTTTAATCGGCGGGAATGGTGCGAAATCGGTGTTGCCATGCACGGTGTAACCGTGTCCGGTACGGTTCGCTCACTGTCGGGAGTTCGCATGAAGGGCATTATCCTCGCCGGCGGAAGCGGCACCAGGCTCTACCCCATGACGCTGGCCGCTTCGAAGCAGCTCATGCCGGTCTATGACAAGCCGATGATCTACTACCCGCTCAGCACCTTGATGCTGGCGGGGATCCGGCAGGTGCTGGTGATTTCCACGCCGCGAGACCTGCCGGCGTTCCAGGGCCTGCTGGGTGACGGCAGCCAGTGGGGCATGGAAATCGAATATGCCGAACAGCCCCGGCCCGAAGGGCTGGCGCAGGCCTATGTGATCGGGGCCGACTTCGTGGCCGGCGGCCCATCGGCGCTGATCCTGGGGGACAATATCTTCCATGGGCACGGGTTGCCGGAACTGCTGGCGCGTGCTGGAGGACAGGCCAACGGGCAGGCCAAAGGGCAGGCCAAAGGGCAGGGCCGTGCGGGGGCGAGTGTCTTCGCCTATCACGTGCAGGATCCGGAACGATACGGCGTCGTGGAATTCGACGCCGAGATGAATGCCGTCACCATCGAGGAAAAGCCGGAACTGCCCCGCTCGAACTGGGCGGTAACCGGGCTGTACTTCTACGATGCGCAAGTGGTGGATATCGCCGCCGACTTGCGCCCCTCGCCGCGCGGCGAGCTGGAGATCACCGACGTCAACCGGATCTATCTGGAGCGCGGCGCACTGTCGGTGGAACTGATGGGGCGGGGCTATGCCTGGCTCGATACCGGCACGCCGGAAAGCCTGATGGACGCCGCCGAATTCGTGCGCATTCTGGAAAAGCGCCAGAGCATGAAGATCGCCTGCCCGGAAGAAATCGCGTTCCGCCGCGGCTTCATCGACGATCGCGAACTGGAACGGTCGATCGTGCGGCTCGGCAAATCGGACTATGCGCGGTACCTGCAAGGGGTGCTGGCGCAGGGGCGTCTTGCGGATGGCGTTGTGGAAGAGGAAGCCGCGCCGGTCAGGCTGGTAGGCTCCCGCTAGAGCCTTTCAAAATCAGCCGGCGTCGCTTTCGTCGTCGCCGGCGGCGGCGATAACGGTGCTGGTCGTGCCGTTCGCGTCGGTGCTGGTTTCGGCATAGATGAAGCCGAAAACCGGATTGCTGCGCGAACCCAGCCCACCGGAGGGGGCGTACCAAACGCGCACTTCGCTCCAGTCACCGGCGGCGGAAACGTCTTCCGCCAAGGCGCCGCGCTCGATCCGGCCGGGCGACGACCAGTTGGCGTGGTCCAGCAGGATGTGGCGCGAATCCACGATCTTCTCTACTACGGCGACATGCCCCAGCGGCATTGCCTGCGAAGGGGCCATCGCCAGCACCGCGCCGATCTTCGGCGCACTGCCGCGGGCGTAGACGCCGCGCGCCTTGTCCCACCAGGTCCAGGCATTGCCGTGGATCTCGATACCGGAATGGTCGCGGGCATAAGGCACGCACTGCAGCGGCGAAGCGAGGGCCTGCGAGGAAAAACCGCCTGCAAGACCCAGGGTGGCGGCCAGCGCCAGCAGCGCGCGCAGCCCGAACGAGCGCGCCGAAGTATTGATCGTGTTGTTCATGCTACCCGAAGATGCTTTGACAAGAGAGACGCCACCCGCAATTCTTTCAAGATGCCCTCCCGGCGACCCGCTGACGATGTCGCGATGACATCACGGACAGGAAGGCGTTTCCGAACGGTCTGCCCTGTTCCGATCGCGATTGATCGAAGGAGCCGATTCGTCCGGTGGACTTGGAAAAGCAGCCGGCCGAACAATTGGCCATCGCCATGCCTTGGATAGAGACACAGGCGCGGCGAATGGAGTGCCTTGGCGGGAACCAATGTGCGGTTAGGTGTCGTTCAGGTACGCAACAGGTATTGGCCTTAGAGACCGTTTGAAATTCGCGAAATGCGAATTTTGCGGCACCGGCCCGCTCCCCGCCCTCCCACCCATCGGTAGTATCCTGCGGGTGGTAGGGTGGGGAGCGGGCCGGTGCCGCCTCAAAAATGCCCCTGCGGGCATTTTTCAAACGGACTCTTAGAGGCGCGGCGTCGCGCTCAACGAAGGGAAGCTCGTGGTCGCCATCGGATGCCTGTCGCTTGTCGTCCTGCCGCTGTTGGGCCTTGTGATCGGCGGATTTCTGGGCGGCGCGGCAGGAGCACGGTGGGGAGCGGGGATCGGCTTCGTCCTTGCGGCAACGCTTTGCGGAATCAGCAGCTATGCATTGGTGAAGGCCGCCCGGCGCAACTGAGGCTTCGCCGCGCGCACTTGCCTTGCGGGGGCTGCGGGCTCATGTCGTCATTCCCCCCAAACCAAGGCCTTAGGACGCATCGCGCATGGAACACGCACTACTTATCGACGGCCAGCTGGTGCCGGGCGCTTCCACGATGGAAGTCGTCAACCCGGCAACCGGTAGCCCCCTGGCGCTGGCCCCGCGTGCCGACGAAGCGCAAGCAGAGGCCGCGATTGCCGCCGCGGAACGGGCTTTTCCCGCTTGGGCGGCGCTTGGTTACGCGGATCGTCGCAGCTATCTTGAGCGGCTTGCGGCGGCGATGACCGCGCGGGCAGAAGATTTCGCCCGCCTGCTGACGCAGGAACAGGGCAAGCCGATCGATCAGGCGCGCGGCGAAGTGGGCGCCTCCATCGCGGCCATTGCCTATTATGCCGAGCAGGAACTGACGCCGCGCACCTTGCGCGAAACCGACGATGTGCGGATCGTGGAGCAGCGCTATCCGCTGGGCGTGGTGGCTGCGATTACGCCGTGGAACTATCCGCTCTTGCTGCTGGTGGTGAAAATGGCGCCGGCGCTGATCACCGGCAACACCGTAATTGCCAAGCCCGCGCCGACAACTCCGTTGACTACGCTGCTGCTCGGCGAGGTTGCCGCAGAAATCCTGCCCGCAGGCGTGTTCCAGACGCTGGCCGACCAGAACGATCTGGGCGCCTTGTTGAGCGCCCATCCCAAAGTCGCCCACGTCAGCTTCACGGGTTCGACGCCGACCGGCAAGAAAGTGCTGGCCAGCGCTGCCGACACGCTGAAGCGCTTCACGCTGGAACTGGGCGGCAACGATGCCGCGCTGGTGCTTGACGATGCCGATGTGGCCCGCGTTGCTCCACGCATCTTCGCCGGCGCAACCACCAATTCCGGCCAGATCTGCCTGGCGATCAAGCGAGTCTATGCGCCGCGCGACATGGTGGATGCGCTCTGCGACGCGCTGGCGCAGCAGGCGGGCGCGGCGGTCGTCGGCGACGGACTTGAACAGGGCACCACGATGGGGCCGATCCAGAACCGCGCCCAGTACGAAAAGGTGCTGAGCTTCATCGAAGAAGCCAAGGGGCAGGGCACGCTGGTGGCGGGCGGTGAGCCAATCGAAAGCGACGGTTACTTCATCGCCCCGACCATCGTGCGTGATCTGCCCGACGATGCCCGCCTGGTGCGGGAAGAGCAGTTCGGTCCGGTTCTGCCAGTGCTGGCCTATGACGATCTGGACGATGCGATTTCGCGCGTGAACGACAGTGACTACGGCCTTGGCGCCACGGTCTGGACCTCCGATGTGGAGCGCGGCATGGCCGTGGCATCGCGGATCGAAAGCGGCACCGTCTGGGTCAACCGCCATCTCGACCTGCCCTTCGACGTGCCGTTCGGCGGCGCCAAGCAGTCCGGAATCGGCCGTCAGCAGGGGATCGAAGGGATGGAGGATTTCACCCAGCCGCGCATCGTCAACGTGGCGCTTTCGTGAACGGGATCGACGAGGAGACCATCCTGCTGTTCTCCTATGGCACCTTGCGTGATCCGGCCGTGCAGCAGGCGCTGTTCGGCCGGCTGCTTGATGGCGAGGTGGACGCCATTCCGGGCTGGCGGCAGCGCATGATCGAGATTACCGATCCCGATGTCATCGCCAAAAGCGGCACACGCTGGCACCCGATGGTGGAGCGCAGCGACAAGCCGGACGACGCGGTGGAAGGCGCGCTGTTCAAGCTTTCGCCGGCCGATATCGCTAGCGCCGATGCCTACGAGGTAGACTATGAGCGCCGCGAGGTGCGTTTGCGCTCCGGCACGGTGGCGTTCATCTACGGCGATCCCGACGAATAGTCGTCCGCACCAAGCCGGGCCTTTGGGAAGTCGCCTTCGCGGTTCGCGGCTCGATCCTGCCGCGGATAGCAGGACGGTTGGTATCCATCGCGGCGGTCTGCATCCTGGCCGTTAAGAGGCCGTCCGCTTGAGATGAGTTATCCCTAGAAGCTGCCGCTAGCTCAACAGCAAGGGAAGTCGATACCTCTGGGCAGTGGAGAGGACGAAAGGGCGCCTTCCGCCGGGAGGCGCCCCTTCCATTATCAGAATTCCAGACGGAGGCCGGCATCGGCCTTCAGGCCGTAACTGTGGCCGATGTCGCGCATCGCCGTCTTGCCGGAGGCTTCGCCGAAGAGGCTGACGCCATGGCCGAGCATGACCGTGCCGCCCAGCCCGAACTCACCCCACAAACGATAGGTCTGGCGGGCAATCGCGGCACCGGAGACCTCCGCCACGGTTCCGTCGAGCCATTCGTAGCTGAGATTGGCGACGGCGTAGAGATGGCTCTGCGCGTCCTGCCGGTCGAGCGAGAAGCCCCAGCGGGTTTTCAGGCCGTCTCCCAGCTTGAGGAGACGCTGGCGCCATAGGGATCGACGAAATGGTCGAAGCTGGCCGTCGAATAGACCATCTGCACTTGCGGCGTGATCGACAGCTTGCCGCCCAGCGACGACTGCTTGCCCACTTCGACGCTATAGGCCTCACCGCGGCCGTCGTTGCTATCCACCAGCTTGCCCAGCGTTGCCGACTTCAGCGTGCTGTCGAACCAGGTGACTTGCGCGCGGCTGTCGACGTAGAAGCCCTGCGGCCCGAACCAGCTCAGTGTCGCGCCGAGGCTGTAGCCCTTGGTCTTGATGCTGCCATCGCCAAAGACGGATGAGACCTTGGCGCTTGCCTGGCCGTAGCCCGCGACCACGCCCAGGATCAGAGCCGCACCGTCGCTGCGCTGGCTGAGGACGTGATCGGCGCCGAGTTCCATCTTCCACGTATCGATGTTCACATCGCTGAGGCTGGTGGAGCTGACCGCGTTGGGGCGCGAACGCTGGCCCTCCATGCGGCCCCACACGCCGGACGGCTGGCCATCGGCATTCGCCATCCACTGCCGGTCGCCGGTGCGCTGGCGCATCGTGCCGATGTCGTTAAGCGCCAGCAGCGTCTGGCCGTAGGCCTCGTAGACCGGAACGCCCGGCTGGTAGAGTGGTGTTTGCGGGGTTTCCGGCGTGGTGCCGCCCGTGTCGAGCAGGCTGGAGCGCAAGTACCAGTCGCCGTCGGTCGGTGTGTCGACGCCGTTCTGGACAAGGCGATAGCCATAGGCGCCGGCAATGACGGCCTGATCGCCTTCGAACGTGTAGTCACCTGCAAGGGCGAAGGTTCCGTTCGATACGCCTGCCACGTCGACGACCTTGAGGCCGTTCACCGTTGCGGCGCCAAGGCCGCCGCGATTGACGACCGTCACCGTCGTTGTGCCAGCCGTCGCGCCCGTTACAGAGAGCAGGTCGGTCTGTGAATTGTCGCCGCCGAGCTGCGCCTCGATCACCAGCTTGCCGTTGGATCCGGTGTAATCGCCGTCGACGGTCAGCGTGCCGAAGCCGTCACGGCCCGGTGCGAGCGTGCCGGCATTCGTCACGCTGCCGACATCCCCGGTGCCTTCCAGGCGAGCGTCGGCACCAATGGCCAGCGTGCCGCCAAGCCGCCCGTCGACCGCCAGCGTACCGGCGGAAACCGTCGCCGCGCCCGAATAGGCGGCGCTGTTGCCGCTCAGCACCAGCGTGCCAAGGCCCGTCTTGGTGAGAGCACCGGCACCGGTGATGGATCCTTCCAGCGTGAAGGTGGTGGCATTGGCCGTGGCGATTGCGCCCGCGCCGGCCAGATCGAAGTCGCGTGCGCTGGTCACATTCGCGCTGGTTGCGAGGGTGCCGCCATCCAGCGTTACCCCGCCGGCCGCCGCGCCAAGGTTGGCGTCCGCCGCGATCTGCACGGTGCCGCCGTTGATCAGCGTTCCGCCGGTATAGCTGTTGGCGCCGGAAAGCACGAGCGTGCCCGCATCCGTCTTGACCAGCTGCGTATCGCCGGTGAGCGCGGAGGCGATCGTGGCGGTGAAGCCGGCCCCGGCCGTGCTGCCGTCTCCGACGTGGACCGTCGTTGTCGGGCCGGTCAACGCCAGCGCATCGCCGGTCACGGTGTAGCCGTCGGCAGCGAACTGCATGCCTGAGGCGCTGACGGTGCCGAGGCTGTTGTCGATCGTAACGGTGCCGCCGGTGCCGCCGAACACGGCGAAGCTGCCGTTCGAATAGCCCGCGTTCACATTGCCGCTGGCCTCCGTCCAGTTGTCGTTGCCGCCGCTGACCTGCCAGAGGCCGGAGCCGCCGTTGATTGCCCCGTTGTTCTTGGGCCCGGCCGCGCCGTCCCAGAAATTGAGCGTGAGGCCGGAACTGTTCACCAGGTTGACCTGCCCGGCGATCGCGGTTTGCACCGTGATCTCGCTGCCGGCCGGCGAAGTGCCCAAGCTCAGGCCGTTGTCGGTCAGCGTGCCGTCGTAGTTGAACAGGCGATAGACGCCGACATCGAAGGTGCCGCCTGCCGTAATCGACACGTCGACGGTGCCGTCCAGCGTCAGATCGCCGCCCACGTTCACCAGATCGTTGAGCCCGCCGCCGGCAACGTTCGCCTCGCCAAAGGAGAACGCCAGCTTGCTGCCCGAGGATAGCGACAGGTCACCCGCGATGGCAAGCGTGCCCGCCCCGCTGGCGCCCGGCGAGAGCGTGGCGCCATCGGCCACCGCAACATCGCCGCCGAAGGTGCCGGTGCCGCCCAGCGTGGCGCCGGAAAGCACGGAAGTGAGCCCGGTCGCGGCGCTTTGATCGCCATTGACGAGCAGGGTGCCGGCCGTGATCGAGGTGCCGCCGGTATAGGCATTGTCGCCGGTGAGGATGAGGGTGCCGAGATCGGACTTCACCACTTGCGCCGAACCCTTCAGCACGCTGTCGATCGTCGCGGTGAAGCCTGCGCCGACGGTGGTGCCGTCGCCCACGGGGATCAGCGACTGCGTGCCGGTCAACGTGATCGCGTCGCCGGTCAGCAGGTATCCGTCGCTGGCGAACTGCAGGCCCGATGCGGTGACGGCGCCCAGGCTGTCATCGACCGTGACGGTGCCCGGTGCGGCCATGAACACGGCGAAGGAATCGTTGGTATAGCCGGTGTTGAAGGTGCCGGTGATGTCAGTCCAGTTGTCGTTGCCGCTGGTGGCCTGCCATACGCCGTTGCCGCCGTCGACCGCGCCGTTCAGCTTCGGTCCGGCTGCGCCGTCCCAGAAATCGACGTTGGCGCCGGCCGAGTTGACGAGGTTCACTTGCCCCGCAACCGAGGTCTGCACCGAAACCGCACTGCCCGCCGGTATGGTGCCGATAGCGAGGCCGTTGTCGGTCAAGGTGCCGTCATAGCTGACCACGCGGTAGACGCCGGTGTTGAACTCGCCGCCCGTGGTGACGGTCGCGTTGATGGTACCGTCGAGAGTGAGGTTACCCTTCACCTGCGTAAGGTCGTTGAGGGGGCCGCCGACCACGTTCGACTGGCCGAACTCGTAATCGAGCAGGGAACCGTCGTTGAGCGTCAGGTTGCCGTTGATGGTGAGCGTGCCCGGACTGTTGCCCGGCGCGATCGTGCCGCCATCGGCCACAACCACATCGCCGCCGATGATGCCGCTGCCGCCCAGCGTACCGCCATTGAGCACGCTGGTGAGGCCGGTAGCGCCCGACTGGTCGCCATTGATGCGCAAGGTGCCGCCGGAGATCGTGGTCGCGCCGGTGTAGGTGTTGTTTCGCGGTAAGGACCGTGGTGCCGGATACCTGGTTCACCGTGCCAGCACCGCTGATCAGCGCGCCGAAAGTATAGAGCGGATCGGTGTGGTTGAAATTGATCCGGCTGGATGCGCTGGTGGTCACGAAATCGGCATCGAGCGTGCCTGCGCCGGTCGCCACCGCGCTTTCGGCGCCGCCGATGTTGAGCGCGGCATTGCCCATGCCCATGTCGAATGTGCCGCCGCCGACGGTTACGGTGCCGCCATCGGCGATCGTCAGCGTGGGGCTGTTGGCGTTTGCGGTGGTGTTGATGAGCGACAGTGCGCCGGTGGTGACGAGGCGCGAATTCTGGCCGGTCACCAGCACGTCAACGGTCGGATTGCAGGCGCTGCTTCCGGTGGCATAGCCGAGTACTGCGCTGGCCGCGCTCAGCACACCGCCATCGGCCACGGTTATCGTGCCGCGCCGCTGGGTCAGGGCGCCGCCTATGCTCCACTGCGTATCAGCGCCGGAAACGGTGACGTCCGTCCTCATGGCCGTCGCGGTCGCAAGGGTTCCATTCCCCAGCGTGACCGCGCCCGTGCTGGTCATCTGGGCGCCGTCCAGGACATTGAGCGTCAGCGCGCCGAACGATGCGCCAGTGACCGTGCCGGTGTTGGTCAAGGTGGACCCGGCACCGATCACGTTCACGGTGCTGGCGGAACCCAAGCCGGTAGCCAGCGTCATGTTGCTGACCGAGGCATCGCCGCCGTTCTGCACGATCAGCGTGTTCCCGGAACCGGTGGCCATCGAAAGACCGGCAACAGATTTCAGCAGCGCGGTGGCGCCATCGACGATGATCGATCCGCCGGCCGAGATCGTTATCGAGGATGTGCCGTTGATCTGGCCGCCCGACAGCAGGATCTTGCCGCTCACCGCGGTGGATCCCGTATAGGTGTTGGCGCCAGTCATCGTGACCGTTCCCGTGCCACTCTTGGTGAAATTGCCTGCGCCGGAAATCTTGCCCGTATAGGCCCAGTGGGTATGGCTCTACATGGCCTGACGCTGCTAAAACGCCGACTTCACAGTCCCACCGTCTACTCGGATTGTTGCGCCATTGATGTAATCGGCCAACCCGCTGGCAAGATAGACAACTGCACCGGCAATTTCCTCCGGCCGACCAAGCCGGCCAACGTCGTTCGGAACAATGTCGGCCACGCAGCCGCGTTCGATCTCTTCCCAGGTCTCGCCCCACCCCTGCTGCGGCGCCATGTTTTCCAGAAAGGTCTTCACCGCAGGCACAAGGATGGCCCCCGGCGCGACGACGTTCGATGTGACCCCAGTGCCCTTCAGCCTGCGTGCCAGCGATACCGCCAGATTGTGGCGTGCGGCCAGCGAAGCCTGATAATGCGGGAGCATAGCCGTGGGCTGCTCGGCCAGCCCGCCGCCGATCTGGATCACCCGGCCCCATCCGCGCGAAACCATGGCTGGGACGATCCGCTGGATCATGCGGACGCCGGACAGGACATTCACTGCATATGCCTCGCTCCATTTGTCGGGCGTGGCGGTGTGCCAGTCATGGTGATGATAGGAACCAGCATTGTTGACGAGGATGTCCACGTCGCCGCCGGCAAGTGCCTGAGCGAGAACCACGTCAGCCCCTTCATCCGTGGCAAGGTCGCCGATCGCGACATCCGCCCGGCCGCCCGTTGCCCTGATCCCATCAGCGACACTGTGCGCGCGGGCCTCGTCCCGGCCATGGACGACAACGGCTGCGCCTTCCTCGGCGAGCATACGGGCGATCGCTTCGCCAAGGCCGGATGATGCTCCGGTTACGAGGGCACGGCGGGAATTCAGATTGGTGTTCATGGAGATGCATCCTGCCTCTTGCTGAGAACAGGAAAATGGAAGCAGAAGACTGTATTGATTAGGCTACTTAATCGGGATGCATCATGCGCAATAACAGGATAATCGGTCGGAACAGTCTGGGCGAGATCCAGGCCGCGCTCGAAGTCGCAGGCAGGAGCAGCTTCAGGGCAGCGGCAGAGGCGCTGGGAACTTCGCCCACGGCGCTCAGCAGCACCATACGATCGCTGGAGGATCGGCTCGGCGTCAGGCTGTTCAATCGCACCACGCGCAGTGTGGCCCTGACACCGGCGGGAAAGGCATTTCTGGCGCGGGTTTCCCCAGCTCTGGCGGAGATCGAGCGCGCTGCCGAAGAGGCAAGCAATCAGGGCGCCGAACCATCCGGCGTGCTGCGGATCAACAGTTCGGTGACGGGCGCCTATCAGATCCTCTCGTCGATCATGGGTCCGTTTTTGAAGCGATATCCGAAGATCGCCATCGAACTGACAACGGAAACGCGCCTGATCGATATCGTGAACGGGCAATGCGATGCGGGGATAAGGATCGCGGATTCGGTGCCGGCAGACATGGTTTCGGTGGCCTTGCCCTTCGGCCTCGATTTCTGTGTGGTGGCGGCGCCGGACTACCTGGCCATGCACCCGGCACCCACACATCCGGCGGATCTGATGCGCCATCATTGTCTCCGGGCCATGATGCCCGGCGGGGCGATTTATCGCTGGGAGTTCGAGCGCGGAGGAGAAGCCATGGCTCTCGATGTGCCCGGATCGCTGGTGCTGGACGATCAACTGCTGCTTCTCGAAGCTGCTCGCAGGGGGTTGGGGATAGCCTATCTGGCCCGATCGGTGTGCGAAGAGGCGCTGGCGGCCGGTCGTCTGCGAAGCCTGTTGGACGACTGGATGCCACAGACACCGCCTCTCTCCCTCTACTACCCCCATAACCGCAAC
This sequence comes from Sphingomonas sp. BL-S-28, assembly GCF_055521515.1. Taxonomy (NCBI): domain Bacteria; kingdom Pseudomonadati; phylum Pseudomonadota; class Alphaproteobacteria; order Sphingomonadales; family Sphingomonadaceae; genus Sphingomonas; species Sphingomonas sp. BL-S-28. The sequence goes on from NZ_CM145483.1 coordinate 230,801, forward strand.
ACCTCCTCGGCTTTGCGGGCTCTGGTCGATGTGATCCGCAACATGACCCGGGCGGCGGATGCGGAGGCGTTCGCAGCTTCTAACAGAGCATAACGGGCGTTTTTGCCCATCCTTTGCCAAGTCGGAGGGCCACAGCCACCACAGCAGCAGAGGCAATCCATGTCCCGGCGCTATCAAGCTAAAATCCGGCTCGTTCTCGGATTGGGTGCAGCCCTTTTGGCCGCCGCGACCGGCCTGACGCCCATAGGGCAGGGGAGAGCGTCCGCCTCCGACATTCCCGCGGCCTTCGTTCCGCCAGCGATTGAGCGCGACTATCAGCGCCGCACTTATGAGATCCCGATGCGTGACGGCATCCGGTTGCACACGGTTGTCATCATCCCGAAAGGGCTGACGTCGGCGCCAATGCTGCTCGATCGCACGCCCTATGGCGCCGATGCGATGACGAAGCAGCAAGACGGCCCCAAACTGGGTGATATCCTGTTCCCCAGCTATGCCGACCTTGCGCGGCACGGCTATATCATCGTGGCGCAGGACGTGCGCGGCAAGTTCGCGTCCGGCGGCGACTATGTGGTCAACCGGCCCTTGCGCGGCCCGTTGAACCCGACCCGCACCGACCATTCGACCGATGCCTGGGACACGATCGACTGGCTGGTCCGGCATATTTCCGAAAGCAATGGACGGGTCGCCACGATCGGCGGCAGCTACGATGGCTTCACCGCGCTGATGAGCCTTGTGGATCCGCATCCGGCGCTCAAGGCTTCGGTGCCAATGAACCCGATGGTCGATACCTGGAAAGGCGACGACTGGTTCCACAACGGCGCCTTCCGTCAGGAGATGCTGAGCTATATCTACAACCAGACGGCAGACAAGCACTCAGCTGTGCGCTGGCCCGTCACCGCACAGGACGACTACAAGACGTTCCTGCATTACGGTTCGGCCGGGGCCTTGGCAGGCGCCATGGGCATGGACCAACTGCCGTTCTGGAACCGCCTGGCGGCGCATCCGGATTACGGCTCCTATTGGCAGGATCAGGCGCTCGACCGCATTCTGGCACGCAAGCCGCTGACGGTGCCGACCATGCTCGTGGACGGGCTCTGGGATCAGGAGGACAATTACGGCGCACCGGCGGTCTATCAGGCGGTGAAGGCCAATGCCCGCGAAGTGCATCTGGTACTGGGGCCGTGGTATCACGGGCAGCAGAACGGTTCGGGCGCCAAACTTGGCCCGCTCGATTGGGGCCAGCGCACTGCCGAATGGTTTCGTGCGCATGTCCTGATCCCTTTCCTTGACGAACATCTCAAGGACGGTGCACCGCAAACCGGTATCGCGCGGGTGGTCGCCTTCGCCAGCGGTGACAACCGTTGGGAGAACCTGCCGGACTGGCCTGCGCCGGGAGGCAGCGCGCTTCCGCTTTACCTCGATACCGATGGCAGATTGTCCATCGGCGGTCAGGATATATCCTCCGGCTACGACGAATACGTCAGCGATCCGGCCAAGCCCGTGCCCTACCGCCCGCAGCCGGACCTTTCCATCTACGGCCCGGATTCAAGCTGGGATACATGGCTGGTGGATGACCAGCGCTTTGCCGCATCGCGCCCCGATGTCCTGACCTACACATCGCCCGTACTCACGGCACCGCAGCATATTGCCGGGCAGCCGATCGCCCATCTCTATGCCTCGACCACCGGGAGCGACGCGGACTGGGTCGTCAAGCTGATCGACGTTTATCCGGCCGCCGTGCCAGAGCAGCCCGCCATGGGCGGCTACCAGTTGCCGATCTCCATGAACATCTTGCGCGGACGGTATCGCAAGAACCCGGAGCATCCTGAACCTATCATCCCCGGCCGGGTCGAGCGCTACGATATCGTCCTGCCCGATGCGGACCACGTTTTCCTGACGGGTCACCGGATCATGGTGCAGATCCAGTCGAGTTGGTTCCCCCTCTACGACCGTAACCCGCAGAGCTACGTCACCAATGTATTCCGCGCCGCACCCGGGGATTACGTCAAGGCCACGCAGCGCCTGTTCCATGCACCCGATGCGCGCAGCGAGGTTCTGCTACCGCTCGCGGCGCGTTCGTGATGCCGTTCCATCCATCCCCCTCTGAAAGACGACCATCTCATGAAACAGGATATTGCATTCACGAGCGCCGGCATGACGATTGCGGGGTGTCTTTACACACCGGACCTGCCGAACGGGCGCGCGCTCATCGTCGGACATCCCGGCAGCTCCACGAAGGAACAATCGCCCGCGCTCTATGCCAGCAAACTTTGCGAGCAGGGCTTTCATGTGCTGACGTTCGATGCCGCTCATCAGGGTGCCAGCGGTGGAGAGCCGCGCGGACTGGAAGATCCCGCCCAGCGTGTGGAGGATTTCAAGGCGGCCTTGTCATGGCTACGAACCCTGCCTGATCTGGCGCCGGAACGGATTGGCATCCTCGGCATTTGCGCGTCGGGCGGGTATGTCATTCAGGCCGCAGCCGGAGATCGGCGCATCGGCGCGGTGGCGACAGTCGCGGCAGTGGACGTTGGCCGGCAAATTCGCGCCGGTGCCGACGGGCAGCAGGATCCCGCCGTCCTCGACGCATTGCTCGCCAGCGCCGCCGAGGCCCGTTCCCAGGCGGCGATGCGCGGCGAAATCGGCGCATTCCCGATCTTCCCTGCGGACGAACCCGCGGCGCGCGCCAGCGGAGAGCATGTCTTCGAAGGCTGGCACTATTACTGTACGCCGCGCGGCGATCACCCGCGTGCGGCCAAGGCGCTCACTTGGGACAGTATCGACAGGATGGCGACATTCGACGCCTTCCGCTTCATTGGCATGATCGCGCCGCGTCCGGTCCTGATGATTACCGCAGAGAAGGCAGTGACGGCATGGATGACACACGAAGCCTTCGATCAGGCGGAGGAACCCAAATGCCTCCACACGATCGAAGGTGCCACGCACGTCGATCTCTATGACCAGAAGCGCCCGGTGGAAGAGGCTGCTGCCGTGATTTCGGACTTCTTCATGCGATGGCTCTGACTGACCAAACACCATGCTGACGCAAAATTGCCGGTTGAACCCGCAAAGCAGGTCAGAATGTCCGCTATCGAGGCTTGCGGCCGATCCCTCGTCCGCAACAGACCGGCGATGAGGCGGTTCAGACAGTTTGGCCATCGTTTGATATTACGGCAATCATCATCGTTGCCTGAATTAAAATATACGATATACCTTTGTGTCTTTGGCGGGGGTGAGCCTTGGACAGCGCTGACGATGACGCACTCGACATACCGTTCAGAAGCCGCAGTACCCCTAAGCGCCAGGTGCGCAGCAAGCCTGCGGGTATGCATGATCGACGTACTTTGATCCGTGCGGGGCTCGCGGGCCTGTTCCTGCCCGCGTTTGAAGCGCCGCTGCTGGCCGCGGCGTCGCCTCCGCCAGTTTCGCGGACGGTCAGTTCCATCCTCGGCGGACCCGGCAAACCGTTCAAGCTGGGCTTCGACCGCGGGCGCGTGACGAGCCTCTCTGCCGCATCGCAGAGTGTTCCGGGAGATTTCATCCACGCTGGCGCCGGTTTGGGAAATGCTGCGGGAACCTACCGCATCGCAAATGGCCCGTGGCAGCGTTTCGACACGCGCAAGCTGGAGCCCGAGCGTGTCAGGACGACGGAAGATGGGTTGCAGGCACGCTATTTCCTTGCGCCGGGAATCTCCGTCACTTGCTGCCTTGTCCTCGGGGGCGATGGGCTACGCCTGACCATCACGCCTTCCAACGACACAGCTTTGCCGATCGAGTTCGGTGATCTTGCACTTCCGCTGCCGATAAACATGATTCACGCGGCAAAAGAGGATCCTAACGCGGTTCTCAAGCATAGCTTCATTTCCGGCCGCAGTTCGCACATCTTCTGGCAGCGCAGGGACAGTCTCACCCCTTGGCTTGCCATGCTCCCCGAAGCTGGAGCCGCGCTTGAGTACTGGGATGCCCCCAAGGATTCGCCGGACCTCTACCGTGTATTTTTCCACGCTGCCGCGGAAGTCGCAGCCGTTCAGGGGGCGGGTTCGCGCTGGCGTCTGCCGGCAACAAGCCTCGCACTGGCTCCGGGAGAATCCGCTGAAAGAGGCGTTCGCTTCCTGCTCGTGGACGGCTACGCCGCGATGCGCAGGACCATCGCCCGGCACGGGTTGATCGACGTAGAGGTCATTCCCGGCATGACCGTGCCGACGGATCTGGAAGTGACGCTTTCGCTGGACTCAAGTGTACCGGTCGTCCGGCTGGAGCCCGAACACTCCGCGCACACCGAATTGACCCCACTGGGTGAACGGGCCGGGCGAAAGCTATTCCGCCTTCGCTTCGCTCGTCTTGGCGAAAACCACGTCACGCTGCACCAGGCGGACGGGGGGCGGACCACGCTGGAATTCTTCGTAACCGAACCGATCGAGACGATGATCGCCAAGCGCGGGGCCTTCATCGCCGGGCACCGTCATCGCGATCCGGCGAAGTGGTACGATGGCCTGCTCGCCGAGTGGAACATGGAGAGCGAAACCCTTCTCGGCCCGGACAATTACGACCGGATCAAAGGCTGGCGTATCTACGAGGTGACTTGCGATGATCCGGGCCTCTCCAAGCCCGCCTTCCTTGCCGCCAAGAACGCGGAATATCCGGTGCAGGCCGAAATCGACGCCTTGGATGACTATGTCGAGCACTTCGTCTGGGGCGGACTTCAGCGCACGACCGAAGAGCCATGGCCTTACGCACTGTACGGAATTCCGGACTGGAAGCGCAATCGCGACAGTGCCGATCCGGGCGACAAGGGCCGCAAGCACTTTTGGCGCCCTTACGACTATCCGCACATCGCGCTGATGTACTTCGCGCTCTATCGCATAGCACGCGACCGGCACGGCTTCCACACCCGCCTCACCGCAACCGACTATCTCGAGCGTGCTTTCGGCACTGCGCGGGCCATGTTCACCATCCCCAAGGAAATCGTTGGCTGGGAAGCGGATTCCACCGGCTTCTATAACGAACTGGTGATTCCGGACGTGATCGACGCGCTGCGCCGGGAAGGGCTCACGGCGCAGGCTGACGAACTGGCCGGGCACTGGGAGCGCAAAGTCGCTCACTTCGTGAACGAGGTCGACGATCTCTTCGCCTCGGAATACGCTTTCGATTCCACTGGCTTTGAATCGACGCAAGCGATTGCCCGCTATGCGCTCGACCGGCCGGAGCGCTTCCCGCCCGAACGTGCGCACGCTTTCGCGAAACGTCAGATGGATGCCAACCTGTTCTGCCGGGGGTGGTTGCAGCCCTCGTACTATACCCTTGGCAGCGATTACCGCGCGCAGGCGGGCGATGCCTATACCTTGAGCTACATGGCGCAGATGGGCGGCTGGGCCATCCTCGATCATGCCCTCCACGATGCGTCCGATTACCGTCCGTTGCTGCGCCTCGGCCATGCCTCGGCGCTGAGCAGCTGGGCACTTCTGAACAGCGGCACGCCGGAGAGCGATTACGGTTACTGGTACCCTGGCAAGGCCAATGACGGCGGCGCCGGGGGCGGCTTTGAGCCTGCTGCCCTGAGCGAGACATGGCTGAACCAGCCCAATCGGCATGGGTCGTGGTACTATTCCTGCGAAATCGACCTCGGCTTCTGCGGAGCCCTGCGTGCGGCAGCAACCACGCTGGTGGACGATGAGCTGTTCGGCCGCATTGCCCTTTCCGGTGTGCTGGAAGAGCGCAATGATCAGCTTTTGATCTATCCCCGCGACGGTGTGCGCCGTCGCTTTCATGCGCGGCTCTCAGGGCATTCCCTCGATATTCACTTGCTTGACGACGGCCGCTTCGCGCCTGACGCGCCCATTCAGGTCAGCCCTCGGCTCGATCAATGTAGGTTCGAGATCGAACACTCAGCCGGGCCGGCTCGCACCTTGCGCCTGCTGATTTCGGACGACAATGCCATGCGTTGGAAAATAGCAGGAGCGGCCCGCCTGCGCCCTGGGGAATACGCGATCAGAGTAAAAGAAGGCGCGCTGCGAACCAGCCTAAACGCTCGAGCCGGTTAAACCGGGTAGGTCAGTTTGCGCAGTGCGCCGACGGCGGTTACGGCATGAGCGGCCATTACGTCCTGCGCGCCTGACGACGGGGCCAGATCGGCAGGCGACATCTGCCGTGGTGACGGGGGAAGGGCGTCTATCCTGAGGCACTTTCCTGCAACATGCCGGTCTTTTGCGGGGCAAAAATAGCCGGATCGCGTTCAAACCGAAGGTAGTATTATTGAGATCGATGACTTGGGCAGAGCCGCTACCGGTTCGAGTCTGAATCGGCCCGGTTTCTGGGCAGCATGGCGGCTGGAAAATTGGGCAAGATAGGCACCGCTGACCTGAGCACGCTTTCGGATGGAGTGAATTGATGGAACAGAATGGTTCGAGTCCGGAGCAAGAGCGCAACGCGGCAATCTATGTTGCCGTAATGGATGGGGCGACCTTCGGGCAGCTTGCCGAGAAGTATGGTATCAGCAGGGTCCGCGTGCAAAAGGCTTACGCACGGGAGCGAGAAAACGCATGGGAAGCGCGGAGGCGCGGTGAAAGCAGCTACCGTGATCGACCGTTTCCTCCGGACGTTTGAAACCGACACATTCGCTCGGGCATGACCATGGAAAAGAGATCGGCGATGGTGGCCAGTGCCATGAACGGGACGATCCGCAACTCGGCAGCCAAAGTCATTATCGGAACGTCATGAGGGAGCGCTTGCCGACAGGCTGTTCGGCACCGAAACCAGCCCATCTGTTGCTGAAGAACTCCCGATCGACAGATCATTTAGAGGCGATCGGGAGCTGAACCTTACCGATTTCATTCTGATCAAGCCGCGAAGCCGCCATCAATCGTGTAGAGGCCGGCGGTCACGAATTCGGCTTCCTCGCTGGCCAGCCAGGTGACGAGGTTGGCGATTTCCTCGGGCTTGCCATGGCGAGGCTGCGCCATGCAGAGCACCTCTCATCGCTGTAAGGCCGACTTCAAATAAGGCAGGGCTGGCTTGACCGTTAAGCCTGACGGGCGGGCTTCAGGATCGCCGAAAAATCGTTTACCGTCTGAAATGCGGGCGGTTGCCGCCGCAAAGGCCACAAAATAAGTGTCGGTTTCCGCGCGGAGAAAGTAGCCGAGGTTTACATTTTGTGCGCGCTGTTCGTCGAATTGAAGGTCCAGCCAAGTTGCGGCAAGAGGTCATGAAGCGGGGCCGCGGCGCACACCGTCGTCACCAGAGGGCGAGGCCTTCTCTCGGGCGACTTCCTGATCGAAGGCGGCGCGTTGGCTGGCGATGTATTGGCGGTAACCTTCCGGATCCACATAGGCTGCGGCGCCAAGTTTCACAGCGCGAGCGCGCTTGGCATCCAGATTGAAGCGGTCGGTGTGCGATACCAGCCAGATGTCCGGCCGCAGCGCTTGCAGCCGGGCAAGCGTCCGGCGATAGTCGTCGCCGATGCCGGGATAGGATGGATTGGTGGTGACCCGGTATCCCGGATTTACGCTGGTCCCGTCGGGCCAGACAACCTTGTAGCTCTGGCCGTGATCGGTGACCGTGGTGATCCAGGTGGTGTCGCCGCGCGTATGACCGGGCGTGTTGAGTGCGGTCAGCGTGACATTGCCCAGCGAGACTGTGTCTCCGTCATGCAGCACCCTATCAACCTTGGCGGCACATCGCCGTTTGCGGCACGCACCGCCGAGGAGACCCGGCCGCCGGTCCAGATCGGTAAAGCAACATTCGCAGTCAGCGATGCTGCTTTGCCATAGCCCTGACGGTCGTAACCGGTGTCGCCATCGACCGACAGCGTCGGGCGGGCCAGCGCGCGCTCCTGCTCGGGCGTTCCGGCTAAGGCTTCCTGCCGAGCACGGGCGGCGGCAAGCTGCGGATTGGTTTCGTATGCTGCCGCGATAGCATCACCCAGTGTCTCCGCCGAGGCCGGAGAGGCGATCAGCAGGGCAACCAACCATACCGCTCGCTTATTCATGACGAAGCGCCCAGGCCGGAGCCGCACGACTGGCGCGAAGCGATTGCCCCAAAACCGTCAGCACCGCGATCACTGTCGCCAACAGGCTTCCCCCGATGAAGAAGAGCGGGGAAAGCGCGATGCGGTCGTCAAACCCGGCCAGCCAGGTCCGCATCGCCGCGAAGGCAAGCGGCCAGGCAAGCAGGTTGGCCAGCAGCACTGGGCGCAGGAACTGGCCGACCAGCAGTTTGGCGATATCGCCGGAGGATGCGCCCAGCGTCTTGCGGATGCCGATTTCCTTGATCCGCATCTGGGTGTTGTAGGAAGCCAGCCCCCAGAGACCGACGCAGCCGATGAGCACGGCCAGTCCTGCGCCGATGGCGAAAAGCCGGGTCGCACGGTCGTCCGCCTCGTAAAACTTGCCAAGCTGGGTGTCAGCGGTCGCAGCGTCGAACGGCACTTGCGGGGCCATCCGCTGCCACAGTTGGCGCAGGCGGTCGAGTGTCACGCGTGGGTCGCCCTGGAAACGCACGGAGACGACCGGCGTGCTGAGCCTCTCCGGCTCGCGATAATAGATATAGTAAGCCGCGCTGTTGGGCTCGCGCGGGGAGAAGAAACGCATGTCCTCGACGACGCCTATGATCGTGCGGGGGGTGCCGCCGCCAACGGTCTTGCCCACGGCATCCTGCGCGGAGCGGAAGCCCAGCGTGGAGATGGCACGGCGATTGATGACGATGTTGATCGCTTCGCCGGAACCGTGGGAGCGGACATCGTCGTCGCGGTGAGCCTCGTCGAACAGCCGCCCGGCGAGCAGCCTCGCGCCATAGACCGCGAAGAAATCAGGGCCTGTCGCGACCCAGCGCAGCGAAGGTCCGGATCCCGCGACGCCGGGCAGCGGGACATTGATGGCGTTGTTCTCTCCGCTGCCGCCTGCTGCACTATTGGCGATGGCGACGCTGCGAACTCCCGGCAAAGCGCGCATCTCGGAAACGATCGCGCGGCGCTGCGCAGCGTCTAGGAGATCGGTGGTGAACGACCGCACTACCAGCAACCCCTCGCGCTGGAAGCCGAGATCGGACTGGCGGACATGGCGTGTCTGCGTAACCAGCACGGTCGTGGCGATTATGAAGGCTATCGCGAGGCCGAACTGGAGAACGACGAGCGCTTCGCGCAGACGGGTTCCGGATCGTCCGCCGCCGGGGCTTCTGGCCGAGGCGAGGACCGCTGCGGCGGGGAAGCGGGAAAGCACGATGGCGGGATAGAAACCGGCGGCCAGTCCCACGACGACGATCAGCACGGCCAGGGCGGGGATGACCTGCCCGTAGGGAATGGCGAGCGAGAGCCCGCCTGCGGCATTGACCAGCGGCAGGCCGAGTTCGGCGAGGATCAGGCCGAACAGCGCCGCCACGGCAACGGTTAGCATGGCTTCGCTGAGGAACTGTCGCAAAAGGGCATTGCGGTCGCCGCCAAGGACCTTGCGCATGGCGACTTCGCGTGCGCGCAAGGCGGCGCGGGCCGTGGACAGATTCACGTAGTTCACGATGGCGACGAGCAAGGTCAGCAGACCGACGATGGCGAGGGTGACGACGGTGATTTTTCCCGACGCGCTGGCACGTCCTTCAGGCTCCAGATGGGCCTTTGCGATGGGAAGAAACGAGAGTTGCAGCGTTTTCCATGCATCCTTGCCCAAGTCCCTGAGCGCGCGGCGGTCTACAAAGGCTGGCAGCTTCTGCGCGAATGCCCGGGCATCGGCGGGCGTGCCGAAACGCAGATAGGTTTTGACGGACGTGCCGCCCCAATTGTACCAGTTATCGTTCAGCGCTCCCTTACGCATCGGCACCAGTACGGAGAGCTTCAGGTCGCTGTTCTTCGGCAGATCGCGAAAGACGCCGGCAACGCGGTAGTTTTCGGTCCTGTCGGTTCCGATCGTCAGCACCTGGCCGATGGGATCGCTTTCACCGAAATAGCGATGCGCGAGGGTCTCGCTGATCAGCGTATTGCCCGGTTGTTCCAGGGCCTTCCCACTGCCGCTTAGCATCGGAAGATCGAACACCTCGAAGAACGAGGGATCGACGAGGGCCAGATCGACGGTATGCGCCGCGCCGCGCCGGATGACGGCGCCGCCGCCCTCGCCGCCGAGAATGCGGGTGCCGACGATACCGGGAAAATCCTCGCGCATCTGTTCCAGCAGGCCGCCCATCGTGTAGGAATAGGCGCCGTTGAACGGGCTTTCCGGGATGTTCCACACGGTCTGCACCACATAGATGCCGTCATGGCGGGGCAGCCATTTTTCGTAGCTGGTCTCGAACCGGGCATAGAGGCTGAGGACGAGGAACACCGCGATCCCCACCGCCAGTCCGCCGACGTTGAGCGCGGCATAGAGCTTGTGGCGAGTGAGCGAGCGGTAGAGCGAAAGCAGGGCGAAGCGGTTCATCCTTGGCCCCCTCAGATCGATCGCATGGCCGAGGCGACGATGCGCCCGTCGAGCATATCGATACGGCGCTTGGCCATGTCGGCATGGCTGGGCGAGTGGGTGACCATGACGATGGTCGCGCCTTCGTCGTTGAGGGCCTGAAGGATGTTCATCACCTGCTCGCCATTGGCGGTGTCGAGGTTACCGGTCGGTTCGTCCGCCAGGATCAGCCTAGGATCGCCGACGATGGCGCGGGCGATGGCGGCGCGCTGCTGCTGGCCGCCCGAAAGCTGGTGCGGAAAGTGGCGGGCGCGGTGGGCGATGCCGACTTTGTCCATCGCCGCCGAAACCCGCGCGCGGCGGTCGCCGCCATTGGCGCGGTAGGCGAGGCCGAGGGCGACGTTTTCCTCGATGGTCAGTTCGTCGATCAGGTTGAAGCTCTGGAACACGAAGCCGAGCGTGGAGCCGCGAAACTTCGCCAGATCCTTCTCGCCCATTGCGGCCAGATCTTGTTCGCCAAACAGATAGCGGCCGCCGGTGGGCCGGTCGACCGTGCCCAGCGTGTTGAGCAGGGTGGACTTGCCGCAGCCCGAAGGCCCCATGATGGCGAGGAATTCGCCGGCAGCGACCTCAAGGTCGATATCGCGAAGCGCGGTCGTCTCCACTTCGTCGGAGACGTAGCGGCGCTGGATCTGTTCCAGTCGGATCATGGGTGTAGTTCCCTGTTAGCGGAGATTGAGGATGTCGCCGGTGACCGACGAAGTGTTGGAGGTGACGATGCGTTCGCCCGGCTGAAGGCCGGAGAGGATTTCGACCTGTTCGGGATTTCGGCGGCCGGTTTTCACCGCACGGCGGCGAGCATGGGCGCCATCGGCGTCGAGTACGAAAACCGAGGTGCCGCCACTCGCTTCCAGCCAGCCGCCGACCGGGGCGACCAGCGCAGGCGCGGTGCTGCCCAGAGTGATGCGGATATCGAGCGTCTGCCCGCGATTGAGCCCGGCGGGCGGGGCGCCTGCGAAGTCCAGTTCCGTACGGAAACGACCATCCTTCACGGCGGGCAGGACTTTCGAGACGGTCAGGCGGGCGCCGTCCAAAGCGGCTCTCTGACCTGCGGCGACACGGCGCAGGTAATATTCGTCGACATCGGCGGTCAGCTTCCACGAGCCTTCGCTATCGACTTGCCCGGCCGGATCGCCCGGCTTCAGTGCCTGTCCGGGCTGGATCGTGAAGTTGGTGAGGCGACCGTCCATCGGCGCGCGGACTGTCAGCGCATCAAGGCTGGCGCGCACGGCGGCGAGATTGCTTTCCAGCCTGCCGCGCGTGTCATTGAGCCGGGCCCCCTGGGTGGCGGTGATGCCCGCCTCCCGCGTGCTACCCGATTGCAACTGGGCCAGTCGCTTCTGCTGGTAGGCCGCCTCTTCGGCATAGCTGCGCACGCCGGCGTCGGAGAGATAGCCTTGATCGTAAAGCTGCTGGCGGATCGCCAGTTCGCGGCGCGCCTTGATGAGATCGTAATTGGCCTGCGCGACTTGTCCGGCGCGATCGATACGGTTGCGCTCGATGCCGAGGTTTTCGCCCGCCAAGCCGCCAAGCTGGCTGGCGATCTGCGCCTCGCGGGTCAGCACGTCGAGCCGGAGTTCGGGGTTAGCCAGCGAGGCCAGCGGCTGACCTTCGGAAACCATGGCGCCGTCCTGCACGAGCAGTTTCTCAACCTGCCCACCTGCGAGCACGCCGACCAGCGTGGTGACTTTCGGTGCGACCGTCGCGCGCACCGGCAGATAGTCGGCGAAAGGCGCGCGGCTTACGGTGCCGATTTCGATCTGGGCAGCAGCAATATCGGTTGATCCGCTGGCGGGGAGCAACCGCCAAAGCAGCACCGCAGCCACCACGCTCCCGGCAATCGCCAGAACGGCGGGCCGCCGCCATAGCGGAGCGCGGCGGCGCTCAACTTTGCGATCCATCTCCGCGCCGGGGGAAACGGTTGCATGTACGGGCTGTTCGGTCATCATGGAGGCAGTGTCACTCATCTCCGCCGGAAAGCCTAAACACCGATGAATGCTGGAGTTTTTGAACATGCCGGTTCCGATGACCGTCCGCTGGCGAACACACTGTCCGCAAATGGACAGTCGGGCGGCCTGTCAAGCGACGGTGCGATTCTCCTGATCGACGATAACCCTGCCGTGGCTGGGGCCATGGCGATCGCATTTCGCATGGCCGGGCGCCGGCTCGATACTGCCGGCGGACCGGAAGAGGCGCTATCGCGCCTTGCCAGTCGGCGGTTCGACGCCATCCTGCTCGACATGAATTTTACCCCCGGCCAATCGAACGGAGAGGAAGGGCTCGCCTTGCTCGCGCGGATCATGGCGGACGATCCGGCAGCCTGTGTTGTCGTCATTACCGCGCACAGCGGCATTCGGATCGCGGTTGCGGCGATGCAGGCGGGGGCGCGGGACTTTGTCATGAAGCCTTGGCGGAACAGCGAACTCGTGGCCAAAGTGGAGGCTGCCGTTGCGCGTGAGGCGTCTGCCGGCCCCGTCCCGACTTTCACGGCGGTCGATGCAGAACCCGTTCGCTTGCTGGGTGAAAGCACGGCGATGCAGGCTCTGCGCGAACTTGTCCAGCGCGTTGGGCCGACGCCTGCCGGGGTGACGGTAACCGGACCGTCCGGTAGCGGACGCACGCTTACGGCAATGGCGGTTCATGCCGCTTCGGGGCAGGCCTTGGGGCAGCCACCAAGGATCGATCTGCGCGATGAGAGTGCGTGGTCCCGCTTGCAGGACAGTGTCGGCACGGTGATCCTGCGCTATCCTGACAAGCTCGGCGAAGTGGTGCAGGCGCGCCTGTTGGATCGCCTGCCGCCTTCCGCCCGCTGCATTGCGATTGCTGACGATCTTGCCGACCTGACGCCGGCCTTGCGGCGGCGCATCGCGACTATCGAAATCCCGATGCCGCCGCTCGCCCAGCGGGAGGGCGATAGCGTCCTGCTGGCCCGGCACTTTGCGCGCCTGGCGGCGGAACGCTTCGCGCGGCCCACACCCCAGCTGACGGCAGCGGCCGAAGAGGCGATCCGCGCGACGGTGTGGGAGGATGAAGTGCGCGGTCTTGCTCTGGCCATCGAACGCGCGGTGCTACTGGCGGAAAACGGCACGATTGATGCTGCCGCGCTGGCATTGCCCGTGCTGCAGGTCGCTGGCGGCGTGGTGGAAGCCAGTTTCGACCTTACCGATGCCGAAAAATCGATGATCGAGGCGGCCCTGCGCGAACACCGCCACAATGTGACGCACGCTGCCAGTGCCCTGGGTCTCAGCCGCGGGGCTCTCTATCGCCGCATGGCGCGCTATGGGCTCTAGGTTACGAGCGATCCTGACCGGGATCGCGCTTGCTCTCAGCGGTGTGGTGGCGAGCGAGGCCTGGCACCGGGGTATGTGGGGCACGCTGACCGGCGCCGGGTTGGTCGCGGTCTGGATCGTACTGCTTCACGCCTGGCGTTCCGGCCTCGACGGCGCGCCCGTAGTCATGACAGCGGCACCCTTGGCAAAGCGGATCGATTCACATCGCCTGTTGCTCGATGCCGCACCCACGCCGATGCTCGCCATTGAGGGCGGGAGTGCGCGGGCGCTGAACCGGGCGGCGCGACGGATTTTCGCGACCGACGACAGAGTGCTGCCCTTGCCGACTGCGCTGACCGATGGCGAGACCAGCCATTTCCGCCACGAAGGACGTAGTTGGCGGATCGATCGGGTCCAACTGCCGGCAGAAAACCACACCGTGGTCACCCTTATCGACATCGAGCAGGAAGAACGCGCGGCGGAAGCGCGGGCGACCGCAGAAATGATCCAGGTCCTCGGCCACGAATTGCTGAACGGCCTCGCCCCGGTCGCCTCGCTGGCCGAAAGCGGTCTTGCCGCCATCGATCGTCCGGTTACGGACAAGCCGCTGCTGCGCGAAATCATGGGCACGTTGACTCGCCATGTGGAAGGGCTCCAACGTTTCGTCGAAGGTTACCGCCTGTTGGCGCGATTGCCCGAACCGAGCATCCGTCCGGTCCCGATCATGCAACTGGTTGGGGACATTGCCCGGCTGTTCGAGGTCCGCTGGCCGCACGTGGCGCTGTCACTTGACGTGGCAGATGTATCTTCATGGCCGGTGGACCGCGATCAGGTCAGTCAGGCTCTCTGGGCGCTGATCCAGAACGGCGCGGAAGCGGCGGCGACCGATCGCGGCGGCGGTGCACGCATCGAGATCACCGTGCGCCGCTCAGACGCGGGTCTAGTCTGGAAGTGCGCGACAACGGTAACGGCATCCCGCCCGGCAATGAAAACGCGATTTTCCGGCCGTTCCACACGACCAAGGCTGAAGGTACCGGTGTCGGCCTCAGCCTCGCGCGCCAGATCGCCCATGCCCATGGCGGGACACTCTCGATGCACCGGGCCGACCAAACGATATTTCGTTTATTTTTGCCAGAGCGAACTCATTCTGTTGATCGGCCCCCATTTCCCATGAACGGCGGATTTCAAGATCGATTACCTAACCGCTGAATGGCTGAGAATAGGCGGTAGCGGCTACGGCAAGGGCCTGGCTCCTCGCACCCGCAAGGAGCCAGCCAATCTCAGATTTCAGTGCCTTCTGCGAGCGTCAAAGCATCCTCCACGTCCATGCCGAGGTATCTGACCGTGCTTTCGATCTTCGTGTGCCCAAGCAAAATCTGGACGGCGCGGAGATTTCCAGTCGCCTTGTAGATGATCGACGCCTTGGTTCGCCGCAGAGAGTGGGTGCCATAATCTTCGCAGGGCAGTCCGATTCCCGTGACCCATTCGTCAACAAGGCGAGCATATTGCCTGGTGCTTATGTGGGCCGCGTGATCGGTTCGGCTAGGGAAAGCAAAGTCCTCCAAGGACCCACCCCGCAGTTCCAGCCATTTGAGTAGGCTGGCACGAGCATCGTCCATCAGTTCAAACTGTACTGGCCTGCCGGTTTTTTGCTGAACCACCGTTGCCCGCGTCCGAATTTTCCGGTCACAAACGATGTCGCTGATCCTGATCTTCACCAGATCGCATCCGCGCAATTTACTATCTACGGCGAGGTCAAAGAGGGCTCTGTCCCGAACTCGTTCATGCTGATCGAGAAAGAAACGGATTGCCCAGATTTGACGGGGTTTGAGCGCTCGCTTCGCGCCAACCTTCCGCCCAGCGTTCCATGATACCCGGTCGCGAGCGGCGGGATCAAACTCTGATAGTCCCATGACACATCTCCTAGGGCCATGATGGCCACAGGTAGAACGCGTGAGAGAAGGGCCGACCCATTCAAGACTTTCAGCCCTTAATTTTCGACTCTTAGGTGCAGCCCGTCCGCTTTGCGATCCTGGGTGCTCAAGATGGCCGTTTTCTGCGCGACAGCTTTTCGCCCGGGATATGTGCACAGGTGCCATTCCGCTGCCATCCGAAGTTGAGCTTGATCTGTTCCGCCGTGGTTGTGGCTGACCACACTGGCAGAAAATGACGGAACATCGGCATTTGAGCGGTCCGTGTTTAAGCCCATGAGAGTAGCTACTTTCACTCGGAACGGCTCTATCATGTATTTCAACCGCAGTGTTCGCGCCTCAATGGCTCTCTTCTCCGCAGCAAGCCTGATCATCGGTTGCGGTTCAATGGCAGCGAGCGCAACGGCCAAACAGAATCGTGCCGCCCCGCAAACAGTCGACGAGCGTATCACGCCCTATCAGGCGCGCATTGGCCGCACGCGGCCTGTCATCGCCGTCGTCGGAGAGAACAGTGGAACCGAACTGACCGACTATGTCATCCCTTACGGAATTCTGCGCGAAGCCGATATCGGAGAGGTTATCGCGGTTGCGACCAAGCAAGAGCCGATGACGATGCGACCTGCCCTACGCCTTCAGCCGCAGGCCTCCACGGCCGAATTCGATGGGCAATATCCGGAGGGGGCAGACTATGTGGTGGTCCCGGCGGTATCCCGGCGCGATGCCCCTGCCTTGCTTGCCTGGATCCGGGAGCAGGCGGCGAAGGGCGCTACGCTGGTGAGCATCTGCGACGGCGCACTCGTGCTTGCTGGCAGCGGCGTGATGGACGGACATCGCGCCACTGCGCATTGGGCAACGGCAGGCTATCGCCGCAAGCAATATCCAAATATTCACTGGGTCGATAACCGCCGCTACGTTGCGGATGGAACGATAGTTTCCAGCGCGGGGATCAGTGCCGCCATACCCACGTCACTGGCACTGGTAGAGGCGATTGCGGGGCATGAGCGCGCCGCTTCGATTGCATCGAAGATCGGCGCATCGGACTGGAGCCTGGTCCATGACAGTCGGCGTTTTCATCCAAAACTCGGCCGCAATCTGTCGGCTTTTGCAGTGACAGAATATTTCAATCGCTGGTTCCACAAGACGCAGGCCTTCGGGTTTCCGGTCAGCACGGGCGTGGACGAGGTCGCTTTGGCGTTTGCAGCTGACGCTTATAGCCGCACCGGCCGGGGGCGGGCTTATGCAATCGGTGCCGGTCAGGCGCCCGTGCAGACACTGCACGGCTTGACCGTTCTGCCCGATGCTCCTGCCGAGGGACAGAATATGCGCACCGTAGCAGTTCCCACCGACAAGCCTGCACTCGCCCTGGACAACGTACTGACCGATATCGCCCGGTCATACGGCAGGCAGACGGCCTATGGTGTAGCACTCGGATTCGAGTATCCCGGCTTCCATGATTGACGCTGCCATCGACATGCCTGTTGGACGCACTGCACGATCCTTGCGGGTGGTCCTCCTCGCCCATGACGGTATGAACCTTCTAGACCTTGCCGGACCGCTACAGGCGCTCACCACTGCCAATCGGAGCGCCGCTGTGGGAGATGTCGCCCGCTATGAGACGATTGTCGCGTCAGGTTTCGGCGGCGCGATCGTCACCAGTTCGGGGCTGCCCGTGGTCACGGTCTCGACTGCGTCTCTCGCAGACTTGCCGATCGACACGCTGATCGCACCGGGCGGGTGCTGGGGTGACGAATACGACGTCGACCCGGCGCTGCGCGACTTCATCCTCGCTCGCGCGGACTCGGTACGGCGTCTGTGTTCGGTGTGCACCGGTGCGTTTCTATTGGCGGCGGCAGGTCAACTCGATGGTCGCAAGGTGGCGACGCATTGGGCATGGCTGGACAAGTTGAAGGGGCGACATCCCACGCTCGAAGTTGATGCGGACAGCATCTTCATTCGGGACGGGTCGTTATGGACATCCGCGGGTGTCAGTTCTGGCATTGACCTTGCGCTTGCCCTTATCGAGGAAGATTTCGGCCCGCGAGTAGCGATCGATGCCGCACGGCAGATGGTGGTGTTCATGAAGCGAGCGGGCGGGCAATCGCAGTTCAGCGTACCCCTTGCCGCGCAGACACGAGACAACGGTTTCGTCGAGCTGCACGCCTGGATGGCCGCCAATCTCGCATCGGACCTGTCGGTTCCCCGCCTTGCGGACCAAGCAGGCATGGCTCCGCGCACCTTCGCGCGCACCTATTTGAAAAAGGTTGGTCAAACGCCTGCCAAAACGGTCGAGCGGATGCGGTTGGAGGCTGCATGCAGGGCCCTTGAAGAGACGAATTTTCCGCTCAAGAGTGTCGCCGTCCAATCAGGCTACGGTGACGAGCAGAAGCTTCGACGCGCATTCCAACGCCACCTCAGCTCCACCCCGACAACCCACCGCGCGCGCTTCTCCCGTCACTAGGGCGCTTTCCTGAAGATCAAACCCGCCCGAGATGGCATGACCTGCCGCGTGGTAACATTTTGCGGTGATAAGGCGCGACAATCAGCGTCGGAATTTACGCCGAGCCGTTCGGACTGGCTAGCCAATTCGCCATTTCAGCCATTCGTCCGGACGCTTCTTTAACAGAACTCACCGTCCATTTTCAGGGTCGGCAAAATGACTGCCGAATGGACGGCTTGGGCGCCTTGCGGCCTTCCCGCCGTCGACCCATGCTGGTCATTGAGCGACCAAACGAGCGCCGCCAAAAGCGGACGCTCGCTTGGCTTGAGAGAAAGACACTTCGCGGGCCAGGTGCACTCTGGAATGGTTCGAGCTCAGTGCCCCTTCAGCGCCGGCAGCAGGTCATCCAAACGCTCCAACGTCGACGCCATGCCGCCCTCTAGGCCCATATCGATTGCCTTCTGGAGGCCGTCCGGAGAATCGTATTGAACGATGGTCGTCACGAGGGTCCGATCATCCGCATCGGTGAATGCGACGCTCCATTTCGATCGCGGCATGTCAGGGTTCACCGCGCCGCTCTCGTCGCAGAAGCCGTCCATGGCGGTGTAGGTGTCGATCGGGTCGATCGACAGATAGTCGAGGCGGTTCCAGAAGTTCTGCCCGTCCGGAGTGATCATCGCGTAATGCCAGTAGCCCCCGTCGCGGAAATCCATGTACTTTGTCCGCGTGGTCAGGCCCTTCGGCGCGAACCACTGGTCGAGAAGCTCCGGCTTCGTATGGCAGTCCCAGACGAGTTGGCGCCCGGCATCGAATTCGCGTGCGATCGTCAGCGTACCGCTCGCTTGGTCGGCGTTAAAATCGAACCGTAGATCAGACGTCATTATCGTCTCCCTTAATGCTCGCCAAAAGGCTGTCGAGTTTGCTGTAGCGGGTCTGCCAGAGCAGATGCTGTTCGCCGAACCAGCGTTCGGCGGCGATTAGTCGCTCACGATCGAGCGCGCAGGTCCGGACCCGGCCGGCTTTTCGGGAGACGATCAGGCGCGATCTCTCCAAGACGCCGATGTGCTTCATGAACGACGGCAGAGCCATGTCGAACGGCTGCGCCAACTCACCGACTGTGGCGGTGCCTCTGCCCAGACGAGCGAGCACGGCCCTGCGTGTCGGATCCGACAGCGCATGGAAAATGCCATCTAGCTCTACAGATTGGTTATCCATATAGCTAACTATAGCCAGTCCGAAAAGTTAGATCAATGGCTAAGTTTTTCCTGCGCGCGCTGACGTTGAATGCGGGCAATCGCAAACACCAATTTGGACCCAGGATCGGCTGTCCTCGACCCCTGTCGGTCACTCAGCCGCCAAAAGCCGGTGCCAAGGTGCAGACGGTCCGGTTATTCGGCAGGACGAGTCGCCCGACGCCCGAGTTCGTCACGAGCGCGGCGCTAGCCGCGACCAACAGCGCCAGGACGAGCCTCGCCATCAGACGTCTGGGGTCGGGCGGGCGTCCAGCGCCAGGGTGAGGAAGGTGAGGTCGAGCCATTTGCCGAACTTCATGCCGACTTGCCGCAGCACGCCCGCATTCTCGAAGCCCAGCTTTTCATGCAGCTTGATCGAGCCGGTGTTCGTCGCCTCGATGCCGGCCACCATGACGTGCTTGCCGATCGAGCTAGCGCGATCGATCAGCGCGACCATCATCAGCTTGCCGATGCCGACGCCGCGCTGGTCGGCGCGCACATAGACCGAATGCTCGACGGTGTGGCGATAACCGTCCCACGCCCGCCAGTCGCCGAATGAAGCGTAACCGACCACCGCGTCTGCCTCATCGACGGCGACGAGGACGGGATAGCCCTGCTTAGCGCGATCAGCGAGCCAGGCGAGCCGGTTGGCCGGCTCGATGAGCGTGTCGTTCCAGATCGCCGTCGTGTTGGCGACGGCATCGTTATAGATGGCGGTGATCGCATCGGCGTCGGCCGGAACGGCATCGCGAATGTTCATGCTAGGCCTCGTCCATCATAGTGGCCATCGCCATCTAATATAGTGGACCAATGCTTGCAAGGCTCATGACGCGCGAAGCGCCATGACGGCGTAGCGGCATTCCACGCCGGTCGCATTGCGAAATTCGCAGTCGGTCGGAGGGCCGAGTTCGAGGCAATCGCCAGCACCGAGAGCATGGTGGGTGTCGCCTTCCAGGAACACGAGATCGCCTTCCAGCACCCAGATGAGCTGACGCAGAAAGGCATAGGCTGACGCCGGCATCGGCACGGATGCTCCGGGCGGCAACGTCACCTCGACGAGGTCGAGCGGTAGATCGGAGCGGGGCGAGATGTGCTGGCGCCGGTAGCCGCTCTCGGGATCGACCCAGACTGACTGGTCGGCCCGGCGAAGCAGCCGTCCTTGCCCGTTTTCGGCACGCGCCATGAGCGTCGAAATGCTGAGGCCGAATGCACCCGAGAGCTTGCCGAGCAGGTTGGCGGTCGGGCTGCTGTCGCCGTTCTCGACCTTGTGGATCATGGCGCGCGACACGGAGGCGCGTTCCGCCAACGCATCGAGCGACCAACCCCGGCTCTTGCGCTCGGTGCGTACGCGGGCGCCGAGGCGCTTGTCGAAATCGCGGTCGTTCACACCCTGCTACTATAGTGAACGTGGCGGCTCCGATAGGGGGCGCCTTCTTTGCCCGTTATGCCATCGGTTTCGAAATAGCCCACGGAATGGCAGCGGCAGGTATCGCTTTGGTGTTCCGGGTAGCTGCCGGGCGGGAAAGTCCCAGCCTCAGCCAATCGGGCAACTAGGCGTCAGACATCAAAGAGCAGCAGGTTTTGGCTTGGATGAGGGCGGTTGACCGCGCGCTCATCTCCGCTCGGAAGTTATTGGTGTTGCATATCCGGGGGAGTATGGGATCGAAGGTTACGGTTTTCTCTTTCGAGGGCGGTGATTACCTGTCGGTGCAACCCAACCATCAATCCCACTGACCGAAATCTGGATCGGTGATTTAAGTCCCCGGAGCAGGTTTCCTGAACGTCTTCCCGTCGATGGTCGTAGTCAGGTCACCTTCCAACGGCTCTCCTAGAGGGCTGATGATGAAGCCGCCTGGTTCCGAAGTCCTTTTTGTACCGGTTTGCGCGCCGCTTGAACGCAAATTCGAATGCCAGACTATCCGGGGGCGCCCCTCCTGCATCAATAGTTCGGCGCTCTCCGTTCCATCGATCATGTGAGTGCCATCGTCTGTGAAGCCGCTGTATGTTGCCGAAACATAGGTAATTCGACCATTCGCGGCCTTGCGGATTTCGACAAGAGCCTTGCCGCCCTTCCAGCCTTCCATTGTGAACTTTCCAGCGGGTGCGGAAGGATACCGCTTCGGCATCGGATCTCCTGCGCGATATCGAGTCCCCCAGGGCACAGAGAGCACTGCCGGTGCAACTTTGCGGCCAAGAGGTAAGGGGGAGCGCTCGGGCAATCGTGCGATCATCAGCCGCGTATGCCTTCCGCCCGGTTCGTTCGAGATCGGGCAGGGTAATGGATTTGCGCCGCCGCAGTCGGGCGAAGTCACCAGCGCCTGCCAATAGACGACATTCGTGCCATCGGGCGACCATGCCGGATCAGCGCGCGCGTTCCAGTTGGGATCGCTGGGGCTGCCGGGAGCACCGTCGCCAGCATTAAGCTGTTGACCGCGATAGTCCCCTCGATCGCCCCACCTGTCGATGAGGATTGGCTGGAAGAAGCGGCGCATGCCGTTGCGATAGCCGAACTGAGCACTTAGCATGATGATGCGCGTCAGCTCATCGGTCAGAGGAGGGATGTCCTGCATGGCACCGTAGTACATGTGCCGATCAACCGTGCGGTTATCGAAGACCACGAACCATTTGTCGTCGGGGGACATCAGGATGGGATCGGCATAGCCGGGGGCCGATGTCAGCCGCTGCGACTGGCCGGATTGGAGGCTGGTGATGAACATGTCCACGTTGCCGGATGCGGGCATGCCCATGCCGACGGCGTTTCTTCCGTCACGCGTCCATCCTCTTGCCTCGCCAATCACGCCTTTGGGCGGATTATGGATCAGGCGACCCGGCTTTTTGGGGTCTTCGCGAAACGGAGCGAAGTCCGGCGAGGTGGCATTGGTCAGTACCCAGACATCGTCTAGCTCGTAGCGAGGTGCCAACGGCAGGCCGCTGCGCGGCGCTGGGTTGAACCTGAGCTTGCCGACGAGACCGTGCTGGTCGATGTCGGGCCCGGTGGCATTCATATGGCTCCACATCAGATGCTGGCCATCGGGATTGAGGCGCAATTCGCGCATCGAGCCGCCGGGGCCGCTTCCATCTGCCGTTGCATTCCAGCGGATCGGATAGATACGGATGCGATCGGGTGTACAGCGATCCTCCGTCAGCTTGTATTTGCCGCAGTCGACGACGTTGGTCCCCGCGATGATCTTCGTATCGCCGGGAAATGCCTGGGGATGGTCCAGGCTCAACCACCCGGCGCCCTGCGGGACGCGGCGCCCGTGTTCGTTGGTGGAAGCGGGGTTCGCGTCGCGGCGGGCCTCGGCCGGCACGCCGCACGTTATGCATTTCCAGGCGTCGCCATTGGAAAACACTGTGCCGTCGGTCTTGATGGCGATGACCTGTGGGCCATCGTACATGGAGCCAGTGCCCGGTGCCGCAGGCGCCCCGGTAAACTGGACGGTGAGAAGGACGTGTCTGGCATCTCCCATGTAGGCAGGGCCTTCGACAATGCCGTCATCGGCGGCGGTCATGCAGCCGGTTCCTCGCGGATTGACGTCTGACGAGCAGGCACCGGCGGCTTCGGATGGCGCGGTGGGAGGCAAGGGAAGTGTTACGATGTCCACGCGTTCGGGTTTCGGGGGCGGTGGTGCTGCTTCAGAGGCCGACGAGACGGAAATCGACGCAATCCCTGCGCCAAAACAGGCCAATGCAATGGCCACGCTCGCGGATTGACCTGCCGGTCGGCGCAGGCGCGCACGCTCGGTTCTGGGCATATCGGTTCTCTCCGGAAATCTTTTGGTATTGCCACACGGTAATGCGGGCCAAGACGGAAGGGCGTTTGTTCAACCCAAGTGTGCGAGCACCTGCGGCAAGGCCGCAGTCGTGGCGATACCAGGCGGAGCGGCGCAGATGCCGGGTACTGCGTTGACAGGGCGGTGCGCCGTCAGGTTGGGGAGGGTGCCTTGGCGTTCACCATGCGGGATGGGAAAGCCGATGCTGATGTCGAGCGGCGTGTCGCCTTCAACCGTGACCCGCCATCCGTCTCCGCGAAGTTCCCAGTGCTGATCGAGTTGGTCGGTCACGAACCAGTTGCACCGAAAGCGCATGACGGGCTTTCCGCCGCGATAGCCGGTGGTGACCATTCGCTGCCCCGCAACGGAGCCTGCCGGAATAGTGCTTTCATGGAGTTTGACCGGAACTTTGGCGAGCGCCACTTCGCTGGAAACTTCGAACCGCTCGATCTCGATACCCACTGCTTGTGCGAGGGCACGCAATGAGTGATTGAAGACCTCGTCGCGCTCGTAAAACGGACGCTGGGCAAACACTTCTGGCGTTTCGCCAAAGCCCATAATGCCGACCAGCATTTCCTCGGAGCAGCCGTCGATGCAATTGGCGAACTCATCGATGGTGAGAAGGTCGAGGCGCCGGGCCAGTGACAGGAGGACCAGAGGCAGAGCTTCGGTTATGAAGCCGGGGCTGCTGCCGGAGCTGTGCAGCGTCGCATTCCCTGCGGCGCAGGCTGCCTCGATACGTTCGCGAATGGCCGCATCCATGCTGCCGGGATGGAAGAACTCCGCCCGCGTCGACGAGATATTGATGCCGCTTTCCAGAAGAGCGCAGACATCGTTAAAATCGGTGTGCTCGGGCATATAGAGTACGCAGTCTGGCCTGAGCGCCAGTACCGACGCCAGATCGTGAACCGCCTTGATTCCGGTTTGCGGCATTCCGCATAGCTCTCCGGCATCTTTGCCTTCTTTGGCGGGCGAGTAGACCTTGACCCCGACAAGTTCCATGTCGGGATGAGTCAGAACGGCGCGCATGGCTGCTGCGCCAACTGTTCCGGTGGCCCATTGCACCACGCGCAGCTTTCGGGCTTCTGATGGCTTGCTCATTGCATTCGCTCCCAGGCATTTTCAGGTGGAACGGCGACAGTGCCAAGCAAGACCCTCGCCCGATGCCGTCGCCGGTGATCCACCTTTATCCGATGAACATCCCGCCATTGACGGCGAGTACCTGGCCGGTGACGTAGCTGGCGCCGTCCGAGGCGAGGTATTCGCAGGCCGCTGCGATATCGTGGGGCGTACCGGGGCGCGGGATCGGGATGTGCTGGGAGATGACTTCCAGCGGCGGGAAGGTGCCAGCTGCAATACCGGCTTCGGCCATGGGCGTGGCGACGACCGAGGGGGGAATGGTGTTGACGGTGATACCCTGGCCGGCGAATTCGCGGGCGAGGGAGCGCGTCAACCCGATCACGCCGGCCTTGGCGGCGGAATAATGCGCGCGGTCTGCTGCCCCGGACTGCGCCGCCTGAGACGAGATGGTGATAACCCGGCCCCAGTTGGCATCGACCATATCGGGCAGGGCTGCCTGAACCGTATGGAAAACACCGGTCAGGTTGATGTCGATCATGCGCTGCCAGGTTTCGACGGTCACGTCCTGAAAGCGAATGCCTTCGGAAATGCCGGCGTTGGCGACCACGATCGCGATCGGGCCGAGTTCTTCGCGTACCGCAGCGTAAGCGGCTTCTACACTCGCCCGATCGGAAACATCGACTTTGCGGGCGACAATGCGCGCGCCCTGCGCCCGGAGCGCTTCACTTTCGCGTTCCAGGGCTTCCTCCTGGACGTCGAGCATTGCGACGGGGTGGCCCTTGCTCGCAAATAGCCGCGAGACTCCGAGCCCGATGCCCGACGCTCCGCCCGTGACGACGACGACACGATTGGCAACCATTTCTTCTCTCCCGTTTGTGGCGCTCGGCAAGAGCTCGCCTGCGCCTTTTCGTGTCCGGCAAACAATCTTCGGTCATGCCAGTTTGTGCGATATTGTGGCGCACAACTTGAAACCTGTCCAGCCTGCAGATAGGCAGGCCTGAGCCGCGATTCGACTTCGCGGTGCAGTCAGGAACTGGCCAAGGAGACCTCCAGGCGTCCCAGTTCCTGGAACAATACTGCAGCCGTGCCGGGCTCAACAAAACAGGAGAAATGGGGATGCCAGTGCCAGACGTTTCGGATCGCTCGCTTGATCAACTGATCTCTCTCAAGGGGCGGAGCGCGGTCGTTACCGGTGCAGCCTGGGGGCTTGGAAAAGCCGCTGCGCGGCGCCTTGCGGAGGCTGGAGCAGCCGTTCTTATTGCCGATATCGATGAGGATGCCGCTGCTGCGACGGCAAAGGAACTGGCTGAACTCTACTCGGCCGATGTAACTTCGACCCGGTTGGATGCAGGCGATGTCGCGTCAATCGTTGCGGCTGCGGAACTGGCCGAAAGCCGGTTCGGCAAGCTGGATATCTGGGTCAACAACGCCGGCATACCTTCGTTTTCTCCCCTGCTCGACCTCGACGTCGAAGAGTTCGATAACGTCCTCGCGATCAATCTGCGCGGCACTTTCGTTGGCGCAAAGGAAGCCGCGCGGCGGATGATTGCAAGGGGGCAGGGGGGCGTGATCGTCAATGTCGCCTCGTTGGCCGGTGTCCGGGGCATCTCCGAAGGTCAGGCCGCTTATTGCAGCTCGAAGCACGGCGTCGTGGGACTGACGAAGCAGCTGGCAATCGAACTGGGTTCGCAAGGCATCCGCGTGCTCGGCGTCGCCCCAGGCTTCTCGCTCACCGAGAAGACCATGTTCATTGCCGACTGGGATGAGGAAACCATCAAGGCATGCCCGATCCCCGGCATCGGCAGCAGCCGGCTGGGACGGGTCGGCGTCGCAGACGATATCGCCCGCGCCATTCTTTTCTGCGCATCGGACATGGCCATGTTCATGACCGGTAGCACGTTGCTGCTCGACGGCGGAATGGCTGCCTGAATTTTGCCGGGCCCCGGAGCGCAATGCGTCTGGGGCCCGCAGTTCGCAGAATTGAAGCGACTACGAGTCCCTTCCGGTGCGCAGGAACCGTTCGCGCGTGGCAGCAACCGACTGGCGTGCAGCGGCGACCGCTTCTTCCTCTACGGCGAACAGCAGATGCTGAAGCACTGCATTGAGATGGGCGTGCATGGCTTCACGTGCGGCGACGGGATCACGCTTTCGCAGCGCGGTCAGGATGGCGCGGTGTTCCTCTACGACCGGCTTCACATTGGCCGTCCGGGCTTGCTCAAGCAGCAGTCGGCACTCCGGCGAGGTGGACCGCAGTGTCCAGAGCTGTTCGACAGTCCGGGCAATGGCACTGTTTCGGCCAGCCCTGGCGATCGTCATGTGGAAGGCCATGTCGGCATTCTCGCCGCCATTTTCTTCGGCGTTCTCCTGCTGGATGGCTTTGACGAGTTCTTCCAGTCGCTGGAGTTCCTCATCGCTGATATGGCGCGCCGCCAAAGCCGCGCTTTCCCCCTCGATGAGCAGTCTGGCTTCCACGAGTTCGAATGGGCTGACCGCGAATTCCGGTTCGTTGTCGACTTCGCCGGGAAGGCGGATCACGAATGTGCCAGCACCCAGCCGGGCCTCGACAAGGCCCAGTACTTCCATCGCGAGCATGGCTTCGCGCACGACGGGCCGGCTTACGCCCATGCTGATGGCAATGTCGCGCTCCGCCGGCATACGGTCGCCCACCGCATAAGTTCCCGATTGCAGTTCGGCGATCATCGCCTTGGCCACGCGGCGGTATAGCCGACCGTCATCGTCGGCCGCCGGATCCGCTCCAAGCGGCGGCTTCGCCCCCATGATACCTGGCATAGCTTTCCACCTTATCGTTGTGGTAAGACCAATATTCTCTAACTGGTAAACGCAATCTAGCGTGCTTTAAACTAGCCGGGATCAAGTCGACACATGAAAATTCAATCGGCCAAAGTGATCGTGAGCTGTCCGGGCCGCAATTTCGTCACACTCAAGATCGAGACCGACCAGGGCGTCTACGGGATCGGCGATGCCACGCTCAACGGGCGTGAGAAATCGGTGGTCGCCTATCTTGAGGATCACGTGGCGCCCTGTCTGATCGGCATGGACCCGCGCCGGATCGAGGATATCTGGCAATACCTCTATCGCGGCGCCTACTGGCGGCGCGGCCCGGTGACGATGCGCGCGATCGCGGCGGTGGATGTGGCCTTGTGGGACATCAAGGCCAAGATGGCGGGCATGCCGCTCTACCAGCTGCTGGGCGGCCGCAGCCGCGACGGCGTGATGGTTTATGGCCATGCCAACGGCAGCGACATCGCCGAAACGGTGGAGGCGGTGGGCCAGTATATCGACATGGGTTACAAGGCGATCCGCGCCCAGACCGGCGTGCCCGGGATCCGCGATGCCTATGGTGTCGGCCGGGGCAAGCTCTACTACGAGCCTGCCGACGCGGCGCTGCCTTCGGTAACCGGATGGGATACGCACAAGGCGCTGAATTACGTGCCGAAGCTGTTCGAAAAGCTTCGCGAAACATATGGGTTCGATCATCACCTGCTGCACGACGGACATCATCGCTACACACCGATGGAAGCCGCGCGCCTGGGCAAGGCCCTGGAGCCCTTCCAGCTGTTCTGGCTGGAGGACTGCACACCTGCCGAAAACCAGGAAGCCTTCAGGCTGGTGCGCCAGCACACCACGACGCCGCTGGCTGTGGGCGAGATCTTCAACACGATCTGGGACGCCAAGGACCTGATCCAGAACCAGCTGGTCGACTATATCCGCGCCACGATAGTCGGTGCCGGAGGTCTGACGCACTTGCGCCGGATCGCCGACCTTGCCGGCCTCTACCAGATCCGGACCGGCTGCCATGGCGCCACCGACCTCTCGCCCGTCACCATGGGAACCGCGCTGCACTTCGATACCTGGGTGCCCAATTTCGGCATCCAGGAATACATGCGCCACTCCGAAGAGACCGACGCGGTGTTCCCGCACGACTACCGCTTCGAAAAGGGTGAGTTGTTCTGCGGCGAGACGCCGGGCCACGGCGTCGACATCGACGAGGCGCTGGCGGCGAAGTATCCGTACAAGCCGGCCTATCTTCCGGTGGCGCGCCTTGACGACGGAACGATGTGGAACTGGTGAGGCAAACGCCGCTCCCCGGCAGCATCCCTTCGTGGGTTGATGCCGGGGCGCATGGGTCAGGCGAGCTCGACGAGAGCGAGGCCCTCTGGAGGCAGTTCGAGTGTGAGGGTGCCGTCCGCATTCAGACGGCGGGTTTCCACCACCGGCCGAGAAACCTGGCGCAGCTGTGCGATCTGGGTGCGCGAGGGATAACGGGGCGAGCCCATCGCCCGCCAGGTCGGCATGGGCGATCCGCGTTCCCAATCGACAAACCGGACTTCGGCCGTCTTGCGGTCCTTGATCCCGTCAAGCTGCAGAGTCAGCCTCTTGGGCCCACCTGCGATCTTGCGCTCCGAGGTCATGCCCGGGATTCCCCCCGGCTGGTCGACTTCCGCAAGGTTCCAGACGAGTACGGAAATCCGCCCGTTCCTGTCTTTTGAAGCCAGTGCCGGCCCCTGAGCGGCGAGGCGCTGCGTCCCGAGGCGATGCAACAGGCGATAGGTGCTGAACGAGGGTTTGGCGATGCCGTCGATCATCATGCTCCATCCCATAGAGCCTTCCTTGAGCATGTAGTCGTCGACGCCGAGTTCCTCGTACATGCCGCTGAGGGTCCACTGCGACATGCCAGCGCAGTGCACCATGCTGTTGGCGATGACGTGAGCGATCATCGCCGGGCTGTCGGACGACCATTCGGACAGCCACATCGGCTTGCCCGCGAAGGGACCGGCATCGATCGTGCGCCGGGCATTGGCAAGGGCATCGGGGATGACGTCGTTGATGCCGCGTCGGGGGCTGCCCTTGCCGAAGACGTCGTCTTGATCGTCGCCGGCGTAGACATGGGTGGCGAAGAAATCGACCGGGGCGTTATTCGCAGCGCACCATTGCCCGAAATCGCCGATCCACGCTGTCTTCGAGGTTGCAGGACCACCGACCTGAATGCGCGGATCGACCGATTTGATGGCGGTCGCGGCGGCCTTGTACATCTCGAAGTAGCGCTGCTTGTCAGCTGTCCAGAAGAAGGAGAGGTTGGGTTCGTTCCAAACTTCGAAAGGCCAGCTGCGTACGGCTTCGATGCCGTAGCGATCCACCATCGCCGCCGTGAACGACTTGATGAAGGCGGCATACTCGGCATCGGAAGTCGGCGGCGTGATATTGCCGCCGTAAAAGCCGAACTGGGTTTTGCCTGAAGCGAGCTTGCCGGGCATGAAACTGAGTTCGACATAAGGCGAGACGCCGACATCGAGCAGGCCGTCGTAGACACGGTAGACATTGAGCCAGTTCGGCCCGCCGTTCCGGCGCATCTCCAGAATGCTCTTGCCGAAGACGCCGAGCTCATCGTTGAAGATGCCGTGGAACCGGGCGCGCTTGATGCCGGCTTCGGTCACCGCCAAGCGCATGTCCTGCCGCCATTCCTCGCGCATGGTGATCGCCGCGCGGTCCGATCCGACGCATTCCTCCCAGACATGCGGCAGCGCGCCGGCAATCGTGCGGGTATCGACCTGGACCATTTCACCGGGAATATTAGCGGCCCTCACGCCGCCGGCCGAAAGCGCGGCCGCCGCCGCGCTCGATGCCAGAAAGGTGCGCCTGTCAAACATGCTGCTCTCCAAGGAATTCGGGCTTGCGGCGTTCACTGCGAAATCTCGATCCCGGCCAAGGCGGCATTTCCCGAGACGCTTGAAAAATCGAGGATCAGGCGGCCATCGGCGACGGTGGCCGGGAAGCTGCGGACCAGTTCCTTGAGCGGGGCGCCGGCTTCCTTCAGGATATTGAGGCCCTGGATGACAGCCTGACCGTTTGCCTTCACGGTAAGCGCCTGATCGGGCGAGGCGGTTTTGCGCGGTTCGAACAGATGAAGGGTTACCGTCCACCGGCCGTTGGGCAGCGGGATGTCGTAGGCGTAGGCATCGCCATCGCGCCAGTAGTCGAACAGCGCCGGGTCGGCGGCCTGCACCTGCCGGATCGGCGCCATCGAGCGGCCGCCGAAGCCCACGAGGTTGAGCACCACAGGCTTGCCGCCTTTCACGAAAGTGTCCGAGCCGAAATGCCGCGTGCCAAGGTCCAGCCCGGCAAGGCTGCCGGTATTGATCCGCAGGCCATTGCGTTCGAGATCAGGGCCGTTCCAGGTGGCCGTGTCGCGCAGGGTCTTGCCGTCCGTTGTCGTTGAGACCACTGCCGCGTTCGCGCCGGGGCGAAGGACGACGTTCTTCCATTCGCATACGAAATCGGTGCAAGGCGCCGAGCCGATCGATTTGCCGTTGATCGTGAGGGTCGCGGACGGGGCAGTCGAATAGGCTTTCACATCCATGACCGGGTAGGCCCGGTCGACATAGCGCTTGCCTGCGAAATGCAGGGCAGGGGTATCGCTCCAGGCGACCTTGTAGAACCAGAAGGCGTCCTTGCGCTCCTTGCGGTCTGCGGTGACCAGACCCTTGTCGTTGAGATCGACGGCATCGCCTTCGTTGCGCAGGTCGCTGGAGAAATCGAACATGGCCCAAACCCAGCTGGCGAAGACGAAATCACGCTTGGCGATGCTCGGCCATGTCTGTTCGTGGACCCATGCCTGATATTCTTCG
The DNA here is from genome assembly GCF_055521515.1 of Sphingomonas sp. BL-S-28. Classification (NCBI taxonomy): domain Bacteria; kingdom Pseudomonadati; phylum Pseudomonadota; class Alphaproteobacteria; order Sphingomonadales; family Sphingomonadaceae; genus Sphingomonas; species Sphingomonas sp. BL-S-28. Next base: position 261,603 of record NZ_CM145483.1, read on the forward strand.
GGGTGAGGGCGGCCGACGAAATTGACGAAGCCGCTCAGCACGTCGTCGCTGTGCTGGCTGATCGCGCCGCCTGCGCCGTATTCGCTCAGCGATAGGGGCAGCGCGGGATGGTCGCGGTGGAGCTTGTCGAGCGTGTCGCCAAGGTCCGCCCGTGCCTGCAGCGGGTTGGGATAGTACCACCCGTAATAGCGGTTGTAGCCGATGAGGTCCGCCGTTCCGGCGAGCTTCTCGCCGGCGGTCTGGATAAGGCCGAGGCCCTCGCAGCAGTCCGCGAATGTCGTTGGACGGTCCGGATCCTCCTCTTTTGCAATTGCATTGAGGTGCTGGAGTAGTGCGAGCGGCTGCGGCGGCGCGCCCTTCTGGCCGAAGCCCTTGGCCGAATCCACTTCATTGCCGACCGACCACATCAGGATCGAGGGATGGTTGTAGTTCTGCCGGATCTGTTCGCGCAGTTGCTGCTCGGCGTTGGTCCACAGAGCGTCCGAGCCCTTACCTCCCGATACGCTGGGCGTGGTGACGTAAGGCAGCTCGGCCCAGACGACCATGCCCGCTTTGTCCGCCAGATCGGACCAGGCGTCGGCATGCTGGTAATGGGCCTGGCGAATGGTGTTTGCGCCAAGTTCCTCGATCAGCGCCATGTCTTCGGCATGCTGTTTCGGTGTGAGAGCCCAGCCAGAGCCTAGCGCGTCCTGATGGCGGGAGACGCCGCGTAGTTTCACATGCCGATCGTTTAGGGAAAAGCCGGCATTCGCATCGAAGCGGAACGTGCGAAGACCCAGTGGCTGCGTCACGCGATCTAGCTGTGTCTTGCCGTCCGTAAGGATGGAGGTGACCGAGTAGAGGTAGGGATCGGCCCTGCCGTCCCAGCGATGGGGGTGGGCAATGTCCAGCGCTACGTGTTGCTCGCTGGCTCCGGGCGCCAAAATGACGGGCTGAACCGTTTGGGCCACGATCTTGCCACGCGCGTCGCGGATCTCGGTTGCAAGCGTGAGGTTTCGAGGCGTCGGGCCTGCATTCCGCAGCTTCGTGCGGACTTCGACGGCTGCGCTTTCCGGCGTGATCCTTGTGGCGTGCGCGTAGACCCCGGGGCCGCCGAAATCGAGCGGGTCGATCGAGGCAGCCGGAAGCTGGAGCAGCGAAACCTCGCGGTAGATGCCTCCATGCACGAAGAAATCGCCGGACAGCGGTATGACTTCGGCGGTGGAACTGCCGGGCTCCACCTTGCTGTTGTCGGCACTGACCACGACCAGATTGCGCTGGCCCGGCTTCCATGCGTCGCTAACGTCAAGGCGGAAGCGGGCGAACGCGCCCATGTGGGTGCCGACGTGACGGCCGTTCACCCACACTTCGGCCAGCTTGCTGACCGCGGCAAAGTCCAGATACTGGCGATCGCCCGGCTTCGCCTTGGGTCCATCGACCCAGAGGCGATACCAGCCCACCCCCTGCCGGTTATCGGTCTCGGCGCCGCGTGTCAGGGTATAGGCGCCGATGTGGTTCCAGCTGTGCGGGACAGAGACCTGCTGCCAGTCGCGGTCGTCGAAGTCGCTTCCCGTAACTGACGCGGGTTCATCGCCGAAACGAAAGCGCCAGCCATGCGACAGGTCGATTGCGGGCCGGGCGGCGGTGGTTTGGGCCGCAGTGCGATCCTTGGCAACGACAGAAGGCGAAGCGAATGCCGCGCTCACGATGGCCGAGCCCAGCAGCATTGTTTTCAGCACCCGCTTGATATCGCCCACTTGCCATTCTCCCGGTTAGTTGAGGGGCCGCGCTTGCGGCCGGCCGACTTGTGTTCATTCGGAATTACCGGTTGTTCAGCAGCCGTACCGGGCCGAGCAGACCGGATGGGCGCAAGGGCGCGTCCTTCCGGTAGGTCGGGGTCGCGGTCCATGTCACTTTCGTGGCGCCCGGTTGTGCGTCGCCGATGAGACGATTGACCCACAGGTTCGCCACGCGGATCGAGAGCCGGTTCTTGCCGGAACGCATCTGGCCCGAGATGTCGATGCGGTAGGGCTTGTGCCAGGCATAGCCTGCCCGCTGCCCGTTCACGCTAATCTCTGCGATCTCGCGCGCCTCGCCGAGATCGAGAAACAGCGGCATTCCCTTCTTCCATCCGCGCGGAGCCGCGAACTCTTTCGTGTACGTGGCGATACCCGAAAAGTAGCGGATGGACGCGTCGGCGTTTTCGCCCAGCGGAGACAGTTCGGGAAGGCGGGTTTGGGGCGGTGCGCCGCGACCCGGTTCGAATGCGGCATCCCATGGACCACCAAGGATCGCTGCTTCCGTCAGCTCGACCGGAGCGACTTTTTGTTCGGTCTCTGCAGTGTTCCTGCGGAAGACCACATGCACGGACTCGTCCGGCCCCAGAGTCAAGGGAACCGTGGTCATCCCACCCTGAACCGAGAAGCTGACGGGATCCGATTTGCCCGTCTCAGCATGCCAGAGTTCAGGGGCCTTGCCGGTCACTCTGAAGCGCGCCGTGATCGTTTCGCTGCGATCGTTCTGGTTGGCGATGAAATAGGTATCGCCATCCGCCAGCTTGCGGTGGACGAAGGGGAGTGCTGCTCCCTGCTGGGCACCTTCGAAGACGAAATCGGGCAGGATGCCAGCCTGGGGCAGAGCTCCGGCGAGATCGCTTGTCGCGATCACCCTGCCTCGTCCGACCTGGTTCACGCCCGATCCGGGCCACAGCTTTTCGAGCAATGCCTGGTAGCGCTCAGGATCAGCCGAGACACCCGGGTCGCTGACAGGGCGAGGGCCGATGACCGTCGCGCCTGCTTCCACCAGTTCGGCAATCCGGTTGAGAACCCCAAGGCTCATCTTGCCGGCAGAGCCTCCCAGATAGAACGCGCGGTAGCGTACTCCTCCGCTGCTCACGAGATCGCCTCCGTCGTTGGACAGGGCGCCGAGGAGGGCATCGGCGTTCACGAAATCGAATGCGGTGCCGGCAGGAACGTCAGCGACCGGCCTGTCGCCGAACAGCGATGTCAGCGGGGCCTCTTCGCCGTAGAAATAGGCGATATCGGCGACATTGGTGCCCTGCTGGAGCATGAGGGAATTGCGCGCGATATAGTCCATCCACGGGCGCGCGAGTTCGCCCCAGGCCTCGTTGCGGTTGAAGTCCTGTCCGAAGATGGAAAGGCGCAGGCCCGGCTTCTTGTCATCTACCGGAACATGGACCGAAGTATGGATGACAGGGCGATTGATGCCGCTCACGAACTCGAGGTCGATCATCCGCTTCAGGTCGCTCGGGGCAAATGCCCAGGGCGAGAGCATCGAGGTCAGGGATTCCGCTGCGACGTACTTGCGCCCGTAAACGTGTGCGACCGATGCAGCGCCCTTCATGTCGGCAAGGTAGGTCGGCTTGGGCCCGCGGTCGCGCTGGAACGACCACATGGCGGACATGGGCACGTCAGCCCATCTGCGCATCGCCATATCATCGCCGAGCTGTGGTCGATGATCCTCCAGCGCCTCTCCGTAGACGACAAGGCCATTGTCATGCGCTGCCTTGGCAACTGTACCGTAGTGCTCGCTTGCCAGTAGGTCCGCCAGGGTTCGCCGAAAATCGTAGAGGAAGCGTTCGCTTTCCTGCCGCGATCCGATAATCGTCCCGGTCAGTGCGGGCATCCAGGGGATCGGATCATAGCTGCGCAGCCGCTTGAACTGGGCCACCATTTGCGGCGTCCAGTTTGCGGCACCGACCTCGATGCTGTCGGTGAGTATGGCCCGGATGCCCTTGCCGCCCATGAGGTCTGGACCGACCGTTTCGCGGTAAGTCGAAAGGTAGTGGTCCATGTAGCGCCGGACCGCATCGGCATCGTACTTGTCCACTTCAAGCCCGGTCGCCTCGAACGGAGCGGGATGGTTCATCGTGCCGACAAGCGAATAGCCGAAACGAATGATGCGCCAGCGCCCGGCGGGAGGCGTCCAGTCCAGCGTGCCGTCTGGCCTCAGGCGATTGGTGAGGTCGATGACCTTGTTCGGTGCCACGCCGGCAGAATTGGCAAGGCCGCTGTCGAGCGCGTAGTAATCGGGAACGACATCGAAGCCCGCCTTGGCCTCGACCCGATTGACCCGATCCTGGCCGGTCAGCACGAATTCGGCGATGCGGATCGAGGTGTTGGGTTTTCCGCCTGAAAAGCCGGCAGCGAGTGCCGAGAGGTCCACGCCGGCAGGCGGCGGGGCGATGTTGGGAAGGCTGCTGACCTCCTGAAACGAAATGCGGAAATTGCGGGCAGTCACGGGCGCGAAGCTGAGCGTGGTGGGGACTCGGCCCATCGGAATGTCGGCGATGGAGGTCCATTTTCCCGCAGTGACTTCCGCTTCGAGGCTCGCCTTGAGGTTGGCGCCGATGAACTTGCCCGCGCCTCCGGGAACAAACAGCGTGACCGCGCGGATCGTTTGAGCGCTTGGGTAACGAGCGACAAGGAGCGTCGCTCCCTTGCCTGCCTTGGCAAGGGCGATGCCCGTCTCGAGATCGCTGTCGGTTAAGGCTCTTGCATCGATGGCTTTCCCTGCGGCGTCGGCGAATGCGGGAAGGGCCGAAGTGTCTCCGGGCGAAGTGGGCACTGCGACAACCACGGCGTCGCGATAAAACGGTGCCGGGACATCAGGCGCTTTCTCGTTGATGGTCGAGTTGGTCCCCGACGTCGCGGCGATCGACTGATAGGGTCCGGTCACGGATGGTGGGGCGGGAGGGCTGAAGGGCGCACGCGCTCCGCCGCTGACCGTCACTTCGCTCCAGACCAGCTTTTTCATGCCGTCTGCTGAAGGCACCCATGGCCCGCCGGTTTCCGACCAGCCCGGCGAAGAGGCAATGGCCAGTTCAATGCCCAGGCGATCCGCTTCCCGGGCGGCGGCCTTGAAAGCCGTTCGCCATGCGGGTGTCATGTAGACTAGGCGCTGATCTACAATCTGCGGGCTTTGGAGATTGACGTCGAACGCCTGCGCGCCGCCAATCCCCACGCGCTTCATCCAGGCGAGATCCTTGAGCAGTCCGTCCTCGGTGATGTTGCCGTTGATCCAGTGCCACCACACGCGAGGGCGAGCATCCATCGGCGGGTCGGAGAATTCCGCTTCGAGATTATCCGATGCGGTGGGGGGTGCTTCTTCTTTGTGCGCGCGTGCCAATGATGGGCACGCAGCGACCGACAGCAAAAGCGCCAACTTCACCGATACGGCAGAGGCTCGAAATGGGTTGTTCTTCGCCATATCTGATTTTCGCCCGACGTTCTCATCAGCGGGCGCGCATGATCGAAGCGCATCCCGCTATTCTCTCACTATCGCCTCTTTGTGCGACATAGTATCGCCTATAATCGCGGGTCCATACTGTCAAGTCGGTCAGACCAATTTGGAAGGTGCCTATCCGAGAAGGGGGCTGCATTCACCAGGTTTCGGCATCGGAGGCCTTGGAAGGTACCTCGGGCGCTATGGATAACGCTGCAGCGATCAAACCTGTCAAAGTGCCATTCGGTCCTGAGGTTCGCGGCGGAACAATCACGCGGTCAGCCCGACCGGTGGAGCTCTTTAGGTTCGAGAGTTTCTAAGCGGATGACCACGATATCAGGTTGGCTTCATCAGGACCGATGCCCCTTGAGCGGGCCATTTCTGCATTGCGCGACCGCAAGCCTTCCCAGTTGACGTCCTCAGGGCGTTGGACGTATGCGACACTGTATCGCATAAAAATGGATGTGCTCTTTTCGGCCTTCCGCGAGCCGGCGGAGTGCAGTTCGCACCGACGGCAATGATCGCAGCCATGAGCACACAATATGTCAGAACCTGGAAGAGGGCTGAGAAATGGCATCAATTACCGTCGTGGGTGTCTCGGGAGAGGAAAAGGTTCTCGAGGCAAGGCCCGGACAGACCGTCATGGAAGTCATACGCGACGCAGGCTTCGACGAAATGCTGGCCCTGTGCGGTGGGTGCTGTTCGTGCGCCACCTGCCACGTCCATGTCGAAGCCGGCCCTGCCGACGCTCTCGCGTTGATGAGCGACGACGAGGACGACCTTCTCGACTCGTCCAGCCACCGTGGCGGGCAGTCGCGCCTGTCGTGTCAGTTGCCGATTACCAATGCGCTCGATGGGCTGCGCGTGAGGATCGCACCGGAAGATTGAACCGAACGGACATCGCTTGCCTGCCGAAAGAGCAGGCAGGAAGCAGGAGTGGGAAAAATGACTGAACTGGCAGATCGCGACTACTTCACCGACCACGAAATCCTCGTGGATCCTTACGCTTACTTCGAAGCGGTGAGGGGCAAGGGCAGGGTCTATCAGCCCGAGGGCAAGGACTATCTGATGGTCATGGGGTTTGAAGAAACCCTCGAAATCATGCGCAATTCGGAGGATTTTTCGGCGATCATCGGCCTGCAGGGGGCTTCTGCACCTCTCCCGTTCACGCCGCACGGATCCGACATCACAGCCCAGGTCGAGGCGCACCGCGACGAGTTCCATGGCGGCGACCTGCTGGTCAATCTCGACGACAATCCGCACCTGCAACTGCGTTCGCTGGTCAATCGGCTGTTCACGCCTTCGCGCCTCAAGGCGAACGAGGAGTTCATTCAGGCCTTCTCGGACGAACTGGTTCGGGACGCCGTGGCGAATGGCGGGGTCGAACTGGTCAGGACAATCGCTACGCCCTTCGTCACGCTGGTCATCGCCGACCTGCTCGGTATTCCAGCCGAAGATCGGCAGAGGTTCATCGACCTTATCCAGGATGCGCCGCCTCCCGGAAATCTTGACGGCGAACTCGACCTCAATGCCGAAGACCACCCGTTCATGATCATGGGCGGCTATTTCGCCCAATACGTCGCCGATCGTCGAGCCAATCCGCGCGAGGATATTCTCTCCGAACTGGCGAATGCGCTCTACCCCGATGGCACGCTTCCCGACGAAATGGCGATCGTAAAGCTGGGCATGTTCATGTTCGGTGCTGGCCAGGATACCAGCGCGAAGCTCCTCGGCAATGCGATGCGCTACATCGTCGATGAGCCGGGCCTGCAGGACAAGCTTCGGGCTGATCCCAAACTCATCCCCGCACTGATCGAGGAAGTGCTGCGGCTCGAGGGTTCGACCAAGCAGACGGCCCGGCTGGCGCGCCGTGACACGAAGATCGGCGATATTCCGGTCCCGGCCGGGACCAAGATCATGCTGTCGATTGCTGCGGCCAACCGTGACCCCGCACGCTGGGAAGATCCGAAGGAATTCAAGCTCGACCGGCCGAAGATCCGCGAACACGTGGCTTTCGGGCGCAGTGCGCATACCTGCGCGGGTGCACCGCTTGCGCGTGTGGAAGTGCGGATCATCCTGGAAAAGCTGCTCCAGTATACCTCGGACATCGATCTCGATTCCGAAGTTCATGGCCCGCGCGGCGCAAGAAAGCTCAACTTCGAGCCGAGCTTCATCATCCGCGGTCTTGCGGAACTGCACCTCAAGCTGACGCCGGCCGCCGGCGTCGATCTTTCGTCGGACCGGCCATCGGTGATCCAGAAGTCGGAAGTAGCTTCGGCTGCGCCCGTAGCAACTGACGTGCCTGCTGCCGCACCGACCGCGGGGTACTCAACCGGCGCAACGAAGCTGGCAATTCTCCTGGCGGATGCTGGTGCCAAGGCGGTGCTCGATCAACACTTCCCGGGAATTACCACCGACAAACGGATTGGGATGGCGAAGTCGATGACGCTGCGGGCTATTCAGAAGTTCGCGCCGGGCCAGTTCACCAATGAAGCACTCGATGCCGCCGACCGGGACCTGGCCGCTCTGCCGGCAGATTGAACCGAACGATCAGAGTGATGAGCCGGCAGAACCGCGAGGCGTCTGCCGGCTCCGTTCAAATACCAGATCAACAGACTTCGCCTGAGCGAAAGGTCAATCCATATTTCTTAAATGGATTGACCAATGCGATAGTGTGGCGCACAAAATAACAAATAGAAAATATCAGGTAGGGAAGGGGATTCGATGCGTAGGAAGAATGCGCTCATATTCGTTGGAGTGAGTACGCTGGCCATGGCCGCACCGGCGTTTGCACAGGATGCGACTTCGGCGGCGCCTGCTGAACCGGCTGACGCAACGGCGGTGAATGAGATCATCGTTCAGGCTCGGCGCCGCGACGAGAGCTTGCAGGACGTGCCGCTGGTGGTGAATGCCGTTACTGCGGATGCGATCTCCAAGCTGAACATCCGCAACTTCACCGAAATCAGTTCGGTTGTCCCTGGTCTTCAGCTCACGCCCAATGCGAACGGCATCGGAACCTCGTCCTCGATCCGCGGGGTCAATCATGACGTGAACGTGAGCGCCGAGAACGGCACGATCCAGTACTACCGCAACGATGCTCCCGTACCGTCGAACTTCGTCATGCAGACGATGTACGACGTTGGGCAGATCGAAGTGCTGCGCGGTCCGCAGGGCACGTTGCGGGGGCGCTCGACACCGTCCGGTTCGGTTACCGTGACCACGAGAGAGCCTGACCTCGTTGAAGCAGGGGGCTATGTTGCCGGAACGCTTGGTTCGGCTTCCGCAACCAATTTCAATGCTGCTCTGAACATTCCGATTATCGCGGATGTACTGGGTATACGCGTGGCAGGACTGCACAGCTTCGATCGCGGTAACCGCGTGACAAGCGTGAACAGCGACGAGAAGCCGCGCAGCGAAACCAATGCGATCCGCGCAGCGGTCCGCTTCGAACCGATCCAGTGGCTTCGCCTGGGCTTCCTGTACGAAGGCATGCAGAATGACGGGACCCGCTTCGATCAGGTGCGGTCCGTCAGCCAGTACGATCCCGATTATGTGCCCAGCGTCGGTGCTCCTGACTATGGCGAGATCGGCCTGAGCGACCGGCTTTCGGTCCAGTCACGCCCAAGCACGACCACGCAAAAGTTCCAGTTCTACAACTGGAACGCCGAAGTGGACTTCCTGGGGCAGCGCCTCATCTACGTGGGTTCGGCTACGTCTCAGAAATACCACAGCTACGGCGTGCGCGACCTTGCCAACTTCTTCCCTGACCTCGAGATCGCACAGATCGCGGATACCAAGGGGACGACCAGCAGCCACGAAGTGCGCTTGCAGAACCTTGATCGGGTCGCAGGGCTATTCGACTATGTGGTGGGCTATTTCCGCTACTCGGTCCCGTCGCAGACCAATCTAAGCGATCTCAGCATCACCCAGCTCCGTCTTGCCGGTCTCGGCATTCCGATCGCGGCCCCGAGCGTTACCGACACGCCCATCTACATTGCGAAGGGCACTCCGACGGAAGACTCGTTCTTCGGCAACCTGACATTCCATCTGACCGAATCCACCGAACTTTCGGGCGGACTGCGGCGCATACACTTCACCGATAATCGGGACGGGCTGTTCATCAGCTGTACGCCGGACATGTACGCTGCAGGCGATTGTACGCGCCAGAACGGCACGCAATCGGACGTCAACGAAAACACCACGATCTACAGCGCCAGCATCAAGCACCGCTTCACGCCGGGGCTGATGATTTATGCTTCGACCGGCAGTTCGTGGCGCCCTCCTGTCGTGGCCATCGGCAACTTCACCCATGCCGATTACACGCCCAACGAAGTTGCCCATATCTCGCTGCCATCGGAAAGCTCCAAGTCCTACGAAATCGGTTTGAAGTCGGATTGGTTTGACCGCAAACTGCAGTTCAACCTCACTGCTTATCACCAGGACTACAAGAACTATCCCTACCGGGCCGGCGGTGCAGGTATTGCCTACATCAACATCAACTCGGCGGGCGCGCCGACGATCGGCAATTTCAATTTCGTGAGCGCAGTGCCGATCAAGGTCAACGGGGTCGAGGCCGAACTGGCGTTCACGCCGACATCGCGCTGGAACCTGGGCGCTACGGTCAACTTCGCGCGCAGCCGCATCGGTAATGCCCTGCTGGCCTGTACCGATGCACTCAACAACCAGACCGGGGCTGTGGGTTCGGATGGGGTTCCCGATACGGTCACGCCCACGCTTGCGCAAATGGAGCAGGCTTACGGCGATGAGCGCGTGGCGCAATGTCCCGGCGGCGGACAATCGGCGACCTTCCAGCCGGAATGGTCGGGCGTGTTCAGGGCCGAGTACACTCTGCCCGTCGGCAACAAGATGGATGGCTATTTGCGCGGGCTGTTTAGCTGGAAGGGCAAATCCAAGACGGATCCGAACAACCCCTACGATGATGTAAAGGCTTACGGCATCGTCAATTTGTTCGGCGGCCTGCGCTCGCAGGATGGTGCCTGGGAAGTGTCGGTCTATGCCAAGAACATCTTCGATACGACGAAGCTGATCAGTCAGGACGATCTGGCCCAGTTTACCTCCGTCACCGACGTCTATCTCCGCCCGCCTACCTTCGCTGTCTCGGGCATCGGATCGACGGTCTACAGCAGCCGCTATGCGGGTGTCTCGGTAACCGCTCCGCGTGAATTCGGTGTGACCTTCCGGGCAGCATTCGGCTCGCGGTAAGAAGCTTCCGAACGGAAGGGCTGTGGGATCTCCCAACCGCAGTCCTTCCGGCCTTGGATTTGCAATGTGCTCCGGTGATGGCGGAGCCCCTGGCTTTGACAGGTAAGCGAGCAGGGAGGACCATAATGCGAACTCAAAATAGCGGTCCTGTCTCTCGTCGGGAACGCGCGCGGCCAAGGAAAGGGCAGGGGCCCGATCTCAAGCAGCTTGAGCGTTGTGCCTTGTCGGCATTTTCGCGACGCGGTTTCGAGAATGTTGGCCTGCGCGAACTTGCGGCATCGGTGGGCATCGCACCGACCTTGATCCTCTATCGTTACGGCTCGAAACTGGCATTGTGGAGGTCGCTGGTCGATGAATTGGGTGAGCGCGTCGATTTGGCATGCGCCGCAATCGATTCTACTTACGCACTGGCCCAGCCGTTTCCCGATCGCGCCAGTGCGGCGCTGCGGCACTTCGTGTTGCTTACCATAGAGATACCGGAATTATCCCCGCTGTTTATAGGCGAGATGTCCGAGCCGGGAGAGCGGCAGGAATACGTCCTGGAAAAGATCTGGAGCCCGTTTCTCGCTTCGGTATTGCCCATCATTCACGATGCCGAGCGTTACGGGAATTCCGACCTGGGTGCCCCCAAGTTTGCCGCTTTTTCCATCCTCAGCATGATATTCGCAGCTCAGTACATGGCCCCCATTATCGACCTGGCCGCCGACGACCGGCAGAACGATTCAGCAGTACGCGTTCTTCGGCCCATTGAGCGGTTGCTGACCCTGGTACCTACGCAGAACTCAATCCGGCGCCATGATTGAGGTCGAAAGAAGTCGGTAGAGGATCTTGGCGATTTCGGAGACGCTGTAGGCCTCTTCGGGTTGGCCGACCCACCACGCTAGCGTTTCGGCAATGAGCGTGGCGGCGCAGATCGTGCCAAGTTCGGTAGGCAACCAGGCGTTGATGGGCTTCTCACTTTTTGCCACGACCATGGAGACCCGCAGCCATTCCTCGCGCATTGCGCTGCCGGCACCGCCGTTGAGAAGGATTGCCCAAAGAGCGCGGTGGTCGGCGACGTATGCGCACAAGGCTTCAAACCCGGCCTCGTAGCTTTCGGCATTGCGAATCGACAGAGTCAGCTGGTTGAGGTGCGCGATTTCGTCCTTGGCGATGGCATTGAGCAGCGCTTCTTTGGTCTCGTGATGCCGAAAGAACGTGGCGTAGTGGACCTTGGCTTCGGCGCAGATGTCGCGGACGCTGATCTGGTCGAATGGCTTGCGCTGGAGCAGGGCCAACATGGCTTCCTGCAGTGCCTTGCCTGATCGCAAAGCACGCGCGTGGGTCGATCTAGATGATGCCAGCGGCTCGGTTTTATGCGATACTGTGTCGCCCAACTTGCGATTCGGTTTGCTGTTCTCGGCCATCCCATCGTGTGTGACGCAAAAATGCTGGTTAGCGCAAGCAGGTAGCTGGTTGCCACGCTAGGCCGAGCAAAAAGGGTCAATGCCTGATCGAATTGGATCGGGATGATATCAATGAAGAGAGGATTTAACTTATGCTTCGTCAGATTTTGACCGCCGGAACCTTCGCTCTCGCCGTAGCTGCGCCGCTGTCGGTCAACGCCGCCGAGCCCGCTACAGCCTCGGCACCAGCCGGGGCCTTTTCGACCTCGACCAGCTCGATCGGCACTCTGCTGGACAATCCGGCAACCAAGGTCATTCTCACGAAGTATCTCCCGGATTTGGTGAGCAACCCTCAGATCGAGATGGCGCGGGGCATGACCCTGAAGCAGATTCAGTCATACTCTGCCGACACGGTCACCGATGAAGTGCTCGCAAAGGTCGACGCTGAACTCGCGAAGGTCCCGGCTCAAAAGTGATCCAATGAAGGAGCCGGCAGCCCGGTGGCCGGCTCCGCTAGCTGGAGATATCGCTTGGGACCTTTTTTGCGTGTGTTTGCCGCAGGCCTTGTCCTTCCGTTGGCTGCAGGAAGCGTAACGGGGCTCGCCCGAACGATGATAGTTGCCAACAAGGGAGAGAACACCGCGAGCTTCATCGATATGGAGACGGGAAAGGAATGGTCTCGCCGGCCGACCGGACCTTCGCCTCACGAGGTGAGCATCTCGCCAAACGGCAAAGTTGCAGCCGTCGCCGCCTATGGTGGCTCGACAATCGACTTGTTCGATGCCCGCACAGCAAGGCACATCAAGACTATCGACATATCGCCGGGCAAAGCGCCACACGGGATCGCCTGGATTTCGGACCAGCGCCTTGTGGTTGCTGCTGAAAAGTCGCGCAGTCTGGTTGTTGTGGATGTGACTGATGCCAGCTTGCAGTCCGTAGCCCTTGAGCAGGCGGGATCGCATATGGTGGTCCTCTCTCCCGATCACAGGACCGCCTATGTTTCCAATGTTGTGGCCGGGACGGTCAGCATCGTCGACCTTCGTGCAATGCGAAAGCGCTCTGATCTCAAAGTGGGTGGTAACCCGGAGGGGCTGGCAGTCAGCCGAGATGGCACGGAACTCTGGGTTGGCGATAACTCGGCGCCGCGCCTGCGTGTCGTCGACATCGCAAAAGGCAAAACGCTCGCCGTTCTGCCCGCGGACCCGGTGCCGATCCGAGTTGTGATGAGCCGAGATGGCAAGACCGCGGTCAGCTCAAATATCGGGGCCGGAACGCTCGGTATCTACTCTGTGCCTCGGCGGCAGCTGCTGCGCACAATTTCCGTGAGCGGGGCGGTCGATGCGATTCAGGTAACGGCGATTTTTGCCGATTCTGATGATCGAGTTCTCGTGGCGGAAACCGGCCGGGACACTGTAGCGGAAGTGCAGGTAGCAGAAGGAAAAGTCGTCAGACGGTATGCGGCCGGCAAAGGCGGCGATGGGGTGGCCATATCGCCGTGAAAGCATTTCGGAGTCCGGCGGAAAACGTCGATCAAGCTGACAAATCCACCGCGCAGCCGGCACATGCAAGCCGCCACCGCCGCAACGAGCAAAAGAGCCGGTTTGAGGATCTCAGGGTCGCGAAATCATATCATGCCTTGCGCAGCGCATTTCTCGACCTGCTGAAATCCTCTCCGCTTGAGCATATCGCGATCACAGGCATTGCGGACAAAGCCGGAGTGACCGTGCCGGTGTTCTACCGGCAGTTTGCCTCGAAAGAGGCTTTGCTCGCCGACATCGCAGGTGATGAGACTCGGTTCGTCATCGAGCATATCCGTTCGGCAATCGTCAGTTCTGACAATGCCGGCGACCTGCGAGACCTTTGCGCGCTTGTCGACGGGAAACGCGACCTCTGGAAGCTGCTGCTCACACATGGAGCGGCAACATCCATGAGAAACGAATTTACTCACTCGATCATCGGGATGGATTTGGATCTCGAGACTTTCTGCGCCGATATGCCGCCTGCGTTGGCGGCCACGTTTGTTGCGCACGGCGTCTTCGACGTCCTTGCCTGGTGGCTGGATCAGGGTCCGAATTATCCTGTCTCGACAATTGTGCAAGCTTTGCAGAATCTGGTGATCGGACCCGCAGCAAACCGGGTCAATCGCTAACCAGCGGGCGGAACGCTCATGTCGAAGCCATCCTCGAACGCCATGCAGTGTGCGAAGCCATGCTGGGGATACAGGGCATCGTTCGGATTGCCGATTGAACTCGGACCCGGCTTCCCCCAATTTGGAGATCCGCTGGGCCGCCTCTCGCACGGTCGTCGCGTAGTATCGCCATGCGGTGGAATGGATAGGCGCCGACTGTTTGGGTTGCGACATTCACATACTTTATCCCCTCGGACTGGTCGCGGACGTGGATCACACACCTACTGTCAGCGATGATCTTGTCATCGACTGCTCTTCATCCAGTCATTCCTCTTGGGCCAGGACCGGAAAGCTGACGGGCCTGTTTTGGGATCATCAAAGCGGTCGGGGAACGACTGGAATGGGGGCATCTGCCGTCAGGCAGCTTTTTTCGCCGCAGGGGCACGAGGCCAGTCAGAACGAATGACCGCTTTCGAGCGGCGGGACAAATCCGCTCCACGGCGGCATTGGGCGCAATCCTGACCTTGCGCCACTTGCGTTGGCGATCGGGCAGGGCTTCGGCATCCAGCAACCGTTGGCCATCGCCATTATCGCTGGGCTGGTGCTGCAATATCAGCAGGTAATGCCGACCATACCGGAGCAGGTGCGGCTGATGTTGCCCAGAACGTGAATGGAGCACTCCTGCATGAGGGCCTCCCATCAACGCGCTTCGAGGAGAGTCCGTTCGGCAGCCAGATCGGCCTTGTCGAGCGGCACATAGCCATCGTCTTCACTGCTGTGACGGGCGATGACAGCCTGCCCTTCGTCGGAGAGGAGGAAACGCAGCAGGCGCTTGGCCTCGTCCGTCAGCGGCGTGGCGGGGCGCTTGTCGACATAGACGTTGAAGAAGTAGGAAATCGGCCATTCGCCGCGATGCGGGCCCGCTTCCGGCAACACGTAAGGAAGCCCCTGTCGCTTCGATAGTGGCACCACGCGGACCCCGGCGGGGGCATCGCCCGCGTCTATCCATGTCGCATAACCGATCGCGAGTGGATCGTTGGCCACTGCAGCGAGGATTGCCTTGCCGCTCGGCATGGCGCGGTAGCGGGCGCTGAACGGGAGGCCGTCCAGCTTCGACTGGCGCATGGCGGTGCCGAAACCGCCGTCATCACGCGCGCCGTAGACGTGGATCGGCCCCGGCGAGCCGGTCAACTGGCTCCAGTCGCCAATGTCGCCGCCTTCCGCTCCGGCAGCGAACACCCGCCGGACCTGATCCATGGAGAGGCCCTTCAGCGGACTTGCCGCATTCACGTAGATGGCAGGCGGTGTCTTGCCATCCGGGCGAGGGCCGTGGCTGGCATAGGCGATGCGGATGCGGGTGGCGGCATAGCCTTTCACCTGACGGAATGCGTCAAGGTCGTTATCCCAGGCCTCGCGCCCCATCGGGGCGATCAAGCTGGTTCCTGCGGTAAGCGCAGGCATTGCCGTCGACGATCCGCGCAAGTCCGTGGTGAAGCGGTCTTGCGGCGCATGGCGGGCGTAGGCTTGCAGCAGATCGGGGAGCAGTTCGGTCAGCGTGTCGCTGCCTACGATCGCCATGCTGCCGTCGGCCGCACGATAGCCGGCAGGCCCCTCGGGATATGTCGCAGTGGGAAGAGCCGCTATGAGCCGCCGCGTTTCGTCGAGTTCTGCCGGGGTGAGCGGCTTGTAAAGCGACAGTGAATTCGCCAGCGCCGTTTGTCCGCCATCCGCAAGCAGGGCGGTGAGGATCGGCAAAACCTTAGCGTCGATCGCACCCGTCTTGTCGCGCCGAACGTAGACGCGCAGATCCTGCATAATCGGCACGGCAAGCGACGCTCCGCCGGAAAAGCGCCGGACAGCGGCGCTTTCGATTGGCGTCAGTTCGCGCGGAAGCACGGCCAACAGCACGGTGCCCTGCGTCAGCAAGGGAATCGCACCGGTCGGGCCGGAAATGCGCGCGATTAATCTGTCCGCCAGAACGGCGGCAACCTGTTCGGCTTCAGGGCCGCCACCGATGGTCAGGTGACCGTCCTGCGTGCTGTAACGGGCCACCAGCGGCTTCGGCTCGGGGATCGGGCCTTCCTGCGCGGAGGCGCAGAACGGCAGCAGCCCGGCGACCACAAAAGCGATGCTGCCTATCCGATTCATTTCTTCGCTCCGCAGCTTTTGCGTCCGGCCTTGGCCCAGGCGATTGCCGCATCGAACAGCTTGTGGCCGGTATCGGTCATACGGGAGAAGCTGTTGTTTTCCATGCCGATGAAGACGCGGCGGGCCGGGGCGAGGTGGTCGTGGTCCATCGTCGCACCGGCTTCGTAGCCGAACAGCGTGGCTTTGTCCGGTTCACCCGGCCAGGTCATGATCACATCTGCGCCAAGGCCCGGCTTGCCCCAACCGGCAGGTGTGCGTGCCTCGGTCCAGGTGCCGAGCCCGGCCGGAACGCCCGCCGCCATCGGATGGGGCGCGCGCACCAGCCAGAAGTAGTGGCCCGCCTCCAGTTCGCCGAAGTCGGCATCGCGGCGCAGGCCAGTCATCCACAGATCGTCGAGCAGGTCGTTTTCCCAGGTAACGAGCGGCACGCCCATGTCGCGCAGGCGCTCGACGCTCCGGTGCTGCGCGGTGAACTGGTTGGACCGCACCGTTGAGGACATCACGATAAGATCGAACCCGCAGGGATCGGGCATCGCCGGCAGGCCTTCGCTGACGGTGACCGTGTAGCCTAGCTGCTCCAGATGCACCCTCACCTGCGGATCGGCCGAGCCGCCCGGAGGGTCCGCGCGCATCAGGAACAGGATCTTTCCTGCCTCCGCCGCCTGGGCGGAGGCAGGAAGCATGGCGCCTGCCAGCAGCAGGGCGACGGCAAGTGCCCCTCGCATTGTCAGAAGCTCCCACTCAGGCCGACGAGGAAGCTGCGGCCTTCGCCCGGCACGACCTGCGAACGGGAAACCGAGGATTCCATGTAGTAGTCGTTGGTGATGTTCTTGACGTTGAGCGTCAGGCGCACCTTGTCGGCCAGCTTGTACCACAGGCTGCTGTCGAGACGGGTATAGCCGCCGATAGAGAAGGTGTTCTCAAGGTTGCCCTGCCGGTTGCTGGCCGCGAACACGCCGCCGCCCACGCCGAAGTCGCGCAGCGGGCCATCGGTCGGTTCCCAGGTCAGCCACACGCTGCCGCTCCACTTGGGGACGCCGATCAGCTTGTTGCCCCGGGCGTAGTCGGTCGATTCCCGCACCGTCGCGTCGGTGTAGGCGCCGTTGGCGATCACCTTCACGCTGGGGCTGATCGAGCCGGACATGTCCAGCTCCACGCCGCGCGAACGCTGCACGCCGGCATTGATGTTGTAGCCAACGTTGTTGGGGTCCTGCTGCGTCACGTTCTCGCGGGTCAGCTGATAGACCGCGAGAGTGGTGCCAAGGCGACCGCCGAAGAGTTCGGCCTTCACACCGGCTTCGTACTGCTTGCCCTTTTCGGGATCGATCGGCTTGCCGTCGATGGTCGGCTCGGGCTTCGACTGGAACGAGCGGGTGAAGTCGGCGAACAGCGAAACGTTCGAGATCGGCTTGTAGACCAGGCCGACACGCGGCGACCATGCCTTGTCGTCCGAGGCATATTGCGTGGTGCCGAAGTCGGACTGCTGCGCATGGTCATAACGCACGCCGGCCAGCAGGTTGAAGTGATCGCCGATGTCGATCTGGTCCTGGAAGTAGCCCGACCATGACTTGGCCTGCACCTTGCGATCGGCCGCGGGCACGAATGTCCCGGGCGTCGCGCCATAGGCCGGATTGTCGATATCGATGGCTGCCAGCGTTGCACGGGCGAAAGTGCGGAAGCGGTAGGACTTCACGTATTCGCCGCCCAGCACCACGGTATGGTTGATGCCGAAAGTGCCGAAACGGGCGACCATGTCGGCCTGCGCGTCGTAGTTGTGGTTGTTCTCGTGCTGCTCGACGGCGGTGCGGGTTATCGTGCGGGCACCCGTAGCGGCGTTCGTGGTGACGCTGTTGCCGTAGTTGATGCCGAACAGGTCCAGCTTGCCTTCGTCGTAGTGCCCGATCTGGCGGATGGTCAGCCAGTCGGTCAGTTCGCGCTCGATGCGGTAATTGAATTCGTAGCGGTCGGATTCGGTGGTGGCCCACCTCTCGCCAAGGAAGCGCGTGCGCGGCAGATCGACGACGAGATCGCCGTCCGCGTCGGTGGTGGCAACGATGCCGCGGTCGGTCTGGTTATACTGGTGCGCGTAAGTCAGGCTGGCGATCACGCGGGTCTTGTCGTCCGGCTCCCACAGCACCGAGCTGGAGAGGAACTGGCGGCGATAAGGCACGAAGATATCGCGGAAAGTGTCGCCGGTCTGGGCGGCGGCGATGAAGCGGACGGCCAGCGTCTTGCCCGCATCGACCGGGCCGGTCACGTCGATCTGGCCGCGCGCGAAATTGTTGCTGCCGGCCTGTACCGAGAAGTTCATGCCCCGTTCGAAACGCGGCTGCTTGGTGACGATGTTGATCAGGCCGCCCGGATCGCCGCGCCCGTAGAGCACCGAGGCCGGGCCCTTGAGCACTTCGATGCGTTCGATATTGGCCATGTCGCGGTAGCTGTCGTTGGTTTCGATCGCCGGGCTCAGCATGATCGAGTCGACCGCGTAGTACGACGAGCGGAAACCGCGGATGGTGAAGCTTTCCGAGCGGTTGCCTGCGTTGGTGCCCGCCTGAATGCCGCTGACGTTGCGCAGCGCGCTGGTCAGGTCGAGGATCTGCTGGTCGTCGATCACATCGCGCGGCACGAACTGGATCGACTGCGGCACGTCCATGAGGTTCGTGCCGGTGCGGGTGGCGGTGGTGAGCTGCTCGACCTTGTAGTCTTCGCTGCGCTGACCGAGTACGGTGATTTCGGACGATTTCACCGGATCGGAAGCGGCATCTGACTCCTCAGCATAAGCGGATTGCGGCAGTGCGGCGCCCAGCGCCAGAACCCAGGCAAGCGTGAACGAGTGGGCGCGGCGGCCCACGGCATAATCTGACATTCGGAAAAATCCCTGTTGCGACCCTCTTGATCGCTGCGATTAATGCTGTTGCGAATTATTTGCAATAGAATCGATTGCATTGAGCGCGGCATCAATCGCCGAAACGGCATTTTTCCGTCGTACATTGGGAAATTGTATAGTTGTTTCCAGCCTGCCCCAATCGACGGCTGGTAGGCCGCAGGCATGCGCCAGCTTGTCTATCTCACCCTTCCCATCGCCCTTTCAGCCTGCGGTGAAACCGATGCGAAAAAGCCGATTTCGCCCGCTCATGCGGAGCCGGTTGCCCACGAAAGCGAACTGCTGAAGCTCACGCTGACGCACGATGCGCAGCGCAGGCTTGGAATCGAAACCGTCAAAGTCGCCAGCGCTGCCGCTGGTCAGGTGCGGCACCTGTCCGGCGAGATCGTGGTTCCGCCAACCAGTGCCAACGGTGTGCCGACCAATTCGTTGGCCAACCTGCAGCAGATCGGTACGCAGCAGGCTGCCGCCGACGGAGAAGTGGCACGAACGGAAGCACAGGCACGATTGGCCCGGATCGCCCTGACTCGAGCCGAAAATCTCGTGCGTGAGGAAGCCGGCAGCATCCGCGCGCGGGACGAGGCGGCGGCGGCCCTTGCCGCGGCGCAGGCGGCCTCCGTCGCTGCCCGCCAGCAGCGGGCGCTGTTGGGCCCTGCGATCGGCAGTCTGGGTGAACGAGCGGTGGTATGGGTCAGGACTTCGGTTTTCGCCGGAGACCTTGCCACTATCTCACGTGGCGCATCTGCCATGATCCGGCCTCTTGGCGGAGATGCCACCCCCCGCAGCGCCCGTCCGGTACAGGCACCGCCTTCCGCTGACAGCGCGGCGGCAACGGTGGACCTCTACTACGCGCTCGACAATCGCGATCTCCGCTTCCGGGTCGGCCAGCGCGTGGCCTTGGATCTGCCGCTTGCCGGTCGCACGCAGGGCCTGTCGGTCCCGTCCTCGGCGCTGGTACGCGACATTTACGGTGGGGAATGGGTCTATCGCCGGGTGGCCGGGGACAGCTTTGTGCGGCAGCGCGTCGAAGTCGCGTCTGAAAACGCGGGCATGGCCTTGCTGTCGCGAGGGCTGGAAGCGGGCGCCGAGGTCGTCACGGTCGGTGCGGCGGAACTGTTCGGCACCGAATTCGGGGCGGCACACTGATGCTGGCCGGTCTCGTTCGCTTCGCGCTGGTGCAGCGCGTCCTCGTGCTTGCGCTTGCGGCCTTGCTGGTCGTGCTGGGCGTGCGAGCCGGACGGGACGTGCCACTCGACGTTTTTCCGGAATTCGCGCCGCCCATGGTTGAAATCCAGACGGAGGCGCCGGGCCTCTCCACCGAGGAAGTGGAAAGCCTTGTCACCGTGCCGATCGAGACGGCGGTGAACGGTGTGCCGGACCTGATGACGCTGCGTTCCAAGTCGGTGCTGGGCCTGTCCTCGGTGCAGATCCTGTTTGCGCGCGGGACCGATGTCGTGCGCGCGCGCCAGATGGTGGGGGAGCGTATCGCGCAAGTGCAGGCCCGGCTGCCGCTGGCCGCGCGTCAGCCGGTGCTGATGCCGCCGCTGTCCTCCACCAGCCGGGCGATGAAGATCGGGCTGACGTCCACGAAGCTCGATCAGATGAAGCTTTCGGAGCTAGTGCGCTGGACCATCCGGCCCCGGCTCATGGCCGTGCCGGGCGTGGCCAATGTCGCGGTCTGGGGGCAGCGGGACCGGCAGCTTCAGGTTCTGGTCGATCCCGACCGGCTGCGTGCGGCAGGCGTGACACTGGCCGAAGTGCGTGTGGCGGCAGGTGATGCCGTGCTGGTGGGCGGCGGCGGCTTCGTCGATACTCCGAACCAGCGCCTTGCCGTCCAGCAGACGGGCATGGTGCAGGATGCCGCCACGCTGGGGCAGGCGGTGGTGCGCCAGTCCGGCGGTGCGGCAGTCCGGATCGTCGATGTCGCCCGCGTGATCGATGGTCACGCCGCGCCGATCGGCAATGCCATCATCGACGACGTTCCCGGCATCATGTTGATCGTCGAGAAGCAACCGACCGTCAATACGCTGGAACTGACCCGCGCGGTCGAGGCTGCGCTGACGGAACTGAAACCGGGTCTAAAGGACGTGAAGGTCGACACAACGATCTTCAGACCCGCTACTTTCATCGAACGCTCGATCGACAACCTGACCCGCGCCTTGCTCACCGGCTGCGCGCTGGTCGCGGCCGTGCTGTTCCTGTTCACCCGCGACTGGCGTCAGGCGGCGATCAGTCTCACCGCGATTCCGCTTTCGCTGCTGGGTGCCGGATTGGTGCTGCTGTGGAGCGGTGCGACGATCAACGTCATGGTGATCGCGGGCCTTGTCATCGCGCTTGGCGAAGTGGTGGACGATGCCATTATCGACGTGGAAAACATTGCCCGCCGCCTGCGGCTCAATCGTGAGGCGAGCGCGCCGAAATCCGATTTTGCGGTCGTTCTGGCCGCCTCGCTCGAAGTGCGCTCGGCTGTCGTTTTCGCTTCGCTGATCGTCATGCTGGTGTTCCTGCCGATCTTCTTCCTCGGCGGCGTTGCAGGCACGTTCTTCCAGCCGCTGGCGGTCGCCTATGTGCTGGCGATTGCTGCCTCGCTGCTTGTCGCCCTCACGGTGACCCCGGCCATGTGTCTTCTGTTGCTGCCAAATGCGCCGATGCAGGAGGAGCGCGATACCCGCTTCGTGCGCTGGCTGAAGCGCGGTTATTCCGCTGCCTTGCCGCGCATAGTCACGCGCTCGGGGGCCGCCGTTGGCGTGGTCGCGGGCGGGCTCCTGCTCAGCGGGATTGGCTATGCCAGCTTCAAGGACCAGTTCCTGCCGGACTTCCGCGAGACCGATTTCCTCATGCACTTCGTGGAGAAGCCCGGCACTTCGATCGAAGCGATGGACCGCATCACCATGCGGGCCTCCAAGGAACTGCGCGCCATCCCCGGCGTGCGCAATTTCGGCGCGCATATCGGCCGCGCCGAGCAGGCAGATGAAGTGGTCGGCCCCAACTTCACCGAACTGTGGATCAGCCTTGACGAGAATGCCGACTACGATGCCTCGGTCGCCCGCATCAAAAGCGTGATCGACGGCTATCCCGGCCTGTTCCGCGATGTGCTGACGTACTTGCGTGAACGGATCAAGGAAGTGCTAACCGGTGCCGGCGCCACCGTGGTCGTGCGTATCTATGGCCCCGATCAGGAGGAACTGCGCTCCGCCGGACAGCGGGTTCGCGATGCCGTGGCTGGCGTGGCGGGCGTTTCCGACCTCAAGCTGGAAAGCCAGGTCATGGTGCCCCAATTGCGCATCCGCCCCCGCGCGCAGGATCTTGCGCGGCTGGGCCTGACTGCCGGCGAGGTGCGGCGTCAGGCGCAGACGCTGGTGGCGCAGCAGAAAGTGGGCGAGATCTACCGCGACCAGAAGGCGTTCGACGTCGCGCTCTGGGGTGAACCTGCGGTGCGCGGCAACATTCACGCCCTGCGTGATCTGATGATCCAGTCACCCGCAGAGGCTCCGGTACGGCTGTCCGACGTGGCCGATGTGGAAGTGGTGCCCGCGCCCAACGAAGTGAAGCGCGAGAACGGCCAGCGCCGCCTTGATGTGACGATGAACGTATCGGGTGCGGATCTCGGCACGGTGGCGCGCGGTGTCGAGGCTGCGGTTGCCAAAGTGCCCTTCGCGGCGGGTTATCATCCCGAAGTGCTGGGCGAATACGCGGCGCTGAAGGACTCGCGCCAGCGGCTCTGGACGACCGGGGCGCTCTGTCTGGTTGGCGTGCTGCTGCTCGTGTGGATCGAGTTCCGCTCGCGCCGGATTACCGCGCTGGTCGCCGTCAGCCTGCCGTTTGCGCTGGTCGGCGGGGTCATGGCGGTGGCGCTGACGGGCGGCGTGCTGTCGCTGGGATCGCTGGTGGGCTTCGTGACGGTGATCGGCATCGCCGCGCGCAACGGCATCATGCTGCTTTCGCACTATCGCCACCTCGAACGCGAGGAAGGCATGGCGTTCGGCCGCGATCTGGTGCTGCGCGGAGCCGAGGAGAGGCTGGTACCGATCCTGATGACCGCCGCCTGCGCAGGGCTGGCGCTGGTTCCGCTGATCGTCGCCGGCAATGCGCCGGGGCATGAGATCGAGCATCCGATGGCCATCGTCATCCTGGGCGGGCTGATATCCTCGACGGTGCTGAACCTGTTCCTGATGCCCGCGCTTTATGCCCGCTTCGGCGCGGAGCGCCGCGCACGGCCGGTGGCCGGACGGGAGATGCCGGCATGATCCGTTGGAGCATCGCGCTTGCCGCGCTTGCCATGGGTGGCTGCATGACCGTGGCCGAGCCGCCTCGCCCGGACCTTCCGCCTGCCGCAACAGGCTCCTTCGCGAACCTGCCGGTGGCGACGCTCGCCCCGGTGCCGGAGGATTGGTGGCGGCTCTACGACGATCCGGCGCTCGATGCGCTTGTTGCGGCCAGCCTTGCCGCCAATGCCGACCTGCGGGTGGCTTACGCCAACCTTGAAGGATCGCGCGCGGCGCTGCGGCAAGCGCAGGCGGCGCGCCTGCCTGCCATGACGCTCGAAAGCGCGTTGGCCGTTGACGATCCGAGCAACCAGCCCAGCGCCGCCTCTGTTTCGGCCAGCGATTGGGACATCGCTGCCACCGCAAGCTGGGATATCGACCTGTTCGGCCGCCTGCGCTCCGGCGCTCTTGCTGCCCGTGCCGATGCGGATGCGCAGCAGGCCGCGTTCGACGGTGTGAGAGTGGCGGTCGTTGCCGATACCGTGCAGGCCTATGTCGATTTCTGCGCCGCAACGCAGGCCATCGGCGAGGCGAGGGCGGTCGCTTCCGCGCAGGCTCGCTCGCTTTCCTTGGTTCGTGAGCAGCTTTCGGCGGGTGAGGTCTCGCCGCTGGAAGTCTCGCAGGCTTCGGCTCTGGCATCGTCCTCGCGCGCGGAAATCGCGCCGTTCGATGCGGAACGTGCCAATGCGCTTTATCGTATCGCCACGCTGCAGGGGCGCCCGCCTGCCGAGGTACGCGGATACAGCCTGAAATGCCCTGCGCCGCCGCGCCTGACATCGCCCGCGCCTGTCGGAGACGGCACCGCGCTGCTCCTCCGCCGCCCGGACATACGC
Source organism: Sphingomonas sp. BL-S-28 (assembly GCF_055521515.1). Classification (NCBI taxonomy): domain Bacteria; kingdom Pseudomonadati; phylum Pseudomonadota; class Alphaproteobacteria; order Sphingomonadales; family Sphingomonadaceae; genus Sphingomonas; species Sphingomonas sp. BL-S-28. The sequence goes on from NZ_CM145483.1 coordinate 285,692, forward strand.
GAAGCCGAGCGCAAGCTTGCAGGCGCGACGGCGCGGATCGGAGTGGCGCGCGCGGATCTCTATCCGCGCGTCAATCTGGGCGGCGCGCTGGGCCTGCTGTCGGGTGGTTTCGATGCGGCCCTTTCACCCTTGGTTACTTGGGCGTTCCCCAATCAGGGCCCGGCGCGGGCGAAACTGGCGCAGGCGCGCGCAGCGGAACGCGCTGCGCTGGCCGGTTGGGACGTCGCGGTTCTGAAGGCCCTGCGCGAAGTCGAGACCGCGCTTGCCGCCTACGATGCCGAGCAGCGGCGCAATCGCGATCTCACCGAAGCGGTGATCGAAGCGCAGGCTTATGCCCGCCGCGCATCGGCACGCGTCCGTCTGGGTGATGCCGACGCTTTGCTCAAGGTCGATGCCGAGCGTGGTCTGGCTAGCGCACGTCTGACCAAAGTGCGCAGCGATCTGGCCGTCGCCCGCGCGGAAGTTACGCTGTTCCGGATGCTTGGCGGCGGCTGGCGTACGGCCCCTCAGGCGCGCTAGGCTGGCCCGATGCGAATCCTGATCGTGGAAGACGACGAAGAAACTGCCCGCTTCATCGCCAGAGGGCTGGAGGAAGCGGGCCACGCCATCGTGCTGAGCGGCGACGGGCGGGACGGGCTGTTTCAGGCGACCGGCGGCGGCTTCGATGTCATCGTCATGGACCGGATGCTGCCCGGTCTTGACGGCCTCTCGCTGCTCAAGGCGCTGCGGGCAGCGGCGGACGCGACTCCGGTGCTGATGCTGACGGCCATCGGCGGCATTGCCGACCGCGTCGATGGACTGGAGGCCGGAGCCGACGATTATCTGGTCAAGCCCTTTGCATTCTCGGAACTGGCGGCGCGGATCAATGCGCTGGGCCGCCGTCCGCAGGCCCGCGTGGAGGGGCATGTTCTGACGGTGGGGGACATCGTGCTCGATCTCCATCGCCGCACCGTCAAGCGCGGGGGCATGCGGGTGGTCCTGCAACCGCGCGAATTCGCGCTGCTTGCCGAATTGATGCGCAATCCCAGGCGCGTGATGACACGCACGATGCTGCTGGAACGGGTGTGGGATTTCGATTTCGATCCCAAGACCAATATCGTCGAAACCCATCTCAGCCGCCTCAGGACCAAACTCAATGCCGGGTTCGAAGAGGACGCGATCGAGACCATACGCGGCGCAGGCTACATGATCCGGGCCGGGTGATGCTGGGCAGGCTCTGGAGAACCACATCGGGGCTGGTCGGGATCGTCGCGCTGGTGTTTGCGCTCGCGACGCTGGCTATTGGCGCGATTGCCTACGAAGTCACGCACGAGGCGCTTGAAGAACAACTCGACCATCGCATCGCCGCCGAAACCGCCGGGTTGCTGGCGGAAGCGAAGGGCGGCGGGCTCTCCGCGCTGACGGCCGCGATCCGACAGCGCGAGGCGGCGCGTTCTGCCGCCAGTCCGTTTTATCTGCTGGTGGACGCGAATGGGGCACACGTCGCGGGATCGCTGGATGCGACCGTGCCGGGCAAGACGGGTTTCGAGGAGTTTCTACATTACCGAACGCGGGGACAGGGCGGTGTGGCGCAGGCGCTGACCACGCAGGTTCGGGGCGGAACACTGGTCGTCGCCGCTGATCGTGCCGACCTTGATGAGATCGACCACACGCTGGCCGCCCTATTCGCGGGTTCGCTGGCGGCGATGCTGGCTCTGGGGCTTGGCGCCGCGTTTGTGATCGGCTGGGTGACGCGGCGACGGCTCAGCCGGATCGATACCACGGCGCAGGCGATCATTGGCGGCGATCTGGCGCGCCGCATTCCTCGGGACGATTCCGGCAGCGAATTCGATCGATTGGCCAGCACGCTGAACCACATGCTGGATCGGATCGAGGGACTGATGGAAAATCTGCGCCAGGTCTCCAGCGATGTTGCCCACGATCTGCGCACGCCGCTTACGCGGCTGCATAACAAGCTCGATGAGGCGACGCGGGAGCCGGACGACCAAGTGCGCGCACGCCTTCTGAGCGATGCGCAGGCGCAAGCCACCGATCTGCTCGAATTGTTCGCGGCGCTGCTGCGTCTGGCGGAGATCGAAGGGCTTTCCGACCGCATGCGGCGCCATCAGGTGGATTTGTCGGGCCTTCTGGAGCGGATGGTCGAAAGCTACCGGCCCGACATGGAAGACAGCGGGCGCATTCTGGAGGTCGATATCGCCACCGGCCTGGAAATGACAGGCGATCATCGCCTTGTCAGTCAGGCCGTTGCCAACCTTCTCGATAATGCGCTTCGGCATACCCCGCCCGGTACGACTGTTCGGTTGACGGGCGCACGCGTCACCGACGCTATAGAGATCGCCGTGGCTGACGATGGACCGGGAGTAGCAGAGGATACAGGTCCGCGCCTGTTCGAGCGATTTGCGCGCAGCGAAAAGTCCCGTTCAAGTCCGGGGCATGGCCTGGGTCTGAGTTTGGTTCGTGCAATTGCACAGGCGCACGGCGGACGAGCGGATTTGAACCTTCGCGAGCCGGGTTTCAGTGTTGTTCTGAGCTTTCCCTTGACCGTCTGATGCCTTTTCGCGGTGTGGAGGCTAATCTCGATACCCACTCTCCAACGTCCGTGCTGTAACTTGCCGCCGGTTCGGCAAATGCGGTGGAACCAGCCCTGTTGCGTGCGGGGCAAAACGTGCTGAACTGACGAAGCCGTCGGGAAGGGGAGCACTATGCCTCCAGCGAGATCAGCCGCTTGATGATCAACTCAGGCTTGAAAGTTAAACCCAATCTGAATGGCCGCATTCACGGTGCATCGGGGGCAGTCTGGTAACGAATTGATCGACTGACGCTCGGACTTCAAGGCCAATGGAATTTCCGCTCTCGAAAATTCTGCATCCAGCACTGGTTTGTTTGAGCGCCTTTGCGCCTGCGCTCCGGCTGCGGTGAGAAGCACCATGTCTGGCAGACATTCTCGAGGGCTGATGGTCTTCCCGCTCGGTTCCTTCGCGTTTCGCGAGCGCCGTGTGGTCTTTCTTCTGCGCAGGTCAATGTTCCCGGACGGTGAATCCTATTCGGCCGAGCGTCGTGCCTACGACAATCTACCTCAAAGCGTGCATGCCGCTTTCGCAGAGCTGGCGATGGAAGCCGGCGCAAACGATCTGACGGTTTTTTCGCCGGGCGCCGCCTTTGCGAGCATCGATGAAAATATGATCGTTTATCGCATTTCCGCCATGCAGCGCCCGTTGCAGTCCGAACGTTGGCTGATCACGAGCCCTTTTCAGCGGGCCCTGAAACGATGCGCCGATACACTGGCCGATGCCGGCCGGCGGCTTCCGCCTCGCCCTATGGTGCGCGAGGAACATGCGTCCGCTAATCCGTGCTTCGAAATAGAATATGCGGCCTGTTCGCAAGATGCGGACAGTGATCAGCCTACCGCTGAAAGCCAGCTGCGCAAGGGAAGCAAACGCCAGCTGGTACACGGCGACACGGTGGCCAAGGCCACGGCGCTGTTCGGAGGGAGGTCTCTCGTTACGACTGCGCAGTTCAGCAAGGCGGGTTTGAACTGTTACCATCTCAGCTTGCTTGTGAAGCACGGCTATGTCGAGCGGGCCAGTCACGGCCTTTACCGCCGGCCCGAACTCCAACGGGAGGTGTCAAGAACAATCTAGCTGCTGCGATAATGCAGTAAATCTAAAACCTGGCGAATGATATATTTGCTAAGCGTCTTGGCTGTTGTGCCATAGGCGCCTTTTTTGTTTGTGCATTTTCGAGGTTATTGGGTAGCAATATTTAGCCATATTTGCGTGATCGTGAAATTAATCCTTGAATGAATCGCAAATCGTTCGCATTAGCGCGTTCGATTTTGACACTCATTTGCAACAAGGGGGGATTTCATGTCTCTATCTCGTTTTCGGAATTCGGCCTCGTCGCCTGCGTACATTGCGCTCGGCGTTGTCGGCTTGGCGGCTACACCGGCTCTCGCCCAGGACGCCAAGGACGCCAACGCGCAGCGTCTTGGCGGTGTGACGGTCTCGGACACGGCCATCGAAGAGGGCAGCTACAAGACCGACAAGGTCGATTCTCCCAAGTATACAGCGCCGCTGGTGGACACGCCGCGCTCGATCACCGTCATTCCCGCTCAGGTCATCAAGGACACCGCCTCGGCGTCGCTGACCGAAGCCCTGCGAACTGTACCGGGCATCACCATGGGGGCGGGCGAAGGCGGCAATCCGCTTGGTGACCGTCCGTTCATCCGTGGCTTCGACAGCCAGGCAAGCACTTATCTGGATGGTGTGCGCGATATCGGCGCGCAGAGCCGTGAAGTCTTCGCCGTGGAACAGATCGAAGTCGTAAAGGGCTCTGACAGTTCCATGGGCGGGCGCGGCAGTGCTGGCGGCAGCCTGAACCTGGTATCCAAGGTTCCGACCGCGGATCGCTTCGCCGCCGCCAGCGGCAGCCTTGGCACGGACGATTACAAGCGGGTTACACTGGATGTGAACCAGCCGCTCAACGACTTTGTCGGCGTACGCCTGGCCGCAATGTACCACGATCAGGACGTCGCGGGGCGCGATGCGATCTGGTCCAAGCGCTGGGGTGTAGCACCGTCGATCAAGCTCGGCCTCAATGGCCCGACCAGCCTGACTATCGGTTATTATCACCTCGAAACGGACGAGTTGCCAGACTCCGGTATTCCCTATCTCTACACCAGCGGCAACGTGCCGGTGGGCGTGACCGAAACGGCACCGGCAGAGCATTACACGACGATCAGCGGTGTCGAGATCGATCGTCCGCGCGGTGCTTACTACGGGCTAAAGGATCGCGATTTTCGCAAGAGCAACGTCGACAATCTGACCATTCGTGCCCAACATGAATTCGACAACGGCATTACGCTGCGGAATACCTCGCGCTACGGTCGCAGCGATCAGCGCTATGTCTGGACGCAGCCGGACGACCAGCAGGGCAACGTCTATGGCGTGAAGAACGCCACCACCGGCGTCATCACTGCGCCCGGTGGTCAGGTTTGGCGCCGTGCCAATACGCGATACGGTTATGCCGAAGGCATGATCAATCAGACCGATCTCTTCGGCGAGGTTACCCCGTTCGGGCTGAAGAACAATTTCGCGGCCAGCTTCGAGTGGTCGCGCGAAAAGGCGGCAAACGGCACTTACGTGTCGAATCCGGCAACCGGCACGGCGATCGCCACGGGGTCGACGGTCAGCCCCCGCTGCAGCACCGCGATGCTCGACCGCTATAACTGCACCACCGTCGACAATCCGAACCCGAGCGATCCTTGGGTGAGCTACGCCAGCGACACCTCGAACGCGACGGCAGCTATCCAGCGGAGCGCGCCAAAGACCTGGACGCTCTCGCGCGTCGACAGCTGGGGCGTCTCGCTGTTCGACACGGTCACCATCACCGACAATCTGCTGCTGAACCTCGGTGGTCGCTACGATCACTACAAGACGGAAGTCAGCCCCGGGCTTGCGGCCACTTCGACGGCCAATCGCACCTGGATCGAGCGGACGGACAACCTTTGGAACTATCAGGCTGGTCTCGTCTTCAAGCCGACTGCCGACAGCAGCATCTATATCTCGACGTCCAGCTCGGCCACGCCTCCGGGGTCCTACCTCGCACAGGGTAGCGAAGGGAACGCGCTCAACACGACGTCGCAGGATCTGACCGACGCGCTCAAGATCGAACGCACGAAGTCGTACGAGATTGGCACCAAGTGGAACCTGTTCGACAACAGCCTTGCACTGACCCTTGCTGCATTCCAGACCCGCACCAAGAACGCACGCACCACCGGTGAGAATAACACGGTCGTGTTCGCAGGCGATCGCCGCATCCGCGGCATCGAATTCGGTTTCAACGGCAACATCACGCCGGAATGGAACGTCTTTGGCGGCTACACCTACATGGATGCCAAGATCGTCGACGGCGGCACCACCACGACGACTGCGAAGGACACCGTGACCGGCCAGACCGTCACGATCTATGCCCCGGCGGTCAGCACCGGCACGCCGTTCCCCAATACGCCGAAGCATAGCTTCACCGCCTTCACCAATTACAACGTGACCTCGCGCTTCACTGTGGGTGGCGGCGCCATCTACATGAGCAAGGTCTACGGCGGCATTCAGGAAGTGGGCGCGCGCACCATCACCAATGGCCAGTTGGTCCTGCCGCGCACCCTGGCGCGCATGGTTCCCAGCTACTGGCGCTTCGATGCCAGCGCGTCGTACAAGATCAACGATATGGCGCAGGTTCAGCTGAACGTGCAGAACGTCTTCAACGAGCTTTACTACGACAAGGCCTATACGGCGCATTATGCCAGCCAGGCGCCCGGTCGCACCGCGATCCTGACGCTGAACGTAAAGTACTGACGTCTACTCTTCAGCCCTTCATTGGCCCGCCTTCCGATCGGAAGGCGGGCCTCTGTCGCTGGGGAGCACCTTCGATTGCAAGTTGAACAACCCGATGCTTTGACAAATCGGCATCCAACCACGATCAAGCGCGGCGCAATGAAGATCATTCCGATATCGATCCGTGGACGCCTCCTGCTGATAGGTCTGTTGTTGACCGGAGCGGCTCTGCTTGCCGCGTCCATTTCGATAGATACCGTGCTGGACCGGTTCGTCCGGCGAAGCCTTAACCAAAGCCTTGACGGGCAAATCGGGCTTCTGGCGATAAGTGTCCGGTCGGACGGCGCTGTCGACAGGGCAATGCTGCGCGAGATCGGCCCTTACAGCCAATATCGGCGTGGCTGGGCCTGGCGCATCGAAACACCCAAACAGACCTTTCAATCGACGGAAGAGATCGGAAAGATCGACTTTCGCGAAGAAGGCGATCGCGGGCGCGAGGGGCACTTTCGCGCGCCCCCTAACGTCCTGCTGACCGGCAGCGCGGGCGACCTCTATGTGCGGATCCTGAAAAAGGAAACACCGGCGGGTCTCGTCACGATCACGGCCACGGCGCCGCGCGCGGTCTACGAACGACTTCGCACTGCCGCCGTTACACCGGTCTTGACCTTGCTGGCTCTGCTGGGGGTGCTGCTGCTGGCGGCGTCCTGGCTGCAGCTCAGTATCGGACTGCGCCCCTTGCAACGTCTGGAGCAGGCTTTGGGCAGAATCCGTTCCGGTTCCATCGATCGGGTGCCGGAGGATCAGCCTCTGGAATTGCTGCCCCTAACCCAAGAGCTCAACCAGCTTCTGGACGAGAATGCCGCATCCCTCGCGCGGGCGCGCAGCCATGTTGCGAACCTCGCGCACGCGCTAAAGACCCCTCTGGCAACTTTGGCCATCAAGATCGAGGATCTGGACCCTGAGCCGGAAGGAGAACTCGGTAAACTGGTCGAGGAGATCGACCGGGCCATCCGCCACCACCTACGCCGCGCGCGCGCGGCTTCACCCGGCGCTCCCGGCCAGCTGCTTACCGCGCTTGAACCGGCTGCTGCCGAGATCGTGGGGGCGCTGTCCCACATTCACGCCGACCGCCAGCTAACTTTTCAGATCGACGTGCCGCCCGGCGTCGGCGTCAAATGCGACCCTCAGGACTTGAGCGAGATGTTGGGCAACCTTCTCGACAATGCCGCGAAGTGGGCGCGCACGAAGGTCATGGTCACTGCGCGCGAAGACGGCAATCGCCTGCGCATCTGCATAGCCGACGATGGGCCGGGACTGGGTTCGGAAGCGCTGACCAGTGCTCTTCTTCCCGGCGGCCGTCTGGACGAGAAGGAGGACGGCTATGGCTTTGGCATTCCAATTGCCCGCGAACTGGCTGAACTCTACAGCGGCGGATTGAAGTTTGGCGCCTCTCCGCTGGGCGGCCTGGAAGCGTGCCTGAATCTGCCGCGCTAGAGCAGTTTTCGACCCGACTGCGTCGGATCGACTGCTCTAAGCTCTTTTGGTTGGACGCATTTTCCGAGTCATCAGATGATTCCATCTGATTGGAAAATGCTCTAGTGGGCAGTTCTCAGCCGTTGAGGCTGTAGCCGCGCCCCCTAACCGTATGAATCAGGTCGGTGCCCACTTTCCTGCGCAGGCGCCCGACAATCACTTCCAGCGAATTTGAATCGACGTCGGCGTCATACTCATAGACTTTGTCGATCAATTCGCGGCGTTCCACCACCGTGTCCTTGCGCAGCATGAGTTCTGACAGAACGCGATATTCGAAGGCGGTCAGCCTCAATGCGAGGCCGTCCAGCTCGAAATGGCCTAGCTGCACGTCGAATGTGAGGCGGCCGCACTTTATCAGGCTGGCGCCGTGGCCGCGCGAACGGCGCACCAGCGCGCGCAGGCGCATTACCAGTTCTTGTACGCGAAATGGCTTGGTCAGGTAATCGTCGGCACCGGCCTTGAATCCTACGACTTTCTCGGCCCATGTCTCCCGCGCGGTGAGGATCAGGACGGGCACCATGATTTCGCCCGAGCGCCAGGATTGCAGCACGGACACGCCATCGATCTTCGGCAAGCCCAGGTCCAGCACGACCGCATCGTATGGCTCGGTGGCGCCAAGATGCTTCGCATCCTCTCCATCGCTCGCCAGGTCGACGGCGAAATTCTCCGAGCGGAGCGCTTTTGCGATCTCGTCGGCCAATTTCTGATCATCTTCAACAACGAGGACGCGCATCTAGCCTTTCCATCTGTTTGCTATCGAGCGGCCGAGATGCCGCTTTCGGTCGTATGCATTACGGCAACAACCGTGATCGGTCGATTTCCGAAACGGTGGCGCACCCGATTTGCGCCATGGCCAGTTCCAGTTCGACCCGAAGCAGGTAAAGCGCATGTGCGACGCCAAGCGTCCCGGCTACGGCCAGCGCATGAACGTAGGGCCGACCGACGAGTACCGCATCGGCGCCTGAAGCGATGGCTTTGACGATGTCCGTACCCGTGCGGATACCACTGTCGCACAGCACCGTCGCCCGGCCGTTTACGCGATCGGCGATCGTGGGAAGAACCGCAAGGGGTGAGGGTAGCCCGTCGAGCACCCGGCCGCCGTGGTTTGAAACGACAACGCCGTTCAGCCCCAACTGGCAGGCGCGCTCCGCATCGTCGGCCGACAAGATTCCCTTGAGGATGATGGGTAGGCGCGTCTGCTCGCGCAGCCAGGCAAGATCCTCCCAGCGGGGTGCCTGCTGAGCGAGAGCGGTGCCGAAGAGAATATTGGCATCAGCAGGGCTGGATGCTTGGTTCTGGCTGGGCATTCCCCGCAGATTCACTGCCTCGACACCTCCGGGCAGTGCGAAATTGGAGAGCTTGATCGACGCGTCGACCGTGACGACTATGGCCGAGTAGCCCGCCTTCACCGCGCGTCGTACCAATTGCAGAGTGAGTGCCCGATCAGCCTGGAAATAGAGTTGGAACCACAATGGCGGCACCTGTCGGCCAAGCTCCGTCGCCATGTTGCGCGCGGTATCGGCGATCTCTTCGAGTGAGACACTGGAAAGCGTGCTGACCGTCACACCAACATTCATGGCCACCGCGCCGCGAACCATGGCAAGTTCCCCATCTGGGTGCGCCAGCTTCTGGTAAGCGATAGGAGCAAGAACGAACGGCACGGCGTGCCGTTCGCCGAACAGGTCCAACTCGCTAGTGGCCTGCCGCAGGTCGCGCAGCACATGGGGCAGAAGCCGCAATCGGTTGAACGCCGAAAGGTTCTCTCTCAGCGTCGCTTCGGCGCCGGTGCCCGCTTGGATATGCTTCCAAGAGGCCGGCTCGACATGGGCAGAAGCGTGTCGCTCGTAGTCTGCAAGCGTGACGATGTCTTCGGGAATATGGGACAGTGCCGGCATCGGAGCCGCCTCGTTCGGCACCGTCACGTGACCGACCATTTCCTGAGCAGGTTGTGGTAGAGCCCGGTCAACCGATCGATCGCAGGATGATCCGGGTGGTCAGCCGTCAGATCTTGAATCGATTGGTCGAGTTCGAACATCATTTTGCGCTCGATCTCGCAGGCCACAAGGCTTTGCGTCCAGAAAAAGGCCGCATAGCGTGTGCCGCTGGATACCGGCTCGACCCTGTGAAGGCTTGTGCTGGGATAGAGCACCATGTGCCCCGCGGGAAGCTTGACCCGTTGGCTACCCGATAGCTCCTCGATCACAAGTTCGCCGCCCTCGTAGCTATCCGGTTCGCTCAGAAACAGCGTCGCTGAAAGATCGCTGCGCAAGCGCAGCGACGTTCCCGGTATGGGCAAGATGGCATTGTCGACATGATTTCCATACGCGCCATTGCCAGCATATCGATTGAACCGCGGGGGCAGCACACGCAAAGGAAGCGCTGCGGCAATGAACAGGGGGGAAACGCCTAGGCGGTCGAGGATGCGGTTCCCGAGATCTGCCGCCAGAGGATCCTCTCCGGCCAGTTGCTGGTTGGTTTTTACCGTCACCGCCCGGTGCCCGGCAGTGTTCCGTCCATCGGTCCATTTTGCGCCTTCCAGCGCCGCGCGAATATCGTGAACTTCAGATGGGTTGAAGAGGTCGGGAATGTGCAGAATCATGGACTTTTTGCCGATTTTACCCTACGCAACAGCGTATATCTCAGGCAAAATGCCGTAGCGGTATATCGCGTTTCCGCAAGCGCCTGCGTGCAAATTCGAAGCGCCATGGCTGTTCCTGGCTGAGCATTGACGTTGGTCGGTGTCGCAAATGGACTTCGCTGCGCGATTGACCGCCTGCTTTCGGCAAGGAGCAATTATAGTTCCGCGCGGCCGTTCAATGGAGGCGGGGCGACAATCTAGCGCTCCATGTACGATGCTGAGCGTCAATGGACGGCGTAGATGCCGATAAAGCCCAAATGGTCGGACAGCGCGAATCCCCCGTTGCTGATCCCGAACGGTATATCCAGATCGAGCAGGGTGAGGCCGCCGTCGGTGCCCGCGCGGAAGTACTGTTTGTCCTTGGCGCGTGAGAGAATAGCGGCGCAATCGCGCGCGGCCGCGCCGGCCCGTTCGTTTGCGAGAGACGTCGCCTCCTGCGCTCCGGGTACGATGCCGCCCTGGGCTTCCTCGTCCGCGATACGGCGGGGATCATGGCCGAGATTGAAATCCCCGCCAAAGATGAGGTCGGCGTCTGCGGGCACGTTAGAGCGGATGAAATTCCGCGTGGCGGCGACTTGCAGCCCGTAGGCCGTGTTAGCCCGGTCCAAGTCGACACCGGAAGCGCTGCGCGAGTTGAGATGCGTGTCGGCGATGGCAATGGGGGCATTGTGCCCCGGCACCTTGATCCATGCGAGCAACACACCCTTCGCGGCAAGGCAATCGAAACCGGCGCACATGTCGGCGGGAAATGCCATCTTGCGAGTGCGGACGATGGGATAGTCGGACAGGATTACCAGCCCGCTATCCACCCATTTGCCGATGCTTTCTCCCCTCAACCAGGAAGCGCTCCCGGCGAGATCCGTGGGCTTGTTCCCTACGTCCGCGATTTGCGGCCCCAGTGCGACGTGGGTGTATCCGGCGGCCCGGGCGATGGCCTTGGCCTCCGGAATGAAGGCTTCCTGCAGCAAGACAACGTGCGGCTGGGAGCCGGCGCGGCGCAAGTAGCTTAGCCGCTGCCCGATTTCGGCAAGTTTGCCCGCGCGGCCGTAGGCGGCGGGAAAGGGAAGTCCCTTGACGTTGTAGGTCATGACCGAAAGCGCTCCGGCGCCGCCGGGACGGGCGTGTACGGGCCCGGGCGAGACGGCGGCGGGTGAAGGCAGGGACAGGTTAAGCGTCAGAATCCCCGCCAGGGCGGCGGCGGTCAGCATGTGCAGGCGCTTCACGCGAGATACTCCACAGGTTCACGCGTTAGACCCCGCGCCCCGGTGCGATCCGCACCCCCGAAATTCGATGTGCGGTTGCTTGCATGCGGCGGAGTCCCATCATCGTCTCGGCTTTGGCGGGCGACAACGGAAGGGAAGCGGTGCGGATGCGCGGAACCGGAACATTGAGTCTATTCTGCGTGCTGGCAGCAACCGCTCCAGCCGGGGTTGAGGCGCGCACTGCTAGAGTGCACGGCGCCGGCGCGGTGTCGCTCCTGCCCGAGCAGGTGCGCTGGAGCGGGCACGATCGCGGTGTCGTGGATCGTGGCAAGGCCGCCAGTCTTGCGGTCGACGGCGGGGATGCGGGATGGAGTCTCGACCTGTTATCCTTGCGGTCCGCGCGCGTCGGGGACGTGGATTGCTGCGCTTCGGGCGACAGTTTTATCAATCATCAGGCGGCGCTGCGGGCCTGGCATGCCGTGGGCGACGGGGACGCCGTTGGGCTGGTCGCCGACATCGGCAAGACCAGTCGCCGCAGTATCTCGCCCGTGGTGTTTCCGGCCAAGTCGACAGCCGGCTACGCCTCTGCGCAAGTGATCTGGGATCATCGCGGCAGGTGGTCCGTCTCGACCGGATGGTTTCGGCAGGGCGGCTGGGGCGGCCGGCAGATGGACTTCGACGTTATGCGGATGGGCAATGGCGAACCGGCCGCCGCGCGCGGCATGCGTGCCGCCTTGCGGATGAACCTGGGCGATGCGGGCGACGAAACGCACACCTGGCTGACGCTGGAGGCTCGCGAGGGCCGCCGCGCGGTCGGTGCGGGCGCAGGAATGCGTCATGCGAGCGACGTTGGGCTTACCCTGACGTCGATGTTCTGATGGACCCGATGATGACACCTGCAGCGCGTTCGCGTAAGCATCTGGTCCACCTTGGAGGGGAGAATGCATTTGCCGAAACTGGACGGGCCATGACATCCGATGGGCACGAAGTTCCGGCCGATTCCGGCCTGCACCAGTTGTGCCTGACGCTGCGCCCCGAACTGCGCAGGTTCCTGCTCGCGCGCCGGGTGAGCGAGGCGGACGTCGATGACCTGCTGCAGGACCTGTTCCTTCGGGTGGAGACGAGCGTCACCGGACCGGTTCGCTCGCCCAGAGCCTATCTCTACCAGATGCTAAACAACATGGCGCATACCCGCCGCCGTACCGAAGCGCGCCAGCAGGCCCGCGATGCGGACTGGCTGGGCGCGCCTTCCGGCCCGGTCGCGGCGGATGCCGAGATGGCGGACATTGCTCCCGACCAGGAGAAGACGCTGCTCGCCCGCGACCATCTGGCCCGCGTCGAAGCGCGGCTGGCGAAGCTGCCGGAACGAACGGCCTACGTGTTCCGACAATACCGTATCGAAGGCGTGTCGCAGAAGGAGATCGCGCGGGACCTTGGCATCAGCCTGAGCGCAGTCGAAAAACATCTCCAGCGGGCCTACGGCGCCGTATTGGAAATCCGCAATCACCTGAACCCGGAAGCGATGCCTTCGACCGGTTCGGGCTCGTCAGCCCTCGACACTGCAGGAGGCACCGATGCAGCCGCTCGCTGAACAGACCATGCGCGATGCAGCGATCGCCTGGCACCTGCGCCTGACCGATGGTTCGGACGCGGACTGGGACGGTTTTGCCGACTGGCTCGAAGCCGATCCGCGCCATAACGACATCTACGAAGCCGTCTGCGATGCCGACCTGGCGCTGGAGCCGGCGGCGGAGATCGCCCGCGCTGCCACCATCGAAATCCCCGCCGCCATTAAGGCCGAACCGTTCCCGGAGATCGCGCCGGTGCGCGCCGCGCGGCGCTGGATGTGGCCGGCGATGGCCGCCTCCGTCGCCTTCGTGGCTCTCGGCACCTGGGCCGGATCGGGCCTTCTGGCGAGCGATTACGCGGTGCGTACCGCCCCCGGAGAGACTCGGACTTTCGCACTGTCCGACGGTACTCGGATCGTCCTCAACGGCGGGACCGAGATCATGCTGGACAAGTCCAACCCGCGGGTCGCCACGCTCAAGGGCGGTGAGGCGCAGTTCACGGTCCATCATGACGCCGCGCGGCCCTTCACGCTGTCGGTCGGCGATCAGCGCATCGTCGATGTGGGCACCGTGTTCAATGTGCGCAGCGGCAAGGACGCGATCCGGGTCGAGGTGGCCGAAGGCGCGGTGCGCTTCGAGGACGGCATGACGCACGTGCGCCTGAATGCCGGGGACACGCTCGATGCGAGCAGCGGCACCATCGTCGAGGGTTCCAGGCCGGCGGCGGAGATTGGCGGCTGGACGCGCGGGCGACTGGTCTATCACGATGCGCCGCTGGTTGAGGTCGTGGCGGATATCACCCGTGCGCGCGGCATTAGCGTTGAACTGGGTTCGGATATTTCGCAGCGCCGGTTTTCCGGCGTCATTCAGCTTGATGGCGATGACGTTGCGCTGCAAGAACGCCTCGGCACTCTGCTTGGTTTGAAGGTGACGGCAACTGCCGATGGTTGGTCGATTACGCGGTAGCAGATGGGCATGCGCGAACCTGGCGACGGTTGCTGCAATGGCGCTTTCCGCATCGGTACAGGCGCGCACCGTACAGCAGTTCTCTGTCCCGGCCGGGCGTTTGTCCGACGCGCTGATCGTGCTGTCGGAGCAGGCGGGTATCTCGATCGCGATCGGGGACAGCCGCCTCGATATCTTGCGCACGCGGGGTATCAGAGGCCGTTATGACACGGCGCAGGCGCTGACCAAGCTATTGGCGGGCAGCGGTTACGGATTCGAGTTCGTCGATGCCCGGACCGTGAAGCTGGTGCGTCAGGCCCCGCCGCCGCGTACGAGCATCGTGCGCCCGCCGCGCCCGTCCTCCTCCACCCCGCCGCCAGAGGGTTCCGGCCCCGACATTGTCGTCACCGCGACCAAGCAGCGTCTTGGCCTGCTCGACTATCCGGCCAGCATCTCGGTCGTCGAACCCGGGCAGACCGAGCTTGCACGCGCCGGGGGAAAGGGAACCGGCTTCATCCTCGGCAAGCTGCCCCAGCTTTCCTCCACGAACCTGGGGCCGGGCCGCAACAAGGTGTTCATTCGCGGCATCGCCGACAGCAGCTTCAACGGTGCGAGCCAGGCGACGATCAGCCAGTACCTGGGTGAAACGCGTCTGATCTACAGCGCGCCCGATCCCGATCTTGCGCTCTACGACATAGCCCGCGTCGAAGTGCTCGAAGGGCCGCAGGGTACGCTTTACGGCGCGGGGACGCTGGGCGGCATCATCCGGCTGGTACCCAATGCACCGGATCTGCAGGCCGATACCCTTGACGTATCTGCGGGCGTTCGCTTGACGCAGGACGGCGCGCCGGGCGGTGACGGGGCGATGACCGGCAATCTCGTACTGGCCAAAGGCAAGCTGGCACTGCGCGCGGTCGCCTACGACATCGTCGACGGCGGTTATATCGACGATCTCCAGCGGGGGTTGCGCGACATCAATCGCAACAAGACCTCGGGCTTTCGCGCCGGTTTGCGCTGGCAGCCGGACATGGCGTGGACTGTTGACCTGTCAGTCCTCAGCCAGGACATTGCCTCTCGCGACGGGCAATACACCTTGCGGGGCGAGCCGGACCTGACCCGCCGAGCGGCGATCGCGCAACCGTTCGACAATGACTATCGGCTGGCCGACGTCACGGTACGGCGGGACTGGGGCGCGGTGCAACTGGTATCCTCCACTGGCTATGCCGATCACACGATCGATTCGACGTTCGACGCGACCCCGGCTGGATCCGCATCGCCGGTCGAGTTCACCGAGGAGATCACCGTGCATCTCCTGTCGCACGAGACGCGATTGTCCGGCGGCTGGGGCGGTTCCGGGACCTGGCTGGCGGGCATTGGCGCCGTGCACAACGACGACCGGGTCGTGCGGCGCATGGGAACGCCGGGGTCGCCTGACCTTCTCACCAGTCTGTCCAACACGACGCTGGATCTGGCTGGCTTCGGCGAGGTCGGAGTGCCGGTAACAGGACAGCTCGTGCTGACCGCAGGCGGGCGGCTGAGCTATGTGCGGCAGACGAGCCAGTTCATCGGGCAGATGGCCGCAGAGGACTTCGAGCCCGTACGCACCCAGAAGCGGTTTCTGCCTTCCGCCGCGCTGTCGTGGACGGCGCGGCCGGGGCTGCTCGTCTATGGTCGTTTCCAGCAGGGCTATCGTCCTGGCGGACTGCAAGTGACGGGTTCCTCCAACTCGCAGAGCGCCGAGCGTTTCGGCGCCGACCGCATCCGCACCGTCGAGGCGGGAATCCGCTTCGGGATGGAAAAGGACACGCGCCTCTCGGGAAGTCTCGCGGTCTCGCTGGCGCAGTGGCGGGACGTGCAGGCCGACCTCGTGGGCCTGGACGGGCTGCCGTATATCGCCAACATCGGTTCCGGCCGCGTGAAGAATGTGGCGTTCTCGCTGGCATGGCGCGCGCAAGACCATCTCTCGTTCGAGGCGGCGGGCTTCCTCAATTCCAGCGATTTGTCCAGGCCCGCGCCCGACTTTGCGGACGCGCCCGATCGCGACTTGCCCAACATCGCCGACGAAGGCTGGCGCGTGGCGGCCAAGTACGACCGGGAACTCTCATGGGCGCGGATCACGCTCGATGCCGCGGTACGCTATGTCGGCCATTCTAAGCTCGCGATCCGGGCGCCGTTCGCGTTGGGGCAGGGCCGCTATTACGACGTCTCGACGGGCGCGCGGCTGGGCTTCGGCAAGTGGGGCTTGGCACTCGACGTCGACAACCTGCTCAATACCCGCGCCAACACCTTCGCGTACGGCAATCCCTTCTCCGTCGCGGAGGGACTGCAGCAGACGCCGATGCGCCCGCGATCGGTCAGGATAGGTTTCGATGCAAGTTTTTGAGAAACGCCTGCTCGCCTCGATCCACGACGTCGCCCCCTGCTTCGAAAGCCAGGTGGACCGGCTCGCCGATCTGATCGAGGCGCGGCTCGGCCCGGCGCGTTATGCCATGCTGGTCGTGCCCGACCACTGGGGCCGCGCTCCGCTTGCCGAGGCGCGCGCGTTCCAGGCCCGCCTGCGCGCCTGGGCGGAAAACGGGGTCGAGATGTTCGTGCACGGCTGGTTCCACCGCGACACCGCCGAGCACAAGGGCGCCGCCGCCAGCCTCAAGGCCCGGCACATGACGGCGGGCGAGGGCGAGTTCCTGGGCCTTTCGCATGGCGAGGCGCTGCAGCGCATGCGTGACGGCAAAGCGCTGGTCGAGGACATCATCGGCCGACCGGCTGCGGGCTTCATCGCGCCTGCATGGCTCTACGGCCCGGGTGCGATGCAGGCGCTCGGCGAATGCGGCTTTGCCCTCGCCGAGGACCACATGCGGGTGTGGCGGCCGGGGCATGAAGACAAGCCACTGGCGCGCGGGCCGGTGGTCACCTGGGCTTCGCGCAGCACGATGCGCACGGCGTCCTCGCTCGCCTTCGCGGCTCTGGCGCGCCCGGCACTGCAGCCGCTGCGCACATTGCGGCTGGCCGTCCATCCCGGCGACGTCACCAAGGCCTCGATCTTCGCCAGCATCGACGCCACCTTGTGCGCCTTTTCCCGCCGCCACGTTCCGGGCCGCTATGCTGACCTTCTGAAATAATTTGCCTATGCCCGCATCGCCATGGTGCGGGTCCTGCCGGGACGCGGAGTCCCATGGGCATGACGGAGCCCTTGCGGATCGCAATACCCATCCACAGTTTCGAACCCGGTGGGGTCGAGCGTGTGGCTCTCAATCTGGCTGAACGCTGGCAGCAGACCGGCCACCAGGTTTGCATCGTCCTGGGAAGGGACGAAGGTTCGGATCGGGGCCGCGTCAGCGCGGACCTCGACTACCGGATCGTCTCGAGCCCCGTACCGACCGCGCGGTTCGAGACGATCTGGATGATCTGGTGCTTCTTCCTGCACCTGTCCCGCGAGCGGGTGGACGTGATCTTCTGCCCCGGCAACACCTACGCCATCGTCTGCGTCGCTGCGCGGCTCCTGCTGGGTGAGCGCTGCCCGCCCGTCGTGAGCAAGGTGAGCAACGATCTGGTGCGCAGCGACAAGTCGATCTTCCGGCGCCGCATCTACCAGTTGTGGCTGCGCGTGCAGGGGATGACCCTGGACCGCTTCGTGGCGCTGGCCGAACCCATGCATGGCGAGATCGTCAAATGCATGTCGGTGGGCGGGCACCGGGTCACGACCATCCATGATCCGGCGCTGACCCAGGCGCGTTACAATCGCCTTGCCGCGATCCCTCGGGTGCAAAGGAGCCGCCATCGCTATCGGTTCCTGGCGCTGTCGCGCCTCGTGCCGCAGAAGAACCTCGAAGTCATGCTGCGCGCGTTCGCGGCCGGCTTCCGGCCGGGGGACGAACTGACGATCGTGGGCGACGGGCCGGAGCGGGAGCGGCTGGAAGCGCTCGTGCGCGGCCTGGCGATCGAGCAAAAGGTACGCTTTCGCGGTCACGTGATCGATCCGGACCCTTATCTGCGGGATGCCGACTGCCTCCTGCTTTCGTCGAATTACGAGGGCGTGCCCGCTGTCGTTCTGGAGGCGATCGCAGCGGGCCTGCAGATCGTTGCTACCGATTGTTCCTCCAGCATGCAGGAATTGGCCGGCAGGGGGGTGCGTGCAAGGCTGGTCCCGGTGGGCGACATCGACGCGCTGGCACGAGAGATAGCCCGCGCAGACGAGCTTCCGCGACCCGGCCCGATGCAGCGCGAGTATTCGCACCGCTTCACTGTCGAGATCGCTGCGGGTGCTTACGTGGCGACGATGCGACGGGCGATCGCTTCGGCCAGGCGGATGCGGGTCCTGATGGCCTCCCCGACTTTGCGATAATCGCGCGCTTTCCCGGTCATCCTGTTCACTCTCAAGGAATTCCTTGTGCTTCAGCCACCTTCTCTTTCCATGGCGGAACGACCGAACATCCTGCTTCGTGCACAGGATACGCTTTCGTGGAAGCGCCGCACCGCGCTGCTGCCGGTGCTGTTCTCGATCCTGATCGCGCTGGGGGTGGTCCTTGAGCTGCGCGGCATGGACGCGGTCAGGATCCTGTCCATGGTCCCTCGCGATCCGGGGTTCTGGATCGTCTTCGCGCTCAGCTATCTTGCCGGTCCCGGCAGCGAGTGGTTCATCTACCGCCGCTTGTGGCAACTGCCCGTCGAGGGCTTCGGGGCGTTGCTGCGCAAGCTGGTGTGCAACGAACTTCTGCTCGGTTATCTGGGCGAGGCCTACTTCTACGCCTGGGCGCGCCAGCGTAGCACCATGACCGCAGCGCCGTTCGGAGCGATCAAGGACGTGTCGATCCTGTCCGCCATGGCGGGCAACGGGGTGACGCTCGTCCTGCTGGTGGTGTTGTGGCCATTCCTCGGCTCATCCACGATCGGCTTCGAGAACCGCGCGGTCATACTGTCGCTTTCGGTTGTCCTGGCGACCTCGATCCTGGCGATGGCGTTCCGGCGCCGGATATTCTCGCTGGACCGGGATGCGCTAAGGTTCATCACCATCATGCATCTGTGGCGCATCGTCATCACGACGATCCTCTCGGCAGTGCTCTGGCACATGGTGCTCCCCTCGGTCCCGGCGATGTGGTGGTTGCTGCTGGCGACGATGCGGTTGCTGATCTCGCGCCTGCCGTTCATCCCCAACAAGGACGTGGTTTTTGCGGGCGTCGCCGTCTTCACTCTCGGACACGAGACCGATGTCGCCGCGCTCATGACCATGATGGCCTCGGCGATCCTGCTGGTGCACCTCGTGCTCGGGCTGGGGCTGGTGATGTCCGATCTCCTGCGCCGGGCGGTCGATGCATGATGATCCGCGCGGCCCTGCTTTTCATGACGTTCTCCATGACCGGCCTGCTGGTTTGCGGTGCAACGCTGCCGTCTTCGCCTGACCTGGGCAAGAAGGAGGGGCAATGTCGCCGTGACGAGCACGGGCCGTCGCTGATGGTCGGTGTGGAAGGGCTGAAGGACCGGCAGGGCACGTTGAAGCTGGAGGTCTACCCCGCCAACGACGAAGACTTCCTCGCGGATGACAACGTGCTGCTGAACGCGGGCAAGGTGTTCCGCCGGGTGGAGGTTCCGGTGCCGCCGAGCGGGGAGGTGCGCTTGTGCATACGCCTGCCCGGCCCGGGCACCTATGCGGTGTCGTTGCTGCACGACAGGGATGGCAATCGCAAGTTCGGATGGACCGTCGACGGGATCGGCTTTTCGGGCAACCCCAGGCTTGGCTGGAGCAAGCCGAAGGCCGCAAAGGTCGCGATCTCGGCTGGGGCGGGACCGACGCCGCTTTCCATCGTGATGAACTACCGCAGCGGCATGGGCGTCGCGCCGCTCAAGCGAAAGGGCTGACCTTTGAAAATCGTCGATGTTTGCGCGTTCTACAGTCCTCAGGGCGGCGGGGTGCGCACTTATATCGAGCAGAAGCTGAGGATCGGGCCGCAACTCGGACACGAGATCGTCGTCATCGTGCCGGGGGAGGAGCACGCCGTCGTCGAGCGTGGCCCCGGCGCATCGATCGTGACCCTGCCTTCGCCCCGGTTCCCGCTGGACCGCAAGTATGGCTACTTCGCCGACGAGGCCGCACTTCATGCCGCGCTGTACGCGCAAAGGCCCGATATGGTGGAAGTGTCCTCGCCCTGGCGAAGCCCGGCCATGGTCGCCCGCTGGCGGGGCGATGCGCGCCGCAGCCTCGTGATGCATGCCGATCCGCTGTCCGCTTACGCCTATCGCTGGTTCGAGCCGTTCCTCGCGCGTGCCCGCATCGATCGCGGGTTCGAGCGCTATTGGGATCATTTGCGCGACCTCGGCCATGCGTTCGACATGACCGTCTGTGCCAATCATGACCTTGCTGGCCGACTTCGCGAGGGCGGGGTGTCCGGCGTCCGCGTTCATCCGCTCGGCGTCGAAACCGGTGTCTTTACGCCCCAGCGGCGTGATCCGCAGCTACGGGCGCGGCTGCTGGCCTTGTGCGATCTCGATCCCGGTGCCCGTCTGCTGGTGGCGGCGGGCAGGCTGGCGCCCGAAAAGCGCTGGCCGATGGTGGTCGATGCTGTCGCCGCCGCCAGCGCGCAAGTGCCGGTCGGGCTGGTCCTGTTCGGCGAGGGCCGCGAAAAACGCGCGATCCGCGGCGCCATCGCCGGGAATCCCCACGTCCGCCTGTTCGAGCCCGAGCGCGATCGCTCCGCCTTCGCGGCGATCCTCGCGAGCGCCGATGCGGTCGTGCATGGCTGCGAAGCCGAGACTTTCTGCATGGTCGGCGCCGAAGCGCGGGCCAGCGGAACTACCGTGATCGTTCCCGACGCAGGCGGGGCTGCCGATCATGCGCTGCACGGCGGCGGGCTGACCTTCAAGTCCGGCAATCGTTTTTCGCTGGCGAACGCGATCGTGAAATTCTGCGAGAGCCCGCACGTCTCGCAAGGGCAGTGCCGGGTCGTCAGCAACGTCCAGCACTTCGAAAGACTTTTCAGCGCTTACGGCGAACTTGGGCGCGGCGTCAGGGCCGCGTGATACAGGAAAAAATGCAATGCTCGGGGTGCGGGTCTTCGCAGGTCGCGGAGTCAAGCGAGCATGCGCATCGGATTCCTGTTCAATCACGACCAGATACACCAGGTCGCCCATAGCCTCCCGATCGCAATGGCCCTCGTCGAGATCGGCTTCGGGGGGCAGATCGTGGTCGCGACCACGAACGCGGCTCTGGCGGCCGAGGTGCGACGCATCGGCGGCACGCATATCGGCTCGACGATCGAGCATGTGGAACTGGAACCTTCGCCGCTGTCGCGCCGCGTGGACGCGCTGCTCGGGAAAGTGGTGCCTGCCGGAAAGCTGCTGATCTACCGAGACAATCTAGCGTTCTTCCGCAGCCTTGACGTGCTGGTCGTGGCCGAGAAGACCTCGCTGATCCTTAAGAAGCGCTACGGCCTCACCAATCTGGGTATCGTCCATACCCGGCACGGTGCTGGCGACAGGGCGATCGGCTTCAACAAGGCGAGCGCCTGCTTCGATCATGTCCTGTGCTCCGGCCCCAAGATTCGCGACCGGCTGGTTCGGGAAGCGGGCATGGCCCCCGAGGCGATAACCATCGTCGGCTACCCGAAATTCGATCTCGTTCGCGAGACCCGGCAGGTCCGTTTCCTTCCCACCGTGGAGCAGGTCGTGCTCTACAACCCGCACCCGTCGCCGCACCTTTCCTCATGGTATCGCCACGGTCACGGTGTTTTCGAGCAGTTCGTGGGCCGCGCGGACCAGGGGTTGCTCTTTGCGCCGCATGTCATGCTGTTCCAGCGTCAGTACGTGGTCACCATCGACAGGCTGACGGTCGATCGGGCGGGAGAGATACCCCCGCGTTTCCTGCGGGGCGACAACATCAAGGTCGATCTCGGAAGCCGGGCTTCGACCGATATGAGCTATACCCTCTCGGCCGACATCTATCTGGGCGACGCAAGCAGCCAGATATATGAGTTCCTGCTGCAGCCGCGCCCCTGCATCTTCCTCAACAGCCATGGCCACGAATGGCGCGGCGATCCCAATTTTCGCCACTGGACGGCCGGCGAGGTCATCACCCGGCCCGAAGAGCTGCCGCAGGCGCTGGAGCGCGCCAAAGAGCTTCACCTGGCCCGCTACCGCGCGGTGCAGCAGGATCTGTTCGCGCAGAGCTTCGATCTTCAGGATACGCCGTCCTCCGTCCGTGCGGCGAATGCCGTTGCTGCCTTCGCGGAGCGCCGCCGCCGGGAAAACCGCCATCTCAAGCTGGTTCCGGCATGAGCGCGAAGGCTGGTCATGTCCGATAGCAAGCCGCTAGAAGCGCACCATGAATGGGCAACCGCACCTCGCGCCGAAAATCCTGATGCTCGAAAGATGACCGATCGACCGGCGGGCAGGGTCCGCCGTATCTTCGCGAGCCTTGGCCTTGTATTAGGCGGCAAGGCGGGCGCGGGCATCATGAGCCTGGGCTATCTGCTGCTGGCGACGCGTTACCTGGGGCCGAAGGACTACGGCGTGCTGGTCCTTGTCCATGCCTATGTGACCACGGTGTGCGGGGTGATCGAATTCCCCTCGTGGCAGGCGATCGTGCGCTATGGCGCCGAGGCTGACCGCGATGGGGAAGTCCACCGACTTTCGCGATTGCTGCATTTCGGGGCAAAGGTCGAATTGGCGGGGGGCGTTCTGGCGGTGATCTCGGCGATGGCGCTGGTCCCGTTCGTCGGCCCTCATCTGGGATGGTCGCCCAAGGCGATGGCCTTCGCGCCGTACTACGCCTTCGCCGTACTCGGGTCGGTGCGCTCGACGCCTTCGGGCTACCTGCAATTGTGCGGCCGTTTCGATCTTCTGGGCCTGCACAATCTGGTGCAGCCGACCGTGCGCCTGATCGGGACGCTGGTGGTCATCGCCTGCGGCTGGGGGGTGAAGTCCTTCCTCTTCGCATGGCTGCTCGCTGCGCTGGCGGAGTTCGGCGTGATGTGGGGCCTTGGCCTGTGGATGGCGGTGCGGCGTCTCGGCAGTGCGATATTGCGCCCCGAACCCGGCCGGGTAACCGCAGACAACGCCGGAATCTGGCGCTTCATGTTGGCAAGCAACGCTGACGTGACCCTTGGAGACCTGACCGGCCGCGTCGCACCGCTGGTCATCGGGTGGGTGATGGGACCGGCCATGGCGGGGCTCTTCGCAGTCGCGCAGCGCGCCACCGTCATTCTTGCGCAGCCGGCACAAATTCTCGGTAATGCGTCCTACGCAGAACTGGCTCACATCGTTGCGGGTGGATACGGGGGCAGGGCGCTGCGCCATACGCTTCTAAAGGTCGTCGGCATTGCGGTGCTGGCGGCGGTTCCCGTCGTGCTGATCGTCGGGATCTTTCCGGCCCAGATCATCCGGCTGATGGCAGGTCCGGCCTTCGGAGCCGCTGCGGGCGTAATGATCGCGCTGGTCGCCGCGCGTGCAGTGTCGCTGATAGGCCCGCCGTGCACCTCCGCACTCACGGCGCTCGGCCACCCGGCCCGATCCATGTGGGCCAACCTGCTGTCAAGCTTCGCTTTTCTGCCGCTTCTTCCCTGGCTCCTGACCACTTTCGGGTTGATGGGCGCGGGCATTCAGGCGGTAGCGCAGGCGATCGTGGCAAACGGCTTGCTCGCGGTCCTCGTATGGCGCACCAGCGGTCAGTGATGACGGGTCCCCGGATCGCCTATGTCATCAATTCGCTGGAGGGCGGCGGCGCGGCGCTTCCGGTGCCTGCTATCCTCGCGGTGCTGCGGGGTGCCGGTGCGCAAGTTCGCGTCCTTGCCCTCACGCGCCGTGACGGCAGGGCATTGCCGGCAATGGAGGCAGCGGGCCTCGAAGTGGTGGTGCGCGAAGGCGGAGAGACCGACCATCTCGCGGCCGCGCGGTGGCTGACCCGCGAACTTCGTGGGTGGGGCGCGACCCATCTGTGGACCTCGCTGAGCCGCGCGACGATCCTCGGGCTGGCGCTGGGGCCGCGTCTGGGAATCCCGGTGATCGCGTGGCAGCATAATGCGTACCTGAAGCCCTGGAACGAGCGCCTTCTACGCATGCTTCAGGCGCGCGCGGCGATGTGGGTGGCGGATTCGCGCGTGGTCGCGGACCTCACGGCAGAACGGCTCCGCGTGCCTGCGACCCGACTGGCGACCTGGCCGATCTATGCCGCCGATCCCGCGATGTCGCAGGCGCAGTCCTGGCAACCGGGAGAGGTCCTGCGCCTTGGCAGTCTCGGCAGGCTCCACCCGGCAAAGGGCTATGATGTGCTGATCGCGGCGCTGGCAAGATTGCGCGCGCAGGGTTTTCGTCCCTCGGTCTCATTCGAGATCGCCATTGCCGGAGATGGCGGGCAAGGCCCCCGGCTGGAAGCGCTGGCTGCCGAGGCCGGTGTCGATGAACTGCGTCTGGTGGGCTACGCGACGGATGCCCGCAACTTCCTCAAGACCCTGCACCTCTACATCCAGCCTTCGCGGCGGGAAGGGTTCTGCATCGCCGCTCACGAAGCGCTGACCGCCGGACTCCCGGTGATCGCATCGCGCGTCGGCGAACTGGCTTTCTCGGTCAAGCCGCGGGTCAACGGCTGGCTTACGGAGCCCGATGATCCGGTTTCGCTTGCCGCCGCGCTGCGCGAGGCGCTGTCCGCTCCCGATGCCCTGGCGGAACTGGGGCGAAAGGCGCGGACGCAGATGCTGGACGAATATTCCCAGGCGCGCTTCGAATGGACTGGCAGGGCCATCTGGTCGCGCCTGGGATAACCGTCATACGGTCTTCGGCAGGGTCAGCCGCACCAGTACCGGCATTGCCAAGAGCACGAGCGGGTATTGCAGCAACAGGCCGGCGATGATCGCGATGGCCAGCGGCTGCTGGATGCCCGATCCCTGCCCGATCGCGAAAGCAAGCGGTAGCAGCGTCAGGATCGCCGCGAGCGTCGTCATCGTGATCGGCCGCAGACGGTTGCGGCTGGCCTCACGCGTGGCCTGCTCCGGCGGCATGGTGTGAGCCAGTTCCTCGAATTCGGAGACGTAGAAGATCGCCATCTCGGTGCCGATGCCGATGATCATCGTCATGCCCATCAGCGCCGTGATGTTAAGATCGACGCCCGCCAGCCACAGCGCCGTGAACACCGAGGTGGTCGACAGCAGCGAGCAGCCGATGATGATCGCCGGCAGCCAGAAGCGGCGGTACAGCACCAGCAGCAACACCAGCTCGGCGACCAGCGCGGCGGCGAACACCTTGATGAGCCCGGAGAACGCGATCTGTTGCTGCTGGTAGAGGCCGCCCAGTTCGTAGCGCACGCCGGGGCTCAGGGTGCCGGGCTTGTCGAGCGCGGCGGTGACGTCGGCGACCGCTGCGCCGATGCCGCGGCCCTGGATACGGCCGGTGACGGCGATCATCGGTTCCAGGTTCTCGCGGCCGATCTGCGGCTGTCCGGTCACCGGCTCGATCGTCGCCACGCGTGACAGCGGGAAGACATGGCCGTCGGTGGCGCGGATCGGCAGCTGCGCAAGGCCCGCTTCGCTCATGGTCATGGCGTCGGGCAGGCGCACGCGGACGTCGACGGCCTTGTTGGGCTGAGCCAGGGTTGTCGCGACGGTGCCGGTCAGCGCGGTGGACAACTGGCTCTCGACGTCGGCGGGAACGACCCCTTCCATCCCGGCGCGTACCGGGTCGACGTGGACGTTGAGGGCGTCACCCGCGAGCTGGACGCCATCGTTGACCTCGACCACGCCGGAGATCTTGCTGATCGTCGCGGCGACCTTCTGCGCTTCCCCTTCGAGGATCGACGGGTCGGAGGCATAGAGCTTGACCTCGATCGGCTGCGGCACGGCGGTGAGATCGCCGATAAGGTCCTCGATCAGCTGTGCGACCTCGACCTGCACTCCGGGTACCTTGACGGTGATGTCGTCGGCCACGGCGGCGGCGATTTCCTCGGTGGGGCGGCTGTGGTCGGGCTTGAGGCGCACGAAGTAATCGCCGTGGTAGCTCTGGCCAAGGTCTCCGCCAAGGCCGGTGCCGAGCCGGCGGGAGAACGTCGCGACTTCGGGATTGGCGCGCAGCATCGCGTCGATCTGGCCGACCTGCCTGCCGGTTTCGTCGAGCGAGGTGCCGGGCGGCGTGTGGTAGTCCATCACGAAACCGCCCTCGTCGACCTTGGGCATGAAGCCGGTGGGCACATTGGAATAGCCCACGTAGCCGATGACCAGCAGCGGCACCGCGATCACCGCGAGCAGCCAGGGATGGGCGGACAGGCGATCGAGCGCGCCCTCATGGCCACGGGTGAGCCGGTCTTCTCCGGCCTCGCCGGGATCGTGCCACTTGTCGAAGTCCACCAGTCGGCGGGCGAGGATAGGCACGACGAAGGCGGTCATGGCCCAGGAGATCGCCAGAGCCGTTGCCATCGTCACTGACAGCGCCTTGGAGAAGGCGCCGGTCACGCCGGTCAGGAAAGAGAGCGGCAGGAAGACGATCAGCGTCGCCATGCTCGATCCGGTCAGCGGCGCCATGAACTCCCGCGCGGCGGGCATGACGGCAGCGTCTCCGGCCAGCTTGCCGTCGGCGTCCCGGGCGCCTGCACGGCGGGCGATATGCTCGATCATGACGATGACGTCGTCGATCAGCAGGCCGACCGCAGCGGCAATGCCGCCAAGGGTCATGATGTTGAAGCTCATCCCCAGAATGCTCAGCACCAGCACGGTGATGGCCAGCGTCGCCGGCACGACGATCACCGCCACCAGCGTCACGCGCCAGTTGCGCAGGAACCACAGGAGAACGAGACCAGCGAGAACGAGGCCGATCAGCACCGCGTCGCGAACGCTGGAGACGGATTGCGTGACCAACTGGCTCTGGTCGTACCAGTTCACCAGCTTGACGCCCGGCGGCAGCTTGAGCCCGGCGAGCTTCTGCTCGACTTCCTGCGCGATCTTCACCGCGTTGCCGTCCGGCTGCTCGTAGATGTTGAAGAGGACGGCGGGCCTGCCATCCTCGACGATGCGCTGCCAGACCGGAAGCGCGCCGTCCTGCACAGTCGCGACGTCGCGCACGCGCACTATGCCGGAGGGGGTGGCCTTGACCACGATGTCGCCGATCTGCGCCGCGCTGGTGACGCTGCGGTCGGCGATCACCAGCGAAAGGCGGCCGCGATCCTGCACCTGTCCTACCGCGCTCAGGACGTTGCCGTTCCTGATGGCGGTGGCGAGGTCGGTCATCGACAGGGTGTAGTCGGCCAGGCGGTGCGGGTCGGCGAGGACCTGCACTTCTGCCGTGTCGCCGCCCTGCACGCCGATGCGCGCCAGCCCGCTGATCGACGAGAGCAGGGGGGTGATCTGATACCTGGCGAAATCCTGTAGGGCGACCGGATCGACCTTGTCGGACACAAGCGCGTAGGAGATGATCGGGAAGACCGTGGGGTCCATGCGCCGCACGTCGTACTGCGTGCCCGCAGGCAGTGTGGGCACGACCCGGCCCACGGCGGTATCGACCAGGAGGGTGCTGGCGATCATGTCGCGGCCCCACCCGAAATCGACCGAAATCTGCGCCGAGCCACGGCTTGTTTCCGACCGTACGTTCTGCACGCCGGGAATGGCGCGGATCGCCTCTTCCACCGGGCGGGTGACGGTCAGCGCTGTCTGGTCGGCGGGGCGGCTTCCGGAATCGAGGTCGATCACGACGCGGGGGAAGGAGACCTGCGGGAAGAGCCCCATCGGCAGTGCGAGGGCAGCAGCGATTCCGGCGAGCGCCATTGCCAGCGCGACCAGAACGATGGCCCGCGACTGCGAGCCCAGCAATTTCTCGATCATCGGTTGCTCCGGCGTACGGCTCCGCCGTCATCGACCTGATAGGCGCCATCCACGATGAGCGGACGGCCGGCGTTGAGCTGGCCCTCAACCACGTCGCCCTTGTCGGATGAGAGCAGGATCCGAACCGGCACGGCCCTGGCCTTGCCGCCGACGTCCTGAAACACGCGAGGCGGACCCCCGGCGGTGACCACGGCCTTGTGCGGCACGACCCAGCCCTGGACTGCGCCCGTCTCGATCGCGACCTGCATCGACTCGCCCGGCAGCAGCGTACCGGCGGGGAAGCTGAGATCGACGTCGATGAGACGGCTCGCCGCATTGAGCGCGCTATCCACGCGGATCACCTTGCCGCGCAGCTCGCCGCCGCCGGAAAGGCGCTTGAGGCTGGCGGACTGGCCGACGGCGACCCCGGTCCGCGCCGCCGGATCTACACCCACGGTCACGACGATACCGCCCGCTCTGGCGACGGTAAGGATCGGCGCGCCCGCCTGCGTACGGTCCCCCTGCGCGACGGCGACGGTCGTTACGATGCCATCGAATGGCGCGACGATGATGTGGTTCGCTCGTCCGGCGCCGTCCGCCTGCAGCGCCGCGAGGGCGGTCTCGGCATCGGTGACGGCCTTGGTAGCCTGTGTCAGCTGGTCGCGGGTGGCGAGCTGCTGGGACAGCAATTGCGCGGTGCTGGCTTCTTGCTTGCGTGCCGCGGCGAGGGCGGTCTTGGCCTGCAGGTAGCCGCTGCGCGATGCGGGCGCGGTGGCGAACGTCGCAAGCGCCTGGCCTGCGTGCACGGCCATACCCGGCGCGACGGCCAGCGCCGTTACTTGTCCGGGCTGCGCCTCGCTGAAGGTCATCGTGCCGTTGAGAGCCGGGCCGACCGATCCGTAGGCTACCACCGTCGCCGGCAGGGAGCCTTGCCGGGCGGGAATTGTCGTGACCAGTACGCTGGGCGTGGGTGCGGGGGCCGGCGCATTCGAGCCGCAGCCCGCCAGCAGTACCACGGCCGAGAGAGCGAAGGGCCTTTTCATCGGGCGTCCGCCGAAGTCGTCGATGCAAGATCGATGGTCGGCAGCCCGGCGCCAACGAGCGTCTGGATCGCGATCTGGCGATCGAGCAGGGCAAGCTCCAGCGTCATGATTTCCTGTTCCTTGGTGAAGCGGTTCAGGACGAGATCGACATAGCTGCGCTCGTCCAGATTTGATGCGCCGAACGCGGCCTGCGCGTGGGCAGCCGCGACGCGTGCGTTCGGCAGGTCGCGCGTGGCGATCGCCAGTTGCGCCGACAGCTGCTCGTATTCACGCAGCAGCGCGCCGACCGTGCCAATCGCGGCGGAGAGGCGGGCGTCGTAGTCGGCATGCAATTGTGCGCGTGTCGCACGGGCCGTCGCGACGGCGGCTTGGCCCTGATCGAAGATCGGCAGGCCGATCTGCAGGTTCGGACCGCCGTTGATGACCTTGGCATTGTCGCTGGCGACGCTGCCGCCGAGGATGAGGTCGGGGAACTGCGACTGGATCGCCTGACGCAACTGCTCGTCCGACGCCGCATAGCCCATGCGCAGCGCCAGCAGGTCCGGTCGTCGATCGGGCAGGGTGGCGATCTCGGCGCGCACTTGCGCGGGATCGAATGGCGGCAGGTCGGGCTCGGTGGCGAGCGGGACGACGACTTCGGGGGACAGGCCCAACAAGGCGTTGAGCTGGTGGCGCAGGTTCAGCTGCTGCTGGTCGAGCGTGTCCAGCGCGGAGCGGGCGGTCTGCAGCGCTACGCGATCGGGGGCGACGGTCACCAGCGTGACGGTCTGGCTGGCGAGCGCCTTGTCCAGCTTGGCGCTGCGTTCGGCCATGAGTTGATAGGCGGCGAGATAGCTTTGGCGGCCTCGGGCGCCGACGATCAGATCGGTGGCGATCTGGCGCGCCTGCCCGGCGACCTGCCATTCCTGCCAGACGACGCTGGCATCCACCTGCCGCTCGCTGGCGCGGGCCGCGCGCTGGCGCGACTTGTACGTCAGGATACTCTTGATGTCCTGCGCGATGCCGAGGTTCCAGGCCGGGACGGTTCCCGAACCCGACAGCAGCGGCAGGAATGCTGCGCTGAGCGAGGGATTGGCGAGCAGTCCGGCCTGCTCCATCTGTCCGGCGGCGATGCCGCGTTGCAGGCGCGCGGCCTTCAGGTCGGGGTTGTTGGCGAGTGCGAGCGTCACCACCTGATCGACGGTCAGCGGGGCTTGCGACATCGACGCATCGAGGGCGCCCAGGCTCGGTGCGAGCGGGGCTGCGGCCGAAAGCGGAAGCGGCGTGTAACGCGCGCAACCGGAAAGGGCCACGGCAAGCAAGATAGCTACGGAGTGCCTAGAACGATGCCTGTCCATACCGGTAGAGTGTCTTTGCGAAAATACGGGGCGGCTGCGCAACCGTCCCGTCGAGAATGTGTCAGTCCGGAGTCTTGCCTTCGGCGGCATTCTCCAGGATTGCGCCGGTTTTGGCGTCGATACCGACCTCGAACGGCTTGCCGTGGCTG
The DNA here is from genome assembly GCF_055521515.1 of Sphingomonas sp. BL-S-28. Taxonomy (NCBI): domain Bacteria; kingdom Pseudomonadati; phylum Pseudomonadota; class Alphaproteobacteria; order Sphingomonadales; family Sphingomonadaceae; genus Sphingomonas; species Sphingomonas sp. BL-S-28. The sequence continues at coordinate 316,205 of NZ_CM145483.1, forward strand.
GTAATGTCGAAGGAATAGCGCAGGCCGCTGCCACCCTTCTCCTTCTCGAGTTCCTGGTCGGTGATCGTACCGGGCCGTGCCTTCAGCGCGATGTTACGCGCCGATGCCAGGCTGACCTTGGCCTGAGAGGCGTATTGCGCACCCTTCAGCGCGGCAGGCTTGGCCGAGGCTGTCGAAGATCCGGCGCCGATCAGTGCAAGTGCGACGATGATGCTGGAAGTTTTCATCATGGCATCCTCAAGAGCGGGACTGCTCTACGTGGCGTGAGGATAATGGGGCGAACCTTCGCTCAGCATGATTGAAACATTGTTTTTTGCCAACTTGCAGATGCATCCGATGCGAGCGAGAAAGGATACGATATGAAGATCCTGCTTCTCGAGGATGATGAGGCGACCAAGGCGCACCTCGACCGTGTACTGAGCGCGGCAGGGCATGTCGTGGATGTCTGTTCCACCGGGCAGGATGCGATTTTCCTGGGTTCGACCGGCGACCATGCGGTGCTGATCCTCGACCGCATGGTGCCGGGGCTCGACGGGCTGGGCGCGCTCAAGGCTCTGCGGGCAATGGGCGTGCGCAGTCCGGCGCTGTTTCTGACAGCGATGAACGGCGTCGAGGACCGTGTCGAGGGACTGGAAGCCGGGGGCGACGACTACCTCGCAAAGCCCTTCGCGGCCAGCGAACTGCTCGCGCGGGTGAATGCGCTCGCGCGGCGTCCGCCGATCGTCGAACTGCAGACTTTGCTGCGGATAGACGATCTTGAACTTGACCGGGTGAAGCGGACCGTGATGCGCGGCGGCCTGCGCATCGACCTGCAGCAGCAGGAACTCAAGTTGCTGGAATACCTCATGCTCCACGCGGGCGAAGTGGTGACGCGGGCGATGCTGCTGGAAAATGTCTGGTCATTTCACTTCGACCCCAAGACCAATGTGATCGAAAGCCACATGAGCCGATTGCGCGCGAAAGTGGATCGCGGGTTCGGCAAGGAACTGATCCAGACGGTGCGAGGCGCGGGGTATCGTATTGGTGACGCCTGAGCGCCGGGCATCTGGCCCGATTCGCAGCGCCGCTTTCCGTTTTGCGCTGCTTCTCGCCGGCGTCTTTGCTATCGGTGCGGCCGCGCTGCTGATCGTCGTCGAACAGCAGATCGGGCGTTATGCCGCCGAAGCGACGAACGGCGGCCTGCAGGCAGAAATGACCGTGCTCAAGGGCGAATACGCGCAACTCGGGCAATCCGGGCTGACCGATGCGATGGCGCGACATGCAGGGGTTCGCCCCGAGGCGCCCTATCGCTACCTTTTGCTGGATGCCGAAGGCCGCCACCTGTTCGGCGATCTTCCCGCGGCGGCAATGGAGGACGGCTGGAGTACGGTCAACGTAACGGAGCCCGCACCGGGCCAGCAAGGCACGCGCCAGGAAAGCATGACGACGCTCGGCGCGCAGCTGCCTGACGGACTGAGGCTTGTCGTGGCCAGCGACAATTACGACGTCCAGATGCTGCGCCACCGGCTCGGCCGATTTACGCTGTTCAGCGGGATTGGCATCACCCTATTCGCGCTGCTGGGCGGATACCTTACCGGCCGGCTATTCCTGCGCCGTCTCGACCGGGTGAACCGCGCAGTCGATCGCATCGTCGAGGGCGACCGTGCCGAGCGCCTGCCGATGATCGGCCTCGGCCCGGAATTCGACGAACTGGCGCGGAACCTGAACCGGATGCTCGATCGCAATGTGGCTGCGATGGAGGCTCTGCGGCAGGTTTCGACCGACATCGCGCACGACTTGCGCACGCCGCTCAGCCGCCTGTACCAGCGGCTTGAACAGATGCAGGAGAGCACCGAGGGCGACCCGGCGATGATCGACGATGCCCTTGAGCAGACCTCGGCTATCCTTGCGACCTTTCAGGCCCTGCTGCGGATCGGCACTCTTGAAGGCGGGGTTGGGCGCAGGCGCTTCGCGTGGGTCGACCTCAGCGAATTGATGGACCGCGTCCAACAGGCTTACGCCCCCGTGGCCGAGGATGCGGAGCATACCTACCTTGCCGACCATGCGCCGGGTATTGTCGTGGACGGCGACGGCGAACTGTTGGCGCAGCTCTTCACCAACCTGGTGGAGAACGCCATCGTCCATACGCCTGCAGGCACGACGATCACCTCGCGGCTCTTCGTCGACGATGGTGGCATCGTGGCCGAGGTATCCGATACCGGGCAAGGCATTCCCGCATCGGAGTGCGCCAACGTCTTCAGGCGGTTCTATCGCCTCGATGCCAGTCGCCATACCGAAGGCTCGGGACTAGGCTTGGCGCTGGTCGCTGCGATTGCGGCCCTGCACAAGGCATCGTGCACTATACCGCAGCACGCTGCCGGGCTGACAGTCCGGATAACTTTTCCGTCCGCTCTTTCCTGATGGGCTGGATGGCGCCGAAACTGCTCCGGATATCGCGCACGACGCCGTCTCTTGTCGATTCTTGAAGGCGGCAGAGTCGGGTACGTTTGTTGAGGCACCGGGCCGCGTGCCGCCGAGGTGTAATTGGTGGGGCAAGGATTGTTCCTGCAAGCCAAAGTCGGGCCCACCGCGCTCTGCAGCGTGGATAGCTTTGGCGAACGGACCCTGTATATATGCAAGTTATTCGCAATAGCGAGAATCGCAGCATGATGAGGGATCCCATGAGTAATTTGAACAACCCGGCGATGCGTCGTCACTCCGCCGGGTTGCTTATCGCTTCAGCACTATGTTCTTTTTCCGGTCATGCTGCGGCCCAGGAATTGGTTGCGAAGTCAGAGGACATCGTGGTCACCGCGCAGCGTGTGAATGCCACCCATGTCGAAAACGGTGGCGGAGCCGGTGTGCTGGGCAACAAAGCGGCCGAAAATCTGCCTTTCAACCTGCGGAGTTTCGACGAGACGCTGATTCTGAACCAGCAGCCCCGATCGCTGGGTGAAGTGCTGGACAACGATCCCACCGTGCGCACGACATACGGTTACGGCAATGCCGCCGAGAGCTTCGTGATCCGCGGCTTCGAACTCTATGGCGATGATATCGGCCTGAATGGCCTTTACGGCATCACCCCGCGCCAGCTGATTGCGCCGGAGCTGTTTGAGAGCGTGCAGGTGCTGAACGGCGCTTCGGCCTTCCTCAACGGCGCCGCACCGGGAGGATCCGGCCTTGGCGGCAGCGTCAACCTGTTGTTGAAGCGTGCCGGTAACGAGCCGCTGAACCGCGTGACGCTCGGCTACACGTCGGATTCGCATTTCGGCGGCAGCTTCGATGTCGCCCGCCGTTCGAGCGATGGTCGCTGGGGCGTCCGCGTCAACGCCAATTACCAAGACGGCAATCTGGCCATCAATGACGAGAAGCGCCGCACCCGCGTGCTGGGCGCTGGCCTCGACTATGATGGTGGCAACTTGCGCGTCTCGCTGGACCTTGCCTATCAGCAGGTCCGCGTCGACAATCTGCGCCCGAAGGTGACGATCAATTCGGCCACGCTGCCGCGCGTGCCCAAGGCCAGTGCCAACTACGCGCAGGACTACACTTATACCAAGCTGCGCGACGTCTTCGGCATGCTCAATGTCGAGTATGATCTGGCGGACAACGTCCTGCTTTACGCCAAAGGCGGCGCGCGTGACGGTTCGGAACAGGGCATCTACGGCGGTGTGAGGGTGAACGATGCGGAGACCGGCGACGGTTACGTCACCGCGCTCTATGTGCCCCGCACCGACAATAATGAGGCGCTGGAATTCGGCACCCGCATCAAGCTGGGCAGCCAGATCACGCACGAATTCAACATCGGTGCGTCGATGAACTGGCAGGTCAACCGCAACGCCTATGATTTCCGCTATGGCACCAGCTTTAACGGCGTGCCCAACAATCTGTACAACCCGGTGCAGATCGATTTGCCGGCATCGCTTCTGGTGGGTGGCGATCTTGATGATCCATTCCCGATCACGCGCAACAAGCTGTGGTCTGTCTTCGCGTCGGACACCATCGGCTTCTGGGACGATCGCATCCTGTTGACCGGGGCCTGCGCCTCCAGTCGATCGAGACCAAGGGTTACGCCGCGAACGACGCGTTTGACGGCAGCTATCTGGCGGGCGATCTGACCAGCACGTACGAAGCCAACGCCGTCACGCCGGTCGTCGGCCTGGTGGTCAAGCCGGTGCCGGGCATTTCGCTCTACGCCAATCGGATCGAGGCGCTCCAGCCCGGCTCTACTGCGCCGTTGGACGTGACCAACGCCAACGAGATCTTTCCGCCGTACAAGTCCACCCAGTACGAAGTTGGCGGCAAGGCCAAGATCGGCCCGATGTTCGTGGGGCTGGCGCTCTACCAGATCAAGAAGCCCAACGCCTACTCGATCGACCTGACGCCTGACGATGGACAGGATATCCTGACCTATGGCCTGTTCGGCCTGCAGCGCAACCGGGGCCTGGAATTTACCGTTAACGGCGAACTGGCGAAGGGCCTGCGCCTGATTTCGGGCCTTGCCATCAACGATGCCAAGCAGGTGCATACCGATGTCGCCGCCACCGAGGGCAAGGACGCAAAGGGCGTGCCGGACTGGACGGCCAACGCCAATGTCGAATGGGATACGCCGATGATCCCGGGCCTGACGCTGACCGGGCGCGTAACCTATACTGGCAAACAGTGGGTCGATGCGGCCAACACCATCCGGCTGCCTGACTGGGCCGTGTTCAACCTGGGTGCCCGCTACGTGCTTGCCGCAGGCGACGTGCCGGTCACCCTGCGCCTGAATGTCGATAACGTGGCCAACAAGGCCTATTGGGCTTCGGCATTCGACACGTTCTCGACCTCAGTTCTGCAGGGCCAGCCGCGTACCTTTAAGGCCTCCCTCTCAGCCGACTTCTGAGGCGTTTCGCGGCCCGGCAAATTCCTCACGCCGGGCCGCGACTGGTCGCGTGGTGTTGCTGACCGGAAGGCCCTGCGCCAGCAAGCTCGACCCGGTGGACGCCCAATTGCGCTTGCCCGTGACATTTTCGGCATAGACGCGCACGGTGGTGCGGCTGCCGGCACGGTCGAAGCCGTAGCTGGCGCCCAGATCGAACGTCTCCTACCCCGGCAGGAAGGCCTGGATCAGCGCATTCACCGCGCGCCGGCCGACATGGAACATGCCGGCAGAGACCCGCAGCCCCTCGACGACCGGCACGCGGTATTCGGCAAAGATCCAACCCGAGAATTTCGATACGTTCTCGATCCGCTTGCCCACCACTGCGGCATTTGCCCGATTGCTGCTGGGCGTCTGAAGTGGGATCGCAAAAGCAAAACCGCGAAGAGGACGGGGTTATTTTTCCCAAAATGGCCGATGGAGGTCGCAGAAATGTAAAAATCTTCGATTTATTGGATTGTATCGTCGCGCTGGAATGAATTGATGTTGATTCTACTTGCAACGCTATAAAATTCTAATATCCATGTCGCTGTACCGCGACAGTCGAAGGTTGTGTTGCGTTTCCCAATCAAATGTCGATTGGCCGGCGATGTCCGCTCGCCCATAAGCCCGGTCATCCGCGACGCCCCGCAGCCCCTCCTGAAAGCGAAATGGCAGATTTTCAGGATTTTAATCCGGAAGCCGCCGTTCCGGACACGCCAACCTTGCGGACTTTCACGCCATCACTCAATTTGCCCGCTGAATGACGCCATTAGGGATTTGGGCATGGGAGCGGTTCGGCAAATTATCGGTGCTATGGGTCTGATCTTCTCCGCAATCTTTGCAGCATCCTACTGGAAACTGGTTCATATCGGCCCGGCTATCGGGAACGGCATTTTCATCTGCTTCGTGGCGACACTAATTGCGCTTACGATAGTAGAGTGGATGATCGAGAAGAAAACCCGCACCTGAAGCACGCAGCGGACAGACCGCTAGCCCCGACATCCCGGTCATCCGAGACGCCGTGCAGCGCTACCGAAAGCGGAATGGCAGATTTTCAGGTTTTAATCTGAAACTTGCCGTTCCGGACCCGCCGACTTGGCGGACGTTAATGCCCCGCGCGCACTACCCACACAATTCCGAAGATCACCCATGCGCGGCCAAAAACGCGCACCGCAAAAGGCGGGGCATGCAGGAGTATGTTTCGAGAGAGCGCCGCTCTTCAAAGAATTCTTCGGGGTTACCATTCTGCAGCTCGCGAAGCCGGTTAGCTCTCCTGCGCATCGCCCACGCAACTATCTTACGTGGCCAAGTCAGCAAGAACAGCCCGAGAATGACCGCGAACGCTGCATAGAACATAGTCGTAGGGTGAACGAGAGGCACACGCTGGTCAATGTTCGCTGCCCCGACGTTGCCGTTCCGCTGTCACAAAATTCAAGCAACTGCCGAATTCCGCAGGCGTCACCGATCGGCCATCGGCCCAAAAAAAGGGAATGCTGATGTACCGCGTGTTTTTTGATAGCAATGCTGGCACTCATGAGAGTGGTTACATTTTGTGGTTCGACCAGTCTCGCGAGGATATTTCCCAAATTCCGCCCGAACAGCGAGATGGGGCGAAAGTCATCTTGTACATGCCTAATGAGCTGGAATTTGTAGGCCGCCTAAAATATGATACTGTGTTGGATTGCTGGCGCGGAATTCCAAACGATAACACCTGATATCTGGCAACCTAGGTGCCGCAGCAAGTTCACAAAGCCTCCAACAAGCGGAATGGCGGATTTTCAGATCGTGTCCCGGGAGGTGGTGTAGCTGAGGGTTGAGGTGGTCACCGTGATTTTCGGATAGGTTTGGGTTGCGAAACTCGAACCTGACGGAAGGAATCACGATGACCGATCCGATGATGCACCTGCGTTCGCTGGTAGAGAAGACCCCGGACGCGGATATTCTACGCGAGATGATCTCGTTTGCCGCCGAGCGGCTGATGGAGATGGAAGTCGGCAACCTGACTGGCGCTGGCTACGGCGAGAAGTCTCCCGACCGGCTTGTTCAGCGCAACGGGCACCGCGAGCGCGACTGGCAGACGCGGGCCGGCACTGTCGAGCTGCGGATCCCAAAGTTGCGCAAAGGCAGCTACTTTCCCGTTTTCCTCGAACCACGTCGGATGGCGGAGCGGGCGCTGACTGCGGTGATCCAGGAGGCCTACATCCAGGGCATTTCCACCCGCTCAGTGGACGATCTGGTCAAAGCGCTTGGCATGGACGGCATCTCCAAGAGCCAAGTGAGCCGCCTATGTGAGGAGCTCGACGAGCGCGTGCATACCTTCCTGGACCGCCCGATCGAAGGGGATTGGCCGTACCTTTGGATCGACGCAACCTACGTGAAGGTTCGGCAGAATGGGCGGATCGTCTCGGTGGCGGTGATCGTCGCGGTAGGCGTGAACAGCGACGGTCGCCGCGAAGTGCTGGGCATGGACATCGGCGCCTCGGAAGCCGAGCCTTTCTGGACCGCCTTCCTGCGCAAGTTGACGCGCCGAGGACTGCGCGGCGTCAAGCTGGTCATCTCCGACGCGCACGAAGGCATCAAGGCAGCCGTCTCCAAACTGCTCTGTGCCACGTGGCAGCGCTGCCGGGTTCACTTCATGCGCAATGCGCTGGCTCATGCCGGTAAAAGCGGCCGCAGGGTTGTCTCCGCCTTCATCGCCACCGCCTTCGCTCAGGAAACACCCGAGGCCGCCAGCCAGCAATGGCGTGCCGTGGCCGATCAGGTGCGACCCAAACTGCCCAAACTGGCAAACCTGATGGATGAAGCCGAACCCGATGTGCTGGCCTACATGACCTTCCCGCGCGAGCATCGCGCCAAATTACACAGCACAAACCCCATCGAGCGCCTCAACGGCGAAATCAAACGCCGCACGGATGTCGTCGGCATCTTCCCCAATGAGGCTGCCATCACCCGACTCATCGGCGCTATCCTCATGGAACAGTCAGACGAATGGGCCGTCCAGCGTGCCCGCTATATGACCCTTGAAACCATGGCGCCGGTCAGCGACAATCCAATCACCATGCTCTCAGCAGTCCCAGGAGCATGAACGGCCCAGACGGATGCCGAAATGCGCGGCGCCTCGGCTTCAGCTACACCACGCCCCGGGACACAGTCGATTTTCAGAGTTTTAATCCGAAACCGGCCGTTCCGGACGCGCTGACATTGCGGACATTCTCAAATGTACGATAGCGCTTCCGGTTATCATCGTTGGCTGTATACGAGGAGTTTGACGTGCATATGCTAATGTTGATAACTAGAAATAAATCTATGCAATCGCCGCTTTCTTTGAAAATGGAAAGACCTAGCTGGAGCGATATTGAAGTCAGCTTAAATGATGCCCATTATTATGATGGTCGAGTTTGCCTAGAGATACTAAGGCCGGACACCTCATACATTAAGACAATGCAGATGACATCCTTTGCAAGAAGGCACAGAATAGTTATCTCCACCAGAGACGAAGATTTTAAGAGCGAGATTTTCGAATGGTGCGAGGCTGGGCCAAGTCTATTTCGAGGAACCATTCGCTTCGGTGATGATGACTGGGATGCGCGAACAATTTGTATTGATTTAGATTCAACGAAAGAGCTGTTTCATGAGTTATGTGAGGATGGCTCATTAAAACATGAAACGTTTCTAAAGTTTAGATCGCCATGGAATGCAATGCGCCAATAGCAATGGATGCTGCTCGGAAAATTCAAGTAAAGTATCGCTGCACCGTTAGGCAGCGCCTATGGGATTTTTGTCCAACGTAAGGTCCGCTTCCCCCGACATCCGAGCCATTCGGACCGAGAAGCCTGCTCGCCATTTGCTGCCGTTCAGTCAGGTGCTGTCTAAGCAAAGCCGCAGGTCAGCTTTCGGGGTCGTCGAAATGGTTGTGGAGCGTCTTGAATGGGCGCGCAGCGGCCAATCGGCCGGCGATCCTTTGTGGCCGTTCAGCAGCCAGTTTTTCGTTCCCAGGTGCGGACGGACCGCTTTCCCATTCTGGACGCCCAACTCTGGCCGTAAACGGTCTGGCAGCTTTTGGATGCCGACATGGGATAGCTGCCGTTCTGCTGCCCCTCTCTTGTGATATTTTCTCTGGGATATTCCCAATGGCAGGATCCCAGCTCAATCGGCATTTTGAGGTGGCGGTTGGTCGGAAATTGGCTGACTCCTGCCTGGTACGGATAACTATAGAGAATAGTTACCATTGCTACGGTTAGGGGGAAGGCTTGGATTTTTGACTGGGCGTATGAGTCCTTCTGAGCGCGTTGGCGAGTAACCGCTTTCAGGTCTTGTACCTGACGTCACTAGGGACATCCCTGATACCTGCGAAGGTCAAACGCGCCATGATGCGTCTTCTTTCCCAAGGATGTGAGTAGCCCCATGCCCGAGATCGATCGCAGCCGCCTTCCGCTTCCACGGCCGCCGTTCACCGGCAAGATCGGCAAGACCTACCAGGATTCCGAAAGCCAGTGGCCGGAACTGCCCAAGCCTCCAAAGGGTGCGCCCAACGTCCTGCTCATATTGCTCGACGATGTGGGCTTCGGTCAGACGAGTTCGTTTGGCGGGCCGGTGCCAACGCCTGCTCTGGACAAGTTGGCGGGTGGCGGCTTGCGCTATACGCGGTTTCACACGACGGCGATCTGCGGACCCTCGCGCGCGGCGCTGATTACAGGGCGTAACCACCACAATTGCGGCACGGGGTTCCTTTCGGAATGGGCAACGGGCTTCCCCAGCTACAACAACATGATTCCGCAATCGACCTCGACGATTGGGCGAATCCTGAAGGAAAACGGATACGCAACCAGTTGGTTCGGCAAGAACCACAACACGCCGGACTGGGAAAGCAGCGTCGCCGGGCCGTTCGACCGCTGGCCGACCGGCATGGGCTTCGACTATTTCTACGGTTTTATCGCCGGAGAGACGCATCAATATTATCCGGTCCTCTTCGAGAACACCGTCGCAGTCGAGCCCGACAGGTCGCCGGAAGAAGGCTACCATTTCCAGACCGACATGACCGACCGGGCGATCAACTGGATCCGCTATTCGAAGTCTGTCGCGCCGGATAAACCCTATTTCTGCTATTTCGCGCCAGGCGCGGCCCATGCGCCGCATCATCCGCCGGCCGAATGGCGGGACAAGTTCAAGGGCCAGTTCGACAAGGGCTGGGAAAAGGTCCGAGAGGAAACCTATCAGCGGCAACTCGCTGCCGGCATCATCCCGCCGGACACCGAACTCACGGCGAAGCCGGACTGGGTGCAGGACTGGGACAGCCTCTCGGACGATGAGAAGAAGCTGTTCGCACGGTTCATGGAGAACTTTGCGGGCTATCTGTCTTTCGCCGACCACGAATGCGGCCGCTTGATCGATGCCGTGCGCGAACTGCCCGATGCGGACAATACGATCATCATCTATATCGTCGGCGATAACGGCGCGAGTTCCGAAGGCGGCATGACCGGGACCGTGAACGAGGTGATGAACCTCAACGGCATCCCCTCGTCGATCGAGGACAATCTGGCCGCCTATGACGAGATCGGTGGCCCGGATAGCGAACCGCACTATCCGCTCGGTTGGGCCTGGAGCGGCAACGCGCCTTTCCAATGGGTTAAGCAGGTCGCCTCGCACTTTGGCGGATCGCGCAATCCCATGGTGATTTCGTGGCCCGACAAGATCAAGGACAAGGGTGGTTTGCGCCCGCAGTTCTGCCACCTGATCGATATAGTGCCGACCTTGCTGGAAGCGGCCGGCATTCCCGCACCGGATTACGTCAACGGCGTCGAGCAGAAGCCGATGGACGGGGTGTCCATCCAATCCACGTTCGCAAGCGCTGATGCCCATGCCGTTCGTGAGCGGCAGTATTTCGAGATATTCTCGAACCGGGCGATCTACGACAAAGGCTGGATCGCCTGCGCGCAGCACACATTCCCTTGGCGGCAGGACTTCGCACCGGGCCACTGGGAAAACGACGTTTGGGAACTCTACAACATCGACAAGGACTTCAGCGAGGCCAAGAATCTGGCTACCGAGCACCCGGACAAGGTGGAGGAACTGAAGCGGATCTTCGACGAGGAAGCGGAGAAATACAACGTCTACCCGCTCGACGATCGTGGTGCGGGCCGTCTGGCGGAGCCCAAGCCGTCACCGGGCGGCGCGGATCCGAACCGCACCGACTTCACCTATTACGAAGGTGCCGCGCGCCTGCCGGAGACGGCCGCGCCTAACACCAAGAACCGCTCGCACTCGATCAAGGTGGCGGTCGACAACCGTTCCGGCAAAGCTGAGGGCGTCTTGCTTGCGGCCGGCGGCGGGTCGGCCGGCTATTCCATCTACATTCTCGATGGGAAGCCGGTGTATCACTACAACTTCTTCGAAAAGGACCGGCTGAACGTCGTGTCGAGCAAACCGCTTCCCAAGGGCAAGTCGACCATCGAAGTGGCCTTCGCCTATGACGGCGGGGGGCTGGGCAAGGGCGGCGAGGCCGTGCTGTTGCTCAATGGCGAGGAAGTAGGTCGGGGCCGCATCGAACAGACCGTCGCCGGCAGATTCGGGATCGATACTTTCGGAGTCGGCGCGGACAGCGGATCGCCGGTGTCGGACGCTTACAAGCCGCCGTTCGCCTTCAAGGGCGGCAAGATCGAGCGGGTGGATATCAAGCTCGCGGCCCGGAACCTCAGCCAGAGCGAGGAAGACGAACTGCACGAACGCTATCTGGCCTTCGCCCAGCATATCGAGTGAGCTTTCGGAACGCGCAAAGGCAATCATTCCGGCGCACCCGATTTCGGGCCGGATCGGAGATCGACATGACTCTCGTGCAGGCCATGAAATTGCTCGTGCTGCTGAGCGTGATGCTCACCGTCCTTTCCCTCGCGTTGCGGGCGAGGGCGGGGGATTTCCTGTATCTGTTCCGCGAATGGCGCCTTGGTTTGCGTGCAGTGGTCGCGATGTTCATCGTCGTGCCAGCTATTGCGATTCTCATGGCGAATGTCTTCGACTTGAAGGGCCCGGTGAAAGTTGCGCTGGTGGCGTTGGCCTTCTCGCCGGTTCCGCCTCTCTTGCCCAGGAAGCAGGCCAAGGCGGGCGGAGACGCATCGTATATCACCGGTCTTCTGGTCGCTGCGGCGTTGGCATCGCTGGTGCTGGCGCCGATCGGGCTCTCGGTGACAGGAGCGATCTACGGCGTGGAAACGCAGGTCTCCCGCAGCGGCATGGCGACCACGCTGGGGCTGACCATCGCCTTGCCGCTGCTGCTGGGCGTGCTTGGCCAGCGCGTGCTGGGTGACGCGAGGGCCGCGGCGGTCTCGGGGCCGCTCAGCAAAGTCGCAAACGTCCTGTTTGCGGTCAGCGTGCTGGCTCTGCTGGTCGCGCTGGCGCCGGCGGTGGGCAAATTGCTGGGTGATGGAACGATTGTGGCGCTGGTTGCAATGAGCCTGGTCGGTCTGGCCGCTGGCTGGTTTCTGGCTGGAGACGATCGGGACAATCAGATCGTGCTGGCGCTGGCTTCCGCTGCCCGTCACCCTGGCGTCGCGATCGGCATCGCGACGACAAGCTTCCCGGAGGCAAAGCTGGCCCCTGCCGCGATCATTCTGGCGGCGGTGGTCAATACGCTGATCGCGATCCCGTTTCTCAAGCGGTTGCACAAGAGCGAGGTTTAGCGCTGGCTCAAGTTTGCCAGCGCACTACGCGACGACAAAAGCAAAGCGTGGTCCGGTTCAGGATGAACGGACCACGCTTTGCTTTTTTAGATTTCGACCTGACCTGACGGCGGGGCTTGGCCTTGGCCAGAGCCCCGCTCTTGCGCGTCTTCAGTCGGTTGGCGCTTGTTCCTTCATCCCCGCAAGAACCGCGGCCATGCCGATGCCGGTTCCCTTCTGCGATGGCGGGAAGTCATGCAGGCTCTGTACGAACCGGGCGATAGGTTCGGTCAGTTCGGGCATGATCCAGCTCTTTTCTTTCATCCAGAGGAACTGGCCGCCGGTATCAGGGCTGCGTTCGAACGGATCGGCCTTGATGTCGATCACCAGGCCGCCCGGAATCTTGGTTGCTGCGTCGAGCCACTTGTCCTTGATCGCGATGTGGATCTTCCAATCGTCAATCCGCACTGCGGTCGGCTCGGTCTCCGCGAAGAAGAAGAATTCGCGGCGCCGCGATTTGCCATCGGGCTTGGTCAGCATGTCGATCTGGTTGTAGCCATCCAGATGAACCTTGTAGTCGGTCCCGCCGATGCTCTTGCCCGCGACGAGTTGCTCCTTCACGTCCGGCTCGCCGACGGCGGCCAGCAAGGTCGGCACCCAATCCTCGCTGGTCATGAACTCGCCGGTCCAGCTGTTCGCCGCGATCTTGCCCGGCCAGCGGATCAGCATGGGAACGCGGAAGCCGCCATCCCACGTCGTTCCTTTCTCGCCGCGGAACGATGCCGTTCCCGCCATCGGCCAGTGCGCCAGATTGATGCCATTATCGGAAGTCAGCAACACGATGGTGTTATCCGCCAGCCCTTCCGCGTCGAGGGTATCGAGCAGCTTGCCCACCAGACTGTCGAGTTGCAGCACCGCATCGAAATAGGGCGTGTGCCCGCTCTTGCCGAGCCATTCGGGTGACACGTGGATTTGCTGGTGCATTCGGGATGGGCAGTACCAGAGGAAGAACGGATTTCCGGCGCCCTTCTGCGCCTTGATATATTCGATTGAAGCATCGGTGAATTCGTCGTCGATGGTGCCCATCCGATCTGTGGTGAGGGGCCCAAGATCCTCGATCGTCTGCTTGCCGACACGGCCCCAACGCGGATCTTCCGTCGGATCGTCGTTATCGCTCGCGCGGGCGTGGATCATGTTGCGCGGGCGGCCGGCGAAATTCGGGTCTTTGGGAAAATCGGGCTGCTCGGGCATCTCCATCATGTTGAGGTGATAGAGAAAGCCGCGAAACTCATCGAAGCCGTGGACCGTGGGCAGGAATTCGTTGCGATCGCCCACGTGGCTCTTGCCGAACAGCGCCGTGGCATAGCCCAGATCCTTGAGCAGCGCGGCCAGCGTGACGTCTCCGTCCTGAAGGCCGACCTTGGCGCCGGGCTGGCCGACGGAGGTGAGGCCGGTGCGGATCGGATACTGGCCCGTGAGGAAGGCGGCGCGACCGGCCGTGCAACTCGGCTGTGCGTAGTAGTCGGAAACCATCATGCCCTCCTGGGCCAGACGGTCCATGTTGGGTGTGCTCACGGCGCCGAGGCCGCGGTGGTAGGCGGAAAGGTCCATGGGAGCCATGTCATCGATCATGATCGCGACGATGTTCGGACGAGTGGAATCAGCGGCCATCACATTCTCCTGCATTCGGCTCTGTTTCCCTCGCTGCCGACTGGAAAAACATCGGGTAAAACCCCCGGCCGGAGGGAGGCGTCTCCCCATGGCGAGGCTTTGGATTGTCATTTCCGGGAAGGCTGCGCCTCAAGGGACGTGCTCACAGCCCAGGCGTTGCCGTGATGAGAAACGCAAACATCGCTGGATATCGGGAAGCGCAGTCCTTGGCTTTCCTCACCCGGAGTTAATCGCCTTGCCGTCCGGCAATCAGAACGGGGCAGGCTTGTGCATTTGCCTGTCTCCTACACGACATTTTGCCCTGTTTTGCGGGTTGATCCCAATGATTGGTGTGAACGAAGGTCGATAGGCTCCGGCGAGCGATTGCCAGGAGATTTCCGTCATGGTCGACACCTCGCCCCGTTCAAATGCACCATACCTAGTCCGCCAGTTCACGCCGGCTAATCCGGCGCTGGCCAATGGTGCCGGCGTGCCCGCCAGCCTGACCAGCGAGCACTATGTCGAAGCGCTGGCCCGCGTGGTCTACGTCTGGGGGCATCCACTGGTGAACACCGTGGGGCGGACCAGCACTTGGGCGCTTATGGAAGGGCATGGGCCCGGTATGGCGATGGGGCTTTTTCCCGGCTGCCCCAAGAACTGGATGGGCTATGTCGACGACTATCTGCCCGCTGCCCAGCGCAAAGTGGTGACGCCCAATAATGACACGATCTACGGCGCCTGTTTCGCCGATCTGGGCGATGAGCCGGTGGTTATCCAGACGCCGGACGACGTGCCCCAGGGGCATTACTGGACGATCCAGATCGTCGATGCCTTCACCACGGTGACGCACCAATTGGGCTCGGCATCGGCGACGCCGGCGGGTAAGTACCTATGGGTAGGGCCCGATTGGCAGGGCAGTACACCCGAAGGGTTCGTGGATGTGCTGCGCTCGCCGACGAACATCGGTGTGGCCATGGCGCGTAGCTTTGCCGCGCGCACGCCGGAGGGGAAGGCCAGGGCGCGGGCGGTGCTCAACCAGATGGGGGCTTATCCGCTAAGCGCGGATGCGCCGGGCCGGCGCAAGTTCGATTGCGAGGCAAGCGCGCGCAACAAGGTCTACCCCGCTGGGCTGACCGCTGAGATGCTGGCCGCCGATCCGGATCTGCTGCGTATCCGGCCGGTGCACGGTGCGAGCTTCTGGGACGATCTGGAAAAGGCTCTGGACGCCAATCCGAAGGTGGGCGTGAACGATGCGGCCATGGCGGCTCAGGCGCGGACTCTGCTGGGATTGCGCCAGAGCGATCCGCGCTGGAAAGCGCTGTTGGACCGCGCTGCGCTGACCGCCGATGCCGAACTCTACGAGGGCGCGCGGTACGATCAGGTGGGCACCGACGCCGGCAATGGGTGGCAGCGGCAGGAGAATGGCGCCGACTGGGGCACCGACTGGTACGGGCGGGCGCTTGCGGCAGTGATCTACATCTACGTCAACCACTACCGCGAAGCGGTCTACCTGATCCGCGGGACCGATGCCGAAGGGGCGCTGCTGCAAGGCCGGTACCGCTACACGATGCGCTTCGAGAAAGGGCAACTGCCGCCTATCGATACGGCCAAAGGCGGCTTCTGGTCGCTGACCATGTACGATCGCGACTATTTCATGATGCCCACCAGCCCCAATGGGCGGCACAACATTGGAACGGTGAGCCTGGACGCAAACGAATTGGCGTTCGGCGCTGACGGCTCGTTGACTCTGGTGTTGTCGCATGAGGAGCCCGCCGATGCGGAGGGCAGGGCGAATTGGCTCCCTGCTCCCGATGACCAGTTCGCCGTGCTATTGCGCACTTACGTACCAAACGAGGCGATACTGAGCGGAAGCTATGTTCTGCCAAACGTCGAACGTATTCGCTGAGAGGTAAAAGATGTCAGAAATCAGAGGAAGCTGCCTCTGCGGCGGCGTCAAATACGCCATCAGCGGGCCGATCTTGGGGCCAGCCAACTGCCATTGCACGATGTGCCGCAAGCAGCATGGAGCAGCTTTCCGCTCAAGGGCCAGAGTCAAAGCAGCCGACTTTCGGTGGATCGAGGGCGAACATCTCGTCAAATTCTACGAATCGTCCCCAGGGACCCGTCGAGGGTTTTGCCGGGAATGCGGCTCGCCGATCGTGAACCATGTCGACACGAACGCGGTTTCTGGCAGCTTCAACCCTGCCGGAGAACCTTCAATGCTTGGAATTCAATTGGGAGGGCTGGACGACGACCCCGGCTTGGCGCCAGCGGTACACGTCTTTGTGGCAGACAAGGCTCCCTGGTTTACCATTACCGACGACTTGCCCCAGTTCGCGCAGATGCCTGGCCAAGCAGGAGGCCATTAGAGATTTCGAAGGCCCAAAGCCATTTCTGCTCAATTCACCCCAGCCAATTCGCTAAGGCGAAGTTGCTCTTGCGCGGCCTTCACCTTGCGGGCTTCTTCAAGTCTCTGAGCACGGTCAGCTAGTTCTGTCCATGCAGACGCAGCTCTCAGGCAGCGGCCGCGTACTTGCGGCAAGCTTGCTGCATCGGCCGCAGTCATCTGGAATTCGGCTTGTTCACGATAGAACGTCAGCGATGACATCTCGACTACTCCGGCACTGATGGCTAAAATCGGCGGGCCTTGGAAAAGGCCCGCCGGTCACGCTGGATCAGGCCGACTGGAGGTTTACTGCCGAGGTCTTGCCGCGAGGATCCGTTTCGAGTTCGTAAGAAACACGCTGGTCCTTGGTGAGGGTGCTCATCCCTGCACGTTCAACGGCGCTGATGTGAACAAAAGCGTCGCCGCTGCCATCTTCGGGAGCGATGAAGCCATAGCCCTTGTCGGCGTTGAAGAACTTGACGGTGCCGGTAATCATCTGGGAATCCTTTGCCCAATACAGGTATGACGGGCATGCGCCAACGTTGGCGCATCCCGGCTTCGTGAGGCTAGTAAGGGACAAAGGGGAGCCTTGGCGGCCCGATATCCGTCGCAGGCGACGTGTCAGCCCATCCCTTCTACGCGCATGAGAGAAAATTAGATAGGTATATTCGAGATATCTTTACGACTTTGATCCAAAATATCGCATCGACATGATGCGCAAAACCATAAATCCCGTTCAAACATACGTCTAATCACAGGCGATCAATTTCAATGAGATCAACTGCGATGAGGGTTCCAAAAACTCGGCATCCCGCATTTTGACGCAGATAAACGCGACCCAACACTCGATGGTCGATCAGCTTGCTCGCTTAAAGCTTGAAAGAGCGCGCCCCACTCGGTCCAGGCCATCGGCTGACCCAATCGCAAGATCGAGCGGACGGCCGCCCAACGTGCTGCACGGGGTGTTGAGATAGGCAATAGCCGCGTCTCGCCCACCGAGAGTTTCGAACGCGAGCTTCGTCACCTGACCTTGCCGCCTCGCCGCATCAGGTGCCAGCTTTGTACTATCCGACCAACGCGCTTTCGGCCGCGCCGGTTGGCCAGGCTTGTCCTTGTTGTCCACTTTCGATGTCCTACTGATAGGGCCGCATCCGGTGCGCGGCGAACTTCCAGAGCAGAGAGGTGATCTGGATTTGACCGATTTCAGAAGCGGTGGCTGTTTCAAGCATGGTTTGCCCAAAGCCGGGGCCGGGGCTGAAAAGAAAATTCCGCGCAGCTAAGCGACCGCCAAGCAATGCGAAGGCAAGGCCGACTATCTCACTGCGCCGCTGCAAAGATCGATCGGCTCTAGCTCTGCGACTCCAAAGCCGCCCACATGGCGCCACGCCGGTCGGTCGGGAACGAAGGCACGTAGAGGAGTTTGGCGGTGGCCAATTCATGCCCAGCGCGGATATGTCGCGACACCCATGTCATGACGCAGCCGCGCGATCCGTGTTTCGTAATGTCGCACCAGATCAAAACGCGACCCACAGTGATCATCGCTTTTGTCGCGCGCAGCGTAGTCGATAAGCGCAACCTGATGATGAAAAAGTAGCTGATTAAGATCCATGCGGCCTCTCCTTTTGCGGGAGCGCGCTCGGTCTCTCAGTCGTCGACGTGCGAAAATTGCCGACAATAAAATTCTTGTACGCGATTTTCAGCGATTCAGCGAGCGTATTCCGGAAATCGGAGAAAATATTAAAATTACGCTCAGCTGTTGAAAAATGGATTTTTACGTGTATATGAACATCGCTGCGTCGTATTTACCGAACGCTCACCTGCATATTATGCGGGCTTTTCCTCAAGCATTAGCTTGCCTTTCATGATCGCCGTTTTGCGCATGCATGACGGCTGGCGCGCTCGTATTCGGGACATCATGGATTGGCCAAGGAAGAATTGCTGACGATGGAAGGTTACATCGAGGAAATCCTCCCCGATGGACGTTTTGCAGTCATGCTCGACAATGAGCACAAGATTATCGCCTACACGGCAGGCAAGATGCGAAAATACCGCATCCGGTCAGTGGTCGGCGACCGTGTGCATGTCGAGATGACGCCTTACGATCTGACCAAAGGTCGGATCGTGTTTCGCGAGAGAACGCCGGGTCAGGCCGGAGGGCCGCCCAGACGGCGCAGCGGTTTCAGAAGATAAAAGGCGGAACACATTCCGCACCGTAGGATACCATGCAAATCATCACATCGGGCGCGCAGAAGCGCCCTGAAAATGCCACGTACCATCAGCTCATCGGGCGTGACATTCTGCCCCAAAAATCGTCCGGCCTTCTTAGCCGCGACAACCTTCGGCGGTTAGTCGCCACCATGGTCGACTGATCTCGTTCTCTTGACCCTGGTCCGGTTTTAACACGGTCCAGAACAAGGGATCAGGCAATTCATCGGTCGGGCTTAACCCCGGCCGATGCGGCAAATTCGGCCGAGGTCATCGCCCTGGAATGTGTGTGGTCAACTCGGATCAGGAGGCGGCCTGGTTGTGGCGGCTTACGGGGAGGGGAAGCCGACTATTGAGTGCCTGAAACGAGGCGCTCGCGACCGGGGGTTTTGTAAATGGGCAGTTGGGCCCCCTCAGAAACGGCGATGCTCCCGACCGTCGATCAGGTCACAAGTGCCACGGAATGCGTAAGGCGCCATCCCCTGGACGCTGATCTGGCCGCTGCGGCGGTCAATCGTCACCGACGGTTTGTTTAGGCCATTCAGCCGGTATTTTGCCCGGATGATGTCAGACCCCATTTCTACATCATAGAGATCCCACCAGCCGTCATTGCCTCGACTGTTGATTGGCGGAACCAGCTTCTTGGGTAGCCGGATGCGACCGCCGCCTTCCCAGAACTGAAGCATCAAAGATGCATCGAACTGCTGTCCCGTCATCTCGGTGCGATTACCATAATCGTACCGGTCGGTCTGCGCGTTCCAGGACCAGCCATACGTTGTGGATACTCCGGCCCTTTGGCCGTCACCGAAACATACCAAGCCAAGGTCGACGTAGCGGTTGTTCACCTGATAGCGGTCACGATCCTCAACGAAACTTGGCGACTGGCGCTGTCCGCCCGATGATGCGCCATAACCGATGTCAGGATGATAGCCATGATCACGATCATCATGGCGTGCTTCGGAACCACCGCGCCCAGCGCTTTGTCCGCAATCGACAGGCAACGTCTCGGCGATCGAATCATAGCGACCGTTCATCGTCGCCACCGTGACGCACTGACGCGTTTCGGGATTCCACCATGTCGTATAGCTTCGATCGTCGCCTTTCTCACCCTTCACGAATTGGTAGCCGTGTGCCTTCATTTGCGTTTCACCGCCTGCGGCCCGCGCCCCAATAAGATCGGCCAGCCCGGACGGCGGCTGCGCGAGGGCGACTTGCGCTGCCAGCGCCGACGCAAATCCGGCGATTGCGGTCATACACACTTTCATCGCGTGGCTCTCCATATCCAATCAATCAGATCGGTTTGATCTCAAAAGAATGTTTATCCTACCTGTACCGCAACTCAACTTTGCGGGGGGCGACCGCAGCTACAAAGCCGACCGTCAGCTTGAAATCGACGAAAAGGATGCTGCACGTTTTGACTTAGGCGATCGCTGTTGATCTGGCTCCTCGTCAGGACGAGGAGCCAGTCGCTCAGATTTCCGTACCTTCTGCCAGGGCAAGGGCGTCCTCCACATCAACGCCGAGATAGCGCACAGTGTTTTCGATCTTCGTGTGTCCAAGAAGGATCTGAACCGCCCGCAGGTTACCCGTCGCCTTGTAGATGATCGACGCCTTCGTACGTCGCAGCGAGTGCGTACCATATTCTTCGCGGCGAAGGCCGATGCCGGTCACCCACTCGTCGACAAGGCGAGCATATTGCCGTGTGCTCAGATGGGCGGCGTGATCTATGCGGCTTGGAAACGCGAAATCGTCAAGAGTGCCGCCTCGACGATCCAGCCAAAACTCAAGGCTGCCGCGAGCATCGGCGGTCAGTTCAAACTGGACCGGTCGTCCCGTTTTCTGTTGGATTACGATAGCCCGTGTCCGGATTTGTCCGCCCACGACGAGCTCGCCGATCTTGATTTTAGCCACATCGCAGCCTCGCAATTTACTGTCGATCGCGAGATCGAACAACGCGCGGTCCCGAACGCGTCCGTGCTGATCCAAGAAGAAGCGGATCGCCCAAACCTGTTTGGGCTTCAGCGGCCGTTTTGCGCCAAGCTTACGTCCAGCATTCCACGCCTTGCGCGCTTCCGCGCGGGGATCATATTCAGACATTCCCATCGATTTTCTCCTGTGGCCGGTGGTGGCCGAAGGGAAAACTATCGAGGAGTACCTTTCGTTGGCCGCTTCCAGTTTGTGTGGTTCTGACAGGCACCAACAAGATAGCTGCCATCTGAGTTGAGCCTGCTTCCCGAGGATGACCGGACGCTCGAGGCCATCGCCGCCGATCTCGGCGAAGTCCACGGCCTGCTCCGCACCAGGGCGGCGGATAACGGCGCAATCGACGGCGACTATTGAAATCAGCGCAGCCATTGGTGCCATGGACCAGTCCACGCAGCAGAATACGGCCATGGTCGAAGAAACCTCGGCCGCTGCGCGCAATCTTTCCAGCGAGATTTCCATGCTCTCCGAGCATGCAACTGACTTCAAGATCGGCGCCGGCTCTGCTGGCTTCCGTCCGCAGGTTGTCGGCGCTTGCAGCGTCGTCTCGTCGGTCAGGGCCGCCTCTACGGGCTGTCGCGTCGCGGGTTTCGGCTCAGGACGATGGTTACTGGACCGACTTCTGACGAATTGCATCCGTCCGGGGGGCTGATTACGGCCTTCCGGGCGGAACGATCTTCCTAGCGTTAGCTCAGGACCTGCAGCAATAGCGGCGAAATGCCCTCGAGGTGCCATTTTACGGCGATGATCGCTACAGCCGCCGCAGTGGAGTTCACCATGATCCGCCAGACCGCGGGGGCAGGATCTCTCGACGAAACCGACAATTCCAGGAGTGCTGCCAGCAGGCAGAATGTCAGGATCTGGTAGCGTGTCTCCACCATCTGTAAGGTGAAGCGGCCAATCGCGCCGCATGCCGCAAAGAGGAGGGAGCAGCCCAGCGTCAGTGCTGACCGTGTCGAATTGTGCATCGCAGCATTCATGCAAAAGACGGCTGGAACGCAAGGTGATGCCGCCGATCCGGCCTGGTCATGCGACTGTCGGAGGCGATATGACCGGGAAAGTCAGGGCCGGCGGCGGGCCCAGGGGTAAGATTAAGCCGGCCGCCGTTGCTGGGTCGGGTCGCACGCCCCAGCCCCTTTCTCTTCGCTGAAGTTGGCCCTCCACCTCCACCGAAGAATGTCACCATGGACCCCCTGGCAGTTTGGGCAATGAGCCAAAGGGATTAGCCGAGGTTATTGCGGGCCGAGATCGCGCTGGCGTGTGGAGCAGGATACGGGCATGGTTGTGTCATGAACCTGTGCAGTCCCATTGATGAGAGGCTGCCGGTCTGGACAGCGCTCAGTCAGCTTTTCCTCGATACCGAGCTTTCGCTAGGCGACATCGTTCGGGTTGCCGACCTTCTGGCCCGTGCGCCCTACGAAATCCCAGAGCTTGAGCGCATCCTTGTCGAAGAGGTCTTGCCGGCCTTTGCGCCCAATCTGATTGCTCCTGCCGGCGAATGGACGAGCTGGAGCGAAAGCGAAGTGCGTTCGATCATGGAGAAGGCGGAGCGCCGGGGCTATCTCGGGAGGCGGCTGGCGGACTTGACTGCGCTGCCCGTGAAGAGAGCTGTCCTCATGGAATGGAGCCGTGTCCTGCCATTGCTGGAGTGTAGCCGCGCCCAGGCGGCCCAGGCCGGCAGTGTTCGGCAAGAGGGAATTGCCCGGGAGGCTGGAAATGCCGGAGGAAGTGGAAGCGTTTCCAGCGACGGGGCGTAAGGACGATCCGATCTGATCGAGGATTGATTTGGCGCCTCCCGCATGGGCGGGATGGCGCTCTATGCCCCGCGCCGGATGGGCTGATAGAGCGGCCGGGGGTCGCGCTGCGCCTGATGGTGGCCCGTGCGATTGCAGGCTTGCCCCTCTGGCGGATCTTAGTGGAACCGCAGACCGCAAAGAGCGACGCGGTCAAGGCCCGCGTTCACGATAGCTGGGCGGAAGCCGTCTTCGACGAGCGGCGGCGCGCGGTTCTGGCGCTTCTCGATCTGCCCGATAACGTATCCACGATCATGGGCGGAACGGGCTACGGGATGTGCGGCACGCAGTGCCATCTGTGCAGGCTGTTCGCCCGCCTGATCGCACTGCCCGACTCGCAAGTGATGGAACTCCTGACCCTCGTCATGGGCGGGGCGCTGGATTCAGGAAGCGCGGCAATTGAGGCAGTCGGTACCGAAATCGGTGCCGATATGGCCAAGTGGTGGGAGGCGGACGATGCCTTCCTCGACACGCTGCGGAACCGCGAGGTGTTGCTGGGCATGGTGGCGGAAGTAGTAGGAAAGCTGGTGGCGGACGCCAATGCAAACGAAAAGGCGAAGACCTTGCGCGCGATCATTCGCGGGCATCTTACAGGCGAGGCGGGCGTATCCGGCGAGAGGGCTTGGTGCCGCGCTGGATGGCCTTCCCGCCATCCAACTACACGTCGCGCTGCGGGGGCTGCACGGTCGCGGCCCGTCCAATGGCTGTCGCCGCTCTGGAAAGCGAAGGCCCGGCAGAGAACGAGAGCGAGGCGGAATGGGCGCAAGCATGCTCCCTGCCCTTGAGGGTTTTACCTCTTGGATCCGGGAAAACTGGCCGCACATGGAAGCATGCAGGCAAGCCTTTGACGCGGCTGAGCAATAGCTGGTGGCTCGGATGGGCCCGCTTTTTGCGTCGACAACCCGATTTCCGTGGTTAAGCGGAGCGGTCGTTCCGTTTGGCGTACCTCTATGTGGCCTGCCAGTTGCACTGGAACGACGGGGGACCGCTAGAAAGCGTAATGAGTCAAACTCGCGGCCACTTCCTGCGGCTTGCGGATCGTGCAGAGCTTCTTCGCACCTTCCCAAAGCTCGGCGCTCCTGCGCGCAGCTTCACGGTGTGCGATTATCAGCGCAGAGGTCAGATCATCTGCCCTGAATTCCAGACGCTGCGCGACGCCTTCTTCGTCGTCTGAAAACCGTAGCGTGTAGATATTCATCTCTCTCCTCCAACCTGCATACCCACAGTCGCGGTCCTAATCTTCTTTCTGATTGTTTCGTTCCCGGCCCACGCGCTGCCCCTGCGCCAGAACCAGCATTCAAGCCGGGGGTCACGTTACGGATATATTAGCGCTTGATGGGCTTCGGACTACGTGCCTACTTGCCTACTGGCCAGACGTTCCCGACCGTGCGTTTGATCTCGCAGAGCTTACGGGATCCTTCCCAGAGTTCGGCACGACGTTCGGCAGGTTCTTTCTCTGCCAATTGCAGGGCTGCGGCGGGATCGCTGGCTTCGAATTGAATGTTCTTGGCAGGACCGTGGCGATCTTCAGCAAACTTGAGCGTATATATCGTCATAGCGCTCTCCACGCACGGGCCCGTGCCCGCTTCACTAAACGACCCATCATTTTTTGAATCTGAAGTCGGACCGGTCCAGATACTGTGCGATGGAACGAGAGTCCGAAGCGATAGACCTCGCAACCTACTGTCAGAATTTGCGCAGTTTCGCACACTGTGCACAGCTGCTGCGCTGGGCTCCCGGTGTAGTCCTATAGAAAAGCGGACAGGCGGCTTATAGGATCGCCAAAATGGTTGCCGAACGACTGAGATGGGGGCGTTTTCTGACTCCAACCGCGACGGGCGCATACTTACCGGCGAACGGCGCGTCAGCGGCTTTGTCGTTTCTTCGATCGCTGACGAATACCCATTCCAAAGCCTGCGCCGCAAATACCTCAAAACCTCTTTTGCATATTCTTGACGCTCTCGTGCGCAGTTCCGGCCATTGGCTCGTTCTCGCCCACTTCTTTCTCAAGCGCTGAGCGCACTTTTTCGACCTCCGCCGCAGTGAGATGCTCTATTCCGATGAATTGCTCGCGGGCAGCGTCAAGCGCGCGGATCATTTCATCAAGCTTGGCTTGCATCGCGGCCGCATCGCGATTCTGGCTGTTTTGAATAAGGAAAACCATCAGAAAGGTCACAATCGTTGTGCCAGTATTGATGACCAACTGCCAGGTGTCGGAATAAGCAAATACAGGGCCCGATACGCCCCAAACGATTATCATCAACAAGGCCAGAGCAAACGTGATCGGCTTTCCGGCCGCGCCCGCGATTGCCGTTGCGATTCTTGTGAACAATTGATCCATAGTCGGTCCTTGCCGATGGTCTGAACCTCTGCAGTAAGAGCCGACGAGACGGCAAAACGTTTCTCTGCAGCGACCTCTCCGGGCAACCAACAGCGCGCGGATTCGTTAGGTCAGCAGAGAGGAGAAACATCATGAAAATTGTAATTGCCGCGGCACTTGCTGCCGCGCTGGGGTCTTCTGCTGCCTACGCGCAGTCGCACAACCCGGCGGTTAAGGACCCCACTGTAGCCACCACGCGAAACGCTGCGAAGGGGCACAACTCCTTCACAGAGGATCAGGCACGAGGCCGGATTGCCAAGGCCGGCTACACGAACATCGGCAAGCTTACACAAAACGAGAATGGCGTCTGGCAGGGGAAGGCCATGCGGCACGGCAAGCCCGTGACGGTTGCACTCGATTACAAGGGCAATGTCACCGTCCACTGACCCCCCAGCGCGGAGAAAGATCATGACAAAGACAATCACTCGTCTCTTCGACAACTATGCGGATGCCGCGGAGGCAATTCGCGAGCTTGAAAGCATTGGTGTGCCTCGGGACGATATCAGCGTCATTGCCAACAATTCCCGCGGGGAACATATCCGTGAGGGTGTGAGCGAGGGCGGCGCAGTCGCTGCAGGTACTTCCGCCGGCGCTGTGCTGGGCGGCGCTGGCGGCGTTCTTGCCGGGTTGGGTATGCTGGCTATTCCGGGGCTCGGTCCGATCGTTGCCGCCGGATGGCTGGCCGCTGCTGCGGTCGGTGCAGGCGTTGGCGCAGTCGGCGGCGCAGCAGCTGGCGGAATCGTCGGTGCGCTCACACATGCCGGACACAGCGACGAGGAGGCGCAGGTCTATTCTGAGGGCGTGCGGCGCGGCGGAGTGCTTTTGAGTGCGAAGGTTGACGATGCCGAAGTCGATCGCGCCAATGCTGCAGTCGATACCGTCGGTTCCGTCGATATTGCTGCGCGCGGAGCCCGTTACCGGGAGAATGGTTGGACGCGATTCGACGAGAATGCTCCTGCCTACACGGCTGAGGAGGTCGAACAGGAGAGGGTGCGATACGGACTCTCGCCTCGCTATTGATTGACCCACGCAAGCGGAGAATTTGATCCCGGACTGTGACAGTTCGCTCCTAAGGGGCGAACTGTCACGTCGCTTGGTGAAGGGGGGATGTGCGCCATCCTCGGCGCTGGGGTACGCCATCCCCCGCGTCGTGAAAGGGGGCGCTCTTAGGGGAACCCGTGGAATTGCTCTCTACTGAAACAAGCTTAGCTGTCCGGGGTCGGTGTCACTTTCTGAGCATCCCTGACGGGGACGAGGCCGCCAAGCCGTTATCGCGTTCGTACCGATAGTTTTGCCGAAGGGTCCACCTTCCCTGATAATCCGGGGACTTCATCAAGCTGCCGTCGATCAGTGAACCGACCTCTTTCCTCGCGGTAACGTACGATTTCGAATCCGCGGCCTTTCAGACATGGCACCTCGTCGAGTTCCTCCGCGGTTGCTTCATTGACATCAAGGGTCCCGGGAACCGGCATTTTTGTCCTCCTCGTGAAGTGCTTCGAGGGAACAATGGCGCTTCGGCCAATTTGATCCCAAGGCACTAACCGGCGCTGACGCCGCGATGCTGGCCGCCGCCGGGTAGATTGTTCGGGAGAGCGGAGATGGAATGGTTGCAATCGATCATAGGTCCGGACGAAGGATCGCCTGGCACCGCTCAGCTTTGTGTCCGGGCGATCATCCTTTTCATTTATGGTATTGCATGCATCCGTGTCGCGGGCAGGCGCACGTTCTCGAGCCTCACGCCGCTCGATATCGTCGTGGCCATTATCGTGGGATCGAACATCAGTCGCGCCATGACCGGCAAGGCGCCATTCCTTCCAACCCTGGCCGCGACGCTGTTGCTGGTCGTGCTGCACCGCCTTTTCGCAATGGCCACAGTTCGCTGGAACCCATTGGCGAGCTTCGTCAAAGGCCGTTCGACAGTACTCGTCAAAGATGATCGGATCGACGCAGAAGCCATGAAACGCCATGGCATCAGCACAGCCGATCTGATGGAAGGCCTGCGGATGGAACAGGTCGCGCATGTCGAAAACGTGGGACTCGCCACATTGGAGCGCGGCGGCAAGATCAGCGTCGTGCCGCGTGGAAAGGCTTGAGATGTCCGATTGGTTGAGAGATGCGCTTCAATATTACGGCGCGGGCGCCGCAGTGGTCGCATCGCTGCTTGTATCGCTCAATCTGGGCAGGATGTGGACCGGGTGGGCGATGGTCATATTTGTCTCCAGCTCACTTGCCCTTATCGCCTGGGGCTTCCTAAATCCGGACAGCGAGGGCATCGGCTGGCAGAACCTGGTCCTGCTCGCAATCAACGCGGTTGGGGTATGGCGCTATCTTATCGTTGGCGCGCGAACCGGAGCCTGATTAACCGGCCAGGCTACTTGGCCCTTAGGTCAAACCGCCAAGTCGCCGGTAGATGTCGTTGATCAAGAGCGCCGCGCATTTGCAGCATTTCCCCTGGCCCGGTGGGTGACTTATCGAGGAGGAAATGGACATTGCGTCCTGTCCTCCTGATTTCAATCCGCCTTCTGCTCCTGTGTTTTCTGTTGCGCGTCGCGGATGCGGCGCAGGCCCTCGGTCTGTTCCCTTTCGCCTTCCACCACAAGGTCGGGGCGCGGGGCGATTTCTCCTGCAAGTCGCTTTGCATAGCCCTTGACGATTGAGCCGACGCCCTGCGCGAGGTCCTTTTCCTTGTTATCTGTCATGTCGCTTCATCCTCTAACTGGAAGCTTCGCGGCGGCTTGCGCTGCAATCGCCGGTGGTGCCAAACCGCCTATCCACCTAGTCGGGGACGCAGGCTTTCCTCGAAAAAGCGCTGGAACCCGGCCTGATCCGGGCCAATTCCTGTCAACACGATGTGGTCGAAGCCAGCATCAAGGGCTTTCCTTATGGCTTGAAGGTGCTTGTCGGCGTCGGGGCCGGCAGGGATCTTGTCGGCAAGGTCGTCGGGGCGCACGAATTTCGTTGCCGTTTCGAAGCCCTCCACCGTGGGGATCTCGCTGTTGACCGACCAGTCGAACGCCGAAAAACGGAAGCGCCCATGCGCAATCTTGCGTCCCTCTTCCTCACTTTGCGCATAAGCGAGAGCGACCTCGACGTATCTCGGACCCTCCGGAGAGCTTTTGGCAATCTGCGCCTTGGGATCGGTTGTCATGATGCCGTCCGCCTTGGATCTTGCCAGTTCGAGCGACGCCGGGCTGCTCACTCCCAGGATAACAGGGATCGGCTCGCTCGGGAGGTCGAA
Source organism: Sphingomonas sp. BL-S-28 (assembly GCF_055521515.1). Classification (NCBI taxonomy): domain Bacteria; kingdom Pseudomonadati; phylum Pseudomonadota; class Alphaproteobacteria; order Sphingomonadales; family Sphingomonadaceae; genus Sphingomonas; species Sphingomonas sp. BL-S-28. The sequence continues at coordinate 344,371 of NZ_CM145483.1, forward strand.
GATCTGGGCATGATCCAGCGTGAAAAAGGCGCCCTGAAAGCTATGAGCCCCATCGGACCACAACAGTCGGAAAATATCGATGGCCTCTTCCAGCATGGCATGGCGCTCCGGGATGGAGGGCCACAGATTTCCCGTCACATGCTCGTTGAGCCGTTCGCCCGCCCCAACTGCCAGTGAGAAGCGGTTGTCGCTCATGATCGCAATCGTCGCGGCGGCTTGCGCGATGATTGCCGGGTGATAGCGGATAATCGGGCAGGTCAAACCTGTCGTAATGCCGATCTGCGAGGTTGCGTGTGCGATTGCTCCAAGCACGCTCCAGGCAAACGAGGCATGACCCTGCGCGAAGAGCCATGGGTGGTAATGATCGGAGATAGAGACAAAATCGAAACCCGCGCGTTCGGCGGCTATAGCATTCTCGACCAAGGCCTTTGGACCGTGTTCTTCGCTCATGAGCTTGTAGCCGAAGCGCGCCATCTTACCTCTCCTCATCGTTCGCGTTTCGAGCACCCGGGCAGTAGAATAGGTTCGGGCGTTATCGTCCAACGGATGAGCGATCTGCAGCGGGGCATCTATCCGGCGAGGTAGCTTGCAGTGCGCGGCCCAGTACCGCCTCAGGCATTAGCAATGCCGGAAAACTGCTGAGATTAATTGAGGCCGCTCTGTTCTTTGACGCCGGTTTCCTGCTCCTGATCCAGCTTTTCAGCATGCCAAATATTGCGCGCGGCAAAAACCAGCACGATAACCGCGAGAATAACGACGACGACAAAGATGCCGGCGCGGCTCAATCTTCGGGCGCTTGGCTTGTCTGGAGTGCTCATCGATTCACGGTGCCTTGTCGTTTTGGCTCAAGAGATGGTCCTAATTCTCGACCGGAACGACGATCGGCCGGCCGTCTGCCTTCTCAGGCGGCGATGAGATTGACTGCGGTTGGTTTTGCAGCGGGCAAGCTTCCGCCTCTCGCTGCGGCAAGCAGTTCTTTCTTCCGAGCCAGCATCCGGTCCCGCAGTTCGATGAGGTCGACGTCTGCCTTGCGGCACTGCGCGAACATCCCCTCAGAAGGCATTTCCTCCTCGTGGACGTGGTGCTTGATTTCTTCGGACAGCACTTTGACCTTGGCTGCGAAGAAGTTGTCCTCCGGCGAGGCTGCCTCGATGTCGTTGATCAGAATCTTGGCGCCATCATGTTCGACATAGGCTTCATCGAGCGTGTCGTCCTCGATTTTTCCTCGGAAACTCGGGTAAAAGATCTCCTCTTCGATGGTGGTGTGGATCTTGAGCTCGATACAAATCTCGTGCGCAAGTGATTTCTTCTGGGATGACGTGCGCGCGGCTTCGAACTTTTGGAACAGGTCTTCGACCTTCCGGTGGTCGGCCTTTAACAGCGCGATTGCGTCGGTGAACTCGTCTGCCATGGAATCCTCCGTTTTCGGGGCTTGCAATAGTAAGTGCGCCGTTGACGGGTTCGTTCCCCAGCTATTCGTTCCTCAAGTGCTGTCCGAATAGGAAAGGCCACGGAGCTTTTGCTTTTTGAGACGAGTGGAGGTCGAAGCGTGAAGCCGGGCGATTCCTGTTCGCGCAACTTCGCGATCATCCACCAGAAACGGGATCTTGCTTGGTTGCTTCCATCGTCTGGATGCGCTCGAGTGCCGCCTTCGATGGCGAGTCCTGGCAAATATCCCAAACCTGCCCCTCGGGGTAGGCGCCCACAACCAAGAAATCTTCACTGGCCTCGATCAGGCAATGGCCGGTGCCGACCGGGAGCACGAGTGCATCACCCGCTTTGACACTCACGGTCAGGGCGCCTGGTCCGCCCAGCATCAGCGAGGCGCGGCCGCGCGCCACGCCCAATGCCTCATGAGCCGTCGAGTGATAGTGATGATAATCGAATATCGTGTCGCGCCATTTCGGCGGCTAGCCATGCTCTGCGAAGCGTCTTTCGAAGGCTTCGGCGATCTGTTCCGCCTCGCCGCCTTCCACGCCTCGGTATATCAGCACCGGCAGGCGTTGATTGTTGGGCACCCAGTCATTGGCATCGAGCAGGAATTTCTCCGGGATCATATCGTGCTCCTATGCTTTGCGCCGAGACTTGCGAACCGTCTCATTGCCAAGCTCGATCCAGACAGGTGCATGATCGCTGGTCTTTTCCCAGCTACGCGCGCGCCGGTCGACCTCGGCAGCCACCAGAAGCCTGGATGCCACCGGGTTGAGAAGGACGTGATCGATCCTGAGGCCTGCATCGCGCTCGAAGGCACCGCGCCAGTATTTCCAGAACGTGTAATTGGTTTCATGCGGGTGGAGATGCCGAAGCGCATCGGTCCATCCCTGCTCAAGAAGGCCGGCGTAAGCCGCCTTCACCTCCGGCGCGAAAAGCGCATCGTCGCGCCAGCGCTCGGGGGCATAGACGTCGAGATCCGTTGGCATGACGTTGAAGTCTCCCGCAACAATCACCGGAGCTTCCAGCGCGACAAGTTCGGCAAGCCGATCCCGCAATCGCTCGAACCATCTCAGTTTGAATTCAAACTTGGTGCTTGGCCTCGGATTGCCATTGGGGAGGTAGAGCCCGGCAATGAGCATACCGTTGATCGCTGCTTCGATATAGCGGCTCTGCGTATCTTCAGGATCGCCAGGAAGCCCGCGACGGGTCTCGTGAATTTCGCCGATTTTGCTGAGGATTGCCACTCCGTTCCAACGGCTCTGCCCATGCCAGATAGCCTGGTAGCCCGCTGCCCCAATCGCGGTCTCGGGAAACTTGTCCTGCGGCGCTTTCAATTCCTGCAGGCAAACGATGTCCGGTTCGGCGAGTTCAAGCCAGCGCAAAAGCACTGGAAGCCGTCCGTTGATGCCATTGACGTTGTAGGTCGCGATTTTCACAGATCTGGCCTCTCCTGAGCTGCTGCAGAAAATCCGACCGGTATCTTTGCCAATGCTGGGCGTAATACGCCGGCAGTATCGGCGATCGAGAAACCCAGACCTTGCCGATCGTTTTCATTTCCGTCCGGCTGATTGGCTCATCCACCGGCGCACCCCCGCGTTCTGGCCATTTTTCCGGAGGCACCGGCTCTCGCGCGGCCGTCGCCCAGCGATTTTCTGAAAACTATCCCTGTTGGCTGGGTTTGCCGCGGGGGCTTCCCGCTTGAACACCGGTTCGGGTGTCGAGGGGAATATCCTTCGCCGCTCCGCCGCCATGGTTATCGGTCGGCCGGGCTCCGACGCCGCCGGTACCTTGGGTATCCTGGCCGGGCGCGGCGCGTTCATGGTCATGACCAGACTTGTCGCGGATCGGGGGATAGGTGGTTTTCGTATCTGCCATGACGGTCTCCTCGCTTGCCCTCGTATATCTACAACGGATGCGGCGCATTTCGCGTTCCGCAGGACACCGCAATTGTGCCGCCGGACACTGCCGACCTGTTGTGGCGAGGAACGATAAACGGCCGACCCTTGTTTAGGACAAACATGCAGGTGCCGAGTGTCACGCTTTGAAGGAGATGCACCATGAGCGAAAGCCGATCGCGGCCCAAGAACCACGAGGTAGAGAACGAGATGATCCGAACTCCGGCCGTCGAGGGTGATCCGCCAGCACCAGCGACGGCGCCGAACAAAGACGACGAGAGCGCGCGTAGACCCAAGGATGGACCGGCTCCGCCGGGAAATATTCGGGAAGTCGGCCGAAAAAGATGATGCCGGCGAGAAGGGTATTCGGCTTGCATTCGTCGAAGGCAACTTCCTGAACCGGTTTCATTGTGCGCTCAGCTTCGGTTACGAGCCCTAAACTCTGCCCTTTCGGCAGTTGTGCGTGTCGAAGCTGCTCACGAAGCGTTTTGAGGCGAATTCCTGACGCATAAGAACGTTTGTCAAAGGAGAGAGGCTGCGCCGCGAGGTGACAAATCCAGCTAAACGGATAAGCAAAAGCGCAAAGCCGAACATATCGAAGAATGCTATGAAAACCGCGGAGCCGGGCACAAAGAGGCCGAACGACGGGCCTGGGCAACGGTCAACAAGGAGTCCGGCGGCGGTAAAAATCCGGGTCAGCTCGGGGAAAGAAGGAAAACCACGCGGCGTCCAAGAAAGGAGCTCGCATTGGCGGGAATTCGCAGAGCTTTCCGATCGATCTGCGGCCGCCAAGAAAGGTTGGGAAACGCGACGCAAGCGGTCCGGAGGCTGATACGGCTTAAGGGTCTCGATCGCCCTTTCAACGCGACGAAACCGTCTGGCTCTCGGGACGGGCAAATTCGCAGATCGGCTCAGTCTGCCGGCGGCGTTGGGCTTTGCATCCCGGGTTGATCTTGCGGTGCCGCGTAACCCTGTTCTACCGCTTGGCGGGTATCGTTGATGCTGCCTGTATCCTTGGGGGCTTGAACGGCGCGTACGATCCAGATCATTGACAGGGCAGCGACCACTAGGATCAAGCTGATAAGTAGCACATACCGGACAACTCCGAGTGTTGTTCCGGCGCGGGCATCCTCTTTTGGAACCTCTATTCTTTCGTTGTCGGGGCTCATCATTCCTCTCCTCAAATTAATCTCGAACGATCCCCGGGCATCGATCGAAACGTTAGGCTCCGGCATTGCGAATATGTCGAGTGAGTAATCCGCCGATCTTCGGTCCCGCGATCAGATCAGGGTTTGCCACGAGAATGCCGGAACCAAGGACTATGGCATCTTCAACGAAGCCGGTTGCCGTCTGCCCGTAGCGCCGCATCGCCGCGCACCGCAGCCGCCAGCCAATGTACGAAGACACCAGTGCGGTCGCCGACGCTACGATCGCACCTGCCGCGCGGCTTCCGCGGGGGGCAAGCGCAGCCCCGGCATATGCAGCGGTGACTGAACGCACGACCAATCCTATAGGCACAATGCGATCCGGGGCCGATTTTATCTTGTCGCCGGCCATCTCTGCAGCAGCCAAGGCCGCCGTTCCTGCCGCAACAATAGGATTCTTTAACAGCGCCTGCAGGGGAAGGGCCGACGGAATAGCCCTGCGGCGCGTTCCAAGAGCGATCGAGGCTAGCGGGGATATGCCACGTTGTCCGGCCACAAGACCGATAAGGATTGAACGGATCATGATCGGCTTTCATCCTGAATCGTGAATGGATGAAATGCGCACCGCCGAGGATTTGATCCCGTCATTTACGATTGCCATGTCAATCTGTTGGATCGCTGCGCCAGACTGTTAGGACTCTTGTCCGGCTTTCCTCAGGGCAAACAAATTCGTCAAACACGTCAATCGGTCGCATCCTCGGCGGCCAAACGCCTCGCGATAGTCGCGCGCCGATCACAGCGGGCTCGGGATGGCGCCGAACGCAAACAGGAACCTTACAAGTTGAAATGCCTTGCCGACGGTCATTCCAGCTGCTCGCGGAACATCGGGATAGGTGGAATGTTTCAGAATAGAGCTGCTCGAAATGGTCGACGCGGCGTTTGTATGTAGGGAGAGGCCTCATGTTTCGCTGGGCCATCATTTTTGCCGTTGTTGCACTCATTGCAGCGCTTCTGGGATTTGGCGGTGTAGCAGGTCTTTCCGCCAGCCTTGCCAAGGTCTTCCTGCTTGTTGCAGTCGTGATCCTGGTCCTTGGCTTCTTTTTCGGTCGAGGCCGAAGGGTGCCGTGAAACGCGTTGGACCCGGTCGAGGCGCAAGCGCTGAACCGCCGGCCATAGCTTGAAGTTGCGGATTCTGCGGCGCAGCGGCCTACTGCAAAGGGCCCGCTGCGCCGTTGGAACAAGAAAGCGTCTAGCGAGAATGGGCGCAGCTTATGTTGGCAGCGAGGGGTCTCCTCTCGTGCCGCCTGATAGATTGCATCCCCCCCGGCGGTGGACGGCAATAACCCGTTTCCCGCGACTGAACCTTCGCTGTTATCAAGTCGCACGCTTCGACTAGCGCTAGACCAGCTTCCCTCGATCATTCCTGCGCCTGTTCGCGGGGCGCTATAGTTATCTGTTGGACCACGGCTCGTCTCGGCTGAGTAAGCAGGTAGTGGACGCCTACCGCGATATCTTCGGCGCGGAGCATCGTTTCCTCCGCAATCATGGCGCGTTGTTTCTCCGCCGGAATGTCGGGATACTGGAAGTCCGCACCGGTCTTTCCAGGCTCAACCAGACCCACCTTTATTCCCTTGGGACCGAGTTCGCGGCGAAGGGCCTCGGCAAAGCCGGCAATGCCTGCTTTCATTCCGGCATAGACCGTTGATCCCGGTCCCAGAACATGCGCCGACATCGAGCCAATCAACACGATATCGCCCTTGTCGGCCAATATCTCCTGCGCGGCCTTTGCGCTGAGGATGTAAGCGGTGAAATCGACTTCCACCGCGTAGCGAATTTCGTCAGCGGACATCTTGGAGAGCGCTTGGGCGGGAATGGCGGCATTAACGATCACGACATCGGGAGTGCCGAGGTAGCTTCGGGCTTCGCCAAAAAAGCGGTCCAGTTGCCCAGGTTCGGCAAGATCGAGCGCGATGCCGCTGCCCTTGCCGACTTCGCCTATTCTTGCGAGCGCGTCGGCGAGGTGCTCGGACGAACGGCCGCAAATGAAGACTTCAGCGCCCTCACTGGCCAACAGGACCGCAATGGCCCGACCGATCCCGGTCGTCCCACCGGAGATGATCGCCTTGCGGCCGGCGAGCGTCGAAACGGCCGTGTGAGCGTCCGAGAGCGGGGTCATGACGATGCAGTTCCCAGAACGATTTCGCCTTCTTCCTCCCCGTCCCAGTAATGGGCACGCTCACCTTGTGCTTCGATCAGGACGAGGCCGGGCGTCTCCGGTCCCTCCGGCCACCATCGGACAAGGCCGTCCGTCCAATGTGCGGCAAGTGCGGCTTTGTCGCGGATCAGCCTTGCATGGCCTTCGACGGCGAGGAAGAACGGGCGCTGGCCGAGCAACCCCGACTTGCCTTGATAGGACAGCGTGATTTTGGGATCGGCCTCAATATCGGCCACCATCAGCGAGCTCTCCTCGGTGAAGAACCAGGCCGTGCCATCGTAGTCGACCTTGCGGTTGTTGCTCATTGGCCGCGCCGCGATCGCTCCGCCCGTTGTATGCGTCGCGAGCATGGCGAAGTCGATGTCCTTCATTTTATTGGAAAGCTCTGCAAGAGACCATGTCATTGGGGCTATCCTCATCTGTTTGCATCTGAGGAGGCAACGCATGAGGCAGCCGTTCGATGCGTAACCGCTGGCGGGAATTCCCATGTCCGAATTGCAGCCGCCTACTTCATTTCGAGGCGCGGCTGTGTCCCGATTGTTCCGCTACGCTGGGATGCGATCCGGCGGCGGATATGTTCCGCTTTCTGGCCGACAATGCGACCCGGTGGCGCGATGGAACCGGCGCGGACGCCGAAGTGGTCGTTTGCGCCAACGACGACGATTTCCAGATCTGCAACTGGCTGGTGGAGAATGATGCGCCCACTGCGCTGTGCCGCGCCCGCCGCCACAATCGCACGATTCCCGACCTCTCCGAACCCTCTGTGCCGGCGCGATGGGCGCGTATCGAGGAAGCCAAGCGAAGGCTGTCCATACGCTGCTTAAATTGCGATTGCCCTTGGAGACCAAGGCAGACGCGCCGTGCGGCGGGCAGGGGCTGGCCTTCGATTTCCTGTACGATCGCGCTGCGGAAGAGGCGGGAATGCCGGAAGTGCTTACCGGCCACGATGGCGGCGTGATCACGCTCAATCTTGTGGAGGCCGACGATGCCGAACGGGAGCGCATCCGGCACGCGATGGGCGAACCTTATTGTACGCTGCTGGGCCATTTCCGGCACGAAGTGGGGCACCATTTCTGGTCCCGCCTCGTCGGCAGCGACCCAGATGAAGTTGAAGCGTTCAGGGCGGTCTTCGGGGACGAAAGGGCCGACTATCAGGCAAGCCTCCAGGCCCAGTACGCCGAAGGCGTTGGCAAAGTCTGGACCGACGATTTCGTCAGCTACTATGCAACCTCGCACCCCTGGGAGGACTTTGCGGAGACCTTTGCCCACTACCTTCACATCGTGGACGTGTTGGCCACGGCTGGGGGGCGCTCTCCCTTTCGTCGATCGACGAGTGGGCGGACCGGTCGCCGTCGCCGGGGTTCGATCCTTACGCGGCCGATGCGGTGCAGCTTGCAGAAATGACGGCCCCTCTGTCGTTCAGCATGAACGCCATGGACCGGGCGATGGGGCAGCCGATCCTCTTTCCATTTCACCTCTCTGCCGCGATCGTCGGCAAGCTAGATTACGTTGCGCGGCTGGTGGCGAAATCGGCGGTTCCGCTCGGATGAACGCAATGCGCATCTGCCGCGTGCGGGCAACGCTCCGTCCCAGCGGCAGGCGAAAACGCTCCGGGGACGGGAGCTTATGCCACTTTCGCGCGCTTTCTTTGCATGAGCCAGGCATGGCAAAATCACAGGAGAACATCGATGAGCATCAAGGGTGAAATCAAGGAAGCGGCCGGCTACGTGAAGGAAGAAGCCTACGAGCACGGCAAGTCCGCCAAGAGCCAGCAAAAGGCGCAGGAAGGCCGCGATCTCCGCAACGAAGGGCGGATCGAAGATGGCAAAGCGCCCAAGTCGGGTGCGCCGGGTTCCGAAAAGCCCTGAGCCTGACAGGTTGAGTCCGGCGGCCTGAAACAGGTCTGCCGGTCAGAGGCGCCGCCGCCATCTTCGGATGGGGCGGCGCTTTTGCGTTGGCGAGCGGAAGAGCATCATTCACGGAACCGATAAGGATCGAAGCCTTCGGCATCCCGATCCGGAGAACCATCGAGCGAGGCTTCGAGAATTTCGGCGGCAAGTGCCGCGAAGGCTATGCCATTGCCGCCGAAGCCTGCGGCGATCCAGACATGCTCCATCGATTGCGCGGGTCCGATGGCCGGCAATCCATCGGGCGAACTGCCGAAGGTGGCCGTCCAAGCGCAGTCCCAAACTATCTTTTCGCGGCCCAGCGTCGCCGCCAGTCGGGCGGCGATCCGGCCTGCTTTGCCTTGCAGCAAATCGTCGCGCGCTTCGGATTCGGAAATCTCCACATCTTCGCCGCCGGCGATAATCCGACCTTCGCCGCAGGATCGGACGTAGAGATAGGGATCGCTCGCCTCCCAGATCATGGCGTCCTCTTTCCATAGCGGCGCGGTGCCGGGTCTGGTAGCGATGACGTAAGTGGAGAGGAGGGCGAAGGCTGGCGGAAGGAACAGGCGCGCGCGCTCATATCCGGTGGCGAGGATCACGTCGCTTGCGGTGAAGCTGCGGCCGTCCGCCAACTCCAGTTCCACGCCCTGGGCAGAGCGGTGAAGGGCGACGACATCCACCGGATAGGTCAAGGTGCAGCCGTGCTTCTGCGCGCGGGCCAGCAGAGCGTGACAGGTCCGGACTGGGTCGATGGCATAAGTGCCGGTAGAAACGATGCCGGATCGCGGGACCGTACCGAAACGCTCCGCAACTGCGGCGGCCGGGAGAAAATCCGAGGGAAGGCCATGCTGCCGGTGGAGATTGGCTTCCGCTTCAAGACCGTCCGGATCCAGGAGATCGCCAGCCAGATAGAGCGTCGGCGCGTCTCGCTTCACAGGTTGCCCAAATCCATCGAGATGCTTGCCGAAACGTTCGACGGCGGCAAACACCCGCTTCCACCGCCGCGCCGCCTCGTCCTCACCCAGTTCGTTGGATAACGAGATCAAAGGGACGTCCATGGCCCACATGATCTGCGCGGTGGAAGCAGCGGTGCTGCCGGTGGCAGGTGCGCGCCGATCGCAGATGGCTACAGCCCGTCCGCTGCCAGACAGCCGCTCGGCAAGGATCGAGCCCATGATCCCGCTGCCCAGTATCGCAACGTCGACATGCGCCGCTGGCAGCGGACCGGAGTGGGGAGGGCTCCATTCGGTGTCGCGCCATGGCACTCTACCGGTTCTGAGGTCCCTCGCCTCGGTAAGCGGGATGGACGCGCTCACGCCAGATCGCGCACCGTCGCCTCGCGCGACCAGTGCCGCTTCGCACCGACTTTCGCGAAATCTTCCACCGGGACGACGCCGTCGTCTTTCTCGACGCCAGCCTTGTCGAGGATCACTTGGGTGCCCGGGCAGTGGGCAATCGTCTTGCAATGCCCGTAAGCGTCCATGAACCACTGCACCGCCGCGCCTTGAGAGGCCAGCTTCTCGGCCGCGTCCGGCATCAGGATCGAGGCAACCGCATCGAACACGACCGAGGGGGAGCCCGCCAACTGGCCATCGGCCTCCAGCGTGCCGCCCTTGACGGCAATGCCGCCCACCTTTGGCGCGACGAGAAACGGCGTGCCGCCTGCCTTCTCGATCTGCGCCTTCAGCTTTTCGATAGCGGCCTTGTCCGACCCTTCGGCAAACAGGATGCCGATCTTGCGCCCCTCCAGCGTATCGAGCGCGTTCTTCTGGATGGAGAGGGCATCGGACGGCTTCATCGCAACCGGTTCGCGCGCCGGCTTGGCTTTTGCGGGAAGGCCGATGGCAAGCCCTTCGGCAATGCGCTTGGCCAGATCCTCATCGACATTGCGCAGGCGGGCAACCACGCGCTCGCGGATGTGCGGGATGGCGACTTTCGACAGCTCGAACACGATGGCCGAAGCGATATGCGCCTGCTCGTTCTCGGTCTGCGAGTGATAGAACAGGGCCGCCTGGCTGTAGTGATCGGCGAAGAGTTCCGATCGGATTCGCAGCTTCTCTGCCGGATCGTTGCGCTCCGCATTTTGCGGAAAGGTGGTGAAGCCGGTTTCCGGATCGGCGCGCGGGCCGGCATCCTCACCGGCCTCTGCCAGACTGTTGGGTTCGTAGTTGGCCCGTCCGGTCGGGACCATGGTCTGCATCAGCCCGTCGCGCTGGAAATTGTGGAACGGGCACTTGGGCGCGTTGATCGGGATCTGGTGGAAATTGGTGGTGCCGAGGCGCGACTTCTGCGTGTCCAGATAGGAAAACAGACGTCCCTGAAGCAGCGGGTCGTTGGTGAAATCGATGCCCGGGATCACATTGCTGGGCAGGAAGGCAACTTGCTCGGTCTCGGCGAAGAAATTGTCGACATTGCGATCGAGCGTTAGCCTGCCGACGATGTCCAGAGGAACATCCTCTTCGGGGATCAGCTTGGTGGCATCCAGCACGTCGTAGGGCTGCTTCGCGGCCCAATCTTCATCGAACACTTGCACACCCAGGTCCCAGGCCGGATGGTTTCCGCCGGCAATCGCCTCGAACAAGTCGCGGCGGTGGAAATCGGGATCGGCTCCGGCGATCTTCACAGCCTCATCCCAGACCAGTGCTTCCATGCCCAGCACCGGGCGCCAGTGGAACTTCACGAATTTGCTTTCGCCGCTCTCGTTCACGAAGCGGAAAGTATGCACGCCGAACCCCTCCATCATACGCAAGGAACGCGGGATCGCGCGGTCCGACATCGCCCACATGACCATGTGCAACGCTTCGGGCATCAGTGAGATGAAATCCCAGAACGTGTCATGGGCCGACGCGGCCTGCGGATAGCCGCGATCGGCCTCCATTTTCACCGAGTGGATCAGGTCCGGGAACTTGATGGCGTCCTGGATGAAGAAAACCGGGATGTTGTTGCCGACCAGATCCCAATTGCCGGTATCGGTGTAGAATTTCACCGCAAAGCCGCGCACGTCGCGGGGTGTATCCACCGATCCGGCGCCCCCGGCGACGGTCGAGAAGCGGACGAAGACCGGGCAGGTCGCGCCCTTTTTCTGGAAGATCGATGCCTTGGTCAGTTCCGGTATCGCCTTGGTGCATTCGAACACGCCGTGCGCGCCGGACCCGCGCGCATGGACGATGCGTTCGGGAATGCGCTCGTGATCGAAATGGAAGATCTTCTCACGCAAAACGAAGTCTTCCAGCAGTGACGGGCCGCGTGCCCCGGCACGAAGGCTGTTCTGATTTTCTGAAATGCGATGGCCGAAATTGTCCGTCAGGTACGCTGCGGGATCGCTGCCCACGCCGACCACCTCATGATGCAGTTCGCCCCCATTTCCCGCGGTGGTCTTGCTCTCGCTCCGACCGGAGCCGGCCGGGAATTTGTCGAGAGCGTTGTTTACGGCGGGGCTGCGGTCGTCCTTTGGGGAGGGCATGCGAACATCTCCTGAGAAGTGACAGAGCCGGCACGCGGGAACTCCGACCAGCTTTCCAATGAAAGCTTCCGGGAGGTGTTGGCGTTCCCCCAGCGGTTCGCCTCGTCGCTCTGGACGCGCTGCCCGGCGCGGTCGTTTCACTGGCGGATCTGTCCGCTCGATCGTCGGGCTGTGGGGCACTAGCGGGCGCCGGTTGCATGGCGTAAGCCCTCTTGCGTTGACACAGAATCGAGAGAACCCATGGCGCTGGTGAAGAAATCGACCCTCGGATCCCGCACCAAATCGCCCGCACCCGCTGCGGTGCCGCATCCACCGGCGCTGACCAAAACTGCGCCCCAGTCGCGCCGCCGGGCCAAGGCGAAGCCGGTCTCGGCCGTCGATCGCATCGATGAGGCGGCGCAGGAACTGGCCAGCAGCCTCGCCGAAGCATCGGCGGCATCGTCAGAGCTGCAAATGGCGATGGACCAGATTTCCAGCGGTGCGGAGGAGGCTGCCGGTGCGGCGCAGGAGTCGCTGGGCCTGATTGCGGCACTGGGATCCGGTTTCCGCGAGGCGCGCATTCGGGCCGAGGAGTCAAAGCGCAAGGCTGAGGCGGTGCAGGGCGGCTTTGCCGATATCAGTGCCCAGATCACCGCCTCGGTTTCCGCCATCGAACTGAGTGCACAGCGTCAGCTTGCCACCGCAGGGTCAATGATGGCGCTTGAGGAGGCGGCGGCCCGTATCGCGGACATCGGGGCGAGTGTGGTCGATGTTTCGGATCAGACCAGCCTTCTGGCGCTGAACGCGGCGATCGAGGCGGCGCGGGCCGGCGATGGCGGCGCGGGCTTTTCCATAGTGGCCGACGAAGTCCGGTTGCTGGCAGAAGATTCCGAAGCGCGCGCGAATGAGGTTCGCGCGCTGGCGTCCGGCATCGGTGAGGAAGTGGTGCGGATCGCGGAGCGTGTGCGATCTTCTTCCACTGCCGCGAGCAGCGAAGCCCAGTCCGGCCATCAGGTTGTGGCGCGGCTGCGATCGGCGTCCGAAAACCTTCAGGCGCTGGCCCTCGGGGCACAGGAAATTCTCGAAAACGCCGTGGAGGCAGAACGCGCTGCCGGCGAGGCTGGACGAGGCGCCGAACAGATCGCGCGCACGGCGGAGGAACAGTCCGCAGCGGCGGCGGAGGCGCAGCAGGCGGTCGAGCAGCAAAGCACCTCGCTGGACGAAAGCCAGCAGACCGCGGACGCGCTGGGTGATCTGACCGCGCGATTGCAGGCTGGCGATGTCGGCGGCGCCGCCGTGGACGTGGCGGCCGCCGCGGAACAACTTTCGGCGACCATCCAGGAATTGTCCGGCGCTTCGGGCCAGATCCTGGTCGCGCTGGAGCAGATCGGTCGCGGCACGCACATCCAGGCTTCGGCCACTGTCCAGGCCAATGCCGCCATGGCGCAGATCGAACGCGCCGCTGAGATTGCGCAATCTCGCGCGCAGATCGCCGATACGGCCATCGACGGCATCGTCGGCTCGGTTCAGGACAGTGAGCAAATGGTCCAGCGCTTGGCGGAGGGCGTGGGTGCTGCGCTCAGCGACGTGAGCGGTGTACTCGGGCTTTACGGCACGCTGGCTGAGGCGACCCGCCGGATCGAGCGCATGGCGGACAATCTTTCGCTGATCGCTGTTCAGACGAGCATGCTCGCTGTCAGTGGCGCGGTGGAGGCAACGCGCTCCGGCGAGGCGGGGCGCGGGTTCGCGACCGTGTCGGCCGATATCCGCAAGCTGTCGCGCGAAGCTGCCGTGAGTGCGGAACGCACGAAGGAAACCGCGCTGCAGATACAGGACCAGATATCCACTGTCCGCCGCGATTTCGAACAGGTTCTCGGTGCGGCGGAGACCGAAATCGGGCGCAACCGGGCGATTATCGATCGCTTTTCGCTGGTCACGCAGGAACTGAACGAAGTCCGCAATGTGAACGGCGCGATCCTTGCCGGAGCCGAAGACATGTTGCGATCGGTGCGCGAAGTCAAAAGCGGCACGGACCAGATCGCCCAGGCTGCCGATCTGGCGGCCGTTGCCGCCAGAGAAGCAAGCTCCGCCGCGCGCCAGCAAGCTCAGGGCGCGGAATCGCTGGCAGCGGCGATCGAAGACATTGCCTCCATCGCGTCCGTGCTTGCCACTGGGGACGTTTGAGCCGGTGGAGGAGGTATCTGCCCTGACGGGCCGAACGCTGACATTCAGCGTGGGCGAGCGTCGCCTGGGATTGCCGGCGTCACTCGTGCGGGAAATCGCGCCGCCCAGCCGCCTCTCACGTGTGCCGCATGGGCCTGCCGCGCTGCTCGGGCTTGCCAACCTGCGCGGGACGGTGGTTCCTGTGCTTTCGGTGGCGCGCCTGCTGGGCGAGGCGGATGCAGAGGTCGGGCCGATCATCGTGGCCGATCTGGACGGGCCGGTTGGTCTTGCCGTCACGGCCGTTGCGAAGGTGGTGGGGGATGATGCCCCCCCGGAAGTGTCGAGGTTGGACCTTGCTGCCCTGATGAAGCGTGCCGTGCCGGAGAGGCGCCCGCAGGGCACCCGGCAGCGTGCTGCGCCAATCGGTCAGGATCAGGCGGAAACCGCCGATAGAGCTGATGACGGCGAAACCCATGCGCTGGTCACGTTTCTGGCCGGAGGGCAGGATTTCGCGCTTCCCCTGGATTCGGTGGTGGAAATTCGCCGGCTTCCCGCCGAGATAACGCTCATGCCGCATGCGGACGCAGCCGTGGTGGGTACGATGCCTCTGCGCGGTGAAGTTCTGCCGCTGCTGTCGCTGTCGGCGCTGCTGGGGCTTCGCGCGCGGGATAGGTCGCAAGCGGCGCGTGTCGTGATCGTGCATGTGGGCGGTCACCAAGTCGGGCTCGTCGTAGAAGCCATGAAAGCCATAGAGCGAGTGTCGGAGAGGCAGATCGACCTTGTCCCGCAGGCCCTCAAGCGCGGAGGTGAAGCGCAGATTCAGGCCATTTGCCGGATGGACCAAGGAACCCGATTGCTGTCGGTGCTTTCCTGCGATCAGTTGCTGCGCGAAGATATCACCGCAAGGCTGCACCAAACCGCTTCCGGGGACCAAGACGAGATGAACGGCGGCCAGACCATGGCGCAAGGGGAACGCTTCGTGCTGTTCCGCATCGGGTGCGACCGCTTCGCCTTGCCGGTGCGCGAAGTGCAGGAAATCAGCTCCTTGCCGGAACGCCTCGCTCCTTTGCCCAAGGCGCCTGCCTTCGTGAAAGGCCTGATGAGCGTGCGCGGCGAAGTGATTCCGGTGATCGATCAGGTTCGGCGCTTCAACGGCGCGGAAGCGGTGGCTGGGGACAAGCCGCGCGTCATCGTCGTCCGCATCGGCACGCTCACTGCGGGCTTTATCGTCGATGCCGTGTCGGAAGTGATCGAAATTGCAGAGGCGAACATTCGCGAGGCTCCCGATCTCGGCAGTGAGGAGGCGCGGATTTTCGACCGGGTCGCTCAATTGGCGACCAGCGAGGATCTAGTGCTGATCGTCGATCCGCAGGCGCTGCTGGACCGGGCGGAACGCGATCTTCTTGCCGGTTTGAGCGCAAAGGCTGCGAAGGCCTGACCGTGACGCGATTGCTGGTCGTCGACGATTCCGCGCTTATTCGGCGCCTGCTCAGCGATATCTTCGGATCGACCGGCGAGTTCGAAGTGGCGACGGCGCGCGGCGGGACGGAGGCGCTGCAGATGCTTACGGACTTCGCGCCGGACGTGATCACGCTCGACGTTCACATGCACGATATGGACGGGCTGACCTGTCTCGACCGCATCATGGTGCTGCGCCCGACACCCGTCGTCATGGTCTCCTCACTCACCAGCGAGGGCGCCGAAGAGACGCTTGAGGCCATGAGCCTGGGGGCGGTCGATTTCGTCGCGAAGCCGCGCGGCGCACTCTCACTGGAGATCGACGCGATAGCGGACGCGCTGGTGGACAAAGTGCGGGCCGCTGCGAAGGCGCATGTCCCGCGCGCATTGCGCTTGCGGGAAAGAGTTCGGGCTCTGCACGCCGGCAAGCAGGCGAATCCATCTGCCGGCGCCATCACTCGCAAGGTGACAGGATCGCGGTCCGTTTCGCCCCCTGTTTCCACTCCTTCGGAGCATCTGTCCCAGGCCGGCGTGGTGTTGGTGGGTTGCTCCACCGGCGGCCCTCAGGCGCTGGATGTCCTGCTTGGCGACTTGGCCGAGGCTTTCCCTTGGCCGGTAGTGATCGCGCAGCATATGCCCGGCAGCTTTACAGGGCCCTTGGCGCGAAGGCTCGATCGCATTGGCGGTCTTGCGGTTCATGAGGTGACCCAAACCACGCCCCTTGCACCGGGCAACGCCTATATCGGCAAGGGCGATGCCGACCTTATTCTGTCTCGCCGAGGCGGAAAACTCGTGGCCATGCCGGCGCCGTCCAGTGCCGCATATTTCTGGCATCCCAGCGTCGACCGTCTGGTCGAAAGCGCCATGCGCGTGGTCGCGCCGGAAAAGCTGATTGGCGTCTTAATGACTGGTATGGGGTCAGATGGAGCCTCGGCCATGAGCACATTGCACGCCATGGGCGGCCAAACCATTGCGGAGGCGGAGAGTACGGCGGTAATCTGGGGAATGCCGGGTGCTCTGGTGGCGCGCAGCGCCGCGTCATGCGTCTGCCCGCTGGACGATATTGCCGCCGAATTGTCGAAACGACTTCTCAGTGCCTGACGAGCGCGCAAATCCGCAGCCGACGGTTTCGCTGACCGCGGGAGAAATCGCCCGTGTCGGTGAGCTTCTGTATCGTTGGACCGGAATGGTCTTCGGGGAAAACAAGCGGTACTATATCGAGCGCCGGATTGCCGACCGTATGCACCGCAACGGAGTTTCAAGCGCCGCCGGTTACATCGCCTTGCTAGGCACCCACCTTGAAGAACGTGAGGCGCTGATCAACGCCTTCACGATCAACGAGACCTATTTCTACCGCGAGGAGCAGCAATTGGCCGCCCTTTCGAACGATATTCTTCCCGAGCTGGTTCGGGTACGGCGGCCCGGCGATCTGGTTCGCATATGGTCGCTGCCGTGCTCCACGGGGGAGGAGCCTTACTCGATTGCGCTTTGGTTGCTTGAAAACTGGGCTCTGGTGGATGCCTACAACATCGAGATCGTCGGATCGGATATAGACACGCATGCACTGGCGAGGGCGCGCGAAGGACACTTCGCCGAACGTTCTTTGGCCCGGCTTCCGCAGGCGGTTAAGCAATCCTATTTCGAGTCCGAGCACGGACACCGGCGCCGCATCATTCAGGATATTCGCGAATCCGTGCGGTTCACGAGTGCAAACATCGTTGATCCGGCGGACATGGCCCGTCAGGGCAAGTTCGACGTGATCCTCTGCCGCAATCTGCTAATCTATTTCGACGATGCGGCGCGGCTGGTCGCGGCTGACAATATCCACGATTGCCTGAATCCGGGCGGTTTTGTGTGCCTTGGGCATAGCGAATCGATGGGGCGGATTTCCAACCGCTTCACGCTCACTCGCCTTCCCGACGCAATAGTCTATCGTCGCGATTGATGGACGACATGCTCGAACAGTTCCTGATCGAGGGGCGCGAACTTGTTGCGCAGGCCGGGAAAGACCTGGCTGCGCTCGCGCGGGATCCGTCCAGCAGTTCCCACATCGACAGCGCCTTTCGCACAGTCCACACCCTGAAGGGATCGGTTGCCGTCTTTTCGCTGCTTCCGGCGGAGCGGATGCTACATGCCGCCGAGGATCTGCTCGATAGGGCGCGCAAAGAGCCCGGTGTGCTGAGCGAAGACACGATTGCAGGGCTGCTGGGATGCATCGACCAGACTGATCGCTGGATCGACGACATGGAGCGCGTCGGCCGATTGCCGGACGATGCGGAAGACATGGGCCGAGCGGCAGTGGCACGGTTGCCGGTTGGGGGGGCTCATGCGCCACTGGCGCCAGTGGGAACGAGCGATGGCGGGGCCGAGTGGGTCGAGACGCTGCGAACTCGCGAAAGCGCGGCGATTGCGGGCGCTGCCGGTCCCTTGGTCGCCTTCCGCTATACACCCGATGCAGATTGCTTCTTTCGCGGCGAGGATCCGCTGGCCGTTCTGGAAGGTGTGCCCGAGCTTGTCGCGCTGACGGTGCTGCCAGCCGATGCCGACTGGCCGGATATTTCCGAGCTTGAGCCGTTTTCGTGCTTCAGCGTGCTCGAAGGCTTGAGCGCCGCGCCTGAGGATGCGCTCCGCAGCGCGTTTCGCCTTGTACCCGGGCAGGTCAGCTTAGCGCCAATTCCGGTCGCGCATGGTCATGTGGCGTCGGGTACTCCTGCAGCGGACCTACTGGCGTCCGAACCGTCAGCCACCGGATCCTACTTGCGCGTGGAGGGGCGACGGCTGGACCTACTGGCTGATGGATTGGGCGATCTGATTGTGGCGATCAACGCTCTGGGGCCCATTGCGGAAGAAGCCGTGCGGCTGGATCCTGCGCTGGGCGCGCGGCTGCGCGGCGCTCAACTGGCTATCGAGCGTGCCAGCGGCAGGCTGCGCAGCGATCTCGGCGCGGTGCGGATGGTTCCGCTAGAACCCGCGCTTCGGCGTCTCCCGCGCATGGCGCGCGAAATCGCCGAGAGCTTGGGGAAGCGTATCCAACTCACCATCACCGGCGATGGTCTGGAAGTCGACAAGCAGATCGCGGACAGCCTTTTCGAACCGCTGCTCCATCTGGTGCGCAATGCCGTCGACCACGGCATCGAAGCGCCGGACATTCGGCGCGCGGCCGGGAAGGACGAGCGCGGAGGCGTCGCATTGTCGTTTCGGCGTGAGGGCGACAGGATCGCGGTCACGCTCAGCGACGACGGTGCCGGGATAAACGCGGCAGCGATCCGGAGCACGGCCGTCGACCGGGGCCTTGTCGCGGCCGAACGCGCCGAAACACTGGACGACTGCGAGGCATTACGGCTGATCTTCGCACCCGGTTTCTCGACGGCGGCAACGGTCTCGCAAGTTTCTGGGCGCGGCGTGGGAATGGATGTCGTGCAGAATGCGGTCACCGCTCTGCGGGGCACTATCGAAGTCCGCAGCCGGATCGGCATTGGCACCGATTTTCACATTCATCTGCCGGGTAATGCGCTTACCACCGGCTTGCTGGTCGTCGAAGTGGCGGCCGAGCGTTATGGGCTCTCGCTCGAACAGGTGGTCGAAACCGTTCGGATCGATCGAACCGCCTTGCTTCCGGTGGGTGGCGGGCTGGCCTGCGTTCTGCGCGACAGGACGATCCCGGTGCTTCATCTCGGCAATTTGCTGGACGCCGAGGCCTGCGAGAGTGCGCATGCCCGGCTAGTCGTCACCCGAATGAACGGGGAGGATGTCGCGTTGCAAGTCGATGGTTTCGGGGAGCGGATCGATACCGTGCTGCGACCGTCGAGCGGAATACTTGCGGCGATGCGCGGGGTCATGGGATCCGCGCTGACACCCGACGGCGATGTCCTCATCGTCCTCGACATACCGGAGCTGGTGGCGTGACGGTCAGGCTTGGAGACGATCGCATCGTACTGGAAGGGCGATGCTCCGCCGAAGATGCCGAAGCCTTGCTCAGCGCGCTCGAAACGCAGCGCCGCGGCCCAGTGGATCTATCCGGGGCCACGCGGATGCACTTTGCCGTGGTCCAGATTCTGTTTGCGCTCCGCCCGGCGATCCTCAATCTGCCCGCAGAGTGCCCCCTGGCCGCCGGTCTGCTTTCCCCTCTGGCTTCCCACGGCGCCGACGATGGCAATTTTCATAACTGACAGGTCCGCCTAAGGCGGCCATCCCGGAGTTGCATATGTCCGTTACCGTATTGATCGTAGATGACAGCAAGCTGGCGCGGATCGTCGCCGGAAAGGCGCTGGCCGAACTCCAGCCCGAATGGAAAAAGGTAGAGGCCGGAAGCGCTGCTCAGGCTCTTGAGATCATCGAGGAAACGGCGCCCGATCTGGCGCTGATAGATTTTAACATGACGGAGAAGGATGGACTAGAACTAGCGAGCGAGTTGCGCGTTCTCCTCCCCGACATGCCTATCGCCATCATCACAGCGAACATTCAGGACGAGATAGTCGCGCGGGCGAGAGAGATCGGCGCGGGCTTCGTTCCCAAGCCGGTAACCGCCGATGCGCTTGAGCCGTTCCTTTCCGGCGCGGCCCTGCGTTTCCGGGCAAAACGGGCATGACGCCTGACGCCATTGTCCTGGCCGAGCTTGAGCGCGATGCACTGACGGAGATCGTCAACATCGGCGTTAGTCGGGCTGCCTCTAGCCTGCGCAAGATGATCGGCGATCAGGTTCTGCTTTCGGTCCCCTCGATCGAGATCGTGAACCAGCAGCGCGCGGCCCGCCTCATCAGTGAGCGCGAGGTCAGCGACCTGGTGGCCGTGCGGCAGGACTTTTCCGGCCCATTTTCCGGCCGGGCACTCCTTATCTTCCCCGAGACGAACAGCCTTGAACTGGTACGAGCGGTTACCGGCGACGCGCTTTCACCGGAAGACGTTCTGGAAATGGAGAACGAGGCGCTTGCCGAAACCGGCAATGTCATCCTCAATTCCTGTCTGGCGACGATGGCCAACATGCTCAAGCGGTCGCTGACGATGACCATTCCGGAAGTGCTGCGCGGCACAGGTGCGAGCCTTTTCGAGACCACTGATCATGGCGAGGGGGAGGGGCTCGTCCTGTTCCTCTACATCGACTTTGCCGTCCGCCGCCGGGACATTCGCGGGTATATTGCCATGATAATGGACCTTCCTTCGCTCGCGACGCTGAAGGATCTGCTGGGTGAATTTATCGAGCGCGTGGTCGGCGAGGATATTGGGGAATAATGAACGAACCCGCGATCAGCCTGCTTTCGGTTGCCCCTGGTGCCAGCGGCACTTGGGATTGGGATATCGTTGCCGACCGCTTGACCGTCGATGCGGGCTTTGCGGAGCTTTACGGCATCGATCCCGAAGCGGGTATGGTGGGTCTGCCCCCCAGCGCATTCTTCAAGGCGGTCCATCCCGAAGACCGCGCCCGGGTTCGCATAGCGGTTGCCGGCATTCTTGCGGGCGCTGAGTTCTTTTCCAAGGAATTCAGGGTCGTCGCGCCCGATGGGGCGACCCTGTGGGTCCACGCCCGCGGGCAAGGCCTGACCAGCGACAGCGATGAACCGATCAGGTTCACTGGACTGCTCGTCGACGTGACCGAACGCAAGCGCACCGAAGAAAGGCTGCGGATTGCCCAGTCTGCAGGCGGTATCGGCACCTTCGAGTACATGGACGGTTTTGCCACGGCGACGGTCTCCGACGAGTTCTGCCGGCTACTGGGGCTGCACCCCGCGCCCATTCTACCCGTGCAGACGATCAACAGCGTGCACCTCGATACGCGGGAACGGCTCATTCCCGGGCCTGACGACAGCATCGTCGAGGATGGGTTCGATGCGGAATTCCAGATCGCTCGCCGCGACGATGGCGGCCACAGGTGGATAGCCCGGCGCGGGGAAGTTTTCCGGGAAGGGGCAGGCTATCGGCTGGTCGGCGTGATCTACGATGTCACTGCCGCCAAGGAGCAGGAAGCCGCGCTGCGTGAATTGAACGACACTCTGGAAACGCGGGTCGAACAGGAAGTCGCCACGCGGCACCGCGCGGAAGACGCGTTGCGCCAGGCCCAGAAAATGGAGGCCATCGGCCAACTGACCGGCGGCATCGCGCACGATTTCAACAATTTGCTGATGGCGATATCCAGCAGTCTGGAACTGCTGCGAAAGCGCGTTCCTCTCGATGAAACCGCAGCCCGCCTGATCGACAACGCCGAGCAGGGCGCGCGCCGAGGGGCAGCGCTTACCCAGCGAATGCTGGCTTTCGCCCGCCGGCAGGATCTCGTCACCGAACATGTCGATGTCCGCACCCTGGTCTTTGGCTTCCGCGACCTCATCGAACGGACGCTTGGCCCGCAATGGCAGCTCGAACTGGCCATACCTGACGATTTACCGCCAGTTCTGGTCGACACCAACCAACTCGAAATGGCGCTGCTCAATCTCGTGGTGAATGCCCGCGATGCCATGCCTGCAGGTGGCGCGGTGCGGATCGAGGCCGGGCAAAAGGTGCTGACCGATGGAGAGTTGAGCGAGGCGGGGGCGGGATCGTTCGTGACCCTCTCCGTTGTCGACACCGGGCATGGCATGGATGCCGATACGCTTTCCCGCGCGACGGAGCCCTTCTTCACGACCAAGGGCGTGGGGAAGGGGACGGGGCTGGGCCTCTCGATGATTCACGGATTTGCCAAGCAACTTGGCGGGGGCTTCGTAATCGAGAGTGCGCCCGGCCAAGGAACGGTAGCAACGCTGTGGGTTCCCGTTACTACGCCACATTTGGAGGCGCCCGCACCCATCGCTCCGGTTCGCGCTATCCCTACTGAGACGAGAAAGCTGAAGGTGCTCGCGGTCGACGACGACGGCCTGATCCTGATGAACACCGCTGCAATGCTGGAAGACCTGGGACATGAAGTCTTCGAGGCACATTCCGGCCAACGGGCGCTTGAACTTCTCCAGAAAATACCCGATGTGGACCTGATGATCACCGATCAGGCCATGCCGAACATGACTGGAACCCAACTGGCCGATCTAGCCATCGATCTGCTGCCTGATCTGCCGATCATTCTTGCGAGCGGTTATGCCGAGCTACCGGCCGGTGCACCATCGCGCATGATCAAGCTTGGCAAACCATTCGGCCAGCAAGATCTGAAACAGGCTGTCGATCTGGCGACCGCTAGAGGCTGAACTTTGAGCTACTACTCGAAGGGCGACGCGACAGTGACCCCGAGAACAGAAAAATCATAAAAGGCAGTTCTTCTGCGTTGCGACGACGCCGCGCCCGCATTGGTCGGCATCCATATTCTGTTCCTCGCGTAGCCCTGCTTTGGGATCCGGAATGTTGATGGGCATGGGCTCCTCACAACGGCAGATATCGGCGCTGAGGTTTTGTCCTGCGTGATATCTGTCGTCTCACGCAATGGCCGCTTTTGGTGACCTGATCAGGTGCTCTGGACGGCAGCAATGGGGGCGGTAGCTGTCGACCATCGCATTACGACTTGAATTGGCTGTCCGCTTCCAGGAACGTCCGGATCGCGCCAGCGGCTCGCGGCCAGGCGGGCTCTTCCTCAAGCACCAGGTGATTGAGGCTGTCGAGCTGGACGAACTGCGAATTGGGAATGGTGGCGGCCAGCCCTCTGCCCGATGAGAACGGAATAACCGCATCTTTGTCCGCATGAAGTACCAGAGTAGGCGTCATGACCTGAGGCACCAAGTCTCGCACATCTATTTTCCCGAAGGCCTCTTGAAGCCGCACCGCGTTTTCAGGCGACGCCGAAACCTTCTGGAGCTCATTGAACCAGTCCGCCGCCTGAGGCGGCATGTCGGGAAAGAACAGGGAGGTGAACATCTGCCGGAACGCAGGATTGTTTCTGCCCCAACCTGTGCCCGTCAGCGTGACCATCGCCCGGCGCATCGCGACTTCGTCCGGCGTGTCTCGCAGTTCCCAGCCAAGTGCATAACCGCCGTAAAGCACCAGCTTGCGCACCCTGTCCGGATTGCGCACGGCATAGGCAATCGCCACGCTGCACCCTTGCGAGACGCCGAACAGATCGAAGGTCTCCAACCCGGCGGCATCGACGACGCTGGAAAGATCGTCGACGAAAGCCTCGAACCCGATGTCGCGAACGTTCCAGTCCGACAGCCCATTGCCCCGCTCGTCATAGCGGAACAGGGTCCGGTACTGGGCCAGATTGCGTATCCAGTGCTGCCAGACGGGGCTGTCGAAATCGTGTTCTAGATGGTTGAGCCAATTCGCGGTCTTCACAAGCGGCGGACCGCTGCCGACGCTCGAATAGGCCAGCCCGGTTCCGTCCCTTGCCGTGCAGAAGCGCACTTGCTGGTGCAGGGCCTGCTCGACAACGACCTCGACGTCTGCCGGGGTGCTGCCGCCAGTCGGCCCGATTTTCGCGCGCAACTGGCCCGGCACACGCAATTCGGCCGCGTCTAGCGCGCGAATGGCTGCGCCGCGTTGTTGCTCCGCCTCCTGCACCCGCCCACTTGACCGCAGAAGGTCGATCATCGTGGTGCGCGCGATCGCATCGTAGGGATCGAGCACCGACCAACGCCGCGCCAGTGCAAGGGCCTGTTCGCGCCTCTCCTCCTGTTCGGCAAATCGACCAACCAGTTCACGCAGGATGGTCAACTGCCAGCGGCGCGTATCCTCCCGCATCGCCACCAGCCAGCCGTGGAAGGTATCGCAGGCCCGCAATTCTGCGCCTTCCAGAAACTCTCCTTCCGGCGCGATGGCGGCTTCGAGGATTTCGGAATTGACCTTGCGCACATCGCCGCCGGCAACCTCGCGCAGCTTGCGCCAGTCCACGCTGATGTCCGAACAATCGAGCGAGACGGTCTCCCCCTCGGCGACCAGCCGGGCGCGACCCGCCTCATCAACCAGGGGGCGGATCTTGGAAAGGCTCCAGCGCAACGCGCCCCTGGGATCGTCCGGCAGGTCCCACAACAGGCCGCACAAGTGCTCCCGCCGTGCCGGGCGGTCGGTGGCGGCCAGATAGGCGAGAAGCGCCCGCGTCTTGCGAGAGGAAGGGAGTGAAACGCCTTCACCCTCGTGACGCAGCGCCATGGGACCGACAAGATCAAGGGCAATCCGCACCTTCATCCACCCTTCCTTGCTGCCCCCCAGCAGCCATCCGCGCGTGGTAAATTAGCAGATCGGGCTTCAAACGCCAATTTCCACGCCGCTTCCCACGCCGACTCTCACAGCCTCCCCGCACAACATTCCTACCGGCCCAATCAGGGGCCAGGGATTAAAGCGAAAGGCCCATTCCATGAACACTGCCCTTCAAGCATTCGCCCGCTGCGCCGCGCTCAGCCTGCTGGCTGCGCTGACCTCCAGCTTCGCCGTCAGCACCGCCGTCGGCCCCCTGGCGGGCGCCTTCACGCTGGCCTGACGGCAATATCGTCCTCAGCGGAGAAAACGCCCATGTACGCACCCTTTTCCTACGGCGCTGTGCTCGCATCGTCGCAGAAGGCCGCCTGGCAGCTCGATGATGTGCTGCCAGGCGATGCCGAACTGGATTTCACCCGCCCGTTCCTGCCGGAAGCTCTGGCGCGAACGGGTGGCTCCGGCCTTCCGGACCGCGATCGCCTGCTCCTCAACCAGATCAGGGCGCACGAATACCTGGCCCTGTTCGGGCTGGTCGAGGAGTTCATCCTGCCCTTCGTGCTCGATCACGCCCGGCCGCTGTTGAACGGCGACGACCTGCGCGTGCGCGCGCTTCTGCAATTCGCAGGAGAGGAGGCCAAGCACATTCACCTCTTCCGCCGCTTCGCCGATACCTTTTCACGCGGTTTCGGCGAACGGTGCCCGGTGATCGGCCCGGCGGAGGCCATCGGGCGCGCCGTCATGGCGCACGCTCCGCTCTCGGTCGCCTTGGCCATTCTTCATATCGAATGGATGACACAGGCCCATTACCTAGAATCCGTGCGCGGCGATCGCCAGATCGAAGCGCGCTTCAAGAGCCTGTTGCGCCATCACTGGATGGAGGAAGCGCAGCACGCACGGATAGACACCCTGATGGTGGAGGCACTGGTCGAAGGCCTTGATGCCACGGATATCGAGGCTGGATTTCGCGGCTACCTCGCCATCGTGGACTTTCTGGACGGCGGGCTGGCCCAGCAGGCGACCATGAACGTCACCGTGCTGGAGAGCCGGATCGGCACGCTGGGACCGGACGCAAGAGAGCGGCTGGTGAAGCAGCAGCATCAGGCATCGCGCTGGACTTTTCTGGGCTCGGGCATGGCCCACCCCCGCTTCCGCCAGACGCTTGCCTGGCTCTCGCCCGATTTCATTGTTCGGCTGGACGCCATCGCCCCCGCCTACGCCTGACCATTCAATCGTTAAGAAAGGAAATCACCATGGAACATGCAGTATCGAATATCGTCAACGGGATCGATCTTGCGGCCCTGTCCGAAGTCGTCGCCGCCATCCAGTCCGATCCGGCCACCGCCCGCGTCCGCTTCCGCGTCACCACGCATTGGTCAGGGCGGACGCGCAGCGAGTCTGTTGTCGAGGCCTTTGAGCTGGCTGGCGAGAGGATCGAAAGGCGCTTCAAGGTCGTGGCGGACGAACCCGAAGAACTTCTGGGAACGAACAGCGCGCCAAACCCACAGGAACTGCTGATGTCGGCTCTCAATGCCTGCATGACCGTGGGCTATGTCGCGCAGGCCGCAGTGCGCGGGGTCGAACTGGAACGGCTGGAGATCGAGACGACAGGCCAACTCGATCTGCGGGGTTTCCTGGGGCTCGATGACGGTGTCCCGCCCGGTTACCGCCAGCTGGACTATACCGTGCGCATCGGCGGCAACGGCAGCGTCGAACAGTTCCGCGACATCCATGAGGCGGTGATGAAGACGTCTCCGAACTTCTTCAATCTTGCCCAGCCGATTTTCATGAACGGCCGTGTCGAAGTCGTGAATGTCGATAGCGGAGCTATCACTGCGTGATGCCAACCCGGTCATGCCTTGTCACTGGAAGGCATGGCCGGGTTCGTCTTTGGTACCGAAGTTTCTTCCGCCTTGGCGACGTCGTCCCAATCGAAACGGAAAGAAACATGCTCTGCCATATGAATTGATAGCTCGCCGCGCGTCCGCTTCCTAACAAGCAACAGGCAAGCAATAGCCGGCCTCTTCACGTTTTTCTCGATCGCCCATTGCTGCGGGTCTGCTCCACGCTACGCTATCGTACGCCCACCGAAGCAGGAGATTTCAGTTGCCGCGTTTTCGGCTTGTTGCTTCCACGCTCCTGTTTGGAATCGGAAACGCTGGATCAGCCTTGCTCGCGAACCCCGCCTTTGCTGATCCGACACGCGGCGCGGGCTTCGACGTTGAAAGCTACGATCTGGCGCTTACGCCAGATATGCAGAACGAGACGGTTGCTGCCCGCGAAACGATCCGCTTCCGTGCGATCGACGAGGGGTTACGGCAGCTCAGTTTTTCGGCGAATGCGCTCACCATCGACAGCGCGACGCTCAATGGCGTGCCCGTCTCCCCAGCCTTGAAGGGGGACAGTCTCACGTTCGACCTGCCCACACCGATTGCGCGCGGGCGCTCGATGACACTTGAACTCGCCTATCATGGACGCCCTGCGCGCGGCTTCTCACGATCGGCAACGTCCCTTTACACAAGCTATTTTGCCTGTGACTGGATGATCTGTCGCCAAAACGATTTTGGAGACAAGGCGGCATTCTCGCTTGCGCTTCGCGTGCCGGCGGGAATGGACACGATCTCGATCGGTCGGCTGGTGTCGAAACGGGCGGGGCCAGACGGCAGTGAGATCCAAAGGTGGAAGGCGGCCCGGCCATATTCGGCCTATCTCTATGGGTTCGCCGTCGGGCAGTTCGCCAGCGTCAGCAAACAGGTCGGATCGGCCAAGCTCATTTATCTCAGTGACGTGGCCGATGTGAACGAATTAGAGCAGCGGTTTGCTCCAACGCCTGAAATGGTTCGCTTCCTTTCGGAAAAGGCAGGTGTACCGCTTCCCGTTGCCGAATACCGCCAGCTCTTGATCAAGGGTGACGAAGCGCAAGAGGCTGCGACTTATTCCGTAATCGGGATGGACGAGTTGCCGGCAAGTAGTGACCTCCCTGATCAGGATTGGGTGATCATCCATGAGCTTGCGCATCAATGGTGGGGCAATCTCGTCACCAGTGCGAGCCTCAAGGATTTTTGGCTGAACGAGGGGATCACGACGTTCTTGACAGCCGCCTGGAAGGAACATCGTTACGGCCACTCTGCTTATGAGTCCGAACTCGACATCGCTAGGGGGCGACTGGATAAGGTGAGGGCCAAGGGCTATGACAAGCCACTTGCATGGGGCGGTCATTATCCCACGCTTGGAACGCGCCGCGCCATCCAATATAGCAAGGGTGCCCTGTTCATGGACCATCTACGCGCCACGCTGGGGGATGCGGCTTTCTGGTCCGGGCTAAGCCGCTTCACCCGCGCCCATGCTGGGGGTGTCGTCACTAGCATTGACCTTGAACGCGCGATGGAAGCTGCGAGCGGCCGAAACTTGCGCCAGATTTTCGCCGATTGGGTCTTTGGTGATCC
Organism: Sphingomonas sp. BL-S-28; assembly: GCF_055521515.1. Taxonomy (NCBI): domain Bacteria; kingdom Pseudomonadati; phylum Pseudomonadota; class Alphaproteobacteria; order Sphingomonadales; family Sphingomonadaceae; genus Sphingomonas; species Sphingomonas sp. BL-S-28. The sequence continues at coordinate 372,554 of NZ_CM145483.1, forward strand.
GTCAGAAGCGGAAGGGCCTGCTTTTCCAAGCTCCGCCCACTAGGAAGCGATCTTCAATCCACTCGAGCGCGACGATGCGATAAACGCGGGTATCATCTCCCATCCCGCAAGCCGTGCCGTTAGAACCGGCCAGGCAACCGCCATTTGCGCCATTCGCATGGACGCCATCCAGCGAGGCGGACGGCCGGCTTTCGGGATCACAGGAGTGGTCGCCGTATGTCTGAATTGAGGGCGATTGCTGCCAAGGGATTCTGAGCAAGCTGAACGCTAGGAGTGTCTGGATTCTTGAGCCAGGCGCTCCGAAACCGACAGTCGCGAAGGCCCCATTGCTAGCTGTTCACCCGGGCTGGTCTCGGTGAACGAATGGCCGCGTCGGAGATGCTGCTCTGTCGGCGGTTCCGGATCGGAGAGCAGGGAGGGCAGGGAGGGCAGGGAGGGCAGGGAGGGCAGGGAGGGCAGGGCAGGGCAGGGCAGGGCAGGGGATATAGCAGCTAGCGCCCGAAGATGGCCAATCCGGGGGCGACTTTATAGCTCGGAAATTCGATCGTCCGTTTTACCGTTAAAACGCATCAACGATGGCAGAAAAGTAGAGCGATCTCGTTGGCCGATCTGGCTAATCGCTCTCACTGTTTATCGGAATTAAGGACGGCAGGCGCAGAGCCCGTATCCGGATCATAGTCGGGATTCGATGGATCCAGGGGGTTCGGAATTCCCGTGGGCTCCGCAGCGGACTGACGCCAGGCCCGGACGATCAGGTCGCGCAGTAGAGCCGCACCGGCGCCAGTCCGGTCCAAGACGAGATTTCGCGCCTCGGCGTCATTGGAGGAACTGAGCGCACCGCGCTTTTCGAGCCGATAGACATCCTCCATGTGCCGGCCGCTCGTTTCCAGAAAAGCGAGTATCTGAGGGAAGAGGTCGCCGTTTTGATGCGCAATCGGCTGCATTCGGCTCGAGACGTCGGCGGCGGTCAACCCGATGCTGGCGACGTATCGAGATTCGAACTGACTGTGGATGGCACCTGCGCGGGTATATCCCTGCGGATCCGGACCCCGCCAACCGTCGCTGTTGACGGACACGTGCAACGGCTGAGAGCCATCGCCAACGTAATGCCCTAGACGAACGACGGTAAAGGCGCAGCTCTGCTCCAGAAACCTGGCTTGTTCTATCTCGCCCTTGCCCCGCGCTTCCCTGAGAAGCCGCATCTGCGCAACCAGGTTTTCGTACTGTTCCATCACGGCATAAGGCAGCGTTCCCGTCCAACGTACATTCATTCTCGCGGCGCCCTCGGGGTCGCTGTCCTTGATCCGCAGCCGTTCGCGATAGAGCGCGAGGACGAAGGCATAACGCGAACGCGGGATGGGGTTCATGAATGCAAATTGCTCTTTGAACCAGCCGTGGTTCGGATCCTCTTCGATCTTTGCAAATGGCTCGCTCGCCGCCCGCCACTTGTCGGGCAACGTCGCGGATCCGGCAATGTAATCAATTTGAGCCTTGAGAAAGATGGGGCCATCCGCCGGCAGGGCTTCGATCGCGGCACGGTCTATCGCCTCGTGGGCTTGTTGGCCCCAGGCGAATGCCGCTGACGGCATTGATGCAAGGCAAGCGGCCAGTAACTGACACGTCATGTGGAGACGGACATTTTTCGGCATACCGGCTCTCTTCAATGCGCAGGCTGGAACAGCGAGAGCGGAATGGCCCGGCCCATCGCCTCGTAGCCGGCATTGCCCGGATGCAGATGGTCGCCGGAATCGAAGACGCGCTTGATTACCGGCGGGGAGGCGGTGTCGCGCAGGGCGGCTTCGAAGTCGATCACGGCATCGAATTCGCCGCTGGAGCGGATCCAGGCATTGGTCCTTTGCCGGATGTCTTCCATGGCGGGCGTGAACGCTTTCCAGCCGAACCCGGGCGTGATCGTTCCGCCGATGATCCGGATGCCGCGGGCATGGGCAGCGGCGATCAGTCGGCGATAGCCGGCGATCAGGTCCTCTGCGGTGAGCGCGGGTTCGCCGGGAAGCGAGGCGCGCCAGATGTCGTTCACGCCTTCCAGAACGATCAGGTGAGAGACGCCGGGCACGGAGGCGACATCGCGGTCGAAACGGTCGATGGCGGCGGTTCCCCGCCCATCGCGCAGCAGGCGATTGCCGCTGATCCCCATGTTGACGACGCCGCAGTGGCTTTTCGGGCGCTGTTCCATCAGCCGCCGCGCCAGCACGCCCGGCCACCCGCGCCAATCGGGCCGGGTTCCCCGCGCGCCTTCGGTGATGGAATCGCCCAGCGTGACGATAGTGCAGGGGGCGGCGGGGTTGCGCACGGCGATCTGGGTCACCAGCGGGCGGATCTTCGCTGGTTCGTACGCGCTGCCGCCCGCATCCCCGGTTGCTGCGGCAAACGCAGCCGGAAAGCCGGCATTGCCGGCGACGGTGGTGCTCGGCGCGGCGGTGGCGATTTCGACGATCAGGTCTTCGCCCGCCTTTACCGGAAGGCTGACCGGCTGCGTGTCCGCCGTCTGCCCGGCGGGCAGGGATGGGCTGGTCAGCGCAACCGGTCGCAGGGTCTGCGTGTCCTGCGCAAAGCCGTCCTTGTCGGCCGCGCGGGCCAGCGTGATCCCGGCAATCTGCAGCATGCGCGCGCCGTCGGGATTGGTCAGCGTCAGCCTGACGGCATCGCCCGACTGGCTGACGCGCATGCGGTAGCGATAGGTTCCGGCCGGGTTTTCCGCCTTGACCGATCCGGTGGCGGGGGAGGTGGCGTATCCCCATGCACCGGCCCATTCACGCGTCGTCGACTGTGCTGCGGATTCGCCATTTGCCGTGGCCGAGAATGCCGCCGAAAATGCCACGGTGCCGCACAGCAGCGCTGCGGTGAAAAGAGGCTTCATTGTGCCGCCCCCTTCAGAACTTGAACCGCAGGGCGGCCGAATAGACCCGCCCTTCGAAATAGACGCGGTCGGTAAAGGCCTTGGTCCCCCAATAGGCACGCTGCGGCCGGTTCAGCAGGTTGGTGCCGTCCACGGTGAGCGAGAGGTTGCGGCTGAAGTTATAGGTCGCAGACGCATCCAGGCGCGAGATCGGATACCAGTTCAGGTTCTTGCTGGGGTCGGTGGCGTTGTAGCTGAGCGTGAAATCGCTGCGCCAGGACCATGCCACTTTCGCGCGAAACTTGCCGTCGTCATAGAACAGGCTGGTGTTGTAGCTGTTCTTGGAAATGCCGGGCGTCTGGCCCTTGAATGCGGTGCTGGCGGCGGTTGCGGGCAGGCTCTGCTCGGACTGGATATAGGTGTAGTTGGCCGATGCGCCGAAGTGGCGAAGCACGCCGGGCGCAAAGTCGAAGAAGGTGCTGGCGCCGACTTCGATGCCCTTGATGTAGCCGTCACCCGCGTTGACGTACTTGGTGACATCCACGGTGCCGAGCGCACCGGGAATGGTGTCGTCCTCCAGCGTCGTCTTGACGATGTAGCCTTTGACGTCGCGGTAGAAACCGGCAAGCGTGATCGATCCGGTCCGCCCGAGGTAGTATTCCAGCGACAGATCCCAGTTGGTGGAGTGCACCGGCTTCAGGTCCGGATTGCCCGCCGTCGCCACGCCGGTATAGCTGCCCGATGCGGCCTGGACTTGCACCAGATAGACGGTGGGATTGAGGTTGGCGAAGTCCGGGCGGCTGAACGTCTTGGTCCAGGCCCCGCGCAGCTGAAGCTGCGGTGTGAAGTGGACGATGGCGCTGATCGCGGGGTCTACGTCGATGTAGTTCTGGCGGCCGTGGATCGGGTCGTAGCGGGTGATGGTACCGCCGGTGGTCGGGGTGTTTTCCTTGATCCGCTGGGTGCCGTCGATCGAAAGCCAGGTATTCACCGCGCGCACGCCGGCCACGCCGTCGACCGGAATGCCGGCCACTTTGAAGCCGTACTTGAACTGGCCATAGGCGGCGAAGCTCGATTCCTTGCCGTCGAACGAGCTTTCGGGATCGTAGGCCGGGCGGCCATTGTCGGTGAAGTAGCCGCTCATCCCCTTCAAGGTGCGGATATATTCGTTGAGCGCGATCACATTGGCTTCGCTGTTCAGATAGCTGGCATCGTAGCCCACCCAGCCGGAGGGAATGGCGGCGTCGTCCGCAGTCGGACGGCGGGCAAGCACGACAGGCGTGTCACCGCCGGGAAACGAGGACATCGGCAGATTCAGGGAATTCAGGTCCACCAGCCCGGTGCCCGACCGGTACTTCGCGGTGCGGCTGGCGTAGCGATAGCCGAACTTGAGCGATCGGAAAAAGCCGGAGCCGGTGTCCAGCTCCAGATCACCGCGCCACTGCAGACCCTTGCCCTTCTGCCGCTCCCGCGTGTCCGAATAGGCGCGGACGTGGAACTGGTTGATGTCGGTGATGTCGACCGAGGGGTAGGCATAGGCAAGGCCGCCCCACTTGCTGTCGCTCTGGAACACCGCGTCGATCACCGGGGCCTTGTTGAAGGCCAGCAGGAACAACTGTTGATCGGTATTGATCCGCGATGTGGTGTAGACGGCGCTGGAGGTCAGCGTGGCAATGCCCGAGGTGAAGTCCGCGCCCAGTTCGACTTGTGTGGTATCGAGCACTTGCCGCGTATGGTTGGAGCGCGGTCCGGAGGTGGCAGGTGCCGTGAAGGTCGCGCTCTTGACGATCTTGGTACCGTCCACCAGCTCCACATTGCTGAGCGGGGTGGTGACGGCGATGTTCGTCTGGAAATCGGTATCGGTGTACGTGTTGTCGTCCGTGACATTGGTTGCTCGCAAGTGCACGCCGAAGTTGTAGGCCGGGCGCCACTGGATTTCCCCGGTCAGGACCGGGCGCTGGTAATGCCCCTTTGGGTTCTTCGCCAGGATGCCGGTGGGCAGGATATTTCCCGCCGCATTGGTCTGCGGCTGCAGGTTCTCGCGGTAGGATTCGTAGTAGTCGCGCCGGGTGTAGGATGCGTTGAGCAGCACGCCGAGCTCGCCCGCGCCGGTGTCCCAATTGCCGGCCAGCAGCACGTCGCCGTTGTACATCAACTTTTCGGCCTGATCGTCATAGCTGGCGCGGATCGTGCCGGCGGCGCTCAGGCCTTTCTTGAAATCCAGCGGTTGACGCAGTTGCACGTCCACCGCGCCGCCGATGCCGCCTTCGATCACATCGGGCGTCAGCGCCTTGTAGACTTCCATCGAGCGGATGAGGCCGGCCGGATAGCTGTTCAGCAGCGTACGCCGCGACGATCCGGTATAGGCCTCCTGCCCGTTGATCATCGTCACCACGCTGGAAATACCGCGGATCGTGATCGACTGACCTTCGCCGCGATTGCGGAAGACCTGCACGCCGGGCAGGCGGGCCAGCGCCTCGGTCGCGCTGTTGTCGGGAAGCTGGCCGATATCTTCCGCCGCGACGGCGTCGACGATGGAGGACGAGTTCCGCTTGATCTCCCGTGCCGAGGCAAGGCTGGCGCGATAGCCGGTCACGACGATGTCATTCGCAGCTGCGGCATCGCTGGGAACTGGTGATTGAGCTTCGCTGATTTTCGCACGGCGCAGGACGATCCGCGCGCCGTCGTCCGCGGCGATTTCAAGGCCTGTTCCGGCGATCAACATGCGCAACGCGGCGCGCGCGTCCATGAGGCCCTTGACCGGGCGACTCCGCAGCTTCTCCAGCCCTTCCCCGGGGGCGACGATCTGCACTTGCGCCTGCCGCCCCAGCGTAGCGATCGCCGCAGGCAAGGACTGCGCCGGTACATCGAACTGGCGGTCCTGCGCCATCGCCGGCGTGGCGATCGCACAGGCGGCGACGGCGCAGGTGACGGCGGCAAGCCCGCTGCCGGATAGAAGTCTGGAAATCATGGTAAGCTGTCCCCACAAGCGGCGTGTCTGCCGCTTTCGAGGGCTAGATGCAGGCCGCCCGGCGATCCTCCACCCGGCGCCGAAATTTATTTGCGAGAGATAGTGACGGTATCCTCGCCCACCGTGACGCGAAGATCGTGGGCGAGGGCTGCGGCTTGCGCGAAGCCCGCGGGGTCGCTGGTGGAGAACACGCCGGCTACTTTCAATTCGCCCAGCGCGGGATCCCCGAACACGATGCGGCGGTCGGAATAGCGGGCATATTGGCGGGCGGCATCGGCCAAGGTGAGGCCGGTCAGGTCCATCTCGCCCCTTTGCCACAGGCCGGCCCGATCAACGTCGCCCGGCGAAAGCTGACCCTGCGCGACGGGGCCGCGTGCAGGAACCGCGATGCGGTCTCCTGCGGAGAGCAGATGGGGCTGCGAGTCCCCTGCGCGGACTTCCACCAATCCTTCGCGCACAGTCACAGCGACATCGCCGATGTCTGAGATCTGAACCAGAAAGCTGGTGCCCACCACGCGAATGCGCACGGCGCCGGCCTCCACGATGAAGGGGCGGGCGGCATCTTTGGCCACATCGAAATTCGCTTCGCCTGCCAGCATGCTTACGCGCCGTTCCAGCGGCTGCATCGATACCGAAACCTGTGTTCCGGAATTCAGCGTGACCGCCGATCCATCGGCCAGTGCGGCACGGCGCACGCTTCCCTTTTCGGCGTTCAGCACCTCCGCGCGGGTGAATTTCTCAAGCCCGATAGCGACCAGGACCGAAGCGGCAATGGCGCCGGCCGCGCCGCCCAGCCACAGCCGCCGATCGATCTTGCGCGTGCGCAGGCTTTCCGGCTCGATTTCTAGTCCCGCTGCCGGGCCAGCTTCATCGGGAATATCGCGATCGACGCCCAGCGCCACCGCCCGCTCAAAATAGGCATTGGCCGCCATGGCGCGCGCAAAGGCGCCGGCGTGCCGGGTATCGGCCGCGATCCAGGCGTCGAGTTCTTCCTGCTCCTGCGCGCTCAGCGTATCGGCTTCGGCACGAAGCGCCCAATACGCCGCACGCTCGTCAAGCGCGCTCACGCTCATAGGGGCGGCCGTCGCCTTCGCTGTCGTTTTGCTGTTCACGGAACCTAGATGGCGTATTCCGGGAATTTCCGCCACGCCCGATTGCATTCGTCAGAATGGCCAGTGCCTTGACCATGTGCTTTTCGACCGTGCTTTCCGCCAGATCGAGCTTTTGGGCGACTTCGCGCTGGCTCAGGCCTTGTATCTTGCGCAAGGTGAATACCTCGCGGCAACGATCCGGCAGGGCGGCGATCGCGGCGGCGACCTGCGAAAGCTCCTGCCGATCGGCCGCGACGCGTTCCGGCGTCGGCGCGTCCTCCGGAATTTCGAGGACGTCCGCATTGGCCTGCACGTCGATGGTCACGATCTTCGCGCGGCGCAGCGATTGCAGAATTACCGACTTGGCCACTTCGAACAGATAAGTGCGCGGGTTTCGAATGTGATCCACGCGTTCGATGGACGCCAGGATCGCATAGCTTTCCTGCACGATATCGTCGACTTCCATCCCCGCCGAAGCCGCGCGCGCAGCCAGCCACTGCCGCAAGGCGGCTTCGTGCGGAAAGACATGGCTTCCCAACCAGACAGCACGTTCGCGGGAGAAGGACATGCTGCCGCACCTATCTGCCGAGAATGACAATTTGGATACAATACAAGGACCGGCGAGCCCTCTACGCGGCTTCCGAAAATTAACCGGCGGCCACATGGCGGAAGTGCAGCACGCCCGCATCTAGGTGACGAAACGCCCTAGACGATCATGCCGGTCGACAGGCGCTTTCTTCACCATCAGATGCAAGGAAGATCGATGAAAAACAGGATGATCGGCCGGGCCCGCAGCATGCTGTGCGCCGCCCTTGGCATGTCACTCGCTCTGGCAGGCCCGGCCCATGCCTGGACGAAAACCGGGCACGCTGCCGTCGGCTTCGTCGCCGAAGCCAAACTGAAGACCGATAACAAGCCCGTCTGGGCCAAGCTCGCGCAAATTCTGGGCGACGCGAATCTGTACGACGAAGATGTGGCCGGTTGGGCGGACGATGTGCGCACATCGTATCCCAACCTGATCCATACAGTGCGGATCCCGGTCCTGGCCGCAGTGCCTTCGGCAAGCGATCCCGCCTGCATTGCGGACCAGCCCGCCGTGGCCTGTGCGGATCAGGCGATTGCCCAATACGCCGCGATCCTGAAGGACACGGGCCGTTCGAATGAAGAGCGGCTGATCGCGCTGAAATTCATTCTCCATCTGGTCGGCGATCTGCACCAGCCGCTTCACGGGACTGAGCCCGGCGGCGCGCAGGATCAGGTCGACATTCCCGGCGGCATATTGCTTCCCACCACCACGAACGGCGTGGTGAAGTATCCCGACATGCATTCGGTTTGGGACTATTCCATCGTCAAGAAGCACGGCCTGACCGCGATACAACTGGGCAAGGAGTTGTGGGCCGACACCACGCTCAACCCGCCCACGGGCTACACCCCGCGCGACTGGGCGGTGGAAAGCCGCAATCTCGCAAAGAAGTACATCTTCCTCGACCCAGTAACTCCGACGTCGAGCGATGCATACAAGGTGCCCGTTTGCGGCGGCCGAACGGGCGTTGCCTGTTCGGCGGTTCCCACGGCATTGCCGGCGGATTACGAAACGAAGGAATATTACCTGGCTTCCTATCGGCTCAAGCAGGCGGGCCTGCGTCTGGCGGAGTTGCTGGCATCGATCCTCAGCTAGAAGTTTCGCTGAAAAGGAGATTGCGCCGCTTGGTCGCCCGGGAGTTGAGCAAACCGGAACCTCGGCGACCGGAAACGTCCTGCGGTGCTGCCCAGCAGCCATAATCGTCGGTAGTTCAAGCGGCTGAACATGACTCCGTTTCTCGCAAGTCGCCCTGTTTGATCGGATTTTTCTGTGGAAAAAAGATGGGCCAACCATTCGGCGTGTTCGCCATAGGTCAGGGTAATCCGCTGTCGGATACTAGACCCATATTAGATCGCGCGATTTTTTTGCAAAGTTTGCCAAGCTAAGTGCTTGAAAAGACTGGTGACCCCTACGGGAATCGAACCCGTGTTTCAGCCGTGAGAGAGCAGGTAAAATATCCCCCTTTTGTTCGTAATAGTCCGCAGAAATCCGCCATTTGTTGAGAGTTTGTGCGTCCTTGTTTGCTCGCATTCGCCATCGTATATTAGGCAAATATTAGACAAAAATTTAGCCTCAGGTTTGCGAGTAGGTTTGAGCGGCAAAGACTCTGGATGAAGCGAAGATAGCTGGACGTTCTGAGAGGCGTCGTCTGCTGCCGCGGAACAAGCCGTATTGGCGAGCCATCGATCCAGACGTTCACCTTGGTTACAGGAAGGGGAAGAAGGGAGGGGCTTGGATCGTGCGCTGGCGAGAGGGCGGCGCCTATCGAGAACAGCGCCTGGGTCCCGCCGATGACGAACATCAGGCTGGGACCTTGGATTATGCAGCTGCTATTCGCGCAGCGCGCAGCGTTGTGGACGCGAAGCGAGGTGGTGAAGATGGGGAAGATGAAGCTCCAACAGTGACCGTCAGGTCAGTGATTGAAGAATACGTTGCCATGCGCGATGCGCGCGAAAGCGCGAGAAGCGGTCGTCCAAAGCGCTCAGATGCGAGCATCAGGCTGGGCAAGTATGTACTTGGGCGCACGGGCTATGGTGGCAGGGGCAAAGGTAAGGCGGCAAAGTTGGCAAACTTGCCGTTGCATCTGCTGAACGAAGACCATCTTATCGGCTGGCGGAAGGGGCTGCCAGATGAGCTCAAAGCAGCGACGAAGCAAAGGACCATAAATGATCTGAAGGCTGCCCTGAACGAAGGGTATGCTTCGAATCGCCGGCGTCTCCCCTCCACGCTTCCTTCGATCATCAAATTCGGTTTGAGGGACGTGGCGCGAAGTGAAGGGGATGAAGAGGACGTTGCTCGCGAAAATCAGATCCTGGCCGATTCTCAGATCGTTCATCTGATAAAAGCGGCACGGGAGGTTGATGCAGAGCTCGGTTGGGACGGGGATTTTTACAGGCTTGTCGTGGTTCTTGCGGCTACCGGTGCGCGGATGTCGCAGATTGTCCGGATGCGGGTCATCGACGTGCAGTTTGAAACCTCAAGGCTGATGGTTCCCACGAGCCGAAAGGGCAAAGGTAGCAAGAACCCCAGTACGCCGTTTTCAGTGGGCAACGATGTTTTGGCAATCTTGCGACAAGTCGTGGATGGAAGGTCGCCTTCGGCAAGGCTCCTTGAACGTTGGAGGCACAAGCAGATCCCGGGAAGCATTCAGTGGATTCGCGACAAGCGCGGGCCGTGGGTCAACACATCCGAAATAGTGACGCCGTGGAAAGCCTTGGCTGAAAAGGCAGGGCTACCCGGCGTAATTCCGTATGCTTTGCGCCACTCGAGCATCGTGCGGGGCTTGCGCGTCAATCAGCCCATCCGACTCGTCGCATCGCGGCATGATACCTCTGTCCAAATGATCGAGCGTCATTACGGCCGGTACATTGCCGACGTTATGGACGAAGTTTCGGCGAGGGCTGTTGTCCCTTTGATTTCTGACCTTCTGAGTATCTGAAGTTGGCCGAAAAATGACCGGCAGGTTTTATTGCTGACCGTAGGGAAGCTGTCCGACGGGTTTCGCAGCGCCCTTGGGCCGCTGCTCTCTTATGGCGAGGTGATCTGGTCCGTCGGCTCCAGATACCTTGGTGCGGCTGCCCCTGATGGTGGGTTGAGCACAAAGCGTGGGTAGGAAAGAACCAATCCGGTATTTGGAAGCGGTACGGATTGTACGCCGCTGGATTGCTGTGTTCGTGCACTATTTCCAATGCCCGTTAAGGTACCGAAGCCATAATCGCGCACGACATTGGCGAACAACACCGCTGACGAGTACGTCAATGGGCCGATCAAGACCTCAACCTTGCCGCTGAATCGCAGCGCTTCGCCAGGGATTGGGGCGGTCGCGGTCTCGATCGTTCCTGAGGAAAGGGAGCTATCGCGTTCGCGTTTAACGTAAGTCGATCCCTGCTTGTATGGCTTGGTGGCAACGTAGCGGAGGATACCCTCTTTCCACATGTCGTCATCGCCGCCACCATTGGCGCTGACGTCGATTACCAGACGCTGCGCCGAAGCCGCCTTGATCCGTGTGAAACAGTCATGCGTAAATTTGAAGAACTGTGCCTTGTCGCTCCAAGCGAAGGAGACAACCGTCATCAGTGCCGTATGGTCCGCGTCGATGCGACAGGAGTAAAGGCGATCAAAGTCAGCTTCTTGCTGCAGGATTGCGGGAAGCACATGTCCCGCCGATACTCGATGTGAGGCGTGGTCACCGGCGAATTGAAGATCGTAGACTGCCGGCGTGCCATAGAGTTTGGCGAACCCAAGCCACCAGCGCTGCGATAGCAAAGCTGCCCGAAATGCCGGCGTGTCTCCATGCATCCGGGCCAGCAAGGCGTACGCTATATCCTGGGCATCACGGCCATTTATTTGCGTGATCCTACGCCCGGCGTACGGCGTCGCGGCACCGCCCAGTTTTGCGGTAACGACCGGATAACCCTGCCTGTTGAGCTTGACTTCGAAAGGGAAAAATCCGGCTCCCTGGCGCACTTCCTCTGCGCTCTGTTCTCGCCAATTCGGTAGGCCAATGAACAAGTGGCCGTCCGCGAGCAGTGGGTTGAGTTGCGCCATGGCCGCCCACGCCTCCGCTTGCGTCATGGGGCGGGAAAGCTGCCCCCGTATTGATACTGCGGCGGCTTCCAGACGCTCTTGGGTGGTCGAATGTTCAAGTTGGGGATCCTGCCGTTCAATCGTGTCGATGGCGAAGCGCAAATCTGCCTGCAGAGCGGCGGGTTCGAACGATTGCGGAGCGGCCGCCAGGCAGGTGCTAGACAAAATGCATGCCGGAACCACGATTGCAGCAAGGACCTTAGAGCAATTCACGATCAGCCTTCCTCGTTTGCAGCCTTGTACGGATCTCGGGCTTCCATGGAACGATTCGTTGAAATATATGGGTCGTATTTCAACAGGAGTCCATGTGGATGGGTGATCAATTCGATCCAGGGGCGCTCGGCGATCCGGCGCTGATCCGGCTTCTGAGTTCGCCAATGCGCCAGGAACTGGTGGACACTTTGGCTGCCATCGGAGGCGAGGCGAGCGTTGCGACGTTGGCCGAAGAACTGGGGCGCCCGGCAGATGGTTTGTATTATCATTTGCGCACGCTCGCGGCGGGCGGGCTGATCTGCGAGGTGCCGGCGGACGAAAACGGCGATCGTCGCTACCGATTGGCTAGCCGCAGCGGCGGTCCAATTCGGCTGGCCTATGATCTGCGCCCTGAAGGCAATGCTGGCGAACTGCGTAATTTCGCTCACGCATTGCTGCAAATAGCCGAGCGCGATTTTCAGGGTGCTTTGGGCAAAGTGGATGCTGTCGTGTCCGGTCCTGAGCGCGAGCTATGGGCTTCACGCAACAAGGGTTGGCTGAGCGCCAGCGACCTGATCGAGGTGAACACGCTACTCGAACGCTTGAGCGAATTGACGAGCCAATCGAAGGCGGAAGGCAAAGATCGCCTTGTCAGTCTGGCTTTTTCGTTGGCTCCAATCGATCCACGTCCCAAGCGGAGGGCGTCCGGCAAGGTGAGATAGGGATTGCGTAATGCGTGCGCCGGTGCCGATAGTTCGTCGCGCCCCGAAGAGCGGGACCGCTGGACGAGTATCGAGGGACGGCGATAGCCCATGATTGTCCGACAGGAGGCGCGATCCGTTTCCGGTTCAATGCGCGATGATACGGTTGATCCGTGTTGCCTGTTTCAAGGCGCAGTGGCGCGTTGAGTCTTTCGCTCTTAGCTGGCGTTAGATCGGTCATCGCGGCGAGTGGTCGCAACGTATCAAGGTCAGACATCTACGCAAGCATTGCAGCGTTCCGGACCTTTTCCGGAAAGGTGAGTGCTTGAGCACAAATCCGGATTTTACCCTCCGATCAGATGTTGCGCGCCTCTTGTCATTTCCTTTTTTCTACAGGATGTTGCCGGCAAGACGCTCTCCAACACCTCAAAGGAAAAATCCAAACATGCGCCGCTCCGTGCTTTGTCTGCTGCTGGCCACAGCGGTTCCCGCGCTGGCGAATGCCGAGCCTTCCGGTTACCACCGTGCACCCGAAGCCATCGCGCGCATTCTTGAAACGCCGCCGACGCCCGCCGTGGCGGTGAGCCCGGATCACCGGACGCTGGCGATCCTGGGCCGCGAAAACCTGCCGACGGTTGCCAATATGGCCAAGCCGATCCTGCGGCTTGGTGGCTATCGTATCGATCCTGCCACCAACGGGCAGGCCGAAGTGCGTGTGGTCTGGCTCAACGCCCTGACCTTGCAGGATCTTGCCAGCGGGAGGAAGGTTGCAGTCTCTTTGCCTGCGGGCACCCGGTTCACGAATGCCAGTTGGTCGCCCGATGGCAAGCGCCTTGCAATGGTGGTGCAGGTGGCGAATGGCCTGCAATTGTGGACAGCGACACTCGATGGCAAGGCCGCGGCTCTGGTCGAGCATGTCAACGGCGCGTTTCCCGGCGCTCCTTACGAGTGGCTTCCCGACAGCCAGGGGCTGATCGTGCGCGTGGTCGATCCTGCGCGCGGGACGCCACCTGCGGAAAGCACGGCGCCGACCGGCCCGGTCGTGCAGGAAAGCAATGGACGTCGCTCGGCCGCGCGTACCTACGAGGATCTCCTCGGCGACGCGCATGACGAGGCGTTGTTCGACTATTACTTCACCGGCGTCCTCATGCGCGTCGGCCTCGATGGCACCGCAAGCGCTATCAAGCCGGCCGGGCTGTGGACCGATTTCTCGGCCTCTCCCGATGGTCGCTATCTGCTGACAGAGCGACTGAAGCGACCCTACAGCTACCTGCTACCGGCCGGATTCTTCCCGACCGAGATTGCCGTTTCCACCGCCGAAGGTCAGCCCGTCCGTACCATCGTCGATCGCCCGCTGGCCGACGATCTGCCGGTCGATTTCGATGCCGTGGTGAAGGGGCCGCGCGAAGTGGAGTGGCGCTCCGATGCGCCTGCAACCCTGCTCTGGGCCGAAGCACAGGACGGTGGCGATCCCAAGCGGGATGTCCCTGTTCACGATCGCCTTTTCGCCCAGTCCGCGCCATTCACGGCGGCCCCTGCCAAGTTCGCGGATGTCGCAAAGCGCTATGCGGGAACGCTATGGGGTGACGATGGCTTCGCGCTCGTCCTGGACCGCGAATGGAAGACGCGTACGGAACATCGCTATGCCGTGTCTCCCTCCAACTCTGGCGACGCGCGCCTTCTGCTGACGCGCAATTATCAGGACCGCTACGGCGATCCGGGCATGCCTATGCTGGAGGGGAACGTCGCTGGCAAGCCAGTGATGCGCTTCACGCCCGATCACAAGGCGGTGTTCGCCTCGGGCGAAGGTGCGACCAAGGCGGGTGCTTTCCCGTTTCTTGCCCGCATGCCGATAGAAGGCGGTGATCAGACCCGGCTTTGGATTGCGCAGGCGCCCTATTACGAGTCCGTTGAGGCGCTTCTGGACGATGCCGGCAAGCATATTCTGACACGCCGTGAAAGTGCGAAGCTGCCGCCGAATTACGTGATCGAGACGGTCGGTGGCGGCAAGCCGCGCCAAGTGACGGACCTGCCCGATCCTGCCCCGGTCTTCGCCGGCGTGACCAAACGCACGATCACGTACAAGCGGGCCGATGGCCTGCCGCTTTCGGGCACGCTGTATACGCCAGCCGGTTACGACGCGAAGCGCGATGGCCCGCTGCCGACACTGCTCTGGGCTTATCCGGCTGAATTCACGGACCCCAAGGTTGCCGGCCAGACGGTCGACGAAGGTAACCGCTTCGTGCGTCCGCGCGGGATCAGCCACTTGTTCCTGCTGACGCAGGGCTATGCCGTGCTCGACGATCCGGCGATGCCGATCATCGGTGAGAACGGGGCCGAGCCGAACGACACTTACGTCAAGCAATTGCAGGAAGACGCACAGGCGGCAGTCGACGCGGTCGTCGCCACGGGCGTGGGCGATCGCAGCCGTATGGCCGTGGGCGGGCACAGCTATGGCGCCTTCATGACGGCCAATCTGCTGGCCCATACGGACCTGTTCCGTGCCGGCATCGCACGTTCGGGGGCCTATAACCGCACGCTGACGCCGTTCGGATTCCAGGCCGAGCAGCGCACTTACTGGCAGGCGACGCAGACTTACACCGAGATGAGCCCCTTCACCTTCGCAGACCGGATCAAAGCGCCGATCCTGCTGATCCATGGCGGTGCGGACGACAATTCGGGCACGTTTCCGATCCAGTCCGAACGCATGTACGCCGCCTTGAAGGGCAATGGCGCGATCGTGCGCTACGTCGTGCTCCCCAACGAGCCGCATGGCTATCGCGCAATGGAATCCACGCAGGAGACCTTGTGGCAGATGACCGACTGGCTCGACCGTTACGTTAAGCCTAAAGAGGCGGTCGCCACTCAAAAAACAGGGAAGTGATTGGGACGGTCGCCTTGTGACGGCGCCGGCCGTCACAAGGCTGGCGGGCTGCCAGTTGCTCCATAGCGCCCCGGAAGGCACGGCGCTGGCGCCGGTAGATTTGCGGAGCGGGCGTCGCTCTCAAGGTGGTACCCGAGGTCGGCTGGGCGGAAAGCAGATGTCTTCCGGCAATTGGCCAAATCACTGAAGGCCATTCTCGCTCAGCCACTATAGGAGCGGTCTGCGCCGGCGCCTCCGCCGCCAAAGACGTCGTAAATCGCGGCGAACCTTGTTCCACGCCATCCACGTTCCCGTAGCGCAGACCAGCGTGACGGCTGCGAGCAACGGCAGCACCACGAAGTCCCACCAGGGTCGCTTGCGCAGCACCGGGAAATCGAGACTGTGCAGGCCATCCTGCAACCATCGGAAACCGCGCCCGTTGCGATCGAACGCGCGGACGATCTGCCCGCTGGTCGGGTCGATGTAGAGCCCCGTCTTTTCGGCATCCGCCAGTACCGCGCGCCAGACCGGCAATGGCGCGGCGAAGCGGTGGCGGTAATAGTAGGCATCTTCCTCTCGCATCAAATCGAGTGAGGCCGCGGCCATCGGCCCGGTCAGCGCGGCGCGCAATTCCGGTTCGGTCAGCGGAGAAGAATTCCCGGTGGTATCGAGCCGTACCGGGCTATTGCCATGCCGCGAAATCAGCAGGAAGGATCGTCCGCCGAGTGGCGCGGTTTCCACTCGCACGGGGCCGGATGGAAGATCGTGAATGGCCGAAAATGCCTGCCGCACATCGCGCCAATGCATTGGTCCCGCCAGTCTCTCACGCTCCGCCAGACCAGCCATGCTATCGAGGAAACCCCAGGGGTTCATCGAGAACAGCCCGCTGGCCACCCATGTCAGCGTCAGCAGGCCGAAGAACAGGCCGAAGACGTGATGCCACCACCACAGGCCCTTATAGGGCGAACCGATATTGCCATCGCGCTTGCGGCGCACGCGGGCAATGCCCGCCCAGATGCCGGTCGCGGTGAGGAAGCAGCCGGCCAGCGAAGTCCAGATCACCACCTGGCTCCACAGCGCGCCGTCCTGCCGGAGGATCGTGGGGTAGAGCCAGTGCGGCACCGCGCCCAGCCAGCCCCAGAAGCGCTGAAAACGAGTGGTCTCCTGTACGACCTCGCCCGATTTGCCGGAGACGTAGATCTCGGTTCCGGCCGGATCGGCAAAATCCACGCGGAAGAGGGGCGCGTTGCGTTTGTAGGTCTGGACCGTCCACTGGTCGATATCGGTTTCGACCGGTGTTGCAGCGCTGCCCGCAATGCCGTGTCCCTCGGCGAAATCGGCGGCAATTCGGCCGATTTCGGGCGTGCCTGGCAAGGCGAGCGGCTTGCCGCTGGCAAGGTCGAAAGCGGCGGGGGTCGTCCGCATCTGCGGGATGGGTCGATCGGCGGTGTCTGCGGGAGTTACCCGCAAGATTGTGCGGCCCGCCATCATCTCCATGCGAGCGGAGGCGATCGGCGTGTCCGGAGCAATATCGACTGCCTCGAATGCCCCCGATTCCGGCAGGTGCAGGGGCGCAAGCCCGTTTACCTGCGCGGAAGGTTCCAGCCTCGGATAGTCCACATAGATCATCACGAAGCCCGAAAGGCACCAGATCGTCATCAACAGCCCGACGAAGACGCCAAGCCAGCGATGAAGCACAAGGATCGGGCGCGGCAGCAGGCTGCGCGAACGGACTGCCCGAGGCTGAAAGGTCGTCATCGCCTCAGAAGCTCAGGCCGTAGCTCATCCGCAACGTGCGCGGCACGCCCCGGTTGAAGTAAAGGAAGCGGCTGTTGCTGCCGTCGAGCGCGCCCTGATCCGTCACGGCCGATTGATAGCCGCGCGTCGCGTATTCCTTGTTGAACAGGTTATCGACATTGACGCCAAAGCGGTTCCGCCGCGCTGTACCGTCTAGGTAGAGATAGGCTCCGGCATCGACCAGTGCATAGTTGCCGTAGTTCCGGCGCCCAAAGCCTGATGCGGTGGACCAGACATCGCCGATCCAGTTGACCGAGAGATTGGCGCCGAATGGCTGGTTCTCGGGCGCATAGGACAGCGTGCCCTTGGCGTATTGCTTGGGATTGCGGTCGAGCTGGGTCGACGATCCCTTCTCGCGCACGCGGGCGTAAGTATAGCTGGCGTTGAGGCTCCAGCCCCCGGCCATCTGCGCCATGAGTTCAAGCTCGCCGCCTTGCGAGCGGACCTTGCCGTCGAGATTGGCGTAAGTGCCGTTCGGGTAGGCGGGATCGTCGTAGACGGTATCGATCATGTTGGTGATACGACGGTTGAAGTAGGTCGCTTTCCAGCCCAGCGAGATGGCACCCACCGGCACCGTGCCACCTGCTGAGGCATTGAGATTGAGGCTCTGTTCCGGTTCGAGGTTCGGGTTGCCGATCTCGCAGCAGGGATCATTGCCGTAAAGCTGCGAGGCATCGGGCAGCACGAAGGAGGTGCCGCCGTTCGCTTCCACATAGAGGGCATCGGCAAGATCATAGCGACCCGAGACGTTCCAGATCGTCTTCTTCGCGCCATCCGTCCGGTTGTAGCGCAGCCCGGCGGCAAGACGCCCCTTCGACGAAATCTCGTCGGTAGTGCGGACCTGGAAGATGCCCGCGTGGACCTGCTCACTGGTCGGCGCGATCAGCAGCACGTCATCGCGGCCGGAGAAGTTCTGGAAGTCGTAGCCCAGCAGGTATTCAAGGCCGGGGTGGAGGTGCAGCTTCACCACCGCGCTGCCGCCCCAGTCGCGATACCCCCAGAACGTGCCGGCAGGGTAGATCACCTGCGGCTGAAGATCGGGAAGCGAATTGCGGATCTGGACGTAGGCGGTCTTCCAGTCGTGGAAATAGCCCTTGAGGAAGAACTGCACCGTATCGCTGCCGGTGTAGTCGAGCCGGACGCTGGCGATTTCCTCGTTCCGGTCGTTCCTGCTTTCCCGGATGCGCGTGGGCGAGAGGTTGTCCAGCTTCGCCTCGGTGTGCTGGTACTGGGCATTGAACGCCAGATCGGGAGCAACGTCATACTGATATTTCAGGCCCGCCGACCAGAGATCGTAGCCAAGGCGGCGATCGGTCAGGCTGGGCTGGTAGGCGCTGTAAGGCATGTAACCTTCGGACTGGTTGTGCGAGGCATAGGCCACGAAGCGATGCCCGCCCACCGCGCCGCGCAGATAGCCGTCCACGCTGGTCCCGCCCCACGAGTCCACCGAGGCATTGGCCTGGCCATTGAAATCGTCGGTAAAACTGCGCGTCACCACATTGATGACGCCCGCTGAGGCCTGCGTGCCGTAGAACAGGCTCTCTCCGCCGCGCAGCACTTCGATCCGCTCGATCATGCTGGCTGGCAGTGTATCGTTGGGCGAAGTGCCACCGTAGAGGCGGTTGTTCAGGCGAATGCCGTCCATCGTCCACAGAACGTCCTGCGTGCGCGAGCCCTGAAGCGACACGTCGACATAAGTGAACGGACCGTTGCGGCCGCGAATGTAAAGGCCGGGCACCGATTCCAGCGCCTTGACCACGTCCACCGCGCCGCTGTCCTTGATCTGCTTTCCGCTGACGGTGACAACGTCGTTACCGTACCGGGAAAGCTCCTGCGGCAGAGTTTCCTCAAGGCTTTGGCCAGTCACGACGATGGCCTGATCCTCCCCGGTTTCCTCGGCGCCGGCCGGCGTGTTCCAGACAAGACCAAGCGCCACGGCAAGCGCCGTGTGCGAAACGGATGCGAACTTCATTTCATTCCCCCTGTCGAGCGCCATGCGATCCGAAGCAGGGGACTGCCGTTCGCGAACGGCCGGCGCGCCGTCCGGCCGGGCGCCCATGATAAAGGGACGACCGCTCAGCGCACCGTGCGGCCCCTGCCGCTGGTTCGTCGCTCAGACGGAGAAACACCGTGCCCCGGCCATCCCCTGGACCAAAGCAAGAGCGACCGAACGCCGGCAGGTCTCCTGGCTCGCGGGTCATAGCTTGATGCACGGCCTTCCCAGGCCTCGCATGTCTTAGCGTCCGGCCCAGTGGCTGCGACAGGCGCCTTGGCCCTGCCGCGTGATGTGCATCGCGCTCGCCGCTTACAGTTGCAGGGACAGCCTCGGATTCGAAGGGCGAACCCCTCTCACCGTGTTCCCATTTTAAGCCTCTCTCGAGGCACCGGCGCGATCTTGTCCGCCATCCCGTTTAAGGGAAGGCGGGCGCAGAGCTAGCTGGGGTGTGTAATTGGCGCAAGAGTGAACTGTCTGGTGGCATTCGCGAAGACGATGCTTTTTCTCCCGGAAGCTGGCGCTGCCTCAAACCGGTTGAGGCAGCCGATATTCCCGTTGCGATCGCGCCTGTTGAGCGGATACCGTTTCCTATGGCCGCCATGGCATTCGGCCATGGCGCGGCCTCAGCGCAGAAAACGGACTCCGTTCTGAAGCCGACATCGCCATGGAGCTTGTCCCCGGCGCAGGACAGTTGCGTCCTCTCGCGGCAGTTCGGCAGGACAAAGGATAATCTGTTTCTGCGCATGCGCACGTTCTCGCCGGGATACAATTTTGACTACACCCTTGCCGGGCCGCCAGTCACGAGGATCAAGTCGGCGCAGGACAAATTCATCGCTTATGGATCTGGTGCCCCGTTGCCATTCCTGTCGCTCGCCTCTGGTGTTTCGGCGGCACATGGCGCGGCCATCATTTTCAATACCGATATGTCAGTCGACCAGCGTGCGCTTGAGAAGGCGGATCGTTCCTACCCAGACGCGGCGTTGGAAGGTAGTATCAGCCGGTTCAGCATCAGCGCCGCCAAACAGAAGCTGGTCCTGGATACAGGGCCGATTGCGCCGGTTATGAACGCGGTGCGTCATTGCACGGACGAACTGGTCGAAAGCTGGGGCTTGAACCCGGATGTGCAAGCGAAACTGTCCCGTCCTGTGAAGGCGCTGAACGCCCGCGCCGTGAATGCATTAGTCGCGGCCGACGACCCGCCACAAGCAGTCAGAAGCCTGGGAGGATTTGCCCGTCTACACCTACGTGTAATGGTCGACGCAACCGGTGCGCCGACCGAATGCAAAACATTCCCGACCGATGGCGTGCCCGATTTCGAAGTCAATGCATGTGATATCATAATGAAAAACGCCCGCTATTCGCCGGCCCTTGACGAGCATGAGCAAACCGTACCGTCGTATTTCATGTCAGCGATTTTCTTTGCCACCCCTGAATTCTTGCGTTCGCGATAGGATCGCTTCGGCGACATCGCAACGGCGTCTGAGGTCGGTTTCTATTTGGCGTCCCTTAACTCCGGCAGCGCAAGGTCGCCACGGTTTCAGACGTGTTCTTTCGAACGCCAGATGCGCTGCTGGTACTGGCGCGGTGTCAGGCCGGTGGCGCGGCGGAAGGCATGAGCCAGGCTGGAGGTCGAGGCGAAGCCCACGGCATCGGCCACTTGCTTGATGCTTTCCTGCGTGGCGAGCAGGCGTTTCACCGTTTCCAGCCGGTGGTGATGGACATATTGCCCCACGGTGCAGCCCCGGCTGCCCAGAAAGCCGCGTGTAAGCTGGCGGACGGAGACGCTGCACAGTGCGGCGAGTTCGTCCAGCGAAGGCGGCATTGCATCGCGCTCCAGCCGTTCGTCGATCACGCGCAGGCGCCAGGGAGCCAGGCCGCCGTGCGCGGTTTCTTCAGCGATTTCCTCGAAATAGCGGCATAATTCGATGGTCAGTTGGGTGGCGATCGAGCCGACCAGCAGTTTGGAATCCCGGCGCGGTGTGCGCGCTTCTTGGGCAAGGCGGCGCAGCAGCAGGCGCACGGTCTGGCTGGCGATGTCCAGCGCGGCAGTCAGACGGGGGGGCGTCCATTCCATGCGCTCGGCGAAACGGTGCTGCGCAAGCCGTCCGCGCAGTTCGCAGCGGATCGAATGCTGCACTTCTGCCCCGTCCCATCGTAGCTGAAGCGGATGGCCGGGCGGCACGAAAACGATATCGCCCAATCTTTCGAAACGGTGCCCCGTCAATCCGTCCGGTGCGAAGGCTCCGCGCGCATTGGTGGGGCGCGGGGTGACGCAGAGGTCCAGCAGCGCATGATCGCTTGCCAGCATCGTCGTGCCTCCGCTCGACAAGCTGCCGTGGACGATAGTGACTTCGGCCGAGGAAAAGCTGAGGTCGGCCCCCGCCCTTGATCGTCCCCGTCCTTCGCTCGCTGCGTTCATGCTCTGAGATCCCGCCCAATACTGCGTCGCAATTTGGCCAAATCTCCGCCTCTCGTCCAGATCGGGATGCATGACCGGATTGCGAAGGGGCACCGGGATCCGCAGACTGGCGGCAAGACAGAACACTGGAGGATGCCATGCCGCAGCAGATGGCCGAAGCGCTCGACGACTTCGGCGGCCAGATCGATTGGACCCGCCTCAACGAATGGATCGCGGCGCAGGACGTGCCGGGAAGCGGCCCCGTAACCGCCGTGCGCAAGCTGGCGGGCGGGCTTCAGAACAGCGTTTTCCTGATCACGCGCGGCGGCGAAGACCTGATCCTGCGCCGGCCGGGCAAGCACCTGAAGCCCAAGAGCAATGAGACCATGCTGCGCGAGGCACGCGTGCTGACCGCGCTGGAAGGCAGCACGGTGCCACATCCGCGCGTGCTGGCGACCTGCGCCGATCCGGACGTGATCGGGGCCTGCTTCTTCCTGATGGAGCCGCTCGAAGGCTTCGCGCAGTCGGGCGAGTTGCCGGGACAATATGCCACCGATGCCGGCTGGCGGCGCGCCATGGGGGAGGAACTGGTCAAGGCGGCGGCGGCACTGGGCGCGGTCGATCACGTCGCGGTGGGCCTTGCCGATCTTGGCAAGCCCGACCAGTGGCACGAACGGCAGGTTGAGCGCTGGCGATCCCAGCTGGAAGGCTATGCGGCAACGCCGGGCTACGATCCGGGCGAATTGCCGCATGTCGATGAAGTGGGCCGCAGGCTGGCCGACAACCTGCCGACCGATCGCCGGATCGGTCTGGTCCATGGCGACATGCAGTTTCCCAACGTCATGTTCTCGCTGAAGGCGCCGAAGATTTCCGGCGTGCTCGATTGGGAACTGGTTTCGCTGGGCGATCCGCTGCTCGATCTGGGCTGGATCCTGTCCAGCTGGTCGGAAGCCGGCGATCCCGAAGGCAAGGCGCCGATGGTGCGCCCCTGGGACGGCTTCCTGTCACGGCGGGAACTGGTTGAATGCTACGGCGCGCTCAGCGGGCGGAACATGAGCGAGATGCCGTGGTTCTTCGCGCTTGCCTGCTACAAGCTCGCCTGCCTGCTGGAGGGCACATACGCCGCTTCCAAGGCCGGAAAGGTGCCCGCCAATGTGGGGGAATCGGTCCACGGCTACGCCACCTGGCTGATGACCAAGGCGCGCCAGATCATCGCGGGTTGAGACCCGCCAAACACAATCACGACATTTGAGGATGAGGATCACACATGGACTTCTCGACCGATCCTGAATTTCAGGAAAAGCTCGACTGGATGAACCGCTTCGTGCGTGAGGAAGTGGAGGCGATGGACCTTCTGTTCCCGCAGGGCAGCGAGCAGTTCAATATCCGCAACCGCAAGGCGCGCGCCATGGCGAAGAAGCTTCAGGCGCAAGTGAAGGCGCAGGGGCTCTGGGCCTGCCACCTGACGCCGGAACTGGGCGGCAAGGGCTATGGGCAGGTGAAGCTGGCGCTGATGAACGAGATCCTTGGCCGCACGTCGTGGGGCCCGGTGATCTTCGGCTGCGCGGCGCCCGATACCGGCAATGCCGAAATCCTGGCCATGTTCGGCACGCCCGAGCAGAAGGCGCGCTATCTGCAGCCGCTGCTCGACGGCGAAATCTTCTCGACTTACGCGATGACCGAGCCGCAGGCGGGGGCCGATCCCAAGGAATTCACCTGCCACGCCTGGCGGGAGGGCGACGAATGGGTGATCGAGGGGGAGAAGTGGTACGCCTCCAACTTCAAGGTTTCCTCCTTCGTGATCGCGATGGTCGTCACCAATCCCGAAAACGCGCCCCATGAGCGGATGTCGATGTTCCTGATCCCTTCGGACACTCCGGGGCTGGTCGATATACGCGACGTGGCGGGGATGAACGATCCGGTCGATCACGGCCATCACGCCTATCTGCGGTTCGACAAGGTGCGCGTGCCGCTGGACGCCATGCTGGGCGGGCCGGGACAGGGCTTCAAGCTGGCGCAGGCGCGGCTGGGCGGGGGCCGTATCCACCATGCCATGCGCGTCGTCGGCCAGTGCCAGCGCGCGCTGGAGATGATGCAGGAACGTGCCGTCTCCCGCCGCACGCAGGGTCGCCAGCTTGGCGATCACCAACTGGTGAAGGCGATGATCGCGGACAGCGCGCTGGAACTGGAGATGTACCGCCTTCTGGTGCTGAAGGCTGCGTGGATCATCGATACCCAGCCGCATGGCGCCGCGCGCACGCATATTGCCATGGCCAAAGTCGCGATGGCGCGCGTCTATCACGATATCGTGCGGCGGGCCGTCCACCTTCACGGCGCGCTTGGCACCACGCATGAGACGCCGCTGGCGCGCATGTGGATGGGCGTGCCGATGCTCTCCGTGGCCGACGGGCCGACCGAAGTGCATCAGGTGCAGATCGCCAATGCGCTGCTGAAGCAGACCGCCCCGGCGCAGGGCCTGTTCCCCAGCGAGCACATCCCGAGCCGGACGGCCGAGGCGGAGGCCCGCTATGCCGCCGAACTGGCCGAGATCGAGCGCGAACTGGCGGCCTGAGCCATGCCGATCACGATGGATCTCACCGGCCGCGTGGCCGTCGTCACCGGCGGCAGCCGCGGGCTCGGCCGGGCGATCGCGCTCGGGCTGGTGGAGGCCGGCGCGGCGGTTGCGGTGGCGAGCCGCAAGCGGGAGAGCTGCGCCGCGCTGGTTGCGGAGATAGAGGCGCTGGGCGGTCGCGGCTCGGCCCATGCTTTCGACGCGGCCTCGTGGGAAGACTGCGACCGCCTCTTCGCCGAAGTTAACGAGCGCTGGGGCGGGGCGGACATTCTGGTGAACAATGCCGGAAAGTCGCCGGTCGAGCCGTCCTCGCTGGAGACATCGCAGGCCGCCTTCGATCTCATCCTTGCGGTGAATCTGCGTTCGGCGTTCCGGCTTTCGGCGCTGTTCGGTGCGCAGATGGTGGCGCGCGGGGGCGGGGCGATCGTCAACGTCAGTTCCAGCGGATCGCGCAAGCCAGAGCCTTACTTCGCGCCCTATGCCGCCGCCAAAGCCGGGCTCAACACGCTGACCGAGAGCTTTGCCAAGGAATATGGCCCCACGGTGCGCGTCAACACGGTGATGCCGGGGCCGTTCCATACCGACGGCACCAAGGCATGGTCCCGCTCCGAAGGCTTTGCCGAACACGCGCGCAAGAACCAGCCGCTCGGCCGCGGTGGCGAACCAGCGGAAATCGTCGGCGCCGTGGTCTATCTGGTCAGCGATCTGGCGTCCTATGTCACCGGGGCATGTCTTGCCGTTGACGGTGGGCATCTGATTGCACGCGGATGACCTGAGAAAGCGTGGGTGGGAAGTCTGGCAGCTCAGCCCTTCCGCGTTGCCGCATTGGCGATCAAAATTTCGCAATAGTGCGCTGTGCTTAGCTATTGCTTCTTCGGCCGACCCTTCCAAGATGTTCAGTGGCTAAATTTCGCTTTCTAGGAGCAGACCGTCAGATAACCTGGATACAGCCGCGGCCTGACGCACATTGATCGATGTCGGGAACGGAACGCGTCGCCAGCGCAGCGCGTCATGGTAGCGCCGCAGAGGCAGCGGATCGCGCCCATATCTCGTTCGAAGCGGGATCCGTTCATGTAGCTCCCGCCCGAGAGAAGCGTCATCAGATATTGGAGGTCCACCAGCACGGACGGTGGAGCGCGAGATGCTCTGCGCGCTGGGTGAAAGGGATCTGCCCCCGGCCCTTGCGACTGTGGAATACGTCCTGAACTGATCCGCGCTAATATCCGAAGAAGCGCTTGAGGCCGATTTCCTTCAGCGCGCGGCGGTAGGTCATCGAACTCATATCAGCGGGGATATGCCCCTCATCCGCCGGTTCCAGAGGGAGCCATTCGGGCATTTGCGCCTCGACGATGGTCTTGTCTTCTTCGAAAATCCGCAAGTTGAAGTCGTAGACGTCCTGCACGGGCAGATCGGTGTCGAAATTGCGCGCGATCGGCGCGAAGAGGCGCGTAGTCTTGGCTGATACCGGCGATGCCGCGTTCATGATCACCAAGCGATCCTTGCCGGGAAAATGGATCTCCAGCGTCGCGGTGAACGGCAAGTGGCAGCGGAAATGGCGGAGCCAGTGGAAATCAGGCACTCCGCGCTGGGTCAGGCCGATGGGATAGTTGCCCACGCTGCTCCAATATTCTGCTTCGAAGCCATAGGCGGTGCGCTTCGGCGTGTAGGCAGGCACTTCGGCATTGTCGGGATCGGCGAATGTCTCGTGATGGACGAAAGCGAAATGGGCGACGTCCAGAAACCCTTCGAGCTGGCGACCGGCGAAGCCGTGAATGTCGATCCAGGGGCAGGTGATCTGCTGGAATTCGGCCTCGTCCCAGTGCGGCATATCGGGAATGGCGCCGGGCGGGGGAGCCGCTCCGGGGGCAAGGTCCTGCGCATCGAGGCAGGTCCAGATCAGGCCATAGCGCTCTACACTGGGATAGGTCTTCAGGTGAAGCCGGGCGGGAATGTCGCGCGCGGGGTGGGCGGGAACGTGGATGCACTTGCCCCCGGTGCCGAATTTTAGCCCGTGGTATGGGCAGACGACGCCATCGTTCTCCTGCGTGCCCATGCTGAGCGGGACGCCGCGATGCGGGCAGACATTGGTGGCGACGACCACTTCGTCTCCCGCACGATAAACGACCAGCGGCTGATCGAGCAGGCGGGTGCCCAGCGGGACCGTACCGATTTCACGGGCAAGAGCGACCGGGTACCAGTGCCGCGCAAGGACATACCAGTCCTCCGCGTCGAAAGTGCAGCCATGCGGCAGGGCGGGCCGCGAAGGCTCCAGGGTGGGGGCAGTGGCCATGGATCGCATCCGGTAGTGAACGGTTGACCCGATCCATCGGTGAATTTCACCGACCTATCAAACGCAATGATTCTGACGTCGTGTTGCGAAAATTAGAGCGGCCTTGGTTCCAGCTCAGGTAAGACCTTGCAGCCATTCACCGATCATCGCCCGTCCAGCCGCCACGGCGCCGGGTCCCAGTTCGGCGTGGGCGCGGCGCAGGGACTGCTCGTTTCCGCCCGCTTCCACCACGGCGCCGGGCCATTGCTCGATCCACGCGTCGAAGCGCGGATCCATACCCATTTCCGCATGGAACTGCAGCGCAAGGATATTGCTGCCCCGGCGGAAGGCCTGATGGTCGTAGACATGGCTGGACGCCAGCAGTTCGACATTTTCCGGCAGCGTGAAGGTATCGCCATGCCAGTGCAGCACGGGCACGCCGGCAAGGTGTCGCAACGGGCCCTCCTGTGCCACGTCGCGCACGGTCACCGCATGGAAGCCGACTTCCTTTGCGGGGCCGGGGTAGACCCGGGCGCCCATGGCGGCGGCGATCATCTGCGCGCCGAAGCACACGCCCAAGGTCGGGCGATCCGCCTCAAGCCGCCGGGCAAGACGGCGCATCTGGCACGAAATCCACGGATGCGCGTCCTGCTCATAGATTCCCATGGGTCCGCCCATCATGATCAGCAGGTCCGGCTCGCACAAATCGAGCGAGGCAAAGGCCGGATCGGTCACGTCTATCCGGTCCACCAGATAGCCGTGATCCTCGATGGGTTTGCGATAGCCGGCAACGCCCTCGTGCGGGACGTGCCGGATGATCAGCGCGTGCTTCTGCGGCATTGTCGGTGGGGTGCGCCTTACTGGAACCGCTTCTTTTCGGTGACGTCGATCTGCACGACGCGGCCGTCATGCACGGTCAGCGAGATATTGCCGTAACGCAGGCTCTGCAATGCCTCGCGCACGGTGGCGATGTTTTCTTCCAGCTGTTTTTCCGTCTGGGAGGAATTGCCCGAATGGGGCGAGTTGGCGGTCATTGGCGGCTCCTTGAATTCAGCTTGCAAAAGTCCGCGCGCGGCGGGCCTCGATCCGCACCGTTTGGCCGATGGCGGGGGGAACCTCGTTGGCGTCCACATCGATCTCGATGATGGATTCGCTCATCGAAAGGCGGCCTTCCACGCGCCAGGCGCTGCCCTTGCGGAAGACGTTGGCGACATGCACCGCCTCGCCCCCTTCGGATACGATGGCGATGTCGTGCGGGCGCACGTGGCGGCCGTCGGGCAGGCGGTTGGTCTCGCCCACGAAGTGGGAGACGAAGGCGGTTGCCGGTTCCATGTAGACCTGCTCGGGCGTGCCGACCTGATCGATGCGGCCATGGTCCATGACGACCACGCGGTCGGCCAGTTCCAGCGCCTCTTCCTGATCGTGCGTCACGAAGATGGAAGTAAGGCCCATCTGCTTGTGCAGATCACGCAGCCAGCGGCGCAGATCCTTGCGGACCTTGGCGTCCAGTGCGCCGAACGGTTCGTCCAGCAGCAGCAGGCTGGGTTCGATAGCCAGCGCGCGGGCGAGCGCCACGCGCTGACGCTGGCCGCCGGAAAGCTGGCCGGGATAGCGCCCGCCAAGCCCATCAAGTTGAACGATGCGTAGCAGTTCCTCGGCACGGTCCCGGATTTCAGCCTTTTTCGGCCGGTGCTTGGCTTTGCGCACGTTCAGGCCGAAGGCGACGTTGTCGGCCACGGTCATGTGCTTGAACAGGGCATATTGCTGGAACACGAAGCCGACGTTGCGGCGGCCCACGGGGATGTGGGACACGTCCTCGCCATCGAAGAACACATGCCCTTCATCCTGGAACTCCAGGCCGGCGATGATGCGCAGCAAGGTGGTCTTGCCCGATCCGGAGGGGCCGAGCAGGGCGATGAACTCGCCCGGCTGGATCTCCAGGTCGATGCCGTGGAGCGCGGCGTAGTCGCCGAAGCGCTTGGTGATGTTCTCGACGCGGATCAATGCTTTGCTCCCGAATGAAGATCGAAGCGCCATTCCAGCACGCTCTTGAGGACGAGCGTGACGAGGGCGAGGGCGGCCAGCAGCGAGGCGACCGCGAAGGCTCCGACGAAGTCGTATTCGTTGTAGAGGATCTCGACATGCAACGGCATGGTGTTGGTCTCACCCCGGATATGGCCGGAGACGACCGAGACCGCGCCGAATTCGCCCATGGCGCGTGCATTGCACAGCAGCACGCCATAAAGCAGGCCCCAGCGGATGTTGGGCAGCGTCACGTGCCAGAATGTCTGCCAGCCATTGGCGCCCAGCGAGACGGCGGCCTCCTCATCGTCCTTCCCCTGTTCCATCATCAGCGGGATCAGTTCGCGGGCGACGAAGGGGAACGTGATGAAGACCGTGGCGAGGATAATGCCCGGCACCGCGAAGATGATCTTCAGGCCATGATCGGCCAGCCATGGCCCCAGCAGGCCCTGTGCGCCGAACAGCAGCACGAAGATCAGGCCCGAAACCACCGGCGATACCGAGAACGGCAGATCGATCAGCGTCAGCAGCAGGTTCTTGCCGGGGAAGCTGAACTTGGTGATCGCCCAGCTTGCGGCAAGCCCGAAGATGACGTTCAGCGGCACGCTGATCGCGGCGATGAACAGAGTCAGCCGGATCGCGGCCAGCGCATCGGGATTGACCACGGCTTCCAAGAAGGGCTGCAGCCCCTGCTTCAATGCCTCGCTGAACACCGCGATCAGCGGCAGGACGAGGAAGAAGGCCAGGAACGCCAGCGCCAGCGTGATCAGCAGCACTTGTGTAGTGCGGCTTTCGGTGCCCGGTGAAGAGTGTGTCATACGCCAAGCCTCCTGCGACGGGCGGATTGCAAGGCATTGAGGACGAAGAGCACCGCGAAGGAGATCAGCATCATCACCATCGCGATCGCCGTGGCGCCGTCGTAGGCGTACTGCTCAAGCTGGGTGACGATCAGCAGCGGCGCGATTTCGGTCTTTCCGGGCATGTTGCCGGAAATGAAGATCACCGATCCGTACTCCCCCACGCCGCGCGCGAAGGCCAGCGCAGCGCCGGTGAACAGCGCGGGCATGATGGCCGGGAAGATCACGCGGAAGAAGGTCTGGAAACGGTTGGCACCAAGGGTCGCGGCGGCTTCCTCCACATCCTTGCCCAGATCGGCCAAGACGGGCTCTACGGAGCGGACCACGAAGGGCAGGCCGATGAAAACCAGCGCGATAGTGATGCCCAGTGCGGTGAAGGCCACCTTGATTCCCAGCGGGTCAAGGAACTGGCCCACCCAGCCCGACGGTGCGTAGAGCGAGGTGAGGGCGATGCCGGCAACTGCTGTGGGCAGGGCGAAAGGCAGGTCCACCAACGCGCTGACCACGCGCTTTCCGGGAAATTCGTAGCGCACCAGCGTCCAGGCGACCAGCAGGCCGAACACCGCGTTGACCAGCGCCGCCGCCGCCGCTGTGCCGAAACTTAGGCGATAGGCGGCCAGCGCGCGGGGCGAAAAGCCCACTTCCACGAATGCATGCCAGCCCATGCCCGCCGATTTCAGGAACAGGGTGGATAGCGGGATAAGCACGATCAGCGAGAGCCAGGCCAGGCTGAACCCGAAGGTCAGCCCGAAGCCCGGCAGCACCGAAGGCGCGCGCCAGCGCGACTTGCGCTTTGCGATTGAAGTCATCTGCAGTGGCCTGCTCGATTGAGGGCGCCACGGGTCAGGAACCCGGGGACGCCGGTTTACTTCTTGGTGTAGATCCGGTCGAAGGCGCCCCCATCGTCGAAGTACGCTTTCTGAGCCTTGGTCCATCCGCCGAAGTCCTTGTCGATGGTCACCAGATTGACCTTGGGGAACTGGTCCGCGAACTGTGCGGCGATCTTGGGGTCTGTGGGGCGATAGAAGTTGCGCGCGATCGCGACTTGCGCCTCGGGCGTGTAGAGATATTCGAGGTAGGCCTTTGAAACTTCCTCGGTACCGTGCTTCTTCGCATTGGCGGCGATCACCGCAACCGGCGGTTCGGCCAGGATCGAGACCGAAGGCACGACGATTTCGAACTTGCCGGCGCCCAGCTTCTTTTCGGCCAGCAGCGCCTCGTTCTCCCAGGCCAGCAGCACGTCGCCGATGCCGCGTTCGACGAACGTGGTGGTCGATCCGCGTGCGCCGCTGTCCAGCACAGGAACGTGTGAGAACAACTGCTTCACGTAAGCCTCGCCGGCGGCTTCGGATCCGCCGCCGGTATTGCGGCCATAGGCCCAAGCCGCCAGGAAGTTCCAACGCGCGCCGCCGCTGGTCTTGGGATTGGGGGTGATCACTTCCACGCCCGCCTTCACCAGATCGCCCCAGTCGTGAATGCCCTTCGGGTTACCCTTGCGGACCAGGAAGACGATGGTGGAGGTATAGGGAGAGCTATTGTCGGGCAGCGCCTTCTGCCAGTCCGCCGGAAGCAGCTTGGCCTTGGTGGAGATCACGTCGATGTCATAGGCCAGCGCCAGCGTGGCGACGTCGGCATCAAGTCCGTCGATGATGGCGCGGCTCTGCTTGCCCGAACCGCCATGGCTCATCCGGAAGGTGACGTCCTGCCCGGTCTTCTTCTTCCAGTAGGCGGCGAATGCGGGATTGATGGCCTGATAGAGTTCGCGAGTCGGATCGTAGGAGACGTTGGTAATCTGCACGCTGTTCCCGGCCTTGTTGTCGCCGCCGCCCGAGCATCCCGCGATAGACGCGGTGAGTGCGGTTGCGGCAGCCACGGCCAGAAACATGCGGCGATGGAATTTCGGCGTACTCATCGTGACACGTCTCCCGTTCAATGACGTCTGCCTAATCTCAATTGATTTGGTTGACATTAAAGTTCTTGTTGCAGGGATACAAGCAGGGTTTTGGGGGAAGGGCATCGCCCATGCGGGGGAGGCGCGCTTCAAGCGCGGCAAGTTGCTCGGTTTTCCGGACGCATGGCGGCACGGGCACGATTTTCCGCCATTTCGACCGTCATTTCAACTGACAAGGCCCGTCATCGCGGCGAACGGAGACTTGGCCGAACGCAGGCGCAACGCTCCCCCCGGCAAGGTTAATCGCCGTGAGGATGGATCGGTGAATGTAGAAAAAGCTCCCTAAGGAGGTGCTTTCGCCGGATCAGGTCGGCCGGGCTTGCTGGATCAGGTGATAGGCCCTGCCCATCAGGCGGGTCACTTCATCCGCGCTCAACACGTATTGCGGTTCGTAGCCAAGGCCCTGCTGCCCGGTGCGCTTCCACAAGTCGACATAAAGCGCTTTGCCCGGGCCGAACACCAGATCGACATGGCGGGAGAGCCGCGCCGGTCCCTCCGCGGAATAGGCGGTTCGGAAGATCGAGATATCGACGATGTACGGACCCACCATCACCCAGACGTGGCCGTTCCAGTCCTGCCCATTCCCGTCCTGATCGGCCTCTCCGAAGACTTTCGCGCCGTCGAACGGCTGCCTGTCGCCGAACACCGGCACGCCTTCCACCGACAGCGTGCCGGCGACGACTTGCACGGGCGCGTTCAGCCGGCTTTCCAGGGCCACGGCCAGGGCCGCGCTCATCATGGCGCTGGAATCGGCAGCGGCGGGGAAGACCGTCAGCAGGTCCACCGCGCACTTCGAAAGAGCGGCACGGTCGGCGTCCGACATCTCATAGGACTTGAACGCCTTGGCTGCCGGCCAGCCATGCTGCGCGGCGATGTGCTTTCCAAGTTGGGCGAGGTCTTTGGCAATCGACATCGGCGCCCCTTAGCGCCGTGCCTGCGCTCAGGCCATACCCTTGGCGCTGAAAACCCCGCAGCTGCGGCTCAAACCAAAGGGCTGGCCCGGCCTCCGCGATGGTGAAGCATCGCTTCGGTGACTTCCAATGCGCGCCGCAGCCGCTGGTGATCGATGCTGCCACCGATCGACAGCCGCACGGCATGTTCCTGTACGGCAGGATCGACGCGGAATTGCTCGCTAGATACCGCAGAGATTCCCAAGGCCCGCATCGCCGCCACCAGTTCGAACGCGCGCGTTTCTCCTTCCAGCGGTATCCAGAGGTGATAACCGGCCGGCGCGGTGCGATAGGATCCTTCCGGCAGAACCTCCCGAACGATGGTCTGCCGCGCCAGACATTCCGCCCGCACTTCGCCCACCAGGTCCGCCCACGTCCCCTCCGTCAGCCAGCGCGTGCAGACGGCAAGGTTCAGCGGAGGTGGCATGACTGTGGTTTCATGCGTGTCCGTCGCCAGTCGCAGTGCGTCGCGCAACAGCGGCGCCCGCAAATAGGCGATGCGCAGCGCGGGCGATATCAGCTTGGACAAACTGGCCACGTGCCACGTGCGCTCCGGCGCGATCGCGGCCAGCGCCGGTATGCTGTGTTCCGACAGGCGCGAATAGGGATCGTCCTCGATAATCAGCACATCGTGCCGCCGTGCGATCTCCACGATCCTTTCCCGGCGTTCGCGGTTCAGCGTCGCGGTGGTGGGATTGTCATTATCCGGCACGACGTAGACCGCCCGGATCTTGCCGGAGGTACAGGCCCGTTCCAGCGCATCGGGATCGATTCCGTGCCGGTCCGCCGCGATGGAGATCAGGCTGACACCCAATCGGCGGCAGATCGCCGCCCATCCCGGATAGACGAAGGGGGCGGTGCAGACCACGTCGCCGCGTTCCAGGATGGAACTGGCGACCGCGTGCAGCGCAGTCTGCGCACCGCTGGTGACGACCACATTGTCCTCGTCCGCCGCGATGCCTTGCGCGGCAAGCCACCGCGCCCCGGCAAGCCGGTCCTCCGGCGCCCCGCCGGCAGGTTGGTACTGGATCCGGTTCGCAGCCGAAGGACCGTCCAGAACCGTCTGCAACGTTGCGGCGAAGCGGGCGGAGAACGTCCCGTCGGCCGGAATCGGCGGCAGGTTCATCCCGGTGTCGAACGGCGGTAGTTGCTCTGCCGCCTTGCGCGCCGGCCCCCGCACGAAGCTGCCGCGCCGGCCTTCCGCATCGATCAGCCCCTGTCGACGCGCTTCGGCATAGGCGCGCGTCACCGTGCCGGTGTCGATCCCCAAGGCGTCTGCCAGTTCGCGCTGGGGAGGAAGACGATCGCCCGGGCTCAGCCGGCCGACTTCGACATCGCGCCCGATTGCCGCGCAGATGGCGAGATAGACCGGACCATGGGCCTGCACGATGTCCGGCAGCCAGCTTTGCGATGTCGTTTGCATTGACTTTGTATGCATACAAAACCCATATAAGGCAAGACCGACTGAACGGGCGCACTTTCGTCCGAGTCGAAGCAACATGCGGATCGAACCATGACGCAACCAGACGCATCGCATACGGGAAAGCAGACCGATAAGGGCCGCTGGATATTCCATTGCGGCCTCAAGGGGCTGTGCCCTCGCTGCGGCAAGGGCCCGATGTTCCGAAAGTGGCTGAAGCTGCAGGATACCTGCCCCAATTGCGGCCTGAACTATGGTTTTGCAGCACCGGACGACGGCCCTGCGTTCTTCTCGCTGTGTATCGTCGCTTTCCCGCTGACGTTCTTCGCGGTCTGGCTGCAGGTTGCGTTCGAGCCGCCGTTCTGGGTGCATCTGATTACATCGTTCCCGCTGCTGGGGATCGGCTGCATCCTGCCTTTGCCCTATATCAAGGGCTGGCTGGTCGCATCGCAATATGTGAACAAGGCGCAGGAGGCCGGAACCGAAAAGCTCTGGGCCGAACTGAACGCGCGCGCGGACAAGCACGATGGCTGAAGGGATCGACCTCGCGCGGGATTTCGTGGCCGGCTATTTCGATGCCACCGGCCGCGCGGACCTGTCCCGCATGGTGATCGCGGGGGAGGGGGATGACTTCCCCGAAATTCGCGCAGCCGCAGAGCTGTTTTCAAGGCAGGCCGGCGTTCTGGCGCGCTATCGAGAAGCGCTCGACCAATATGCCGACCCGGGTTTTTGGGACGAAGCGACGCCCGGCGGCGCGCTGGCGCTGCACGACAACGGCCTGATGGCCCGCAACGTCCTCAGCGGACGCCCCGCATTCTTCCACCGCGACTGACGTGACGAAGACATTTTCGGCAATCGCCGGGCCTGCCCTGTTGGCCTTGGCATTGACGCTGGCCGGCTGCGGGGACGACCGGCATGACGAGCGTCTGCGTCAGGCAGGTCCGCATCCCGCACTGGCCGATCTGATGAAAGTCGCCAGCGGGGAGGCCGGCGCACGCAAGTTCCGGCAATGCGCCGCGTGCCACAGCATCATGGAAGGCGCGATGGACCGGGGCGGACCGAACCTGTTCGGCGTCTATGGCACGAAGTTCGCCACCAATCGCGCCCGCTACAGCTACACTGCCGCCCTAGCCAAAGCCGGCGGTACTTGGGACGAACGCACGCTGGACGCCTGGATGGCGGATCCGCAAGCATTCGTTCCCGGCACGACGATGCAGTTTCGCGGCGTTCCCGACGCACTCGATCGCGCCGACCTGATCGCCTATCTCCGCACGCAGAGGGCCTCGCCCTGACTCTGTCGATCAGAACCTTATGGTAGTGAAGAGGTTGAAGTAATCCAGATTGTGCCCGTCCGGCACTTGCTTGATGAAGCGGCCTTTCTGGACATGGTTGAAATAAGTGCCGACCACCCAGAACGGAGAGATCGCGTAACGCGCGCCCAAAGTGCCGCGCACGCCCACTTGCCGCGCGGTTCCTTCATCGGCCTTGATGATCAACTGACCGGGTGCGCCGTAGAGGCCATCTTGCAGAGAGGTGCGCCACAGCCCCATCACTGTGGCGTCCACCGTCAGCTTCTTCATCGGCGTAATCGCGGCGGTGGGGCCGAAGGTGATCAGGTTGGCGCGGCCCAGTTCGCCGTTGATCGTCAGCGGGCGGGCGAACAGCTGGTAATAGGTATTCATCCGGTTGTCGGATTTGTTCTTGTCTCCCGAACCGACCTCGAAACGCAGGCCGAGGCGGGGCGCGGCGGGCAGGGCAAGGCCGTAGCTGGCGTAAGCGGTCAGGAACCCGGCGCGTACCGTCTGGTCGCCCCAATGGCCGGTCTGGCCGATGGCCTCCACGTCCCATTCTAGCTTTTTCTGTTTGCCACTGAAGCGGAGTGAATAAGTGTCGCGCGCTTCGGCGGCGGAGCCTGCGTCATACTTCGCCACCGGC
Organism: Sphingomonas sp. BL-S-28; assembly: GCF_055521515.1. Lineage (NCBI taxonomy): Bacteria > Pseudomonadati > Pseudomonadota > Alphaproteobacteria > Sphingomonadales > Sphingomonadaceae > Sphingomonas > Sphingomonas sp. BL-S-28. Next base: position 408,065 of record NZ_CM145483.1, read on the forward strand.
CGGCGCGTATGGACCCATAGCCCTTCCAGCCTTCCACCGGGCACGACAGATCCCAGGTCCCGCGCCACGCGCGCACCCCAGAATGGCGTGTCGTAATTGGTGCTGTTGTCGAAGGCGGTGGTGGTTTCGGTGATCGTGAAGCCGCCCAGCACTTCGGCATCCCACGGGCCCTGCGTGAAGCGGATGCGCGCGGCATCGAAAGAACGGCGCACGTTCGGCCCATCGCGCATGTCGAACAGACGGAAGCCGCCGATGCCGATTTCCTGACGCCCCACGCGGAAGCTCAGCGTGCCATTGCCGGCCGGGGCGTGAACTTCGACGAAGGCCTGCGCCAGATCGATGGTCTTCTTGTCGGACACCAGTTGCTGTCCGCTGTATCCTGCCTGCAATCCGCTCTTCAGTTCTCCGAACACGCGCAGGTGATCGCCCAGATGCAGATCGCCCCAGACGCGGATGCGCTGTTCGAAATTCCCGTCGTCATCCTGCTTGCCGCCGCCGAAGCGTTCTTCATTGCGCAGTTCGAAGCGCCAGCGCATCTCGCCGCCGACCGTCAGATAGCTGGCGTCGGTCAGAGGAATGTACTTCAGCTTGGCCCAGAGCCCCTTGCGCTTGGCCGGATCGGCGAAGTCGCTGTAGTCTTCATCATAAGGCAGGGCCTGCGCACGCGGTGTGCGTTGAAGCTGTACGTCGGAACCCATCGGCGGGTTTTCCACCGCAGCTTTCGAAAGGTCCGGCGGTGCGGTGGGCGGTACCGGCAGTTTTACGCGCGGCGGTGCTGTACGGGGCGCGGGATCGGGCGCCGCGGGCACCTGCTGCAATTCGTCCTGCGGGGCGGCGGCGGCAAGTGTGGCGCCAGTGCCAGGCGCCGCAGAAATCAGGGGCGCGGCCGTAGCCGCGGCCAGAACCAGAAGGCTGACCATCGTCTCTCTCCGATGATGTTCGTGCTGAAGGGGGGGCGAGGGCCGACCAGCTTCCCGCTATGCGCTCTAGGGCTGCGGCGATCCGGAGCGGGCAGGCGAACTGGGCGCAGGAATTCCCGCGAAGGTCATGGCGACCACGGCATCTTCTCCATCGTCATTTCTTGTTTTGTCGGATGCGCCCGCGTGGTCGCAGGTGCTCCTGCCGATGGAATTATCGCGTCTACATCCGCATGGCCAAGACCAATGCAGTATCCGCCCGATACCTTGCTTTGGCTCAGACCACCGCAGCTTGCCACCCTCGGCACGTTGGCTATGGTCCGGATTCGGATAGTCTGGCGAAATCCATTCAGGGGGCGCCCGGTGAGTATGGCCGAAAGATTTGCGCGCGGTTTGCGCCATTGGGCAGCATCACTGTCCCGTTTCGGCCTCATCCTTGGTGCGCTCACGTTTTCGGCCGCCCTTACTCCGACACTGATCCCCCGTGGCACGATCGCACAAGGCGCACTTGGCGGGCTGGGTTTTGCCTTCGGCTACGCCCTCGGTCTGTTTTGCCGCTGGTTATGGCGGTACATGCAATTGCCCGATCCCGTGGGAAAGACACGAAGGATCCTTCTGGGCGGCATGGCGGCCGGCATGGGCATCCTTCTCCTGATCGTCCTCTGGCGCGCGGCGGGCTGGCAGAACTCCATACGATCGCTGATGGGCATGGAGCCCGTCGACGCGGGCTACACGCTCCAGGTCTGCCTGATTGCTCTGGCCACTTTCATGATCCTCCTCATCGTGGCGCGGTTGCTGCTGCGGCTGGCGCGCGCGCTCACCGCCCGTGCGGCCCGCTATGTTCCGCCCCGCGTCGCCACCGTGATCGGCGTCGCGTTGACGGCCTTTGTCGTCTGGTCGCTGACCAGCGATGTCGCGCTGCGCGGCGCATTCGATGCGCTGGATTTCTCCTATCGCGAGACCGACGCCCTTTTCGAGCCGGAGCGCAAACAGCCGTCCGATCCCGCCAGAACCGGCAGCGCTGCATCCCTGGTGAGATGGGACGAGCTTGGCCGCATGGGCAGACGCTTCGTGGCCTCCGGCCCTACGGCCCGCCAGATCGCTGCAATGACCGGTCGCCCGGCTATCGAGCCCATCCGCGTCTATGTCGGCCTGCGGAGTGCCGGCACGGCCCATGCGCGCGCCATGCTGGCGCTGGAGGAACTGAAGCGGCAGGGCGGGTTCGATCGTTCCATATTGGTGGTCATCACGCCCACCGGAACCGGCTGGGTCGACCCTTCAGCCATCGACAGCCTGGAATACCTGCACCATGGCGACGTCAGCAGCGTGGCCACGCAATATTCCTACCTCAGCAGCCCGCTGGCGCTGCTGGCTCATCCCGAAAACGGGGCGCAGGCCGCGCAGGAACTCTTCACCGCAATCTACGATTATTGGTCGCACCTGCCCCGCGACAAGCGGCCGCAACTCTATCTTCATGGCCTTAGCCTCGGCTCCATGAATTCCGAAAAGTCGGTCGAACTCTTCGGCACCATCGACGATCCGATCGCCGGTGCGGTGTGGAGCGGCCCGACGTTCGAGAACCGGATCTGGCGCTCGATCACGGCTCAGCGGCAAAAGGGCTCGCCGATCTGGCGGCCGGAATTCCGCGACAGTCGCATCGTGCGGTTCATCAACCAGGACGGCTTCGCCGTGCCCGCAAACACGCGCTGGGGCAACATGCGGGTCGCCTATCTGCAGTACTCCAGCGACGCCATCACCTTCTTCGACTATCGTGACCTCTACAGGAAACCCGAATGGATGAAGGCACCGGTCGGCCCGGATGTTTCCCCCGATTTGCGCTGGTATCCCGTGGTGACGATGGTGCAGATCGCAATCGACATGCCTCTCTCCATGTCCACGCCGATGGGCCACGGCCACGTCTATGCGCCGGAGCATTATATCGATGCCTGGGCGGCTGTGACGGACGTACACGACTGGTCTCCCGACGCGCTCACCGCCCTCAAGGAAAAATTGGGCCGAGCCGCGCGTAATGCGGCGGCGAATGCCGCTCACGAGGAAAACGGATATGTAAACGGGGGCGGCTAAGTGTCGCCGATCGACCGCATCGCCGAATGACATCATACCTGTCAGCGAAGGTCGCCCGGGCGCGATGGTAGAAGTAAGAGCTGCCAAACCGATCGGCTCAATGCGATCCGGGACTGATTTCATCTGGTCTCCGGCCATCTCAGCCGCCGCTGGCCGAAGGAGGGCATCGTCCCGCAATTGCCTTGGCACCGCAGTGGGGCATAGGGGCCCCGATGCCCCACCACTTCGATTATCGGGACAGAGTGTTCTTGTAGACCTTTCCGTCCTTCATGATGACCACGAAATTTTTGGCCGGATCGGCTACGAGATTGAGGTTCTGAAGCGGGTTGCCATCCACCAGCAGCAGATCCGCCAGCGCGCCGGTCTGGACCACGCCCAGTGTGCCCGCATAAGGCGCGCGCTTGCCCGACAGCTTCAGCAGTTCGGCGTTGGTGGAGGTCGCCATGATCAGCGCTTCCGCAGGCGTGTACCAGCGGGCAAGCGACGCCAGAATGGCGCCTTGCTGCTGCGCCAATGCGCGTGAGAACAGGACGTCGGTACCCCACGCCGTCTTGATCTTGTACTTCTTGGCAAGCTCATAGGTGCGGCCAATTCCGGGGAAGACTTCATCGGCCTTTTCGCGCTGGACGGAGCCGACCGGAAAGCCGGTGCGCAACTCATCGGGCAGTGGTTGCAGGCTGAGCCAGATGCCCTTTTCGGCGATCAGCTTGGCATCGGCCTCGGTCATGAGGAAACCGTGTTCGATGCAGGTCACGCCCGCGGCAATCGCCCCCTCGATCGCTTCCGGGGTGAAGGCGTGCACGGTGACGTAAGTGCCCCAGTTGTGCGCGGCCTCCACGGCGGCGCGAAGCTCGGGCTCGGTAAAGGTCACCACGTCGATCGGGCTGAAGGGCGAGGAAACGCCGCCTCCCGCCGTAAGCTTGATCTGCGAGGCGCCCTGCATCAACTGCTCGCGCACACGCACGCGCACTTCGTCGGGGCTGTCGGCAATCGCATAGCCGCCCATTTGCTCTCCGCGCGTGAGCGGGCCGCCGATTTGGCGCGGCAAGTCCGAAAGCTGCCGGAAATCGCCATGGCCGCTGGTAACGGTAATCATCGCACCGGACGGGTAGATGCGCGGGCCGATCGCAAATCCGGCGTCGATCGCCTGCTTGAGGCCGAACACCGGCCCCCCCACGTCACGGACCGTCGTGAAGCCGCGCAGCAGCGTGTCTTTCGCCTCATCACCCGCGATCAGATTGAGGTAGCCTTCGTTTCCGGTCAGCATTTCGGCCGGGGTCGGGCGGATAAACATCGCATGCCAATGCGCGTCGATCAGGCCCGGCATCAAGGTCCGGCCACCGCCGTCGATAACCAGCGTATTTGCATCGGGGGCAATCGTATCCGTCGAAATCCGCTCGATGATGTTGCCTCGGACCAGCACATTGGAAGGGCCGGACAGGTTCGCGTTCTTGCCGTCGAAAATGCGGACATTCTGGAAAAGCGTCGCCGGGGGGCCTGCCGCGTCAGACGCCTGCTGGGCCATGGCGGGAACGGAAAGCATCGCAAGCAGCGATGCCAGAAGCACCGTCGGCCAGAAACGACCCCGGGAATGGGCCCGGCAATGCCTAAAGACGCGCCAGTCCGGCACGCCCGGCACCTTCTTCAACCATGTGCACGACCTCATGGCATTTCCTCCTCCAGATATCGCCGTCTGCTCGACCCATCGCGCCGAAATTGAAACGAACCACGTCCTTGGCGCCCGCTGCCGGATAGGATCGGAAGTAGGCGAAGTGGTCGGTGGGCGCTCGGCCGGGAATTGATGTCGCGCTGGGGAGGGCAGGGGCCTGGCGCATGGTCACGTCCATCAGCACGATCAAGCCGTGGCTCGGCCTATCGAAGAGCAAGAGTGCACCTTCGAAGCGCCCCTTGGTATCGGGATAAACCCCAGCACCCGACCACCGACGTCGGTAACAGCAATCGCGCGATCACCTTCGTTATAACCGGTCGATAGGGTGGTTGACCGCCTGCGCAGCGTTCCGACCAAGGCGGGAACGTCTGGTCTTTTAATCCGAATTCAGCTCGCCGTAGGGCGGCTATGGGGCGTAGATGCAATCGAGTCCTCGGGAAAGAAGACTGGATTTGCCTCAGGTGACCATGGCTTCACGGGCGTCATGATTGCGGCAAATAGTGCGGAAGCCAGATAGTCGCTCAGCCACCGCTGAACACCCGGCAGCTTTTGCCGCTTGAACCATTCAGGATCCACCGCGGCGAATTGCCGGACGAATGGGGCGATGGCGGCATCGGTCAAGCCGCGTGACGGGCCGCCCAGAAAGGGCGCGCTGACCAGTCTGGTTTCCAGTATTTCAAGGAATTTCACTCCGCTTTCCCTGTGCACCGCGGCGTCGGCGTCGTGGCGTTCGGGGTACTTGTAGCGGTCGAGGTCGTATTTGAACGGGCCGTCGTTGATCGCGATCAGCGCGGGATCGTCGCGATCCAGCCAGGCTTCGGGATCGTTCCAGCCGAGCGCGGCGCGCATGATGTCGAGGCTCTGATCGATTGTCCCGCCATTGGCGGTTACCAGCACGGGCACCGTACCTTTGGGCGAAGCCAGGAGCATTGCCGCCGGCTTGGCGGAAAGCTTGACTTCACGAAGTTCGCAGCGCGTGCCGCTGACATATAGGGCCAGCCTCGCGCGCATGGCGTAGGGACATCGCCGAAAGCTGTAGAGGACAGGCTCGTTCATGTGTGGTCTTCGCGCCAAGGCTGCACGTTGTTTCCTTGGGCGGGCAATGCGATTGCCCGGATAGCAATGCAAGCGCTAAGCTGCCCGTCGCTGGCGAGCTTGGCGCGATCGATGGTCGCTGGTTTCCCCGAATGTCTGCGAAATCCAGATGACTTTCAGGCGACCAAAAAGCGGCCGACGCCCACCTCCGCAGAATCACAGCACTTTGCCGCAGGCGGTTTGCGGCAGCCCGAACGCCGGATTGGTCAGGAAAGCATGATCGGTCAGACTGGCGAGGAACGCGGCTACTGCGCCGCGCTTTTTGGCCGGCAGCGGGGCGATCCGGGTGTGGGCGGCAATTGCGGCGTCCAACGTCGGAGCGGATCCGTCGTGCAGGTATGGCGCGCTGACGATGACGTTGCGCAGGCTGGGCGTGCGGAAGCGGCCACGGTCGCTGGAACGGTGGGTTACTTCGGCAAGACCGGGATCGGCGGCGCCCGACGGCGGCATCGCACCGATGCGGTGATAGCGCGAATCGGTGAAGTTCGCGCCGCTGTGGCAGCCTGCGCAATTGCGCCGGAAGATCTGCGCGCCTTCCCGGACCTGCCCTTCCAGCGCGAAATTGTCCCAGTCGCTGCCGCGCGATACGAGCGTGCGTTCGAAGGCGGCAAGGGCGCTGGCGACCCTGGGATAATCGATGGCGCCGTCGCTCTCGGGAAAGGCCTCTGCGAACTGTGCGCGGTAACAGGGATCGCGGCCAAGTCGGCGGGCGATTTCGGCTTCCTGCCCCTTCATTGCCATCTCGACCGGGTGGTCGCCGAAAATCGGTACCGCTACTTGCGCTTCCAGACTGGTGAGCCGCGGGTCGGCCCATGTCAGGCGCGGGAAATCTCCAAGATTGGCGAGCGTTGGCACATTGCGCCGCCCTGGATCGTCGAGCGCGCCCGGATGGGTGCGGTTGCCATCGGCGAAACCGTGGCGCTGCTCGTGGCAGGTCGCGCAGGACATAGTACCGTTGATCGAAAGATCCGCGTCGTAGAACAGCCGACGACCAAGTTCGATCCGGGTCGCTTTGGCACGCTCGGAGGGCTGCGTCGCCTGCCTGCCCTGAGGGCGCGACGCTGCCATCAGCCCGGAAAACGCAGTGGCGATCAGCAGCAGTCCGGTCACTGCCCCCCTTACCGCATTTCGCATCGCGCCCTCAGGGCAGGCGGGTAACGAGCAGGGGCAGCTTCGCGTCGGCGTTGGCCGAGATCTGCAGGAGATAGTCCCCCGGTTCGAGCGCAAAATCGACCATCTTGCGGATGCCCGAGCAGTCCGGACCATGACCATGGGCGATAGAGGTCTGGCCCGTGACCGGATTGTCTTTGCCGGTGTCGGCAGCTTTGATCACGTCGATCCACGCCGCCGAGCCGAGCGCCACACGGTAATGGCCCGCCGTGGGCACGGTAAAGACGTAGATGCCGCCGAAACTCACCGATCCGCCCGGTTTTTCGGGGCGCAGCGCATAGCGGACCGCGGGCGTGGGGCTGAGCGTGCCGTCCACTGCCGTACCGGGCGTCAGCCGCGCTGCCGCCGCTGCGTCTTGCGCGGCGGCCAGGGGCATGCGCCGGTTCCAGCCGGAAAGTTCGCCGGGCAGCGCGGCGGGCGTGGCCGGGCAGGCAATGGGCGAGGGCGCGATAGCGGGGGAGGCCGCAGCCCCGCCGGTCATCTCCTGCGCCAGCGCGCTGCCGGTCGGCGCCAGCATCAGCAATGCGGCCAGAAGCAGCCCGCCTTTGGAACTCGTCATTTTGCGTCCGACCATCCTGAAGTCCTCATTTCGCTGCACTTTTGCATCGCACAAAAACTATATACGGACGGATATAGCGAATCGTCGAAACGGCGACAGCACAAAACATGGGGGCTTTTTTCATGCGTTTCGCATCCGCTTGTGCGGTCACTCTTTCCTGCATTCTTGCAACGCCCGCCTTTGCCCAGTCCGCGGCGCCCGCCGATCAGGACGCGCAGCACGGCAATGCTTTCACGCTCGGCCAGATCATCGTCACTGCACCAGCACCGGGCGGTCCCTCGATCACGTCCTCCACGCTCGATGCCGAGGCGATCTCCCTGTTCCAGCGCAACAGTCTGGACGATGCGGTCAACCTGATGCCCGGCGTCTCGTCGTCGAACAGCGGCGGTTCGCGCAATGAGCGGCTGATCAACGTGCGCGGTTTCGACCGTTATCAGGTGCCGCTCTCGATCGACGGCATTCGCGTCTACCTGCCTGCCGACGGGCGGCTGGACTATGGACGTTTCCTAACTTCCGACATCGCGCAAGTGCAGGTGGCCAAGGGCTATGCTTCGGTGCTCGACGGGCCGGGGGCGATGGGCGGCGCCATCAACCTCGTCACCCGCAAGCCGGTCGAGCCGATCGAAGCCGAAGCGCGCGGCACTCTGAACCTTGGCCGCAAGGGCGAGTACACTGGCTACAACATCTTCGCCCTGCTCGGGACGAAGCAGGACATGTGGTATGCGCAGGCCAGCTATACCCGCAATTTCACCGATCATTGGGATCTTCCCGGCAGCTACGAGCCCAGTGCCGGATCGGCCGAGGATGGCGGCCATCGCGACTTCTCTCGCACTGCCGACTGGCGCGTGAACGCCAAACTGGGCTTCACGCCGAATGCTACCGACGAATATTCGATCAGCTATACCCGGCAGGAAGGGTCCAAGAACGCGCCGCTGCACGTGACCGACCCGGCTGCCTCTCAGCGTAACTGGTCTTGGCCCTACTGGAATATCGATAGCATCTATTTCCTCTCGACCACCGCGCTGGGGGACCGGGCGACGCTCAAGACCCGCGTCTATCGTAACGGGTTCGACAACCTGCTGCGCGCCTTCGACGATGCCAGCCAGACCACTCAGACCAAGGCGCGCGCCTTCAACAGCTATTATGCCGACACTGCCTGGGGCGGATCGGCGCAGCTCGACCTTGCGGTCAGCGATATCGACCGGCTGAGCGTTGCCGCCCATTACCGGCGCGACAAGCATGTAGAATGGCAGCAGGCCTTCCCCTCGGGAGCGGTCGAGCCGAAGCAGACCAGCGTCGAGGAAACCTACAGCATTGCCGCCGAGAACAGGCTCGACCTGACTTCGGCACTGGCCTTCACCGCCGGTGTCAGCTTCGATTGGCGCGACCTCTCGCGGGCCGAGGACTATGCCAGCGGGGCGCTGATCGAATATGCGCTGCACAACGGGCAGGCGCTGAACGGACAGGCGCAGCTGGTCTGGAGCGTCGATGCGCAGACCAGTCTGCACGCGAGCATTTCCTCGCGCGCACGGTTCCCGACCATTTTCGAGCGCTTCAGTTCGCGCTTCGGCGGTGCCACATCGAATCCGGACCTCAAGGCCGAGCGGGCGACCAATTACGAAATCGGCGGCGCGCGCGATTTCGGCCCGCTCCATGCCGAGGCGGCAGCCTTCTATTCGCATCTCGACAACGTGATCGTCGCTTTCCCGATGATCTATCAGGGCCAGTCGGTGACCCAGAGCCGCAACCTTGGCAGTGGCGACTACTACGGCGGCGAAATCGCGCTGACTGCGCGGCTGGGCCGCACGCTGAGCCTTGGCGGCAACTACACGTACACCCACCGCGATCTTGACGATCCGACCAACACCGCGTTCCAGCCGACCGGGGTGCCGACGCACAAGGCCTTTCTCTGGGCCGACTGGTCGCCGCTAGAAGGGTTGCACGTGCTGCCTAATGCCGACATCGCCTCGAACCGCTGGACCGTGAACACGGCGGGCACGCGCTATTATCGCACCGGGAGTTATGCGCTGGCCAACCTCACGGTGAACTATGCGCTGCGTGAGGGTGTCGAGATAGGCGCGGGCGTGCGCAACCTGTTCGACGATTATTACGTGCTCACCGATGGCTTCCCGGAACCGGGTCGCAGCTTCTTCCTGAGCTTCGGTTTCAAGTACTGAATGAAAAAGGGGCGACTTGGCGGTCGCCCCCTATCCCGCCGATTCATAGCGGAAATAACGTTTCCCTGTTTCCGCACCGGAACATTGCCGGTCAGTCGCTGAAATGCGCCTGAGGTACCTCCTCCGGTGGAGTGCCGAGCACGCCGCCGCGTAGCGGAACGCCGACATCGCGTGCCCAGTCGAGCCATAGTTTGTCCAGCCGCGCAACTACTTCGGGGTAGAGTTGGCGAACATCCTGCGTCTCGGTCCGGTCGTTCTGCAGGTCGTAGAGCGCCCAGGCAAGGTCGGCCCGCTGCCCTCCCGGCGCCAGTGAAACCAGCTTCCAGCGGCCGTCGATCACCGCGCGGGCGCCGTAATGTTCGAAGAAGAACGGACGATTGGCCGGGATCGGCTTGCCTTCGAACACACCCGCGAGCGAAACGCCGTCGACGGGCGCCTTGTCCGTGCGCGGGGTAACGCCTGCAAGGTCGAGCAGGGTCGGCGTCACGTCGATGATATGCGCGGGCGTGGCCACCCGCGTACCTTCGCGTCCCCCCATCGCCGCGGGCCAGCTCATCAGGAACGGGGCATGTGTTCCGCCCTGGTAGCTCTCCGCCTTCCAGTAACGCCAGGGGGTGTTTGCCGCGCTGGCCCATTGCGCACCAAGGCAGGCCATCGTCTGGTCGTCGCCGATCTCGTGGTCGGGATATTCGCCGTAAGCGACCTTGCGGCCGTCGCGCGTCTCGCTCCACCGGTCGTAGCCTGCTTCGACCATGACCTCCGGCGAAGCGCCGTTGTCGATAGTGAAGACGATCAGCGTATCCTCATACTGTCCGGTATCTTTAAGCGCCTGAACCAACCGGCCGATGCCTTGATCCATCACTTCGATCATGGCGGCGTGCGTTGCCATCTTTCGCACCTGCACCGCGCGCTGATCGTCGGTAAGGCGCTCCCACGGGATCGATGCGTTGTGTTCGTAGCAACTTTCGACCGCATCGAGCCGATCGACGGCAGGATCGACAAGCCCAAGCTTGATCTGGCGGGCATAGCGGTCCTGGCGGATCTGGTTCCACCCGCCCGAAAAGCGCGGGATGTACTTCTCGATCAACGCGGCGGGGGCCATCAGCGGCCAGTGCGCCGCCGTATAGGCCAGGTACATCATGAAGGGATCGGCGCCTTTTGCGAGGCGCTTCACTTCTCCCACCGCGTGATCGCTGATCGCGTCAGTGAAATAGAAACCCTTGGGAACTGACCTGACCGGCTGGAAGTCGTTCACGAGGCTGAAGGGGTCGTGATAGTTCACTACGCCCCAGATGATGCCCCAGTGATGCTGGAAGCCGCGTGCGGCGGGGTAGGTGCGACGATCGCCGAAATCGCGGTCGAAATGGGCCTGATGGTTGATCCACTTGAGATGCTCGGCTTTGTCTTCGATCGGCTGCGCAGCGGTGAGGTGCCATTTGCCGACCATCGTGGTGGCATAACCCGCACGGCGCAGTTCTTCGGCGACCGTGGGAACTTCCAGCGAGAGACTGGTGCCGTTGCCCGCCATGTTCACGCGGTGCGGATAGCGTCCCGTGAGCAGCGAGGCGCGCGAGGGGCAGCAGCGCGCCATGTTGTAGAAATTGGTGAAACTGACCGAGCGCTTGGTCAGTGCGTTGAGGTTGGGCGTATCGACTTCCCCCCCGAACGCGCCGATGTCCGAATAGCCGATGTCGTCGCCCATGATTACGATCATATTGGGTCGCTTGCGGGGGCGCCCGGCCGGGGTGAACGGCAAGTCGCCGAGCAGGCTCGCGCTGGCAGGTCCGCCCATCGCGGCGAGCGAGCCGAGCAGGGCCAGCCTTTGGAGGAAACGGCGGCGCGGGCCCACGATTCCGGAATTGGTGGTTGCGCGCATAGTCATTCTCCCGTGGATGGTACTGCGGGGCACGGACGCGGCGTGCCCCGGTTTCTCGTCAGATGCGGATGCGGACGCCGGCGGTGTAGGTCGTGTCGTCGTACCGGTACTCCTGCCCATAGGCGGGCTGGTTGTAGTAGCCGCGATACTTGGCGCCGAGGATGTTGGTGCCGCCAAGATCGAAACGAAGCCGGTCGTTCACGTCCCAGCTCAATCCGAAGTCGAGCCGTCCGCTGGGGCGCACATAGTTCAGCAGCAACGGGTTGTAGGTCGCATCGTTGGCGCGCGCGGGATCGACCTCTCGGATGCCGAGCGCGCCAGTCTCGTCGCTGTCATAATATTTCGACCGCCAGGTGTAGATCAGGCGGCCGGAGACGCCCGACTTTTCATAAAGCAGACCCGCATTGAAATTGTACTTAGACACACCCTGCAGCGGCAGACCCGCGAGCCGGTCGCTGCCCTTCACCTCGGTATCGGCATAAGTGAAGTTGCCCATGACGCCGAGGCCCGAGAGCGCACCCGGCAGGAAGTCGAAGAACGTCTGGCCACTGACTTCAATGCCCTGCAATTCGGCCTGGCCGATATTGCGCGGACGGCTGATCGAGTAATTGATCCCGTCGATGACCTCGTTGGCGGAAGCGGTCACCACGCGGTCGGTGATGTCTCGCTTGTAGGCCGCCACGGCAATGAAGCCTCGGCCGAAATAATATTCGAGGCTGAGGTCGTAACTGTCCGATTTCTGCGGTCGCAGGTCCGGGTTGCCGGCAGAACCTGCGTTGAGGATGTTGGGGTTGGTGGACAGCGAATACGTGAGCCCGGGATTGAGCGAGGCGAAGTCCGGGCGGCGGATGGTCTTCGCATAACTCGCCCGCAGTTGGAGCCCGCCGCCAAACTGAAGCCGCGCGCTGGCATTGGGCAGGACGTCCGTATCGGTGGTCGTCTGCGAAAGCGGCCGGATTTCCGTGCGTGCCGGCTGGCCGCCCGATGCCGGAATCGTTACCACGCTTGAACCGCGTATCGTGCGCTCGGTGCGGGTCGGCCGCACGCCGACGACGCCGTCGAGCGTAATCCCGGATGTGATCGGCGTTTCGTAATTGAACTGGGCGTATCCCGCGAAAGTCTTCTCGGTAGCATAGAAGGCGCGCTGTGGCTGATAGGCCGGGTCGCCGGTGGCCACGCCGTAAAGCGTCCGCAGGGCGTCGCGGCCCTCGTCCGATCGCAGGAAGTCGGGATTGGGTACAAGCGCGCCCGTTCCGTTGTTGAACTGCGGCACGCCGGGCATGAGCGTCAGATAATCGCCAGGCAGCCCCGAAGCATCGACCTTTACCGCCGTCGCTTCGCTGGCCGAACCGATTACCCCGCCGGGCGCTGCCTTGCTTACGACGGCTTGCTGGAACTCGCTGCCACGGTTCGCATAGCGGATACCTGCCTGGAATTTGCGGAGCAGACTGCTGTCTATGTCGAAGCTGGTGTCGAGCCGCGCCTGAAACAGGTCGCCTACGGAACGGCTGAAAGTCTGGTCGAAGCCTTCGCTGAGCACCAGGTTGGTCGACGAAAGGAAAGGATCGCCCGGCGTGGTGACCGTCGCTCCACTGCCGCTGTTCGCGGTGTATTGGAAGGTCGGGATGCGTTGACCGATCACCGCCAGAATCGTCTCGGAAGTATTGACCGATCGCTGATAGGAAACGTCAGCCTTGGCGCTGACGCCGTCACGATCGTATTTCACCCCGATCGCGCCAAGCCAGGCATCGGTGCGGTTGTCGTAGCTGTATGTCTTCTGCTCGCTCACCGCGTTGGAGATCGTCGCCGACTGGACCTGGCAGAGATCCTGCACATTGAAGGCGGGAAGCGTCGGCGGCGTGCCGCTGGGAAGGGGGGACTGGCCGCTGTCATTGCGGGCCCGCGCGGTGATGCAATCGTCCGACAGTTCGATGTTGGAAATGGTCGTGCCGGGAAGAAACAGCTGCGCATTGGCCAGCGACCATTGGCTCTGTGAGCGATAGCCGGTGTAGAGCCCGTCGGCATAGACCTGGAGGCTGTCCGATGCCTGCCATTGGAGCGAGGCATTGGCCTGTGGGCGCTCATACCAGCCATAGTCGGAGTGGCTCTCGACGACGTTGGGCAGGAGGACGCCGGGCAGATTGTAGGGAATGCCCGTCCCCTGCGCGGCGCGGCGTACGCCTTCGCGGGTGCGCGGGTGGTTGTAATGCGTCTTGGCCCAACTGACGTTGATGAGCGCGCCGATATCGCCGATCCCGGTTTCCCAGGTATCGGTGGCCAGTATGCTCACTTGAGGATCGAGCCTGTCTGATTTCACGCCGTAGTTGCCGTGCGCATTGACGACGATCGTCGGCTTGTTGAAACTGAACGGCTTGTTGAGCTGCAGATCGATGATGCCGGCGATGCCCCCTTCGATCAGGTCTGCCGTGTTGGACTTGATCACGTCGACCCGCGACAGCGCATCGGCGGGCAGATCCTGCATCGAGAACGTGCGGCCGGTGGTCGTGATGATCTCGCGGCCGTCGAGCGTGGTCAGGATATCGCCGAGCCCGCGGATGCGGACATTGCCGATCTCGTTCGACTGGGTGACCGACACCTGCACGCCCGGCACGCGTTGCAGTGCGGCCGCGGTCGTAGGATCGGGAAACTTGCCGATATCTTCCGAAACGATCGAATCCACGATCTGAGGCGCCTGCTGCTTGATCTGCGCGGCGCGTTCCAGCGATTGGCGAATGCCGGTGACGACAATGTCACTCGCCTGGGCCTCTTCCGGAGCGACTTCCTGCGCCCCGGCGGCGCCTCCCGCTGAGAACGCCATGATCGCAACGGACACATATCCCGCACGCAGCAAAAGTGAATGACGAAAGCCCGCCAGCTTGATCGATCTCATGTAGCCCCTGGATTCAAGACGAACGCCGACATCGCCTGCCGGGCAGCGCACGGGCGGGCGGTTCGGAAAATTCGGTTTGGATGATTTGCCTGGCGCGGTCGCCTCAGCTGAAGCCCGCAGGCTCCACACTTAAGTCAACCTAAAAAGTTGAGAAACATCAGCAAGGTAGTTGTGCTTCGTCTGGCCGAAGCATTCCTATTCCAAGGCCGGGTGCAGCAATCGCGATTCCGGCGCACAGCTGTGGCGATGCCAAATTTGACGAGCGCGGCGTCCAGCCATTGGGAATGGCAGATCTACATGAGTTAGAAGTCCGGTGTTTCCAGTCGACGCGTGCCGATCTGGATCGGCGCGGCATTATCGACTGCACGCACCTTCCGCCCGATGACAGAGGTGGCCCAGGCTAGATCGGTAGATAAGCGTGCGGGCCGGCATTCAGCTATTTTTGAAGCGCCGGTTTCACGAAGCCGAGCCGACGCAGCCAGGCATCGTGCCCCTCATTTTGCTCCAGTTCATCCGGTCAACGCAGACGGCGGGAGACTTCGGTAAGAAAGTAGAGCGGCATGGACGGCTATCGCGATATCCAGCGGCTCCGCGACGACACGGCAGCGCATCGTGGAAATTTCACCTGAACATGGAATGGGACGGCACGGCGCTGGTGGCGGCGTGCCGTCCCATTCTTGAAGCGCAGTCTTAGCCGTTCAACTTGTCCTTGACGGCCTTGGCCGGAGCGAAGGTCAGCTTCTTCGAGGCGGCGATCTGGATGGTCTCGCCGGTCGAAGGATTGCGGCCTTCGCGAGCCGGAGAGTCCTTCACCTTGAACTTTCCGAAGCCGTTCAGCGAAATTTCGTCGCCGGCAGCCGCCGCGTCGGCAATGGCTGCGAAGACTGCATCGACCGCCTTCTTGGCATCGGCCTTCGTGGCGCCGGTTTCAGCAGCGAGCTTCTCAGCAAGGTCCGAATTGTTCATCGTCTATTCTCCTGTCGTTATGAATTCTGCCAGGAGAATTATAGCCGGCTGCGCAAGGCAGCAATGTCACACCGCCAACACCTGTGCATAGTTTATCGGAGCCCACCGGGTCTGGACGATTTCTCGAAACCCAGTGGGCTGGTTTGGGAACGCTCGAGTTTAAGACTCTACGGTTCCCGCTGCTCAGAACGTATAGCGTGCGCCGATCTTGAATGTGCGTGGCTCGATCACGCGGCTCAGGCGGCCTTCCACCGGCCCATCTGCATCGAACGAGGGAACGTAGGATTCGTAGTAGTAGGCGATGTCCTTGTCCCGGCTGTTGAAGATATTCAGCACTTCGCCGTAGATTTCGATCTTGGCGCCCTTCCACGCGGCGCGCGCGTTGAAGACCGTGCTGCCTTTGTCCCGCACGCTGTTGTCCTCCACCAGCGGGTAGGGGCCAAGATGGCGGACGCGGATGCTGGCTTCCCACGGGTCCAGCACGATGGCTGCCCCGGCTGAGGCGGCATTCTCGAAGGCATTGGGGATCCGGTCGCCATTGTCATAGCGCGAATGGTTCCAGGTATAATTGCCGTCCAGCGCCAACCACGGCAGCGGCCGCCAGAACGCAACCACTTCATAACCGTGCCGCTTGCTGGCGCCGGTGGGTTCCACCGCGTTGGAGTCGCCCACGAAGCGCAATTCGCTGGCAACGTTGAGCCACCAGTAGGTTCCCGTCAGCGAGAACGTCCCCGCCTGGAAGCGCCCGCCCAGTTCCTTGCCGGTGCCGCGCACCAGCACGGGCACCGGCGTATCGACATTGACTGCACCGCGCACGTCGTTGGAGTGGAACCCTCTGCCCCAGTTGGCATAGACCTCAAACTGCGATGTGATTGCGTATGCGGCGGATAACTTCGGCGAAACGATGGAATCGTGGCCCTTGCCTTCGCCAAGATCGGCCGCGGCGGCATCACGCGCGCGCACCGTGTAATGGTAGTAATCGCCGCGCAGGCCGCCTGTCAGGCGCAGACCGGCCAGCGGCTTCCACGTCGCTTCGCCGTAGAGCGCGCCTGACAGTTCCTCGACATGATAACGGCCGAGAGAGTAGAGGAATTCGCGGTTCGATGTGCGGTTGACGCCCACGCTGCCGATATGGTCATAGCGATTTTCGGTGCCGACCGACAGTTCCAGACTGTCGGCAATCTGCCATTGCTTGCGGGCCGTCAGCCCTGTCACCCAGCGTTTGTCGAACTGGTCGATCTGGGCGCTGGTGCCGTCGGGATCGGCGTATGTCGGGTTGGAATACATGTTCCAGTCGTAATACTGGGCATAGACATTCGCGCTCCACGTGGCTTGTGTGATCCCCACATTGCCGACGAAGCGCGTCGTTCGGCCCCGTGCCGAAGGATCGGGCGAACAGAATACGTCGTCGCAGATATCCGAGCCGATGATGCGTTCGGGGATCTGTTCGGTCGGCCGCCAGGTCGCGTGATAGGCGTGGAGCGAGGCCTGAACCGTGCCTTCGCCAACGGGAATCGAGTATTTGGCAAAGCCGGCGTAATGGCGCAGGTGTTCGGCTTCTTCCCATGGTCCGTCATAGCGCTTGGCCTGTCCCACGAGTGTGAGATTGCCGCCGCCAAGATCCTTGATCGTGCCGCCGGCAGCCAGGCGGCCGGACTTGTAGGAACCGCCTTCCACAGAGAGCCAGGGCCGATCGAAAGCGTCGATCGTGGTCATATAGGCCGCGCCGGCCAGCGCGAAATCGCCGCCGTCTGCCCTGTAGGGGCCTTTGCGGAAATCCTCGCGCGCGACGATCTCCGGGATCAGGCCGTTGAGCTCCAGATAGCCTTGCCCGTGCCCGTGCGTGCGCAGGTTCATCTGCACGCCATCGATGTAAGTGGTGAAATCGGTGCCATGATCGAGGTTGAAGCCGCGCAGGAAGTACTGATTGGCTTTGCCGCTGCCGGAATGCTGAGCGGCCACCATCCCCGGTACCGCTTCCAGGAGTTCGGCCACGCGTAGCAGAGGCCGAACGAGCAGGTCCGAGCCGCCGACGCTGCCCTCGCTGGCAGCATGGGCCGTGCCGATCTTCGCTTCGCCGCGCCCAAAGACAAGGATTTCGGCAGCCTCGCCGCTTCCGGAATCACTGGCGGACGATCCCGCCGAAGGCGCATCTTCGGCATGGGCTGTCGCACCGACAAGAGCGGCGCCCACGAATAGGCCCGCGCGCAGCACGTTCATGTAGATAGTCATCAAAATTCCCCCGGCGCCTGCGACTGGGGGTGAAGGCGTGCCGCCAACGACGGTCGGCGCGCGTCGACGGCCGGACGCCCGAGGCGACCGTTACGCGAACCGATGCGGCCTTCACCGCTCGTTCGTCGCTCAGACGGAAAAATTACCGGGCCTCGGCCATCCCCTGGACCAAAGCGAGAGCGACCAGACGCCGGCAGGTCTCCTGGCTCACGGGTCAATGCGACGATGCACGGCCTTCCCAGGCCTCGCATGGTTTAGCGTCCGGCCCAGTGGCTGCGGCGGGCGTCCTTGCCCCGCCGCGAATGTACATCGCGCTCACCGCTTACAGTTGCAGGGACAGCCCCGGATTCGAGAGACAAGCTCTCTCACCGTGTTCCCTATTAAGCCTCTTTCGAGGCACCGGCGCGATCTTACCCATCGCCTTTTAAAGGTAATGGATGGCGCCAGCTATCCTGCATCACTCCATCACGCAAGCCGCTGTGACGATCCCACGTTTTTCGTCGCGGAAACGGGCAGTTGGTGACGGCGAACAACCGCCGTTGGCTCGCACTTAAGGCGAGGTCTGCAATTACGGGCGAATTGCTGCTGGCGGCACTACCAGTCCGGCACATTCTCGTTGACCGGTGCCCCGTGGCTGGATTTTCGCAGCGAGTTGCGCCTCGTAGGGCGATTCCAACGCGGCCAAGCCGACAGGGGCAAGCAGCGCCATGGCTATGAAGTCTGGCCTGCAGCGCCTACGTGGTCTGCCAAAGGATGAAAGCATAGGTGTCCGCTGCTTCGCGATCCTGTTGGCTGCGGGTAGAGCCGATGCCGTGGCCGGCGTCGTAATCCACACGCAACAGGATCGGCCTGCCTGAACTGGTGGCGGCCTGCAGGCGCGCGGCCATCTTGGCAACGTGGAACGGCGCCACGCGCGGATCGGTAACCCCGGTGGTCAGCAGCACCGCCGGATAGGGCGTTCCATCCACCACATGCTGATAGCTATCTATCGCCTTGAGGTACTGATAGCCCTTGGGATCGCTGATCGCGCCCCATTCCGGCTCCTCGCCATAGCCGTTCTGTTCGACCACGTAGCGCAGCGGGTTCGACCATCCCACGCCGTCGACCACGGCGGCGAACAGGTCCGGCCGTTCCGTCAGCGCACGGCCCACCGTGATGCCGCCGGCCGAGCGGCCGCCAATGGCCAGATGCTTGGGCGCAGTCCACTTGTCCCGGCAAAGCGTTTCGCACACATCGATCAGGTCACGCCAGGTATTGGGCTTGTTGGCCAGTTGCCCCGCCTTGTGCCATTCGCGGCCATATTCGCCGCCACCCCGGACATAAGCGAAGCCGACGACCGCACCGGCATCGATCAGAGCCAGCATCTTACCGAGGAACGTCGGGGTATAGGCCGCCGCGCCGTAGGACCCATATGCCTGGATGAACGCCGGAGCGGATCCATCGCGGGGCAGGTTCTTCTTGTAGATCAGTGCATAGGGCACTTGCGTCCCGTCGCGCGCGGTGGCGAATGCACGGGTGGTGGTATAGCCGCTGACGTCGATTTTCGGCGACGGGTTCATGCCTGTCTTCGCCAGTTTTCCCGACGCATCGACAGACCATACATCCGGCGGCGTCAGCCACCCGCCATAGGTCATCAGCAGGCCCGGTTGCCGCGGGTCGGCAAACAGGCCGCCGATGGTACCGTCGAACGGCAGCGGGATTTCCGCGACTTTCGCATCGCTTCCCAGCTTCCGAAGGCGGTTGACGCCGCCGTCCATGATCTTGAGATAGAGCCCGTCTGCCGCGCGCTCCATGCTCTCGATCACTTGCGGCCCTTGCGCCACCAGTTCCGTCGCCGTGGCGAGGGAGGGGGCGCTGGCGGAAGTCTTCAACAGGCGGCCGCGTGGATAATCCTTGTTGGCCAGCAGGATCAGATCGTCACCATGTAGGTCGAAGGCGGTAACTTCATCCTCGAACCGTGCGACTTCCTGCCAGCGGGGCTTGCCTGAGACGATATCGGCGAGCGGCGCGACATAGAGGCGCATTTCCGTGCGCACGTCCGCCAGGGCCAGCAGCGCGTGCGACGACCCTTGGGCGGTGACGATAAACGGCGTCTGGATATTTTCGAAGGCAATGGCCGGATCCAGCCCGCGCTTCATCAGGATCGGATCCCTGGCAGGATCGGTCCCTACGCGATGGAAACGGGCCTGGCTATCCAGAAAGCGGTCGGGCGTATCGACCTTGCCGGTCAGCTGGTTATAGAAGAACCCGCTGCCGTCATCCAGCCACTGCGGCGTGGCGAACTGGGTGTTGGGGATCGTTTCCGGCAGATCCTTGCTCGTTGCCACGTCCAGAACGTGGGCGATCGAATCCTCGCTGCCATTGGCCGAAACGCCATAGACCAGCCGCTTGCCGTCAGGCGAAGCGCGCCACCAGTCCAGTGAGTAGTGTCCGGCCCCGGCCCCGGACATCTGCGTGGGATCCACCAGCACGCGGACCTTGCCGGCTTCGCGGACGAGAAGCTTGTAGTTGTCTGCACCGGCGGGACGTTGTTGATAGAACAGGCGCGCGCCGGCGTGCTGGACTTCGGCGGTGACGGTGAGATCACCCGAAAGTTGCTGGATCCTTGTCAACAGCCCGGCACGTTGCGGCAAGCCGTCCAGAACGCTGCGGGTATAGTCGTTCTGGGTCTTGAGGAACGGCAACCAGTCCGGATCCTTGTCGTCCTCCATCCAGCGATAGGGATCGGTCAGCGTCTCGCCAAAATAGGTGTCCTGCACCGGATTTACGCGCGCCGCCGGCGGGCGAGGGGATCCGGCCGCCGCGGGCGCAGCCAAAATGCGGGCGGGGACCAGAGACATCGTAATGGCAAGCGTGCTTGCACGAAGCCACTCGCGCCGGTTCATGGATTGCATGATCCCCGTACCCCCCTATCAAGATGCGAGCAGCCTAGCTTGCCTGCCTGCATCCGCAAGGCGGTTCACGCGGCCATTTCAGCCAATCTGGTTGGAAATGCGGTCCCGCCCCCAGTGCGCCGATCGAGCGCGCGAAAGTAGATGTGCACCACCCCCAGCGAGAGCGCTGCCACCCCGGCGCCGAGGATCATGTCGATCAGGTAATGCGTGCCTTCCACCGGGGTTGAGAGCAGCATTGCGGCATTCAGCGCGACAATCGGCCAGCGCAGTTCAGCGATGCGCCAGCCCGCCACGATGTACAGCACGGCTGCCGCGGTATGGAAGCTCGGCGCCGAAACGATGCCCCGCAAATGCCCCAGGTCGACGACATGCACTTCATGCGCGCGCAGCGCCGGGATCAGTCCCTGCTGCCACAGTTCGCTTTCGGGCATGTATGGGATCGGGCCGTGCCAGAGATGCGAGAATGGGCCCACGGCGGGCATCAGGCTGAACACGGCCAATGTAATCACTGCGGCCACGCAGAATCCGGCAAGGAAGCGATAGGCACGGACATGATCTCCTGCCCGGGCGGCCGACCACAGCAGCAGCGCCGGCGTCACGTAAATGCTGCGATAGACGGTCGTGCCCAACGCCTGGAGGATTGGATGCGCGGCGACGAGGCGATACCAGCCCAGCCAGTCGAAGCCCAGTGCCTGGTCGATGCCTTGCAGGCTGGCATCGGCATAGCCATGCGTGAGCGCAGCTATGGGATAGCTGGCAGTGGCACCCATCAGCGAAATCACCGTGAACAACATCGCGTATTCGCTGAAATGGGCAACCGGCGCGGCGTGGCGCCATGTCGTGCGGGGCAGGGCGAAGCGCAGGATCACGGCAAGGATGCCGGCGGCGTAGAACGGCAGATTGTCGGGCAAAAGCGGATCGACATGCAGCCGCGCCAGATGCATCAGCACGGCAAGGCCGAACAACCCCAACAGCAGGGCGGCCAGCACATGGCGACGCACGAGCGGGCCCTGCTTTCCGGCCGCCGCGAGGGCGGGGCTCGTCGGCGCCTCCGTCGCCCGCTTTCCCGCACCTTCGCTGGAAGATGGTGGCGTGGGCCAGGACGGCTGCATCAATGACATCGTGGTAAATCCAGGAAGGCGGGTCCAGAAGGGCCGAAAAGTGGGAATCGTCGAAGGGCGGTGAAAAGCCGGAGTCGCGCTTAAGCACGGATGAACCGGAAAACCAAAGACCGTGCATGGGCCCGCGTCGCTTTTCCTCGGAGCTGTTGCCAAGGTTGCACGTAAGCAAAAATCCGGAGCCTTCGGGAACCATTCGCAGACGGGTTCGTTGCAGGGGCGCGGCCGTTTGCGGTAAGCGTCCGGACGGGCGCTCGCTGCGGCCCATCTTTTTGATTTGACGCTGGAAGGGCCCGCTTCGACGGCCGGCTTCCTGCATGGGGGGATAAGAATGTCGCCTTCGCTCGCGCCCCAGGGGGGCATGGCGCGATTCGGTCTGGAAGGCCGGGTATGGCTGGGCCTTGGGCTGGTAGTCGCTTTTTTCGTTGTCAGTGGCACGATTGCGGTGCGCAATGTCGAAACCATGCGCGTGGATGCCGGCCGGATCACCCATTCGCACGCGGTAATCGCCGGACTCGGGGGAATCCTTTCCACCTTGCAGGACGCCGAAACCGGGCAACGGGGATTCCTGTTGACCGGAAACGAGCAATACCTTTCCCCGTACAACGAAGCAAAGGCACGCTTTCCGGGGCAGATGCGCGATATCGCGGCATTGACCGCGGATAATCCATCGCAGCAGGCACGGCTGGCGACATTACGCCGCCATGCCGAGGCGAAGATTTCCGAGCTGACCGAATCCATCGACTTGCGCCGTCGGGAAGGGGCCGAGGCGGCGCTTGCCGTGGTCAGGACCGACCGCGGCAAGCAGGAGATGGACGCCATCCGCGTCCAGATGGACGAGATGGAGCAGGAAGAGGCGCGGTTGCGCCAGGCCCGCGTCGAAGAAATGGACGGCGCCTACCGGACGGCCTGGACCACCGCGCTGATGGCGGCCGCGCTGGGTATCGCGCTGACGGTGGTGGTCGGTATGCTGGTCCGCCGTTCCACCCGCGCACGCGATCGTGAGCAATGGTTGCAGCACGGGCAGGCGCGGCTCGCCTCTGCGATGCTGGGCGATCCGGCAACGGAACACCTGGGTGAAAGCATTCTGGAATTCCTGATGCGTTTCCTCGGCGCACAGGCGGGGGCAATCTATGCGGGAGATGGCACGCAGTTCCACCGCGTCGCAATGTTGGGCGTTCCGGCAGATGCCGGCGTGCTGGAAGGCTTCACGACGAAAGACGGATTGCTCGGTCGTGCCGCATCGGAGCGCGAGCAATCGGTGCTCAGCGACATTCCCGATGGCTATCTGGCGATCGGATCGGGCCTGGGGCATGACAAGCCTCGCCACTTGGTCATCTCTCCCGCCAGCGCCGACCAGGGAGTCCAGGGTGTTGTCGAACTCGGCTTCCTGAAGCCGGTGGACGACCTGGCGCTGACATTCCTGCAGCAGGCATCGGGCGCCATCGGCGTCGCGCTGCGCTCTGCCCGGTTCCGCTCCGAACTGCACAATCTTTTGGAAGAGACGCAGCGCCAGGCGGAAACCCTTCAGGTGCAGAGCGAGGACCTGCGCGTTTCGAACGAGGAACTGGAAGAACAGGGCCGCGTGCTGAAGGAATCGCAGGTCCGCCTCGAACAACAGCATGTCGAACTTGAACAGACCAACGCCCAGCTGGAGGAACAGACGCTGCAACTGGGCGCCCAGCGGGACGATCTGGCTCGATCGAACTCCGTCGTCGAACAAAAGGCGCAGGAACTGGAGCAGGCAAGCCGTTACAAAAGCGAATTCCTGGCCAACATGAGCCATGAACTGCGCACGCCGCTGAATTCGCTGCTGATCCTGTCGAAGCTACTGGGCGACAATGCCGCGGGGAACCTTTCCGAAGAGCAGATCCGTTATGCCCACACCATCGAGTCTTCGGGCAACGATCTGCTGGCGCTGATCAACGATATTCTGGACCTGTCGAAGATCGAGGCGGGCCATGTGCAGGTGCGGTCCGAAAAAATCGTGCTGGACCGTTTCGTGGCCGACATCCGGCAGATGTTCGATCCGGTTGCCCGGCAGCGCGGCCTGGATTTCGCCATCGCCATCGCGGCGGACTGCCCCGGCACGATCGATACCGACCGGCAGCGACTGGATCAGATCGTCAAGAACCTGCTTTCGAACGCCTTCAAGTTCACCGAGGCAGGCAGCGTCACGCTGGCCATCGAAGCCGATGGGGCCGAGGGTATTAAGGTTTCGGTGACCGACAGCGGCATCGGAATCGCCGAGAGCCAGCAGCGCGAAATTTTCGAGGCGTTCCGGCAGGCCGACGGCACGATCAGCCGCAAGTACGGCGGCACCGGGCTGGGCCTGTCGATCTCTCGCGAACTGGCGCGCCTGCTGGGCGGGGCGATCACGGTACAAAGCAAGCCGGGCGAGGGCAGCCGTTTCACGCTTTCCCTGCCGCTGGCCTACGATCCGACAACTGCCGAAGCGGCGGCAGGGCAGGAACCTTCCGTCGCGGATCGCCACCCTGGGCCGCCGTCTTCCGCCGCCATGCCAAGGCCGGCAGCGTTTGTCCGCAAGGTCGACGACGATCGGGACAGACTGGGCGGCGGTGAACGCATCCTGCTGGTGATCGAGGATGACGAAAGCTTTGCCGCCATCGTTCGCGATCTTTCGCATGAGCTGGGTTTCCATTGCCTTGTCGCCGGAACCGCGGAAGAGGCTCTGGTCTTGGCGCGTCAATACCGGCCCAGCGCGGTGGTGCTCGATCTGGGTCTGCCGGACCAGTCCGGACTGGCCCTGCTGGACCGTCTCAAGGGCGATGTCGCCACGCGGCACATTCCGGTTCATGTCGTATCGGCCAGCGATCATGCCCAGACCGCGCTTTCGCTGGGCGCCATCGGCTATCTACTGAAGCCCGTTCGGCGTGACGAACTGATGGACGTGCTTCAGGCGCTGGCGGACAAGCTGGCGCAGGACGTGCGCCGGGTGCTGATCGTCGAGGATGACGAGCGGCAACGCGAAGCCGTTTCGACATTGCTTGGCTCTGCCGAAGTCGAAACCGTGGGCGTGGGCAGCGCCGCCGAATGCATCGAACGCCTGCGGCACGAGACTTTCGATTGCATGGTGCTGGATCTGAAGCTGCCGGATGCCTCCGGCTTCACTCTGCTCGAAACGCTGCGTGAACAGGGGGACCACAGTTTCCCGCCGGTGATCGTCTACACCGGGCACGAGCTTTCGGCGGCGGACGAGCAGCGCCTGCGGCGCTATTCGGATTCGATCATCATCAAGGGCGCGCGCTCGCCCGAGCGACTGCTGGACGAGGTATCGCTGTTCCTGCACCAGGTGGTCACCGAAATGCCGGCCGAGCAGCAGCGAATGATCCAGCAGGCCCGCAGCCGCGATGCCGTGCTGGAGGGCCGCCGGATACTGGTGGTGGAGGATGACGTGCGCAACGTCTATTCGCTCACCAATATCCTGGAGCCTAGAGGGGCGGTGATCGAAGTGGCCCGCAACGGCCGGGAAGCGATAGAGGCGCTCGACAAATCGGCGGAAAGGGCGGTCGACGGGGGGCAGATCGACCTTGTGCTGATGGATGTGATGATGCCGGTGATGGATGGTCTTGCCGCGACACGTGAAATCCGAAAGGACTCGCGCTGGAAAAAGCTGCCGATCATCACGTTGACTGCCAAGGCCATGCCCGACGATCAGGAACGCTGCATAGAGGCCGGCGCGAACGATTACATGGCCAAGCCGCTGGATGTCGACAAGTTGCTGTCGCTGGTGCGCGTCTGGATGCCGCGCTGACATGTCCGATCCGGTCGAGGATATCGAGATCCGTTTGCTGCTGGAAGCACTGTTCCAGCGTTATCATTACGATTTTCGGCAGTATTCGCAGGCATCGGTGCGGCGGCGGCTGCGGCAGGCGCGAGAGAGGATGGGGCTTGCCAACTTCTCCATGATGCAGGAACGGCTGTTGCACGAACCGGCGATGCTGCCGCGTCTGCTCGGCTATCTTACCGTGCAGGTCAGCGAGATGTTCCGCGACCCTTCGTTCTTCCGCGCGATCCGCGAGAAGGTGGTGCCGCACTTGCGCACCTATCCCTCGCTCAAGGTCTGGATCGCGGGGTGCAGCGCGGGGGAGGAACTCTATTCCTATGTGATCCTGTTCCGCGAAGAGGGGCTGGAAGAGCGCACGCTGTTCTATGCCACCGATATCAGCCAGGATGCGCTCGACCTCGCCTCGCGTGGGATATATCCGCTCGATCGGATCAGGACCTTTACGGAAAATCACCGCGCTTCCGGCGGCAAATCGTCACTTTCGGACTATTACAGTACGGCCTACGATAGCGCCGTGTTCGACAAGAGCCTGCGGGACCGGGTGGTGTTTTCCGATCACAGTCTTGTCACCGATGCGGTATTCTCGGAAATGCACCTGATCTCTTGCCGTAACGTGCTGATCTACTTCGATCGCGAACTGCAGGATCGCGCTATCGGTCTGTTCCGGGACTCGCTGATCCGCGGCGGATTTCTGGGGCTGGGTGCGAAGGAGAACATCCGCTTTTCGGCCTGTGCGAACGCATTTGGCGATTTCGTGCGGGAGGACAAGATCTATAGAAAGCGCGAAGGATGACCTCTGCCGGACCGCTTGCCAGTAGCCTTCGCGTGGTCGCGATCGGCGCGTCGGCAGGCGGTATCGAGGCGCTCTCCCGGATTCTTTCGGCGCTGCCCGATGACTATCCGGTGCCGATCCTTGTCGTGATCCACATGCCTGCCGATAGCGGCAACGTCCTGGCACCCCTGTTCGGGCAAAAGTGCCGCGTCCCGGTGCGAGAGGCGGAGGACAAGGAGCCGGCGCTGCCCGGTACGGTCTATTTTGCGCCCCCCGGATATCACATGCTGGTGGAGGCGGAAGGCACGCTGGCGCTGTCGAGCGACGAGCCGGTACTGCATTCCCGCCCTTCGATCGACGTGCTGTTCGAAAGCGTTGCGGATGCCTTCGACGCCGGCGCGATCGGCGTTATCCTTACCGGGGCCAGTCCGGATGGCGCCAAAGGGCTGCGGGCCATTGCCGATGCCGGCGGCACTGCAATCGTGGAGGATCCATCCACAGCCTATGCCGATGCCATGCCGCTGGCGGCGCTACAGGGGTGTCCGAACGCAATGACACTGTCGCTTGGCGATATAGCTGCGTTCTTGTGCGACATCGGCCGGAACTGAAGGTGCTCCCTTCAACTCATGCCGTCTCAGCCATTCTTGCACCCACTCTTGCGCCATTTGCGATCTGTGCCAGCCGCTCCGCGTGGGTCGGCATCTGCCCCACGGCAGCCTCAATGCTGCGCTGAAGATCGCCCAGCGCGGCCTGCAACTGCGGCGCGGGAAGCGTGGACGGCAACATGTGATGCCGCTTCGGCCAGACGCCCTGACCGGTGAGGACGGCAACCCAGGAATCGACGCGGAACATCTCGTCCTGCCCCTGATGGGCAATCGCCGCCTCGCGAAACAGGGCGATCCGCTGCGCAAGACTGTCCGGAACGGCGGCGGCGCGGTGGGTGCGCCAGAACTCAGTGTCTTCGCGATGCGTCATGGCATAGTGCAACACGATGAAATCGCGCACGTGTTCCCACTCATGGCGCGACCGGGCATTGAACCATGCCGCCGCGGCGGTGGTGTCCGGCCCGAACGGAAAGCTCTGGATCAGCCAGGTAACCGCAATCATCACCAAATGGATGCTGGTCGATTCAAGCGGTTCGATGAAGCCGCTGGCAAGACCCAGCGAGATGCAGTTGCGGTTCCAGACCTGCTTGCGCATTCCGGTGGTGAAGCGCAGCAAACGTGGGTCGAACAGGGGCGTTCCGTCCAGCGTCTGCAGCAGCCGATCCCGGGCCGCATCGTCGGACAGGAAATCGCTGGCATAGACGATGCCGTTGCCGACCCGGTGCTGCAACGGGATGCGCCAGCGCCAACCTTCGCCATGTGCGATGGCACGCGTGTACGGCGCCGGATCGCCGGCAAACTCCGTCTGTACTGCAAAGGCGCTGTTCGTCGGCAGCCAATGGCTCCAGTCTTCGAAGCCGGTTTTCAGGGTCTGTTCGATCAGCAGGGCGCGAAAACCGGTGCAATCGATGAACAGATCGCCTTCGACCCGCGCGCCGGATTCCAGCACGAGGGCATCGATATCGCCGCTTTCGCCGTGCTGTTCAACGCTTATGATGCGGCCTTCGACCCGGCGAGCACCCGCGCCTTCGGCTAGCTGGCGCAGAAATTGGGCATAGGCCGTTGCGTCCAGGTGATAGGCGTAGCCGGCCGAGAAATCGCCCGCTGCCGGGAACTTTCCGGCGTCCGCCGCCTGCTGCTCCAGCGAATAGTCGCCGTAGTCGCCGCCGAAACCCTGTTTGCGCGCCTCCAGCCAGAAATGCTGGAAATCGGCCACGAATGTGGACTTGCCCACCGAACCGAACGGATGGAAATAACGGTCGCCGACGCGGTCCCAGTTTTCGAACGAGATGCCCAGCTTGAACGTGGCATTGGTGGCACGGACGAATTCCGCCTCATCCACGCCGATGAAATCATGGAAGGTACGGATCGTGGGGATCGTCGATTCCCCAACGCCGACGGTGCCGATATCGTCGGATTCCACCAGCGTCACGTCCACCAGCCCGGCCAGCTGGCGGATGATGGCCGTCGCCGCCAGCCATCCGGCGGTGCCCCCACCGGCAACGACCACGCGTTTGCGTGCGAATGTGTTCATCGATTGATCCTGTTGCCGATCAGCGCCCGCAATCGACGCGCCATTGTGAGGTCCAACGGGGCGAGCGGCCCTTTCGCTTTCGCGGGCAGATGTGCCGCAGCGGCGTCCTGCGGGCCGAAGATGTAATGATCGAAAATGTTGCGCCAGGCAGCCTTTTCGTGCGCCGGCCGGTCACGCAGGCTGAGCAACGCGTGGAGCAGCGTGGTCATCGGGTCGTCCAGGAACGTTGGCGCGGCGTTCCACCAGTAATTGATCAGCACGTTGAAATCGTCCAGCGCCTCTACCCGGTGCCACCACAGCGCCGGGTAGATCAGCACGTCCCCTGGTTCCAGTTCGGCGACCTGTCCGGCTTGCAGAGCCTTGGGGAAGCCGGGATAGCGGGTGAAGTCAGGCCGCGCGGGATCGACCATGCTGACGATCTGCCCGGCCGGAGTTGGCTCGATCGGGCCGGGATAGAGATTGCTTATCTGATCGGGCGGAAACAGCGTGAAGCGCCGTCGGCCGACCGCGCATATGGCCATGTTGTTCGACATGTCCCAATGCGTTTCGGCGATGGTACGATTTCCGATCCATGCACTCGCAAGCGGCGGATGGCGGTCGAAGGTGCCGTCCGCCGGGGAGACTTGATGCGACGTGCGCATTCCCGGAAGAAACGTATCGAGGTCTGTCGAGCCCAAATAAATTGCGGGGGCATCGGCAGAAGCGCGCAGAGCCAGCAGACGATCGAGGAATGCGGACAACATGCCGCGTTCAGTGGTGAAGTTGAGCCCGGCCAACTCGGAATCGTAGTGGAACCGTCCGGCAATGCTGGGATCGCCGATGTAGGCGACCATAGGTAGTCCGGCATCATGCTGACGCAGGATCTGGGCAGCGGATTCCGGCGAGGCTTTGCCCGCACGCACCAACGGCCAATCGGCAGCGGCCTGGCGAAGGATAACCGGTTCTCCCGCTTCGATCAGCGCGGTGAGGTCCAGATTCTCTAGCGTGGCACCCTCGAGAACGCGGGTGCACCGCATGTCGGCAGCTTGACCTATTGGGCGATCAGCTTCCGCCATCGCGAGCCAGCTTGCGATCGACCAGTGCGGAAAGATTGCCGATTGAGGACATCAGCCAGACCGCACAACGAAGGAAATCCCCGTCGTGCAGCTTTGCAAGCTGCGCACCGTCCAAAGCGGCGAAGCGTGATTGCGAAATCGTCCAGCAATCGGGAATAACGAAGCGCCGGCCATCGGCCGCTTCCATCTGCAATGTCGCCGCTTCCAGCAGGCCGGCTTCATCGAAAGCGGCGATCATGGCGGGACCGATCTGGGTTCCCGCATAGATCATGCGCAGCATTGCCGCGACATGATCGAGATAAGGCGCATTGCCGCCGTGATCGAGGAACACGCGGTGGCCTTGATCATGAGAGATCCGGGGATGATCAAGCGCAATGTGAATCATCGGCTCGCCCGGCTCGCCCGCCGTTGGCACCCCGATGGAGAACGGACCGCGCGCCACGAGGGCAGGGATGACGCGCGCATTCCAGTGCGGGCCATCGAGATACAGATTTTCGTCTTGTGCAAAACCGAGCAGTGCGACGGCCCGAAAGGCTCCTGCGGCATCGCGGCGAAATACGATCGGGTATTCGCGTGACAATGCCTCAAATTCAGGGGCAAACACCGTCACCTGATTGACGGCATCACCCAGTTCCGCCCCGTAATCCGCGCGTATCCGCAGGTCGTGATGATCGACGTTATTGAGTAGTACGGGGTCGGTCATGTTCTATCGCCAGCATGCGTATGGGACTGCCATCCCACACGAAGAAAGCCATATCAAGCTGACCTTCTTCGCGTGGGCGGCAGTTATTCTCAGAACTTGTAGCTGGCACCCAGCAAGTAGCGGGCTGAGCCTTCGGATTCGAACCAGGTGTTCATCTTGTCACGGCCGTAGGTCCGCACGCCTTCCTCGAAGAGGTTGATGCCTTCGAAGCTGACGGTGATCTTCGGCGTGATGTCATAGCTCACGCTCAGGTCGACCTGGCTGTAAGGCGCCGTGAAGACCGGATTGTGATAGCTGTCGCGGTTCAGCTGGCTCAGGAACTTGTCGCGCCAGTTCCAGGCGAGACGAGCCGAGATGCCGTACTTTTCGTAGATCAGCGTCACGTTGGCTGTGTCCGAAAGGCCAACCAGCGCGAACTGGTCGACGCTGGGGTCCGCAGCAACGTCGATGCCCACGTCGCCGCGCACCAGCGTGTAGCTGGCGGCCACGCCAAGGCCGGTCTCACCAAGGAAGTACTGGCCAGCCAGTTCCACGCCGTAGATTTCGGCGTCCTTGTTGTTGATCGGCGTGTTGACCGAGAAGTTGAACTGCGGATCGTTGGCATCGGCAACGATGTCGACCGCTGCCAGCGTGCTGTCCACAAAGCCCTGATCCAGCGCGCGGGTCTGCGTATTGTAATGCGCAGCGAACTGGGCGTTGGCCGCATTCACGTCGCCGTTGTTCTGCTGAAGCAGCGCGGTGTAGGTGAACAGGTTCACGTCGGTGATGTCGGCACCGAAGGTCGACTGCAACTGCGTCTTGGCGGTACCCGAACGCGTTCCTGCCGCGCCCGAGGTGGGATCGGCCAGCCCGAACAGCGAACGGTTGACCAGCGTGTTGCCGATGAAGTTGTGGACGCGCTTGTCGAAGAAGCCGATCGAAAGGTAGACATCCTTGTGCGGATACCATTCGAGCGACACGTCGAAGTTGTCCGAATTCAACGGATCGAGGTCGGTGTTGTTGGCGTTGCCAGTCGCGACGCCGCCGATCGCGGTCGGGCGCGGCGGCGAGCCGACAGTGGTCGAGGCGAACAGGTTGCCGTAAGGCGCGCGCGCGATCGACTTGCCGTAGGAGAAGCGACCCTTCAGCGTGGGCGTGAAGTCGATCGAGAAGTCGAACGCCGGCAGCAAGTTGTTGTAGCTACCCCTGTTCTTCACTTCCTGGCGATCGGCGGTGTACAGGATGTTGAAGTCGTTATCCGCCTGCCACACGATCGCCAGCGGAATCGGCTGCAGCGAAACAGCCTTGACCTTCGTGCTTTCGAAGCGGGCACCGGCAACCAGCTGGGCATTCATGTCGCCGATCTGGCCGTTCCAGGTGAACTGGCCGTAGACCGCCCAGATGTCTTCCTGGACGCGGTTGTCGTTATTCGCGTCGATATTGTTGTTGTGCTTGATGCCGTCGTTGGTGATGCCGCTGTAGTAGTTGAACAGCGTGTTGTAGAGCTTCGTCGCGTCCTCTGTGCGCCATGCGACCATCGTGTTGGCGTCGGAGTTCGCGTTGTTGTGGTGGAACTGGCAGGTATTGCAGAACTGGAAGACCTGGCCCGGCGCAACGGCAGCGATTTCAGGCGGAAGCGAGTTGCCCCAGTCACCCAGAACCTGACGCGTGTTGTACTGCGTCTGGCGCGTCTTGGTGGTGCGATAGTTGCCGCCGAAATCGAAATGGCTGTCGCCGCCAAGGTCGAACTTGCCGTCCAGGCGCAGTTCCTTAACGCGCTGGGTCTGTGCGGAGTCGAACTGGCGTTGGATAGCGCCGGACAGGTCGCCTTCGTCCAGCTTGCCGTCGCAGTTGCCCTTGGTGAAGGCCACGCCCGCGGGGGTGGTGCTGCCCACGCAATCGTTGAAGGTGAAGGCCTGCTGCGGGAAACCGCCCTTTGTCCAGGTCAGAGACTGCGACGTCACGACCGGCGTGTTGATCGCGACAGTGGTCGAGGTCTGGCCGTTCGGGTTGTCACCCGTGCTGTCCGCCTTGCCGAAGTGGCCGTCCAGCGTGAACGACAGGCGATCGGTTGCCTGCCAGGCAACATTGGCGCCGATGTCGTAGAGGCGGTTCTTCTGGGCGCGATAGGCCTGTTCGAACGCGGCGTCCTTCACGCCGTTGATCGTTTCATGCAGGAACTGCGTGGTGGCAATTCCGTCCGAAGCGTCGTCGAAGCCGACCTGATCGAAGGGACGGTTGAACCAGTTCGACTGCGTGGAGCGGCGTTCCGATTCCCGCAGCTGTGCGTAGAGGCCGTCTACGGTCAGCGTCAGGGTATCGGTGGGCTTGTACTGCAGAACGGCCTGGCCGTTGATGCGTTCGCGGCTGTTTTCCGAGAAGTGGTAGCGGCTGTCGTTGGGGACGGCCACCAGCACGTTCGGATCGCTGGGCAGGTTGGTGTACTTGGTATTCGCGTTCACGAAGCCATTGGCGGGATTCAGGAAATCCGACAAAGTGCGGATGTTCCAGTCATCGTTCGCCTGGCTGGGAACGCTGAAGTTGCGCTTCTGGTAGCTGCCGAAAAGGGCCACGCCGAAACGTTGATCCGGATCGCTCCAGCTGGCGATGCCCGAAAATTCCGGCGTCACATGGGCGCCGCAGCTGATGCAATCGTCGGCGCTGGTGTCGTAGCTGGCCTTGGCGCCGACCGAACCCTGGAAGCCGCTTTCGTTGTTGTCCAGCGGACGGCGGCTGCGGATGTCGATCGTGGCGCCGATGCCGCCCGAAGGAACTGCCGCGCGCGACGTCTTGTAGACCAGAAGGGTCTGGATGCCTTCCGACGCGAGGTTCGAGAAGTCGAACGAACGGCCGGTGCCCGAAGCGCCGTCACCACCCTGGTCGCCGCCGACTGCGGTAATGTCCGAGGTGGCCAGCTGGCGGCCATTGAGCGTGACAAGGTTGTACTGCGCGCCGAAGCCGCGCACGGTAACGGTCGAACCTTCGCCGTTCACACGGTCGATCGAAACGCCGGGAATGCGCTGCAGCGATTCTGCAAGGTTGGTATTCGGAAACTTGCCGATGTCTTCGGCCGAAATGGCGTCGACGACGCCGTTGGAATTGCGCTTGATTTCAGCGGACCGTTCCAGCGACGCGCGAACGCCGGTGACGACGATTTCGTTCGCATCGACGGCCGCGCTGTCCGGTGCTGCAGCATCCTGCGCGATGGCGACGCCTGGCGCAACCAGACCCGCCAGCATAGCTATTGCTGACGTCGATCGCGCGAACGACGACGCAAGGCGTGAACCCTTCATGATACCCTCTCCCTGTTACTGCCAGTATTCTGCAGTCATCGCGGCATTGACGCCGTCTTGATCTGCTTTGCTAACATTGCCGACATCGTTGTCAATGTGTCTTGTTTTTTGCGCCTTTGTTGCCACCAGTTTCGGCGGCAGTAACGCCAAGTCGGACACCGTCCAAATTAACAATCTTTTCAGCGACTACGTTCTCGGCGTCCGTAGCCAGCGTCAGTTTGTAATTTCCTGTTGAAATGTGCCAACCTTGCGCCGCGCCCTGGGTGTTCCAGCGTGCCAGCAGGCGCGGATCGGCCTTGATCGTGAGCGTTGCACTCTCGCCCGGCTGCAGAACGCGGCGGGCCCAACCCACCAGTCGCGGCGTAGCGACGCCGGGGATCGTGGCGTAGAGCTGCGGCACCACGGTCGTCACCCGCTTGCCGTCGTTGCGGACGGTTACGCTTGCACCTGGTGCCGCACCGCCCGAAAAACTGGCGTTTGAGAAGGCGGCGTGGCCATAGCTGAGGCCGAACCCGAACGGGAACAGCGGCTTTTGTTTGCTGTCTGCATACCAGCGATAGCCAACGTCGGCGCCTTCCTTGTACTCGATGGGGTAGGGGGGCAGCTTCGCTGCGTCACCCAGCGCCGCATTGGCTGCTGCGCCATTGTCGGACGCCCCGGCGGGCATCTGTACCGGCTCCGGACGCGGCAACTGGCTGGGCGAGCGGGGGAAGCTGAGCGGCAGGCGGCCGGATGCGTCGACTTCGCCGAACAGCACGCGGGCAATCGCCTGACCGCCCCGCTGCCCGGGATACCATGCCTCGACCACGGCAGGCACACGATCCAGCCACGGCATCAGCACCGCGCCGCCGGTTTCGAGCACGACGACCGTGCGTGAATTCGCCCCGGCAACCGCGCCGATCAGCGCGTCCTGCCCATCGGGGAGCGAAAGGGACGGCGCATCCTGTGCCTCTGTCTGCCACTGAGTGGCAAAGACGATGGCAATATCCGCCTGCTTGGCCGCTGCGGCGGCTGCCGCCGGATCGCTGCCGTCCACGAAGCGGACAGTGGCGTTCGGCGCCAGCGCGCGGATCGCTTCGAGCGGGGACGAAGCATGATAGGTGACGCGCGCAAATGAGGCTGCCGCGCCGCTGGTTAGCGGAATTTCGATCGGCACACCGCCGACCGACCGCACTTGCGACGATCCGCCGCCGGACAGCACGCCCACGTCGGCATGGCCGCCGATGACTGCGATCGTCTTGGCTTCTCGCGCCAGTGGCAGGATATTGCCGGTGTTCTTGAGCAGGACGATCCCCGCTTCGGCGGCGTGCTGCGCCACCTTGGCATGGGTTTCGTAGTCGATCGGCTGCGCACTTGTCGGCAACGGATGGTCGTAAGCGCCGGTGGCGATCAGCCCCGTGAGGATACGGCCAACCATTTCATCCAGCCGCGCTTTCGATACGCGGCCTTCCGCCACGGCCTTGGCCAACGGCGTGCCGAAGAAGATGCTGGAGTCCAGCTCCTGTCCGGATTCCTGGTCGAGCCCGGCGTTGGCGGCCTTCTCAGTGGAGTGGACCGCGCCCCAGTCCGACATCACGAAGCCGGGATAGTTCCATTCCTTGCGCAGCACATCGGTCAGCAGGAAGCTGTTCTCGCAGGCATAGTCGCCGTTGATCCGGTTGTAAGCGCACATGACCGAGCCTGGCTTGCCATCGGCAATGGCGATCTCGAAAGCCAGCAGGTCGCTTTCGCGCAGCGCCACCGTGTCGATCCGCGCGTCCAGGATAGTGCGGCCGGTTTCCTGGCTGTTGAGCACGAAGTGCTTTACGGTGGAGACGATGTTGTTCGACTGCACGCCGCGGACGGCGGCCCCGGCCATCAGGCCCGAGAGCAGCGGATCTTCGCCGAAATATTCGAAGTTGCGGCCGTTCCAGGCGTCACGGGTCAGGTTGACGCCGCCTGCCAGCAAGACATTGAAAGTCTTGGCACGGGCTTCCGCGCCGATCATCGCCCCGCCGGCATAGGCAATATCGGTGTCGAAACCGGCTGCCGTGGCGAGGGCGGAAGGCAGCGCGGTCGCCACGTCGCCCTTGCGCTGTTCCACCTGGTTGGCAACACCCAGCGAGGCGTCGCTTTCGCGCATGGCCGGAATGCCAAGGCGCGGAATGGCAGCAACATAGCCGGCGGACGGGATCATGTCGGCGGGCGGATTCTTGGTTTGCGGCGGAAACAGGCCGTGAACCATCGCCAGCTTCTCTTCGAGCGTCATGGCCTTGACCAGCGCGTCGGCACGCTCCTGCGCAGGGCGGGACTTATCCTGCCACACGCCAGTCGCGGGCTTTTCTGCCGCAGCCGGGGTCGTGGTGGCGCTGCCGGTGGTTTGGGCCATCACCGATGCCGGGAAAACCACCGCCGGAAAGGCGAGGGCCAGCCCAGCCAGTCGGGTGGACCGGAGCAAGGCATGCAGACGGGCGCGCCGCTGCCGAATATTCGGTTGAGCTTTCATGATCCTCCCCGCCGCATCTTGGTCGGCTTGGGGGCCTGATTGCAAAGTCTGACATCGTTGTCAATCGGACTCTGAAGGCATTGTTGCGACATTGTTGCCCTTTCTTGTCGATAGCGCGGAAAGGATGCGCGCGAATTTGCCGAAAACTGGCTATGAATGGCGCACAAAATAAAATGAGGGGGTGCCACCATGGTCTCACGGTCTGGCGGATATGCCGGTGCAGCGGAAGATACCGCGCCAGCGCCAGTCACGGCGGAACGACTGCGTGCCGCGCGCATGTTCAACCTGTCGATCGGAACCTATTTCATGGGCGGTTTCGTGGTTTCGCTGGTGAGTCTGCTGGTGCCGCGGCTGAAACTTCTCATGGGGCTGGACTATACGCGCGCGGCACTGGTGCAGGCGGCGTTTCATTCCAGCTATCTGCTGTTCGCGCTGCCAATCACCGCCCTGCTGGTGCGAATCGGCTATATGCGGGTGATCGCGGTGGGCTGCGCGGTCATGGCGGCGGGTAGCCTGGGATTCGTCGGTGCGGCGGCGTTGCACGACTATCCGCTGGTGCTGATCGCGCTGCTGGCGCTGGCGGGCGGGATTACCTTCCTGCAGATTGCCGGCAACGTCGTGATTACCCTTGTCGAGAGAACGGACCGGGCGATTGCGCGAATGACCTTGCTGCAGGGGTTCAATTCGATCGGTACGGTGCTGGCCCCGCTGCTGGGCGCATCGTTCCTGCTGAGTAACCGCAGCGCCGGGGGGGATGCCGCCGCGTGGCTGATGGTGGCAGTACCGTTCATCGCCAGTTTCGTGGTGCTGCTGGCCATGGCCTGGTCGTATTTTCGCAATCGCGATCTTCTGCAGGGAACAACCCCGCCGGAACGGGTGTCGTTGTCCGGCCTGCTGGGCGTGCTGTCGACTCCCCGCCTGACGGCCGGCTGCATCGCGATGTTCGGCTATGTCGGGGCGGAAGTGACGATCGGCACTTTGCTGACCAATTACCTCGTGCTTCCCGAAATCATTGGCGCCGATCCGGTCACGGCTGGGCGCCTTGTCAGCCTCTATTGGGGGGGCGCCATGATGGGCCGCTTCGCCGGTTCTCTGGCACTAGGCCGCTGGCCCGCCACGCGAGTTCTTGCCGCGACCGCCCTTGCGGCCACCGTTCTGGTGACGATTGCGACATTCGGCCACGGGATGGCCGGTGCGGCCGCGCTTATCGCCGTCGGCGTCTGCAATTCGGTCATGTACCCCACGCTTTTCGCCCTGGCCCTGCCGGACGAGCAGGCCGCGGTGCCTTATGCATCCATGGCCCTGTGCATGGCTGTTGTCGGCGGTGCCGTGGTCCCCATGGCAACGGCAGCGCTGGCCGATGGCATCGGCCTCTTGCCGTCGCTGGTCGTTCCCGGCATCTGCTATCTCATCATCGCGATGTTCGCTGTGGTTCGAGCGGGTTATCCTGCTGCACTGGCATGGAGAATGGCTTGAAGGCAGTTACGATCAAGGACGTTGCCGCGCGTGCGGGGGTTTCACCCAAGACGGTATCGCGCGTGATCAATGGCGAACAGCATGTGCGCGATGAGATTCGCGAACGTGTAATGCGCGTCGTCGACGAAATGGCCTACAAGCCGAATGCCTTCGCGCGCGGCCTTTCCAGTTCGCGCTCCTTCCTTGTCGGCCTGTTCGTGGACGATCCGGTCTCGGGCTATGCCGCCGACCTTCAGCGCGGCGCGCTGGCGCAATGCCGGGCCTGCAGTCATCACCTTGTCGTTGAAGAGGTGGAGCGTGACCGTCCGGACTGGTTGGCGCAGATAGATGCCACGCTGCGCGAACTTTCGCTGTCCGGCGCCATTCTGGCGGCTCCGGTCTGCGACTGGACGGAATTGCTCGACCTGTTCGACAGTCACGGTATTCCGGTGGTGCGCCTATCCCCAGCAACCGAGCCCGACCGCGCGATGCAAGTGCGGATCGACGACCGGGCCGCCGCGCGCGAAATGGCGGAGCGACTGATTGCGCTAGGCCACCAGGACATCGCCTTCATTCTCGGCCATCCCGGCCACAGCGCCTCGGCCTTGCGCTGGCAGGGCTTTGCCGATGCCTGCGCTGCGGCAGGGATCGAGATTCCCACGCGCCGGGTCCTGCAGGGCGATTTCAGTTTCAAGTCCGGCCTCGCTGCTGCGGAGGCGATTTTTGCCGATGGTCGGCGGCCCACCGCGATTTTTGCGAGCAATGACAAGATGGCGTTCGCAGCGATGGTGGTGGCAATGCGGCACGGCGTTTCCGTGCCTGCCGAACTGTCGATCACCGGGTTCGACGACGACGAAATCTCCCGCATGGCCTGGCCGCCGCTCTCCACGGTCAACCAGCCGAATGCGGAAATGGCTGCCGTGGCGGTTGACCTGTTGGTCGGCGGCGCCCCGCGCGAAAAGCCGGATGGGAACGAGTGCGTGGAATTGAGCTATTCGCTGGTCGAACGCGAAAGCACCGGTCCGGCTAACGGCCACCAGACAAAAAGCGCGCGGACAGTACCGGTTTTCAAACCAGAAACCTGACGTGCGAGGATTGACCCTTCGTTTCTGAAATATGTCTGAAGATTATCTCTCTGGAAGAGGGGTGTCAGTCGTGTTGTCGCGCAGAAGAGATAAATAAGCCCGCCTCATCAAGAAGCGGGCGGCCGCTGCACTTCGCCCCGGCGTTATGTTCATCTCATTCATGAAAATCATAAGTGCGCTTTCTCGACTCTTTAAATAGCGACAACTAGATTATTTGCCGCGACATCAGACTGGATCACGCCGTGGCCTTCCAGCAAATCACCGCGCGCATCATGCGCTGCCAGCCGCTCCGGTTCCGCATGCGGCCGGCCGACGGTGGCTTCTGCGATCAGCCTGCAAGGTCCGCCACACTCACTTACAAACAGGATGACGGTAGAGAATAAAGTTCAAAAACAACGATATAGATGGGGAGAGGGTAATGACGAAATCCGTTTACCGCGCCATGCTTTTGGCGGGAACCGTAGTTGGATTTTCCGCACCGGCACTCGCGCAGGAAAATGTCGACGAAATCGTGGTCACCGCACGTCGCGTCGAGGAGCGACTGCAGGACGTCCCCATCTCGATCACGGTCTATAACCAGGATCAATTGAGCAACCGCAACGTGGTATCGGGCGCCGATCTGGCGACCTACACGCCCTCGCTTTCCTCCAACGCACGCTACGGCGGTGAAACCGCGACTTTCGCGATCCGCGGGTTCACACAGGAAAGTTACACTTCGCCTTCGGTCGGCGTCTATTTCGCCGATGTGGTCGGTCCGCGCGCGCAAGGCGGTACGCCGGGCGGCAACGGCGCCGGCGTCGGCATGTTCTTCGATCTTCAGAACGTGCAGGTGCTGAAGGGCCCGCAAGGCACGCTGTTCGGCCGCAATACCACCGGCGGCGCGGTGCTGCTGGTGCCCCAGCGGCCCAAGGACGACTTCGGCGGCTATGCCGAGGGATCGATCGGCAACTTCGACATGCGACGGTTCCAGGCCGTCGTGAACGTGCCGCTTGCCGAAACGTTCAAGGTTCGCCTGGGCGTCGATCGCCAGGTCCGCGATGGGTATCTGCACAACCGTTCCGGCATCGGTCCCGACGATTTCGGCGATGTGGACTATTGGGCTTTCCGAGGCTCCGTGCTGGCGGAAATCACGCCGGACCTCGAAAACTACACTATCGCCAGCTACACCCGTTCGCGCACCAACGGCACGACCGGCAAGATCGTCGTCGCCAACACGCCGGGCTGCCGCGATGGCGTGCCAGATCGATTTGCGCCACCCACGCCGGGCTCCACCGCCTCTTACCTCGCCCCAATGGTCTGCGCCGGAACTTTGGCGCGGGCAGAGGCGCAGGATTACGGATACTGGGACGTCGAAAGCGGCCACCCCAATCCCTTCCTGAAGATCGACAGCCTCTCACTGATCAACACCACGACCTGGCAGGCCAGCGATACGATCACGCTGAAGAACATCGCCAGCTATCAGGAATTCACGCAGGCGCAGGCGTTCAATGTCGGTGCCGACAACCTGACTTATCAGGGCCTGCCGGTCACCTGGGTGGGCGTTACGCCGGCCAGGAGCCTGAACAATATCGACCAGTGGACCTTTACCGACGAATTTCAGTTGCAGGGCCGAACGTCGGATAACAAGCTGATCTATCAGGGCGGCGTCTACTATGAACGATCGGGGCCGCTCTCGAACTGGCAGGGCACGGTTTCCCAGATCACCACGGTGCTTTCGCCGGCACAGACCGGGCTGCCGATCCCGGTGTTCACTACGTCCTCCTGTTCGGACATCGCGAACTACGTCTGCACCAACCTCAACAGCCTGGGGATCAAGCAAATCCCCTCGATCCTGCAGAACTCGCTAACCCGGTACTGGTATCGCAACATCGGCCTCTACGCGCAGGCGACCTACAAGATCGTCGAAGACCTCTCGCTGACGGGCGGCATCCGCTATACGATGGACAAAGTGCGCGGGGAGGGGGGGACCCGTACGGTCCGCATCACCAACGATACGCCGTCCTTCTTCTGCGCTGCCTATCCCACCCGCCCGGCACCGACGGGGGAGGATTGCCTTACATCGCTAAGCCAGAAGTCCGAAAAGCCAACCTGGCTGGTCAGCCTGGACTACAAGATCATGCCGGACGTCATGGTCTACGCCAAATATGCGCGCGGCTATAGGCAGGGCAACGTCAACGTATCGAACACGGTTCCGGTGGGCTGGGGACCGGAAAAGGTCGACGCCTATGAGATCGGCGCGAAGGCCAGCTTCCACGGCAAAGTATCGGGTTATCTGAACCTTGCCGGATTCTACAACGATTTCAGCGACCAGCAGCTTTCGGCCAACCTCATTCCGGACGGCACGGTGGCGGGGGCATCGCCCTCTCAGGTGATCGTCAACGCCGGCAAGTCGCGCATTCAGGGCATCGAGGCGGAAGGCGCGCTGAACTGGATGGGCTTCAACCTCACGGGCGGCTACACTTGGCTCGATACCAAGTTGAAGTCTTATACGCCGCCCTCGATCCCCGGCTATCTACCGCCGTCGACGGGCGCGGCAGTGGGCGGCGTGTTGCCGCTTTCGCCGAAGCACCGGGTGACGCTGACGGGCACCTATACGCTGCCGCTGGATGACAGCATCGGCAAGGTCTCGTTCTCGGCCACTTATACCTACACCGCGCAGCAGCTTGCTGCCAACGACAGCCCGATCGGCTGGCTGCCGTCGA
Source organism: Sphingomonas sp. BL-S-28 (assembly GCF_055521515.1). Classification (NCBI taxonomy): domain Bacteria; kingdom Pseudomonadati; phylum Pseudomonadota; class Alphaproteobacteria; order Sphingomonadales; family Sphingomonadaceae; genus Sphingomonas; species Sphingomonas sp. BL-S-28. The sequence goes on from NZ_CM145483.1 coordinate 449,189, forward strand.
GCAATCTCTGGAACCTGAACGCAAACTGGAACTCGATCGCCGGCAGCCCGGTCGATCTATCCGGTTTCGTCAGCAACCTGACGAATGAGAAGTATCCCGTCTTCGTCGGCAATGCCTGGAATTCAACGGGTTATGACTCGCTGATCCTCGGTCAACCGCGCATGTACGGTGTGCGCCTGCGCGTGCGTTTCGGCGGCGACGCGCTGTAACGGTCTGGCGAGGGGCGGGCGATAACGTCCGCCCCTCCGCTTTTGCGAGCCGTCGGGCCTCAATCCTCGTTGGCATTGATCCCGTCGAGCACGAATTCCAGCACCGCCTCGTCGATTGCTTCATCCGAAGCCAGCCCCGGCGGGAAAAGCACGTTCTTGAACATGACGTTGGCCAGGACTGCAGCAAAGGAAACGCGTACCATCAGCTTCGGATCGATGCGGGGCGGGCCACCAAGCCGTTTCGCCTGAACCGCAGCACCGCGTTCGAAATAACCGTTCAGGCTATCAATGGCGCGGGCGCTGGCATCGATGTCGGAACCATGGAGGCTGGCGGTCAGCACAGTCAGCAAAAGCTGCGAGTGCTCCTGAAGAAATCGCTGCAACTCCTTGATATAGAGTTGAGCGTTGTCCCGGCGACTACCCGTTGCCGGATCGTCGATGGCGTGGCTTTCGTTGAACTGCGCAAGGTGGGCGTCGAGCGGGCGGAACACCGCCTCCTGAAACAGCGCAGCTTTGGATGAGAACATGCGGAAAAGCTGCGCCTCTGTGCTCTCCGCGCGCCGGGCGATGGCTGCAGTCGTGGCACCGGCATAGCCGCAGCGCTTGAATTCCTCTTCCGCCGCTTCCAGCAGGCGGTTGGCCACTTCTTCCGAAGTCCGCCGCTTCCTGCGCGTCGTTTTGCTCTCTTCGCTCACCACGGCTCCATCATTTGATGCCTACAGCGCCTAGCAGCGAAGGGCGGAACCGTTCAACTGCGCGGCACCGATGCGAAGAAATCCAGCCCGGCCTGCTCCGCAAACAGGTATTCAAGATAATGGCCAAGCTCCGGTACATCGACGAAGCAGGCCTGCAGCAGTGGATTACGGCTGCGATAGGGGACCGCCCAGCCGTTGCGCTCCGCCTGCCGGAACACACCCTCCCACTGCTCCTCGTCATGGATCAGGAAGCCCAGATGATGGTGACGTAGATGGAAGCCATCGCCCTGAGGCAGCCGGTCGCTGTAGATCGCGGAGCCGGGGCCGGTTGCTTCGATCACCTCGTACATCACCGTACCGACCCACGCGAAATCGGCCTTGATATAACCGCCTTGCGGCAACTGGCCTTCCAGTCGGGCAAACTCGCGGATGCCCAATCGACCCGAAAACAGGTCCCGCGCCGCGTCGATGTCGTTGGTGACGTAAGCCATCTGGAAATGTTCGCTGAGCAGCAGGCCCGAACCCGTTTCGAAACGATCCATGGAACGGTCAAGCAATAGCGGCATCGTGGTCTCCTCTCGCGGAATGATAAGGATAGTATATGCTATCTATCTTGCGCAAGAGCCGGCCTTCGCCTTACGATCCGTGAATCGAACGGCACGCGACGCCGCCCGCATGGAGAGGACATGAACATGGCAAGCGATCTTGATGGACTGGGCTATCGCGGGAAAACCGTGGTGGTGACCGGCGGCGCCTCCGGCATGGGTGAGGCGGCGGCGCGGATTCTGGGCGATCTGGGCGCACATGTGCACATCGTCGACATTCAGGAGCCCAAGGTCCCGCACGCGGGCTTTTATCAGTGCGACCTCTCGGACTTCGATCAGGTGCGCGCCACGGCGGACGCGCTGAAGGCCGAGGCGCCGATCCACTTCCTGTTCCCCTGCGCGGGCCTGCCGCCGCATATCAAGGGTGCGCTCTATTGCATGCGGGTCAACTACATCGGCACGCGGCTGCTGGTGGAGTGCCTCGTGCCCTCGCTGGCCGACGGGGCGGGGATCGCGCTGATCTCTTCCGACGCGGCGATGGGTTGGCAGAAGAACGTCGCGCAAAGCCTTGAAATGCTGGCGATCGCCGATCCGGACGAAGCGCTCGCCTGGGTGGCAGCCGATCCCGAAAAGCGCCTGCGCGACGGGTACACCACGTCGAAGGAAATGCTGGTCGTCTGGGTGGCCAAGGCGGCGGTCGCCTTGGGGAACGAGCGGCGAATCCGCTTCAACGCGATCGGCCCATGCCCGACCAAGACCGCGTTCATGGACCAATCCGCCGATGTGATCAGCCAGGAATTCCTTGACGCCTGGCCCTATCCCTCGCTCGGCCGGATCGCCACCGCGGAGGACCAGGCCTGGCCGCTGGTGCTGCTCAACAGCCCGCTCAACGGCGCGGTAACCGGGGCGTTTCTCTATACCGACCAGGGCTTCGCCACGGGCGTGATGACCGGGGCAATCGATGCGTCGTTCATGATGGGCAGCCAAAGGGAGAAAGCCTGACCGCGCGAAATCGCCGGGGCGTTTGGCGGGGCAGGCAGCGCGAAATGGCTTGTCCGGCCGCGCCGAACGCATTTAGATAGTGCGTGCTATCATTAGGGTTGGAGAGGCCCACACGATGGAAATCGAGCCGAGCATTCTTGCATATCTCGCCGACCTCGAAAGCGCGGTCGACAATCTGAAGGATACCTGGCGCCCGGACGATCCGGCCTATCGCGCCGATGTCTATCGCCAGACGATGACCAGCCTGTCCTACGCCTACTTCGCCTATTTCCATGCCACGCCGGAGCATCCGGACTGGGCGCCACTGTGGAACCCGGTCTACACCCTGCAGCCCAATCCGGACGACATCTATGTCCAGTCCCCCATCCGGGGCGACCTGACCTACCGGATATCGGGCAACCGCGGCACGTGCCGGATCCTGTCCTTCACCACCCAGAAGGTGCAGTCCGGATCGGTGGACGAGATGCCGCGCCCCAACGGGCATAACGAGGTGGACGACAGCGATCTCGGCTTGGAACTGGGGCAGGATTTCTCGGTCATCTTCAGCGCCGAGCGCCCGGCAGGCTATACCGGCAAGTGGGCGAAGATCGATCCCGAGGCGGGTTACCTCTATCTGCGCTATCGCAGCTATGACTGGCTGAACGAGATGGATCCGCAGCTTTCGATCGAATGCCTCGATCCCGTGCCGCCCAAACCGCGTCTCTCGTCCGAGCAAATCCTGCGGCGCATTGGCGAAATGGCGAAGTTTCCCGGCCGCAAGACGAAGCTCTATTACCCCATGCAGAACGGCGTGAAGGACCGCGTGGGCTTCAACGTCTTCGAACCGATCCGGATGCCCGGCGCGCTGGTGAAGCAGGTCTACTGGCCCGCGTGCTTCCAGCTCGACCCGGACGAGGCGCTGATCATCGAGACGGACATCCCAGCCAAGGCGCCGTACTGGAACATCCAGCTCAACGATCCCTACTTCAACGCGCTGGAATACGTCTACCACATCTCCAGCTCGAACGGCCATTTCGCGAAGCTGAGTTCGGATGGGAAATACCGCGCGGTGATCGCGCTGGAAGACCCCGGCGTGCCCAACTGGCTGGACCCGGCGGGGTATACCGAAGGCGGCATCTACGGCCGCTGGTACGATTGCGACAGCGAGCCGACGCCCACGATCAAACGCGTGAAGCTGGCCGATCTGCGCGACCATCTGCCTGCTGACACGCGGGTCGTCACGCCAGAGGAACGGGCGGAGGAATTACGCCAGCGCGTGCGGGCCTGCCAGCGTCGGCGTCGCTGGTAAGAAGAACGAGAGACGAGAGGGGACAGTCGATGGATTTCGGGTACGATCCGCCCGAGCGGTTCCGCACCGCCTCGGACCAGGCGCACGGGATCGTCGCGCGCGAACTGGGGCATGACGATTTCGGGCCTGGCGATTACCTGCACGGGCTGAAGGTCATGCTCCAGTCGATGGACTATGACCCGCATTTCACCGAGCAGGGCCGGCGAGCTGCCTGGGGGCAAGTGATCGGCGTGCTGCGCAGCCGGGCCGGTGCGTTCAAGGCGATGAAGGACAATCCCGGCTTCGATTCCGAGGCCATCGTCAGCCCCGTGGTGATCACCGGCGTGCCGCGCACCGGGACGACCGCGCTCCATCGTCTGATGGCGGTAGACCAGCGGTTTCAGGGGTTGCAGACCTGGTTGCTCGATGCCCCAATGCCGCGTCCCCCGGTCAGCGAGTGGGAGAGCTATCCCGAATACCGCAAGACCGTCGCCGTGCTGGAAGCGCGCTATGCCGCCGCGCCGCAGAAGCGCGCCGCGCACCATATCGCGGCCGAGGAAGTGCATGAATGCTGCATGTTGCTGCGCCAGTCCTTCGTTTCGAACCTGTGGGGCTGCGGATGGAGCGCCGCGACCTATGACGCATGGTGGCAGTGCCAGAGCGAGCAGGCAGCCTATGACTACTATTACCGCTGCGTCCAACTGATCGGTGCGAATGACCGCGACAAGCGCTGGCTGCTGAAGAACCCCGGCCATATCGAAAATCTGGACCTGCTCTTCGCGGTGTTCCCCGATGCAAAAGTGATCCAGACGCACCGCGATCCGGCCAAGGCAGTGCCGTCTCTGGTATCGCTGCTGATGACGCTGCACCCGACGATGGAAGAGGGTCGCGCCGATCAGCGCGCCGCCAACATGCTGGAACGCGAGGTCGCCAAGTGGGCGAACGCCGTACACAAGGCGGATGCCGTACGCGAACGACATCCCGGCGAGGTGCTCGATGTCGTCCATCTCGATTTCCATCGCAATCCGATGGGCGTGCTGGACCGGATCTACGCCTTCATCGATATGGACATTCCCGATGCCACGCGGGCCCAGTTCGCGCAGCGGATCGAGGAAAAGCCGGAACTTCAGCACGGCGTCCATCGCTATTCCATCGCCGATTACGGCATGACGCACGAACAGGCGCGGGAGCCTTTCGGCGATTACATCGAACGCTTCGATCTGGTGGAGAAAGGCAAGTGAGGGCAGCACTCTATCCGGGTGGCGGTCGCCCGATCGTCATCGAAAACCTGCCCGATCCCCGCCCGGGACCGGACGACCTGCTGATCCGTGTGGATCGCTGCGGCATCTGTGGCACTGACCTGTCGATGACCAAGGGTGGCACCTGGGATTATGGCGCGAACGTGCAGTTTGGCCATGAATACGCGGGCGAGATCGTCGAACTGGGCAGCAATGTGGAGGGCTTCCGGATCGGCGAGAAGATTGCCGTCCTACCCTCGGTCGCCTGCGGGAACTGCCGCCAGTGCCGCGCGCATGGCAACAACGTGCTTTGCCAGTCGAGCCCGGCCAAGGCCATGGTCGGCTTTGCCGAACTCGCCAGCATTCCCGCAAGCGTGGCGACGCGGCTGCCCTCCACGCTGTCGTTGGCCGACGGTGCCCTGATCGAACCACTGGCGATCAGCCTCTACGGCACGAAATTCGCCGCGATTTCGCCGGGGGACCGAGTGCTGGTCCTGGGTGGCGGCACGGTGGCGCTCTACGCGATATACTGGGCCCGGCGGCTTGGGGCGGGCCGCATCGTTGCCATGTCCCGCTCTGCCCGGCGCAAGGATCTGGCGTTGGCAATGGGGGCCGACGCTTTCGTTACCTATGGTGATGGCGAGATCGGCGAAGTGGCCGAGGCGCTGCGCGGGCCGCCGCAAGTGGTGTTCGAGGCGGTGGGGGCAGAAGGGATGCTGTCCAAGGCGATCATGCATGCCGATCAGTTCGGCCGCATCGTCTCGCTGGGGTTCTGCACCGCGCCCGATCCGGTGATCCCGGCGATTGCGTCCTACAAGTGCGTCTCGATGCAGTTTGCGGTCGGTTATTCGATGAAGGAATTCATCTACATCGCGGACCAGATGGACAAGGGTCACGTCGATCCTAAGGCCATCGTCACCAATACCATCGGCCTTTCGGACCTTCCCGCGATGTTCGCGGCGCTGCGCGGGCCCAACGCGGAAACCAAGGTCCACGTACGCTGCAACGCATCCTGACGGAGAGCCGGTCATGACGAAGATACCCGCGCTTGTCGTCGGCACCGGCTTTGGCTGCCGCGTCCATGTTCCGGCCTTGCGCGCGGCTGGTTTCGAGGTGGTTGGGCTTGTCGGCACCCGACCCGAGAAGCTGGAACGCAAGGCGGCAGATGCCGGCATTCCGGCGTTCTTCACCGATCTGGACGAGGCGATAGAGCGCACCGCTGCACAAGTGGTCACCATCGCCTCGACACCTTCGACCCATGCGCCACTGGCAATGAAGGCCATCGCGCATGGCTGCCACGTGCTTTGCGAGAAGCCCTTCGCGCTCGATGCCTCCGAAGGCGCTGCCTTGCTGGAGGCGGCGGAGAAGGCGGGTGTAGTCCACATGATCGCGCACGAGTTCCGTTGGCAACCGGAACGCGCGCTGTTCGGCCGCGCCATCGCAGAGGGCCTGATCGGTGAGCCGCGACTGCTGGCGATGGATCAGTTCATTCCGTTCTGCGCCGATCCCGAGGCGCGATTGCCCGGCTGGTGGTTCGACGAGGCTTCGGGCGGCGGATGGCTGGGCGCTGGGGGATCGCACCTGATCGACCAGATCCGGGCCTGGCTCGGCGAGTTCGATACTGTTTCGGCCCGGCTCCTCACCGTTTCCGACCGCAACGATGTGGCAGATGACAGCTATTCACTGCGGTTTCGGATGGCCAATGGGCTGGAAGGATCGATGCAGCAGTGTGCGGGGGGCTGGGGCGCACCCACCACGCTTGTACGCTGTGCGGGAAGCAAGGGCACTGTCTGGATCGAAAGCGGTAAAGTCATGCTGGCCGACAAGGGTGGCACGCGCGAACTGGACGTGCCGGACGATCTGCGCCTGCCTGAAATCGCGCCATCCGCCTCCGGCCGGCCGCCCAGCTTCGAACTGGCACCGTTCATCCGCCTGTGCGAAGCGCTGCACGATGCGATCACCGGCGAGGGGACGTCATCTCCGATCGCGGTTCCCACTTTCGCCGATGGTCTCGCCGCGATGAAGGTGATGGACGCGATCCGCCATTCGTCCAGAAATGACGGCGCGTTGCAGCAGGTCTGAGAGAGGCGACCTTACCAGCGCCGCCGGCGCTGGCAGGCGCGCACCCTGCGGCGGAGTTCTTCCGCCCGGTCCTGCGGTGAGACGACCGGCGTGTCGGCGGGCAGATGATCGCGCAGTTCGGCCAGCGGTACACGCGTGATCGTCGGCGTCGGCTCGCTGTCGCAATCGTACCAGCGGCCGTAGATCGTCCCCTGTTTGAACCCTGCGGGATCGAGCCAGTTCGGCACGCCGGGATCCTCCAGCGCGATCACCGCGCGGAACTTCCCGTCCGAGCTTACGCGCGCATAGTGGCCGTTGGTGCTGGACAGGCGATAGACGTATTCGGTGGCATTGAAGTAGGGGTCGTTAAGCTGGAAATTCCAATAGCGGCGCTGCGCGGGCAGGTCCGTCTCGACGATCAGCGCCTCTCCATCCTCCAGTTCGTAGACCGCCGGCAGGTAGACCTGCCGCGTGAATGACCCGCCGTATTTGACCGGTTCGAACACATTCACGCCCACACACTCGCGAATGCCGTTCTGCATCGGGTAGAACAGCCGCAATGCGCGCTCCGGCATATGCGCCATGTGATCGATGCGTTCGATAATCTCTTCCGGTGACAACCGCTGTTTCGGTGCCACGGGGTCCAGGCACTCGATCGACATGCGGGGATCGACCTCATTCTCCCAGTCATAACTGCGATAGCGCGTCATCAGCACGCGCGCGCCGGGCGCGATGCGCAGCCAGTTGCCGCGATAGCCCTCCGGCCGCTCGGCGCTCAGCAGCAGTTCGAAGTCGCCTTGGGCGTCGATCTGCAAGTCACCGTCGTCGATGTCGTTGTAGTGCGCGCCGGTCAGGTCGTTTTCCCAGGGCATGCCGGCAAGGCTCAGCTGGGTGGTGAAGGTCACCATCTTCACCGTCCCGCGATTGCCGCTGATGCGGTAGCGCCGATTACTGCTGATCGGGCAGTAGAGGTAGATGTCGTCCGGATTGGGCTGCAGCGTGAAGACCGGGTTCCACAGCGGCGCCCAGTCCGGATGGTCGGCATCGGCATGGAAGAACGCGAAATAGGCGTAGGAGAACTGCATCGCGATCTGGCGATAGACGTCGGCACGATAGGCCGGATCGTCAGGCCGCCAAGTGTTCGCAAGCTGCGCCGCCGCGTCCTCCAGCGGGGCCAGATAGTCCATCAGCGGCTTGATCGCATCGGTCATGTCCGGATCCCTCCCTTTCCGTTTCAGTCCAGCGCCATACCGCCCAGAGACGGGCCACCGTTGACCGCGATCGTCTGCGCGGTGACGTAGGAAGCCGCATCGCTGGCCAGAAACACGATCATGTTCGCCATCTCATCGGGCGTGCCCGGGCGGCCGAGCGGGATCGGCGCGGCCATATCCGCACCGGAAAGGCCCGCCGCGTCCCACGCCGCAGCCGCGCGCGGGCTGGCGATCATGCCGGCGGCCACGCAGTTCACGCGGATGCCATGTCGCCCCCATTCGGCGGCGGTGACGGTGGTGAACATCTGCAATGCCGCCTTCGCGGCCGAATAGTGGGCGCCGCCCTTCACGCCGGTGATCCCCGCATTGGATGAGACATTGACGATCGCGCCCGATCGGGCCGCGATCATGTGTCGGCCTGCCTCACGCGTGCAGAGATAGGCGGATTTTGCATTTAGGTCGAAGATCGCATCCCAGCCGCGCGTCGGGATTGCTTCCAGTGGCCCCATGCGGGTGCCGCCGGCATTGTTGACCAGTACATCGATCCGGCCGAACGCATCCACCGTGCGCGCCACCATGCGGATCACGGCATCCTCGTCCTTCACGTCGGTCGGGATCGCCAGACATTCGCTGCCGCTCTCTGCCGCAATCCGACAGGCCGCGGCATCGAGTTCATCGGCGGAACGGCTGCAGATCACCACCCGTGCTCCCAGCCACGCCAGTTGCAACGCCGTGGCATAGCCGATGCCCGTCGCGCCGCCCGTGACGATGGCCGCCTTTCCCGAAAAATCGAGCAGTTCGGTGATCATCGCCCCGTCCTCCGTCCGCGTGCTGGCACCGTAAATAGTGAATACTATTTAGTGCGGCGGGAAGGGGGCTATGTGCGGTATCGCGCGTGCGTTGATCGCAGCGATTGGTCGGAGAGCGAGGTCGGCCGACCTCGCTCTCCCAGGCGATTTACTTGGCGCGCTGGTCCAGTTCGGCTGCAGCGATCGCGGTCAGGTTCAGGATACCGCGCGCGGTGACGCCCGGCGTCAGGACATGGATTGGCTGGGCAAGGCCCATCAGGATCGGACCCACGGTGGGCGAGCTTGAAGAGGCCGAGAGCGCGGTAAGCGTGATGTTCGCCGCATCCAGCGTGGGCATCACCAGCAGGTTCGCCGGACCTTCGAAGCGTGAATCGGGAACAAGACGGTCACGCAAGGCCTGGCTGAGGGCAGCGTCGGCATGCATTTCGCCATCGACCTGCAGATCCGGCGCGGCCGCTTTGACGATCTCCAGCGCTGCACGCATCTTGCGCGCGCTGGGGCTATGCGAAGCGCCGAAGTTGGAATGCGACAGCAACGCAACGCGCGGACGCAGCCCGAAATTCTTCAGCTGCGTAGCGCCCAACTGGGCCATTTCCGCAATCTGTTCCGGCGTTGGATCCGGCACCATGTGGGTATCAGTGATGAACAGCGCGCCCGCATCCAGGATCAGGCCGGAGAGGGCATAGACCCGGCTGTTGCCCGGCTTGCGATCGATAACGCGCAGAACGTGCTCGATCTGGCCCCAGTATTCCGAACGACCGCCGACAAGCGCCGCTTCGACCCGGCCGGTGCGCAGCATCAGCGCCGCAGTCAGCGTCGGCCGCCGATAGACATGGCGGAAGATCTCGTCGGCGGGAACGCCCTTGCGCGAAGCGATGGAGCGATAGGCGTCGACCAGGTCGTTCATCACTTCGTGATCGGTTTCGGGATCGATCACCTCGACATCGCGATCGAGTTCGAAGCTCAGGCCCAGGTCCGGCAACTTCTCCCGCAGGATGCGCCGGCGGGCGATGATGGTCGGGCGGACCATGTCTTCGTCGAGCGCGTCCTGAATGGCGCGCAGCACGCGGGCATCCTCACCCTCGCCATAGACGATGCGGCGGCCCGAACCGCGCGCCGCCTCGAACACCGGCAGCATCAGCTGGCCGGAACGGGCGTTCTGGTGCGTGAGGGTGCGCTTGTATTCGTCCAGGTCGATCGTCTTGCGGGCCACGCCGCTGGCCATTGCCGCGCGGGCGACGGCGGTGGCGATCTCTCCGATCAGGCGGGGATCGAAGGGGGTGGGGATGATGTATTCCGGCCCGAACACCAGCTTGCGGCCGCCATAGGCCTCCGCCACGCTGTCGTGCGCGGGCAGGCGGGCGAGGGCGGCAATGGCTTCCGCTGCAGCCGCCTTCATCTCCTCGTTGATCGCGGTTGCCCCCACATCCAGCGCGCCGCGGAAGATGTAGGGGAAGCAGAGGACGTTGTTGACCTGATTGGGATAATCGGATCGGCCAGTGGCGATGATCGCATCGGGCCGCACCTCGCGCGCCAGTTCGGGGCGGATTTCCGGCTCCGGATTGGCAAGGGCGAAGATCAGGGGATTGGGGGCCATCAGCGGCAGCCATTCGGGCTTGAGCACGCCGGGCGCCGAAAGCCCCAGGAACAGGTTGGCGCCGGGCAGCACTTCGGGCAGCGAGCGGGCGTCGGTCTGGCGGGCATAGCGCGCCATGTTGGGCAACATGCCCTCGCGCCCCGAATGGATAACGCCGTCCTTGTCGGTCAGCGTCACATTCTCGACCGGCAGGCCCATGGAGACGAGAAGATCAACACAGGCGAGGGCCGCGGCGCCCGCGCCGGACGTGACCAGGCGGGCCTCGGCCAGCGTCTTGCCCTGCAACACCAGTGCATTGCGCACGGCCGCCGCCACCACGATCGCCGTGCCGTGCTGATCGTCATGAAACACCGGAATGTTCATGCGTTCCTTCAGCCGCGCCTCGATCGCGAAGCATTCCGGGGCTTTGATATCCTCCAGATTGATGCCGCCGAAGGTCGGTTCCAGCAGTGCCACGGCTTCCACGAACTTGTCGGGATCGGTGGTGTCCACCTCGATATCGAACACGTCGATGTCGGCGAACTTCTTGAAGAGGACGGCCTTGCCTTCCATCACCGGCTTGGAGGCGAGGGCGCCGATCGCGCCAAGGCCCAGTACCGCCGTGCCGTTGGAGATCACTGCGACCAGATTGCCGCGCGCGGTATAGTCCAGGGCCTTGTCGGGATCGGCGGCGATCTCCTCGCAAGGCGCGGCGACGCCGGGGGAGTACGCCAGCGCGAGGTCACGCTGGTTGACCATTCGCTTGGTGGGTTCGATCCGAAGTTTTCCCGGCTGAGGGTACCGGTGATAATCGAGAGCGGCGCGGCGCAGGTTGTCATCCATGCGGTCCTCATAGGTAAAGATTTTGCGATTGCCTATGCTTGGGCGCCCCCTTGAAACATATCTTTGCAAATAGGCTGCCGTCGCGCTGCCGCCACGCCTTCCGCCTCGCGCGGAATATCGAAACGCCGGACGTAGGGCGCGAACTGCGCGAGCACATCGTGCTCAAGCAATCCGAACTGCTCCAGCGCGTAAGCATTGCTTCCGCGGGCATTCTTGGGATTGTCCGCATGCCACGCGGCGACCGACCGCGCGGTCTGGTCCGGGGTGTCGATCCCCAGTCTGGAGTGAATTTCCCGCATTGCCGACACTGGATCGTCGGCAAGGGCATAATAGTCGACGTGGATGGCCCGGTCCCGGTGAGGGCCTGCGTCAAACTCCATGATGCGATCGATATGCCGGCTGATGAAGTGAAGCATGTCACTGCCGACTTGCGCACGGTCCACGGGATCGGCGCTTTTCATGGCGCGCAAATTCGCCGTCATCTTCGCGATGGATGCCAGCGCCTGGACCGGATCGCGATGGGTCATGACGAACCGCGCATCGGGATAGACCTTCAGGATCGCGTCCATTGCAAGCACATGGTTCGGGTACTTGAGCGCCCAGGGCTTGGGACGGCGGTGCCACTGCAGGCACTGCAACTGGCGCCTGTGGATACGATAGGTTTCGACGAGATCGGCCTCGTCCATAAGGTAATCGAAAAAAGCGGGCACTCTGTAGAGGTTGTGCAGCCCGGCAGCGCCGAAACTCTGTTCGAGGAACGCATGGCATTCGTCCGAACCATCCTCGTCATAGAGATGCAAGGCTTCGAAACCGTCGAAATGGGGCCGCTTTTTCTGAAGCTCGATCCAGGCCTGCCGTCGCGGTGCGATCGTTTCCGGCGCGTAGCCCGCGGGCGGGCAGGGCATCATCGATTCCCACGTACGGATCAGCCGGAACCGGGGATCGCGATCGAAAAGGTATTGCAGGAAGGTGGTGCCCGAACGTGGCAGGCCCATCAGGAAGACCGGCGCTGCCACCGCTTCATCGGCGATCTCCGGATAGTCGCGCAGCCACTTCAGCGTTTCCAGCCGGTTGACCGTGTCCATTTCCAGCATGGCAGCGGCAGCGACTTCGCCGGCGGGCGACATCGGGAAAGAGTTCCGTAGCGAAGCCAGCAGCATTTGCAGATTGCGACGGGGGGCAAGGTCGGTGTCATCGATGCCGACTTTCGCTTGCGCTTTCTCGATGATCGCCTGCGCGTCCAGCATCCCCTCTATCCCATCCCATTAGATTGATAATATATCTTATGTTAAATTTAATCGATCTGAGACGCAGTTCCCGTATCGGCGTTTTGACGCAGGATATCCTCGCGCGGTACCGGCGGGCCAAGGAAGAACCCTTGCACGAAAGGAAATCCCAGCGCGCGGGCCGTATCCAACTGGCTCTCGGTTTCGATACCCTCGATCACGCAATCGAGCGACATCGAGGCCGCCAGTGAGCAAATGCCCGTAAGCACGCGGCGGCACGCGTCATCCTGCATTCGATCGGCAAAGCTTCTGTCGATCTTCAGGATATCGAGCGGCAGTCGCTGCAGCGAATTGAACGTCGAAAATCCGGTGCCGAAATCGTCCAGAGCGATCTTGGCGCCACATGCGCGCAGACGCTGGAGTTCGCGAACGGCTGCCGGGAAATTCGAGATCAGCGAGGTTTCGGTAACTTCGAAGACCAGCCGGCTTGCATCGAGACCGGTGCTGGCGATCCGTTCCAGAATTCCGTCCACCGTCTGGGCATTGGCCAGATCGCCTGCCGAAAGGTTGAAGGACATGCGCAGATGACCTGGCAGGGACTGCGCAGCCCCCACCGCCAGTTCGAACAAGTGAAACGTCAATGGGCGCAGGATGCCCAGCTTTTCCGCGCAGGACATCAGCGTTCCCGGCGAGACGGGCCCGGCAACGGGCGAGGTCCATCGCGCCAGCGCCTCGACCGCCACCGGCTTCATTGTTTCAAGCGCGAAGATCGGCTGAAACACCAGCGATACTTCCGCTGCCAGATCGGCCGATTGCAAGGCTGCCTCTATCATGTGATCCGCCCGGATCAGCTTTTCGAATTCTTCCGAGAACTTCAGGCAATTGCCCCGTGCATGTCGTTTGGCGTGATAGAGCGCGAAATCGGCGCGATCGAACAGGTCGTTGGCGTTCTGGCCGGACACGGGATAAGCCGCAACCCCGCCGGATGCGCCCACGGATACCAGCGTATCGCCAAGTTTGACGGTCTCCTGCGTGGCCACGCAAAGGTCCTGCACCAGCGCCTGCGCATCGGACAGGCCGCCGGGCACGATGATGCCGAATTCATCGCCGCCGAGCCTGGCCACCGCCCCCTTGTCCGCACATGCATCGGCAAGACGCTGGCCGATGATTTGCAACAGCCGGTCGCCCTGAGCGTGCCCGTGCGTATCGTTCACCGGCTTGAACCCGTCGAGATCCATCAGTCCGATGGAAAATCTTGCGTCGGCGCCCCCGCTCCTGCCCGCCCCATTCTGTATCCCAGTATGCGCCCTCGCCTGCGCAAGGCGCTGTTCCACGTCTTCGAAAAAGCGCCTTCTATTGGGCAATTGGGTCAGTGCATCGGTCCTGGCCAGACGCGCGCTTTCAGCCTCCAACCGCTCCGCCCGCCTTTGGCCGGCAATCAGCGCAGCCCGCGATTCCTCCAGGTGAACGAAGGATGCGAAGGAATCGCGAATCACGAAGAGGATCAGCGCGGTCACCAGTCCGATCGAAAGGGCCATGGCGATGCGCTCTTCCGGCCCCATGACAATCGAATATATCGTGAATGCGCCGATCACGATGACACCGATCGCCGCAGCCGCGCGCGGCAGATGCGTGAGGCAGAATATGCAGGCAAGTACGGTGGTCGCGATGAAGACCACCACGTGGCCTTTTTGCTCCGGGCTGCCGTACTGATCCAGCACCAGAGCCCAAACAAGAAAGCCCAGCGTCATGGCGATGCCCAGCCAGGTCGTCCGCCGCATCATTCGCTGCGCCTCTGTAGCGGCGATGGTCGCCGCATCTACGGGCCGCGCCCAGACATGGATGCGGTGAAGACAGGCCAGCACCAGCAGGCAGGGAATCGCCAGTGTCAGAAAAACCGGTGCAGTGTGGCGATGTGTAAACGCCAGCGCCCCCGCGTTAACCGCAAGAACGCCGTAGAGCGGCGGTATATGACGCCTCAGGCGCAAGTATTGCGCCACAGGCAATTCGAGTTGGCTGTCCCTTTGCACCCTGCCAATCCTCTATCGCGGCGAACTCTTGCGGGGCCGTCTTCTTGCCAAAGTCCCGAAGCCGGCCTTCGGTTGCGCCGGCAATAGGCGCGTCCGAGGGTTTCGGCGGAAATCCAGATTTACCAGTTGGTTCACATTATATGCGAAAAGGCAATTGCGCGGCGGAACCGGGGAAGACAGCAAGGTGGAAAACTGCGCCGCCATGATCGGCCCAAACATCCAGGCCGCTCATTCGCACCATCGCCGTGCCGATGCATAGTCGGATCGCTGCGCTCTTTCTGCTGCAGTGCAAAAGAAAATTCACGCTGCGCAAGCATTTCGACTTTCCGTTGCGCGCAAACCGGATATTTACCAATTTTAATTAGGTCGGCCAGAGTAAGGTAGGACAACGAACCATGCGCATCGATGCCCGCAACCTGCTGGACCGTCTCGGCAGAAGTGATTTTGCATACAAGGAATTTGAGGATCGGTTTACCGATCTGGAACTCTGGCCGATCCTGGAAGCGCTTTTGCGCGATCCTCGCCTGCAGGCCCTCGACCCGGCCCTTCCCCAAAAGGCGGCCGCAGCTTCACCCCTTCCCTCCGAGCGGCCGGAAACCTCGGCCTCCCCAACACCGCAGCCGGCGGCCGAACCGCTGAAATCCGTGTTCAGCCGCTACGAGCAGGATGTGCCGGCCGCCCCTGCGCAGCCGAACGAGGTGGTGCCGCAAAAGGACGTTCGCGGCTTGCTTCGCCGCCTTTCCGGCGAACGCCGCGATGACAGCGAGCGGGGAGAAAACTGATGCCGCTGGTTCTTTGCCATGCCCCCAAAGGCGGAACGGGAAATACGTTCGTTGCGGCCCATCTGGCGATGGGGCTTGCTGCCGAAGGTGCGGACGTTACCGTGCTGACCATTGCCCCGCGCGACACCCTCGCGCTGCATTTCGGGCTTTCGCAAGCCATCGCCCTGCCCGCCTTGACTGCGCCTGCTGACGAAGCCGTGCTGGTGGGCGGCATCAACCTGCGCCACTGGCATCGCTCCGCCGAAGATGCCGATCTCCTGCCGATGCTGGGCGATCTGGGCTACCTTACCCCCGGCCGTGACCGCGTCATGGTGATCGACATGCCATCGGGCGAATATCGCGCAGCGCTGCGCGTTGGTGAGCAGGCCTGCGCCCATATCTGCACCTTGACCGCGCAGCCCGACACGCTTGCTTTGCTGCCGCAAATGTTCGGCGAGACCGGCAGCGAGGGTTTGCTGCGCACTGCCTTCGTGATCAACGCCCTGGACGAAACACGCCGGCTTTCGCGTCATGGCGCCGCGTTCGTCCGCGAACTGGCGGGACCGCGCCTGATCGGCCGCATCCGGCAGGACGAAGCCGTGCCCGAAGCTATCGCCATGCTGCAACCGTTGTCGCGCTATGCACCGGCCAGCACGGCTCTTCATGACGTTCGCGCCATTTCGGCTGCTATCGTGCCTGCGCTGGAATCCACTTCCGCATCCTGGATCGCCCCATCCGCGAGCCGCGCTGCATGACGGGTAGGATATTGCCGCAAAAGGCATTGCAGTATCTTGCCATCGTACCGATCGTACTGGTGGCGGGAATGGTCGTCGGCGTGCCGCTGGACATGCGATCCCAGTGGATCTTCGCGGCAGTCGCCATAGCCGGCACGATCGTGTTGCAGCGCTGGCCGGGCCGCAAGGGTTCGCTGGCGCTTGGCCTGCTGGCGGTGCTGATCTCCACCCGGTACATGTTCTGGCGCACCACCCAGACGCTGGCCTTCGGCACCCTGCCCGAATTCCTGCTGGGCGGCGGGCTCTACCTGGCCGAACTCTATGCCTGGGTCATTCTGGTGCTGGGCTTCGTCCAGACCAGTTGGCCCCTCGATCGGCCCGTGATCGAGCCACAGGGCCCGGCGGAGCTGTGGCCGACGGTCGACATCTATATCCCAACCTACAACGAAAGCCTGGACATCGTGCGCAACACGGTGTTCGCGGCGATGGACCTTGACTATCCGGCCGACCGTTACCGCGTCTTCATTCTCGACGATGGCAAGCGCGCGGAATTTCGCGCCTTCGCGCGAGAGGCCGGCTGCGGCTACATCACCCGCGACAACAACCTGCACGCCAAGGCGGGCAATCTCAACGCGGCGATGGGCAAGACCGATGGCGAACTGATCGCCATCTTCGATTGCGACCACGTGCCCACCCGGGCTTTCCTCCAGCTGACCGTCGGCTGGTTCCAGAAAGACCCGCGTCTGGCCCTGCTGCAGACCCCGCACCACATGTATTCACCGGATCCCGTCCAGCGCAATCTGGCCGGCGTGATCGAAGGTATGCCCGGCGAGGGCGACTTGTTCTACGGCCCGGTCCAGGGCGGCAACGACTTGTGGAACGCGGCCTTCTTCTGCGGTTCCTGCGCGATCATCCGCCGCGCCGCGCTGATGGAAACCAACGGTTTCGCCGGCGAAACGGTGACCGAGGACGCACATACCGCGTTGAAACTGCAGCGGACAGGCTGGAACACGGCCTATGTCAGCGCGCGCCTTTCGGCCGGCCTTGCGACCGAGCGCTTGGTTCTTCACGTCGGCCAGCGCATTCGCTGGGCTCGCGGCATGACGCAGATCCTGCGTATCGACAATCCGCTGTTCGGCCCCGGCCTGACCTGGCAGCAGCGGCTTTGCTACCTCAATGCGATGCTGCACTTTCAGTATCCGTTGCCGCGCATCGCGTTCCTGACCAGTCCGCTGGCCTACCTGATCTTCGGACTGAACATCATCCAGGCCTCCGCCTCGCTGATCTTCGCCTATGCCATGCCGCACCTGTTCTGCGCGGCGGCGGCCAACTTGCGCACGCAGGGGGGTGATCGCCGGCCGTTCTGGGGCGAAGTCTACGAAACGATCCTGGCCTTCCATCTGGTGAAGCCGACGATCCTGACGCTGTTCCAGCCCCGCAAGGGCAAGTTCAACGTGACGGACAAGGGCAGCCTGCTCGATCGCACCTATTTCGACTGGGCGATCGTGCGTCCGCACCTGATCTGCATCGGTCTGCTAGTGGCGGGGATCGCGCTGGCCGTCGTGAAATGGCTGTTCTTCCCTTACATGTTCAACGTCCAGACCGATACGCTGGTGCTGAACGCGGCATGGGCGTCGTTCAGCCTGATCATCCTCGTCGCTGCCGTTTCGGTGGCGCGCGAGACGCGGCAGGCGCGCAAGGACATCCGCATTCCTGTGGAACTGCCGGTAACCGCCTATCTCGAATCCGGCCACGTCCTGTCCGCCCGCACTATCGACATTTCGATGGGCGGCGCGGCGCTTTCGTTGCCCGCCGGGCAGCCGGTGCGTGATCTGGCGGTCAGCCACATCACCATGGCCATGGGCGATGAAGTGCTGTCCATCCCGGTGGAAACCCTGCGTACCAACGGGACCAATGCCTACGTTCGTTTCGAAGAGCTTGACGTCCTTGCCGGGCGCCATCTCGTCCGTGCCGTGATGGGCCGGGCCGATGCCTGGCAGCCGTCCGGCCCCCATGAGCAGGTCCACGGGATCCGCTCGCTCGCCGATATCATCCTTGTCGACATGGTGACCATCAAGCGTATGCTGCGCCTAAACTTTGCCGAACGGCGCGCGATGCGCGAACAGGCCGCCCTTATCGCGCCGGTGGATGACACCGATCCCTTCCTTCCCTCGCCCGGCGCGCCCGGCAAGACCTCCGAGGTTGGTGGACTGCCGTTCCGCCGTGCCGCCAAGGCGGCAGCGCTGATCGGCGCGCTCGCACTGGGCCTGGCCACCATGGTGATCGGCACCCGCGAAGTTCACGCCGCCCCGGCGCCGGCCCAATCCCCAGCAAAGGCCGCAACACCTGTAGCCGCACCGGCGACCGCTGCCGCAGCCCTGCAGCCGGGCGGCATTGGTGAGCGGCTGACGCTCAAGGACATGCGCATCACGCGTCCGATCCGCTTGCAGGGCACTTCGGGCGAGATCGGCATCCCCTTCGGCATGCGCCAGGACCGCGTGGTGACTTCCGCCGTCCTGACGCTGCAGACCTCGTGGTCGCCCATGATGCTCGACGACATGAGCCACCTGGTGGTCATGATGAACGGCGAAGTGGTGCAGACCGTGCCCCTGACGCGCGGCGACGCCGCTGGTCAGGTCCTGCGTATCGCCATCAATCCGGCGCTGTTCCTGCCGGGCGACAACCAGTTGAACCTGCGCCTCGTTGGCCATTATGCCCGCGATTGCGAAGATCCGTTCAATTCGGTGCTCTGGGCCAATATCAGCAACGTCCGCTCCTGGATCGACTTCCAGTATCAGCCGCTGCCCTTCGCGCCAGACCTTGCCCGCCTGCCAATGCCCTTCTTCGACAAGGGGCAGAATTCGCAACTGAAGGTTCCTTTCGTGTTCGCCGGCCAGCCCCACAAGGGCGAGCTTGAGGCCGCCGCCGCCACAGCTTCCTGGTTGGGCGCAATGGCCAGCTATCGCGGGTTCTCGTTCAAGCCGGTCTATGGCGCGCTGCCGAAGGGCAATGCGGTCGTCTTCCTGAAGGCGGGGCAGTCCATTCCGGGCCTTGCCGTCGGCGATATCGGCGGGCCTTCGGCAGCGGTGGTCCGCAACCCGGCGGACCCGAACGGAACGCTGCTGGTGCTGACGGGCCGTAGCGATGGCGAACTGCGGCTTGCCGCCGGTGCCGTCGCGCTTGGCCGCGGTGTATTCGGCGGCCAGCGGATGGGCTTCGACGACGTACGCATCCCGTCATGGCCGCGCTATGGCGCGCTGCGCTGGATCAGCACCGATCACCCCGTCAAGCTGGGCAGCATCATGCCCGCCTACGCGCTCGAAGGCATGGGCTTCCGCCCCGGACCGCTCAGCGCCAGCTTCCGCGTCGCGCCGGACTTGTTCTTCTGGCCGCGCGAAGGCGGCAAGCTCAGCCTCGGCTATCGCTATCCGGTCGCCCAGTGGCTGGACAAGCGGGCTTCACGGCTCGACGTGTCGCTGAACGGGCAGTACCTGAAATCGCTCCCGATGGGCTCCAAGTGGTGGGAAGAACTGTTCGGCCAGAGCGGCGCGAAAAGTCAGGATTCGACCGCCACGATCGTGCTGCCGCGCTACAACCTTTTCGGGCAGAACGAACTGACGTTCGACTACAACATGGTCATTGCCGACAAGAAGAAGTGCACCGGCACCCTGCCCGAAAACGTGCGCAGTTCGATCGACGCGGACAGCACGATCGACTTCACCTCGGCTTACCATGCTCTGCTGATGCCCGACCTTGCGACCTTTGCGGGCGCGGGCTTCCCCTTCACGGTGGCGCCGGATCTGGCCGAAACGACGGTGATCATGGCGCAGAACCCCTCGCCCGCATCGGTAGAGGCGTTCCTTGACCTTATGGGCCGGTTCGGCGATTCCACCGGCGTTCCGGTAACCTCGGTGACGGTGGCTTCACAAGTCGATCCGGGCCAGCTTGCCGATCAGGACGTGCTGGTGGTGGGCGGCATCGAACTTGCCGGCGCCGGCTCGCTGTTCGACCGCGCCCCGGTGCGCTATGTCAACGGGCACCTTGAAGTGGCCGAACGGTCGCCGATGCAATACGTCACCGCCTTCTTCGGCGGCACCCAGCGCGACGATCCGATGCAGGCCGCCCCGCTGGTCTACAATGCGCGCGGTTTCTCGGGCATCGTCAGCTTCCGGTCCCCCTATGCATCCGATCGCACCGTGGTCGCGCTGCTTTCGGACAATGCGGCGGCGCTGCCCGCGCTGGTGGACGGCATGGCCGATGTGAAGATCAACGCATCGATCCAGGGCGACCTGGCGGTCACGCGCGGCGACGGCATGAGCAGCTTTGCCATCGGCAACCGGTACTGGACCGGATCGCTGCCGATCTGGATGAAGATGGCCTACTGGTTCAGTCAGCGGCCGCTGCTGATGGGCATCGGCGCACTCGCCATCGCGGTGATCCTGGCCGGGCCGACCTACCTCTACTTCCGCCGTCAGGCCCAGCGCCGCCTCGGCAATCCGGACGAAACGGCATGAACCGCGTGAAGTCACCTATGCGTCTGGCCGGGATGGCCCTGCTGCTCACCACCGCGCCGATCGGTCTGACCGTCGGCGCGGGCACCGCGGTCGCCCAGGCGTCGGGTGTCGATGCGTTGCTGCAGCAGGCGCGCTACTGGCGGTCCAAGGGGCGTGAGGATCTGGCCCAGCAGGCGCTGCGCCGCGCGCGGGCGCTCGATCCGAACAACCCAGCGGTGATCGCCGCGTCGAGAGGCGCGCCGGCACGTCCTGCCGCCCAGCCCAAGGCGCCGCCGACACCGGTCGCGGCCAAGCCTGCTGCACCGAAGCCCGCACCGGCTCCGGCGCGCACGCAGGCCCCGGCGAAAGTCGCCACTCCGGCACCGGCCAAGCCCGCGCCGGCAAGTCCCGCCACCACTGCCGCCAATCGCGGCGGTCAGGCCCGCGTCGCCGGCTATGCCGCGCTCAATCGCGGCGATCTGGAAGGCGCGTCCGATCAGTTCGAGCGCGCATTGTCGGTCAATGCCCGCGATCCCGATGCGCTGGGCGGCCTTGGCATCGTGCGCCTGCGGCAAAGCCGCTTCGCCGAATCCGCCAATCTGCTGGATCAGGCCTCCCGGCTGGGCAAGCCCGACCAATGGGCGCAGGGTCTTGCCTCGGCCCGGTTCTTCGCCGGAATGGACGAAGCGCGCGGGGCACTCGCACAGGGACAACTGGCCGTGGCTCAGCAAAAGGCAGAAGCGCTAGTCCGCTCCGGCTATCCGCAGCCCGGCGCCGCGCTGGAACTGCTGGCGGATATCTACGAGCGGCAGGGCCGCCACGCCGATGCCGCCGATCTCTACCGGCAGGCCGGTCAAAGCCCGGGCAGCAACGCCGTTGCCGAGGACAAGCGCCTGCAGATGCGCGCCGCACGCAGCCGCGCACTGGCGGCCGCCGCCAATGGCGACGATCTGGGCGCGATCCGCGAGTTCCAGCAGGGACTGGTGCTCGATCCGGAAGACCCCTGGATCCGCTACGAATTCGCCGAATTCAACCTGAAGCGCGGACGCATTCCGGAAACCGAAGCGCTGATCCGGTCGCTGGTCAACAAGGGCCAGCCCGACGCGATCTATGCCGCCGCGCTGCTCAATGCCGATCTCGGCCGTCCGACCGAAGCGGCGCGGCTGATCGACTTGATCCCCGAAACGCAGCGAAGCGCGCCGATGCGCAGCTTCGCGGTCGGCGTAAAGACGGACGAGGCGATCGAACGCGCCAAGGCCATGGCGGCCACCGGGCAGACCGCGCAGGCGCTTGCCAACTTGCGCCAGCTCGGCTCCATGAGCGGAATTCCCGTCGGCAAGCAGGCCGCGATCGCCAATGCGCTCTACGAACTGGGCGATACTGCCGGCGCCGGCGCCATGGCGGAGAACGCGCTGCAGGGACAAGTTACCAGCATCGGCGACTACGAAGGGCTGATCGGTACGCTGGCCCGTGTCGGACGGGACGATCTGGCGCAGCAGGCGCTGCAGCGCGCCAGCGCCATGGCCGGATCCTCTCCGGAAGGGCAGCAGGCCTATGCGCGCATGAATGCCGCGCTGATGGTTTCCACAGCAGACCGTGCCCGCCTGGAAGGCCGCTACGCCGATTCCTTCGACATTCTCCAGCAGGCATGGACTGCCGCGCCGGACAATATGGATGTGCTGGCTGGCCTCGCCCGGCTCTACCAGAGCGGCGGAATGCCCGCGCGCGCAGCGCAGACCTGGCAGCTGGTATTGGCCCGCAAGCCCGGCGACCGCGATGCGCTGCTCGGGCTCGCCGAAACCGCGCAGGCGGCGGGCGACACCGAACTGTCGCGCAAGGCGCAGGCCGATGTGCTGCGCGCATTCCCGCAGGACTACGAAGTGCGAATGACGCTCGCCCGGGTGGAACAATCGCGCGGAAACAACCGCGCGGCCGAACGCTTGCTGAAGGATGCCCGCGAAATCTACGTCGCGCGGCAGGGCGGCACGTCTATCGATGGGCTTTCCGGAGCCAATCCCTTCGCGGCGATGAGCCCCGCGGGCGGCGCCAACCCGTTCCGCAACATGGCCGTCGCGGCACCGCAGCCCGTCAATCCCTTCGCGCTGGGTTCCGGCACCCGGCTGCCATCCGGAACGGGTGCGACGCCCGCGGCCCAAGCCATGGCCGCCGCACCGATGGCTCCCATGCAGGTCGCGGCGGCGGGCCAGACCCCCGGCGGCATGGCCTATGCCTCGCCGTCCTACGGCGTCGGCACCGCTGGATCAGCGCCCTCACCTTACCCGGTCACCTCGGTTCCGGCCGGGGCTTCCTCCACGCCCTACCCCGCCGATCCGGTGATGGCGCAGATCCAGTCCCAACTGGCATCGCTGACGCAGGAAACCGGCCCGCGCGTGGACGTCGAAACCGGGTATCGCCAGCGCTCCGGCGAAAAGGGCCTGAGCCAGCTGGACGAAATCAAGGGATCGGTGCGTTTCTCCACCGATGCCCCCGGCGGCCGCGTCTTCGCGAAGGCCGAAGCCGTGGTCATCGACGCCGGCGCGCCCAACAAGTCCGGTCAGGCGCGCTTCGGCCAGAACGCCACGATCGAGGCGGACAACATCGTCGCGCAGACCGAGGCGCAGTTCTCCGGCCCAGGCAGCGTCAACGAATCCGGCGTCGCCTTCTCCGCAGGGTATGAGAGCGACATGGCCCAGGCCGAAGTCGGCACCACGCCGGTGGGCATGGGCAAGACGCAAGTCGCCTTCCGCGCCGCCGTCACGCCCAAAGTCACGCAGAACTTGCGCGCCACCGCCATGGTGGAGCGCAAGCCGGTGACGGACAGCGTGGTATCCTACGCCGGCGCGCGCGATCCGGTCAGCGGGCGGCTCTGGGGCCAGGTCATGCGCACGGCCGGCGGCGGGGGCCTGTCCTACGACGAAGACGGCAGCGGCGTATATGCCGACGGCCGCTACTACCGCTTCCGCGGCACCAACGTAGCGCACAACAACGGGTTCGAGGCGAATGTCGGCGGTTACTTGCGCGCCTATGCCAGCCCGCACGCGACGCTGACCGTGGGGCTCAACGTCAACTATCAGGGTTACGACAAGAGCCAGAACTACTTCACCTGGGGGAACGGCGGCTATTTCAGCCCGCAGAGCTTCATTTCCGTGGGCTTCCCGATCAACTACGCCATGGAGGACGATCGTTTCGACCTTCATGCCTCGTTCACGCCCGGTTTCCAAAGCTACAGCCAGGACGCCAGCCCGCTCTATCCGATCGATCCGGTGCTGCAGGCGCAACTGGATGCGGACAAGGCGGCCGACAACGACGTTCGTGCCTATTACGATGAAACCAGCAAGACCGGGTTCGCACTTTCGACCCTGCTCTCGCTCTATTACAAGATCACGCCCACCACGCGGATCGGCGGCGAAGCCAGCTATAATACGTTTGGCAACTACAATGAGTTTCGCAGCTTGTTTGGCGTAAGACAGAATTTCGGGAGCACGGGAAGATGAAGTTCCAGGCATTCCCGCCGCCCCGGCACGAAGGGGACATGACCGGCGTAGGCGGTCTGGCGTTGATGGCGACGATGACCGCTGCCGAAGTGGCCGAGAACCTGCCTGCCGAGCAGGCGCGCGGTTTCTTTGGCGCGATCGGGCGGCGCATGGCCGCATTGGTCCCTTTGGAGGACGTCAGCGAGGCCACGGCCCTGCAAGATCGGATCAACCACTTCTGGCAGGATCTCGACTGGGGCGATATCGAGCTTGTCGTGGGCGACGATGCGATTACCGTGCGCCATCACCGCCTGCCGGAACCGGTCGTGCCGGACCTCAGGCATTCCTGGCAGGCCATGTTGCTGGGCGTGCTGGAAGGTGCTTACGATGCGTGGTTCCGCACGCTGGGCAGCGGCCCCACCCTGCGCACGGTCGCGGTGTGGAAGGATGACCTTCTGGAAGTCCGTCACGGACGCTGAACGGGAATAGAGGCAAAGATGACGAGCGACGGAGCGGGCATCGACCGCCGGAAATTCACGTTGGGCGCAATGCTGACCCTGACGGCAGCCTGCAACGGCGGCGCCCAGAGCCGCACGCCGGGCCGCGCCGTCACCTGGGCCAGCTATCGCGAGCTTTATCTTCAGCGCGACGGGCGCATCGTCGATACCGGCAACAATGGCGTAAGCCATAGCGAGGGGCAGAGCTACGGCCTGCTCTTCGCGCTGGATGCCGGCGACCGGGAGGCGTTCGACCGCATCGCCAACTGGACGCGCCAGACGATCGCACGCACCGACATGGCGCTGCATGTCTGGCGCTATGATCCGAATGCCACCGATCCGGTGGCAGACCACAACAATGCGACCGACGGCGACATCGTCATCGCCTGGGCCCTGGGCTTGGCCGGCCAGCGCTGGAGCCGGCCCGACTATCTGGCGCGCGCCGCGGAAATCCGCGCTGCGGTCCGCAAACAATGCGTGATGGACCGCTATGGCCGCCAGCTTCTGCTGCCCGGAGTGCAGGGTTTCGTCACCGATGCTGCGGTAACGCTCAACCCCTCCTACTACGTCTGGCCGGCGCTGGATGCCTTCGCCAAGCTGGACGGGCAGCAGGTCTGGGGCAAAGTGATCGAGGACGGTCAGGCGCTGGCTGGCCTTGGGCGGTTCGGCGCGCGGCATCTGCCGGTGGACTGGATGGCGGTTTCGGGACCGTCGCAGGTTGCCCCAGCGCCGGACAAGGACCCGCGCTTCGGCTACGACGCGATCCGCGTGCCGCTCTGGGCCGCGCTCGGCGGAAAGCAGGTTCTGGTTGCCGATGTTGCTGCCTACTGGCGCTCGTCCATCGCGGCAGGGAAGGCAATTCCCGCGTGGGTGGATGTGAACACCGGGCAGGAAGCGGAATATGCCCTGTCCAGCGGCGGCGCGGCAGTCGCTGGCCTGCTGCTCGGCACGTCACAGCCTACTCTGCTGGCGGACGACTATTACGCCGCCTCCTTGCAGTTGCTGGCGCGGTTGCGGATCAACGGCTGAGGGGTTCCTTCTCAGCACGCGAAAAGGGCGCGGACTCGCTGGAGTCCGCGCCTTTTTCATTGCGCCGTCTGACCGTCAGGCGACTGAAAGCGACACTTCCACATTGCCACGGATTGCGTGGCTGTAGGGGCAGATGGTGTCCGCTTCGGCAACCAGAGCCTCTGCCGCTTCGCGATCGACGCCGGGCAGAGTGATCTGCAGGGCAACGGTCAGGCCAAAGCCCTTGTCACTGCGCGCGCCGATACCGACGGTGGCATTGACGCTGGCGTCGGCGGGAACACGGGGGAGTGCCTTGTCCTGCGAGGCGGCGAACTTCATCGCGCCCAGAAAACAAGCGGCATAGCCCGAAGCGAACAGCTGTTCGGGGTTATTGCCCTGCCCGTTGCCGCCCAGTTCGGTGGGGGTGCCAAGGGTAACGGCGAAGCTGCCGTCATCGGTGCGGGCCTGGCCGTCGCGGCCGCCGGTTGCCGTGGCGCTGGTCTTGTAGAGGGGCTTGATGGACATCGTGCTTTCCTTTCGTCGGAATGGAGTTTGTATCGGGATCGATTAAATCGTGTACGATCTAAATGCATCGAGTCTTACGCGGAGTCAACCCTTGCGATTAAATCGCGTGCGATTTATATTCCGGACATGACCGACACGCCCGACCAGACCGCCCCTGCCCGCACTGATCCCTTCGCGGAACTGCTGTGCTTTTCCGTCTATTCGACGGGGCTGGCGTTCAACCGGATTTACAAGCCGCTGCTGGACCGGCTGGGCCTGACCTATGTCCAGTACCTCGCGCTGATCGCCCTCACCCGCCGCGACGATCAGACCGTGAGTGAACTGGGTGAGAGCCTGTTTCTCGAATCGAACACGCTGACGCCGCTGATCAAGCGGCTGGAGGCGGCAGGCTTCGTCACTCGCAGGCGCGACACCGCAGATGAACGCGTGGTGCGCGTGGCGCTGACCGACAAGGGCCGCGAAACGATGGAAGAAGCGCGCTGCGTCCCGCAGGAAGTGCTGGCGGCAACGGGCATGACGATCCCGGAACTTCAGCAATTGAACGAGACGATGAAGGCCCTGCGCGCAAACTTGCGGGACTGATCAACGGCGAGCGGTTTTAGCAATGTCGGCCCGCGAAATGGACGGGGAACAAGCTGGCTTATTTCCGAGATCAGATTTCAGAAATCAGGCATGATCCTATGCTATGCGGGCAGGATGAGCAGCCAAAAAATCCAGCCGAACCACACGTACTCCGTGGAGTTCCGTCTCTATGGTGATGACCTCGATCCAATCGAAGTGTCCTCGATCATAGGGCTCCAAGCCACCACATGGTCGACAGGCGAACCAATTGGCAAACGAAACCGATTGCCCTTTTGGGGCTACAATGCGAGCGATGATCCTCAATATCAGGATGAATGGCAATCCTTGGAGGATGCACTGGCGTTAGTATCCCGCCGACTTATACCTTATCGATCAATCATCACCGGACTATATGACCGATTTGACGGTATATGGTGGTGCGGGCATTTCCAGTCCAGTTTTGATGGCGGACCAACGTTATCGCCGTACGTTCTTGCAAATATAGCTAGTTTCGGATGCCCTCTGTTTCTCGATAACTATCATTCTTGCGATGGTGATGATCGTTTACCGATCAATAGTTCGGGCGCCTAATCCGCCACCAATCCGCGCTGGGTGTACTTCCGGTTTTGTCTTACCCTATACCGCCTGACAATAAGCCCGCACGATAGCCACAACCTGCTCACGCCGCTGCGCCGCCGCCGCCTCGCTAGTCACATCCACACCGAAAATCGCACCGAACGTGTAGCGATTGGCCACGAAGTGGAATGCCAGCGCGCTGATCGTCATATGCAGGTCGATCGCATCGATGCCGGCGCGGAAGCTGCCGTCGGCCACGCCGCGCTCGATCAGGGCAGCCGTCTTGGGCAGGACCAGTTCGTTACGCGCTTCGCTCACCAAAGCCACGTGCGGGCCGTGACGCATGTTCTCATCCATCACCAATCGCACGAGTTCGGGGTGGTGGAAGTGATAGTCGAAGGTCACCGCAGTCAGCCGGTCCAGCGCGGGAAGCGGTGCCAGCTGGTCCAACCCCGCCTCCAGTTCGGCGGAGCGGATCCCGCGATAGGCCTCGGTCAGAACGGCGCGATAGAGGCCCTCCTTGCTGCCGAAATGGTAGTAGATCATGCGCTTCGACGTCGCAGTGGCAGCCGCGATCTCGTCCACCCGCGCGCCCGCAAAGCCCTTGTCCGCGAAGTGGGCCGTGGCGATCGCGATGATCTCTCGCCGGTTGCGCTCGGTGAAGCCGGTGTCCTGCATGGCGCGCGCTATGGGCGGTAGGCTTGCCGAGGGCAACTTCAGAACTGCATTCTGACCTGACAGCCGATCGCGAGCGCATCGGGCGTGCGGCGATAGCTGAAGGCGCCGGGTTCGATGATGTATTGAACGTCCGGCCGGATCACCAGCCAGCGATTGGCCTGAAATCCATAGCTCATTTCGATCGCCATTTCGCCGACCGGCATCGAGGCATAGCTGCCCGGCACCGGCGCGACATCGACATGGGCACGGCGCAGGCGCGGATCGACTTCGGCATAGACGAAGCCCAGCCCCACCGTATCGGTGTCACGGCCCTTGAAAGTGCCGTTCTTCACCAGTCCGGCCGCGTACCAGCGGGTGATCTGGCCCGTCTCTTCGGGATTGAAGGTCGCCTGTCCGAACAGGGATAGACCGCGCGGCCCCTTCCCGTCGCGCCAGATCATCTGGTCCGCCAGAAGATAGACACCGTGCCGGCCTTTCACCGTGCCGCCACCGCCCTGAAGCGTGACGCGGGAGGTGTCGTAATAGAAGCCCAGCTTGTAATGGCCGGGCAGCACGCGGCTGTCTTTCGCAGCGCCGGGATCGTATTCCACCTCGATCGGCAGCACCACGCCGGTCGTCCCGCCAGCGAAGGGCTTCCAGGCATTATCCTCGTCATTCAAGCGCGGGTTCACCTGATAGACGCCGGTGCGGATCGTCACGTCCGGCCGCAGCTTGTAGCGCACCGCCGCGCCCCAGCGGGCGTTGGGATAATTGTACCACCCACTGTCTCCCGACATCGAGAGCGGATGGGCACAAAACGCCGCGTTCACGAAATTGCAGCCGATCGGCGTTCCGCCAAGATCGTTACCCATTGCGAAATAGCCCAGGCGCAGGTTCAGGCGGCCGGCCATCAGGTTCTGCTCCCAGGTGAACTCGGTCAGTCGCGCATAGTAGCCGCCTGCAGCTTCCTGAATCGGCAGGCGATTGCCCACGAAGTCGGACGATAGGCCCACACCGCGCCGGTCGTTGACGGTGACGTGGATCGTCGCGCCGTCGACGCCGGCCAGCTTGTCCATGTCGAAATCGGCGCCGACGCGGACCTGCTGGACGTACGTAGTCCCTCTCCGCAATCCGCCGTCGACGGCGGAGAGCGTCTCCGAGACGTAATCGCCCCGAACCGTCACGCCGGCCTGCTTCAACTGCGTGCGAAGCCCGCCCCAATCGCCGGTCAGCGTTTCACGACCACCGAGCGAGGTAGTTGCAGAGTCGGGCGATTTTTCGGTTTGCGTGGCAGCGGTCGGCGACGCCACCTGCTCCTCAGCCGCTTCGGCGTCCTCGGCGCGCGCATCATTTGCCGCGAAAGGCGCTGCAATCATCAGGCTGCACGCGGTCAGCCGGGTGATGGTACGAATAGGTTGGCCCAAGGCCCCCTCCTCCCCGCTGCCTCCACGGGCACGGGTTTGCTTCGAATTGAAAGGAAGTCCGGGGGCGGAGTTGGGAATCCGCCCCCGGAGGCCGTCACGGCAGCGTGTAAGCGATCACGTAATCGCCGCGATCGGGCGACTGGCGCGCGCCGCCTGCCGTGATCACCACATACTGCTTGCCGGTTTTCGGCGACTTGTAGCTCATCGGGCCGCCCTGGCTGCCCACCGGCAGGCGGGCTTTCCAGACTTCCTTGCCGTTCGCCGAATTGAAGGCGCGCAAGTAATAGTCCTGCGTGCCGGCGATGAAGACGAGGCCGCCCTGCGTGGCCAGCGTTCCGCCCAGCGTGGGCAGGCCGATCGGGATCGGCAGGCCCATCTTCACACCCTTGGGCCCGGTATCGCGCACGGTGCCGACGGGGACCTGCCACTTGATCTGGCGGGTCTTCATGTCGATCGCCGTCAGCGTGCCGAACGGCGGCGCCTGGCACGGCACACCCAGTGCCGAGAGGAAACGGTCCTTCACCACCGAATAGGGCGTGCCCTTCAGCGGAACGCTGCCCATGCCGGTGTTGACGGCTTCACCCGCCGCGCCCGACTTGCCCTGCTGCGCCTTGGTCTGCGGGAACATCTGCACCCAAAGGCCCAGGCGCATGTCGTTGGCGAAGATCGTGCCGGTGGTGGGATCGGTCGACAGGCCGCCCCAATTCATGCCGCCCAGCGATCCGGGGAAGCTGAGCGACTTGTCGGTGCCCGGCGCGGTGTAGAGCCCTTCGTAGCGCATGCCCTTGAAGGCGATGCGGCAGAGCAACTGGTCGAACGGTGTAGCGCCCCACATGTCCGCCTCGGTCAGAGGGCCGACGCCGATCTGCGGCATGCCGACCGATCGGGGCTGGGTGAGCGAATAGGGCTCATTCGGGATGTTCGCGGCCTTGACCTTGACGTTGTCGACTTGCGTCAGCGGCTTGCCGGTCGCGCGGTCCAGCACGTAGAGCTGGCCTGCCTTGGTGCCGAAGACCAGCGCCGGCACGGTCTTGCCGCCGCCCACCGCGAAGTCGACGAAGCTGGGCTGCATCGGCAGGTCGAAGTCCCAAAGGTCGTTGTGAACCGTCTGGAAGTGCCACTTTTCCTTGCCCGTCGTCGCATCGAGGGCGAGCATCGAGGCACCGTACTTGTGATCGAGTTCGCTGCGGGTGACGCCGTAGAGATCGACCGAAGCGCTACCCACCGGCATGAACACGGTGTTGGAGGCCGGGTCGTAGGACATCGCCGCCCAGACGTTCGGCGTGGATCGGGTATAGGTCTGGCCCGCTGCCGGCATTTGCGTAATCGCGGGGTTGCCCGGATCGAAGGCCCAGCGCAGCTTGCCGGTGATCACGTCGAATCCGCGCATCACGCCGCCCGGCATGTCCACCTGCACATTGTCCGCCACGCGGCCGCCGACGACCACGGTGGTGCCGGCCATCGTCGGCGCCGAAGTCAGCTGGTATTGGGGATCGGGCGCATTGCCGAGGCCGGCCTTGAGGTCGACGCGGCCGCCATTGCCGAAGTCGGTGCAGAACTTGCCGGTATCGGCGTCCAGCGCGATCAGTTCGGCATTGATGGTGTTCATCAGGATGCGGCGCTGGCACGGTGCGCCTTCGGGCACGGTGACGGCGGTGATCGGAGTAGAGCCGGGCATGTTCGGCTGCTGGATCGGCGCCTTCGCATCGAAATAGGCAAGGCCGCGGCAACGCATCCATACCGATGCGCGCGCGTCGATCCGTGCCTTCCACTTCTCGCGGCCCGTATCGGCATCAAGCGCGATCACGTTGTTGTGCGGGGTGCAGATGTAGACGGTGTCGCCCACCTGCAGCGGCGTATCCTGATCTTCCGCGCCGTTACCGTCGCTGACGGCGATGTCGCCGGTGCGGTAGGTCCAGGCGACTTTCAGGTTCTTCACATTGTCGCGCGTGATCTGGTCCAGCGCGACGAAGCGGCTGCCGCCCGGCGTATTGCCATAGGCTTCCCAGTTCTTCTGCTCATGCGCGGGATCGACCGGGATCAGCCCCGCCACTTTGCCGGAAAACGCCACGGTCGGATGCGGCACGAACATGCCCGCGAAACCAGCCGCCGAAGCAAGGCCCACCACGGCGGCAACCGCCAATGACGGGCGCCACGCAGGTCGATGGCCCACGGCGCGGCGCAGCAGGGGATAGGACAGGGCAATCACGGTTGCCCCGACACCCATCGCCAGCAGTCGCGAAATCAGCGGCCAGAAGGCAAAGCCCACTTCCCACAGCGCCCAGGCGATCGTCAGCACGAACGTCGCGCCGAACAGCAAAGCGCCCGCCGGGCGTTGGCGGGCGATCAGGAAGCCGGACACCAGCAAGGCCACGCCGGCAATCACGAAGTAGAAGCTGCCACCCAGGCTGGCGAGTTTGATGCCGCCCAGGGTGAAGAACAGGCCGGCCAGCAGGACCACGGCCCCGATCAGGTAGAGCCATGCCTTGGCCAGAAAGCCATTCGCGTTGTTCGTGCCGGACATGCGGCACCTCCTTTGTCGTTTTCGACCGCGCCGGACTGGCCCCGCCTCGCGAAGCCGCGAGCAGTGGGGTCGGCGCAGAATGCATTGGAAACGGCACGGCTGCAACGCCGTCCGCGATCTGTGTACCAACTAGTACATAGATCGTTGCAGAGCAAGGCCACGTGTATCGCGCTTCGATGCAGCGCACGTCCGGCAGCGCCGAACGCGCCGAAATCAGGGGATTCTTGACCGCAAAATAGGTCGCATACTTCGCGCTATGCAGGGCGATCCAGCGCCTTCACCGCAATCGCCTTCAGTGCATCGCGACTCTCGCGCGTGGCGGTCAGGTTGGAGAGCAGGACCACAGCCGTGCGCGTCGCCGGATCGAGGTAGGCCATGGTGAGCACGCCGGGATCGCCACCCCAATGATTGGGCCGAGGAACACCGCCAAGCGCAGCTTCCTGCCAGGCCAGGCCCTGCCCGGTCAACCAGTCGGGCAGATCGACCGGCTTCGTCATTTGCAGCATCTGCGCGTTCGCCTGCGCGCTGAGCAGGCGCGTTTGCCCAGACACGCCTTGGTTGGCCGCGGCTGCGACGATCCGGGTCAAATCGCCCACCGATGCGCGGATCATGCCGCCCGGATAATCCGGGAATCCGGCAGGCAGTACGGCCACCTGTGCGCCGGCGTCCGTAACGTCATAGGGCGTGGCGCGCAGATGCTCGGGCGTTCCGGCCAGGGTCCAGGAAATGTGCTTTAGCGCCAGCGGCTTGAACATGTGCTCCGCCGTGTAGACGCGCAGATCCTGCCCGGATACGCGCTGGAACAGGTATCCCAGCAGCGCGAAACCCATGTTGCTGTAATCCCAGCGGGCACCGGGCGGCGACTTCACATTGCCCGTGCCCGTGTAGTGCGCGCCAGCTGCGAAATAATCGCGCACCAGATCGCCCAGCGGCGTCGTGGCATCCTTGCCCCTGACGCGGAAATCGACCCCGTAATAGACTTCGTCCGATATGCCGGAGGTGTGGTTCAGCAAGTGGCGGAACGTAATCCGATCGGCGCCTTCGCCCACCATGCGGAAATCGAGATGCGGCGCGATCGCATCGTCTAGCGCGATCATGCGCTGGTCGACAAGCTGCATGATCGCGGTTCCGGTGACCGTCTTGGTGATGGAGGCGATGTGGAACATCGTATCGCCATCGACCGGCCGGCGCGTGGCCACATCGGCAAGGCCATAGCCCTTGGCGAAAGTGACGACGCCGTCGCGCGCGATGCCCAGCCCCAGCCCCGGAATGCCGGCAGACCGCATGTTGTCCGCCACGAAGGCGTCCAAGGAAGGCGCTGCCGCAGCCACCGAACGCGGCAGCAAAGCCGTGGCAAGGCCGCCAACGATCACCGATCGCCGCGAATGGCCGAATTGTTTGCCGATCGTCATTTCCATCCTCCCGAACGTGCTTGCCATTATTTATGTAGGCGCCTACCAATAAGTCAATGCCAATCGAGAGGCCGGGAATGTCCGACTATGTAAGCCGAATGCACGGCGCGGCGCTGGGGGCCCGGCTGCGACGGCTGAGCGCCGCGATCGATGCCGATGCCACGCGGATCTATGCCGATCTTGGCATCCGGTTCGAACAGCGCTGGTTCGGGCTGATCAACCAACTCGCGCAGGAAGGAACTATGACCGTCAGTGCATTGGCGGAGGCATTGGGCATCAGCCATCCCTCCGTCAGCGAAGCGCGCAAATCGCTGGAAAGCGCCGGGCTGATCCACTCCGCGCCCGATCCGCAGGACAGCCGCCGGCGGGTGCTCAGCCTGTCACCGGCGGGAACCGAACTTGTCGCCCGCCTCCGCCCGATGTGGCAAGCATTCGACGATGTGGCGCGAGACCTCGACCGTGAGGCGGGCGAAGTTTCGGCTGCACTTGCCCGGCTGGATCAGGCGCTGATGCACCGATCCCTCTACGATCGGTTGAAGGAGCGGCTGGAACCTTCCGATCCGGATGCAAAGCCGTTGATTTAACGGCGGCAGCGCTTGCCTTGTCGGGATCGCGCCGTAATCCTGCGCCTTCCAATCGTGGTCGCCCTTTCCCGAAAGACGATAGATGAAGTCTGCCCTGGTTGCCGTTCCCTTCGCCTGCCTGTTGGCGGGGTCCACCGCGCTTGCCGCGCCGTCCACCGGCAAGGCCGATGCAGCTCCGGCCAAGGCCGACACGGCGGCGGATGCGCCGGCCCCGCTGTTCCAGCCCGAAGCGGTGCAGTCCACCGGATCGGTGACCGTCGGCGGTTCGCGGATCGCCTATCACGCGGTTGCCGGAACGCTGGTCGCCCACGCCAAGGGCTGGGAAGATACCGACGCGCTCGACGCAAAGGCATCCGATGACGACGATGCGAAGGCCGGCAAGGCGGAAGCCTCGATGTTCTATGTCGCCTACTTCAAGGATGGCGTACGCACGCCGGGCCGCCCGATCACCTTCCTGTTCAACGGCGGCCCCGGATCGTCGAGCGTGTGGCTGCACATGGGCGCTTTCGGCCCGGTGCGCGTGGAAACGGCGGACAATGCGCACACCGCACCTGCGCCGTACAAGACGGTCAACAACGACGCGAGCCTGCTGGACGCCAGCGATCTGGTGTTCATCGACGCGCCCGGCACCGGCTTCAGCCGCATCGCCGGCAAGGACAAGGCCAAGGCGTTCTACGGCGTCGATCAGGATATCGACGCCTTCGCCCAGTTCGTGGAGCAGTTCCTGAACAAATACGGGCGGTGGAATTCGCCCAAGTATCTGTTCGGCGAAAGCTACGGCACAATGCGCGCCGCCGGCCTCTCGCTGGCGCTGCAGAACCGGTCGATCGACCTCAACGGCGTGATCCTGCTGTCGGACATCCTGAACTGGGACCTGATGCCCGACGATCCGCAGGCCAATCCTTCGGTGGACTTGCCCTATATCGTCGCACTGCCGACTTACGCGGCCACCGCCTGGTATCACCACAAGCTGGCCAACCAACCGGCTGACCTGAAGACCCTGCTAACGCAAGTGGAGGCCTTCGCCACGGGTGACTATGCGCAGGCGCTGATGCAGGGCAATGCCCTGCCCGAAGCCGAGCGGCAGCGGATCGCGAGCCAGCTTTCCGCCTTCACCGGGCTTTCGGTGCCCTATCTGCTGAAGACCAATCTTCGCATCGAATATGGCGCGTTCCAGAAGGAACTGCTGGCCGATCAGGGCCTGACCACCGGCACGCTGGACACGCGCTTTTCCGGGACGACGCTCGATCCGCTGAGCAAGGTGGCCGATTACGATCCGCAGAGCGCCGCACTGGAAGGCGCCTATATCGCCGCCTTCAACCAGTACGCACGCGGTACGCTGCACTATGGGACCGGTGATGGGGGCGACAAGCAGTTCAAGCCCGGCGTCAGCATCTACGGCAGCTGGGACTATCGCCACCAGCCCCCCGGCGCGGGCAAGCCGCTGATCGCGCTGCCCAACGTGCTGCCCGATCTGGCCATCGCGATGAAGCAGAACCCGACGATGAAAGTCATGGTCAACGGCGGCTATTACGACGTTTCCACGCCCTATTTCGAAGGGGTGTTCGAAATGCGCCACCTGCCGGTGCCCCCGGCCCTACAGGCCAATGTCGAATACAAGCACTACGAATCCGGCCACATGGTCTATGCCCACCTGCCCTCGTTGCACGAACTGCACGACAATGTGGCTGCCTTCATCCGCAATACGGCTGGCGGGGGGAACTGAGGAGTCACTCGCTCGGCCATAACGCATACGGAACGGCGGCGCCTTGCGGCTTTATACTGACGGGGCAATGCGATAGACGGTGCCGATGGCCGCTGCCGATACCTCCCGTACTTTCGGCCTGCATGGCCCCGCACGCGGCCTGTTCGTCGCGACGATACTTGTCGGCAGCTTCCTGCTGTTCCTGGTGCAGCCGATGGTCGCTCGCATGGCGCTGCCGCATCTGGGTGGCGCGCCGAACGTGTGGAACAGCGCAATGCTGGTCTACCAGGCGCTGCTGCTGGCCGGTTATGCCTATGCCGACTGGCTGGGCCGCTTTACGCTGCGGCGGCAGGCGCTGATCCATGTTTGCGTGCTGGCGCTGGCGGGCCTGACCCTGCCGGTGGGGCTTGCCAATGTCGCGCCGGTTGGGGGCCTGCCCGAAGAGCTATGGGTGCCCTTGCTGCTGGCGCTGTCGATCGGGCCGGTGTTTTTTGCCGTTTCGGCGCAGGCGCCGCTGATGCAGCGGTGGTTTGCGGCCGATCCGCGCGGCGGGGAGCCATGGGCACTCTATGCCGCGTCCAACCTGGGCAGTTTTGCCGGGCTGCTCGCCTATCCGCTGCTGGCAGAACCGCTGTTGAGCCTGCGGGAACAGAGCCTGTTCTGGTCGGCCGGTTTCCTGTTGCTGGTTGCGCTGGTCGTGTTGGCCGGGGCAAGCCGCTTTGCGACGGTTGCCCTCGTGCCGGCGCCGCCGTCGGATCAGGCCCCCGCGCGCATTCCAAGGCGAACGCTGCTGCTGTGGCTGGCGCTCTCGGCCGTCCCTTCCGGCCTGCTGCTGTCCACGACGACGCATTTGACCACCGACATCTTCGCAATGCCGCTGCTTTGGGTGATCCCGCTGGGCCTCTACCTGCTCAGTTTCGTCGTTGCCTTCTCCGACCGGCGCGGCGGTGCGCGCCTGATCGGCCGGATCGCACCGGTGGTGACGCTGTTTGCGGGCAGCTATGCGATGCTCTCGAACGGATCGGGGGGGCTGTGGACGGCGCTTGCCACCTGCCTCTTGCTGTTTTGCGTGGCGACGGCGCTTCATGCGCGGCTCTACGACCTGCGCCCCGAAGCTTCCCAACTCACGCGGTTCTACCTCGTCCTTTCGGCTGGCGGCGCGCTGGGCGGCGTCTTCACCGCCTTGCTGGCGCCGCTGCTGTTCGATTGGGCGTGGGAGCATCCGCTGCTGGTGCTGGCCGCCGCGCTGCTGATGCCGCTGGAACCCGTTCTGCGCTGGAACGGGGATGACGGCGGCGATCCGTTGCAGGTGCGCATCGCCCTGGCCCTGCTGCTGCTGTTCGCCGCGTTTCTGGGCTGGCAACTGGATGGCTATGCGCTGCGGCCCGAAGGCGAACTGATCGCACTGGTGCTGACCGTCTTCCTCACGGGAACGGGGGTGATGCTGCTGGCGTGGCGCTGGGCCTTCGTCACGGTTCTGGCCCTCGCCATGGTGACGCAAGGCGGCATCTGGACGATCCGCGCGACACTGAAGGGTGAGCGTACGCGCAGCTATTTCGGCATCTATACCGTTCACGACCGGGCGGAGGAGCGCATGCGCACACTGGCCCACGGCACCACGCTGCACGGCGAACAGTCGCTGGATCCGGCCCATGCCCGCGATGCCCTGACCTATTATGGCCCCGGCTCCGGCGTAGCGCTCGCGCTGGCGGCAACCCCGGCCATCGTCGGGCCCCACGCGCGGATCGGCGTCGTCGGCCTGGGGACGGGTTCGCTCGCCTGCCAGTCGCATCCCGGACAAAGCTGGACCTTCTTCGAGATCGATCCGGTCGTCCTGCGTTTCTCCACTTCGGGCCGCTTTACCTATCTGCGCGATTGCACGCCCGGCGCACGGATCGTGATCGGCGATGCGCGGCTGAAACTGGCCGCGCTGCCACCCGCCTCGTTCGATGTCCTGGTGATCGACGCGTTTTCCTCGGACGCGATTCCGATGCACCTGCTGACGCGGGAGGCCTTGCAGGTTTACATGGCGGCGCTGAGCAAACGCGGACTGCTGCTTCTGCATATATCGAACCGCTACATCGATCTGGCTCCGGTCGTTGCCGCGAATGCGCGCGACGGCGGCCTGGCGGCGCTGACCCGGCTCGACATCCCGACCGATACCGAGCGTTACACCCCTTCCCGCTGGATCGCCCTGTCGGCCGACGCCGGGGCGCTGAACCAACTCGCCCATGCGCGATCGGACATGCCATGGACCGTGCTGAACGAACGGCCAGCGCAGGCCTGGACCGATGACCATGCCTCGATCCTGCCGTATATTCGCTGGAACAGACTGGCGGGCGGATAGCAGGCAGCGGAAGGGTTGAGGCCCGGCCTGCGCGACCGGTCTGAAAGGGGATACCGACGAGCGGTGCGCCATGCGCGACAAGCAACGAGCCACGCGGCGGCGGCGCCGTCGAATCGCATTGACAGCACTTTGTCTACCGGTATGGTTGAGAATGTAGAGGGAAGGCGTTCCGGTCGGATCATAGATTAGATCACCGACCAATCGTGCGGGTCGACCACGACAGCACCATGTACGAAACCAAGAAACACCTCGGGGCCGAGGACACCTGAAGATGTCCAGCCCGATGGCAAGCGAACGCATGTTTTCCGCCATCGGATCGGCACGGATGCGAAAAAGGAGAAACGGCACATGGCACAGAACGACTATCACGTCGCCCAGCAGGGCGATAACTGGGCAGTCACCTTGCATGGCGTGGCGCTGGCCGTCTTCGCGGACATGAAGGCCGCGCTGAACCGCGCCATCGATGTCGCCCATCAGGCCGGCATGGCGGGCCACGATGCCCGCGTTCTGCTTGTCGATCGCGCAGAAGAACTGCGTGCCAAGTGGATCTTCGGCCTTCACCCCTATCCGCCGACCGCCTGATCGGCCGGAAAGCCTTGCCGACCGATTGATCGGTCGGACATGCCATGCCGACGGCGGTGCGGGGTTCCGCACCCGCGCCGCCGCCGGTACCGGCCGTTAGGGCCTACATTCAAGGGAGACGGCAATGCTCCGCAAGCTGTTCCTGGATCATCCCCGCACCGTGAACGAAACCTACGGCGAGCATTGGTACGTCGCCAATCGCTTCGGCCTGCTCATGATCGTTGCCGGATTGGGAACCATGCTTCATGGCTTCCTGCCCGGCGTGATGACCCGTACCGGCAGCAACATGGTGAAGAAGCTCTACGGCGAGATGATGCGCCGACAGTCCGGCGCCTCGCCGCGGCACCATCCCGTCGCCGCCGCTACCGGCTGGCACCTCGAATACGAGATCTGATCCGGGATCGCGCGCCATTCATTGGTTGCGCCCTAGTGAGAGGCGATCCCGTCGAAGCAATCCAGCGTCACCCGATCGCGTCCGTATGACTTGCTCTTGTAGAGTTGGGCATCCGCAGCAGCGATCCAGTGGTCTGGTGCCATCCCGTCGGCGCAGCGCGCACAGGCCACACCGATGCTCACCGTCACTTGCGGGCCGATGCGCGAGGTCTTGTGCGGGATGCCCAGGGAATCGACCTGCCGCTTGATCTCCAGCGCCACTTCGCCTGCCGATTGCGGATCGACGCCGGGCAGCGCGCAAAGGAACTCCTCACCGCCATAACGCGCTGCCTTGCCGCTCAACTGGCGGATCGCCCGCGTCAGCGCGGAAGCAATCATCATGATGCAACGATCACCGGCCTGATGGCCGTATGTGTCATTGAACTGCTTGAAGAAATCGATGTCGATCATGATGACCGAAAGCCATTCCCCAGTCCGGGCAAGGCGGCCGCAATCGGCGGCAAGGTCGATCTCCAGATGACGGCGGTTGCTGAGGCCCGTCAACGCGTCGGTCACTGCCATCTGGGCCAACCGATCGCGCATCCGCTTCAGCTCGACATGGTTGGCAACGCGCGCGCGCAGCAACGCGGGTTGGACGGGTTTGGTGATGTAGTCGATCGCGCCCAGCGAAAGGCCGCGCATCTCCGCCTCGGCATCGCCCAGCCCGGTGGTGAAGATGACCGGAACGTCCGCCAGCAGCGGATCGCCCTTCAGCTTGCGGCAGGCCTCGAAGCCGTCGATGCCGGGCATCACCACGTCCAGCAGGACAAGATCGGGCTGAACGGACCGCGCCACATCCAGCGCATCCTCCCCCGAACTGGCGAAGCAAACGTCGTATTCTTCCTCCAGCGCGGCGTTCATGATTTCGATATTGGCCAGATCGTCATCGACAATCAGGATCGTCGCCTTGTTCACGAATTCGTCCTTTGGGCGACGCGATCGGTCGCCAGTTTGCCGTTAGCGGAAAGATCTCCGCCGGCGCCATCGGCGGAAGCATCAATGCCCATGCGGTCATCGATGCGGTCCACGATTTCAAGAGCGGCCGCGTAATCGAGCCGAAGCACGGCCTGACACAGCGGGTGATGCTGTCGTTCGGGCTGCGATAGCCCCGAAGCATCGGCGAATTTTTCGAAGGCGTCTCGGGCCCTCAGGCTGCGCCGCAGCAGAAGGCCGCGCAGTTCGGCCAAGGCCTGGGCCGCATGCTTGGCGTCCACCGGCTGCGCCTCTGCAGCCGCCCCGTTATGCCCTGCCGCTGCGGGAAGCGTCCGCGCCGCGATCACCGCCGGCCGCAGCCCCCGGTCCAGCGCGTCGATTTCGCAAGACAGGGCATCAATCTCGCCGGCAAGGACCAGACGTTCGGTTTCGGTGGCGTGATGCTGGACGATGTGAAGACCAAGCGAGCCTGCAACGCTGCGCAATCCGTGCGCAAGCCGCCGCACTTCGTCGGTATCGCGTTCCGCCAGAGCCTCCCGCATCCGCGCAGCCACGTCTGCGTAATCCCGCCCGAAGCTGATGATGAGCCGATGGAGCAGCGCGATTTTGCCGCCCACGCGTTCCAGCGCGACGGGAATGTCGAAAGGCGGCAGTTTGGCGGGGAGGACGGGCTCGATTTCAGCCTGGCCGGGCCGGGCAATCGCGCACGGCCCTTCCGCATCCGGGGTGACAGGCTTCAGCCAGCGATCCAGCAGCGCAACCAGCGAGGCAGGCGAAACCGGCTTGGCGATGTGATCGTCCATTCCGGCATCCATGCATTTGCGCTTTTCTTCCTCGAAGGCGTGCGCGGTCATGGCCAGGATCGGCAAAGTACCGCGCGGGCGCGTTTCGCGAATGAGGCGCGTGGCTTCCAGCCCGTCCATCTCCGGCATCTGCACATCCATCAGGACGGCGGCATAAGTATCGCCGCGTCGTGCCACGAGATCGCATGCGATGCGCCCGTTCACGGCGGGATCGACGATCAGGCCCGCCTGCGTCAGCAATTCGGTGGCGATCTCCAGGTTGATCTCGTTATCCTCGACCAGCAGCACGCGCTGGCCGCGTAAGTGCGGCTCCACCTGCCGGCTTGTGGCTTCTTCGGACGAGGCCGCCGCGATCGCGGCCGCTTCGTCGGCGAAGAGAACGGTGATCGTCTCCAGCAGGGCCTGCGGATCGATGGGCTTGGCCAGAACGGCCGAAATCGGAATCCCCTGCGCCTCCGCCATCGCCTCGTCCACGCTGTAGGCCGTGAGGATCAGCGTGATCGGCATCGGACCGTCTCCGGCGCGTTCCTGCAGGATGCGCGCCAGTTCGATGCCGTCCATTCCGGGCATCTTCCAGTCGATCAGCACAAGGTCGAACGGCTTGCCGCGCTTGCAGGCATCGGCATAGGCGGCCAGCGCCTCCTCGCCCGATGCGGCAAGGTCGATCCCCATGCCCCAGTGCCCGAAAATGCCCTGCACGATCTCGCGCGAGGCGGGGTTATCGTCCGCCGCCAGTACCCGAAGCGTGCGGATCTGGTCGAACGAGACGGCCCGGCTTGTCGGCACTGCGCCGGCTTCCGCCATTTCGAAGCGGCAGGTGAAAGTGCTGCCCTGGCCGGGCGCGCTCTTGACCGAAATCGATCCGCCCATCTGCTCCAGGATCTGCTTGCAGATCGCCAGACCCAGCCCGGTGCCGCCGAACCGGCGTGTCGTGGAAGTGTCGGCCTGGGAGAATGGCTTGTAGAGCCCCGCCTGCTGCTGTGCGCTCATGCCGATGCCGTCATCGGCCACCACTAGCTCCAGCACGGCCAGTTCGCCGGCCGGACCATCGCGCTTGCCCACCAGTTCAAGCCCGATCTCCACCCGGCCGCCGGCGGAAAACTTCACCGCATTGCTCAGCAGGTTGATCGCCACTTGCGCAAGACGCAGCGGATCGCCGCAAACCGCCTGCGGCACATCCGGGCCGATATGCGTGAAGACGCGCACGCCCTTGGCCTGGGCCTCGAACGAAACCAGCTGGACCTGATCGGCGATCGTCGTGCGCAAGTCGAAATCATGCGATTCCAGCATCAGTTTGCCGGCTTCGTTCTTGGAAAAGTCCAGGATGTCGTTGATCAGGCGCAGCAGCGACGATCCGGCCCCCTTGATCTTCTCCACGAAGTCCCGCTGACGGTCGTCCAGGCTGGTATGGCCGATCAGGTGGCTATAGCCCAGGATCGCGTTCATCGGCGTGCGGATTTCGTGGCTCATGTTGGCCAGGAACATGCTCTTTACCCGCGTGGCCTCTTCCGCTTCGCGCGTGCGTTCCTCCAGCGCCTCGTTCTTCAGCAGGATTTCGTCGCTCATCCGGCCGATGCGCTGGAAACTGCCGGTCAACATGCCATTCAGCCAAACCAGCACCGCCGTCTGGAACGCCACGATCGCGGCATGGAGCAGGACGCGTTCCGGCGTGCCGGCCTGCGAGAACACCGCGTAAGGCAGCAGGTAGAGCAACACCAGGTGATGCAGCGCGATGGCAACCGCGGCGATCAGGATCGCCTCGCGATCCAGCCAGGCGATGGTCAGCGCCAGCATCGCGAAGAAATACATGTGCATGTCCATCTGCCAGGGATGGCCACGCAGGAGGAACAGCAGGATCGCCGCCTCCCCCATCAGGGCGACGGCGGAAAGATAGCGGGTCGCCGGCGCGGGTCCCTGAAGCACCCACATCAGCTGGAACGATCCGGCCAGGACGGCGCCCGCCAGCGCGGCATAGAGCGGCGATTCGCCCTGGATCAGCGCAACCAGCGCATGCAGCGGGACGTGCAGCCAGAGCAGCACGACCAGAAACCGGCCGAACTTGGTACGAAGGGCAGCGATTTCGTGGTTCATGGCTGTGACCTCGTCGTGAGGGGCGGGCTGGTTTCTTGCGGAGCAGTGCAGCCAAGCGGGCCGGAGACGCGGCGCACGAAAAGCGCCCCCGCCCGTTCCACGGTCTGTGCGAAGCGAGGATCGGCCGAGGCGGCGATGACGGTGTTGGAAAAGCCGCCCGGCCGAACCAGCCTGCCGCCAGAGGCGCGTACCAGCCCGGTCGTGCGGGCCAGCGTCCAGCTGGGCGGCGTCACCACCAGATAGCCTTCGCCGGAAGCGGCGCCCACGCCGAACGAAGCGACAAGCAGCCCGGCAACGAGCAAAATCAGCATCAGGAAGGCAGGCAAAAGGTCACGAACCCGCAATCGGGGCCGACTATCCGGGCGGAACGGCTCCGCAAACTGATTCCCGTGCATTTGCAACAGCATGGCACCCACCAATCCCCCCCGGGTGTGCGAGCATAGCTAAGTAACGGTGTTTCAATCGTAAATATAGTGTGGTCGCGTATTCCCCGGTCGCGAAAAAATATATTTCAGCAAAAGCGCTGTTCTGCCCTGCCCGCCGTTGAATTTTCCGCCTATTTTCGTTCCCGCTCAAACGGGCGGATATCGAAACTGCGCGCCAGCCGCAGCGCCGGAAACAGGCGGGACCAGATCAGCGTGACGGCGATGGCGCCGATGCCGCCGACCACGACCGTCGCCGTGGGGCCGAGGAAAGAGGCCACGAAGCCGGACTCGGCCTCACCCAGTTCGTTCGACGCGGAAATGAACAGCGACGAGACCGCCCCCACCCGGCCGCGCATGTCCTGCGGCGTCGAAAGCTGGATCAGCGACTGGCGGACGTAGACCGAAAACATGTCGGCCGCGCCCGATACGGTCAGGCACAGCAACGAAAGCGGCAGCCAGCGCGACAGGCCGAAGCCAAGGATGGCCACGCCATAGACGGCGACCGCCGCCAGCATCTTCACCCCGACATCCCGGTTAAGCGGCCGCCATGAGAACCAGAACGCCGCCAGCATTGCCCCCAATGCGGGCGCGGCGCGCAGGGTGCCCAGTCCGCTTGGGCCGATCGCCAGAATGTCATGCGCGAAAACCGGCAGCAGCGCGGTCGCCCCGCCCAGCAGCACCGCCATCAGGTCCAGCGAGATCGCGCCCAGGATCAGCGGATGGTGGCGCACATAAGATATGCCCTCCACCATCTGCTGCCACGGATGGACGCCGGCATTTCGCGGCGTGCGCGGCACTGGCGGGATCATCATGAAACACAGCAGCGAAACCGCGAACAGCGCGGAAGCGGCGGCATAGGGAAACACCGGCCCGACCGCATAAAGGAACCCGACCGAGGCCGGCCCGACGATGGCGCC
This sequence comes from Sphingomonas sp. BL-S-28, assembly GCF_055521515.1. NCBI lineage: Bacteria > Pseudomonadati > Pseudomonadota > Alphaproteobacteria > Sphingomonadales > Sphingomonadaceae > Sphingomonas > Sphingomonas sp. BL-S-28. The sequence goes on from NZ_CM145483.1 coordinate 493,365, forward strand.
CAGCCTGCTGGCGATGGAATTGATGGCGATGGCCCGGGGCAGCACTTCGGCCGGAACGAGGTCCGGCGCCAGCGCGCTGAGCGCCGGCATGGAAAATGCCCTTACCACGCCGAACAAGCCCGCCACCACGAACAGCGCCGCCAGGGTCACGCCATGGCCCGAATTGAGCCAGCCCAGCAGTACCGCGCATCCCAGTTGCACCACCCCGCACAGCCGCGCGATCACGCGCCGGTCGACATGGTCCGCCGTCCAGCCGGTAACCAGCACCAGCAGGAACAGCGGGATGAACTGGACCAGCCCCACCACGCCCAGTTGAAAGGCCGCATCCTTGATGCTGCGGGTGAGCCGGGCGACTTCGTAGACCTGCCAGCCCAGCACCACGACCATGCCGCCCTGCGCCATCGTCGTGCAGAGCCGTGCCACCCAGAACAGCCGGAAGGCGGGGAACGAGAGGGGGTGTCTCGATGGGTTCACTGCATTCTCCGACGGGCGCGCTTTGGGCCACGCTTCGGGGTGCTGCTGGCGAGTAACGCGGCGGCTGGCAAGCGCGACGCGTGAAAAAGCAATCACCGGCAGCAGGATTCGATAAAAACCCATCGCCGGGGCGAACTGGTCATTAATCGGTCCATGCCGTATCATAACCGCAGCAGGACCGACCTACCGGGAAAAGCGCCGGGCGAACGCGGCGCATCCTCGGCCATGAATGTGGTTGGCAAAAGCTGGGAGACAGCCGGTGAAAACGGACATCGTGCCTGAACAATGGGATCTGGAAGCAGACGTGGTGGCCATCGGCTCCGGCGCGGGCGGGTTGTGCGCGGCAATCACCGCGCAGGATCACGGCTGCTCTGCCGTGGTGCTCGAGCGGTCGGACAAGGTAGGCGGCGTCACTGCCTATTCGATGGGTGAGGTCTGGATCGCCGGCAATCATCTGGCCAAGACGCTGGGCATAGACGATTCCCCCGAAAGCGGCTTCCGTTACGTGCAGGGACTTTCCGCCGGTTACGCGGATGAGGTTTCCATCCTCAATCAGGCGATCCACGCCCCGGTCGCGCTGAAGTATTTCGAGGACGTGATCGGGTTGCAGCTGGCAGCAATCCCGGACTGTCCGGACTATTACTATCCCCACAGCAACGATAGCGTGGCGGAAGGGCGGCTGCTGGAACCCGTGCCGTTCCCGGCGGCTTCGCTGGGCGAATGGCAGCACCGCACGCGGGTTTCGCCGCACGTGCCTTATGGCATGACGCATCATGATATCTTCGCCAATGGCGGCACCGCGAACATGCGCAATTGGGACTATGCCACGATGGCAGAGCGCATGGGCAATGACGAGCGCTGTCTTGGGCCCGGCCTTGCCGCCTATTTCGTCAAGGGCGCGCTGGATCGCGGCATTCCCCTGATCACCGGCGTCAATGCGGAAAAGCTGATCGGCGACGGCCAGCGCATCATCGGCGTGCGGGCAAAGCGCGACGGCAAGGACATCTTCATCAAGGCCAATCGCGGCGTGGTGATCGCGGTCAGCAGTTACGAGCGCGATCCCGGTTACTCGCGCACGCTGGGCAACCTGATCGATCCGGAATCGATGGTCATGCAGTCGATCGACGGCGCGCACCTGCGGCTGGCCGGCCCGTTCGGCGCCCGCATCGCCCGCGTTCCGGACGGCACGATCCTGGGCGTCCACACGCCGGGGGAGGAACAGGAGGGCGACCTGCCGCTCTGGCGCGGTGCCCTGCCCTACATGGGCCTGCCGCATACGATCGTGGTCAACCGCGCGGGCAAGCGGTTCGGGAACGAGGCTTTCTACCGCTCGATCGCCCATGCCATGAACGTGATCGACGGCAATTCGCAGACCCACGTCAATTATCCCTGCTGGGCGATCTTCGACAGCCAGGCGCGGGAGAAATACCCGTTCGGCGGCGTGATGCCGGGGCAGGAGCTGCCCGACGGCATGGGCGCGAAGGCGGGCAGTCTGGCCGAACTCGCCGCCATGATCGGCGTGGACGGGCCGGGGCTGGAACAGACGGTGGCGGCCTTCAACCGCTATTCGGCAGCCGGGGAAGACCCGGAATTCCGACGCGGGGCTTTCCCGTGGAGCGTCACCATGTGCGGCGATCCCAACCAGAAGCCCAACGCCAATCTGGGACCGCTGGAACAAGGACCGTTCTACGCTGTGCCGCTGCACCGTCTGGCAGGTGGCGGCATCGCCTCTGCCGGGCTGCTGGGCGACGAGCATTGCCGGGTGATCGGCTGGGACGACGAGCCGATCGAGGGGCTTTACGTCGCCGGCAATTCGATGGCCCGTCTGGACAATGGCGCCGTCATGCAAAGCGGCATGACCAATGCGCGCGGGATGACCCACGGCTATCTGGCCGCGCTCCATGCCGTGGGCCAGCCCAGCACGCTGCTGGACGCGGCGCTAGCGCGGCGACAACAGGCGGAAGCCGCCGAATGATCGAAACCGAACAGACCGTCACCATCGGGCGGGGTATCGAGGAGGTCTGGACCCATGTGCGCGATATCGAGCGCTGGGCCAGCCTGATGCCCGGGCTTCGCGAATGCCGGATCGTCGATGCGGACAATTCCAGCTGGGTGCTGAAAGTCGGCGCCGGCGGATTGGTCCGCACCGTTCACGTCAATGTCCATGTGGACGCGTGGGACGGCCCGGAACGCGTGGCCTTCACCTACGATCTGGATGGCGATCCCGTGCGGGGTGCAGGCACCTACCGCGCGCGGTCGCTGGGCCCCACGGAAACCGAGGTGACACTGCACGTGCAGGTGATCGGCAGCGGGCAGATGGCAATGATGTGGGAAGCCATGGGCAAACCGCTGCTGCCACAGTTCGCGCGGACTTTCGCGCAACAGCTGAAGGCGGAGATCGAGGCGCCCGGCGGAGGAGCGGGACCGGAAACGATGATCGAAACGCCCACTCGCCCCGCCATGCTGACCCGCTTGCTCCGGCTGATCGGGAAGCTGTTCGGAAGGCCGGCTGCAATCGAAAGGGAGGGAATGTCATGAGCGAAGCGAACAAGCGGATCGTGATCGAGTTCATCGAAGCATTCAGCAGAGGCGATGCCGTGGCCGCCGAAAAGTGCCTCGCGCCCGATGCGGTGACGGACGCCAAGGGCTTCGGCAAGCTATCCGGCCCGCGAGTCCGCGAGATGATCCTAGCGACAACGGCCGCCTTCCGCGACCTCATCCCCACCGGCCTCCGCCCCGCATTCAAGACGGTGACTGCAGAGGGCGACCGCGTCGTCGTGGAATTCGAAGGCGATGCGGTGCTGGCCAATGGGGAGGCCTATTGCAACCAGTACTGCATGGCCTTCACCCTGCACGAAGGCAGGATCCGGCACGTCAACGAATACTACTGCACGCTGCTGGCGGATGAGAAGATCCTTCCCCTGCTCGCCGATGTGGAGCGGCAGCGCCACGCCATGGAAGGCCGCTGACATGCGCGGAATGGCCGGTTCATGAGCATTGCGGCGGCCTCGACTGCAGCCCGTTCGGCTGCATCCCGCGCGCCGGGGCGGCCGACGCTGGAGGAAGGCGCGGAAATAGACGGCCAGTTGCTGGACGTCGCCCTGCAGGAATTCCTACGTCACGGATATGGCGGCACGTCCATGACGCGGATCGTCAAGGCGGCGGGCATTTCCAAGACGACGCTCTATTCGCGCTATTCCTCGAAAGAGCAGCTGTTTCGCGCCATCATGGTGCAGCAGATGGACCGTGCGCTGGGGGCGACGCTGATGCAATTGCAGATCAGCGACACCGATCTGGAGAAAGGCCTTGTCGCCTATGCCGATCGCTCGCTGGAACTCAGCTTTCAGGGCAGCTTTCTGGGCGTTAACCGGCTGATCTACAGCGAATCCCACCGGTTTCCCGAACTGGGCATCGCCGCGGCCGAGCGCACCCAGATCGGGGTTGAGCAAATCGCGGATTTCATCGTCCACTGTGCGGCCGCGCAGGGCCGCGTTCCCGGCGATCCGCACGCGGCTGCAGAGGCGTTCATCCTGATGCTGCGCGGCTATTACGTGAACGTGATGCTGACCGACCGGCCGGTGCCCCGCCCGGCGCGGCAGGACTGGATCCGCCGCACCGTTGGCGCCTTCATTGCCGGGCGCGACGGGTGGTGACGGGCCGATCCCGCTGGCGGGAGCAAGCTTTTTTGCCGGCAAGGAACCCGGCGAAAGCGCCGTGACGATATGGCCGTCGCGAAACTTTGCCGAAAGCCGGCCTAGTGCGAAAACGTAACGGGCACCGCGTTGAAAAAGCCGGGCCTACGACACATCGGGAGGAAAAAATGTCGAACTGTTTCCGGCGATGCGCAACATCGTCCCTTGCCGTTCTGGCAACCGCCCTGCTCTCGCAGCAGGCTTTCGCGCAAGATGCCGCTCAGGCTCCCACAGGTCAGGCGCCTACCGATCAGGCCGCTACTCCGCAAACCGCGCAGCCCATGCCTACCGGTGAAATCTACGTCACCGCGCAGCGCCGTTCGGAACGCTCGCTCGATGTGCCGATCACCATCACCTCGCTCAGCGATCAGGCGCTGACCGATGCCGGCGTCCGCCAGCTTTCCGACATGTCGCGCGTGGTGCCGGCGCTGCGTTTCGACAAGTCGGGCGTCTACACCCAGCCCACCATTCGCGGCGTCGGCACCGCAATCACCACCTCTGGCGGCGGCCCCAACGTCGCTACTTACGTGGACGGCTTCTTCTCGCCCAGCGCGGCGGCGACCGACTTCCAGCTGATGAAAGTCCAGTCGGTTCAGGTCCTGAAAGGCCCGCAGGGCACGCTGTTCGGCCGCAACACCACGGGCGGCGCGATCCTGGTCACCACCGCCGATCCCAGCGAAACGCCGGGCGGCGAGATGAAGGCCACCTATGGCCGCTTCAACACGGTGGAAGTGCAAGGATACGCCACATCGGGCGTCGCGCCCGGCGTCGCTTTCGACGTGGAGGGGCTCTACCGGCGCGGTGACGGGTTCCAGACCAATATCATCGACAACAACAATCATGTCGGCAAATACAACCGCTGGTCTGTCCGCACCGGCCTGAAGGTGGAAGTGACGCCCGACGTCAGTTTCCTGCTGCGCTATATCCATTCCGCAACGGACGATCCTTCCGCGCTGATGCACAATGCCTTCGTGGATGAGGACGGCACCCGCTGGATCTACCAGTACACGCCCACCGGCTATTACGCGACCAAACCCAACCAGGTGGCCCTGCAGCCCAGCGACGGCATCGGCGCGCACAGCAATTCGGACATCGTGCAGGGCACGATCAAGGCCAACCTCGGCTTTGCGGACCTGACATCCTACACCCAGTACCGCAATGAGCGGGTGACCAGCGTGCAGGATCTCGACGCGACGGCACTGCCGATCTTCACCATCCGCATCGGATCCAACAGCGAAACCTTCACGCAGGAACTGCTGCTGAACTCCAAGGCGGGGTCGCGCCTGCAGTGGACCACCGGCGTCTATTACTTCAACAACCGCGACACCTGGCCCACCGACGCGAAGCTGGGCACCAATCCGTTCGTGCGCAACGGCGAATCCGGCACGCTAACCCAGTCGATCGCGGTCTTCGGAGACGCCACCTACGAAATCACGCCGCAACTCTTCGTCACTGCCGGCGCGCGCTACAGCCATGACTGGGTTTCCGACGCCTACTTCCTGCGCGCCCTCACTGCCTCGGTCTATGAGGATGCCAATGGCAATCCGGTGCCATTCCCATCGAACGTGCCGCTCTACACGCGTTACGACGTGCCGAACCTCACCAACGACCGCGTGACGCCGCGCTTCGTGCTGCGCTTCAAGCCTAATGACGAATCCAGCCTCTATGCCTCGTTCACCCAGGGGTACAAGGCCGGCCTGCTGAACGTGGGCGGCTATTCGTACCGCCCGGTGAAGCCGGAAACGATCAACGCCTACGAACTGGGCTACAAGTACGCCAAGGGACCGTTCTCTGCGGAGCTTTCCGGCTTCTACTACGATTACAAGAACCTGCAGGTCTCCAGCTTCCAGGCCGGCACCGCGCGTATCACCAATGCCGCCAGTTCGGAAATCTACGGCATCGAGGGGCAAGTCAGCGCCCGCGTGACGTCGGACTTCACAATTTCCGGCGGCGCGGCCTGGACCCATGCCCGCTACAAGAAGTTCCCCAACGCGCCGTTCTACCAGTTCTGCGATCCGTCGCTGACCTTCGGCACCTCGCCGGTGGCCTGCACGCCGACCAGCCTTGGCGGCCTTGGGCCCGGTTCGCTGGTGGAAACGACCACCAACGCCAGCGGCTTCAAGATGCAGCGTTCGCCGGAATTCACCGCGAACCTTGCCGCCTCCTACGGGTTGGATCTTGGCGGCGGGCGCCTGAACCTGTCCAGCAATCTCTACTACACCTCGTCCTTCTATTTCGGCATTGCCGAACAGTTCAAGCAGAGCGGTTACTCCCAGCTGGGCCTGCGTGCGGAATGGACGGATGCCTCGGACAAGTACTCGATCGCGGTCTATGGTGAGAACGTCACCGATCACCGCTACCGCTCGGCGGTGAACTACGCCTCGCTCGGCATCGGCAGCGTCTGGGCCGAACCGGCGACTTACGGCGTGACACTCGGCGTGAAGTACTGAGGATGTGCGCGCCCCCGGTTCACGCCGGGGGCGCCTCAGCCCACAGGCCGGTCCATGTCCGCCGGCAAAGGATTGAGCCAAGGCGCATCGGACGCGAACCACGCCTGCGCGAAATCGCGCGGAGCGTCCGGTTCGCCGATCATGCGCGCGAACAGCTGCCCCTCGTAACTCGCCGCCGCAAACATGCGCGGCGCCAGCGCATCGCCGATCGTGAAAAGCTGCGAAACCCGCCCTTCCAGCGCGCGCGCAAGATCGTCCACCGGCTCACGCGAGGTGGCAAGGATCACCGCATCCACCGGCATCACGCGCGTCGCACCGGAATGCACATCGCGCAGCGTCACCCGACCTTCCCCAATCTCGTCGATCCATGTTCCGGTCTCCAGAACGACGCCGGCCCGTTTCATGCGGCCGAGCACGAAACGCTCCTCCCACGCGTCGCTCAATCGCGCGGAAACGGGCGACATTTCGGCGGAAACCAGCGTGACCTGCGCACCGCGCGCAGCCAGCATTTCGGCGATGCCACTGCCAGTGTGATAACCCTCCCCATCGGCCACCAGCACGTGGCCGGAAAGATCGAGCGCGCCGGCCAGCACGGCTTCCGGTGTGAGAACGAAGGGCCGGTCATGGCCGGGAATCGGCATCTCGCTCACGATCCCCTGCCCGCCCAAGCGATAGCGCGCGCCGGTCGCCACGATCACCGCGTCAGGCGCCTTGGCCAGCACCGTTTCGGCACTGGCGCGAATGCCCAAGCGCAGATCGACGCCAAGGCGTTCGAGTTCCGCCCACCACCAGCGCACGGCATCGCCATAATGCGCCCGCCCCTGCAAGCGCGCCCAATCCGCCAGCGCGCCGCCCGGCTCGGTGCGCGCTTCGAACAGCGTGACCCGGTGGCCGCGTTTCGCAGCAACCCGCGTCGCCTCCATCCCGCCGGGCCCTGCCCCGATGACCACCACCCGCGACGGTTGCGGCGCGGGTTCGAAACTGTCCACACCCCATAGCCGTTCGCGATAGCTGGCCGGATTGATCGTGCAGCCTTGCGCGCCATCGCCACCGGCAGCGGTGCACCAGTTACAGGCAATGCAGGTGCGCCCTTCCTCCTCGCGCCCTTCACGCGCCAGCAAGACGAATTGCGGCTCCGCAATCAATTGCCGAGCACATCCCGCCATGTCGACCACACCCGACGCAATGGCTTCTTCCGCCTCCGCCATGCGAGTGACGCGGCCCAGCACGGAAAGCACTGGCACCGTTCCCGCCGCCTCGCGCACTTGTGCGACTGCGGGGCGATAGAGCTGTTTTTCGGAGAAACCGGTGGGCATTCCATGCGCGAACTGCTGCGGCTCCATGCCTTGGTCGAGGTCCAGATAGTCCAGCAAGCCGCGCCCTGTCAGGTGCGAGACCGCATCGCGCGCCCCGTCGATGCCATAGCCGCCCGCCACACCCTCGTCGCAGTTGAAGCGCATCCCCACGGCCATCTCGCGGCCAGCGCCTTCGCGGGCGGCCTCCAGCGATTCCACCACGAAACGCACGCGGTTGGCAAAGCTGCCGCCGTAATCGTCCTCCCGCGCGTTGTAGTAGGGCGAAAGGAACTGTTCGATCAGGCCCGCGTGCGATCCGTGCAGCATCACTCCGTCGAAACCGGCCTTGCGCAAGTTGGCGGTGGAGCGGCGCACGGCCTCGTGCATGCCCGCGATCTCTCCCAAGGTCATCGCCCGCGTGGTGGATGCCCGGCGGCCATGCGCGAACTGCCGGCTGGATGGGCCTAGTGCCGGTGCCGGCGGGCTCAGCGGCTGCCACCAGCCCGCGCCGCCCCACCAGTAGAAGATCTGCCCGAAGATCTTGCCGCCAGCCGCGTGAATGGCATCCGCCATGCGCGCGAAGGCGGCGATGTTTGCGTCAAGGTGCGGCGATGGTTGCCGGGTACGCCCGCGTTCGTGCGCGACCAGCGCCACCATCACCAGTCCGCAGCCGCCATCCCTCACCCGCTCGGCGCTATAGGCGACAAGGTCGTCCGAAGGCTTGGTCCCCACACTCAGCGCGCTGCCATGCGGCGCGAAGAAGAAGCGGTTCGGGATGGTGACCGGGCCAAGCGCGATTGGCGAGAAGACGTGCGGATAGCGCGGATGCATCGCCTTAGGCCGCCACCGGCGCGCCTTCCTTCAGGCGCGGCATCACCTTTTCGGCAAAGACACGCATCTGGCGATAGACATCCTCGTAAGGCATGCCGCCGAAGCTGAAATTGGCGATGATCCAGTAATCGCCCACCATGCGCTGACGCGTGAAGTGCTTTTCCACCAGCTGATCCGGCGTGCCGATCATGTTGCCGGAAATGTAGTCGCGATAGGCCTTGTCCGGGCCCCCGGCTGCCTTTGCCGCCTCCCCCATATAGACGTACGTGGAATAGGACGGCAGGCTGCGAAAGTGCTCGGCGCCGAATTCATAGTGCTCGGCAACTTGCTGGAACTGCGCGGAAAAATACTTGTCCGTATAGTCCACCACCTGTTGCTCATCCTCGAAGCAGACCACGAAGTCGCTGATGACGAAAGGCGGCGCCGGCTCGCCGTGAAGCCGGGCGAAGGTATCGCGGTAGAATTCGATTTCGGGCAGCGCCTTGGTCCAATCCCCCTGCGAAAAACGCAGCGTGCGCAGCCCCAGTTCGGCCGCTTCCTCCACCGAGGATCGCGACATGGAAACCATGACGCAGCGGTCCTTCGACCATCCCTCCGGCCGGGGCCGGACTTCGACGCGCGGCTGCGGGAAATGCGGACCCGCCCCTTCCACGAAGCCGGTTTCCAGTCCTTCCAGGATCATCGGCGCCGCTTCGTCGAAGCGATCGCGGGAGTCGGCCAGATCGGTACGGAAACCGGTGAATTCGCGCCGTGCCGCCCCGCGCCCCATGCCCAGGATCACCCGCCCGTTGCTGAGGTGATCCAGCATCGCGGTCTTCTCCACCACGCGCAGCGGATCGTTCCACGGCAGGATCACGGCCGCTGGCATCAGCTTGATCGTGCTGGTTTTCGCCGCGACATAGGTCAGCAATTGCAGCGGATCGGGGCACGCGGCGTAATCGGTGAAGTGGTGCTCCACCGCCGCCGCGAAGTCGAAGCCCATCGCCTCCGCCTCGATCGCCAGCTGGGTTTCGCGCCGGAAGAAGTCACCATCCGGCATGCCGTGGAGGTTCTGAAAGCCCAGATGAATGCCAACCTGCATGGATCGTTCCCTGATTTTTCGGTTTGAACGGCGCGCCGGATCAGGCCGGCGCAGTGACGGATTCCTCGCCATTCAGCGTGCAGCGGTGGAGTTCGCGGCCGCTTTCGCGATCGAACGGCTCCACCCGGTGCATCGTCGCGGTATTGTCCCAGATCGCGAGATCGCCCGGCTGCCACTTGTGGCGATAGACGTAGCGGTCCTGCGTGGCGTGGATCATCAGCCGCTGGAGCAGATCGTGGCTCTCGGCCGGCTCCATGCCCTCCACATAAGCGCCGGAGGTGCTGAGCACGAGCGAGCGCACGCCCGAACGATGCTGCCACACCAGCGGGTGCGATCGCTGCGGATAGGAACTCCACAGCGCGAATTCCTCGACCGAGCAATCGCGCTTCGCCGGGAACAGCGCCGCCTGCATCGTGTGGACCACGCGCAGGCGTTCGAGCCGGCGTTGTTCCTCTTCCGGCAAGTCGGCGAAGGCGGCGGCGGTATTCGCAAACAGGGTGTCTCCGCCGCGGACGGAAAGGCGCACGGGGGCCAGCAGCGTCGCAAACGGGGGCACTTCCTCGTACGTCCCGTCCATGTGCCAGAGCTGGTTACCGAACAGGAAGCGGGCGTATTCGGGGTTGCGGGTCTCGTCCAGCGTGACGCGCAGAACGCCGCCGTCGCCCTCCGTCAGGACCGCGCCGTCGGCGCCGCGCCGCGCCGAACCGATCCGCAATTCTCCCAGGGAATGCGCGATCGTGCGCAGTTCGTCGTCGTCCAGCGGCACGTCCCGAACCACCACCACGCCGCGCCGCACGAGCAACGACCGGATCGCCCCGGCGTGAATGCCCGAAAGCAGCGCCTGCTTGTCGATCATGATCTGCGAGGCGATGCGCGGGGTAAGGTCTGCCGCCCGGATGGTGCCGGCATCGGACATTTCGCCTACGGGTACCATGGTTTTCGCCTCTCCCTCGCCGGATTTGCACCGTGCGACAGTCGTTGCACTTTCGGGCTTGACCGACACCGTTGCAGCGCCGATTATCACCCATATCGTTTCAAAAAGCGATTTACGGTTCACACTGTCCCTCATTCGATGGCGCCATGCAAGCAATTATTACCTGCATCGTTTTATATATCGGAAAGCAGCCATGAAGGCGCCGGATGACGACGGCGGCGCTACGCCCGGTCGCGGGCCGGGCCGCCCCTCGCTCAGCAATCAGGAATTGCTGGACCGGGCGCTTGTGCTCTTTCTGGAAAACGGCTTCGAACGGACCAGCATCGATGCGATCTGCGCCGCTGCGGGCATGGCCAAGCGCACGTTCTATCAGCGCTATGGCGACAAGCTGACCTTCTTCAAGGCCACGCTGGAACGCGCGATAGAGCAATGGATCCTGCCGCTGGATGCGCTGGAGGAATGCGTGGATGACGATCTGGAGGAGACGCTGCTACGCATCGGCCGCCGCCTCGTCGCCAATGTCATGAGCGAGGATGGCATTCGCCTGCTGCGCATCACCAACGCCGAAAGCCCCCGCATTCCGGAGATCGGCGCCTTCACGTACGAGGCCGGCACCGGCCCCACGATCGATTGGCTGTCCCACCTGTTCCGCCGCCGTCTCGGTTGCCCGGAGGACGAGGCGCGCAAGGCGGCCATCGCCTTCATGAACATCGCCGTAGGCGGGCCGCCGACCGCCGCCGCCTGGGGCGTGCCGGTCAGCGCGGAAGAGGTCGACGCCAACATCCGCTATGCCGTCCACGTGCTGCTCCATGGCCTGCTGCCCGTAACTGCCCCGCGCAAGTCGGCCGCAGCGCCCGACACCGGCGAAATCGAGCGACTGCAGCGCGAGAACGAGCAATTGCGGCGCTTGCTGGTCGATTCAATGTTGCGAACGCAGGCGCCCTAGGGCGCCGCCGCTGCCGACCAAAACGCCGGAGCGTCAAACGGGAAGGATGCAAGACCATGGGCGAACTGAAGATTGCACCGCTTCGGCCGGATCTGCCGTTCGGTGTGCGGATTTCCGGCGTCACGCATGAGGTTCTGGCGGACGCGGCCAATCGCCGCTCGATCGCCGACGCCTTCGAACGCGAAGGCCTGATCGTCTTCGACGCCATCGAGCAGAGCGACGAGATGCAAGTGGCGCTGAGCGGCGTGTTCGGCCCCTTGAAAGAGCATCCGCTTAAGGAAGTCAGCCGCGTAGACGGAGACCGGCTGCCCGGCGTGGTGGAGATCAAGCAGGAACCCCATGCCTCCGGCGTTGTCGAGATTGCCGGGCGTCCGCTGGCGCACTGGCTGCCCTGGCATTTCGACCATTGCTATAACGATGAACTGAACCGCGCCGGCGTGCTGCGCGCCACCCGGATCACGCCCGAAGGCGGGCTGACCGGCTTCGTCGACGGCGTGGCGCTCTACCGTGCGTTCCCCGCCCATTTGCGGGACCGACTGGAGCAGGCGGAGATCCTCTATACTCTGAATGTCGCCTACGGCACCAACCGCTTCGGCCAACCGGAGGGCCTCCGGATCGTGCGCGAAAAGCCCGGTGCGCTGGAGATGATGGCGAACCGCAAGGGGGCGCCGCGTGCGATCCATCCCGCGATCTGGACCCGCGGCAATGGAGCACGCTGCCTTCACGTCTCACCCTACATGGCGGAAGGCATTCTGGGGCTGGAAACGGCAGAGGGCGAGGCGCTGCTGGAAGAGGTCTGCCAGGCAATCAACCGGATCGCCGCCGATCAAAGCTATCACCATGCCTGGCAACTGGATCAGATGCTGATCTGGGACAACTGGCGCATGCTTCACGCCGTTTCGGGCAACGATCCCGCCCATGGCCGCACGATGCAGCGCACTACCATCGCCGGGGATTATGGCCTGGGCCGTTTCGAATCCCCGCCGATGGAAGCCGTGCCCCAGATCATGATGTGACGGGTCGCGCTGTCGCCAGCGCGCCCACCAACACCCTCAGTAGTCGAAACGCACCGTCACGCCGTAAGTGCGCGGCGCGGCGCGAGCGGTGGTTGCGCCCAGCCCGGTCGAGATCTTCTGCTGGAAGTACTTCGTGTCGGAGATGTTCTTCATCCAGAATTCCAGCCCCCACTTGTCGGTCGGCCGGTATTCGATCGAACCGTTCAGCAGCATATAGGCGTCCTGCCGCAGCACCCCGTCGCTTTCGAACGGATAGCCGCTGTTGTAGCTCGCCAGCATGGTTGCGCGCAGTTGCTGCACTTGATCAATCGGGATCGTCGCGCTGGCACCGAAACTGGCGGAGAAATCCGGCGCCGTCGGCGTCTGGAAGCCGGAGGCATCGCCGAAGCAGGTCTTGAAACCGCCCGTCTGCGGCCCGGTCGTGGTGCCGGGATCGCTGGTGCCCTGTGCATCGCAGACCGCCGGGTTGGGATAGATGAACGGCGCACCCGCCAGCATGTCGGTCGGCCCGAAGTAGTGGAACCGCGAATTGAGCCAGGTAAACCCGCCGAACAGCCGGATGCCCTCCACCGGCGCCGCTTCGAAATCGACGTCCACGCCGTCCACCTTGACCGAGGCGGCATTGAGCAGCACCGCCGAACCCAGCGTGCCGACGGCGGCCGAGCGGACCTGATAGTCCGTGATATCATAATGGAACGCCGCCGCGTTCAGGCGCAGCGCGCGGCCGAACAGTTCGGACTTGATGCCCACTTCATAGGCGTTGATGTACTGCGGCTTCACCGGCGGAAGCTGCGGGTTCTGCAACGAGTAAGTGCCCGCCTTGAAGCCGCGATTGTACGAGACATAGGCGCTGATATCGCGCGTGATGTCCTGCCGCAGCGCCGCGCGCCAGGTGAACTTGCCGTAACTCAGTTCATCGTCGGTGGGGATCAGCGGGCCCACCACATCCCTCACCAGCGCGGCATAGCCGCCGCCCAGCTGCCGCTTGTCGTTGGTATAGCGCACGCCGCCGGTCAGCTTGGTGCTAGGCGTAATCGCCCAGGTCACTTCGCCGAAACCGGCGATGGAATCGGTATCCAGCGTGGCGTCGATATACTGGCCGGTGGTCAGCCCGCCCAGCGCCAGCCCGGTGAAGCGCGATCGGTTGTAGACCTCCGAATGCAGGTAGAAGGCACCGATTTGCCAGCTGATCGGATCGGTGTCCGCCGAGGCAAGGCGCAGTTCCTGCTGGTACGCGCGCGATCCGGAGGTGAAGGCGATGCGCAGATAAGGCACCTGGGTCGCGTCCACGTCGAAATCCGAATGATTGCGGCTGTCGCGCAGCGAACTGATGCTGGTCAGCGCCGCAAAGCCCAGATCGAATTCGCCGGTCAGGCTTACGCCCCAGTTCCGCAGCTGCGTCAGCGAATAGTCGTTCGATGCCGTGTTCATGCTGCCGATCGAGCGGATGCCGCCGGTGACGAGGAAATCCTCGTCCACGCTCCAGCCGATGGCGGTATTGTCATCGGTATCGTAATAGTCGCCCGCCAGCACGAATTTAACCGCGTCACTGGGGCGGATCACGATCTTGGAGCGGGCGCCCCAGTACTTCATCTTCTTGATATCGCGATCGAGCGTAACGTTGCGGCCCCAGCCGTCCCGTTGGTCATACCCGGTCAGCGCAAGGTCGGCGCTGATCCCCTCGGTGATTGGGCCGCCGATATAGGCCTGCCCCTGAATCGTGTCGTAATTCGCATATCCCGCCTGCGCCGATGCTTCCAGTTGGTCCCCGGGTTCCTTGGTGATGACGTGGATCAAGCCGCCGAAGGCGTTGCGCCCGAACAGCGTGCCTTGCGGGCCCTTCAGCACTTCCACGCGCTCGATATTGTTGAACTGCATGACGGTGCTGGACAGGTCCGGCATGTAGACACCGTCTACATAGAAGGCGTTCGATCCCTCATCGCCGATCGAGGCATTGGTGGTGCCGACGCCGCGCACGAAGAACAGGCCGCTGGCCCCGGACCGGGAAAACTGGACGGCGGGAACCGCCTGCGTCAACGTGTTCGTTTCGGAAATGCCCGCGGATTTCAGCGCTTCGGACCCGACCGCCGTGATCGCGATCGGCACATCCTGCAGGTTTTCCGCGCGCCGCTGGGCAGTGACGATGATCTCCTTCACGCCGTGGCTATCGTCCTGCGGTGGAGGTGGTGCTTCCTGCGCCAGGGCAGCAACAGGCGCACCCGCGAGCAAAAGAGCCAGTGTTCCGCGGCAAGTACGCGGCAGAACGCGGCTGGACGGCAGACGAAGTCCGTTCATGGCAAGGCCTCCACATCGTGCATTGCGCCGTGCACAGGGGCCGGCGCCTCTCCCTTTGCGAAGTCGCACCCTCGCGCCTCGCCTTATTGCTTCGTGCGGCCGGCACCCTCCGGCAGCGCACATCCGCAACGGTGGTTGGCCGGGGATGACCGGTCAATGAATTAGAAACCTATCAGGTGATTAATTTCCGCCTCAGTCATAACCGATTGCCGGAAAAGACACCTCTTCACCCCGCGAAATGGCAGGCATTGAAACGACAACGGTGACAATATAGGCTCGCGAACAGAGACCAGAAGGGAGAGGCACGGATGACGAAGGTGGCGGGCCGCACGGCGGTGGTGACCGGCGGCGGCAGCGGAATCGGGCGTGGGCTGGCGCTGGAACTGGCCGCCAAGGGCGCATCCGTCGCCATTGCCGATATCATGGCCGACAATGCCCGTTCGGTCGCGGCAGAGATCGCAGCCAAAGGCGGCAAGGCGCTGGCCATCGAATGCGACGTTACCGACATGGCCTCTCTGGCGAATGCCCGACAGATGGCGAGCGAGCATCTCGGCCCGGTGTCGCTGCTGTTCGCCAATGCCGGCGCCACTTCGTTCGAGCGGATCACCGACATGAGCGCGAACGATATCGACTGGATCGTCCACGCAAACCTGATCGGCGTGCTGAACTGCGTGAAGACGTTCTATCCGGACATGGTGGCCGCGCGGGACGGTCATGTCTGCGCCACGGCATCGACGGCCGGGCTGCTACCCAGCTGGATCCCCTATCACGCCGCCTATTCGGGCGCGAAGATGGGGATCATCGGTATGATGCTGAACCTGGCGGTGGAGGCGCGCGAATATGGCGTGGGCGTAACCGCCTTCGTACCGCACGGCGTCGTCAGCAACATGAAAGCGAACAACGCGCGCTACCGCCCTGCCCGCTTCGGTGGTCCCGGCGAAGGCGAAGTGCAGATCCCCGAAGGCGCGCAGTGGCACGCGGAAGTGACCTTCCGCCCCGCCGAACTGGTCGGCAAGCTGGTGGTCAAGGCGGTGGAGGAAGACCGCCCGATGGTGATCAGCGACGGCGGCATCCGCAAGACGTTTGACGAAACCTATCGCCGCATCGTCTATGACGCCTTCGACTTTGCCGACGCCTTCTACGCGGCGGAGAATTGAACCCTAGAAATGCGCCAGATAGCCGCCGTCCACCGCCAGCACTTGCCCGGTGACGTAGGACGCGGCGGGTGAGGCCAGGAAGACCACGGGGCCAACCACTTCCTGCGGGCGGCCCCAGCGGCCCAGCGAGGTGCGCGTTTCCAGATGACGGCCGATAGCCGGATCGCTCACCATCGCCGCGTTGGCCTCGGTCGCGAAGAAGCCCGGCGCCACGGCGTTCACGGTGATGTCGCGCGGGCCCAGTTCCGCCGCCAAAGCGCGGGTCAATGCCTCAAGCCCACCCTTGGCCATCGTATAGGCCGCGTCGCCCGCCCGCGCGATGGGGCCGGCGATGGAGGTGATGTTGACGATACGCCCGCCCGCCGCCATGCGCGGCGCCAGCAGCCGGGCGAGATCGAAGCAGGCGATCAGGTTGACCTCCAGCATGTGGCGGACGGCTTCGCGGTCCAGCTCTCCAATCGGCCTGCGGTCACGGTGGCCCGCATTGTTGACGAGGATATCGACGGGCCCGCGTTCTGCCATTGCTGCCGCCATCGCCGCCTCATCGCACAAGTCGAACACCACCGGTTCGGCGCCAAGCCCGGCCTCTGCAATCATGGCAGCGACTTGCGCGGCGTGTTCCGGGTTGCGCCCGTGGACCAGCACATGCGCGCCGGCCTCTGCCAGACCGCGCGCGATTTCCCGGCCCAGCCCGCCCGCGGCTCCGGTCACCAGTGCGGTCTTGCCCGCCAATGGGCCGGCATCGGAAGATCGGACGGGGGAATCCTGCGTTTTCATCGCCCCCCGTTACAGCCCCCACGACTGGACGACCAGCCTTGGGTCGATGTTGTTCGGCCGCTTACCCCGTGCCGAACAACTGCCGCAGCAGGACAGCGCGCTTTCGATGCATATCGCTATGAGTATGGCTGGCGGCGACCCGCAGGGCGGAAAGCCCGGCTTGGCGCAGCACCTCCGGCCTTGCCGCACAATCGAGCAAGGTCTGGGCGAAAGCCTCGGGATTGTTGCCGCCAACCAGAAATCCCGTCTCGCAGTCGGTCACCACCTCGCGATTGCCGGCGGTATCCGTGGCGATCACCGGGACCGCTTGTGAAAAGGAATCGTAGAGAATGCGCGCCTGTTCATCCCCCGTCAGCGGCACGATCGTGGCATGATAGGATCGGATCAGTTGCATGAAGGCGGGGCCATAGGGCAGCGGATCGAGCAACCGGACCCGCACCGCCTTCGTCTTTTGTGCAAAAGCCTCTATATCGCCACGCATCGTGCCGGAGCCGATCACATCGATGCCGATCGGATCGATGCCGGCCTCCGCGCCCTTCCGATCCAGATGAGCAAGAGCTTCGAGAAACAGGGGAATGCCCTTTTCCGGCACCAATCGCGATGCCAGCAGGAAATGGGGTCGGTCGCGCTTTTCATCCCAGGCCGCTCCAGCCTGCCCCAACGAAATTACATTGTCGTCCGAAATCCAGCTGGCGGGCAGGACGACCGCGGTGCCCTGCGGGCCGACAGGCAGGCTGTCGCGGTAACCGGCATGGGTATAGACGGCCAGCGCGGCATGGCGCAGCGTCCATCGGGCGAACGATTCCGTAAGCCAGGCCCGAAACCGCGCCTTCCAACCGATGGAATCACTCTGCTGCAAACGCCAGAACGCGCTTTCGATGATGATGATCAGCGGCTTGCGCCGCAACACGGCAATTGGATTGACGATGGCGCCGACCGGGATGGGCCAGCCCGCCACGCCCGAATGGACGAGATCGGACCGGCCAATGGCTTTCCAGGCCCTGCCGATGGCAAAGGGAAGGTGCAACAGGGTCTTTACCATCCCCCCTTCCGGGAAAATTTCGACAAATTCGAGCTTGCCGCCCTCCGGTCCGATTGCTTCGACCATGCCCGGTTCGGGTTGGGCGATCTGTCGGCAGGGCGCAAGGACGGTCAGGTTTTCCAGATAGGCGAGATGCATGTGCAGATCGTGCCACCACAATTCGTCCAGCCAGACGCGACCCTGCGGATCGCGCGCAAAAGGAACCGGCGCCACGAGCAGATAGCGCTGTGCAAGACGCCTTTCATACCCCAGTTCCGCGTTCATCCCGATCACCCCGTATAGCCGGCATCCGCCGATCCAACGCCCTCGTCGGATATTGTCCGGTAAAGGTGGTTCTCGCGCCATTGGGATTTCTTCCAAGGAAGAAGGGGCTGTTGCGGCGCACCGCGCCTGCCCGGCAACCGTGGCGCCAATGCCGCTTGCATTCATGCGCAGGGACAGGAATGGCTTCTTGCCAGCAGGAGGCAGCGAATGGATCTCGATGACTTGCGCAGTTTTGCCATGGTTGTGCGCCATGGCGGCTTTTCCGCTGCCGAACGCGCCACCGGCGAGGCACGGGGCAAGCTGTCCAAGCGGGTTGCAAAACTGGAGCGAGAGCTTGGCGCAAGGTTGCTGGAACGCTCCACGCGCAATGTGCGGATCACCGAAGTGGGCCGCCAGGTCTACCGCCAGTGCGAGATCATAGCCGACGGCGTTTCCGCAACCCGCGCGATTGCGGAACGGGCGCGGGAGGACGTCAGCGGCGTGCTGCGCATCACCTGCCCGCCGGGGCTGGCACGGTTTCTGGGCGCCGAACGGCTTGCCTCGTTCCTGGCGCGCTATCCGCTGGTACGCGTGGACATGCACCTGACCAGCCGCCGCGTGGACATCATCCGCGAAGGGTACGACATCGCCCTGCGCGTGGACGTGGAAAAGGAAACCGACCTCTCGCTGACCATGCGCCAGCTTGGCAGGGGGCAGCGCATTCTGGTGGCAAGCCCGGAATTCCTGGCCGAACAAGTGGAGCCCGTGACAATCGAGACGTTGCAATGGTTTCCCACGCTATCGGTGGGCGAACATGCCGAGCATCATCGTTGGGATCTGGTCAGCGATGACGGGGAACAGCATCGCGTGCTGCATCAGCCGCGCCTTTGCACCAACGATTCCAGCATCGTGCGCGATGCCGCGCTGGACGGCCTTGGCATCGCCCTGCTGCACGAACGCGCCTGCCGGGAGGATCTGGCCCGCCATCGACTGGAGCGCTTGCTACCCCGCTGGCACACGGCCGAAGGCGTGATCCACATGGTCTTCGCCACGCGCCTTGGCATGTCGGCCGCGCAGCGCGCGTTCATCGATCACTATGCCGATCAGCCCTTCTTCACGGCCGAATTGACCTCAGAAGCCTGACCATCCGCGTCGCAGCGCGCGTCGAACCCTTTTGCCAGTTCGGCCAGAGTCACCGCACCCAGCCGCGCCAGCAGCAGTGCCTCTGCCTCCTGCAGCGCATCTTCCAGCGCTTCGTTGACCGCCTGCTCCACCGCGCAGTCTGAATTCGCGTGATCGCTGCCGATCGCGAAAATGCGCGGACCGCCCACGGCGCGATGGATATCCAGCAGCGAAACCGCATTCAGATCGGCGGCGATCGCCCAGCCGCCGCCGTGGCCCTTTTCGGAGCGGACATAGCCCGCATCGCGCAGCCCGGCCATCGTGCGGCGCACAACTACGGGATTGGTCCCCAGCATCCGCGCAATCGCATCCGACGTCATCGGTCCATCGTGCCGCGCCATATGGAGCAGCACGTGAAGCATTCGGGAAAGGCGGCTGTCGTTACGCACGGCACTTTCCTTCACATCTGGGCGGGGATTGGCAAGCCTCCCGTGTCACGATACTTACGATGTTACATGATTCGTGGAGCACGTGATATGGCTGAATTCGAAAACCCCGATCACTGGGACACGGCCGCCCAGCATTACGAAAAGACCGCGCATCCCTTCACCGCCCGCTTTGCAGAGGTGGCCCTCGCGCGCGTCAGGTTGACCGCCCAAAGCCGCGTGCTCGATGTCGCGGCCGGAACCGGCGCACTCGCGCTCTCGGCAGCGCAAACGGGCGCCCAGGTCATGGCCACCGATTTTTCGCCCGGCATGGTCGCGCGCATCGCCGCGGCCGGACTGCCCAATGTGGAGGCGCGGGTGATGGATGGGCAGGCGCTGGCGCTGGATGACGCCACGTTCGACGCCGTGTTTTCCATCTTCGGCGTCATCATGTTTCCAGAGTGGCGCAAGGGTCTTGCCGAGATGGCGCGCGTAACGCGGCCCGGCGGACACGGCGTGGTGGCGACATGGCAGGACCGCGGCGCCGCGACTTTCCTGCTGCTGGGCCAGATCCGCCAGAAACTGTTTCCGGATCGGGAGGGCATGACGATGCCGGCGGCGGTAAAGGCGCTCAACCATCCGGAGGACTTCGCCCGCGAACTGATCGCGGCCGGCTATCTCGATCCGCAGATCGAGCACGTCACGTTCGACTACGAACTCGACATGGCGGCACTTGCCGAGCCCGACAGCCTGTTCGGTATGTCTCCCGACTGGGCAAGCCTGACCGACGCGGAAAAGCAGGCGGTGATCGCCGAAGTGCGGCACATGGCGGCCGGGCGTACCATGCTGCCCATTCCCTCGACCGCGCTGATCGGCGTCGCTGTGCGATGAAATCGGGGCCTGAGTAAAAGGGGGCGGCTAGACCGCCCCCCCATCTCTTACTTGCCCGGCACCAGACGCATCGCCGCACCGCCGCCCGGCGCCAGCCAGAGGCTGTAGGTATCGCCCTTCTTCACCGTGCGCGTGTCATAGGCGATCTTGTGGCGGGCATCGGTCAGGTAGGTCGCGCCCTCCCCGTCCTTCCAGATCGTTGCCTTGTAGGTCTTGCCCGGTTCCAGGAAGTCGAACGAGAGCGTGACGTTTCGCGCCGTTGCATCGTTCACGCCGCCGACGAACCATTCCGGGCTCTTGCGGTCCTTGCGCGCGAATATCGCGTAATCGCCCACTTCACCGGCGATCAGGTGGCTTTCGGCCCAGTCGGTGGGGACGTGGCTGATGAACTCCATCTCGCGCGGATACTTGTCCAGGTTCTCCACGAAGTCCGCCGCCATCTGGATCGGCGAATAGATCGCGAGATAGAGCCCAAGCTGCTTGGCAAGCGTGGAGGCCAGCGGATCATGATGCGCGCCTTCAAGGCTCAGCACGCCCGGCGTGAAGTCCATCGGGCCGGAGAGCATGCGGGTATAGACCAGCGTCGGCTCATGGTCCGGCCCGTTGGCGAAGGCACCCCAGGCATTGTACTCCATGCCCCGCGCGCCTTCGCGGCTGACCCAGTTCGGGTAAGTGCGGCGCAGGCCGGTGTCCTTGACCGGTTCATGCGCATCGATGGAGATATGATGCTGCGCGGCCAGCTTCACCACGTCCAGATGGTGGTTCACCTGACGCTGCCCGTCATGCCATTCCATATGCGTTTCGCCAGGCTTTTCGCCGTAGTGCCAGGTATCGGCGATGATGCCGCCACCATCGGCGACATAGCCGGTCTTCACCGCAGGCACGCCCAGCTTTTCGTAGAGCGCGAAGCCTGCATCCATCTGCTTTTCGTAGATGGCGATATTGCCGCCAGTCTCGTGATGGCCGATCAGCACCACGCCCTTTTTGCGGGCATAGTCGGTCACCGCCTTGATATCGAAGTCCGGCGTCGCTTCGGTGAAACTGAAATCGCCGTGGCCGAACCAGTCGCCGTCCCAGCCCTTGTTCCAACCCTCGATCAGCACGCCGCCGAAATTATGGCGCGCGGCATAGTCGATGTACTGCTTGGCGCGCGCGGTGGTGGCGCCGTGCTGGGGGCCGGTCGCCCAGGTCCAGTCGCCGCGGATCATGCCCCACCAGATGCCGATATAGCGCATCGGTTTCACCCAGCTGACGTCGCCCAGCTTGTTGGGTTCGTTGAGGTTGAGTTCCAGATCGTTCTCGACAAGGCCCGCCGCATTGTCGGCAATGCGGATCGTGCGCCAGGGCGTGTTGAACGGCAGATCGCGCACCACCCGCGCGCCGCGTGACGAGGGCGAGAGCGTGGTGCGGAACTTCTGGCCATCCGCCCGCTTGAACCAGTATCCGGCATAGTCGACCAGGGCCGCTTCGTGGAACGACAGGTGGGTGCCGTCCTCCAGCTTCATGGTGATCGGCGTATGCGCGGTGGAAACGGCCTCGATCGCGGTCTTCTGGTAGACCTGCTCGTACCGGTTCCACTCGCCGCCGGGGATCCACCATGCCTCGCCCTTGGGCACGATGTCGAACTCGGTGGTTTCATCGGCGATCTTCATCGTCTTCATCGCCGGCTGCTCGGGCAGTTCGTAGCGGAAGCCCACGCCGTTATCGAACAGCCGGAAATGCACGTCCATCAACCGGCCGCCCTGCGCGGCGGACTGGCGGAAGTGGACGGTCACTTCGTTATAGTGATCGCGCACATTGCGGCGTTCACCCCAGGGCTGTTCCCAGGTATCGTCCTGCTTGCCGGTCTCGCTGCCGGAAATCGCAAAGCCGCGCACCATGTTGACGCCGTCGGTCAGCACGAAGCCCAGTTTGCTCGGCGCGATCAGCAGCTTGCCCTTGCGCGACAGCGACCACGTGGGGCGGCTGTCGTTGTCCGTGCTGACGGTGAGCACGATGGAGCCATCGGGCGAGGCGGCGGTGACGCTGGGCTTGGCTTCCTGCGCATGCACGGCAAGCGGCGCGAGAGCGGCGGCGAGGATGCCGGCTTTTGCCAGCAGGCGGAAAGGCTTCATGCCCGATCTCCTTTTGAAACGTATGCGAATGCGGACCAACCAGCCCGCTCAAAAAAATCCCGTCATCCCCGCGAAGGCGGGGATCCCGCTGTTCTTGCGGCCAAACGAGAGGTCGCAGAAGGAAGCGGGGCCCCCGCCTGCGCGGGGGCGACGATGGTGGATGGTGATGGCCTGATCCCGATTGCCTACCATTCCGGACGAGGTCATTCCTCGATCCAGATCGCGGCCCATGCGGGGAGCATGCCCGGCGCCGCGTCGTTGACCGCCGCAAGGACTTTACCCGTAGTCGATACACCTTCCGGCCAAGCCGCATCGCGCTCACCGATGTTGAACACGGCCAGCACCGAACGCCCATCCACCTCACGCCGCAAGACAAGCCGTGTCTCGTCCGCCAACAGCACCGTGCAAGAGCCCCGACGCAGCGCCGCATCGTCGCGGCGCAAGTGGATGAGACGGCGCGTCAGGTGCAGCAGCGAGGCGGGATCGGCCTCCTGCCGGTCGATGGCCCTGGCAAGGTTCGCTTCGGAGAGCGGTAGCCACGGATGGCCGCCGGTGAAGCCGCCATGCTCGTCCTGCGCCTTCCACGGCAGCGGCGTGCGCACGCCGTCGCGCGAGAGGGTGAGCGGCCAGTTGGCGATGGCCTCCGGGTCCTGAAGCAGTTCGAACGGCACCTCGTCCTGCTCCAGACCGAGTTCCTCGCCCTGAAACACGATCGGATTGCCCCTGAGCGAAAGGAGCAGCATCGCCTTCATCCGCGCAAATGCGTCGCGGTGCTCAGGAGCACACCAGCGCGAGACGGCGCGCGGGGCGTCGTGGTTCTCGAAAGCCCAGCTCGGCCACCCCATGCCGGGTTCATCAGGCCAGAATTCCTGCGCGGCAGCGACGCGCGCGGGGGTCAGACTCTCGGCGTAGAGGAAGTCGAAGCCATAGGCGCTGTTCAACCGCGCGGCCCCCTGAGTGAAGGCCTTCATCTCCACGCCGGCATTGAGCCCACCGACTTCGGCCAGCGAATAGGTATCGGGATAAGAGGCGATCAGCGCCTGCAGCCGCTCGATGAAGGCCAGAATGTCCGGGTGCGACTGGTTGAAGCGCTGGATCTGGAAGTCGTAGGGCCGCGTGCGGACTTTGCCATCCTCCGGCGCGGGCGGATTGTCGCGCAGCAGCGGGTCGTGCATCGAATGGTTGAGCGCGTCGATGCGGAAGCCTGAGACGCCGCGGTCCAGCCAGAACTTCGCGACGCCCAAGAGCGCGTCCTGCACGTTCGGGTTATGGCAATTGAGCTGCGGCTGCTCGGCCAGGAAGTTGTGCATGTAATACTGTCCGCGCCGCGCGTCCCAACGCCATGCGGGGCCGCCGAAGATCGATTGCCAGTTGTTGGGCGGGGTGCCGTCCTCCTTGGGATCGGCCCAGACGTACCAGTCCGCGCGCGGATTATCGCGGCTGGCGCGGCTTTCCACGAACCATGCATGCTGGTCGGACGTGTGCGCGTAGACCTGATCGACGATGATCTTCAATCCCAGATCACGGGCCCGCGCGATCACCGCGTCGAAGTCTTCCAGCGTGCCGAAGATCGGATCGACGGCGCAATAATCCGCGATGTCATAGCCAAAATCAGCCATGGGTGAGGCATAGAAGGGCGAGATCCACACCGCCTCCACACCAAGCCTGGCGACATGGTCGAGCCTTGCGGCGATGCCGGGCAAGTCGCCGATGCCGTCGCCATTGGCGTCCGCGAAGCTGCGGGGATAGATCTGGTAGATGGCGGCACCGCGCCACCATTCGGCAGGTAAGGTCATGGTCTATTCCGGGGGGAGTGGATCAGGGTTTGGCCGCGCAGACCGCAAAGCCCAGCGGCGGCAGTTCGACGCGCACCGAACCGGGCGCGCTGGCCGTGGCGGCGCAGGCCGTGCCTGCCAGCGTCTCGAACGCAAGCGAGGCCGGATCGACGGCAACAGCTGCTGAAACCGGCGCGGTCGAGGTGTTGAAGGCCAGCAGCACTTCGCGCCCGGTCTTGGGATCGAAGCGGGAGACGGCGACGAGGCCGGGCTCCTCCGATGCCGCGCGCGTGACCGAACGGCCATCGGTCAATGCGGGCGTCTTCACGCGCAAGGCGGCAAGCTGCGCGATCAGGCGGTAGAGCGGATGGGCGGGATCGAAGCTTTCGGTCGCGGTGGTCTTTGCCGTGCCGACCAGCGCCTCGCCATTGTAGATCGCGACTTTGCTGGCGAACATGTCCTGCCGCGAAAGCTGGTCGCCGCCGGCACCGGCAAAACCCTGCTCGTCGCCGTAATAGATCGTCGGCACGCCGCGCAGGGTGAGCAGCATGGCATGGGCCAGTTCGTCGCGCCTGAGCAGTTCGTCCGCGCTCATCGCCGGGTTCGCGGCCTTCAGGAACATCGCCGCGCGCCCGGCGTCGTGGTTGCCAAGGAACGTCGGCAATTGCATCGCCGCCTTGGCGCCGCCCTCGTAAAGCCCGTCATCATCGGGCAGGCGCGCCAGTTCCTCGCTGCTGCCACCGCCCGCCGCCTTCAGAACCGCGTGCATGAAGGCGAAGTCCAGCACGCCGGGCAGCCCGGCATTGCGCGTCCAACTGGCCAGCAGCGCCGGGTCGTAATCGCCGGTCATCACTTCGCCGAAGATGTGGAAGTTCGGGATACCCTTGGCCGCCGCACGTGCCTTCATCGCGGGGACGAACGCGCGCCAGAATTCGGGGTTCACATGCTTGGCGGTATCGATGCGGAAACCGTCGACGCCGTACTTGTCGATCCAGTCGCCGTAGATCGCGATCATGCCCTCGACCACGCGCGGGTTCTCGGTCGCAAGGTCGTCCAGCCCGACGAAATCGCCGTACTGCGCGCTCTCGCCCTTCCAGTCGGTATTGCCGCGATTGTGGTAGTAGATCGGGTCGTTGAGCCAGGCGGGCACTTTCACCCGCTCCTCGCCCTTCGGCACGAAGGGGGTATAGGCGAAGGACGGATCGGTCATCTTAGCCCAGTTCGCCGCGCTGGCATCGCCGTCGCCTGCAAAGCCGGGATTGATCGGCGCACCGCCGACGCCGCCCCGGCGCGAAAACGGATAGTCCGCCTTGGAGCGGTACGGATAGCCCTGCGCAGCGCCCTCCCGATACTGGATCACGTCCGCCGTATGGTTGGCGATGATGTCCATGTAGACCTTCATGCCCTTCGCATGGGCAGCATCGACCAGCGCCTTGAAGTCCGCATCCGTTCCGAAATGCGGATCGACATGGGTGAAGTCCGTGATCCAGTAGCCGTGATAGCCCGCGCTCTCGTTGCCCTTCGGCCCCTGCACCGGCTTGTTCCTGAAGATCGGCCCCACCCAGATCGCCGTCGCGCCAAGGTTCTGGATATAGCCCAGCCGCTGCGTCAGCCCTTTGAGGTCGCCGCCGTGATAGAACGCCTTGTCCGCCGGGTCGAACCCGGTGACCAGCTTACCGCCCTTGAGGCCCCCCGCATCGTTCGACGGATCGCCGTTCTCGAACCGATCGGGCAGGACGAAGTAGATCACTTCCTGCTCGGGCGTACGCGCGCGCAGGTCTTCCAGCGGGCCTGCCATCGCGGCGGGAGCGGCAAGCGAGACTGCCAGCGCGGTAGCCAACGCAGCAAGAGAAGGAAGCAGGCGGTTCATCTCAGGCACTCTCCGATGTTTTCGTCATCGTCGCCCCGAAACCCGTTCGGGGGAAGCGGAACCGGGAAGGGAGGGAGAGGGACTTCCCGGTTCCGCCATTGCGATGCTGCCGGTGAGGAGGAGGTTCCCCGGCAGCATCGATAACTGGCTTCAGAAGGGGCTCAGAACTTATACGTGAAGCCCGCCAGATAACGCGCGCCATAGCGCTGGTAGTCGATGATCTGGCGGCTATCGCCCGGATTGGTCGTCACGAACGGTGCATTGGTCAGGTTCTGGCCCTGAATGTAGAGCGACAGCCCTTCCAGTGCGCTGCCCGGCTGGAAGTCATAGCCGATCTGTGCGTCGATGATCGTCTCGGGCTGGGCACGGCGCCGCACGCGGTTGGCCGCAAAGCCGGAGACTTCGCCGATGAACGTCGAGCGATAACGCACCGAGCCGCGCGCGTTGAAGCCCCACTTTTCGAAGAAGGCGGTGCCGTTGGCGACCCACTTCGAATAGCCCGGCAGCGCCGATGCTTCCTCACCCGGCGTCGGGTGGATCTTCGATTCCGTGTAGGCCACCGACCCGGTAATGCCGAAGCCCGACAGCGCCGAAGTGAAGGCATCGAACGGCAGCGTGCCCGCCACTTCCACGCCGTAGAGATTGCCGCCCTGCCCGTTGACCGGCACGTTGATCACCGCCGTGGGCGAGATCGTATAGCCATTACCCGGATTGGGCAGTGCCAGCGTGGAACTGTCGATCACCACGTCCTGATTGTAGATGTAGCTCTTCAGGTCCTTGAAGAAGAACTGCGCGGCGATGTAGCCCTTGGCCGCGAAGTACTTCTCGAACGTCAGGTCCAGCGCATTGGCGCGCCACGGACGCAGATCGGGGTTGCCCGAAGAACCCGTGACCTGGGCCACGCCGTTGGTGAACGTGTAGCCGTATTCCAGCGAGGCGCGCATGTCGTCCAGACGCGGGCGGATGATCTCGCGCGCGGCGGCGAAGCGGATCACGAACTCGCTGGGCATGCGCAGCGAAAGGTTCAGGCTGGGCAGCACGTCCAGATAGTCGGTGCTCGATTTGCGCATGGCGTAGATGTAGGCGGGCGATCCGTTGGCGTTCAGGATCTGCTCGCCCGTCACCGGATCGAGGTTCGGCGCCGCGCTGCCGCCGCTGGAGTTCTGGTCGGTCCAGATCGCCTGCACGCCGATGTTGCCGGTCAGTTCCGAAGCGCCGATCTGCGACTTGATGTTGGCCTGGATATAGCCGGTCATCAGCTTTTCGCGGATGGCATAGCCCTTCGAAACCACGTCCCCGGTCGGGTTCGGCACCAGATTGTAGATGCCGTCGCGGATCAGATCGAGCGGGTTGTAGCTGATCACATTGCCAAGACCGAGGTACTTGAGGTTGGTGGTGCCCAGGCGATACTGCTCCGGCACGGCAACGCTCACCGTGCCGTCGGTATTGGCGGCCAGACCCAGGAAGTATTCCTCAGGCGTCAGCGTCTTCGAATGGTTGGTGTAGTTCATCCCCGCCTGGATCGAGTTGAAGAAGGATCCGTCGAACTCCTTCGTCACTTCGGTACGGAACTGCCAGAGTTCGTCCTTGATCTTGCGGTTGTTGTAGTAGCCGTCCTGCCCGCCATAGATCGCGGTGCCGTCGGTGCCGATCTGGGTGCCGCCCCAGCCCTGCGGGCTGGTCAGCAGGATCTGGTCCCAGTCACCGTAGTCGAGCTGATGCGTGAAGGTGGTGCCCTTGGCGGCGCTGGTGAAACCGATGGTATCCGTCGCGCCTTCGCCCGCGCGGCCGGTGCCCGAATAGCTTTCGATGGTCAGTTCGTGGCGATCGGTCTTCGAATAGCTGGCATCGAACATGGCATTCCAGCCATCGTCACCCTTCCAGGTGTTGTTCCAGCCGAACGAGTAGAGATCGGCATGGCGCTGGAACACGTCGTTGCGCACCACGCCCTTCACGTCAGAGAAGCTGCCCGAATTGATCAGGCCATCCTCGACGGTATAACCGGGGTTCAGCGTCGCCGACGACCAGTAGAGCGGAAGTTCGATACCGCGCTTGATCTGGTCGTCCTTGAAGTTCGAATAGAACGCATCGATCGTCGAGGTGAAGTTCGGCGTCGGGCGCCACTGCAGCGTGCCGTTCAGGCCAAGGCGCTTCAGCTTGCTGGACGTGTTGTAGGACTTCGACCCGCCGATAACCTGATTGCCGTCCGACGTGTCGGCATAGCCCCAGGAGTTGAACTCCTGCACCTGATAGGGTTCATCGGTATAGCTGGCGCCAAGCGCGATGCCCAGCGTGTCGTTCGCGAACTGGTCCACGTACATGCCGTTGACGCGGTAGCCCTTGTCGTCCGAACCCTTGTTCAGCTTGCCAAGGTCGGCATAGACGCCGCGTGCGCCCACGGTGATGATGCGCTTGCCGGCATCGAGCGGACGGATCGTGCGCATGTCCACGGTGCCCGACAGGCCCTGCCCGACCAGGCTGGCCATCGGCGTCTTGTAGACGTTGACCGCGTTGATCACTTCGGAGGGATACTGATCGTACTCGACCGCGCGATTGTCGCCGGTGGAGGTCTGCTCGCGGCCGTTCAACAGCGTGGTCGAAAAGTCCGGCGCGAAGCCGCGGATGGAGATCGCGTTGGAACGGCCGTTGACGCGCTGAGAGGTCAGGCCCGGCAGGCGGGCGATGGATTCGGCGATCGAGGCATCGGGCAGCTTGCCGATGTCTTCGGCGGAAACCGATTCGACGATCTGCTGTGCCTCGCGCTTGCGGTTAACCGCCGATTCAAGGCTGGCGCGGAAACCGGTGACGATGATCGACTGGCTGGCCGGATCGCTGGTGACGTCGCCCGGTTCGGCGGTCGCGGCATCGGCATCCTGCGCCGAAGCGGCCTGCGGAGCGGCTGCAAGGGCCACGGTCAGCGCCAGCGCGGAAACGGCAAGCGGGCGCGAAATTCGTTCGTGAAGCGACATCTGTGTCCTCCTCCAGTGTGACCGGCCGCCGCCCA
Organism: Sphingomonas sp. BL-S-28; assembly: GCF_055521515.1. Classification (NCBI taxonomy): domain Bacteria; kingdom Pseudomonadati; phylum Pseudomonadota; class Alphaproteobacteria; order Sphingomonadales; family Sphingomonadaceae; genus Sphingomonas; species Sphingomonas sp. BL-S-28. Next base: position 522,799 of record NZ_CM145483.1, read on the forward strand.
GATGTCCGTCCGTCGGCGACCGTGGAAGGCCCGGCCGTTGTCGACCGTGACATTCCTGTTCCCCCATCGCTTAGGGCGGGACAGAGGAATGCATAATATGGCATACGTATACGCAAGTGTCGGGAAGCAACGGGGCGTTGCAGTTATGCCACCTCCGTAACACTGCCTAATACGGTGGAAATGCTGGGTTTTTAAGGAAGAAAACAAGGTGGGACGCAAGCCGAGCAACAGGCCGACCAGCTTCGACATCGCCTACCTTGCCGGCGTGTCGCAGCCCACGGTCAGCCGCGCATTACGCGGATCGAAGTCCGTAAGCGCCGCCACCCGCGCCCGGATCGAGGAGATCGCGCGGGAGCTGAACTATTCGGTCGACAAGAACGCGTCTTCGCTGCGTTCGCAGCGCTCCAACACGATCGCGCTGCTGTTTTTCGAGGAGCAGACCCCGGACGATTCGAAGATCAACCCGTTCTTCCTGGCCATGCTGGGATCGATCACCCGGCAATGCGCGAATCGGGGGCTGGACCTCCTCATCTCGTTCCAGAAGATGGAAGACGACTGGCACGTCCGCTATCAGGACAGCCACCGCGCGGACGGGCTGATCCTGCTCGGCTATGGCGACTACACGCTCTACGAAAGCCGGCTGGAGCAGCTGGTCGGCCAAGGCACGCAGTTCGTGCGCTGGGGTTCGGTGGACGAGAAGAACATCGGCGCCACCGTCGGGTCGGACAACTTCGGCGCGGGGAAGCTGGCGGGCGAGCATCTGATCGGCCTGGGCCGCAAGCGCATCGCCTTTCTGGGGCAGGCGGACGAGCACTATCCCGAATTCGCGGACCGCTACCACGGCCTCTGCGCCGCCATGGCGGAGGCTGGCCTCGCCTGCGATCCGGCGCTCCAGCGCGATGCGATCAGCCATGAGGAACTGGGCCAACGCGCGATGCAGGACATGCTGGACAGCGGCGCGGAGTTCGACGCGGTGTTCGCCGCCAGCGACCTGATCGCCATCGGCGCGATGCGCGCCCTATCCGCCGCCGGGCGCGCGATCCCTGGCGACGTGGCAGTGATGGGATTCGACGATCTGCCCGCCGCCAGCATGACCAATCCGCCGCTGACGACCGTGATGCAGGACCTGAAAGGCGCGGGCGAAAGACTGGTCGAAACCCTGGTCGCGCTGATCGAGGACAAGCCGCTGCCGGCGACCACCCTGCCCTCTCGCCTGATCGTGCGGCGGAGCACGCTAGGTACCGCCTAGGTACGCTTAGGCATTCGTATGCATGTTGCCGTGAACGGAGCTGCGTGCGAGGCCGAAAACCACACAACCGCCAGGCCGTGAAGCCTTGCGGAACTCAGGGAAAAGGACGTGATGGAACAGGCGGTCTCGGGCGCAATCAGGGCTGAAAAGCCGCGGCAAAGCTGGGCCGGACTGTGGAACATCAGCTTCGGCTTCTTCGGCATCCAGATCGGCTTCGCGCTGCAGAACGCCAATATGAGCCGCGTCTTCCAGTCGCTGGGCTCCTCTATCGACGATCTGCCCGCGCTGTGGATCGCCGCCCCGCTGACCGGCCTGCTGGTGCAGCCGGTGGTGGGCCATATGTCCGACCGAACATGGCTGGGCCGGCTCGGCCGCCGGCGCCCCTATTTCCTGGCCGGCGCGGTGCTGGCGACGCTGGCGCTGCTGGTCATGCCGGAAAGCACCGGCCTGCTGATGGCGGCGATGCTGCTGTGGATGCTGGACGCCAGCCTGAACATCTCGATGGAACCGTTCCGCGCCTTCGTGGGGGACATGCTGCGCAATGATCAACACACGGCCGGCTACGCGGTGCAGACCGCCTTCATCGGCGTGGGCGCGGTGGTGGGATCGCTGTTTCCCTACGTTCTGGACCATCTCGGCATCAGCAACGTGGCGGGCCCCGGCGGCATTCCGGACACGGTGCGCTTCAGCTTCCGCGCCGGGGCGCTGGCACTGTTCGCCGCCGTGCTCTGGACGGTGCTGACCACGCGCGAATACTCGCCCGAGGAACAGGCCACCTTCGACGGTGAACACGGCCCCGACATCGCGAGTTCGGAGGCTCTGGCCCGGCGAAGCCCACTGGGCGGACTGGCATGGATCGGCGCAGGCGCGGTTGTCGCGCTGGCAGTGTGGCAGTGGGCGCTGGAGAAGGAAGTCTACCTGCTCGCCGGGCTGCTCGCCGGATACGGTCTGGCGGTGATCGCGGCGATCCTGCTCGCTCGTTCGGGCCGCAGCGCCTCCATGCTGGCGGGGATCGTCGGCGATTTCGGCGGAATGCCGCCGATCATGAAGCGGCTGGCCTTCGTGCAGTTCTTCAGCTGGTCCGCCCTCTTCATCATGTGGATCAACACCACGCCGGTCGTCGCGCAGTACCACTTCGGATCCGCCGATCCTGCCAGTTCCGCCTATCAGGAAGCGGGCAACTGGGTCGGCGTGCTGTTCTCCGTCTACAACGGCGTCGCCGCGATTGCCGCGCTGGCGCTGCTGCCCTGGCTGGCGCGCCGCATCGGCAAGGCCCGCACCCATGCACTCTGCCTGACGCTGGGCGCGCTGGGCTTTGCCGGGTTTTTCGTGCTGCGCGATCCCGATGCGCTGATCCTGCCGGAAATCGGCATCGGCGTGGCCTGGGCCTCTATCCTGGCCATGCCTTACGCCATTCTGGCGAGCAGCCTGCCGCAGTCGAAACTCGGCATTTACATGGGCTTGTTCAACGTCTTTGTAGTGCTTCCTCAGCTTCTGGTGGCGACCGTGATGGGCTCCATCATGAAGCATTTCTTCCCGCACGATCCGATCTGGACGATGGCGTTCGCCGCCGGAACGCTGCTGGTGGCCGCACTCGCCGCGCTGCGAATTGCCGGGCCCGCCGATCGCCACATCTGACGGCGTGGTACGAACCGCCGATTGTCTCCCCGTGGGAAACAGTCTGTCGAACTCTTGAGGAATTATCCCGGCGCGATCGCAGGCGCATATCCCCGCCGTCCCAAGGAGGACAGCAATACAGGGATAAGAAAATGAAGACGTTGCTCGCAGGGATCCTCGCCGCCGCATCGGTGTTCTCGATCACGCCGGCCTTCGCAGATGCGTTCAAGGGTCCTTACGTCGGTGCTCAGGCCGGCTGGAACCACGATCGCGTTCGCGGCGCCGATACCGATATCGGCGATCTCGACATTCGCGACAGCCGCGATTCCTTCGTCGGCGGCGCCTTTGCCGGCTACAATTACAAGATCACCCCGAACGTGGTGATTGGTGCCGAAGGCGGCTTCAATCTGGGCGCCGACGACGCCGTACGCAGCGGCGCTGCGGTGGTCGATCCGAACTATGCGTTCGATCTGTCCGCCCGGGCCGGCTACCTGGTGACGCCGAAGACCATGCTCTATGTGCGCGGCGGGTACGAGAACATGCGCGCCCGCGTGTCAGACGGCATTGCGCAAGGCCATGAGACGTTCGACGGCTGGAGCGTCGGCGGCGGCGTGGAGCGTGCGATCATCGACAACGTCACCGCGCGCGTCGAATATCGCTATTCGGACCTTGGCAGCAACGGCAACGGCTTCGACCGTCATCAGGCGCTGGTCGGCGTGGCATACCACTTCTGACATCGGCCGGGGTCTGGCAAACGAAAGGCCGGGCGTGCATGACCGCGCCCGGCCTTTCGCTTCATACAGGCCCCAAACCGTGGGATGCGGCGCTTCAGAACTTCATCGAGAAGGGGTCGCGCCGGTCGCCCGAGAAATCGATGAAGACGTTCTTGGTCTGGGTGAATTCCAGAATACCCGCCTCTCCGCGCACGCGGCCGAAGCCGGAATCCTTCATCCCGCCGAACGGCGCCTGCGGTGCGGCGACGCGGTAAGTGTTGACCCAGACCACGCCCGACTGGATCGCCCGCATCATCCGCAGGCAGCAGCTGATATTCTCCGACCAGATGCCGCTCGCCAGCCCATAGGGCGTGTCATTGGCGATCTGCACCGCCTCTTCCTCGTCATCGAAAGGGATGATCGAAAGCACCGGGCCGAAAATCTCCTCCGCCGCGACTTTCATGTCGTTGCGCACATCGGCAAAGATGGTCGGCTCGATGAAGAAGCCCTTTTCCAGCCCCGGACCGTCGGCCCTTCGGCCGCCCGCGACAAGCCGGGCGCCATCGCCCTTGGCGGCTTCGATGAAGGACAGGATCTTTTCGAACTGCGGCTGGTTGGCGGCGGTGCCCATCTCGGTTTCGGGCAGGCGCGGATCGCCCATGCGGATCATCTTCGCGCGGGCCGCCAGTCCTTCGACCATGCGGTCATAGACGCCGCGCTGCACCAGCAGGCGCGATCCGGCGATGCAGGTCTGCCCGGTCGCGCCGAAGATGCCCGCCAGCGCGCCGATCAGCGCGCGGTCGAAATCGGCATCGTCGAACACGATGTTGGGCGACTTTCCGCCCAGTTCCATCGTCACCGGCTTCAGGTTCGCCCCCGCCGCCTGCGCGATCATGCGGCCGACGCCGGGGCTGCCGGTGAAGCTGATCTTGTCTACCCGTTTGCTCTCGGTGAGCACGCGGCCCACCTCCCCCGCACCGGTCAGGACTTGCACGACGCCGGCGGGGAAGCCCGCCTTCTCGCACATTTTCGCCACTTCCAGCGTGGTGGTGGAGGCATGTTCGCTGGGCTTTAGGATCACGCAGTTCCCCGCGGCCAGTGCCGCCGGCAGCGTGTTGGTGAGGATCGCGACGGGCGAGTTCCACGCAGTGATCGCGGCCACCACGCCGAACGGCACGCGGATCGCGAAATCGAGCGTATCTTTCTGGTCCAGCGGCACGACATCGCCGTGCATCTTGTCCGCCCAGCCCGCGTAATAACGGAAGATGCGCGCGGCATAGCCCATCTGGTTGTGCGTTTCGCGGATGACTTTGCCGTTGTCGGTGGTCTCCAGCAGCGCCATGCGATCGGCATCGGCGTCGAGCAGATCGGCCACCTTGTTCAGCAGCTTCGCCCGCTCGCCCGGTGTGGTCTTGCTCCACACCGTGTCGAACGCGCGCCGGGCGGCGGAGATGGCATCCTCCACGTCACCGGCAGTGGCGACGGCGATCTCGGCATGGACCGACTGGTCGTAGGGATTGATCGCCGGAAGCGTGCCGCCGTCCGAAGCGGCACGCCATTTGCCGTCGATGAAAAGGCCGTAAGTCTCGGTCATGATGCGCTCCCGGCCAGAACCGAGGCCGAAACCGAAGTGCGCACGGTGGCGACCATGTTCTTGCCCGCGCCCTGCTGGGTCCAGACTTCGGCGCCGTCCTCGGTCGCCTGCCCGCAGACATGCAGCGGCACGCCGTCGAAAGCGGGCTGCTGGCCCCGGAAGTCAAACCCGGTCACCGGCACATCCAGATTGCGCGCGGCCAGCGAAACCAGCAGCGTCGCCTGAAGCGGCCCGTGGACGACAAGGCCGGGATAAGCCTCTTCCTCCATCGCATAGCTGCGATCGTAGTGGATGCGGTGGCCGTTCATGGTGAGCGCCGAATAGCGGAACAGCAGCACCGAATCCGGGGTCACCTCCTCCCGCCAAAGCGCATCGGGCGCCGGCGCGGCAACCGGGGCGGGCAACATGGCGGAGGCTGGCTCGCGGTAGACAAGGTCCTGCTCCTCGCTCACCGCCACGGCGCCATCCGCAGCCAGATCGTGGCGCACGGTCACGAAGACGAGGCGGCCGGTGCTGCCGGTCTTTTCCTTGATCGCGCTGATCGTGGAGGTCTTGGTGACGGTCTGCCCCAGCAGCAGCGGCTTCACGAACGACACGCGGCCGCCCGCCCACATGCGGCGCGGCAGCGGCACCGGAGGCAGGAACCCGCCCTTGGCCGGATGCCCGTCCACGCCTAGGCCCTGCGGCGGCTTCACGTCCCAGAAGTAGAGCCAGTGATGCAGCAGCGGCAGGGCATCGCCGGCCTTGCCCGCTCCCTCACCGCCCAGCGCCACGTCCAGGGCATTGCTGCGCGCGGGTTCCAGCACATCGGTTACCGAAATGCTGCGGCCGATCCAGTCTTCGAATTCGCTCACGTTCAGTTCCTTTGGTGGAGCAGGGGCAGGCCTGCGCGCGGCCAGTCTACGGCGATCAGCAGGCCGTGGCCGGATACGGTGATCCACGCCGTCTTCATGTCCGGCCCGCCGAAACAGATATTGGTGCAATAGGGCTCCGGCCCCTGCCAGTATTCGAGCTTCTCCCCTTGCGGAGAGAACACGGTGATCCCGCCCGTCACCAGCGTGGCGACGCAGATGTTGCCACCCGCCTCCAGCGCCATGGAATCGAAGCGCTGATATCCGGTCGCCTGCCCCAGCATCGTGCCGCCATTGGGCGAGGGCCACGCCACCTTGCCAAGCTCACCGTTCTCCAGGATCGGCCATTGCCACAACCGCCCCGTCTCGGTTTCCGAAACATAGAACGTCTTCTCATCGGGAGAGAGGGCGCAGCCATTGGGCGTCACCAGCGGGAACGCCGCCTGCCGGATCCACGATCCGTCCGCCGCCGCGTGATAGACCACGCCGCAGTCCATCACCCGGTCATAAGTCTTGCCGTGATCGGTGAACCACATGTTGCCGCCCGCATCGAAAGTGATGTCGTTCGGGCCGTTGATCGGCACGCCGTCGCAGTGCGTGTAGAGCGTGATCACTTTTCCGGTGGCAAGGTCCACGCGCTGGATGCCGCCGCCGGTATAGTCCGCCGCGCGGCCGTGCGGGCGGTTGTAGCCCTTCACGCCCTGAATATCCTCAGTAATCCAGTGGAAGCCGCCGTTGTTGGCGACATAACAGGCCCCGTCCGGCCCGATCGCCGCGCCGTTCGGGCCGCCGCCCAATTCGGCCACCACTTGCTTGCGGCCATCCGGCTGCACGCGGATCAGGCGCGCGCCCTTGATCTCCACCACCAGCACCGAGCCATCGGCCATGGCGATCGGGCCTTCGGGAAAGATCAGGCCATCGGTGACGATCCGGTATTCCAGCTTGCGCAGTTCCATGAGGTTCTCCTGCTCGGCCCCGTTCAGCGGGGATCGACGACCTGAATGATCGCGGGAAAATAGGCCTGCCCGATCCCGGCATCGACCGCCGCCTGATAGTATTCGGCGGCCAGACGCGGCAGTCGCGGCTCCACGCCCATCTGCTCGGCCAGTTCGATGGTGTAGCCCAGGTCCTTCAGCGCATAGGGCGCGGGAAAGGCCTTTTCCGGGAACTGGCGCGGCACCATCGCCTTCAGCCCGTGGTTGCGCAGGGCAAAGCTGTCTCCGGAACCGAGCGAGACCGCCTCCACCAGCTTGGCCGGGGCAACGCCCGCCCGTTCCGCCACCACGAACATTTCGGCCAGCGCCGCCACCTGTTCGAACAGCAGGGTGTTGTTGATCAGCTTCACCACCTGCCCGCAGCCCACTTCGCCGCAGCGGGTGACGTCCGACCCCATGTAGCGCAGCAGCGGTTCGATCCGCGCGTAGAGCTCCTCCCCCGCGCCGACCATGATCGAGAGCGTGCCGTCGATCGCCGCCTGCCGCGTGCGCGCCACGGGAGCGTCGGCAAATTCGATGCCCTTGGCCGCCAGCAGCAGGGCAACCTCGCGCGCTTCGGCCACGCTGGTGGTGGAAAGGTCGATGACGATGGAGCCCACCGAACCCTGCGCGGCAATCTCCTCGCACACGGCGCGGACCTGCTTGCCGCCGGGCAGCGAAAGGAAGATCACCTTTGCCGCCCGCGCGACATCCGCCACCGATCCCGCCGCGACAGCACCGCCCGCGACCTGCACGGCCAAAGCCTCCGCATTCATGTCGAAGGCATGGAGCGGCGCGGCGTGCTTGCGGGCCGCGTTCGCGCACATGCCGCTGCCCATCACGCCAAGGCCGATGAAGCCCAAGGTCGGTGCCGTCTCATCCATCTTCCCAAAGTCCCCAATATGTTTTCAGGCGCATGTTTTTCAGGTACTTCGCGCCCAATTCACCAGATAACTTCGGCCTCTTCCAGTGCCTTGCGCTCATCGCGGCCCATGCCCAGCAATTCGCCGTAGACGTAGTCCTCATGCTCACCGAGCGCGGGGGTGCCACGCGCGATGCCGATCTCCGCGCCCTTCGAAAGCCGCATCGGCACGCCCACGGCAGCGCGGCGTTTGCCGTCGGGCTCGGTGACTTCGACGATCGCGCGGCGGGCCCGCAAGTGCGGATCGGCGGCGATTTCCGGCGTCGTCCAGGAGGCATGGGCAGCCACGCCCGCCGCCTGCAGGCGCTGCGCCGCCTCTTCGGCGGGAATCGTGGCCGTCCAAGCCGAAACCACGGCATCCAGTTCGCGACGATGGGCATGGCGATCCGCCTCCCGCGCAAATCGGGGTTCCGGCGCAATCCCGGTCACGCCGCAAAATGCCTGCCACTGCGCATCATGTTCCACCGCCACGGCAATCCAGCGATCCTCACCCAGCGCGGGATAGACACCGTGCGGGGCCATGCGCGGATGATCGTTGCCGGCGCGCCGGGGCTCTCCTCCCGCAGCGGCCAAGAGCAGCGCCTCCCCCACCAGAGAGGCGGCAACTTCGCGCGCGGCCACATCGACATGGCCGCCCTCGCCCGTGGCCCGGCGGCGATGGAGCGCCGCCATCACCGCGACGGCCGCGTTCATGCCCACGGTGTGGTCCATCACATGGCGCATTTCCACCGGAGGCCCATCTTCATAGCCGGTCAGTTCGCCCAGCCCGCCCCATGCGCCGAACAGCGGCGCGTAGCCGGCAAAGTGGCTGTCCGGCCCGCTCTGGCCGCAGGAGGAGACCGACAGCATCACCAGATCCTGCCGCACCGCCTGCAAGGCCGCAAAGCCAAGGCCCAGCCGGTCCATCACGCCGGGGCGAAAGCTCTCCGCCGCCACGTCGGACACGGAGACAAGCCGCTTGGCCAGCGCCGCGCCTTCGGCCTTCTTCAGATTGATGCGTACGGACAGCTTGTTGGAGGCGACCTGATCGAACGTGGCCGGCCCCATGCGGCCATAGACCGGATGCGGCTTGCGAAAGGCATCAAGGCGCATTGTGCTCTCCACCTTCACCACTTCGGCGCCAAGCTGGGACAGCAATTGGGTGCAGAACGGCCCGGCGTTGTGCACGGTGAAATCGGCGATCCGCACGCCTTTCAAGGGCAGCGTCATGACAGCACCTCCGCCGGGATTGGGTTCATTTCGCCCAGTTCCGGCGGCCCGCCGCGCAGCGAGAGCGGCGTCCGGTCCACGTGAACGGGAGAAACCAGCATGTTCACCAGCCCGGTTCCCGCAACGGGCACCGGCTGGAACAGGCGGCGATGATGCTCCTGACTGCCGCGCAGGATTTCGGCGGGCGTCTTGTAACGGGCGATGGGCACGGAGAGTTTCTGCCCTTCGGCCACGATATCATCCACTTTGCGCACGATCGCCCATTCGCGGATGTGGCGATTGATTTCCGGCCCACGCCGGCTGCGTTCCAGACTGTCCGCCAGCGCCGGGTCCAGTGCCCAATCCGGGCTGCCCAGCAGCTTGACCAGACCGTCCCACTGCCGCTGTTCCAGCGTCAACAATTCGACATATCCGTCCGCACAGGGGATCACCCCGCCATAACGGAAGGACCGCTCTACGCGGTGCTCGATGGAGCCATCGCCCAGTCGCTGGATTGCGAAGGCGCCCACCGCCAGCGCGGCATCCTGGCTGGCCACATCGACGAACTGGCCGCCCACATCGTCCCGCACCCAAAGCGCGGACAAGGCGCCCAGCGCGGCGGCGATGCCGCCCTGCATCTCGGCAAAATGGCCGGCGATCTTCACTGGCGCCCGGTCCGGAAATAGCTCCACCGAAAGCCCGTTGGGCAGCAGATTTCCCTCACCCGAAGCATGCTGGAGCGTGATCTCGCTCGCGTGCCAATGCGCCTTGGGGCCATGGGCACCGAACGGCAGGACCGAAACGTGGACAAGGTGCGGATGGAGCGCGGAAAGCGCAGCCTCGTCAAGTTTCAGGCCCTGCCTCCCCGCGAGCGGGGAATCGTCGATGAAAATGTCGCTTTCGCTCAGCAAGGCGCCGAGCGCGGCCTGCCCCTCGTCCGTCGCCGGGTCGCAGACCACGCTGCGCGCCCCGGCGGCCAGATAGGCGAACAGGGCCGAGGTGGGCTCCGCTCCCTCTCCTTGTGCGAGGAATGGAGGTTCCGCGCGCAAGGCCGAACCGCATGGCGGTTCGACGAAGATCACCTCGGCCCCCTGCACGCCCAGAAGGCGTGCCGCATAGGCCGCCGCCACGCCCGAAGCGTGAACGGCGACCTGAAGCCCATCGAGAGGAGCGGTCACGCGGTCCTCCCCGGCACGGGGAGGTGGCAGCGTGAAACGCTGACGGAGGGGATCGGCGTCCTCACGCAACGTCGCGTCAGGACGCGACTCCCCTCCACCATCCGCTGCGCGGATGGTCCCCCTCCCCGTTCCGGGGAGGACAGGAGCCCGCCTGAAATCACCGAACGACCGGCAGTTCGAGGTCGAGGCCGGAACCGTCGACGAAGACCTTGATCTGGGGATCGAGCGACGGCAGCACCACCGTTGCCAGACCCGGCGTGGTCAGTTCGCCGCGCTGGTTCTCACCCTTGATCTCGATATCGACGAGGGCGTGGCCGTCCTTGACGTACTTGCGCGTCACGGTGCCGCGCGCCCAGGTGCAGTCACCCATGGTGTTGAAGCGGCTCATGCGGGTCTTGATGCGCTTCAGGAAGCCGGCGTCGCCCATCCAGTTGGTGACGAGGCTGGCCATCCAGGCCGAACGCTGCGGGCCGTAATCGTAGACCCCGGGCACGCCCACTTCCTTGGCGGTGGATTCGCGGTGGTGGCCGATGCCGGTGTATTCGATGCCGCCGCCCGCTTCGGGGTTGCGGAAGAAGTGGCCGGGATGCTTCACCGCGTTCTTGAAGATCACGCCGTGGGTGTGGCCACGGCCGCAGCCGACCAGGAAGCCCATGGTGTCCATCAGGCTGAGCGGACCGCGCACGATTTCGGGCAGCTGTTCGCCTTCCTGCACTTCTTCCCAATAGCGCACGTTGCCGCCGCGAATGTTCTTCTCTTCGTCGAGGATCGCGTGATCGATGTGCTCGAATTCCTCGGCGGTGTATTCGTGCGTCTTGATGTCGGCGTACTTGCCCGCCTCACGCGCGGCCTTGCGCTCGTGACGGGTGCAGGTGCCCAGTGCGCGGGCAACCAGTTCGCCGCGCTGGTTGTAGTAGCTGGCCTCGACATACTGGAGGACAAGCGTGCCGGAGAACTGGCTTTCCTTCACGTCCACGCCGACGACGCGCTCGATCGCGGTCAGACGGTCGCCGGGGCGGATGTGGCGGAACATTTCCCAGTCGTTGCCGGCGTAGAAGCCGTGAACGCCCGGAAGGCCCCAGCGCGTGCGGCCGACCCAGCCGAATGCCATCGGGAAATTCGGGTGGGCCAGCATCGAGCCATGGCGCGTAAGTCGGCCGACTTCGAGATCACGGTAAAGCGGGTTGAGATCGCCGATGCCGTTGCAGAAGTTGCGGATCGTGTCCTCGGTCGCGTCCTGAAGATAGGGGCCTTCGGGGCGCAGCTGCATGCCGATCATGTTCTCGGCCGCCTTGATCGCCTCTGGCGTGATCTTGCCCTCGGCCGGCGCCGCGCCGACTTCCTTCTCGCTGGTAACGGTAGCCATGTTTTGGAGATCCCTTTTCCCATCGGGCAAGGGCGTGCCCTCACCGCATCTGCATCAATGATGGATAATGCATTATTTTGGAGCAGAGATGAGGTCCAGCATGGGCGCAGCGCCCCGGCGATTGATTGTAGGCTTGATGGATCTCGCAGGCACAGCAAGGGGCGCCGTCAGGTGCGCTTATGTGTCTTTAAGGTGCGGTTAGGTGTCGTTCTGGTGGGGGACTGATCTGCCCCGAAATTCAGCCGTGCCAGTCGTATTCCATGCTGCGGATGATCCGGGCATAACGGCCGAGGCAGGCCAGCGCGTCCCGGTGTTCTTCGGGTGAAACCCCGGCACAGCAGTCCTCCAGGATCACCACATCGTAGTCGCGGTCATGCGCTTCACGCGCGCCGGAATGCACCACGCCATTGGTGGAAACGCCGCTGAGAACCAGCCGCTCGATCCGATGCGCGCGCAGGATCGCTTCCAGCGACGTGGCGTAGAACGGGCTGACGCGGTGCTTGACGATGTCGAAATCACCCGGCTCCGGCGCGACCGCCGGGTGGACTTCGGTTCCCGGCGTCCCGAGCTGGAATATCCCGTTCTTGCGGGCGCCCGAGAAGATCGGCGAGCTTTCGGGCGCCTCCCGGTAATCGGCGGAAAAGCCCACGCGGACGTAACCGACCAAGGCGCCCGCCGCCCGCGCGGCGGCAATGGCGGCACGGGTATTTTCCAGCACGCCGCGTTCGCGCACTTGCACCCCATACGTCTGCGCGCTGAAGCCGTCCTCGGCGACAAGGTCGTTCATCATGTCCATGACGAGGAACAGGGTTTTCATCGCGAAAAATCCTTGGTGGTAGAGGGTTATGCGACGGATTCGCGCAGTTCGCGAAAGCCGGTCTCGATGTGCTGGCGGGTCGCCAGCATGGCGGCACCGGAATCGCCGGCGATCAGCGCCGCCAGCATATCGTCATGCTCGTCGGCGGCACGGCTAACGCGGCCCTCCAGCCGGTTGATGAGGTCGAAGGGATAGCGGGCCCAGAGAATCTGCACGAAATGCAGCGTTTGCGGCATCCCTGCGATCTCGAACATGCGGTGGTGAAAGCGATAGTTGGCCGCACGCGCCGCCTCGTTGTCTCCGGCCGCAAACGCGGTCGCGAACTCGGAGCCCAGCACTTTAAGTTCGGCGATATCCGCGCCGGTCACTTTCTCCACCGCCCCGCGCACAAGCTGGGTTTCCAGCAGGATGCGCAAGTTCAGCACTTCGCTGGACGCCTCGATATCGAACGGCGCCACGGTGGCGCCGCGATGGCTGTCGCCGATCACGTAGCCTTCGGCCGAAAGCAGTTTCAGCGCCTCCCGCACCGGGGTGATGCTGGTGTTGAGCATCGTGGCGATTTCCTGCTGTTTCAGCCGCGAACCGCGGGCAATCCGGCCGGAAATGATGCCTTCGCGCAGGAAGTCGGCGACTTGCTCCTCCTTCGTGCGAAACTGCATCGTTGCCCCGGCACCGGCCACCATCTGCTACCTCACCCCTTCTGCCGGACGGGTGCCCAGGCGAAATCACCCGGTTGATAGGCCTTTGCCGCCCCCGATGACAACAGCGCGGCCGCTTCATCGGCGGCATAACCGAGTTCTGCCAACAGCGCTTCGGTATGCTCACCGATTTCGGGCGGCGGCAGGCCGGGTTCGGCGGCAGCTCCCGGCTCCGGCGCGAACTCCGGCACTTCGAACTGGAGGCCGCGAAATTCGACGTCGCGCAGCTTGCCTTCGGCGCGCGCCTGCGGCGCTTCGAGTACACGTTCGAGCGGCATGACCTCATGAAACCCAAGCCCCGCCGCGTCCAGACGCCCCACCGCGTCCTCGAACGTCAACGCTTCGACTGCGCGCCGCACGGCCTCTTCCACCGTCTCACGCGCTTTCTTGCGGTCTCGCAGCTTTGCAAATTCCGGTGCGCCGTCCTCGGGCATCGAAAGCGCGCGGGTAAGCTTGGCCCAATGCGCGTCGGTGAGCACCAGCAGGTAGATCCAACGCTCGTCGACGGTGCGATAGGCACCGTAGCCGGGCATCGAGAACTCGCCGCCGCCCTCCTTCTCCAGCCGGCCGAGAAGCTGGGTCTTGAGCTGCATGCCCGCCAGATCGCGCGCGGCAAGATGCAGGCCGGTTTCGTAGAGCCCCACCTCGATCCGGCGCGCAGCCTCGTCCGCCGTGGGGTCCATCAATGCGGCGAGCACGCGGATCACCGCGTAAGTCCCGGCGAACTGATCGTGATAGGAAGGGCCGAACCGGGTCGGCCGGCCATCGACGCGGTGGTCGTCCATCGCCCCGGTGGCCGCCTCGGCAATGGGGTTGGTCATCAGCCCTTCGGCTTGCGGGCCATGGGTATAGCCCTTGATGTGAACGTGAACGAGATGCGGGTTCCCCGCCATGCAATCGTCCGCCGAAACCCCCAGCTTGCGCGCCGCCGACGGGGCCAGATTGTGGATCACCACCCGCGACGTGGCGACCAGCCGGCGGAACACCTCCCTGCCCTGCTCGGTCGTCAGGTCCAGGCAAATCGCCTTCTTCGAATGGCTATAGGCGATGATCGTTCCCGAAGGCCCGCCACGCACCAGCGACCGCGTGGTATCGCCCGCCGGCGGCTCGATCTTGATCACCTCCGCCCCCAGTTGCGAGAGAATGTGCGTCGCAAAAGGCGCCGCAATCATGGTGCCGAGTTCCAGCACGCGCATGCCCGAAAGGGGCCGAAATCCGTTGCTCATGTCCGACGATTAACAATAATGCATTATCCATCATAGAAGGAACTGCATCCGCATGGCGATATGGCGCCGCCGGCGAGGCGCCCCGGCCGCTGGCCGCGGACGCCTGAAAGACCGTTGACAACCCATAGCGCACGCCCATAAACACGAATTGTAATTCTAATAATGGTCGTCCGTTCGGGCCGCCGGGGAGAAGGTTCCATGTCCAAGATCCAGCGGGGCGTCAGCCTCTACAGCTTTCAGGAAGAGATGTTCCTGGGCCAGATGAACGTCGAGGACTGCGTGGCCTTCGCCAGTTCCATCGGGGCTAAGGGCATAGAGATCCTGCCCGAACAGAACATGCCCCGCTTCCCGAATATAGACGACGCCGCAGTGGCGCGCTGGCACGACATGCTCGCCCGCCACGGCGCGCATTTCACCTGCTACGACATGTTCCTCGACACCAAGCTGCGCAAGGGCGAAACGATGTCGGACGAGGAACAGGTGGCCAGCATCCGCCGCGATCTGGTGCTGTGCAATCGCCTGGGCATCCGCAACATGCGCGTGCTGGTCTTCGTGCGGCCCGACATCCTCGAAAAGTGCGTGCCCTATGCGGAAGAACTCGACGTCCACATGGGCGTGGAAGTCCACGCACCGTGGCATCTGGAACACGCCTGGATCCTGCGCACGATCGACGTGGCAGACCGGCTGGGCACGAAGCACCTCGGCATCCTGCCCGACATGGGCATCTTCATGAAGCACTACCCGCCCGAATTCCGCGCCCGTTTCGAGCGGCAAGGCGCGCGGCCGGAGGTGACGCAGTTCATCGTCGACCAGCACGAACAGAAGATCATGTGCGAATACACGATCTACGAAGTGGCGGTGAAGATGGGCGGCAACAAGGCGGAAGTCGCCATGGCGGAAACCCTGCGCCACGCACCTTTCGCCAACCCGAAGCGGATCAAGGACTATGCCCCCTATTTCCGCCACATTCAGGCCAAGTTCTACGGCATGGCGGAGGACTGCACCGACCCCACGATCGCCTATGACGAAGTGATCCCCGAACTGGTGAAGTGCGGCTGGGAAGGCACGCTTTCCAGCGAGTACGAAGGCAACCGCTGGATTCAGGACGTCTCGCCCGTGGACAGCCGTGAGCAGGTGCGCCGCCAACACGTGATGTTCGAAAACCTGATCGCCAAGGCCGAAGCGGAACGGGAGGCGGCCTGATGCGCCGGTTCGCCGCCCTGTTGGCGGCTACGGTGCTGCTGGGCAGCAGCCCTGCCGCATTCGCCCAGCCCGCCGTCAGCCGGGAGACGATCCCGGCGCCGCGCCAGCCCGGCGCCATCGACCTGCCGGTTGCCAAAAGCACCCCGCAGCGAGAGGTCTGGCATCTGGACGGCACGCAGGTCGCCGTGCGCAACGTGACCCAGCCCACGCTCACGCCAGTGCTGCCGGTGGGCAAGGGCACCGGAGCCGCCGTGATCGTGGCACCGGGCGGCGGATTCCTTGGTCTTGCGATCGAGAAGGAAGGCTGGGACGTCGCCCGATGGCTGGCCAACCATGGCATTGCTGCATTCGTGCTCAAGTACCGCGTGCTGCCGACGCCGCCCGATCAGGAGGTGTTCGCCAGCGAGATGGCCAAGGTCGTCACCGGCGGAAAGGCCAGCTTCGCACCGCCAGCCGATACGCCGCAACCGGCGCTGGACGATGCCCGCGCGGCCATCGCACTCGTGCATGACCGCGCCAGCGAGTTTGGCGTGGACCCGAACCGCATCGGCATGATGGGCTTTTCGGCAGGGGCGATGCTCACGCGCAGCCTTGCCACGCATCCGGGCCAGTACATGCCCGCCTTCATCGCGCCGATCTATCCGATGATGAACGCGGTGGAGGTGCCCGCGAACGCGCCGCCGATGTTCGTGGCCCTCGCCGCCGACGATACGCTGTTCGGCAAGAGCCCGTTCGGCTTAGTCGATAGCTGGCGCGCGGCCGGAAAGCCGGTGGAATTCCACTACTACGCCGCCGGCGGCCACGGCTTTGGCCTGGGCAAGCCCGGAACCCCCACAGAGGGATGGATGGATCAATTGTACAGGTGGCTGGCCTCGTCCGGCTTCCTGTCGGGAGAGAAGTGATGTTCGACAAGTACCTGATCGACGCGGCCACGCTGCGCAACACCGGCCCCGCCGATGCCCCAACCGGCTTCGCGTTCGAGGCGAAGCTGGGCTATTATCGCGGCCTTGGCCTCTCGATGATCGAGAAGCTGGACGTGTCCATCGACGGGGAGACGCTTCCGCGCGAAGCGGTGCGCTTCGACGAAGGGAACGGCCCGCTATCGTTGGACGAGATGGAGACCGCTTACGAGCGGCGCTGGCCATTCGGCACCCCGGCGACGATCCTTGTCGAACGGGCGGGCGGTTTCCCGCAGGGCGATCACGAAATTTCGCTGTTGCAGCAACTTCGCGTTTCCTACTTGCCCTTCCCCTCGATCAACAGCGACGCCAAGTTGGTGTCCTTCCCGGGATAACCCGCAGGCAGCACGCCTCGTCGGTAAAGGCCGACGGGGCACCCCTTTTGCGCCTGCCGGCCACTCCCAATGGCTGGGTCGTGCGCCGCCATTCTCGCGGTTAACGTGTCTTCCCGCCGCAATGCAGCATAAGGTTGCATAAGGGCAGATAAGGTGGCCGCGTCGCGATGGGCTCGCAAGCTCAACTCCGTGCCTTGTTCGTAATCAACTCGCTGGCCGGGGGCGGGGCGGAACGCGTGTTTACCACGCTGGTTCGCGAATTGAGCGGGCCGGGCCGAGACATGGAGATCACGGTCGCCCTGCTGGATGAAGAGGCCGACGAGGCCTACCACCTGCCGCCGGAAATCCCGGTGGAACGGCTGGATACACGCGGCGGCCTGCTGCGCAGCGTCACGCAATTGCGGCGGCTGGTCGGGCGGCTGCGGCCGGATGTCACCGTATCGTTCCTGTCCCGCGCCAACGTGGCAGCCGTGGTAGCCATGCGCCGCACCGGCGGCCCGGCCGTCATCAGCGAGCGCGTCAATACGACGGCACACCTCAAGTCCGGCCGGTTCGGCTTCCTCAGCCGCCTGCTGATCCGCAGCACTTATCCTTCGGCCCGCAAGATCATCGCGGTGTCCGAAGGCGTCGCGCAGACGCTGGAGAACGACTTCTCTGTGGAACGGGAACGGATCTGCGTGATCTACAATCCCGTGGACATCGAACGCATCCGCAAGATGGCCGCGATGACGCCCGAAATCGCGGTTTCACCCCAGGATTTCGTGACGATGGGGCGTCTTGTCGCCAACAAGAACACGGCCATGGCGATCCGCGCGCTGGCGGCATCACAGTCCCAAGGCCGGCTGATCGTATTGGGCGAAGGGCCCCTGCGGGACGATCTGGCAGCGCTTGCCCTATCGCTGGGGGTGGCAGAGCGCGTGCAGATGGTCGGCTTCCTTGCCAATCCTTATGCCGTGCTGGCCCGCGCGGGTTGCTATCTGCTGACGTCCAATGCGGAAGGATTTCCCAACGCCATGCTGGAGGCCATGGCCAGCGGCCTGCCGGTGGTCGCCACGGATTGCCCCTCCGGCCCGTCGGAAATTCTTCAGGTCAGCCTGGACGGCGAAAATCCGGCCTTCGGGGCCGGTGGCGCGCTGGTTGCCATGGACGATCACACGGCGATGGCGCGCTGCATGGACCGGTTAGTCGAACCTGCCGCACGCGCCGCCTGCGTGCACGAGGGCATGGCGCGGGTCGATGCCTTCTCCGTATCGCGCGCGGTGGAGGCTTTTCGTGATACCATCCTGACCGCTGCGGCCGGAAACGGAGTGCTGCCCGGATGAAGATCTGCGTGACAGGACTTCGCGGCATTCCCGGCGTGATCGGTGGCGTGGAAACCCATTGCGAGGAACTGCTGCCGCGGATCGCCCAGATCAATCCGGACATCGAAATAGAGGTCTGCTGCCGCGCGCAATACGTCGACCCGGAAATGGAAAGCTTTCGCCGCGTGCGGCTGGCACCGCTCTATTCTCCATCGGGCAATGCCAGCGAAGCGCTGGTCTCCACCGCCGTGGCCATCGTCCATGCCTGGCGTCAGGGCGTGGACGCCGTGCATATCCACGCTGTCGGCCCCGCGCTTCTCGCCCCCCTTGCCCGTATCCTGGGCCTGAGCGTGCTGCTGACGCACCACGGCGCGGACTACAAGCGGGCGAAGTGGGGGAATGTCGCCAGATCGATGCTGCGGCTGGGCGAGTGGCTGGGAATGCGCTGCGCCAATCGGGTGATCTGCGTCTCCCCTTCTCTGGCCGAGGACATGCGCGATCGCTACCCCGCCGCCGCCGGCAAAGTGGTGTTCATTCCGAATGGGGTCGACCCGCCCGAACCGCCGGAGGAACCTGCCGAAGAGGTGCTGGCACGGCTGCACTGCGAAAGCGGCAATTATGTGCTTTGCGCCGCCCGCCTCGTGCCGGAAAAGGGCATCGATTACCTGATCGAGGCCCACCGCCGCAGCGGCGACAACCGCATGCTGGTGATCGCCGGCGCCGGCCGGAAAGGCGATCGCTATGCCGAGGAGTTGATGGCGCAGGCCGGGGACAATGTGCGTATGCTGGGCATGCAACCGCGCAGTGTGCTGGGCGTGCTCTATCGCCATGCCTCGCTGTTCGTGCTGCCGTCCTTCCACGAAGGGCTGCCGATCGCCGCGCTGGAGGCACTGTCCTGCCATTGCCCGGTGCTCTTGAGCGATATTCAGCCCAATCTCGATCTCGGCTTGCCGCCGCAATGCTATTTCCCGGTGGGCGACGTCGATGCCCTGGCACAGCGTCTTGCCGAAGGCCAGGCGAACCTGGACGGCGGCGGCGGCCCGGTAAGCGCCGCTCTGATGAGCTGGGATGAAGTGGCCGCCCGCACCGCCCCCTATTACCGCGAGATGGTGGGCCGCACCCGCGTAACCCCGGAATTGCGCAATGCCGGCTGATCCCTTCGCGCCCGCCGCCCCCCGCCGCGAGGAGATGCCGCCGTGCTATCGCTGACCGCAGGCAGCCCGCCGCTTCCGGCCTTCATCGTCCTGCCGGTGCTGATGGCCTATCTGGCACTGATGCTGGTCGTCGCCAGACGGGCGAGCGCCTCCACGGGGTTTCTGGTCATCACTTTCGCCGTGCGCCTGGCGATGTCCGCACAGCCGCGCTTTTCGTTCTCGTCCTCGCCCGCCGGGCTCAGCTGGAACGCGCTGGCGTCGGTGCTGGTGGTGCTGGTCGGACTCCTGCTGCTGCGCCGATCGCGCGCCGTGCCGCTGGTTCTGGTGCCGCTTGCACCGCTGTCGCTGGTGGTCCTTGCCAGCCTGCTGCTGAACAAGGACGTGTCCGGCGGCATCGAAAGCTTCGTAAAGTACGCCTACCTCGCCACGATCATCCTGACCGCCTACGATGCCTTCGTGGTGGATGGCCCGGGCAAAGTGCTGTCGCGCCTGCTGTGCACCTTCACACTGCCGCTGACGCTGCAGGCGGCCAGTATCGTGCTTCACGTGGCCAAGGCCACCGAAAGCGATGGATCGACGTCCTACATCGGCGGGTACAACCATGAGGCCAGCTTCTCGATCATCCTGCTGACAGGACTGCTGGCCGGGCTGCTGCATCCAACGCTGCGTTCCCGCTACAAGCTGGCGGTTGCGGCGGTCTGCGTGGGGGGCATTCTGGCGGCGAACTACCGCACCGCGATCGTCGCGGCGGGTCCGCTGCTGCTGGGCCTGCTGCTGGCGTCGGCCATGGCTGCCGTGCCGACAAGACAGCGTGGTCTGGCCGGGATCCTCGGTTGTCTGCTGATCCTGTCAGCCGTTCCGATCATCCCGCACCTTGCCGGCGACCGGTTCGATACGATCACCACGCTGGCCTCCGAACCCGAAGTGCTGACCAAGACGCCCGACGAATTCCGCAAGCTGGACCGGGCGATCATGTCCGGCCGGCTCTATTTGTGGAGCCAGTATATCGACGCGTGGCGCCATGGCAGCAAACGGCAGCACGTGCTGGGGTATGGCGCCAATTCGTGGGAGGGGCGCTATCGCTACTATGCCCACAACACACTGGTCTCCACGCTTTACGAACTGGGCACGCTGGGCGTGGCGGCAATGCTGCTGCTGTGGGTGTGGATGCTGGGCATCGCCCTTTCCACCTCCGGCCCGACCCGCATTACGCTGGTTCTGGCGCACCTGGGCTTCATCGTGCTCAACATGGCGACGATGCCGCTCTGGATGATCGAAGGGCTGTTGTTCTACGGCCTATTATGCGGCTTCACGGTCTATACGCGGCTCAATCGGCCCGCTCCGGAACGCCCCGTCGCAAATGCGCTTCGCCCCCGCCCGGTTTGATCGCTGCGGTCATGATCTTTTCGCCGGGATGGCAAATCATGCGGGAGACTTTCCTGCCCACTGCCGTTTTGATTGGGCGAGCCGCATTTTCGTGACTTTGCGAGGACGGTGATGATGAAAACTGTCAGTCTGGCGCTTCCGTTACTGCTGGTTGGCCCGGCAGTGGGCTCGCAGGGCGGCGGCGAACCGCGGCCCGCGCCGCTGGCGATGTCGGTAGTCGGCCTGGCCTCCACCGCCGCCGGGGCAACAACATTCCGGATGCCGTCCATCGCCAAGCCGGCAGTGGCAACGTCCTCTTGTCCGGTTCGCTCGACAATCCGCCTCACCGCCAGCACGCCGCCGCTGAAATCTATCTGCGCATCGGACGGCAAGATCCTCGTCAACGGCAGCAATGCGCAGGGTTTCGCGATGACCGACGTCATCACCCGCAATTACGGCCCGGTGATGCGCGGCGTGAATGTGCCCGACTTGCGCGTGGAGCGCGTGTCCGCCACCGGCGCGCGGGTAGACCCCACGCTGGGACTGGGCCTCGTCAATATCAGCAGCGGCATCGGCCATGCCGTGTTCCGCGATGTGGTGTGGATCGGCGACACCAAATCCCCCGCGATCAACGGCGACGATGCCTGGGGCGCAATCACGCTGAAGGGCAAGAACGCCAAGGATTTCGGCACGTTCGAGGTCACGAACTTCGATTTCCAGAATCTGTACATGGCGCCCGGCAGTCACTATCGCAACGTGGACGGGATCTCGACCGAGAAGGGCTTTTCCGGCACGATTTCCAACGGCCGGGTGATGAATGCCAGCGACGCCTGTCTGGACATCAAGGGCGCAGTTACCGTCAACAACGTCTACCTCTCCGGCTGCCGCGAAGGGCTGAAGACGTGGCAGAGCCAGCATCACGGCCTGATCGAACTGGGCACCAACAGTTTCGCCGGGATCATCGGCAAGGGCAGTTCGTCCGAAACGCGCACGATAGAGATCGAGGTGCTGATAGCTTCCGGCAACCCCGCCATCCCGCTGTTCGTGGCCGAAGATGGCAAGGTCATCCTGCATATCGGCCGCCTGGTCGCCAAATCGAACCAGGTCCTGAAAGGCAGCGGCAGCTATTCCGGATCGCAGGTGATCGTCGATCAGCGGATCACCAATTAGGGCACAAGCTCATCATAGATCGCCATGACGCGGTCGGTATGCCGCCGCGCGCTCAGCATATCGCGGGCGTTTTGGCGCGCTTGCGACAGGCGGACCGGATCGTAATCGCGCAACCCCTGCAGCACCGCTTCGGCAAAGCGGTCCGGACCGGCATCACGCGGGACCAGCAGGCCGCCCCCGAAGCGGCGCCCCGTCTCGCCGAGCCCGGCATCGTCAGTGGCGACATAGGGCACGCCCAGCATCAGTGCCTCCAGCGGCGTGCGGCCCAGCGGCTCCTCGACAGCGGTGATCGCCAACATGTCCAGCATCGCGATATTGTCTTCCACCGGCAGGCGAAAACCGGCGAAGATCACGCGCCCGGCGATGCCCAGCGATGCGGCGTGGCGTTCCAGTTCCTCCTGCGTCTCGTCCACTTCCCGCCCGAAGATCACGAACGAGGCGTCGGGCCGGCGCTCCAGCAGGGCCTTGCCCATTTCCAGGAAATAGCGCGGCCGCTTGCGATGCGCGAAGTTGCCGACGAAGCCGATCAACGGCCCTCCTCCCCCCGCGACCGGATAGTCGCGGGCGAAAGCATCGCGCAGCGCAGGCACGTCCTGCCCGTTCGCCAGTTCGAAGGGGTTGTCCACCAAGGTGGAGCGGCGCGCGAGCCAGCCCGGCAAGCGCTGCTCCACGGCCTGCGAAATGCAGATGATGCGATGCGCCATGGCCATGACCGCCAGATTGGGCGGCACCGTCCGGTTGAACGCGCGGTTGTGATAGATCACGGGCAAGCCCCGCATGCGCGCCGCCGGGCCCCAGCTCTGCAGCGCGGAGAGATCGTTGTTGTGCACCACGGTTCCGGCCGGTTGGCGCGAAAGCAAGCGCAGGCGGCCGGGCAGCAGTCTGGCCTCCGCCAGCACGCCATGGCGGAAAGCCGGTTTCTCGGGAAGCGGCCAGACGGTGAACCCCCGTTCCCGTGCAACGTCGCAGATAAGGCTGCCCGCCGGGGCGGCGACAACGACCTCCACCCCATGATCGCGCTGGAGCGTCTCCCCCAGCGTGAACGAAGATACGTGGCTGCCCCCGATCTTGGCATTGGTGAAGGGAAAGATCACCCTGCTCACCGGCATCGCGCTGGTTCCTTACACTTAGGAGTCCGTTTGAAAAATGCCCGCAGGGGCATTTTTGAGGCGGCACCGGCCCTCTCCCCCACCCTACCACCCGCAGGATACTACCGATGGGTGGTAGGGTGGGGGAGAGGGCCGGTGCCGCAAAATTCGCATTTCGCGAATTTTCAAACAGTCTCTTACGAGTCATTGTGCAGTGCAACCAGAACCCCTATCCAGTGCAATTAGGTATAAGCGCCTGATGGCACAGCGACGAGGCAGATGCCGATGGCCGTGATCTGGTCGTTCCCCGGAGAGGAAAATCGGCGGAGCAATCCCTATACCTCCACCTTGATCGGCGAATTGCGCAAGTTGGGCCATACCGCCTACTCGCCCGGTTGGCCTGCCCGCATGCTGAGCCGATGTGACATCATCCACCTGCACTGGCCGCAGAAGGTCGTGCAGGACAGCCTGTTGCTCAGCCTGCGTTCGATCGGCCTCTGGCTTGGATTTCTTGCACTGCAAAAGGCAAGAGGCGCCCACATCGTCTGGACGGTGCATAATGTTGCATCGCACGAAGCCGTACGTCCGCGACTCGAACGCTGGTGGATGTCACGGTTGCTGGGTCTTTTGGACGGTGTGCACGCTCTTTCGGATACCAGCCTGCGCGAGGCGCGGGCCATCTATCCCGCAATTGCGAAAAAGGCCTGTCTGGTCGCACCGCACTGGACCTATGACGGCGCCTATCCCTCCGCCGAACATGACGCCCGGACGACACGATCAATCGCCTTTCTGGGGGATCTGAAAGCCTATAAGGGGCTGGACGTGCTGCTAGCGGCAATGGAAGCGGCCGAGCCGGACCAGCGGCGCTATCTGGTGCACGGTCTGCCCGCGGACGGGATTGACCCTGCCGCGCTGAAGGATCGTCTGCACGCGCTCCAGCGCCGCGGATGGCAGCTGGAATTCGTGTTGCAGCGGCTGAGCGAGCAGGAAATGGCCGATCGGCTGGCCCAGGCGGGCCTGCTGGTCCTGCCCTACCACAGCGGAGAGAACAGCGGCCTTGCCGTGCTGGCGGCCGAACGCGGCACGCCCTTGCTGGTATCGTCCCTGCCCGCTTTCGAGCCGCTTTTGGAAGAACTGGGCCCCCCGCGCGTCACGGAGATATCCGCCCCCCTCACCCATGCGCAAATCGCCGATGCTTTCGACAGTGCAAGAGGCGTCATGGGAACGATCGACGGGCAATTCATGGCCCGCCGCGCGCCCGCTCGGATCGTGCGGGAGATTTCGAATTACTACCTGTTTCTCATGGATCAATCGCCCGGTTCTACCTCAAGATAGCCCCGGCGTTCCCCGGCCCAGGAGCTTGCGGACTTGCATTTCGGTTCCCAGCAACTCGATCCCCATTCTGCGCGCGACTCCGCGCGTGAGCGCGCGCGCGAACCCCGGCTCTCCCACGACGCCGGCCCTGCGGCCGAAGGGAAAGGCACCGCGTCCGCCACCGGCCAGAGCGACAAGGTGATAGACCTGGCCTGGATGGCCACGCTGGCCTGGCGGTACAAATGGGTCATGCTGGGCGTGATTGCCGCAATCATGGCGGTGACCATGCTGGCCTACATGCTGGCGCAGAAGGTCTACGACGCCAACGTGATCCTCGCGCTGGATCGCAACGACCAGCAGATCGTGCGGACGGAGCAGAGCGACCGGGATAACGTGATCGATTCGCCCGCCGTCGATACCGAAGTTCAGGTTCTGAGTTCCCCCGAAATCGCGCAGGCCGCCGTCGAACGGGCCAAGCTCAACACCAATCCCGCCTTCCTCCACGCCAAGGCCCGCGATGCCACCGGGCCGATTTCCGTCGAGGCGGCGGCCAACCTGGTCCGCTCAAGCCTGACGGTGGAGCGCAAGGGGCTGTCCTACGCGATCAACCTCGCCTTCAGTTCCAACAACCCGCAAGTGTCCGCCATGGTCGCCAATGCCGTGGCCGATGCCTACGTCGGCGGCCAAGTGCAGGCCGCACAGGCCGCGCGGACGGTAGACATCCAGATGCTCCGCACCCGGCTGGATCAGCTGCGCGGCGATGTGCAGAAGGCCGAGGCTGACGTTGCCAGCTACAAGGCCAGTGCCAACCTCGTCAGTTCCAGCAACGACAATACGATCGGGCAGCAGGAACTCTCCACGCTGAATACCGAACTGGCCTCGGCCAAGGGCGATCTTGCCGCCGCACAGGGCCGGGCCAGTGCCAATGCCGGCGAAAGCGGCTCGATCGTCAACTCCAGCCCGGTGATCGCCGACTTGCGCAGCAAGGTGGCCACGCTGGAACAGAAGTTGGCGCAGCAGTCCGCCACGCTGGGCCCCAACCACCCCGACCGTATGCGGACGGAGGCGGAACTGGCCTCAACCCGCGCCTCGCTCAACCGCGAGATTGCACGTGCGAGCGCCGGCGTAAATCAGGACATCCGCGTCGCCAGCCAGCGCGTCGGCGCGATCCAGAGCGTGATGGGCGGAACGCAGGGCCGCCTGGTGGCCGGCAACAATGCCTCGGTTCGCCTGGCCGAACTGGACCGCGTGGCGGAAAGTTCCCGCCAGCTCTACCAGACCTTCCTTGACCGCTATCGCGTCGAACTGGCCACGCGCGGCACGGAAAAGAGCAAGGCCGACATCATTTCGCGCGCGCAGCCGCCCACGCTGCCCACTTCGCCCGATATTCTGGTCTATCTGCTGGCCGGCCTGATCGCAGGGATAATCGCCGCAGTGGTGCTGGCACTGCTGCTGGAATGGCGTGAGCGCGGCATCCGCACCCGCACCGAAGCGGAGGAGTTCACCGGCTTCAAGGTCATCAGCAGCCTGCCCGATATCGGCACCATGGACGAGCCCGACTTCCGCAAGGGCGAATTGCTCTCGGTGCCCGATTTCCTGATCAAGAACCGCGAATCCCCGTTCTCGGAATCGGTCCGCGCGATCTGGACGGCCTTGCGCATCGGCCAGAAAGGCCAGTTGGCGCGAACCGTGGGCCTCACCTCCTCGATCCCGGACGAAGGCAAGACCAGCACCGCCATCGCACTCGCCCGGTCTGCCGCTTTGGCAGGACGCCGGACGCTGCTTGTGGACTGCGACTTCCGCCGTCTGGGCACCACACTCGCGCTGGGCCTGTCCGGCAGGTCCGGACTGGTGGAAGTGCTGTCGGGCCATGCCCGCCTGGACGACGTGATCCTGACGGATCCGGCCTCCGGCGCGCATGTGCTGCCGCTCAATACCTCCGGCGCCGGCAATTTCGACATCGTCCAGTCCGATGCAACCGTGGCGCTGCTGGAAAGCTGCAAGCAACGCTACGACCTGATCGTGCTGGACATCGCCCCGGCCATTCCGGTGGCGGAAGCGCGCGCCGTCGCTGCCATGGCTGACGCCGTGCTGATGGTCGTGCGCTGGCGCACGACCCCGCGCAGCGTGATCAAGACGGCACTGCGCGAACTGGAAAGGGCAGAGGCACACATCTTCGGCGTGGTGCTGACCCAGGTCGATACCCGCTCCGCCGCTGTGCTGGGCGAGGAAATGGCCTATTATCAATACTACTACAGCCGGACTGCGACGACCTGAACGGCGCCCTTTGGAGCGATATGCGTTCAACGCCCGCTTGTTTTGCTGTCAGCAATTACGGCATAACCTAAAGCGGTCGTTAGCGAAGTTGGCTTAGGCTTTGGGAATGTCCAAAGCTTCTCAAGCATATCTGTGGGTACCAGAACACGGTCCGGATCATTCAGCGCTTGATCGAATGTCCCGCGCTTCTTCTGCACCAACTAAACCGATGGGCGAAGCCTGGTTCATGGGATCGGAGCGAAAGAAGTATCGCCAACTTTTCGATCTAGATGCGGCATCCGACGACGACGTTACGCACGCGCTCGGAGAAATAATTTCCGGAACGAGTGCCTTCGGTCCGAGCGACGAATGGCTGCAATGGTATCACTACCTATTACCGCGTCTTATTGCGCGTAATTGGATCACGACCCATTATCAGCCTGCCGAGGCTTTAATAACGGCGTTCATAATACAACATCGACTGGAAAGCGATGATACGCTGCCGTATTCAGGTTATCGCGAAGATGTTCTGGCTACACTTGGCCGCTATATCATGTCGCCCCGCTTCTGGCCCGGCGGTGAATTCGATGCGGAGAATTGCCTAAGCAAATGGAAGGGCCCGAATGGGCTAGCCGGTTGGCGTAGCGCCGGAAATTTGCTTTCCGCTTCTCTTTTCCTGTGCATCAGATATTTGCCTATCAGTTCGATTGATCCTTGGTTCCGTTCGGTAATCGCCATTCCCAATCCATATTGGCAGATCCAGGTCATGACATGGCTGGTAGGTGCTTATCCGTTGCTGTCGGGTGAGATTGAACAGCCCAGTGAGCTAGCAAGACAGGACTCATTTGCAATCGACTGGGATTGGTCTCATTCGCTGAACGGGCATTATTCAGGAAATTATGATCGACCTATATTGCGAATGCGATTTCTACCCCCCGAAAGTTGCGTCGCTGTCCTGAGAATTGCCTGCGACATAGACGCGCAGCCTCTGTTCGAGGACGTCTGGACAGACCCAAAATTGTATGAGCTTGCTTCTGAAGCTAGTGAAATGCCGAATTGCTTCGAGCAGCTTTTCCAAGGGGATCGTTCGATCAAGCTATGACTTCAAGGACCGCATTGCGAAAATGTCCGAACTTCTTCGCATGACGGATCAGCGTCACATACTATGACGCCTCACTCGGCTCCGCTGTCAGAGGCGGCGGCCGGAACGGCGTGCACGCTAGGTTGCCCCGTATCGGCGCCCTCTTCGCCCGCCAGTTCGGTGGCAAGGTCATAGCCGAAGAACGCCAGCACCTCTTCGGCTCCGGAAAGCTCATCCACCACCATTTCGCGCTCGTGCTCGGTCAGCTGGCGCGCGGTGTCGGGGGTGGTTCGCGTCATGCCGGGCGGTAAGGCTTGGACTCCGCTCACCAGCGTCAGCGGAGCGAGGCCAAAGGCTTCCGCGATCGCATCGGGGCGCTGGCAGAACGCCTCGTAAGACAGGCAGGGATAGCCATGGTCCCGCGCGGCCTGCATCAGCAACCGGCTGCGCCACAGCCAGATCCGTGCGAGATGGCGCACCACCAGCGGACGGCGAGCGCCGTGGTATTCCTTGTACAGGTAGCGGCGGACTTGCGCCGCCACATTGGCCACCGGCCCGCGATTGTTCACCACCACGCGGTGATCGGGGAAGTATTCGAGGAGTTGCCGATGCCGGACAAGGTTCGCGGGGCTCTTTTCCAGCCAGTACCCGTAGCGCCCTTCAGGATCGGCCTCGGCAATGCGGGCGCTCCACGCGCCCATCACGGCTTCGTAATCGACGAATTTCTCAGGCCACCAGCGGTCGCTGTCCATCAGCCCCTTGATCAGGCGCTGCCCTTCGAAACTGTGGTGCAGCCCGCCGATGTCGCTGCGCTGGCTGAGATACCAGGCGATATCGGCAGAGCCCGATCCGGCGGGGTTGAGCAGGAAAAGAAAGGGTTTGTCGATGCGTTTGGCCCGTGCTCGCGGCCAGTAGGGACGCTCGTCCAACTGGTCGAGTTCGTAGCCGAGCGGCTTGAGAAGCTTGTTGATGCGTGCCTTCATCGATCCCGGTCGACGGTTTCATCCCGTCTGGCAGGATAGCCCCAGCAGGCACGATCGCCCCTGCTATTGCGAGAAGCGCGCCATCTCTTTCGCGGTAATGGCGTCTTGCGGCCCGCCTCAGGGCGCGGTTTGGGAACGCATTTTCAGGCCGCGGCGACCGCTTCCACCCGAAACAGCGTGTCGGTGATCGACCGCATCTTGAACTGCAGGCGGGCGCCTGCTTCCACCGCGCCGGTCAGCGCCGCCACACGCGCTGGCGGCAGCGTCAGGTCGATCTCGATCCGGTCCTCATAGATCCGGCCGCTGCCCATGATCTGCGGATCCCGGAATGCCGTGCCCGGCGGGTTCAGGAACACGGTAACGTCCACGCCCGCCCGGATCAGGCCATTGCCGGCGGCATCGTCCATCACCCGGCCATCGATCCGCGCCGGCGACATCCGCAGGACGGCGACCTCCAGATCGGGACGATGCATCTGCCCGGCATTCTTCATGTTCTGGTTCTTGGGGCCCCGTGCGAGAATTGCACCACCACTGTCGCAGCAAGTGCAATTCCTTCGCCTAGCAAGCCCGGCAGGAACGAGAAAGTCCCTTCTTCACAATAATGTTCGCGGGCACGGAGGGCAGGCAGGGACGCCCGATTCAGCCTGCCGCCATCGCTGCGCCCACCTTCGCCTCGCCCAATTCGGCTTCGGCACGCCGCAACTGCATCAGTCGCCGTCGGGCCCGGATGGCCCCGGCATCGGTTTCCAGGATCGCCGGACGCGCCGCCCAGAAATCCTGCTCCCCCAGCGCTTCCTGCGCCGCCTCGATCATCGGCTCGTCCTCGTCCACGAAGACCTGACGGGCCAGCGCCTCGGCTTCCGGTGTCGCTTCGTGGTCGTAGAAGTAATGGCTGCTGGTGCGCGTTTCCGGCGTAATGATATGCGGATTGACCATCATCGGCACCAGCATTTCGCCGCGGTCGGTCCCGGCTCTGGAAAGCCCCACCGTCAATGCCATCGCGGCCGGCGCGTGCCAGCGCATGTGCAGCCATTGATCCACCTGCTCGCCCTCGTTCAGCATGGGCGACGCCCACATCGGCGGCTTGACGGCTTCCATGTCCCAATTGTTCCAGATCGCCCCGCTCTCGTCGGTGAGCACCGATTGCCGACCGGAGAAGATGGAACCGTTCACGCCGAAGCTGGTAACATGCAGGAACTCCGCATGAGTCAGGTCCATCAGGTTGTCCGTCACCAGTTCGTAGTTACCCTGGATGACAAGGCGGCTGCGCTGCATGCCCTGCCGGTCGACGAAGGCAAAGTCGGGGATCAGGGCGGGGTCGGCGCGGTCGGGATTGCCGGGCCAGAACCACAAGCCGCGATGGCGATGGACCACCGGCATCGTCCGCGCGCGAACATGGGCGGGCGGGGATGCCGGAAAGGGATTGTGCACGCAGGCGCCGGTCCTGTCGAAGCCAAGCCCGTGGTAGGGGCAATGGATGACGTCTTCCTGCAATCGCCCCTTGCTCAGCGGCACGAAGCGATGCGGGCAGCGGTCGGCCAGCATCGCATATGTTCCATCGGACAGGCTGGCGATCAGCCACTTTTCGTCAAGCAAAGTGCGGGACAACATGCCGGTTTGCGGCACTTCATGGTCCCAGGCGGCAAGATACCAGAGATTGCGGACGTAATCGGCCATGGTCTTCTCCCAATCGCTGACGAGGGAGACGGGCCGATGTGTTCACACGTTGCGCCGCCACCCCCGAAAGGGTCGTCCCGAAGGACAAAGCGGCCCGCAGCATGAAGGCGCGACCGGATGAGGCAGCGCCGACTTCCCAAGCGGAGAAACTCCGCTACCAGGCTCAGCCCGAACTCTAAATAGAATGGAAATTCCAGTCAAGCATCATGCTCAGGAAACAAGGGCGCGGGCAGCCGGAGCGCGAGCGCAAAGCAAAGCAGCATCAATCCTTCGATCGCGGCGATGGCAGGAAAGATCGCGCCCACTTTCCCTGTCGGCGCGCCCGCGAAAAAGGCGGTTCCGACCACCGCGATGCCCAGTGCCATGCCCAGTTCCTGCACCGTCTTGATCAGTCCGCTGGCCGCGCCGGCGTGGCTGCGGTCCACGCGTGCAAGGATCACGGGGGTTAGCGGGCCGCTGGTCATGCCCATGCCCGTCCCCGCCAGTGCAAGGCAGGGCAGCGCCCACCAGAACGGCACGCCGCTTTCGATCCATAGCAGCGTCCCGCCCGCGAACAGGGCCATCAGCGCAATACCGCCGACCAGCACCCATTTGCCGTGGCTGGTCACCAGTTTTCGGCCGAGGAAGGCGATCCCCAGCATGACGCCCGCGCTGAATGGAATATGCAGCAGGCCGGTTTCCAGTGGCGAAAACCCCAGCAACTTCTGCGCACCGAAAGCGAAGACGAACAGGAACCCGCCGGTCGCCGCACCGAAGGCCAGCGCGATGGTGAGCCCGATGGAAAACTGGCGCTGGTGGAACAGTTCAGGCGCGAAAAGCGTCGCCATCCCGTCCTTGGCGCGCCGAGCGGTCCGTTTCCAGACCCACGCCAGCAGCATCGGGGCGGCGATCAGCAGGGCCACATGCCACGGCTGCCAGCCCAGATCGTGCCCGCGCACCAAGGGGTAGAGCAGCGCGGCCATCGACGCGCCGAACAGCACCGTGCCGCCCCCGTCGATGCCGCGCGCAGTGGCCGAGCGCGATGCCGGGAGCAGTCGCCAAGCCACTATCACGGCCGCCACCCCCACCGGCACATTGATCAGGAACACGCTGCGCCAACCAAGGTCGAACAAGTTCGCATGGATCAAGACGCCGCCGATGATCGGCCCGCAGATTGCCGAAAGGCCGCCGATCACCCCCACCCACGCCAGCTTTGCCACGCGTTCGAGCGGCTCGAACAGCACCTGAATGAGCGCCATGACCTGCGGCGCCATCATCGCGCCGGCGGCCCCCTGCAATACGCGCGCAGCGATCAACTGGTCCGGACTGCCCGAGAGTCCGCAAAGCATCGACGCGAAAGTGAATCCCGCCACGCCGCCGATGAACAGACGGTTGTAGCCGAAGGCATCGCCGAGTCGCCCGCCCAGCATCAGCAGCAGTGCAAAGGCCAGCGAATAGCCCGCCGCCACCCACTGCGCCTGCGCCGCCGCGGCGCCGAAGTCCCGCTCGATCACCGGCAGCGCGGTATTGACGATGGTTACATCGACGATCTCCAGAACCAGCGCCACCATCAAGGTCAGGTAGGCGAGCGACTTCTGCCGATCTGTCAGGTCCATCGGGAACGCCGGCGAGGCAACCGCCGTCAAATCACGCCTTCCTTCAACATCGAGACCGCCGTCGCGCAGGCCCGCGCGGTTAGCGCCATGTAAGTGAGCGAGGGGTTCTGGCAGGCCGACGAGCTCATCTGCGCGCCATCGGTGACGAACAGGTTCGGGATGTCGTGCGCCTGACTCAGCCGGTTGAGAACGGAGGTCTTCGGATCCCAGCCCATGCGCGCGCCGCCCATCTCGTGGATGGAAGTGCCGCCATGGCCGGGCTTGTCGAAGCCCATGATGACATGCCCGCCCGCGTCGGTCAGCATCTTCGTCGCTTCCTTATGCGCATCGGCAAGCGCGGCCATTTCCTCCTTGCCGTGCTCGAAGGCGATCTCAAGCTGGCGCACGCCGCGCGGGTCCGTGCGGTTGCTCAAGGTCAGGCGATTGCTGGCGCGCGGCATCGAATCCGCGAAAACCACCAGCACCATCGTCCATGGGCCGATCTGGTGCAGCTGCTCCTTGTAGTCCTTGCCGATGCCGCCCATCCGCTTGCCACGCGTCCAGGTGCCCTGAAGCGCCCCGCCTTGGAACGAATAGCCGCGCGTGAAACCGTCCCCGTCCAAAGTGTCGAGATTGCGGAAGCGCGGGATGACGATGCCGGTCGGGCGATTGCCGAAGCTGGTTCGCCCCTCGAAACCCGGCACCACCGCCATGGCGGCCATCGTATTGGCATGGTCCATGATATGCGTGCCCAGCACGCCGCTGGAATTGGCGAGACCTTGCGGCATCGCCTCATTGGCCGAATTCAGCATGAGGTGGACGGAGTTGAACGCCCCCGCGTTCAGGAACACGACGCGGGCATAGGCTACCTTGTGCTCGCCGGTCTTGGTATCGATCCAGCGCACGCCGGTGACGCGGCCGGTCTTCGCATCGTAATCCACCTTGTGGACTTGCGCATCGGTGACGACAGTGAGCCGCCCGGTCTTCTTCGCCGCCGGCAGCGTGGCCGATTGCGTGGAGAAATAGGCGCCGTAGGAGCAGCCGCGCGCGCAAATGCTGCGGTACTGGCAATGCGCGCGGCCCTGTTCCGGCCGCGCCTCGGTAAGATTGGCAGTGCGGCCAATGGTCATCACCCGGTCCGGGTATTTCGCGCGAATACGCTCCCGCATCGCGGATTCGACGCAGTTCAGCTCCATCGGCGGCAGGAAGCGTCCGTCCGGAAGCTGCGGTAGCCCCTCCGCTGCGCCCGAAACCCCGACGAATTCCTCAACTTTGTCATACCACGGGGCAAGGTCGGCATAGCGGATCGGCCAGTCGGTGCCGAAACCGTCACGCTTGTTCGCGCCGAAATCGTAGTCCGACCAGCGATAGCACTGCCGTCCCCAAGTCAGCGAGCGACCGCCAAGCTGGTAAGAGCGGAACCAGTCGAAATCCTTGCCCGGCGCCTTCTGGTAGGGCTGATCAGCGTCGTTGACGAAGTGGCCTTCGGTAAACTCGTTGAAGTGCCTGTTGAGCATCTGCACCGGGTATTCGCGTGCATAAAGCTCCGCATCGCCCTGCCCGCGAAACTCCATTTCCCACGGGGCCTTGAGTTCGGTGTCGTAGCCCGTCTGATGCTCGATATTGCGGCCGCGCTCCACCATAAGAACGGTCAGGCCCGCTTCGGTCAGTTCCTTCGCCGCCCAGCCACCGGTAATGCCGGAGCCGACGACGATAGCGTCGAATTGCGTATTGTTGGTCATTGTCAGCCGAAATCCACTGCGGTCCAGTCGCTGGAAAATGCGCGGTCGCCGGGCTGGATGGGGATGTCCCATTCCCATTTGCCGGGGACCAGTTCGTAACGAAGCTCCTGCGATCCGCCCGCTTCGCTGGTGTAGTAGCCGGTGAGGATCAGCCCCTTGATCGCGTTCCATGGCGATGGCGGCGCACCTTGGGCGAAGGCTGCATCGTCGAGAGCGGCCAGCAGGCGCGTACGCTCGGCAAGGCCATGCCGCAGGAAATCGCCCCCCGCCGCGCGGTCCAGCGTGTGTTCCAGCCAGGCGAGATGCCGCAGCGATCCGTCGCGGCGGCGAAAGGGCGCGATGGCCGCCGTCACCATTTCCGACGCCATCGGCGCGCGCGTTCCGGAAAGGCCGTGAGCCAATGCCAGCACCACGAAATCGCCCACGCCCACGTCCATCGCGCCCGGCGTATCGGTGCGCGGGATGACCAGATCGGAAACCTCCGCGATCAGCCGGCGCTGGCGATCGCTCGGCAAGTCGGCCGCATCGAGGTCGGTCAGCTTCACCCCGGCCACGGGAATGCCCAAAGCCAGCGCCAGCAGCGCGGCGCCTGCCGTGAACTCCCGGCGATTCCAGCCCGAATCGGCGCGCCTCATGCGCCAATTCCCACCGGCCGGGCGCTGAACACCCTATCCATGCCCCTCTTCAGGCGCGCTTTCGTCATGCTTCCTCTCGTATAATTTGTAATGATGGTTCTAATTTTAGATGAGCCGTTCGGTCAAGGCCTTCGATTGCATTGACCGCGATCAAAATCGTCGATAGGAAACAGGAATAGTAATTCTAATATAGCGCCGGTCAGCGGCGCGGGCGGAGAGGCATGAACCCGGTTTCCCGATTCTTCAGCAAACTCACCATGAAGCCGCAGGGCATGACGATCGTCATCGCGGCCTTCCTTCCGATCTTTGCGATCGTATCGATGTTCCCGATCGTGGCGTCGATGATCGCGCATTTCCACACCGATCCGGATGCAGCCGCCAAAGTGCCGCTGATGGTCACCGCGCCGGGCCTTACCATCGCCATCCTTGCCCCATTCGCGGGCTGGTTCGTCGACAAGTTCGGCCGCCGCCGGCTGTTGCTGATCTGCACGTTCTTCTATGGCCTGTTCGGCACCCTGCCGTTCTTCCTGGACGACCTGAACCAAATCTTCGCCAGCCGACTGGCGCTGGGCGTGTGTGAGGCAGGCATCCTGACCATCGTCAACACCCTGATCGGCGACTATTGGGACAACGAAAGCCGCCGCAACTGGCTGTTCCTGCAAGGCGTGATCGGGCCGTTCCTGGCCTCCGGCGTGATCCTGATGTCGGGCCTTGTCGCCTCGATGAAGTGGAACGGCGGCTTCCTCGTCTACCTCGTCGCCTTCCCGATCTACTTCGCGATGCTGGCCTTCCTCTACGAGCCAAAGGGCCGCGGCGTGCATGACGATACGCCGATACAGGCCGGCAGCGAAAAGGCCCGCTTCCCGCTGGGCGCCGCACTGGGCGTTGCCGCGCTGACGCTGTTCTCGGCCGCGCAGTACTACGTCTTCATCGTCAACGGCAGCATCGCTTTCGGCGAAGTGGGCGTGACCAACCCGGCAGACGTCGCCAAGATGAGCTTCCTGCCCAGCCTCTTCGTGATCCTGGGCGCGCTGCTGTTCCGCATCCTTTCGGGCCGTTCCAACGGCGTCCAGCTCGGCGCGTTCCTTGCTATCCTCGGCACCGGCCTTGCCGTAATCGGGCTTGCCCGCAATCCGGGTGAGATGATCGTGGGCCTGGCCATCCAGCAGACCGGCGCGGGCATGGCCGTGCCTTCGCTGATCGCCTGGGCCCAGACCAAGTTCCCCTTCGAACATCGCGGTCGGGGCATGGGCATCTGGACCGGATCGTTCTTCTTCGGCCAGTTCATCTCCCCCGTGCTCGTCCATCAGGCGAGCGGCGCGACCGGATCGATGCAGGGCGCTTTCGTCACGGCGGGCGTGGTATCGCTGGCCGTCGCCATCGGTGCGCTGAGCATGGGCATCACGCGGGGCAAAACGCCGCTTACGGTTTGACGGCACAGACTCGATAGCGGGTGTGGCAATGTCCGCCGCACCCGCTATAGGCACATCCATGGCCCGCAAGCACCGCAAACATGGATCCTTTGACGATTTCGGCAGCGAAGAGGAGGAAGCTCCCCCGCCGCCCGTCCCCTGCTGGCTCTGCGGCCGCCCCACGGGCGAGACCATCGTCTGGCACCATCCCGTTCCCAAGAGCCGGGGCGGGCGCGACGTGGTGCCGATGCACCCGATCTGCCAGCAGACGCTGATCGCCAACTTCACCAATTCCGAACTGCAGCGCCACGGCATGGACGTGGAGGGCCTGCTGGCCGATCCCGCCGTGCGCAAATTCGTCGACTGGGTAGCCAACAAGGACCCGGACTTCACCGCGACCATCCCGAAGAAGAAGCGCTGACGCAGAGCGGCGTTTGGACGGACTGATCCGCGCAGCAACGCCAAAGAAAAAAGAGGCCCGCCGGGATCGATCCCGGCGGGCCTCTCTTTGCCTGCGATCTGCGCCCCCTAAACGAGAGCTGCGATCTCCATCTCGACGGGAATGCCCGCATCCTCGCAGTGCCGGGCGAGGCGCAGTGTCAGGCGGTCGGCAACCGGCTCCCAGCCCCCCTCCCCCCAACGCTGGAGTGCGCGCGGTTCCAGCGGCACGGCCACGCGGCGGCTCTCCCCGGCGGCGAGTTGGATGCGGGCAAAGCCCACCAGCGCGCATTCGGGGCTGTCACGATAGACCTGCACCACATCGCTGCCAGTGCGATCGGACAGGTTGCTCACGGTCACGCGCAGCAAATCGCCCTCAGCCGCCGCGTCGGACCATGCGAAGCGCGCATAGCCCATGCCCGAACCGAACGGATGGCGCGCGGCCGTGCCCGCCGCGACCAGACCGCGATAGCCCAGCAGAGTGCCTTCGGAATAGGCCAGAGAGCCATCGGCCGCAGGCTGCAGCGCGAAAGCGGGGTAGTCCACCTCGTTCGCCGCGATCGTCACCGGCAGGCGGCCGCCCGGCTCGCGCACGCCCGAAAGCACATCGGCCAGCGCGCGGGCGAAGCCCTCGCCCGGATACCAGACCGAAAGCAGCGTCGCCGCCTTGTCTTCCCACGCGCTGTCGAAGGCATGACCGACATTGACGATCACCGCCGTGCGCGGATTGGCCGCCGTAACCGCATCGATCAAACGCAACTGTTCGGCGGGAAGCAGGGTATCGGGCCGGTCCTTGCTCTCGACGCTGGAATCGGACGTTTCGCCCACGATCAGAAACACCGCATCCGCCGCACGGGCGGCATCGACGGCGGCCTGCAGCATCTCCTCGGCACTTCCCGGGCCGCGAAGGCCGTACCAGAGGCCCTGCACGCGCCCGCCGGTCCATGAGAACTCGACCGAGACCGTCACCTCCTGCCCTTCGGCAAGATCGAGGCTGACGTGATCGGAATCGCCGCGCTTCAGCACGCCCATCACATCGCCCGCCGGGATCTCTCCGCCCGCGCGCAGCACCTCCTTGCCGTTGACAAGAATGCGCGCCGCGCCGGTCGAACCCAGATGGAGCATATGCGCGCCGCTGCGCGTCGCCGTGTAGCGGCCGCTCGCCCGCACCGACCCCGGCACGGTAAAGTCCGCTTGATCGTGAACGCCCACAAACCAGACGAGCGAATTGGTGTCCCGCGTCTCGCGCGTGAGCACCTCGCCCGCGCAGTCCGGCGCGCCGAAGTATTCCAGCGTCATCCCGCGCGTGCAGCCGTCGCCGATATCCTGCGCCGGCGTCACGCTCATGTTCGGCAGGCGCGGCTGCGGGTCGACGCCGGGTTCGAACAGGATATCGCACGAAGCACCGTAGGCCGCGCGCAAGGTCTCAACCGGCGTCGGTGCATCGGGAGAGATCGAGATCTTCGCGAACGTGCCGCCCTGAAAACACGGCGCCCAGGCGTTGGGGCCGATCACCGCCAGGGTCTTCACCGATCCCGGCGTCAGCGGCAGCATTTCGCCCTCATTGCGCAGCAGGGTGAACCCAGCCGCCGCCGCCTCGATCAGCAGCGCATCGGCCTCCGACTTCGGCATCGGCGGGGCCTTGTCCGCAGTGATCCGGCGCGCGACAGAGGCCACGCGCGAAGCCGCGTCCTCGATGCGCGCCGGATCGACCGCCCCGGCAGCCACAGCCGTTTCCAGCTTGCTGCCCATGAACTGCGCCGGCCCCGGCATTTCCAGATCGAGCCCGGCATTGATCGTGCCCTCGCTAGAATGGGTGCCGAACCAGTCGCTCATGATCAGGCCGGGAAAGCCCCAGTCCTGCTTGACCACTTGGGTCAGAACATGCGCTTGTTCGGAACACCACGATCCGTTGACCCGGTTGTAAGCCGCCATCAGCCCCACGCAGCCCGCATTCGCGGCATATTCGAAGGGCAGCAGATAGACTTCGCGCAAGGTCCGCTCATCCACACGCACGTCGACTTCGTCGCGCGAGGTCTCGCTGTCGTTGCAGACCATGTGCTTGGCGACCGATCCGGTGCCGGTCGATTGCAGCCCCTGCACCCATTCCGCGCCCAGCACGCCGGTCAGCACCGGGTCTTCCGAGAAATACTCAAAGGCCCGCCCCGCCAGCGGACTCCGCGCCAGGTTCAGGTTCGGCGCCAGCACCGCATCCACCCCGCGCGAAACCGCCTCGCTGCCCACCAGCGCGCCGATGCGGCGGGTAAGATCGCGGTCCCAGGTCGCGCCCAGCAAGGTCGAACAGGGACTGAGCAAAGCGATATCGCGCTCGTCCACTTTGCCGCTGGCGATGCCCAGCGGCCCGTCGGACATGGTGAAGGACGGAATTCCTGCCTCTGGCACCGCCAGCGTCGACCACATGGCCCCGCCCGCCGTCAGCGCGCAGGATTGCTGGAGAGTCACGTCGCTCATGCCGAAAGCTCCATCCGGAAACCCATGATCTGTTCGGCCTGCGCGCGCACGGCGCGGGCCACGCCTTCGTCGGCCAGCGAACCGTCCGGCGCGAAAGGCTTCTGCTCCACTGAATTGACCGCGACGCCCACCGGCGTCGGCCAACCGCGCATGGCGTGAACGACGTCGCGCATGGCCGAAAGCGTGGTGCCGCAGGCCTGCCACCCCGCCGCCGTGACGGCTAGGCCGACCGGACGACCGTCGAAATAGACGCGCGCATCGCCGCGCAGGTCCTCCAGCAGGTCGATCGCGTTCTTGACGAGGCCGGAATAGCCGCCGTGATAGCCGGGGCTGCCGATGACGATGCCGTCCGCCCCACGCACCGCCTCTACCAACGCCTGCTGCTCCGGCGTGCGATCCGGATTTTCCGGGTTGAAATGTGGCAGCGCAGCCAGCGCGGGCCCGTCGAACATCACCGTCTCGGCGTCCATCGCGGCGCATTCGGCCAGTACCGCGCGCACGATCCGTTCGCTGGAAGAGGCCTGGCGGAACGTGCCGCCCAGCCCGACGATCCGCCGAGGCGCGGCGGGCGAAATCACGGTCATCGCTATCTCCTCAAGCGGCGCGGCCTTCTTGCGGGCCGCGCCATCACATCATTCTCAAGCCGGAACGGCCGCCTTGAACGCAGGCATCACCTTTTCCGCCATCAGGCGCAGCGTCTGATCGCCGTAGGCAAGGCGCTCCTCGGTCAGCGGGCCGGTGGTCGTGCCGCAGAGCACGTTGCCGATGCCCAGTTCGGCATAAGGCGTCAGATGTTCCAGCACCGTTTCCGGCGATCCGTAGAGGCACCAGGTACCGATCCAGTCGTCGGTCAGCGCATCGGGCGTCTTGTCGGTCTTCTTGTTGGCTTCGTCGCTTTCGGCGCGGGCGTTGAACTCGGCCTCCCGCTCGATCGCTTCCTGATAGCTGCGCAGGATCACTTCCAGTTCCTCGCGCGCCTGATCGTCGCTCTCCGCCACATGGACCACCTGATAGGTGTGCGTCGTCCAGTCGAGCGCGGACTTCACGACTTCATCGCTGTGCCCGGCTTCGAGCAGGAAGCCCTTGTAGATATCGAACCACTTCTTCACGTGGACGAAAGGCTCGGTTCCGCCGATCTTGGGCGGGGTGAAAGCGGGGATAAACGCCGGCCAGCCATTCTCTGCCGCGCGGCGCGAACTGGCTTCCTTCATCGCCACCGGCATCAGCCGCGCATGGCCCGGCGTGAACGGCGAAGGCGTGATGCGCTGGAGCACGCGGCCCTTGTAGGGCCCGTTGTCGATCACCACCGCCGGATCTTCCATGCCCTTGGCCCAGAGCTGTTCGGCAATCGCCAGATTGTTCTCGGCAAGGGCGCCGGCGTCGCGGTAGTCCACTGCGAAGCCGATCATCTCTTCCGGCGTGGTGCCTGAACCGACACCCACCAGCAGCTTGCCGTCGGTCAGCTGGTCCAGGATGTTGATCCGCTCCGCAAAGCGCACCGGGTGATGCAGCGGCACCGAGACGACCGAGAAGCCGAAATGCATCTTCGGCATCTGCGCCGCGAGGTAAGCGGCGAAGATGAAGCTGTCGCTGGCCACCGGCATGTAACCGTTGAAGTGATGGTCCGGCAGGAAGATGGCGTCGTAGTCCAGATCGGCCGCCAGTTTCGCGTGCCCCTCAAGGTCCTTCATCAGCTTTCGGTCCTGCTCGGGGCCGAGCGAGCGGGCGTTCAGAAATACGGAAAAGCGCATCTTCCCCTCCCTTGGGGCATTGCCGCCGCCGCGATGGCGTGCGGTTTGTTTGAAACAGGACTGAATTAGAATTGACGTTCGTATTTCGATAGGCTGTTTGTTGCTGCCATGTCAACACGCTCAAAACCCAAGGCCGCCAAAAAAGAGCTGGCCGTCGATTCCGTCAGCCGCACGCCGCAGCAGGGGCGCAGCAAGGCCTCGCTCGAACGCATGGTCACGGCCGCCGAAAAGCTGATGCTGGAACGGGGGAGCGAGGAGTTCACGCTTCAGGAGGTTAGCCAGACCGGCAATGTCTCGATCGGATCGATCTACTTGCGGTTCGAAAGCAAGGAGAACCTCGTCCGCGCGGTGATCGGCAACCATCTCAAGCGTATGGAAGAACGCGAAAATGAGATGATGGAGCGGGTGCGCGCGCAGTCCAGTTCGCTCGCAACGGTCGTTCCCGCTTTCGTCGAAAACTACGCCGAACTGCTGCGCGAGGAAGCGCCGCTGCTGCGCCAGAGCATGGCCCGCGCCGCGTTCGACCCGCTGGTGGCCGCACCCGGCCGCGAAAGCGCCAACCGCGCTGCCGCGCTGGGCATCGGGGCCATGCTGGAATATCGCGACCAGTTCGGCGGATCCGATCAGGAGCGCAAGGCCAATGCCGCCTACCAGATCATCTTCGCCACTCTGGCCCGGCAGCTGAGCCTCGGTTCGACCGGCGAGTCGGTACACCCGCAGGACTGGAAGGAACTGAAGATAGAACTGGGCCGGATGTGCCTGGCCTATCTGACCACCGACCTTTGAAGTCTTGGCGAGGGCCTGCCTTTCGCCGCGATCAGGCCCTCACCCCCCGCACGATTCGCGGATCACAAGTTCGGTCGGCAGGCGATCCACCGCCATGCGCGGGCGCGAATCGAACACGCTGGACACCAGCCGCCGCCCGGCAAGCTGGGTATCCTGGCGGATCGTGGTCAGCTTGGGCGTGCTGAGGCGGCTGAGCAGCATGTCGTCATAGCCGACCACTGCGACATCGCGCGGGGTATCCAGCCCCGCGCGCTTGAGCGCCTGAATTGCCCCCAGCGCCAGCAGGTCGCTGGAGGCAACAATGCCGTCGAAGGCAATCCCATCCTCGATCAGGTGACTGACGGCGGCATCGGCGTGGTCCAGTTCGAACTCCACCGTGACCATCAGCCGGGGATCGACATCGGCCCCGGCCTCCTCCAGCGCTTGCACATAGCCGCGCCGGCGCTGCTCCGCCTCGGGATCGGTGCCGCCCACGAAGACGATGCGGCGGCGGCCCAGCCGCACCAAGTGACTGGTCGCGCGGCGCCCGCCGAACAGATTGTCCGACCCGATCGAGCGATAGCGCTGGCCCGGAAGCTCTGCGCCCCAGACGACGAAAGGATGGTTGCTGTCCGCCAGCCGGTTGAAGGCTTCGTGCAACTCACCCTGCCCCAGGAAGATCGCGCCCGTCGCCCGGCTGGTGGTGCTGGCGATGACCAGATCCTCGTAACTGCCCGGCGAAACATGGCTGACGGTGAAATCGCATCCGCGCGCGCGCGCTGCCTCACCTATGCTGGCCAGCAATTCGAGGAAGAACGGGTGCGAAAGCGGCAGCGGACGGCCATGGGCATGGGGCGTGACGACAACGATGCTGCCTTCCGACCCGATGGGCGCGGCCGGCATGGACATGCGGAACGGATAGTCATGCTCGTGGGCAAGGGCCCAGATGCGCTGCTTGGTGCGCGAACTGATGAGCGGCTGGTCGTTGAGTGCGCGCGACACGGTGGACACCGAAACGCCGGCCAGCCGTGCCAGATCCTCCAATGTCGTTTTCCGGGCATTCCCAAGTGTCATTCAGCCTCGCCCATACCAAATCGTTTCGACATCCTGTAGCGCATGACACGGGGAGGATTGCAAGATGACCGATCCTGATCGTGCGCGCGTACCGGTAAAACCGGACGCCGTCGAAATCCGGGACAGTGCCGGAAACTGGGGTAAGGCCAGAATTCTGGACATGAGCGTCGGCCTGTTCGGCGTGCAAGTGGTCTGGGGGCTGCAGAACGTCAATACAAGCCGCATTTTCCAGAGCCTTGGCGCGGACTTGTCTGACCTGCCGCTGCTGTGGATCGCCGCGCCCATTACCGGGATGCTGGTGCAGCCGGTGGTCGGCCACTTCAGCGATCGGCTGGGCGGCGTGGATGCCGGGCGCTGGAGCCGCTGGGCAGGCCAATGGGGCCGCCGCCGGCCCTTCATGGCCGTCGGCTGCGTGCTCACGGTGATCGCCCTGCTGGTGATGGGCCATGCCACCAGCCTGCCCATGGCCATCGCGGGGCTGTGGATGTTGACCGCCTCCGTCAACCTGCTGATGCATCCCTTGCGCGCGCTGGCGGCGGATCAGCTGACCGCCGACGAACGTGCGCTGGGCTTTTCGATGCAAGTGCTGTTCATCGGCGCCGGCGCGGTTTTCGCATCGACGCTGCCCTGGGTGCTGGTGAACCTTTTCGGCGTTTCCGGAACGGCCGAGGACGGACTGCCCCGTTCGGTGGAACTGGCTTTCGAATTGAGTGCGCTGGCGGTCATCCTGACGGTGGGCTGGGCCCTGCTTCGCACCCGTGAACAACCGGTAGCGACACCCGCGCACCCGGCCGCTTCACCGACGCCTCCTTCGCAAGCCTTGCCGGATGCCGACGAAGGCGGTCATGCCGGACTTGCCTCAATCGGATTCGCCATTGTCATCGCGGTAACTGCTGCGCTGGCACCACTGCGGCGGGAGGCCTTTCTGCTGGCGGCGGTGATCGGCGGCTTCGGCATTCTGCGCTTTTTCCGCGCACGATTGGCAAGGATGGCAAAGGAGGACAGGAACCACAGCCGGAATCGCGGGGTGCTGGTGATCCTGGATGACATTGCCGCAATGCCACAGGCGATGCGTCGGCTGGCGATCACGCAGTTCCTCACGTGGTTCGCGCTGTTCATCGTCTGGGTCTATTCGGTGCCGGCGATAGCCCTGCGCCACTTCGGCACCAGCGACCCGCGTTCGGCCGCCTATGCCGCCAGCGCGGACTGGGTGGGCGTGCTGGCGGCGCTTTATGACGGGACGGCGGCCTTGGTGGCGCTGGGCTTTCCGCTGCTGGTCCGCGCCCTTGGCCTCAGACTGATCCACGGGGCCTGCCTGGCTACCGGGGCAATGGGCATTGCCGGGCTGCTGCTGGTCAATGGCCCCGGCATGTTGTGGATGCCGGCTTTCGCCATCGGCGTGGCCTGGGCATCGATACTGGCGGCGCCTTACGTGATCGTCGCCGAATCCGCCCCCGCTGCCAAAGTCGGCGTCTACATGGGCATCCACAACGTGTTCCTGGTGCTGCCACAGCTGTGCGGCGCGGCTTGCCTTGGGCTGGTGGTCGATAACCTGCTTGGCGGCCGCGCCGACCTGATGCTGGTGGTGGCGACCGTCGCCATGGCCCTTGCCGCGGCCAGCAGCCTGTTGCTTCCGAAAACCGCAGACGGCGTGGCACCCGCCCCGGCTTAGGGATCCTTCGAGTTATGCAAAACTTTGCATGACGATTTATGCAAAGTTTTGCATAAGCACCGCCACTATCCTCGAAAAGATTCGCAAATACCTTAGATTATTCGGC
This sequence comes from Sphingomonas sp. BL-S-28, assembly GCF_055521515.1. Classification (NCBI taxonomy): domain Bacteria; kingdom Pseudomonadati; phylum Pseudomonadota; class Alphaproteobacteria; order Sphingomonadales; family Sphingomonadaceae; genus Sphingomonas; species Sphingomonas sp. BL-S-28. The sequence continues at coordinate 566,719 of NZ_CM145483.1, forward strand.
TATTTTCCCTCTTGCACGTTGCGCAAAATTGCGCAAATGTTGCAACCAGACCGGAACAAGCCCGGCAAGACAATGGGGAGGAAATATGCTCAGTCTGCAGCAGACGAAGCGTGCGCTCGCGTGCGGCGCATCGGCCACGGCACTGCTTTTCAGCGCAACTAACGCACAGGCCCAGGATCAGGCCGGCGCCCAGGTTGCCGCACCCACCGACAGCGACGCGAACGGCAATGACGGCAATGCCATCATCGTCACCGGCGTGCGCAGTGCGCTGGAAACATCGCAGCAGATCAAGAAGAACGCCGACACCTTCGTCGATTCCATCACCGCGACCGACATCGGCGCCTTTCCGGACAAGTCCGCGGCCGAAGCGCTTCAGCGCATCCCCGGCATCACGGTGAACCGCCTGCAGTCGGCCGACGACAGCACCCACCCCTCGGGCGAGCCGACCAGCGTGCTGATCCGCGGGTTGCCGATGGTGCGCACCGAATTCAACGGGCGTGACAGCTTCTCCGCAGACTCCGCGCGCGGGCTGCAATTCAACGACGTTTCGCCAGAACTGCTTGCCGGCATCGACGCCTACAAGAACCAGACGGCGGACATGATCGAAGGCGGCATCGCCGGCACCGTCAACTTGCGCACCCGCCTGCCGTTCGATCAGAAGGGCCTGCTGGTCACCGGCGTCGCCAAGCTGAACTACGGCACCCTGTCGCAGAAGGTTACGCCGGAGTTCTCCGGCCTCATCAGCAACACCTGGGATACCGACATGGGCCGCTTCGGCCTGCTGGCGGACTATGCCTGGAGCCACGTGATCACGCGCACGGAAAGCGTGATCATGGACAAGATCGATACTTACTGCACTTCGGGCTTCGGCACCAAGGACGCAGGGATCGTCAATTCGGACGGCAGTGTGGCCTGCACCGGCAACCCGTTCGGCGGCACGGGCTGGGCCTATGCGCCCGACGGAGTGCGCTATTCGCAGGTCGATTACGACCGCAAGCGCCATGGCCTTGCCCTTGCCGCACAGTACGAAAGCCCGGGCGGCGATGTGCATGCCACCGTGCAGTACCTCGATTCCAAGTACAAGAACGCCTGGTACGAACGCGCCAGCCACGTCATTCTGGACGGCAACTACTTCGGCACGGCCGCCTTCAATCCGCGCACCAGCACCATCCTCGGCGCCGCGGACGGCACTTCACCGTTGGTGTTCGGATCGAACGGAATGCTGCAATCGGGCATCCTGACGCAGCCGCACGGCAGCTTCTCCGGCTCCTACGACAGCCTCGAAGCGGCGCTCAACGCCGGCTCGGCTATCCCCGGAGTGCCCTTCGTCAATTACTGCGGTGCCGGTGCGAATTGTTCCACCTTGCGCGACGGCATGTATTTCCAGAACGAGGCGCGCAAGTTCAACCACTCGGAAGGCACCAAGGACCTTTCCGCGCACATCGACTGGCAGGCGAACGACCGGCTGCGCTTCAGCGCCGACGCGCAGTACATCGATGCCTCCACCTACAACAACGACATCCTGGTCGCGACCGGGTCGATGGCCAACTTCGATTACAGCGTGAACAAGGACGGCACCCCGCAGGTTTCCCTGCTGCCGGGCGACAACGTCAACTACGCGTCGGGCGGACTTGCCAATCCGCACAACTACTGGATCCCGTTCATCCAGGGCCATGTCGAGGATAACGACGCCAAGGAATTCGCCACCCGCGCCGATGCCGAATACAAGTTCGCCGATGGCAGCTGGCTGGACTCGCTTTCGGTCGGCGTGCGCTATTCGAACCGCAACCAGACGGTGCGCTATTCGACCTTCAACTGGACCTCGATCGCGGCGCCGTGGAACTGCAACGGCCCCGGTTTCAATGCCGACAATACCACTGGCGGCGCCTATCCCACCAATACCGGCAACTGCGCCGGTAACGCGGGCCATCCCGATTTCGCCGGATACGGCGACGGGATCTGGGAATCCTACAGCCTGGGCAAGTTCTATTCGGGCGGGACCTACCCCAACGGCCAGTTGGTCTACCTCAACCGCAGCACGCTTAACGATTACGACCGCCTGATAAACTCGCTGGGCGGCGCGCAGACCCATTCGCCGCTGGGCACCGGTTACACCGGCATCTGCGACCGTCCGGAAGCGACCGTGGACGAATGCTTCACGCCGGGTGAAGTGATGAAGGTGCGCGAAAAGACCTGGGCCGGTTACGCGATGCTCCGCTTCGGCGGGGACGACAAGTACATCGGCGGCATCAACGTGACCGGCAACATCGGCCTGCGCGTGGTCAATACCAAGACCCGCAGCGAAGGCAGCGTCGCTTTCCCGCAGTCCAACATCTTCGACAATCTGCAGCCCTGCGGCACGCCGCTTTCGGGCACCGATATCGTCAATCCCAGCTGCTACCTGACGGACGATGTCCGCAACTTCGCCAACGGCGCGGTTCAGGAAGACACCTATACCGGTTCGCACACCGACTGGCTGCCCAGCGTCAACCTGCGTCTGGGGCTGGATACCCGCAACTTCGTGCGCTTCGCCTATTCCAAGGCGATCTCGCGTCCGGACTTCGGCCTGCTGCGCGATACCGTGGCGATCAATGCGCCGATCCTGAACACCGGGCCGGATTCGCCCTATGTGGTGCTCAATTCGCCCAATGCGGAGCCGATCGCGGCGAACGTCGTTGGCTACAACTTCGTGTTTCGCGCCAATTCGGGCAATGCCGCGCTGAAGCCGGTTTCGGCCGACCAGTTCGACATCTCGTTCGAACACTATGCCGGATCGACGACCTCGTTCACGTTCACGGCATTCTATAAGAAGCTGAACAACTATATCACCTACGGCCAGTTCGACCGGGAGATCACCAACGGCACATCCACGCAGGAAGTGCAGATCATCGGCCCGCAGAATTCGAAGGGCGGCGGCAAGCTGAAGGGGTTCGAGGCTGCATTCCAGACCTTCTTCACCTTCCTGCCGGGCGCGCTGAAGGGGTTGGGCACGCAGATCAACTATACCTACGTAAGCCAGTCTGGCATCAGCAACTCCAACCTGATCACCGCATCGTCCAGCGGCGACGTGGGCGCCTTCGGCGCGGGGCAGCAGGCGCTTGGCGGCACCGGTTCGGTGATCGACTCGCACCGCCTGGCCGGCATCTCGAAGAATACGTTCAACGTGGTGGGCCTCTACGAATACGGTCCGTTCGGCTTCCGCCTCGCCTACAACTGGCGCTCTCGCTACCTCACGCAGAACCTCGACTGCTGCATCGGGTTGCCGGTGTTCCAGAAGTCCGCCGGCTTCCTTGACGGGTCGATCCGCTGGTCGGTTACCGACTTTGCCGAAATCTCGCTGGAAGGGTCCAATCTGCTGGGCACCAAGTCGATCTACCAGCAGCAGATCTTCGGGGACTCCCCGCAGACGCCGGGCGCCAAGGCGGTCTACCGCGATGCCAACTGGAGCCGCGTGGACCGCCGCTTCCAGCTTGGCCTTCGCCTGAAATACTGAAGGGCTCTCCCTGCCGCGCCGCTGACCGAACCCTTCGGCGGCGCGGCCCCTTTCCTGACGGGAGGACCGCGTGAACACGAAAACACAGGATCGGCAGCCGGCGGGGCCTCTTCGGGTCGTCATCCTCGGCGGCGGCACGGCCGGATGGATGGCGGCAGCGGGTCTCGCAAGCCAGCTTCCCGCGAACGACTACACGATCACACTGATCGAATCGGACGAGATCGGCACGGTCGGCGTCGGCGAAGCGACGCTGCCGCATATCAAGCAATTCAACGACATGCTGGGGCTGAACGAAGCCGAAGTGCTGCGCGCCACGCAGGCGACGTTCAAGCTGGGAATCGAATTCCGCGACTGGGACCGGCCCGGATCGAGCTACATCCACCCCTTCGGCACTTTCGGAGAGCCATGGGGCGGGATCGCCTTCCAGCATCACTGGCTGAGAGCCAAAGAACTGGGCCGCGATCCCGGCTCGCTGGAGGCCTATTCCTTCGCCGTCATGGCCGCGCGGGCAAACCGCTGCGCCATGCCTGATCCTGATCCGCGCGCGATCGCATCGACCTTCAGCTACGCCTATCACTTCGACGCCGCGCTCTATGCCGGATACTTGCGCGACTGGGCCATTGGCCAAGGCGTGACACGCATCGAAGGCCGCATGTGCGCCGCCGAGCGCGACGGCGACAGCGGCGACCTGCGCGCGCTCACCCTAGCCTCAGGCCAGCGCATCGAAGGCGATTTCTTCCTCGACTGCTCGGGCTTTCGCTCGCTGCTGCTGGGGGGTGAGTTCGGCGTGGAGTGGGAAGACTGGTCGCACTGGCTGCCTTGCGACCGGGCCTTCGCCGTGCCCAGCGCGCATGGCGAGGCGTTCCTGCCCTATACCCGCGCCACCGCGCGGCTGGCGGGCTGGACCTGGCGCATTCCGCTGCAGCACCGCGTCGGTAACGGCTATGTCTTTTCCAGCCGCTACATCGACGAAGACGCCGCGCGCGAGGCCCTGCTCGCCGGGCTGGAGGCAGAGCCCTTGGCCGAACCGCGCCTGCTGCGCTTTGCCCCCGGCCGACGCCTGCGGACGTGGGCCGGCAACTGCGTGGCGATCGGGCTGGCGGGCGGTTTTCTGGAGCCGCTGGAATCGACCAGCATCTTCCTGATCCAAGCCGCCGTCACCGACCTTGCCCGGCTGATGCCGCGCAGCCCCGGATGCACGGATCCCGCGCTCGTCGGGGAATTCAACCGCCTCTCCGACCTGCAATATGCGCGTATCCGCGATTTCCTGATCCTCCACTACACCGCCAACCGCCGCTTCGGTGAGCCGCTGTGGGACCATGTCCGCGCCATGGAACTGCCCGACACGCTGGTGCACAAACTGGACCTGTTTCGCAGACGCGCGACCCTGCCCGACTATCGCCACGGCCTGTTCTCCCGCGATAGCTGGCTTTCGGTGCTGATGGGCCAAGGCATCGAGCCGGAGGCGTTCGATCCACTGGCGCAGACCATTCCGGCCGATGCCCTCACCGCCCGGCTCGACGATCTGCGCGCGCGGATTGCCATTGGCGTCGCCGCTATGCCCGACCACGCCCGCTTCGTGCGCGATTACTGCAACGCCGCGCCGGCCCGCGAAGGACTGCCCGCATGAAGCGTCTGGTACTCGTCGGTCACGATGCCCCCCTGTGGCTCGCCGCCGCCGTGCTGCGCCGCGCGCTGCCGCCGGGTTTGATGGACCTCACCCTGATCGCCCTCCCCAACCGGGACGGCGCGGCGAAAGTCCATGCCACGCAGCCGCCGCTGGAAGCGCTGCACGCGCGCATCGGGCTGGACGAAGGCAGGTTGCTCGCCGCCACGGGCGGCACTTATTCGGCCGGGCAGAACGTGGTTGGCCCCGGTTCGCGGCCGTTCTTCCATGCCTGGGCCGCCTATGGCGCACCGATAGAGGGCCACGCCTTCTTCGCGCAGTGGCTCCGCGCGCGGGCCGATGGGCTCGATGCCGATCTGCAGCAATTCTGCCCCAGCGCCATCGCTGCCACCAATGGCCGGCTGATGCTGCCGAGCGCCGAAAGCGCGCGGTTCGGCCGCTGCGACTATGGCTATCACTTGCCCGCGCGCGCTTACGCCGCCCTGCTGCGCGCGCATCTTGGCGAACTGACGGTCCACACCGCCAGCAAGGTCGATCCGGTGCTGACCGAAGACCGGGAAATGATCGCCGCCGTTCGGCTGGATGACGGCCAATGCATCGCGGGCGACCTGTTCATCGATCTCACGCAGGATGCGGTGCTGCTGCGCCACCTACCGTTCGCTCGGCGGATCGCGGCGGACGCCCCGGCCACGCGGATGCTCACCGCGCTAGCGCCGCCCTTCACGCGCATTCCGGCATTTGCGGAACTGCGCGCCGGGCCTGAAGGTTGGCTGCGCCTGAAGCCCACCCGCACCGCGAGCGCGGCCGAATATGTCTTCGACGCCGATGAGGACGACGGCGCTGCGCTAGACGCCGCCACCCGCCTGGCCGGCTGCGCAAGGCTGGAGAGCGTCTCCTTCCACGCGCAGGACGGCGTGCGGTTCGAGGAACCATGGCTCGCCAACTGCATCGCCATGGGCCGCGCGGCCGAAACCTTCGACCATTTCCACGATGTAGACCTGCACGCCCTGCAACTCGGGCTCGTCCATTTCCTCTCGCTACTGCCGACGGGGGACGGCTTCGCGGCCGAGCGGGCCGAATACAACCGCATCATGGCCTCCTCCTTCGCCCGGATCCGCGATTTCCAGCATGCCTTCCGCGCGCTGGCACCGTGGCCCGGCAACTTCTGGGAACAAGGCCGCGCCGTGCCGGTCTCCGCCGACCTCTCTCACCGCGTGGCCCTGTTCCGCGCGCGGGGGGAGATCGCCCCGCGTGAGGACGAAAGTTTCTCCGAAGACAGCTGGCGCGCGATGTTCACCGGCCTTGGCCTGACGCCCGAGACATGGCCACCCGCAGCAGACCGGCTCGATCCTGCACAATTGCGCGATGGGCTGCGCACCATGCTCCGCTTCATCCGCGACGCCGTTGTGGCGCAACCCGACCATGGCCGGTGCCTGCCCCCTGCCGCACCTGCCGCCATCTGACCCCCTTTCAACAATGGAAAATGGAACCCCGATGATCCTGCGCACCGCGTTACTCCTCAGCGCGCTCGCCGTGCCCCTTTCGGCCCCTCTTGCCGCCGAAGCGCAGCAGCGCGCCTGTGCGCAGTCGCCGGGCAAAGTACTGGAAGTCTGCGTCGAAGTGCGTGACGGTCGCGCGACTTACGAAGTATCGCGCCGGGGCCAGCAAGTGCTCGCCCCCGCCACGCTGGGCCTTGGCTTCGCGGGCGAGGCACCGGTGCGCTACTCCGCGCTGTCGGATGTCCGCACCGGCACTGTGGACACCAGTTGGGAGCAGCCGTGGGGCGAAGAACGCCTGATCCGGGACAACCACTCGGAACTGGGGCTTACGCTCACCGGCGACACCGCGCTCAACCGCCACGTGGGCGTGACGTTCCGGATCTTCGATGAAGGCATCGGCCTGCGCTACGACTATAAGGACGTGCCCGCTGGCCAAAAGGTCGCCGTGGTCAGCGACGGCACGCAGTTCCGCCCTCAAGGCCATTACACCGCCTGGTGGTACCCCGCGCTGGGTCAGGAGCGGGACGAGTACCTTTACACCTCCACCGACGCCCGCCGCATCACCACGGCCGAAACGCCGCTGACGCTGGAACGCGACGACGGCCTTTACCTCTCCTTCCATGAGGCTGCCCTGGTAGACTGGCCCAGCATGTTGCTGGCAGGCGACGGCGCGGGAACGCTCTCCGCCCGCCTGATGCCCTGGCCCGACGGCACGTTGGCGTGGAAGACGGGGCCCTTCTCCACCCCCTGGCGCACCATTCTGATCACCGATTCCATCGGCACGCTGGCCGACAGCCGGATCGAACTGAACCTCAACGAACCCAACAAGCTGGGCGACGTTTCGTGGTTCAAGCCGGGCAAATACATCGGCGTCTGGTGGGAAATGCACCTGAAGCGCACGACCTGGGCCAGCGGGCCGCAGCACGGCGCCAACACCGCCAATGTCGAACGCTACATGGATTTCGCCGCGAAGTACGGGTTCGACGGCGTGCTGGTCGAAGGCTGGAACAAGGGCTGGGACGGTGATTGGACGGTGGAGGGTGACAAGTTCAGCTTCACCCAGGCCTATCCCGATTTCGACATGGACGCGATCGCCGCCTATGGCCGCCAGCGCGGCGTGCGCCTGATCGGCCACCATGAGACCGGCGGCGCGGTGGAGAACTACGCGCGCCAGATGGACGCCGCCTTCGATCTCTACAAGGCGCACGACGTGGGCGTGGTGAAGACCGGTTATGTCCGCCACAGCGGCAACATCGTCGATGCCGACGGCGGCCTGCAGTGGTTCGCCGGGCAGTACATGGTCCGCCACGATCTTGCCGTGGTCGAAGCCGCGGCCAAGCGCCATATCGCCATCGACACGCATGAGCCGGTGAAAGACACCGGCCTGCGCCGCACTTACCCCAACTGGATCAGCCGCGAAGGCGCGCGCGGGCAGGAATACAACGCCTGGGGCGATCCCACCAATCCGCCCGAGCACATGACCATCCTGCCCTTCACCCGCCTGCTGGGCGGCCCGATGGACTTCACCCCCGGCATATTCGACATCACCCGTGGCGGCATCGAACTGACACGCCGCGTGCAGTCGACGCTGGCGGTGCAACTCGCCGAATATGTCGTGGTCTACAGCCCCGTGCAGATGGCGGCGGACTTGCCCGAGAACTACGAGAAGAACCCCGGCGCCTTCCAGTTCATCCGCGACGTGCCGACCGACTGGGAAGTGACCCGCACCCTGCAGGGCAAGATCGGCGACTATGTCGTGGTCGCCCGCCAGCAGCGCGGCGGCAAGGACTGGTATCTCGGCGCGATCACCGATGAGACCGCGCGCACGCTGCCCCAGAAGCTGGACTTCCTGACGCCCGGACGCCGTTACGAGGCGCAGATCTATGCGGATGGCCCCGGCGCGGATTACCGCACCAAGCCGGACGCGCTGACTATCACGCGCAAAGTGGTGACGGCGAAGGACTCGCTGGACCTGAACCTTGCCCCCGGTGGCGGCGCGGCGATCCGGTTCCGCGCGCTGGACTGATCCGCTGACAGAAAAAAGGGAGCATGGCCCTAACGGTCATGCTCCCTTTCAAGGTGTCCCGAACGATGATGCCCTGCGCGCTCAAGGGGGACTAGAGGAGGAAAATGCACCCTCTTCCGCGCAGGATCGTTCGGAAACTCAGAAGTTCACGCCTCAGAAGTTTACGCTGGCCCGCACGCCATAGGTACGCGGCGGCTGGAACTGGTAGTTGTCGGTGAACGACACGAAGTTCTGCTGTGCATAGGCCAGCACGTTCTTGTCGAAGATGTTGCGCACGAAGGCCTGGATCTTCCAGCCGCCCGAACCCGGCTCATAGCTGAGCGAGGCATTGGCCAGGAAGAAATCGTCCGATTCCACGTCCTTCAGGTTGAAGGCGGAGAAATAGAGGCTGGACGAATATTTGCCGTCCACATGCGCGGTCACCTTGCCGCTGCCCACGGCGAAGTCCTGATCGATCGATCCGGTAACGACGAAGCTGGGCGCGTTCGGCAGGCGGTTGCCGCTGATGTCCACCGGATCGCCATTGCCGTCGTTGACCACGATGTCGTCGCCGAACTTGGTGTGCAGATAGGCCGCATTCAGGCCGAGGCGGGTGTGTTCGGCCACCAGCACCTTGGCTTCCGCCTCGACGCCAATGATCTCCGCGCTGCCGACGTTGAAGGTGCCGCTGCCGCCATCGATCACGCTGGAAGTCTGCGAGGCCTGATACCCATCGTACTTCGAATAGAACACGTCTGCGTTCAGCTGCAGGGTGTTGCCCATCAGCGAATTCTTGGTGCCGATTTCGAACGCGTCCAGCTTTTCCGGGCCGTAGGGCACCGAAGCCGCGCTGCCGTTCGAGTTGAAGCCGCCCGACTTGTAGCCGCGATCGTACTTCGCATAGATCAGCGTATCGGGCGTGGGGCGATAGTTCAGGCCCACGTGCCAGGTCGGCTGGCTTTCGCTGAGCTTGCCGTCACCCGGCGTGGTCAGCGTCAGGCCCGGGGCGAAGGGGCTGGCCAGTGCGGGCAGGAACAGCACGGCCTGGCCGGTGCGGGTCTTCTTGTCCCACGTGTAGCGGCCGCCCAGGCTCAGTTCCAGCTTGTCGGTCAGGTCGTATTCCACCTGCCCGAACACCGCCTGCGAGCGGGTCTTGATGCGGTAGTCGAACTTGATGCCGTACTGATCGGGCTGGCCCAATGCCTCAAGCGGACCGCCGGGGGCGAAATCGCCGGTCATGTCCAGATTGTAGAGCCCGGAATCGACCGTGTTGTCTTCCTGGAACCGGAAGTAACCGGCCTGGAAGAACAGGCGCGATGCGGAATCGTTGCTGATGCGGAATTCGTGGTTCCAGGTCTTCGGCGTCTCGCTCTGGCGGAACTGGCGATTGGCCGGATAGGAGGGCCCGGTGGCGTCCAGCACGTTCTTCCAGTGCTGTTCGTCATAGCCGCCGGCATAGACGAAGTTCAGCTTGCCCGGCGTTTCATAGGCCAGTTCCCAGCGCACCCGGTCGCCTTCGAGGCGGGTGGAGGTCAGCGTATCGTTGGGGAACGGGTCGAGATTCTTGAACGAAGGCTTCGGCCCGCCCAGCGTGGACTTCAGCTGCGCATCGCCGTTCACCTTGCGGGAATCGTGCTGGTAGGAAACCCAGGCCGAGAACCCGCCGTTCTGGTATAGTGCCTGCAGGCGGCCCGATGCGAAATCCTCGTCGTCACCGTCCTTGGCCGGGCCGTCCAGCTTGCGATAGCCGTCATGGGTGATGAAGGTGCCCGATGCGCGCACCGCGAAGTGATCGCTGATGGCGACGTTCGCGCCCATCTCGCCAGTGAAGGCGTTGTAGTTGCCGACTTCGACCGTGCTGTAGCCGCCATTGGTGAAAGTGGGGCGGTTGGTGATGATGCTGATCAGGCCGCCGGTGGAATTGCGGCCGTTCAGCGTGCCCTGCGGGCCTTTCAGCACCTCGATACGGGCAAGGTCGTACATCGACGCATTAATCGAGAAAGGACGGTTGGTGTAGAACCCGTCGCGCGCGATGGGCACCGAGGGATCGCCGATCTCGGTCACGTCGGTGGAGGCGATGCCGCGGATCGCGACATAGGCCGCACCGGCGGAGGGCGAGATGTTCACGCTGGGATCGATCGCCGCCAGATCGCGCACCGAAGAGATGCCGGCATCGCGCAGGGCGTCGCCCGAATAGACGTTGAGCGCAATCGGGGTGTCCTGCGCGGACGATGCGGTGCGGTTGGCGGTGACGATGATCTCGCCGAAGCCGCCCTGTTCCTGCTGCGGCGCCGTGTCGGCAGCCTGTGCGCCCGAAGCGGCTCCAGTAGCGGCCTGCGCATTGGCGGCCACAGGAGCGGCCAGCGCGGACGTCGCAAGAAGCACGAATGCCAGTCTCATTTCTCTCTCCCTCCAGGGCGGCGTCCTGTTTCGGACCCGCCTTTATAAAACCGGAATACGCATTCTAATTACGGAGCGAATCGGATCGCGTCAAGCGGGGGAATCGCGGCTGGGCGGGAGGGGCGGGTTGCAGGCGCACAATGCAACTGGACCAAAAGAAAATTTCGCCGATGGCGCACAACGCGCAGACGCTGCAACGTCTCAAAAAACGTGCTTATTTACAGCGTGATAGAATGAGATCGGGGTTCTCCAGCATTCAGCGGCTTACCCAATTTCTCCCCGCAAACACCCTCTCGGCATGTGAATTTGCTGCACCTGCGAACCATTGGGATCGTGCGCGGCCTATAACGATTGCATCAGCACCAAACCCCCAAGACCCGCGGCCCCGTCCTGCCAGCCCCCTCAGGATCTGCATCAAAATGACCCGCCTTCACGCCTTCATCTCCCGCCAGTATCTGTCGACCAAAGTCACCCTGATGGCGGTCACCGCCCTGGTACTGCTGGCCGCCATCCTGTTCGTTGGCACCCGCATCATGCTGGTCGACAGCGCCCGCAAGCAGGGCTCGGAACAGCTCGATTCCAACATGCGCGTCGCCTGGAACGTGCTCGAAAGCCAAGGCAAGGGCTACAGCCTGCGCGGCGGCGCGCTTTACGCCGGTGACACCCGGCTGGACGGCAACGACGCCGCCGTGGACCGCATCAAGGCGCTTGTCGGCGGCACCGCGACGATCTTTGCGGGTGACACCCGCGTCGCCACCAACGTCAAGAAGGACGATGGCACCCGCGCGGTCGGCACCCGGCTCGATCCCGGCCCGGCGCGCGAGGCGGTGCTGGGCCGCGGCGAGACCTATCGCGGCGAAACCCACATTCTCGACAAGCCCTACTTCGCGGCATATGACCCGATCCGCGATGCGCAGGGTCAGGTGATCGGCATACTCTATGTCGGCGTCCCCAAGGACAGCTTCTACGCACAAGTGGACCGGCTGGGCTGGAATATCCTGCTGATCGCGCTGGTGCTCACCGCCCTCTGCGCCGCCGTCTGCATGCGCGTGGCCAAGCGCCTGTTCCAACCGCTGGAAACCGCCACCGAAACGATGGCCAGCCTCTCACGCGGGCAGAACGACATTGCCATCGCCGATACCGAAAGGCCGGACGAGATCGGCAATATCGCCCGCGCCCTGCTGGTATTCCGCGACGCCGCCATGACCAAGGAACAGGCCGACAGGCAGCAGCGCGAGGTGGTGGAAACGCTTGCCGCGCGGCTGGAGCGTCTGTCCTCCGGCGACCTGACTGCCGAAATCGGGCAGGCATTCCCCGGATCCTACGAAGGCCTGCGGGTGAACTACAACTCCGCACTGACCGGGCTGCGCGGCCTGATCGGCGCCGCCACGGCTAGCACCCATGCGATCCGCGGCGGCTCCTCCGAAATCGCGCAGGCATCCGAAGACCTCGCGCGCCGCACCGAGGCAAGCGCCGCCAGCCTGGAACAGAGTTCGGCCGCACTGGTGGAGATCGACCAGCGCCTGCGCGCCGGCTCGAACTCCGCGGCCAACACAGTCCTGCGGGCGGATCAGGCCATGACCACGGTCGATCACGGCCGCGACGTTGCGGCGCGTGCGGTCAACGCGATGCGCAGCGTGGCTGACAGCGCGCAAGACATCGACAGCGTGATCGAGGGACTGGACAAGATCGCCTTCCAGACCCGCGTGCTCGCCATGAACGCAGCCGTGGAGGCCGGACAGGCAGGCGAGGCAGGACGTGGCTTCGCAGTGGTGGCCGATCTGGTCTCCGCGCTGGCAATCCGTTCGGAAGAGGAGGCGCGCAGCGCGCGCGAACAGCTTACGCTCACGCGCACCGGCATCGTCACCGCCGTTTCCGCAGTGGAGAGTGTGGACGCTGCCTTTGTCGGCATTGCGCAGGACATGGGGCAAGTTCGCACGCTGCTTGGCGGCGTGGCGGAAGGGAATGCCGCCGCGTCGAACTCGGTCAGCGAGGTCACGTCCGCGATCGGTGCCATGAACCTTGCCACCCAGCAGAACGCCGCAATGGTGGAACAGGCCTCCGCCGCCGCGCGTAGCCTGACGGCGGAAGTCGATCGCCTTGCGGATCAGGCGGCGAGCTTCAAGGTGGCCTGATTGCGGCCGAACGCGGAGCCGGTTAGGCCACCAGTTGCACTTCGCCTCTGGTGGCGAGATCGTCGGCCACGGCATCGATCCCGTGAACGATGCCGCGCGTCAGCCGCTCCGGCAATTCGACGGTGAAGCCGCGCGCGATCAGCCCTTCTGCCGCCCAGCGCACGCAGAAGTCGGCGGCGACGCCGACCACCGTCACCCGCGTGACGCCCCGGCCGGCCAGCCGGGCAAAGAAGTCGTCCCGATCGACGTCTTCGCCGCCGTTGAGCAGGCGGATGCGCAGCCCGGATTCCTGCCACATGTCAAAAACAACCTTTTCCAGCAGGTAAACCGGGATTTGCGCAGGGATGGCGGCCGGGTCGAGTACGCTCTCCCACCCGTCCGTGCCCCGAACGCAATGGATGGGGAACTGCGACGCCTCCGACGAACCGGCGTAGAGCTCGGGAACATGCGTGTCGAAAGTCATCAGCACGCCCGCCGTTTCCGCCGGATCGAGCGCGGCCAGCCATTGTCGCATCGGATCGACGATCGCCTCCGCATCGGGCACCCGCAAGGCGCCCGATGCCATCACGAAGTCGCGCTGCATATCCACCACGATTACGAAGCCGGCCATCGCACATCTCCATCCGCCTCTCCCATTGACTTATATTCTATACGCACATAAGTAAAGTGCATCTTGGATATAAGCCTAGAAGGCGGATCGGTTGCGATGGCGGAAAGCCTGACCAGTATGGACACCTCCCCGTTCGACAAGGACGCCTTCGATCGTCCCTCGGTCGCGGTGGATCTTGTGCTGATGTCGGTGATCGACGGCGTGCCCGCCGCGCTGCTGATGCGCCGCATGGAGGCGCCTTTCGCTGGATCCTGGGCGCTTCCCGGCGGCTTCGTGCGCATCGATGAAAGCCTGGACGATGCGGCCCGCCGCGTGCTGGGTGACAAGGCGCACATGGCCGGCGCCTACATGGAGCAACTCTATACCTTCGGCGCCACCGCCCGCGATCCGCGCACGCGGGTAATCGCGGTCGCCTATTTCGCGCTGCTGCCGCCCGATTGCTTCGCCGCCGCGCTCAAGGGCGATCCAGCTCTGACACTGGCTCGCCTCTCCCCCACACCGCAGGTCTCCCCCGCACCGCAGGGCGTGACGGCGGCAGGAGAGGACGGCCCGCTTCCACTCGCATTCGACCATGCCGCCATTCTCGATCTGGCAATCCAGCGCCTGCGCGGAAAGATCGACTATTCGCCGATCGCTTTCGCGCTGCTGCCCGAACGCTTTACCCTTCGCGCCTTGCAGGACGTGCATGAGGCGATCCTGGGCACGCCGCTCAATAAGCCCGCCTTCCGCCGCCGCATGCTCGATCGCGGCTGGCTGGAAGCTACCGGCGAACGCGAAACCGGATCCTCCTTCCGCCCCGCCGAACTCTTCCGCTTCCGCCCCTCCCCAACCGTTACCGGCTGAACAGGTTACCCATGGTCTATACCGACATCGCCACGCGCACCTACAACCACAACTGGCGGCTCGATCCGATCGTACGCAGCCTGCTCGATACCGATTTCTACAAGCTGCTGATGCTGCAGATGGTCCGCCATCTCTATCCGGACGTCCACGCCACGTTCGAACTGATCAACCGCACGAAGACGGTCCGCCTGGCCGAAGTGATCGACGAGGACGAACTGCGCGCGCAATTGGACCACGCGCGGTCGCTGCGGTTCGGCAAGAAGGAACTGATCTGGCTGGCGGGCAACAGCTTCTATGGCAAGCGGCAGATGTTCAGCCCGGATTTCATCGCATGGCTCGGCACCTTCCAGCTGCCCGAATACGAATTGCGCAAGGTGGATGGGCAATACGAACTGCGCTTCCACGGCCCCTGGACGCACACGATGATGTGGGAAATCCCGGCGCTGGCCATCGTCAACGAACTGCGCTCGCGCGCGGCGATGCGCGGACAGGGACGGTTCGCGCTGGACGTGCTCTATGCCCGCGGCAAGGCGAAACTGTGGGAGAAGGTGGAGAGGCTGAGCCAGTTGCCGGACCTTGTGATCTCCGACTTCGGCACCCGTCGCCGTCACGGTTTCCTGTGGCAACGCTGGTGCGTGGAGGCGCTGAAGGAAGGGCTGGGATCGCGCTTCATCGGATCGTCCAACGTGCTCCTGGCCATGGACGCCGATCTGGAGGCGATCGGCACCAATGCGCACGAACTGCCGATGGTGCTGGCCGCACTCGCCCCCGATGACGCGGCACTGGCCGCCACGCCGTATCGCGTACTGAAGGACTGGCAGGACCATTATGCCGGCAACCTGCTGGTCGTCCTGCCCGATGCCTTCGGCACCGCTGCCTTCCTGCGCAATGCGCCGGACTGGGTGGCGGACT
This sequence comes from Sphingomonas sp. BL-S-28, assembly GCF_055521515.1. NCBI lineage: Bacteria > Pseudomonadati > Pseudomonadota > Alphaproteobacteria > Sphingomonadales > Sphingomonadaceae > Sphingomonas > Sphingomonas sp. BL-S-28. The sequence continues at coordinate 582,243 of NZ_CM145483.1, forward strand.
GGACCGGCTTCCGCCCGGACAGCGCCCCGCCCATCGAAGGCGGCGAACAGATCATCCGCTGGTGGCAGGAAAAGGGCCGCGACCCGCGCGAGAAGCTGCTGATCTTCTCCGACGGGATGGACATCGACAGCATAGAGGCGACCTATCGCCACTTCCACGGCCGCGTGCGGATGAGCTTCGGCTGGGGTACCAACCTCACCAACGACTTCCGCGGCTGCGCGCCATTCCCCACCGAAGGGCTCGATCCGATCTCGCTGGTGTGCAAGGTGGTTGAAGCCGATGGCCGCCCCGCCGTGAAGCTGTCCGACAATCCCGCCAAGGCGACTGGCGACCCGGCCGAGATCGAACGCTACCTGCGCGTCTTCGGCGAGGCGGGACGGCATGCCGCCGAAGTGACGGTGTAGACGGGCTCCACTTCAGGGTTGCTTAGCTTTTCCGCCCTACTTCCGGAATCGGGCGGAGGCGAGAGCAACTGTGACGATAATGACTGTCCTGCGAAAAATCATCGGCGCCGCCGTAGCGGTAGCGGCGGTGGTACCTTTCGCATTTCTGATCATGGTCATAGCAGATGTCGTGTCGCCTAGGCGACAGACCGCCGACTTGCAGGCCACTATCTTCGCCTGCATCATCCTGATCCACACGATCGCATTTGCCATTTGGGGCGCATGGGTCATGTTGCGCCCCCAGGATACCGGGGCAATACGAAGGCGGGAGGCATGGCGAACGGCCGAGGGGAAAGCGTTCAAGCGGCAATGGTACGCACTGCCTGTACTTACGCTGATGTTACCCGTCGCAACCGCCATAACGGTGCTGGGAGTTTTCGCGTGGGTCTCTGGGTTGACCCTGATATTCGCGGGAGACTTCAAATTGGGCAGCGGCATGATCGGGTTCGCGATTTGCGCCATCTTGCCGAGCTCTGTGTTGATGAAACAATTTACCCAACAGCTCCGGGGATGGGGCTCGCCGCTTGCCATTGTGGGCTCCAACGGTATCGGATTCCCAAGACAGCAGCCGGACTACTTGCGGTGGGATGACATCACCTCCATAAGCGTTTCCAGTTCCAGCAGGGGCATCAACCTCGTACTGGAACTGGCCGATCCCAGGCGCTTCTTTCCGGAAGAACCACGTCCATGGGGACCATGGTTTCGGCGCAAGGCTGTCATTCTTTCAATAGACGGCCCCGGCCTTCCACTAGCGGATGCCGCGCAGCAGGCTTACGACGCATGGCACGCCCGCGCCGCCAACGCTGACCTGCAAGCATCCGGCTGACAGAACGCCTTCACTTCATAAAATCGAGGGCCCGGACGATCCCGCCCAGGCCCTGCGAATATCGGGTGAATTCAGGAAATCAGGGGCACTTGGCGAACTTGCCCTTGTTCGGGCCGGCCGTGTAGCGGCACTTGCCGTCCTTGCCCTTGGTCACGCCGGTGGTCGTGGCCTTCGCGGTGGTCGCCGGACACTTGATGAATTTGCCGTGCGAATCCCGGCAGGAACTGGCCGCCAAAATGGGTGTCGCAGCGAGCATTCCCGCTGCGGCGGCTATCGCGATCATCTGGCGAATCATGGTTGCTCTCCTTCGATGCGCACCCACGTCGCCTCTGGTGCGCCTCCAGAGCTTTCGTGTCGATGAACTTCCGCTTCAGAACCGCCGGGACACGCCGAGGTAGACTTCCAGATCGTCGGCATCCCGGTCGAGCCCGGCATTGGCGCCCAGGTCGAACTGCATGTTGTCGCGCGGTTGCCAGGCAAGCGACAGGCCGGACAGATGCTGCACACTGTGCCCTGCGGGGTCATGATCGGCCAGCACCTGATATTCCGCGCTGGCCGAAAGCTTGTCGTTGAACGCAAACGAGGCGCCCACCGTCTCCGCCACGGCGAAATGGCGGCCATGGCCGTCGCCATCGACGGCGGCGTCCACTTCGGTGGTGCTGGCAAGGCTCCAGCGGTCGGACAATTCGTAGGACATCGGCACCAGCGCGCCCGTGCCCCAGTCCCCCGCGCCAAGCGGATCGGTGCCCACCGGCAGCGAGACATAGGGCATCACCGCGATGGAAAAGCCCGATCCGTCCGGATTGGCCAGATTGCGGCGCAGCGCCAGCGTGACGTCGCCGGTGCCGGTCTGGTGCTGGATCGCCCCGGTCAGCTTGTCCCGCGTGCGGGCGAAACCCACCATCGACCAGCCCACCTGCACTTCGGCATGATCGGCAACGCCATAGCGCAGCAGCGCATCGCCCACCGTGAAGGTGTCGGTCCGCTGGGTATCGTCCTTGTCCAGCGTCCAGTCCCCCACGCCCATTTCCAGCGAGGACTGCCCGGGCGACATCGTGCAGGCCGGCGTGCCGATGCCGGGACGATCCGGGCAGTAGTCGCGATCTTGCGCCCATGCCGCCGTGGGCAGGAGGGCAATGCTGAACAGGGCGATGGCAGGAACACGCATGAACTAAACCTCATGACGGACCGCACGGTAATCCGCGAGGCCGGGCTGAGTTCCTTTATAGAATCACTTGGCCGCTCCCTGGCCCGACATCGCCGGCAGGACCGGAATTTCCCAGGACTGCCCGGCGTCGAGTGTGCGGAACCGGTCCGCCGCCAAGCCCTGCCGCGCCGCGGCGGCGGCAAGGCGTTTCGGCGCATCGTCCACCGCCTCCTCGCCCAGTTCGAAAGTGCCCCAGTGCACGCCCAGCGCCCAGCCGGGATGGAGGATGCCAAACGCCGTCACCGCGCCATCGGGATCGATGTGGTTGCCGGTTTTCTGTTCGGTCAGCTTGTAAGGCGCAATGGGCAGGATCGCGAGGCGGATCGGGCGATCGTCCTGTTCGGCCTGATGGGCCCATATCATCTGTCCGTCGCCCGTGTCCCCCGCATAGTAGAGATCGCCGCCCGACGGTAAAGTGACACGGAAACCGCACCACAGCGCGCGGTCCCGATCGTCATACCAGCGCGCGCTCCAGTGGTGGGCGCGGGTGATCTCCACATCGATGCCGGGACGGAATGCGAAGGACTGGCCCCAGTCCCCCGCCGTGGACTTGATATCGTGATCGGCCAGCACGGTGTCGTTGCCCAGCCCGGTGACGATCATCGGGTGATCGCGGCTGTAGATCTTCTTCAACGCCGTTACATCGAGATGGTCGTAGTGGTTGTGGCTGATCAGCACCAGGTCGATCTTCGGCAGGTCCCGCAGCTTCACGCCCGGCTTGCGCACCCGGACCGGCCCGGCGAACTGCACGGGGGAATCGCGGTGGGCCCAGACCGGGTCGATCAGGATGTTGATCCCTTGCGTCTGCACCAGCGTCGTCGCGTGGCCGATCCAGGTGACGACCATCTGCGCTCCATCGATGCGGCGCGCAGGAACGGTCTGCTCTACCGGAACGGAGGCGGGCCAGGTGTGATGGCCGCCCCTGCCCTCGGCGATGCGCAGGAACGTGCCCGGCCCGTCGCGCTGGGCGCCGCCGCTGCCGTCCTCTCCTTCCGGATTGAAGAAGTGCGCGCCGTCGAAGTGATCGCTTTTCGGCCCGTGGTAGTAGATCCGGGATTGCGGCGTGCGGTTGCGATCAAGGCAGCCGGACAGGATCAGCGGCGGCGCCAGCAGGGCCAATGCCAGAACGGCCCGCTTCATCGGAAAGTGTACTCCACGCCGATGGCCCCGCTCCACTGGTTCGCGCTGCCGACATCGGCGACGATGGGCGATCGCGCATAGACGCCCAGCAGGCGCTGGTAGCCGCCGGTCACGAACAGGCCCATGCCGTGCAGCAGGTTGCCCGAAATCGAATGCACCGCCATCATGCTGAGATTCCAGTCCTTCCAGCCGGCCCTGTCCGCCTTGTCGTAGACCGGAAGGCCGCTGGCAAGACTGCCGGCCTGATCCACCGAATAGTAATAGTTGCCGAACCCCGCCCCCACGTAATCGGCCGAGGCGGAGAACGACACGAAGGCATGTTCGGAAAGCGGCGTATCGTAATCGATCTCCGGACTGGCAATGTAGCTGGAATGGGCGCCCGCCACGTCATGCTGGTAGGACAGGCTGAACGACAGCGTATCGTAAGGGCTGGTGATCACCCCCGTCCGCTGCAGGCCCAGCGATCCGCCCAGTTCCACGGCCTTGTCCAGCCGGCCCAGCGCACGCACGGCAACGTCGCCCACCTTGTTCGACCGGTCCAGCCGCAGCGCCGCCAGCGGGCCGGCTTCCAGCTTCCACTCCGGCTTGCCGCTGGAGGGGATGGCATCGATGTAGATCGCGGTGCCCTGCGTGTTGAAGCTGATGCCGGAAACTTGCCCCTGGATCGCTGCGGTCGGCACGATGGTGGAGGTATCCGAACCGATGTAGGTCGGTGTTGCCGCCACGCCCACGCCCACGGAAATACGGTTCCCGCCGATCTTCAGATCGTCCGGCTTGCCCGATACGTCCTGCGCCTGTGCGGGCACGGCAAGCAGAGCGCCGAGGGCAATTCCCGCCAGCAACATCCGCGTTCCGGCGCGCACCGGCCGGGCTGGTTTCGTCGATTTCAAGGCTGTTCCTTCCTTGCCCCGCCAGGCAAAGGTGTGGCGATAGGCGATGACGGCAGACCTTGCCTGCCGCCGAATGGATCAATCGGGTATCGGCTCGCCCGAGCCTACCAGCCGCCGTCCGTGGAATTGTCATCCCACGAACCGTCGTCGGCGATCCCGAAATCGCTTCCGCCCATATCCTGATTGGTGCCCGTAAAGCCCGCGCCGAAGCCGCTGTCGGCTGGTCTTCCCTCGCGGCGTTCGCCGCCGCCGAACATCCGGTCGATCACTTCCTCACCCGCCGCGAAGCCCGCCCCCATGGCGGCCCCGCTGGCCAGATTGCCCAGCAGGCCAGACCCCATGCCGCCTGTATTCAAGCCGCCCGCATTCATCCCTCCCGCCCACGGGCTCGGCGCCACCGTCTGCAGCGCCGGGGCGGATCGCCGACGAAACAGCAGGAATGCCGCGAAGGCGAGTGCCGCCAGAACCGCGATCGGCCCCCATGGCACATGCCGGGGCATTCCGGCCGCCTTCATGTCCACCGGCTGGGCCGGTGCCAACGAAGGCCCCAGCGAGAGCTGCCGGTTTAGTTCCGCCACCGAATAGACGTCCGCAAAGGGCAGGCCCGGCGAAATCTGCTCCGCCTTGGCAAGCTCGCCGCGGCCCTGCGCCATCCTGCTTTCGCGGGCGTAGAGTTCCGCCTCCACGTAATGGGCCTTGGCGCTGTTCGGGTGGTCTTTCAGCACCCGGTTCATCATGGTCAATGCCTGATCGACGTGACCGCCGGCGGCAAGGGCGTGGATCTGCTCGATGTTGGGATCGGCGCCCGCCGCATCGGCAGCCTGAACGGTGGCAGACGCGGCAGTGGGGGCAAGCGCCAGAAGGGACAGGGCGGCAATCAGGGAACGAACTTCGCGCATGGCGGTCTCGGTATGGTCAGCTGCGTGGCACGGGCGGCCGGGATTGGGCCGCTGCGGCAACAACGGCCGGGGATCGGTCGCTGCCTACGCTGCTGCGCCCCGGAACATTGCCCGAAGATCGCCGCATTCTGAAGAATCCGTAATTTGCAGTCGCAAGACGTATTTCAGCGGAAAAGGCGCCCCCCGCATCGACCGGCCAATCGTCACTGCAAGGCCCGCATGACCATCGCGCCAAGGCTTTCGAGCTGCACCGCATCGGCTCCGCCGCGCGCGGCCAGCCGGATGCCGCCGAAGCTGGCGACAAGGTAGGCCGCCACAGCGTCGGGATCGACACTGCCGGCCAGATCGCCTTCGACTTGCGCCTGCCGGATCTGCGAGACGATGGCCGCGCGCAGGGCCCGGTCGGCCGCCGCGTTGATGGCGTTGATGTCCCGGTTGGAACAGCCGAATTCCGCAATGGAACCGACGCCAAGGCAGGCCACCTCCGCCTCGCGCACCACCCGCGCCACCATTGCCGCAATGCCGTCCACCGCCCGCGGCCCGGTTTGCAGAGCCCTGCGATGCGCCAGTCCTTCGGCCAGGACGTGGCGGCGGAGCACCAGCTGGTAGAGCTGCCACTTGTCGCCGAAGGTATCGTAGAGGCTCTGCCGCCCGATCCCCATGGCCGAAACCAGCATCTGCGCGGATGTCCCTTCGTAGCCATGCTCCCGAAACACCGCGATGGCCGCATCCAGCGCTGCGTCCAGATCGAAGGTTCTGGGTCTTGCCATCAGATCCGTATAAATTTAATGGAACAGTCATTCAATAATTCAAACGAGCGATTCGAAACGATGTGATCCGCCCCTGACCGCAACGCTGCAGCTGCCACGCTGCCTCTTGCCTTGCCTTCAGGGAAACCTTGCCTCGTGTCTTCCGTCTCCTCGCACTCGCTTTCCGTGACCGATGTCTCCTGGTCCACGCCCGACGGCCAAACCGTCCTTTCGCACCTTTCCGTCGATTTCGCGCGCGAACGCGCCGGAATCGTCGGCCGTAACGGCGTGGGCAAGTCCACGCTGCTGCGCCTGCTGTCCGGCGCGCTGGAGCCGGAGCGCGGGCGGATCGTCCGCACCGGCACCGTGGGCACCATGCGCCAGATCGTGCAGGTCTCGCCCACCGAAACCATTGCCGACCTGATGGATGTGGCCCCCGCGCTTGCCGTGCTGAAGCGCGCCGAGGCCGGCACCGCCACCCTGGACGAGCTTGCCGATGCCGACTGGACACTGGAGGCCCGCATGGCGGAGGCGCTGGCGCAAGTGGGGCTGGACATGGTGCCGGACACGCGCCTCGTCACGCTTTCCGGCGGCCAGCGCACCCGCGTCGCGCTGGCGGGCGCGGTCTTCGCGCAGCCCGATTTCCTGCTGCTGGACGAACCCACCAACGATCTCGACCGCGAAGGCCGCCGCGCCGTGCGGGATCTGCTGGCAGGCTGGCGCGCCGGCGCCGTAGTCGTCAGCCATGACCGCGAACTGTTGGAAGCGATGGACGCCATCGTCGAAATGACCACGCTGGGCACTGCCCGCTATGGCGGCAACTGGAGCGCCTATCGTGCGCGCAAGGCCGTGGAACTTGCCGCTGCCGATGCAGACCTTGCCGTGGCGGAACGGCGCATCGGCGAAGTCCGCCGCAAGGCGCAAGTCGCGGTCGAACGCCAGCAGCGCCGCGATGCTGCAGGCAGTCGCAAGGCCGCAAAAGGCGACATGCCGCGCATCCTCATCGGCATGCGCCGGGATCGCGCCGAGAAATCCGGCGGAGAGAATGCCCGCCTTGCGGATCGGCTGGAAGCCGACGCCGCGCTGGCGCTGGATGCGGCCAAGGGCAAGGTCGAACGGCTGGAAACGCTTTCGGTCTCGCTGGCCTGCACCGGACTGCCCGCCGAACGGCAAGTGGTGAAAGCGCGCGATCTCCATTTCGGCCATGCGCCGGGGGCGCCGCTGCTGCGGGGGCTGACCTTCACGCTCACCGGGCCCGAACGCGTGGCGATCACCGGCCCGAACGGCACCGGCAAATCCACCCTGCTGGCGCTGATCGCCGGACGCCTGACGCCGTGGTCGGGCACGGCACAGGCGCTGGTGCCTTTCGCCTTCCTCGACCAGCGCCTGTCCCTGCTCGATCCGGCCGAAACCATCGAACAGAACTTCGCCCGGCTGAACCCCTATTCCCGGTCGGCCATGGACGAAAACGCCCGCCGCGCCGCGCTGGCCCGCTTCCAGTTCCGCGCGGCGGCGGCGGATCGGATGGTCGGCACTCTGTCCGGCGGCCAGACCCTGCGCGCGGCGCTTGCATGCGTGCTGGGGGGCACCCGCCCCCCGCCGCTGCTGATGCTGGACGAACCGACCAATCACCTCGATCTCGACTCCATCGCCGCAGTCGAAGCGGGGGTGCGCGCCTATGACGGGGCGCTGCTGGTCGTCAGCCACGACGAAGCGTTTCTGGACGCAATCGGCATCACCCGGCGCCTGTCGCTATAGTACAGGGCCGGACTAGCCGGTCGGGAAGCCCGATGTCCGCTCTCCCCGACCGGCCGGCAGGCCCGTCAGAGGCCTGACACCGTATCGCGGCCAAGGCTCGCGGCCGGGTCCACGCGCAAGTTGTTCTGCACGTGGCGCACGCCGGAAACGTGATCGGCGATGTCTTCGGCGCGGCGCTTGTCCTCTCGGGAGTGGACCAGCCCGTCCAGCGTTACTTCCGCGTCGTTTACCGAAACCCGGACGTGGCTGGCGTCCAGTTGCCAGTCGCGGGTCAGATCGTCGTTCACATCCTCGCGAATGCGTTCGTCCGACCGGGTGTAGTCGCTCGGTCCTCTGCCGCGATGGTCCTGCCGGTGGTCCTCCTCGCGCCGGTGGGCGGCCTCATGATCGCCGAACCAGCTGGCGATTTCGTCGCCGGCGCGCCGCAGGAATCCCCGCCGTTCGCCATATTCGCGCCAATCGCCATAGTCGTCGCGGCGGAAGCTGAACGTCGGGCGGTAACTGTTGCTGGGGTGCATTCCCCCGCCATACATGCCGCGCGGTGCCGAAAAATCGCGGCCACCGTAATCCTCACTGGTGAAGTCGGCGAAGCTGTTGCCGCCCGAAGCATCGAAATTGTGCGTCGGGTAGAGCGGCTCCCGCCCCTCCTGCCGGCGTTCCGCCTCCTCGGCCTCTCGCTGGCGAGCAGCCGCGCGGGCCTCTTCCTCCGGATCGCGAAAACCGCCGGCCTGGCGGCCCGTGTCATCCTGCCACTGGCCGGGTTGGCGCGGCACGTCCCAGCGTCCTTCGGCGCTGCCGCCGGGTTGACCGTTGCGAGGGTCTGAATCGCGTCTGTTCATCGCTGCTCTCCTCGAATTGCGGCGCAGCGGAACGGGCCGCTCAGGCAGCCCGACAGTCGCTGCATCGTGCTCCAATTGGGAAACGCCGCAGAGGGCGAATCTTTCCTGCAAAAGGGTGCCTCTGGCGAAATTTCCTGGCGCTGGTCGTCGCCTGTGGATCCCGCTCGATCGGGCGAAAAATGGCCGCGTGGGCAATGGCTTCGCAGGATCGCAGTGCTATAGTGCGGCAGACGGCCACCCCCCGGCCGTTTTCCGCAAGGACGCTGATTCATGGCAGAAACGACAGACGAAGCGATTCCGGCTGGTCAGACTGTCGAGGGCGTGGGCGATTATTCCGGCCCCGCTGGCGGATGGGGTGCGCTGGGCGCCGTCGCCCGCGCTGTGCGAGAGCAGATGAAAGCCAGCACCCACACCCGCGCGCTGCTGGAAATGAACCAGCCCGACGGGTTCGACTGCCCCGGCTGCGCCTGGCCCGATCCCAAGCACACGTCTTCTTTCGAATTCTGCGAAAACGGCGCCAAGGCGGTTACCTGGGAAGCCACCGTCAAGCGGGTCGATCCGGATTTCTTCGCCCGTCACACGGTATCCGAACTGTGGCAGTGGAGCGATCATCAGTTGGAAGATGCCGGCCGCCTGACCCACCCACTGCGTTATGACGCCGAGAGCGATCGCTTCGTACCGGTTACGTGGGACGAAGCATTCTCGCGCGCCGGCGCAGCCATGCGCGCGCTCGCCCATCCGGACGAGGCGGAATTCTACTGCTCCGGCCGCGCCTCCAACGAATCCGCCTTCCTCTATCAGCTTTTCGCGCGTGAGTTCGGGACGAACAACTTCCCCGACTGTTCGAACATGTGTCACGAGGCGACCAGCGTTGGCCTGCCCAAGTCCATCGGCGTCGGCAAGGGCACAGTGACGCTGGAAGATTTCGACCATGCCAATGCGATCTTCTGCATCGGCCACAACCCGGGCACCAATCACCCGCGGATGCTGTCCACGCTCGCCGCAGCGTCCAAGCGCGGGGTCCCGATCGTGGTCGCCAATCCGATGCGCGAACGCGGTCTGGAAAGGTTCAAGTCGCCCCAGCATCCCACGGAAATGCTGCGCCCGGGCCATGCGACGCCGCTCGCCTCGGCCTATCATCAGGTGAAGATCGGCGGCGATCTGGCCATGCTGAAAGGCATGATGAAGCTGGTGATCGCGGCCGATGCGCTGGACCATGCCTTCATCGCCGAACATACCGAGGGGCTGGAAACGCTGCGCGCCGATCTGGACGCCACCTCGTGGGAATGGATCGAGGGGTCCAGCGGCCTCACTCGCGATGCCATAGAGGAAATGGCCGGGGTCTACATGCGCGCAGAGCGCGTGATCGTCTGCTACGGCATGGGCATCACCCAGCACCGCCACGGCACCCAGAACGTGCAGGCCATTGCCAATCTGTTGCTGCTGCGCGGCCATTTCGGGCGGCAGGGCGCCGGCATTTGCCCGTTGCGCGGCCACAGCAATGTGCAGGGCGACCGTACCGTGGGGATCACCGAAATTCCCGCCGAAGCCATGCTCCAGCGGCTGGATGCCGCTTTCGGCATCGATAGCCCGCGCAAGCACGGGCACAATGCGGTGGAAGCGCTGCAGGCCATGCATGCCGGCCAATCGAAAGCGCTGATCTCGCTGGGCGGCAACCTTGCCGTCGCCATGCCCGATCCGGAAACCTGCTTTGCCGCCGTACGGAGCCTGGACCTTTCGGTCAGCATTCTCACCAAGTTCAACCGCACCTGCCTGCTCACCGCGAAAGAGACGCTGGTCCTGCCCTGCCTAGGCCGCACCGAACTGGATCTTCAGAACGATCGCCCGCAATGGGTGACGGTGGAGGATAGCATGTCGATGGTGCACGCCTCGCGCGGGAAGCTGCCCGCGCCGGGGCCGGAAGTGCGCTCCGAACTGGCCATCGTCGCCGGGCTGGCAAAAGCGACGATGCCGGCTAGCAAGGTCGATTGGGACGCGCTGGTCGCCGACTACGACCGCATTCGCGACAAGATCGAGGCGGTCTATCCCGATTTCCGCGATTTCAACCGGCGCGTGCGCGAACCCGGCGGATTCCGCCTGACGATCGCGCCGGACAAGCGGGTGTGGAACACGCCCAGCGGCAAGGCGCAGTTCCTTGCTGCGCCGCATGTCGATGAGCGCGGGGCCGCCCGGCTGCTGCTAACCACCATCCGCAGTCACGACCAGTACAACACTACGATCTACACGCTGGACGATCGCTACCGCGGCGTGACCGGACGGCGAGACGTGATCTTCGCCAATGCGGTGGACCTGTCGCAAATGGGCCTTGCCCATGGCGACGTGGTGGACGTGGAATCTGCTAGTGGCTCGGTGCTGCGCGGCTTCACGATCATCGCCCACGCCATCGCGCGCGGATCGCTGGCGGCCTATTATCCGGAGGCGAACTGCCTCGTCCCGCTCTCCGATCACGACCCCGCCAGCGGGACGCCGGCCTACAAATCGATCCCGGTGACGCTTCGCGCGGCGGCCTGAACGCCGCCGCGCCTTGCGGCATTCCCTGTCACATCTGAGGTCCGCTTCTGCGAAATCAGGCCGATACCGGCTCTCCGCGAACCAGCGGGGCGTGGCGATCGACCAATATGGCGCTCGCCTCGTTCAGCCCTAAAAGCTCTACGGCAATGCCATGGCGGCGCAGCTTGGCCATCACATTGTCCAGCGCGCCGACGGCGGTAATGTCCCACAAGTGCGCATCGGTCAGATCGATCTGCACGCGGCGGGCGCTGTCTGAAAGATCGAAACGATCGGCAAAAATGTCTGCACTGGCGAAGAAGATCTGCCCGGAAACCCTATAGATGCGCGTGTCGCTGGCGGCATCGTAGCTGGCCGAGACGTCCATCAGCCGCGTAACCTTGAACGCGAAGAACACCCCGCTCAGCAGCACGCCCACGACCACGCCGGCAGCAAGATCGTGCGTGGCGACGGTGACCACCACGGTCGCCAGCATAACCGCACCGGAAACCTTGGGATGGCGGCCCAGATCGCGCAGCGATCCCCATGAGAACGTGCTGACCGAAACCATGACCATGATCGCCACCAGCGCCGCCACCGGCACCTGCGCGACCCATGGCCGCAGCGGCACCAGCACCACCAGCAGGAACACCCCGGCCGCCATCGTCGACAGCCGCCCGCGCCCGCCATAACGGACGTTGCCCACGGTCTGCCCGATCATCCCGCATCCGGCGATGCCGCCGAACAGGCCCGCGGCGATGTTGGCAAGGCCAAGCCCGGTGCATTCGCGCGCCTTGGAACTGGTCGTCTCGGTCAAGTCATCGACGACGCTGGCCGTCATCATCGATTCCAGCAGGCCCACCGCCGCGATCGCCAGCGAATAGGGGGCGATCACCTGCAGGGTCGCCCAGTCCAGCGGCACGACCGGCAGCGCGAAGGATGGCAGCGAAGATGGCAGCTTCCCCAAATCCGACACAGTGTGGAGCGGCATCGGGAAGGCCATCGCGATGCCGGTCAGCACGACGATGCAGATCAGCGGAGACGGGATAGCTTTGGTAATGCGCGGGGCAAGGTAGATGATCGCCAGACCCAGCGCGATCATGGCGTAGGTATGCCAAGTAACGCCCAGCATTTGCGGCACTTGCGCGGAAAAGATCATAATCGCCAGAGCATTGACGAAGCCGGTGCGCACCGACCGCGAAACGAACCGCAGCAACACGTCCAGCCGCAGCAGGCCGAATACGACCTGCAGCAATCCCCCCAATACCGTGGCGGCGAGCAGATATTGCAGCCCGTGGGCATGAACCAGCGCGCCGACGACCAGCGCCACCGATCCCGCCGCGCCCGAGATCATCGCCGGGCGGCCGCCGGTAATGGCGATGACGATGCCGATCACGAACGAAGCGAAGAGGCCGACCTGGGGATCGACGCCGGCCACGAAAGAGAAGGCAATAACCTCCGGGATCAAGGCGAAGGTCGCCACCAGGCCGGCAAGAAGGTCGCGCAGGGCAGCGCCGGGGCCGCCGTACCACTCGGCGCGATAGCGAGCGAAAGAGGGTGCATTCATGAGTCAGGGAGGTCCGCGAAAATCGCAAGGCCGCCGCGGTCGGCGCGGTATGGCATCAAGGCTTGCGAAGTGCGTTGTCCGGCGGATCGGCGGCCGGAATAGCCACCCGGAATTTCACCGGGTCCTTGCGAATGGCCTTCCCTTAGCCCCTGAATTGGCCGGATTGCAAGCCGGCGCCATCTCCCGCGCGCCGGATTTCGCGCGGGGAGGCGCCGAACGCGGCGCGCGCGAAGCGGGACATCACGGACTGTTCGGCAAAGCCCAGTTTCTCCGAAATCCGGGAAAAACGCATGTCCGTCCGCCGCAAGTAATAGAGCATGAAATCACGCCGGACTTCGTCCTTGATCTCCTGAAATGCGCAGTTTTCCTCGTGCAATCGGCGATGCAAGGTGCGGGGATGAAGGCCCAGTTGGCGGGCCACATCGTCATTCGCACAGTTCCCCGTCCACAGCAGTTGCATGATCACGCCGCGTACCTGGGCATGAAACGGCGGGCGTTTGCGGTCGAACTGCTGGTTCACGTGGCGAACCACTTCGCCCAGCGCCTCGGCATCGGCCGCGACGATGGGCCGGGCCAGATCGTCCAGCGTGAAGACCACGCCGTCCTCGTTCTGGCAGAAATGGACGTCGCAGCCGAAGTGCCGGCGATAGGTCGCGCGCGGCGACAGTGCCTCGTGCCGGAAATGAACGCGGCGAACCCGCGCCCTGCCCCCGGTCAAACCCACAGCGCCCAAGTGTCCGGCCAGCAGCGCCTGCTCGATCGCCTGGCTGCGATTGGGCAAGTCCTCACCCAGCAGTTCGTGCCCCATGAAAACGTGCGCACCCGATGCCGATCGCCCCATCCAAACGCGCACCGCCAGGCTGTGCGCGGCATTGTGCGTGGCGACATATTTCAGCGCATCGCCCAAAGTCCGCGAATTGCGCATTACCGCGCCCAGCGGCCCGAACACATCGGAATCGCCCTGTTGGCGGGCCAGCAGCAGGCCGAAATCCGGCTTGCCCAGCACCGCCGCCGCACGTTCGAGCAGGGCCACCCACTGATGACAAGTCGCCGCGCCTACCCGGTCGCAATCGGCTGCATCCAGCCCCACACCGGCCAGCAGCGGCGCCGGATCGGCGCCCAGGCTGCGAACCAGCCTGGGAAAATGCCGCAGCAGCCGCGCCTGTAAGGGTTCGGAGGCTGGTTCGTTACCCGCCATACTCCTCGGCCCGGTTCCAGGTGGTGTCGCCCGCCGACCACAGCGGGCTTCCGCGCGTTTCCCGCAGGGAGGGGATCGTGCGGCCGTCCTTGTCGGTCACGCCATATTCGGCCGCGAGTTCGGCATTGATGAAGGTGCCGCCGGATCGCGCCTTGATTGCCGGGTCCATGGCCAGCGCGGCGATGATCCGGCCGGGAAACTCCGGCGAGGAGCCATTCGCGCTGCCCAGCTGGGCGGCCATGCCGGGAACTGCCTTCAGGTTCTCCGTCGCCCGCTCCGTATATGTGAACCCCTGCCAGAGCGAGACGGCGCTCACGCCGGTATCGCGCAGTTCATGCCCCATGTCGCGCATCATCCGGTCGGTCGCGGTCTTGGTAGTGCCGAACACCACGTCGTAGGTATAGGTCACGCCCACATAGCCGGACAGCGCGGCGATCAGGCCCGAGCCCTGCGGCACCATGATCCGTGCCGCGTGCCAGGCGGCGATATAGGCGGCGCGCATGCCGATATCCCAGATCTCCCATTCGCCGAGCGGCTTTTCCCAGAAACCTTCGCGCCGGGTCATGGCATCGGGAATGGCCATGGCGTTGTTGACCAGCAGATCGAGCCGCCCCTCGTCACGGCGCACCTGTTCGAACAGAGCCGCGATCTGGGCGTCATCCTTCAGGTCGAGCGCCACGGCGACGCCTCGGCCACCGCGAGCGTTCACCTCCGCCACCGTTTCGGCCAGCGTGCCCGGCAGAGGGTGCTGGCCTGCGCCGGTGGTCCGGCCGGTGACGTAGACGGTCGCCCCATGCTCTGCGAGCGTGCAGGCGACGCCCTTGCCGATGCCGCGCGTGGCGCCGGTGACGACTGCAACCTTGCCCAAGAGGCCATCCGAAAGGCGCGCCATCTCGTTCAAACCTTCGCGGGGTTCTGCGGCGCGCGCCGGTTGACGAGCGGGCGCTGATACGAAGGATCGTCCCGGCTGCGGCTGGAAACCCCGTTCAGCGCGATATCGGGCACATCCGCGAAGGGGATCGGCATCGGCGGGGGCAGGCAGCCCCATTCGATCACATTGGTGCGCAGCGCGATCTTCCACTCGCCGCCGCGCCGCTCCAACCGGTCGATATAGCGGCCGCCCGCGATCCACAGGCTTTCATCCCGATTGCGGCCGACGAACTGGTAATAGGTCTCGCTATGCGCGCTGTCGCCATCGAGGTCGATCGTGGTCTGCAGCAAAGCGTGATGGGTCAGGATCTGCCCCGCCTCGTGCATCGGCACCGCCCAGTCCCAGCAATCCGCCGCGGAGCCCACGAAAGGCCCGGCCGCCATCTCGGCATCGTCCCAGAAGGCGGAGAGGTAGACGTCCCGGTCGAACCGATCCATTCCCCGCGAAAAGCGGGCGAGGCATTCGTGGATGTCCTGCTTGTCCAGCAGCGCGTCCAGACGCGCCGCGCGGTCCTGTGCGGCTTCACTTGCCACGATAGTTCACCTCCGCAATCGGTTTCCAGATCGGCGATCCGCGCGTGGCGCGGGCGGACTGGATCACTTGCCCGTCCACATCGGTAAGCCCGTATTCCTGCGCCAGTTCGGCGGTGACGAACTCTCCGCCCGAACGCTTCATCACCTCGGGATCGGCGGCCAGCGCGGCGATCACGCGGCCGGGATGCTCCACGCTGCTGCCGTGCATCTGGGTGATCGAGGTGGTCATCCGGTCGCCCATCTTGGCAAGGTTGTCCTTGGCCTTTTCGGTCAGGGTCAGCCCCTGCCACAGCGTCAGGGAGGCAACGCCGTGCGGCTCAAGCTCGATCGCCATGTCGCGCGCCATGCGGTCCACCGCGGACTTGGAGGTGCCGAAGATCACGCCATAGGTGTAAGTGACTGCCGCAAAGCCCGAAATCGCGACGATCAGCCCCGATTTCTGCGGCGCCATGATCTGCGCCGCGTGCCACGCCGCCACATAGTTGGAGCGCACGCCCACATCCCACATCTCCAGATTGGAAAGCGGCTTTTCCCAAAACCCCTTGGGCTCCAGCAGATCGTCGGAGAGCGAGAAGGCATTGTTGACAAGGATGTCGAGCCGGCCCTGCTCGGCCGCGATCCGTTCGAACAGCGCGGCCACGGCCGCATCGTCACTATGATCGCAGGCGACGGCAATGCCGCGTCCGCCGCTCTCCGCGCCGCGCGTGTCGCATTCGGCTGCGGTGCCGCCCACGGTACCGGGCAAGTAGTAGTCGCCCTCCCGCACCGTGCGCCCGGTGACGTAGACGGTCGCGCCCTGTTCGGCGAGGACCAGAGCGATCCCCTTGCCGATCCCCCGACTGGCGCCGGTTACCAGCGCGACCTTACCGGCCAGCGGCGCGGTCATGCCGTCTCTCCGGCGAACCAGCGCTCGCTGAAATCGCCCTTCGCCCGCCCCGGGAAATGCTCCGCCGTGAAGGGATAGCCCATCACGCCCTTCGCCCAGTCCGCAGCGGCGCCCCAGTCCTGCTCCCAATCGTAGAGCATCACGCGGTCTGCGATGCGCCATTCGCCATCGCGCTTCTCGAACGTGTCGAGATAGCGCCCGCCGATGCAGGTATCGCGATCTCCGCTACCCATATCGATGCGGTGATAGGAAAAGACATGGCTTTCGACGCGCGCGCTATCGCCGTCGAGCAGGATCACCGACTGGCCGATCAGGTGCTGCGTGTCCTTGATCGCATCGGCGCCGGGCACCACCCAGGCGAGATAGGTTCCGAAATCGCCGGCGTGGACCCCATAGTCGAACCGAGCCTCCGGCCACCAGCACGACCGGATCAGGTCCGCGCTGCGCCGGTCCTCGCCGCGCGCGAGGCGGGCGATGCAATCCCGGATCGCCTCGCGATCGAGAAGGGTCTGGATTTCTGGGGTCATGCGTCCTCTCTCGTTTTCGGCTTCAGGTCCGAATTTCACATTTCGATGCAAATCTTGCCGATCTGCTGGCCCGATCGCATGTGCGCGATGGCGTCCTGCAGGCCGTGGAGCGGGAACACGCGGTCTATCGCCGGATGCAGGTCATGCGCCTCGATCGCGCGGACCATCTCGATCTGATCGCGCCGGCTGCCCACAGTGACAGCCTGCAGGCACAGGCGCTTGGCCTGCACCACGGCAAAAGGCATGGTATCGACATCGAACCCCGCAACCGCACCGATGATCGCGACATGCGCGCCGGTCCGCGCCGCGCGTAAGCTTTGGGCCAGCGTGTTCGGGCCGCCCACCTCGATCACATGCTCGGCGCCGAGCCCACCCGTCAGTTCCAGCACAGCATCGCCCCAATCGGGCACGGCGAGCCGGTCGATCACGTGATCCGCGCCCAGTTCCATCAGACGTTCGCGCTTTTCCGGGGTCGATCCAATGGCGATGACCGTCGCGCCGGCCGCCTTGGCGAACTGCAGCGCGAACAGCGATACGCCGCCCGTGCCCTGCACCAGCACATGCTGCCCGGGACTGACGCGTCCGTCAGTGACCACTGCCCGCCACGCGGTAACCGCCGCGCAAGGCAGGCTGGCGGCCTCCACCAGCGAGAGATTGCCCGGCGCACGCGTAAAGTGCGATGCCGGCCGCACCGCCTCATCGCAGGCAAAGCCATCGGCCGGGCCGCCCGGCGAATTGTTCAGTTCCGCGCGGTCGACATGGCCGTCACGCCAGTTGGGATGGAACAGGCTTATCACCCGGTCGCCGGGGGCAAGCTCGGTGACGCCCTCTGCCACTTCCACCACTTCGCCCGCCGCATCCGACAGCGGGATCAGTCCGGGCGCAGCGGGAAACACGCCGCCGATTACCAGACCATCGCGAAAGTTCACCGAGGCGCCATGCATGCGAACCCGGACCTCGCCGGGCCGGAGCGATACGGAGGGCAGGTCGACCAGTTCCAACCGCCCGTTTGTAAGGCGCATCGCCTTCATTGGGCAGGCTCCGCGCTCGCTTCAACGGCATCCGGCGCGAACACCGCAGCCCTGCGCATCGATTGCGGGCAAACCATCTGGACCTCTCCTATGCGCCGGACTCACGCGGCAGCATGCTCTGCATCGGCGCGCCGACGCGGCAAAAACTTGACCGATCCGGACAAAATGCGCGACCCCAGAGCATTCGCCCCAGCGATGCCCGCAGCAGCGCTCCAATCAGTAGGGCAATTGCACCTCGTTGACCGAAGTGACGACGGTCTTGCCGTCCTGATCGGTCATCCGCACCTCGATCCGCACGACCGGGAAGCCCCATTCGGAATTCTCGATCTTCTCCACGACCTCGCCCTCGATATAAGTGACGTCGCCCTCGAAGGCCGGCCCTCGGAACTCGCTCTTGGCGTGGCGGACCATGCCGTCATGCCCGGCCCAGAACGCCAGGTAGTCGGTATTCCAGGCCGCCATCGTCGCGCCGTAGCCATAGGCGCGGTGCATCCCGATCTCGCTGGCACGGCCATCGTCGATGTGCCCGCGCGAGGGGCCGAGGTAGAGCCCATCGCGCAGGCGCGGATCGGTCATCGCGCCCACTTCGTCGAACGAGAAGCCTTCGATCCAGCCCATGTCCTGATTGACCCAGCAATCGGGAACGCCCTCGACCCCCTGCCAGTAAAAGCTGCCCCAGATGTTGAAGATGAAGGCGCGATATTCGGTGGTGAAGCTGGCGATCGAGTGCGGCCCGATCACGCGGCGCGGCAGTTTCTGCCCCACCGCCACTTCCTCGAAATGCGGTGACTTGCCCTCGCGGTTGGAGAGGAACCAGTCGCGGCGGATTTTGTCGATCTCGTCCAGTTCGGCCGCCGTCCACTTGCGCGGCGCGCCGGCGCTGGAGGCATACATGCCGCGCTTTTCCGCCTCCTTCGCCAGATAGCGGATCACCGTGGGGCAGGATTTGGCGATCAGATCGCCGCGCTGGTTGCGATGGATCGTGTCGCCGCGCTGAAACAGCGTGGGGCCGGCGAAGCGGGTATCGGTCAGCTTGTAGCCGGTGAAGATCCGCTCATGGCTGAGATGGTCGCCGGGGCGGACATGGGTGCCGTACCACCACCACTCCTCGCCGCCGAAAATCATGTGCTGGCCCTCGATCCGGCCGACGCAGGCCTGATTGTTGCCATGCCCATAATCGAGCGCGACGCAGATCGACTGCGGCGCGATGATGTCGCCGAACTTGGTCTGCTGCGCGAAACGCTGGTCCCAGTGCAGCGGGTTCACATAGTCCATCGCCATGACCCAGCGGCGGATATCGGTCTTGTTGCAGGGTTCCCACAGCTCCCCGCCGCCCACCTTGTGGCCAAGACGCCATTCGACGTCGCTGATATCCATGGTGACGGTGCCTTCGTCGGCCGACATGCCCTACTCCTTCGATTGCGCGTGCGGCCATGGTGGCGCAGGCGCAATCGGCAGGACTTGACCGATCGCGACAAAGTTGCCCCGTCAGTTCAGCCCATCAACGCCCCTGCTTGAGGATAGCCGGGGCGATCTGCCGGTTGGCCACTTCCCGCAGCACGAAGCTGCTGCGGATGCGCGCCACGTGCGGCAGGCAGGACAGTTCCTTGCGATAGATCGTGTCGTAATCCTCCAGCGACTGGACGTTGAGGATCATCAGGAAGTCGGTATCGCCGGTCACGAAGGCGCAGAACCGCATGGACGGGCTCTGGAGCACCGCCCGTTCGAAGTCCTGCAGGACATTCTCGGCCTGCGACATGAGTTCGATGGAGACGACCACGAGCGTGCCGTATCCCAGCGCGCGCACGTCCAGATTGGCGGAATAGTGAGTGACATAGCCCGACTCCTCCAGAATCTTGCGCCGCCGGGCGACGGCGGTGCTGGACAGGTGGACTTTTTCGCCCAGGCAGACGTCCGATGCGCGCCCCTCTGTCACCAGCGCGCGCATCAGCCGGTAGTCTGTTTCGTCCAATTGATGGTGGTGCCTTGCATGGGCGTCACCCGCCCCATGCAAGGCACTATGGCCGTGCGAATTATCCATGGCTGATTGCGACCTTTTGCCGTTTTTCGATGCCATGCTAGCCGATCTTCTCCAAAATCAAACCGCCGATTGCAATATTATGTCTCAATCCACCGGTTCGTCGAACCAACCTGTCTCGCCGCCGATCGGCATGCCTGCAGGAATTGCGGGACGGGGACGGCGGCCCTTCTCCAGTTCGGCCGCCAGACGCTGCGGATCGCCGAGGATGGCGGCGATCGAGCGCTGCCAATAGCCGTCGTCGGCATTGGCGGAGGCTTTGCCGAAGTTCTTGCCGATTTCGCTGAGGAAGCCCTCCAGTTCGGCGGCGACATCGGCCGGCGTCGACGGATCGCGGGCGGCCCCGGCAATGGCCAGGATCGTGCGCTGCGAAATGCGGCGGCCAACGGTGCCGGAATGCGCGGCGATCACGGGGCGCAGCTTGTCCAGCAAGGTGCCCACGCCGGGCTGTCCAGCGTCATAGCCATGCTGGATATGCAGGCGCGTGAGGCGGGCGGGCGCCAGCAGGCTATCCAGCGTGATCTGCGCGGCAACGTCCGCCGCCACCAGTGGATCGAACACGGCCGAACCGGCGCTCTGGAACACTTCCCGCGTCGCCTGCACATCGGGCCGCGCGCTGGTGCCGCTGGAGAGCATCATGGCGACCGGGGCGGGAACCGTCAGTTCCTTTTCCGAAAGCGTGCCCACCAGCGCATCGATGGCAGCCAGTTGTTCGCCGGCCGGAACCGCCGTTGGGGCCGGCCGGCCCTCGCCCGCCACGGCGTAGTCGTAGCGAACGCCGCCGACCAGCTTGCCCGTGGCGTCGATCGAATAGCGGTGGAACAGCCAGATCGGCACGAATTTCCGGCGCAGTTCCGCAAGCGGCTCACCCGCATGGAGCACGGCCGGACCGAACGTGCCGAGCGCGATGCGGCGCACTTCCATCGTATGGGCAAGATCCTCAGGCGTATCCTGCCCTTCGGTCCACATGTTCACCCCCGGCAGGCCCAGATCGGCCGCGCGCCCATCGATATCGGTGCCGTAGAGCATGCCCGCCTTGTAGGCCGCATCGGCCTTGGCCGCGGCTGCCGTATCGGCATCGCCCCCCGGCGCGGGCTGGCCGTAGAGCCAATCGATCGTGAACTTGTCCCAGGTGCCGATGCCCTTGGCATAAGCGTCGGACAGGTCGAGCTTGCCGTCTGCGATCTTCACCATCGGTCCGGGGTAATCCATCACCGAGGCGCGGTTCTGCAGGCTCGCCATGAAGTTGTGCACGAAGCCCAGCGAGTGGCCGACTTCATGCGCGCCAAGCTGGCGGATGCGGGCGAGCGACACTTCCACCGGATCGTTGCCAGAGCCGGTATTGTCCTGCGCGGCGCCGACCAGCCCCTCGAAGATCGCCACGTCCTGCCGTACGCGCAGCGCGCCCAGCACGACATTGCCCTTGATGATTTCCCCCGTTCGCGGATCGATCACGCCGCCGCCGTAGGACCAACTGCGGTTCTGCCGGTCCGCCCAGTTGACCATGTTGTAGCGCACGTCCTGCGGATCGGCGCCGGGCGGCAGGATCTCCACTTTGAAGGCATCGATGAAGCCCGCCGCGTCAAAGGCATCGGCCCACCAACGCACGCCATCGGCCAGAGCGCTGCGGATCGGTTCGGGGGCGGCGCTGTCTATGTAATAGACGATCGGCTTCTTCACGCGCGATCGCGCAGCGGAGGGATCGACCTTCTCCAGTCGGAAATGATTGGCGTATTCGACCAGCACCGGACTGCCCAGCGGCGTGCCGAAATCGTAGATCTGCGTCGCATGCGATCCGGAGCGAATGTCGAAGCGGCGCGGGACGAAGCCCGGATCGGGCAGCGCGATGATCGAGGAGTGGACGGTGAAGCTGACCATCCGCCCATCCGGCGCGATGATCTCCAGCTCCCGGCCCGCCGTATCCGCCGTGAAGGTCTGCACGGTTTCCAGCTCGACGTTCTTGGGAAAGACCTTGATCGTCGCCGGATCGACCGCGCTCAGCTTGTCGGACAGTTTGTAGCCCTTGCCGCCCTCTGCCAGCGCCCCGGCCAGGTCCATCGCGTCGGCCATCAGCAACGGCGTCACGTCCACCGTCACCGATCCGCCCGCCGCCGCATCGCCCACCACATCGAGCATGGCGACGGTGCTGAACGGAAAGCTGCCGCGCGCACCCTTGTTCACTTCGGCATCGCCGCTCGCACGGAAGCGCGGGTTTTCGAAGACGGCGGCCACCTTGTTGCCCATGCGGCGGAAGGCCAGCACCTTGGTATCGCCCTGCATGCCGCGATCGATGCGGATATCGGCCGAACCCAGCCCGGTCTTGATCGCCTGCGTGAACAAGTATCGCCCGGCCACGCCGTCAGCGTCCGCCGGCGGCAGGACCAGCAGCACCTTGCCCTTTTCGGCATCGTAGGAAACCGGCATCAGCGCGCCGTCAGGCGAAGCTGCCACGCGCACCGGCGCCGCCACGGCCACGGTGGCCGGCATAAGGGCGATCATGCCGGTGGCGGCGGCTCCAAGGACGAGGGCATGCTTGATTCTGACGGCGACGGACATTCGGCGATTCCCTGTTGGTGGATAGGCTTTTGCGGATAGGCCCCGGCCAAGGTCCGCAGGCGAACCTCAAGCGATCGGAACCACGTGATCGACCCCATGATGCCAAGCCTTGAAAGGGGGCGAACGCCCCGGCCTAGCACGATCAGACTAACAGAAAGGCCCGCGCAGGTTCCCCGATCATATCGGGCGATTTCGCGGATATGATGGTGAAATCCGGCGCCATGACAGTTTTATGCGCAGGAATCGAAACTTTCGGAACGGAATCATGACGTTCCTGAACACGCGAAGGGCGATGCTGCACTGCATTTCCGAATCAGTATACGATGTTCACGTCAGAAACTGACGCCAGTAATACTCAAGGCGCACGATTGCTGCGCGAAACCTGAAATCTGCGATGACATCTATCAAAACTGTGTGAAAAAAGTGCCATCTTTCGTGGGATCACGCGAAGGTTCCTCGCTAAGATCGACCTGTCTCCGGCAGACGACCAAAGGCGCTGGTGGAGACGGAAGGGGCATCCGCGGTCAACGCGGGCAACGGGGCAATACGGCAGCAAATCATGGCTGGCCACCGCAAATGAGGGCGGTGCCTTTGCTGTGACCGACGGTGCGAACCGGCGGCCGATCTGGCTCGTCCTTCTCAAACCTCACTGGGACGAGGGTGCCTTCCGGCGAGAAGGTTCACGAAGGAGGTTTTTGCCATGTGCTCGATGCAGTGTTCCAAGCTGCCGATTTCCTCGTCCCGCGCCTGGGCACGCCGTTCGCTGCTCATGGCTTCGGTCGCTGTGCCGTTCGCGTTGGCCGCACCGGCCATGGCCCAGGATGCCGCCCAGACGGACGATACCCAGCCTGCCAATGAAGTGGTCGTCACCGGCACCCGCATCGTCGGGGACGGCTACAACGCCCCCACTCCGGTCGCCGTATTGGGAGAGGCCGACATCGCCGCACAGGCGCCCGCCAATATCTCCGACTTCGTGAACCAGATGCCCGCGATCGCCGGCAGCGGCACCTCCGGCACCCAGTCGGGCGGCCTGTCCAACGCGGCGGCGGGCATCAACTCGATCGGCCTGCGCGGGCTTGGCGTCGGCCGTACGCTGGTGCTGGTGGACGGGCAGCGCTCCGTCGCCTCCTCGGTGGGCGGCACGGTCGACATCAATACGATCCCGCAGGATCTGGTGAAGCGCGTCGAAGTCATCACCGGCGGCGCCTCGGCCGCTTATGGGTCGGACGCGGTGGGCGGTGTCGTCAACTTCATCCTCGACACCGGTTACAAGGGCGTGAAACTCGCCGCCGATACCGGCATCTCCACCTATGGCGATGCGCCCAATTATCGGGTTTCCGCCACGGCCGGTTACTCGCTGCTCGATGGCCGGCTGCATATGCTGACCAACCTGTCCTACTTCCACCAGAAGCGGGAGGAAGGGATCAACCGCGACTGGAACGACAGCGGCTATTTCCAGATCAACAACCCCGCCTACAACGGCACCAATGGCCTGCCCCAGCGCCTTGTCGCCAGCGGGATCGGTCCCAATGGCTATACGGCGGGCGGCCTCATCACCAGTGGTCCGCTGAAGGGCACTTACTTCCTGGGCGCGGGTGAGACGGACCAACTCACTTACGGCACCGTTTCCAGCCCGTGGATGATCGGCGGCGACTGGCAGACGACGCTGGCCGGCCATGTCGGCACCAATACGCTTGTGCCGCTGGATGACCGCATCAGCGCGTTTCAGCGCGTCGGCTTCGATGTCACCCCCGATATCGAGATCTTCGGCCAGTTCTCGTACAACCGATCCAAGAGCGCGAGTTCGTATCAGCAGACCCCCAGCACCGGCCTCGTCATCAAGGCGGACAATGCCTACCTGTTGAGCCAGTATCCCACCGTCGCCGCGCAAATGGCCGCGCAGGGCCTGTCCTCGATCACCATCGGCACCTCCAACGCCGGTTTCCCGATCCCCGGTAGCGACAACAAGCGCGAAGTCTTCCGCTTCGTCGGCGGGGCAAAGGGCAGCCTGGGCCTGTTCGGCAACTCGATGAACTGGGACGCCTATTACCAGAAGGGCGTGACCAAGAGCCGCGAGGCGCTGGTGAATACCTGGAACAACGCCCGCATGGCCGATGCGCAGGACGCGGTCTTCGCGGCGGACGGCAGCATCGTCTGCCGCTCCACCCTGACCAACCCCGGCAACGGCTGCGTTCCCATCGACCGCCTTGGCACCGATGGCCCTTCGCAGGAAGCGCTGGACTACATCTACTACAACGGCCAGCAGCCGCTGCGCCACCAGACCATCAAGCAGGATGTGGCTGCCGCGACGATCAGCGGCCCGCTCTTCGCCCTGCCCGCCGGCAACCTTTCGGTCGCGACCGGCGTGGAATGGCGGCGCGAGCAGATCAACGGCTCGGTAGACGACCTCTACACTTCCGGCTGGCTCTACGGGAACTACAAGGTCAACAAGGGCAAGTACGACGTCTACGAAGGCTTCCTGGAAGTCGACGTGCCGATCATCGACGGGCTGAACGTCAACGCCGCCGCGCGCGGGACGCACTACTCGACCTCGGGCTGGGTCGGCACCTGGAAGGTGGGCGCCAACTGGCAGGTGGTGGACGCGGTGCGCCTGCGCGGCAATATCAGCCACGACATTCGCGCGCCCAACCTTGAGGAACTGTTCGCCGCCGGTACCGCGCGCACCAACACCGTCATCATTCCCGACGATGCCGGAACCCCGGTCACCGGATCGCAGCAATTCGTCCAGAACGCCTTCGGCAATCGCAACCTGAAGCCCGAAGTGGCGGATTCCTGGACAGTGGGCGGCGTCTTCACCCCCGGTTTCCTGCCCGGCTTCAGCGCCTCCTTCGATTATTACGACATCAAGATCGACAAGGCGATCGGATCGATCACCGCACAGCAGACCGTGGATCTCTGCTATGACGAGGGCATCACGCCCTATTGCGACAATATCCACTTCGTGAACGGCACGCTCAGCACGATCGACCTGATGCCGATCAACTTTGCGAAGCAGAAGACCAGCGGTTTCGATATCGAGGCCAGCTACGCCTTCCCGATCGGGCCCGGCCGCTTCCGCCTGCACGGGCAGGCCACGCACTACATCAAGAACGTGGTGGACGATGGCATCAGCTTCCCCATCGACTATGCCGGGGTGCTGGCGGGCGGCACTTATGCCTCGCCCGACTGGGTCTACCGCGTCAGCGCGTTCTACGACATCGATCCGATGACCTTCAACCTCGTCGCCCGCGGCTTCACCAATGGCGTCTACGGCAACGACTGGATCGAGTGCACCACCGACTGCCCGGTCAGCACCACCCAGTACCGCACGATCAACGACAACCACATCGACGGCGCCGTCTATTTCGACGCCTCGGTGGACTTCAAGTTCCCCGCCCTGAACGGCACCGGGCACCTGACCTTCATCGTCAACAACATGCTGAACAAGGATCCGGTGCTGGTCGGCAACGGGCCGGACGGCAACAACGTGCCCGCCTACGCCCAGACCAACCGCAGCCGTTACGAAGTGGTGGGCCGCACGTTCCGCATTGCCGCAAAGGTAGAATTCTAGAGCAGTTGATCCGATTGCATCGGATAATTTGCTCTAGGTTTTTGTTTTTACGCGTTTTCCGAGTCATCAGGTGTTCCACCTGATTAGAAAACGCTCCGAAGGTCGCGAGAGGAGTAATACGATAATGCGCAAGTTCACCCGCACCGTCGCCGCCATGGCGCTCGCCTCGTCCGCGATGGCCTTGGCCCCCGCCGCCCATGCCGAAGCGCCCAAGGCGCTGAAGGATGAAGTGGAGGCCGAGGTCGCCGCCCAGCGCAAGCAGATCCAGGTCATGGTAGACCAGATCTTCAGCTATGCCGAACCCGGCTTTCAGGAGGTTCGGACCAGCGAATACCTGACCGGCATCCTTGAAAAGAACGGTTTCACGGTGACGCGCGGCGTCGCCGGCATTCCCACCGCCTTCACCGCGACATGGGGCAAGGGCGGCCCGAAGATCGCATTGGGCAGCGATATCGACGACGTGCTGGGCGTCTCGCAAATGCCGGGCGTTCCGGTGCTGATGCCGATGGTCGAAGGCGCGCCGGGGCATGGCGAGGGCCATAACTCCGGCATGCCGCTGATGGTCGCCGCCGCTCTGGCAGTGAAGAAAGTGATGATCCACCACAACATGCAGGGCCAGCTCATGCTCTGGCCCGGCGTGGCCGAGGAACTGCTCGCCACCAAGGCCTATTACGTGAAGGCCGGGTTGTTCAAGGATGTGGACGCGACGATCTTCGCCCACGTCAGTTCCGATTTCTCGACCGGGTACGGCGAGATGGGCGCCAACGGCATGGTCTCCGTCGAATACGACTTCAAGGGCAAGACGGCGCACTCCGCCGGCATGCCCTGGGAAGGCCGCAGCGCGCTCGACGGCGCCGAGGTGATGGACGTCATGTGGAATTTCCGGCGGGAGCATCTGCCGGTGACGCAGCGCTCGCACATGGTCATCACCAATGGCGGCGGCCAGCCCAACGTGGTGCCGGACAAGGCCAGCATCTGGTACTATTTCCGCGACCGTACGTTCGAGACGATCCGCTCGCTCTACGAAACCGGCAACACCATCGCCGATGCCGCCGCGATGGGCACCGGCACCACCGTCACCCACCGCATCCTCGGCTATGCCGCCCCCAACTTCGGCAACAAGCCGCTGGCGGAGGCCGCCTATGCCAATATCAAGGCGGTGGGCATGCCGCAGTGGAGCGCCGACGATCAGGCCTTCGCCAAGGCCGCGCAGACGCTGAACGATCGCAAGGTGGAGCCGCTAAAGGCCGAAGTTGCGGAACTCTCGACCCCCGAAAACCGCGAACGCTCGATCGGCGGCGGGTCGGACGACGTGGGCGACATCATGTGGGCGGTGCCGACGATCACCATCCGCTACCCCTCCAACATCCCCAACATGATCGGCCACAACGCCACCTCCGCCTTCGCGATGGCGACCCCGATCGCGCACAAGGGCGTGGAGGCCGGCGCCAAGGCCGTGGCGATGACGGTGCTGGACCTGATGACGACGCCGCAGCTCATCACCGATGCCAAGACCTACTTCACCGACGTTCAGGCAAAGACGGCGAAGTACGACCCGATCCTCAACGAGAACGAGGGCCCCGCGATCTGGCTGAACAAGCGCGCCATGGACCTCTACCGCCCGCAGATGGAGAAGTATTACTACGATCCGAAGAAGTACGATACGTACCTTGACCAGCTCGGCATCAAGTACCCGACCCTGACCGCCCCCGCCGCCCCTGCCCCTGCCCCTGCGGCGAAGAAGTGAG
Source organism: Sphingomonas sp. BL-S-28 (assembly GCF_055521515.1). Lineage (NCBI taxonomy): Bacteria > Pseudomonadati > Pseudomonadota > Alphaproteobacteria > Sphingomonadales > Sphingomonadaceae > Sphingomonas > Sphingomonas sp. BL-S-28. Next base: position 610,088 of record NZ_CM145483.1, read on the forward strand.
GGCGGCCATCATGAACAGGCATAAGAGAGCCCTCGGTGTCGCTCTGTCCCTCCTGGGTGGGGCTCTCGCGGGGGCGGCGCTTGCGCCCGCCCCCGCCTCGGCGGCTGCCGATCCCGCGCTGAAAAAGGAGGTCGCCGACGCGGTCGAGGTGCAGCGCAAGCAGATCCAGGTCATGGTGGATGAGATCTTCAGCTTCGCCGAGCCCGGCTTTCAGGAGCAGCGGACCAGCGAATATCTGATCGGCATCCTCGAAAAGAACGGCTTCACGATCCAGCGCGGCATCGCCGGCGTGCCCACTGCCTTCACCGCATCGTGGGGTACGGGCGGCCCGAAAATCGCGCTCGGCAGCGATATCGACGGCTTGCTCGGCGTCTCTCAGATGCCCGGCACGCCCGACCTCAAGCCGCTGACCGAAGGCGCACCGGGGCACGGCGAAGGGCACAATTCCGGCATGCCGCTGATGGTCGCCGCCGCCATTGCCACCAAGCAGGTGATGGCGAAGCACCACATTCCCGGCCGTCTGATGCTCTGGCCCGGTGTGGCCGAGGAACTGCTGGGCACCAAGGCCTATTACGTGCGCGCGGGCGTGTTCAAGGACGTGGACGCCTCCATCTTCGCGCATGTCGGCACCGGGTTCGGCACCGGCTGGGGTGATCTGGGCCTCAACGGCATGATCTCGGTCGAATACCAGTTCAAGGGCAAGACCGCCCACTCCGCCGCGATGCCGTGGGACGGGCGCAGCGCGCTCGATGGGGTGGAGGTGATGGACGTCATGTGGAACTTCCGGCGCGAACATCTGCCGGTCAGCCAGCGGTCGCACAACGTGATCGTCAATGGCGGCGGCCAGCCCAATGTCGTGCCCGACAAGGCGGTGGACTGGTACTATTTCCGCGAGCATGACTTCGCATCGCTGCGCACGCTCTACGAAACCGGCAACACCATCGCCGATGCGGCGGCACTGGGCACCGGCACCACCGTCACCCGCAAGGTGCTGGGCTTCGCGGCGCCCAATTATGCCAACCGCCCGCTGGCAGAGGCGCTTTACGCCAATATCGAAACGGTCGGCATGCCGCAGTGGTCGGCCGCCGATCAGGCCTTCACCAAGGCGGTGCAGACCCACAACAAGCTGAAGGTGGAACCACTACCCGACAAGGTAGCCCCGCTCTCCACGCCGGAACTGCGCGGCAAGGTCGGGTTCGGCGCGTCGGACGATATCGGCGATGTGATGTGGACGGTGCCGACCGTCACCATCCAGTACCCCGCCAACATCCCCAACGTGATCTTCCACCACGCCACCGCCGCGATGGCGATGGCGACGCCGATCGCGCACAAGGGCACCGTTGTCGGCGCCAAGGCCGTGGCGATGACGGTGCTGGATCTCATGACCACGCCCCAGATCATCACCGATGCCAAGGCCTGGTTCCACGACGTTCAGTTGAAGGACCAGAAGTACGACCCGCTGATCGCGCCGACGGACATGCCCGCGATCGACCGCAATGCCCGCACCATGCAGGAAATGCGGCCGCTGATGCAGGGCCGGTACTACGATCCCAAGAAGTACGACAGCTATCTGAAGCAGCTCGGCATCGATTACGACGCTGCGAAATATGATGCCCAGTAACGAAACCTGCGCGCGCTGACCTTCACCAGCGCCGACCGGCCGGGGCCATCCCACCCGACAGACTGCCCCGGCCGGCCTTTTCCCCCAAATCTCCGCAGCATCGCTGGCGTTTCGACTGGAAATTTCCTGCCGGTTAACCAATTCTACCGGAATTACCCGGAGTATAGTTCGGGAAGGTCGCAAATTCCCAAGAAAGTCAAATGCTTCCCATTCTGCATTGCATTCGCGACGAACATGATTCGCCCCTCGTCCTGCTGGCAGCGCTGGTCTGCGTGCTGTCTACGGTCGGGACCGTCAGACTATGCCGGCAGGTCCGCTGGTCGCACGGGCACGGGCGCATCGGATGGCTGGCAACGGCGGGGCTCGTGGCCGGCCTGGGCATCTGGGCAACCCATTTCATTGCCATGCTGGGTTACAATCCGGGCTTCGTCTTCGGCTACGACCTGACGGGAACCGTGGCATCGCTGGCCATCGTGCTGGCTACCTCGATCGCCGCGCTTGTCCTGGCCTCCCAATTCAATACCCGTGTCGGCATCGCCCTCGGCGCAGCGTTGATGGGCGGCGGGGTGGCGACCATGCATTACGTGGGCATGGCCGCGCTGGAAATGCCGGCGGTGATCCGCTGGAATCAGGGCTATGTGGCGGCCTCGCTGGTGCTTGCGATCGCGCCGCTGCTTCTGGCCATTCCGCTTGCTCTAAAAGGGCAGACCTTGCGAACCGGGGCCGCTGCGGCGGGGCTGATGACGCTTGCCGTCGTGCTGCTGCACTTCACCGGCATGACCGCGATCTCCCTGATCCCCTCGCGTACCGAGTTTTCGCCGGAAACGATGATGTCCCCCCGCGCGATGTCGCTGTGGGTCTTCGTCGTCGCCGCCTGCACTTTGGGTATAGCGGCTACTGCGGCGATGGTCAGTCGCCGTGCAGAAATCACCCGCCGCAACTCCGAGCGTCTCAACCGCGAACGCGTCGAACTCGTGGGCCGCCGGCTCGACATGGCGCTGGAGAACATGCACCAGGGCCTGTGCCTGTTCGGCGCCGACGGCCGCCTGATCCTGTGGAACCAGCGCTTCGTCGAAATGTACCACATGGCCCCGCACGAAATGCAGGTGGGCATGACCATGCGCGAGATGGCCCGCGTCGCCATCGGCAAGCGGGCGCCGGCCGGCGAACTGGACCACCGCGTCACGAAGGTGCTGCACAATCTGGAAGCCGCGCTGGAAGGCCGCACCCACGCGCCGGACGTTTCGGAATACGAAGACTTCATCGTCTCGGTCCGTTCCCGCCCCCTGCCCGATGGCGGCTGGGTTTCGACCTTCGACGACATTACCGAGCAGCGGAAGACCGAAGCCCACATCCAGCATCTTGCCTTGCACGATGGCCTTACCGGCCTGCCGAACCGCAGCAAGTTCAATGCCCTGGTAGACCGGTCCATAGCGATCGCCGCCCATTCCGGAGAACGGCTGGGCCTTGTCGTCCTGGATCTCGACGGTTTCAAGGAAATCAACGATTCACGTGGACACGCCGCAGGGGACGAGGCGCTTCGGGCCGTGGCAACCGCCCTGAGCGGGGCCCTGCAGGAAGGCGAAGGCGCTGCCCGGCTTGGCGGGGACGAATTCGCCGCCACCATCCTGTTCCGCGAAACGCACGAACTGGCGGACTTCGTCCACCGCGTCGCCTCCTGCTTCAATGGCGCGACAGCATCGGCCGCGGGCGATTTCGTCATCAAGGCCAGCCTCGGCGTCGCCGCCTATCCGGACGACGGGCAGGACCGCGAGCAGCTGTGCAACAACGCCGACCTTGCGATGTACCGCGCCAAGGACAACCTGGGCGAGCGCATCTGCTATTACGAAAAGGGCATGGACGAGAGCGCACGCCATCGCCGCCAGATGGCGGCGGATCTGCGCGGTGCCGCCGAGCGTAACGAACTGGTGATCCTCTATCAGGTCCAGCGCTCGCTGAAGGACGAATGCATCAACGGCTACGAAGCGCTGGTGCGTTGGCAGCATCCGGTTCGCGGTCTGGTCACCCCATGCGACTTCATCCCCATTGCCGAGGAGACGGGCGAGATCTTCGCGATCGGCGAATGGGTGCTGCGCGAAGCCTGCCGGGAAGCTGCCCGCTGGCCCGATCACCAGATGGTGGCGGTGAACCTTTCCGCCGTTCAACTGGGTCAGGCGAACTTGCCCGAGATCGTTGCCGGCATTCTGGTGGAAACGGGCCTCTCGCCCCGCAGGCTCGAACTGGAGATCACCGAAACCGCGATCATCGGTGACAAGGTGCGGGCCCTGCATATCCTGCGCAAGCTGAAGAGCATGGGCGTCAGCATCGCAATCGACGATTTCGGCACCGGCTATTCGTCGCTCGACACGCTGAATTCCTTCCCGTTCGACAAGATCAAGATCGACAAGTCCTTCGTCACCGGGTCCGACGAACGGCCGCAGGCACGCGCGATCATCCGCGCGGTGCTGGCGCTGGGCCGCAGCCTGGACGTGCCGGTGTTGGCCGAGGGCGTGGAGACACATTCGCATGTCGATCTGCTGCAGGCGGAAGGCTGCGATCAGGTGCAAGGCTTCCTGTTCGGACGGCCGCAATCCGCACCCAGCCTTGGACAGGCCGTAGTCAGCCTGAACGGCGTGAACCTGAACGAGCTGGAATTGGACGCCGGCAGCCTGTCGTAAAAGGCTGCGGCCTGATGGCAGCGTCCACACCGGCGAGGTGCTCCGGGCTTGACACCATCGCCGCGCGGTTGCTGAGAGCCGGATAGACCATGCTCCGGGCAGCCCTGCCCGCCAGACGAGGAAGCGCCCTTGCCCACTGCCGTCAGCCTTGCCCAAGGCGTCACTTTCGCCAACGATCGCCCGATGGTGCTGATCGGCGGCATGAACGTCATCGAAGGCCGCGACATCGTTCTGGAAGTTGCCGGCGAATTCGCGCGGCTGACCGGCGAACTCGGCATCCCCTATGTGTTCAAGGCCAGTTTCGACAAGGCGAACCGCTCGTCTATCAATTCATTCCGGGGCCCCGGCCTGGAAGCCGGTCTGGAAGTGCTGGCCGAAGTGCGCGAACGTTTCGGCGTGCCCGTCCTCACCGACGTTCACGAACCTTACCAGGCGGAAGCCGTCGCGCAGGTGGCGGACATTCTGCAGCTTCCGGCGTTCCTTGCGCGCCAGACCGATCTCGTCGTCGCGCTGGCCCGCACCGGCAAGGCGATCAACGTCAAGAAGCCCCAGTTCCTCGCGCCGCACGAAATGCGCCATATCATCCGCAAGTGCGAGGAAGCCGGCAACGACCAGATCCTGCTGTGCGAGCGCGGCAGTGCTTTCGGCTACAACAACCTGGTGGTCGACATGCTGGGCATGGACGAGATGAAAGCCATGGCCCCCGTCGTCTTCGACGCGACCCATGCGCTGCAGCGTCCGGGCGGCCGTGAATCGAGCGCCGACGGGCGGCGCACGCAGGCGGCCGTGCTGGCCCGATCCGGCATGGCGGTGGGGATCGCCGGACTGTTTCTGGAAGCACACCCGGACCCGGACAAGGCCCTTTGCGACGGGCCCTGCGCGCTGCCGCTCGACAAGCTGAGGCCCTACCTCGAACAGATGCAGGCGATCGACCGGCTGGTGAAGCAGTTCCCGGCGCTGGAAATCGACTAACGCGGGGCCATCTCAGAGTCCGTTTGAAAAATGCCCGCAGGGGCATTTTTGAGGCGGCACCGGCCCTCTCCCGTTCCGAAGAACACGAAAAGGTCCGGGGGACCTTTTCGCTGAGGGGGCCTACCACCCATCGGTAGTATCCTGCGGGTGGTAGGGTGGGGGAGAGGGCCGGTGCAGCAAAATTCGCATTTCGCGAATTTTCAAACGTTCTCTCAGGCCTTTGACGCAAGCACCGTTGTGGGCGTCAAAGGCCTATGCGCAGGAAGTCGTGCAAGTGGATGATACCGACCGGAAGCTGGTTTCCGGTCGCAAAACCTTCCTCCACCACGCTTATGCAGCGCTCCTCGTCGTCGGCTATGACGAAGGCGCAGGAAATCTTGGTATCGTTCAGGAAGCGCAGCGCATCTTCGGCCATCATGCCGGTGCGCACGACTTTCGGCCGCCGCGTCATCACGTCGCGCGCGCAAAGCTGATCCAGCGCCCGGAAATGACGGCGCAAGTCGCCATCGGTGATGATGCCCACCAATCGCCCCGCCGCATCGACCACCCCGGCAATGCCGAACCCCATGGAGGTCATCTGCGAGATGACTTCTTCCATCGGCAGGTCCAGATCGACCAGCGGCAGCTTGTCCTGCCCGTGCATCAGTTCGCCCACGGAGGCGAGGCGTAAGCCGATCGTCCCGCCGGGGTGCAGTTCCTTGAAGCCATCGCGGGAGAAGCCGCTGGCATCCATCAGCACCATGGCCAGCGCATCGCCCAGCGCCAGTTGCTGCGCGGTGGAACTGGTAGGTGCGATGTTCGAAGTGCAGGCCTCCTTCGCCAGCGGCATCAGCACGCACACGGTCGAGCGGCGCTCCACCATCGAGCCGGCGCCGGAGGTGAAGCCCACCACGGGGATGCCGCGCCGTTCGGCGTGATCGAAGAGCACCTGAAATTCGGCGGTATTGCCCGAATTGGACAGCGCCAGGATGACGTCGCCCTCCACGACCATGCCCAGATCGCCATGGGCCGCTTCGCCGGGGTGAAGGTAGATCGCGGGTGAACCCGTTGCCGCCAACGTCGCTGCGATCTTGCGCCCGACATGGCCGGATTTGCCGATGCCGGCGACCACGATGCGGCCGGTTGCGAGCCCGAGGAGTTCGCAGGCTGAAACGAAATTCCGGTCGAGCGAGGCAGCCAGATGATCGAGCGTTCGCGCCTCGATGCGGATGACATCGCGCGCCCTCGCCAGAACCCTATCGCTTGCCCCTACGGCCTTCAGGACCACTGAAGATGCCAAAATGAACTCCCCTTTACGCTTCAAAGGAAGATAAGAATTTCGGTCCCCGCAAAAGGCCTGCAAAAAAGAAGAAATAAAAGAGGGTGCGTCAGCCAACCAGGTTAACGGACGGCAATTCCAACTAATTACTGCGTAACTCTCACAATACAGTATGTAAATCCCCTCAAACCCTTAGACCGCCCGCTTCGTCGCAATTCCCGGTGCGTCCCTCGCAAACGGAATTGCGGCCATTGAATGCACGGAAGAATGGCTCGACTCGGGGTAAACCTCAGGATTTCTGCGGATCGCCGGTAGGAGTGCGCAGGCCCACGGGCCGCCAGGGCTGGCCGATCCAGCCTGCCAGACGGTCGCGTGCCGCCCATACCCATCCCACCCGGCGTTCGGCGATACCGGGCAGACTCAGCAGGTCTCCGCCCAACCATGGGAGGAACGGGTTGCGCCGGGCATAGGACCATATTTCCACCCGCTCGATCGGCCGTACCGATGCCCCGCGTGCGTGAAACCCGATGGTGTCGGCCACGACCAGCGTATTGCCGGCAACCGCCAGCGCCTCACCATCCGCAAGCCCCATCGCCGCAAGCTCCTCTTCGCCGACGCGGGGCGAACCGCGCCCGGTAAGCCGGCTCATCTCGCGCGGATCGGCCAGGCTTCGGCGATATTCCCAATCCATGCGCTCGGGCGTCAGGCGATGCGATCCGCGCACGTAAGTGAACGGCGCCTCGTCAGGCTCCACCGCGTTCAGAAACAGCCACGCCTTCAGCGATGAGTGGAATGCGTCGGCGTGCAGCGCCTCTTGCGGGTCGACATGATCGCCCTCGTCATGGGTGACGATCGTCTGGATATAGTGCAGCGGCGTGACGCGAAAACTGGCGACGTAGTGGAACAGCGCCCGCAGATCGTCGCGATCGAGTTGTCGACGCAATTCGGGGATCGCGGCGAGCATGTCCGGATCGACCGCGAGCCGGCGCGTCACCGCATCGCCCTGCTGCATTTCGCGCGCCTCTCCCCGATAATCGAGGATTGCCTGCCGCAGTGCAGCGAAAGTCTCGGGCGGGATGAAATCGGAAATCGCGACGAAGCCGTCCCGGTCGAACGCCTCACGCCAATCGGCGCGAACATGTCGGGCGAGTCGCCTCCGACGCCAAGCGCAAAGCGCTCCGGCCAGCTGCACGCGCGCCCGGTGAAGGCCGCGCCGATTCAGCCGCTGGGAGCCGATCAGGGGATTGTCCAGGAAACTTTTCGCGCCCGTTCCAAGCTGGATTACCCAGATCGGGAACATAAAGAATAACTTGACCGACTTGAAAACAATCATGAAAACAGGACCAATCCTTCGGATCGCTCAATGGCCCCAACAAGGGGTATTTGGCAACTTCTTTCGCGGAGTCCGTCGCACGGAATGCCAGTTCCGTCGCATCGGCCAGTGCGGAAGCATTGTGCAAGGCGACGAATATAGATGACCACAGGCTCAAGCGCAGGGACCATTCTGGCGCTTATCGGCGCAATCGCCGCCACACCCGCCTTTGCCGAAGTTTCAGCTTCACCGGACGGCGCGCAAAACCCTATTTCCAAGCCGCATGGGCCCCCGGCCGTCAGCTTGCCCGAGGCGGCAAATCCCGTTCCCTTGATCTCGCCAAAGCCGCTTATCGGCATCGAGCCGATAAGCTGGAATCTCGCGCACCTGTCTTCCGATAGTGACGCGCCGGGAGTTTCGAGCGAAGTCACTGCCCTCGTCGCTGCGATGCCTGCCGGGGAAGCCGGTAATTTCGCCGCCGGAACCCTGCCGGCCGAACCGCAGAGCGAAGTCGGGCCGCCAAGCATTGCCGATGCGCCTGAGCCGCCCCGGATGCGCTGGTCGGACCATCTTCCGCGGAGTGAGGCGCCCTATAACGGGTTCTTCGCGCAGGCGAGCACGGTGAAGACCGAAACCCTGCTGTTCACCGGCTATTTCATGGCCGTCAGCGCGCACAAGTTCTTCGAAGACCCCGTGCCGTTCCATTTCAAGGACGAAGGCTACTTCGGCAAGAACACCGACAATATCGGCGTCGACAAGCTGACCCACGCGTTCGACACCTATCTGATCGCCGAATTCCTGCACAACCGCATTCACAACCGAACCGGCGCATCGCAGGGCGATGCCATCACCGCGGCCATCATCGCCTCTGGCCTGATGGCGTTCAACGAGATTTCGGACGCGATCGAGCCGGACAGCGGTTATTCGCTTCAGGATGTGTCGATGAACATCGCCGGCGCCGCCTTGTCCGTGCTGCGCAATACGGTGCCGGGAATGAAGGAGAAGTTCTCCTTCAAGGTGGAGATCATTCCCAACGACAAGATCTGGAGCATCCAGGGCAAGCCGCACTACGCGCAGCAGCGCTACATGTTCTCGCTGAAGGGCGCCGGCTTCGAAAAGCTGCACAACACCCCGCTGCGTTTCGTCGACCTGCAGGTGGGCTATTTCGCGTCGGACTTCCTCAACGAAGATCGTGCGGCGGGCAAGGAACCGAAGCGCCATCTCTTCGTCGGCGTGGGCTTGAACCTTGGCGAACTTCTCTTCTCGAATTCGCGGTCGAAGATCGGCAGGATGGCCTACTCGGTGCTTGACTACGTCCAGATCCCTTATACTTCGGTGCGATACGACACCACGGGACAGTTCGACTTCTGATCGGTCGAACCTATCTGCCCGCCGGCAACCGACGGGAAGACAAGATGACGGACCCGCTTTCGCACGCGGTCGAACAGGCCATGCGCGATGCGGCGCGGCTGGCGATCATGCCGCGCTTTCGCACGGCGGACGCGCGCGTCCTGATCGACAAGGCCGGCGCGGATGAAGGCGGAGAAGAACCCGTCACCGCAGCCGACCGCGAGAGCGAAGAAATCCTCTCCGACCGGCTTGCAACACTGATCCCGGGCGCCGGCATCGTCGGCGAGGAGGCGGTCCATGCCGATCCCGATTTGCTCCAGCGCCTCCGCAGCGGCACATCATGGCTGATCGACCCGCTGGACGGCACGGCCAACTTTGCCGCGGGCCAGGGCCCATTCGGCATGTTGGTCGCCCTGGTAGAGGATGGACTGCCGGTGGGCGGCTGGATTTTCGATCCGCTCTCCGGCCGCTTCTGCGCCGCGCGCGCGGGCCGGGGTGCCTGGATCGACGGGGAGGCGTTCACCGTACCGGAACCCGCACGCGAACGCCCGCTGGTTGCCGTGACACGCCTGTTCGCCGACCGGACCCTCCGTGCGGAAATGATCGCGGCTCTGGCGCTGGATCATGAGGTGGTGGACAGCCCGCGCTGCGCCGCCGACCAGTACCCGCGCATCGCGACCGGCGGCAACGACGTCACGCTGTTCACGCGCACGCTGCCGTGGGATCACGCGGCGGGCATCGTCTTCCTGAACGCCGCCGGCGGGCGCGCCGCGCGGCCGAACGGAGCGCCCTATCGCAGCGATGAAAATGCCGAGGGCCTGATCGCCGCTACCTCCCCCCGACAGTGGGATGCAGTGGCGCGCAGGCTTGAAGAATTGGGTTACGATCTTACCAAGGCGAATGTAACGTTGTGACCCCCGCGACCGATATTTCCATGAACACCGTTCCGTTCCTGCGCATCCCCCCCTTCCCCGGCCACCGCGCCCAGCCGCTTGCCGTGCCGCGCCCGGAAGGCGCCAAACGGCAAGAGGCTGGGCCGGCAGACCTTTCCATCGCCGACAGGCTGGTGGCCGCCTTGCAGCAGTCGCGGGTGGGCGGGACGTTCTGGGGCGCGTGGCCCGCGCCCGCAGCCGCCCGCGACGTGATCCTTGCAGCCTCTTCAACCGAAGGTCTGTCTGCCTGCGTGGCCAGCGCCCGCGCGGCCGGGCTGCTCGATCGCGCCGTTTCGGTCGGCCCAGCCGGTTCCGAGGCGGTCCCCAGCCTGCCGGCCGGCATCGATCCATGGCATCTCTGCGCCGGCGCCAGCCACGTGATTGCCTCGGCCGATGACGAGATCGCGCTGATTGCCGCCATTCTTGGCCTGCCGCTTACCGTGGTCGGCGCGGGCCGCTTCGCCGCGCTTGCCCAGCCAGAAGCGCTGGGGCCCGTGATCGCGCGGGAACTGTGCCAGCATTGGACCTACCGCAACCCGTTCACCGGCGGCGAGATAGACGCCCTCGAAGCCATCACCATCCTCGGCCGCTGGCGCGCGCTTATCGATGCGAACCGCACGGTCGCATCGGTGCTTGGTATTGCGCGCTGGAAGCGGATCACGGCGGACAATCTGCTGTGGGCCGGGTCCGGCCCGGTGCCGCATGATCGCAAGAACGTGTCCACCCCCGGCGCACAGGCGCTCGCCTGGATCACCCGCAGCGATCCTGCGGCCATTGCCGCGCTGGAAGCCAAGGGCGTGCCCGTCGGCGAGATCGAGGACGGCATGATCCGCTCGACCGGACTAGGCGCCAATTGCGTGCCGCCGCTGTCGATCGTGGTCGATACGCAGGGGCCGCATTTCGATCCCGCGCAGGCCAGCATGCTGGAAACCCTGCTGGAAACCGCCGAGATCGATGCCCCGATGCTGTCCCGGGCCGCCGATCTGCGTCGGCGGCTCGTGCAGGCCGGCATCAGCAAGTACGAGAACGACAGCAACCGGGCCGCCTCCGCCGAAGATGGTCGGCGGGAAGGCCGGCTTGTTTTGGTCACCGGGCAAGTGGAGGATGACCGTGCCGTGCTCACCGGCGGCGGTGGGCTGGGCAATCTCGAACTGCTGCGCCGGGCCCGCGCGCAGGAACCCGGATCGCGCATCATTTTCAAGCCGCATCCCGATGTGGAGGCCGGCCACCGCAAGGGCCACGTACCCGATGCGCAGGCGCTGGAATTCGCGGACGAGATAGACCGCACTTCCTCGATCGCGGCGCTGCTGGACCGCGTCGACGCCGTTCACGTCATCAGTTCGCTGGCCGGGTTCGAGGCTTTGATGCGCGGGCGTGAGGTCGTCACCCACGGCGTGCCGTTCTATGCCGGCTGGGGCCTCACGCGCGATCTGGGCCCGGTGCCGGACCGGCGCACGCGCCGCCGCACGCTGGACGAACTGGTGGCGGCCACGCTCATCCTCTATCCGCGCTATCTCGATCCGGTCACCCGCCTGCCCTGCGAGGCGGAGGTGCTGGTGGAACGCATCGCAGCGGGTCAGGCCATCGTCCGTTCGCCGCAGATCTGGCTGCGCGAATGGCAGGGCCGGCTGAACCGTTTGCTCGGGCGGCGATGACATCGGCTCCATCGCTTGCCAATCGGCGCAGCCACTTGCTAAGCGCCTCCGCTCCCGAGGCACCTCCCCGACCGGACCAGATCTTGCCAGAAGCCCGCTCCTCCCGAACTGACAGCCTTGCCTCGCGGCCCATCGTTCTCGATGTCAGCCGCCTGATCTGGCGCCTCTGGCGCGGGCGGCTGCCAACCGGCATCGACCGCGTGTGCCTGGCCTATCTGGACCATTTCGCCAGCCAGTCCTGCGCGTTCCTGCAATGGCGCGATCGCCGGATCGTGCTTGGGCCGAAAGATAGCGACCGCCTGTTCGCGCTGCTGATGGACGGTATCGGCAAATTGGACAAGCGGCGCCTCGTCCTGCTGCTGGCGCGGGCGATACCCCGCGCGATGCTGGCGGGGCCTGACCTTGCCGGGCGGATCTACCTGAATGTCGGCCATACCGGGCTTCATGTGGACAGCCTTCCCGAATGGCTGCAACAGCGCGGCCTGCGCCCGGTCTACCTGATCCATGACCTGATCCCCATCACCCACCCGGAATTCTGCCGCCCCGGTGAGAAGGACAAGCACGCCGTCCGCATGCGCAATGCCCTGCGCAGCGCTTATGGCATCATCCTCAATTCCGCCGATACCGGCCGGGCCCTGACGGAATTTGCCGTACAGAAAGGCATCGCCAATCCCGCCCAACTGGTCGCCCATCTCGGCATCGAGCCGGCTGCGCCAAGCGGCAGCGCCGTCCCGCATTCCCGCCCCTATTTCCTCTCGATCGGCACGATAGAGGGGCGCAAGAACCACATGCTGCTGCTCGATGCGTGGGACAAGCTGCGCGCAAAGCTTGGCCCCGACACGCCGGACCTCGTGCTCGTTGGGCAGCGCGGGTGGATGGCGGAAGCGACATTCGCCCGCCTCGACCAACCTGCGCCGGAACATGGGCGGGTGATCGAACTGGGTTCCTGCGACGACGCGGAACTGGACGCCTGGATCACCCACGCGCGCGCCGTGCTGATGCCCAGCAAGGTGGAAGGGTATGGCCTTCCCGTGCTGGAGGCCATGCTGCGCCGCACGCCCGTGATCGCTGCGGACCTTGCGATCTATCACGAAATTGCGGCCGGCGTGCCGCTGCTTCTGGATGCCGACGATCCCGCCGCATGGGCCGCTGCCGCCGGCGACTATATGCTCGACAGCACAGATCGCAGCCGCCAAATCGCTGCGCTGGAAAAGTTCCCGACGCCTGACTGGGGCGATCATATGGCTTTGGTGGCCCCTTGGTTGGCAACGCTCGGAAAAGCATAATAAAACGCAGAATTCTGCGGGCTTCAGGGCTAGAATAGGCCTGCTTTACGGTGTGGCCTATCCGTCACAGATTGGCGCCAATACCCATTCTGCGACTAATTTTAATGAAACCAAATCTTCGCCTTTCCGGTTGGGCAGCTAGCGACAACCAAAGGAAGTTGGCCATGATTACCAAATCCCTCACGCTCGCTGCGGTGATGATCGCAGGCATCGCATCTCAATCGGCTGCGGCCCAGGATACGGACACCACCACGAGCTCATCTTCTTCCACCTCAACCAGCAGCAACGGCACCTCGTTCCGGGGCATCCGCGTCGAAGGCAACTTCGGTGGCGACCGCTTCCAGTCCGAAGGGACGCACAACGACAAGTTCGGCTATGGTGCCACGGTCGGTTTTGACGGCATGTATGGCGACAGGATCGTGATCGGCGCCGAAGGCAGCTACTGGCGCGCCAACAACTGGAACCAGAACTGCCAGTCGCTCCCCGACGACAACAGCATCTGCCACAAGGCGTTCGAGGAATGGGGCGCCGCCGTTCGCGCGGGTTACCTGTTCACCCCGCAGTTGCTGGTCTTCGCCAAGGGCGGCTACGTCAATTCCGAACAGCGCCGCCGGATCGATGCGCCGGACGGCAACCAGCTGGTCTACGACCACTATCGCGCCGATGGCTATCAGGTCGGCGGCGGCGTGGAATATACGCTGACGCAGGGCCGGATGCCGGTCTACCTCAACGCCCAGTACGTCTATTCGGACTATCACGGCCACACCGCACGCCAGCGCATCATGGGCGGCGTGGGCGTCCGCTTCAAATAGCACCTGCCGAGACGGAGGCATTCGCCCCCGTCTCCGCGCGCGCTCCCTGCCGGCTGGCAATCGTCGCTACCCCCTCGGCAGGGAGCACCGCCCGGATCGCCAATCTGGGCCGGATCGCTACATAGCCTCTCCGATGGCTTCCAGCGAACGCCGCTTGGTCTCCGGGAAGAAAACCGCCACCACCACGAATTGCAGCGCCATCATCGCCGCGAACAGCCAGAACGGCAGGGCCCGCGCATGGGCTGCCGCCAGCGGGAACCCGAAGGCGATCACCGCATCCATGAACCAGTGGACCGACGATCCCAGGCTCTGCCCTCGGGCGCGCACGTCGGTCGGGAAGATCTCGCTGATATAGACCCAGATCACTGCGCCCTGCGAAAAGGCGAAGAAGGCGATGAAGCCGATCAGCAGCCAGAGCAGCCAGTCCTGATGCGTGCCGCTGGAGAAGATCACCGCCACGCCAGCTAGCGCGGCCGTCAGCCCCACGGATCCGATCAGCAACAGCGTCTTGCGGCCGATACGGTCGATCACCGTCAGCGCCAGTGCCGTGAAGATCAAGTTGCAGGCGCCGATCACGATGGCCTGCCGGTCTGCCGAAACGCCGCTGAAGCCAGCGGCCGCAAAAATGTCGTTGAGATAGTAGAGGATGGCGTTGATGCCTGAGAGCTGGTTGAACCCGGCAATCGCAATCGCCAGCAGCATCGGCCGGTGATGCCGCTTCCAGCTGAGGCGCGGGGCATGGGTTGCCCCCTCGGCCCGCCGCCAGCGCTCCATCTCGCCCGCAACGTCCGCATTGCCCAGCCTGCCGAGCACCGCCGCCGCCTCACCCTCTCGCCCCTTGGCGAACAGCCAGCGCGGGCTGTCCGGGATCGTGCGCATCATCACCAGCAGCAGCACCGCCGGAATGGCGGTAACGCCGAATTTCACATGCCAGTCCAATGCGCCCAGTTGCAGGCTGGATACGAAGTAGTTGCTGAGATAGGCGACAAGTATGCCCAGCACGACATTGAGCTGGAACGCCCCTACCATCATCCCGCGCCGCTCGGCCGGAGCGATTTCGGCGATATAGACCGGCGCGAGCACGGACGATGCCCCCACCGCGAAACCGGCAAGCACACGCATGACCAGCAGCACCGGCCAGTTCGGCGCCAGAAGACAGCCGATGCCCGAAATGAGGTAGAGCAGTGCGATCACCGACAGCGAAGCGCGTGCGCCGAAGCGATCCCCGGGAACACCGGCCAGCAGCGCGCCGGCCAAGGTGCCCCAAAGCGCGCTCGAAACGGTAATGCCAACGCCGGTGGCGTCCAGTCCGAATGCCGTACGAATGCCCTCCGTCGTGCCGGCAATCACCGCCGTATCGAAGCCGAACAACAGTCCGGCCAACGCCCCCACCAGCACCCCGCGAAACAGCGTAGAATTCATCAAGACATGCCCATCCCAATTAAATTTTTAATTTTGCGTTATAATTTCACCGTACGGGCTAAGCGGACTTCGCCAGTTGGTCAATCGCATCCATCTTCAGGCAATTCGCTAGGAGACGCATCTTCCGAGTCCATCGTGAATCATGCCGCGATCAAGTTGGGAATTGGCCGGAGCGTCAATCCCAAACGGCCTCGCCCGCCCTGAACGGAAATGAGTACAGGTTTGAACGGACACGAACCAGGCACAGGGGCCCAGGTATAGGGGCGCGTTTTCGCCGACATTGCTGACATTGATGTGCGTGGTAGGTGGTGGTGATGAGTGAGAGTTACGAAGGCTTGCCGCCCGAAGATCGTGTCGGTTGCATTTCAGCCGCGGCCATTGGCGTACCCGTCCTGATACTCGATCTAGCCCGCGTGATGGGCGATGCAGGGCCGAAGCGAAGCGGACTCATCGATCGCATTCCGATTTTCCTGCCCACTCTGTTCATTGTCATAGCCGTCTTTTTCATAAGCCGGGCGGTAGTTCGCCGCCTGAAATAGCGTGTCCGCTTCCCCGCTACCCCCGACCGTTGGAGGCAACATTTGCGGAACATTGCTGATACGTATCAATGCGTTGCTACATTGCAAGGCTTGCTGTCCAAGCCATATTGCGAGTGACTCGCGATAGCAATCGCTGTATCCGCCCCTGCGAATCAGGGAGCGACCCATTGAAAAACAGACTGTTGAACTCGGCCGGGGCCTTCGGCCTTGCGATCCTTTCCATGTATCCCGCGCAGGCGTGGTCCGAAGAAGCTGCTGAGGCGCCAGAACGGAACAGTGAAGGCGACATCATCGTATTGGGCAAGAGCTATGGCGGAGAGGTGGGCAAGACGGTCACCCCGCTGAAGGACATTCCCAATACTGTCACGCTTGTGGATCGGGAGCAGATCCAGGCGCAGAATCTCTTCACGCTGGAAGACGCGCTGACCGCCACGCCGGGCATCACGGTTACGGGTGTCGGCAGCGAAGACCCGTCCTACATGTCGCGCGGTTTCGCGATCAGCAATTACCTGATCGACGGCACGCCCACCCTCTCCTTCAACTTCCCCGCCGTCGTGCCGGACCTGTTCTTCTACGACCGGCTGGAAGTGCTGCGCGGACCGGCGGGCCTGTTCAGCGGATCGGGCAACCCGGCCGGCAGCATCAACATGGTGCGCAAGCGCCCGCTGGACGAATTCAAGGCGCAAGGTTCGCTGGGCTACGGTAGCTACCAGAACTTCCGCGGGGAACTGGATATCTCCGCACCGCTGACGCAGGGCGTGGCCGTGCGCGCGGGCGCCATGGTGCAGGATCAGGACCAGTTTTTCGACGTCGCCCACCGCAATCGTTTGGCGGTGTTCGGCACCGGCAAAGTCGACATCGGCTCGCGCACGACGGTGACCTTCGGCGTCAATTACGATCGCTTCAAGCCCGCTATCCAGTCCGGCCTGCCCGGCATCGCTGGCGGTTGGGACGGCAGCGAAGGCCAGTTGCTTGACGTGCCGCGCTCCACCTATCTCGGCGCGGACTGGAACCGCTTCAAATCGGAAATCTGGTCGGTCTTCGCCGATGTTACGCATCAGATCAGCGACCGGTGGACCCTGCGTGCCAGCGGCCTCTACACCGATACCGACCGTGTCGACGTCTACAGCTACATCGGCAACCAGCCGGTAACGCCCACCAACGGCGTGACGAACCACATCGCCTATCGTGGCGACAGCTTCATGAAGACCCATGCCTTCGATTTCAACGCGGTGGGCAGCTTCCCCGCGTTCGGGCGGGACCACACACTGATCCTGGGCGTCGACTATCAGAGCAGTTCGTACCAGTCGTACTTCACGCGCCTGTCCAACTATGCGCGGATCGACGTCTACGATCCGGTTTCGCCGCTGGAGCCGCCGCTCAATCCCTATGGCCCGCTGCCCTACTATCCGGTGCAGGGCACCGGCGCGACTTGCCCGAACAGCACCACCGTCATCACCCCTGCCCCCGTCAACTGCGTGCTGCAGAGCTATGGCGGCAGCGACACCAAGGTTGAGCAATACGGCGCCTACGGCCAGCTTCGCTTCAATCCGGTGGAAGGGCTGACAGCCATCGGCGGCGGCCGCCTGACCTGGTGGGACACCGATACGCAGACGCTGCTGCCGGTGCTGGGCAAGAAGTCCGGCTATACCATCGATGCCCGCTTCACGCCTTACGCCGGCCTTGTCTGGGACGTGACGAAGGACTGGAACCTCTATGGCTCCTATGCCGACAGTTTCACGCCGCAGGCCGCCCCGGCAGGCCGCGCGCGTCCGGATGGGCGGCAGATCGAACCGCTGGTCGGCGCGCAGTACGAACTGGGCACCAAGCTTTCGCTGATGAACGACAAGCTGCTGCTGTCCGCCGCCGCCTATCAGATCGAACAGACCAACCGCCTGTTCAACGATCCGGACGACGCCACCGTCGTGCTGCAGATCGGCAAGGTCCGCGCGCGCGGGTTCGAGGCGGAGGCCGCGGGTGAGATCCTGCCCGGCTGGCGGATCAACGGCGGCTACAGCTTCACCAAGACCAAGTATCTGGAAGATGCCAATGCGCAGTTCGAAGGGCTGCCGCTGGTACCGATCATTCCGAAGCACTCGGTGAAGGCCTTCACCAATTACAAGGTGCCCAGCGGCCCTCTGAATGGCCTGAGCGTGGGCGGCGCGCTGACGTGGTTCAGCTCGACTTACGGCGGCAATCCGGCGGTTCGCAATGCGGCGGGCGTCGTCACCACCCGCTCCACCATCGTGCGCCAGGGCAGCTATGCCGTGGTGGACCTGCGCGCCGGGTACGATTTCGACGAGCGCATCTCGCTATCGGTCAACGTCAACAACCTGTTCGACAAGACCTATTACGCGCGCATCTCCTCCACCGGTCGCGGCAATTACTTCGGCAGCCCGCGCACCGTCTTCGCCACGCTGCGGTTCGCCTACCCGTGAGCGCTACGTCGGGCAGCAACCGTGCGGAGGCGTGGCGGCGGCGGGGCGACATGACCCTGCGCATCCTGGCGGCCGTGCCGCTGGGATATGCCGTCGCCAGCCTTTGGGCCATGGCACTGGCGCGGCTGCTGCCCGGCGACCGGGCGGAGGCGACGGTGGCGGCAACGCTGGTCGCCTTCGCCTTCTGCGCAGGCGCAGCGATGTGGGCCTTCGCCGCCCGCAGCGGCTGGCGCGCGGTGTGGACACTCGCGCTTGCCGGCGCCCTTGCCGGCGGGCTGACCTGGCTTTCGATCATGGGAACCGGACGGCTATGAGCAAGAGCTTCCGCCAATCGCAATCGTTCCTGCACACCTGGTCGGGCCTGCTGCTCGGCTGGGTGCTGTTCGTCATCTTCGCGGCCGGTACAATGGCCTTCTGGAGAGAAGGGCTGAACCGCTGGATGCGCCCGGAACTGGACCGGATCGAGCAGCCTTATACCGTACTCGCCGGGGCCCAGCGCTTCCTCCAGCACAAGGCACCGGACGCGAAAAGCTGGTACATCACGATGCCCAGCGACCGTTCGGCCGGGGCGCAAGTCTATTGGCAGCCGCAGCCGGAACCGGGCAAGGAACGGGGCCGACGCGGCGGGCGCCGCAGCCGCGACAATCAGGCGCTGATCGGCGCGGACGGCCAGCCTACGGTCGCCCGCGAAACGCGCGGCGGCGAGTTCTTCTACCGCTTCCATTTCGATCTTCACTACATGCCGGTGCTCTGGGCACGCTGGCTGGTGGGCATTTCGGCGATGGCGATGCTGGTCGCGATCCTGACCGGGATCGTCACGCACAAGAAGATCTTCAAGGATTTCTTCACCCTGCGCCGAGGCAAGGGCCAGCGTTCATGGCTGGACGGGCACAACGCCACCGCCGTGCTGGCACTGCCGTTTCACCTGATGATCACGTACACCGGCGTGGTCACGCTGATGGCGATGCTGATGCCATGGGCTTCGGTCGCCAACTATGCCGATCCCGAAAAGCTCTATGACCGCCTGTTCCCGCACGTCGAGGACCCCCTGCGCACCGGTGATCCTGCCCCCCTGACCGATATCACCCGCCTGGTCCGCGATGCCGAACATCGGCTGGGCGGACCGGCCGGTTCCATCAATGTAGCAGAACCCGGAGACGCTGCCGCCACCGTAACCGTCTCACGCGCGAACACTTCCATGCTGTCATCCCGCACGCCATCCGTGACCTATCGCGGCACCGACGGCGCGGTGATCTGGCAGTCTCCGCCACCGGGCGGCGCGAATGTGACGGCGGGGGCGATGATCGGCCTCCATGCCGGGCGCTTCGCGGACTACGGCCTGCGCTGGCTCTACTTCCTTTGCGGCGTGGGCGGCACTTTGATGGTGGCGAGCGGCCTTGTGCTCTGGACCGTCAAGCGGCGCGAGAAACTGCCAAATCCCGCACGCCCGCATCTGGGCTTTCGCATCGTGGCCTGGCTCAACGTGGCCGTGGTCGGCGGTTTCCCGCTCGGCATCGCCGCGATGCTCTGGGCGAACCGGGTGCTGCCGCTGGCCATGAAAGGCCGCGCGGACTGGGAAATCCACACGCTGTTCATCGCCTGGGCTCTCTCACTCGGTATTGCCGGCGTACTGCGCGAAGGACGGGCCTGGTCGGTGCTGCTGGCGGCCACCGGGGCCTTGCTGGCGACGATCCCGTTCTACGACATGCTGGCCACGCCGCGCGGCCTTCCGGCGACGCTGGCGGCGGGAGACTTCGTGCTGGCGGGCATCGACTTTGCCCTGATCGTCTTCGGCACGGCCTTTCTGGCGACGGCGTGGCGGGTCCACACCTATCGCCCGGCGGAGCGCCGTCCCAGGCGCCAGCGTCCACCGGCAACTGCAACGCGTGCACCCATGCTGGAGGCAGCGGAATGACGATTCTCTGCCTTCTCTGCGCCATCGCCGCGTTCGCGCTGTTCGGCCTTGCCAGCGGCCAGCACTACCAACAACGCCTTGGTGCCCGCCCGTCACCGGAACGCAAGCGCGTGCTGAAATGTCTGGCATGGGCGGGAGTGGTGCTGTGCTTCGTGCTCGCCTTCGCGGCACAAGGCGCTGTCTACGGCGGGGTGCTCTGGCTGGGCGCGCTGAGCTTCGGGGCGGCTGCCGTGTTCCTCTTTCTCAACCTCACCCCCACCGAGGCTGACCGGTCACGGCGTTCGAAATGACCTTCCCGGCAAGCACAGCGCGGCCAGGCTGCGAGGCGTCGGGAAGAACAAACGACGTGCCACCGTTCCCCTCAAGGAACGTCCGCTCCGCCCACGCATTAGCAGGCAATGACCCTGCTTCGTCGGCGCATTTCGATTACTCTGGCCGTTCTCGCGGCATGTCTCGCCATCGCCACGCTATTCGCCGCGAGCTTTCCGGTCGGCTGGCTCAAGCAACTTGCCGAACGCAAACTGAGCGCACAATTCGGCCGCCCGGTGACGATCGCAAGGATGTCTCGCGATAAAGCCTTCTCGTTCACTCCCGTCCTCAGGCTGAATGGCGTCGAAGTTCCGCAGGCGGCGTGGGCCGGTCCGGGCAAGCTTGCCTCGATCCGGCAGCTTCGTGTGCGCATCGCGATATTGCCGATGCTCATCGGGCGCGGCAGCCCGGAACTGGTTTCCGCGGACGGCGTGATGCTCGACCTCGTCCGGGACGCGAACCGCCGCGTCAACTGGAGCAACGGCAACAAGCGGGAAGGCGGATCAGGCCGCGCGATCTCTCTTTCCGAGGTTGAATCGGCGCAGGGGCAGATCCGCTATCGAGACGCGCTGCGCAAGCGATCCGTGAACCTCCATTTCACCATCGATCCCCGAGGCGGGTTGATGGCTGCCGGTCCCGGAGAGATCGACGGCAATGCCGTGGAAGTATCGATCAAGGGTCCGGCCACGGCGTCAAGCGCAGTCTGGCCGTTCGAGGCGCGCATTGCCGGATCCGCGATCGACATGCGCGCCAAGGGCACCATGGCTGGGCCGCTGCGCACGGATGACATGCAGGTCGATGTAACCGCGCGGGCAAATGACCTGAAATTGATGGACCGCGTGATCGAGGCTGGTCTCTTCCACACGCAGCCGATCAGCCTGACCGCGCGCGTGCGGCACCAGTCGCAGGTCTGGACGGTCCGCGATCTCAAGGGCACGGTCGGCACCAGTCGGCTTTCCGCCAAGCTCTCGGTGGACAAGACTTCCGCTCGTACAAAACTCGATGGCGAAATCCGGTTCGAAACGCTGGATTTCGCCGATCTGGCGTCCGATCAAAGCCGGACCGCCGCGCATGCCCTCGAAAAGTCCCAGGGGGAGAGATTGGTCCCCAACACCCGGCTCAATATCCACAAGATCGACAAGACCGATGGGCGCATCGCCTTTCGGATCGACCGGATCATCGGCGCCGGCTCTTCCCCACTGCGCAGCGCGCAAGGCGTTCTGACGCTCGATCACCGGTTGCTCGTCGCCAAACCCCTGACCCTGCGCCTCAGCCGCGGTGTCATCGGCGGCACGGTGACAGTGGATCAGCGACAGGGGCAGACCAAGCCGACGATCGCCCTGGCCCTCGATCTGCGGGGCAGCAGCATCGATGCGCTGGCGGGTGGCAGCGGAGAAATCGACGCAACCGTCGATGGCCGGGTTCGCCTGTCCGGCGTGGGAGACACGATCCGCGAAGCCGTCGGCACGTCTGACGGCACCATCGGCGTAATCGCACATGACGGTATCCTGCCGGCAAAACTTGCCAGCCTGCTGGGCTTCGATGTCGGCAAAGGCCTCATCGCCGGGGACGATGAGCGGGCCACGTTGCGCTGCGCCGTCGCGCGCCTGGAAATGCATCGCGGAACCGGCACCGCGGCGCCAGTGCTGATCGATACCAGCGAAAGCCAGACGCGCGGCACGGGAACGATCGCCTTTCCCGACGAGCGTATCGCGCTCACGCTTACCGGCCTTCCCAAGAAAGGCGCCGTCTTGCGCCTGCCCGGTTCGATCCATGCGGGGGGGACGATCCGCAACCCGGCCGTCGTCATCCCGCGTGAGGTCAAGTCCATCGGCAACGTCATCAAGGCGCTGGGCAAGGCCATCTCCGGCACGCAATCGCCCAGGGCCATCGATGCCGATTGCATGGCGCTACGTGCGCGGACGCTGGCGGCGGAGGGGAACTGAGCAATATGCTCATGCGAAACGGTAGGGCCCGCCCTTCTCCAACGCGATCTCATAGGCCGGCCTTGCCTGTATCGTCTCCAGCCAGATATTCGTCATCGGCCGGCCGACGGCCAGGAAACCACGATCCCTTGCGGCTTCGAGCGGAAAGCTCATCATGATATCGGCGGCCGTGAAAGTATCTCCGGCAAACCAGGGCCTTGCGCTCAATTCCCGCTCGACAAAGTCCAGATGTACGTCGATCATGGGCTGAAGACGCTTCTGCGCCGCCTTGCCCACCACCGGTATCCGGCCGAGGACAAGATTGACCAGCAGCGGCGGCATCAGCGATCCTTCCGCATAATGCAGGAATTGGCGGTAGCGCATCGCCGCATCCTCACCATAGGGTTTGCCAAGCAGTCCGTCCGCCTTGTCGACGAGATACTCGACGATTGCTCCGGTTTCCACGATGATACGGTTCGCGCCTGACGGATCGCGGTCGACCAATACCGGCGATTTCCCGAGCGGGTGCACCGCGCGCAGTTCCGGCGGCGCCAGCATGGTTTTGCGATCGCGCTCATAGCGCTTGACTGTGTAGCGAAGACCAAGCTCCTCAAGCAGCCACAGCACCCGCTGCGACCGCGAATTCTCCAGATGATGCACGGTAATCATCGCCATGGGGTTCCCCATTGGGTTCCATTGTCGGGCCACGATCAAACCAACGACCGGCCCTGCGCATGGTTGCACGCCAACGATTTGTCGGCGCGGCAAGCGGAAACTCCGCTGCTCCAGGATCGGTGAGCTTGCGCGAGCACAATCCGGAGTTTCGCGTAGTCGTTCAAGACAAAGACGCGCTCTGCAAGAGGGATAGTGGGAGGTTGCGGCTGCTTGTTCGATCCCTTGTCAAACAAACCGAAATCACCCGCCCGACGATGCTGGCCAATGCCTGCTGTACCTATCCCGCAGGCCGCGCGAAAATCAGCTTTACTTGCCAAGAAATTGGGAAGACAACGGCTTCGTCCAACAAACCCCTTCAAGAGGGACCTTCCATGCCAGACACCGAGCAGACAGAGCTCACCCGCCTGACAGTTGAACTGTTGAGTGCATTCGTCTCGAACAACGCCGTATCGAGCGACGCGCTTCCCGGGTTGATCGAGGCGACGCGCACCGCGCTGGCTGGAAAGTCTTCCGCAGATGCGGATGAAGCCCCGGTGTTCAAACCCGCGGTTTCGGCCGAAGAGAGCCTGGCCTCACCCGATCACATTCTCAGCCTGATCGATGGAAAGCCGTACAAGGCGCTCAAGCGGCACTTGGCCAATAACGGTCTTACCCCAGAAGAGTATCGCGCGCGGTACAATCTTCCGGCCACTTATCCGATGGTTTCGAAAAGTTATTCCGAGCAGCGGCGGGCCTTCGCGAAAGCAGCAGGGCTGGGCGGCAGCAGGATGGCTGCCAGTTCGGTCGCGGTGGCTCCGGCCAAGGCTGCGGAAACTGCGCCGCCAACTGACGTGAAAACGGGCAAGGCAGCTGCGAAGAAAACGCCCGCAAGCGTCGCGGCGGCAACCAAGCCGGCCGCAAAGGCTTCCAGCAAGCGGCCGGGCAAGGCATCGCGGGTACGCGAAACGTCGATTTCGGCTTCAACTTCCGACGCCGCACCGATTACCAAGTCTGCGGGCACAACTTCTGCGGCCCCAAAGCCTCAAACCGCCAAATCTCTCGCTGCCAAGCCCAAAACGGCCGGTAAAGCGGCGCCCCGGTCCGCCCGCAAGCCGGCTCCCAAGGTGTCCGTCGGCGCTGCCGTCTCCAGCCCCGCGAAACGGGAAACCGAAAAGCCGGCTGTAGCGAAGAGCGCATCGACCGGCATCGTGGAACCCGCCAAAAAGCCGGCCCGCCGCATGGCGCGTACGCCGGGATCGGCCCCCGCAGCTGCGGTCAAGACCGAGCCCAGCCCCGCCCCTCAGGCGGTTGCGAAGCCGCGTACCCGTCAGGCTGCCAAGAAAGTGCCAGACGCGGCGGCAACCACCACGCCGAAGCCTGCGACTGCCGAGCCTGCTGCAAAGAAGGCCGGGCAGACGGCAAAGCCCACAGCGGTGAAGCCGAAAGCCAAGGCGGCGGCCAAGACCAAGTCTTCGGCTTCCGGGAAAAGCCGTTCTAAGCTGGGGATCAAGGTCCCCGCTGCCGAGACGCCGGCGCCGGCTACTACCGCATCTCCGCAGCCGGCTTCGGCCAGCGAACTTGCGAAGGAGTAGACTACGCAGAAACAGTGTCCGAAGGGCCAGCTCTTGCGGTGCCGGTCAATCGGCGCCGGAAAGCAGCAGCTGCGTATCGTCGTAACCCGGGCAGAAGCAATCTGCCCGGGTCCGGATCTCCGAACCTGACCGTCTTTGACCGGATTCGGTAATTTCGACCGCCATCCTGCGGACCAATTTGCCTCTGACGCGCCGCCGGCAAAACCCGTCGATAGCGGCGTGACGCGACCTCCGATTGGGGGTAAGGCCCCCATCCCTCGAAGTTCAATTCGATAGGAAACACGTATGAACAACAATGATATCGCAGACGTCATCGCCACCGACAGCGGCCTCACCAAGGCCGATGCGCGCAAGATCGTCGATACCGTGTTCGCAGCAATCGGCGATGCCGCCGCCAAGGGCGAAGAAATCTCGCTCAACGGCTTCGGCAAGTTCAAGGTCAAGGACACGCCCGAGCGCGAAGGTCGCAATCCCGCGACCGGTGAGGCGATGACGATCAAGGCAGCCCGCAAGCTGAGCTTCACGCCTGCCAAGGCCGTCAAAGACAAGCTCAACGGCTGATCCATGGGATGCGGCGCGGCACGCGCAGTGCCCGCCGCTCACCCCTCTTTCCTTCCGCATCGCGACCTGTTCCGATCGCCGGGAGCGTTTTCCCATCAGGTGAAATCACCTGATGGCTCGGAAAATTCAACAAACCAGAAACTTAGAGCGGCCGAGCCGATGCAATCGGATCCGAAGCTGCTCTAGCGCTCGATTTCCCTACGGGAACGCGGGTTCGGTACATCGCGTTCGCCCCAATCATGGCGTTCCGAAAGCGAAACCCGCCGTCCCAGATCCGGGCCTTTGCACGCTTACGAAAGGGCAAAACCGCTGAACGGTTGCCCTTTCGTAGCTGAGTCTCAGCTTAATCCAGAAAAGCGCGCATGATGCGCGATCGGCTCGGGTGCTTGAGCTTGCGCAGCGCCTTCGCCTCGATCTGGCGGATACGTTCGCGGGTAACCGAGAACTGCTGGCCGACTTCTTCCAGCGTGTGATCGGTATGCATGCCGATGCCGAAGCGCATACGCAGCACGCGTTCCTCACGCGGGGTGAGCGACGACAGCGTGCGGGTAATCATTTCCTTCAGGTTCGCCTGAATCGCCGCATCCACCGGGATGACCGCGTTCGAATCCTGAATGAAATCGCCCAGGCTGCTGTCTTCCTCGTCGCCGATCGGCGTTTCGAGGGAGATCGGCTCCTTCGCGATCTTGAGAACCCGCTTCACCTTTTCGAGCGGCATCGACAGACGCTCGGCCATTTCCTCGGGCGTGGGCTCGCGGCCCTGCTCGTGCAGGAACTGGCGGCTGGTGCGGACCAGCTTATTGATCGTCTCGATCATGTGCACCGGGATGCGGATCGTGCGGGCCTGATCCGCAATCGAACGCGTGATCGCCTGCCTGATCCACCAGGTCGCATAAGTCGAGAACTTGTAGCCGCGACGGTACTCGAACTTGTCGACCGCCTTCATCAGGCCGATGTTGCCTTCCTGGATCAAGTCCAGGAACTGCAGGCCCCGGTTCGTGTATTTCTTGGCGATCGAGATCACCAGACGCAGGTTCGCCTCGACCATCTCCTTCTTGGCGATGCGCGCCTCGCGCTCGCCCTTCTGGACCATGTTGACGATGCGGCGGAACTCGGCCAGCTGCATGCCGGTGGCTGCGGCAATGTCCGAGACCTCCAGGCGGATACGCTCCACCCCATTGGCCTCAGCCTCCGCAAAGGCGGCCCACTTCTTGTCCTTCTTCGCCATGTCCGACAGCCAGGTGTCGTCGAGCTCGCGTCCCATGTAGGAATCGAGGAAGTCGGCGCGCTTGACCTTGTGACGCTCTGCCAGACGCAGCATCTGGCCGCCAAGGGCGGTCAGGCGGCGGTTGAAGGCATAGAGGTTGTCGACGAGGTATTCGATCTTTGCCGCGTGGAACTTCACCGATTCCACTTGCGCGGTCAGTTCCTCGCGCAGCGACTGGTACTGCTCTTCCTTGGCGGCCGGGAAATCGATGCCCAGCGCCAATGCTTCGAGACGCTCCGACTGCAGGCGCTCGAAGGTCTGGAACAGCTCGGTGATGAGCGTGAACTTCTCAAGGGCTTCGGGCTTGAGGGCAGCTTCCATCTGGGCGAGGCTGAGAGTGTTGTCCTCTTCCTCTTCCTCGGCCCGGCGCTTGGGGATCGGGTTGCCGTCCTCGTCCACTTCCTCTGAGTTGTCCTCGTCGGAATCGTCCTCGTCCTTGAACGAGGGGCCGGCAGTGGCTTCGCTGATCTCGGCATCGTCGCCCTCGCCGTCCTCATTGAGGCTTTCGGGCGCGGGTTCCTTGGACAGCATGGCGTCGAGATCGAGGATCTCGCGCAGCTGCATTTCGCCATTGTTGAGCGCTTCGGACCACTGGATGATCGCGTGGAAAGTGATCGGGCTTTCGCAGAGGCCCAGGATCATCATGTCCCGTCCGGCTTCGATACGCTTGGAAATCGCCGCTTCGCCCTCGCGGCTGAGCATTTCCGCAGCGCCCATTTCGCGCAGATAGAGGCGCACCGGATCGTCGCTGCGGCCAAGCGCATCGGCATTCTTTTCGGCCACGCGGCGCCGCGGCGCTTCGGGGCTCTCCCCGAATTCACCGTCGCCATCAATATCTTCGTCGGCATCGCGCTCAGCGTCGGACTCGGCGGTGTCGTCGTCGTCCTCGTTCTCGACGATCTTGACGCCCATTTCCGAGATGGCCGCCATGATGTCCTCGATCTGGTCGGTGGACATCTGATCCTGCGGCAGCGCAGCGTTCAACTCGTTGATGGATATGACGCCAAGACGCTTGGCCCGAGCGATCAGACGCTGGACCGAACCTCGGCTATTGTCGATCAGCGGTGCGTCGTTGTCCGCGCTGTGATCGTCGTTGCTCATTCATTCACCTTTGTCGGATGCGTCTCTGCCGTCACGTTCGCTCCATCGGCATAAAGGACGAGGGGCGGAAAAGTGCCCTTGCCTGACAGAATCAAAAAGCGCCAGCCGCTTTGCCCGATGAATTGGGCATACCTTGCCCATCTTACGAACTTCGCTTCCGACGTGCGCCAGCAAAACCTGCCGTTACCGATATTGCGCGTAGTCGGCTCGCCCTGCACAGCGCAGCGAAGCCAAACCGACCTTGCGGCTCGCTCGTGCATCGCCGGCAACGATCCTTCGTTGTCTACGGCGATGGATTTCGGCTCTGATTTTCGTTTAGGATGAAGGCCTTGGCTCACAAAAGCGAGCCAAGGCCGGAAACCCTTAGCGCTGAACCAGATTCACCGCCGAAGACTTGCCACGACGATCGATCTCGATTTCGAATTCGATCTGATCGCCTTCGTAGAGGCCGGACAGGCCCGAACGCTCGACAGCGCTGATGTGCACGAATGCGTCGGGCTGGCCGTCATCGCGGGTGATGAAGCCGAAGCCCTTGGTCGCGTTGAAGAACTTGACCGTGCCGTTGGCGCGTTCGCCGGTCAGCTGGCGCTGGGCCGGAGCCGATTCGCGACGCGTGGCAACGATAACTTCGCCGACGATCGACAGGTTGGTGGCCGAAACCTTGCCGCCGCGATCGACCAGCTGGAATTCCAGCTGCTGACCTTCGGCCAGGGTCGTCAGGCCGGCATCCTGGACAGCGCTGATGTGCACGAACGCATCGTCACCGCCGTCTTCGCGCTGGATGAAGCCGAAGCCCTTATCCGGATTGAAGAACTTAACCACACCGCTGCCTTCGCCGATGACCTGGGCCGGCGCGCCGCCGCCACGCGGGCCGCCGAAGCCGCCACGCCCGCCGCCGCCGCCGCCGAAGCCGCCGCGCGAACCGCCGCCGCCGAATCGGTCACCGCCGCCGAATCGATCGTCACCGCCGAAGCGATCGTCGCCGCCACCGAAACGGCCATTGCCGCCTCCGAACCTGTCGCGGCCGTTACCGCGGTTTCCTCTGTCAAAAGACATGAATAAAAACGTACCTTCACTGCGCTCGGAGAAAATTGACCCGTGCGCGTGAACGCAGCACGCAGGGCGTCAGGACAATCAGCCCAGGCATTTAAATATGCCCTGACTGGATTCAGTGTATCTCATAAAGACGTCATGTTCAAAGGCTGTGATATCTCACCAGCATCTGGCGATCGTGACGTCGAATTTTCTTGGGAAATGCAACCTCGGCCATACCGTTTCATAAGGCGGAAAAATTTCCCGCACCTGCGGCGCCTCTTCAGCGCCGGCAATCATCGCCTTGTTATCGTGAACAGTCCTGGAGGGTCGCACCGTAATTTGCGCGCCAGTTGGCGCTTGTCTGGCAGGCCCATAGCACCAACTCATCGCCGCGGCTATCCGGGAACACCACCGCCCCATCCGGGGCGGGGCGGGGCGGGCCCACCCCCTGCCCGCGCCTTACCTGATTGTCTCAGTCCACCATCGCAGCAACGAGGTGCTGCAAGTGCCGCTTGCTCAGCAGGCCCGTGGCCTGCACCGTCTGCAGCGCAGCAGTCCGCGTGGAATTTTGCGGACGGGTCTTGTGGGGCTCCTGCGCCCCGGTTCTGTAAATATGCATTCTAACCTGTATCGTGCGGCAAAACGCCGCGTCCTTTATCGTTTTAAACAGCTGCGCGTCGCGGCGGACCACCCGTAAGGCATCATTGCCCCATGGACCTGCCGCCAAGGACCTGCCGCCAAAGACCTGCCGCCAAAGACCTGCCGAATGCGAAACTTGCGCATTTTCCCGGCAGCCCAGCCAACGATCCGTGTCGATGAGAGCGGCGAAACGCCTATCTGGAGCAATGTCCTCGATAGGCTCGTCCGCCGCCAACAATTCCCTGACCAGTCCGCGATATCCTCAGAATACCGGGCGAGCCGCATTGCGATGCGGCAATCAGGAGTTCTGTCGAGAGATGAAAAAGGCCCATTTATCAGGCCTAATCGTCCGTCAGTGACGACGCAGTGCTGCCCATATAGCCGCAAGTTCGCAATTTTTCAATGGCCATCGGCGAATATCGATTTTCCGCCCCAGATGACCGGCCCTGCTCACACCTGATCACGCCAACTAACATGCGGCGCGGCGAAAGCGCTCTATGATCCGTCTCATAGCAAGGAGATGCGTCATGACCGAACAATCGCCCGTCGTCGCCCGGCCCCGCCGCCGTGAATTTATTGCGGGAGCGGCGACGCTGGCCTCCGCCATGATGGCAGGCCTGGTGCCGGCGGAAGCCTCCGCAGCAGTGCGAACGCCGACAACACGTTCCTTCGGGCCGGTCCGGCAGATTGCCGCAGGCGCGCTGAATATCGGTTATGTGGAGGTGGGACCGTCCGCCGGCCCGGCCGTGCTGCTGTTCCACGGCTGGCCTTACGACATTCACAGCTTCGCCGAAGTCGCCCCGCTGCTGGCGGCGCAGGGCTACCGCGTGATCGTGCCCCATTTGCGCGGCTATGGCACGACGACCTTCCGCTCCGCCGATGCGGCGCGCAACGGGCAGCAGGCCGCGCTGGCGGCGGATGGCATTGCACTGATGGACGCGCTGGGCATCCGGCAGGCGATCGTCGCCGGGTTCGACTGGGGCGCGCGCACGGCGGATATCATGGCAGTGCTCTGGCCGCAGCGGTGCAAGGCGCTGGTTTCGGTCAGCGGTTATCTGATCGGCAGCCAGGCCGCCAATGCCAAACCGCTGCCGCCCAAGGCCGAACTGCAGTGGTGGTATCAGTTCTACTTCGCCACCGAGCGTGGCCGGGAGGGCTATGCCGCGAACACCAAGGCGTTCAACCGCCTGATCTGGGAGCAGGCCTCGCCCCGCTGGGCCTTCGACGATGCGACTTACGACCTGTCGGCCGCGTCCTTCGCCAACCCGGACCACGTCGCCATCGTGATCCACAACTATCGCTGGCGGCTGGGCCTCGCGGAAGGCGAGCGCCAGTTCGATGCGGCCGAAGCGCAGCTGGCCGCCGGGCCGCCGGTCACGATCCCGGCGATCACCATGGAGGGCGATGCCAACGGCGCGCCGCATCCCGATCCCTCTGCCTACCGAGCGAAGTTCGCCAGCGCCTACGAGCACCGCCTGATCACCGGCGGCATCGGCCACAACCTGCCGCAGGAAGCACCAGCCGCCTTCGCCAAGGCCGTGCTCGATGCCGGAAAGATGAGCGCATGATCCGCATCTCGACCTGCTGCCTCTTGTTGGCGACGCCAGTGTTGGGGGCAGTGCTGGGCCTCTCCACCGTCGTCGCGGCGCGGGGACGGGAGCCGGAGGCGGCACCCGTCTACGGCGTGAGGCTTCCCGCCGGATACCGGGACTGGAAACTGATCAGCGTCGCGCACGAGGCGGGCAGGAACAACGATATCCGCGCCATTCTTGGCAACGATATCGCAGTGCGGGCCTATCGCGACGGCACTCGCCCGTTTCCCGACGGAGCGGTGATCGTCCGGCTGGCGTGGCGCTACGAATCCTCTGCCCGCAACGATGCGGTGTTTCCCGCGCCGCAGTCCTTCGTGGCAGGCGATCCGACCAATGTGCAAGTAAGCGTCAAGAACGCGCGCCGCTACGCCGCCAGCGGAGGCTGGGGCTATGGCCAGTTCGACAACGGCAAACCCAACCCGGACGAGGCACTGACCCGATCCTGCGCCGCCTGCCATGCGAATCTGGAGCCTGCGGACGACCAGGTCTTCACCGCCTATTCGCGTTAGAAGGGGTGTGTATCCGGCGGTTGTCAGTGGGTATCGAGGAGGCGCCGAAAGGCTATAAGGTCAGCGGGAGCGGACAAACCTTCAAAGGTTCAGCACGATATTGTGGCTGTTGAGCCAACTGACCATCACTGGGCCAAGTAGGAATATCACCGCCGGAGCAGCAACCGCTCCGAAAACCGCATATTTCTTGGCATAGCCTTTATTGTCATCGTTCTGCCAACTTGCTCCAAATGGCACACGGCCCCATTGCCTGACTGTCACGCCCCGTTTGGGCAAAATGGCGATTGCCAGCCCAATTACTATGAAATTGCTCCAAAACATCAGAGCGCTGCTCGTTGCTTGGAATGCAGAGAAAAAGGTGATCCAGCCGTGCTCGTTATGCTGATATAGCTGGCCCAGTGCTTTGTCTGGGGCCGTGGGTGCCATATGCGCCCACCTCTGCACTAAGACGATAAAGATGCAGAAAGCAGCTGAGAAATAGCCGGATAGGAAACCGCCCAACTTGTTCCTCAATTCAGAGCTGGGAAGTTGAACGGCCATTTGGCGCAAATTAGCGTCCACAGCACATGTCCGCAATGTTGGCGGCTCCAAACAGACACTGTTCAGGTTAAAATCTTGGAAGACCGCCCTTCAGCTGAATGAGTGACCGCTCTTGGGTCCCGGATCAGGTGCCCTCAAAGTCGGAAAGGTCGGGGTTTGCTGCCTAACGCCTTTCGTGTGGGCTAATGCCGCTTTCTTCCTGCCCGCTTTTGGTTGGTGACCTACGGAAGCTGCGCCTGACGCGCGCCCCTCTCCAGCATGTAGAGCTTAACAGTTGGATTGACCGGCACAACCTGCGGGTTGGACGAACAACCTGGTGGGCCTACGACGGGGTAATAGTAAGCAACATGTTTCTGCACCCACGCTTTCTTATTGAGATGGAAACTCACCCCAAGCGGGATATTTGTACATTTCGTGAATAAACTTGCAAACACGATCACAATTGCCCGACTAGCCATAGGTCGATGAAGCCGCACTGTTAGAGTTTCCCCACACTCGGCATCGGTCGCTTCCCGGACATTGAAACCGGCGCCACGCAAGCTTGCTTCATCAAGATTGCGGGTTCGAAGATCCGCTCTCTTCGCAGTCAACGTCTTTAGATCTCGCCGGAAGCCGCGAGACTCGGGTGATCCTGTGTCATTGATGGGCTTCGCAAACATCCCAGGAGTATTTTCATCCACCGCAGGCAGATGTGCATCGAGACAGAATGATTTCATTTCTCTGCCGATGGTGTCGCTGCGCAACAATGCATAAATAGCAGCATCTTCGGCTGGAACAGAATTTTCGTAGGTGCGGGCAATCGCTGAATTCGTGCATAATGACGCACATACCGCTAATGTTAAAGCGTGGAACAAGGACGCTGTACATTCTCTCCCGCACCTGGAGCGCGTTATATTCTTGTCGTTCAAATCGGCCATCAATACCTCCTTTCCAGAAATGCCTGGGTAGGCTGCACCTATTTGAGTTTATTTTCCGCCCTCCGCCTCGGCGTAATGCCTGCAATGTCGGCGTGTCCGGAACGGCAGGTACCAGATTAAAAATCCTGAAAATCTGCCATTCGGCATTCGATATCAACCTGAGCGTCGCCTAAAGCCTTTTGAATTCCTTCACGACAAGCTGAAGAATTATGGTGCACAGAAATATAGGCCAAAGAATTTCTTTAAAATCAGGAATTTGCGGGCTCGCAAAATGCTTTACAGCAATGGCACCTAACAACAAAGCACCCAATAGCCCGCTGAGAATTCGAGTCCAAAAAATCATCAATTAAGCTCAGCAGAGTTGTCTGAAGGCTCGCATTGGCATGTCATCAAAACGACTGCAATGTCGGCGTATCCGGAACAGCCGCTTTCGGATTAAAATCGCGTAATCCTGCCGTTCCGGGTTCGAGGCGACCGTGATGCCATTTCTATGACCGGCTTCGGTGGTGAGCGGACCGGCGGCTTTTGAGTTCGAAGAAAAAGTTAGCAGGCTTGCCCTGCGCCATTGGCGGCCGCATTATGTAGACATGAGCAACTATCGTATCAACGTACTGGCCTGCCTCGCCTTCTATGTTGCATGTGGCAGTATGGTTCTGATATTTGCGACCGGGCGCGCGAATTGGCTGACGCCATTGGTCTTAGTTCTCGGCATCTTTCCGCTAGTCATAACAAGGGTGATCGCGGTTTGCCCCCAATGCAAGAAAACTCCGCTCCGAAGTTTTGTGGCTCCAAGGGCGTCGGCCAGCCAGTACGCACGATATCGAACTTGGAAAAGAGATTGGCCCGAGAAGATTTGCTCGGAATGTGGGCGCGACCTAACCCAACGATGAAGGTCTGTTATTCACGGGGAGCGGTTGCTGCCGTGCAAAGTTCCAAAGCCTCGCCTGAGCGGGAGGGACGTGGGCGGGGCTGTCGGCCGCTACCAGTTCTCTCGGTCATCTGCACACTGATCGCCGCGTACCCACACCTCATGTAAACCCCCGGCCAGCCTTATGGACTGACCGGGGGCAGCTGCGCGCCGCAGGGGGACGGGGGGCGTTGTCGGCGCGCGGCTTTGGCTTATGACGCTTTGGCCGCGCGCTCGATCAGTTGCGCCACCTGAACCGGGTGCGAGACCATGACGACGTGCGAGGCGCCCTTCACCACCACCGTCTCGCGCGCGCCGGCCCGCTGCGCCATGAACTGCATCGCCGCCGGGGGAATGTTGCGGTCGGCGTCGCCATAGACGAACCACGAAGGCACGTGCTTCCACGCCGGAGCGGTCGAGGCTTCCGAAAGTGCGGCATCGGCAATCGGGCGTTGGCCGGCGGCCATCAGCCGCGCCTCCGCCTCCGGAACGTCCGCGGCGAACTGAGCGGGGAAGCGGCTCTGCTGGATGTAGAGGTCGTTCCCGCCACCGGCCAGCGGCACCGGCGGGGCGAGCGTCGGCCCCAGCGTGCTGCCGGGGAACTTGCCAGTCAGGCCAAGCGCGGTCTCGCCCGCCTCCGGCGCGAAGGCGGCGACATAGACCAGCGCCTTGACGTTGGCCGCGCCTTCGGCCGCCTCGCTGATCACCGATCCGCCATAGGAATGGCCGACCAGCACGACCGGGCCGGCGATGCCCTTCACCACGTGCGCCACGACATCGGCGTCGGCGCGCACTCCGCGCAAGTTGTCCGGCGCGGCGACGACGGTGTAGCCGTCATGCTGGAGCGCGGCGATGACGCCGTTCCAGCTGGAGGAATCCGCGAAAGCGCCGTGGACGAGAACCACGGTGGGCTTTGCACTCGGCGGGGCGGGCTGGGCCTGAGCCATGGGTGCGAGCAGGCCGGCGGCGAGTATCAGCCCGCCAGCGATAAGCGTTTTCTTCATGGGCTGTTCTCCAATTCAGGCGAGTGTGACGACAGTGTCGATGTTGCCCTTCACCGCCTTCGAATAGGGGCAAGTGCGATGGGCGGCCTCGATGATCTGGCGGGCGAGGTCCGGGTCCAGACCGGGCACGCTGACGTCGAGCCTTGCGGCCAGTGCATAGCCATCGCCCCCGTGGCGCAGTTCCACTTGTGCGTCGATCGCCAGCGTTTCGGGCAGGTCAACGCCTCTGGACTTCGCGGCGATGGCCATTGCGCCTTCGAAGCAGGCGGACCAGCCGGCGGCGAACAGTTGCTCCGGATTGGTGCCCGCGCCGGATGTGCCGGGGGTGGACAGCTTCACGTCAAGGTGACCGTCGGAACTGCGGGCGGTGCCTTCGCGGCCTCCGGTCACGTGGACATGGGCGGTGTAGAGGGTCTTGGTGTCGGACATGGATTGTCTCCTGTCTTGTGGGGGGATCAGCGGAGCGGGCGGAAGGCGGCGCGCACTTCCTGTGCGAAGAGCGCGGGCTGTTCCCAGGCGGCGAAGTGGCCGCCATCGCGCGCTTCGTTGAAGTAGTAGAGCTGCGTGTAGCAGCGCTCGGCCCAGCTCTTGGGTGCGCGGAAGATCTCGCCGGGGAAGACGCTGACGGCGACCGGCAGGTCGATCACCCCGCGCGCGTTGAAGTTGTTGCTGTGGTCTTCCCAGTAGATCCGTGCGGCCGAGGCGCCGGTGGCAGTCAGCCAGTAGAGCGAGATGTCGTCCAGGATCGCGTCGCGGCCCAGCACGCGTTCGGGCTGGCCGTCGCTATAGGTCCACTGCGCGATCTTCTCGTACATCCACGCGGCCATGCCGACCGGCGAGTCCACCAGCGAATAGCCGATGGTCTGGGGCCGCGTGTTCATCATCGCGGCATAGGCGGAATTGTCGCGGTAGAAGACTTCCAGCTGGTCGAAAGCGGCGCGTTCCTTGGGGGAGAGGCTGGCCGGGGCGGGATCGCCGGCGGCAAGCGTGCGGGCCACATCGGCGGGCACGACGGCGGGCATGTTGAGGTGGATGCCGAGCAATCCTGGCACTTTCTGCAAGGCCATGCGCTGCGAGATCACCGATCCGCAGTCGCCGCCCTGGCTGACATAGCGGTCATAGCCAAGGCGCAGCATCAGCGTGGACCATGCCCGCCCGATCCGGTCCGAACCCCAGCCCGGCACCGTCGGTTTCGCGGAAAAGCCGAAGCCGGGGATCGAGGGGATGACGAGGTGGAAGGCGTCCTCCGCCCGCCCGCCATGCGCGGTGGGATCGGTAAGCGGGGCGATCACGTTCAGGAACTCCAGCACCGAGCCGGGCCAGCCGTGCGTCAGGATCAGCGGCATGGCGTTTTCATGGCGAGAGCGGACGTGGATGAAGTGGATGTCCAACCCGTCGATCTCGGTCATGAACATCGGTAGGGCATTGAGCCGGGCTTCCACCTTGCGCCAGTCGTAGGCGCCGGCCCAGTACTGCATCAGCGGCTGCAAGGTCTGTCGGCGTACGCCCTGGTTGTCGTCGCTGACCGGCTGCGGATCGGCCCAGCGGGTCTCGGCGATGCGGCGTTTCATGGCGGCGATATTGGCGGTGGGAATGGCGATGCGGAACGGGCGGACGCCGGCTTGAGCAACCGCCGCGCGGGCGAGATCGGGCATGGCGGTCATCATCCCGGCGAGCGCCGCGCCCTCACCGATCCGGGCGACGAAATCGCGCCGCGATGGGGAGTATCCTGCAAACATTTTCTGGTCCTTCCAGCGATCATCCGATCCGATGGAGGGAAGATAGAAGAGGTGTGGTCCAGACGCCCGTTAGGTGGCGTAATGTGCTGTTAGGGTGTGCTTAGGTGCCTTTCAGTCACCTGCTAACGCTGGCCATCAGCAACTGGCGTGAGGCGCGCCGGCGGGCGTCGTAGATCCGTTTCCGGATCAACAGAGGATATCCGCCATGACCACGAACCGCTCGATAGGCTTCATCGCCGCTGCCCTGATGGCGGCGGGCACCACCACCGCGACGTGCTGGCGGGAGGCGCTGGCGCGCGCTCCGGCGGACGACGATGCCATTGCTTCTGCGCCAATCGATGCAACGCCGCGCCCACTGCAAGTACTGCAAGCGCAGCACGGGGCACGCCCATGGCTGGGCGGGGTCGCGCCTTCGCTGCGCGGCAAAGTGGTGGTGGTCAATTTCTGGACCTATTCGTGCATCAACTCGCTGCGCGCCCTACCCTACCTGCGCGCCTGGAACGCGCGATACGGCGACAAGGGCCTGACCGTCATCGGCGTTCACGCGCCCGAGTTCGATTTCGAGCACGATCCCGGCAAAGTGCGCGCCGCCACGCAGGCGCTCGGCGTCGGCTACCCCAACCTTCAGGACAACGACTATGCCGTTTGGCGCGCGTTCGGGAACGAGGGCTGGCCGGGGTTCTACATCATCGACGCCCATGGCCGCGTGCGCGGTTATACCGTGGGCGAAGGCAATTATGCCGAGGCGGAGCGACTGATCCGCAAGCTCCTTGTCGAAGCCGGGCATGACATGTCTGGCCTACCCGTAGCTCCGATCGACGCGGCGGGCGTGGAGGCGCAGGCGGACTGGTCCAACCTGCAATCGCCCGAAGCCTATCTCGGCTATGCCAAGGCGCAGGCTTTCGCCTCCCCTGGCGGACTGCGCCGCGATGGTTCAGCCGCCTACGCCCCCGCGTCATCACTTCCGTTGAACCGCTGGGATCTGACCGGAAGCTGGACCGTCTCGCGCGAGTTCGCCCGGCTCGACCAGCCCGGCGGCGCGATCCGTTTTCATTTCCATGCGCGCGATGCCCATGCCGTGCTCGGCGCGCCGGCCGATGGACAGCCGGTGCGCTTTCGGGTGACGATCGACGGCAAGGCCCCCGGCGCCGATCACGGCACCGACACCGACGCCGCCGGATGGGGTGAGTTGCGGCAGGACCGGCTCTATCAATTGGTCCGCCAGCGCGGGTCCGTTTCCGACCGCACCGTGCGTATAGAGTTCTCGCGTCCTGGGGTGCGCGCCTACTCGTTCACTTTCGGATGAATTGATCCCGTCGCCGATCCCAATAAAGCCCCTCCCACGACCGGCAACCATCGTATAGGTAGCCGGAACATGCCGCTCTGCGGTATGATAAAGTGCGGTATTTTAATGAGGTAGGGGTAAAACGGCATCGTGGCGCAGGGCGAAAGTCAAATCCCGGACAGGCCGGACCTGGGCGAGCGAATGGTCTTCGGCCGTTTCTGCCTCCATCCGGCCAAGCGCCTGCTCACGCGCGACGGGCAACCGGTCGAAATCGGCGGGCGCTCGTTCGACTTGCTCGTGGCACTGGCTGAACAGCCGGGCCGCGTGCTGTCAAAGCGCGAACTGCTGAAGCGGGTCTGGTCCGACGTCGTCGTCGAAGATGGCAGCCTGCGTTTCCATATGGCGGGCCTCCGCAAGCTGCTGGGCGAAGGTGACGGCAGCCGTTTCATCGCCACGCAAGTCGGCGTGGGTTACGCGTTTGTCGCCCCCGTGGAGCGGCTTGAAGGGGAACGGCAGGAGCATGTCGTCGCGGTTGCCCAAGCAGTTCCCGCTCCGGCGGCTTTTGCCACCAATATCCCCCCGCCGCTGCCGCATCTGATCGGCCGCGAGCGGGACCTCGATCTGCTGCTGGCGCGTGTGGTCGATACCCCGCTGTTCACGATCGCCGGCCCGGCGGGGGTGGGCAAGACCTCTCTGATGATCGAGATCGGCCACCGCTTGACCGCGCATTTCGCCGGGCAAGCGGCTTTCGTCGACTTCGGCATGCTGGAAAACCCTGCCCTGGTGCCGCCGATGATCGCCGGCGCCATGGGCATTTCGGTGCAGAGCGGCGATCCTGCCGCCGTCATCCTCGGCCACTTGCGCGGCGGGCCTTTCCTGCTCCTGCTCGACAATTGCGAGCATGTGATCGAACAGGCGGCGGAAATCGTCGAGCGCATCATCGAAGCGGCGCCTGAGGCCCGCATCGTCACCACCTCGCGCGAGCCGCTGCGGGCGCTAGGCGAACATGTCCACCGCCTTGATGCGCTGGACTATCCGCAGGAGGTGAAAGGGCTGTCGCGCGAGGAACTGCTCGCCTACCCGGCGGTGGAGCTGTTTTGGGAACGTGCGCACGCCGCCGACAGCACGCTGGAAATCGGCGATGACGACGCCCGCCTGATCGCGGACATGTGCCAAAGGCTGGACGGGATGGCGCTGCCCATGGAACTGGCCGCCGTGCGCGTCGCCACGCACGGAATCGCGGCAACCGCGCGCCAGATCGGGGAGCGTTTCAGCCTGGCCTGGTCCGGCCGCCGCACCGCGCAGCCACGCCAGCAGACCCTGCGCGCGACGTTGGACTGGAGCTACGACCTGCTTTCCCCGACAGAGCGCACGGTATTGGACCGGCTGGGCGTGTTCGTCGGGCCGTTTTCCGTCGACGCGGCACTCGATGTCGTGACCGACGCGGCGCTGGGGTATGACGAGGCGGCGATTGCGCTCGACGATCTGGCCGCCAAGTCGCTGATAACGGCGAACCGTGCGCGCGGGTCTGGCACCTATCGCCTGTTGGAAATGACCCGTGCCTATGCCCGCGAAAAACTGGCGGCATCCGGCAACGAGGCACACCGAGCCGCGACGCGCAGGCACGCCATGTTCTTTCTCTCGGAACTGGAAGCCATCGCCGCGCAGGATAGCGCCGCCTTTCAGGACACGCGTTCGCTGCGCCCGCAACTGGGCAATATCCGCAGCGCGCTCGACTGGGCGTTCGGGCCGGATGGCGATATCCGCCTTGCCGTGCGCCTGGCGACGGCGAGTATGCGAGTATTCCTCAATCTTTCGCACTTGATCGAATGCCGCACTTGGGCCGCCCGGGCCATCGCGGCGCTGGAACCCGAACAGCGCGGCACGGCGATGGAACTGGAATTGCAGGGTGCGCTTGGCATCGCCCTGATGTTCACGCGGGGGAACAGCCCCGAAGCCGGCAAGGCGCTGGCCCGCGCGCTGGAAGTCGCCACTCTGGTGGAAGACCGCTGGAGCCGCCTGTGCATGTTGGGCCGTCTGCATATCTTTCATGAGCGGATCGGCGAATATGCCGTCGCCACGGCCCATGCCGAGCAGGCGATTGCCGTGGCGGAAGATATCGGCGAACCGGAAGCGCTGGCCGTCGCCTGCTCGCTTTCGGGGATTTCCCATCACTTGGCCGGAAACCAGATCCGCGCGCGCGCCGATCTGGAGCGCGCGTTGGAGAACAGCGCCCCCTCACAGCGCAATCGCACGATCGCTTACGGCTTCGATCATCGCAACCGGTCCGCGATCGCGCTGGCGCGCGTACTGTGGCTGACGGGTGAGCCCGATGCAGCGCAGCGTCTGGCCGAGCAGACCGTGGCGGAAGCCGCGGCGCTGGATCACCCGGTCACGCATTGCATCGCGCTGATCTGGTCGCTGTCGGTTCACTTCTGGATGGGCGACATCGCGCGGGCGGAAATGGCGCTCGGCACATTCCGCGAATGCGCGCAGACCGATGCCCTGGGGCCCTATATCGCGGCGGCACAAGGCTTCGGGGGCGAATTGGCCATCGAACAGGGACGCTATGCCGAAGCCGTCGAAGCGCTGGAGGACAGCCTCTCGCAGTTACGCGGTGCGCGCTACGAACTGCTGACGACCCCGTTCTCGATCGCGCTTGCGCGCGGGCTGGCGGCAGCCGGCCGGCCGGCCGAAGCGCGCCGACTGGTGGAAACCACGATCGCCCGGTGCACCGATACCGGCGAATTGATCGCCTTGCCCGAACTGCTCAGGGTCAAGGCGGCCATCGCCGGTGCCGGAGGTGCGGTGGAGGAAGCGCTTGCCGCACTGGAACAGGCGGGGTCAGTCGCCCGCCAGCAGGGCGCGCGCGCCTGGGAAATGCGCGTAGGCGCCGATCGGGCGGGGCTGATCGCCCACGCCGTCAGTCCGGAGCCAAGAGCGCGCTGAGCGCCTCACCTTCGGGGCCGCCGAACACGGTGGCGCGGCTGACGCCGAGCCATCGTGCATGCGCCTCGCGGCGCTCGGTTTCGGCGGCATCGAACGAGGCGAGCGCATCCGTGCCCAGCACCAGATGGGCGGGCACATCATCGCGGCGGGCAAGCTGGAGGATGACCTGCGCGATACGCGCCGGGTCGCCCACTTCGTTGCCCGCATAGGCCCTGATCCGCGCCAGCGTCGCGCCGACCGTTTCCTCATAGTCCGGCAGCACGGTGCTTGCAGCGGCATTGCCCGCGATATCGGCCCAGTCCGTGCGCATCCCGCCCGGTTCCAGCGAGACGATGCGGATGCCCAGATGCGCGACTTCGCCGCGCAGCACTTCGGTGAAGCCGCCGACTGCCCATTTCGCGGCCTGATAGGCCGAAAGCCCCGGCGTGCCGACGCGTCCGCCCACCGAGGACACATTGAGGATATGCCCCGAGCGGCGCTCCCGCATGTAAGGCAGCACCGCGCGCGTCAGGTTGACGACGCCGAACAGGTTGGTCTCCACTTCGGCGCGGAAATCGGCGGAGGATTTCTGTTCGAACGCTTCGAAATGGCCGTAGCCGGCATTGTTCACCAGCACGTCTATCTGCCCGAAGGCCGCGATTGCGGCAGCGGCGGCAACGTCGGCGCGGCCCTCGTCCGTCACATCCAGTGCGAAGGGTTCCAGGCGGCGGCCGTAAAGCGCCTTGAGGTCGGCAAGCCGCGCCGGGTTGCGGGCGGTGGCGAGCACGTTGTCGCCGCTTTCCAGCACGGCTGTCAGGATGGCGCGGCCAAGCCCGCGCGCACTTCCGGTGATGATCCAGGTCTTTTGCATGTCTTCTGCTTTCTATCGGAGGAGGGTTCAGGCGGCGGGCTTCAGGATCGCGCGCGGTTCGAGAAAGGCGTCGAGACCATAGGCGCCAATCTCGCGCCCAAGGCCGGATTGGCGGAAGCCCCCGAACGGAGCGCGGGGATCGTGCGGCGCGCCGTTGATGACGACGCGCCCGGCAATCAATTGCCGCGCAACACGAAGGGCACGGCCTTCGTCCGCAGAGAGAACATAGGCCTGAAGCCCGAAGTCGGAATCGTTGGCGATCGCGATGGCTTCGGCCTCATCCTCGTACGTGATGACGCTCAGGACCGGGCCGAATATCTCCTCGCGAGCGATGCGCATGGAATTGGTGACATCGGTGAAGATCGTCGGCCTTGCGAACCAGCCTTTGTCGAGCCCGGCAGGCCTCCCCTCACCGCCGGTCAGCAAGCTTGCGCCTTCCTCCAGACCAAGGCGGATCCAGCCCTGCACACGCTCCCAATGCGCGGCATTGGCGAGCGGGCCGATGCGCACTTCCGGATCGGTGGGGATGCCGACCTTAAGCCGTTCCGCCTCATGCTTCAGCCGCGCGACGATCTCTTCCCGGCGCGCGCGCGGCACCAGAATGCGCGATCCGGCGACGCAGGCCTGGCCGCTGTT
The DNA here is from genome assembly GCF_055521515.1 of Sphingomonas sp. BL-S-28. NCBI lineage: Bacteria > Pseudomonadati > Pseudomonadota > Alphaproteobacteria > Sphingomonadales > Sphingomonadaceae > Sphingomonas > Sphingomonas sp. BL-S-28. The sequence goes on from NZ_CM145483.1 coordinate 652,289, forward strand.
GGCAAAGCCGCTCATCAGCGCGATCGGGATTGCCGTGTCGAGATCGGCATCGTCCAGGATAATCGTCGGGCTCTTGCCGCCCAGTTCCAGCACCAGCCGCTTCATCGTCTCCAGCGCCGAACGCTGGATGATCTTCGCCGCCGGCGTCGATCCGGTGAAGGTGATCAGCGCCACATCGGGATGCGCCGTCAACGCCGCGCCGACTTCCGGGCCAGTGCCGTTCACGACATTGAGCACGCCCTTCGGCAACCCCACCTCATGCAGACATTCGAGCAGAACCTGCGTCTGGATCGCGCTCTGCTCGGCGGGCTTGATGACGATCGTCGATCCCGAGCCGATGGCATGGGCCAGCTTGGTGGCGATGAAGCCGAAATTGCTGTTCCACGGGGTGATCGCCCCGATAACGCCGAGCGGCAGCATCGTCACCGCGCTGGAGCCTGCCATCCGATCGAAGGCATAGTCCTCCACCGACGCTGCCATGACTTCGAAGACCGAGGCGGTGTTCTGCACCGAAAACCCGGTGAAGTAGGCCGGCGCGCCATATTCTTCGGTCATCGCGGCGATCAGATCGCCGGTCCGGGCCGTCACGGCGTCCCGCAAACGATGAAGCATCGCTATCCGCTCCGCCTTCGTGGTGCGGGCCATGCCGGGGAACGCCCGCTTGGCTGCCGCGACCGCCAACCGGACATCCTCCGCGTCGCCCAGCCGCACGGAACCGATCCTGTCTTCGGTGGCGGGATTGAAGAGGTCGAAGCGTTCATCGCCGTGCGGCGTCACGAAAGCGCCGTCGATGTAGATCTTGTCGATATTCCGCATTGTCGGTCTCCATTGCTCGTTGGCGATATGGAACCGGCACGCTGTTCCGATTAGAAGGACAATAAGAGACAGGTTGATAAGGAATATCGCGCAATGCCCAAGGCAAGCCTGGCCGAACTGGAAGCCTTCGCCACCGTCGCTCGCCGGGGCGGCTTTCGCGCTGCCGGGCGCGAACTGGGGGTATCTTCCTCCGGCCTCAGCCATGCCATCGCCGCGTTGGAAGAGCGCATGAACGTGCGCCTGTTCAACCGAACCACGCGCAGTGTCGCACTGACCGCGGCGGGCGCGCAGTTTCTGGAAGACGTCCTTCCGGCGCTCGCCGCGATCGACAGCGCGATCGAGAACGCAGGGGAACATCTGGGCGAACCTTCGGGCCTGTTGCGGCTCAACATGGCGGCGGGCGCGGCACGCTTCGTCATGGCCCCGTTGATCCGCGACTATCTTGCCCGCTATCCGCGCATGCAAGTGGAGATCGTCAGCGAAGCGGCACTGGTCGACGTCATCGGCAAAGGTTTCGACGCCGGGATACGTTTGCGGGACAGCGTTCCGCCCGACATGATCGCCGTGCCCATCGTGCCGGAGATACGCCTCGTCGTCCTCGGCTCACCGGACTACCTGCGCGATCGTCCGATTCCGGTCGAGCCACGGGACCTGCTTGGGCACGAATGCATCCGCTACCGCATGGGGAACGGACGTATCTATCATTGGGAATTCGCGCGGGATGACCAGCGATTGGAACTGGACGTTCCCGGTCGTCTGATCCTCGACGACAGCGGGCTTATGCTCGACGCAGCGCTGGACGGGATGGGCCTCGCCTATCTGGCGGAAGAGACGGCAGCGCCGCATGTGCGGGAGGGACGCCTGACGCCGCTGCTCAGGGACTGGATGCCGGAAGAGCCGCCGCTCTGCCTCTACTATTCCGGGCGGCGCCACGTTCCCGCCAAGCTGCGGGCGTTCATTGACCTTGCCCGCCTCCATGCCCGGCGGTCCGGCCCCTAGAAGCGCAGGCTCAACCAGCCCGCGAGAAAATCCGAACTCCTGTATCCGGCATCGGTTAGCGCGGGGCCGGCCTGAAGATGCTCGTAGCGGCCGGTGAACGAAACGCGCGGTGAGATCGTCCAGACGGCCTGCAGCCGCGCGAGTTCGGCGATTTTGCGGGCCCGGCCGTTCTGGGTGCCGGCAAACGGCTGACCATTGGCGCGATAGACGGCATCGGTGACACTGTCGCGCCACGCAAAGCGGTATTCCGCGCTCACCTTCACGGACTTGAGCGGCGAAAAGCTGAAAGTGGGGGCGACGGAACGAATGTTCGTGGGCGTCAGATAGAGCTGATAGCTGAAGTAGACGTTATTGCCGAACGGCGAATAGGCATCGCGCAGCTTGCCGTCGCCATAGCCGCCACCGCCGCTGGCATAGTCCGCGCTCACGCCGATACGCGGGGCGGCCTTGTCCGAACCGAGGCGCAAGGACTGGGCGAGCAGAACCTGCCATGCGTCGATTTTCTGGTCCTTGAACTCGCCCCACTGGTGGTTCACCGTCCAGTCGAGGTTGATCGGCCCGGCATCGCCATAGACATGCACGCCGCCGTAATAGCGCGTCGCAGGGCCGATCCGCCCTCCCCAAGTGCCAACGCCGTTCCGACGTCGCCAGAGGAAGGGATCGACGAAAAGCTTGGAATCGCCAAGGAACGTCTTGGGTACGGCAAAGCCCAGCGTCACCCCGGAAAAGCGGCGCTCCGGATCGCTCTTGTCGTCGGCCAGACCGTCCTCGCCATAGGCGGTGGGGCGAAGGTCGAACACATCGGCACGCACGGATTTGCCGCGCACCCAGGCCCGCACGCCATTCAGCGTGTAGTGGATCGTGTTGTTGTCGCGCTGCGAGGTCAGCAGGTTGGGTCCGTCGACGAACTCCTGCCGGCCGTAACGAACGCCCACGTCCAGCCCGGCTAGTTGCGCGGTGGCTTCGGCGAAATACTGCTGGGCGACCAGGCCGTTGCGAAAATTGCTGGACGGGACGCCAAGATTTTCGCCGCCAAGCCCGCCATGCGCCAGCTCTCCGTAGAAGCGCAAGTGCGGGCCCACGTGCAAGTCCGCGCCGGCCACCACGCGGGAGATGTCCTGCCGCTGCGCCTCTGCCTCGCGCAAGTTGGGATTGGTGGTCTGGTTGATGCGCAGACGCAGTTCGCCCGAAAGCGTGAGGTAGATGTCACCGTCACCGTTCAGCGGCAGGAATTTCAAGCGGTCGAGCGGGTCGTTGCGCTTGGACTTGTCGGCCATGACCCGCCAGTCCTCGGCCCAACGGGAAATGCTGTAGCCATTGTTAAGCGCGCCGTCGCCGTTGGCGGAAACCGGGTAAACCGGGGCTTTCACTTCTTCGGCATGGGCTGGCAGCGGCCCTATAACCGGGGCGCAGCAAAGGGTGGCGGCAAGCAGCCGCGCAGGCACTGTCTTCATGTCTGTGGTTCCTGTGGGGGGTCTTAGCCCCCCGATCCGGTCAGGTCAGACGAGCGCGGGGCTCATCTCGGCGGCAGGCTCGCGATTGGCGAGCACGGCCTTGAACCGCTCGGTGTCGAGCTTGCCTTCCCAGCGCGAGACCACCACCGTCGCCACGGCATTGCCGATGAAGTTGGTCAGGCTGCGGCATTCGGACATGAAGCGGTCCACGCCCAGGATCAGCGCCATGCCCGCCACCGGCACCGACGGCACGATGGACAGCGTGGCGGCCAGCGTGATGAAGCCGGCGCCGGTAACGCCCGCCGCGCCCTTGGACGAAAGCATGGCCACGCCCAGCAGCAGGACCTGCTGGCCCAGTGTCAGTTCCACGTTGCAGGCCTGCGCGATGAACAGTGCGGCAAGCGTCATGTAGATATTGGTGCCGTCCAGGTTGAAGCTGTAGCCGGTCGGCACGACAAGGCCGACGATGCTCTTGGGGCAGCCGGCGCGCTCCATCTTCTCCATGAGCGAGGGCAGCGCGCTTTCAGAAGACGACGTGCCCAGCACCAGCAGCAATTCGGCCTTGAGGTAGGAGATCAGCGAGAAGATCGAGAACCCTGCCAGCCGGGCGACCACGCCGAGCACCACCACCACGAACAGCGCCGAGGTGAGGTAGAACGTCGCCACCAGCCCGGCCAGATTGGCAAGGCTGCCGACGCCATACTTGCCGATGGTAAAGGCCATCGCGCCGAACGCTCCGACGGGGGCCGCCTTCATGACGATCGACACCAGCTTGAAGAAAACCAGCGAAATGGTCTCCAGCAGCGAGAGCGCAGGGGCGCCGCGATCGCCCAGCATGGCCAGTGAAATGCCGAAGAGGATGGCGATCACCAGGACCTGAAGGATATTCCCCTCGGTCATGGAGGACAGGAACGTATCCGGGATCATACCCATCAGGAACCCGGTGATCGTCGTTTCGTGTGCCTTCTCGGAGAAGAGTGCGACCTTCGAGGCATCGAGCGTGGCGGGGTCGATGTTCAGGCCGTGGCCGGGGCGAACCACATTCGCCACGACCAGCCCGACGATCAGCGCCAGGGTCGAGAAGAAGAAGAAATAGCCGAACGCCTTGCCTGCCACGCGCCCGACCGAGCGCAAGTCGCGCATAGAGGCGATGCCGGTCACGATGGTCAGGAAGATGACGGGGGCGATCACCATCTTGACCAGTTTGATGAAGGCATCGCCCAGCGGCTTCAGCGCCTCACCCGTGGCGGGCGCGAAGTGTCCGATCGTGACACCCGCCGCGATGGCGATAAGCACCTGCACGTAGAGATGGCCGTACCAGCGCGTGGGCGCAGACGACTCGTGCGTATCGGGCAATGGGGTGTGCATGGCAGGCCTTTCTTCCTCTCTCTGCACGCGCAAGACTTATGCTTATCGCGGGCTGGGCAGAAACTGTTCGCTTTCACGCTGCGGCCAAAGACATTTTTGCAATCCTTTTAAATGACGGATTTCTGGCCATTTCCGCGGCGTGAGGCCTTTGGGTCTGGGCTGAAATCGGCACATTGCAGTGCAGCGATGTGCAGAAATTTGCACATCGCTGCACTGCCGTCTAACCTGCCCCCGTGACTCGCAGCCCTGGCCTCTATTGGCTTCTTGCCGCACTTGCTGCTGCCCTGATCGCAGGCGGCGTCGCGGGGGAAATCGTGCGCCGCAGTTCCACGGCCGCTTTCACATCCTCGGTAGAGGCCGATGCCCGCTTGCGGCAGGCCTTGCTCGACAGCGAGATCGCCCGGTTCCGCCTGCTACCGCAGGCTCTGGCCGACGACCGCGACGTGATCGCTGCCGCCCATGCCGAGCCCGGCGCGGTCAAGCGGCTGAACGCCAAGTTCGAAGCTTTCGCCAATCGCATCGGCGCTTCTGCGATCTACCTTGTCGGTGCGGACGGCTTCGCCATCTCCGCCAGCAACTGGAACCGCCCCGACAGCTTCGTGGGCCGCGATTACCGGTTTCGTCGCTACTACCGCGATGCGCTCAGGACCGGCGACGGTTCCCAATTTGCGCTCGGCACGGTCAGCCATCTTCCCGGCCTCTACCTCGCCCGCAGAGCGGCCGGGAACTGCGTGATCATCATCAAGTTGGACTTCGACAGGATCGAGGCTCAGTGGCGCGTCGCCGGCGGCGAGACTTTCGTGACCAATTCCGACGGCGTGATCCTCGTCGCCAGTCGTTCGGCCTGGCGCTTCGCCATGACCCGCCCGATCGGAGCCATGGAACGAAAGGCAGTCGCCAGCGACATCGGCGCACCGGAACTGAAGCCCAGGCCCTTTGCGATCGACCGCGACGGCCTGCTTCGGATGCCGGAGCGGACCGGCGCGCTTTTGCCTGCCGCCAGCCCACCCAATCGCGACGGATGGCAAGTCAACCTTGCACTGCCGATCCGGGTCGCGGTGACGACGCCGATGCGCAGTGCCCAGATCGTGGCCGCGCTTCTCGCGCTGGTGGCGATCGGTGCGCTCCGCTGGCTTGTCCAGCGTAACCGTCAGAGCCGCGAACGCACCGCCGTGCTGGAAGCCGCCGTCACCGAACGCACCGCCGAATTGCGGCGGGAGATGGACGAGCGCGCCACGCTCGAACAGCGCGCTGCCCTGCTGCGCGAGGAACTGCGTCTGGCCAACCGTCTGGCCACACTCGGGCAGGTGACCGCCAGTGTGGCGCACGAAACCGCACAGCCGGTCGCCGCCATTCGCAACTATGCGGCGTCGGCGGGCCAGTTGCTGGATCTCGGAGCAGCCGTGGAAGTCCGTGAGAACCTCTCGGCGATAGACCGACTGGCCGAGCGCATCGGCGTCATCACCGCCCAGCTTCGGGGATTTGCGCGGAAAGGCAGTGCCGGCGGCAACGGCAGCACGGGGATCGTCTCGTTTGCGGAAGTGCTAGAAGGCGCCCGCCTGCTGCTCAAGGAACGCCTCACGGCAGTGACCTTCGAAACGCCTGCAATACCTGAAGATCTCAAGGTCCGGGGTGACAAGGTCCGGCTGGAACAAATTCTGGTCAATCTGCTCCAGAACGCCACCGAGGCGCTCGCCGGGAGGCCCGATCCGCTTATTGTGCTGTCCCTGGCAACCGAGCGCGATACCCTGCTGCTCACCATTGCCGACAACGGCCCCGGCATCGCGCCGGACATCGCCGACCGCCTCTTCACCCCCTTCGCCACCAGCCGCACCGAAGGGTTGGGTCTCGGCCTCGTAATCGCGCAGGACATTGCGCAGGAATTCGGCGGTTCCCTGCGCCTGATGCCGCGCGATACAGCGCCCGGTCAAACCGGCGCGACCTTCGAACTCCGCCTGAGACTTGCCTGATGACCGATACGCCGCATCTTGCCCCACGCATCGCACTCGTGGAAGACGATGACGATCTGGCGCGCTCGACCGCGCAGCTCCTGCGCCTTGCCGGTTTCGAGGTGGAGCACTTTCCCGCCGCCGTCCCGGCGCTGGCCGCGATCACGCCGGACTGGCCGGGCGTAGTCGTTACCGATGTGCGGATGCCGCTCGTTTCGGGTATCGACCTGTTCCACCAGCTTCACGAACGCGATCCCGAACTGCCCGTGATCCTCGTGACCGGTCACGGCGATATCGAAATGGCTGTGCAGATGCTCAAGGCCGGCGTGTGGGATTTCCTGACCAAGCCCTTCGCGCCTGACGCCCTGATCGCCGCCGTCAACCGTGCGGCCACCGCGCGCGCGCTCACGCTGGAAAATCGCCGCTTGCGCAGTCTGGCTGAGGCCGACGACGCGCCCGTCTTTCTGGGCGAAAGCCCTGCAATCCGCCGCCTGCGCGAAATGATTCCGGTTCTGGCCAATGCCGATATCGACCTTTTCATCGAAGGCGAAACGGGCACCGGCAAGGATCTCCTCGCCCGCCTGATCCATCGCGCGGGCAAGCGTGCGCGCCACCGCTTTCTGCCGCTGGCCTGTGCCGGTGTTCCCGAGGCGCTGGTCGATCCACTGTTCGCCTCCAGCGGGCATGCCGAACCCGGCCTTGCAGCCGCGCATCGCGGCACGCTGTACCTCGACGACGTCGATCGCGCCCCACCCCATTTGCAGGAGCGCCTGCTGCCATTCGCCGAACAGCGCGTGCTGCGCCGCCGGGACGAAGCGCTGCCGATCGACGTCCGGATCATTTCCACCAGCCAGAACGCCGCCGAAGGCCCGCCCCCTGCGCTTCTGCCCCCGCTGTTCTATCGCCTTGCCGCCATGCGCCTGAGCGTTCCACCGCTGCGCGACCGCCGGGAGGACATCCCGGCACTCTTTGCCCGCTTTGCGGGCGATGCGGCAAGTCGCTTCGGCCGTGACTTGCCGGCCGTTACCGCCCCGGTGCGCGCGATGCTGGAACGCCATGACTGGCCGGGCAACTTGCGTGAACTCGCAAATTTTGCAGAGCAGTTCGTGCTCGGCCTTGGCGATCCCTCACCCGCACCGTCACCGGGTGCTACCAAAGGCCTTACCGAGCGGGTCGATGCCTTCGAGCGCGAGGAAATCATCGCAGCCGTACAAGCGGCTGGCGGCGAGATCGGTGCGGCCATTCGCGCACTCGATCTGCCGCGCAAGACATTCTATTACAAGGTGAACAAGCACGCGATCGATCTTGGAGCCTTGCGGCGAAAAGACTGACCGCGTCAGAATACCCGGCCGCGGTGGACGACCACGCGATCGGCGGGCGGGGCTGCAACGGCGGCCGGCAGCGCATCGGCGTTCACGGCGACAAAGCTGGCCGGCATCCCCACTTCCAGCTGGGGCACTTCCAGTCCGATCGCGCTCGCCGCCTCATCGGTTGCCATGGCCAAGGCGACGGCAAGGTCTTCGTCGCGGTAGAAGCCTGAACGGTAGCCGATCAGCATGGCCCGCTGGAGCATGTCGCCATTGCCGTAGGGCCACCAGGCGTCGCGGATGTTGTCGCTACCGGTAAAGACCCGCACGCCGTTTTGGCGCAAGTGAAGAACCGGCGGGAAAGCGCGGTCTCCCGGTGCGTTGGTCATGATCGCCACGCCTGCGTCGGCAAGCGCGCGAGCGACGCCGTCGAGCATCGGACCGTCCACATCCCCCAGCGCATAGGCGTGGCTGACCACGACGCGCCCGGCTAGACCCAGCGCCTTCGTGCGCGCGGCGATGCGATGCAATTGCGCGATCCCATCGGCGCCACCTTCGTGGAGGTGGATGTCGATCCTGGCGCCGCGCCGGTCGGCAAGGCCGAACACCACATCGAGATGCCCGTCGGAATCGCCGTCCATGCCCTGCGGATCGATCCCGCCCACCACCTCGACGCCGTCAGCGATCGCCGCCTCAAGAATTTCTGCCGTGCCCGGGCAGGTCAGGATGCCGGCCTGAGGAAAGGCTACCAGTTGGATGTCCACCCGATCGCGCCACTTTTCGCGCGCCTCCATCACGGCGTGGAGGTGGGAGAGGCCGGTGGTGGCGTCGACATCGACGTGGCTGCGCATGGCAACGGTGCCGAAGGCCGCGACTTGCGCGATCAGTGCATCGGCGCGCTGGGCGGTGGGGCGCATCCCGGCCAGCAGCGCTTTCTCCGCGGCCAGTCGCTCCCGCAGGCTCTCGACAGGGCGATGGGGTTGCCAGGGCTCACCCACGAAGCTCTTGTCGAGATGGATATGCCCGTCGACGAAGCCGGGCAGGACCAGCCTGCCGCCCAGATCAACCGTTTCCACCGCTGCGGGCAGGTTGGGCGCGACGGCGGCGAAGCGTCCATCGCCTACTGCAAGATCGACCGAGCGGCCGTCCGGCAGCAAGGCATTGGTGAAGAGGCGATCGATCATTGAGCCTCCCCTTCGGCGGCGTTCCAGGCGGCAACCTTGGCGCGGGTATCGGCCAGCATCGCGTCGAGCGCGGCGCGGTCGTGCAGCTTGCCCCGCATCACCACTGCCCGGATCGCGCGCGTCGCGGAAATGTCCTTCAGCGGATCGCGGTCCAGCAGCACCAGATCGGCCGCCATGCCGCTCTTCACCGCGCCATAGCGGTCGAGCAGGCCGAACCATGCCGGCCCGGCGCGGGTCGCGGCGGAAAGTGCCTGCGCGGGGGTGAGTCCTTCCTTCACGAACAGCGAAAGCTCGTCATGCAGGCCGATGCCGGGATAGTTGAAGGAATTGAGGAAGCCCGCGTCGGTGCCCGCGATCACCGTCACGCCGGCCTTTTCCAGCATCGGCAGCACGGCAGCCTCATGCTCGAAATGGGCGTGGCGCGCCTCGATCGCCGCCGCATCCGCCTGCGCCGCGCGCTGGATGCGCCAATCATAGGTCTTGCGCAGTTTCGGGCCGATATAGGCGAGGTAAGGGTCGTGGGCATGATCGTCCGCGTCCAGCCACGCGAGCACGCGGCCGCCGTTCAGCGTCGGCGTGACGAAGACGCCCTTCTGCGCAAAGTTGCGGTAGGACGCCATGGCCGTGGCGGGGTCGAACCCCTTATCGAGCCGCCGGTTCGCTTCCGCCCGGTCGATGCGGCCGGCCGCGAAGTCCGCCGCGATGGCCGCCTCGTCCTTGACGCCGGCCTTGTAGGCATAGTCGATATGCTCGATCGAGCTGATCCCCGCGTCTACCGCCTGCCCGACGGTCAGGGCCATCGGTATGTGGCCGGAGGTGCGCAGCCCGCGCGCCTTCGCCTGCGATACGGCATAGAGGAACAGCTGCGGATCCAGCGTGCTATCGGTGATCTTCACGAAGTCCACCTTGTCACGGTCCTGCAGGCGGGCGAGCGCCGCATCGACGTCGGCCTTGCTGCCCACCTCGATAGTGCCCTTCCACACCGGCTTGATGCCTTCGATCTTGGCGCCGGACGTCAGCAGGCGCGGGCCGAACAGCGTGCCATTGGCGATCTCGCCGCGCCAGGCGAGCACCTGGTCGGGAAGGTCACCCGAACAGTCGCGGATCGTGGTGATGCCATGCGCGACATAGAGCGGCAGCAGCGCCTTGTTCTCTTCGATCAGGTCCGGCCCGCCGCCGAAGTGGACATGCATGTCCCACAGCCCAGGAATCAGGAAGCGCCCCTTGCCCTCCACCACGTCCTGCGCGTGCCATTGGCGGGAGACTGCGGCATCGCCGCCCACGGCAACGATGTCCGCGCCGCGCAGCACCACGGCCTGATCCTTCACCTCGCGCGCGTGCTCGACATCGATCACGGTGACGTGGCGGATCATTACGTCGCCTTCGCTTGCCGCCAGCGCGGGCGATGCGGAGGCCATGAGGCCGGCGATCAACGGGGCGAGAAACTTCATGGGCACCTGTCTCCTTTGTCGCTGTAATAGGAGACTGCGACTTCATTCACAAATTAGATGTCAAAATGCATATCATTCGATATGTGAATACTCGTCATGCTCGATCCCAGACTTCTGCGCAGTTTCGTGACCATCGTCGACACCGGTCACTTCACCCGCGCGGCGGAGCAACTGGGAATGACGCAGTCGACGATCAGCCAGCAACTGGGGCGGCTGGAGGAGGCAACAGGCCATCCGCTGATCGACAGGGCAGCGCGCCCGGTGTGCCCCACGGCCATGGGGGAGCGGCTGCTTGGCCATGCGCGGCGCATCCTTCAACTCGATGAGGAGGCACGCAACCTCCTGCGTGATCCGGCGGGAACGGCAAGCGTTTCCATCGGCCTGCCCGAAGATTTGGCGACGCCAGCGATGGCGCAGCGCCTTGCCGGCTTCGCGGCGGCCCACAGCCGCATCCGCCTGGATGTCGTCACCGGCCTCAGCCGCGATCTGGCCGCGCGCTATCGGCAGGGTGAGTTCGACCTTGTCGTCGTGAAAGAGGACCGCCCGGCGGCCGATTGCCGCGCCAGCTACCCGGAACCGCTTGGCTGGTTCGCCCCGCACGATCAGACGGTGGAGGACCGCGATCCGGTGCCGCTGGTAACCTTCCCGCCCGGCGGCCTCTATCGCGAGACGATGTTCCGCGCGCTCGAAGCAGCAGGGCAGCGATGGTATGTCGCCTTTTCCGGCAGCAGTCTGCAGAGCGTTCTGGCCGCGACGGAGGCCGGCATGGGGCTATCGCTGCTGCCGCGCTCGGTGGTGAAAGGCAGGACATTGCGCCAATTGGCCGGATTGGGCGACGCGGCGCCGATGGTCGTCTCGCTCTATGCGCGCGAGAATGCGGAGCCCGTTGCCGAACTCATCCACATGACGCAGGCCGTGCTGGAACGGCGGACATAGGCTTCACCCGGTGCCGGCAATGCTACGCCGGCAGAACGCTGATCCGGATCATCGATGCGACGGGCAGAGCGATATTTCAGAAGGTGGCGAGAGCAGAGTTCGCGCCTTGTGCGTTTGACATGCGTATCCGATTTCAGAGGAACGCACTCATGACGAAGACGCTCAAGGATCTTTCCGAGAAGATGAAGGACATCGATTTCGCGATGCTGGCCACGCATACCCAGAACGGCGCGATCGCCGCGCGGCCCATGAGCAACAACCGCGAAGTCGAATACGATGGCGATGCCTGGTTCTTCACCGAAGAGAAGACCCGGATGGTTTCCGATATCGCAAGCAATGCGGCCGTCACGCTCAGCTATCAGGGCAAGTCCGGAATTCTTGGCCACCGTCCTTTCTTTCTCGCGGTCGAAGGCCGGGCCAGCCTGATCCGCGAAAGGTCTGCACTTGCCGAACACTGGACTGACGGCCTCAACCGATGGTGGCCGGACGGTGTGGAAACGCCCGGCCTCGTGCTGATCAAGGTCAGCGGCGAACGCGCGCACTACTGGGACGGAGAGGAAGAAGGCGAGGTCATGCTTGCCCAGTCCGCTCCTACTGCTGGGGCTTAGAGCATTTTCCAATCAGATGGAATCATCTGATGACTCGGAAAATGCGGCCAACCAATAACTTAGAGCAGTTGATCCGATGCAATCGGATCGGAAACTGCTCTAAGCTGCAGACGCGGGGTGTTTGATCCCGGCAGGCATCTGGAAGCAATCGGCAGAAAAGCCCGCAACGCTTGCAGCTTGCTTAGCCGCCAACAACGGCTAAGCGGTGGGGATGACTTCCTCCGACCTCGAACTTCTGCTTATCACCCGCCTTATCCGGGAGAGAGGCGGCACATCGCAGACATGGCGGCGGGCGCTCGGCAAGATCATCGTGCGCGACACACAGACGCATGCTCATTGCAATTGGGATGTCAGGCTTGGTGGCACCGATGCCCAGCGCGCTGCGATTGAGCGACTGCTCGACGATGTGCGACTTGAATATTCCATCGTGTCAGCCGGTTGAACACCCAATAGGCTGCTCTCGCCGACGTAACGGCCGCAGCTTCATGCGATCTTATGATCGCAACGCGCAGTGCCCGCCGTCGGATGACGGCGGGCGGGCGCTTGAAGGCCACAGGAACCTTGGTCAGATCTGGACCTGACCGCCATCGACGAAGAGTTCCACTCCGTTGATGAAGCTTGCCTCTTCCGAGCTGAGGAACAGCACGGCCTTGGCGATTTCCGAGGGCTGGCCGATACGGCCGGCGGGGATCAGCCCGGCAAGATAGGCCTTGGTATTCTCGGCATCCTCGCCGCCGCCGAACAGTTCATCGACACCCGGGGTATCGGTGACGCCGGGGCTGACGGCGTTCACGCGGATGCGGCGATCCTTCAGATCGAGGATCCAGTTACGCGCAAAGTTGCGCACGGCCGCCTTGCTGGCGCTGTAGACGCTCAGCGCAGGTGTGCCCGAGATGCTCACGGTCGAGGCGGTCAGGACAACCGAGGCACCGTCACGCAACAGCGGCAGGGCCTTCTGCACGGTAAACAGCACACCCTTCACATTGGTGTCGAAAGTCTTTTCGTAGTGTTCCTCGGTAATCGCGCCGAGCGGTGCGAACTCGCCGCCGCCAGCATTGGCGAAGATCACGTCGATGGCGGAGTGCTGCTGCTGAACCGCATCGTAAAGGCGGTCGACATCGGCCAGCTTGCTCATGTCGCCGCGTACGCCGGTGATCTTGCCGCCGATCACTTTGACCGCTGCGTCGAGGGCTTCCTGCCGCCGTCCGGTGATGAACACCGATGCGCCTTCGTCTGCGAAGGCCTTTGCCGTCGCCAGACCAATCCCCGTCGTGCCACCGGTGACCACGACGACCTTGTTTTCGAACCTGTTAGCCATGTCATTCTCCATTCATGCATTCGGTGGGAACCGTTTCCCTGCCGCTGGAGAACAAATGCATCCGGAACGATCTTGGCTGTAGACAGCAAAATCGCTACTCATCGTTCCACTAGAAGAACGATGAGCGAAGGCATATGGCCGACTTCAACGATTACGCCTATTTCGCCGAAGTGGTGAAACACGGGGGTTTTGCGCCAGCCGGACGGGCGTTGCGCACTCCGAAATCGAAGCTCAGCCGGCGCGTCGCCGCGCTGGAAGAGCGCCTCGGCACCCGACTCATCGAACGATCATCGCGCCGCTTTCGCGTCACCGAAGTCGGCGAGGCCTTTTACGCGCGCTGCCGCGCCATGCTGGAAGAGGCGGAACAGGCAGAGGCGCTCGTCGCGCAGGCCCAGGCCGAACCGCAAGGCAGGGTCCGTTTCAGTTGCCCGCGCGGTATGGTGGAAGTGCTCTCGTCCCATATTCCCGCCTTTCTGGCGTCTTATCCCAAAGTGGCGCTGCAACTTATCGCCACGGATCGTGCCGTAGACCTCATCGCCGAGCGTATCGATGTCGCGTTGCGGGTGCGCGTGACGCTCGATACCGACGCTTCGCTCACGATGCGCACGCTCGGTCAGTCCCGGCGTATCCTCGTCGCCGGCCCTGCCCTCGCCGGAAGCCTTCGCGATGTGACGATCAACCGCCTTGAAACGCTGCCCACGCTGGGGTCGAGTGACCATATCGGCGAAGTGACCTGGCACCTCTCCGGCCCCGATGGCGCGACGCTCGATTACCGCCACGAGCCGCGCATGACCTGCGAGGATTTTGCCGCCCTGCGCGAGGCGGCCATGGCGAACCTGGGCGTTGCACTGCTGCCCGACCATTCCTGCCGCGAAGATCTCGCCTCCGGTAGGCTGGTGCGGATATTGCCAGAATGGGGAGGCCAGCTCGGCATCGTCCATCTGGTCTTCACCACGCGCCGCGGCCTTCCTCCGGCCGTGCGTGCCTTCATCGACCACCTCGCAGCGACATTCCGCACCCTGGATGCCGTAAGCTGAGAAGCGTCGATCACTGGCAATCGGTAGCTCTGCCGATCCCACTAATGCCCGCGGCCATAATGAAGGTGCAGTAAACCATTCCTGGTCGCGGTATGGCCGCACGCCACGAACGTGCAATGTTATCTAAATCAACATACTCGATTCAATAGATCCGCTCGGCATTTCAAACAGGTCGTCGATATTCCATTGAATAGATTGTCGTTTTACTCCTATGAAAAGGCGTGATCGACTCAGGGCGATCCGATCCGGCATTTCCGATGTTAATCGCAGGAGGCAACGTGGCCGAATCGATTTCGCATTCGACAGGTCGACGCAGAACTCCGCATGTGCGGTTATCCGGACCAGAACCCGCTTTCCGATCGCGCACGAAATTGCGGCAAGCCTTGCTGGGCGCCGCAGCCACCACGGTGCTGCTGCCCGTCGCCGCACAGGAAGCCTTCGCACAACAATGCGTGACCGATGCCTCCGGCGTGGTGACCTGCTCCGGCTCGGTCTCCGGCGGATATTCGTCAAGCAACATGGATCTTATCGAGGAGATCCTTGCCGGCGCCACGCTGAACGGCCCGCTGATCGCGCAAGGAACCGGCGATGTGCAGATCAACAACGCCGGATCGATCCTGAATTTCCCGGCCGCCGTCACTCTGGACGGCACCGCCGGATTTACCAAGACGCTGAACAACAACGGCGTCATCAACGGCAATCTGGTTGGCGCCGGGGCCGGGCGAATCGTGTTCAACCAGAATGGGGACATGAACGGCTCCGTCCAGATCGACGGTACCGGCATCAACGATATCGCAATCGGAACCGGCCACAGCATTCAATCGGTAGACATCGCCGGCAGCGACAATGCGCTGGACAATTCCGGCGTCATCAACGGCCAGTTGCTGCTGGACGGGACCAGTGCGAACCTCGTGGTCAATCGGTCCGTCCTCAACGCGGTCGAAATCGATGGTGACGGGCAGAACACGCTGTTCAATATCGCCACGATCAACGGCACGGTGAACTTCAACAGCAACGGCAGCGTGTTCGTCCAGAATACCGGGCTGATCTCCAACAGCGTCCGAAGCATCGGCACTTCGGCGGACTTTATCGACAATGCCGGCAATATCAGCGGAGCGGTGGAAACAGGCGACGGCAACGATGTGGTGATCAACCGCGTGGGGACGGTCAACACGCTCCTTGGTCCGCAGCGCGGCATCAGCACCGGGGTCAACACCGGCGCCGGCGACGATGTGTTCATGATGCTGGGCGGTGAGATAAACGGCGCCGTCATGCTGGGCGCCGGGCAGGATTTTGCCGTCATGACGGGCGGCACGCTGACCAATCCGCTGCAAACGCAGGACGGGGACGATCTCCTCTACTGGTCGGGCGGCACGATGAACGCCATCGACATGGGCAATGACAACGACACGGCCCTGTTCTTCCAGCTTACCCCCACCAACATGGCCAACAACATGCCGATCGACGGCGGCTTGGGCGACGACCGGCTGATTTTCGACCAGACGGCCGGGGACAGCGTTTCCCGCTTCTACAACTGGGAAGAGATCGACCTGATCAGCGGATCGTCGCTGACCTTTTCCAACTATGCGACTTTGCGGCTGGGCGATTCCGGCACCAGCACGGGGCGGCTCTATATCGATGCGACCAGCACGGTCTATGCGGGCGGAGGCACGCACAATGTGATGCCCTACCAGTCGCAGAGTCTGGTGACGGTGGCCAATTACGGACTGATCGACCTGACCAACGCCGGCGACAGCGTGACCGACCGCTTTGCCGTCTACGGCAATTACTATGGCGGCGGCGGACGGCTGGCGTTGCAAACGCAACTGGGGGACGACAATTCACCGTCCGATCGGCTGGTGATCAGCGGCCAGGGCGCGCAGGGCTATGGCACCACAGCCATCAGCGTCACCAACGTCAACGGCCCGGGCGATCTGACGACGGCGGACGGCATTCGGGTGGTGGACGCCGCCAACGGCGCGCAAACCACCACCGGCGCTTTTTCGCTGGCCGGCCCGGTTGCAGCGGGCGTTTACGAATACGAACTCTACCGCGGCGGGGTGACGGCCGGCACTGAAAACAGCTGGTTCCTGCGCTCGGAGATCATCACGACCACACCGACGCCTGTGCCGGTCCCAACTCCGACGCCTGTACCGGTGCCAACCCCAACGCCTGTACCGGTTCCAACTCCAACGCCGGTACCGGTGCCAACCCCAACGCCTGTACCGGTGCCAACCCCGACGCCCGTGCCGGTGCCAACCCCGACGCCCGTGCCGGTACCGACCCCGACGCCCGTGCCGGTGCCAACCCCTACTCCCACACCGACACCGACGCCGGTTCCAACTCCTACTCCCACACCGACACCGACACCGACACCGACGCCTACACCGACACCGGTCCCCACACCAACGCCTACGCCAACACCCACTCCGCCACCCACCCCAACGCCAACGCCGGTTCCCACGCCCACTCCAACGCCCACGCCTCCCACGGGAGGCGGAACGCCGCCGCCAACGCCGGTGCCAACGCCGATTCCGACAATCCGACCGGAGATCCCGTCCATTTCGCTCGTCCCGGCGATTGCGCAGGAATTGGGCCTCGGCGTGCTGGGAACTTTCCATGAGCGGCAGGGCGACCAGTTGATCAAGTCGGGCGACGGCATTGCTCCGTCGGTCTGGGGCCGCCTCTATGGAGACAGTCGCAAGCAGACCGCCGACCAGACCGTCGTGCGCGCCGACTACCAGCTGGCGCCAACGTTCGATGGCCACGTCTGGGGCATCCAGGCCGGTTTCGATATTTATTCGCGCAACTACGCCGATGGCCAACAGGTGCGCTTCGGCGCGTTCTATGCTCATAGCGAGGCATCCGGAACCACGCGCGGCAACGTGCTGGGCGTACAGGACGCGCTGGCCGGCAGCCTGAACCTGAAATCGGAGAATGCGGGCGGCTATGCCACCTACATCGGCAGCAACCAGTGGTATGTGGACCTCGTCGGGATGTATTCCTGGCTGTCCGGCCACGGCGGATCGTATCGCGATGTGAATGCCCGGTTCAAGGGCCACTCCTATCTGTTCTCCGCAGAGGCGGGCTATCCGTTCAAGCTGGCGGATGACTGGACGCTGGAGGCGCAGGGCCAGTTCATCGTCCAGAATGTCTCGATCGACCCGACCGCAGACCTCTTCGCGGCCATCAATTTCGACGATGTTACCACCTACACCGGCCGCCTCACCGCGCGGATCGAGCATGTGGCGACCACCGAAACGGCGTTTTTCCAGCCGTTCCTCCACGTCGATCTCTGGCACAACTTCGCAGGGAAGAACGACATTCTGTTCAACACCAACGTCCTGGAGCTACAGAGCGAGAGCACGACGCTGAAACTGGGAACGGGCTTCACCACCATGCTCCGGCCCGGCATCGGGCTGCACGCCGGTGTCGATTGGGCCAAGGGGCTGGCGCAGGGGAAATACGATGCCATCGGCGGCAATATCGGCTTACGTATCGTCTGGTAGGGAGTGAGAGGGCACAGCCCTTTCGTTTACCGTTCACCGGATTACCATGGCGCCGGCTGAACTCGCCGCCGTGCCTATTTGGGGGTCGTCGCCTGCAATGAAGCTTACGTGTTACGTCTATTCGGGGTGGAAGCCGCGTATTCGCGCCGCTTCCCAGACGCGTGGCTGGATGGATGCCACGCCCGAACGCTTCGCCTATCGCTGCCTGCCGCTGGACATCGCCAATTCCCATGGCTGGGAGATCTTGAGCCCGGTCGGCTTCGAAGCCGAGTGGAACGGCGGCAGCGCCCCCGAAGACGTGGTCATCCGCCCCGATCCTGGATACGCGCGGGAGGCATTGCCGGTCGCCCTGTTCGGTGCAGGCGTGCTCACCTTCCATGTGGAGGGACTGTTCCGCACCGAACCGGGCATCAACCTCTGGGCCGGCGGCCCGCCCAACGCCGCCAAGGACGGTATTGCGCCGCTTTCCGGCCTGATCGAGACGGATTGGTCGCCCTACAGTTTCACCATGAACTGGCGCTTCACACGGCCCAATCACGTAATCCGCTTCGAGGAAAACGAACCGTTCTGCTTCATCTTCCCGATCGGCCGTGCCGCAATCGAACAAGTGGAGCCGGAAATCCGCCCGATCGAGGAAGTGCCCGAACTCAAAGCGCAATTCGAGAGGTGGAGCGCCGGCCGCGATGCCTTTCACGCCCGAATGGCGGCCGATCCACCCTCTGCGCCGGCGGACAAGTGGCAGAAGTATTATTTTCGCGGCACTTACGCCTCCGGCGCGCCGGGCCCTGCCGATCACAAGACCAAGCTGCGGCTTGCCGAATTCAAGGGGGCGGAAGCGTTTCACGCAGGGCCGGCTCATGCCGATACGCCGCTGCCTTCGAAATGCCCGCACGCCGCCGGCAATGGTACGCAGCAAGTGTCGCGACAGCCGGCCGGCAAGCTGGAATGGATCATGGAATCGATCCAGCGGCTGGGCGCTCTTTCCGATAATCGCCAGATCCCGCGCTACGACGCGATCGACAGGCAGGCCTTTCTCGATCGCCACTATGCCGCCAACTGGCCGGCCCTGCTGACCGGCGAGCTTGCCGATTGGCCGGCCCTGCAGCGCTGGACGCCGGACTACCTGAAAGCGAAGATCGGCGCCGCCCCGGTCGAAGTGCAGGCCGGACGCAGCGGCAACGCCGACTTCGAACGCAACATGGATGCGCACAAGACCACCATGCCGTTCGACATGTTCATAGATCGCATCTGCGCGCCGGGCGCGGGCAACGATCTCTATCTCACCGCCTACAATGCCGGGGCGAATGCGGCGGCACTGGCACCGCTAACCGCCGATCTGGGCTTTCTGGACAAGTTCCTGACGCGGGACGTCGAACGGCCGCATGGCATGACCTGGATCGGGCCGCTGGGAACCTTCACCCCGCTCCACCACGATCTGACCAACAACCTGCTGCTGCAACTGGCTGGCAGCAAGCGGATCCTGCTCGCCAGCCCGCTGGAAGGGCCGCGCATCCACAACGACTTTCACGTCTACAGCGAGATCAGGGACTTGATGGAGCCGGACGTGATCGACCGCTTCCCTTCGCTAAAGGGGATGCGCGTCCATCAGGTCGATCTGATGGCCGGGGAAACGCTGTTCATCCCGCTGGGCTGGTGGCACCAGGTCACCTCCACCGATTTCAGCGTGACCATCACCCACACCAATTTTCTCTGGCCGAACGACTTCTATCGCAATTATCCGCAGGGCTAGAGCGGATAGGCGCACTACCCCCGCTCAGCAGCAGCGTCCGCCGTTCTTGCCGCCATAGCGCGCCTCTTGCCGATCGCGGAAGAATGCCACGCGGTCCATCACCGGCTGCTCGGGATGGTGCGCGCGCATATGGGCGAGGTAATCCTCGTAATCGGGCAGACCGACCATCAGGTGAAGCGACCGGCGCAGCGTGGCGAACAGGCCGCTCATGCCGTTACCACCGTTCCCACGACTTCGCTTGTGGTCGGCACGGCGCTCCGCCGGGAGGCGATGCAGGTGCGCAGGCTGAACACCAGCAGCGCCAACACTACCGCCAGAAACACGCCGACGAGCGCGGCGTCGATGCGGTCGTTGAAGATCACCTGCCGCATTTCGGCGAGCGACTTGGCCGGCGCCAGCACCTGCCCGGCATCGGCCGCCGCCTCGAACTTCGCCGCGTGGGCAAGGAAGCCGACTTTCGGGTCGGCAGCGAACAGTTTCAGCCATCCGGCCGTGCCAGTGCAGAGCAGCAGCCATGCCGCCGGCAGTGCCGTCACCCAGACGTAGCGATCCTGCTTCATGCGGAACAGCACCACGGTTCCCAGCATCAGCGCGATCGCCGCCAGCATCTGGTTGGCGATGCCGAACACCGGCCATAGCGTGTTCACCCCGCCCAATGGGTCGGACACGCCCTGATGCAGGAAGAAGCCCCAGGCCGCAACGCACAGGCCCGTTGCGACAAGGCCCGGAACCATCCCCTCATTCTTGCCGAAGCGCGGAACCGCGATGGCGATCAGGTCCTGCAGCATGAACCGCCCGGCACGCGTACCGGCATCGACTGCCGTTAGGATGAACAGCGCTTCGAACAGGATGGCGAAGTGATACCAGAACGCCTTCATCGCCGGCCCGCCGACCACGTGGGAGAAGATTTCGGCCATGGCGACGGCCAAAGTCGGCGCGCCGCCCGCGCGGGAGATGATCGTGTGCTCGCCCAGATCGCGCGCGGTCTGCACCAGCGTATCGGCGGACAGCGGATAGCCCATGGCGGTGACGGCCTGCGCCACCTGATGCGGTTCCGTGCCGATCACGGCGGCCGGGCTGTTCATGGCGAAATAGATGCCGGGATCGAGGATGGAGGCACCGATCAGCGCCATGATCGCCACGAAGGCTTCCATCAGCATCGCGCCATAGCCGATCATTGGCGCATCCGCCTCGGTGGCGATCAGCTTCGGCGTGGTACCACTGGCGATCAGCGCGTGAAATCCGGAAACCGCACCGCAGGCAATGGTGATGAACAGGAACGGAAACAGTGCGCCGGACCATACCGGCCCGCCGTTAGCGGCGAAAGCGGTCAGCGCGGGCATGCGCAGCGGCGGCGCCATGATGACGATGCCCACGGCCAGCGCACAGATCGCGCCGATCTTCAGGAACGTCGAGAGATAGTCGCGCGGGGCCAGCAGCAGCCAGACCGGCAGTACCGAGGCAATCGCGCCGTAGCCGATGAGGATCCAGCAAAGCTGTATCGGTGTCAGCGTGAACAGCGGACCCCAGAACGGCGACTGCGCGACCCACTGGCCGCAAATCAGCGCGAAAATCAGGCCGATCAGTCCCAGCACGGAGACTTCGCCGATCCGCCCCGGCCGGATCCAGCGGGTATAGCCGCCCATCAGCAGCGCCAGCGGCACTGTCGCGGCGACCGTGAACAGGCCCCACGGGCTGGCCGCCAGCGCCTTGACGACGATCAGCGCCAGCACCGCAAGAATGATGATCATGATGAGGAACGCACCGAACAGCGCGATCACCCCGGCCGCCTGCCCCATCTCCATGCGCACGAGTTCGCCCAGCGAACGCCCGTCGCGCCGCATGGAGACGAACAGCACCATGAAGTCCTGCACCGCGCCTGCCAGCACGACGCCGACGATGATCCAGAGCGTCCCCGGCAGATAGCCCATCTGCGCGGCCAATACCGGCCCCACCAGCGGGCCGGCACCGGCAATCGCGGCAAAGTGGTGGCCGAACAGCACGCGCCGGTCCGTCGCCACATAGTCCAGCCCGTCCGCGCGGTAGATCGCCGGGGTAGGCCGCGCGGGATCTATCCGCATGACCTTGCTGGCAATGAAGCGCGCATAAAAGCGGTAGGCGACAAGGAAGGAGCAGACCGCCGCGATCAGGATCCACAAGGCATTGATCGGCTCCCCGCGCGACAGGCCGACCACTGCCAGCGAAACCGTGGCCACCAAGGCCATGACTATCCAGCCGATCCTGTGCACGGCGCCTTACCTCTTCCCTTGCCTCTTGAACCTCGGGTTTGCGCAGGAATGCACCGCGCCTGCAAGTGCTTGTGACGCGGAATGGTCAGTTCATCCGTCCGTGCGCTTTTCCAGGAACGGGATCGAAAGGCCCCGCTCGGGCCGCCAATTCGTCTTCTTCACCTCAAACCGGGTCACCAGAATGTAGTCCGGCCATCGGCGCCCGGACGGCGGCGGGACTCTCCCCGTTTCAAACTGTGGCGGCGGAAAACCAGGCCACCGCGTCGCGCACCGTTTCGGACAAGGGCCGCGGTTTCCAGCCGAGTTCCCTCTGCGCTTTCTCGTGGCTGAGTTCCCGGAACGCGTCGGAAAGATAGACGGCATCGGTGCTGATCACATAGTCCTTGCGGCGCGTCAGCTTCATCAGGGTCTCTCCGATCCACGCAATGGCATAGGCCGCGCGATAGGGGAGGATGCGCGGCATCGGCAGCCCGCGCTGGGCCACAGCCAGCCCATAGAATTCGCGCGCGTGGACGTATTCGTTGGCGATGATGTACCGTTCGCCCACCCGGCCCCGGGTTTCCGCCAGCAGCGCCGCTTCGGCCACGTCGCGGATATCGACCGTCGGCTGGCTGCAACTGACCACAAGCTTGTGCTTGCCCGACGCCACCTGCCACAGCGCGCCATTGTGCGGCGTCGGCTGATAGTCCTGCGGCCCGTAAGTATTGGCGACGCACAGAGCCACGCCGGGCAGCTCCTTTTCGCGGCAATAGGCCAGGAAACGCTCTTCCGCCTCCAGACGGGCACGGATGTAGGGCGGCGCCCGGTCGCGCCAGTTGAAGGGGATATCTTCTGTCACCGGGCCATCGGGGTTGAGCCCCAGCGTGCCCATCGTGCTGGTGAAGATGAAGCGCTCCACCCCGCAGGCCAGCGCGGCGTCCATGCCGTTCACCAGCCCCTCCACATTGTTGCGGTAGATCGGCGTCTGGTCGGTCAGCCAGAAGCGCGGGTCCACCACGCTGTAGAACACCGTGGCGCAGCCCGTCATCGCAGCGCGCAGGGATGCAGGATCGAGCACATCGCCGTGGACGATCTCCACCGGCAAGCCTTCCAGTGCGTCAGTCCGGCTGGACTTGCGCAGCAGCACCCGCACCTTGCGACCGCGCTGCGTCAGCAGGCGCACGATATGACTGCCCACAAAGCCGCTGGCACCCGCCACCAGTACCGGCCTTTCGCCCACTTCGCCCATCGTCGCATCCCCGATCGTTTCGCGGAATTCCTCTTCACGTTGGCGGCCAATGCAATGGACCATGGCGAACCATCGGTGCGACGATGCAGTTTAGCACCGCAAATTCCCCACACTCCCGGGCGGCGCATCGCCGTTACGGATATTGATGGATTGCATGACTCATTCCATGCTCTAACCGGATCGGGACAGCGACGGGGGTGGGGACGTGAAGATCAGGAAGCGGCGTATTATCAGCTATCTACTGAGCCCGCCGCAAACCACCATCGCCCAAGCCGGACCTGAAAAGTGATGCGCCGCACTTTCAACCTGGCGCCTTGGGCCGCTGCGATAGGCGCGCTGGCATACTTCACCTGGAACATCGCACGCTTCTTCCCGAACGGAGCAGGTCGATTAGGGTACGACTACGGCCTGTTCATGCCGTGGTTCACCGCTGGATATTTCTGGCAGACAGTGAATGGCCCGCTGACACCGGCTGAGTACATTCCATCATTCTGCGGCGGTGTACCGTTCCTTTTCAACCCACAATCGGTATTCTGGTCACTGCCGCAAGCGCTGATGGCGATATTCACGCCCCTTACCAGCCTTGTCATTTCCTGGATATTCTTCGGCCTTGCCGGAGCCGGCGGCATGTATGCGCTTTTGCGGCGTGTCTATGCCGTCTCGACGGCCTCTGCGCTTTTGGGCTCCGCGCTCTTTCTGCTGAATGGTTTTTACACCACGCGCATGATCATCGGCCACGTGACCTTCCATGGCGTCATGCTTCTACCGCTAATCGCCCTGCTGGTCTTTGCCCGGCCTGCCAGTAGTTCTCCTGACAAGGGATTGCGGGCCAATGCAGAGCGCATGATCGGCCCTGCCGCGCGCTGTATTCTGGCCGGGTTACTATTGGCCTACCTCTTCTACAGCGGAGGGACCAACACCATTCTTCCGATGATGCTTGCCATGGTCACATTGGCGTTGCTGCTTATTTACCGGGGAGGCTGGCATCGCGGTATTGCTCCAGTGGCCGTGATCGCCGCGCTGCTTTGCCTTGCCTTGTGCGCCTACAAGCTGCTGCCTGCCCTCGCCTTTGCCAGCCACGTCACGCGGCCGGTGAGCCTGCGCATGACGGGAAATCTCGTTGCCTTGGCAGGCGGGGCCATCATGTCGCTGTTTGTGCCCCAAGCATTAGCCTTTTTCCCCGCCGACAAGCTCGTGCTTGATCGCGTGGAGTTTGAATATGGGGTCGGCATCGTCCCACTGCTGGTTCTGGGCGCCGCCATCTGGGCTGCAGTCCGTTGCGGAGATCTGACAGCGCGCACCGCGTTCAGGTCCTGGCCGCTGATCGTCACGCTGGCGCTGGTCTTGACCATACCGATCTTGCTGAACTGGGATGCCTTGGGTTTGCGCTGGCTGGTTCTGCATCTTCCGGTTGTCAAGATGATGTCGGTTCTGCTGCGCTTCTGGTTCGTCTACATCCCTTTTCTGTGCGTTCTGACGGCATTGTTGATGGACTACCTCATCGCCGATCCGGACCGGCGCGCCTGGTGGGTCACCGCCGCGATCGCCTTGACGATCGCACAAGCCGCCGCCACCGATATGACTTACTACGAGGCCCAGGGCTATGATCCCGCGCCGCTACTGGCCGCCTATTCGCGCGTCGCGGTCGGCGCCGCGGTGCCACAAATCGAACGGATTGCGGACCCATGGATGGTCGCTGGAAAGATCCGTTCCAATGACGCTGGCAGAAATGCCGCCATGGTCGATGGGACGAGTAGCTTCCCCTGCTATGAGCCGATGTTCGGGTATCGCATGGAGGTGTTCCGAAAGGCGCAGCTTACGACCGGTCCTGTGCTTGAAACGCACGGCCAATGGCTCAATCTCAAGAACCCCGCCTGCTATACTTATCCAGAAGAAAACAGCTGCCGCCCCGGCGACGAATTCACATCCAATCAGCGCCAACAGGCAGAGGCATTCCGAAGCTATCGCCCGTTCGAACACGCCTGGCCGGTGCGCCAGTATGTGGCGGCGTACGTCAGTCTCGCTGCGCTGGTCCTCAGCCTCCTTGCATTAGCGAGCTTCGCTCTAATGGCGATCATTCGCAACGCAGCAGGATCGCCCGCTCAACCCGTCGCCTCTCGTCCGGCCAATTGAAACCAGACGAAGGCTCGATAGGGCGATGAAGCGCGAACGCAGCGTCTGCCTGCCGATCATCCCGCTCTTTTCCCCGCTCTGCGATTGTATCAGATCGACCGGCCCCTAAAAGGCGCTCGCATCGCCGGCACACGTCCCGCCGGGTCTGCAAGAAATGGAGATCGCCCGAATGCTCGCTAAAAGGCTGGCGCTGAAGTTCATGGCCTTGATGCTGATGGCGGTTTGCGTGCCGAGCGCGACGTTCGCGCAATCGTCTCCGCTGACATCCCTATCCTCGGACCTTGCGAAGGCAGAAACCGATATCCGGTCGGTCGATCAATCGATGGACGCGCGGATGAGCGACAGCGACCGGAAGCTGGCTTTGGCCAAGGTTCTGGCCGCCAAATCTTCGGCAGCCGACACCAGTGCCAAGCTGCAGGAACAGCTCACGCTGCTCGACGCGAAGCTGGAGGGCCTTGGTCCCCAGTCGAGCAGCGGAGAAGCGCCTGACATTCAGCGCCAGCGGGCAAGCCTTGCAAAACAGCGCTCGGCCATCGATTCCGCTATCAAGCGCGGCAACTTGCTGGCCGTTGAGGCCCAACAGTTGGCCGACGAGATTTCGGAGAGCCAGGCGCAGCAACTGGGTGAGAAGCTTTCCGCACGCTCCCCCTCCCCGCTTGCGCCGGGTTTCTGGAACGCCCTTGCCCATGCCTGGCCCAGAGACAGCAGGCGAGTAGCCCTGTTCGTCCATCAGGGCCAAGCGCAACTGGCGTACAGTTTCGAGAAGGGCATGCCCTGGCTCGCCCTGCTCGGCCTTGCAGTCGGTTTTCTCATTCTGGTTCCGCTTCGCGCGATAGTGCGGCGCGCCGGGCGAAAGATGTTGACCGAAGGGTTTCCCGCGCGCTCCGTCCGCCGGTCTGCCAATGCCTTGTGGCGAGTTCTGGTCGGCACGCTTACGCCGCTCCTTGCCGCTCTGTCGCTCATTCAGGGTCTGCGGTGGGCCTCGATGGTACCCGAGGGCTGGGATAGGCTGGCGGGCACGTTCGTTGCCGCTTCTGCATCCTCCGGCTTCACCATGTCGGTGCTGGGGGCGCTGCTGATGCGCAGCCAGCCCTCCTGGCGAATTGCGCGGCTCAGCGATGAGGCCGCCTCCCGTCTGCGGCCCTATACGATCGTTCTGGGATGCCTTGCGTTTTGCGCGATCATGCTGGGCGCGTTGAATCAGG
This sequence comes from Sphingomonas sp. BL-S-28, assembly GCF_055521515.1. Lineage (NCBI taxonomy): Bacteria > Pseudomonadati > Pseudomonadota > Alphaproteobacteria > Sphingomonadales > Sphingomonadaceae > Sphingomonas > Sphingomonas sp. BL-S-28. Next base: position 678,790 of record NZ_CM145483.1, read on the forward strand.
CAATGGGGACCAGTGCGACGGCCACGGCCTGCACTCAGGCCATTCTCGCCCTTGGCCATATTCTCCTGATCGGCGCGACACTGATCACCCTCGGTCGCCTGCGCTCCGCGAAGTCAAGCGGGGCCAGCGAACAAGTCAATGCCGGGCTCGGGCTGGTCAACCTGCTGGCCTGGCTGGCGGTGAGCGGCGCTTTTCTGGCACTGCTTGCCGGATACTTCAGCCTCAGCCTTTTCGTGCTTCAGATGATCGCCTGGGCTGTCGTCCTCGCCGCCGGCGTCTACCTGCTGATGACAGCCATCGACGATGTCGCGTCTACGGTTTTTGACCGCTCCAGCCCTTTCGGAAATGCGCTGGTCCGCAGCCTGGGGCTGCGCGGCAGTGCGATCGACCAATTTGGCGTCCTGCTCTCGGGCGTCCTGCGCGTTACGGTTGCGATACTGGCACTCGGCATGCTGCTCTCCCCGTTCGGCGCAGGAAACGTGGACAGCCTGTTCGGCCGCCTTGGCCTCCTGGCACAAGGGTTCGAGGTAGGCGGCGTCAGCGTGTCGCCCGGTGCGCTGGTACGAGGGGGACTGGTCCTCTTCATGGGCCTTACCCTGGTCAAAGCCTTCATGCGCTGGCTCGATCATCGCTACTTGCCTGCCACCGACCTCGACGGCAGCGGGCGCAATTCGGTCAGTCTCGTCGCGCGCTACGTCGGCGTCGCGCTGGCCGTGATCTGGGGATTGGCGTCGCTCGGGATCGGCATTGAACGCATAGCCATTCTCCTATCGGCACTCTCCGTCGGCATCGGCTTCGGTCTTCAGGCGATTACCCAGAATTTCGTATCCGGCCTCATTCTCCTCGCCGAACGGCCCATCAAGATCGGAGATCTCGTGCGCGTGGGCACGGACGAAGGCGACGTGAAGCGCATCAGCGTCCGATCGACCGAGATCGAACTGGGCGATCACTCCACCCTGATCGTTCCGAATTCGGAACTCATCACGAAGACAGTCCTCAACAAAACGCTCGCCAGTCCACTGGGCCGCCTGCAGATCCAGTTTTCAGTGCCCATCGACGTCGATGCCGACGAAATTCGCAAGATCGTGCTCGAAACCTATGCGGGCGAAGAGAGCGTGCTCAGTGAACCCGCCCCATCGGTCTTCATCGATTCCATCGCCGACGGGCGTATATTCTTCAACAGCTTCGCCCATGTGGCCACGCCGCGCGCCGCCTACAGTGCCCGGAGCAACTCCTTTGCAACTCTCCTGCGCCGCTTTCGCCAGGAAGGAATCCAGATCGGTACAGTCCCGCAGCGGCTGGAGCTTGTGGGCGCACTGACAAATGAGCAATCCGTCTAAATGCGCCCCATTCCTGCCGCTTACTTGTCCTCACTTTTATGCCACCGGGGCATAATCCATGGCTCGCAAGTCACTGAGGATATCTGGCCCGGTCGGCTGCCAGCGAAGCACTTGGCGCGTCCACGCACTGGATGCCGGCATGTCGAGGCTGGCGAACATCGCGAACCAGCCGAAGTGCGCAGCCGCATCCTCCGGCTTCAGCGCAACGAGCGGCAGGCCCAACCCCGTCGCGACCACTTCGGCGATCGACCGTGCTGAGATGCCTTCCTCTGCCACCGCGTGGTAGCGGGCGCCGGCCTCTCCGCGCTCCACAGCCGATACATAGAGCTTCGCCACATCCAGAACATGTGCCGCCGGCCAGCGGTTCGCCCCCTCCCCGACATAAGCGACGACGCCCTTTTGGCGGGCGATGTCGATATAGGGGGAGATCAACCCCTGCCGCACCGTGTCATGGACCTGCGGCAGCCGCATGGCCGAGAGGTTCACGCCGGCGTCGAGCAGGTCCTGTGCGGTGCGTTCCGATATCGTGCGGGGGTTGGGATGGTCCAGATTGAACACATCCTCCCGCGCCAGCCCGCCATCTGCGCGCGTGCCCATGCCGGTGCCGGAGGTGATGATCAGCGGACGGTCCGTGCCTTTCAGCACGGTGCCGAGCGCCGCGATTACCCGGCCGTCCTTTTCGCAATTGGCCACGAAGTTGGAAAAGTCGTGGTCGAAAGCGGTGTGGATCACGGCGTCGGCATCGGCCGCACCGGCGGCAAGTTGCTCCGGATCCTCCAGCGATCCGAGATGCACTTCGGCACCCGTAGCCTTTAGGGAAGCAGCGCCCGCGTCGGACCGCGTGAGGCCGACAACCTGGTGGCCGGCGGCCAGCAGTTCGGGCACGATGCGAGAGCCGATGAAGCCGGTGGCACCTGTCAGGAATACGCGCATGAATGGAAACTCCGATTGGGGGAGTTGCTCTTTCGGCTTTCGCATCTTCCTGTTAAAGTAGTGACGTTATCATGGTATAGCCGTCAACAGGATCGCCCGTGCCGCAAAAGTCCGCCACCGCTGAAGACAACGCTCTTGGGACTTTTCTGCGCGATCGCCGGATGCGCCTCGACCCGGCAACTTTCGGCTTTCCTGCCGAACGCCGGCGCACGCCGGGCTTACGGCGCGAGGAAGTGGCGCAGCGCTCCAACATCAGCGCCACCTGGTACACCTGGCTTGAACAGGGCCGCGGCGGCGCGCCTTCTGCGGACGTGCTAGACCGCCTGGCTGCCGGCATGATGCTGACCGAGCCGGAGCGAGAACACCTTTTCATCCTGGCTTTCGGTCATCCACCCGAAGCCCGTTACCGCCAGGCGGAGGGGATTACTCCGCGCCTGCAACGCGTGCTGGACGCCTTTCCATTTAGCCCGGCCATCATCCGCACGGCGACCTGGGACGTACTGGCCTGGAACGTGGCGGCGGCAGCCGTGCTGACCGATTATTCCACGCTCCCCCGCGAAGGACGCAATATCCTGCGGCTGATGTTCTCGAACGAACGCATTCAGGCCGCCCAGGAAGACTGGCGAACGGTGGCCCGATACGTCGTCGGCGCGTTTCGGGCCGATGCCGCGCGCGCCGGCGCGGGCTCGGAGATCACGCAACTGGTGGAGGAACTTTCCCGTCAGAGCCCCGAATTTGCGGCGCTGTGGCGGGACAATGAAGTCGTGGGGCACGGCGACGGCGTCAAGCGTCTTTCCCATCATATGATCGGCCCCATTGAGCTGGAATTCTCGACTTTCGCGGTGGAGGGACGCCCCGATCTCACCATGATGGTCTACAATCCGGCAACGGCGGAAACTGCCGGCCGACTGAAGAGATTGATTCAGGAAACTGCGGAAGCTGGACCAACACTTTCTGTTTGAAACCCGCCGGTCCATGTCCAGCTCGGCAACAACCGCCGACAGAGCGGTCGTTGACCACCTCATCTCGGTTTCCGGATAGCAGCCGTCGTCGTTCACGGGTGCGGCGTTAACAACCCACTTTGGGGCTGTGCCCTAAGCCCCTGAAGTAAAAAAGATCACGCCAACCACAGCCGCAAGCGCCAAAAGCGCCAGAACGAGGCCCAGCGCTATCGGAGAGAACTGTCGATGCATCGTGATCGGTGAGCCAGCCTGGTCGGAGGAACCCCCGCCAGATATTTTCGCCCGATTTGGAGCGCTCCAGTCATCGGTGGGAGATAGCATATCCGGACCGCTTACCTGACTTACAAGCGCAAGCCTTTCAAACGCGACCGCCATCCTTTGCTCGTCGATGTATTTGCAGATCGCTTGGGCTTCCAGATCATCGTTGGCGGAGATGGGCAGTCGTTGCAGAAGACGGCCGATCTGGGCATCCAGGTCATGCAGCCGGTCGATCGCTTCCAGCACGCCGCGCCTGTCGCCCTTTCTCAGAGCAAGCTGAAGCCGCGTGAGCGACAGACTGTTGGCCCGGCAGATCTGCAATCCGAGATGAACATCCTTATGGAGAGCGGCCTCGTCAGTGCAGGGAATATCGTGATCCCGGCGCTCCGGTGAAGAGGTGCTCATAGTCGTCTCCGCTTTTCCATGCTCCCGCTAAAGCGAATAGGCGCCTTTGGAGAGACCGAAAGCGGTCTGAGATTGACTGAGCGCTCCTCAGGCCAAGACGGTGTGAATGCCGAAGGCTACTATCCGTCCGGAGGGGATCAGCCTCCTCTCGCCTCGACAAGCAACGCCTGCATTTCTTCTCCCGATCGCATCATTCGCTTTCCGCTTCGTTGGCGGGCTTCGCCTTTTCCGGAGAGGTCCCCGTGCCGTCGAAAGCGCTAATCCGGAATGCAAAACGCGTGGGTTCGAGGCGGGTGCGGTATTGGGGCATGGGCTTGCCGAATTCGCTCCATTGCGTATCGCCGCCTACACCCCATTGGGCACCGTCGATCAGCAAAGTGCCGTGGTCATGCGGCCGGATGTCGGTGGACTTCCACGTGCCGGGCGCGTGCCGGTCAAGATCCTCATAAGGGAAGGCCAGCGCATTCGCCATCAAAGGGACGCCCCCTTCGACACGTAGGCCCCGGCCCCCGCCCGATACCTCGATCCAGCGCACGTCCACCTTGTTGCCGGTCTCCTGCGGCCGGATGTAGTCGTGGTTCTGCCCCGCCAAAGGCCCCCGCCAGAGGCCGATGGGCGCCGATGTCTTGCGGTCGACATAGCTTTCGTGCGGCCCGCGTCCGTACCATTCGACCGTATCCAGATCGATTGGCAGATTGAATTCCAGCCCCACCCGGAACGGCGGCGGTAATTGGGGATTGAGCGGTGTGAGTTCGCCCGAAACCGTAACGGAACCGTCACCCTCCATGCGGTAGCTGAGCGCAAAACGCGCGTCGCCCTTGCCCAGATCGTAGGTGACCGCGATCTCCCGCGCGCCGCCATCGACCGCGCGCGCCGTGACGGCCGTGACCTTGCGTTCGTGGCTCAAGGTCTTCCACACCGCCAGTTGGCGCTCTGTTCCGATGCCAATGTCGTTGTCCGTCACCGCACGCCAGAAGTTGGGCGTGCCTCCAGACGACAACAGCTGGCCATTGCGGGCGTAAGACTTGAGCAACCCCGTCTTGCGGTCCACCGTCAAGCTGACACCGCCTGCCGAGAGTTCGATTACTCCGCCCTTTTCCGAAGTCGATACCGGCCCTGCGACCGCCGGCGCAAGGACACGTGCCCCCGGATTAAGCGCGAACTGCTCCCAGCCGATCACGCGCCCATCCTCCACCGCCGGCACGGCTAGTGCCTTGGCGTGAGCCCGGATGGTCACGAAATACTCCGCCCCGGCGCGGAGGGGGAACGTCCCGATCGGTAGCGTCAGCGTGCCCGCCTGATGAGCGGTCACGCCTGGAGCTGGCAGCACGCCTTGCGCCACGGCAATGCCGTTCTCCAGCAGTTCCCAATCGAACGTAAAGCCCGAAAGGTCGATGAAATCGTGCCTGTTGCGCGCGGTGACACGGCCTGTCGCCGGATCGAATCCGTCGAACTGGATCGGCGCATAGACCTTGCGCACTTCGAACAGCGCCGGGTTCGGGGTACGATCCGATTGCAACAGCCCGTCGCCGAATTCGATATCCCCGCCCGGATTGGGGCCATATTCGCCGCCATCGCCCCAATATCGGCGCCCGTCCTTGGTATATCGGTACATCGACTGGTCCACCCAATCCCAGACGAAGCCGCCCTGCAGCTTGTTAGGATAAGCGTAGATCGTGTCCCAGTATTCCTTCAGATTGCCGCCCGAATTGCCCATCATGTGGGCATATTCGCACTGGATCATCGGCTGCTTGAAGTTCCAGTTCGTGGCATAGTCGACCATCTTTTCTACCGGATCATACATCGGCGCGTAGATATCCGCGTACCAGTTGGGGCGATGGTCGCTGATCCCGTCCCATGTGCCCCACCCCAGATAGCTTACCAGCCGGTCCGGATCGCGCGCCTTCACCGCAGCGGCAGCAGCGGCGAAGTTCGGACCGATGCCCGCCTCGTTGCCCAGCGACCAGAAGATGACGGAGGGGTGGTTCTTGTCCCGCTCAACCATGTTCACCGCACGGCTGACATGCGCGTCCTTCCACGCCGGATCGAAGCCCAGCTGGAATTCCGCCCGATGTTCCGGATGCTTGTTGGCATAGTCCATGTAGGCATGGCTCTCGAGGTTCGCCTCATCCATGACATAGAGGCCATAGCGATCGGCAAGCTCATAGAGGCGTGGATCGTTCGGATAGTGCGATGTGCGGATCGCGTTGATATTGTTCTGCTTCATCAACCGGATGTCGCGCTCCATCGACTCCAGCGAGATCACATGAAAGGTTTCCGGATCGTGCTCGTGCCGATTGACGCCGCGAATGGTGATCGGTTTGCCGTTCACGGTGACCAGGCCGTTCCTGATCGCGACATTACGGAAGCCGATGCGCGCGTAAGTCGATTGGATGATGCGCCCCTTGGCGTCGTAGAGTTCGACCAGCAGGAAATAGAGGTTGGGGGTTTCCGCAGTCCACGGCTTCACGCCCGGCAGACGGCCGTTGAGCGTCACGGTACGTTCGGCCTGTCCGGCAGAGACCTGTTGCCTCCCTTCCAGAACCGCGCGGTCTCCGTCCATCAGGACATAGCGCGCGCTCGTCGCCGCGCCGGGCGTCACAGCGACGTCGATCGCCAGCGTTCCGGTGGTAAAGCCGTCGTCCAGCCCGGCATGGACGAAGAAGTCTCGGATACGGGTTTTCGGCGCCGCCATCAGGAAGACCTCACGCTCGATGCCCGAAACGCGCCAGAAATCCTGATCTTCGAGATAGGACCCATCGGACCAGCGGAACACCTGGATGGCCACCGTATTGCGGCCCGCATGGACGAAGCGCGTCACATCGAATTCGGACGGCAGCTTGCTGTCTTCGGAGTAGCCGACCTTCTGACCGTTCACCCAGACATAGTAAGCCGATCCCGCCGCGCCGATGTGCAGGATCACGTCTTCTCCGCTCCATCCCGCCGGCACGTCGACGTCGCGGCGGTATGAGCCGACCGGATTGGTTGCGTGGGGGATCAGCGGGCGATTGGCCGGAAAGGGATAAGTGATGTTGTTGTAGCGCGGCTGGTCGAACCCTTCGGCCTGCCAGTCGGCGGGGACTTTGATCGATTTCCAGCCCGATACGTCGTATTCGGGCTTTTCGAAGCCGGCCGGCAGTGCGTCGGCGCTGGGCGAAAGTGCGAACTTCCACTCGCCGTTCAACAGCAGGAACCGGGATGAGTGCGTACGATGGCCAGCCATCGCACGTTCGCGGCTTTCGAACGGGAACCCGGTCGCACGAGGGGGCAGCTTGCCGATCGCGTTGACGGCAGGATTTTCCCAATCCGGACGGGACGGATCGACCTGCACCGGCTGCACTTGCGGCGGCTGGGCCTGCGCCGTGGTTGCAGCCGTCAATGCGATACCGGCTGCCGCCGCGCGCCATTTTCCCATGCGAGACACCTAATTCTCTCCCGTTATCGCAGCTGGCAGATGTCGAGGACGTCCATGTCCTCATAATCCAGGTTCTCGCCCGCCATGGCCCAGATGAAGCTGTAGTTGCGCGTGCCCGCGCCCATGTGCACTGACCATGGGGGAGAGATCACCACATCCTCGTTTTCCATGACGATGTGGCGCAAGTCGTCCGGCCGGCCCATGTAGTGAAAGACCCGGTCGTCCTGCTCCAGATCAAAGTAGAGGTAGATTTCCGAGCGCCGCTCATGAACGTGCGGGGGCATCGTGTTCCACACGCTTCCCGGTTCCAGCCGGGTCAGCCCCAGGCAGATAGAGGCGCTCTGGCACGTGTGCGGCAGGATCAGTTGATAGATCGTGCGCGCATTGGAATTTTCCAGACTGCCGCGCTGCATGACGTTGGCCTCCGCCATGCCCACCTTGCGCAAGGGGAACGCGGTGTGCGCAGGCACGCTCAGCAAATAGAAGCGCGCACCCTCGCCCGCGAAGCTGAGCGTTTCGGTGCCTATCGGCACATAGAGCGCCTCGTACTTTGCCAGCGAAAACGCCTGTCCATCGGCTGTGACCGTCCCCTCGCCCGCGCCAATGTTGATCACCGTCAGTTCGCGTCGTTCCAGCAGTGAGTGCCCGGCGGCGCTTTCCGGTTCGGTCTGGCGCGGCAGCACCAGCGGCTCGCCCCCCGGCACGGCGCCGCCGATGATGAAGCGTTCGCCGTGCGAATAGGTCAGCACGATCTCACCCGCGCGGAACAGGCCCGAAACGAGATGCCGTTCCCGCAAGTCCTCGTTGCTGGCGCCCTGCATCATGCCGGGATGGATCCCGTAGTAGGTCTTTTCGAACAAGGATCGTCTCCGTCAGCGCGGCTTGCGGTCGAGTTCCGCCACCGCCGTCGCGGCAAGCAGGAAGGCGCCAACGCCGAAGTACTGGGTGTCGCTGGGCAGAACCTGATCGGGGCGATCGCCCACTTGCTGCACCCAGCCAAGGCGGCCGTCCGGCTGGATCGCGCGTTCCAGCGCCGCCCAGCCCTTGCGCACAACCGGTTCGTACTCGGTCCTCGGCAGCAGTCCCTGATTGATGCCCCAGGCGATGCCATACGTGTAGAACGCCGTGCCGCTGGTTTCGGGCGGAGAGTTTTCCGGGGCAAGGAGCGAGGGTGCCCAGTAGCCGTCCGGCTTCTGCAAGGTCTTCACTTTGGCCGCCATGTCCTTGAACAGCGCCTCCATCCGCGCGCGGTCGGCGCTGCCGGCATCGAGTTGCGGGATCACCCGCGCCATGCCGCCGAACACCCAGCCGTTGCCACGGCTCCAGAACACCTTTCGGCCCTTGTCGCGCCGTTCGAAGAAGCGGCTGTCGCGGTAGTAGAGATGTTCGACCGGGTCATAGAGGAAGTCGGTGGTCGCCCAGAACTCCTTCATCGCGAAGGTCAGGTAGCGGTTGTCGCCGGTCTGGCGGGACAGTTCCACAAAGGCGGGCGGCGCCATGAACAGCGCGTCGCACCAGCACCAGCGCTTGAGGCACTCGGTCGCCCCATAGCCTTCGGGCGGGATGGCGAAGGCCAGGGTGGTGATCGCGGGCTTGTCCACCACCGTGTCGAAGGCGGCCCTGGTCGGTGCCAGCGCCGCCTCTCCGCCGCCGTGCGCGGCAGCCCAGACATAGGCCTGCGCGATAGCCTGATCGTCGGCGAAGTAGAGGTTGTCGCCCGGACGCCATGCGTTGCGGCGGCCCATCGCCAGCACCGCTTCGGTAATCCGGGGCGGCGCGCCGGCATCGGCGAGCGCAGTCATGCCGACCCAGAATACCGCCTGCTCCCACCCGCGGGTCTTGCGCGTCTCGTCCGTGGCGCGGGGGATGTGCGAGAGATCGTCGAGATGGGCGAGCTGCCAATCGGCGAGCTTCACCGCTGCGGCCAGCGGCGACTTTGCAGGCTGGGCCGCAACAGGCTTAGCAGCAGATTGGGGCGCTTGCGCGGCAAAAGCAGGTGTCGCCATGGCCGCACAGACGATCGCGGCGGGGATCAGGTTTCGGATAGTCACGAGGCAAGCTCTCCTGTCGGGATCAGGCGGGGGCTGATGAGGTGAAGCGCCACTAAGGCGACAAGGTAGGCGCATCCGGCAACCATGAAGATCGGTGCATAGCTGCCGGTCAACTGCAGAACGGTGCCGACGAACTTGGCGATCAGCATACCGCCTATCGCACCGGCCGTACCGCCGATGCCGACGACCGAGCCCACGGCCGCGCGCGGGAACAGGTCTGACGGCAGCGTCAGGATATTCGCGGAGAAGGCCTGATGCCCGGCAGTCGCCAAGCCGATCAGCAACACGGCCAGCCAGAGATTGTTCACCGACTGGACGGTCATCACCGGCATCACCGCCAGCGCGCAACCCAGCAGGGTCAGCTTGCGGGCGGCATTGACGCTCCAGCCCCGCGCGATCAGGCGCGAGGATATCCAGCCGCCCGCCACGCTGCCAAGGTCCGACATCAGGTAGATGACGACCAGCGGCGGGCCGAAGCTCTTGAGATCCAGCCCATAGCGTTTGCCCAGGAAGTCCGGCAGCCAGAACAGGAACATCCACCAGATGGGATCGATGCAGAACTTCGGGATAGCATAGGCCCAGGTTTGCCGCACCGCGAACAGCCGCCCCCAGGGCAGCCGCTCTGCCGGTTGGACGGGATCGCTGCGGATATAGGCCAGTTCCTCCGGCGAGACGCGTCGATGCTCTTCCGGCCGGCGATAGATCGCCAGCCATGCCGCCACCCATATCAGACTGGCCAGCCCCGTGGCGATGAACGCCGCCCGCCAGCCGTATGCGATCGCGATGGCCGGCACGATCAGCGGTGTGGCGATCGCGCCCACATTGGCGCCGGCGTTGAACAGGCCGATCGCAAAGGCGCGCTCGCGCTGCGGGAACCAGTCCGCCACGACCTTCAGGCCGGCCGGGAAGTTCCCCGCCTCACCCACGCCTAATGCGAAGCGAACCACGATGAACTGGGTGACGCTGCCCACCAGGCCATGCGCGGCATGCGCCAGCGTCCAAAACGTGAAGGCCACGGCATAGCCCAGCCGCGCGCCCACCGCATCGATGAAGCGCCCCATCGCCAGAAAGCCCAGCGCATAGGCGCACTGGAACCAGAACACGATGTCTGCATATTCGCGTTCGCTCCAGCCCAGATCGGCTTGCAGCACCGGCTTCAGCACGCCGATCATCTGGCGGTCGACATAGTTGATCGCAGTCGCCGCGAACAGCAGGCCGCAGATCGCCCAGCGATAGCGCCCGGCCCTGCCCGCGGCCCGTTCGACGACAGGCTGTTCCAAGATTTCCCGCGGCATTTGCTGCATTATCATCCCCTCGCGAAAGAGAGGACGCCCGAACCATGGACCCGGGCGCCCAGTTGGGAGTGGCTCAGAATTTGCCGCGAACCCCGAACGAGACAGTGGTGCCGTTGAAGAACGAATTGTCGCGCCGCGACTTGCCGTTGCCCTTCGGGCCGTCCGGATCGGAGTAGAAGATGTAGACGTTCTCGTTGGTGATATTCAGCGCATCGATCCGCAGCTCGATCATGTCGTTCAGCTTATAGCTGACCGTCCCGTCCAGGAAGCCTTGCGGCGCCGTGTAGGGAATTTGGTCGTTGCCGGTATTCTGCGAAGTGATGCCGGTCTTGGCGCGGTAGTTGTAGGAAGCGCGCACGGCGAAGGGGCCCTTTTCGTAGAACGCGGTGGCGCTGTACGAATACTTCGGCACGAACTGGATCGGTACACGCGTGCCCTCCATCGTCACGAAGTCGTCGCCCTTCTGGTCGATCAGCGTCAGGCTTCCGGTGAAGCCCAGTCCATCGAACGGCTTTGGCAGGAAGGTGAAGTTCTGCTGATAGGCGAATTCCAGGCCCTTCAGCTTCAGTTCGCCCTGATTGACGTACTGCGTCCGGCGGATCAGGAAATCGTCGGGAATGTCGCCGTCGGGAAAGCCCAGCGCAACCGCGTTGAAGGCGCTGTCCGGCAGGCCGAGCGAGCCGAAGGTAACGAAGTCCTGCACCGCCATGGCGCGATCGACGATGTCCTTCTTGAACGCGCCGATGCTGAGCAGGCCGCCCGGCGCGAAGTACCATTCAACGCCGGCGTCGAACTGCGTGGCCATCTGCGGCCGCAGGTTCGGATTGCCCACCGTCACGTCGGCGTTGAACACATTGGGCACGATGGTGCCGCCGGCAATCGCAGTCAGCGCCGCGCGGGTAATCGTCTTGCCCGCGGAAGCGCGCACGACCACCTTGTCGGTAACATCATAGGCAAGGCTCGCGGAGGGTAGCCAGTTATCATAGCCGCCCTCCCGCCGCTGCGGCAGAAACACGCCTGAGCCTGCACTCTGGTAATTGTGAATGATCGTCCGCGTGTTGGAATAACGCATGCCCACGTTGCCGCGCAACTCGCGCCCGAAGACCGGCAGCGTGAAGTTGGCTTCGAAGAAGCCGGTCTTGACGATCTCATTGGCTTTGAACGCGCCATTGAGATTGACCGGCGCCGCCGCGTTGGCGGCATTGGCGTCCAGATCGTCCATCACGAAAGAGCGCGGAAACGTCGCGAACTGAGAAGGATAGCCCGAATTGCCGCCGTCACGGATTCGGCCGAACTGGATGTACGGATCCATGTACGAGAACACATCGAGCCCGGCGAGCTGGGCAGAGGCAATGCTGCTTCCGTCCTGCTGCGAGATTTCCTTGCCCGTATCCACATAGCTGCCGCCCAGCTTGATCGCGAACGTACGATCGCCATCGTCCACCGGCGTCCAGTCGAGCACGGCGCGGGCGGTCTTCTCCCTGTCGATCTCGCGATTGAGCGAGAAGCCCAGCCCCGGCGCGGTAAAGTTGGCGGGGTCGGTAAAATCGACCGGCGAACTGATCGTCGGATACGTGACGTTCACCGTCGGGTCGAACGTGCTGGTAATGCCGTAGATATTGCTGGTGATGCGATTGGCGGTGTAGCGGGCATTGCTGTCGCTGAGATTGCCCTGCGCCGACAGTTTCAGATTGTCGGTCAGGTCGTAAACGGCGCGCACGATTCCATACTTGAACCGGGTCCGCGCGTTGCGGAAGAAGCTTTCCTGGATAAAGCTGGTGTTGCCGAACGTGCCGTAGAGATTGTTGAATTCGTCGATATGCACATCGAGCGGGATGATGCCCGAATTCGTACCGACGCCGGGCGCATTGGTGGTGCCCGGCACCGTGCGCGAATTGCGTACCGCAGCGCCGAAGGTGAATTCGTCCGCCTGATCCTTCAGTTCGGAGAAGATACCGTCCACGCTGACGTCCAGCCGATCGGTCTTGTACTGGATCGATCCGACGAGGCCTATGCGTTCGCGTGTATTGTTCGATGTGAACACGCGGTAGAAGCGCGGCAAGTAGGCGTTATTGATCTCATCACGGATCAGATCGCCAAAGTTCGCCAGCGGATTGTCCAGGTCCATCTGGAACTGGAACGGACCGCCCACAGTGGTTGGCCCCTGATAGGCGAGGGAACCAATCGCGGACGAGTTGTAGCCGCCGGTCGACTGGAAGCCCGAACGCTCGTTGACGTTCTTGGCATAGGCCGCGCCCAGCAGGACGCCGAAATCGCCCCAGGTATCGCTGAACAACAGCGATCCGCGCGGCTGCCACTTCTTCGACTGGGTGTTGTAGTTGGCCTGCGCGGTATAGCGGATCACCCGGCCCGCGCTGTCGAACGGACGCGGCGTTTGCAGGTCGACATTGCCGCCGATACCGCCTTCCTCAAGATTGGCCAGCGGCGACTTGTAGACGTCCACCCGGCCGAACAACTCCGACGGGAAGACGTCATAGTTGAAATCGCGTGTGGACGATCCGACGTTCTGCGATGACGTGGTGTGGACCGGCGCCCCATTGATGGTGGTAACGGTGAATTCCGAACCCAGACCGCGGATGCTGATGCGCTGCCCTTCGTTCGACGCGCCATCGCGGGACAGGAACACGCCGGGAATGCGCTGGAGCGAGTCCGCGACGTTCGCCTCGGGGAACTTGCCGATATCCTCAGCCACAATGGAATCGCGCACGCCCACGGCTTCGCGTTTCAGTTCGATGCCTTGCTGAAGGCTCTTGCGAAACCCGGTGACGACGATGTCCTCGGTCGTCGGCGTCGATGCGTCCGCCGATGCCCCGGCAGCCGGATCACCCGACGCCGTTGCCTCTTGCGCATGGGCTGCGTTGCTCGCCGCCAGGATTGCCAAAGCGCTCGCCGTCAATGCTGCGGCAGTAACCACCCTCATGAACATCCTCCCTCATCCGCGATTCGCCGCGTGATGAGAAAGTTGTCATACAACCATATCTATTTGTCAATTGTCGGACTACTTAGGGCCTTTCGCGTGTGTCCACACCGGTGATGGCATCGCTTAGTTCGGAATGGCGGATAAGGCTCTCCTGCATGTGCAGCCGCGCCGAAGTGCGTGCGCCCTCTATGTCCATCCGGATGATCGCCTCCAGCAGCGCCTCGTGCTCGTCACGAACTTTGCCGACATAGGCCTGGTGCGCATCCTCCGACTGGTCGCGCAGATAGAGGCTACGCGGCGGGACCAGCCGCACACCCAGGAACTGTATGAATCTTACGAAATAATCGTTCTGCGTGGCCCGTGCGATCGCCAAATGGAACTCGGTGTCCGCTTGCGCGGAAGCCGTGGGATCGTCCCCAACGTCACGCATGCGACGCAGCGCCGCACGCATTTCGGTGATATCAGCCTGAGTGCGCCGGGCGGCGGCCAGACCGGCCATTTCAGCCTCGATCGCCTGCCGCATTTCCAGCAGCTTGATAACGTCGGAAAGCTCCGTAAGCTCTTCTTTCGTCACCTGAAAGGCGCGATATTGGGCGTTTTCAGACACATAAACGCCTGACCCCTGCCGCGCCACCGCGAACCCTTGCGCTTCAAGCCGCGCCACCGCCTCCCGCACAACGGTCCGGCTCACTTCCTCGCGCTCGGCAATATCCTTCTGCGAAGGCAGCTTGGATCCGGCAGGTATGACCCCGGAGATGATTTCCTCCTCCAGTTTCGCATAGAGGATATCGGCCAGGGAGGCGGCTTTTACCATGGGAAGTCTTTCGTCACCGGCGGAAGAAGAACCTCCCGCACTGCCCATTCCTACACGAAGCTCTTGGCAAACGACAGATAGCAATTTATCAGGTTGGCATACAACTTTCGCACATAGTCTTGGAGAGGACATGCGGCAAATTCGAAGATCGGCGCGCACCCTGGTTGCAGCGGGGCTGGCGATGGGCTGGGCATCGAGTGGTGCACTCGCCCAACAGCAGCAGGCTGACACGCAGCTGAAAATGGATAAGCCGCTTCCCGCGCCTGAGAGCAAGACTCCGGCGGCAGTGGCCCAGTTCGCCCCCTATCGCTATGACGACCTGCTCTGGGAAAACGACAAGACCGCACACCGGATTTATGGCCGCGCTCTGGAAGCGGCGGAGCCGCCGTCCGGATCGGGCATCGATAGCTGGGGCAAGAACGTGCCCTGGCCGTTCGCAGACCGGCAACTGCGCAGCGGCGACCAGCACGGCTATCACGGCGAGGGTCTGGATTTCTACAACGTCGGCACTGCGCGCGGCGCCGGTGGGCTGGGCATCTGGCAGGACAACAAGCTGTGGACCTCACGCAATTACGTGCGTGCCCGCATCCTGAAATCCGGCGGAAAAGAAGCCGATTTCAGCGTGGATTACGCCCCCTGGCCAGTGGATGTGGATCGCAAGGTATGGGAAACGCGGCGCTTCACGCTGCCGCTGGGCACGCATTTCACACGGCTGGTATCGACGCTGCAATCGGACTCCCCTGCCCCGCTGGTGGTCGGGATCGGTCTAGGCAAGCGCACGACCGGCGCGCGTGACGGCGAAGTGACCGTGGACCGCGCCAAGGGCCTGATTTCCTGGTGGGGCCCGGAAGACGGCGCGCATGGCCGCATGGCGATCGCGGTGCGCGTGGATCCCGGCATGATCGCCGACATCAGGCAGGATGCGGACAATTACCTCGTCCTGCTCAACGTTCAGCCCGGCAAGCCCTTCGTCTACTATTCGGGCAGCGCGTGGAGCAAAGGGCAGGACAGCTTCACGACGCGGGAGGCGTGGGACGCCTACGCCGCCTCTCAAACGCTCGACTTCTCGATTCCGAAGGACTGAACATGACCATGAATCTGGATCGCCGCGCGATGCTGGCCGGCGCCGTGGCCGGCACTGCGGCGCTTTCGACCGGCGCGGCGACTGCCCGCGCCACTGCCCGCGTCGCAGGGCAAAAACCGTTCGGCCAGGCCGGTCTTCATTCGGGTGCCGAAGATCGCGCCTATATGCTGAGCCTGTTGGAACGCATGGCAACGCCGGTGCTCTCACGCATGGCGAACGGGCGGCTTCAGCAGGAATGGACGCCGGAACTCAGCCCCACCTGGGACGGCCGCAATCCCAAGGTCGCCTATCTGGAGGCATTCGGCCGGTTGATCGACGGGCTGGCGCCGTGGCTGACGCTGCCGGACGATGGCAGCGCGGAATCACGCCTGCGTGCCGGACTGCGCGAACAGGCGCTGGCCAGCTACGTCCACAGCGTCGACCCCAAGAGCCCGGACTACCTGCTGTGGAGCGCGGAGGGCCAGCCGCTGGTGGACTCCGCCTATTTCACCAGTGCGCTGCTGCGCGCGCCGCAGATCCTGTGGGAACCGCTGGACGCAACCACCAAGGCGCGGATCATCGCCGAAATCCAGGGCCTGCGCCGGGTAACCCCGCCCTATACGAACTGGCTGCTGTTCGCTGCCATGAACGAGGCCTTCCTGCTATCGGTCGGCGCGCAGTGGGACCCCATTCGGATCGACCTTGCCATCCGCAAGTTCGGCGAGTGGTACGTTGGCGATGGCTGGTACGGCGATGGCGAACATTTCCACTTCGACATGTACAACAGCTATGTCATCCACCCGATGTTGACGCAGATACTGGACGTACTCGTCCGCACCGGGGTCAAGTTCAACAAGCTGAACCCCGAGGAGAGGCTGGCCACGCAGATCAAGCGGATGCAGCGCTTCGGCGAAGCCCTGGAACGCATGATCGGCCCGGACGGCGCGTTTCCGCCGGTCGGGCGATCGTTGACCTACCGCACCGCGGTGCACCAGCCGCTAGCCTATCTGGCATGGAAGAAACAGCTTCATGCCAAACTGCCCGAAGGTCAGGTTCGCGCCGCCACACTGGCCACACAGCGCCGCATCTTTGCCGATCCCAGCAATTTCAATGCCCAGGGGTTCCTGACGATCGGCTTCGCCCGTCATCAGCCCAGCCTGGGCGACGTCTATTCGAATGCCGGCAGCATGTATATCGCCGCCGAAAGCCTGCTCGCGCTCGGGCTGCCAGCCAGCAACAGCTATTGGCAAGCCGAGGGACAGCCCTGGACCATGCGCAAGGCCTATGGCGGAGCAGATTTTCCAAAGGATTATTACGTGGACTTCTGAAATCCTTAGAGACCGTTTGAAAATTCGCGAAATGCGAATTTTGCGGCACCGGCCCTCTCCCCCACCCTACCACCCGCAGGATACTACCGATGGGTGGTAGGGTGGGGGAGAGGGCCGGTGCCGCCTCAAAAATGCCCCTGCGGGCATTTTTCAAACGGACTCTTAGAGGAGCGCAGGGGCACGCGATGGCGTGAGGTTCACCGCTTTTCGAGCGGCATGACGTAGACGTCCAGATGGCGGATCCGCTCGGCATCGTCGAATTCGTAGATCGTCACCGTGTTCGACACATCGGTTACGTCGCCGCGCGCATTGCGCTCCTCCAGTTCCAGGATCACCCGGCCCGGCTGCTCGGTAACGTGCCGCAGCGTTCCCTCCCAGGACGTTCCGGCCGCATATTGGGTGATATAGTACTTGTACTGGGCCCAATCGATCACTTCGGCCTGCGGGCCCAGGAACACGCCCATGCGGACGTAGCTGTCCACATCGACTAGGCGCTCGATGGCGGCCCAATCGGCGTCCTCAAGGGGTTGCGTCTTGGATTTCTCGACCAGCGCAGAGAACGCCTCGCTATATTCGATCACCTTGCGGGTAAGGCCGGAAAATTCGCTCGCCCCGGGCATTTCGTTCGCCATGTTCCTCTCCCTTTTTTTCCGATTTTTCATGCGGTTACGACATCACCAGACCGCCATCGACATTGATCGACTGCCCGGTGATCGTCCGCGCTTCGTCAGACGCCAGAAACAGCGCCATGCGCGCCACATCCTCCGGGCTGGAGAAAGTCTTCAGCGGCAGCCCGGCCACCAGACCTGCCTCCACTTCTTCGTAGGTCTTTCCCTGCTCGCCCGCGACGCGCTTCATGTAGTTGACCATCAGGTCCGTGCCTATCGCGCCGGGCACCACGCAATTGCAGCGAATGCCGAACTCTCCCACCTCGCGCGCGATGGTCTTGGTTAGAATGCGCAGCGCGCCCTTGGCGGCGGAATAATGGCTCTTCCGCACCATCCCGTCCCACCCCGCACTGGATGAGAAATTGACGATCGATCCGGTCCGCCGTTCCAGCATCGACCGGTTGAGCACCTCACGCGTGCAAAGCATCGCGGCCATGCAGTCGGTGCGATAGGTGTCCAGGAAATTGTCGACCGTCTGCTCCCAGATCCACTTGTCGGTGCCGGGAACCGCGGCGTTGTTCATCATCACGTCTACCTGGCCCCAGCGGTCCATCGCCGCCTCTACCATAGCGGCAACGTCCGCCTCGTCGGTGACGTCGGCGCGCACCGCGATCGCGGCGGGGCCGATGGCGGCGGCGACTTCCTCCACGAGTTCAAGGCGCCTTG
Source organism: Sphingomonas sp. BL-S-28 (assembly GCF_055521515.1). NCBI lineage: Bacteria > Pseudomonadati > Pseudomonadota > Alphaproteobacteria > Sphingomonadales > Sphingomonadaceae > Sphingomonas > Sphingomonas sp. BL-S-28. The sequence goes on from NZ_CM145483.1 coordinate 696,929, forward strand.
CCGCAAGCACCAATCGGGCGCCTTCCGCGGCCATCATCGTGGCCATGACTGGACCCAACCCGGTGCTGGCGCCGGTGATGATCGCCACTTTGCCCTCGAAGCGGCTCATATCCGCGCCACCTTCTGCATGATCTCGTGGCTGTCCGGCGAACCGTCCAATGCGCGGTTGACGCGTTCGGCGATGCGCCAGCCGTCCTCTGTCCGCACCAGAGTCCAGTGGTTCACCGCCGCGCGCCAGAGGAACCAGCGATCCTCCTCCTTCAGCACGACCACGGAGTAGCCGACGGCCTGCGCCGCATCGCCATCCACGGTGATCTTGGGCGTGGCGGTAAGATGGGCACAACCAGTGTTCACCAGTTCAAGATGCCCCGGCCAGCTGTACATGTCTGCGATCTCTTCGGGGGCGGAAAGGCGCCGGGTGCCGCCATCGGGCAAAGTGAAGCTGTAGCCGCCGCCCTCCTGCCACAGATCGGCGGCCGGTCCTGCCGTGGCACTGTCCACCAGCGGACCGTAAGTGTTTAGCAGGTTTAGGATTTCCAGGTGATCCTCTGCCTTGCGGCAGCGCGCCTCAAGCGCGGCCAGACGGGCTTCGACGTCCATTCCCATTCCTCTCCCCGTTTGATTTTGCCGGTTTCGTATCGAGGCTTGCCCGCAGCCTATGTCGCCATCCGCAAACCGTCCAGCACGGCGCGCCAAACGTCGAAAACTTCACCGGGGCGGTAAGGACAGAGTGAAGCGAGCTTGCGGAGATCGGCGATGCAAGGGACGAGCACGCCTCCCGAAGCAGATTTTTCTCTTATGTTTCCAGATTGTAGCGAAAGCGTCATCAACGCGTGGAATAGGCCCGCCCCGGAAAAGCAGCCGCCACGATCCGTGGAATCCATCGGCATTTTCGAAAAACATGGGGGCATGAATGTTGCAGAAGTCCGTTGTCGCGCTGGCGGTCGCCGCCAGTTTCACGGTATCCGTTCAGGCGCAGGCGCAAGATGCGGAGCCGGGCGCCACGGACGGCGGCGAAACTCACGACATCGTCGTGATCGGCAGCGGGCAGACCCGCTCCGTCTCCACCCTGCTGCCGGCGAACCTCGACGTGCTGCCGCCGGGCACCAGCGTGCAGAAGGCACTGAACTTCCTGCCGGGCGTCAGTGCACAGTCGATCGACGCGCTGGGTGTCAACGAACAGTCGCTCTCGCTGCAAGTGCGCGGCTTCAGCACCACGCATCTGGGCTATACGCTGGACGGCATGCCGCTGGGCGACGGTGCCTACAACAACTACAACGGCCTTTCGATCAGCCGCGCGCTGATCTCCGAAAACCTTGGCCGGGCCGATCTGGCAACCGGCATTGCCGGGCTTGGCATCGCCTCCACCAGCAACCTTGGCGGCGCGCTGATCTACGTCAGCAGCGATCCGCGCAAGGACATGGGCGCATCGTTCAGTCAGAGCTTCGGCAGCGCGGACAGCCTGCGCACGTTCGTGCGCCTGGATACCGGCGAACATGGCGGCTTTTCGGCCTATGTTTCCGGCCAGTACAGCGAGCAGGACCTGTTCGTGCACCAGCGCGACTACAACCGCTCCACCGGCAAGCAGCTGAACGCCAAGGCGAAGTACGAATTCACCGGCGGCACGATCACCGCCTTTGCAGACCTTTCGCGCACCAATCAGGCGGACGATGCCTATCTGTCCAAGGACATGCAGAGCCGTCTGGGCTGGGACTGGGGCGGCTATGCGCCGGACTGGGATTCCTACCTTGGCGTCGCCTATTGCTCGGTGACCGGGCCGACCGCACCGACGAAGTGCGTCAACGCGCCGAAGCCGCAGAAGAATTCGGACGTTACCTTCACCAACGGCCAGATCCTCCGCAACGATAACCTGTTCTATCTCGCCGGCGATTTCGACGTGACCAGCACGCTGAAGGCGCACGCACAGGTCTATCACCACACCGACAAGGGCGCGGGCAACAACTGGATCGTCGGTTGGTCCAAGCAGGGCACGACGACCACGGCTGACGACGTGCCGGTGCAGATCCGCGACACGCGGTATACCATCAACCGCACCGGCGCACTGGGCAGCCTTAGCTGGGATCTGGCCTTCAACCACTTTCAGGCGGGCTTCTGGCTTGAGGAGAACAAGAGCAGCGCCGCCCGCTACATCTGGGCCAATGTCACCGGTCCGTTCGACATCGGGCAGTTCCTGAAGGGTCAGCCCGATACCGCGCAGTGGGTGCAGGAAACCAAGTGGAAAACGCGCCAGTTCTACGTGCAGGACACGGTGAAGCTGCTGGATGATGCGCTGACCGTCGATTTCGGCTTCAAGGGCACTTATTCGCGTTCGGACGCAGAGGCACAGAACGGCATCGCCAAGGCTGCACCGCCGGCAACCACGCAGTTTGCCACGGGTTCGCTGACCGCCAAGGACTACTTCCTGCCGGAAGTGGGCGTGCACTGGCAGGTCGCCCCGCACCACGAACTCTACGCCAGCTATGCCGAGAACATGGCCATGTATCAGGGCGGCTTCAAGCTCGGCCCGCAGTCGGTCACGCAGACCGTGTGGGACGCGCAAGGCAAGACGCTGAAGCCGGAAACGTCGAAGAGCGTCGAAGGCGGCTATCGCTATGTCAGCGGTCCTTTGCAGGTTGCGCTGAGCGGTTACTGGGTGAAGTTCGACAATCGCCTGCTGCAATACAATCCCTGCCCGACCAACCAGCAGCAGAACCCGGGCTGCGGCAACTCCTTCCACAACGCCGGCAGTGTCACCAGCCGCGGCGTGGAACTGGGCGTGCTGTGGAAGCCGGCGCCGTGGATGAGCTGGTACAACTCGGCATCCTACAACAAGTCCACCTACGACGATGACCTGAACTGGTGCACCACCACTTGCGTCGTGAAGGCGACCGCGGGCAAGCAGCAAGTGGATACGCCGAAGGAAATGCTGGCCAGCGTGCTGACGCTGACGCAAGGCGCGGTTTCGGCCATGGTGCAGGGCAAGTATACCGGCCGCCGTTACTACACCTACACCAACGACCAGAGCTTCGGCGGCTACACCACTTTCGACCTTGGCCTTACCTATGATTTCGGCTCGATCGGCGCGGTGAAGGGCGCGAAGCTGGCGCTGAACGTCACCAACCTTACCAACAAGCGCTATGCGGCGAACCTCGACAACAGCGTTTTCGCGCCGGACGATGCGGCGGGCACTATCGTGGTGTTCCACTCCTCGGCACCGCGCCAGTTCTTCGGAACGCTCAGCGTTGATTTCTAAGGCACTGACGATCGGGCTTGCCGCATCGGCAGGCCTGTTCATGGCCCTCCCCGCCCTTGCGAGCGGGGAGGAGGTCATTACGCGGCCGCATCTCGATCAGGCTACCGGCGCGCAAGAGGTGACGCTGCGCGGGCGGACATATGCCAACCTGGGGTTGGCAGGCACCGGCACGGTTCCGGCGGGCACGATCGATTTCCTGGGCGATACGCTCGGCTCCTTCTCCTCGCTGCAGATCGCGCCGGGGAGTTGGAAGCGGGTTGGCGATCACTACGAAGGCGTGCTCTGGACGCTGCCGGATCGCGGGCGCAACGACCCCGCCGGGCGTCTCTTCTTCGATTATCCGGCGCGGCTGGAGCGCTTCCGCATCCGTTTTACGCCGGGTGACGGGCGGCTGGATATCGTGCCCGATGGCGGTCTTGAACTGCGGGACTTTCGCGGGCGACCGTTCACCGGGGCCGATCCGGGCACGGGTACTTTGACCGAGCGCGGCGTGTTGTTGCCGGCTCCGGCTGGCGGGACCGGCAGCGGGAAGGTGTCTCTCGACGCGGAATCCCTGCAGTTCACGCGCGATGGCAGCTTCTACGTCGGCGACGAATATACCGCGAATGTCTATTACTTCGATCAGCACGGCAGACTGCGCGGCGTGATCCAGCCGCCGCCGGCGGTGGCACCGAAGCGGGGCGGCGCGGCCGATTTCGGTTCGCTGGAACCGCCCGAGACGGGCCGCCGCAACAACCAGGGGCCGGAGGGTATGTCGCTCTCTCCAGACGGCCGCACTCTATTGGTAACGCTTCAGAGCGCCCTGATGCAGGACAGCGCCGCCGGCAATGCGGCCGGCCGCACCGCCATCCGCGTGCTGGCCTACGATGTGCATGCATCGCCTACGCCGTCACGCCCGGCCGCGCACTATGTGGTGCAACTGCCTGCCTACAACGACACGGGCGATGGCGGCGCGCCCAATCGCACCGCTGCGCAGAGCGAGATCCGCGCGCTGGACGATCACCGGTTCCTGATGCTTGCGCGCGATGCCGCCGGGCGCGGGGCGGACGGAGACCGGCCGATCGTCTACAAGTCCATCCTGCTGGTGGACCTTGCAGGCGCGACGAACATCGCCGGCTCCGAGTACGAAACCGGCGTGGCATCGGTTCTGCAGAAACCGGACAGCACCGTCCTGCGGCCGGGCATCGTGCCTGCCGAGCGGGCCGAGTTCGTGAACTTGCTCAATCCGGCGCAACTGGGCCGCTTCGGATTGAGCATCACGGCGCTTTCCGAGAAATGGGAAGCGATGGATTTTGCGCCCGTGATGGATCCGGACCACCCGGCCGACTATTTCCTGTTCGTCGGCAACGACAACGATTTCATTGCCCGGCATTGCCGGATGTCCGGCCAGCCTTGCGATTCCGACATCGACAATGACAACCGGATCCTCGCCTATCGGGTCAGGCTGCCGGAACCCTTGCTTTGATGGGCAGTCGTGGTTGCGGAGCACCAACCGACGCCGTTCGCATTTCTCGCGTATGCATGGAGGCCGTCCTGGGGGAACCCCTGCCGCACTTCGCCTATCGACAATTATAAGATCGCCATCGCGCAGAACGAAGTAGCCCCATCGGCCCCGGTCAGGTTGCGGGCAGGATCCCGCACGACGGCCGTGACCGCGTTGATATCACGCGCCCGGGAGAGATCCTGGACGGCGGTTACCAGCCGCTCCATTGCCGCGACATATTCGGACGTCGAGCGGATCGAGGTAGCATCCATTGCTTGCGGCCTTGGCATCGACAAAATTGAGTCCAAGCCGAAAGATATCGCCGGGAAACTTCCAGCGATTTAATCAGATATACGCTGTTTTGCGGGGTTCGGGCTCTAGCTCGAAATCGTGCGCGGCTGCCGATGCCGACCATTCCTCAGCGTACCCACTGCCCTCTTAAACAGCCGGAGCGGCAGAAACGGTGTCACGCCTGGCGCGAAACCGGGCAATTTCACTGGCCTCCATCCGTTCGGCAACTATCGCGAATTGGTCGCCTTCCACGAGCACCTCTGGAGGCAACGCCCGGCAATTATACGTCGAGGCCATGGTAGCGCCGTAGGCGCCGACGGTGTGAAACACCGCAAGATCGCCCGTTTCAACCCTGTCGATTTCTCGACCGATGGCAAAAGTGTCTCCCGTTTCGCAAATAGGCCCGACTATGTCGGCGACGATCCGCCGCCCACTGGGTTGCACGGCGGAAAATTCGTGCAGCGCATCGTAAAGCGCCGGGCGCATAAGATCGTTCATTGCGGCATCGACAATGACGAACCGGCGATTTGCGCCGGGTTTCGTCCAGATTACGCTGGTCAGCAATACGCCGGCCTCAGCGACAACAGACCGTCCGGGTTCGAACATCAAGACAACGTCCCAGCGCTGCGTAACCCGCGCAACCATCGCTCCATATCCTTCGATGTCGGCACCTGCCTCACCGCGGCGATAGCCAACGCCCAAGCCGCCTCCAAGGTCGACGTGGGTCACGCAATGGCCATGCTCCCGCAGCACAAAAAGCAATTCCCCCACCCGCTCGTAGGCGGCTTCCAGCGGAGCAAGGTCGACGATCTGGCTGCCGATATGTACCGCGATGCCCCGCAGATCGAGCCCGCCGAGCGGCGCAAGCCGATCGAATATCTCAAGCGCCTCATCGATCGGAACTCCGAACTTGCTGGCCCGCCGCCCTGTTGTGATCTGGCATGCGTGCCGGCATCAATGTCCGGGTTAACCCGCAAGGTGACCGGCGCGCGAAGCCCCCGTTCGCTTGCCAGCCTCGATATAAGGTGCCCCTCTGCCTCAAGTTCCAAGTTGAACTGGCCGATACCGGCATCGAGCGCGGCGGCGATCTTCCGGCGGGTTTTCCCAGTGCCTGAATAGATGATCGCATCCGCCGGTATTCCGGCATCAAGCGCCGCAGCCAGTTCCCCGCCGGATACGATGTCCGCCCCATAACCTTCGTCCGCCAGCAAACGAAGGATGGCCGGGTTCGGGTTTGCCTTTACCGCGAACGCAAGACGCTTCCGCGGGAGGGCCGCCAACGCAGAGCGGAACCGGCGCGCAGCACCCCGCAGCGTGCCAGCGGAATAGACGTAAGCGGGCGTGCCAACTGCCTCTGCAATTGCTGCCAGCGGCACACCTTCGGCGTGCATGACGCCGGCCTCGAAATGAAAGGATTTCATGGAAATATCCTGAAGGGGAGAGGGCCGGTGCCGCAAAATTCGCATTTCGCGAATTTTCAAACGGTCTCTAAGGCCGTCGCCTCATGCGCCGTTCGCGGCGACGCGACCTGATCATCGCCGGGAGCATTCGGTGCGGACTGCTTTCGACCCGCCATGCAAGAGCGACCTTTTTCCCTTGTACAAGCAGCACAAGGCCGAAAATCATCATCGCCATGCAAATCATGGTAACAGCCGTGCCTGCCCCCTCACCATCGGTTGCAGTGGACCACACGATGGACGGCGCTCCGATAAAGAGGAGCCCACCCAGCCCGCGCCACAGCAAATCCCGGCGCGTCATGCGCAGCCCCTCTTTGGCGAAGGCGCGACGCGCAGCGTCAGGTCACCTGCCCGCCTTACAGCCTCTCGCAGGTGTTTGCCGGGATGCGCCGACGCTTCGTACAGCAGGATATCAGCCGGAAATTCTGCCTCCATTTCAAGCTGGGCAAGCGGCTCACGAACCTCAAAGCTCAAGCCGATTGCAGAATCAACCGATCGAAGCGCGCGCTGGCACGCCTCCTCTATGGCATTGCAGTCCCGATCGATACCGAGGCACTCGATCGCGAGAAATCCCAATGAGCGAGCCTTCCTGGCCGCCGCGATAAGCAGGGCGCCGTTCCCGCAATTGATATCGACGATGCGCACAGATCGGCGCCCGCGCTTGCGCAGCGATTTCAAACGACCCAGAATCGATCTCCAACGCGGATCGCTCTCGGCGGAAAGGGTCGCGCGGGGATCTAGCACGCTGACTCCGATCGAAACGATCGGCCACGGCGATCCGGTCGGCAGAGATAGAGAATAGTGCATTGCCTTTCCCACCCTTCACGCCGCGCATTCTAGGTTCTGAGCCGATGCCGGCACAGGTTCGAATGGAATGGCCGGCACGATCCAGTCCGTCGTGAAGACGATGACGGCGCCAGGAAAGGCATGAACCTCGTCACGCGCAAATCGCCATGCAGCGTGGCGTGAAATGAAACGGCCTTCTAGAAGACCGTGGTTTTCCTGCACGAGCCAATGCCCGGCTTGATCCTGACCGACGTAAATCACCGACGCGCGTCGGTCAGGCTCCGGAGAGTTTGCGGATTCGATCACGAAGAGCTCCTTAAAGCTACGCAATTGTTCGGCCTGCAACTTAGCGACCGAGGTAGCGAAGTTATAAGTCTCTCCGTTTCAATTCCAGATCGACACCCATGAAAATCCATTGAATTTTTCATATGCCAAGACAGAACTGCCCAGACTGCCGCCATCTATAAAATTCAATGAAAATCATACGGTCCCAATTGGAAGCCTGTCTCGAATTCATATCCTTCCTTTCGTATTTACCCGTCTCCTTGACCCTCAGGAGACGCATTCATGTTCTCTGGCTCTATTCCCGCGATCCCCACACCTTTTCGGGACGACAGAATCGACGAAGCGGCGCTTCGCGATCACGTTGGCTGGCTGATCGAACAAGGCTCATCCGGATTGGCCGCATGCGGCAGAGCGCTGCGCCCCTGACGCTTAATGTTGGACTAGGCCGTAAACTGGCGACGATTGCGATCATGGTCCAGGAAGGACGCTTCGAGCAGGCTGGCGCCATGCCCCAGTACGGAAAAAGAGCCCGGCACTCCTCCTATGCCGGGCTCTCCCCCGTTAGGGCATTTTCTAATCAGGTGGGATCACCTGATGACTCGGAAAATGCGCCAAACCAGAATCTTAGAGCAGTCCATCCGACGTAGTCGGGTGGAAAACTGCTTTAGAATGCTGCCGTCAGAGAGGCGACGACGGCGGCATCGGCGATGGAACCGGTACCATCCTGGCCCTTGCTGAAGTTCGGCTGCAAGGCGGCCGATTCAGCACGGGTAATGTCCGTATCGACATAGGAGAGGTTGAAGGTGAGGTTCCGCCACGCGGCATCCATGCCGATCGACCAGTCCCAATACGTGCCGGTCGGCGCCACGCTGGTCCCATTGGGGCCAAGACCGGGATTACCGTCCGAATAGCCGACATGCGCCTTGGCCGTCAGCGGCGTGCCTGCGATCGCAAATGCACCGTCACCCCAGAGGTACAGATTGTCCTCCTTCTGACCGCGACTGTTCGGCGCGTTCGACACGTTGGCAAGCGCGTACTGCTTCGGTGCATAGGCGACGCCGGCGGTCAGTGTTGCCGGGCCAGTCGTGCCCGACAGCTTCACATAAGGTTCGGCGAAGTCGGTATTGTCGGCACCGCCCGGATACATGTACCAGGTCAGGCCAACGTCCAGTGTCGCATGATCGCTCAGCTTGGCCTTGTAGCCGCCGATCAGGTCCAGTTCCATGTTGGCGCCGCCGAAAGCGCCCCAGCCGGAAAGGTTCGAGGCCCAGGTGCCGACATAGACGCCGCTGTCATGGCTTACGGTAAGTCCGCCCTGAATAGCCATGTTCTTGTCTGACTGCGAAACGCCGCGAAAGCGATAGTCCGAAGCGATGGTCGCCGATCCGGAGACGGTTATGGCGCTGGGCGCCTCTTCCTGAGCCTGAGCGGCGAACGGAGCAAGACCGGCGACAAGGGCGGCAGCAATAGCGATAGATTTCATTATGTCCTCATGGATTGCCCGCCATTTGGCGCGGCGATTCGAGGATGCCCAAGTAGATCGGTACCGCATTTGATATCGAGAGCGAGCAAGCGGCAATCGCATAGTAATTTTATAATTCCGCCACTCTCAGATGAATATTTATGGCAGGAAAAAAACCGACCTGAGCGACAGAAAAGGTTTCGAGATTCTATTGAGGTATGTTTGCGACCCGAAGTGTCGGACGAAGCTTTCTGGCTTTCCCGATCGGCACATAGGGCATTCAGGCCGGCGAGTTCATCTTGCCCGCCTTGATCTCACGTTCACGTTTCATGGTCAGGATTCCGCCGGCATCCGCTGAATCGCGGTAGGGGAAGATTTCAAATTCCCGCGACTCCGTGAGCGCCGCATGCCACCGTGCCGGAATCTCGACCTGCTTCCACAGTCCGGGGCCCACGAAGAACAGGGCATTGCCGACTACCAGCAGCATGACCAGAACTAGGCAAAGGCCAAGCTCTGCGGCGCTCGCTTGCTGCGGCGGATGCAGATGGACGCGGGCGTAAAGCACCGATCCGATCCAATAACCCGCCCCCAGAACGGCAGCACCGCCCAAGCGCAAACCGATCCGCGCAGCCCAAGTTTCATGCCATCTGGCCATCGAGCGCCTCCCAAAAGAGGCTCTCCAATTAATCGGCAACGCATAGCAATTCGAGAGCGAGGAACGCCGCTCGCCATAGAGATTTCATTACTCGGGCGCCGTCTACGCGCAAGTACGCTGCAATCATATGTAATTCATATGTAACTGTCGAAAGCTGCTCCCGGCGTAGAGATTGCATAGGATTGTCAGTTGCGATTTCCGCCGGTCATTCGTCTTCCGGCAGGCGAAGGCGGTAGCCGATGCCAACGTCGTTGCTGATGATCTGGGGACGCTGGGGATCCACTTCGAGCTTCTGCCGCAATGTCCGCACCAGAACGCGCAGATACTCGACATGGCGTTCGGATTCGTTAGGCCAGACATGCTGCATGATCTGATCATGCGTGATGACGCGCCCGGGATACTTTGCGAGCTGGGCCAGCACGGCATATTCCTTGGGCGTCAGATGCACTTCCTTGCCCGCCTTCATGATCTTGCGCTCAAGCAGGTTGATGGAAAGATCGCCAACCTCGATCGCCGGCACCCCGCCATCGCGGGTCATGCGGTTGCGCAGCGCCACGCGCACCCGGGCGAGAAGCTCGGCCGTATCGAAAGGCTTGGTCAAATAGTCGTCCGCGCCCAGATCCAGCGCGGTCACCTTTTCTTCGATCGCGTCACGCGCGGAAACGATGATCAGCGTGGTTTCGGCATTCTGCTTGATGATCGGAACCAGTTCCAGCCCGTCGCGATCGGGAAGGCCAAGGTCTAGCAACACGATCTCCGGTCGTTCCTGCCGCAACCGATCCAGCGCCTCTCGCGCATTCTCTGCCTCCAGCGTCGCGTAATCGGCACGGGCGAGCGCGGTCTGGATCAGGCGCCGGATGTGGGGTTCATCATCGACGATGAGAACCTTGTGGCGGATTTTCATAGGACTTCCTTATTGTCGAAGTGCGGTACGACCAGCGCCTCGGGAATGCGAATGGTAAAGCAGGCCCCCAATGGATCGTCATTGTTGCTGGCCTCCACCGAGAGCCCCATCGCCTCGGCAAAACCCTTGACGATCGCGAGGCCGAGCCCGGTGCCGTGGCGGACCCGGTCGGAGCCTTCGAGCCGTGTGAATGTCTCGAAGACGCGCTTTTCCTGACCCGGCGGAATGCCGGGCCCCTGGTCGATCACCGAAAGCGCAAGGGCATCCGGCAGGCGGCGGCAGCGGATGAGGATCGGGGTGCCCGAATCGGCGTAACGGCCCGCATTGTCGAGCAGGTTGATCAGGCAGTGGTGCAGCAACACGGGATCGACCCGGACGAGCGGAATGTCCGGAACGATATCCACGTTCACACCGTGATCTTGCAGCGACGCACGCGTATCGTGAACCGCACCTGCCACCGCATCGAACAAGTCGGTCGCCTCCACTTTCAGTGGCAGCGCCCCCGCTTCGACCCGGGCCATGTCGAGCAGGTTGGCGACGAAACGGTTGAGCCGCTGTGCCTCCGTCTCGATCGCATCGGCCAGAGCGGCGGAGGGATGGCGCTTCATTTCCTGTGCAGCGGTCATGATGGTGGTGAGCGGCGTGCGCAGATCGTGGCTGACCGAGGAGAGCAACGCAGAGCGCAGGCGGTCCCGCTCGTCGATCTGGCGGGCGCGCATGTTCTCTTCTTCCAGCGTCATCCGGTCGAACGCGATCGAGGCCTGATCGAGCAAACTCATCAGCAGCGGCACCTGATCGGAACGCAGAGGATCGCGCGCGTCACTGCGCGCAATGCCCAGAACCCCCAGCACGCCGCGGGTCGTTCCCAGCGGATGGAACAGCCAGTCCGAAGCGGTCAGCGTGGCGGAGCCGCGGCCCGCCGGCTGTTCGTTGTCGATCACCCACTGGGCTGCCGCCATTTCGATCTGGTCCAGCTTGTCTTCCGGTGGGTAGGCGGCCCGAAGGTCGGGTCCGTTGGCCGAAGGCAGCAGGACCACCGCGCGCACGTCCAGCAGGCGCGCGACTTCCGCGCAGATTGCCTGCATCAGTTCATCACGCGTGGGCGCAGTCGTAAGCTGGCGCGAAAAACTGGCCAGCGCAGCATTCTGTCGCGCGCTGGAACCTGCCAAATCCGCTTGCGCCCGAACGCGCGCGGCGAACTGGCTGGTGACGATCGCAACCCCCAGCAGCACCAGAATCGAGATCACGTTCTCGGGATTGTTGACGGTCAGCGTGCCCGTAGGCGGCAGGAAAAAGAAGTTATAGGCAAGGCTGGCCACGAGGCCGGCGAAGAGCCCTGCCCGCAATCCGAATGTCGCTGCCGCGAACATGACCGGGATCAGGAACAGCAACGCGATATTGCCAAGCGCGATCGCCTCTATGAGCAGCCGCCCGAGAATGGTGATGCCGGCCACCATCAACAAGGACCAGACATAGTCGCTGGGCTGCCCCCAATGACCGCGCGGCGCCTCGCGCTTCTGCACGGTAGCGCCCTGCTCGGGACCGGAGGGCAGGACATGAATGGCGATATCGCCGACCGAGCGCACCAGTCGGTCCACAACCGAACCGTGGCGTTGCTCGAACCACCACGAGCGGTTCGATTTTCCGATGATGATTTGAGTCGCACGCGCATCGCGCGCAAAAATGCCAAGGCCTTCGACGACCGTGGTGGCCGGAATGCTGGCGGTCGACGCCCCCAATCTCGATGCAAGCGCCAGCGTATCGGCCAGTTGGCGCCTCTCGGCCTCGCTGAAATGCTGGTCGCGCTGGGTTTCGATATGCACCACGGTCCATGGCGCCTTAAGGGCATCGGCCATGCGCTTTCCCGCACGCACCAATCCGGCGGCATGGGGATATTCGCTGATGGCAACGACGATGCGCTCGCCCGCCGCGAAGGTGCCGGCCAGGGCATTGGCGCGCACATGCTCCAGCATTTGCGCATCCACCGCCTGTGCCGCGCGGCGCAGCGCCAGTTCGCGCAAGGCGGTAAGATTGGATTTGGAGAAAAAGTGGCCCAGCGCCCGCGTCGCTTCATGCGGGATATAGACCTTGCCGTCCTTCAGCCGCTCGATCAGCTCATCGGGCGGAATGTCGACGACCTCGATCTCGGCCTGTTCGAGGATGGAATCGGGCACCGTCTCGCGCACCCGCACCCGCGTGAACGAGGCGACGACATCGTTCAGGCTCTCGATGTGCTGAATATTGATCGTGGAATAGACGTCTATCCCGGCATCGAGCAGTTCCTCGACATCCTGATACCGCTTGGGATGACGGCTGCCGGGGGCATTGGAGTGGGCCAGTTCGTCCACCAGCACCAGTCCGGGGTGCCGCGCGAGGATGGCGTCGATGTCCATCTCGTCAAGGCTGTGGCCCATGTGATCGACTTCGCGACGCGGGATCACTTCGTGGCCCTGCACCAGCGCCTCGGTCTCGCGCCGGCCATGCGTTTCCACAACGCCCACGACCACGTCCACCCCGGCATTGCGCCTCTGGTGTCCTTCGGTAAGCATTTCCCAGGTCTTGCCGACGCCGGGAGCGGCGCCCAGGAATATCTTGAGTCGGCCGCGGCCCTCCTGCGCGGCAGCGCGCAGGAGGGCCTCTGGAGATGGTCTGTCGTTATCGGTCACTTGCTTTGCTTAATGCCGATTCCGTCCAGTCGTCGATTAAGTTCGAACACGTTGACATGGGGCTCGCCAATGAAGCCGAGCAGCGGCTGCTCTACGCTCTCGTCCACCATATGCCGAAGCGTCCCCGGATCGATGCCGCGCACGCGCGCGACACGATCAACCTGATAGTAGGCCGCCTCGGGCGTGATGTCGGGATCGAGGCCCGAGCCGGATGTGGTTACGAGGTCTGCGGGGACGGGCTTGCCCGGCTCAGCCGCCTTCATCGTGGCGACCTGCTCCTTCACACGGTCATGCAGCGCCTGCGAGGCCGGGCCAAGGTTCGAGCCGGAGGATGCCAGCCCGTCATAGCCCTTGCCCGCTGCCGAGGGGCGGGTTTGGAAATAGCGGTCGGAGGTGAAGGCCTGCCCGACTACCGTCGAACCGATCACCTTGCCGTTTTCCCGGACAAGGCTGCCATTTGCCTGACTGGGGAACACCGCTTGCCCGATGCCGGTCATTGCCAGCGGGTAGGCGATGCCCAGCAGCACGGCAAAAAGGCCGGTCATGACGAATGCGGGGCGTAGCGAGGATACAATATCGTTGTTCATGGTTCGCCTCCTCAGGCGAGACCCAGGCCGTTGACGGCCAGGTCGATAAGCTTGATGCCGATGAACGGTGCGACGATGCCACCAAGGCCGTAGACTGCCAGGTTGCGCGCCAGCAGCGGGCCTGCCCCCATCGGCTTGTACTTCACGCCCTTCAGCGCCAGCGGTACCAGGCAGGGAATGATCAGCGCGTTGAAGATGATGGCGGACAGGATCGCGCTCTGCGGCGTGCCCAGATGCATGACGTTGAGCACCGCCAGCCCCGGATAGAGCACGATGAACATGGCCGGGATGATCGCGAAGTACTTGGCAACGTCATTGGCGACCGAGAACGTGGTCAGCGCGCCGCGCGTCATCAAGAGCTGCTTGCCGAGGCCGACGACCTCGATCAGCTTGGTCGGATCGCTATCGAGATCGACCATGTTGCCCGCCTCGCGCGCGGCCTGCGTTCCGGTGTTCATGGCCACGCCCACGTCCGCCTGCGCAAGGGCAGGAGCGTCGTTGGTACCGTCCCCGCACATGGCGACTAAGCGGCCGCCCTGCTGTTCCTTGCGGATCAGCGCCAGCTTGTCCTCCGGCGTGGCTTCGGCAAGGAAGTCGTCCACGCCCGCCTCGGCCGCGATGGAGGCGGCGGTCAGCGGGTTATCGCCGGTGATCATCACCGTGCGGATGCCCATGGTGCGCAGTTCGCCGAAGCGTTCGCGGATGCCCGCCTTGACGATGTCCTTCAGGAAGATCGCGCCCAGCAGGCGGCCATCGGCGGCAACAGCAAGCGGGGTGCCGCCGGCGCGGCCGATCTCGTCGGTAATCCGGCGCAGTTCGGTTGCGGCTGCGGTGCTGCCCGCATCCGGGTTTGCCCGCAGGATCGCTTGCACCGCGCCCTTCTGGATCACGCGCCGTCCGTTTTTGGCACCGGTATCGACACCGGAAATGCGGGTCTGCGCGGTGAACGGGATGATCTCGGTCCCTTCCGGCAGACGGGTGCCGGCAAAGCCGAACTTCTCGCGCGCCAGTACGACGATCGAGCGGCCTTCCGGCGTCTCGTCGGCAAGGCTGGCCAGCAGCGCCGCTTCGGCCAGTTCGCTCACGCTTGCTCCACCGACCGGGCGGAACTCGGTGGCCTGACGGTCACCGATGGTGATCGTGCCCGTCTTGTCCAGCAGCAGCACGTCGATATCGCCCGCCGCTTCCACCGCGCGGCCCGACTTGGCGAGCACGTTGAAGCGCACCAGACGGTCCATGCCGGCAATGCCGATGGCCGAGAGCAGCGCCGCGATGGTCGTCGGGATCAGGGTGATCAGCAGCGCCGCCAGGATCGAGACCGGCACGGAGCCGCCCGCATAGCTGGCAAAGCCCGGAATGGTCGCGACGGCGATCAGGAAGATGATCGTCAGACCGACGAGCAGCAGGGTCAGGGCGATCTCGTTGGGCGTCTTCTGGCGCTCTGCCCCTTCGACCAGCGCGATCATGCGGTCGAGGAAGCCCTGCCCCGGATTGACGGTAACGCGCACGCGGATCTCGTCCGAGATGACGCGGGTACCTGCCGTCACCGCCGAGCGGTCGCCGCCCGCCTCGCGGATCACCGGCGCGGACTCGCCGGTGATCGCGGCCTCGTTGACGGAGGCGACGCCAAGGATGACTTCGCCGTCCGAAGGGATCAGGTCGCCCGTCTGCACCAGCACCACGTCGCCCTTCTTGAGCTGGCTGGCGGCCACGCTGTCGAAGCGGGAACCGTCACCTTTCAGGCGCTTGGCGGTCAGTTCCGCCTTGGTGGCGCGCAGCGAAGCGGCCTGCGCCTTGCCGCGCCCTTCCGCCAGCGCTTCGGCAAAAGTGCCGAACAGCACGGTGAGCCAAAGCCACAGCACCAGCTGGATCTTGAAGCCGGCGGCAAGGCCGTCATGCCCGACGATCAGCAGCACGGTCAGCAGCGTGGCCACCACGGCAGTGGTGAACATCACCGGGTTACGGATCAGTTCCTTGGGGTTGAGTTTGCGGAAGGCATCACCGATCGCCGGGGCAATCAGGTCAGCCGTGAACAGGGATTTGTTTTCTGAAGTCTTTGCGGACCGAGCCATATCGGTAAGTCCTTAGAAAAGCTGGCCACGGATCATCGCGAGATGATCGGCGATGGGACCAAGCGCGAGGCTGGGCAGGAAGGTCAGCCCGCCAACGATCAGCACGATGCCGATCAGCAGGCCGGTCCACAGCAGACCCGTGGTGGGGAAGCTGCCTGCAGTCTCGGGCGTGTACTTCTTGGCGGCAAGGCTGCCCGCGATCGCCAGCATCGGGATGATGACGAAGAAGCGGCCGAGCCACATGGCGACGCCCAGCATGCCGTTGTAGAACGGCGTGCCCGCAGTCAGACCCGCAAAGGCCGAGCCGTTATTGCCCACCGCGCTGGTGAAACCGTAGAGGATCTCGGAGAACCCGTGCGGGCCCTTGTTCAAAGGGCCTGCCAGACCAGCCGGCAGCACCGAGGCGATCGTCGTTCCGCCCAGGATGATCAGCGGCAGCACCGCAATCGCCAGAACGGCCAGCTTGACCTCGCGGCTCTCGATCTTCTTGCCGACGTATTCGGGAGTACGGCCCACCATCAGGCCGGCCACGAAGACGGCCAGGATCGCGAACAGCAGGAAGCCGTAGATGCCCGCGCCAACGCCGCCGACCACGACTTCGCCCAGCTGGATGTTGAACAGCGGGATCATGCCGCCCAGCGCCGTGAAGCTGTCATGCATGGCATTGACCGCGCCGCACGAGGCGGCCGTGGTCACCGCCGCGAAGAGCGAGGAGCCGACGATGCCGAAGCGGACTTCCTTGCCTTCCATGTTGCCCCCCATGCCATTGGCGCCGACGCCGAGGCTGTGAAGGATCGGATTGCCTGCGGATTCCTGCCAGTAGACCACGCCCACGCCGACGAGGAAGATCGTCAGCATCGCAGCAAGGATCGCCCAGCCCTGGCGGGTATTGCCCACGGCCTTGCCGAAGCACCAGGTGAGGCCGACGCCGATCGCGAAGATCGAGAGCATCTGCACCAGATTGGTCAGCGCAGTCGGGTTTTCGAACGGATGGGCCGAGTTGGCATTGAAGAAGCCGCCACCATTGGTGCCGAGCATCTTGATCGCTTCCTGCGAAGCCACCGGGCCCAACGCCAACGTCTGCTTGACGCCTTCCAGCGTCGATACGTCGACCGAGGCGGCAAGCGTCTGCGGCACGCCGCTGGCGATCAGATAGAGGCCATAGACGACGCAGATCGGCAGCAGCAGATAGAGCGTGACGCGCGTCATGTCGGCCCAGAAGTTGCCGATGCCGGTGGCGCTGCGCCGCGCAAAGCCGCGGAAGAACGCGAAAGCCAGGGCAATGCCGGTCGCAGCCGAAAGGAAGTTGTGAATGGTCAGCGCGAGCATCTGCGAAAGATTGCTCATCGCCGCCTCGCCCGAATACCACTGCCAATTGGTATTGGTGGTGAAGCTGACGGCAGTATTGAACGCGCCGTCCGCACCTATACCGGCATAGCCCAGGTCATTGAGCGGCAGCAGGCCCTGCGCGCGCAGCAGAACATAGGTCAACAGCAGCAGAGCGGCGTTGAACACCAGCATATGCACCGCATAACGGCGCCAGGACTGATCCTCATCGGGATCGATGCCCGAAAGCTTGTAGAACCCGCGCTCGACGGGGCCGAGAACGGCATGGAGCGGCGTACGGCGCCCTTCGTAAAGCGCGTGGAGCCACATCCCCATCGGCTTGGTAAGCGCCAGCAGAATGCCGACGAAGGCTGCGATCAGCAGCCATCCCTGAACGGTCATGGAGGCGCTCCTAGAAGCGTTCGGGCCGCGCGAGCACGGCTACGAGATAGACGAGAAGGCCAAGCGCGGTGATTGCCGCCAGCCAGAGATCGATGGTCATGATCGGGCGCCCCTCATGCCTTGTTGCACAGCGCGACGTAGCCAAGGCTACCCGCTAGCAACGCGAGGGTCAGGCCGATCCAGAGGATGTCCTGCATGGTATTGCTCCTGCAAGCTCACGTCGCGAGAAATGCGATATGAGTCGAATGCAGCAGACCCACTAGGACAACTTGCCGTTAAAATTCGAGACGATGATCATCCGGAACACATAGTATTTTCATATGAATTGCCCCGGCATTTGCAGTTGAGCGCAAAAACTGCGGCGGCCGGGGGGCTGCGCCAGATTTTTGGCTTAACCCTGTAGCTACTACAGGCCCTATCGGCCTTTCCGAAGCGCAGCATGGAGGCTGCGCAGACGGGGCGACTGAAATTGACTACCGACAGGAATGCGCAGCGGTTCGGTGCGCTTGCAGTGATGATCTGCATGGCCGTGCCGCACGCGGTGCATGCGCAGGAAAGCGCCGAAGGGGACGCTACCGAAGATACCGAAATCGTCGTGCAGGCCACGCGAACCGGCAGCCGGGTTCAAGACGAACCGATCCGCGTCGAGGTGATCAACCGCGAGGAGATCGAGGAAAAGCTCCTCATGCGGCCCGGCAATATCGCCATGCTGGTGAGCGAAACGCCGGGTGTTCGCGTGCAGACCACGTCATCCGCGCTGGGCGCGGCGAATGTCCGCATTCAGGGCCTGAAGGGGCGATACACCCAGATCCTGGCCGATGGACTGCCGCTCTATGGCGGACAGACGCCCTCCATCGGGCTGTTGCAGATCCCGCCGACCGATCTTGGGCAGGTGGAGATCATCAAGGGCGCCGCTTCGGCGCTCTATGGACCCTCGGCGCTGGGCGGCGTCATCAATCTGGTATCGCGGCGCCCGGCAAGCGAACCGCAGGGGGAACTGCTGCTCAACACCACCAACCGTAACGGGCAGGACGCGACGGGTTACGTCGCCACCCCGCTCGGCGGAGCGCTCAGTGCTTCGGTGACGGCGGGCTACGACCGCCAGAGCCGACAGGACCTCGACAACGACGGCTGGGCCGACATACCCGGCTACGAACGCTTCACGGTGCGCCCCCGGCTCTTTCTGGACAGCGCGCAGGGCACCAAGGCGCTGCTGACGTTCGGCGCCATGGCCGAACAGCGCGATGGCGGGACCATCCCCCGCGCCGATGCTCCGGATGGAAACCCGTTCCCGCAAACGCAGCGCAGCCGCCGCTACGATCTGGGCATGACCGCCGAGACACCGCTGGACGGGATCGGCACGCTGCACGTGCGCGCATCGGGCGTCACCCAATTGCACCGCCATGTCTTCGGTGAGACGGTGGAGAACGACCGCCACCGCACCGCGCTGGCCGAAGCCTCGCTCGGCGGCAAGGCGGGCGCCACGACCTGGCTTGCCGGCGCCGCGATCCAATTGGACGACTATCGCTCGAAAGCCTTCCCGGCCTTCGATTACAGCTACACCGTGCCGGCCCTGTTCGTGCAGGGCGAGCAGGACCTGGCGGACGCGCTGACACTGGCGGGAAGCCTGCGCTGGGATGGACACAGCGAATATGGCTCGCACGTCAGTCCGCGCCTTTCCGCCCTCTATCGCCCCGGCCCATGGACGATCCGTGCGTCGCTGGGCCGCGGGTTCTATGCGCCGACGCCGTTCGTCGAGGAAACCGAAGCCAACGGGCTTTCGCGCCTGCTGCCTTACGGCAAGCTCAGGGCCGAGATTGCCGACAGCGGCTCGGTCGACTTCGGCTATGCGAAGGGACCGTTCGAGGCGAACCTCAGCCTGTTTGCCTCGAACATCGATCATGCCCAGCAATTGCAGACGGTGGACGCCGATCACGTCACCCTGATCAACGCCGACGGCACCACGCGAACGCGCGGGGCGGAAGTGCTGCTGCGCTATCGCTGGCAGGCGTTCTCTCTGACCGGAAGCTATGTCCACATCGCGGCCAGCGAGCCGGATCCCGATGACGCAGCGCACCGCCGCACCGTACCACTGACGCCGCGCGACAGCGCCGGCCTTGTGGGCATGTGGGAGAAGGAAGGGCGCGGCCGTTTTGGCATAGAGGCTTACTATACCGGGCGTCAGTCTCTGGACGACAATCCCTATCGGACGCGCAGCAAGCCTTACGTCCAGCTCGGCGCCATGGGTGAACTGGTGCTGGGCAAAGTGAGCCTGTTCCTCAACGCCGAAAACCTGCTGAACGTGCGGCAGACGAAGTACGATCCACTAGTGTTGCCACGCCGTGCGGCGACCGGGGCATGGACGGTCGATGCCTGGGCGCCGACCGATGGCTTCACGCTCAACGGGGGTGTGCGGATCCGCTTCGGGGGAGAATAGGCGCACTGCCGAGTTCGCCCCGTGCCTGCCGAATGATCTGCCATCCGCCCGATATTGCAAGCGCGGCCATGATCGCCGCAACCGCGATGTCGGGCCATCCGGTCCCGGTGCCGAACACGCCCAGCGCGGCTGCGACCACGGCGACGTTGCCGATGGCGTCATTGCGCGAGCAGATCCATACCGAGCGCCGGTTGGCGTCGCCGTCCCGGTGGCGCCACAGCATCGCCGCGCAAGCAAGATTGGCGGAGAGCGCGACCACCCCGACGATGCCCATGGTTTCCGCCGCCGGCACCGCGCCCTCGAAGGCCATCCGCACCGCGCTGCCCAGAACCCAGAGGCCAAACATCAGGATCGACACCCCCTTCACCAGCGCTGCCCGTGCCCGCCAGACGAGTGCCATGCCTGCAACGCCAAGGCTGATTGCATAGTTGGCCGCATCGCCCAGAAAATCGAGCGCATCGGCCTTGAGCGAGGCGGATCCGGCAGCGACACCGGCGACGATCTCGACGGCGAACATTACCGCATTGATGGCCAGCGCGATCCACAGCACCCGCCGCCATGCGCCATCGTTCGACTTCTGCGCGTCCTGCGATCCGCCGCAGCATCCTCCGGCCATATGCCATCTCCCGTTTCGGTGACGGCCGGCTATATAGGGGCTGTAGCAACTACAGGGTCAAGAGATGGCATTCACGATCGGCGACATGGGCAAGGCCACCGGCACCAAGATCGAGACGATCCGCTACTATGAACGGATCGGCCTTCTCCCCAAGCCCGCGCGCACATCGGGCAATTATCGCGCTTATGGAGAAGCGGAATTGGGCCGCCTCTC
This sequence comes from Sphingomonas sp. BL-S-28, assembly GCF_055521515.1. Taxonomy (NCBI): domain Bacteria; kingdom Pseudomonadati; phylum Pseudomonadota; class Alphaproteobacteria; order Sphingomonadales; family Sphingomonadaceae; genus Sphingomonas; species Sphingomonas sp. BL-S-28. Next base: position 717,824 of record NZ_CM145483.1, read on the forward strand.
CTTCATCCGCCGCGCACGCGATCTGGGCTTCTCGCTCGATCAGGTCCGCGCGCTGCTGAGCATCTCTGGCAATCGCGGCTGCGACTGCGCCGGCATCGACCGGATTGCCAAGGAACACTTGATGGAAGTGGACCGCAAGCTGGCCGACCTTGCGGCACTCCGCAAGGAACTGAAAGCCGTGGTCGATTCCTGCGATGGCGGCATCGTTGCAGACTGCCGGATCATCGAGGCGCTGGGACCGGTAGCGCAGACTTGAGACCGAACGGTGCGCAGGAGTTGATCGGACGCAGGCGGGCATTGCAGCCGAAAAACCAGCCGTGCTGTAACCCGGTCGTGGCAAGTGCCGATGCAGCAACCTGCTGATACAGGGCATCCTGCCGATCATCCCGCCCAAGTCCAATCCCGCAGAGCATCGCCGTTACGGATATTGATGGATTGCATTGCGCATGACTCATTCCATGCTCTAACCGGATCGGGACAGCGACGGGAGTAGGGACGTGAAGATCAGAATCGAAAAGGCCCAGTGCGTCGGCAATGCCCGGTGCCATGCCGTTGCCGAGGATCTCTATCCGCTGGACGATGAAGGCTATGTCGCCACCGAAGGCTTCGATGTTCCACCCGGCGAGGAATTGCGCGCCCGGCGCGGCGCGCGGGCCTGTCCGGAGCGGATCATCTTCGTGGTAGAGGAGGGAGACTGAGCCGATGTCGCGCCACATCGCCGGAAAATCGATCCTCATCACCGGCGCCGGCAGCGGCTTCGGCATGTTGGCGGCCAAGGCATTGGCGGCCCAGGGCGCGCATGTAGCCTGCCTCGATGTCCGCGCCGAAGCGGCCGAGGCCACGGTTGCGGCCATTGCCGATCAAGGCGGCAAGGCGATCGCGATCGCCGGGGACGTGAGCCGCGTGGACGACCTGCACGCCGCCGTCGCCAGGGCGGTAGAGGCATTCGGCGCGGTCGACGTGATGGTCAACAATGCGGGCGTCATGCCGCTGGCCTTCATCGCCGACCACGAACGGGCCTTGGCGGCGTGGGATCGCTGTATCGACATCAATTTCAAGGGAACGATGAACGGCTGCGTCGCCGTCTACGACCAGATGATGCGGCAGGGGCGCGGCCACATCGTCAACCTCTCATCGATCTACGGCAACCGCCCCAGCGCGGGCGCGGCGGTCTATGGCGCGACCAAGGCGGCGGTCGACTATTTCTCGCACGCGCTGCGGCAGGAAGCGCGCGGAAAGATCAAGGTAACCGTGGTCAAGCCCACCGGCGTCATGGCCACGGGCCTTGCCGGCACGGTGGTCAATCCGGAAGCGGGCGCGGGCATCGTCGGCCACAATGCCGCCGCCTTCTATGCCGACTACATGCGCCACGCGTCAGGCGATGCCCCGGCCGAATGGAGCGATCCGGAAAGCGTCGAATACGCCTTCCTCGGCCCGGAACACATCGCCGATGCCCTTGTCCATGTGATCGACCAGCCTTGGGGCGTGGCGATCAGCGACGTGACCGTGCGCGCCTCGGCAGACTATTACGTACCCTGAGCCGCGCGCATCAGATCTGGTGCGTGTAGACTTCGTTGCGGGCGATCAGACCCTGCTTCATCTGCACGAAGTCGAACCCGCGCAGGCTGCGGCCGCCCTCCATCTCGCAATACCAGCGCGCGCAGAATCCACCTGCTATCGGCCAGAGTTCATCGGCGCGGTAGGTCCAGCCGGGCATCATCGGGAACAGCTTTTCCAGATAGCCGCCCAGTGCCGCCCTGCCCGTCAGGCCACCCGCCGTTGCTGCGTCCATAAACAGGCAATCTTCGGCATACATGGCCAGGATCGCGGGAATGTCCTTATCGGTCCAGTGCCGGAGCCAGGCGGCATTGAAGGCTTGCAGATCCTCGATCGACGTCATGATGCATCTCCGAAACCATCGGTATGGCCCACAAGTCCGGCCGGGGCATAAGGCCCGTACGTCACTTGTTCGAGCACGCCGATCCCCTGCTCCGCACCGTCGCTGGCCCGCACGACCTGCTGGACGTGGAAATTCTCAGGCGCGTGCGGATCGATCTGCGCGGGGTCGAAACTCTCGTGCCCGATGGCAAGGTCGTCATGCCAGCGGCCATGCCCCCAGACGGGATGGCCATAACCGATGCCCTTCATCTGGAAACGCAGCACGGGATCGAGCGCGATCGTCCGCACCGTGTCGTCATGCCCGATCAGGTCGATCTCGGCGCGGCGGGCAAGGCGCGTGTCCGGTGCCCAATCGATCCGGTGCCGTGCCGTCGCCAGCCTGCGATCACGGCCGTCGCCCGCTTCGCCGCCATCGGGTTCCTGCCCGTAAAGCGGCGCGATGATGGCCTGCCGGATCAGCGGTGTGCCGTCGATACCGTCGTAGAAAATGCCCTGCGTCACGTGATCGCCCCAGAACAGCGGCGCCCACAGGAAGAAGGCGCCCCATGGCACCGTTTGCGGCGCGCCGCCGGTGTCCGGTTCGCCCACCTTGCGCACGCCCCATGACCTGTCCTTGACGCCGAGGCAGCTCTCCTCACGAACCGCGATATCGCCATCGGGCGTGCGGATCGTGCCCGACCAGCGGCCGAACAGATCGAACCGCGTGCAATCCATGATCCGCCGCGCGCCGGACCAGAGCGTCTGCCGCCCTTCCTCGATCGCCGCCGTGCGGCTGGAGAACACCAGATCGCAGGCAAGCCCGCTGGCATTGTCTTCCAGCACCAGCCGCGTGCGCCGCATCGGTTCCACGATTTCGATGCGAAACGGCCCGGCCTGCATCTCCGTGCGCTCCAGCGGCGCGCGGCGCGATGCGTAGAAGCAATGTTGCAGCCCGTCCTTGCGCACCACGCTGAAGGCGCAGTCCAGCACACCGCGATGCGGGTAGAGCCCCATCGCCGCGCCGAAATACCATTCGCCGTCGATGGAAAAGCCATTGAACCACGACCGGTCGTAAGCATTGCGATCGGTCGTCGAAAGGTGCGCGACGGGCTCCACCGTCTGGTGGATGGGATAATCGTCCAGCCGATTGAGCATGCCCCTTGCCCGCTCAGTTCATCGTGAAGCGGATCGGCAGCCGCTTGGGGCCGTTGACGAACAGCGCCTGGCTCATGGCCGGTTCGCCATCCAGCTCCACCGATTCCAGCCGCGCCATCAGTTCCTCGAACAGGATGCGCATTTCCATCTTGGCAAGGTACTGGCCAAGACACACGTGGGCGCCGTAGCCGAAGGAAATGTGCCGATTGCGCTTGCGATCGACCTGGAATGCGTCCGGGTTCTCGAAAGCCGCCTCGTCGCGACTGGCAGAGGCGAAGCAGAGCATCAGCCAATCATCCTTGGCGATGGCCTGCCCGCCCACTTCGGTATCCTCCGTCGCGCGGCGCATGAAGTGTTTCACCGGTGTGGTCCAGCGCACCGCCTCATCCACCATGCTGGGGATCAGCGCGGGGTTCGCCTTCAGCTTGGCGAATTCCTCCGGACGTTCGGCCAGCGCCCACATCGCGCCGCCGGTGGAGGAGGATGTGGTGTCGTGCCCGGCCGTGGCGGTGATGATGTAATAGCCCATGCTGGCCGTATCCGGCAGCGGTTCGCCATCGATCCGCGCATTGGCGATGACCGACGCCAGATCGTCGGTGGGATTGGCCCGGCGCTCCGCCGTCAGCTTCATGAAATAGCCGGCCATCGCCATGAACGCGCTCATGTCCAGCGACTGGGTTTCATCGGTCAGGCTCAGCGAATTGGCGCCGCGTTCGTTGAGATCGGGGTCGGACGCGCCGAACATCTCCTGCGTCAGCTTCAGCATGAACGGCTCATCCTCTTGCGGAAGGCCAAGGATCTCCATGATGACCAGCAAGGGGAAATGCAGCGCGATCTCGTTCACGAAATCGCAGCGCCCGCCCGATTGCGCCATGCGGTCCACCGATGCCCGCGCCAGTTCGCGGATGCGCCCTTCCAGGTTGCGCAGATTGGCCGGCTGGAACCAGGATGCCGTCAACGCGCGATACCGCTCGTGATCGGGCTGGTCCATGTGGATCAGCGAATTGACCACCGGCCCGTCGCCCATCAGCTCCGCCGATTTGCGCATGGCCACTTGCGTCGTCAGGATCGGCTGCGGGCCATTGTGGAACACCCGGTTGTTGCGGCCGATGTCCATGATGTCCGCGTAGCGGGTGACGACGCGGAAATTATCATATCCCGGCGCGGTCATATGCGCCATCGGCGCATTCGCGCGCAGCCATTTGTAGGCATCGTAGATGCGCCCGTCGGCATAGGCGGCGGGATTGACGATCATTTCGGCGATATCCGCAGGAACCGACATTGCTCTCTCCTGGAAGTGGTTGGGCATCAACCGGCTCGGTTGATGCTGCCCGCCCGGTTGATACTGATGGTCTTGGGGACGGTGCAGGCCATCAGGCCCTCGATCCCGTTCTCCACGCCCAGCCCCGATTGTTTGCGCCCGCCAAAGGGCGCGAAGGGCGAGGCAGCGAGAAATTCGTTGATCCACACACTGCCCGCCTCAAGCCGGGCGGCCACGCGCAGCGCGCGATCGGTGTCGCGGGTCCAGACCGTGGCGGCCAGCCCCATGTCGCCGGCATTGGCACGGGCGATCACATCGTCCTCATCCCGAAAACGCAGCAGCGGCAGCACCGGGCCGAACTGCTCGCGCACGACCACCGGTGCATCGTCGGCGGGGTCGATCACCAGCGTCAGCGGTTCGAAATAGCCCTCCCCTTCGGGCTCCGGCCCGCGCACCACGCGGTCGCCCACCGCCTCGCTGGCGGCAACGAGTTCGCGCACGCGTTCGCGCTGCGGGGCGTTCTGGATCGGGCCCAGCGCGGTGCCCTGTGCGCTGCCGTCCCCCATCGGCATGGCCTGCGCCATGGCGGAAAGCGCGGCCACCATCGGCTCGAACACGTCTTCATGAATATAGGCGCGCTTGGTGGCGATGCAGACCTGACCGCTGTTGGTGAAGGCCGACCAGAACAGCTTTTGCGCGACTTCCGCGACATCGATATCCGGAAAGACGATCGCCGCATCGTTGCCACCCAGTTCCAGCGTGACGTGCCGCAGCCCGGCCGCCGCGCTTTCCATCACCTTGCGCCCGGTCGCGGTGGAGCCGGTGAAGCTGATCTTGTCGAAGCCCGGATGCGCGGTCATCAACGGGCCCAGCGCATCGTCTCCAGCAATCACGCTAAGCACGCCGGCCGGCAGCACATCGCGCAGCAATTCGCCCAGCCGCAGCACCGTCATCGGCGTGAACGGCGACGGCTTGAGCACCATGGTATTGCCCGCCAGCAGCGTAGGCGCGATCTTCCAGACCGAGAGCAACAGCGGGAAATTCCACGGCGAAATCGCAGCGACCACGCCGATCGGCTCCCGCCGCACCACGCAGTAGCGCGCCTCTGTATCCTCGATCACGCGGTCGGGCAGTTCGAAGCTGGCGGTGGCGCGGCACCACCCGGCGGCACCGGCAATCTCGCCCTGCGCCTGCGCCAGCGGCTTGCCCTGTTCTGCGGTAAGCATGGCCGCCAGTTCGCCAAGGTTTGCCTCTATCACATCACCGATGCTGAGAAGCGCCGCCTGACGTTCGCTCCACGGCCGGGCGCGCCAGGCCGGAAACGCGGCTCTGGCAGCCGCCACGGCGCGGTCGAGTTCTGCCGATCCGGCCCCCGGAACATCGGCAAAGACCGCGCCCGTCGCGGGATTGCGAACGGCCAGCCGTGCGGGCAGGTCCACCGCTTCGCCGCCGATCGTGAGGGTAAGGCCCGTCATCCGATCCGCCCCCGTCAACGCATCACGAAGAACTGGTAGGAGATCGTGCTGCCCCCATCCGGAGCGGCACCTATGATGCCCTTGCCGACACCTTGAACGGCATTGAGCCAGCGATACCGCTCGTCCCCGCTCTCGAACACGGGCGCCACGAACGTCTTCAGCCCGCCCTCGCGATCGGCAAGGTCGAGCTTGCCCGTATAGCTCATGTAGACGAGCGCGCCGTCGTCGGTGCGGATCGTCATCCTGACATCGATCGCCCCCACGGTTCCGTGCAGCAGCATCCAGTCCGCAGCCGCCGGCCCTTCCAGCGTGCCCGACAGACGCTCGCCCCGCACGTCGCACCCGCTGATCACACCGATGGAGCGGCGGCCCAGCGCGCCCTCGCCAATGTCCAGCGAAGTACCGACCCTGACCTCCACCGCGCAGAGCGGCTCCAGTTTCAATTCGTGCATTGCCGCCCTCTCCTCGTGATCTATCCGGTGTGTTTCGCCAGCCCCATGCGCAGGTTTTCCAGGCTCGCCGCGCGCAGTCCGTCGAATGCAACGCCGGGATCGACCAGCCATTGCATCGCGATCCCCAGCATCAGGCAGCCGACCATCAGCGCACCGGCGGCGGGATCGATTTCGGCGCGGATCGCGCCTTCCGCCTGACCGCGCCTGATCCAGCGTTCCAGCCGGGCACGCACGATCTCATGCGTATCGGCGAACTGGCCGCCAAAGCCGTTTTCCCCGGCGATCGCGGCGCAGAGCAGCATGTGATAGGCGCGCGCCTCGCGGCTGCGGGTCATCTCCCCGATGGCGACGTCGAAATAGGTCAGCACCGCGTCCAGCCCGCCCATCGCCTCAAGCCCATGGTCCGCCAGCATCGCTTCCTGCCGGCGGTGAAGGTCTTCCAGAACCGAGGCGATCAGCCCCGCCTTGCTGCCGAAACGCGAACTGGCCAGCCCCCGGCTGAAGCCGCCCGCGCGGCCTATCGCCTCGAACGTCAGCGCGCCGACGCCCTGGCTGGCGACCACGTCGATCGTCGCGTCCACCAGCGCCCGCTCGGAGCCCGCGCGCCGCTGCGCCTGCGTCGGCCGCGCGCCTGCCCCATGGCCAGCTGCGTGGCCTGTTTCTTGGCCCGCATCCTGGCCGGTTCTTTGGCCCGCCGGCATCCGATCCCCTCGACTCGTTCTTGTTGGCCAACAAACAAACACGCACCGGGCATTATTGCAATAGTCGTTGTTCATTGTTTATGTGTAGCGGTGACTCGGGAAGAAAAGCCGGCGCCGGACGCGTGGCCACCCGCAGGAGAGGAGAGGCATTTCGTGAGCATCCCGCAATCCGCCGCCGCCCAAACCGCTGCGGCCCGCCCGGCGTCCGGCGCGATCCGGCTGGACCCGCAAGGCGTGCCGCATATCACCGCCTATCGCTGCCGCGCCTGCGGCACCGCCGCCGGCGAAGCGGGCCTTGCCTGCCGCCGCTGTGCCGCGCGCGATGCGCTGGAACCATTCGAACCGGCGCGGACCGGCACCCTGCACACGTGGTCGGTCGTGGCGCGCAGCTATCCCGGCGTGGCGGTGCCTTTCGTATCGGCGATCGTCGATCTCGACGGCGGCCCTACGCTGAAAGGCACGCTGCGCGCCGCGCCCGAAACATTGCGGCAGGGCCTGCCGGTCAGCGTAGTGTTCGACGATGCCGGCGGGGCGCGCGATGCCGAGGGCGCCGCCTATGTCGGCTTCCATTTCGAACCCGCACAAACGGCCGGAGGCGCGCAATGAGCACCATCCACATCCAGGGCGCCGGCATGATCGCCTTCGGCCGCTATCCCGACAAGACTTACTACCGGCTGGGCGCCGAAGCCGCGCTGCTGGCGCTGGACGATGCCGGGCTGTCGATCCGCGACGTGCAGGCGGTCTACGCCTCTTCCTGCTTCAATGCCCAGTCGATGCTGGGGCAGCGGGTGCTGAAGGAACTGGGCCAGACCGGCGTGCCCTGCATCAACGTTTCCAACGCCTGCGCATCGGGCGCGACGGCGGTGCGGGAGGCGTGGATCGGCGTGAAAAGCGGCATCTACGATGTCGTGCTGGCGCTGGGTGCGGAGAAGAATCCGCGCGGAATGCTGGGCGGCGCACCACATGACGGGCCGCCGCCCGAAGGCCTGTTCGGATCGGAATCCATGCCGGCGGTCTTTGCCGAGGCGGGCATGGTCCACGCCAATGCCTATGGCACCACCATCGAACAGTTCGCGAAAGTGGCGGTCAAGAACCACCATCACGCGACGATGAACCCCAAGGCCGCCTATCGCCGCGAAACCCCGCTGGACGAAGTGCTCGCGTCCGAGATGATCGCCTATCCGCTGACCAAACTGATGTGTTCGGCCAATGTCGACGGCGCGGCGGCGATGGTGCTGGTGTCCGAACGCAAGGCCCGCGAACTGGGGCTTGCCCGCTCTGTACGCCTGCGCGGATCGGTGCTGGTCAGCGACCCGTGGGAGGCGCGCAACCCGGTGATGTTCGATCCCAATTCGGTCACCCGGCTGGCCGCGCGGCAGGCCTATGAAATGGCCGGACTGGGGCCGGAAGACCTCGATCTGGTCGAACTGCATGACTGCTTCGCCACGGCCGAACTGCTCCATTACGAAAACCTCGGCCTCTGCGGCGATGGGGAAGCCGGCGGGCTGATCGACCGGGGCGAGACGGCGCTGGGCGGCCGCATTCCGGTAAATCCATCCGGCGGACTGCTGTCCAAGGGACACCCCATCGGCGCCACCGGCGTCGCCAACATCGTCGAGATCGTCGAGCATCTGCGCGGCGAAGCGGGGGCGCGGCAGGTGTCCGGCGCGCGGATCGGCCTTGCCCATGTCCTTGGCTTCGGTGCCGCCGCGGGCGTGCATGTACTGGAAAAGGCATGAGCGGCTCCGCTGAAGGCTGGATCGACCTGACCGGGCGGATCGCGCTGGTGACCGGCGCGGCATCGGGCATCGGCCGCGCCGCCGCCCGCGCCATTGCCGCCAGTGGTGCAGTGACGGTGCTGCTCGACCGCGATGGCGATGCGGCTGCGGAAGCGGCGCGCGAAATCTGCTCGGCCGGGGGCGATGCCATGGCCCGCCAGATCGACGTTACCGACGAGGCGGCATGGCGCACGCTGGGCGCATGGGTGGGGGAACGCTGGGGCGGGCTGGACGTGCTGGTCAACTCCGCCGGCATCGCCCGGTTCGACCGCGTGGACAGTGCCATCGGGCCCACTTTCCGCGAGACTTTTGCCGTCAATCTGGACGGTTCGCTGTTCGGCATGGCCATGGCGCTGGACTTCATGCGCGCGGCCGGGCGCGGGGCGATCGTCAACGTATCCTCCACCGCATCGCTGAAGGGCAATCCGGCCATGGCATCCTATGGCGCAAGCAAGGCGGCGATTTCGCATTTCACGCGCAGCGCCGCGCTGGAAACCATGCGCGCCGGGCTGGACATCCGCGTCAACGCGGTGCTGCCCGGCTTTACCGACACGCCGATGGCAGAGGCCGTGCATGATCGCTTCGACACCGCGCTGGGTGGGCGCGAGGAAACGCTGAAGGTCTTCGCCGCCGGCCGCCCGGCGCGGCCGGAAGAGATTGCCGACGTGATCCTGTTCCTCGTCTCCGACCGCGCCAGCTTCGTTTCCGGCTCCATCGTCAGCGTCGATCGCGGACAGGGCGCGTGAGGGAACTGCAAATGACCGACGATCCGCTTCTCCGCCCCTTGCAGACGCGCGGGCTGACTTTCGCGAACCGCATGATGCACGCGCCGACGACGATGAACATGTCGGACGATCGCGGCTATGTCACCCAGCAGACGGTCGGCGCTTACGAGGCGCTGGCGGCGGGCGGCTTCTCCGCCGTCTGCGTGGGCGCCACCTGCGTGCGCTGGGACGGTCTGATCAACGAACGGATGCTGGGGTTCTACGATGATACCTACATCATCAGCCACCGCGAACTGGTGGAAGTGATCCACAACAACGGCGCGCTGGCGGGCGTGCAGCTGTTCTACGGCGGGCTGATCCCGGGCGTGGGCGCCACGTTCCCGCTGGAACCCGGCACCGGCTGGATTCCCGGCACGGTGTCATGGGGGCCAAGCGGCCGCTATCCGATCGGCAACCGCGAACCCGGCGTGGTGCCCACCGAAGTCTATCGCGAACTGGTGGAAGACTATGCCCAGGCGGCGCGCCGCGCGCGGGAAGCGGGGTACGACTATGTCTCGTTCCATTTCTGCCACGGCTCGCTGCCGCATGTGACGCTGTCGCTGCTGGAGAATGCCGGGCGCAACGACGAATATGCCGACCGCTTCCTGTTCTGCGAGCAGATCCTGCAGCGCACGCAAGCGCTATGCGGCAAGGACTATCCGCTGATCCCGCGCCTCTGCTGCGACGAGAATTATGAGGGCGGGTTCGATATCGACTACTTCGTCGAACACTATGCGCCGCGCCTTCATGCGCTGGGGATCGATGCGCTGGACGCCACGTTCGGTTCGATGCTGCCGGCGAAGAGCCGCGATCCGGAAGTGACTTCGGGCGAGTTCATCGGCGGCGGGTTCTATGTGCCCAACCTCGTCACCCTGCCCAGCGTGCGCAAGTTGCGCCGGGGACTGGCCGAGCGCGGCGTGGCCATGCCGCTGATCGGATCATGCAACATCAACACGCACGCCCAGATGCGCGAGATGGTGGGGGACGACGCCGCCGATATCGTGGGTTTCTGCCGTCTCTCGCTCGACGATCCGGATTTTCCCAACAAGATCGCGGACGGGCGCGAGGATGAGATCCGCAAGTCCACCCGCACCGGCGCCTCGCTGCTTCAGGGCAATATCTTCGGCAAGGGCGTGGCCGGTTCGGCGCAGAACGCCGCTTTCGGGCGGGACCGCGAATATCGCCTGCGCCCGGCGCTGCCCCCGCGCCGTATCCTGGTGGCCGGGGGCGGATCGGGCGGCATGGAATATGCGCTGACCGCCCATAGTCGCGGCCATGAAGTGACCGTCGTGGAGGCGGGCGATCGGCTTGGCGGCGCCATGGCCTGGGCGGGGAACTATCGCACGCTGCCCAACATGGAGCAGATCGCCTATCAGCCCGAATGGCACCGCCTGATGCTGGAGCGGCAGGGCGTATCCGTGCGGCTGGGCGAGAGGCTGAGCGTGGAGACGGTGCTGGCCGAAAGGCCGGACGTACTGGTCGTCGCCACCGGCGCGCGCCCTGCCCTGCCCGATGTGCCGGGACTTGGCGCCGCACTGGAAGGCGGCTTTGCCCGCAGCATCGATCGGGTACTGGCCGACTACCCGGCGGAACTGCCGGAGGGGCCGGTAGTGGTCTGGGGGGCGAGCGAAGGCATCGAACTCGCGCTCGACCTTGTGCGGATGGGCCGCAAGGTGCGCCTGCTGGACCCGCGCGCGGACTTTGCGCCTGCCCCCTACATCGGTTCGCGCGCGCGGCTGGTGCTGCGCTGGGCGGGCGAAGTGGGCTTAGCACCGGAATGCGGCGTTACGCTGGACGCCGTCGATACCGGAGCGGTGACGATCACCCACGCGGACGGGCGCGGCGAGACGATCGCCTGCACAGCGCTGGTGCTGGCGCCGGGCCGCGTGGCGCACGATCCGTTCAGCCAGGCGCTCGCCGGGTCGGGCATCCGTGTCCATGTGATCGGCGATGCCCGCGCGCCGCGCTCCTACGGCAATGCGATCCACGAGGCTGCCTACCTCGCCCGGCAGGTGTGACGATGAGCGGGAACGCCATCGAAGCCGGGCTGGAGCAGCGGCTGGCCGCTTACCTCGCCCAGCGCGAGCCGGGGGTGGAGGGGCTGGAGATCAGCGATCTGGCGCGCATCCACGGCGGATCGAGCCAGGAGACTTTCCGCTACGCTGCCCGCTGGCGCGATGCCGGCGGCGAGCATTACGGGCGCTTCGTGCTGCGCCGCGCGCCGGTCTCCGGCCTCGTCAACGGCGAGAACGATCTGGAATACCGGGTCTATTCGGCACTGTCCGAAGCGCCCCTGCCGGTGCCGCGTGCGCGATTCCTCGAACTCGATCCGCAGTGGCTGGACCGGCCCTTCTTCGTCATGGACATGGCGCCGGGCGATGCCGGGCATTTCTTCGGCAGCGATGATCCCTATCAGGGCAAGTCCACCGAAGTCGCGCGCGCTTTCTGGACCCATCTCGGCACCTTGACGGCCCAGCCGGTGAGCGCGCCGCAGCTCTCGTCCCTGCGCGGCGCGGGCGAAGCCGGTGGGCACTGGCGGCGCGAACTGGCGCATTGGGAAGCGATCCTGACGGCTGGCGAAGCGGTTCCCGAACCCATCGTCCACGGCGCGATCCGCTGGCTGCGCCGCAATCCACCGCGCGAGCCGGAAGCGACCGCGATCGTGCACGGCGACTATCGCTCCGGCAATTTCCTGTTCCTGCCGGACGGCACGATCAGCGCGATCCTCGACTGGGAAATGTGCCACCTTGGCGATCCGCTGGAGGATGTGGCCTGGGCGCTCGACCCGATGTGGTCGATGGAGCGCCATCTGCCGCTGGACGAGGGGTTGGCGCTGTGGGAGGCCGCAAGCGGGCGGCGGCTGGATCGTGCCGCGCTGGAATGGTGGCGCCTGTTCGCGGCGGTCAAGGCCTGCACGCTCTGGACCAGTGCCGAGAAGAGCTTCGAGGAAGGCGAAAGCCGGGAGATGATCGTGGCGCTCACCGGAATGCGCGCGGGGCACTTTCACCGTAAGGTGATCCTCGCGCACATGGAACGCCATGGAGCCATGGCATGAAACTGACGGCAGAAGGCGTGCTCTCGGGCGTCGAGCAGATGCTGCGGGAACGGATCGCGCCGCAGCTTGCGGACGACTATGCGGCCAATGCCCTGCGCATGGCGGGATCGCTGCTCGCCATCGTGCGCCTTGCGCGGGAGGATGAAGTAGCGCTGCGCGTGGCCGAGCATCGCAGCCTGCGTGCGCTGTTCGCCGACGCCGCGCCGCAGGTCGCCGAGCGGGAATTGGCCGATCAGCTCAAGGCCGCTGCCTCCGCCGCCGAACCCGGCCTTCGCATCAGCGAACTGGACCGGGAAAGCGTCCATCTGCGCGGCCTGCTGATCCGCCTTCACGCATGGGCCGAGGATCAGCCCGGCGAGGACGCACGCACGCTCGACCACGCGATCTGGCGCCTGTTGCGCGATGTGGAGATGCCCCGCGCACCCAGAGCCTGAATGGCCAACACCAAGGAAGCGTCATGACCCAGGATACCGCCATGCTCGACTGGATGACAGAGGGGCCGGACGTCACCCCGAATATCGAAACGGCACTGGCCGATTTCGAGCGGCACGGCGCCTGCATCATTGGCGGCGCGCTTTCGGCCGAGCTTCTGGCCGAAGCGCGTGAGGCGGTCTACCGCGCCGCGCGCAGCGATCGCCGCTATGGCCTGACCGAGGACTATCAATACGGTCAGGACGATCACGTGAACCAGCGGATCTGGAACCTGCCCAGCCACGATCCGGTGTTCTGCGAACTGGCCGAGCATCCGGTCGCGATGGAACTGGTGCGCCGCGTACTCGGCTGGCCGGCCTCGCTCTCCAGCATGTCCGCCAATATCACCCATGGCGGCGGCGCCAGCATGTTGCTGCACACCGATCAGGGTTATCTGCCCGGCCCGCTGGACCGCGCCTGGGTGATCAACATCGCCTGGTGCCTGGACGATTTCACCGTGACCAATGGCGCCACGCTGATTGCACCGGGTTCGCACCGGCTGGCTGGCGCGCCCTTGCCCGAAGAGGCCAGATCGCGGCTGATCCCGGCGGTGGCGCCGGCGGGATCGCTGTTCGCCATCGACGGTCGCCTCTGGCACACCAACGGGGTCAATACCTGCGGCACCAGCCGCGCCGGGGCCTTCACCGTCTACACCCTGCCCTGGCTGATGCCGCAGGAGAACTGGTCGCTCAGCCTCAATCCCTCCGTCCGCCAGTTCGGATCCGAGACCTTGCAGACGCTGTTCGGTTTTCGCCCGCAGGTGCTGGGACGCGTCAACGGGCGCGAGCGGATCTAATCCAGCATCGTGAATACCGAAAAAGGCGCCCGGACCATGTCCGGACGCCCTTCGACCCGCGCTTATAATTCTGGAGGCTCCTGCAGACTCGCCCTTCAGAACTCCACGCTGAGATCCACGCCCCAGGTCCGCGCGCGCTGGAATGTGGCGGAGGCTTCGATCCCGCTGTTGACCAGCGCGAAGACCGGCGAACGGTCATCGGTAAGGTTCTTGACCCAGGCCGCCAACGTCGTGTCGATCCCGCCGATCTTGATCCCTTCCAGCGCCACGCGGCCATTGACGATCCACGTCCCCGGCACGTTCGCCAACGCGTCATAGCCGGTAAACGTGCGATGTCGGTTCGAATCCAGCGCCATGGAGGTGCGCCAGTTGCCGTCCGCACGGATCGACAGCACCGCATCCCCGATCACCGGCGGCGTCACGTACTGGCCCCAGAGCGTGCCGCTCCACTTCGGGCGCAGCGTGGGCAGGTATTCGCCGCCATTGGCCGCGATCAGGATCGGATCGACATCCTCGAACTTCGTATGCGTGTAACCGGCACTGCCGCCCACGGTCAGGCCGTGTACCGGTGCGGCAGTCACGTCCAGTTCGACGCCCTTGGCCTTCACCGGCCCGCCCTGCGAATAGACGAAGACTGGGATATTCTCCGCATCCGGGATCACGCCGATGAAGCTGGTGCCCGATTGAGACGTCTGGAAGTTCTTGTAGGTGACCGTGTACAGCGCCAGGTTGGTGCGCAGGCGCCGCCCGAAGAAGTCCGCCTTGGCGCCGGCTTCCCACGATTCCGCGGTTTCCGGCTTGAACGCGATGCCCGCCGTCGACCCGCCCGAGACGAACGCGGTCGAATACTTCGCATACAGCAGACTTTCCTGCGTAGGCTTGTAGTTCACGCCCAGCATGAAGTTCGGTTTGGTCTTCTTGTAGGTGAAGGGCAGCGATTGCAGTGCGCCGGGATCGCCGAACACATATTCGCCCCACTTCTTGTCCTTGGTGACACGGCCGCCCGCCACGAGATCGAGCCCCGTGGTCACATGGAATTCCGCCTGCGCATAAGCGGCGATCGAGGTTGCCTTGTTATACGAGATGCCCTGATTGCCCAGCGAAAGCACGCCGCCCGGCACCAGCGTGAATTGCAGTGTATTGTCCATCCCCTCGGGACTTCCCGAGACATCGTTGCCATGGAACCACAATGCACCCACCGTCAGCGTCAGAAACGACGAGTTGTAGGTAGCCTGAAGTTCATCACTATACTGCTTGCTGACGCCGTAAGACTGTGAGGCAAGGCCTACGAAGGGCTGGCCTACCAGCGGAGCAAGGCTGCCCGCCAGGCTGGGGATCATGGCGATGCGCTGCTGGGTAGTCAGCCCGTTGAACGCCGGGTTGGTGAAGGCGATCAGCGTCGCATAGGGCACAATCGCCTGCGCCGTGAACGGAATGCCCGAGAAACCGTCAATCGAACTGGCCGCGAAGACTTTCGAGCGGCGATAGCCGAAGATGTTCTTCACCACGATGTCGTCGGTCGCCTGCCAGGTGGCGGTCAGGTTGTGGCCGGTAACATGCTGATAACGGTCGCTGGCGAAGGAGTTGTTCACTTCCTTCGGCCGCTTGGCGTCGGTCACCGTGTCGAAGCCGCTCGGCTGGTTCTCGATCAGTGCGGAAAGCAGGCTGCCGATCAGCGGATAGGACGGATCGTAGTTGACCAGCGCGCTGCCGTCGGGCGTGCCGTCCTCCGTGCTGTGGTCGAACTTGTAGACCATCGAGAAGCCATCGACCGGCTCGAACTTCACGGCCGCGAAGTAGGACATCGTATCCGAAGTCCCCAGCCATGTCGGCGAGCGCGAGACGCCGAGGTTGGAAGTGGAAGCACTGCGATCCCACACCGCGCCGGCGCCAAGGTTGCGGATGTCGCCGCGGCGATAGTCATGCTGGAAGCTGAAATAGGCGCTGAACGGCCCCATCTGCGGCAGGTCCGCGCTCACCCGCATGCCGTATTGGTCGTAATTGCCCACGGTAAAGCGCGCCTTCACTTGCGGAACCCCGGTGGGATCGCGCGTGGTCACGCTGACCGCGCCGGCGGTCGCGTTGCGGCCGAACAGCGTGCCCTGCGGGCCGCGCAGCACCTCGATCCGCTCCACATCGGGCAGATCGAAGATCGAACCGCGCGGGGACGAGATGTAGACCCCGTCGAGATAGATCGAAACCTGCTTGTCCGATCCCGGAACCACACCGTAGCTGACCGCGCCGCGCATGGAGAACGAAGGCACGCCCACCGAACCGGCCGTCTCGCGCACGGTAACGCCCGGCGCCAGACCGGAGAGATCGCTGACATTGGTGACGCGGTTGGACTGGATGGCATCGCTGGTCAGCGCGGTGATCGCCACCGGCACGTCCTGAAGGCTCTGTTCGCGCTTCTGGGCGGTCACGATGATTTCCTGCAGGCCGCCGTTGTCGTCGGTCTGCGCCGATTGCGCCATGGCCGGCGCCGAAAGCACGCAAAGCGGCAATGCCGTCGTGCAGGCCAGCCATGCGCTGCGCCGGGCTTGAATCGTCTTCATCCTATCAGTCCTCCCCAAAAGGCGCCGGACGTCCTGCGGCGGCGATGCCATTGCATCTTCCCGCCATTCCGGGCCTCGCTCGTTCGAGCGTGCTCATTGCAAAAACCTGCGCCTTCCCGGCGGGAAAGCGCGGGCCCATCACGCAATCGTTCCCGAGGCTTTCAGCGCCTCGATCCGGTCCCATTCCACGCCCAGTTCGAGCAGGAACGTTTCGGTATGTTCGCCGGCCTGTGGCGCGCGGGTGGTGCGGACCGGCGCGTGATCGAACTGCACCGGATTGCGCACCAGCTTCATCGGCGGGCCGTCGTCGATGGCCTCCACCTCCACCAGCATGTCATTGGCAAGCGCCTGTTCGTCACCGGCGAGTTCCAGCATCGTCTGCGCGGGCGCCCACTGGCCAGTGAAAGTCTTGAGATGTTCGCGCCAGTACTCGAACGGCTTTTCGGCGAAGGCCCGGGTGATGATCGTGCCCGCATCTTGCCAGTTGGCCATCAGCGCCCGCGCATCGAAAAAGCGCGGGTCATCGGCCAGTTCGGGCTGACCGATATGCGCGAAAAGGCTGGCGATATGCGGGCCCGGTGCCAGCGTGCAAAGGTTGATCGTGCCGCCATCCGCGCAGAGGAAATTGCCCAGAAAGGGATTGCCCGGCGCCGCGCCCGATTGCGGCATCCGTGCCTTGGGATTAATCCCGGTCTCGATCGCCGCGTCGATGGCCGCTCCCGCCGCCCACCATGCAGTGCTGAGCAGGGAGACGTCGATCTCGCTAGGCTTGCCGGTACGTTCACGGTGGAACAAGGCCCCCGCGATGCCGCCGGCGATGTTCATGCCGCCCATCGAATCGCCCCAGGCCGGGATCGGCTGCATCAGCACGCCCTCCAGCCCTTCCGGCGTGACGGCCGCCGCCGCGCCGCCGCGCGTCCAGAATGCGGTGCCGTCGAACCCGCCCGCCTCGCGCTCCGGCCCTTTGTCACCGAAGGCAGAGCCGCGCGCATAGACGATGTTCGGGTTGGCCGCGCGGATGTGCTCCACGTCGATCTTCAGCTTTTGCCGGGCCGCCGGCAGGTAATTGGTGAGGAACACGTCACAGGTCTTCGCGATCTCGTAGAGCAGGGCCTGCCCCTCGGCCGTCGCGATATCCAGGCCCAGACTGCGCTTGCCGCGATTGGGATGCTCGATCAACGTGTGGCGCTGCGGATTGACCGGAATGCCCCCGGCATTGAGGAAGCCGCGCTGCGTATCGCCGCGCACCGGATGCTCGATCTTGATGACGTCCGCCCCCCAGTCGGCCAGCACGGCACCCGCCGCCGGCACGAAGGTGAACTGGGCAACTTCGAGTATCCTGACGCCTTCCATCACCCTGGTCATACCGGTGCAGCCTTCCCCGTTAACCTCTTGTCCTGCGGTCGATCGCCGCCTGCGCATCTAATACATCGCTATCGATGCATTGCGTATATAGAGGCGTGTTGATCGTGGCCGCGATGATGGCGGCGCGGCGCTTGTCGCAAGCCCTCCCCTCCCCCGATCATCACTCCCGAAGAAGCAGGCATGGGAGAGGATGGATGGACCGCTATCGGGGCAAGACGGTCGTGGTGACCGGCGCGGGATCGGGGCTTGGCGCCGCCATGGCGAAGCTTTTCGCAAGCGAGGGTGCGCGGCTGGCCCTGCTCGACATCGACGGCCGGCGCGCGGAGGCCGTGGCCACGGAACTGCGCGCGGGAGGCACCGAGGCCATGGCGCTGCAGGTCGATGTTGCCTCCGCGCAGTCCCTCAAGGCGGCGGCGGATGGCGTCCGTGCGCGTTTCGGCGGATGCCACGTGCTTTGCGCCAATGTCGGCGTGCAGCAGTTCGGCGCGATCGACCGGCTGACCGCACAGGACTGGGAATGGGTGATGTCCGTCAACTTCCACGGCGTGATCCATACCGTGGACGCTTTCCTGCCCCTGCTCCGCGCGAATGAGCGCATCAACGGGGCGGGAGAAGACGGGCAGCGCCATATCGTCATCACCAGTTCGGCCAGCTTCTTCCAGATCGGCGCGCGCATGGCCGCTTACGTCGCATCGAAATTCGCGGTGGTCGGCTACGGCGAAGTGCTGCGTCAGGAGCTTGCGGCGGAAGGTATCAATGTCGCGCTGCTATTCCCGGCCGGTATGGCGACGCGCCACATCGAAAGCAGCATGGCCGCCCGCCCGGCAGAACTTGGCGCCTCGCGTTTCGACATGGGCGATGTCGCCGCGATGATCGAAAGCGCCGGGATCGACCGCGCCGCGCATGTCGCCAGTGCCGAGGAAGCGGTGAGCAACCTGCTCGCCGAACTGGACGGCGGCCACCCCTACATCATCACCCATGGCGACTATCGCGGTCAGGTGGAGGCGCGGCAACACCTGGTGCTCGATGCCTTCCACCGCATGGAGAAGGCGCGTGAAACGCCCTAGCGCCGGCTGGCGATCGCCAGTGCCAGAAGCTTCGCTTCCGCCTCGATCATCGAAGGCAGGGAGACCGCGCCGTGGGTGCGGTGATCATCCTCGAACACATCGCGGTACGGATTGGTCGAAACCGTCGCGACGCGTTCGATGCCGGTGATCAGCACGGTCGCGAGGTTGAGGTTGCGCGCATGGTCGGCGGGATCGCCGCCCATCTGCAGCACCAGCAGGTCGATCAGCGGCCGCGTCACTTCATTGCGATAGGCCAGCAGGCGCAAGTCCTGCGCATCGGCCAGCTCGTTCCGCAGATGCAGGATGCGCGCATTGTCCTTCCAGAAGGCATAGTGCGCTTCCAGAAAGCGATGACAGGCCGCCTCAAGCCCCTCGTCCGGCCAGCGGCGGCGCAGCAGGGCAACGAAGCCCTCTTCGGCCCCCGCCATCACCCGTTCCAGCGCGCATAGCAGCAAGTCGCCGAAATCGGGGAAGTAGAGGTAGAGGTTCGGCAGGCGGACGGCGGCCTCGCTGGCGACGCTGGTCAGCGTCACGCGCGGACCGTCCGAACCCCGTACCAGCTTGAGCATGGCGCTCAGAATGCGCTCGCGCGTTTCCTGCCCCTTGCGGCCCAGCTTGCGCCCGTTCGCATCCATGGGGGCAAGCGCAAGCGCGCCGCCCACCTCGACAAAATCGGTCAATGTTCGAAAAGCTCCCGGTGCGCACCGCCGGCATGATAGCCGGCGCGCGCCAGAACGGACAGGTGTCAGACGGCGATAAGGCTGGGCCGGTGAACGGCGCCCACTTCGATCTGCTCATCGGCAAGCTGAGCCACCGCGTGCTGCAGCGTCGCCGCCAGCGCTTCGGGATCGACCCGCGCTCCGGTGCGGAACACAGCGCCAAGCGCCAGCCGGTTTTCGGCCATATCCTCGGGCAGCATGACCGCGACCATCCGCGTATCGTCATGAAAACCCGACGCGCCCAGAGCGTGGCCGGTGGCGGCAATGCGAGCGATCCGCTCCTTCATCTCGTTGAGGTTGAACGTCTCGTCCCGCCCCGCCTCGGCATGAAGGCGCCACAGCAGCCGGCTTGCCTGCCCCAGCCCTTGCGAGGCCAAGAGCATCATCCCCGCCGCGCCGGACGACAGCATGGAGGCCGCCCCGCATTGCAACTTCACATTGGGCAGATCGGCTCCGCACGACCAGCGGAACACTTGCGCGTGCAGCCCTACCGATCCGAACAGGCCGATGCCGCAGCGCGATGTCTGCGCAAGGCGGTCCATCGTCGTGAACAGGCGCCCGCTGCGGATCGTTTCGGGCTGCGCGGCAGCGCCCAGCGCGGCCAGGCGCGGCGTCGGCGCATAAGTGCGCGAATGCGGATCGCGGTACAGCAGGCCGAGTTCGACCATCGATCCCATCAGTTCCGACGTGCTCGATTGCGGCCGTCCGTAGCAGCGCACGATGTCCATCACGGTGGCGCGGCGATCCTCGGAAGCGAAGTATTCCATGACCTCGATAACGCGCCTGGCGATCTTGGTCTTGTTCGACTCAAGGGCTATTGCCATTTTGTATCTCCTCTCGCGTGTTGCATTTATTCGCGCAAGCGAGAGGGTCGTCAATCGAAAAAATGAACCTGCTTATAATCTGTTATCAACGAGAGTGAGCCGTGACCGAAAACTGGCGGATTTCCGTCAATCCAGGCCCGGCGTGACTGCCTCACCCTGGCCGCTCGGAGAGAAGAAGCCGGCTCGATCGATATACTCATCCAGCCTCGCGATCAGTCCGTTCTCGATGCGGACCACGATGCACACTGGCCAAGCGCGGCTTGTGCCGGACGAGTCACGGGCAACCATCAGATGCTGCTGCACGAAACCCTGAGGCGTCGGCTGGCGCCGCACGTCGACGAAAGACCTATCGGGAAAGCCGGCGACAAGGCCGCGCCATCCTTCTGTCACTTGCTCCAGATCGAGCGCCAACCCATCGAAGCCGTGCCAGACGCGGCCGTCGGGCACGAAGCACGCCCGAGCCGCGTCAAGGTCGCCCAGCGCCAATGCGGCGAACATCCGATCGATCACCGCGCCGCCGTCTGCGGCCTGCCTGCCGGTCACGCGGCGGGCTCGTTCAAGCGGGTAAGCGCGCTGCCAAGGCGGATATTGCCCGCCGGGCCCAGCCCGAAAAGGTCCCGCCCCTCCGCACTCAGGCCATCCTGCACCCCTTGCGGCAGGGCGCGGTTCCAGTTGGCCTGCTGGCGGATGAAGTCGCTGGAGTAGTAGGCGAACAGCATACGGCGGCGGCGGTCACGGCTGACATTGGCGCCGGACGTGTGCCAGAGCCTGCCTTCCATCACCACGAACGATCCCGCCGGGGCCGAAAAGGCCACCGTGCGCTCCATCGCGTCGGCCGGCACATCGGCATGGTCGCGGAAACGATGGCTGCCCGGCAGATAGCGGGTGGCGCCGTTCTCCTCGTCCACATCGTCCAGACACCAGATCACGTTGACCGCCCAGCAATGCAGCCACGGTGCGGGCACCACCAGCGCCTGATCCGAATGCAGCCGCATGGAGCCGGAACCCGGCAAGGCATCGTTGGCGGTGAAGTTGGAGACGAGCACATTGCCGTTGCAGGCCGTGCGCGCCGCTTCCAGCGCCTTCTCATGCAGCAGCAGGTCGATGAACAGCGGATCGATCGCCGGAAGGTTGTAGAGCCGGCGGTTCGCGGCATTGGGATCGAGCCGGGGATCGTGACTGGTTCCCGTTCGCCGTTCCTGATCGGCAAAGGCGCGATCGAGCACATTGCGCGCCCTATCGAGCGCCTCTGCAGAGAGCATGCCGGGCAGCACGCAGGCCCCCTCCTCACGCAGTTGATCCTGCCATCCGGCCTTGCTCATCCCCATTCTCCCGCCCGTTCCGCCGCATCGAAATGCGCGCCCGCGATCATTAATGACATGGTACTTGTGCATTTCTTCCGATGCAATCACCCATGCGCCATCAGGGCTTCGCTATCGGGAAGGAAATACCGGCAATGAGCACGCATGACGCCGTTCAGGCAGCACCGGGGGAAACGGCGGGGGATACGGCGGAGGCCGGTCGTCTGGACCGCGCTTTTCTGGCCGCTGCGCGCTATCCCGATGCGCAAGTCGTGCCCGTACGTTTCGCCGATCTCGATATCATGTGGCACGTCAACAACGCGGCGGCGATCGTGCTGCTTCAGGAAGCGCGGGTCGGATTCTTGAAGCGACTTGGCCTGCCGCCCTTACCCGAGCCGCTGCGCATGTTCGTGGGGGCGATGACCGTCGAATACGCGGCCGAGATCAAGTACCCCGGCGATGTAGAGATTTCGTCCGGCCTGCGCCGCATCGGCCGCACGTCGCTGACATTCGCCCAAGTGGTGCGCCAGAACGGTGCGCCTTGCATATTCACGCAAGTGACGATGGTGGTGATCGGCCCCGATGGCCCGCAGGTGCCGCCGGAAGACTGGCGCGCCGTTTGGTCGGAGCGCGCGCTGATCGGGTGATCCCCCTCAGCGGCCCGTCCATACGGGATCGCGCTTTTCCACGAAGGCGCGGGGCCCCTCGTGATAATCCTCGGTCTTGCGCAGCAGCGCGAACCAGTCGGAAGCGATCGCCCGCCCCGCCCCGTCCGTCTGCCCGATCGAATGGCGCGCGGCCGCCAGCGCGTACTGCACGGCGAGCGGCGCATTGGGCACGATCCGTTCGGCCAGATCGCGCGCGGCAGCCAGCGCCGTGCCGGGATCGGCCAGCCGGTTGACGATGCCCAGCGAAAAGGCGCGCCCGGCATCGACAGGCTCACCGCTGGCGATGATCTCGAACGCGATAGCGGCAGGCACACGGCTCGCCAGTCGATGAACGCCCCCCGCCCCGGCCATGAGGCCGCGCTTGGTTTCCGGCAGCCCGAAGCGCGCGCCATGCCCGGCCACCATCATGTCGCAGGCAAGGCAAATCTCGAAGCCGCCGCCCAGCGCCAGCCCCTCCACCGCCGCGATCCACGGCTTGGTGCGCGTGGCGTAGACGAAGCCCGCAAAACCGCCGAGCGCCGTCTCGGTCTCCGCACCGCGCCCTGCCGCGATGGCGGCAAGATCGGCGCCGGCGCAGAACACCTTGTCCTGGCTCGATGTCAGGATCACCACGCGCACTTCGGGATCGGCCTCGGTCCGCTTGACCGCGGCTTCCAGTCCGGTCGCGACGTCGCCGTTGACGGCATTGCGCTTGTCCGGACGGTTGAGCGTGACCAGCGCGATGTGCGCACCGATCATCTCGAACAGAACGGCAGGCTGCTCGGCGGGGGCAGCAACGGGGACTGTTTGCGTCATCGTGAACTCTTTTCCAAGCGATGGAGGCATCAGGCGGAGACTGGCACCGCGAAGCGCGCGCGCAAGGCTTTCTTGTCCGGCTTTCCGAGCGGCGACAGCGGGATTTCGTCCAGAAACGCGACCGACTTGGGGGCCTGAACCGGCCCCTTTTCGGCGCGCACCAGCGCGATTAGTTCCTCGGCAGAGACCTCTGCGGGATCGGCGACCACCAGCGCCTTCACCGCCTCCCCCCACTTCGGGTCCAGCACGCCGATCACCGCTACCTGCCGCACGGCGGGATGGGCGGCGATCACGTCCTCCACCTCGCGCGCGTAGACGTTGAAGCCGCCGGTGACGATCATGTCCTTCTTGCGATCGACAATGCGCAGAAACCCGTCCGGCGCGCGGATCGCAACGTCCCCGGTATGCAGCCAGCCGCCTGCGAACGCCTCGGCCGTCTCGTCCGGTTTGTTGAGGTAACCGCGCATCAGCAGCGGCCCGCGCACGCAGATCTCGCCCGGAACGCCATCGGGCACCGGCTGCCCGGCATCGTCCAGCAGCGCGCAATGAACCCAGGGCGTCGGCCGCCCGCAAGAAGCCATGCGAAGGGGATCGTCGGTCCGATGCTCATCGCGGCGCATGACCGTGATCGACATCGGCGCTTCGGCCTGTCCATAGAACTGGAAGAAGATCGGGCCCAGCCGGTCGATGGCGTCCTTCAGCCGCGCGGCCGGAAACGCTGAGGCGCCGTAGAACACGACCTCCAGACTTGAGAGATCGAACTCGCCGAAGCGCGGATGGTCGATCAGCGCCAGCACCATCGTCGGCACCATTAGCGCGGAAGTGATGCGATGCTGCTCCACCGCCTGCATGAACGAGACCGGATCGAAGCCGGGCAAGACGACCAGCGAACCGCCTTTCAGCAAGATCGTCGTCAGCACCGCCGCGCCCGAATGGCTCATCGGCGCGCAGATCAGATGGCGGATCGTGCGCGGCCATTCCCACTCCGCCTGCTGGATCATCGCCGAGGTGACGATGCCGCGATGGGTAACGACGATGCCCTTGGGCTTGCCGGTCGTGCCGCCCGAATAGGCGATGCGCGCCATGTCTTCCGGATCGGCACGGGGCGATACCAGCGCGGCCGGGATGCGGCCTTCGGCCAGAGCCGTCAGCGCATGCGCGCCGGGTCCGCCGATGGGGACCGTGTTGCGCAGGCCGGGCGCGCGGCGGCGCAGTTCGGCCACGACGTCCTCGTAAAATTCGTCATAGACCAGCAGATCGATTTCCGCATCGTCCAGCACGTAGAGGTAGTCCTCCACCGCGCCGAGCGGGTGGAGCGCGGTGGAAACGATGCCGGCAAAGCTGAAGGCATAGATCAGCCCGGGCACTTCGACGCGGTTGCGGGAAAGCAGCGCGGCCCGCCGCGGACGCGGCTCCAGCGCTTCGAACACCTGCTGGTAGCGGCTGATCGCATCGCGAAGCGCACCGGCGGTGATCGCCTCGCTCTCGCTCAGGATGATGACCGGGCGGTCGAGATCGTGGTCGAGCGCGTTGACCACAAGATCGGTGCCCAGGATGGGGCGATAGAGATCGGGCACGGTCAGGCTCCTTCGCATTCGAGCACGGCGCGGATCCAGCGGGCGGAATCGCTCATGGCAGCAGCGGCCTCGTCGATCGCGCCTGCCGCGCCGAGGTAGCCGTGGACCATCCGCGCATCGCATCGCAGCGTGACCGGCACCCCATCGCGCGCCAGCTTTGCGGCGAAGGCGATACCTTCGTCCCGAAGCGGATCGAGTTCAGCCACGAGGATCATCGCCGGCGGCAGGCCCGCGGCATCTACGATGCGCAGCGGCGACACCAGGGGATCGCCTCGGTCGATTTCCGGCGGGCAATAGTGATCCCAGAACCAGCGCATGTCGGCCTGCGACAGCAGCCAGTTCCGCGCACCCAGATCGCGATAGGATGCCGTGTCGAAGCCATGGTCGGTCACCGCATAGGCCAGCCATTGCCCGGCCAGACGGGGTCCACCGCTGTCGCGCGCACGGATTGCGCAGGCGGCGGCCAGATTGCCGCCAGCGCTTTCGCCGCCAACGATCAGCGGCCCCTCGAATGCGGCGGCCGCCCATTCCAAGGCGGTCCAGGCGTCCTCCAGCGGTGCCGGGTAGGGATGTTCGGGCGCAAGGCGGTAATCGACGCTGACGACACAGGCGTCGCTTCGCTCGGCAAGGCGGCGGCAGGTGGCATCGGCGGAGGCAAGATCGCCGATCACCCAACCGCCCGAATGGAAGTAGACCAGCGCGCCGCGCACGGCCTCACGCGGCCGGTAAACGCGCAGGCCGATCGGGCCATTAGGGCCGTCGATGCTGAGATTCTCCACGCGGTCGAGGCCGGACAGGTCGGTCGGCGGCGGGGCGGCGGCGATGGCGGCATTGAACATCGCGCGCGCCTCGGCCGGGCTCAACTGGTGGAAGAACGGCCGGTCCGTCTCCCGATAGAGATCGATGATCGCCTGATAATAGGGATGCGGGCTCATGCGTCGGCAGCGACGCTCGCGCGCTGCTTGCGCCGGGCAATGCGGTCCGGCGCGTCCGGCTGGCCGGTGTGCGCGGTGATGCCGCCATCGGCCACCAGCACCGAACCGGTCATGTAACTGGCGTCATCCGAAGCGAGGAAGGCGATTGTGGAGGCCATTTCCTCCGGCCGACCGGGCCGTGCCATCGGGATGCGGCGAAGCCAGAAGTCCCGGTCCACCGGGTCGGCGATCGCGGCAGAGGCCATCTCGGTTTCGATCAGCCCTGGGCAGAGCGCATTCACGCGGATGCCATCGCGCGCACAAGTGAGCGCCAGGCTGCGCGTATAGTTGATCACCGCCGCTTTCGACGCGTTGTAGGCGTCCATCGCATGATCGCCGGCAAGGCCGGAGATCGACGCGACATTGATGATGCCCCCGCCGCCGGAGCCGCGCAGAACCGGGATCGCCGCGCGGCAGAACAGGAACACCGCGCGCATGTTGATGGCGAAGACGCGGTCCCACAGGTCCTCCTCCATCGTCTCGGTCGGCGCCAGCGCGCCGATCCCGGCATTGTTGACCAGAATGTCGAGACGCCCGAGGCGCTTCGTGCAAGCCTCAACCGCTGCCGCGACCTCGGCTGAGCGGGTGGCATCGCATCGCACGAAGGCGGTTCCATCCGGCACGGCGAGCGGATCGATAAGGTCCGCCACCAACACTTTCGCCCCTTCCGCGTGAAGCCGGCGCACCGTCGCCGCGCCGATCCCGCGTGCTCCGCCGGTCACCAGAGCGACCTTTCCAGACAGTCGTGCCATGGCGCGATTCTCTCCCCTTTTCGCCGGCGAGACTTGACCGCAATATTGTATTAGTCAATGCACGTTGCATTAATGCGGAGAGGCGGGAAGCGGCATGGAGATCATGGCAGAGTCGTTGCACGACGAAGTTCGCGCCGCCGAAATGACACGCTGCGCCGCCATGCTGGCCGGAGATATGGGCGCGCTGGAGGCGGTGCTCGATACCCGTCTGCAGTTCCATCATGCGACCGGCGCAGTGGACGACAGGGCCGCCTATCTCGCCAAAGTGGCCGGGGGCCGCATCCGCTACACCGGCATTGTCTGGGACGAAGAGGTGGTGATCGCGCTCGCCCCGGACGCGGCCACGCTTAGCGGGCGGATGATCACCGACGTCAGTGTGGACGGAACGGCCAAACGACTCTGCAACCGGGTGCTGACCGTCTGGAACCGGCGGGACGATATCTGGCGCTTGGTCGCCTTCCAGTCGACGCCGCTCGCCGGCTGAACCTGGATCGTGGCTGTGCTCTCGATCAACACCCTGAGCCTCGCCCCGGCACCGCTGCCTGCGCAGATGGAGATCGTCGCGCGGCTGGGCGCGGAGGGGATCAGTCCGGACTTGCCGCAGATCGACGCCATCGGCGCGGCCCTCGCCCGGCGCCTGCTCCGCGACAATGGGCTGGCACTGGCGACATTGACCCACCGCGCCTTCGCCTTTGCGACGCCGGAGGAAGCTGATCAGGGGCGCGAGCGCCTGCTGCGCACGATCGGCATTGCGCAAGACCTTGATGCCGCATCGATCACGCTCACCACCGGCAGTCGCGGATCGCTGGCATGGCGCGATGCTGCCGAGCGCTTTGCCGACGCCATCGCGCCTTGTGCCCAGATCGCTCGCGAAGCAGGCGTGACGCTGGGGATCGAGCCGACCTCGCACCTCTATGCCGATGCCTCGATCGTCCACCGCCTTACCGACACGGCCGCGCTGGCGCAGAAAGCTGGCATCGGAATCACCATCGATCTTTTCGCGTGTTGGGTCGATGCGGACATCGAGCGAGGACTGGCCATGGCCGCGCCGCTGGCAAAGGTCGTCCAGGTCAGCGATTATGTCGCCGGGGACCGCGCCCTGCCCTGCCGCGCGGTCCCCGGCGACGGGATGATCCCGCTTCCCCGCATCGTCTCCGCCCTGCGTGCAGCCGGTTTCAACGGCTGGTACGATCTGGAAGTGATCGGGTCCCGGCTAGCGGCCGAAGGCCACGAACCTGGCCTGCGCCGCGCTCTCTCCACCATGCGCCGCTGGCTTGGCGAAAGGATAACCGCATGACCGAAACCCGCGTGGCCTTCGATGCCGGCAATTACCTTGGCGAAACGCCGGTCTGGCAACCCGCGGACCAGTCGCTCTGGTGGGTCAACTGCGAGGAACCGAGCGCGCTGCATCGCTGGCATCCCGAGAGCTGCGCGCATCGCGAATGGCCGATGCCGCAGCGGATCGGAGGCTTTGCCCATCGTGGCACTGGCAGCATGATCGTCGCACTGGCAGACGGCATCTACGACTTCGATCCCGAAACCGCCACGCTTACCCTGCGCGCGCCGTCCCCCTTCCCGCCGCACGTGAAGCTGCACGAAAGCGGCTGCGACCGGCAGGGGCGGTTCTGGATCGGCGGCTACGACCATCACTTCCCGGCCGACCGCAGTGCCAAGGGGGCGGCACTCTGCCGCCTCGACGGAGACAGGCTGGTGCCGGTGGTGGAAGGCATCGCCGTCGCCAATGGGCTGGCGTTCAGCCCGGACGGGCGAACGCTTTACTTCGCCGATTCGCCCACGCGCCGGGTCGAGGCCTGGGATCTCGATCCCGCGACGGGCGACCTTTCGAACCGCCGCATCTTTATGGAGCTAGCCCCCGGCGAAGGCTTTCTGGACGGCGCGACCGTCGATGCCGAGGGTGGCTACTGGCTAGCCAATGTCGGCGCCGCCGCGCTACGACGCTATCGCTCCGACGGCACGCTGGACCGGATCGTCCAGCTCCCGTTCGCCAACCCCACCAAGCCCGCGTTCGGCGGGCGGGATCTCGCCACGATCTACGTCACCTCCACGCGCATGACGATGCCCGGAGCCGACGCCGCGCAAATGGCGGGCGGCCCCCTGTTCGCCCTCGAACCCGGTTTCACAGGCATCGTGGACACGCTGTTCGCGGATGGAGACCCGCAGATTCACGCCGATCACGGCCCGTCTATTTAGTGCAATGACATTGGCGTGTTGCAATTAAACGCGACTGGCCTATCACCACTGGAATGACAGCGATCGAAGGACCATCCGCCCAATCCGGGGCGGCCAAATCCGAAACGGCCCAATTCCGAGCGACTGGGCCGGCGGCAAAAGAATGGGAGGCTGGGCGTGTATCTGGCGCCTGAGGGGGAGGAACTGGAAATTGCCGGTGCGGCTGCGCACTTCCTCTCTCAGGAAATGCCGCTGGCGCGTCTGCACAGGCCGGAGTCGGGCGACCTGACACCGGCCATGCGCCGCACTGTCGGTGCCATGGGCTGGTTCGGCCTGACCATTTCCGAAGCGAGCGGTGGCAGCGGCCTTGGCGCGGTGGAACACGCGCTGTTCTTCCGCGAGGCGGGACGCCAATGCGCACCGCTGGACCTTGTCGCCCAATGCCTTGCTGCCTCAGTGGCGCCGCAAGGAGAACTGCGTACTGCGATCCTCGACGGTTCCTGCGGCGTCGCTCTGATCGAACCCGATGGTCTGGGCTGGCGACTGGTCGGCCTGCCCGGCGCCGAATACGGATTGCTGGTAACCAAAGAGCGGGCCAGCCTGCATGACCTGCACACTGCCGAAATCTCGCCGCGCAGCGCGCTCGATCCGGCCAATTCGCTTGGCTGCATCGCCCACTTGCCCAAGGCGCTGGAAAGTCTGGAAGGCGGGGCCAGTTGGCGACTGGGATCGTTGGCAGCCGCGGCCATGCTGGTGGGCATTGCCGAAGTCGCGCTGGAACGCACAGTCGATTATGCGCAAGTGCGCGAGACATTCGGCCGAAAGATCGGATCGTGGCAGGCCGTTCGCCATCCCTGCGCGGACATGGCGGTCTGCACGGAGGCGGCGCGGGCGCAGCTCTGGTATGCGGCGGCCGCCATCAAGGCGGGGCGCGGCGATGCCGATGCCCATGTCGATGCTGCCAAGCACATGGCCAACAAGGCCGCGCTCGCCTGCACGGACACCAGCATCCAGCTTCATGGCGGCATCGGCGTGACCGACGAGCATGACTGCCACCTGCTGCTCAAACATGCGCTGCTGCTCACGCGCGTGTTCGGCTGCCGGCGCAGCGTGCTGGGCCGCCTGCTCCACGCGCGGCTGGAGGACTGAGATGGACCTTTCCTATTCCGAAGCCGATCGCGAATTCCGCCGCCGCGCGCGCGAATGGCTCCGCCGGAACATTCCCGCGACCACGCGCCCGCCCAATGGCCTTGCCGGCGCACAGTTTGACCGGGACTGGCAGCGCAAACTGTTCGATCATGGCTGGGCGGGCATCTCCTGGCCCAAGGAATATGGCGGACTTGGCCTGAGCGGCCTGCAACAGGTGATCTGGTACGAGGAACTGGCCCGATCCGGCGCGCCGCATCACATCAACACCACTTACGTCGCGCTAATGCATGCCGGCCCCACACTGATCGCGCGCGGGACGGAGGCGCAGAAGGCCTTTCACCTGCCGCGCATCCTTTCGGGCGAGGCATTGTGGTGCCAGGGCTTTTCGGAACCCAATGCCGGATCCGACCTTGCCGCGCTGAAAACGCGGGGCCGCATCGAAGGCGACACCCTGATCGTCGAAGGCGCAAAGATGTGGACCACCGATGCTCAGTACGCCGATTATCAGGAACTGCTGATCCGCACCGATCCGCTGTCCGAACGGCACAAGGGGCTGACCTGGGTGATCTGCGACATGGCCAGCCCGGGCATCGAGATCCGCCCGATCCGCACTATGCTGCAGGACGAGCACGTCAACACCGTGTTCTATGACGAAGTGCGCATCCCCCTCGAAAACGTGGTGGGCGAAGTCGGCGGCGGTTGGGGAACCGCGCTGACCACGCTCTCGTTCGAACGGGGGCTGGGTTTCATCGGCGATCAGCTGGAACTCTACGAACGCGTCTGCCGCGCCATCGAACTGGCGGAGCGCGTGCGGCTGGCGGACGGACGGCGCGCGATCGAGGATTCGGAAGTGGCCCTCGGCCTCGCCTCGCTGAAAGCCGACACCATGGCGATCCGCGCGATGACGCTGGCCGACATTGCGGAGACCGACCGCACCGGCGAGCCCGGCCCCAAGGGTTCGATGATGAAGCTGATGGTCACGCAGACGCACAAGGCGCTCAGCGAGCTGGTGGGCCAGATGCTGGGTTGGGAATTCCTGGAATTCGACGGCGACCGGGCCGCCCATCGCTGGACCTACGAATACCTGTGGAGCTGGGTCTTCTCGATTTCGGGCGGCACCAACGAGATCCAGCGCGAGATCACGGCCGACCGCGTGCTGAACCTGCCGAAAGCCCGCTGAGACGCGATATCGCGCCCCGGATATCCGCGCGCCGACTTGACGTTGCGCCCTTCGGGACCGAACCCTTGCATCGGGGAGAAGCTGGAATGGATTGGACCATGCGACGCGATCCCAGCGGCTTCGACATACGCTGGAGCGACGATCTGGCCCGCCGCTATCGTAAAGACGGAAGCTGGCAGGAAACCACAATGGTTTCCGCCGCACGCCGCGCGGTGGAGGCGGCGCCCGCGCATACGTTCCAGATCGAGGGCGAACGGCGCATGACGCGCGGGCAGGTCTGGGATCAGGCCCTGCGGCTTTCCCGCTTCTTCGGAGAACGCGGGCTGACGGTGGGCGATGTCGTATCCTTCCAACTGCCGAACTGGATGGAAACGGCGGTAATCGCGCTTGCTGCGCGAATGTGCGGTCTGGTCATCAACCCGATCCCGCCGATCTACCGCGAGGCGGAGCTTGCCCATATCCTTGCCGATTGCGGCGCGAAACTGATCTTCGTGCCGGGCCTGTTCCGCAAACACGACCACAAGGCGATGGTGGAAAGCCTGCGCTCCACGCTGCCGGCCCTGCGCGACGTGGTGGTGGTGCGCGGCGAAGGGGAATGCGTCTGGGAAGATGCGATCTCTCGGCAGCCGCTCGATCCGGCGGACCTGCCCGTGGTCGATCCCGCCTCCGTGCTGATCGCCATGTATACCTCCGGCACGACCGGACGGCCCAAAGGGGTGCTGCACACGCATTATTCCTATGACCACCGCGTGCGCGCGATGGCGGAGGCATGGGCGATCGGTGGGGCCGACGTGGTGTTCATGCCCTCCCCCGTCACGCACATAACCGGCGCGATCTGGGCGTTCGACATGCCGTGGATCGCGGGCAACGTCAGCGTGCTGATGGATGTCTGGTCCGCCGAGGAAGGGCTGGCCTGCATCGCCCGCAACGGCTGCACCGTCACCGGCGGGGCGACGCCGTTCCTGCAGCAGATGCTGGACCTTTCGGGCGACCGGCCCGAACTGCTGGCCAGCCTGCGCCTGTTCTTCTGCGGCGGCACGACAGTCGCGCCAGACCTTATCCGCCGCGCTTCCGCCACCTGCCCGCAGTGCCTGTTCTTCCGCGCCTATGGCTCCACCGAAATGCTCACCGCGACATTGGGCATTCGCGAGGCCGCGCAGGCGGAAATGGGTGCGGAGACGGATGGCGAGATCGTCCCGCCCGTGGAAATGCGCATCGTCGATGCCGTGGCCGATGAGCCGGTGGCGGAGGGCGAGGAAGGCGAAATCCTGGCGCTGGGGCCCGGCCTGTTCGCCGGCTACATCGACCCCGCCGATAACGAGGGCGCTTTCTTGCCCGACGGTTTCTTCCGCATGGGCGACCTCGGCCGCGTGATCGACGGGCGCTACATCGTCATCACCGGGCGCAAGAAGGACATCATCATCCGCTCCGGCGAGAACATCAGCCCCAAGGAAGTGGAGGATGTGCTCACCCGGCACCCTGCCGTGGCCGAAGTCGCGATCGTCGCCATGCCCAGCGCCAAGACCGGCGAAATCGGCTGCGCTTTCGTGATCCCGCGCGAAGAAGCTGCGATCGATCTGCCCGCAATCGCCCGCTTCCTCGATCAGGCGGGGCTCGCGCGGCAGAAATTTCCGGAGCATCTCGTCCTTGTCGACGATCTGCCCCGCGTGCCCTCCGGCAAGGTTCGCAAGGACGTTCTGCGTATCCGGGCCCGGGAACTCGCCGCCGAACTGGCGAGCTGATCAGGCGGAGAATTCGGCGTATCCGCGCGCGATCACCGGCTCGTCGGTGCCGCCCAGCGTTCGGAACAGGGCACGGTTCCCCTCCTCCAGCCAAACTTGCGTGGAAAGCCGGTCCCCGGGAAACACCGGGCGGCTGAAGCGGCCCTCAAGCATGCGCAGACGCCCGACATCGCCGCCACCGGCAGCTTCGACAAGCGCGCGGCACGCAAAGCCGAACGTGCAGAGGCCGTGCAGAATCGGCCGGGGAAAGCCACGCTCCTGCGCAAATGCCGGATCGCTATGGAGCGGATGGCGGTCGCCAGTGAGCCGATAGAACAGCGCTTGTTCGGGCCGGGTCTGCTGGATCACGGTGACATCCGGTGTGCGCCTCGGGTCCGGCTCAGGCGTCGAAGTCCCACGCGGTCCGCCAAAACCGCCGCCGCCGCGAATGAACGTGCCCATACGCACTCGGCCGAGAACATCTCGCCCCGCCTCGTCCAGAGTGAGCGTCGAGACCGTGACGACGATGGCGTTTTCGCCCTTGTCCAGCACCGCCTCTATCCGCGTGTCGAGCATGCCCTCCCCTTCGGGCGGCAGTTCGCGGAGGAGTTCGATCCGCTCATCGGCGTGAAGCATACGGCCGGGGTCCAACGCACCCATCACCGCAGGACGATTGCCCTGCGACAGAACCGTCAGCAGGCTGGGCACCGCGCGCAGCGGTTTGCCGTGGGAGTTCTCGGTCGTCAGCGCCAGATCCTCTACGCCGGCCCCCACTGCCAGCGCATAGAGCATCGTGTCTCGCGCATTCCAGTGCACGCGGCGCGGTTCGGCGCGCGCGCCCACCATCTCCAGCGTGACACGGGCATCCAGCGGCCGTGGGTCAAGAGGACAAGGATCCGTCATCGCCAGGAGAACCCACCGTCCACCGGCAGTTCTGTGCCGGTGGTGAAACCCGAATCCTCGCAAGAGAGAAACAGCGCCGCACGCGCCACATCCGCGCATTCGCCAAGCCGGTTCAACGCCACACGCTCCGCCGCGCGGGCGGAATGTTCCGGATTTTCCCAAAGATAGCGCGTCATTTCCGTGCGGATCACCCCGGGGCAGATCGAATTGGCACGGATATTCGGGCCCAGATCCATGGCGATGGACTTGGTAAACATCGCCGCGGCTGCCTTGCTGGCCGAGTAACCCGCCGTCCCCGGCATCGGCATCAGTGCACTGACGGAGGCTATCGTCACGATCGTCGCCCGATCCGCCGCACGCAGGAACGGCAGCGCCGCGCGCACGACATTGAAGGGCCCGGTCGTGTTCACCGCCAGCATCCGGTCCCAGCTATCCGGATCGAGCTGTTCGAACGGCGTGATATCCAGAATGCCGGCGCCATTCACCACGCCGTCGATCCCGCCCATCGCCTCCGCCGCTTCTGCTCCGGCGCGCAGGACGCCGGCGCGGTCGGTAACATCGCAGACCAGCGCCTTCCCGCCCAGCGCAGCCGCCACCTCTTCCAACCGTGCGCCATCGCGGTCCAGCAAGGCAAGCGCCGCGCCTTCCGCAGCGAACAGCTCCGCAATCGCCCGCCCCATACCGCCCGAGGCGCCGGTGACCAGCACCCGACGCCCTTCCATTTTCGGCTTCACCGCGCCTTCTCCCTTCATTCTAGACACCTAAATTGCATCATCAGAATGTCATTGCAATAAACCCAGACTCGGCTATGCCTATTAATAGATTTCTGCTTGTGCATTTCAAATATCGCAGGACCGGTTGATGGCTTCATCCGGCCGATGCGTAAGCCTTTTTTTGGGGGAGGCGAACTCGCGAAAACAGCGGGGCGCCCGGTCTGGGAGAATGCGATCATGGCTCAACGTCGATTTGGCGGACGACTGCTGGCGGATACCGTATCGGTGGCCGCGATCACCACGGCGCTGGCCGTTCCGGTGGCCGCGAAAGCGCAAACCACAAGTCCGCCGGAAACACGGCTGGAAGAGATCATCGTTACCGCGCAAAAGCGCGAACAGAGCCTTCAGGACGTGCCGATTGCCGTCACCGCGCTGTCGGAATCGACGCTTCAGGCCAATCGTGTGGTGACGGTGACCGACCTTTCCGGCCTTGCCCCGGGCGTTACCGTGCGCACGTCGGCGGGCGGATCGCAGCTCCCCTCGTTCACGATCCGCGGTGCGGTCAGCTACGGCGTGGTTCCGGGATCGGACAAGCAAGTCTCCATGTATCTCGACGGGGTCTACCTCAGTTCGCCGCGCGGCACGATCTTCGAACTGCCGGACGTTCAGCGCATCGAAGTGCTGCGCGGCCCGCAGGGCACGCTGTTCGGACGCAATGCCACGGCGGGGGCCATCTCCATCACCACGCGCGATCCCACAGGGGAAATGGGCGTGAAGGGCGAATTCACCGTCGGCAACTATGACCAGTACCGGATGCGCGTCAGCGTCAATACGCCGCAGATCGGGCCGTTCAGCGGCTATTTCACATTCCTGCACTCCCAGCGGCGCGGCGACATCCGCAATGCCAACGCCGGGCAACTGTGGGACCGCAGTGCCTCCGCATCGGACTTCGGGATCGACCGTTCGCCCAAGTATCTGGGCAGCCACAACGGGCAGTCGTACTTCGCGGCGGTGAAGTTCGAACCGAGCGACCGTGTCAGCACCGTTTACAAGTTCGACCATTTCCGCGACGACGCCACGCCTGAAGGCACCGGCTTCATCGGCTACAACGCCGCCTACCCGCTGATCGGCGATCTGATCGGCGCCATCGTCAACAACCAGGATTTCCCGGTCTACACCTACCCGGACGGCAAGCGGCCCAAAGTGGTCAACAACGCCTTTGCGGTGGGCACCAAACAGCGCGTTACCGGGCATAACCTGACCAGCACCTTCCTCGCGGCCGACAATCTGACGATCAAGAACATCTTCGCCTATCGCAAGTCCTACGTCTTTTCCGCCAGCCCGCTCGACGGCGTTTCCTCGCTGCCGTTCACGTCGGAAGCGATCGTGCCCTATGCGACGTTCGCGGTGTTCTCGAACCCGGCCTTTGCCGGGCTGACCACCGCGCAGAAGATCGGCCTGATCCCGACAGTGGCCGCTCAGGTGGCGCCGCTGGTCGGGCAGCCTTTCGTGATCCTGGCCACCGCGCCCGAGGCGGTCGCCCGCCAGTGGAGCGACGAGCTTCAGGTCAACTACAATTCCGATCTGGTCACGCTGACGGCAGGCGCCCTGTGGTTCCATTCGAAGGATCGCAACGGCGGCCCGCTGGGGATGCAGAACACCGTATCTTTCAGCGTGTTTCCCTATGGCGTGCTGCCATTGGGCAATCAGGGCCAGTCCACCAACCTGGCGACGTCGCTGGCGGCTTATGTCCAGGCCGAACTCCACGTGACCGATACGCTTGACGTGGTGGGCGGCGCACGCATCACGCGCGATCACAAGTGGGGCGATTTCCTGTTCAACAATCCCAACGCCGGCGGGGCCGAGCAAACGCTGTCCTTCGATTACAAGAAGACCAAGCCCAACTTCCTGCTGGGACTGAACTATCAGCCGAACCGGGACCTGCTGGTCTACGGCAAGTTCTCCAACGCCTTCGTTTCGGGCGGGTCGGTGGCCGGCATCGCCTTCAAGCCGGAAACCGCCGCATCATGGGAAGGCGGCGTGAAGGCCACGCTGTTCGACCGGCACCTGCAGGCGAACCTTGCCGTCTACACCGTCACCTACAAGAATTATCAGACGGCGCAGGGCGGCAACAGCTTCGGATCGCTGATCGACAATGTGGTGGGCATTCCGGGCTTTTCGAACCTGATCGGCACCTTCATCTATCCGCAGGGCGGCAAAGTGAAGAACAGCGGCGTAGAGTTCGAGACCACCGCCCGCCCCGTTCGGTTCCTGACGCTCGGCGGCAGCCTTGGCTATTCGGATACCAAGTTCAAGAACCCGGATCCGGTGCTGGTGGCCGCCAATTTCGGCGATTATGTGCCGACGCTGCGCCCGAAGTGGACCAGCAGCCTCTGGGGGCAGGCAGAAACCGATCCGATCATGGGCGATGCCACGCTGATGCTGCGCGTGGACGCCACCTGGCGGTCGCGCATGGCGATGTACGGCAACCCCGAATACGGGGAACTGGTGCCGGTCTTCAAGGACATCATGTATGCGCCGTCCACCTGGATCCTGAATGGGCGCATCGCCCTGCGCGATATCGATCTTGGCGGGCCGAAGGCGCAGTTCGCGATCTGGGCGAAGAACCTGACCAACGACCGCTCGCGCACGTTCGAACTGCTGAATGCCGGCTTCGAAGCTTCCGCCAACTATCAGTCCGCGCGGACATATGGCGCGGACCTGACGTTCGAGTTCTGACCATGAGCGAAACAGACGATGCCGTCCTCGCCCATCTTGAGGACGGCATTCTTACCCTGACGCTCAACCGGCCGGACAAGGGCAATGCCTGGAACCGCGCAGTGGGTGCCGCCTATTTCACCCATCTGGAGGCGGCCGCCCGATCGCCCGATGTGCGGGTGATCGTGGTGACCGGCGCCGGCAAGGCATTCTGCGTGGGCGGCGATGGAGAGAAGCTGGCGGAAGCCGCCGCCAGCGATGCCGCCATCACCGCATCGCCCGACTATGCGCTGCCGCTGCGCCTTGCGAAACCCGTGATCGCGGCGGTGAACGGCGCCTGTTTCGGGATCGGCCTGCAACAGGTGCTGTGCTGCGACCTGCGCTTCGCTTCGACCGAAGCCAAGTTCTCGACCGCCTATGCCCGGCGCGGCCTTTCGGCCGAATTCGGGATGAGCTGGCTGCTCCCCCGCCTTGTTGGCACTGGAAACGCGGCGGATATGCTGCTCTCGGCCCGGCTGGTGCGCGCGGAGGAAGCCGGGGCGATCGGGCTGGTGAACCGCGTGGTGGAACCCCACGAACTGATGCCCGCCGCGCTCGATTACGCGCGCGAACTGGCGCGGCTATGCTCGCCATGGTCGATGCAAGCGATCAAGGGGCAGCTACGCGCCGATCTTTCCGAAGACTTCGCCGGAAGCTACGCCCGATCCGAAACGCTGCTGGAACAAGCCTCCGGGCAGGCCGACTTCCGTGAAGGCGTGGCCAGTTGGCGCGAGGGGCG
Source organism: Sphingomonas sp. BL-S-28 (assembly GCF_055521515.1). Taxonomy (NCBI): domain Bacteria; kingdom Pseudomonadati; phylum Pseudomonadota; class Alphaproteobacteria; order Sphingomonadales; family Sphingomonadaceae; genus Sphingomonas; species Sphingomonas sp. BL-S-28. The sequence continues at coordinate 755,559 of NZ_CM145483.1, forward strand.
AGCGCCGCAGTTTCCGCCGCTGGCGGAGGGCCTCGCCTTCCTCGACTGATCGCCGCCTGCCTTCTCAGGCGGCGGCGGTTTCGGGCTGCGGTTCGTCCTCGTCGAAGCGATAGAACCGCTTGTACTGCTCGCGATAGGCCAGCATCGGCCCGTCACCTTCCACCAGCAGCGGACGCTCCCGGAAGATCTTGGCATTCCAGATCGGAATATCCTCGTGCACCTGCTTCACGAGATCGCGCATGCGCGCCTTGGTGACGCGCAGCCGCCCCTCGCTGAGGCCGGGGATATGGTACATCTGCCAGCGCAAGTGCGTGCGTTCGGAATCGATCGGCGTCACCTGCTGCGACTGCACGACATGGGTGACGTCGATATATTCGGCGATCGACTGGCCCGGCCCGGTGGCGCGCACATCGATGATCCCGGTCATCGGCCCGCGCGGCGTGTTCATCTCTGCCGTGACGCGATTGTGGCGCACCCAGCCATCGAGCTGGAACTCACCCGCCGGCGCCTTGGGCACGCCGTGGACCGCGCTGAAATGTGCATGATCCTGCCCGTTTTCGGTGATTTCCTGACAATGGATGTCGATCACCCATTCGTGCGTTTCGGCCAGCACCCATTCGCCGTCCGGGCATTCGGGCAGGCGCGCCACGTCCCACTTGGGCGCGGCCTTGCGCGGGTGGAACCAGGCGTAAATCACTCCATCGGCCTCGGTCACATGCCAGGCCGGCAGGCAGCCGCGCTTCAGCTTGGGAGGGACCAGCTTGGTATAGGGAATGTCGGTCACCCCGCCCTGCCCGTTGAAGCTCCAGTGGTGGAACGCGCAGCGCAAGTCGTTGCCGATCACCTCGCTCTTGACGCCAAGATGCGCGCCCAGATGCGGACAATAGGGATCGACCGCGCGGGCGACGCCGTCCTCACCGCGCCAGAGCACAAGTTCGGTGCCGAAATAGTGCAGCGTTTCGATCTGCCCGGCGACCAGCTCGTGCGACATGGCAACGGCGAACCAGCCGAAAGGGATCGGCAGATCCGCATATCCGCGCGAAGTCGCGCCCGGCGTTCTGGCTTGCGACGCTGCCATCATGTCCTGCTCCTCATCTCCAGCGGGCCCGGCGCGATCCTGTTCGCGCGCCTTGCTGCCCTTTCAGCCGATCATACCAAATGCACCCGGCGCGAGTCAAAATGACATTCACCCGATTCATTCTTCCGGCGATATCGTCAGCGCCGCACCGTCCGCCGCGCCGTCCAGCACGATCTGGCAGGATAGCCGCTGCTCCGGCCCTTCCGCCCCCAACGCTTCGAGCATTTCAGCCTCATCCTCGCCCGGCGTGTCGAGCCGGGCCGACCATGCGGGATCGATCCGCACGAGGCAGGTGCCGCACGATATCGCCCCCCCGCATGTGCCCAGCGTCAGGTCCACCCGTTCACGCAGCACATGCATCAGCACGGCCCCGCTTGCGGCAGATAAGTCGTGAGAGGCGCCATTGCGGTCGATCACGTTCAGCTTCACATCGGCCACAGCCAGCCGGTCCTCCCCGATCTCAGCGCCCACGAGGAATCTCCCGGAACGGCACGTCCTTGTCGACACGGATGTCCTGCGGCAGGCCCAGCACGCGTTCGGCGATGATGTTCTTCATGATCTCGTCCGTGCCGCCGCCGAGCCGAAGCCCCGGCGCCCAGAGGAAACGGTGCTGGAACGCCCCCAGCGCGGGCGCCAGTTCCGGATCGTCGATCAGCCCGTAATGGTCCATGAGATCGAGCGCCACGCCCGCCATCTCCTGCGTGGTGCCGGACCACAGCAGCTTCCCGGCCGAGCTTTCCGGCCCCGGCGCATGGCCTTTCGAAAGCGAGGTCAGCGTGCGGAAACTGGTCAGCCGGATCGCCTCCGACTGGACGTAGTAGTCCGCCAGCCATTCGCGGAACGCCGGATCGTCGAGCGCGGTGCCGTCGAACGAGGGGATTTTGCCCGCCAGCTTCATCACGTCCCGCCAGTTGAGCCCGGTGCCAGAACCCAGCGCCGCGCGTTCGTTCATCAGCGTGGAGATCACCACTTTCCAGCCGCCGTCGACCGTGCCGACGCGCTGGCTGTCCGGAATGCGCACTTCGGTCAGGAACACCTCGTTCAATTCGGCATCGCCCGACATCATGCGGATCGGGCGGACTTCAACGCCGGGCTCGCGCATGTTTAGCCAGAACACGGTCAGCCCCTTGTGCTTGGGCGCGTCGGGGTTGGTGCGCGCGACCAGCAACCCGTAATCGGCCGCCTGAGCGCCGCTATTCCAGACTTTCTGGCCGTTGATCACCCAATGATCGCCATCACGCACTGCCGCGCAGCGCACACCGGCGGAATCCGACCCACTGGAAGGTTCCGAAAAGAGCTGGCACCAGATCGTCTCGCCGCGCACCGCCGGGGGCACCAGATCGCGCGCAGCCTCCTCCGCCCCATGCTCCATCAAGGCGGGCAGCAGCATGTGCAACCCGGTCATGAAGTAGCTGAACTGAACGCCGGCGCGCGCCTCTTCCTGATTGAAGATCGCTTCCTCGATCGTGGTGCCACCCGCGCCGCCGCGCTCACGCGGCCAGGAGATGCAGGCATAGCCCGCTGCCGCCTTGGTCGCCTGCCATTCGCGGGCGATTTCCTTGTGCCGGGGATGCCAGTTGCGGCGCTCCTCGGGCGAAAGGCCGCGCATGTCCGGCGCATTGGCGGCGATCCACGCGCGAACCTTGTGGCGGTAGGCGGCCTCTTCGGTGCTGTCGTCGAAGTTCATGCGGCCATCTCCTTCGCGGCTTCGGCGGCCTGTTCCTGCGCCAGTCGTTGTTCCAGCCGGTCGACCAGTCGCCGTTTCCAGTCGCGCGGCGCGCCCAGCGTCAGCGCCAGATGGCGGGCGCGGCGATAGAAGAAATGGCAGTCCGCCTCCCACGTGAAGCCGATGCCGCCGTGCGTCTGGATGTTCTCCTTGGCGGCAAGCCAATAAGCGCGCGAGGCGGCGACGCGCGCGGCGGCAGCGGCCACCGGCAATTCCGGCGCATCGGTGGACAGCGCCCAAGCCCCATAATAGGCATTGGCCCGCGCCACTTCGTTGGCCACGAAGACATCCGCCAGCTTGTGCTTGATCGCCTGATAGCTGCCGATAGGCCGGCCGAAAGCATAGCGTTCCAGCGCATAGTCGCGCGCCATTTCGAGAGCGCGGTCCGCTCCCCCCAGCGCCTCGAACGCGAGCAGGACCGCCGCCCGGTCTTCGATGCGGGATAGCAGCGAAAGTGCGTCGGAGGCTCGACCAAGCAATTCTGCGGGCGCGCGGTCGAACACCAGACGCGCCTCCCCCCGTGTCGGGTCGATACTGTCCAGCCCGGTGCGCGTGACGCCATCCGCCGCCAGATCGACGATGCACAGTACCGGCCCGTCATTCCCTTGCGCCAGGACCACCGCATGGCTTGCCGAGAGGCCATCGGTAACCGGCAGCTTGGTGCCCGTAAGGCATCCATCCTCGAAGCGCGTCGTCAGCGCCTTGGGCCGCAACACGCCCGGCCCTTCGCTCAGCGCCATTGCCCCGATCAGATCGCCCGTGCAGATGCGCGGCAACAGAGCCTCCTGCTGGGCGCGCGAGCCGCCGATCAGCAGTGCCTCCGCAAACAGGTAGACGGTGGAGGCGAACGGCACCGGCGCCAATGCACGCCCCAGTTCCTCCGCCAGCGCGCAGAGTTCGACATGGCCCATGCCAAGACCGCCGAACTCTTCCGGGATTGCCGCCGCACACCAGCCCTGCTCGCCGATCCGCGCCCAGAGCGTGGGATCGTATCCCGCTTGCGGCGCATCGAGCACCGCGCGCACCACCGTCAGCGGAGAGACGGCGGCGAGAAAGCGCCGGGCTTCATCCTTCAGCGCCTTCTGCTCGTCGGTATAATCGAAATTCACATCCGTTCCCCCCGTGCCGCGCGATATTCGCCGACGAGTCGATCGATGACGGTGGAGGCGCGTTCGATCGCCCGCACCGCGCCCACGCCCTGCCCGCAGCCCCAGATTTCGCTCCAGGTCTTCGCCGCGCGCCCCTGATTGCCCACTTCCAGTTCCCGCCGGGTAGCCGGCAGCGCGTCGGGATCGAACCCGGCCCCGGCGATGGAGGCGCGCAAATAATTGGCAGGCGTGCCGCTGAACGCCGGCGTGTAGACCACGTCTGCCGCTTGAGCGGTCAGCATCGCCTGCTTCTGCGCGAGCGGCGCGCTCGATTCCTCGGTGGCGATGAAGACCGAGCCGAGATAGGCGAAATCCGCCCCCATCGTCTCCGCCGCCGCCACGCCGCGCCCGGTGGCGATTGCCCCGGCCAACGCCAGCGGGCCATCGAACCACTGGCGAATTTCCTCCACCAGCGCGAAAGGGGACAGCGTGCCCGCATGACCGCCTGCGCCCGCCGCCACGGCGACCAGCCCGTTCGCGCCCTTGTCCATCGCCTTGCGGGCATGGGCATTGCTGGTCACGTCGTGCAGCGTCATCCCGCCATAGGCCTGAACCCGTGCGTTCACATCCTCCCGCGCGCCCATCGAACTGATCACCAGCGGCACGCGAAATTGCTCGCAGAGCGCAAGGTCTTCCTCCAGCCGGGGATTGCTGCGGTGAACTACCAGATTGACGCCGAACGGCGCCGCCGGCCGATCCGGATGGACGGCATTCCACTGCGCGAGCGCCTTGGTAATCTGCGCCAGCCATTCGGCGAAGAGCGAGACAGGCCGCGCATTGAGCGCGGGCAGCGTTCCGACGATCCCTGCCGTGCACTGGGCGATCACCAACGCGGGCGTCGAGACAAGGAACATCGGTGCCGCGATGATTGGCGCGCGCAAGTCCTTGTTCCATGCCGGAAGCACCTTACGGTCCATCAAGGCGGCCCTTTCGCTTGCCATTCCACTCCTCAAATCCCGCCGGTCAAACCTTGCGGTTTCGGCAGATTCCCTCGGGTTTTCAGGCGGATCGGTGGGTAATACACCAAGCCCGTCCGCCCTTCTTGAGGTCAGCTTTACAATACTCCTTGCATGTTGCAATACCAGTCGGGACAGCCTGCGAAAGCGCTGGCAGCCATAAGGAAGCGCCCATGCCCCGCCCGCGCGACATACCGGTGATCGACACCCTGATCGGCTTTCGCGACACGCATCAGATGGGCGTCGCCAGCACCAAGGGCGACTGGACGCGGCACCCGGCCGAATACATGTTCAAGGACATTCCGGAGGAACTGACCGAGGCGGACGACCGGGTCGCGGCGATCGAGGAGACCTTGCGCGCGATGGACGCGCACAATGTCCGCACCGGTGTGATCCACATGTCCGACGATCGCGCGGCGGAAGCGCTGCGCCGCTTTCCCGATCGCTTCGTGGCGCTGCGCCCGGTCGATCCCAACAAGGGCATGGATGCCGTGCGGCTGATCCAGAGCGACTTCGACGCCGGGCACATTCGGGGCGTGTCGTTCTTTCCCTCCGGCCAGCAGCCGCCGGTGCCGATCAACGATCGGCGCGCCTATCCGATCTATGCCAAGTGCATCGAACTGGACCTGCCGATCTTCATCAATGTGGGCGTACCCGGCCCGCGCGTGCCGATGATGCCGCAATACGTCGGCCATCTGGACGAGGTCTGCTACGACCTGCCCGAACTCAAGATCGTGATGCGCCACGGCGCCGAACCGTGGGAAGACCTTGCGGTGAAACTGCTGCTGAAGTGGCCGAACCTCTATTATTCGACCAGCGCCTTCGCCCCACGCTACTGGCCCGATGCGATCATCCGCTTCGCCAATTCGCGCGGCGCGGATAAGGTGATGTACGGCGGATACTTCCCGATGGGCCTGGAACTTTCGCGCATTTTCGCGGAGATGGACGACGTGCCCTTCAGGGACGGCGTCTGGCGCAAGTTCCTTTACGAAAACGCAGCCAGGGTGCTCAACCTTCCGGTCGGCTGACCCCGGCCTGCGTCAGATCCTGCATCAACCTGCTTTGCGCTTGCCGGTTGAGGCCACGGCATAATCGGCGCCGAAGCGGCCGCGAATGAACAGGTCGATCTTGTTCTCCACGTCCTTCTCGGACGGCGGCGATTGCAGCCAGCCGAAGTAGATCATCACCGTTTGGTTGCCCAGCATCAGGTCTACGAAGAGCGAGGCGGATTCGTCGTGATCGCCCGCGGGGATCAGGCCGGCCTCGGCCAGTTCCTTGAAGAACGTGGCCAGATTGCCCTTGAAGCGCGCGAAGATCGTGGTGGCGACCTTGCTCATCAGTTCGGGAAAGCGCGCGCTTTCGGCGATCATCAACCGCATCAGCGCGATCGAGCGCGGGCGCAGCGCCACTTCGAAGCAATATTGCGCGCTGCGGTGGAGGGCGGCCGAAAGGCTGTCCCCCTCTGCAAGTTCCGGCTTTTCCACCACGGCATTGTCGCGCGCGAAGATCACTTCATGGAAGATCGCCTCCTTGTCGCCGAAGTGCTGGTAGAGTGTGCGCGTGGCAACACCGGCGCGCTTGGCAATGTCCAGCAGGGTGGTGGCGGCATAGCCCTGTTCGACGAACATCTCCGTCGCCACGTCCATCACGCGCAGCTTGCGGCGTTCAAGTTCGTCGGCAGTCGGCCGCCCGGCGCGATTGCGCTTGCGGGGGCTGCGCGTCTTGGTCGAGGCCGAAGCGCCCAAAGCGCGGCCCTGCGGCCTGGTCACGCGTGCAGTCAAGAAACGTCTCCTTTCACCGGCCTTGCGCGCAGTGTCGCGGGGGCAGCCTGCCGAGGTCATGAGCCTCTTGCAGTCAGGCATGTGCGAAAATGCAACGCGTGACAAGATTTTCACATAATTATCCTCAATCGCGGCGCAATGAAGCATCATTCGCGGGCAATCGCACCAAACCGGCGGGGCGATGCAAAACGATTAATGCGCATGACGTATTGCAATATATGATCCAGCCGATAGGTCGGAAATGGCGGGCCGTGAAAGTCGCCCGAGAACAAGACCGATTTTGCCGCGAGAGCTTGCCCATGATCGACACTTCGCAAGAAGCCCTGCGCTTGCTGGTTCAGGATCGCCCCGCGCTGCTGAAGCATCTGGAGGCGGCAGACACCGCGCCGTTGCTGATGGTGCTGGTGCACCTTGGTGGAGACCCGGCGTGGCTCGACCGCATTGCGCCGTGGATCAAGGGGCCGTGGAGCTTCCATGACGAAACCCCGCCCGCGCTGAAGGCGGAATTGCGCGAGGCGGTGGCCGATGTGCTGGCGACTTACGCCGCCGATCCGCGTCCGCTGCCGGTAACGCCGCCGATGGACCTGCTGGCGCGCATGCTCGATGCCTGCACCGGCCAGCCAGTCCCCCGCGAATACCACCCGTTGGTCATCGAGGAGATGGATCTGGCGGACTGCGACCCCAAGACGGTGCGCTGGCGCCGGCAGCCGGATCCGCGCACGCTGGCAGCATTCCAGGTCGTGGTGATCGGCGCGGGCTTTTCCGGGGTCGGCATGGCGATCAAGCTGAAGGAAGCCGGCATCCCCTTCGTGGTGATCGAGAAGAATGACGAAGTTGGCGGCACCTGGTATGAAAACACCTATCCCGGCGTCGGCGTCGATACCGCCAACCACTTCTACTCCTATTCCTTCGACAACAATGCGGACTGGAACCACTTCTTCGCCAAGGGCGACGAGATCGAGGCCTATATCCAGCGCAACGCCGCGCGCGGCGGCATTCGCGAAGATATCCGTTTCGAGGAGGAAGTACTCTCCGCGCATTGGGACGAAGCCGCCCTGCTCTGGCGCATCGAAGTGCGCCGCAAGGACGGCACGACCTATACGATCGACGCCAACGCGCTGGTGAGCGCGATGGGCCAGCTCAACCGCCCCAAGCTGCCCGCGATCAAGGGCCTCGAAAACTTCGCCGGCCCCAAGTTTCACACCGCCCGCTGGGATCATTCGGTGCGCTACGAAGGCAAGCGGGTGGGCATGATCGGCACCGGCGCTTCGGGCATGCAGGTGGGTCCGGCCATTGCGCCGGTGGTGGACAACCTTACGATCTTCCAGCGATCGCCTCACTGGGCGATGCTCAATCCGCTCTATTTCGAAACGGTCAGCCCGGCCAAGAAGTGGGTGCTGGAACATATCCCGTTCTACACCAAGTGGTTCCGTTTCCAGCTGTTCTGGTCGTCTTCCGACACCTTCCACCACAACCTGCGGATCGATTGGGACTGGCCCGACCCGGCCCATTCGCTCAACGCCGCCAATGCCGAAGTGCGCAAGATGCTGGAAGCGCACATCGCCCGGGAAGTGGGTCATGACCCCGAACTGATCCGCAAGGCCACGCCGGACTATCCGCCCTATGGCAAGCGGATGCTGCGCGACAATCATTGGTACCGGATGCTGACGCGGCCGAACGTCGATCTCGTCACCGATGCGATCGACCATATCGAACCGCGCGGCGTGGTGATGCGGGACGGCACCCTGCATGAACTGGACATCCTCGTCCTCGCTACCGGGTTCGAAACGCGCCGGATGCTCTGGCCGATCCATATCGAAGGCCGCGACGGCACCACGATCCGCGACGAATGGGGTGACGAGGATCCGCGCGCCCACCTTGGCATCACCGTGCCCAAGTTCCCGAACTTCTTCGTGATCTATGGTCCCAACACCAATCTGGCCCATGGCGGCAGCGCGGTGTTCCATTCGGAATGCCAGATCCGCTACATCATGCAGGCGCTGCGCGAACTTATCGAGACCGGCAGCGGCGCGCTGGAAGTGCGGCCAGAACCGTTCTGGGCCTATCAGGACAAAGTGGACGAGGCGCACCGCAACCTCGTCTGGTCACACCCCGGCGTCACCAGTTGGTACAAGAACGGCAAGGGCCGGGTCCACGCCAACTCACCCTGGCGGCTGGTCGATTACCGCAACATGACGGAAGTGTTCGACACCAGCGAATATACCTTCGTGCCCGCGCGGGAGCACGCGGCATGAGCCTGGACAAGCTGCTTTCGCCCCGCTCCATCGCGGTGATCGGCGCCAGCGACAACAAGACGCGGATCGGCGGCGTTCCGGTGGACCTGCTGAAACGCGCCGGGTTCGAACGGCTCTATCCGGTCAATCCCAAGAACGAGACGGTGCAGGGCCTCAGGGCCTATGCCCGTATCGAGGATGTGCCGGGGCCGGTGGATCTGGCCGTGGTCGCACTCTCGGCCGATCAGGTGCTGCCGATGCTGGAGCGCTGCCACGCGATCGGCATTCCGGCAGCGCTGGTCTATGCATCCGGCTATGCCGAAACCAACGAAGCTGAAGGGATCGCGCGGCAGGCCGAGCTGGTCGATTTCGCTCGGCGCACGGGAATGCGGATCGCCGGACCCAATGCGATGGGCAATGCCAACTTCACGCAAGGCGTGTTCACCAGCTTCGGCCAGTCGTTCCAGCCCGGCGAGCCTGCCGGCGACTGCGCACTCGTCACCCAGAGCGGCAACATGTGCGCAACGCTGTTCCGCATCGCCCGCCGTGCCGGGGTGGCCTTCAGTCAGGTGATCAACACCGGCAACGAGGCCGATGTCGAACTGGCCGACTATCTGGACCATCTGGCCGGCGATCCGGCCACCCGTTCCGCGCTTTGCTATGTCGAGGAACTGCGCGATGGCGCGCGCTTTCTGGCCGCCGCCGACCGGTTTCGCGCGGCGGGCAAGATGCTGGCCGTGTTCAAGGTCGGCGCATCGGAAAAAGGCGCCGAGGCCACCCGTTCCCACACGGCGGCACTGGCCGGGAACAATGCCGCCTATGACGCCGCCTTCGCCCGCGCCGGCGTGATCCGCAGCGGCGAACTGGCGGGGCTGGCCGATCTGGCCTACCTCCACGCCTTCGGGGATCGCATAAGCGGCAGCAATTGCGCCATCCTCAGCATTTCCGGCGCGGCCGGGGCCATCTTGGCCGATGCGTTGGCACTGGCCGGGGCGGAAGTTCCGGGCTTTCCCGAAGCCGTGCAGCAGGGCATCGCCGCGCAGATCCCGGGCCATGCGATGGTATCCAACCCGGTCGACCTGACCGGCAACATGGTCAATTCCAACGATTTCCTGTCGGAATGCATCCGCCTTGCGCTGAGCCCCGACACTATCGACGTGCTGGTGCTTTACTTGCCCGGTGCGTTTCTTTCGCAGGCCTTCGAACAGGTCGAAAAAGCCGCCACCGCAAGCGAAAAGGCCATCGTCGTCATCGACACTTTCGCCATGGCGGATCGCGAGCGGCTGGCGCGCAGTGGCATCGCCTGTTTCGACGATTTCGACCGCGCTGCGCGCGCGATCAGCGCTTATGGACGGTGGAAGAAGGCCGCTCCTGCGCGGCCATCCGAAAGCCGCACCGCCGCCGTCTGGCCTGACATCCCGGCAGGCCGCACCGCGCTGTCCGAGACCGAGGCCAAGGAGGCGCTCGCTAGGTTCGGCGTGCCGGTGGTTCATGACGCGCTTGTCCAGAGCGCGGCCGAAGCGCGGGAAGCGGCGGCAAGGATCGGCTTCCCTCTCGTCGCCAAGCTGGTCAGCCCCGAGGTTGCGCACAAGACCGAACACGGCCTGATCCGCCTCGGCCTCGATAGCGGCGATGCCGTGGCCGAAGCATTCCGCGCGATGATGGCCAAGGCGGGCGGAATGGGCGTCTCCATCGAGGGCGTGACGCTGGAGCCGATGCTGGCGGGCGGCGTGGAAATCCTCGTCGGCGCCACGCGCGATCCGGTGTTCGGCTGGATGCTGACGGTGGGGCTTGGCGGCGTCTGGACCGAACTGATGCACGATGCCGCCCATGCGCTGCTGCCGGTCGATGCCGCGCAGGCGGAAACGATGCTGCGCAGCCTGAAAGGGTTTAGACTGCTCGACGGCTATCGCGGCGCGCCGAAGTCCGATGTTCCTGCAGCGGCCCGCGCAATCGCCGCGCTGGGCCAAGCCGTCCTTGCCGGAGGCGAGACCTTGCGCGAAGTGGAAGTGAACCCGCTGCTGGTCCTGCCCGAAGGACAGGGCGCGGTGGCGGTGGACGCGCTGGTGCTGCTGGCCGAACCCGGCGCTGCGCGAGTGGAGGAACCGGCATGAGCGACGATCTGGTCGAACCGAAAAAGGTCGAGATCACGTACGAGACCGACAGCCCCGTACTTTACGAGGTGCACGGAGCGGTCGCCTGGGTGACGCTCAACCGGCCGGACTTCAACAACGCGCAGAACGGCCAGATGACTTATGCGCTGGACGATGCCTTCAACCGCGCCGTGCAGGACGATGCGGTGAAGGTCATCGTGCTGGCGGGCAATGGCAAGCACTTCTCCGCCGGGCACGACATCGGCACGCCGGGCCGCGATCTCCACAAGGCGTTCGACAACCGGCTGATGGTGCCGGGCCATGTCAACAAGCCGGCGGCGGAGCTGCTCTATACCCGCGAGCAGGAGCAGTATCTGGGCATGTGTCGCCGCTGGCGGGATATTCCCAAGCCCACCGTCGCCATGGTGCAGGGCGCCTGCATTGCCGGCGGGCTGATGCTGGCCTGGGTCTGCGACCTGATCGTCGCTTCGGAAGATGCGTTCTTCCAGGATCCGGTCAACCGCATGGGCATTCCCGGCGTCGAATACTTCGCCCACGCTTTCGAACTGCCGCCGCGCGTCGCCAAGGAATTCCTGCTGCTGGGCGAGCGGATGAGCGCGCAGCGTGCCGAGCAGTTCGGCATGGTCAACAAGATCGTCCCGCGTGAGAAACTGCGCGAGGAAGCGGCGGCAATGGCGGCGAAACTGGCCGCGCAGCCGCGCCTGGGCAACTGGCTGACCAAGCAGGCAGTCAACCATGTCGAGGAACTGCGCGGCAAGCGCACGGCGATGGATGCGGTGTTCCACATGCACCACTTCGCCCATGCCCAGAACGATCTGGTGCAGGGCAATTCCATCGCCGGCCTCGACGGCCGCGCCATGGCCGCCGCGAACAAGAAGCAGGCGGGGGAACAGGCCAAAGAGCAAGAGGGCGAATGAACCTCTCCTACACGACCGAACAGCGGGCCTTCCGCATGGAAGTGCGCGCATGGCTGGAGGCCAACGTGCCGCCTGCTCCCCTGCCCTCGTTCGATCTGACGCGCGAAGGGTTCGAGGCGCATCGCGACTGGGAACGCGCGCTGAACCGGGGCCGCTGGGGCATGGTCACCTGGCCGGAGGAATTCGGCGGACGCGGCCTCGATCTCATCCGCTGGCTGATCTTCGAGGAAGAATACTACCGCGCCGGCGCGCCGACGCGGGTGAACCAGAACGGCATTTTCCTGCTCGGCCCCACGCTGATGGAATTCGGCACGCCGGAGCAGAAAGCGCGGTTCCTGCCGGCGATGGCGGCGGGGGACATGATCTGGGCACAAGCATGGTCAGAACCCGGCGCAGGCAGCGATCTGGCCGGTGTGCGATCGACCTGCACGCGCGAAGGCGACAGTTACGTACTGAACGGCCAGAAGATCTGGTCCAGCCGCGCCGTCTTTGCCGATTGGGCCTTCGGCCTGTTCCGCACGCCGGGCAGCGAACGTCACAAAGGATTGAGCCTGATCCTCTTTCCGCTCGATACGCCGGGCGTCACCCGCCGCCCGATCGAGCGCATGGATGGAGAGAAAGTCTTTGCCGAGATCTTCTTGGACAATGTGCGCGTGCCCGTGGTCGACCGCTTGGGGGAGGAAGGTCAGGGCTGGCAGGTCTGCATGGCCACCGCCGGGTTCGAGCGCGGCCTGCTGCTGCGCAGCCCCGCACGCTATCAGGCGGCAGCGCGCAAGCTGATCGCGCTCTACCAGCGGCACCGTCAGGCCCTGCCCGCATCGATGGCGGAACGGGTCGCGAAAAGCTGGATGGACGCCGATGCCTATGCGCTGGCGATCTATGCCATGTGTTCCCGGCTGGCCGATGGCGGCAAGATCGGGCCGGAATCCTCGACCAACAAGATATTCTGGTCCGAACTCGACGTGGTGCTGCATCAGACCGCGCTCGATATCCTCGGCCCGCGCGCGGAGCTTATGGCGCGCGCGCCCGATGCCGGCGATATCGACGGCTGGCTGGACGGGGCGATCTTCGCGCTCGCAGGGCCGATCTACGCCGGGTCCAACGAAATCCAGCGCAACATCATTGCCGAGCGGATGCTCGGCCTGCCGAAGTAGGCCCATCCATGCAATTCGCGTTCACCGAAGATCAGCAGACCATCACCGATGCCGCGCGCACCATGCTGGTGGAGTGCTGCACACCCGCGGACTTGCGCCGCCAACTTGCCGAGGGCGCGGCAATGGACGCGGCGCGCTGGGCGACGATCTGCGAAATGGGCTTGCCCGGCATCTGCGCGCCCGAAACGGCGGGCGGTCTGGGGCTGGGAATGGTCGATCTGATCGGCATTGCCGAGGCGGCAGGCTATGTCGGTCTACCGGAACCATTGATCGAACTCGCCGGTGTGGCCGTGCCGCTGCTCGCCTCGCTGGAAGACGATCGCGGCTGGCTGGCACGCGCGGCGGCGGGCTCCGTCGTTGCCGTGGGCCATCCCGCCAATCCCTTCGTGGCCGATGCCGACAGTGCCGAGGCCCTGCTATTAGGCCATGGCGAGGAAGTCCATCTTGTCGAAGCCAGCCAGGTACGGCTGACGCGCGAGGAAAGCTTCGACCCGTTCCGCCGGCTGTTCCGTGTAGACTGGGCGCCCTCTGCGGCCACGCACGTCGGCCATGGCTGGGGCCTCACGGCCGAGCGCGGGGCGCTGCTGGCGGCTGCGCAACTTGTCGGCATCGGCCAGCGCGCCATCGACATGGCCGTCGCCTATGCCCGAGACCGTCAGCAGTTCGGCAAGCCGATCGGCAGCTATCAGGCCGTGAAGCACCTTGCCGCCAACGCCCAGGTCGCCGTCGAATTCGCGCGCCCGGTGGTCCACGCCGCTGCCGCCGAACTGGAACTGGATAGCCTCGCCTCGCGCGCGCGGGTCGCCCATGCCAAGATCGTCGCGGCGGAGGCGGCAGACCTTGCCACCCGCAATGCCGTGCAGATCCACGGCGCCATGGGCATTACCTGGGAAGTGGACCTGCACTTCTTCGTCAAGCGTGCGCTTGCCCTGCGCTTCGCTTGGGGCACCGGGGCCGAGCACATGGAAACCGTGATAGCCCGCATGACCGGCCTGCCCACCGGCCCCGACGCGACATTCGCCAGCGAATTATCCGAGGCATGATCGCGCCTTAGGGCACAGGCGCCCCGGATCAGTTCCGGGACGCCGCCACCGCGTGTCTTGCAGCGATATAGCCGAACACGAACGAAGGCCCCACGCTCGATCCCGCGCCGGGATAGAACCGCCCCATGACCGAGGCGGTGGAAACGCCCGTGGCATAGAGCCCCTCTATCACCGACCCGTCCTCGCGCAGCACGCACCCATCCACATCCGTCACCACGCCGCCAAAGGTGCCGACATCGCCCGGCACCACCGGCGCGGCATAGAACGGCCCCTTTTCGATCGTGCCTAGCGTGTTCGACGGCTTGTGATAGTGATCGCCAAGCCACTCGTCGTAAGCCCGCGCGCCGCGTCCGAACTCCTCGTCCCGTCCGGTGCGCGCCCCGGTATTGAAGCGTTCGACCGTCTCGCCGAACGTCGCCGCGTCTACGCCGATCTCCCCGGCGAGTTCGGCAAGGCTGTCCGCCCGCCTCAGATAGCCCGCATCGTACCATTCCTGCGGCTTCTTCGCCCCCGGCATCGTGCCCGAGAACATGTATTGCCGCATGTGCTGCTCATCGACGATCCACCAGCTCGGGATGGCCGGGACGCTGCGATTGCGCTCCCGCATCCCGTTGCAGAACGCCATGTAGGAGCCTCCCTCATTCATGTAGCGCCGGCCGGACTGGTCGACGAGGATCGAGTGCGGCTTGGCGATGTTCATCTGCCCGGATACGCCGCCGAGATCGACGCCGTTGCCATCGCGGTTCTCGCGCCCCGGCGGGATCGACATCTGGTTGCCCACGCATTCGCGCATCTGCCCGGTGGCTGCGCCCAGGACCATCATTGCCCGGATCATCTCTCCGGTGTCGCCCGGCGCGGTGGCAGTCCACCGCGCCGAAGTATCGGGCATGTACTGGTCGCGCATCGCCTGATTTTGCGCAAAGCCGCCTGCATTGACGAGCACGCCCAGTCGCGCCCCGATCCGCTTCTCTCCCGCTTCGGTGCGCACCACCACGCCGGTCACGCGCCCGCCCTCGATCACGAATTCGGCCACCGCGCTGTTCGTTCGCACATCCACGCCCGCCCGCAGCGATGCCTGCAGCATCCGCCCTTGCAGGGCCCCGCCCGCCGTCGTCCACTGCTTGCCCGTCAGCTTCGCCAGCCCCACACGCAAGCCCACCTTGAGCATGGTGAGCTTGCCCTTCAGAGAGGACTTGAAGGTCGCCATCTCGAACCCTTCGGCGTGGTAGGCCGGCACCGCCATGAAGTTCGGTCGCAACCGCGCCTTCCACTCGCCCAGTTCGTTGAGGTTGAACAGGTCCGCCAGCACCGTGCGCCCGGGCACCGAACCGCCGGGCCGCTCGTCGTAGTAGTCCGGCCAGGACGGTGCGCGGCGCAGGCGGATTCCCTGCTCCACCAGAAAGTCGACCATGTGCGGCGCCTCCCGCACATAGGCTTCGCGCCGCAAACGCGTGGTGCCCGGCGCATCGTCGGACGTGCCGGCAGTCGCCTCCATATAGGCCACCGCATCCTCGAAACTGTCGGCAACTCCGGCCTGCTTCATGAAGCGGTTGCCTGGAATCCACATGACCCCGCCCGATCGCGAGGTCGTCCCGCCGACGAGGTCGGTCTTCTCCAGCACCACGACCGACTTGTCTTCCGCGCGCATGACCAGCGCCGCGCACATCGATCCGCCCCCGCTGCCCACTACGACGAAATCGAAACTCTCATCGAACCCGTTCGCGTCCATCGCCTGCTCCTCTGCCCCGTTTGCGGGTTTTGGCAGGCAGTTGAATTCAGAAATGCTCTCCGTGCAATCTATTATAGTCACGAAGCGATCGGCATCGTGCCACCGAACACCGACGTTGAGACACAAACGGATTTTCCTGACCCGCGGCGCGACCCGAGGGCAAGCTAAGCAATCGAGCGCAGGAATGTCCCGCGATCGACTTTCCCTGAGGCGGTTCGCGGCAGCGACTGCGTCGTTACTTCCACCTCGCGCGGCACTTTGTAGATCGCCAGATGCGCGCGGCAGTGGGCCTTCAGCGCCTCACCATCCAGATCGGCACCCGGGCGGGCCACGGCGTGGAGCACCAGTCGCTCACCCAGCCGCACATCGGGGCGGCCATAGGCGATGGCCTCCAGAACGCCCGGCAGAGTCACCGCAACCCGCTCGACCTCGGCGCAATAGATGTTCTCGCCGCCGGAAATGACCATGTTCTTCTTGCGATCGACGATGGTGTAGATGCCGTTGCCGTCCACCGTCGCGATGTCGCCAGAGGCCAGCCAGCCGTCCTGCAGCGCCTCGGCCGTCGCAGCCGGATCGCCGACATAGCCGTTCATCAGCATCGGGCTGGACAGCCAGAGTTCGCCGGGCTCGCCCGGTGCAGGTTCCGAACCGTCGTCGCGGCGCAGTTGCACTTTCACGGTCGGCGCCGCCCAGCCGCAGGCGGCGGGGTGCTGGAGATAGATGTCGCCGCTGATCGCGCAAGTCCAGGCGCTGCCCTCCGTCTGGCCATAGCCGTTGGAGAGCTGGCAATGCGGCATCCGCTGCCGGATCTGCTCAACCAGCCGCAAGTCCAGCGGCGCCGCGCCATTGACCATGTAGCGCACATTGGCGAGCAGTTCGGGCGTGGCGCGCGGACTGGCGAACATGTCGAAGATCATCGCCGAAACGAAGGAAAGCCGCGTCATCCCAACGTTTTCGATCATGTCGAACGCGACTTCGGCGTTCCATTTGCCAAGGATGTGGATGGTGGTGCCAAGGCTGATCGCGCGCAGCACCGGCATGATCCCGGACAGGTGGAACATCGGCCCCAGGATCACCGCAGGCGTGCGCATCGATTGCTGATGCTCCGGCAGCGCCTCTCCGCTTTCCTCCTCGTACCGCACGTCCTGCAAGGTGCCCATGAAGCAGGCAAGCGAGACCGAATGCGCCAGCGCGCCATGGCTGAGCAGCGCACCCTTGGGAAAACCGGTGGTGCCGGACGTGAAAAGGATGATCGCGCCCTCTTCGGGTGCCATGTCCAGGGGCTGGAACGTCACACCGGCGCGCGGCGCGGACAGAGCATTGAAATCGGCATCCCGGCCCGGCCGCAAGGGCACGCGTGGCGCCCCAATAACCACGCGCGGCCACAGTGGGTCCGGCGCGGCGGCGCTGATCACATCGTCCCGCTCGGCATCCAGAATGGCAAGGCGGCAATCGACTTGCTTCATCGCCCGCAACATCTCCTCGGCCACGCCGCGGCTGTTGACCAGCGCGGCGATCCCGCCCAGCGCGGTGATCGCAAGCGTGGCGATGACCCATTCGGCGCGGTTGCCGGTGACGACGGCCACCACGGTGCCCCGCTCCACTCCGAAATCGTCGTGCAGGGCCTGCGCCAAAGCAGCAGCGCGGGCGAAACCCTCTTCATACGTGATCCGAAGGTTGCCCTGCACGATCATCGGCCGTTCGCCGTAGGCCATGCCCTGCCTGTACAGCCCCGCAAGATTGCGCGGCGCGCCGTGGAACACCTGATGCTGCTGCCCGCCGATCTCCACGGTATCGAGTTCGAAGCGCTTGCCCGGCCCGATCAGCCGTTCGACCAGGGGATCGCGCCGATTGCCAAGCCAGGGCGCGCCCGTCCGGATATCTGCCTCGATCACGCCCCTCTCCCTTCATCCGCATTTTGCGCCGAGTATGAGACGGGCGCGAAGGTGCTTGCAGTGAATTGCATTATTACAATACGTCTTGCGCAATTCTCATCCGGCAGGCAACCCCGACGACAAAGACAACGGCGGAGCGATAGCCGGAGCAGCGGGAGGGGAATGGCATGAAAGCAATCCACTGCAACGGCGTGGCCAAGCCGTGAAACTCGGGTTGGACCTTGGCTATAGCGGCGCCCGGATCGCGCTGCCGATCGACCGTATCCGGCTGGCGGAGGAACTGGGCTTCGATTCCGTCTGGACCGCCGAATCCTACGGATCGGATGCGTTCAGCCCGCTGGCCTGGATCGCCGGACAAACCCGCAAAATCCGCCTTGGCACCGGCGTTGCCCAGCTTGCCGCGCGCACGCCCGCAGCCTGCGCCATGACGGCGCAGACGATCGAGGAACTGGCCGGGCGGGGGCGAATGATCCTGGGCCTCGGCGTCTCCGGGCCGCAGATCGTCGAAGGATGGTATGGCCAACCCTGGGGAAAGCCGGCCACGCGCCTACGCGATTATGTCGCGATCCTGCGCAAGGTCTGGCACCGGGAGGAGCCCGTCACCCACGATGGCCGGGAAATCGAACTGCCCTACGCAGGCCCCGATGCAACCGGCCTTGCCAAGCCGCTGCGCAGCATTCTGCACGGCAATCCGGACATTCCGATCCTGCTCGGCACTTCCACGCCCGGCAATATCCGCCTCACCGGCGAAATCGCCGACGGTTGGCTGTCGATGCACGTCACCCCGGACACCGCGCGCGCCAAGTTCGCCTTGCTGGAGGAAGGACTGGCGCGGCGCGGGGATGGGCGACGGCTAGGCGATCTGGAACGCGTGGGTAACGCGCGACTGGTCCTGACGAACGACATCCGCGCCGCCCTCGACGCGGCGCGCCCCGCAATTGCGCTCTATGTCGGCGGCATGGGCGCGGCGCAGAAGAACTTCCACAAGGATGCCATGGCGGAGCGCGGCTATGCCGCAGAGGCCGAACGCATCGCCGAACTCTATCGCGCCAGGCACAAGGACGAAGCCATTGCCGCCGTCCCCGACGAATATATCGACGATGCCTCCCTGATCGGCCCGGAAGCGCGCATCGCCGAACGCTTCGCACGCTGGCGCGGTGCCGGCTTCACGCTGCTGCGGCTGATTGACCCGGACCGCCCGGCGATGGAGGCCATCGCCCGGATCGCGGCGAAAAGCAGCGGCTAGACGGTTCCCACACCGGTAACCGGCGAACCCACCGCGCCCGGCAGTCGTAGCGGCGGCGCGGTGAACAGGAAGCGGCTGCGGCCATGCGCACGCAGCCAGTCGGCAAGGTCGGACAGCAGGAAGAATTCGCCGAGCGGAATGCCCAGCTTGAACAGGCAGAGATGATGCAGCGGCACGCGAATGCCGTGCGGATCCTGCCGCTGGAAATCCGGAGAGACTTCGACTGCCTCGTTATCCGAAACCAGCGCCGCCACGCCGCTATCGTCGATCCAGCGCAGCAGGCGCTCGTCGAAACCGTCGAGCCCGGCGCAATCGTGCGGATCGAGCAGGATCGACGGATCGCGATACTGCTCCAGCAGCCGCCTGTCGAAGCCGGTGCGCAGACACAGCACATCGCCCGGCTCCACGCAGACGTCGTCCTGCTCCATGATGCGCATCAGTGCTTCGTAGCCCACCGCCACGCGCCCGGGCCTGACATGGGCGGCAAGGTCCACCATCACCCCGCGCGCTTGCAGGGCCGTCTCCGCGATCCGCTCTATCCCCAGCGCCTGCGCGCCTTCGCGACCCTCTATCGGGCTGCGTCCGTGAACGTAGTCGAACGGCCCGCATACATCCCGGCCCGCGCGAAAGCCGTTGTAATAGGTCACATCCGCCCCCTCGCCCGCATCGAACAGGCAGCCCATGTGGCAGAGCGCATCCCACTGCGTGGAGTATTGCAGGCTGAGCGTGGCGCGATCGTCGCAGACCGTCTCCTTCATGCCCGGAAAGGCGCGGTCGTAGGGATAGTTCACGACCGGGTCCTCCCCGCGCATCGACCACGCCATCTGCGGCGGGAAACGGCGCGGGTTGAACTGCTGGCGCGGACAATCGAGCGGCAGCGAAAGGCAGAACGCCAACCCTTCGCGCACTTCGGCGGCAGCGGCGCGGCGGCGTTCGGGCGTGATCAGGTTGAGCCTGCCGATCTGGTCGTCCGGCCCGAACTCGCCCCAGTTGGAGCCTTCCGGGCGAACCTGCCAGCGATCCGTCACGTCCGCGCTCATCGCCCCAACTCCATGGCAATCGTGGGCACGATCAAGCCACCTTGTCCTAGGAAGCGGCCTACAAACGGGGCAGAAACATACTCAAAGGGAGACAGAGCTTGGCACGCTTCACCTACACGATCCTTTCGCGCGCGCATCCGGGACGGGAGGACGAATTCGTCGCCTGGTATCGGACTCGCCACCTTGTCGACGTGGTGCGCATGCCGGGCGTCGTATCCGGCAAGCTGTTCCGGCTGGACTTCCAGCGCGTCTACGATCTCGACGCGCCGCAATGGACGCTGATGACGATCTACGAACTGGAAGGCGACGATCCCGCGCCGATCATCGACTCGATCCGCGCGGCTGCTGGCAGCGATGGCATGCCGATGAACGATGCGCTGTCCAAGGCCGGTATGATCCAGGCCGCCGGCCATCTGCTCGCTGCTGAGGAAAGCGTGCAACCGGCCTGATTTTTCGCCTTTTTCCATCGAGCACCCTCCCCGTCCCTCCTGCGATGCGCGCCGTTCATCGGTCGTGCCGACGATGCATTGCACTCGCTTCAAAAAGGAAATTCACACAGCCCGTTTCATTTTGCTAGACCCTCTCCGACAGGCCGCACCCGCGATGTGGGAAGACGGCAAGGCGACGGCAGCAAGGGAGACGAGAGCATGGCCGAGGACACCGCTGCAAGGCTGGCGCACGTGCCGCACCGGGTTACCAATCCCGAACTGATCCCGGCCGAACGCTATTACGATGAAGCCTTCTTCCAACTGGAGAAGGAACGCCTCTGGCCCCACGTCTGGCAGATGGCCTGCCGGCTGGAAGAAATCCCCGAAGTAGGCGATTTCACCGAGTACACGATCCTCGACCGCTCGGTGATCGTCGTGAACACCAAGAACGGCATCAAGGCATTCCACAATGCCTGCCGCCATCGCGGCGTGCGGCTGGCCACCGGACCGGGGAACTGCGCGAAGACCGGATTCATCTGCCCGTTCCACGGCTGGCGATGGAATGCGGAAGGGGAGAACACTTTCGTGTTCGGCCGCCAGATCTTCTCCGAAGAACTGCTGGACCATGCAGAGATCGATCTGGCGCCCTGCCGGGTCGAGACATGGGGCGGCTGTGCCTTCATCAATTTCGACGACGATGCCCCCTCGCTGCGTGAAAGCCTGGGGCCCGTGGTGGAGCGGCTGGACGCGCGCCATATCGATCGGCTGAAGATGGACTGGTGGTATGCCACCGTGCTGCCCACCAACTGGAAGCTGGCGATGGAGGCTTTCCAGGAAGGCTATCACGTCATGCGGACGCACCCGCAGCTTCACGAACTGTCGATCGGCATGCCTTGGGGCGAGGATGCCGCCGGAATGCTGCCCAACCGCAACCTCTCCCCGCGAGAGACGGTGAACCTGCAGGTCGAATTCATGAAGCGGCTGAGTTCGGGCATGGCCGGCATGGTCCACGAAACCGAAGTGGCCGTGATCGAAAAACTGCGCGATATCGAAGTGCCGGACGATACCATGGGCGCGCTGATCGCCTTCTACACCAAGGCGCGCGAGGAGATCACCCGCGACGGGTTGGAACGCGGCGCCCCGATGTTCGATGTTGCCAAAGTCAGCGCCGAGACGCCGGCCAGCGATGTGGAATACATGTTCCCGCACTTCTTCGTGCTGCCGATGTTCGCGGCGATGAGCGCCTATCGCATCCGGCCGCTGACGGCGGAAACCTGCTACTTCGAGATCTGGTCACTGGCCCTGCGTCCCGAAGGCGAGGAATACGATACGCCGAAGCATCCCACCGTATTGCCCTACGATTCCGACCAGTTCCCGGAGATCCCGCAGCAGGACTATGCCAACCTGCCGCTTCAGCAGCAGGGACTGCACGCCGGAAAGTTCGCCGCAATGCGCCTGTCGAAGCAGAACGAGGGGATGATCAGCAACTACCAGCGGCTGGTGGACGGCTACCTTGCCGGGCTTGATCCGCAAGTGCTGGCGCAGGCCTCTCGCACGGTCAACAGCGGATACAATTGCCCGGTGCTCGATATCGGGTTCTAGTTCACTTCGAGATCATGCGGCCCCCGGAAACTCCCGGGGGCCGCCTTTCTTTGCTTCAAGCCGCTTCCGAATGGCGCGAGAACATCGCAATCACGTCGCCGGACGTCACCGGGCGCTGCACTTCGCCTGCCGCCAGCGGCGCGGCACCGCCCGCCACCGACTTTACCGACGTATCGACGCCTTTGGCCCGCGCCTGCGCCCGCAGCGCGCCCACCGTGTAGTTCTCACGCGGGCCATGGCCGAACAGATCGAACTTGTAATCGCGCATGGCATTGAGGTGGGTGATCTTGTCGATCTGCGCGTCGGACAAGTGCTGGACAGACTTCCACAGCACTTCCGGTGCATTCGGCCAGGGCGTGTCGGAATGCGGATAATCCACCTCGTAACACACCGAATCCTCGCCGATCAGGTCCAGATTCCGCAGGCCATAGGCATCGTCGATGAAGCAGCTTGAGAAGTGCTTGCGGAACACCTCGCTGGGCTTCTGCCCCTTGAAGTAGCTGTCCGAATGGGTCCAGGCGCGGTGCTGCTCATTCGAGTAATCGGCACGTTCGAGCAGATAGGGAATCCAGCCGATACCGCTTTCCGACAGCGCGATGCGCATGTCCGGATAGCGGGCCAAGGCCGCAAGGTTGAGCCAGTCGGCCGCGCCGAAGGCGACTGCCATCGGCATCGTCGCGATGTTCACCTCAATCGGGGATTCCATCGACGGATGGGGGGAGACGTTGCCCACGCCGATGTGCAGGCAGATCGTCGTGCCGCAATCGGTCACCGCCTTCCAGAACGGCTCCCAGAAGTCGCTGTGGACGCTGGGAAGGCCGCGCTTGGTGGGGTTGTCGTTGAAGGAGACCGCGTGGCAACCCTTGTCCGCCAGACGGCGCACTTCCGCCGCCATCAGGTCTGCATCCTAGAGCGGCAGGATGCCGCAGGGGATGAAGCGATCCGGCGCCGTGCCGCACCACTCGTCGACATGCCAGTCGTTATAGGCGCGCAGATGCGTGAGCGACTGCGCCTTGTCCGGTGCATGAGTGAACAGGCTGCCATCGATCCCGGCGAAGCTGGGAAAGTTGAGCGAGGCGGCGATGCCGTTCACGTCCATGTCGTCGACCCGCGCCCGCGCGTCCCAGCACCCCTTGCGCAGCTGATCGAGCGAAGTCGGCTCCATGCCATATTCCTCGCGTGGGCGGCCGACCACGGCATTGAGCGCGACGGAGGGGATCTTCATCCCCTGATATTCCCAGTAATTGGTGCCGTCCGCCTTCTCCCGCAGCTTGGGCGCTGTGGCAAGCGCGTCTCCGGAAAGCTGGTTGTCGTAGATGTCGCCCGGTTCGGTGATGTGATCGTCAACGCTGACGAGCACCATGTCTTCCATCTTCATCTGCGCTTCTCCCAATCGTTCATGTTTCATGCGCCGCCGCGGCAAGCGGCGGAAAATCGGCTTCGCGGTCGGCCATCGGGCCAGGATGATCGCCGGTGAAATCGCGGTCGGCATCGGGCATTCGCGCAGAAGTCCGGGCGATGTCCGGCTGGAAATTGAAGCAACTGCCCTGCGGGAAATGCGTGGCGGAAAGCCCCTCCGGAATATCCATCGTGCGGCCATTGGCGACGATCGCCGCCCAGCGCAGCACGCGCATCGCTTCCGCCATGCCCCGCTCCTGCGCGGCAATCACATCGCCGAGATCGCGCAGCGCCCGGCCGGCAAGCGCTGCAGGCTGGACCAGCTCCATCCCCGCCAGCGTCCAGTCGAGCAGCAATGTTCCATTGCGCCAGAGCCGGACGCGGCGCTGGCCGGAAGGCTCCACATCGCCGCAATGCACGTCATAGGCGATGGCTGCGCTCTCCGTGTCTGCATGCGCGGCGGCGAAGACGGCCAGATCGTGCAGATGGGTACAATTCGTCGCCCGCTCACCCCGCCGTGCACAATCGGCCAGCGGCGTGCCCACGAACGTCTCGCGGATACGCGCCATCGCACCGGGGCAGCCCGTCCATGGCGCGCGCTTCATTGCACTCTCCACCCCGGTGACGACGCCGCCCGCATGGATCAGCGAGACGACCATGCGGTGATAGTCGTCCTCCAGTTCCGCCGTGACTTTGCCCGGTCCGGGCTCGATCAGGATGCGCCGCCGATAGCCGGGGCCGTCGATAGGGGAAGGAACCGCCATGCGCTCAGTCCCAGCGGATCGGCAGCGAGTCGATGGCGATGATGTTGCCCGCGTGGAACTTCGCGGGCCGATCGGGATCGAGCCGGAATTCGGGCAGCCGCGCCAGCATCTGCTCGTAGATCACCTGAAGCTCGATGCGCGCCAGATGCGAGCCGAGGCAGCGATGCGGGCCGACGCCGAAAGCGATGTGGACGTTGTTCTCCCGCTCCATGTCGAAGACTTCGGGATTGGCGAATTCGCCCGGGTCGAGATCGGCCCCGGGCAGGAACAACACCAGCCGCTCGTCACGCTTCAGCGCGACTCCGGTGAATTCCACATCGCGGGCAACGCGGCGCATCGGCACGGTAAAAGTATAGCGGCGCAGCAATTCCTCCGCCGCCTCAACAACGCGGGAAGGATCGGCGCGCAGTTCTGCCTGGAATTCGGGATGCGTGGCCAAATGGCGGATGCCGTAACCCATGCCGTTGATCACCGTATCCAGCCCGGCGATGAACAGCAGCACGCCGAAGTCTTCCATCAGTTCGAACGTCATCGGCTTGCCGTCGATCTCCGACGCCCAGAGCAGGCTGAACAGATCGTCCTGCGGATCGGTGCGGCGCGCCTCGATCTCATCCTTCATGGCATCGGCCACCTTGCGCATGCGCAAGATCGGGTCGAGCGGGGTGGCCGGCGGCGCCAGGAATTCGTGCACGAGCGCGCGGAATTCCGCCAATCGCTCAAGCGGCAACCCCAACATCTTCAGGAACACCTGCACCGGCAGCGGCTCTGCGATCGCCTCGATAAAGTCGCAGTGCCCATGATCGATCACCGCATCGATCAGCGAATTGGCCAGCGCGCGAATCTCCTCCTTGCGCTTCATCATCGCACGCGGAGAAAACGCCGCCTGCAAAGGCTGGCGGTAGATCGTATGCTGCGGCGGATCGAGATTGATCGGCGTCGGCAGCGGAATGTGCTTGATATGCGCGGGCAGCATCGGCCGCGCCATCTCGATCATCGCGGCGGGGACCAGTTCGCTGGAAAATGCCTCGGTATCGCGCGAAGCCTCGTAGACCGCCTTGTGCCCTGCAGCGACCCAGTGGCCACCGTTGCGCGGCGTCCAGAACAGCGGCGGCGCATCGCGAACGATCTCGCGCACGCGTTCGTGCGGATCGATCAGCAGCGCGGGATCGAGATACATGTCGAAGTCGTACACCGCCTCTTCGGGCACGTGGTCGGGCCGGGGAGCCAGCGGGCTCAACGTCGCCATCAGGTCTTCTCCTCGATAGGTCTGGCCGCGTGGGCGGACCATTTCCGCTTGTTCCCACGCCTCGCCGCGATTAATAGAAAGCACCTGATGCAATTCCTAGCGATCATGTGCATGTAAGCCGCACAAAAGCGGGATTTTCCGCAAGGATCGTGGGGACGATTTGGGCGAGATGGCGTTGATCGCGGCGCCCTTCGCGGCACAAGATCGCGCCGGAACAAGGCCGCCTCCAAACAGGCGGCACGGCCAGGGAGCAAGGACGATGGACAAGAAATCGGACGGGCAGGAACAGGCGCCTACACCGGCTGGCGCGGGCGGCTTCCAGATCTTCAAGGCCAAGAACGCGCCCGATCTGATGGAGGCGAAGTGCATGACGGTGGAACCCTTCACCGCCATCCAGCGCGCAGGCATGGACAGCGTCGTCGCCGCCGGGTTCATGGAGGGGGACGACGTGCGCGTACTGGTAGACCTGCCAGGTTTCAGCCTTACCCACGTCTGGTTCAAGGAGGGCTATCCGCTGCCGCTCCACAGCCACGACGTCGATTGCCTTTACTATATCATCGCCGGCTCGATCCGCCTTGGCACTGAAGTGCTGGGCCCGCGCGACAGCTTCTTCGTGCCAGCCTCCGTCCCCTATACTTACAAGCCCGGGCCGCAGGGCGTGGAATTGCTGGAAATCCGCCATCAGGGCCACTTCAACTTCGTGAACCACGCGAAGGGCGAAAGCTTCTGGGAAAAGGCGGCAGCGCAAGTGGCCGAACGGCGCGAGGCGTGGAAGTCCGCCGAACGCCCGCGGCTGAACTGACACCGACAGGAAGATCCAAGCCATGAGCGAAGCGCTGGTCCGCTACGAAATCCCTGCCCCCGGCGTCGCGCGCATCGTGCTGGACCGGGCCGACAAGCACAATGCCATCAACCCGCAGATGATATTCGAGGTCAACGCCGCGTTCGATCGCGCGCTGGCCGACGACCTAGTGAAAGTGGTGATCCTTGCCGCCGACGGCCGCAATTTCTCGGCCGGGCATGACATTGCCGATACGGTCGAGAACTATCAGGCGGACATGCAGGAACGCTCCCCCCGCGTATCGACGTGGAGCGGGTTTCAGGAGCCGGCCACGCACGGCTGGTACGCTGCGGAGAAGGAAGGCTATCTGGAAAGTGCCCGGCGCTGGCGCAACTTGTCCAAACCCACGATCTGCGCGGTGCAGGGCAAGTGCATCGCCGGCGCCCTGATCTTCGCCTGGGTCTGCGACCTGATCGTCGCGGCGGACGATGCGCGGTTTTCCGATCCGGTGGTGACGTTCGGCGTTTCCGGCGTGGAATGGCTGGCCCATCCGTGGGAACTGGGCCCGCGAAAGGCCAAGGAGTTCCTGTTCACGTCCGACATGTGGGACGCGGCCGAGGCGCATCGGCTGGGCATGGTGAACCACGTGGTGCCGCGCGCGGAACTGGAAGACTTCACGCTGAACATGGCCATCCGCATCGCGGCCAAGCCCGCCTTTGCCCTCAAACTGGCGAAGGAAGCGGTGAACAAGACGCTGGACATCCAGGGCCAGATGAATGCGATAGACCAAGCCTTCTCGCTCCATCACTTGTGCCACACGCAGAATTTCCGCGTACACGGCTGGGGCATGGACCCCACCCATGCCCCGGCACTGGCGACAGTGCCGAAGCAGCAGGCGGAATGATCAGCGGGCGGCGAAGCGCACGCCCGCGTCCAGCCGGATCGACTGTGCGTTCATGAAAGTGTTGCGGCACAGTTCGAGGGCGAGGCTGGCAAATTCCTCCGGCTCGCCCAGCCGGATCGGATAGGCGTTCATTGCCGCCAGCCGGTCGCGCATTTCCTGCGGCGCGCGGTTCATCATCGGGGTGGAGAAGACGCCGGGCAGCACGCTGTTGATGCGGATACCGAACCGGGACAGGTCCCGCGCGATCGGCAGCGTCATGCCCGAAATCGCGGCCTTGCCCGCGGCATAGGCCGCCTGCCCCGATTGCCCGTCCTGCGCGGCGACCGAGGATGTCGTCACTATCGCACCGCGCTCGCCATCGATCGGATCGAGCGCCGCGCAGCCTTGCGCAAAGCGCGTGATCGTCGCGAAAGTGCCGACGGCGTTGAGCATGACGAATTTCGCGAAATCGGCCGTGGGGAACAGGCTTATCTCGCCCGTCTCGCGATCCTTGCGGATCGTGGTCATGGCATTGCCGGTGCCCGCGCAGGAGATCAGGATCCGCTCCTGCCCTTGCGCCGCGCGCGCCTTGGCAAAGGCTTCGTCAAGGCTGTCGTCCGAAAGCACATCGGCGCGGCAGAACACCGCACCGGTCTGCGCAGCCGCCTCGGCGCCCACGTCTTCGTTGATGTCGAAGATGGCGACTTTGGCACCGGCCGCCCGCAGCGCCTTGACGCTGGCCAGCGCCAGCCCTGAAGCGCCACCGGTGACCACGGCCGAGATGGTGGAATCGATCCTCATCGTCTGTTCCCCTCCTGCCCACGCCACGAAATGAGAGTATCGTGGCTGCGGAATAGCCTAGGCGATATTGCAAATGACGCGAGTCATTGCAAACAAGGCAGGGAAGCTTCGTCCGCGCGATCCCGCGACGGACACACCTGAGAAAGTGCGTTCATGCCCGATCTAACCGGCCGCACATGCCTGATCACCGGCGCCTCGTCCGGCCTTGGCGCGCATTTCGCCGCAAGGTTGGCCGAGGCCGGTGCCCGGGTCGTTCTGGCAGCACGCAGGCTGGATCGGGTAGAGGCGCTGGCAAGCGATCTCAGGGCCCATGGAAGCTCCGCGCTGGCAGTGGCGATGGACGTTACCGACGAGGGCTCCACCATGGCCGCTTTCGAGCGTGCCGCGCAGGAACTCGGCCCCATCGATACCGTGATCGCCAATGCCGGCGTCTCCGCGCCCGGCCGCGCGACCGAAACGCCCGAAGCCAAGGCCCGCGCGGTGCTCGATACCAATGTGCTGGGCTGCCTGCTCACCGCGCGCGAAGGCGCCCGGCGCATGATCGCGGCGGGCAGCCGTGAGAGCGGGCGCGGCAGGATCGTGCTGATCGGCTCCATCACCGCCGAAATGACCGGACAGGGCGAGACGATCTATTCCGCCAGCAAGGCCGCCGTGGCGCATCTCGGCCGCAATCTGGCGCGCGAATGGGTGCGGCAGGGGATCAACGTGAACGTGATCCAGCCCGGCTATATCCGCACGGAGCTTTCCGGCGAGTGGTTCGATACCGATGCCGGCAAGGCGCAAGTCGCCGGTTTTCACCGTAAGCGCCTGCAGCCGATCGGGTCGCTCGACTGGCCGCTGCTCTATCTCTGTTCCGACGCTTCGGCCCAGACGACCGGGGCCGTTCTCACCATCGACGACGGACAAGCACTGTGACCCATTCCGCCGAAGCCACCGCCCTCGCCGCCCGTGTAAAGGCTTTCGTCCGCGACCGGATCGTGCCTTACGAAAGCGATCCGCGCCGCGATCACCACGGCGCACCGACCGATGAACTGGTCATGGAAATGCGCGAACACGCCCGCGCCACCGGCGTGCTCACCCCGCATATCCGCGCCGATGGCAGCCACCTTTCGCAGCGCGACACCGCGCTGGTGCTTATCCGCAGCGGCCTCTCCCCGCTCGGCCCGCTTGCCTGCAACACGATGGCGCCGGACGAGGGAAACATGTTCCTGATCGGCAAAGTCGGCTCGGCCGAACACAAGCGGCGCTTCCTTGATCCGCTGGTTGCCGGACAGTGCCGCTCCGCCTTCTTCATGACCGAACCCGCCGAGTGGCAGGGCGCTGGCTCCGACCCTTCGATGATGAAGACCACCTGCCGCCGTGAGGGCGACGAATGGGTGATCGAGGGGCGCAAATGCTTCATCACCGGCGCGCAGGGCGCGCGCGTGGGGATCGTCATGGCCCGCTCAGATGAGGGCGCCTGCATGTTCCTTGTCGACTTGCCCGACCCGGCGATCCGCATCGAAAACGTGCCCAACACTATCGACAGCTCCATGCCCGGCGGACACGCGACCATCACGATAGATGGCCTGCGCGTGCCGGCCAGCCAGATGCTGGGCGAACCCGGCGAAGGCTTTCGCTACGCGCAAGTGCGCCTTGCCCCCGCCCGCCTTTCGCATTGCATGCGCTGGTTGGGCGCATGTCTGCGCGCGCAGGAGATCGCCACCGACTATGCCTGCCGCCGACAGGCCTTCGGCAAGACCTTGATCGAGCACGAAGGCGTCGGCTTCCTCCTCGCCGAAAACCGCATCCTGCTGAAACAGTGCGAAGTGATGATCGACTGGTGCGCCGACGTGCTCGACAGCGGCGCGCCGGGCACGCAGGAAAGCTCCATGGCCAAAGTCTCGGTGAGCGAGGCGCTGATGAAAATCGCCGACAATTGCGTGCAGGTGATGGGCGGCAGCGGCGTGACCGGCACCTCCATCGTCGAGCAGGTGTTCCGCGAGATCCGCGCCTTCCGCATCTACGACGGCCCCACCGAAGTCCACAAATGGAGCCTTGCCAAAGCGATCCGCCGCGAATGGCGCGAGGCGCAGGAACCGGCATGAACGATCTGGCTGACGCCAATTCGGGCACCACAGCGATCCGCGCCGGGTACGAGATCGACGTCCCTGCACTGGCGCGCTGGATGGTGGCCAATGTCGCCGGGTTTGCGGGGCCGCTCACGGTCGAACAGTTCAGGGGCGGGCAGTCGAACCCGACCTACAAGCTGCGGGCGGAATCGGGGAACTACGTCCTGCGACGCAAGCCACCCGGTCCGATCCTCAAAGGCGCGCACGCGGTGGACCGGGAGGCGCGGGTACAGGCGGCGCTGCACGCGGCCGGCTTTCCGGTCGCACGGATTCACGGCCTCTGCCTTGACGAGAATGTGATCAGCACGGCCTTCTATGTGATGGACATGGTGGAGGGACGCATCTTCTGGGATGCCGCCCTGCCCGCCATGAACGCCAACGAGCGCGGCGAAATCTACGACGCGATGAACGCGACCATCGCGCAATTGCACCAGTACGTTCCGGAAGCACTGGGCCTTGGCGACTATGGCAAGCCCGGCAACTATTTCGGCCGGCAAGTCGCCCGCTGGTCCCGGCAATACCGCGAAGACGAAGCGGCCGGACGCGATCCGGCCATGGACGCAGTGATCACATGGCTGGAAGCGAACATGCCCGCCGACGATGGCGAAGCCCGCGTGATCCACGGCGACTTCCGCATCGACAACATGATCTTCCACCCCGCCCAGCCGCGCGTGCTTGCCGTGCTGGATTGGGAGCTATCGACGCTGGGCCACCCGCTGGCGGACTTTGCCTATCACACGATGATGTACCGGATGCCTCCGCATATTGTCGCAGGCCTTGCGGGCGCGGAAATCGGCGCGCTGGGCATTCCGGCGGAGGCGGATTACGTCGCGGCCTACTGCGCGCGCACCGGACGGCAAAACCTGCCCGACTACCGCTACTACATGGCCTTCAACCTGTTCCGCCTTGCCGCCATCTTCCACGGCATCCGCGGCCGCGTTCTGCGCGGCACCGCCGCCAATGCGCAGGCGCGCGAACGGGCAGAGGCATTTCCGGAACTTGCCCGACTGGCGCTTGCCGCCACGGAGGAATAGGCTTCGTAACGATCTGGGCAATCAAGGGGAGAAACCGGCATGTCCATCGAGATCAGGATACTGGCATGGGGCTGCCTATTGCTGCTCGTCCACATCTTCACTGCCGCACATTTCAAGACGAAGCAGTACGGCCCGAAGTGGAACATGGGTGCGCGGGACGAAGCCCTGCCACCGCTGCAGCCTGTGGCCGGGCGACTGGTGCGCGCGCAGGCGAACTTTCTGGAGACGTTTCCCATCGCCATAGTCGCGCTGCTGGGCGTGGTCATCGCCGGACGGACCAGCGGGCACACCGCGCTGGGCGGCTGGATCTGGCTGGGCGCACGCGCAGTCTACCTGCCGCTATACGGCTTCGGCGTTCCGGGCGTGCGCACGCTGGTCTTTCTTGCCAGCCTTGTCGGGCTGGGCATGGTCATCTGGCCGCTGCTGGCGGGGTAGCGACCTCCAGAAGCGGCGGCGTACCCGCGCCGATCTTCTGCATGTTCACGCGGGTGTGGGCGATCTTCCAGCCGGCATCGGTACGCACCAGCCGGCGGAAGTACCAACCCATGTTCCAGGCGGCATCCTCGCTGCCGATGAACAGGTAGTTCTGCACCGTCTCGGCACTGTCGCCGTCGATCGCGATCCGCATCGGGCCGCCGATATGAACCCCGTGCGGCGCCTGCGAGAGCATGGCCGACAGTTCCTCGCGCCCGTTTAGCGTCCTACGGAACACCTCGTAAGTCGTATCGGGCGTGAACAGCTCCAGCCAGTCCTCGAAACGATCGACTTCCAGCCGCAGGCAATATTCATCGAGCACCGCGCGGACCGCCAGTTCGTCCGCCAGCTTTTGCAGACCATCCATCAGCCCCGTCTCCCTATCTTGCTTTCGCAGGACTATGATCCCGCGCCCGCCGATTATGCAACGCCTCAATGGCATAACATCGTAAAGGTCGCCCCCACGCTACCGCAACCCCCGCGGAAAAGCGCAATTGACGAATGCGCCTCCATCGTTGCAATAATCCGTAAACGCGCCCGCGTGGGCGGCGGATCGAGAGGATAGCCGCGCTTGTACATCGCCGAATTCGCCCGCACCCAGCCCGACAAGATCGCCGCGATCCGCCCGGCCACGGGGGAGACACGCAGCTATCGCGAACTGGAGCACCGCTCCTGCCGGATTGCGCAGTACCTCCATGCTCGCGGCCTGCGTCATGGCGACCATGTGGCGGCCTTCATGGAAAACTCGCTGGTGTTCTTCGACGTGCTGGCCGCCTGCATGCGATCGGGCTTCCACTTCACACCGATCAACCGCTATTTGCCCGCCGCAGAAGCGGCCTACATCGTCAACGACTGCGACGCCCACGCCCTGTTCGCGTCCGCAAGGCTCGAAACCTCGGAGGAACTGGGAAGGCTGACCGCACGTTGCCCGGTCAAGCTCTCCATCGGCGGCGCGCTGGACGGTTTTGACGAGTTGGAAAGCGCAATGGCAGAGGCACCGGCCGAACCGCTGGATGAGGAATGGTTGGGCACATTCATGCTCTATTCCTCCGGCACCACCGGCAAACCCAAGGGCATCAAGCGCGCCCTGCCGCGCGTTTCGGCGCGCGACGGCAATCCCCACATGAAAGCGACCGCCGCTGCTTACGGAATGGACGCCGGCACCGTCTATCTATGCCCCGCCCCGCTCTACCATTCCGCCCCGGCCGGCTATACCGCCGCCGCCATCCAGGCCGGCGGCACGGTCGTACTGATGGACAAGTTCGATGCCGAAGAAGCGCTTTCGCTGATCGAGGCGCACCGCGTCACGCACGGCCTCTGGGTGCCGACCATGTTCGTCCGCATGCTGAAACTGCCACCCGAAACGCGCGCGCGCTTCGATCTTTCCAGCCTCTCCTGCGTGATCCATGCCGGGGCGCCCTGCCCGGTGGAGGTCAAGCGCCGGATGATCGACTGGTGGGGCCCGGTGATCGAGGAGTTCTATTCCTCCACCGAAACCGCCGGCTTCGCCCGCATCACCAGTGCCGAATGGCTGGCCCATCCCGGCTCCGTCGGCCGCTCGCAAGGGCGCCCGTTCCACATCTGCGATGAGCAGGGGGATGAGTTACCCGTGGGCGACCCCGGCCTGATCTACGCCGAAATGCCCGAAGGCGGCCGCGTCAGCTATTACAAGGATGAAGGCAAGACCGGCAGCGCCGTCCATCCGCGCCATGGCGACTGGATGACGGTGGGCGACATCGGTTATCTCGATGCCGAAGGCTACCTCTACCTCACCGATCGCAAGGCGTTCATGATCATCTCCGGGGGGGTGAACATCTACCCCCAGCAGATCGAGGATGCGCTGGCGCTCCACCCCAAAGTCGCCGACGTTGCCGTGATCGGCGTGCCGAACGAGGATCTGGGCGAAGAAGTGAAGGCGATCGTCGAACCGGCCGCCGGCTACCCGCCCTCACCCGCGCTGGCGGAGGAAATCCTCGCCTTCGTGCGCGACAGACTGGGCCGGCAGATGACGCCGCGCAGCGTCGATTTCATCGCCGAGATGCCGCGCCTGCCTACCGGGAAGCTATACAAAGCGGGATTGCGGGCGAAGTACTGGGATCAGGCCGTCGCGGCTGCTTCCACCAGTTCGTAATCCTCGAAACGGGGGCGCGCCATCGCTTCCAGGAAATAGGCGTAACTCCATGGCCAGACTTGCGGCGCGCCACTGGCGTCGAGATACCAGCTGCTGCATCCGGAAGCGAAGACCGTTCCTCTGGCCGCTTCCGCCCTGCGCCGCTCGTAGTCTTCCAGCGCGGCCATGCTCGGCGCGATCCCGGCGCAGCGACCTTGCCGCACCGGCTCCAGCACTTGCTGGAAATAGTCCCACTGCTTTTCGGCAATGTCGATCAAAGAGAAGTTGCCGACTGGCCCGGTCGGCCCGTTCAGCAGCGCCAGATTGGGAAATCCCGGCACGGTAACCGCGTAGTAGGCGCGTGCACGCTCGCGCCAGAGATCCTCGATATCGCGCCCGCCCTCCCCCTGCAGGCGCATCGGCCGCACGAAACGGTCGACGTGAAAGCCGGTTGCCAGCACCAGCACATCCAAAGCGTGGAAAGTGCCATCCGCAAGCCTGACGCCGTCCGGTTCCACGCGCGCGATAGCGCCGGTTTCCAACGTCACATCGGGATGCTGGATCGCCCGATAATAGCTGAAAGAATAGACCAGCCGCTTGCAGGCGACGCGATAGTCCGGCCGGAGTTTCGCGCGCAACACCGGATCGGCAACGCCCTCTTCCAGATTGCGCTCGACGATCGCCTGGATCTCCGCAAGCGCGGGGGAAGCCACGTCGATGATCGCAGATGTAAAGCGAGCGCGCCGGGCGCGGGCTTCGGGACCATTGCGCACATCCTCGATCAGCGCAGGATCGGCACGAAAGGCGGCGCGGTCCTCCTCGGAATAACGGGTATCCGGACAGGGCATGATCCACTGTGGGGTGCGCTGGAACTGCACGACATGCGCCGCGCGCCCTGCCAGTGCCGAAACGATCTGCACGCCGGTCGATCCATTGCCGATCACGCCAATGCGCTTGCCCTCCATCGGCACGGAATGATCCCAGCGTGCCGAATGGAAGCAGGGGCCGGCAAAGCGATCGATCCCCTCGATCGTGGGATATCGCGGATGGTGGAGCACGCCGGTCGCCGCCACCAGCACTTCGGCTGCATCGCGATAGCCGTCACGGGCGGAGACGTGCCAGCGGTCGCCCTGCCATTCACAGCCGTCGACCTCGCTGCCGAAGCGGACGTGGGAATAGACGTCATGACGCTGCGCCATGTCCTCGAAATAAGCGCGGATTTCCGAGCCCGGCGCGAAGTACGCACTCCATTCGGGGTTGGGCGCAAAGGAGTAAGTGTAGGAATGCGCCGGCACGTCGCAGGTGAGACCGGGATAAGTGTTCTCCCGCCAGGTACCGCCAACGCCTTGGCCTTTTTCGAGGATCACAAAATCCTCCTCGCCTGCCTGTTTCAGGCGAATTCCCGCCAGCAGACCCGCCATACCCGCGCCAATGATGATGTATCGCACGCGCACGCTCTCCCGCGTCGGCGGCTCGCAGAGTCGCAAGTCCGGCAATTATTGTATTGCATGTGATTCGTAACAAACTCGAAACTGGGATAGAAGCCACCGAAAATGCGGGTTATGCGGAGCTTTTCCGCCATTTTTCCGGCCCCACGATACAATGCACTACGGCTGGCCGCACATTCCATCGCTCACGTATTCTTCCCATTAACGCTGCGGAGGGAACGCCCCGGCTCCGGCGCATCCGCCTGCAAGGCAGACGTACGCGTTGCCCATGGCCGCATTGTCGAGAGCGGGGAGCCCTACGCCGCCCAGAAGGGCGGCGTATCGAGTTCTACGACTGTGGTTGCGGGGACTATCTGGCCGATCCGGACATTATGCTTTGCCTCGCAATGGAAGGCAAAACATCACTTTTGCGAGATCGTCACTTCGCCAATATCACCTCCCACGAAAGCATAGCCAGGCGCGGCATCTCCAGGATAATCGCCTACCGGTGATCCGCGATCGATCCCGACATCGAATGTCTCATCGATTGTAAAATAGGTCGGCAAGGTCATTGTCAGCTTGCCCGCATCCACCCTTTGCCCGTCGATATTCAAGGTGACGGCCGCCCCGCTCGCGAAGCCCGGCCCCTGATAGGCCACATCGACAGCGATCTTATGCGCACCGGCGGAGAGCGGCGCGGCGCTACGAAGATCAAGCGCCTGCACGTCATAGGCCCGATAGCGGAACACCGCATGGTGGTCCGCGTCGAGGAAGATCGTCCAACCGGCGGACTCGCCGCCCACCGCGGCGATCACGCCCCGAGCAGTGGGATCCGTCCGCAAAGTTGCTGAAATGCCCCAAGAGCGGTTCTGCACTTTGGGCAAGGCCGTTTCCGGTATTCCTGCGGCGCCGGCGTGGAAGGTTGCCTGTTTGACGCCCGCCGCAAGATCGGGAAGGCCGCGCCCGAACAGCCTTGGCCCGGAGATGGGAAGAACCTGGTTGGCAGCCGCCTCCTGTTCGAACAGGCGCTTCATCTCCTCCAGTCTGCCCGGTTCTTTCGCGGCAAGATCGGTCGATTCCGAAAAGTCGCTACGCAGATCGTAGAGTTGCCACACGTCCTTGGCCGGATCGGTATCCTGCAGCGCCACCTTCCAGGGCACGGGCCCGTGATTGGCCATGGCAAACCACCCGTCATGATAGATCGAACGACGCCCGAACACCTCGAAGTACTGCGTTGTATGCCGCTCCGCGGCCTTGGGCGCATCGAAGGTATACCTGAGGCTGACGCCATTCATCGGCTTTTGCGCGATGCCATCCACACCCGCAGGCGCTGCGATACCGACGATGTCCAGCAGGGTCGGAACCACATCGTTGATGTGCCCGAACTGGCTGCGGAGCCCCCCCTTGTCCTTGATGCCGTTGGGCCAGGTGATCACCATCGGATTGCGAATGGCACCAAGGTGCCCTGCCATCGACTTGCCCCATGGAAACGGCGTGTCCGTCGCCCAGGCCCATGCCGCGTTGACGTGGGCATAGGCGTTGCGCGTGCCGATATCGTCCAGTCGGGCATCGGTGACCGGCGGCGCGGGAAAGCCGATAAGGCCGCGCAGATAGCTGAGCGATCCCGCGGTTCCGCCCTCCATGCTCGCACCGTTATCGCCCACGAGATAGACGATGACGGTGTTGTCGTACTGGCCGCTGTCCTTCAGTGCCTGAACCACTTTGCCGACTTGTGCATCGGTATGGGCAAGGTAGGCGGCATAGGCTTCCATCAGCCGTGAGGAGAATTTCTTCTCCTCTGCACTCAGGCTTTCCCACGCGGGAAGTTCGGCAGGGCGCGGCGTCAGCTTGGCGTCTTTCGGGATGACGCCAAGACGCTTTTCACGCGCGAAGATTTCTTCACGCAGTTTGTCCCAACCCTGATCGAACTGGCCGCGATAGCGATCGATCCACGCCTTCGGCACCTGGATCGGGGCATGGATGCCGCCCGTTGCCAGATAGAGGAAAAACGGCTTGTCCGGCGTCACCGAATGCTGGCGGCGCAGCCAGTCGACGGAGTGCGCGGCAAGGTCTTCGCTCAGGTGATAGCCGGCACCTGCCGGTCGCATAGTGGGCGTGGTCCCGTTGAACAGCGTGGGTTCGAACTCGCTCGTCTCGCCGCCGATGAAACCATAGAAGGATTCGAACCCCTCGCCGGTCGGCCAACGATCGAAGGGGCCGGAGGGCGACATTTCCCAATCCGGGGTCTGATGCCATTTGCCGAACGCCGCCGTACTATAGCCGTTCTCACGCAGGATCTCGGCGATCGTCGCGGTATCCTTGCCGTGATAGCCGCTGTAGCCGGGGCGGGCGTCGGCCGTGTTCATGACCGCGCCGATCCCGGTTGCATGTGGATTTCGGCCGGTCAGCAGCGCCGCGCGGCTGGGCGAGCAGATGCCGGCGGTATGGAACCGATTGAACCGCAGCCCGTCCTGCGCAAGCGCATCGAGCGCGGTGGTCTGGGCCGGCCCGCCGAATGTGGAGGATGCCCCGAATCCGACATCGTCCAGCAGCACGATCAGGATGTTGGGAGCACCCTTTGGCGCCGGCTTCTGGATAAGGGGCGAGGCAGCAACCGGCGCCAGCGATGGGGCGGGAGGCGGCACCGATTGCGCCAATGCACCCGTTATGGGTGTCAGCCCCGCAACGGTTAGCGAAGCGGTTAGCAAGAGGCGGCGGCGAAAGATCATGGTTGCTCCCCTGAAGACGCTCCAGTTCCGGCGCATGGCCATGACGGCTCACGCGCGAAGGCGCTGCCGGAAAGGCCGGAACTAGATCGCAAAAATGGTAAATGCGTCTCCGGTGGACCGGTGCGCCGTGCCCCAGACCTAGCAGAGTGGGAGGCAATATCTAATGCATAACGAATGCCAAATTGATAACTCTGGGTAATGGATATCGATCTGACCAAACTTCGGCATGTCATTGCCGTTGCCGATTACCTCAGCTTTTCGAAGGCCGCCCAGGCACTGCGGCTGACGCAACCCGCGCTCAGCCGCAGCATTGCCCGCACGGAACAGCAGTTCGGCGTGACGATTTTCGACCGTGGGCGCAGCGGCGTATCGGTAACCGGTCAAGGTGCGACCATCCTTGCGGAAATGCGCGATCTGATCGCCCACGCCCGCGAACTGGAAACCAATCTTCGTATCTACGGCCGTGGCGAGGCCGGCAGGGTCAAGCTTGGCATCGGTCCGCAGCCTGCCAGCATCTTTCTTGCGAAGCTGGCAGCATCCGTCATTAATTCCCGGCCACGGCTGGATTTGCAGGTAGAGATCCGCTCATCCGAACAGCTTTTGGAAGATGTCCGCGCAGATCGCGTGGACGCAGCCCTGATCACCGACTTCAACATGGACGCCGCCGGCTTGATAGTGGAATCTCTTTGCAAGCTTGATCGCGGCATTCTGGTGCGGCGGGATCATCCATTGGCCGGCCGCGTGCCATCGGCCGAAGATCTATATCGTTTCCCGGTCGCCTGCGGATCGCACATTCCCATGCCCGCACGCCACGCAGGCCTGTTCGTCTGCAACAACGATCACATCGTTGGTGAAGTGGTGAAGCAATCCGACCTTGTGTGGTTCGCGTCGCCCAAGGTTGTCGAAAGCGAGATCGCGCGCGGTCACATCGTGGCGCTGGAACTGGACGACCTCGTGCATGGCACTCTTTCGGCGGTACTCGTGCGCCGAACCCACGGAGCACCTTCCCCCGCGCTGACATTTGTGATCGATGAACTGAAGCGGCTGTCCGGAGCGAATTGCCCTTCGGCCCAAAGCTGAGAGCCTTTGTTGATGATGCCCACCGTCATCACGCTCAAACGGAAAAGTTCTGTCAAATTGGCACCTTCGCCGTGCCGCAGCGGCTCCTTCCGGCCTTCAAGACCGATCAGTCTAGAATACAACAGAAACGGCCAAGGCAGGCCCCTGTCACCGCGGTAGTCCTTCGCAAGGCTCTTCTTTCAGGACCAACTCGTAATGGATTTCATCCGCCACTTGCCCGTCGGGCCATTCAAGCGATGTTCGGCCAACACATTTGAAGCCGTGCGAGGTCATAGCCCGTTGTGAGGGGATGTTACCATCCACGATGGCTCACCCTGACCTGGTTCATGCCGCGAGCACGCGCCCAAGCTATTCGAGTCTCGTAAATCAGCCGCGAAAGGCCCTTGCCCCGCCATTCGGGTTTAAGTTGTCAATATGATTTCAGGACTGCTCGATGCGTGCCTTAATTTCCCAACAAAATGGCAGCCGGTGGACAGAAATGATATCGGCCAGCATCCACGAGGCATTCGTGCAGAGCATTCCAACCCTTGAGAGATTGGCGCTGAATGGGTGGCCTTCCCTGGAAACCGCGGAGTTCGCAGGAAGGCTGTTTCGCACCGCAGGCGGCTGCACGAAGCGGGCCAATTCTATCAATGCCTTAAAGCCCGATACTGACTTCAGTGAGGTTTTTGCTCGTGCAGAAGGATATTATCGTGCGCGCGGGCTTCCTCCTATCTTCAGAATTTCGGCGCTCGCTTCGCCTGATGCCGAGAACGAGCTCAAAAGGCGCGGCTATGATGTGGCAGAGCCCTCGGTGGTCATGTAGGGCAGGATGGGGATGCTGTAGCGTTTGCCTTAGGGGTGCTCGAAGCTGCTCACTGCGA
The DNA here is from genome assembly GCF_055521515.1 of Sphingomonas sp. BL-S-28. NCBI lineage: Bacteria > Pseudomonadati > Pseudomonadota > Alphaproteobacteria > Sphingomonadales > Sphingomonadaceae > Sphingomonas > Sphingomonas sp. BL-S-28. Next base: position 795,351 of record NZ_CM145483.1, read on the forward strand.
CACATACCATCAGACTTCTTGCCAAATAATGTTCTGGAAGCAGACCAACGCCTCAGCGTGACGAGCCATAGCGATCACTACGGAATGGCCGCTACTCTGCATTTCTCGCCTGAAACCGGCCGGTCTCTTCCCGGCCAGTCTTGAGCATCCAGAATGGGAAAGCGGACAGGCCGCAATTGAGAACGAAAAATTGGATCCTGAGCGACTAGGAAGGGTGGGATCCACCACAAGCACCTGCCCAGCTTACTCTAGATTCCGCCGACATAGCGGCCGTACACGAGGTCAAGCGTCCTCCCTCATAGCGGCTATACGTTAATGTGCTAGATTGGATCTATTAATCGGCTAGCTCAACATCAGCGGACAAAGCCTTCGATCTTCTCAACCAGCGTTTGAGGAATTTCGTCGGGAATGAAATGCCCGCTGTCGACCCTGACCACTTCGGCATCGGGCGCCTTGGTTGCCAGGACGCCTTTCAGCCACGCATAACCCGGCCCGCCAAGTGCGAGCACCGGCATCTTAAGCGGCGCATAGCCATCGTCGTCGACGATGTCCTGGGGAAAGGCCTGATACCATCCATCGCCCGCCCGGATGGCATCTCGTGATGCCGTAGGCTGCAGCATAGACGTCCCGGTCGAGCGCATCGATCGAGCGTTCGTCTTGGGTCAGGTAGTGGAAGAACCAGTCCTGCTCCATCCGGATACGCCCATCGCCCGCCATCTTTTCGTGCAGCTCGGGAACCTGGTGATAAGCGAACCACCAGACATAGGCGTGTGAACCGTCGCCAACTTTGTCACCAAATGTGCCCAGCGCCGGCAGCATCGGCCATGTCGCAAGTCCTGCATCCGGCGGAGCGACGTCGAGAAGTACCAGCTTGCTCGTCAGGTCTGGATGATTGGCCGCAAAGCTGTAGGCGACCATCGAACCGATATCATGACCGACTATATCGACTTTACCGAGGTTAAGCTGGCGTACGAGCCCCGCAATATCGGCAACCATGGTTTTCTTGTCATAGCCACCGGCAGGCTTGTCAGAAGAACCCATACCGCGCAGATCGACCGCGATCACCCGCCGATCTCGCGCAAGTGCCGGCATGACCTTGTGATAAGACCACCAAGTCTGAGGCCACGCCGGAAGCAATATCAAAGGAGGGTTTGCGCTGTTTGCCGCGCCTCCTTCAACGTAATGAAGACGCACGCCGCCGACTTCAACGAAGCCTTGGCGGAATCCCGGCAAATGCCTGAGCAACGCTTCATCGGATGTTGCGGGCGTCGTGATCGCACTGGGCGAAGCTGCCAAGGCCGAGCCTGCTACCATTACGGGGCTAGCCGAAAGCACCATGAGTGCAATTCGCAAAGTGAAGTTCCGGATCATGTTGTACTGCTCCCTGAGCCAGAATGGCTGCGGCGTCGGTCGGATATTCGCATAGCGCAGCGCACGATGCGCGCGCTGCCAGACGCGTGGTTACTGACCTCGTCCACACGGCTGCTTCACTCATTCCTGGGTATGAGATGCTTGTTACTAGCGCCCGCCGCCGGATCACGGCGGGCGGGCGCTTGGGGACCACAGGAACCTTGGTCAGATCTGGACCTGACCGCCATCGACGAAGAGTTCCACACCGTTGATGAAGCTTGCCTCTTCCGAGCTGAGGAACAGCACGGCCTTGGCGATTTCCGAGGGCTGGCCGATACGGCCGGCCGGGATCAGCCCGGCAAGATAGGCCTTGGTATTCTCGGCATCCTCGCCGCCGCCGAACAACTCGTCGACACCCGGGGTATCGGTGACGCCGGGGCTGACGGCGTTCACGCGGATGCGGCGATCCTTCAGATCGAGGATCCAGTTGCGCGCAAAGTTGCGCACGGCCGCCTTGCTGGCGCTGTAGACGCTGAGCGCCGGCGTGCCCGAGATGCTCACGGTCGAGGCGGTCAGCACCACTGAAGCACCGTCACGCAACAGCGGGAGAGCCTTCTGCACGGTGAACAGCACGCCCTTCACATTGGTGTCGAAGGTCTTTTCGTAGTGTTCCTCGGTGATCGCGCCGAGCGGCGCGAACTCGCCGCCGCCGGCATTGGCGAAGATCACGTCGATCGTGGAGTGCTGCTGCTGGACCGCATCGTAGAGGCGGTCGACATCGGCCAGCTTGCTCATGTCGCCGCGTACGCCGGTGACCTCGCCGCCGATCGCCTTGACCGCCGCGTCGAGGGCTTCCTGTCGCCGTCCGGTGACGAACACCGATGCGCCTTCGTCCGCGAAGGCCTTGGCCGTTGCAAGACCAATCCCCGTCGTGCCACCGGTGACCACGACAACCTTGTTTTCGAACCTGTTAGCCATGTCATTCTCCATTCGTGCATTCGGTGGGAAACCGTTTCCCTGCCGCTGGAGAACAAATGCATCCGGAACGATCTTGGCTGTAGACAGCAAAATCGCTACTCATCGTTCTATCAATGGAACGATGAGTAGGACCTGCGATGCGTCATCGTCGCAGATCCGAATTCCGCCTGCCCAATCTTGCCGAGGATGCCTCAGGTGATCGCCAGGCTGTGCGTGCACTCGCCAGATCGCAACCATGATGCCGACCACTTGGCGAGATGCTCAGGCTTCATCACCGCCGCCATCGACCGACTGCCGACAACCCTCACACCATAGGTGGCAAAAGCCGAAAGCCTCCTCCTCAGATGTTACGTCAGGCATACTCAGGGATGATTTCGGATCGAACGTCTTTCTGGTGAAATCAAGCCAAGACAAACCCACCCGGAAAGGCAAATGTTCCAGTACTTCGAAACAATGATCTGATTTTATCTGACTTTTCCGAAAAACCGGTCTTCGCCAGAAGTCACCTCGCCGGCTGAGGAAAAACGGCTTCGCCCCTAATCCGCCCGACCACACACACCGAAGGACCAGCATCATCGGTTATGTCACCACCAAGGACGGCGTCGAAATCTTCTACAAGGACTGGGGCCCGAAGGATGCCCAGCCCATCGTTTTCCACCACGGCTGGCCGCTCTCGTCGGACGAATGGGACGCGCAGATGCTGTACTTCCTATCCAAGGGCTTTCGCGTCGTCGCTCATGACCGCCGGGGCCACGGCCGCTCACAGCAGGTGAGCGAGGGTCATGACATGGACCACTATGCCGCCGATGCCGCTGCGGTGATGGAACACCTCGACCTCAAGAACGCGGTCCACATCGGCCATTCAACCGGTGGCGGTGAAGTCGCGGCCTATGTCGCCCGCTACGGCATCCCGCAGGGCCGCGTAGCCAAGGCCGTGCTGGTCAGCGCCGTACCGCCGATCATGCTCAAGACGGAAGCCTATCCGGGCGGCTTGCCGATCGAAGTGTTTGATGGCCTGCGCGCCGGCTTGCCGCCAACCGCTCGCAGTTCTTCCGCGACGTTGCCGCCGGCCGTTCTACGGATTCAACCGCGATGGTGCCGATGTGAAGCCTGCCGTGATCGACAACCGGTGGCGCCAGGGCATGATGGGCAGCGCCAAGGCCCACTATGACGGCATCAAGGCCTTCTCCGAAACCGACCAGACTGACGATCTGATCGGCCGGTAAACCGGCTCGCCAGCCAAGTCGGAAAGCCAACGCGGTCCGCATAGGCCTTGCGCCCCGGAACCCGCATCCGGATCGAAGTACCGGCTCCCGCTCGGGATTCGACCGTCAGCCTGGCCCCGATGCTTTCCGCACGCTTCTGCATCCCCAGGAGGCCAAAGCCGGATCCCGAATCTCCAGGGCTCTCAAAACCCGAACCATTATCGGCCACCACGACCTCCAGAGCGCGCCTACCGAACGTCACCTCGACAGTGACGGTCTGCGCTCGCGCATCGCGCGCCGCATTGAACAGCGCCTCTGCCACGATCTCGCGAACTTCGCGAATAACCACGACATCGACCGGTCGAACGTGCCCATTTACCGAGACCGACCTGTCTACATCGGCCGCGAAGGGCATTTCCATCATGACCTGCTGCAGCATGGCATCAAGGTCGACTGGGCTGTCCTCCAGATGCAGGTTGTGAACGCGCAGTTTGCCCTCGGCAATGAGCGCATCGGCCCTGTCGAGGCTTTGCTCCAATTCCTCGATGGGGATCGGGAGTCTGCATCCTGGACGTAATCGCCTGAATGCGCATGACTTCCTCAAGCATTAGCGCCGCATCGCAACTCCGCTTTGAGAAAACCGCATTTTCCTACATCAGCTTCCTCAACCTTGCTGCCGCAAGGTTATGGCTGAAGCACTTTGTCAACGTGACCTAAGTTCATCTAACGACGGGTGGAACGATCTTCCACTACTTGTCAGCGTCGAACTGTCTTAGCTCTCGTCATGACTGCAGGCTGCGTGGCTCGAGGCTCCGCGGCGCCACTCGGTTAGCACCAACCTCGTCTGTTCATGCTGGTGATCGTATCGAGGAAAGCCTGCTCTCGAGGGGCCGTAATGACCACCGAAGACCGGAATGCTGCCTAGGCGGCGTGGACAAATTTGAGCCAGAGTCTGGCGGTGGCAAGATGGACCATGCCGAGGAAGCTGTTGGCGAGTTGATCGTATCGGGTGGGCTATGGCACGGTTGATTTTGAGCTGTCCAAACATGCGCTCGATACGATTGCGCTGCCGGTAGAGGGCCCGATCATAATCGATTGTCACGCGGCGATTTGATCTGCCCGGAATGACGGCTTTGATCGTCTTTCTGCGAGGTCGGCGCGGATAGCATCGGCATCATAGCCCTTGTCTGCAAGGAAGGCATCCGGTGCGCGTTCGGGCAGATCGATCAGGGCATCATACGCTTTGCAATCCGCTCCTTCGCCACCGGTCAGAATGAAGGCGAGCGGTCGCCCGAGGGCATCAGCCAGGCAGTGAAGCTTACTGGTGAACCCGCCCCGCGAGCGGCCAAGAGCGCGTCGATGAGTCCCCCTTTTCCGCCCGCTGCCGAGACGTGGGCGCGGACTGTGGTGCTGTCGATGCTGTAATGGCCGCTGCCCACCATGACCTCGGCCGGCGTAACCGCGACCGTCTCCCAGACCCCGGCTTCACTCCAACGCCGGAACCGCCGATAGATGGTGTTCCAGCTACCGTATTTGGGCGGCACGTCTCGCCATGGAGCGCCGCACCGAAGCCGCCAAAGTATGCCGTTGATGATCGAGCGGTTTTGCTCGGGCCGCCTTACCCCGGCCACGGTTTTCAGGCTCAATTGGCAGCAAGCCCTTCAGAATGCGCCATTCTGCTTCAGTGAGATCGCCCTGCTCAAACATGCCTCCAAAAGGCAGCCTTGAATCAATCCGTCCGCGCTTCGTCAATGACGTTTGGCTTTCCCGCCCTTAGCCCGCCCGGACGTTGCCCCCGCTTTCTTCTCGCGGCACTATGGCAGCGGAGGAAATTCCATGCACGATATGCGTCGAGCACGCCAAGACCTAATCGCAGACGTTTGGCTGTATCCAACCGATCAAGGTGGCAAATCGCAGTCCGTCTTCTCGGGATGGGGCTGCCCCTGCAAGACGACCCTTAATCCTGAAGAACCCGCTTGGGATGGCTGGCCAATTCTGGGGGAGGTGGAATTACGGCACGGCGAAACCGGTCGCTTCTGCTGGATGTTCCTATCTGGCGAGCAGGCCGCATCCACGATGAAGAAAGCCGGAAAATTCTACCTGTGGGAAGGGCGCATCATCGGTGAAGCCGTCGTTGTGACCGAGTAACTCCCAATCCCAATTTGTCCACGCCGCCTAGGGTGCAGCCGAGGTCAAACGATCCGACAGCCTTTCAATGATTTAATCTCAACATCGTCGAACTCTATGCGCCTTCAAAGTGGCATCGCTCACGATTTACATGGGCAACATAATTTCATTTCATGTCGCTGAAGACAGATCAACAGATATAATTTTTTCTAGACAATAAATATTAAATATTAAAACACTCAAACGGTAAATAAAATCATATTAGATTACCCATCCCCAGCCGCCATCACCGATGACATTTCAATGCAGATATATAAATATTGAAAATCAGCAAAATATTTTCACGCCGACCATTTGGATTATTTATCTGTATAGTCGAAAATTTATAACGCTGCTAGACATAACCATGGCACCCTGATCATTTGCGTCAGCGGCCCGGAATCAAAATTTAGGCTTATGACATATAATAGAGACGAGAAGCCCGGATTTCGCCAACGAGGCGGCTCGATTAACTCTAGGAAGGGTCATTTGAATGATACGGAACCCATACGCTTCTGGCGCTCGGATGCGGCCGGTGGTCCTGGCTATTCTCGCTTCGCTGGCAGTGAGTTCTAATCCGATTGCGGCGGCCAGTTCAGGTAAATTCTCGAAAAATCCTATGGTTAGCGCACCAATAGAAGACATGGAATCTGCTATCGCAAAAAATATTATATTGAATGACAAAGATGTTCAGATCGATACCGTTCCTGTACGGTATATGGAAACTGTAAAGAGTTTGTTGGGCCTACATGCGGAGGAAGTGAATGCCGCGAATTCCGGAATAAGGGCGCACGTTTCCAAATCCGACGGTTCGGTCAAGGTAGTATACCGCTTCGAAACCAATGGCAAAACTCCTTTGGAAAATATTTACCTCTTTTCAAAGGACGAAACGCTTGCCGTTCTGGTGACGGAAGTAAACAGGACCGCTACAATCGAGCCCACGAAGTGGGTACAGTCATGCAACAAGTTCACCGGATGCCAGAATGTTCTCTCAGGCGGAGGCACAACTTACACCGTTTGGAATGAAGCGGAAATTCCACTTTCCTTCCTTGAGCATTTTTCGGAAAGCGCAAATGATCCGGTCGATCACATCACATTCAGCAATGTCAACGACGCCAAGAAAGCGGCGAAAATCGACGGTGGCCAAAACCTCTTGTTTCGGTCCGAGGCGATTGCATTCCTTCACGTGCTGCAGGCTGAGCGGGTTAAGATCACATCTGATCTCCCGAACGCTACCAAGCTGTAAAGATCTCATATGAAGGGTATTTTAAGGTCGGCCGCGCTCAGGACGGGCGCAATTGCTGGGTGTACATTCATGCCCGCTGCTGCCTCCACCGCACAAGGTCAGACCGTTCCCATCGAGCAGCGATTGCAGAATGTTCCGCCGACGTGGCAAGAACAACAGGATAAGGCGATCCAAAAGACCGGTTTCGCATTGTGGCTTTCCGCGATCGATAGGGCGATCCGGTATTCGTCGAGCGAAATGTGTGGTGCCCACACCTCTCCCTTCATCTCTGACGGGCCCGACGGAATGATCATTGCGAGCCGGGCCGCGTCGAAGACGCCTTACAAGGCAGCCGGAAACGCACCGTACACGGTAGCCGATATAGTATGGGTTGACCCCTTGATTGCATCATCGCTTCGCCGCGGGGAGGTGGTTTTTGAATACCGGGCTTACGACTCTTCAAAGCCCCCCATCGGCAGGCGATATCTGGGCGCGGGCAATGAAGTGGCAGTCGATGTCTATCCCAGACGGACGGCAATCACGGGCCTTCCTGAGGTAGATGCAAATATACTGGCTCAGAATGACATTGATGTTGGGTTAGTTTCGTATGATGGTGAGAAATTTACTGTTCTACCAAAAATTGAAAAACCTATTGAACAACCTCTCATATGCAATGGGCATGCGGGCACGATTGGAGGTGGATTGCTGGCCAGCGGCGGTTTGACGAATATTTTTTCAAAAGCGGTTGGAGATAGAGAGTATTTCCATTTCCCGCAACACTATCTCCAAGGAGGTGAAATAGTTACAAAATCATACGTAAGTTATTATGATGGCGTCCAGCAGGCATTTTCCGAGCAGGAATTGCAATGGATGCTAGCCGATCATTTCGCCACGGATGTCGCCTTCGTGTTTTTAACGCCGGAAAAGCGGACGCGATTTGTAAACTCTCTCAAGCCTTTCCTGATGAGTTTGGGCAAAAAGCTGGGGATCGCTTCCGAAAAGGCCGCCGGCGTCACGCGTGTGTGGTACAGAGATCCAACATTATTGTTGACCGTGTATGTCGGCGCGAATGCAGGTTTCCCATCGGACGGCTACGCCGACTTTCTCGACAGCCGGGAGCGCTACCTGCATGGCTCGGTAGACCCTGATTTGAGCAAGCTCCGGCATGCAGCGATAGATTTTTGGACTGCGGAGATGGAGCGCCATCGGAAGCCCGGCAAACGGGTCATACCAGACATGAACATCGTGACCGCCGAGATGGACGAATTCGTTTTGAGCAACCAGTAACCCCAGCTTGAAAGAATTCACGCCTACGGCTGAAACGGTGGCGACTTCGGTCTGCATTCGGATGAAAATTGTGAAAGCCGAAGTCCGTCCACTGTTGCCGCGAGCCGACGCTCGGGCCGCCATAACTATTGGTGGCAATGGGACGTGCCTCGCCGCTAGCGCGCTGCCCAGCTCCTCCGTGAGTTGGTCGCGACCTGCCAGCACCGCCCCGCCCCGCCAAGGATTTCGCCGACAGAGCTACTGTTCGACGCCTCATTTGGGGACCCTGAAAATCGCGCTCACCCATCTGCTAGTGACGGTGAACGGCTAGTATTAGGACGTCATGCACAAGGTCGCCAGGCCGTATCTGCCACCGGACTTTTCCAGTTGATGCACCAGTGTCATCGTGATCCGCGCGCCCGACATTCCCAAGGGATGGCCGAGCGCAATCGCACCGCCGTTGGCATTGACGCGCTGCGCGTCATCCGCGAGCCCCTGACTGGCAAAAGCCTCATTGAGTTCGATGGCATCGAACTGCGAAATGCCCATGCCAAGGCGGGCGAGCAGCTTCTGTGTCGCCGGTAGCGGTCCGATACCCATCACCCGCGGCTCCACACCCGCCGATGCCATGCCGACGATGCGCGCCCGCGGCGTCAGTCCGTGCGCTCTGGCGGCGGCTTCGCTGGCGATGATCATGGCAGCAGCACCGTCGCTGATGCCCGAGGCATTGCCCGCCGTGACGGTACCGTCAGGACCGAACAGCGGCTTGAGCCTGCCCAGCGCCTCAAGCGTGGTATCCGCACGGGGGTGCTCGTCCTGACTCACCTCGACCGTTTCGCCCCGCTTCTTGCCCGGCACGTGTACCGGCACGATCTCTTCCGCGAAGAAACCACTGCGCTGGGCGGCGACGGCGCGCTGCTGACCGCGCAGGGCAAAGGCATCCTGATCGGCACGGCTTACGCCGTAATCGATCGCCACCCTTATGGCGGATAGCTCACCTGAGAACGACTGACTGCTCCGTAATCTTGGTCAGCGCAGATTTAGCATCCTCGATACGGCCCGGAACAAGCTTGTAGAAGGCCCAGTTCTTGATGCGCTTCGAGGTCACGACCCCCGCTTTCGACAGATATTGCAGGTGATTGGTTACGGTTGGCTGGCTGAGCCCTATCTTGTCCGTGATGAAGCCAACGCACACGCCATCCTCCACCAGATCGCCGTCCCTTTGTTCGGGAAAGTGCGCCCGGGGATCGGATAGCCAGCCCAGGATCGTGAGACGATGCTCATTCCCGAGTGCGCGCAGCAAGTCCGCCATTGACGCGTGCGTCGAATCCATATAGTCAAACCCCTATATAGCCTTCTGGCTATGTAATCTTCGATAGGGCATCATGGACAAGAACAAAAGCGCCGATCGCGTCGTCTCGGCCAAAGACGTTTTCAAGGCGGCGCAATCCATAAATCCGCTGATACGGATCACGCCTTTGGAGCGGTCCGAGGCGCTAACGCGCATGACGGGAGTGGAAATTCGCCTCAAACTCGAAAACCAGCAGAACACCGGCAGTTTCAAGCTGCGCGGAGCGGCCAACGTCATTGCGAATCTCGGACAGAACGAGCGCGAAATCGGGGTGATTGCACCGACCGCCGGCAACCACGGATTGGCGTTGGCCCACGCCGGAAAGGCAGCGCGCGTGCCTGTGACAATCTGCTTGCCGGAGACAGCGGACCCGATGAAAATCGCGGCTATGGAAGCCAGTGGCGCCCGGGTCGAATTCTTCCGTGACATCGAGCAAGCGCGACAAGCGGCGACGACGATGGCGGCGGAGACCGGCGCGACTTTCGTCTCGGCCTATAACAACCCCTTCATGATTGCGGGCGGGGGCACGGTCGGCCTCGAAATCCTGACCGAATGGATCGACGCCGACGTCATTCTCGTCTGCATTGGTGGTGGCGGGCTCGCGTCTGGAATTGCGACGGTGGCAAAGGCGATTAACCCTGACATTGAGGTCTGGGGGATACAGAGTGAAGCGAGCCCCACTTTCATCCGCTGGCGCGAAGCCGGCTCTCCCGTTGCCGTCGAACTATCAACGTCGATCGCCGAAGGTATCAGCGGCCCTATCGAACCGGATACAATGACATGGCCCTTGATCCGCGACCGGGTAGACCGTGTGCTGCCGGTATCGGACGCGGAAATCGCGGCGGCCATGGGCTGGATGCTCGACAATCATCGGCAGATCGTCGAACCTTCCGGAATAGCCGCCGTGGCGGGAGTCATCCGCTACGCAGGCCAACTCGCGGGCCGCAAAGTCGCGGCGGTCGTGACGGGCGGCAACGTCTCCGGACAGCGCTATCGCGCCCTGCTCTAGCCGGCGCCGAACCCCGTCCATGAAACACAGACATCGAAGAGGTGCAACAAATGCCTGCGAATACGATCGACATCGTCGCTAGTCGCGTACTTTCCAACGATTGGGGCACACTCAAGAAGTACGAATTCGATCTGCTGCGCCGCGATGGCAATCGCCAGCGTCAGACAAGGGAAGTCTATGATCGCGGAAACGGCGCCACCTGCCTGTTGCACGATCCCATCAATGATACCGTTCTGCTGACGCGGCAATTCCGGCTGCCCATCTACGTCAACGGACGCGTCACGGCCCTCATCGAAACACCGGCCGGACTGCTCGACGGCGCCGATGCCGCCGAACGAATGCGCGCCGAGTTGATGGAAGAAACCGGATATCGTATCGAAGCGCTCAGCCACCTTTACGACCTCTACATGAGTCCTGGGTCGGTTACTGAGTATCTCGCGTTTTTCATCGGCACCTATTCCGCCTCGGATCAGATCTCTCAAGGGGGTGGCAAGGTCGATGAAGGCGAGGATATCGAAGTGCTGCACCTGCCGTTCGAAGATGCCCTGGACATGATTGCCAGCGGCAAAATCTGCGATGCCAAGACAATTATCCTGCTGCAACACCTCGCCCTCACGCGCGCATCGGCAACGCGCCCGCACGTTCCCGAATAATCACGCGTCATCAGAACCCTGGAATTGATACGAAACACCGAAAATTCTGAGCACTACAAGTGGGGTGACAACTGCGATGGATGGATACTGGCACCATCGTGCGACATGATGGTCATTCAGGAGCGAATGCCGGCCGGAACCGCCGAGACACGACACTTCCACACACGCGCCCGGCAGTTCTTCTATGTACTGGCCGGCGAGTTGGTGATGGAAATTGAGGGTCGAAGCTATACCGTGCCCGCCATCTCCGGCATCGAGATCGCTCCCGGTCGTTCAGCGGTGATTTTTTGGGAACCTAGAAGCCGACGTTCGTGCTCCAACGATTGACTGCGCCCGGCGCGCATCACCAATTATGCACTTTCGACACAACAATCAGGTGACGATAGGGCATCTAATCGACGGCAATCGAGGGGCGTAACAAGGCGATGGGCCGGGCAAAAGCGCCGGTGCAATCCAGATCAAGGATCCATCCCATGACCCATCGCATCGATCACAACACCGCCGCGCCCGCCGGAATGAAGGCGCTCGGGCAAGTCTACGGCTACATCATGACCAGCGGCCTCGATCCCGCTCTGGTCGATCTCGTCTACCTGCGCGTCAGCCTGATCAACGGCTGCGCCTATTGCATCGACATGCACAGCCGCGACCTGCTGGCAAAGGGAGTAGAGATCGAGAAGCTGGTGCTCGTTCCCGTCTGGCACGAAGCCGGGGCCCTGTTCAGCGAAACCGAGCAGGCGGCGCTGGCCTGGGCGGAAACCGTGACGCGCGTTGCCGACACCGCCGTGCCCGATGCCGCTTACGAAGCCGCCGCGCGCGTTTTCGATGCCAAGCAGCTTGCCGACCTTACCATCGCGATCGGACTGATGAACACCTACAACCGCCTCGCCATCTCCTTCCGCGCGGCGCCTGCGGCCGTGTCCAAGCTGGCAGCCTGAGCCTTGGCGATGAACCAGACATACACTGCGCAGGCAACCGTCCTTGGCGGACGATCCGGGCGCGCACAGAGCTGCGACGGGCGGTTGCGGGTCGATCTTTCGACCCCGGCCGCGCTCGGCGGTGATGACGGGCGCGGCACCAACCCGGAACAGCTCTTCGCCGCAGGCTACGCGGCCTGTTTCCTGACGACGCTGCGGCAGGAAGCGGAGGCGCAAGGCATCGCGCTCGCTCGCGACAGCAACGTCACCGCAACGGTGCGCTTGCAGGCCGGGGGAAAGCTGGCAGTCTGCCTCTCGCTCGACCTCCCGGATCTGGATGCGGTGCTGGCCGGAAAACTGGCGGACATGGCGCACTTGCGCTGCCCATACTCGCGAGCGCTGCGCGGTGAGGCGGAAGTCCGCATCCGCGTGACCTGACCTGGCGCCTTAGCGTTCGATGCCCTGCGCCCAGGGCTGCTGCGCGAAATGCTCGCGCAGGAATTCGAGCAGAACACGCACGCGCGCCGGGCGAGCACGGCCCGGCGGCGTCACCAGGAACACGGGGCCCGGCGGCGGTCGCCACTCCGGCAGCAGTTCCACCAACGATCCTTCGGCCAGTTGCCGCCAGACGTAGAACTCCGGCAGGATTGCCAGGCCGATGCCGGCCACCAGCGCCGGCACCATCGCAATCGGATTGTTGACCAGGAAGCTGCCATCCATGCGCAGCGCGGTGGCTTCATGCCCCTCACGTTCGAACACCCAGTCCCGCCCCCAGGCCACGTGCGTGGGGATCACGGCGGGATAGCCGGGCAGTTCCGATGGGTGGGCGGGCGTGCCATGCCTTTCGATGAGTGATGGCGCAGCGATCAGCGGCCGCCTGAACGAGAACAGTCGGCTGCTTCGAAGGCTGGAATCCGCGCCCGCGCCGACGTGGATCGCCGCATCGAAGCCCTCTCCCACAAGATCGACGTGTCCTTCCCGCAGCGACAGATCGACGCGAACCTCGGGATATTGCGTCAGGAATTCCGGCAGCGCGCAGGCCAGTGCGTCGATGCCGAAGCCCGCCATCGATGCCAGCCGGATCGTCCCGCGCGGGATCGCCGCTTCCTCCAGGATATCGGCCTCGATCGCCGCGCCGTCGGCAAGAATGCGCATGGCGCGTTCCAGTGAAAGCCGCCCGGTTTCGGTAAGCGACAGCTTGCGCGTCGTGCGGTGGAGCAGCGTCGTGCGCATCCGCTCCTCCAGCCGCGTCACCGTCTTTGACACAGTGGTCTTGGCAAGGCCCAGATCTTCGGCCGCCTGGCTGAACGAACCCTTTTCCGCCACTTTGGCGAAAACCGCCCAGGCCTCGAAATCCGGCAGATGCGGTATGGTAGCCCCCTATTTCCCGTGCACCGACGGGAGGCTAGCACGCCGGCACCCTCAAGCGGAAGCGGGCGCGGCAATCACGTGGATCAGGTTGCCTTCGGGATCGCGCACCATCGTCGAACAGACACCCGGTGCCACCTCGATTTCACACCACACCATGTCCGCACCATAACTTTCCAGATGCCGCGTCAGCGCCGTCAGGGCATCCGAATAGAGGACGAGCGCCTTCCAGCCGAGCCGGGAGAGGTGATGCGGAGGTGCCGCGCGGTCCACCGGGACCGGTTCCGGGTGGCCAAGCGTGATCAGTTCCAGCGTCACGCCGGCCCCGCTGACCAGCGCATAGTCCGCGCCGACCGCGTCGAAGCGCCCGTGACCCACAAGTTCGAACTCCAGCGCATCTCCGTACCAGCGCGTGATGGCCGGAAGGTCGGAGACGGCGAGCGCAAATTGCGCGGCACGAAGGCCGGTAAAAGGAAGTGGCGTAGGCATGGCAAGATCTCCTCATCGAAGTGAGGGTCACTTCTACGCCGCGCAATCGCCGAGGATTATGCCCTCCGAAGGCAACAATCAGGTGCCGCGCCGCCGGCTAATCGATGGGCCGCCGCAGGCATAGAACAGCGTCATCAGACACCAACACACCAGCATCAACAGGGATAAACGCCATGAACATTCTGCACATCGATTCCAGCATCCTCGGCGCGGCTTCCGTAACCCGCCCGCTCGGCCGCCGCCTCGTCGATCGCCTGCTTGCCGCCAACCTCGGCGCCACGGTGACCTACCGCGATCTCGCCGCCGACCCTATCCCGCATCTGTCGGGTGCCTATCTGGCCGCCAAGGGCTCCGGCTCCAGCGAGGAATTCGCCGCCGAAATCGCGCAGAGCGACGAAGTCATGGCCGAATTCCTCCGCGCCGACGCCATCGTCATCGCCTCGCCCATGTATAACTTCAGCGTATCCAGCCAGCTCAAGGCCTGGATCGACCGCATTGCCGTAGCCGGCGTCACTTTCGGCTATACCGAACAAGGGCCCCAGGGTCTCGTCGCCGACAAGCCCGTTTATATCGTCGCTGGCCGGGGCAGTGCATTCGTCGCTGGTTCGCCGGTTGATGGAATGGATTTCCAGGCCCCTTACCTGAAGGCTGTGCTCGGCTTCGTCGGCATCACCGATGTTACCGTGGTCCACGCGGAAGGCCTTGCCCTGTCGCCGGAAGCGCGCGGTTCCGTGATCCCGGCCGCCGAAGCAGCCATAGACGCTCTGCCCTTGGCTCAGACGCGCGATCTGACCCTTGAAGTTTCCTGACCCGGATCGACGGTGAGAGACTGGCCTTTATTCCCCACTATGGCGTTGTTCCTCGTCGATGGACAGGCGGCTCCACCCGCCGCCCATCGCAAGATAGAGTGAAATCCGGCTCAACAGCGCACTGGTTCGTGCCTGAACAAGGCTGAGCTCGACGTTGAGCAAACCGCGCTGGGCGTCGAGTTGTTCGAGGTAGGACGAATAGCCAGCACGGTAACGATTACTGGCATAACGGAAGCTGTCTGCCTGCGCAGCCCTTTGTGCGATAAGGATAAAGACCTGCTCGTCCGCCTGCTGAGCGGAGACAAGGCCGTCCTCTACCTCGCGAAATGCCGTCAGCGCTGTCTTGCGGTAGGCGAGCGCGGCAAGGTCTCTCTGCGCGCCTGCGCTTTCGGCACTGGCCCGAAGACGTCCGCCTTCGAAGAGCGGCGCCAGAATATTCCCGCCCAGCGACCACAGGCTGATAGGGTCGTTGACCAGTAGCGACGACCAGGCCAGCCCCGCCGAGCTGGTACGGCGGAATTGTGGCAAGAACCGCTTGCGCGCGGCCGCCAAGCGAGTGGTCCGCAGCGGCAAGCTGGAGTTCGGCTTGCGCCACGTCCGGACGCCGCGCCAACAACGAAGATGGGAGGCCATCGGGAATGTCCGGTTCCCTTAATCGTTCCAGCGTCCCCTCACGTTCGACGGGCCCGGGGACATCCCCGGTGAGCAAACGCAGCGCGTTCTCCTGCCGAGCAATCGCCTCGCGCAGAGGCGGGATCAGTTGCGCGGTGCGCCTGATACTCGGCCTGTGCCTGCGCAAGTTCGAGTTTCGACGAATATCCGGAGTCTGTGCGCCGCTCCGCGAGTTGCAATGCCTTGTCGCGAGCATCGAGGGTTTCGCGAGCGATGGCGAGCCGCGCATCAAGACTCAGCAACGCGATATAGCCGCTGGCGGCGGCTCCTGCGACGGAGAGGCGCACTGAGTCCCGCGTCGCCTGACTGGCAAGCCACGCATCGTGGGCGGCCGCTTGTTGATCGCTCAGCCGTCCGAACAGATCTACCTCCCATCCGATCTGCACGGCGGGCTGCCCGGTCTGCTGGATAATCGGTACACCGAATGCATTTATGCTGCGGGAATCCGCCGCCGACACCGATGCATCGAGCGTGGGCAGGAGTTGCGCGCGAGCAAGACTTTCCTGCGCGCGCGTCACGGATGCGGGCGCCGGCCTGGGCGATGTCGATGTTGCGTTCCAGTGCGCGATCGACCAGCGCGGAAAGGGCGGGATCGCCGAAGGCTTGCCACCAGATCCGATCGAGCGGAGCGGTCGGCCCGGCATCGGTTCGCCATGCCGTCGGCGCGACGACTGGATCGACCGGCGCTAAGGCCACCTGCGGCCCGGCGCACCCGACAGTCAGGGCCAATATGCCCGCTGCAATCCGGCAAGCCGCGCATCAGTCCCTCGTCGACACGGTCATTTCGACCGACATTCCCGGGCGTAGCCGCTGCGCCATCTCCTGCCCGGGATCGACTTTGATGCGCACAGAAATCCGCTGTGCGACCTTTACGAAATTGCCAGTAGCATTGTCTGCCTTCAGCACGGCAAATTCGGAGCCGGTGGCAGGTGCAATATCTTCGACATGTCCAGTCAGACGGGCACCACCCAGCGCATCGACCTTGAAGTGGGCTTTCTGTCCCACGCGCATATCGCGGGTCTGCGCTTCCTTGAAATTGGCGATCACCCACATGTCATCAGACACGAGAAACATAAGCTGAGTCGCTGCCGCCACGTTGGCACCGCTGCGCACGCCAATTTCCGAAAGGCGGCCATCAACCGGCGCACTGATCACCGTATTGTCGAGATCTATCTGCGCAAGGTGCAACTGCGCCCTTGCCGCCTCGACCGAAGCCTGCAAGCCCCCCGCCCTACCAGGACAAATCGCACATCCTGCTGGCCTATTGCGCGCGAAGCGCCAGCCTGCCGCACCGTGGCCTCCGCCGCCAGCAGAACTGCCAGCGTCTGGTCACGTTCGCGCGCCGAGATCGAGCCATCTGCTACAAGAGCGTCGGCGCGCTTCATGTCGGATCGCGCACGGACGAGTTGAGCCCGGGCGCTGGCGATACCGGCTTCCTGCCCGAGCAGCGCCGCCTCCCGCGAACGCTGGCTCTGCTCGGAGTTTGCCAGCGCAGCGAGTTGGCCGGCAAGATTGGCCTTGGCCTGCTCTACCCGTGCCTCGTAGATTCGCCGGTCGATCGTCGCCAAGACCTCCCCGGCACGTACATGGACAAAGTCGCGCACGGGGACGGCGGTGATGTACCCGTTCACCTGTGGGCTGATTACGGTGACCTTGCCGCGAACATAGGGCCGATGTGCCCGAAAGCTGACCTTCGGCTTCACTTGACGCCGCCCAGGTGAAAGACTGGACCTGGAAAATAGGCGCCACGTCGCCAGGTTTCGGAGTTACGGTCTGTCCGCTCAGCATTCGCTGATGAAATCAATTTGGATTGCGCCGCCCTCAAGTACCGTGTTGCCAGTGAATACAGCGCAGTCGAACGCTTCCATTGGCGAGCCCTCCAAATCCTGCGAATGCAGCATGACAAGGAAGGAAACTCTCGAGTTCGCCGTGACTGTTCCAGGTCCTTGGCGGGCCATCTTTGCGGTACGCCCGCCGCGTCGGGTCATGGCATTGAGATCAAGCACCGGCCCGCCGACGGGTTCGCCGTATATCGGTGCGCCGCCATCAAAGGAAAAGGGTGCGCTCTGCGGATCAAGCCGGATGTCCAATCCATCGGCTTCAAGTTGCAAGGTGCCTTCCAGCACCGCAAGTGTCCTATCGATCCCAAGGAAAGTCGAGAATGCGCCGCCATCCGCCACTCTTGCCATGCTGAGGCGCCAGAGGAAATCGTCCATGCCGGCGCCGGGTGGAAAAACCGCGATTTCTCGCGTCGTTCCGCCACCGTTCTTCCACGGCACTTCGGGGCAATCACGTGTTCGGATAATCTGAACGATGCTCATAGACTGCTGCTAGCGCAAAAAGACGACGGCACCTACCTGAAGTGCCATGGCGTGATTTTAATTCCCCTCAGTCGGCTGTCCGGGAATGTGCGTCTGGAGCGGACGTTCCGGCAGACTGGTGCCGACCTCGGGGCGGCAAGCGCCCGATTCCAGCCATCCATCGCAATCGTCACCGAACCTTAAGCCGGCCATTTGTGCACATCCTCACAATTATCGCCCCCTGCCAGATAACCGACATATGAAATACGTCATTTACAGGAACGAATACTGTGAATTTGGCAAATGCGGTCACGTTACCAGCCAACGTCGCTCACATAAAAATCAATTCTGTAAACTAAATCCCGCAATATAGCTGCATTTCCGAGGGTAATTTACTAGGTATTATCCACCTGTTGAAGGGCAAATATCCTTACTGACAAAATACGGAGACGCAACGCGGAGACGTTGATGTCCGAGAGGTGCGAATTCTCAATTCGATGCGCCGTGTCTATGCCCCGGCAAGCAAAGCTCCGCTATGCGCAGCTCCTGCTTTGCACCTCAATGCTCGCCACAGGCGCCGGGACCGGATTTATCTTTTCTACCGCTGACGCTCAAACCTGCCCCACCCCTATTTCGGTCACCGACACGAGCTGCACTTTACCGGCTGGAACCACAGTGACAGTGGCAACCGCCAATGCAACGGGCGTCACGGTGGCCGGCACGACCGGACGGATCAACGGAGACACCGTGACGATCAACCTCGCCGCGGCCAGCACGACCGGCGAAGCGGCAACCTCTCACGGAACCATCTTCCTGACCGGAGGCGCGGTAAGGACATCGTCTACCACCGCTGCGGCGAGCACAGGGCAGACCGGCCTGTTGTCCACCGGAGCAGGCAGCCAGCTCAGCTTCCTGAGCGGTTCAGTCGCCATGGGCCCACAAACCGGAACGACGGTCATCAACAACCTGCTGGCGGTTCACGCCGTCGACGGCGGATTGGTGACGCTGACAAGCAGTGCGATTTCCACGCGCGGTGGGGCAACTGGCGTCGGAAACGACGCCCTTGTCGCGACCGGGGAAAATAGCGTGATCGACATGTCCGGCGGGTCGGCCAGCACTCTTTCCCGCGCCTCTACGGTGGCGCGAGCGGAGGGAGGCGGAGAAATCCGGCTGAACAACGTGACGGCTTCCACTGCGGCCAGCGCGAACACCCAACGTGGGTTGGTCGCTACCGGACGTGACAGCGCAGCCGTCGGCAGTAAAGTCACGATGACCGGCGGGACCTTGACGATGGGGTCAGGCACGACAGCTGCCAGCGAAATGGTCGCGGCCTATGCCAACGATGGCGGCGACATAACCCTCTCCGGGACTACGGTACTTGTCCAAGGCGGAAACAGCGCGACAACCAGCTTTTCAGATCACGCCCTTTTCGCAACTGGCACAGGGAGTTCCATAACCGTAAACGGCGGATCGATCACCACAACATCGCGCGCATCGTTCGGCGCACGCGCGGAAAATGGCGCTCTGATCGCGATCGCTGGCGGCGCCAGCGGCGCCACGACAGGCACGAGTTCGTCGGTGGCGCCGCTGGTGCTCAACACCGGAAGTTACGCCCTGTCATCAACCGGAGCCGGCAGCCATATTGAGGCGCAGGACGCTTCGGTGACGACATCCGGCGCGTTTGCCGATGCCGCACGCGCCGAAAATGGCGGAACAGTGTCGTTAGCCCAGGCCACGATCGGGACCAGCGGAAGCACTGCGCTTGGCCTGTCTGCCCTTGGCAGCGGCAGCGCCATCTCCGGCTCCGCCCTTACGGTTACCACCACCGGTGCGGCGTCGAGCGCGGCGCGAGCGGAAGGCGGTGCTTCCATCACTTTGCTCGATGGCAGCAGCCTCAGCACCGCTGCCGCAAGCAGTCATGGCTTGATCGCTTCGGGAACGGGGAGCCAAATCGTCGGCACCGGAACGCTAGCAGCCGTGGGCGGGGCATCTGCCAATGCGGCACGCGCGGAAAACGGAGCGAGCGTCTCGTTGACTGGCGGCTCGCTGCGCACCACCGGCTCGGGGCCCTCCGAAGCGCTCAACGCTGCTGCCGCCGATGTACGGTCAGCCGGCACTATGGAACTGTCCGGCGTCACGATCGCCACCACCGGAGGAAGAGCCGACGGGCTCCATGCCGAAGGCCCAGGATCACAAATTCACGGCAGTAATCTTGTCGTCTCGACGACTTGGACCCAGGGCAACGCCGCGGCCAATGCCGTCGATGTCCAGAACGGCGGGACCGTCGTTTTGGAAAGTAGCCAGCTGACTGCGGTCGTTACCGCCGTCAACGTCGGCCTAGCGGCGGATGCAACGCCGGCCACCTTCACTGCGACCGACACCCAAATTACGGCAACCGGGCCGACAGCCCCCGGGCTGAACGCCGTCGGAGGGGCGACCGCCCGCCTCACGGGTGGCTCGGTCTCATCCAACGGGATCAACTCGCCCGCGTTGCAAACGGGCGGCGCAACGATCATCGCCGCGGATGTGGCGATCCATACGACCGGCAATGGTCGCTCGTACGGCGTCCTTTCCGGCGGAAACAGCAGCGTGACCGTAACCGGCGGCTCGATTACGACCGCAGGTGAGCCTGAAAACCCCTTCACCGCAAACGCGCGCAGGCCCCAGGGTCTGGTCGCCACCAACCCCGGCGGGCTATTGAGCGCATCGGGCGTGTCCGTCGCAACCAGTGGTGTCGAAGGGTTCGGCGTGGTTGCCGACGACGGCGGCATCATCACGCTTGTGGACAACCACATTGCGACGTCTGGCCTCGCCGCGATCGGCCTTTACGCGGGAATCGATCAGGACGGTGCCCAATTCCTCGTGAGCCTGATCGGCACCAATCAGGTCGTCGAAACGCTGGGCGAGCGCGCTTACGGCGCCTATGTCTCGCGCAATTTCCTGACCGCAACCGCGACAATGGACCTCACCGGTGGCTCGATATCCACTCAGGGCGACAGCGCAACGGGCCTGCGGGCAATAGGCGGCGGAACTCTGTCGGCACGGCAGGGCAGCGTTACCACGAGCGGCGCACAGGCTTACGGCGTTCAGGCGCGCTACTTTGTCGATGCAGTAGTGGCCGACCCTCGCAGCGAGCCAACCTCGGTCGCACTCGCCGATATGACGATCTCAACCGGCGGAACGGCAGCGCATGGTGCGCTGGTCCAGAACGGCGCTCTGCTCACCGGCGACAACGTCGATATTTCCGCAGGCGGACCTGCGGCGATGGCGCTTTATTCGATCGGTGAACTGGCCTCCACCACGGTCGACTTTAGCGGCAGCAGGCTGGTAAATGCGCAGGGGCCAACAATCGGCGTTGCAGGCACCGCTCGGCTATCGTTCGCGCAGTCCACCATTGGCAGACCGCTGGCGCAGGGTGGAAATGCGCAATGGTTACTCGTGGGCTCCGCCGCGGACTTCCCCTCCCTGCTTGCCGAACCCGGGATTCTGGGTGACGTCGATGACGATCCACCCGTGGCCGCCTTTACACTCGCCAGCATCGCATCCCCGGCAGCAGTCAGCGTGCCGGGCGCGGCCGACATCGATATCCGGGCCTCCACGGTTACGGGAGCAGCGATCACTCTTCCGGGCAGTATTTCCAACGTCTCGCTGAACGACCAGACGCGCTGGGACATGAGCGGCAGTTCGAACCTCACCAACCTATCGAACGCGCAAAGCGGTATTTTCTACACGCCGCCCATCGGTGAGCCGACCAGCGCCGCGAGCTACAAGACACTGACTACCGTTAACTATTCCGGCAACGCCGGGGTGATCGGCCTTCACACCTACCTCGCCGGTGATGGCTCGCCGTCGGACCTATTGGTAATCGATGGTGGCACGGGGACGGGTTCGAGCCGGCTGCAGATCACCAACTCCGGAGGTGGCGGTGCACTGACGCTGGAGAACGGGATACTGGTTGTCGATGCGATAAACGCCGCAACCACGACAGGAGGAGCATTTGCATTGGCCGGCCCCGCTATCGCAGGGCCGTACGAATATCAGCTCTATCGCGGAAGCGTAGATGCCTCGGCAGCCGATAGCTGGTTCCTCAGGAACACACTGCCCACTCCAACTCCGACCCCAACGCCAACACCAACACCGACGCCAACACCGACACCGACACCGACACCGACACCAACTCCGACACCGACACCAACTCCGACACCAACTCCGACACCAACTCCGACACCAACTCCGACACCAACTCCGACACCAACTCCGACACCAACTCCGACACCAACTCCGACACCAACTCCGACACCAACTCCGACACCAACTCCGACACCAACCCCCGCCCCAGCGCCCAGGCCATATTACCGCCAGGAAACCTCGGTCTATTCGGCGGTGCCGGCGATGCTCGCGATTTACGGCAGGCAGATTCTCGATACCTTGCACGAACGGGTTGGCGATGAAGAGCAGATCCGAGACAATCCCGCGCTCGCCGATTCAGACAAGTGGACCAACGGAATATGGGGCCGCACGATTATTCGGCATGGCCATACGAGCGGCGATGCACTCGGCATTTACGGTGACAATGGCCCTTCCTACAAATCGGACATGATCGCATTTCAACTCGGTCTTGACGTCTATCGTCATACCGAAAAGCGCGATGACGGCAGTGAAGGAGACCGCGACCACGCCGGCATCATCGGCAGTTGGGGAACGATGGATGCAGAAATCGACCACAATCTGATCGATTTCAAATTCCGGGCCGGAAAGGTGGATATGCAAAGCTGGTCGATCGGGGTGTTCTGGACGCACTTTGAACCGAACGGCGCTTACCTTGACCTCGTAGGACAAGCCAGCTGGCACGACATCCGAATGCGCTCACTCAGATTGCAAAGGGTAAAGACCAACGGCTTCGGCCTGGCGCTTTCTGCAGAGGGTGGCTACCCAGTCCCGATCGACGATGACTGGAGGCTGGAACCTCAGGTTCAGCTGATCTACCAGACCTTCGACATCGACGCCTTTGATGATCCGGCCGCAAATGTCCGCTTCCGGGACCTCGATTCGCTGACTGGCCGCGCCGGCTTCCGATTGGCGCATGAAGGCGATCTCGAAGGATGGCTGCGCGGTAATATCTGGCACGAGTTCCTGGGTGGGTTCAGCACGGAATTCTCCTCCGCAGACGGTTATGTACCCTTCGAAACCCACCCACCCGTCACTTGGTGGCAGGTGGGCGCTGGAATCAGTTTCCTCCTCCATCCGCAACTCACCTTGTTCGGACAGGGCAGTTACGAAGAGGCATTCAACGCGGACAGCCATGCCTGGACAGGCAAAGTCGGCGTTCGTGTGAATTGGCGGTAAGCTCCTGAGTGATCCAGCGTTAGGAAAGCTGGGGTCGCGCACGTTTCCCGGATTGCCGGGGAAACTGCGACCTGATCGACGGCTAGGATTCCGCCAATTCTGATCCGATGCCAAACTGGCGTTCGGCGCCGAACCGGGCAAACGCCATGATTATAAAGGATCACCGCCGCGTATTTGGATACCGGTCTCTCCTTCGCCCAGAGCAGCTGGGCAGATCATGTCCCGAGCTACCGGTCGGCAAGCGCCGGTGAGTTCAAACGGTCATCGCAACATCGGCTAACATCGATCAAATCGGGTAAGTGCTGGCCCTTCTGAGGGTTTCCATCGATCCCCCTGCACGGCAAACTTAGGTAACGTTACATAATCAGTCCCCAAGATGGCGTGACGCGTGACCCAACATATCGAGAGCCAAGCCCGGACCCGAAACCACAGGCAGTTTATCCGTTGGCTGCGGGTGATGCTCGTCGCCTTGGCACTGCCAATCAGCGTGTCAGGATGCGCCTCGCTAAAGCGCGAGGCTGCGGTTCCTCAGGCGCAAACCACACTTGCTGATCCGGGCTTTGGCAAGATCCGGTTCATGGTGACACGGGATGTTGCGCCATTTGCCGAAGAAGCGATCTCCGCTCAAAAGAAGGAGATAGCTTACCTCGCATCTCAGGGCGGCACCGGCCCACTGCCCCCAGCCTCATATCTGGCAATCTCTGGCGGTGGGGACAATGGCGCCTTTGGTGCCGGCCTGCTCAATGGTTGGAGCGCGTCGGGAACACGGCCATCCTTTAAGGTCGTAACCGGGATCAGCACCGGCGCCCTTACGGCGCCCTTCGCTTTCCTGGGCCCGGACTACGACAAGCAATTGACGGAGGTCTATACGACCATAACGCAGGCCGACATCATGAAGAAGCGCGGACTGATCAAGGGCTTTTTCAGCGATGGGATGGCAGATACAACCCCTCTGATGCAGCTCGTCAAACGCTTCGTTAACAAGCCGCTACTGGATGCCATTGCCGCCGAGTACGCCAAGGGTCGGCTGCTGTTGGTTGCAACAACAGATCTCGACACCCTCGAGCCAGTCGTCTGGAACATGACTGCGATTGCGGCCAGCCCCGATCCTGGCGCATCGGAGCTTTTCCGCCGTGTTCTTGTGGCCTCGGCGTCCATTCCCGGGGTATTCCCGCCGGTGATGATCAATGTCACCGTCAACGGTGTAGCCCATCAGGAAATGCACGCGGACGGTGGCACGGTCGCGCAGGTCTTTTTCTACCCGCCTTCGTTGCGATCAGTGGCCGGCAACGAACTGCAGCACCGTCAAAGGACCCTGTATATCATCCGCAACGCGCGCCTCGATCCGGATTGGGCAGAGGTAGAGCGCAAGACAATGTCGATCGCAATGCGGGCATTGTCCTCATTGACCCAGACGCAAGGCATCGGTGATCTCTATCGAATTTACACGACTACTCAGCGCGACGACGTCGCGTTCAACCTGGCCTACATACCCAAGAGCTTCGATCACCCCCACGCGGAGGAATTCGACAAGGCGTATATGCAAGCCCTCTATACGACGGGCGAGAAAATGGGGCTCGCAGGGTATCCATGGCAAAGATCGCCCCCGGGTTTTGATGGGCTACCGTGAGTACAAGTTAGGTACCTGCGGTGGTCATTCCCCCCGCCTTTTGATCGCCGTCAATTCGTATTGTTTGTGTTTGGTTGTAGGATTATGGTCGCCAGACAGATCACTTCCGATTCCGCCTCCTTTCCTGAGAGAAATGCGATGAGGGGTAAGGTTACGGTGATCGCGGCAACGGCAATGCTGACCGCGCAGCCAACGAGTTCACTAACCGCTCAATCGTCGCCGGACGTGCCGGTCCAGACGCTTCCGGCGCAAGTGGACCGTCCAGCCACGCGCCCTCCCGGAACGCAGAGGCCGGTTCCCTTGCCTGAACCCCTACCCAGCCCTCCGTCGCGCCCACCGAACCGGCCGGATGGCTTCGCGGGACGCCTGACCTGCGAATCCCGGAACAACCGGATCCAACGATGCAACGCAAGAACGGAAAATCGCGTCGAACTGCTGAGCAACTCATCGGCATGTACGCGGGGACGAAGTTGGGGGTACGACCAGCGCCAAATCTGGGTTTCCCATAACTGTCGCGGCACTTTCGGTTATGGCCGCGGCAACAATTATTGGAACGACCGACCGGGCAGCGGAAACAATAACAGCAGTGGGGGGCTGAGCACAGGCGCGGTCGTTGGCGGCGTGGCTGTCGCCGCCGGGCTTGTGGCCTTGCTCAACAATCGAAACCGATCGTCCACCGGCAGCGCGCCTCCACCTCCGCAGCCGACTACGCCGGTCCCACCCGCACCGACGCCACCCCCGGCAGAGCCTCAGCCTCAGCCTCCGTCTGGGCCGTTCCCACCGGGCCCGCCCGCAGTGGTCGTTGCGGATCTGGGGGCGCTGCCGCCCGATGCCCGCCCGTCGATGAATACCTGCCTGTTGGAGGCCGCACGCCAGGTGGGCATTACCGGTGGGTCCCAAGTACGCTTCGATCGATTGAATCATATCGAGCCGGGCAATGGCGGCTGGCGCTTCCGTGCCCAACTGATCGCAACCTACCCCGACTCAGAACGGATTCTGCCGCTGTTTTGCCGCGCCACTCCGACACGGGTAGTGGAACTGGATTTTCGAAATTGATCCATGACGACATTAAGCTGCTGCAGCGTTTGCGCTGACTATGCCCATTTGCGCCTCGGAGAGGATGCGCAGCCCCCCTCGCGGGCGCCGTTTGGCAAGTGCGGGATCGGTGGCAAATCCGCCAGTCGGCGGCGCGCCAGGCCTGATCCGCTTTATCGCCAGTTTGCCTAAATCATATCATTCCATGGCCGCGCGATTTCGGAGAATTCTGAACCCCGAATATCCCAGGCAAAGCGTAAGCAGAGGGCTGGCTATGTTGAAGAAGCAGTACGGCAGATAAAGCATCGTCGGGACGCCAAGTACCGCAGCCATATATGCGCCACAGGAATTCCAGGGGATTAGCGGCGATGTTACGCTGCCAGCGTCGCACACCGCGCGCGACAGGTTGGTGCTGGCCAGATTGCGCCGCTCAAATTCTTCCCGGAACAGGCGCGCCGGAAGAACGACGGCGACATATTGGTCCCCGGAAACCAGATTCAGCCCCAGCGCGGTGCCCACCACTGTGGCAATAAGGCTGCCGGTCGATTTCGCACGCGTCAGCACCGGAGTGATAAGCTTGGCCATGAGCCCGAATTCATCGAGCAGCGTTCCGAAAACCAGCGCGCCCAGGATCAGCCAGATGGTGGTCAGCATCGAAGACATCCCACCGCGGGACAGTAAATCGTCGACCATCGGAATGCCGGAGTTTGCCTGATAGCCGTTGGCAAGGGCCAGCCAGCCCCCCTTCACGAAAGCGACGGGTGTGCTGATGCTGGAATCGGCCAGGAAGCGAAGTATGGCATCAGGCTGTGTGAAGGGGGCCATCGCCACAGCAAACAGGGCGGAGAGCATGATGGCCAATGAAGCCGGCGCCCTGCGGACGGAAAGGAACACCAGCATCAACAAGGGCAGGAGGTTTAACGGGGTGATCCAGAACAACCCGTTGAGGGCGCCGAGTTCAGAGGAGATCACCGTTTCATCGAGACCACGCGTGCCATCGGTGAAACCCAGTGCGAGGAACAGGAGCACGGCGATCGCCAGGGCTGGCAGCGATGTCCAGGCCTGCTGCCGCAAGTGCGCATAAGTATCCGATCCGGTGATCTGCGCGCTGAGGATTGCGGTTTCCGAAAGGGGCGACATCTTTTCGCCGACATAGCATCCCGAAATCACAGCGCCGGCTGTAATGGCAGGGGATACGCCGACCATTATGGCAAGCCCCACAAGGCCGACGCCGATCGTTCCCGCAGTGGTCCACGAACTGCCGATCCCCAGCGAAATGCCTGCCGAGACCAGGATTGCCGCGAGGTAGAACCAGTTGGGGTGGATCATCAGGATGCCGTAGTAGACCAGAGTCGGAATCGTCCCGGACATGTTCCAGGCGCCGATCAGGGCCCCCACGGCGAACAGAATGAAGATCGCATCGACGACTGAGGAAATCCCCTGCCGCCCGGCGTGGGCGATGGCTTCCCAGGGATGGCCATTCTTCGCGACGATTAGGGCCGTAATCATGGCCGAAAGGAAGAGGCCCACCTGGATAGGGCCGTTGATGGCTTCAAGACCGAACAGAGCGACCGAGCTCGTGATCATCACAGTGAGCACGATCAGCGGTGTCAGTGCGTCGAGATAGGATGGCGGCCGAACGAGATCGGGGGGTTTGATCGACATGCCTGTCTGCCTTGTGCAGCGATGGCGGGATTGGAGCCGTCTACTTCAAGCTTGGTGCGATGCCTTCAATAGCGAACAAATTTGCGCCGACGAATAGGATCCCCTGTTCGGGCAGAAGTATTTGCAGTCGGAATGAAAGCTAACGGAGGGAGATTTACCCGTCCATGGTTCAGGCAAGATCAAGACGCATGCCCTGTCTGCGGGAGGCGAAACAAATAAATATGCTTATGGCCGTTCTCGCCCCGGAAGCGCGGCAACTTGCTCAGGAGTCAGCACTGTGATCGTGCGGACTGGACAGCGTTGCTGACCTTGCCCACTCGCCCCGCGCGTTACGATCGAGGTGCCGAGCCCAGAGCCGGCGCAGATGGATGAACTGCCAGATGTTGCCAGGCCCAGGCGCAGATTCCAGTTCATGTTGGGGCAGCTCCCCAGCAAATCCAGGCGGTAGACATCACGGCCAGCACGTATGTTGACCGTGGTGGAATTGACAACCCTGAAGTTGCGAACATCGTTTGCCCAGAAACACTGTCGAGGCTCACGGGAAGCGGCCGTCGTTTTATCGCCCGTGCTGGTACATCCCGCCAGCACGAGGAGAGCAAGATTTGCACCAGCAAGAACAAGATGTCTCGGCATCGATTTATCCTTCCTATTTGGTACCCTGCTCCTCCGATTCATCGGTATCGCCCACCGGCTCGCTTATAATTACGCGATCATCCACGGCTATCGATGAACTCGGCGAGGAATCGCACCGCCCCACGCTTTGCCGTTATCGTTGCAGCCGAAGATTTTGCGGATTGAAGCGCTGCACTTCAAACACATTGGCCGACCGTCTGAATACGACTGACCCACGGGAGAAATCGACGGCCACGACTGTCAACGCCTGACCCGGCTTCCTTGCGCCCGCCGCGTAGTAGTTATTGAGCAGAATGGTTCCGACCACGCCGGTTACCGTGTTGCCTTTTACAGCTCTCTTTTCCACTTCCGCCCGCGTGGGCGCATCCAGCTGGGCAAGAACGGCACGGTCGAAGCTCGAATGATTGGGAGCCTGCGCCAAGGCCGATGGTGACACCATTGCAAGGGCCACGGCCATCGATGTGGCGGCGGAAAGCTTGGCAAAATTAAACGACATTGGTCTGTTCCTTTCCGGCCGACCTGAAGGGCCTGACTGGGTTTGAAGAGATGATTGCCTCAACGTCGATCAATGGGTGACGCGTGCATTCTCGGACGTGCCGGAAAGCCGAACGCGGTCACCCACCCTAAAATCTCGCGGATCGCCGGGTTGGACGATGGCTACGTCGTCGCCGGAATCCAGATGGAGTGTGAGTTCGATGCCCGCCGTGCGGGATGAGCCTTGCAACGCGCTACCGACTGCGCCGCCTACAACGGCTCCAGCAACCCCGCCCGCAACATTGGCCGCAGTGCTGCGGCCGATCTGGCTGCCGCCAATGGCACCCAATGCGCCTCCGGCGATCGTTCCCAGTCTCGTCTGGCCCGGCCGAATTTCGACCTCACGAATAGCCGTAACGCTCCCAAACTGGACCTGCGCGACTTGTCCGACCTCATTTTGCGAAAAGGTCGACACGCCGGTCTTGGGAGTGCAGGCCATCAACATCAAGATCGATGCTGTGCTGGCGAGGAAAACAAACTTAAACTCCTTCATCGAACTTGCTCCGCTCGACGAATGCGATCGAGCGCCGAAGCACTTCGCACATGAAAATGCGGCGCGCTTTTTCTCACCTGAGAACCGAAGGCACCGTCACTTTGAAAGTTGAAGCATTCCGGCTGCGAGCGGGTGACGCTTCGCCCGACGTCTGCTTGAGGTTATCGTCCATTTTATTCTGAGCTATCGGGAATAACCCCTGTAAGCGTCGGGGTATTTGCCTAATTCCAATCGCCTTGCCGCCACCAAATCGAGCGTTCTCATGCCGGTTGGAGTTCCGGAACTGCTACAGACGTACACCTAGCGTCGTACCTTCAGGCTACTTCCGACAGATCCTACGATCTGAATTCCGCAAGGTCAGGCGTGCGCAGTCCCTTATACATCAAGTGTTTGGTACCGGCATGTGATGGTGTAAATTTGTCGCCATCGCAACGGAGGCTCCGCGCGTGCCTGGCTGGAAGAGCGCGAGGCCGACCTGCTGCCGGTGGGCTACTTCCACCTCGTGTTCACGCTACCGGCGGAGATAGGTGCTGACCTTGCTCTCGGAAAATGGTCTGCCTGTACGGCATGACGTCTTAATCCCGGAAGCTGGTAGATCAGTTGCCGATAACTGTCCGAACGGTAATTGCGGCAATTCGAATTGGATTTGCCGTATGAGGCAGGGATCTGCGTCTGGCCAAACACCGCCGGCCTTTCAGCTGCGCGTCCTCCGGCCGATCCCCCCATTCGAGTGTATACGAATGGTTGGTTTCGCCCGCCTCCTGAAAGCAGCCATAAGCTGCACATCAACCAGCCATAGCCGCCGAGCCGCTACCAGCCTTCCACACGCTTTTCGATAAAATCGAAATTATCGGTCGATTTTATACGTCTTTTTGGAAAGAGAAATTCTCTCCAAAAGTCTCTCACCGGGCCAATCGGCCAGCAACAGGAGGACACTACCAATGACGCTCACCGCTACCGCCACCCCCGGCAAGTCGCTCATTTCGCCCGACAATCACGCGCTTGTCCTGATCGATTTCCAGTCGCAGATGGCCTTCGCCACAAAGTCGATCTCGGCGGAACTGCTGCGCAACAACGCCGCCCTGATCTCGCGCGGCGCCAAGTCCTTCAACGTCCCCACCATTCTCACCACGGTTGCCGAAAAGAGCTTCTCCGGCCCGATGTTCGACGAGATCACCGAAGCCTTTCCGGGCCAGGAACTGCTGGACCGCACCAGCATGAACACCTGGGAAGATGAAGCCGTCATCTGCGAGATCAACCGCATTGGCAAGCAGCGCATTGTCTTCGCCGGCCTGTGGACCTCAGTCTGCATCGTCGGCCCGGTTGCCTCGGCCATCGATCAGGGGTTCGAAGCCTATGTCATCACCGATGCCTGCGGCGACATCTCGACCGAAGCGCATGAGCGCGCCGTAGAGCGGATGATCCAGCTTGGCGCCGTGCCGATGACCTCGCTCCAGTACCTGCTCGAACTGCAGCGCGACTGGGCCCGCACCGAAACCTACGACAGCACCACCGGCATCGCGAAGAAGTGGGGCGGCGCTTACGGCATCGGCATCAACTACGCCAAGACCATGTTCGGCGCGTCCGAAGGCGCTCACTAAGTTCAGCTCGGGACCGGCAGCCAATCCCCCCATCCGGCCCTCACCGAAGGCCGCCGGTCCCCACCCATCTATCTCCCAACCCGCTGAAGGATCAGCATCATGGCATACGTAACCACCAAGGACGGCGTCGAAATCTTCTACAAGGATTGGGGGCCGAAGGATGCCCAGCCGATCGTCTTCCACCACGGCTGGCCGCTCTCGTCGGACGACTGGGATGCCCAGATGCTGTACTTCCTCTCCAAGGGCTATCGCGTCGTCGCCCATGATCGCCGGGGCCACGGCCGCTCTGAACAGGTGAGCGAGGGTCACGATATGGACCATTACGCCGCCGATGCCGCTGCGGTGATGGAACACCTCGACCTCAGGAACGCGGTCCACATCGGTCACTCGACCGGCGGCGGTGAAGTCGCGGCCTATGTCGCCCGCTATGGCATCCCGCAGGGCCGCGTCGCCAAGGCCGTGCTGGTCAGCGCCGTGCCGCCGATCATGCTCAAGACCGATCGCTATCCGGGCGGCCTGCCTATCGAAGTGTTCGACGGTCTGCGCGCCGGGCTTGCCGCCAACCGTTCGCAGTTCTTCCGCGACGTTGCCGCCGGCCCGTTCTACGGCTTCAACCGCGATGGCGCCGATGTGAAGCCGGCCGTGATCGACAACTGGTGGCGTCAGGGCATGATGGGCAGTGCCAAGGCCCACTATGACGGCATCAAGGCGTTCTCGGAAACCGACCAGACTGACGATCTGAAGGCGATCACCGTCCCCACGCTGGTGCTCCACGGCGATGACGATCAGGTCGTGCCCTACAAGAATGCCGGCGTGCTGCAGGCCGAGATCCTGCCGAATGCGACGCTCAAGATCTACGAGGGCTACCCGCATGGCATGCTGACCACCCACGCCGACGTGATCAACCCCGACCTGCTCGCCTTCGTGCAGGCCTAAGCTCAAGACTCCGGGGAGACTGAACCGTGAAAGCCTACCTTCTCTCGATCGCTGCCGGGTTGCTGGTCGGCGTGGTCTACAGTCTCCTCGGCGTTCGTTCGCCGGCTCCGCCGATGATTGCCCTGATCGGGCTGCTCGGTATCCTGCTCGGCGAACAGATAGTTCCATTGGCGAAGAAAATCTGGACGCACGAGGAAGTGGTCCGCTTCGTCCAGACCGATTGCCGCGAGCATGTGCTCGGCCGCCTGCCGGGCGACAAGTCTCCCGGTGACGCGGCCCCCGAGGCCAAGGCGTGATCACCCGCCGCCATACATTCCTGGGAGCGGCGGCCTCGTCGCTCCTGCCATCCCTGCTTACCAGCCAGACTGCCCGATCCAAGGAAGCCCCCATGACCGACACGATCATCATCAACGCCAAGGTCACCACGCTCGACCGCGAGAATCCGCAGGCCGAAGCCGTGGTCATCCGGGACGGCAAGTTCCTGACCGTGGGCAGCGAACAGGAAGCGCGTGAGGCTGCTGCGCCCGGCGCCGCCGTGATCGACGCCAAGGGCCACCGCCTGATCCCCGGCCTGATCGACAGCCACATGCACATCATTCGCGGCGGACTGAACTTCAACATGGAGCTGCGCTGGGACGGCGTGACCAGCCTGTCGGAAGCGATGGCGATGCTGAAGAAGCAGGTGGACAACACCCCGGCTCCGCAGTGGGTCCGCGTCGTCGGCGGCTTTACCGAGCACCAGTTCGCAGAAAAGCGCCTGCCGACGATTCAGGAACTGAACGCCGTCGCCCCCGATACGCCGGTCTTCATCCTTCACCTCTATGACCGCGCGCTGCTGAACGCCGCCGCGCTGCGCGTCGTCGGCTATACAAAGGACACGCCGAACCCGCCGGGCGGCGAGATCGTGCGCGATGCCGCCGGCAACCCCACCGGCCTGCTGCTCGCCCAGCCCAACGCGACGATCCTCTATTCCACGCTGGCCAAGGGCCCCAAGCTTCCGCCTGAATACCAGCTCAATTCCACCCGCCACTTCATGCGCGAAGTGAACGCGCTGGGCGTGACCGGCGTGATCGACGCGGGCGGCGGCTTCCAGAACTATCCCGACGACTACAACATCATCGAGAAGCTCCACGCCGAAGACCAGCTGACCGTGCGCATCAGCTACAACCTCTTCACGCAGAAGCCGAAGGAGGAGCTGGCGGACTTCTCGGGCTGGGTGAAGCAGGTCAGCCCCGGACAGGGCGACGACACCTATCGCCACAACGGCGCGGGCGAGATGCTGGTCTATTCCGCTGCAGACTTCGAGGATTTCCGCGTCGAACGCCCCGATATGCCGCCCAGCATGGAAGGCGATCTGGAACCCGTCATCCGCCTGCTTGCCGAGCACCGCTGGCCCTGGCGCCTTCACGCCACCTATGACGAAACCATCGGCCGCGCGCTCGACGTCTACGAGAAGGTCAACCGCGACATTCCGCTCGAAGGCATCAACTGGTTCTTCGACCATGCCGAGACCATTTCGGACCGCAATATCGACCGCATCGCCGCGCTTGGCGGCGGCATCGCGGTGCAGCACCGCATGGCCTATCAGGGCGAATACTTCGTCGAGCGCTACGGCGCCAAGGCCGCCGAGCGCACGCCGCCGATCGCCCGGATGCTGGCCGCCGGTATCCCGGTGGGCGGCGGCACCGACGCCACCCGCGTTGCCAGTTACAACCCGTGGGTCTCGCTCTCCTGGCTCGTCACCGGACGCACCGTGGGCGGCCTCTCGCTCTATCGCGGCGACAACCGCGTCAGCCGCGAGAAGGCGCTGCGCATGTGGACGCACGAGAACACCTGGTTCTCGAACGAAGTGGGCAAGAAGGGCCAGATCAAGGCAGGCCAGTTGGCCGACCTCGCGCTGCTCTCCGACGACTACTTCAGCGTGCCCGACAATGAGATCGTCCACATCCGTTCGATCCTGACGCTGCTGGGCGGCAAGGTGGTGCATGGCGAGGGCGATTATCGCCCGCTCGCGCCGCAGCTGCCGCGCCCGATGCCGGACTGGTCGCCGGTCGCCACGTTCGGCGGCTATTACCAGACGCCCGAAGCCAAGCAAAAGCTGGCCTCTGCCTGCGGCTGCGCCAGCAGCTGCGGCGTCCACGGCCACGACCATGCCGCGGCGCTGGGCGCCAACGTTCCTGCCGCCGATGTCCAGACCTTCTGGGGCTCGCTCGGCTGCGGCTGCTGGGCCGTCTGATCGGATACGGCCCCTCCGGGCGAGGAGGGGCCGCATCAGCTACATTCCCATAATCTCGAACATATCGAACGATATTATTCGGATCGATAGCCGTTCATCTGCGCCCTACACCGATCCCGGAAGCTCCGCCCGTCCCCAGAATATGGGGCCAAAACAGGGAGGAACAGTCCGAGACGACGATGAAACTCGCCCCCGAGAAACGCCCCCCAGGAGACTTTCGATGAAGCGCTTTGCCTTCCTCTTCGCCGCTGCCGTGATCGCCACCAGCCCGATCGCGGTTCCCGCCGCCATCGCCAAGCCTGCCGCCGCCTCGGCCGACTACGCGGTCGGCGCACAGTACGACACCACCCACGTCTACGTACCGCAGGACCAATTCGACACCTTCGTCTCCAGCTTCGTTGCCACCTTCGGCGGCACCACCAGCAAGCAGGGCGAATTCCAGGTGACGCCGACCAAGAGCCTCACCAAGTCGCAACTGGTGCTGACGCCAGCGGGCACCGTCTCGGTTTTCGGTTTCAAGACGCCGATCCCCTACCCCTTTGGCGATGAGCGCACCGGCTATCTGGTCACCGACCTCGACGCTGCCGTGAAGTCTGCCGTCAGCCATGGCGCGGTGCGCCGTCTGGAAACCTTCCCCGATCCGATCGGCCGGGACTCGGTAATCCAGTGGCCGGGCGGCGTGAACATGCAACTCTACTGGCACACCGCCAAGCCCAGCTACACCGCGCTCGAAACCGTGCCGGAAAACCGCATCTACCTGACCGTCGATGCTGCCGACAGCTTCATCAAGAGCTGGACCGGCTTCGCCCACGCCAAGATCACCGCCGACGACAAGGCCGCCAATGGCGCCGAGATCGGCGAACCCGGCAAGACCATCCGCCGCGTTGCGATCACCAGCGGCTACGGCAAGATGGTGGTCTACGTTTCGGACGGCCAACTCCCCTGGCCCTACGGCCGCGACATGACCGGCTATGCGGTCAGCGACCTTTCGGCGACGCTCGCCAAGGCTTCGGCCGCAGGCGTGGAAACGCTGGTTGCGCCGTACATCACCGGCAAGCGTCAAGCCGCCATCGTGCGCTTCCCCGGCGGCTACATCGCCGAAATCCACTCCGACGCAACCAACGCGAACGGGGCGAACTGAGCCATGTCCGGCACCGGCACTCCCAAATTCGTCGCATCGGTGCTGGACTTCGCGCCGACGGGGTTCCTCGCCCGCCTCCTTTTGGTGGGCGCCTACCTCGTCGGCGGGCTCACCAAGCTGACCGACTGGCCCAGCGCGGTGGCCGAGCAGGCGCACTTCGGCCTGACCCCGCCCGCGCTCTGGGCCGCTCTCACCATCGCGGTGGAACTGATCGGCCCGCTCTTGATCCTCTCGGGCCGTCTGGTCTGGCTGGGCGCGGGAATGCTCGGCGTGTTCACCTTCTTCGCCGCGCTTGTCGCCAATGCCTTCTGGGCCATGCCTGCCGGCCCCGAGCGTTTCGGCGCCACCAATGCCTTCTTCGAGCATATGGGGCTGGTCGGCGGGTTCATCCTTGTGGCGATCCTTGCCCACCGGGCGAAGAGCCGTGCCTGAAGCGTCCGTTGCGTCTACCCAAAATCCCTCGTCGCCCCCGCGAAGGCGGGGGCCCCGCTTCCTTGCGCCAAGCCTGCAAGGAAAGCGGGATCCCCGCCTGCCCTACGGGCAGTTCACCCTGAGCGGCCGGCCTGCCGGCCAGCCGAAGGGCGGGGATGACGGCGGAAAGCCAAGCGTAAAGACGGCATTTTCGGCGGCAACCTTACTAGCCGCGTGCCTTGCCCCCACACTAGCCCCCACACTGGCCCACGCCGAACCCACCGAAGCCTGGCAAGCCCCCACGCTCTCCATCACCCGCTACGACGAAGACTGGTCCGATCTTGCCGACGCCGAAAAGCGCGGCCACCACTGGACCGGGCCGTTCAAGTACGTGCCCATCAGCGATGACGTCTGGCTCTCCACCGGCATCGAACTGCGCGCGCGTAACGAGAACCTTGAGAACAACCTCTGGGG
The DNA here is from genome assembly GCF_055521515.1 of Sphingomonas sp. BL-S-28. NCBI lineage: Bacteria > Pseudomonadati > Pseudomonadota > Alphaproteobacteria > Sphingomonadales > Sphingomonadaceae > Sphingomonas > Sphingomonas sp. BL-S-28. The sequence goes on from NZ_CM145483.1 coordinate 831,241, forward strand.
CAGTGCCGAAGCGCCGGACGACAGCTATGTCTGGCTCCGCGCCCTGCCTTATGCAGACCTCCACGTCGGCAAGCTGCGCGCCTTCGTGCAGCCCATCGCCTCCACCTCGATCGGCGTCGCCCCCTCACCGGGCCCGGTGGACGGAAGCGGTGTCGACCTGCTGCAGGGCTTTGCCGAGGCCGACCTTGGCCCCGTGACCCTGCGCGGCGGGCGGCAGATGCTCTCGCTCGGCACCGAGCGGCTGATCGGCACGCGCTATGGCCCCAACGTGCCGCTCGCCTTCGATGGCGTGCGCGCGGACGTAAAGCTGGGCGCGGCCAAAGTCAGCCTGCTGGCGGTAAGGCCCGTGCAGGCACGCAAGGGCGACTTCAACGACCGCACTTCGCCCGACAAGTCGCTCTGGGGCGCCTATGCCACGCTGCCCGATCTCGACCTCTACTACCTCGGCTATCGCAACGATGCCGCGCACTGGGCCACCCGCGAGGGCACCGAAACCCGCCACAGCCTCGGCGCGCGCTGGCACGGCACGCGGGATGACTGGCACTGGAATGTCGAGGGCGTCTACCAGTTCGGCCGCTTCGCAAATGGCCCGATCTCGGCCTGGACGCTGGGCACCGAACTCGGCCGCGCCTTCCCGGCCGCGCCGCTCGCACCGGACCTGACCATGCGCGTCAACGTCGTCAGCGGCGATGGCAAGCGGGACGACAACCGCCTCGGCACGTTCAATGCGATGTTCCCCAAGGGCAAGTATTTTGGCGAACTCTCTCCGGTCGGCCCCTACAACATCGTCAACGCCTATTCCTCGCTCGGCCTGCAACTGGCGCCGGACATCTCGGCCAGCCTCGCGGCGATGGCCTACTGGCGCTATTCGCGGGAGGACGGGATCTACGACATCCCCGGCAACCTGATCCGCGACGCCGGAGACAGCCGCGCGAAGTTCGTCGGCAAGGAAGCCGAAGCGACCATCGCCTGGCAGGCCACCGCCGAACTGGAACTGTCCGCCTCGCTATCCGCCTTCGCGCCGGGCGCCTTCATTCGTGAGACCGGATCTGCGAAAACCATCCACATGCTCGGCCTCGAAACCAACTTCCGGTTCTGACCAACATTTCCAATTTATCGAATAAATAGAACAATTTTATTCGGATTTATGAGGGCCTTCCACGTCCCTAGACCACTGACAAATCCAATCCCACCGGAGATCGACATGACCGCAACGCCTGCTACCGGCCCTGCCGCCCCCGTAAAGTCTAGCTTACCCCGCCTGTTGCTGCTGCTGTCCGCAACGACTGGGCTCGTCGACGCTGCATCCGTGCTCGGACTTGGCAAGGTCTTCACCGCAAACATGACCGGCAATGTCGTCTTCCTTGGTTTCGCGGCGGCAGGAACGCCAGGCTTCAAGGTGATCCCCGCAGTCATGGCGTTGCTGGCCTTTATGGTCGGTGCTTGGGGTGCGGGCCGGCTCGCTCGCTCGCACGTGGACCTCCCGATGCGTCGCTGGCTGTTATGGGCCGCCGTGATCGAGGCCGCATTGCTGTGGATCGCCGCTGCCGTCTCGACAAAGATCGACATCGCTGCTCAGGCACCCGAGATCGCCGTACTCTCGGTGATCGTCCTAACGGGTTTCGCCATGGGCCTGCGCAACGCCACCGTACGATCGCTCAAAGTGCCGGATCTCACCACCACCGTACTGACGCTGACGATCACCGGCATCGCCGCTGACATGACCGGTCGCGGTACTTCGCCCAACTTCCTGCGCCGCTTCACTGCCGTGGTGTCGATCTTTCTTGGCGCCGCCGTGGGCGCGCTCCTGTTGCTCCATTTTGGCCTTGCGGTTCCCCTTGTCCTTGCCGGCATCATAGTCCTCGGCGCAACCCTCCTGTGTGCACGTGATCCGGGTACAGCTTTCCCCCACAGGTCATGAACTACTCCGTACAATCGCTTGCTTGCCGCGGGCGCATTGCCATGCAATGCGCCCGCAATGCGTTCTTACCGAGGCTTCCGTTCTGACCTTTGTGGCCTTCTTGTTCGCGGAAACATATCCTTGGCGGCTCTACTCAGCGCAGCGATCTGCGTTCCTGCTGCCTATGCCTCCCCGGCCACGGAAATTCCCGGTTATGCCAGCCGTCACTGGTCGCTGGCGGACGGCGCGCCGCCTGATATCCGGGCAATCGCCCGAACACGCGATGGTTTCCTGTGGCTGGGATCAGGCGATGGTCTTTATCGCTTCGATGGGCTGAACTTCAAACGCATCGATCCCGAGGACTTTGACAACTTCCGCGCGCGGCAAGTTACGGCCCTGGCAGCGGCGCCCGATGGCAGCCTGTGGGTAGGCTATGCCTTTGGTGGCATCTCGCATCTGAAGGACGGCAAGCTGCGCGGCGCCAACCCGGAAAAGCCGCGCGGGCGCGTAACGGACATCGACGTTGCCCCCGACGGTTCGGTCTGGGTATCCGCCTGGAGCGGTTTCGGGTCGCAGATGCGCCATCTGGTGAACGGCCACTGGGACGTCATCGACGTGGATGGCCCGCTGGTGCGCATGTATCGCCAGAGCAACGGCACCATGTGGATCGCCTCCAACCCGGAATTGCGCCGCCTGCCGCAGGGCAGCCGCTCCTTCGAGGTCGTGCCGGGGCTGATGAACCTTGGCGCCGTCTTCCGCGAGAGCAAAGACGGGCAGATGTGGTTCTTTTCAAGCGATGGACTGCAGCGCCTCACACCTCGCGGCTACGAGAAGACCGGGATTTCCTTTGGCGAGCCGCTGGGCGGCGGCGATGGCGTCCGCGACCTGCTGTTCGACGCCGACAACCTGCTGTGGGTGGCTGGTAACGCCTCCGGATTGGCGACAGTGCCCGCCGGCGATCTCTCGATGGACCGCTCGGCCATCTATCCGGTTCAGATTTCCACGCTCATGCGCGACGGGGAAGGCACGATATGGGGCGGCGGGCCGGATGGGCTGCACCGCTTCGTGCGCACGCCGGTTGTCCGTTACACCGCCATCAAGGGGGTTCGCACCGGCATTGCGACCGGCCCGGATGGCTCTCTTTACATCGGCGGCGACGAGGGACTCTACCGCATCGTCGATGGCAAAGCGCAGCTTATCATGCGCTCGGGCCTGCTTTCCGATATTTGTTCCGTGTCCGGTGTGGGTGCCTACGTCCTCACCTTCAAGAATGAATATCTCGTGCGTGGCTCCACGGTTACGCGCATCATCGGCCCGCTCGAGCGGGAGCGGCAATTCGGGCAGGCCTGCGCCTCCGATCCGCAGGGGCGTTTGTGGGAGTCGGTATCCGCTTCCGGCATGTTCCGATTGGAAGGCTCGCGCTGGGTGAAGGACGAGAGTCTGCCCCCCGCCACGACCTTCATCGCCACTGGGCCAAACGCCTTCATCGTCAACCAGCCGCTGCGCCTGCTGGCCCGCGTGCATGACGGCGTGACGACGCCGATCTGGCCGGGAAACAATGGCGCGGGAAGCAAGGACGGTGTCGGCTTCGTGCGCATGCTCAAACAGATGGACGGGGAGACCTGGATCGGCGGCGAGGCGGGCCTTGCCCGCTATGACGGGCACCGCGTCCAACAGTTGAGCGCGCAGACCTACCCCTGGCTGGCGGGGGTGATGGGTATCGTTCGGGTGGGCAGCCATTACTGGCTGATCGCCGCCGGCGGCATTACCCGCATCGCAGCAACCGATTTCGATGCGGCCTTCGCGCACCCCGGAATGCCGATCCCCCGCGCCCGCTACGGCCAAAACGGCGTCATCCGGGCGCGGACAGAGCCCTATTCTGCCAATGACGCCGCCGTCGATGCGCAAGGGCGCCTGTGGTTCGTGACCAGCACCGGTGTGGTGCAGGTCGATCCCGCTCGCATTGGGCCGCAACGGCCGGACATGCCGATACACGTCACCGGGCTGGAAGTGGACGGGCGCCCCTATCCGCTGGCGAGGGCACGCCTGCCTGCGGGCACTACGCGCGTCAGCCTGTCCTATGTCGGCCTCAGCCTCGCCGATGCGGAAGGAAACCGTTATCGCTACCGACTGGACGGCGTCGATGAGGACTGGGTAGATGCCGAGGCCCGCCGCCGCGTCGATTACGCGGGGTTGGGGCCCGGCACCTACCGCTTTCACGTCACGGCCGCGACCGCCGACGGGCCATGGGCGAGGCGGGAAGCCGATGTCACTTTCGTGATCGCCCCCCATTTTTGGCAAACCGCATGGTTCCGGCTTGCGGCACTCGCGGCGGCGGCACTGGGCATTTACGCCCTGTTCCGCTGGCGCATACGTCTGGCCATGCAGGCCTTGCGCGACCGTATCGAGGAGCGCGTGGCCGAACGTGAGCGCATTGCGCAGGACCTGCATGACACCCTGCTGCAAGGCTTTCAGGGCCTGATGCTGCGCTTCCAGACGGTCCTGCACCTCACGACGCCGGGCACTCCCGCGCATACCGCCATCGAAGAAGCGCTGGAACGGGCTGACGACGTTCTTCTCCATGGACGCGAACGCGTACGCGGCCTGCGCGAGGATGCCGAACCCAAATGCATCGCCGAAACCCTGCGCGCCTGTGCGCAGCGCGTGGTGGGCGATGCGCTGCTATGGGACATCCGCGTGGACGGGCCGGAACAACTCATCGGCGCGCCCGTGGCCGAGGAAATCGAACTCGCCGTAGGTGAGGCGCTCGCCAATGCAGTGAAGCATGCGCAGGCGACGATGGTGAAAGTCGAAATCCACCATTCTCGCGATCGCCTGTCGTTGCGCGTGTTCGACGATGGCGTCGGCTTGCCCGACGATGTTCGTGCCGCAGGCGGTCGTGAAGGGCACTTTGGCCTGACCGGGATGCGGGAACGCATCGAACGATTGGGCGGCTCGTTCGTCATCGCCAATGCCGCCGGCCAAGGCACGTCGATCCGCCTGACCCTGCCTGCAAAGATCGCCTATCGCTAGGGCAGGATCAGAGTTCGATCAGCCCATTGCGCACGGCGATCGCCACCGCATGGGTTCGATCCATGGCTCCCAGGCGGACAAAAATGGCCTTCATGTAGCCCTTCACGGTTTCTTCCGAGAGGGAAAGGCGCACGGCGATCTGCTTGTTGGAGTTGCCTGCCGCTGCCAGCTCCAGCACGTCGCTCTCCCGCGCGGTCAGCCGCTTTGCTTCGCGATCCGCGGCAGGCATTACCTGCGTGTCGAAGTGGGTTCCGCCGTTGTGGATCGACCGGATTGCGTCCAGCAGATCGGTGCGCAGGCTGTTCTTGAGCAGATACCCCGAAGCGCCTGCCTTGATAGCCTGTGCCGCGCGTCCATCGCCCGAGTACGTGGTCAACACCAGGATGCGCGCCTCAGGGAAATCCGCAAGGATGCGCGTCATCGCCTCCACCCCATCGACATTGGGCATTTGCAGATCCAGCAGCATCACGTCCGGCTGCACCTCACGATAGATGCGGACCGCAGCTTCGCCGTCATCGCCCACCGCGACCAGTTCCAGGTCGGGCTGGGTGGCGAACACGGCGATGATTCCGTCGCGCAGCAGGGGGTGATCGTCAACGACGGCGATGCGAATGGAGGACTGTAAAGGCGGGGATTCCATGGCCTCTCTCTAGGCCGCGGGACCCGGCTTAGGCAATTCCCCCCAAAAGAGGGGATTGCCCGCTGTGTGCACTATCGACCATTCCTGCCCCGTCACCAGGAGTAGTGGAATGTCCTTTTCAAGCCGTCAAACGATGGGAAATTCCGCCAATGACGGCGCACGCCAGGGCAGAATCCTGATCGTCGATTCCGATAGCGAAGCCCAGTCGCGGCTGTGTGCCCTGCTGACCGGCGAAGGCTATGCTGCCGAGACTTTCGCCTGGGCCGGGGCGCTGCTTGATGCGCCGTTGCCCGAAGCGCCCTGCTGTGTCGTGGCGAGCGTGGGCGCCTCCGCCGCCGACGGGCTGGAACTGATTGAGCGCCTCAAGAGCCGGGGCGAACCGATCCCGGTGATCTTCGTTTCGGACCACGCGGACGTTCGGCTTTCCGTCCGTGCCATCAAGGCGGGCGCGGCCGATTTCCTGCTCCGTCCTTTCGATGAGATCGACCTGCTCAATGCCGTCGAGCACGCGTTGGAGACCGACGTAGAGCGCCGCTCGACCGCTCAGCGGCAGCGAGCCGTGGTCCAGCGTTTCGACACGCTTACTGAGCGTGAGCGGCAAGTGATGGAAGGCGTCGTGCGCGGGCTGATGAACAAGCAGATCGCGTGGGAACTGAAGATCAGCGAGATAACCGTGAAGCTTCATCGCTCAAGCCTGATGCGCAAGATGGACCTGCGATCGGTCCCCGATTTGGTCCGGGCCTCCTTGTCCCTTTGCGCTTGATACGAGCGCAACCGTCCCGCTCCAAGCCGCAATCGAAATGCGATCCCATGCGCCGCCGCTGATGGGCGCATGGGATCGTTCAGCCTCTTGGCGGAAAGATCAGTCCGCCGTCTCGGGCACGGGCGACAGTGCGGGATTGATGTTCATCCCCAAAGCCTTTGCAACGCCTTCGCCATAGGCCGGATGGCAGCGTGTGCAGTTGTCGATGTGCCGCTGCTTGATGAATTCCGGCGCGTCGCCCATCGCGCGGGCCGTGTTCGCGAAGAGACGCTCCTTCTCCTCCGCGTTGTAGAGTTCGAACAGCGCGCGGGGCTGGCCGTAGTAGTCATGATCATCCTCGCGGAAGTCCCAGAAGTCCGCGTTCCCGTCGATTTTCATGGGCGGCTCACGATATTCGGGCTGCCCCTGCCACTGGCCGAACGAGTTCGGGTGATAGTGCGGAAGGCGGCCATAATTGCCGTCCACGCGGCCCTGACCGTCGCGGTGGTTGGTGAAGACCGGGCAGCGCGCGGCGTTCACCGGGATCTGGTGATGATTCACACCAAGGCGATAGCGCTGCGCGTCCGAATAGGCGAACAGGCGCGCCTGCAGCATCTTGTCGGGCGAGACGCCGATGCCGGGGACGAGGTTGGAGGGCGCGAAAGCGCTCTGCTCGACATCGGCGAAGAAGTTCTCCGGATTACGGTTCAGTTCCATCACGCCGATCTCGATCAGGGGATAGTCGGCATGCGGCCAGACCTTGGTGAGGTCGAAAGGATGGAAACCGCAGGTGGCGGCTTCGACTTCGGGCATGATCTGCACCTGCACCGTCCACTTCGGGAATTCGCCGCGCTCGATGGCATCGTAGAGATCGCGCTGGTTGGATTCGCGGTCCTTGGCGACGACTTCGGCCGCTTCTGCATCGGTCAGGAACTCTACGCCCTGCTGGGTCTTGAAGTGGAACTTCACCCAGAAGCGCTCTCCCTCGTCGTTCCAGAACGAATAAGTGTGGCTGGAATAGCCGTTCATGTGGCGATAGCTTTTGGGAATGCCGCGATCGCCCATGACGTAGGTGATCTGATGGAAGGCTTCGGGCAGCAGGGTCCAGAAATCCCAATTGTTGGTGGCGCTGCGCATGTTGGTGCGCGGATCGCGCTTCACGGCCTTGTTGAGGTCGGCAAACTTGCGCGGATCGCGCACGAAGAACACCGGCGTGTTGTTGCCGACCATGTCCCAGTTGCCTTCCTCGGTATAGAATTTCACCGCGAAGCCGCGAATGTCGCGCTCGGCATCGGCCGCGCCGCGCTCGCCGGCAACGGTGGTGAAACGGGCAAAGAGTTCGGTCTGCTTGCCCGCTTCAGCAAGGAATTTGGCGCGGGTATATTTCGAGACGTCGCCGGTGACGGTGAACGTACCAAAGGCGCCGGAACCCTTGGCGTGCATGCGCCTTTCCGGGATCACTTCGCGGTTGAGGTTGGCCAGCTTTTCCAGCAGCCACACATCCTGCATCAGCAGCGGGCCGCGCGGGCCTGCGGTCATCGAATTGGAATTATCAACGACGGGCGCACCGAACGCGGTGGTGAGCGGCGTGCCGCCAGAGACGGCGCCATGGCCAAAGGGGCATTTTCCGCCGCTGGGGTTCGATCCGTTCATTGCTTCACTCCTTGAATCTATCGGTCTCGCAAAGGGTTACGAGCTGGATTTAGCGGAGCGGGAGTGATTGCCTAAACTATACGATGATATGATTGTGATCGACTGAAGCGATTAATCGGAGCGCTTCCGGAGCTGTTCCCCGAATTCCTCAACCGCGCCGGAGAGCCTTGCCGCTCCAACATCGAACACCCAGCGTTCCAGTAAAGGCTTTCGAGCAAGGCCAAGGTCAACGAGCTTTGATCTGGCGCGAAGCGCTGCCAAAAGCCCTTCTATCATCAGACCGCTGGCCCCGGCAGTAACGCTAGTGGCAATGCCGCTATCGAGCATTCCAGGAGCGAACGCCGCGCTTCGGGCGTTGATAGCCAAAGCGAATTCGGCGGCGGCGCGGACCGCCGCCCGCAATGTGTCCACCGCCCAGCCGCTTGGCTCTCCCAATCCGACCAGTAGCAAGCTGCTGGCATTGATACCGCCAGACGGGCACGGCACGAGCAGGCACTCGCCCATCGCAGCGGTGAATATCCCTTGTTCGCGTAAATCCAGAAGCCGACCATCGAGAGCTGCATTCAGGTGAGCGAGACCGCCGCTCACCTGTGCGTCATCCGCCTCCCTGCTGAACATGCCCGCACAGGAAAGCTCGACATCGGCGCCGGCTGCGTCCCACGCCGCTACTTCTATCGATACGTGGAAGGCGGACCCAACCTTGGTCATGAGAATGTCCTTTGACGGCATCATGTGGATCATCACATAGACTGAGAGGCGGCCGGAATGCGGGCGCTAGCAGCCAAAGCCCCTGCTTTGCACGTCGGCTTGTGCGCACACAATGTAATATTTCACTACTTTTGCCTGTGAAATCAAACTGCAATCAAAGTTAAGTCAAACCGCCACAGCGCTTGGCTACCGACCGTGCCGCGCGGTGAACCCACCGCTGGCAAGGTTTGGGGAATACAATCGCATGACGGCAATTCGATCGGCGGCCAAGGCCGCGCGCTGGGCTATGCTCGCTGGCACCGCGCTTACTCTGTGTTCCGCGACGCAAGCGATGGCCAGTGAGGCCGCTGCGGACGAAGCTGCTTCTGTCGACGCCAATCCCGCCGACGGCAGCAACTCGATCATCGTTACGGGAGCCAAGACGACCCGTTCGGCCACGGCGCTCTCCGATGTCGAAATCCAGAAAATTCTGCCTGGCGTTTCCCCCCTGAAGGCGATCCAGACCCTGCCTGGTGTTCTTTACATCACGGCCGATCCCTGGGGGAATAACGAACAGAACGCGCAGATGTTCATCCATGGCTTTGCCAGTAACCAGCTCGGCTACACCATGGATGGCATACCTCTGGGCGATCAAAGTTATGGCAACTACAACGGCCTTTCCCCCCAGCGCGCCGTCATTTCGGAGAACGTGGGGCGGGTTGTCGTTGCCACCGGTGCCGGCGACCTGGCGACGCCTTCGAACAGCAACCTTGGCGGTACGGTGGAGACCTTCTCCTCCGACCCGCAGAAAGAGTTCGGCGTCCGCGCCGCCCAAACGTTCGGCAGCTACAGCGCATCGCGCACGTATCTGCGCATCGATAGCGGCGACATCGGCGGCGGGAACTCGGCCTATATCTCCGGCGTACGTCAGAGAGCGCGCGCCTGGGATTTCGACGGTATCCAGAAGGGCTGGCAGGCCAACGCAAAGTTCGTGCATGAAAGCGACGCCGGCAAGCTGACGCTCTATTTCGACTACAATGACATGACGCAGCCGAACGAGGACGCGACTGTCTTCTACAAGCCCTCCGCCGGCGGCACGGCCACCCCGGCCCAGCTCTTCACGCCCTATACCAAGCCCTTTTTCTATCCGGATTTCGATGGTTACCGCACGGACTATCTGACGCCGCTGGGCAACACGCCGGCAGCCGAAGGCAGCAACTATCGCAACTACTACTCGGATGCACAGCGTACCGATTATCTCGGTTACGCGCGTTACGATGCCCACCTGACCGACAAGATCACCTGGTCGACCACGGGTTACTACCACCACAACGATGGCGCCGGCGTTGTCGCGGGACCGCTCGGCCAGTCGATCACCACGGCGCAGGCCTATCTCGATCCTAACTACGCAACCCTGCCTACGAATTGCCGCTTTGGCGCCAATGGCAATGGGATCCGTCCTTCCGCCTGTACGGCGCTGACCGCTGCTCAGGCAGCTGCCTCCGGTGCCGCGCTGGTGGCTGCTACCGGCGGTTCGGGCATGATCACCCGCACCACCGAATACCGCATCGATCGCGTCGGCGTGATTTCGGCAGCAAGCGTTGAGCTGGGCAACCACAAGATCGAATTCGGCGGCTGGTTCGAACACAACAGCACCACGCAATGGCGCCGCTGGTATGCCGTGCCGGTTTCCGATCCTTCGCTGAGCACCCCCTACATACGCCCCCGTGACGTGATGGAGCCACTGTTCACGCAGTATCAGGGCGAAGCGCGGATCAAGCAGTTGCAGCTCCATATTCAGGACACTTGGCAGGTGACCGACCGGTTGCTCGTCCAGGGCGGCGTCAAGACCAGCGCCCAGTGGGCGAACGGGTGGTTCCCGGTCCAGCCGCGAGTCGGCTCGCTGGGCGGCACGACGGCGCTTCCCGAAGGCAAGATCAACACCAAGAACTGGTTCCTGCCCGCCTTCGGCGCGACCTATGACTTCAACGGGCACGAGCAGGTCTACTTCAACGTCCAGAAAAACCTGCGGCAGTATCAGGCCTATCTTGCGGGCGGTGGCGGTCCCTGGTTCACCGGCAGCCAGGCGGCATTCGACGCCTTCGCCGATGAGGGCAAGCCCGAGACGAGCTGGACGTACGAGGCGGGCGTACGCACGAACCGCACGTTTTCCAATGGCCTCGCGATCCAGGCGCAGATCAACTACTATCACGTCGATTTCAGCAACCGCCTGCTTGCCATCCCCACCAACCCGGGCGGGATCGCGGGAAGCGGGATCACCGGCGGCACTTCGACGCTGGTGAATGTCGGCGACGTCAAGACGAATGGCGTCGATGCCGCGATTACGCTGAAGGTTGGGCGGATATTCTCGCTCTATAACGCCGTCTCCTACAATCTCTCCAAATACCAGAACGACTACACATCTACGGCGCTGGGCATCGGCGCAGCTACGGACACCTGCATCGGCGGCTACGTCGTCACCGGCGGCATCGTCCCGACTTGCGGCAAGCAATTGCCCGGTACGCCCAAGTGGATGAACAAGACGGTCGCAACGCTGGACGTGGGCCCGATCGAGGTACAAGCGATCGGTGATTACGTTGGCCGCCGCTTCGCGACATTCACCAACGATGCCAGCGTCGCTTCCTACTTCCTGACCTCGCTGCGCGTTGCGGGACGAGTGCCTGACGGTGTGTTGCCTCTTCAGAAGGTGGAGCTTGCTCTCAACGTCACCAATCTCACCGACAAGAAGGGCGTCTCGACGCTTTCGATCGGATCGGCCACGAACAGCTATTCGGCTTATCCAATCGCACCGCGCCAGTGGTTCCTGACACTGTCGGCGGCGTACTGAGCGTAGAGGTCCCGAAAAGCGACGACCGGCAGCGCAGTCCTAATCTGCGCTGCCGCATCGCAGGAAAGCCGGTATCGGGTAACCCGCTTGAGAGACGTCAACGTACATTATTTCATTCTCATCGCGCTAGATCAGTCGCAACTTGCTTCTGGCTGCCAGCCGCCAAGTTTGTCAGTTCCACAAATTCGTTTCGCCAATAATTTGTCTGGGGGCCGGCAAGACGCGCGATATCGGTGTAGTCGAAGTTTCCAAGCCGAGTATCGCCCCGCAGTTTCTGCCCGAATGCGGCCACGGCGATGGCGAATGCAGCGTCGCCCGTCGGCATCGTTGCCATCGTGAGACGGCTGGCGGCCACCGGCGCCTCGATAAGCCGGCTTTGCGTCCCATCGGGAAGCTTGTAACGCAGACGCACGGTTGCCGCCTCGGATGCATCGCCAGTCGGTACGGGCGTCGCGGCTGCATTCGCGGCATACTTGCGCGCGGGCAGCCAGCCCTGCTGACCGGCCGGCACGATCTCGTAGATCGCCGTAACCTGATGCCCGGCCCCGATCTCACCCGCATCGACCCTGTCGTCTGCGAAATCCTCCTCGCGCAGTGCCCGGTTCTCGTACCCGATCAGGCGGTATTCGCTGACCACTGCCGGATTGAACTCAACCTGCACCTTTACGTCCTTGGCGATGGTGAACAGCGTAGAGGAGAGTTCTTCGTCCAGAACCTTGCGCGCCTCCATGGCATTGTCGATGTAGGCATGGTTCCCGTTGCCCAGGTCGGCCACCGCTTCCATCATCGCATCGTTGTAATTGCCCTGCCCGAAACCGAGCGTGGTCAGCGTGATGCCGTCCTCGCGGTTCTGGCGGACCATGTCCTCAAGCCCCTTCTGGTCAGACAGGCCGACATTGAAGTCTCCGTCGGTCGCCATGACGATCCGGTTGATACCGCCGGGAATGCGATACGCGCGGGCAAGGTCATAGGCCATCGATAGTGCGGGACCACCCGCCGTGCCGCCCCCAGCCTGCAGTCCGGACAGCGCCGCCTTTATGGCCGCAGGATCGTGGCTGCCCTCAACCAGCGTCTCCACCGAACCCGAATAGGTGATGATGGAAATGCTGTCGTCCGCCCGAAGTCCATCGGCCAGGACCGATAGCGCCTGCTTGACCAGCGGCAGCTTGTCCGGCTCATCCATGGAGCCGGATACATCGACCATGAACACGAGGTTCGCCGCCGGCCGCTCGGACCGGGCGACGTCGTAACCGCGCAGGCCGATGCGCAGGAGCCGGGTCTGCGGGTTCCACGGCGTGGTGGAAACATCGGTGGTAACGCTGAAAGGCGTGGTTCGGTCTGCGGGCAGCGGATAGTCATAGCGAAAATAGTTGATCATCTCCTCGGTCCGCACCGCCTCGGCAGGAACATGTTGGCCGCCCATCAGCATGCGCCGCACATTGGTGTAGGAACCCGTATCCACATCGACCGCGAACGTTGAAACGGGCTCGCTCGCGGCGCGGTGGATCGGGCTGACCGCCTTCCCATCGTACCGATCACCGCTGTCGGCGTTCGCCGCAACGTCCTCGAACCCGGCATCGCCTGCTGGCTTCGCACCACCGCAGGCCGAAAGCATGAGACCCGACATTAAGGGAAGGGACAGGATCACACGAAAACGCATGTGCTTTCTCCACTGTATTGGTGGAGAACAAATAGTTCTCGGAACTGCATCGATACAAGAGGGCCTGGACTGCAGATCCATCGCCTGCACTTCGGTTGATCCGGCACGATAATCAGAAAATGGCGGATCTACGATGCACTTTCCACTCCCTGCACGGTTTCTGCACAGACTCTGCGCTAACAATTGACCGCGAAGCCACGATAAACTGCGCCGTCTGCCTCGCATAATAACTCCCGTCATTCAGGGAGATACGCAAATGCAGTTCGTCGCCGCCCCCTTGGGCGCAAGCTTCCGATGGAAACTTGCAGTAGGACTGGTCTTCGCCTGTGCAGCAGACTGGCTTGTGCATCGAAGTGCCCCGCCCAATGGCGTGCCGGGCATTCTGGCACTGGCCCTCCTGGCCGGTCTGCTTGCAGGAAGGCCGGCCGTACGGCAAAGCCGGGCCGGCCAGCTGGCGACCCTTGGCGCGACGGTCTTCGCCCTCGCGCTCGCCTGGGATCCCGGCATGCTCTCCTGGACGCTTTTCTGGCTTGCCGCGGGAATGGCCACATTGCTTCCCCAAACCGGCAGGTTCGACGACGGTTGGCGCTGGATACAGCGTCTGCTCTGGCAAGGCCTGCGCGCACCGTTCGGTCCCTTGATCGACTTGCGACGCATGGCGAAAGTCCGTGCCGCCGGGCACGGCAGACGCATCGGCCTGCGCCGGGCGGCCTCCCTGCTGACGTTGCCGCTAGTCGGCGGCGCGGTGATCGTGACACTGTTCTGCGCCGCCAATCCCATATTGGCGCAAGCGGTATCCTCGCTGCTGTCGATCGACACGACCATCATGGTCATGGTGCCGCGTGCGATGCTCTGGGCGCTGTTCTTCGCCATGCTGTGGAGCCTGCTGCGCCCCAGCCTGCTCAAACGCCCCCTGCCATTGTTCGACGGGCGCGGTGATATCGCCCTGCCGGGGGTTTCACCGGCATCAATCACGATCTCGCTGGTCGTCTTCAACGCGATCTTTGCCGTGCAGAACGCGCTCGATGCAGCCTATCTCTGGGGTAGCGCCAGCTTGCCCGATGGCATGACGCTGGCCGATTATGCCCATCGCGGCGCCTATCCGCTGATCGCCACTGCATTGCTGGCAGCGCTGTTCGTGCTGGTAGCGCTGCGCCCGGGTTCGGAAACCGCGCGTTCGCCGGCAATCCGGCGGCTCGTCACCTTGTGGATCGCCCAGAACATCGTCCTCGTCGCCTCGTCGGTCCAGCGCACGGTCGACTATGTGGAGGCCTATTCGCTCACCCGTCTGCGCATCGCGGCTCTCGTATGGATGCTGCTGGTCGGCTTCGGTCTCGCCACGATCTGCTGGCGCCTGCTACGCGATCGCAGTTCAGCCTGGCTGGTCAACGTCAATCTCGCGGCGACGACGATAGTGCTGACAGCGATCTGCTTCCTGGACCTCGGCTCGCTGGCAGCCTCCTGGAACGTCCGCCATGCCCGTGAGGTCGGCGGTGCCGGTGCTGCGCTGGACTTGTGCTATCTCGGCCAACAGGGCGAGTCCGCTCTGCTTCCCCTGCTGGAACTCGAACGACGCCGCGACCTCGGCTTCGATTTCCGCCAGCGCGTGCATGCCGTGCGTCTGCAAGCGACACGCGATTATAGCATGTACGGCAGCCTGCTTCACGCGCGCCGCCGCGAACAGACCGAAGCCCTTGCCGCAAGGCTGCCACCAGTGGACCTTGGCGACGGCGAGCGCGGATGCGATGGATCGCTGATCCCGGCGCCTGCCCCGGCGGCTGCTCCGCCGCCTCCTTCCCCTCCGCCGCCATCACCCGCCCCACAGCCGCAATCCCCGCCGCAGGCCACTGCGCCGCGTTGACATGGGCCTTGAGGAAATGAACATGTCCGTCATGCCCGGCACGATCCTTCTCGTCGACGACGATCCCCATATCCGCCAGTTGCTCGTCTTCGCCTTCGACAAGGCGGGTCTCGACACCATCGAGGCCGGAGACGGTGAGGAAGCGCTGGCGCAAGTCGAACGCCACGATCCCGATCTGGTGATCCTCGACATCAACATGCCGCGCATGGACGGCTTGGAAGTCTGCCGCCGCCTTCGGGCAACGAGCGAGGTGCCGATCTTTTTCCTCTCCTCACGCGATGACGAGATCGACCGGGTGCTTGGCATCGAACTGGGCGGCGACGACTATGTGGTGAAGCCATTCTCCCCGCGCGAAGTCGTTGCCCGGTCGATGGCGATCCTGCGCCGCGCCGGTTTGCGCACTGCAGCGCCCGCTGGTCCGTCCGACAGTGTTGCCGTGCTGCGTCATGGCCTGCTGAGCCTCGACCCGGAAAGCTGGACCGCGCAGTGGCACTGCCATGAAGTCGCCCTGACGGTGACCGAGTTCACGATCCTGCGCACGCTTCTCTCCAGCCCCGCGCGCATCTTCTCCCGCGATCAGATCATCGACCGTCTGCGCGGCCCCGGCTTCGCACTGACGGATCGTACGATCGACAGCCACGTCCGCAATTTGCGCCGGAAATTCGCGGAAGTCGGTGCCAGCGACGTGGTCGAGACGCGCGCCGGGATCGGATACCGCCTCGGCGCCTGCATGGGCGCCGCGGCAGAGGGATGATCCGCAGGGTCTGGACACGAATCAAGGCCATCGTTGCCTGGCACTGGCCGATCCTGCGCCTGCGCACTATCCTGTTGGGAACGCTGCTGTTCGTCGCCGCACTGCCGGGGTTTGGCGCGATCTTCCTGCGCATCTACGAAAACGCGCTGGTCCGGCGGACCGAGGCGGAACTGGTGGCGCAAAGCGCCGCTCTGGCCGCCAGCGCAGCCGTCGTCGGCAGCGGGATTGCCCTACCCGCCGTGCCTGAACGCTATAACGACCGGATGACCGAAGTGGACTTGCGTTCCTCCCCGGTCCTGCCACCCCGCCCGCGCGCAGCTTCCGTCGAAGGCCACCCCGATCCCGCTGCCGTGGCGCTGGCCTGGCGGATGATGCCGGCTTTTCAGGAGACCAAGGTGACGACCCTGGCCTCGATCCTGATGCTGGATCGGCAGGGCATCCTGCTCAACGGACCTGAGGCCGGCGGTAGTCTGGCCACGCTGCCGGAAGTCCACGCCGCGCTTGAAGGCGTGCCTATGACCGTCCTGCGCGAGAACGCCGGTTATCCAGCCAGCCACGCACTCGACTGGCTGAGCCGCGCTGCCAACATCCGACTGCATCATGCACGGCCCATCGTGGTGGGCGGCAAAGTCGTGGGCTTGCTGCTGGTATCGCGCTCGCCGCGCGCCCTGGCCTTGGGCATCTACGAGGATCGGGGCAAGATCGCGCTGGGCGTGGCAGCGATCTTCGCAATGCTCCTGATGCTTTCGGCGGTGCTGTCGCGCGCCATCGTGCGGCCGATCGAAGGATTGAGCCGCGCCACGCGCGCACTCGCCTCGGGCCAGCGCGTCTCCGCCCGGCAACCGACCTTGCAGGTGGTCGAGATCCGCGCGCTCTATGAAGATTTCGAGCAAATGGCCGATGCCATCGAAAAACGCTCACGTTACTTGCGCGATTTCGCTTCCTCGGTCAGCCACGAGTTCAAGACGCCGCTGGCCGGAATTTCCGGCGCCATCGAGCTACTCCAGGATCATGGCGCCCAGATGTCATCGGTGGAGAGCGAACGGTTCCTTGCCAACATGGCTGCGGATGCCCGGCGCCTCTCGCGCCTTGTGAGCCGGTTGATGGAACTTGCCCGTGCCGACGTGCTGGTGGGAACGACCGATGCCAGCATTCTTCCAAGCGCCTTGCTCCTCGCCGTCGCCGATGGACTATCTGGCAAAGACTTC
This sequence comes from Sphingomonas sp. BL-S-28, assembly GCF_055521515.1. Taxonomy (NCBI): domain Bacteria; kingdom Pseudomonadati; phylum Pseudomonadota; class Alphaproteobacteria; order Sphingomonadales; family Sphingomonadaceae; genus Sphingomonas; species Sphingomonas sp. BL-S-28. The sequence continues at coordinate 848,227 of NZ_CM145483.1, forward strand.
GCGATTTCCGTAAATTTGCCGGAAAAGGAACCTGAGGTTTGCATCGACGGCGACGCACTGGAAGCCGTGCTGACCACTCTGGTCGAGAATGCCCGGCAAGCGGGCGCAAGGTACCTGGAAGTCTCTCTGCAGAGCAAGCCGGACGTGGTCACCATCGACTTGATCGATGACGGCCCGGGCATTCCCGAGGCGGACCACCAACGTATTTTCGAGCCGTTTTTCACCAGCAAACGCGAACTTGGCGGCACGGGACTGGGGTTGCCCATCGCCCGTTCACTATTGCAGGCTTACGGCGGCGAACTGGAACTCGTCTCTTCGACACATGGCGCACATTTTCAAATTACATGCCTTAACGCAACGCATCGTTTGACGGATGATTAGAACAACCAGAAGCCTGATCCGATAAACGCGCGTCGCTTGTTACAGGCCCCTTTGCAGGTCGCACGTTCGCAACAAGCACGTCTAGGCACACGCTTAAACCAACCGGCTCAATCATCGTTTCCGCCGACGAAGCCGACATTCAGTGCCTCATTCGCGCGGCCTGAAAGCCGACCTTCGTTCACCGAGACCGCTAGCGACGGTGGACGGCCATCCTTTGTCGCGAGCTGCCATAATAGCTGACGGCCCCGTACTTGGGCGTCGAAATTCGGCAGCGGAACGGCAAGAATGGGTCGGCGGCGGAAGCGACGCAATACGCGTCCAGGTCCAACTGCCGAAAGCCGACAAGACTTCTAGCCATGAAAAACATGAGGCACTGAGATCGGATGCGACAGAATGCCTTTCGTTAGCGTTGGTGTGAACAAGACAGCCCTCTGATAGACTGCTAAATTACTGTTATCATTATGTTCCATGGCGTCAGTTCGCCACTGGGGTCCAGAGCGTTTTCTAATCAGGTGGAATCACCTGATGACTCGGAAAATGCGACAAACCAAAAGCTTAGAGCGGTTGATCCGATGCAATCGGATCGGAAACCGCTCTAGGCAGGAAGGCGGGCAGCGTTGTTTAGGCATTTCTCTTTTATCGGCCTCTGCGCCAGCCTGCTCGCCGCCTGCACTGACGCCGCCACGGAACAGGCCCGAGCAGAAGAGAGGCCCGGTTTAGTAGTACAACGCGGTGATGGGCTACCGTATGAAATAGCCGACAGCGAAGTGTGGGACGTACCCGAACCCGCATCGCAACGAGGCTATCAGGTGTTCGTGGCCCTGCCGCCTTCCTATCGCACGCAGCCTGAGCGGCGATATCCGGTGATCTATGTGACGGACGCCGATTACGCATTTCCGCTACTTAAGCAAATCGGGCGGCGTCTCAATGTCGAGGGGCCGACCATCGAGGAGTTCATCCTCGTCGGACTTTCCTATGCAAAGGGAGAAGGCGGAATGACAAGCCGCCGCCGCGATTACACGCCGACGGCAAATGGACCTGCCGGATCGCCCAAGGGGACAGTACACGGTCAAGCGAAGGCCTATCAAACCTATGTTCGGGACCAAGTGCTGCCCTTCGTAGCTCAACGCTACCGGACGGACGAGAAGCGGCGCATCTTTCTGGGCCATTCCTATGGCTCGCTGCTCGGCATGCAGATCCTGCTAAGCGAACCAAGCCTGTTCGACGGCTACATTCTGGGCAGCCCCTCGTTCTGGTATGATCATCACTACATGGCCGAACAGGCGCGTGACTACACGGCTAGCCATGACGACTTACCGGCGCGGGTCTACATGTACATCGGCGAATATGAAGAGACGCGGCCGGGCGATGCGCGCTTTTCCAAATCCGCCAACATGGTGACCGATACCAAAGACATGGATCAGATCCTGCGATCCCGCAGATATCCTTCCCTGCATTTGCAGACGGAAGTTCTCAATGACGAAGATCACGTCAGCGCCGCGCCGCGCGGCTTCACCCTGGACTGAAGTACCTGCTGCCGATTGATCATGAGAATAGTCTTTAGGATAGCCGACGCTCGGCTGCCGGAGATGAAAATTCTAGCTCTGAGCGACTGAAATGGGTCGCAGTCGGACAAAGAAACGGACTGCTTGGAAATCTCGCGCTCTACGCTCTCTCCAGCCATCCGCGATAATGGATCAGGCGTCCTATCACCGGCAGCGCAATGGGGACGTCGAAATGGAAACGCCCGTCTTCGCTCCACTCCTTCGCGGCCGAGCGCGGCGCCATGAATTTCGGCAAAGGCAGCGGGCCGATCCACCACTGCTGCATCACCATGCTCAAACCTTGAGCGTTACTGGGAAGATCAAAGGCAAAGCGCAGGGGACCGAACCGCTCGACAAGCAGGGAACCGCGCTGACTGAGCTGGCTGTGGAAACGCCGTCCGCTGAAATCGCGCGTCCAGGTTTCTCGCCCGCCGCTCTCCCGGAAATGGACGTGCAGGCGATGGAGGCCAGGTTTTGGAAAACCCACGATCCGGGCGACGAATGCGGCGATGGGGTTCGCGGCACCTGTCACTTGGGCTTCTCCGATCGCGCCGCCATCGCGGTGCACATCGTGGATGGCGCGGAGTTCCGGCGGCAGTTGCGCGAAGCGGTCGCCCATCACGCGCTCATACAAGGAGGGCGATGCCGTCAGTTCCTGCGTGCAGCAGTGAGTGGTCAACTGCCTGAACGCATCGGCATAGTCGTCGAGCGTCAGCGCCTCGCCGGCATCGCGCGCGCCCGCCGCCTCCTTGCCCGAAAGGATGCGCGCGACGATCGGCGCGACGGACAAAGTCGGTATTTCCGGCCCATCCCCCCGTTCCGCAATCAGTGTCCATCGCCGCTCCACTCGTTGTCCGGCCGCATCGCCGAACAAGCGCACGATCATGGCGGAGCGATCGCTGCCGAACGAGCGCGTCAGTGTCTGGAGCGGGTTGAGGAGCCATGCGAACGGCGCAAGAGATGCGACTAGGCGCGTGCGCACCAGCCAGCTCGCGAACCACAGCGCCCAATTCTGAAACCCCAGCTCCGTGCCCGCGCGAAAAGCGACGGCGGGACGGCCTGCCAGCCTATAGGGAAGGAGAGCAAGGTCAGGCACATCGACGAGCGCAACGCTGCGCCGCGCGATCGCTTCGCCCCCCGCGCATTCGAACCGCGCGGTATGCACCTCCTGCCATCCGAAGGCTTGCGTCCAGCGCTGCCCCCGCCACAGGCGCAGGGGCTGCCCGACCTGGCCCAGTATCGCCGCAGACACGGCCGGCCCCGCCGCCGCCTTGTTCGACGCACTGATCGCCATTTCGACCGATCGGACCCTGTCCATGCCGCCGGCGAGATGACGCACGGCTGCGCCCGACAAGGCTGGCACACTTGACGCGCCAGAAAGGACGACGACCCCGACCTCTTTCGCCGCAGCGTCGAGTACCGCGATACCGCACACGAAATCGCGGCTGTCGGCGATGTCGATATAATGCACTCCGGCGGCGATGCAGGCCTCGGGAATGGCATAGTCCATTGCCTGAAACGGGCCGGATGCATCCACCACTAAGGCAGGCATGTGCTGCTCAAGTGCTCTGGCGATCCGGCTTCGGTCCAGCGCCAGCGGTATCAGGCCCGGCGTCTCCCCGCAAAAGGTCTGCGCCTTGCCCAAAGACCTCCCCGCGACCAGCACCTCATGCCCTGCCGCAGCCAGGCGCCGGGCGATGCGCCCGCCAAAACCGCCATAGCCGCCAAGGAGCAGGATGCGGGTCACAGAATGCGGCCGGCTTGCTCGGGCGTCGGTATCCAGCAGGCCGACCTTCGCCCGAAGAGCCGGTAGCGATGCCGCGCAACCCAGCGATAGACCGGATCGCGCACCCAGCGCGGTACGATCCGCAGCACCGCCAGCGCGTTCCATGGACGATCGAGGCCTGCCCAAATGGCCAGCACCGCATCGCTATCCCGCAAGGCCCGGTCGCCCTCAACCACGATTAACGTTTCCGGATTGGCTGGGTCGATCCCGAACCGGCGATAAAGCGCTGCCCCGGCTTCCCCCTGCATCGACGCCAATCGGAATCGCCCGACCCGGTCATGCCGCAAGATGAAAGTGGCATTGGCGGAGCACAGCACGCACATCGCGTCGAACACGACGATCGGGTGGTCGCCGCTGTGCACAGTGAGGGTCATGCGGCTTCCACGGCCGGCGTAGCCACCTGAAGCTCGCCTTCCAGCTCCAGTGGCCGCAGCGGGTTGCCGACCAGTCCACTCACCATAGCCGCTTGCACGGCGGTGGCCGGCCATAGCTTCGACAGGGGGCCGACAAGACGGTCGCGGATCAGCGGCAACAGGCGGTTGTCGGATTGATAGACAGGCGTGAACAGCGCAGTGAGCCATTGATACGTCAGAACGTGGCGGCGACGCAGCCGGATGCCGTGCCGAACTCCCTCGTCGACGGTGCTTGCCTGTTCCAGACCACGGGCCAGCGCCCAGGCGTCGAGCAGCGCCATATTGGCGCCTTGCCCCAGTTGCGGACTGGCGGAATGCCACGCATCGCCGATATGGACCAGCGCCGGCTCTGCCGGTGAAGACAGGGTTCGATGCGCGTAGCGAGCGAAGGTCAATTGGTCGGGGTCGGTGATCTGGTCGAGCAGCGCAGCACAATCGGGCCAGAGCGCGGCGACCCGTGCCTTCCACGCGCGCAGCCCAGCCGCGCGCCAGTCGTCCAGCCCATCCGCCCGGAGAGACCAGAAGAAGGCCGCCTTGGGCACCGTCATGCCCGGTGGTGTCCCTATGGGCAGCACGCCTGCCATGATGCTCGCCCGGTAGTAGCGTTGGGCAAGAGCGTGGGGATCGAAGCCGGCACCGTCGGGCCAGTCGAGGCTGGCCCACAGCGCCCCATAAGCCAGTTCCCGGCCCGTCGGCGGAGCGAGCGGCGTCCGCGTGCCCAGCGCGTCCACGACGAGATCGTAGAGACCGCTCGTTTGGCCATCGGCAAAGCGCAACGCGCGATGCGTCCCCAGCAGCGTACTTCCGGCCAAAGTGCGTCCGGAGTGAAGAGGAATGCCCGACCGCAGCACGGCCTCGTGCAGGACCGCGAACAAGCTGGCGCGGTGTATTCCGATGCCGAAAGTGTCCGGGCGGCGCAGCGCAGCGTAATGGACGTCGAGCACCACCCGCTTGCCCGCCATCCCGAACAACCGATCGACGCGCGCGCCGCGCGCCAGGACCGCGTCAAGCAAGCCAAGCCTGGCGAGGACTGCCATCCCCGTAGGCTGGATCATCAGTCCTGAACCGATAGGCTGGGGTGTCTCGAACCGCTCGAACAGGGTAACGTGATGCCCTGCACGATGAAGCAGCAGCGCCGCCGCCAGTCCGCACGGCCCACAGCCGGCAATCGCAATGTTCAGCCCCCGCATGCTTGCTGCCTACCCCAGGATGAGGATCGGTCCAAGAGGGCCGGCGTAAATGGCCATTCCTCCCCGAAAGCGTCCGTTCATTGAAAATTCTGCCCCTCAGCGCCAATTTTGGCGCTGTCGAGCACCCGGCGGACGTTCAGATGGAAGGCCAAGCGGGCGATCGGCTCCCAATAGGCGATCGGGTCGATGCGCAGCACGGTCTGCGCCTGCAGCGTAAGCCTCGTGCCGCCGTTGCGCAGGGGCGAGAGTTCGTATCGCGTATCGCCGGTGACGACATACCCTCTTAGATGCGGCGTGTTGAGGTGACGGTAGGGGCTCATCTCTTCCATCGCCGGTGGTTGGGAGAGGACAGTGAAGGCCAGAACGCGGCCGGGTTTCCATTCGGTCACACGTTCCACCGCAGTCCCTGTCGAGAACACGCCGAGGCGCGTGGCGCCTACGCCTTCGCCCTTGAGACTGCTGCGGACGGGGTAGGCCAGCCCCGCGAGTCCGGGAAGCCCTGGCGACAGGCCGATGGGTGCTTCGCTGGTGATCGCCTGCCACACCGCGTTCGGCGGGGCGGCGATGTCGATGCTCTCGACCGTATCGATGGGCACCGCGGGCGGCATGCTTGCTTCGAGCGCGAACAGGGCCGGAAGTACGGCAACGGACATCAGCGGTCTGTTGCCGTCATGTCCAAACAAAGCGATAGTCCGGCCAAAGACGCCGCCAATCGCTGCGGCCGCCAAACCGAGCGGCGCGACCAGGACGATGCACATGAAGCCCTCCAAGGCGAACATGAGCAATGCGAGCCCGCCCAAGGCGCCGGCCACGAGCACCTGCCCCAAGGTCCGCGCGCCGGTCTGCGGGACACGCCGGTTCACGATATACCCGGTCGTCATCCCGACCACGAACGGTGTTCCGACGAAGAGGCCCCAGCCATAGGCGCCCAGCGTCAAAGCAGAGATCAGCACGGCAACGACGATGATCGCCACGCCCGCCAGCACGCCTTGCAGGATCTGGGCCCGATCCGCCTCATCGCCTTGTTGCTCCTCCGAACCTTCGGACAGGCGCGGCATTGCGCAGAGAATTGTAACAACGATGATCTGAAGCACGGGAAAGATGGCAAACAGGCTCAGCTTGTGCCCGCGCCCCGACCAGTTCGCGCGGCGGAACGAGAGGGCCGCCAAGGCCCACGCGACCACGAAACCCAGTGCGAATACCGTCGCGGCCTGCGTGGCCGTGACACCTGGCATCTGTGCCAGACGGCGCAGCGGAAGGAGCCAAAACCCGGCATCGGCTTGGAGCGGTGCGCCCCGCCAGCGATAGCAGAGCGCCACCACGAGGTTCTGCGACAGCAGCAGCACCGGCGCCGCCAGAACGTAGACCAGCGGTGAGACTCGCCCCTCGAAGGAAAGCAGCTTGCGCATTGCTCACGCCCTCGCCGCTTGTGAGAACCGTCTTTCGGGCGGGTCCTGCGACGTTACCGGGCGCAGTTCCTTGCGCGCGGCCATCGTTTCGGGCGTGACAACGTCCCAGGCAAGGCCCAGCTTCTCCAACCCTTCGATCACCCGATAGCCCCAGTCGCTTTGCCCTGGATAGAGCCCGATCCGCGCCGAGCCCGGGAAAGCATGGTGATTGTTGTGCCAAGCCTCGCCCATGGTGGGGATCGCAGCCCAGGGAACATCGTGCGCCTGCACGCCTGCGGTTTCTACAAGCCACGATTGCGGCCCGCGCCTGTGCGCGAGGTGGCCGACGAACCAGTGACCGGTAACACACACGCTCACCCGGACGCACACGCCCCATATCACCCACGGCAAACCTCCGGCGAAATACAGGGCAATTCCCACCGGAACCTGCTGAACCATCCAGGTTTTCTCCAGGAAGCGGTAGAAACGGTCCTGCCCGACCCGCCCAAGGTCGAACGCCGGAGCGGCCACCAAATCGAGATCGCAATGGAGTTGCCACCAAGCGTCGATCAACATGGGGCGTCGATGCGCAAGATAGTCGTGACAGTCGCTCTGCCGCTGCGCCCAGTCTCTCAGGTCATGCGTGCGGATCATCCAGAATGGTCCGCTCATGCCGACCAGCGTGCCGACGAACACCAGCAGACGATGGAAGCCGATGCTGTGGCCCAGCAGAAGCGATGCCCCCGTCAACACAAGGAAAGTGCCCAGAGCCGACCAACTGACGAAGACCGGCGCCAGCACCAGCGAGATCGCCATCATGCTCCCATTCCAGGTCGAATGGACCGGATCCCATCGAACCGTCCCCTCGACCGGGTTGCAACCGGCAATTTCGACCAAGCTGTTCACCGTCGTTTCGGGCGAAGCTGATGGGGCTTGGCTGGGGAGCACATCGGGCATTGCAACCTCCGAGGTAATTAGTTCATTGCTTAAATACCTAAAGGGCCTTGTCAAGTGATTAGCTCATTCCTTAAATAAGGCCTCATGCAGAAAGTGTTCGAAGCCCTGGCGTCAACGCCGCGTCGTAAGATTCTTGCGTACCTCAGCCACGCCGAACTCAGTGCCGGCGACATCGCCTCCCGGTTCGAAATGTCGAAGCCTGCGGTATCACAGCATCTGGCAGTGCTGGAAAATGCTGGACTGGTCGCGAGCGAAAAACGCGGGCAGTTCGTGTTCTACCGACTGGTCCCGGACAACCTGCTCAACACGCTCAACAGCTATGCCCAGGAAGTGTGCCCGGTTTCGCGTCCGCTGAAGGCCGAGAGTGCCAAAATCGCTGCAAAAAAAGGTGAGCGAAGTACGAAAGCGCGACGAACAGGAAACTGACTCGAATTGACGTTTGCGCATCCTGAGATCTGCCTGTCTCAGCGCAAGTCGCCGACTTAGAAGTCGGGCGCTGTTTCATCCCGTACATCGTCGAGCGGCAGCTTAAGTGAGATTTGCCGTGTCCGGCATGGGGCGTGAATGACCCCCTGCGGCGACGGCGCTTTTTGCGCCATTGTCCGCCCTCACTGTCAGGGATTGCAACCGATCGCGATCGATTTCCAGCGTTGCCCGCAGTCGGTCCGCCTGATCCTCAAGCTGCTGGAACCAGGCTTTCATGCGCCTGCTGTAGAGAGCGTCTTCGATAGCGATAGCGATAGCGATAGCGATAGCGTCCGACATGAACAAAATCGGCATTGCCCACTGCACATTTCAACCTGCAATGCAGCGCTTCATTGGAATGGGTTTTTTGTGATTGGTTGCGGGGGTAGGATTTGAACCTACGACCTTCAGGTTATGAGCCTGACGAGCTACCGGGCTGCTCCACCCCGCGTCACCATTGAGGGCTGAGAGTGTCAGCCCGGAAGCGTTTTTGTGTGTTCATTCCGACTGCGTCGGCCTGAACGGCGGGCTGCTCCACCCCGCGTGCGCCTGTTTTGCGTCTTGTAGAGACGCGAAGAGGGCCTCGAGGGCCCTCTTTGGGGCACTTTGTGCCCTTTGTCATTGTGATGGGTTTTTTTAGCACGCCGGCTTCAATGCCTGGCGACGTCCTACTCTTCCGGGGCTTGAGCCACAGTACCATTGGCGCTGACAGGTTTCACGGCCGAGTTCGAGATGGGATCGGGTGGGTCACTGACGCTATGGTCACCAAGCAATGGAGACGGCGTGCTGATTTTTTAATCGATGTATCCCGTGCTGCTCTAAGTTAGAGCTTGATATCTGGCTGGATGATCGTCCGATCATCAAGACATCGCTGCTTTTTAGGCAGGGCTGTCATTGATGGTGGGATTCATCAAGCATGAACAGAGTTATTAGGACCGGTTAGCTCCATGCGTTACCGCACTTCCACACCCGGCCTATCAACGTGATGGTCTATCACGACTCGAAGATACCTAATCTTGAGGGAGGCTTCCCGCTTAGATGCTTTCAGCGGTTATCCCGTCCATGCATAGCTACCCTGCTGCGCGGCTGGCGCCACGACAGGTACACCAGAGGCATGTTCAACCCGGTCCTCTCGTACTAGGGTCAACTC
>NZ_CM145483.1:862500-1152500 GCF_055521515.1 Sphingomonas sp. BL-S-28
GGTGAGAGGCCCTGTAAGACCCACCTCTGATTCGGTCAACACACCTTTTTCAAAAAAACGACATGATCACAAAAATCGGCCGTTTTCCGTCGGTTTTGATCGTCTCGGACCGGAAGATGGGTACCCAAGCCACGCGAATCAAGGGGGAACACCGCCGCAAACCGCCACGGGCGGCCGCCCGTTCGCCGTCAGATCGGGAATCATCGCCCTTCGCTCAACTCGCAAAGCTCAAAAATGCCGGATGATTTGCGAGCCGGCCGATAACGCCAGGACAGGAAGCTCTATGTCGACCGCCAGCCCGCCCAACGCCGTCGAACGGCGCAAGCCGATCCTGCCACTGTACAATTCGGTCAGCTCCTTGGCGATCGCCAGTCCGAAGCCATACCCGTGAACGGTTTCGTCAAGTCGGCGCCCGGGCAGCAACACGTCCTGCATGGCATGATCGGGAATGCCGGCACCATCATCCTCAACGACGATGCGCAAATTGCGTCCCTCACCGTTTTCACATGAGACGCGCACGAATGCCTTGGCATGGCGAAAGGCGTTTTCCAGCAGATTCCCCAGAATCTCGCCGAAGTCTTCAGGATCCACCGCCAATTCACATTGCGGGGGAAGATCATTTTGCGCGCTGATGGATTTTTCGAGATGCAGATTGCCTAAAACCTGCACGAGATCGGTCGCAATCTGCCAGGCATCGCATTTCAGTCGATTACCTCCGCCGATCGCGGCACTCCGCGCACGGCGAAGGTGATGGGCGACGCGATTGTCTATCGAGGCCAACAGTTGGCGGGCTTCCACACTTGTGTCGCCATCGTTCGTCATCATGAAACTCAGCGTGGCGAGCGGTGTCTTGATGCCGTGAGCAAGGTTCGCAAGATGTAGCCGCGCATGATGCAGGCTGGTCGCGTTTTGCTGAATCAGCGCATTCATCTCCGACACGAGCGGGCGCAGCTCACCTGGCTGGTTGTCCGACAGGCGATCGAGCGTACCATCACGGACCTGTGCCAGATCATCGCGCAGGCGCCTGACCGGCTTGAGGCCGAAATGAAGCTGCAGAAGCGCCGTCAGCGCAAGTATTACCGCCAGCAGGACCAATGCCGAGATCGTGGGTATCAGAGCGTGGCGGATTGGGGCCTTGATTAGCGAATCCGGAGCAATGACGGTGACGATCACGGGTTTGTCAGGCGTGCCGCTTCGGCGCTGACGCAGATGCACCCTTGTGCCGTCCGCTTTCCAGCCGCGCCCGCTATAAGCGCCATGCTCCACCTGAATGGTACCGTCCGCATAGGCAGATTGCGCCGGCCGCGGGCCTTCGTGCCAGTGACCGGCAACCGTCCGGACATCCCAGCCCCAGCCGGCGTCCGGCCGATCGTAGTCGGGCAGAAACAGTATTCGGTCGCGATGCAATCGCCCCTCGGGATCGACGGCGCGCTCGATCCCGCCAAGCTGGGCATCCATCTTGTCGTTGAGGCTGGCGGTGATGACGATGTCGAGCACGCCCTTGTTCGCCTGCCACGACACCATCAGCGCAACCATGCCCGCCACCACGGCAATAACGATCTGCCGGGCATGGATTGAGAGCGGCAGCCTCATGCCCAGAAGCTCATGACGGCGATCCCAGCAACCGATAGCCATAGCCGCGAATGGGCTCGATGACGTGGGGCGCGATCTTGCGCCGCAAGCGGCTCATGATCACTTCCAGCGAGCCGGCCTCCGCATCTTCGTCATAACCGTAGACGCTGGCGATCAGGTGATTGCGGCTTACGGCCACGCCCTTGCGGGTGATGAGCGCTGTCAACAGCCTGAGTTCGAATGCGGTCAGCTTCAACGGTTGCCCTTCCATTTCGACACCGCCGGTCAGCCCGTCGTAGGCGAGCGTTCCGCACACGATCCTGGCGCTGTTATGCGAACCGGACCGACGGATGAGCGCGCGCAGCCGCAACAGTGCTTCCTCAGGGTGGAACGGCTTCACCAGATAGTCGTCCGCCCCCGCCTTGAAACCGGCGATGCGGTCCAGCCACGTGTCCCGCGCCGTCAGGATGAGGACAGGCAAGTCTCGCTGGTTCTGCCGCCATGCTTGAAGAATGCTCATCCCGTCGAGCGAGGGCAGCCCGAGATCGAGGACGGCGGCGGTGTATTCGTGCGTCAGGCCAAGATGGAGCGCGTCCTCTCCATCGCTCACCAGATCGATGACGAAGCCCTCCCCCGTCAGGAAACGTTGCAGCTTGTCCGAAAGCTGCGCGTCGTCCTCCACCAGCAACAGGCGCAAAGTCGTCCTCTCCTTCGTCGTGTTCTTGAGCGCCCTGTGCCAAGCGCCGGTACCGGCCAGCTTAGAACTTATCGCTCACCCCGCGACATTCAAATCGTGTTCGGTGCGAGATAATGCCCCCACCCGTTCGTCTTCGGTTTAGGTTGCTGCCCTAGGCCCCTCAGCGACCGGCCGCGAAGCCGGCAAGAAACAGAAGAAGCGCCGAGCCGGCTCGAAGCTGGCAGGTATTTGGAGGGGAAGCAGGGCATGGGTTTTTCCAGATATATGCTGCCGGGCACAAGCGCACTGGCGATCGCCGTGGCAGCGTCGCCTGCCTTGGCGCAGGAGCAGGAACCGGCAGCGGCAGCCGAGGCATCCGGCCCGCAGGAAATCATCGTCACCGCCATGAAGCGTTCGTCTACCGCGCTGAAGACGCCGGCAGCGCTCTCCGTGTTGTCGGGCGACGCGTTGAAGGAACAGGGCGTCAACAGCGCCGCGGACCTTCAGAACGTGGTGCCCAACGTCGCCATCTCGACCGGGCGCGACGGGTTGCAAGTGGCGATCCGCGGCGTTTCCTCCACCGATACGTCGAGCAAGGGTTCGCAGGACATCGCCTTCAATATCGACGGCATGTACGTCGGCCGCGGCTATGCCCGCTCAGGCGCATTCTTCGATATCAGCCGCGTCGAAGTGCTGCGCGGACCGCAGGGCACGCTCTATGGCCGCAGTTCGACCGGCGGCGCGGTCAACGTGATCACCAACGCGCCGAAGCTGGGCGAGATGGAGGGCTACGCCCGCCTCGAATACGGCAACTTCGATGCCAAGCGCGGCGAAGCGGCGCTCAATATCCCGCTCAGCGACATTGCTGCCGTGCGCGTATCCGGCACGTTCAATGACCGTGACGGCTATTCGAAGCCGATGGACACCACCATCGACTACAACGGTCAGACGTATACGTTCGACAAGTCGCAAGCGCGTGCCCGCAATGACCAGAAGGATGCGGCAGGGCGCGTCTCGCTGCTGGTTTCGCCCAGCGATGCCCTCGAAGCGCGGCTGACGGCAACCTTCGGGCATCAGGGCGGCGCGGGCAGCACTTATGCGCTGGAGAGCCAGCTTCAGGCGCATAACGACAGGGGCATCGACGCACTGCGCACCTTGACCAATCCGGTACCGGCCTACCTCGATGCGAGTTTCCAGATGTACGATGCCAGCATCAGGGCCAAGGCCGGCGGCATCCAGTTCGATCTGCTGGGGTCGTACCAGAATTTCCGCTTCGAACAGCAGGGCACGCAGACCAACGACGTGGCGGCCAACGCCAACTCGAAAGTGGAGCCGACATTCTCCGGCACTGCGTTCGGCCCCGCCTTCCAGTTCTATCTTCAGCGCAGTCGCTCGGTGACGAAGCAGTTGGAGCTGCGCGCGTCCAACGCCGAACCCGGTTTCATCGATTACGTGCTTGGCGCCAATTACTATCAGGAAAAGAACGACGAAAGCGGCCTGACCTGGAACGCCCAGATCGATGCGCCGCTCGATCAATCGCAATACTATTATTACGCCGGGCCGGTGAACACGACGACGCAGAAGTCCTATGGCGTGTTCGGGCAGGCAACGGTGAATATTACGGATCGGATCGGCCTGGTGGCCGGCGGCCGCTATACCGAGAATAAGCTGGACCGCGTCGGCACATTTACGCTGCCGTTCAATTTCGACGCCGGCTTCCCGCCGCCGCCCTATCCCGACGATCAGGGCAACGCGATCTGCACTTATCCCAACGACTGCGTGGGCGGGCCGAACAACGGGTCCGAGAAGGATCACAAGTTCACCTGGCGCCTTGGCGCGAACTTCCAGATGACGCCCAGTGATCTGATCTACGCATCGGTCTCTACCGGGTTCAAGCCAGGCGGCTTCAACGATTACGACCAGAGCACGGGCGGGATCGGCATCTACAAGCCGGCCTTTCTCACCGCTTACGAAATCGGCTACAAGGGCCGGCCGCTGGCGGGTCTGACGCTGTCGTCCTCTGCCTTCTACTACGATTATTCGGACTATCAGGTGAACAGCATCGCGCTGTTCCCCAATGGCCAGCAGGCGCTGTTCACCGAGACGGTGCCGGTCGAAATCTATGGCTGGGAGAACGAGGCAAGCTACGCCATCGCCCCGCAGACGACGATTTCGGCCACATTCTCGCTGCTGCACAGCCAGTACAAGGACTATGTCGCCGGCGTGAACCGCTTCGTGGGCGACGGGATCGATTTCTCCGGCGACCCGGTGGACCTTGCCCCCAGCGTCTTCGCCACCGCTGCCATCGACCATGCCTTCGATGTGGGCAGCAATGCCAAGCTGAAGCTGCACGCGGCGATCAAGTACAGCGGATCCTACTACCTCAGCGATTTCGGGGACGGGGTGCGCTACAAGCAACCTGACTATACCCGAAGCGACGCGAACGTAACCTATGAGGTCGATGGCGGGCGCTATTCGGTCCAGGTCTTCGTCGAAAACATCGAAAACAAAGTACAGCGCACCAGCTTCGTCACCGGATCCTACTTCGGCGGCCTTTACGGCGGTGTCGGCAATCATGCGCCGGGGCCGATGCCGGACAATTACCTGGCATTCTACACCACCACGCCGCGTTTCTACGGCGTGCGACTGGCCTACAAGTTCTGATCCCCTCCCATGGCCCCGCCGCTCAACCTCCCGAGGGGCGGGGCCACCCCTTCGGTGCTTTCGCAAGCAGGATAAGATGCTCAAGCTCAAGTCCATCCACCGGTTCGTGACCGTCTTCTTCGCGCTGCTGCTGCTGTTCCTGGGCGTGACCGGGACGCTGATGCAGGGGCTCGACCTGTACAAGCTGATCGGCAAGGCGCCGGCCAGCGATCTCGACGTGCAGGCGATCCGCGAAAGCTTCGACGGCCCCGGCGATTTCCAGGTCCGCCAGACGCGGGACTATCTGGCCAAGGCCCTGCCCGCGAACTTCGACTATGCCGCCAATCTCACCAAAGGTCTGGCGGACGTACGCAGGGCGGCGGGCGACGTGCCGCTGGTCTATGCCGAATTCCGCATGATCGGCGACAGCCCGGTCGCACGCTTTGGCGAAGGGCGCGGCCATATCACCATCGATCTTGCCAGCGGCCGCATGCTCGACCGCACTTCGGCGGACAAGATCGATCAGGCGCCCGAGGGATCGACGCGCAATTTCTTCAAGCACCTCCACCGCATGACGACCTTCGGCGACTGGGCGCTGGTGTTGAACCTGCTGGCCCCGATCGCGCTGGGCACACTGATCGTCACCGGGCTGCTGATCTATTTCCGCCTGCTCAGCGCGCGGCGGCGCATGAAGCGAAATGGCCTGTTCTGGAAAGGCGGAGACCAGTGGCGGCAGATCCACCGCTGGACCTCGATCGTCATGGCCGTACCGCTGATGATCGTGACGTTCAGCGGCATGTGGCTCGCTATCGAAAGCGCCGGCCTTGCCATCAAGATCCGCGAACTTGGCCCGCAGATGGGCGATCCGCTGCGCCCCGGTGCGCTGACCCCGTTGGACGACAAGCGCCTGCCCGGCATGCTGGTGGTGACACTGGCCGCTGCCGAGCGTGAGATGGCCGGTCATCCGGTAAAGGTCGTGCGCCTGCGCGACTACGCCGGGTATCATCAGGGCGTGGTGGTGACCGGCGGCGAGAACTCGCGCCAGCTGGTCTACAACGCCCAGACCGGCAAAGCGATGGCGCTGACCGAGCCGGGCTATCCCCCGGTGCCCTTCCCGTTCGGATGGCAGGCGCATGAAACCGCCAAATTGCTCCATCGCGGCGACATCGCCGGCATGCCGGGCCGCTGGCTCGATCTGCTGGCGGGTTTTGCGCTGGTCTATTTCTCTCTCTCCGGCCTCGTCATGTACGTCGAACTCTGGCGCAAGCGCGCCAAGGGCGGACGGCGCGGCCTGTTCTGGAAGTGATGACCATGACCCGACATGCCCTTCACGCGCTGCTGCTGTCCGCTCTTCTCAGCGGAGCCATCCCTTCGGTTCCAGCCCTCGCCGCGCCCTCCCACGCACGCGCCAGCCATGACGAAGCCTCGCTGATCGCGGCCGAGGACGCCTTCTTCGCGGCGCAGATCAAGCACGATTTCGCGGCGGTCGAGGCCAGTCTTGGCGAGGAACTGGTCTATTGCCACGCGAACGGCCGGCGCGAGACCCGCGCGAACCATATGGCTGCGCTGCGCAATGGCAATCTCGACTATCGCCGCATCGAACCCAGCGACCGCGTGGTCCACGTCTACGGCAATGTCGGCACCAGCCGCGCCAACCTGATCATTCAGGTGGGCGAGCGCGTCCTGCGTTCCAGCGTGCTGGGCGTCTACGTCTGGCGCGATGGCCGCTGGCAACTCGTCTCGTGGCAGACGACGCCGGTCCCGGATGCCTGACCGCCAGCCGATGTGAATTGAGGATGATCCCCAAGACTATGCGAATGATCGATCTTGCCGCATCGCGGCGTAGCCTGCTGGGCGGACTGGTGGCAGGCGGACTGGCAATGACCGGCGCCGGCCGCGCGCTCGCCAGGGGCAGTGCCACATCCAAAATGCTCGTCTATTTCGGCATGCACGGAAACCAGATCCACGCAGCCCGTTTCGATGGCCGGTTCGGCAAATTGACGATGATCGGCCCCGTTGCCGACCAGTCCGCGCCGACATGGGCCGTGCGCCATCCAAGTGCCGACATACTCTATTACGTCCGTGAAGACGGTAACGACGGCTCCGTCAGCGGCGGCGTGGTTGCCTATCGCATCGACCGTGCAAGCGGCGGCCTCCACCGCATGGGCGAAACCATCGCGCAAGGGGGCGGCACCACGCATCTCCATCTCGACGCTCCAGCGATGACCATCGTCGCCGCCAATTTCGGCGGCAGCACGGTATCGACGATCCCGATCCGCGCAGACGGCAGCCTCGCGCCCGTCTCGTCCGTACTGGTCGAGCAAGGGTCCGGGCCGATGAAGCGGCAGAGCTATTCGCATCCGCATGGCGTCGCGGTCGATCCCACCGGCAATTTCGCGCTCGTGCCCGATCTGGGTGCGGATCGCATTTTCGTCCATGCTTTCGACCGGAATGCGCGGGCCTTGCGATACGACAGGCCGGACCGCGATCTCCACTATCGCGCCGCGCCGGGTAGCGGCCCCCGGCATGTCCTGTTCCATCCGGGTGGTCGCCTGATGTTCGCGCTGACCGAACTGAGCGGCGAACTGCTGACCTTCCGCTGGAACGGCGAGAGCGGCGAACTTACGCTGATCGATGCGCGCTCCACCTCCACGCCGGGGTTTTCGGGAGAGAAAAGCGCCTCCGAACTGGCGATCAGTGCCGACGGCAGCAAACTCTACCTCACCGATCGCGGCGAGAACACGGTCGTTGTCCACGCCATCGATCCCCTTACCGGCAAGCTGACACTGCTCCAGCGCACCTCCTGCCTCGGCGAATTTCCGTGGCATTTCGCAATTGATCCGTCAGGGTCGTGGATGCTGGTCGCCAACGAGCGCTCGAACCGGGTCGAAGTCTTCGCGATCGACCGCACGACCGGCCGGGTGACGCCGACGCGCGGCGGGATCGACATGACCAAACCCGTCCACGTGCTGTTTGCTGGAGAGATCGCATGAGCAGGTTCACCGCACTAACTCTCTCCGCCATCCCAGTCCTGCTCGCTTTTGCGACGCCGGCATGGGCACAGGCCCCGTCGATCACACCTTGTGCCGCACTTGCCAAAACGCTGACGGTTCCGGCAGCGGACATTCGCGCCGCTGTGGTGGAGCAAGGCAGGCTCGATCTACCGACTTCCGACTGGGAACGCGCGCCGGGCATGAATATCGCCGGGCTGCCGACCCTGCCGGAAAACGCGCAGTTCTGCCGGGTTTCCTTTGTGATGAAGCCCACGGCAGGCTCTGCCATCCGCACCGAAGTCTGGCTGCCGGCGAACGGCTGGAACGGCAAGTTTCTGGGCCTCGGCAACTTCGGCTGGGGCGGATCGATCCCTTACGGCACGATGCGGACGGGGCTTGCCCAAGGCTATGCCGTGGCCGCCAACGACACCGGCCATGACGAGAGCATGGGCCACGGCGGCCACTTCGCACTCGGCCAGCCCGACAAGCTGGAAGACTACGCCGGCCGCGCCAACCATCTGATGACCGAACAGGCCAAGCTGCTGGTCCAGCGCTTTTTCGGCCGCGCGGCCAGCCATTCCTACTTCATCGGTTGCTCGCTGGGCGGGTTGCAGGCGCTGATCGAGGCGCAGCGCTATCCGGAAGATTACGACGGCATCATTGCCGGCGCGCCGCCAAACCCGCTGGCCAACTTCAACGCGGCGCAGATGTGGCCGCAATGGCTGCTGGCGCAGGATCCCAAGCGCTATATCCCGGCCGAAGGCTATGCGATGGTCACGCGCGCGGCGATCGCGGCTTGCGCGGGCCCGGTGGGCAAAGCGCAGGGCTATATCGAGAACCCGGCCGCCTGCGGATTTCGCCCGCGCCAGTTGCTGTGCAAGCCGGGTGCTTCGGCCGATTGCCTGACCGCGCAGCAAGTCGAATTTCTCGACCTGATCTATCGCGGCCCGGTCGATCCGGCGAATGGGAAGCTTATCTTTCCGGGACCGGCACTCGGCTCCGAAAGCCAGTTGGCGATGTTCGCCGGCGGCAAGGAATTCACCAATGCCGCCGACTTCTTCCGCTATGCCGCGTTCCAGTCGGCCGAATGGTCGCCCCTAAAGATGGACTGGTCGAAAGACGTCGCGGCGGCCGGTGCGGCCACCGGCGGCAAGTTCGAAGTCAAGCCCGACCTGAACCCGTTTCTGCGGCGCGGCGGCAAGCTGCTGCTCTACATCGGCTGGAACGACTATCACCATCCCGGCGAATTGATGGGCTGGCACGATGCCGTGTTGGCCAATGCAAAAGCGGCAGGGATCGATGCGCAAGGTGCGCTGCGCCTCTTCTCCCTGCCCGGCATGGACCATTGCCAGGGCGGCCCCGGCTGCGACACGTTCGACAAGCTGGGCGTGATGGATGGCTGGGCCAGCGGCGGCGGCGCTCCTGCATCGTTCGTCGCCCGCAAGTTTGCCGACGGCAAACTGATGCGGAGCCAACTGGTTTGCGCCTATCCCCGCGTGGCGCGCTATTCCGGCAGCGGATCGACGGACAGCGAGGGAAGCTTTGCTTGCCGCTACCCCGGCGATCCGCAGGACTGACGGAGCCTGTGGCGCTCGACTTTGCGCAAGGGACCACGCCATGTTGCGCTGACTTGGTCACCTATTTGACTGCCCCCACAATGCCGTTCAGATTCGGTTGGGCTGTTTCCATCAGGTTCGGCTCAACAAACGATAGACCCGGCATTCACGGGGCATCAGGAGGGCCGATTGGAGAGGAACACCGGTTCCGGCGCAAGCGCCGAACCCATCGCGGCAAAAGCGTGGACGCCGTCCGCTCCCCCAACTGCCGCCCCCCAAACTGCAAGGGCGCAACGCCCGCCGCAAAAGCGCAAGGCCGGCGGCGACGCCATGCGGACGATCCACCGTATCTCCGCCATCCTGTCGGTCGCGATCATGCTGTACATCGGCGTGACCGGCACGTGGATGCAGCTTCTCGACATGCGCGCGATCTATGCGCAGGCCGGCCCGCTCGATCCCACCATGCGCTCGATCCGGGAGGGGCTTGGCGGCGAGCCCAATTACGCCGTCAAGCGGACCGAGGATTTCTTCGCAGCCCCCCTTCCCGCCGACCTCGACTACGACGCGGCCATGGGCACCGTGCTTTCCGGCTATCACCGGCAATATCCGACCGGCGAGGTGCGCTACGTCGAACTTGCCCGGCGGGACGGCACTCTGGTGGGCAAAGTCGGCGATGCCGGCGGCGCAATCCATTTCTACGCCCTGGGCAGCGGCGATCCGCTGGGCTCGATCGCCCGTCTGGAGCCCGATCATCCGCCGCTCAACTTGCGCGAAACGATCAAGCAGTGGCATCGGATGTGGGTGCTGGGCCCCAATGTCGGCACCTTCGTAGACCTTGCCTGCGGCCTGGTGCTCTGGTTGCTGATCGTGACCGGCCTCGTATTCTACTGGCGGCTCTACAAGCTGCGCCGCAAGATCGGCAAGACGCAGCCGTTCTGGAGCGCGGGCGGGCAGATGCGCACCTGGCACCGCGCCATCGCCGTTGCCGCGTCGATCTTCATCGTGATGATGGCCGGCAGCGGCACCCTGATCGCTTTCGAAAGTGCCTTCGCCTCGTTCAACTTCCTGCGGCCCGGCCCCGTGCCCGGCATGTCGGTGGCGCAGTGGGGCATGAATGGCGACATGTCGAAGCCGCTGGGCGATCGTGAAGTCGAACGGATGACCGAGGCGACGCTGGCTGCCTTTGCAAGCGATCAGCCCGGCGTTGCGCTGCGCCGGGTGCGCGTGCGCCAGTTCGCGAAGATGGCTCAAGGCGTGGTGATCACCGACGAAGCCGAACCGCGCCAGCTGGTCTACAACGTCGCCACGGGGAAGCGCGCCAGTCTCTCGGAGCCCGAATACCCGTTCTCCGGCTTTCCCTTCGGCGTGCAAATGCACGAGGACATCAAACGCTTCCACCGCGGCGACCTGCTGGGCATGCCCGGCCGGTGGATGAACCTGCTCTCCGGCGTCGCCTTGCTGTTCCTTTCGGTTTCGGGGATCGTCATGTACCTCGACATGTGGCGCAAGCGCCGCGCCGGAGGCCGGCCCGCATTCCTCTGGAAGCGGTAGGGGCCGATGCGCGCTTCTGCTATCGGCCCGGCCCTTGGCCTCCTCACCGTGCTGGCGCTCGTACCTGTCGAGGCATTCGCACAGGCGCGCGTACCGGCACCGGCCGATCCGGCGATGTTGCCCGGTGATGCGCCGCCGCCTGCCATGGCAGACATGCTGCCCCCCGCGAAAACCCGGCGATGAACGCGGCTTCGCGCCGGCGCCGGCGGGTATGTGCAAGTTGTTCAAAATGCGTTCCGGGCGCAGACCGCCGCAACGCCCGGCAGCGCCCGACGCGGCAGATTTCCTGCATTGTCTTCAGGTTGGCGGCTCGGGCGCCTGTCCGCTGAGCGAAAATGCTCTGACCTTTTGATCCCGCATTTTCCGAGCCGTTTATCGTGAACGGTCAACTCGAAAATGCTCTGGCCATTTGATCCCGCATTTTCCGGGCCGTTGACCGTGAACGGTCAACTCGAAAATGCTCTAGCGGGCCCTATCCCTTGTCATGTCAGCCTCTCCCGTTTCGTTCGCCGTATGGCCCCGGATCGATCGGTTTTCTCGCCGCTTCGATCCTTGTGATCGTGATTATCGGGCCTACCCAAACCGAACCTGAATCATTGTCCCCTCATGATCGGCGCGGAAGCTGCAAAATCGCGCAGAGTCCGCCCAGTTGCGCTGAGCGCGCCAGTTCCAGACTGCCCCCGTAGAGTTCGGCCAGTTCTCGTACGATGGCGAGGCCGAAACCAAAGCCCTGGCCCGTCTCGTCCAGCCGGATTCCGGGGGTGAGCGCCACGGGAACGTCGTGCGGGGCGATACCGGGCCCATCGTCCTCCACCGCAACGCGTGCCGTCGTGCCCTGTGCCTCGATCGAGAGCACGACGATCGAGCCGGCAAGGCGGCAGGCATTGTCCAGCAGGTTGCCCAGCATTTCATCAAGGTCCTCCGGGTCCACCGGCACTTCGCAGCTTTCCGGTGCCTCCACGCGGACTTCCAGCCCCCGCGCGCCGTGAAGGCGGCCCATCGTAAAAGCCAGGTCCCGCCCGACCGGGACGAGATCGGCACGGGCCCGATCGCCCACACCGGCGGCCGCCACCCGCGCGCGCCGCAAGTGATGGACGATGCGCTTATCGAGCTGGGCGACGAGCGCGCGGCTGGTCATTCCGGCCCCTTCCGTTTCCAGTTCCAGCGCCAGGGTTGCCAGCGGCGCTTTCAATCCATGCGCCAGATTGGCGACATGCAGGCGCGTCTGGCGCAGTTGCTCCCCATTCTGGGCGACCAGCGCGTTGACTTCGCTCACCAGCGGCAGAAGCTCGCGCGGCTGCTCATCCTCGGGCAGCCGGTCGAGATCGCCGTCCCGCACGCGCGCCACGTCGCGCTGCAAGGTGCGCACCGGGCGCAGGCCGAAATGGACCAGAAGCAGTGTCGAAGCCGCAAGAAACAGCGCCAGAATCGCAAGCGATCCGATGATGAGGCGCAGGCCTTCGGCTTCCGGCCCAAGGATCAGTTCGTCCGGCGCGGCGATCATGATCGTGGCACGCACCGTGCCGTTCGGCCCGGCCAGATCGATCGGCTTGAGACGAACGTGAAGCGGATGGCCCTCAGGGCTTTTCGCGTGCGCGCTGTAGATCCCGTCCTCGTACTGGTTGAGCCCGGGAAACAGTGAAACCTCGCGGATCGGCGTGCCGCCGCCCTCGTCATGGCCGGGGGCGGTGAAAGACCAGCCCCAGGCCGTGTGCGGCTTGTAGAGTTCGGGAACGAAATGCAGTTTTCCGCTCTGCAACGTGCCATCCGGGCCGATCGCCCGGCGCAGCATCATCACTTGCGCGTCCAGCATGTCGTTGACGTTCTCGCTGACGACATGGCTGACCCAGAACTTGAACAGATACCCGCAGGCCGCCAGCGTCAGCAGCGCCGACAGCACGGCGATCACGCCGATCCGCGCGTGGAGCGACTGGCGCCCCATCATGCGTCGATTTCTACCAGCCGATAGCCATGGCCGCGCACGGTTTCGATCATCTGCGCGCCAATCTTGCGCCGCAATCGGCCGATGATCACTTCCACCGAATTGGATTCGACATCGTTATGATACTCGTAGACATGCTCGAACAGCGCCGCGCGGGAGACCACGACGCCCTTGCGCAGGATCAGCGCGCAGAGGATGCGCCATTCGAACGCCGTCAGCTTCAGCGGCTCACCGCCGAGCGCGAAACTGCCCAGTTGCGTATCATGCGTCAGCGGTCCGCAGCGCACGACCGTTGACGCATGGCCCGCGGAACGGCGGATCAGCGCGCGAAGACGCAGGACGACTTCGTGCGCGATGAAGGGCTTGGTCAGATAATCGTCGGCACCCGCCTTGAAGCCGGCCACCTTGTCGGTCCAGGTGTCGCGCGCGGTCAGGATCAGCACCGGGAAACCGCGCCCCGCCGCCCGCCATTCCTCCAGCACGCGCAGGCCTTCCATGCCCGGCAGCCCAAGGTCGAGCACGGCGGCGTCATAGCTTTCGGTATCGCCCAGATGCGCGGCGTCTTCGCCGTTTTCGGCCATGTCGACCGCGAAGTTTTCCGCCCGCAACACATCGGCCAACCGATTGGACAGGGCCAGGTCATCCTCAGCCAGCAGAACGCGCACTGGTCATTCTCCCGATCGTCTTGTTATGCGGCAAAGCCTGCCCGATCGGATCGGGCAGGCGCAAGTGCCTTGCACGTCGCGGGCGATCAGAAGCGCCCCGGTCTGGAAAGCCAGGCATCGACATAATCGAACGCCGTCTTCACCGTATCGCCATATTGGCCCGGCGTTTTCTCGCACTCCTTGCAGACCGCGAAATTGTGCGAGGCGCCTTCGATGAAGGCGATGGACTTGTCGGCACTGGCCGACCGATCATAGATTTTCTCCGCGGCCATATATTCGTAGCTGCCGGTCATCCCCATCGTCAGTAGCGGAACGTGGATGTTCGAGACGTTCGCGGGTGTGAAGGCGTAGCTGGAGCCCCAGTCGATGCCGGTGAGGTCATCGGCGCCGTAGCCGTATTCGGGGGTGGTGCGCACCGCATACGTCGAAAGGAAATTGCGCACCGTTGTCCGCAGCGCGCCGCGATCGTAGGAACCGCGCGCCGGGGCGGCTCCGCGCGCGGGGCGCAGCGAATGGACGATCTGGTCCGTTACCGAACCGTCCTTGTGGACCAGCGGATGGGCCGCGCGGGTATGCGCCATCAGGCTTATGTCCTGCGGGAACAGCTTGTTGAAGAAGCCGAGGAAGTTGCCGCCCGGCACAGTGAAGGGCTCGTCGTCGGTATAGATGCCCTTCCCCGCGTCGATCAGGGCGACGCGTTCCTGCGCCGCCGCGATCAGGCGGTTCATCCGCGCGCCCTGCGCCTGCTGGAACCGGCGAACGAAATCCGCTCCATAGTGCGATCCCTTGGGATCGAAGCCGTTGGCCGGATGGAACAGGTCGAGCGTGGGATCGACCTTCTTCGGATCGTTTTCATCGACAATGGCCGGATCAAGGCTGAGCAGCACCATGCCCGCCTGCCCCCAATTGGCATCCATCAGCAGCAACCCATCCGCGCGCGGCAGACCGGCAAGCGTATCCGGGCATTTAGACAGACGATCCGCCTGCTGGCAGATGGCCGGTCCGTTCTCCGCGATCATCTGATAGGCGGTCATCACCGTGCCTCCGCCCGAATGGCCCAGCAGCACGACCTTGCGGACGCCCGGCAGGGCCTTCAGATAGGCGACGCCCTTGCCCGCTTCTCGCAGGATTTCATCCAGCATGCCTTCGTCATAGGCTTCCGCCTTGTTGGTCTTGTTGTTGGCGCAAAGCACGCGGTAGCCGCGCTTGGACAGCTCGGTGCAGGGCGTGAACTGCAGGTAATCGCCATTGGCATGCATCACGAACACGGCCGTCGAACTCTTGGGCCCCGGTTTGGCGGGTTCGTAGAGCATGGCAGGCACGCCGGGCTCCAGCGAAACGAAGGTGGTCTTGATCGCCTGCGCTTGGGCAGTGCCGGCAAAGCCTGCCAACGCAGCGATCATGGCCGCGCTGGCCCCCAGTTTCTTCCAGTGCATCGACCATCCCGTCCATTATCGCGCAATTCACGCCATGTGGCTGCGGACCTATCCCCGCTAGCCAAACCGAAAATGAACACGGGAAAGCAAGATGCGCGTGCCGGCCGCCGAAGCCTCTTCAAGGCAGCCGTTTACGGCCGGCACCCCGACAAATTGTGGGCCAGCATACGCCGTTCGGTTCTGCCGCGATCAGCGCGCCGACATCGAATAGGGCCTTTGGGCCGAGCCCGTCCCCCATGCCTTGTCCGGCATTGCCTGCATCGTGAAACGCAGCGTACCGCCAGCGCGGATTTCCGCATCGGAGATCCAGGCGCGTTCGAGCGGGCGACCGTTCAATTCCACTTTGCCGACATAGGGGTTCGCATCGGAGAGGTTCTCGGCATCCACGGTGAAGGTCTTCCCGTTCGGCAGTGCGATCACCGCGTGGCGCACGAAGGGACGGCCGATCACATATTGGTTGGAGCCCGGCGTAACCGGGTAGAAACCAAGCCCGGTGAAGACCAGCCAGGCCGACATCTGTCCAAGATCGTCATTGCCCGAAAGCCCGTCCGGCGTCGGCTTGTACTGGCTCTCGACGATCTGCTTCAACCGCTCCTGCGTGCGCCAGGGGGCGCCGGCGTGGACATAGAGATAGGCGACGTGGTGGCTGGGTTCGTTGCCATGGATATACTGGCCGATCAGCCCGGAAATATCCTCGGCATGGCTGTAGTCCAGCTTCGAATTGTCGAAGTCGAACATCGCATCCAGCCGCGCGACGACCTTGCGATCGCCGCCCAGCATCCGGAAAAGGCCGGCCTGATCCTGCGGCACGAACCAGCTGTATTGCCAGGCGTTGCCTTCGGTATAGTCGGAGCCGTAATTGATCGCCGTGGGATCGAACGGCGTGCGGAACGATCCGTCGCTCTTGCGCGCGCGCAGCCAGCCGCTCTTGGCGTCGAACGAGTTGCGCCAGTATCCGGCCCGCTTGTCGAAACGGGCAGCCAGATCGTTGCGGCCCATCGCCTGTGCCATGCGGGCGATCGTCCAGTCATCATAGGCGTATTCTACCGTCTTCGAGGCCGCCTCCGGCTCCTTGTCGATCGGCACGTAGCCGCGCGCCATGTACTCGCCCAGACCGCCGTAGGGCGCGTAGTCCGCGCTGGCCACCATCGCGTCGAGCGCCTTGGCCGCGTCGAACCCCCTGAAACCCTTCAGATAGGCATCGGCGATCACCGGCACCGCATGATAGCCGATCATGGTCCAGGTCTCGCGCCCGGCGAACTGCCAGACCGGCAGGATGCCCCATGGGCTATGCTCGCGACTGGCAACCAGCGAGTTGACGATGTCCGACGTGGTGCTTTCGGGCTGGACCAGCGTGAGCAAGGGATGCTCCGCACGGAAGGTGTCCCAGAGCGAGAAGGTGGAGCGGAATGTGAAGCCCTGCGCCATGTGCACCTGATCGTCAGGGCCGCGATAGCGACCGTCCGCGTCGCTCCAGACGCTGGGCGCAAGCAGGCTGTGGTAGAGCGCGGTGTAGAGATTGGTCCGCATTTCCGGCACAGCATCGATCTTCAGGCGATCCAGCGCCTGCCGCCATTGCCCTTCGGTGCGGCGGCGCACGGTGTCGAAATCGGCCCCTTCGGCATCCAGATTGGCAATCGCGCCCTGCTCGTCCACACCGGAAAGCGCGACGCGCACCTCCAGCGGCCGGTCCAGCGCGCCGAAGTCCAGCCGCGCCTCCAGCGCCTTGCCCAGCTTTTCGGCCAGCGCATCGGCGCCACGCCCCGGCAGCGCCTGAGGGGCGCGGAAGCCCTTGTAGGCCACATGCTCATCGCGATCGACAAACGCGTGGTCCTTCAGCGGCGCGGAAAAGCGCATGGCGAAGAACAGCTTGCGGCCCGGCGCCCAACCCCGCGTCTCACGAAAGCCGGTGACGGTGCCGTCTTCGTGCAGATGCAGGCCGGACCACAGGATTTTTCCCGGATAGTCGTAAAGGCTGCTGCGCAGGTCCAGCACCAGATGCGCCTCGGCGCCCTTGGGGAACGTGTAGCGGTGGATGCCGACGCGGGTGCCGGCGGTCAGTTCGGCCCGCACGCCGCTGTCGGCCAGCGTCACCGCATAATAGCCCGCGCTGGCGACTTCGGTGTCATGGGAAAAGCGCTGGCGATAGCCGGAGCCGGGCTGGCTTGCGCTGCCGGGATCCAACCGCACTTCATTCGCCGTGCCGATTGCGGGCATGACCAGAACGTCGCCCAGGTCCGAGTGCCCCGCGCCCGAAAAGTGGGTATGGCTGAACCCCTGAATGGTGCTGTCGTGATAGCTGTATCCCGCCGCATGGGCATAGCAATCGCGCACCTGGCAGGTCGTGTCCGTATCGGGGGACAGCTGCACCATGCCGAAAGGCGCGCTGGCGCCGGGAAAGGTGTGGCCTTCCGGGCCAGTGCCGATCATCGGATCCACCCAGTGCAGAGGATCATCAGGCAGCGGAGCGCCTTCCGGCGCGGCGGCAAGCGGTTGAACGGCAAGGAAACAGGTTAAGGCGGCAACCGCAGATGACAGCTTCATGGCGGCAGGATAGACAGAGCGCCCCCAACTGTTCAACCGCTGCCCACAAGCAGGATTTCGCATTTGAACAGTGCCGGTGGTCCGAACCATTTTGTTTCAAACCGCGATCGTGCCGTTTAAACCAGCGTCACGATGAACCTGCGCCATATCGAAGTCTTCCACGCGGTCTATACCACCGGATCGGTCAGCGCGGCGGCGCGGCTGCTGCATGTCTCGCAGCCGGCAGTCACCAGTCTGCTGCGCCATGCCGAAAGCACGCTGGGCTTTCCGTTGTTCGAACGTTCGCGCGGCCGACTGGTCCCCACCGCCGATGCCCACGAGCTTTACGAGCAGGCCGACGCCATTCAGGACAAAGTCCGCCAGATGCGCGATACCGCGCGCAACATGCGCCACGGGCGCGGCACGATCCTGCGGATTTCCACTCTGCCGGCGCTGGGCATGGAAATTCTTCCCCAGACGCTGGCCGGCTATCTTTCGAACCATCCCGGCGTCTCGATCGAACTGCACACGATCCACCATGACGATATGGCCGCCAAGCTGCGAGAGCGGGAGACGGACGTGGTGATCTGCTACTCCCCCCCGCGCGACGCGCTGCTGGCGAGCACGCCCATCGGCACCGGCGAGATGGTCGCCTATTTCCGGGAGGCCGATTTTCCCGGCGCCGCTGAGCGTCTGCCGCTCTCCGCCCTGGCCGGCCGCCCGTTCATCGCCACATCCGAAAGCGGCCCGCAGGGACGCGCCGTGGCGGCGGAGCTTGCCCGGCAGGCGATCGAACCCGATCCGGTGGGCGCCTCCCGAACGTTCTTCGTTGCCGCCGCGATGGCGCGCGCAGGATTGGGTGCCACTATCGTCGACCTGCATACGGCCCTGGCCATGCGCGCGCCGGGAATGGCGCTGCGCCCGCTCGATCCGCCGCAGCCCTACACGATCCACGCCGCCTATCTGGAAGCGCGCCCGCCCTCCCAGCTGGCGTTCGACTTTCTGGACCATCTGCGTGGGCGCCTTTCCGGGCCGGTATGAAACGCAAATTCCGAGGCGAACTCACCCCATAAGCAAACCTTATGGATAGGCCCTGCATCGCGATGATTCAAAGCAGATCGGTCATGCTACGGCACCGTCATCGACAGACGGAAAGCGAGTTTCATGATCCCTGGCCCCTTCCTCCTCTACATCGGCGACAAGCGTAATCCTCTCGACATCAAGACCTCACGCGGGCTCGCCACTTTCCGGCGGGAAGATTGCATCGGCGAACTGCGCGATGCGGATAATCCGTTGACCCTGGGCCTGCCCCGCATGGACGTGGCGCAGGCCGCCGCGAAAGGTGCGCGGGCTCTGGTGCTGGGGATCGCCACAAGCGGCGGACGGCTGGAAGAGGCGATGATACCCCACGTCCTCGCCGCGCTGGATGCCGGGCTCCATGTCGTTTCGGGACTGCACCAACACCTTTCCAGCGATCCGCGCATTCGCGAACGGGCTGATGCGCTGGGCCGCCAGTTGATCGACGTGCGCGCCGCTCCGGCAGACCTGAAAGTGGGCACCGGCGCCCCGCGCCCCGGTCGCCGGATCCTGACCGTCGGCACCGATTGCGCGGTCGGCAAGATGTACACCTCGCTCCACCTTGCCGACGCCTTGCGGGCCCGCCGCATCCCCGCCCGTTTCCGCGCCTCCGGCCAGACCGGAGTGCTGATCGCGGGCGAAGGCTTGGTGATCGACAGCGTCATCGCGGACTTCATCTCGGGCGCGGCCGAAGCGCTCTCGCCCGCGCGCGAAGACGATCTGTGGGACGTGATCGAGGGCCAGGGATCGCTGTTCAATCCCTCCTTTGCGGGTGTCTCGCTCGGCCTGCTGCATGGCGCGCAGCCGCAGGCCTTGGTCATGTGCCACGATCCATCGCGCCCGCACATGCGCGGCCTGCCGCATATGCCGGTCCCCGATGTGGCCGCCTGTATCGAGGAAAACCTGCGCTGCGCGCGCCTCACCAGCCCGGATGCCGAATTTGTCGGCGTCTCGATCAACGGATCGGGTCTGGAACCCGCCGCAGCCGAGGACTTGCGCGGACGGATCGCCGAAGAGACCGGCCTGCCCTGTGTCGATCCGGTTGTGACCGGCATGGACGCGGTGGTCGACCGCCTGATCGCGCGCTTCGTCGCCGCCGCCCGCTGACGTGCGCCGCCTCTCCGCCCGGATCGCGCACCACCGCCTCGCGCAGCCTTTCGCCATCGCGCGGGGCACGCGCGACGCGATCGATCTGGTCCGCGTAACCATCGCGCAGGACGGGCGTGAAGGCCACGGCGAAGCCGCACCCAACGCCCGATATCGGGAATTCGCCCCCGACGTCCTCGCCGGGATCGAGGCGATGGCCCCGCTGATCGCATCCGGCATCGGGCGGGAAGAATTGCTGGCCGCGATGCCGCCGGGCGCGGCGCGCAATGCCATCGATTGCGCGCTATGGGATCTGGAGGCCAAGCTGTCCGGGCTGTCGGTCGCCGAACGGCTGGGTGCCATGCCTGAAATGCTGGTCACCGCCGTAACCGTGGGCATCGCCACGCCCGCCGCCATGGCCGAACGCGCCCGCGCGCTGGCTCTCGCCCGCGGCACCGATGGCCCGGCGCCCGTGCTCAAGATCAAGCTGGATGCGCACGATGTGGAGGAGCGCGTGGCCGCGGTGCGCGCCGCCGCACCCGGCGCCGTGCTGATTGCCGACGCGAACGAAAGCTGGGACAAGGCGCTGCTGGAACGCGCCCTGCCCGCGCTGGTGGCGGCGCGGGTCGAACTGCTCGAGCAGCCGCTGCCGGCCGGTGCCGACGATGCGCTGGAAGACTTGTCCTCCCCCGTGCCGCTATCCGCCGACGAATCCGCCCATGTTGCCGCCGATGTGCCGCGCCTTCGCCGCCGATACGCCTATGTCACCGTGAAGCTGGACAAGTCCGGCGGACTGACCGGGGCGCTGGCTCTGGCCCAGGCTGCGCGGGACGCAGGCATGGGCGTGATGACCGGTTGCATGCTCTGCTCCTCGCTCTCTGTCGCTGCCGCCTGGCCGCTGGCAGCGCAGAGCCGCTTCGTCGATCTGGATGGCCCGTTGTGGCTGGAAAGCGACGTTCCGGGCGGATGCCGTGTCGCGGACGGCATGCTGCGAGCACCCTCGGCGCTGGGTTGGGGGCAACCCTGAATTCAGGATCGACACCGCGATCCCCGATGCGCCGGCGATACCGGTGCGGACACCCTTTAGGAAATCGCGGGCAGGAACGCTGCCGCGGCAATCGGGATCGCGCTCATGGCAAGCCAGAACCAGGCCCACCCCGGCTTCGGGACGTGGAAGACCGCAATAGAAATGCCTGCGAACAGCGCGAAGGAGGCGATAGTTGCACCCAAAGTGGCCTCCACCGGATCGATGCCCGCCCCTATCAGCAGGCGAGACAATGCGATCGTCGACAGCGCCGTAATGGCGTAAGCGCCGAGCGTGCCGGCAGCAACGCGGGAAAGCACGGAGAGTCGGGTCATCGCGGCGTCCGTCCAAATCGATTGAGAAGACGCGTGCGATTGCAATTGACCAAGACGATCAGTGCGGCCGCCATCGACCACGATCCGCAGGCCAACACCAGCCCATAGCCGTATCCATGGTCCAGACATGCCACAAGGCCACTGACAGCGAGGAGAGCCAAGCCCCCGGCCCGCCGGACCTGGCCTTTTCCAGGGGCAGCTTTCGGCCCAGCCAATCCTGATGATGGCGCGGCGTTGCCAGCATCAAGGCCGCAAACCCGCCGCAAGACATCAGCAAGACAAGCGCATCGACCATGCTCATGGGAGAACCTCCGCAGCTTGCGCCGTGTGGCGCGGCGGGCGTTTGGGCTGATGGCCGGCAATCTTCCGGGCTGCGAGGGCAAAGGCGAAGGCGGCGCTCAAGGCCATCAGATCGAACGCGACATAGACCCAGTCGCGCGACATGAGGCTCGCCAGCAATCCACGCTCCGTCGTCAATTGGCTTGCCAATGGCACCCCGATCCACAGCATGGCGCAGGCGCCCATCGCCTCGGCCCAACCGGCGCGCGTGGCGCGCGCGATGCCCCAGACGAAAACGCCGCCCCATACCGCGAACAGAGTATTGATTTCCCAATCCGCGCGGTGATCAAGCCCCACCGGCAGCAGACGGTTGGCCAGGAAAAATGCGGCTACGATTGCGTCGCATTACTCGAACGATCTGACGCAGTTGCCGCCCTTTCGCAAACGCAGGCCGTGGGAGGCTGGCCATAAGAACAGGCCTCTATCACTTGTCACTGCAAAGTCGCGGCAATCACGCCCAAGAACTCGTGCGCCTGTATCCAAGATTGCCAGGCATTGTTTTCTATCACGGCCGGCGACCCGGTGCGGGAGGGCGGCGGGAGGGCGGCCCCAAAACGCCCGACCGCCGCTTAACGTGCAAGTACGGCTTCTGCCCGATCAGCAACGCACATTCCGGCGTCGCCAAATCGCAATCAAATAAGGCGGGAACCGGATCACATCTTTCGCGTTGCTGCCGCAAATCGATGCGTCGGCGGACATTGAAGATGGCCGTTGGACCAATGGGCCTCGGGCAATGGCCTGTCGATTGCCGCACCGCCTTGACGGGGGCCATCAGCGGCAATTCGAACAATCGGCGCGATCGTTCGTGAAGGATCATTCGTGGAAGCGGGCGAATAACTAACGCGCTTTAACCATGCCGTTTAACCGCACTTTAGCCGGCATGCGCCATTGGGTACTTCGACAGGAGGATTGTTATGTCCAGGTCTGGAATGAAGTTCGGCACGGCGGCGGCGGTATTGCTGCTGGGATGCGCAACGTCTGCCAATGCCTATGATGGCGCGTCGATCTCGATTGCGGGACGGGTTCCGACCGTCTGCCAGGTCAGCCTTGCATCGTCACCCGTGCAAACCATCCAGCCGGGCACGAATGACCTCGGCGTCATGCGCGAACTCTGCAACGATCTTTCGGGCTACACCGTCACGCTTTACCATCCGGCGGGCCTGATCGACGCATGGGTGGATGTGGGCGGCGTGCGCGTTCCCATTTCACCGGGCGAAACGCACACGGTGATCGTGGACAAGCGCACCCCGGCCTTCCGCGAAACGCCCTTGCGCCTGGTGCTGAACCAGACGCCGGACACCGCGCTGAACCTCAGCCTTGAGGCGGAACCCAAGGGCGCGGTCTACTAAGACCGCGCTTACTTACTGGCGGGTGGGCGCACAGCCATCCCCGCCCGAAAGGCCAAGGCGCGGCGAAAATGTCAGCGTCACCACGTCCGCGTACTGACCGGCGGGCAGACGCTGCAAGTCACGCGCAGCCAGTTCCACCTGCACACCGTGGCTGCGCCCGCCCGGCGCCGGGGTTTGGCTACAGGCGATCGTCGATTGCCGGTTCACCGGAAAGCCCGAGACCTTCAGGGCATAGGGCAGCGCAGCGTCATCGTTGTCGAAACGCTTCATCGCGCCGCGTTCCTCGTCCACGCGGATTTCGTAAGGCACCGTCGATTGCGCCGTGACCGTCAGCCCGCGCGTCACATTGCCGCTGGAACCGTCGATGTCCCCGAAATCGATCCGTCCGCGCTGATTGCCGGCCGATCCCACGAAAGTTGAAATCCGCTCCGGCACGGTCACATCAACGGCGACCTGGCTGCCAAGCTGCATGCCGCGATCGATCTCGTCCCGTCCGGCCATGCAGGCGAAGCGGACTTCGAGCGGCTGGTAATATCGGCCCGCGACGATGCCCTGCCCCGCCGGAATCTGGATCCGGAAGCTTTCGTTGACGTTGTCCCCCGTCGCGCCCGCGCCGAATTCCACCAGCGCCCCGTTGGTCGCGTTCGGCTGCTCCGCACCGGAAACCAGAATGGTGCGGCCACCGTCGCGGACCCAGCGGATGTCGTAGCGAACCGAATCATTGCGGCCCAGCGCGGAGCCGCGATTGATCGCGCCGGGGTTGGCCAGGACGACGCGGACCGCGGTGATACGCGGATCAAGCCTGCGGACGTGGATGGTAAAGCTGCGTTCCACTTCCGATCGGTTGAACGGATCGTAGTCCATGCTCAGTTCGCTGCTGGATGCGCGGAAATCCGCGCAGGCTGCCTGGGCCGCTTGCGGCAGGGCCAGCGCAAGAATGCCGCAGGACAGAAGAGTGGCGGCGATCCTCATGGTGTACCCTCCGGCTTCAGCGCGCCGCCGCGTTGCAGGGCGGCACTGGTTGTCGTCACGTCGATCATATAGACGAGCGTACCCTCGTCGGTTGGCATTTCGATGCGCCACTTGCCCGCGCGAAGTCCCTGAACGGCAAAGCGGCCGGACCGGTTGGTGAACATGTCCACGGCCTTGTGATCGGCGGATTTGTGTTCAGGCGCGGCGACTTCGATCGCACGGCCGCCGACCAGCGCAAGCGGCGTTCCGTCCGGCTTCAGCAGTTGGCCGGTGTAAGTCACGAAATAGTCCGAACCGATCTCGATCAGCGAGCCGGACCGATACGGCGGCTTCAGCTGGATAATGCCGGAACCGATGTCATAGCCGGCCGGCGCCTTCGGTACGTCATACGTCATCAGGCGCGGCGAATAGGCGGTAAGCTGCGGCATCACCGCGCCGCCGAAGGTGCCGGATTTCGCGATATATTCGTCGTCACGCGGATCGAGATAGACCGCCTTGCCGTCCAGCGAGCTATGCGGCTTCACAATCGCGAAGCTGTCGTAGATCGGCCGCGACAGCGCGACGCTGCCCCCGGCATAGGCCAGCGACAATGCCGTTCGCACCGACGTGCGCTGATCGATGATCGACCCGCTGTTGGAGAACGACGTGTAATGGGCCGCACCCAGTTCGGCGCGGTTGGTCAGCACGTTCACCGCCGCATTGAGGCCGACAGAATCGTCTACACGATCGAGATTGGCCGATGCGTTGTACGATCCCACGCCCGTCCCGCTGGAACGCTGGTAGCTCAGCCGCGCACGGTCGTTCCGGGTGTCGAAATCGGCATTCGCGCTGGAATTCCGGTCAAAACGATAGATCAGCGAGACGCGGGCGCCGGGGCCGGTGCCTCTGTCGTTACGCTCGTAATAGCCTTCCGCCGTCAGCAACAATCGCTGGTTCGGGCGCCAGCCATACGTGACGCGCCCGGTGGACTGGTCCTTCTTGGCGCCGCGGCCGACCGAGTAGTAACCGTCCAGGCTGAAATAGTGGTCCGCGCCCAGCGATTGCGAATAGGTTGCGCCGATTTCCACCGAGTAGGGATTGCTGGCGGTGAGATTGTCCGGCAGCGAGAAGTCCTTGCTCGTCGCCTGAAGCGATGCCGTCAGCGACCGGGCATTGCCGCCCTTCCCCACGCGCGAGAATTCGTAGCCCACATTGATCGCATAGCCGTTGCCGGCCGTGGTGTTATGCGATCCCGCCGCGTTCAGCGACCAGGTGCCGATCGGCGACGCCCAGACGACTTCGGCACCGCCAACGCCGCCGCGGCTCTGGGCCTGGAAGTTGCCGCCCAGCGTCAGTTCGTCGGTCAGGCCGTGGCGGTAGAAGCCGGAGGCGATCGGATCGTTGGAATAGTGCCGGCCGCTGGTGCGGAACGGCGCCTTCACACCCGCATAGACGCCGAATTCGCTGAGCCCGGCGGCCAGCAGCGTGCGGTCGAAATTGATCGAGAACGAGATGACGTTTTCACGGCCGCTGTCGTCCCGCACCAGCAGTTGAACGTTGTTCGACCCTTGCGCGAAGGGGAAATCGCCAATGTCATAAGTGCCGGGGTTCAGCCGGGTGGTCTGCACCGTCTGGCCGTTGACGATGGTCTCCACCGTGGAGGCCCGCGTCAGCGTGAACGACCGCTGGCCGCGCGGCTGGATGTTACGCTGCGGATCGAGATCCGCATAGACGCGCGACATCGACAGGCCCGCCATCGGACTGGTGCCGGAAAAGCCGCGCGCCACCGGCTCCAGATCGCCGGCCGTGTAGCGCGCCGTATGGCGCTCGTCGTCATAGACCAGGCGGGTGCCTTCGCGGCGGAAACTGTCCTGAATGCTGCCTTCGTTTTCGAGCACGAAGCCCTTCACCCGCACCGCGCTGTCATAGACGATGTTCGGTGTCTGAAACCCCGTGTCGGAGCCTTTGTAGACGTAGTCGCTATTGATGAAGGCGGTGACGTAGGCGGAAACGTCCTCGGCCGGCTGGATCGGGCCGGAAACCTGCGAGTATCCGCCCATGACCTGGATCGACTGCCGCTGGCGCAGCGTCGGATCAACCGAGAGCAGCAGGCCTAGGGTGGAAGGATCATAGACCAGATTGATCCCGAAGCGAGGCAGGTCGGCCGTCGAGACGACCTTCTTGTCCGCCAGTGCGTCGGAAACGCGGGCCAGATTGGCATCGGAAAGGACGCTGCGCAGCAGTTCCAACAGGTCCGGAACTTCCACCAGAATGCGGTCGTCGGCCGTCAGCGTGTAGGACACTTCGCCCAATACGAAGCCGCCATCCGAAACCGGCCCGCCCATCGGGATGTCGCGCCCGGTGGTGTTGATGCGCTGCGCGCCGAAAGTCGGTGTGGGTGCCGTCTTGCGCGCGGCGTTGGCGTCTGGATCGGCATCCGGCGTGCCGGTGCCCGTGCCAGTGCCCATCGGCGTGACCGCAACGGTGCCGCTGCCCAGCGCCGTGCCGGCCATCAGCCCCGCGGGCGAGGCCGCGTAGGCACGCGGGCAAGGCGCCATCGAGCCGAGCGGGGCCAGCCCCGCCAAACCTAGCAGGAAAAGAGAAATCCGCTGCGGCACCGCGTCATTTTCCGGCCGGCGTGAGTTCGATGGACAGCGTGCCCGCGGCATCCGGCAGCTCGACATTCATCGGCAGCACCCGGCTCGCCTTGGCCGGCACCAGGCCGAGGCCCATGGTCTCGCGGATTTCCTCCGGCTCGAACGTCTTGCGGAACGCTTCCGAACCGTCACCGCGACGCTCGATCAGAGTCATGCGGTTATTGGCGACATAGCCGTAAGTCGTGCCTTCATTGGCAATCGTGACGATCGGCTGGGGCTTTCCGCTGGGATCGGTACCGATCTTCGCTTCCACCAGTTTCAGCGAAGCCGCATCCTCGGCCGAGCCGACGCTGACCAGCACCTTGAAGCGATGGAGCACCTGGATGGTGTTCTGGCTGCCCGCCATGGAGACCGGCAACTGGGCGATGGTCACGTAGAAGTGCTGGCTTTCACCGGCCTTGGGCTCGCCGATCCACTGGACGCGGAAGGCCTGCGATTGATTTCCACCCAGCGTCGCCTGGCTGGGGAAGACAAGAATATCGTCGGTTTCCTGGTCCTCCGCCTCGCGCAGTTCACCGTCGACGACGCGAACGGGATGCACGGTGACTTCGACCGGAACCGGGTCCGGGAAGGTATTCTGCAAGGTGACGATGGCCGAAGTCCTGCGCCCTGCGGTCTGCAGGTCCACCACGACCGGCTGCACGTTCAGTGCAAAGGAAGGTGCGGTGCTCGCCAGCAGTCCCCCGAACAGCGTCAGGGCAGTCAGCAGCGGGCGGGCGCCATGGCGCTTGAAGCGTGAAGTCATCTTGCTCATCTGAAAATGCCTGGACCGGAAAGGATGGAGGCGGGCCGAGGCCCGCCTCCGGATAAAATCAGGCAGCCGGGGTCAGTTCGATCGAAACGTAACCGCTGTAGTTGCCAGCAGCCATCCGACGATCGGTGAGCGAGCTCCAGTTGGTAGCCGTACGGTCCGCGCCGTTGGTCGAAGCGACAGCGGCACCTTCGCTGCTCGCCTTGGCGAACAGGACGTGGGTCGAAGCTTCGCTCAGGCTGTCGTGGCCGCCGAAACGCTGGGCGACGGTCGAACCGGTCGGGGTCGAGGTCGAGTCAAGGGCCAGGCCGTTGATCGAGGTGTCGAGGTTGTAACGGATGAACTGGGCGAAGTCGCCCTGGGCCAGGCCATTGCCGGTCGCGCCGTCAAGGGCGAGAACAGCGCGCTGAACCTTAACGGTGCTGCCGCCGTTGTTGCAGAACGCGACGACGTTGGCGGCGTTCAGCTTCTGGGCGATCTCTTCGGTCACGGTCGAGCGGACCTTGGCGTTGGCGTCGGTCAGGTCTTCGAGCGAGATCGACGAGGTCTGCGACGAGATGCCGCACTTGCTGTTGACCTTGGCGTTGATGTTGATCTGGGCGGTGGTGGCAGCCTGGGCCGAACCGGCAACGGCGAAAAGAGCAACCGCGCTGGCGGCGAGGATCGAACGCTTCATAATTCAACTCCTTAGACAAGTTTGGCGCAGAACGACGCCGGAGAAATCAAGACCGCTTTCGCGGGCCATGCGTTTCATCGGATGCCGGACGGCTGCCGATGGCTGAACGGTGCGCCGACCCTGCGCGCCGCCCTTCAGATGGTGGGTGCGTTTATGCGCGTGGCCCGACCACCAGAATTAGAGTGTCTTTGTAGTGCCCTGCTGCCAGCCGCGGCTCGGCGGCGGCCTGCGAGGGCCAATCGATGGTGATCACGGCATTGCGGCCGACGCTGATGCCGGCGCCGGACTTCAGCCCCCGCCCGGGAACCAGGCTGGCGAAAGCGCAGCGGCCGCCCTCTTCCATTTCGTCGGACGTGCAACGCGCGCTGCGCACCACGCCCTTGTCCGTTTCAAGCGCCACCGAAACGCGGTAGCGCTTGCTGAAAGCGTACCCCGAACCGTCGTCGGCATTGTCCACATTGAGCAGCGCACCGCTTTGCGAGGTGACGCCCAGAGCATAAGGGGTGTTGCAGTCGAGCCCGACCGCCAGAGAGAAATTCGCGGCGCTTTCCAGATCGCGCGGCGCGGCGACGGCATCGGGGCCGGCGGCAGCGAAGCCGCAACGTTCCTTGATGCGCGCGGTGACGTCGATCGCGACCGAGTCGGTGTGTGCCTGGGCCGAAACGACCGTCAGCATCACCCCCGTCAGGACACTACCGCTGCCAACGATAGCGCGCGAAATCCACCGGAATGGAACGGAAATCATTAAGCCCCCACTTAATGCCTACTGACGCAATCAGCCCCCTGCCGATCGAATCTGCGGCGTTTCTGCCGTGAACCGGGGCTTAGAAAGGGTTCACGGATCAAGCAAATGCAAATTGTTAGTTAACAACTGGATTGTCCATTTTGGGACATGTCGATTCCAAATGCTTACTTATCTTCTGCGCGTCACTTGCCGGTGATTGCCGAAACGACCTTCGTCGAATCCCCTGTTTTCCGGGCGCGAATCGCTCTCGCGGACGATTTCTTCCCACTGTCCCGAATGCGCTGGCGTTGCCTGCTTCGGCGCGCACCGGCGATGCCGTGATCTAGGTCACGCTCATGGCCATCGTTGTCGCGCGATGGGTGGTCGCAAGCAGGCCACGCTTGCGCGTTCGCCTTGGCTTTCCCGCAGTACGTTATGCGGCGATTCGGCTGTCCGCGAACTGAAACAGTCCTGCCCTACGGGCGCTGGATGATGTCGACTTCGCCTCCAACAGCCAGACCGCACAATGCATTTCCCGGATGGCGCGGCGTGAAAACCCGTTTGGGCGCGGAAACCCGTTTGATTGCCTATTCCTCCGGGAATTTCGGCAAGAACATCGTCTTTGCCGGCGCGGACCTGACGTTCCTCTATCTCCTGACGGACCTGTTCGGCTTTTCCGGCACGACCTCCGGCTTGCTGATGCTGGTGGCGCTGGCAGGCGATCTGGTTTTCGATCTGCTGGCGGCGATGCTGGTGATCCGCTTGCGCCGCTCGGGCCGTGGCTATCGCTGGTTGATCGTCGCGGGCTCGGTGCCCGGCGGCCTTGCCTTCGCACTGCTGTTCGCGATGCCGGCGATGGGTATCGAGCAAGCGTGGATACTCGCCTTCTCACTGCTGGTGTTTCGCGGCGCCTATGCCTTGATCGACGTGCCGCACAATGCGCTGATGACGCGGATTACCGCCGACAGCCGGGCGCGCGGCAGGGTTTCCGGCTATCGGTTCTTCTTCAGTTCGGCCAGTGCGCTGACGGTTGCCGCGATCCTGACGCCCACCGTGCAATCGGCCGTTCACGCGCACGATCTGCCCCGCCTCGCGTTGACCGGCGCGATAGCCGGTTGCCTGTTCGCGCTGACGATGATCGCCTGCGGCCTTGCGAGCGACCGGCGCAGCAGCGCTCCCGAGACACAGATGCCGCAGGATCGCGACGGAATCGACGTGCCGCTGCGCGATCGGCTGGTGCTGGCCATGGCGGCCATCGGCGTGATCACCGGCTTCGCCATGCCCGCATTCGACAGGATGCTGCTCTATTTGGGGACTTACGTGATCGAGCGGCCGGAATTGATCACATCTCTCCTGCTGGCGAAGACGCTGGGGCAATTCCTGGGCGTCGCCCTATGGACGCCGCTGGCCGCGCGGATCGACAAGGGCCGCGTACTGGCGGCGGGCTATGCCGTTACGTTCGTCGGCTTCGCGCTGTTCGCCTTGGTGATGGACCGGCCGGACCTGCTGCCGGCCTGCGCCCTGCTGATGGGCTTCGGCCTGAGCTGTGTATTCATGCTGCCTTGGGGCCTTCTGGCCGACGCCGTGGACTTCGTGGCCTTGCGCCATGGCCGCAGGTTCGAGACGGGCCTTTTCGCGTTCTATCTCGTCGTCGCGAAAGCCGGCGCAGCGGGATCGTCCGTCGTGATCGGCCTTGCATTGGGATGGCTGGGCTACCTGCCCGGCGCGGAGCAGTCCGCCACCGTCAAGGCCGGAATGATCGCGCTTGGCCTGGGTGTGCCGATGCTGGGAAGTCTTGCCGCCGTGGCCCTGCTGTCACGCATGAGGATGGGCCACGAGCGGCATGAGCGTGTGCTCGCGGCGCTCGCAGCCCATCGTGCGACCCGATGGTTCAGCCCGGCGCGGAGCCGGTCTCGGGATTGAACCTGGGATTGGCGAAGTCGAGCGGGGCGGGAACCACCTTAGCGGGCGGAGTCGCGCTCTGGGCCCAGGCGCGGCAGATCATGTCGCGCAGCATGGCGGCACCGCTGCTGGTCTGGGCGTAAACCAGTTCGCGCGTGTCGCGGTCCGCGAAGTTGGTGAAGTGGTCGCGCTTTTCCAGCTTGTAGACCTGCTCCATCTTGTCGCCCGCCGTGTCGAGGTAGGCCAGGACCGCATCGAACATGTCCCCCTCCCGATGGCCTGGCGCGGCGATGCGCGGGGCGATATCGGCAACCGTCAGCTTCATGCCGTCCACGAACCCGCTTTCGAACCGGCCATGGATCGTGCGGTCACGCGTGTAGTCATGCGGGTTGTCACCGCGCCAGCCGTCACTGTTGACCGAATCGTGCAGCGGCTGCGCGCCGTCGCCGATGTAGTGGCCCAGGCGGATCACCTGAAATGCGCAGTGCTGTTCGGGCACTGAAGCGTCGCCACCTTCCGCATTGGCCTTGCGGACATAGCGCATGCAGGTGATCAGGCGCTGGTAGGCTTCCATCGCCGCATAAGGCAGCGTGCCGGTCCACCGCACATTGGTGCGCGCGGCAGTGGCGGGATCGCTGTCCTTGATCGTCTCGTAATGCTTGTAGAGCGCGAGGACGAACTCATAACGCGAACGCGGGATCGGCTTCAGAAACGTGAACTGTTCGCGAAACCAGCCGTGGTTCGGGTCTTCCTCGATCTTCGAGAAATTCTCGTCATCCCCGCGCCAGCTGTCCGGCAACGAGGCGGAGGCGCCGATATAGTCCTCGTACTTGCGCAGGAAAACCGGGCCATCGGCGGGGATCGCCTCGATCGCGGCGCGGTCGATCACGGCGTGGGCTGTGCCGCCCCAGGCATAGGCGGCGGAAGGGTGCAGGGCGAGTACGCCGAGAGCGGCGATCACGGGAAAACGCATCTTCGGATGGCCTTTCCTATCAGGGATCCAGCGGATCGCGCGGATCAAGCCGCGCCGACTTGGAGGAAGGACGAAATTCAAGCTCGGTCGGGGACAGGCGGTGACCCACTTGACCCGGTTGATAGCCAAGTTCGTCCAGATTGCG
Organism: Sphingomonas sp. BL-S-28; assembly: GCF_055521515.1. Classification (NCBI taxonomy): domain Bacteria; kingdom Pseudomonadati; phylum Pseudomonadota; class Alphaproteobacteria; order Sphingomonadales; family Sphingomonadaceae; genus Sphingomonas; species Sphingomonas sp. BL-S-28. The sequence continues at coordinate 894,047 of NZ_CM145483.1, forward strand.
CTGCGCGAAAAGCGGGGTTTCGATGTAGGCGCTCTGGGCCGGATTGCAGACGATCAGCGTATCCCGGTCGAGCGGCGCGCCCATCGCCATCAGGCGGCGGGTGGCGTTGCGCAAGTTGGTCGTCGTGTGGCGGGCATAGGGCTCGATCACGATGGCATCGGCGGGAATGCCATAGCGTTCGATCAGGCCGCGCCGCAGTTCCTCCGCCTCGGCAAAGCGCGTGGCGCGCGGGTGCGCGCGGCCGCCGGTCACGATGATGATGGGGATGTCCCCCGCCGCGAAACGGTTCGCCGCCAACCGGATATGCAGCTTGCTCAGGGGGCTGAGCGACATTTCGGGCACTTCCGGGCCGACGCCGGTGACGATCATCGCCGAATAGCGATAGCGCTTCCAGTCGATGGTCTTCGCGCGCGCCATGGCCGGCGCATTGAGGCCGTCGTTGATGGGTTCGTAACCGATGGCGTCGGTGCGGTCGTTGGCATCCAGCAGCGCCAGCGCGAACTCGATGCTGGGATCCAGCGCCTGCGCCGATCCCCCGCGCGGTGTGCGGGCCAGCGCCAGCGCAGCCATCGTGCGGTTCTTCGCTTCCTCGTTATCGAGCGCAAGGCCCGAACCGTCGATCTGCGGATAGCGCGGAGCAAGGCCCAGCGCATACGTGCGGATCACGATGTTGATGCCGTCGATCTCACGATCCAGTCCGGCCAAGTTGCCGTCATCGGCCTTGCGGGTGGTGACGAGGCCGGCTGCGGCCGTGCCCAGCGTCGCTTTTTCGGCATCGCTCCAGACCAGCGCCTGCGCGGCGCAGAGTGCATCCTCGCCGCAAGCCACCTCTCGCGCCCGGCGGGCTTCCAGTAGCGTGGCCACGTCATAGCGCGCCTTCAGTGCCGCGACCGCGCGGGCATCGCTGCCCACTTCGCCCAGCATCGGGAACAGATGGTCGGACAGCAGTTCCACCTTGCGGTCGCGAGCCGCCCCGGCCGAAGCCGGGACGGTCGAGACCGGAAGCATGGCCGCCATGAGGAGGCTGGCGGCTAGACCTCGCGAACGCAGTGCCATCACCACGCCTTGCTCACCATAAGACGGAAGTTCCGACCGAAGATCGGGCGGCCGTAGATCGCCTCTGCACTGCCCTGCCCGCTGAGCGAGTCGGTGCGGGTGTTGCCTTCGGTCAACCCGTGCGCGTTGAACAGGTTGTCACCCACCACCTGCATCTGCCAGGTGCCACGCGTGAGCGTGAAGCCCGCGCCCACCGTGCCATAGGCCGGCAGCGCCGTGTCGTTGTAGAGATCGACGTAACGCTTACCCATGTAGGTGTAGCGTCCGTAGATCGACACGTCCGTGCCAGCGGTCGTGAAGTTGAAGCTGGGGCGGATATTGCCGTAGACCTTCGGTTCGCGAACGATCTGGTTGCCTTCCACCTGCTCCGGATCGGCGCCCGTCGCGCTCTGGAAGCTCTTGTACTTCGGATCGCTGATCGTCAGCGCGCCGTTCAGCGTGAACCACGGCGTGACCGACCAGGCACCGTCGAACTCCACGCCCTTCACTTGCGCTTCACCCACGAACGGCACGTTCACATCGTTGCGGCCCGTGGTCGGATCGTAAGCAAGGAACGAGGCGTTGAGCGGGTCGAAGTTGGTGTAGAACCCGGTGACGTAGAGGTACGAACGGCCGGAGGCGAGCTTCAGACCCACTTCGTACTGATCGGCAATCGTGGTGAGGATCGTCGGGTTGATGCTCATCACCGTCTGCACGTTCGGCGGCGTTTCAAGGTGCGATGCGCGGCCGTAGATGCCGATGTGGTTGTTGAAATCGTAGTTGGCACCGACGGTCCAGTTGGTGACGTTGGGCTTCAGCTTCTGGGTGACGATCGCGCCCGTAAAGCCGCGCGTGGTATCGTCGGCCAGCGTGGTGGCGTCGCCCAGGTTCACCTGCTCGGTCAGCGCCGCCCAGCCCTTGTAGCTGTAGCGTTCGTGGCGGATGCCGGCATCGATGCGCAGGCCCGGCACGATTTCCCAGGTGTCGTTCGCATAGATCGCGAACATCTTGGCGTCGGAATCGCCCTGGTTCAGCGTGGCGGCATAGTTCAGCACGCCATTGTCGGTGACCGATCCGATCGCGGTGCCGGCGGCGTTATAGGCCACGAGGTCCAGCGTGCGCGGCTTGCCCGCCACTTCGATCAGGTAGTTCTGGTACAGCGTCTTGCTGTCTTCGCCATAGGCGCTGGCATAAAGGCCCAGCTTGATGTCGTGGCTGCCGATGCCAGTGTCGAACTTCTTCGCGATCGAGAGGTTGCCCTGCGCCGAATAGAACTTCGAGTGGATGTCGCGGTACTGGCCCTGCATGACAAGCCCGGAGGCGGCATTGGGATCGTAGACGGTGTTGGTGCCGGCCAGCACGTAGCCGAGGTGATCGACCGCGCCGAAAGCGGTGGTCGCGCGCGCCAGATAGCTGCTGGCGAAGGTATCGGCATCGGCCGGGTTGGTGGTCGAATAGAACGCCGTGAAGTCCAGCTTGCCCTGCGTGTACCCGGCCTTGGCCGAGACCAGCCAGCCATCGAAATCGGCATCGTACTGCGCGCCGAAGTTCACCATCTGCATGTGGCGGCCGTCGGACAGATCGCTGTTGCGGCTCTGGATCACGCCCGCGCCGTCACGGTACTTCAGGTTGACGTTGCGGAACGCCGGCGAGTTCATCGTGCCGGTGAAATAGTCGATGTACTTGTCCAGGCTGACGCTGGGATCGCGCGGGTCGGCGGTCGGGATCGGCAGGTAGAAGACGTTGTGATCGTTGACGTAGTTCAGGCTCAGCTTGATCGAGCCGTTTTCAAGGTCATGCTTGATGTTGGCGCGGATCTGGCCGCCCTTGTCGTTGGGGAAGCCGTTGTCGCGATAGCCGTCGTGATAGCGCATGAAGCCGCCCACGGCGTAATAGGTGTTCTTGCCCAGCGGGCCGGCCTGATAGGCGTCAAAGCGATAGAGGCCCGTGTCACCCAGCGTCACTTGCGCCTTGCCACGCGCCACGTCGCTGCCGGTGACGGTGATGGCGTTGATGATCGCGCCCGAATAGCTGGCATAAACCGGCGCCGGGCCGCCGCGCACCACTTCCAGGCGGTCGGTCATCAGGTCCGGCTTGATCAGGGCGTCACCGCGGAAGAACACGCCGTCGTTCTCATGGAACAGCGGCAGGCCGTCCTGCTGGAAACTGACGAAACCGCCGTCGCTGGGCAACCCGCGAATGCGGTAGATGTTCTGCACTTCGCCGCCGGTGATTTCGGTTTGGAAGCCGGGAAGCTGGCCGATCAGGTCCGCGAAGTTGACCGGGGCGATCTTCGCCATGTCATCCTGCGTGATCGTGTTGATCGCATAAGACACGTCGAAGCGGCGCTGCGCGCGGGTCGATCCGGTGACGATGATGTCGCCGGACGTCGCTTCGCCTGCCGGCGCACCCGCACCGCTGTCGGCGGCTGCGGCCTCGTCCGCGGCATAGGCGGGCGTCGCAAGGACGGTGCAGATGGCGGTAAGCGCCGTGCCGGCGGCAAGAACGGTCTTGAACATGATGCCCCTCGATTCGAAAATTCGAAAGCCGCCCGAAGCGGCGACGAGGGGGCACTTGACGGCTCAAGGTGACATTTTTAAATATTTTATAGAAAATAATTAATATCTGCGACCAGCCGATTTTCGGCGCATCGGAATCCTTCCAAAATGCAGCTTCCCCTGATCGATAAGGACCAGCGGCGTATCATCCGCGAACTGCGCAAGGCCGGGCCCCTGTCGCGCTCCGCGCTGGGGATACGTCTGGAAATGAGCGGTGCGGCGCTGACCAAGCTGTCCCGCTCGCTCATGGCGCTTGGCATTCTGGAAGAAATGACCGGCGCAGAGGCGCAGGCGCGCGGCCGGCCGGCTGTGCCGCTGCGCATCGCACCGGGCGGCGGCTATGCCGTGGGTGCCACCGCGCACAAGGGACTGCTGGATATCGCGCTGCTCGATCTGGCCGGCGGGGTGATCGCCACCCATCGCGAAACGATACCGCCGATCACGCCGCAAGAATTTGCCGCCAAGCTGCGCGGCATCACCCATGGGCTGGTGGACCGGCACAACCTGCTGGGCCAGCGCATGCTGGGCCTTGGCGTGGCCGTGCCGGGCCCTGCCATGTCCATCGAAGGCGAGCGCTGGAGCGTGGTCGACGCGCTGCCCGAATGGCGCGACGTGCCCTTGCGAGAGATCATGGCGCGCGAACTGGGCTGGCCGCTCTGGCTGGAGAACGACGCCAATGCCGCCGCCCTGGCCGAATATTACGTGGACGGACTGCTGCAGGACTTTTCGACCGTGGTGGTCGTGCTGCTGGGCTATGGCATCGGCGCGGGGGTGATCGTCGACGGCCGGCTGGTGCGCGGGCAGTTCGGCGTGGCGGGCGAAGTGGGCTGCCTGTTCCCGATGGAGCATCCCCGCCCCAGCCCGCTGGACCTGCTCACCAATTTACGCGCCGCCGGCTGCGCGGTGACATCGGTGGGAGAAATCGATCCCGAAGCGGCGGACCAGCGCGATACGATCGAGGCGTGGATGGACCGGGCGGCAGGCCAGCTCGAATTGATCTGCAACACCGCCTTCGCCTGGCTGGACCCGGGCGCGATCGTGCTGGCCGGCCCGCTGCCGCCGGCGATCCTGCGGGGGTTGGGCGAAAGGCTTGACCGCGCGAACCTTGTAACAACGTTCGGCGTGCGAAGGCCGCCGGTCCGCGTCTCAGGCCTGCGCGGCTCACCCATCACGCTGGGCGCCGCGCTGCTGCCTATCCACGCCCTGTCAGCTGACGACTGACAGGGCATGACCAGATTCAGATAGCCATGCGGAACAGCCAGTAGAGCAGCGCCGCCAGCGCGATCGAGGCCGGCAGCGTCAACACCCAGGCGACGGCCAGATTGCGGATCGTGGACATCTGCAGGCCGGATCGGTTTGCCGCCATCGTGCCGGCCACACCGGATGAAAGCACATGGGTCGTCGAAACCGGCAGGCCTAGCGTGTCCGCCCCCATGATCGTGCCCATGGCGACCAGTTCCGCCGCGGCGCCTTGCGCATACGTAAGGTGCGATTTGCCGATCTTCTCACCCACAGTGATGACGATCCGCCGCCATCCGATCATCGTGCCAAGGCCCAAAGCCAGCGCGACCGCAACCTTCACCCAGGTGGGGATGAAGCGCGTGCCCTTGTCCAGCGAGTCCTTGACGCGCGACAAGGCGGCTGTGTCCGCCTCCGAAAGCCCGGCGGCCTTCTCCTTTTCCAGACGCTTGATCGCTTCGGATGCCAGATACATGTCGTTACGCACGTTCTTGACCGCTTCGGCCGGGACCCTGGCCAGCGATCCGTACTGGCGCACCTGATCGTCGATATCGATGACCAGTTCGGCCACGGCGTGCTTGGTGTCAGGCCCGAATTGCTTGTCGGCAATGAAGCGCGTCACGGTGGCGCGCGCGGCCTGCGGAGACATCGGCTCGACCGGGGGCTGCAGCACGGAGACGGCGGCAATGGCGTTCACATGGAACTGCTCGGTATATTGCGCAGGCACGGCGCGGTTCAGCGCATAAGCGGTGGGAACGGTGCCGATCAGGATCAGCATGATCAGGCCCATGCCCTTCTGGCCATCGTTCGATCCGTGCGCGAAGCTGACGCCGGTGCAAGTGAAGATCAGCAGCGCGCGGATCCACAGCGGTGGCGGCACGCCCGGCTCCGGCTCGCGGTAGAGCGCGGGATGGCGCACCAGAAGCTTCATCGCCAGAAACAGCAGGGCCGCCAGCACGAAGCCGATCAGCGGCGAGAACAACAGCGCCTGCCCGATCTCCGCCGCTTTCGACCAGTCAACGCCGGCGGTGCCGGACTTGCCCTCCATGAAGGCATTGGCGATGCCGACGCCGATGATCGATCCGATCAGGGTGTGCGAGCTGGAAGAGGGAATGCCCAGCCACCAGGTCGCCAGATTCCAGATGATCGCTGCGATCAGCAAGGCGAACACCATGGCGAAGCCCGCCTGAGAGCCCACTTTCAGGATCAGTTCCACGGGCAGTAGGGATACGATGCCGAAAGCCACTGCACCGCTGGACATCAGCACGCCCAGAAAGTTGAAGAAGCCGGACCACACCACCGCCGTCGTCGCCGGCATGGCATTGGTGTAGATCACCGTGGCCACCGCATTGGCGGTATCGTGGAAGCCGTTCACGAATTCGAACCCCAACGCGATCAGCAGGGCGATGAACAGCAGGATGAACGGCAGCAGCGCCGTGGGGTGGACATGCGCCGCCTGCGCGTCGCGAAACACGCTGGACGCAACGTAGAGGATGGAGGCCAGGATCGCTGCCGAAAACCCGATCACGCCAGCTTTGCCGAGCCCTTTTTGCAGATCGGGACGCGTGCTGGACGTGTTCGGCAAATCGGGATGGGCCATGCCGATCGTATTGTGCATTCGTGCCTCCGGCCGGGCCCGGACGGCCTCCTTCTGCATACGACGGTTTCATGCGGAAAGGGCGCGGCCGGGACGCATCGAGATATGATGCCGGCAAGTCTGGAACCGATTCACTGCCGTCTTGTGACAGGCGCGTCATATTCCCGGAATGATACCTAGGGTGAGGCCCCAGGGACATTACCCCGGATCTTGGCAGCAGCGGCTTGCCGCGCAGCCAGCGGCCCGCATAATGGCGCAATGAACGATTCAGCAAAAATCCATCCCGAGCTGGCGGACCGCGCCGTGGGGCGCGACGATCTGCTTTCGGCCTGGGCGGCAGGTGTGCGAACGCTGACGGACTGCGATCTGGACGAAGGCGACTTTTCCGGGCTCGATCTGGAGGATATCGTGCTGGAACGATGCGCCCTGCGCGGCGCCCGGTTTGATGGGGCAACGCTGGCCAGCGCGCGGTTTCTGGGCTGCCGGGGGAGCGAAGCCTCGTTCGTCGGCGCCGACCTTGGCAGCGCGCTGATCAGCGGCGGCGATTTCAACAACGCCTCATTCCGCCGCGCGCGGCTGGTCTCCGCTCGTTTCGAACGGTGCAAGTTGACCGGGGCGGACCTGACCGATGCTTCCACGATCGGCATCGCGCTGGAGGAAACGCTGCTATCCTACGCCCGCCTGCCCGGCATTTCCTTGAAGAAGGCGGTTCTCAAACGGGTGGATCTGTCGGAATCCGATCTGCAAAAGGCCGATTTCCGAATGGCGGTGTTCGAAGACAGTTCGCTGCGCAATGCAACCCTTGCCGGTTCGCGCTTCGAGCAGGCGGACTTGCGCGGCGCAGACCTCGGCGGCATCGAACTGATGGACGCCCGGCTGTTCCGCGGGGCGACCATCTCGCGAGTGCAGGCGGCCGAACTGCTTTCCCAACTCGGCCTGAACGTCCTCTAGGATGAGGACCTATTTCTTGCCGAGCGCCTTGGGCGTCTGCGCGCGAACTTCGGTCAACAGCACGCCAAGGTATTGTTCGGCCTCTGCTGCGTTGCGTTCCGGATAGGCCGCCGTCATCCGGCCGCTCCAATGGCCGTAGTCCACCGTCGTCAGGCTGAAGCGCCAGGGCTGGTTATCGCGGATGCCGCTGAAAGTGCCGCGATAGGCATCCAGCTTGGGATCGTTCGGAATCTTCACCGCGCCTTCTGAAACGATCGTCGGCGCGGAGAAGTGCGACATCGCCGCCTGCCGCATGATCAGGTAATGGTCGCGCGCCGACATTTCATCGATCTGCACCACGGCGAAGCGCACCACCACGTTCTCCTTGGTGCCACGCAGCGGGTGGGCGTAGCTGATGGCGACGTACTGGCCGCTGGGATCGTTGGCCTGTTCCTTCAGCCGCTCGAACCCCTTGAAATTGGCGGGGAAGCGCAGGCCGCTGGCGACATGGATCAGCGTCGTCCCATCGGGCGCGAGCGCGAAGCCTTCCGGAACGGCGCTGGATGCCGGACTTGACGCGGAAGACGGGGCAGCGGGCGCCTGGCCCGAAGGTTCAGCCACTGCCGGGGCGGCAAGCAGGAAGCCGAGCAACGCAATCGAAACATGGCTTGAACGGGACATCACGCATTCCTGTGATTGAGAAACATGAGGACGATGGATTGACGCGATCGGTTTGCGGCCCGGAATGAATGATCGTGCGTTCTGTTCTCTTGATGCGACAATACGATAGAATGCGTGCGCGTCTATCCGTTTTCGCAGCGCGAATAGTCGCTTCGTCTCATCCCGGTCCGTGTATTGGGCAGCGCGGTTCTTCAGGACAGTTCGGGAAGGAAGCCGATCCGTTCAAGCCGTGGCACCGAATCCCGCGCGACCGGGGCGACGGCGCCGTTGGCGAGCCGTATCGTGCGATTGCGTCCATCCGCCGTCACTTCGGCTATGCCGTCGCGAGCCACCCACCAGCTGCGGTGCACCTGCTCGCCCGGCATGCCATCCATTTCCGCGACGGCATCACGCAAGCGTATCAGCACCATTTCGCTGCCGGCTTTGCCGTGAACGCGGACGTAATGATCCTCGCTCTGAAGCGCGATCACTGGCTCGCTGAAACCCGGGGCGAGCCGGCGGAGCAGACGCGGCCCCGGCGTATCGCCGGGCGAGGCATCAGCGGACCTCACATCTCCATCGCGCTCAGGCATCGATCGTCCGGTGCCCTGCGGTAAACCTGATCGTTCCGCCGCCTGCCCGGGCCTACCGCCACTCCCCAGCGCATCGCGCAACTGTTCATCCGCCCGCTGCGCCCAATACGTCACGGCCAGCACGGCAATCGCGCTCAGCACCGAAAAGGGCAGGATTCCGGCAAATCCGTCCAGCGAATGAAAGTAGGCGCTGGCGCTCCATGTCCACAACAGCGCCAACGGAAAGCTGGACAGCAGCACGCCCCAAAAGACCAAGAGCCGGCGGGGTAGCGAGGTGGCATCGGCGATGGCGGTCCAAAGCATGATGGACGGGCGGACCAGTACATAGGCCCCCATCAATTGCATCCACCAGCGCCAGGACCGCGCGACAAAATCGCCGTTGAAATAGGTCCCGAACGGGCCGAGAAAGCCAATGATCGCCGCGAACACGACCATAGCCCAAAGCTCGATCAGGATTCGGCGCAGCCAGGTCACAAGAACTTCTCCCGGTTCACGACGCGCCAGCCGGAATTGCAATAGCTTCCCGTGTCTTGACGACGCCTTGCCCCTCTTAGCGAAATTGCAGGTTCCGGCCAATCGCCACGCCGAATTCGCTCCAGCGCGGGGCGATAGCGCGCAGCGACAACGGATCGTGCAGTTCGGCATAGGCCGGCCGGAGCGGATGGACGTGCGCCGCTTCCCCCTGCATGATCGCCGCCAATCGGCGCAGCGACAGGGACGATAGCGCATGAAAGACTTCGCGACATCGATGGCCGATTTCGAAGCGGACATGAAAACCTACCTCGGGCCGGAGTTCTATGCCCCGGACATCGCGAAGAAACATCGGAAGATGGCGCGCAGTCCGTTCCTTTTCCTGCGCGGCACCTGTTGGCGCTGGGCGCAGGCCGCACCCTCGATCTGCCCCCAGTTGATGGACGCACCGCCCGCTCCATCCGTGGGCGATGCCCATGCCGGCAACTTCGGACTGTGGCGCGATGCGGAAGCCCGGCTTGTATGGGGCGTCAACGACTTCGACGAAGCGGCGCGGCTGCCCTATGCGCTGGATCTGGTGCGCCTTTGTGCCAGCGTCCTGCTCGCCGACGATGACGCCGACGCCGACGATACGGCCATGCCGATCCTTGAGGGCTACCGCCGGGGACTGGACGATCCCGCGGCTTTCGTGCTCGAACGCGATCATCTCTGGCTGCGCAATGCCTTTGCCGCGTCGGACGACAAGCGGCAGGCGTTCTGGGCCGATCTTGCGGCGGCTGCGGAAGATGCCCCCACCGCAGACATGAAGGCGGCAATAGTGACGGCTCTGCCGGAACCCGTGCCATCGGTCGTCTATTCGCGCCGTTCGGCCGGCACCGGCAGTCTTGGACGCGCACGTTTCGCCGCTTTCGGGTCCTATCGCGGTGGGCCGATCGCGGTTGAGGCCAAAGCGCTGATGCCGTCATGCTGGGTGGCGGCGGGCAACGACGGGACGGCGCCGGGGCTGGCGGCGGAACTGGCCGAAAGCCGGTGGCGGTCGCCCGATCCGTTCCTGCGCTATCGGCAGCGCCACGTCGTCCGCCGATTGGCGCCCAATAGCCGAAAAGTCGACATGGCCGAGCCGAACGCTGCCCTTCGCGCAAAACTGCTGGAGGCCATGGGGCGTGAATTGGCTAACATCCATTCGGGCCTTGAACCCGTCTGCCAGCCGGTCCTCGACGATCTGCACCGGCGCCCGGAACACTGGCTGGCCGCGGCCGCCAAAGCGGTGGCCAAATGGACGGGGAGCGAGTTCGAAGCCTTTCGCGCAGCCTCTCCCAAGACTGATTGCTGAGGCTGGTGCCCCAAGGAACTTCGCCGACATTGCAGACCCAGGCCGCGTGGAGCGCGCGCTGAATGGGAGAATATGCGGGGTACCGGACATTTAGACTTTAGAGAAAAGCTGCTGGATCTCGCTAGGAATGCCATCTGGAGCGGCGCCAATATCGATTTTCGTCAGCCAATATCCAAACGTCAGCTCGTCACAAGTTAATCCACCCTGATCAAAATCTCGACCTATGTCAGAAAACAGATCTCCGCCATCGTCCGGGTAACGATGTATATTTATTTTACCACCATCCCCTCTGATATTTTTCCCAGCCTTAAAGCCTCCCTCATTTATCAGGTATTTCGTAAGAAGTACGGCGTCCTGAAGGCGGCGGATAGGAATTTTTTGATAGCTATTGTCGTTTTGATCGTAGCTGACGACACCTAGAATTTGCGCGAAAAAGACATAATCTCTAGCGCCATCTTCATAGAGGTAACGGATCACTTCGAGCGGATAATCTTGATTATTCACCGGAGGCCACATCATCGCGTCAGACCTACGGGAACCTTAACCTATCTTGGGATCGACGTGAATGTTGGCGAAACCGGAATGGCTGTTTCGGATTGGCATCTCTTATATTCCGCTCCCGAATTTATCCACGCGACCCAAGAGTCTCGTTGGAAATTCGTGAAACGCCAATTTCGCGTTACTGGGCTGTCCCGCCATCGCAAATATCTTGCGGGCGGCAGGGCGGGGAACAGGGTCGGTACCGCTTAAAAAATGCCCCGCTGGCATTTTCCAGTCGGCTCTAAGGTATGGCGCCCGTTGGCTCCATGGCTCTCGCCGCAAAGAACGAGGCTTCACGCCCGCGGTTCTTGTCCTCGAAAAACCTGACGAACTCCAGCGGCGCGAGCGCCTTGGCATAGAGCCAGCCCTGCACGAACTCGACTCCCGCCTCCCGCAAATAGGCTTCCTGTTCCTTTGTCTCCACGCCTTCGGCAATGATGCGCAGATCCAGCCCATGCGCCATTTCGATCACGTGCGGAATGACCACGCTGGTGGCCGCCGCCTTGCCGATCGCTTCCACGAAGGTCTTGTCGATCTTCAGCGTATCGAGCGGAAGCCGCTCCAGCAGCGAAAGGCTGGAATAGCCGGTTCCAAAATCGTCGATGGCGACCAGATGGCCCCGCGCCCGCGCCTTGTCCACCGTCCGCCGCGCGGCGGAGGCGTTCATGAAGCCGCGCTCGGTCGCCTCCAGCCAGATCTGCCGCGGCGCGACGCCGGACGCGGCCATGGCCCGATCCAGCACTGGCAGGAACCGGCCGCTCTGCATGTCGCTGGACGATATGTTGATGGCGATATGCGCACTGCGTTCGCGGCGCAGCATCGGTGCAAGATCGCTCAGCACGGTTTCGATCATGAGATCCGTCAGCTTGTCGATCACCCCGTGGTACTCGGCAAACGGGATGAAGAAATCGGGGTGCACCGAACTGCCGTCCGGCCGCTGCCAGCGCAGCAATGCTTCAGCCCCCACGCACAGCCCGGTCGATAGTTCGATGATGGGCTGGTAGAAAACCCGAAACTCGCGCTTGCGGATGCTGATCGCCAGTTCGCGCTCCAACGACAGGCGCTGGTGCGATACCCAGAAAATCAGCCCCAGCAGCAACGCCGACACGACCAGCCCGACCGGGATGAGCATCCACACTTCGCGATCGACCCTGTCCTCCACCAGCGAACGGTCGGTGATTGCAAAGGCACGCAGCATCGTGTTGCGTTTGGAAGAGGCGACATGCGCATCGGACCGATCGAACATGCCGCCCGCCGCCATCCGACGCGCAACTGCAGGATCGATCTTCCCATTCACGGCAATCAGGCGACCATCCAGCGTCGCCAGGCCCAGCGTCATATCCGTGTCGGTAAGAACGTCGACAAGGCGATCCGGGCTGATCAGGGTGGCGTAGTCCCCCCGCGAAATCTCCAGCATGTGGGCTGCACCGGTGACGGTGGGATGCACGTTCAGGCGCAGCCCAAACCCGTCCGGCAGAATGATCTCCGGCTTTTGCTTGAGGATATCGACGTTCCCCGGAACCGGCCCCCAGCCGGTGCAGGCAAGCTTGCCGTCGATGAAATAGCCGATCTCGTCGACCGCGCCGGACTGGATGGTCAGCAGACGCATCCGGGCGATATGGGCGGGCGAGCAATCGTGCCAGTTTTCGTGCTGCAGCTTGGTCATGATCGCGCGCGCCCTGCCGAAGCTGTGATCGGCACGCTTCAGCGTCCAGTCGCTGTATTCCTGCAGGTGCGCCTGTTCCGCCCTTTGCGCGCGAATACGCCCATAACCCGCAATTGCGACAAGCGGAATCAGTGCAGCCAGAACAGCCAGGAGACCTGCAATGATCACGATCCTAAGCCGTTGCATAGCCGCCACTATGTCAGAATTGCCGAGCCTTACTAAATGGAGTTTTGTTAGCTATTTCCAGTGACCCGATGCATCGCGGCAATCGGACTTGCCGCTGACGGACGATCTGCGGCAATGACCACGCGGTCCCTCCCTTCTTCCTTGGCACGAAGCAGCGCGGCATCGGCGCTGGCGATAAGGCTGCGGACGCCGCCCTGGACCGGATAGATGGCCACACCCATCGAGACGGTCACAGGCCCAAGCGGTTGCCCGTGATAGGCGAGTTTCAGGCGCGCCAATCGTTCGCGGATCGTCTCCGCACGCGTAACGGCCTGCGTTTCGTCGAAGCCCGGCATCAACATCAGGAATTCCTCCCCACCGTAACGGTAGACGAGATCCCGATCCTGCACCACGCTGGCGAACACCCCGGCAACCGAGCGGATCACCAGATCGCCGGCATCGTGCCCGAAGGTATCGTTCAACGCCTTGAAATGATCGATGTCCAGCATCATGCAGCCCAGCATCGTTCCCGAGGTATCGGCCTCGGTGGTCAGGCGCGCCAGGGTCTCGTCAAGCTCGTGACGATTCCGCAACCCCGTCAAGGGATCGAACAGGGCCTTGGCGCGAAGCGCTTGGCGCAAGTTGAGATTGGCAAGCGCCAGGCCGATCGTTTCGGACATCAGCTCTATATAGGCGATCATCGCCTCGTCCGGTTCGTGCGCGGGCTCCAGATTCTGAAGGACCAGCAGGCCTATGGTTTCGCTTTGCGCGGCCAGTGGCACGCAGATCGTCGCGCTCACGGCTTCGGGCGCGACATGCCGGCACGGCACATCGGTCAGCTTGCTGCCGGGATAATGGATCTGCCCGCGCCGCAGGGCCCAGCAATCGTCCGGGCCGAAGGCGACCTCTCCCCCCAGCGGCCCCTGCCATTCGGCCGCGCAGGCCATGCTGGATCGCTGCGCGTCCAGCACGAAGAGCCGCCCTGCCAGCGTTGGCGCAATCTTCGGCGCAAAAAGGCGGACGATATCCAGCAAGTCGTCGACCGATTCGCACCCCTGCAATCGCTGCGCCATGCGCGCGAGCAATTCGCGCACCGCCCAGTCCGCATCGCGTTGCCGTTCCAGTTTCTGCCGCTCCAGCCCATTCTCGCGGAAGATGCGAATGGCCTGGGCCATGTCGCCGATCTCGTCCACATGGGCGACCGGCGGCGGTTCCACCTCATAGTCCTGCTCCGCCAGCCGGTTCACCACATCGCTCAGCCGCACGACGGGTTTCAGGATGCGCCGCTTCAGGATGAAGGCCAGCACGAACAGGAACAGCGCGGCCGTGATCCCGACCATGATTTCGGAAACGGTGCGCAGCCGCTGCGAAGCGACACCCGCCTCATCCACCGCCTGATCCGACCGCTGATCGAGCAGGTACCGGAAACGCTCCATCTGGAAATGCGCGCGTTCAAGCTCCCGCTCGTATTCCGGGCCGAACACGATCCGGCGCGCACCCTCCGCATCGCCCTTCTGCATGGCGGCAATGGCGGCGTGCTGCTCATCCTCCAGGCTGGCGGCCTGAACCAGCGCATCCTTCAGCGAGTGAAGCTCCTGCTCGCCCGCGCCCTGATCGCGCAGCCGGGCGATGCGCTGTTCCACGGAGCCGATTGCCTGCTCGGTCCGCGTATAGACGATTTCATGGCTGGGATCGCCCGAAACCGCGAAAAGCCGCGCCTGATCGGTAAGCTCCGAAAGGTCGTTCTCGATCTGCGTGGTCAGTTCGTCGAAGCGGTTTCGCTGCTGCACGGCATCGCGTTCGACGCGATCGGCGTTGGACGCCAGGATCATCGTGACGCCGGCCGCGAGGGTAAGGCCAACCGTTGCCGCATAGGCCCAGTTGGTGATGGTCGCGATGCGCAAGTTCCGCCTCTCCTAAACGCCCGTCGTCTTGTTTGATAGCCGCTGCCTTGCGCAAATGCGAGGTGAGATGCCTCCGCCGCGGCGGCAACCCGCTATTCATGAGGATAACTCATGATTGCAATGTAGAGGGCACAGTTGAACTGCGTGCAGATTCATGCGTTATCTGCGACAATCTCTACGCGCAGGCGATACCTGCGGAACAACGGCCAGACAGAAACAGAGGGCGACGCGATGGAAATCGGCGGAGAATTGAACGTGTCGCGCCGCGGCGTGCTGGCGGCGGGCGCTGCTTCGGCTGCGATGGCGACGTCGCCCGGCGCGGTTGGCGCTTCGCTATCGCCCCCCAGCCCGAGCGCCCCGCCGACCATGCCGGTCAACTTCAAGGTCAACGGCAAACAGGTCCGCCTCACGCTGGATACGCGCACCACCCTGCTCGATGCGCTGCGCGAGCATCTGCGCCTTACCGGCACCAAGAAAGGGTGCGACCACGGCCAGTGCGGCGCCTGCACGGTCATCGTGAACGGCAACCGCATCAATTCCTGCCTCAGCCTGGCCATCCAGCACGAGGGGGACGAGGTGACCACGATCGAGGGCCTCGGCACGCCGGAACACCTCCACCCGATGCAGGCGGCCTTCATCCGGCATGACGGCTATCAGTGCGGATACTGCACGCCGGGCCAGATCTGTTCGGCGGTATCGGTGCTCAAGGAAATCGCACGGGGCGTGCCCAGTCATGTGCAGGACGACATCGTTGCCCATGCCGCCCCCACCAACATGGAACTGCGCGAGCGCATGAGCGGCAACATCTGCCGCTGCGGCGCCTATTCCAACATTGCCGAGGCCATTGCCGAAGTTGCCGGCATCGGAACCGGGGAGAAGCAGGCATGAGGGCCTTCACATATGAACGCGCCAGCAGTCCGGCGCAGGCAGCCGCGGCCGTGGCGGCGCGCCCGGGCGCACGCTTCCTGGCCGGCGGCACCAATCTGCTGGACCTGATGAAGCTGGAGATCGAGACGCCGACGCATCTTGTCGACGTGCAGGACCTCGACCTCGATCGCATCGAGGAAACCGAAGAGGGCGGGCTGCGGATCGGCGCGCTGGTCAGCAACACGGTGCTTGCGTCCGACCCGCGCGTGCGGCGCGATTACGGGGTGCTGACGCGCGCGATCGTTGCCGGGGCCAGCGGCCAATTGCGCAACAAGGCGACCACCGCGGGCAACCTGATGCAACGCACCCGCTGCCCTTATTTCTATGACACCAACATGCCCTGCAACAAGCGCCGCCCCGGTTCCGGATGCGGCGCGATCGAGGGCTTTTCACGCCAGCTTGCGGTGATCGGCAGTTCGGACGCGTGCATCGCCACGTATCCCGGCGACATGGCGGTGGCGCTGCGCGTGCTGGATGCCACGGTGGAGACAATCAGGCCGGACGGCACGGCCCGCACCATCCCCATCGCAGAGTTCCACCGCCTTCCCGCAAAGGAGCCCCAGCGGGACAATGTGCTGACGCCTGGTGAACTGATCACGTTCGTCACCCTGCCCAAGCCCCTTGGCGGCACGCATGTCTACCACAAGGTGCGCGACCGTGCCTCCTACGCCTTCGCCCTGGTGTCGGTGGCGGCGGTGATCGCCCCGGACGGATCCGGCCGCGTCGCCTTCGGCGGCGTGGCAGCGCGCCCCTGGCGAGTGGAGGCTGCCGAAGCGAAGATGCCGCAAGGCGCGCGCGCCGTGGCGGCCGAAGTCTTCGCCGATGCCCGACCCACTGCACAAAACCGGTTCAAGGTCACCCTGGCGGAACGCACCCTGGCCGGCGTGATCGACGAAGCGAAAGGCTGATCCGTCATGAAATTCGACGCTGCCGCAGGCGAAAATCTTTTCGACCGCTCGAAGGTCGTCGGCCAGTCAACCCCGCGCATTGATGGCCCGCTGAAAACGACCGGCACGGCGCCCTATGCCTATGAACGGCATGATGTGGCGGAGAATCAGGCCTATGGCTACATCGTCGGTGCCGCCATCGCCAAAGGCCGCATCGTCGCCATGGACACGTCGCACGCCCGCGCCGCGCCGGGCGTTCTGGCAGTGGTTGCCGCGCCCGAGACCAAGCCCGTGGGCAAGGGCATATCGAACAACGCCCCGCTGTTCGGCGGCAGCGAGATATCGCATTACCACCAAGCCGTGGCCTGTGTCGTAGCCGAAACCTTCGAGCAGGCGCGCGCTGCCGCCGCGCTTATCCGCACGCAATACCAGCATGCGCAAGGCAGCTTCGATCTGGCCAGCGCCGCACCCACTGCGCCGCTGGCGAAAGGTGACGGCGGCAAGCCCGACAAGGAGACGCTGGGCGACTTCGAAAGCGCGTTCGCCGCAGCCCCGATCACCCTGGACGCCCGCTACACCACGTCCGACGAAAGCCATGCGATGATGGAGCCGCATGCCACCATCGCCGCCTGGCAGGGCGATCAGTTGACGCTGTGGACGTCGAACCAGATGATCGCCTGGGCCAAGCGCAGCATCGCGACCATCCTGGACATCGACGCGGCCAAGGTGCGCATCGTTTCGCCTTATATCGGCGGCGGTTTCGGCGGGAAGCTGTTCGTCCGCGCCGATGCCGTGCTGGCTGCGCTGGGCGCTCGCGCCGCCGGTCGACCGGTCAAGGTGGCGCTGCAGCGCCCGCTGATGGCGAACAACACCACGCATCGCCATGCCACGATCCAGCGTTTGCGCCTCGGCGCCGGTCGCGACGGCCTGATCACCGCCATCGCGCACGAGAACTGGTCGGGCAACCTGAATGGTGAGGATGGCGAGAACGGCACCCAGCAAACGCCCAAGCTTTACGCCGGCGCCAACCGGCTTGTCGCCAACTACATTGCCACGCTGGACTTGCCCGAAGGCAATGCCATGCGGGCGCCGGGCGAAGCCCCGGGCCACCTCGCGCTGGAAGTGGCGATGGACGAACTGGCCGAAAAGCTGGGCATGGATCCGATCGAATTGCGCATCCGCAACGAACCGGAAGTCGTTCCCGGCGGCTCCGGCAAGCGCTTTTCGGACCGCAACCTGGTGCGCTGTCTGAAGGAAGGCGCGGAACGCTTCGGCTGGTCCCGCCGCAACCCGCGCCCCGGGCAAGTGCGCGAAGGCAAGTGGCTGATCGGTATGGGCGTTGCTGCTGGCTATCGCGGCGCCCCCACCATGCAATCTGGCGCCCGCGTCCGGTTGGACGCTGCGGGCCGGCTGACGGTGGAAACCGACATGACCGATATCGGCACCGGGTCCTACACGATCATCGCGCAGACCGCCGCCGAAGTCATGGGCCTGCCGCTCGACAAGGTGACAGTGACGCTGGGCGATTCCGCATCGCCTGCCTCTTCGGGGTCGGGCGGGCAATGGGGCGCGGCCAGTTCGACGGCCGGCGTCTACGCCGCCTGCGTCAACTTGCGCCGGACGATCGGGCAGAAGCTGGGTTTCGATGGCGATGCCGCGCTTTTTGCGGGCGGGCGGATCATGGCGGGCAATCGCGCATTCGCTTTGTCGGACGCCGGCGAAGTCTCGGCCGAAGACACGATCACGTTCGGCGCGTTCAAGCGTGACTACGATGTCGGCACCTATGCCGGCCATTTCTGCGAAGTGGCGGTCAATGCCTATACCGGCGAATGCCGCATCCGCCGGATGCTTGCGGTATGCGACGCAGGGCGCATCCTCAATCCGCTGTCCGCGCGCAGCCAGGTCATCGGCGCGATGGTCATGGCCGCCGGGGCGGCGCTGATGGAGGAACTGGCGGTGGACAAGCGGTTCGGCTTCTTCGTGAATCACGATCTTGCCGGATACGAAGTCCCGGTCCATGCCGACATCCCGCACCAGGAAGTGATCTTTCTGGACACGCTGGACCCGATCGTTTCGCCCATGAAGGCCAAGGGCGTGGGCGAGCTGGGAATCTGCGGGCCGGGCGCCGCCGTCGCCAACGCGCTCTACAACGCCACCGGCGCGCGGGTGCGCGATTATCCGATCACCCTGGACAAATATCTGGACCGGCTGGCGTAGCGGCGCATGATCGGGCGCCGGTCGCAGACCGGCGCATTCAGGCTGGCGCGCCCAGCATGGCCGTCACGCGTGCGGCGATGGCCATGGAGGAGGTAAGCCCGGGCGATTCAATGCCGAACAGGTTGACCAGCCCGTGCAGCCCGTGAACGTCCTCACCCTGCAGCACGAAGTCTGCCGCCGCCATGCCGGGGCCGGAAAGCTTCGGCCGGATGCCGGCATAGGCAGGCTGTAGCCGGTCCTCCTCCACACCCGCCCAGATCCGCCGCGCCGCCGCCAGGAATTCGCCCTTGAGCGCCGGGTCCACCGTATAGTCGATTTCGTCGACCCAATGGATATCCGGCCCGAAGCGCGCCTGCCCGCCAAGGTCCAGAGTGAAGTGCGTGCCAAGGCTGGCCGGCCCGGGAACGGGATAGATCAGCCGCGTGAACGGCACCCGGCCGTTATAGGTGAAATAACAGCCCTTCGCGAAGAACAGCGGCGGCACCAACCCGGGGTCGAGCGCATCGATCCCACGGGCGAGCGTCTGGGCCCCAAGCCCTGCGGCATTGACCAGGATCGGCGCACGCACGCGCGTTTCACCCACGGCGACCTCCCACCCGGACGCGGTTCGTACGATGGCGCCAACCGGCGCATCGCACACCAGCATCGCGCCATTGGCCTCCGCCTCGCCTAGCAGCGCCAGCATCAGCCCATGCTGGTCGACTATCCCGCTGGAGGGCGAATGGATCGCGCCAAGGCACACCAGCTCCGGCTCCATCGCACGGACCTGTGCCGGATCGAGCCGAACCAGATCGTCCACCCCGGCAGCGGCGCCGCGCGCCATCACCGTGGCGAGCGCCGCGAGTTCCGCCTCGGCGGTCGCGATGATCAGCTTGCCGCAGCGCCGATGGTCCACACCGCGCTTTTCGCAGAAATCGTAAAGGAGGTGCTTGCCCTCCACACAAAGCTGCGCCTTCAGTGATCCGTCTGCGTAGTAAAGTCCCGCGTGGATCACCCCGCTGTTGCGCGACGATGTGATCGTTCCGAACTGCCGTTCGCGTTCAAAGACCAATACCTCGTGCCCGGCGGTCGCCAGTGCCCGCGCCACGGCAAGCCCCACAACCCCTGCCCCGATCACGATCGCGCCCGTATCTTCCATGCCCATCACAGTACCCTGTGATCCGATCCGGTCGAGCCAATTCTTGCGCCTTTGGCCATGCCGTCTTGCAACGGAAGGTAGAGATCGATCCCCGATGACAAGCCCCAAGTCATGGATATTTCAACAGAGATTGCATCATGATGGAAAAGATGTCAGTCGTTGTTATCTGCATGGCCCAGCCGACATGGACGCAAGAGACACGACCACCGGGCCAAGATCAGCGACAGTACAGGGACACATTCAAGGGGGAACAGAATGAAACGCGCGACCATCGCTACGCTTGCCGTTTTTCTCTCGCTTTGCGCCATATTGCCGGCATCGGCGCAGGACTTCGTGTTCCCCGCCGGATTTCGAACGGAAGAGATCGCCACCAACGGCACCACGCTGCACGTGCGGGTGGGCGGATCAGGCCCGGCCGTGCTGCTGATCCACGGCTATGGCGATACCGGCGACATGTGGCAGCCGCTGGCGGCCGCGCTGATGCGCGACCACACGGTTATCGTGCCGGATCTGCGCGGCCTGGGCCTGTCTGCGACGGCCACCGCCGGCTTCACCAAGAAGAACCAGGCCGAAGACATGGCGGGCGTGCTCGACAGGCTTGGTGTCAAAAAGGCCGATGTCGTGGGCCACGATATCGGCAACATGGTGGCATTCGCCTTCGCGGAAGCGCATCCCGATCGCACGTCGCGCCTGGTCATGATGGATGCGCCCGTGCCCGGAGTGGGCCCTTGGGACGAGATTCTGAAAAACCCTCTGCTCTGGCACTTTCGCTTTGGCGGACCTGACATGGAGCGGCTGGTGGCCGGCCGCGAGCGTATCTACCTGGACCGTTTCTGGAACGATTTCGCCGCAAGCCGCACCGCCTTTCCCGAAAGCGCGCGCGTTCATTACGCGAAGCTCTATGCCGCCCCCGGGCGCATGCACGCCGGCTTTTCGCAGTTCGCGGCTTTCGATCAGGACGTGATCGACAACCGCGCCTCCGTCGCGCGCGGTCCTTTGCCGATGCCGGTGCTGGCGATCGGCGGCGGCCACTCGCTCGGTTCCACGATGGCAGCCATCATGCGTACCGCCGCCGGCAATGTGACGGAACTGGTCGTCCCCGATTCCGGTCACTGGTTGATGGAAGAACAGCCCAAGCAGACGGTCGATGCCATCTCGACATTCCTGCGCAAGAACCCGGCCTGACGATACCGAACAGGCTGCACCGATTAATCTATTTTCATCGGCGCAACCACGAATTGTTAAGAAGCGCGACCTAGCCCTCCGCCAATAAGTGCGACGGTAGGGGGCGAGATGATAAAGCGGACGGTGGCTGCGTCGGCAGTTGTACTTGGCGGCGCTTATATGTTGGGGGCGCTTGGCCCCAGCAGTTATTCGCGGGACGTAAGCCGGCCCGAAAGCGAAGTCATGGCCGCGCTGACGGATCTGGACATTACCGCGCAGCCCGGCGCACCGGGAAGCACGGCGGAACAGGCGGGTGGCGTTCGGCCGACTTTCCGGCTGGAAAGGGCGGCCGACCACATGACATGGTACGTCATGAGCGGCGACAAGGTGGCCACCGCGATGACCGCGCATTTCGAACCGTTCGACAATGGCCGGCAAACCCACGTCACCACCAGTGTAGAACGTGGCGACGCGCCCGACGATTTCGTCTCCCCGGCCTTTCGCTCACGCGGGCTGACCATGGGGCTGTTCGGAATGGCGCTGGAGGACGAACTCAACAAGTTGGTCCAACCCCATTCCTACAATGTGGCGACGTGCGACCAGATCATCGCCGATTTCCAGAGGGCGAACGAAGCAGCAGGGATCGAGCGGCCCCATGATCTGTCACAAGCGGTCGGCGGAACGGCAAAGGCGATCATGCGGATGCAGGCTGTCGAGGCCGAGTTGCGACGCAACGGATGCCCTGTCAACGGCAACGGGCGGGATTTCAGGCCGGCACAATCGTCGATGGGCGGCAGTTCTCAATCGATGACCGATGACGGTGCGAACGCGGGCGGCTGGGGGCCGACGACGACCGCCGC
Source organism: Sphingomonas sp. BL-S-28 (assembly GCF_055521515.1). Classification (NCBI taxonomy): domain Bacteria; kingdom Pseudomonadati; phylum Pseudomonadota; class Alphaproteobacteria; order Sphingomonadales; family Sphingomonadaceae; genus Sphingomonas; species Sphingomonas sp. BL-S-28. Next base: position 915,931 of record NZ_CM145483.1, read on the forward strand.
CAATTAGGCCATATACTCATAAACGCAGGCCATAGTTGCCGGCCAAAAGCGAAATTCGCGGCACCGCCCCGCTCCGCCAGCCTCCCGGGGCAGGAACCGCCGCCGGGTGGTGGCGGGAAACGGGCGGCGGGCGGGGCCACCTCAAGAACTGCCCTCTCGCGCATTCTCGAACGGCATCTCATTCGTCTTCGTAATCGTCGTCCTCGAAATCCTCCGGCAGATCGTCGCCTTCGTATTCCCCGCTGAGGAATTGCAGCGGATCGAGGTCCAGATGGGTCACGACCTCTCGCCGCGTGGCGAGGACGGACACTTCCTCGCCATCTTCCATTTCGATGATGGTAACCTGATCGTCACGCCCATCGGCAAGGTCGACGACCTCGACCGAATTGATCTCTACCTCATCGCCATCGGGCGTTTCGAACATGTATTTCGGCATCGTTCGCTCCTGCTTTACTAGTTAACAGCGGCCCGCGGTCTCGCACGGCGCGCTCAGGTCTGCGGATTGCGTATGCCGCGCCAGGCCTCGCGGACTTTGGCTATGCCGAAACGCAGAACCTGGGCCGGGTCTATATGCGGCATCATCGGCAACTCGTCCGGATCGACGATTGCGTGAAGGATGGCCGGGCCGGATGCGGCCAGGAACTGGGCGACCGTCTGATCGAGCAGCGCGGGATCGCGAACCGTGAACCCCTGCGCGCCGCATGCCCGGGCAAATGCGGCAAAGTCCATGTTCGGAAATGTCGTGCCTTTGGCCGCCGGCAAAGAGGCCGCCTCCATCTCGAGATGCACCAGCCCCCATTCGGCATTGTCATAGACCACGATCTTGACCGGCAAATGATGCTCGACGCTGGTCATGAATTCGCCGAGCAGCATCGTCATGCCCCCGTCACCGATGTGCGCGATTACCTGCCTTGAGCGGTCCAGCAATTGCGCACCGTTGGCGAGACCCAGCCCCGTGCCGACAGCCGCATTGTTGAACGAACCGGTGTTGCGCTGTCTGCCGCTCTGGCGCCACCAGTTTGCCGCCCAGAGCGTCACTTCGCCGGTGTCGGTGACGATGATCGCATCGTCGGCGGCGTGATCGCTGATCGCGCGCGCCAGCGCCGGTGGGTGAAGCTTGCCCGGGGTGCGCGCGACATCGGCACGCTTGTCCAGCATCGCGTTCCATTCGTCCCGCGCGGTCTGTGCCTTTTCGAGGAATGCCCTGTCGGTGCGGGCGCGAAGTTGCTCCAGCAACATCGCCAATGCGGGGCGCACGGATCCCACGATGCCCAGCGCCACAGGCGCACGCCTTCCCAGCGCCAAAGCCCGCTCATCGATCTGGATGACACGGCCGTGCGTGGGCAGGAATTCGGAATAGGGATAATCGGTTCCCAGCATGAGCAGCAGATCCGCGCCGTTGATGGCGTCTACCCCGGCCCTGGAACCGATCAGGCCCACCCCGCCGATCCAGTTGGGATGATCGAAGGGAAGAATGTCCTTCCCCCGGAACGTATGCATCAGGGGCGCTTGCAGCCGATCGGCAAGTTGTTCCAGTTCCGGGCTCGCGCCGTGACAGCCATGCCCGCAAAAGACGGCGACGGTCTTCGCCTCGCCGATCATCCGCGCAGCTTCGGCGATGTCGCCCCGGTCCGGCGCAATTTCCGGCCGTGGTCGGAGCACGGCCAAGCTCGCCACATCGCTTGCCGCCTTTGCAGCGAACACGTCCGGAGGAACGTTGATATGGGCGACGCCGCGTTCGGCATAGGCGGCGGCAATGGCCTCGCGAATGACCGCGGGGGCTTGCTCCGGCGCGCCGATCACCTGACTGTAAACCGCCACGTCGCGAAACAGCAGGGCTGGATCGTCTTCCTGCAGATAGTCGGTTCCCCGCTTCTCTGCGGGCACACCGCCGGTGATCGCAAGGACGGGCGCATGATCCTTGCGTGCTTCATACAGTCCGGCGACAAGGTGATTGCCGCCGGGGCCGGTCGTTCCGCAGCATACACCCAGCCGTCCGGTCAGTTTCGCCTGCCCGGTGGCCGCGAGCGCGCCCCCTTCTTCATGACGCACCCCGATCCAATCGATCCCATCCGCAGCGTCGAGGGCATGGGTGAAAGGGTTCAGGGCATCGCCCACCACGCCAAACACATGGCGAACGCCCAGTTGCGCAAGAGTATCGACCAGCAATTCGGCAACGGTTCGCGACATGGAGAAACCTCTTTCGTGGCGTTACGGCGTGGAAACGCGCTATCGCGCCATACGCTCCCTCACTCTGCCGCTTCTCGTCCCGGAACTCCGATAAGCCCGGCGATCGCGGCCTGTGGGGCGATGCACGCGGAACCTTGCCGGGGGCCCGATCGTTGTAAAGCCAGCGGAATCACGAAGATCGACACGTAGCGGCGATCTTGCCAAGAAGCTTGAAGTCCGGCGCCATGAGCGCCTGACTCCTCATCATGATCGCGCGCGGTGCGATCCACCCCAGGTCGATAGCCTCAAGCACAGGATGACGAACACCCGATGAGCGTTGGCACTACCCCACCCTCCTCGCCGCAGACCAATGCCGAACTGGAGCTTCAGGCGCACGAGCTATGGGCCGGCAGTCAGGCCTGGGTTCACACTTATTGGCTGCAGATCATCATTTCAGCCGCGATTGCCGCAAGCATCGTGGCGGGTCTTTACGCCTTGCGCCGTCTGGGCGGGCGCCTGTGCCGCCCGAACCGGGGGCGCGGCGAGTGGCAGACGATCGTCGGCCGGGTGATTACCAAGACCACCAATTATTTCATCATCATGGTCGCCGTCCGTGCGGTCGATGGCTATGCCCAGACACCTGCCGCGGTGGACCGGGTGATCATCTTTCTGTTCACCGTGGCGGCCGTCCTCCAGGGTGCGATCTGGGCCCGCGAATGCATTCTTGGCCTGATCGAACACAAGACCTCTGCCGATCACTTTCGCGGAGAGGCCATCATCAATGCCATGGGGCTGATCCGTCTGCTTGTCAGTGTCGTGGTTTTCGCCGTCGCCGCAGTGGTCCTGCTGGACAACATCGGCGTAAACGTCACGGGCCTGGTCGCGGGTCTTGGCGTCGGCGGCATTGCCATCGGCCTGGCTGCTCAGGGGATATTCGCCGATCTGTTCGCGGCGCTGGCCATCATCTTCGATCGGCCCTTCAACAAGGGCGACCAGATCAGCTTCGACAACAGCTCGGGAACGATCGAGGCAATCGGGCTCAAATCCACACGGATCCGCGCCTATACCGGCGAATTGCGGATCATCGCCAACAAGAACCTGCTCGACAAGGAAATCCTGAACGTCAGTGGCAGGGACCACATCCGCCTCCCGTTCACGATCGGCGTGGCCTACGAAACGCCGCCCGACACCTTGGCGCGCGTACCTGCGATCCTTGCAGAACTTGCCGAGGCCGCAGGCGGCAAGGCCGCGCGCGCCGGATTTGAAAGCTTCGGCCCCAGTTCGCTGGACTTCAGCCTGCTGGTCGACGTTCCCGGCAAGGATTGGGGAATCGCCCACCCGCTGCGCGATCGACTGATGGTTTCAATCATCCGCAGGTTTGCGCAGGAAGGCATCACGATCCCTTATCCGACGCAAACCTCCTACACCGCTGCGCCGGACGGCCACCTGGTGCTGCCCTATCCGGACGACCGACCACAAGAGGCCGTGAACACGCACGACCGTCCGCGCCAAGGGCTCTCTGCCAGATGATGTGGGCCGATGAGTGGACAGGCAGACGAGCCGGTGGAGTTAGCTTTCCCGGTCCGTTTGCCAGCCCGGGCCGTTCGTCCGTTACACGAATACGCCCCCGGAACCGTCGAGCGAGTTTGCCAATGTCGTGACCGCGATCGCCGTGGCTGAAGCGCGATTTTCCACGCCCATCTTCTCGAAAATCTGTTCCAGGTGCTTGTTGACGGTCCGCGGGCTTATGGCCAGAATCTCGCTCACTTCCCGGTTCTGCTTGCCCCGGCTGATCCACAGGAGAACTTCGGATTCCCGCGATGTCAGGCCCAATCGGGTTGCCAATATGCGCTGCTCTTCTCCTTCGCGGCGCTCGGCAAGACGGAACAGCCAATGATTGGCAGACGTGCGCCGCAAAAAAGTCATCTCCAGCGTGCTCTCCCCGCTTTTGACCGAGATGCAGGTCCCCGGCGCGGCGTCGCTGCCCTGAAACTGCTGGACCGCCACACGGAACGGGGCCGGCAAGGCCTGGGGGTTCGCCAGCCACTCCGGAAACAACCGCTCCATCATCTCGCGTGCCATGGGCGTCAGCCAATGCGGAACGCCCGAGGGATCGATCGACAGAGCAGGGCGGCCGCTGGTATCCAGTGCCACCTGACTGGCATGGGCTACGCGCGCGTTCGACAGGTGAATGCGGATGCGCGCGAGCAATTCCTCGACGACGATCGGCTTTCTGACGTAGTCGATGGCGCCCGAATTGAGTGCCCGCACCACATCGTCGGTCTCGGTCAATCCGGTCATGAAGATGATCGGCAAATGCTGAAACGCCGTATTGGCCTTGATCCGGCGGGTCGTCTCAAACCCGTCCATCTTCGGCATCAAGGCATCCATCAGGATCAGATCGGGTGTCACATGCTGCAGCGCGTTGATGGCAGCCAGACCGTCCTTCGCGACCAGCACCGTCATGTGTGCAAGGGACAGCGTAGTCGTCAGAAACCGCAACGATTCAGGCGTATCGTCAACGACGAGAATCGTCGGCTTTCTATCGTCGCGATCATCCCGGTCCGGCATTTTCGATCTTCTCGATGATGGAGCCGAAGTCGAAATTCGTCAGGCTCTCCCGCAATGTCGCGGCGAACCAGGAGGCAGCCGGGATTGCCTGCTCCAGTTCGGCAAGCTGTTTCTCGAACCGCAGCACATGTCCGATCTGTGCGGATCGCCTAAGCCGGTCCAGATAAGGGCGCGCTTCGGGCGGAACAGAAGCGGTGCCCTGCGCATCGCTTGGCGGCGGAACAGGCGCGGCATAGTTCCACTGCAGCCCCAATTGCTGCTGCAGCGTTGCGAACAGGGCCTTGAAGGCAATCGGCTTGCCGACGAACGCATCGTAGGCATCGCCCTCGCCTCCATCGGGGTCTGCATATATCGCGTTGGCGGAGACCATGACGATCTTCAGCGCCGCATCGTGGGCACGGCGCAACCTTCTTGCGGTTTCCCAGCCATCGATACCTGGCATCTCGACGTCGAGCAGAACGATGTCCGGCGAGCATCGCTTGACCAGATCGAGCCCCTCCTCACCGGTTCTGGCGACATGGACGACGAAGCCCACCGATTCCAGCAAGGACTTCGTTGCGGCGCGTTGCTCGGGATCGTCCTCGACGATCACAACGGTGCGCCTCGGTCCCTGATAGCTGTCGATCAGCCGCGATGCCGCCTCGTCCCCGGCAGGGGTGGTTGGTGACAACATCAGCTTCAATCGGAAACGACTGCCCTGCCCCGGCGTGCTCGTCGCGGTAACGTCCCCGCCCAGCACTTGGGCGAGCACGCGGGTGATGGTCAATCCAAGTCCTATTCCGGGCTGCGCCTGAACGCTGCTCGAATTGCCTCTTTCGAATGCCTCGAACACCCGTTCCATGTCGGCGGGCTCTATGCCGATGCCGGTATCGACCACATCGATGGTCGCAACTTCGTTGCGGTAGGAAACCGCGACGTCGATGCTGCCGGCCTCGGTGTATTTGATCGCGTTGGAAACCAGGTTGATCAGCACCTGCTTGAGGCGCTTTTCATCGGTCTTGACCAACGCGGGAAGATTATTGCCGACGCTCAGCGTCAAATCGAGCCCCTTGGCGATCGCCTGGGCCCGGAACATCGAAATGATCTGCCCCAGCACGGCCCGTATGTCGATCACACCCGATCTGATCTTCAGGACACCGCTCTCGATCCGGGAGATTTCGAGGAGGCTTTCCGCCAGATTGGTAAGGTGATCCACCGACCGCCGGATCGCGGCACCGGCCTCTGCGCCGGTTACCGCATCGCCGCGTTCCAACAGCTGTGCGTATCCGTAAATTGCGTTCAACGGCGACCGGATTTCGTGGCTGACGGCCACAAGGTATCGGGATTTGGCCTCATTGGCCGCTTCGGCAGCCGCCTTGGCGCGCTGGAGTTCCGCGATGGGCGGTTCCGCAGGTGCCGCAAGCGTCGGCGAGATATCCGCGCCAACCTTCCGATCCCGAGACTCGTCCGGAATTGATTGGCCGTCCGGATGGCGGCGACTGTCGCCTGACCTCACCATCAACAAACTCATAGCTGCCTGATCAATTCGATATCGCGGCACCCGTGGGCGGGGCGCGGAATCCCGGCGGCCGCCCTTCTGGAAGCCAGGGCCCTCATGATGGAACCCTGGGGCAGCGGCACGTCTCTGCGGCTTGCCACTTCGAACAGGATTCCAATCGTTTGCATGCCCATGGCTTCCTCCTGAATCAGTCCCGCGCCGGGTTCACTCCTGCGGCGCGATAACGAGGCGCAGTCCGCTGAGTTCGTTCGAAACCCGGACCTGACACGACAGGCGGGAACCGTCCGCCCGATGGGGCGAATCTTCCAGCAACTGGAATTCGTCTTCGGACATCGGCGGCAGCAAGGACACGAAGCCGGGATCGACATGGACGTGGCAGCTTGCGCAGGAACAGCAGCCACCGCAAAACGCTGGAATATCGTCGATCCCGGCATTGCGGATGATTTCCATGAGGGAACTTCCGGCCTCACCCTCAATCTTGCGATCGTTGCCCGCTAGATCGGTGACCACAATCTGTACCGTGTCCTGCTGCAAATTCACTGTCATGGCTACGTTTCTCCAATTATTGGCGACCTGACCCCGGAGCGATATTCCGGGGGGAAGAATTCTCGGCTCCTACGCGCTCCTCCTTGCAGCATCGTCCTGTTGATGAAGGGGAGGCAGAAGCACCTGCGTCGTGACAAACTCCGCCACGATCCTATCGAGCTGACAGAAAAGCTGGCTCGGCAGTCTCATGCTGAGACGCGCAAGGCTGGCGGGCGACGCGTTTTTCACGTCATGGATACTGAATATTATTACCTTTCATGTCAATGGTAATACTCGCCTTGCACCGATTTGATACGGCGCCGCGCGGCGATCCTGACGCGGCTCAGCTGCCGCGAAGGCGGGAGTTCCTGTTCGCATGACGCAAAACGCCGCCCGGTCACGAGACCGGACGGCGTCAAGAGCGTTTTCCCGCCTATCCGGCGACGCGAATGGGCTGCGGGAATGTGCTGCGGTTCAGAAACGGCCGCGCAGTTCTGCGCCGATGGTACGAGGCTGGATCACCCCGTAGCCATAAGAGCGGATCAGCACGCCGTCATTGGAGCGCGCCAGTGTGTAATCGTTGGAGACGCTGGTGACCGCATACTTGTCGAAGATATTGTCGGCAAAGAGCGACAGTTCCAGATCGGCCGTCTTGTAGGTGATCGAGGCGCGACTGGTGGAGTAGCCCGGGATCACCTCGCCATAACCGCGCAGGCCGGTGGTGGAATAGGTGTTGCTGCGGGCAGCAGTGCTCCACATCAGGTCCAGTTCGGAATCGTCATCAAGCGGCACCGCATAGCTTGCGGTGATCGATCCGGCATGTTTCGACGTGCCGGGCAGCCGATCCCCGGCGAAGGCATCCCCCGCGCCCGGAACATCGAAACCGTTGCTGAGGCCGCCGATCAGGCCCGGCGCATCCTTGGTCAGCTTGGCGTCGAGGTAGGTATAGTTGCCCGAGAGATTGAACCGGCCAAGCGCCAACGCCAGCGTGGCCTCCACACCGCGGCTGCGCGCGCCGCCCGCGTTGGCGGTGATGCCGACCGCACCGTTCGCCGTCTGGCTGGCCAGTTGCAGGTTCGTCCAGTCGATGTTGTAGACGTCCACCGTGCCCTGCAGCATCTTGTCGAACAGGTTGAAGCGGATGCCAGCTTCATAGTTCTTGGTTTCGTCCGGCCCGTAAGACAGTTCGTTCGGCAGCGCGCAGACGTTCTGGCCTGCGGGCAACGGGACGATACAGGGCGCCACGCGGTTGACGCCGCCGATGCGGTAACCGGTGGAATATGTGGCGTAGGCGAACAGTTCGGGGCTGAATTCGTAAGACGCATTCAGCTTGTAGACGAAACCGTCGTCCTTGGTCGAACCGCTGCGAATGCGCGAAGGATCGAACTGGATCAGCGGATAAGGCGTGCGGCGGCGCCCGCCAGAGGTGAGCGGCGTATCGGTCGCGCCCGAGATATAGGACTTGTACTTGTAGTAGCGCAGACCGCCGGTGACCTGCAGTTTGGACGTGATGTGCCAGGTCACTTCGCCGAAGCCGGCGGCTTCCTTGGTGTAAGTGTCTGTGAAGGAGATATATTCCAGGCCGTCCGGACGGTAGATGCCGGCCCATTCGGGATAGCCCGGCAGGCGCTCAGCGCTGAACGTGTAAGCCTTGTAGTGGTTGTAGAAGCCGCCGATCAGCCAGTCGATCGGTCCGCCGTGGGTGGAGACAAGGCGCAGTTCCTGGTTGAATTGCTTGGGATCGCTGTCCGAAGTGGTCGTGCCCGCAAAGCTCGGGAACAGTTCGTAATCGTAGTCCAGATCGAGCAGCAGGTCGGCGATGTCGCTCTGGCTATAAAGGTGCTGCTTGGAATAGGCGGTGGCGGAAACGAGCTGGGCGATATCGCCGATATCGGCCTCGATTTCGGCGGCGAACATCTCCGTCTTGCGGGTTGCCGGCTGCGGAACGCGGGCGCCGTTTTCGTATTTGCCGGTGCCAAGGACACCGCGGCAGTCGGCATAGACGCATTCGCCGTCCGGGAAAGGGACGCCGTTCGGATTCAGCGTATATGTCGCGCCATAGCCGCCATTGGTCTGGGTGCCGTGGGTCTTGGTCTGCTGGCGGATGTAGCTGAAAGTGGGGCGCAGCCAGCCGAAGTCGAAGCCCAGCTGCGCGCGGACGGAGTAGGTGTTCTCGTCATTGAGATCCTTGCCGCGATAGAGGTTGGCCGCCACCGCCGCGGGATCGTTGAAATCGGGCTGCGGCAGCGAGACGCCCAGCTGGCGCACCAGATAGGGCGAATCCATGAAGCCGGGATCGCGGAAGTAGCCGCCGGTGACGCGCAGCGCGACCTTGTCGGCCACGATCGGCACGTTGACGGTGCCATCGAACACCGTTCCCACGCCGCTGGAGTGCGCGACGTCATAGATGCGGCTATGCGCTTCCACCTCGAACTTGCTGAAATTCGGACGGTTGGGAATGTAGCGGATCGCGCCGGCCAGCGTGCCAAGGCCATAAAGCGTGCCCTGCGGCCCAAGCAGCGTTTCCACGCGGTTGATGTCGAGGAACTTGAAATCGACGTAGAGCGGGATTTCACCGAGATAGACGCCCACCGCGGTGCTGCGGTTGGAACCGCCCGGGCCGCTTGAGGTGATACCGCGCATGATGATGTTGTTGGCAGTGCGCGGGCCGGTGTCGGGTACCGTCAGGCCCGGCGTGTAGAGGCCGATATCGCCGATGTCGTCCAGCCGCTTGGCTTCCAGCGATCCCTGGTCGATAGCGGAAATGTTGATCGGTGCGGTCTGCAACGAGACGGTACGCCGCGTCGCGGTAACCTCGATCTCATTGAGGCCCTGCCCCTGATCCGTTTCGGCATCAGCCTGCTGCTGTGCCAGTGCAGGCGTGGCGATGACGCCCGCCAGGAAGGTTGCCGAAAGCAGCCGAAGCTGCGTCCGCTTACGCTTTGTCATATTTGCCCCCTATGTGCTGACCCCGGCGACGCGGGCTCATGACCGCCGATGCGGGTGCGCACGCTTTGCGGCTGCACCGGCCCATGTCGCATCGGCATCGTCAGGCTATGGGCCGTACGGGCCGGGTAATATGTGTTGTTTGACGTAGTTCCCTGAAACCGGGGCCGTTCGTGAGGGAAATCCGCCCGTACCGCGCCGGCGGGAGGTCGTGCCGCGGCCGGGAAAGCGCAGTGTACGTCAAACGACGTAAGGCGGTGATCTGCGCCCTGCGTTACGCTGTGCGGAGAGATTCCCGAACTGCCAACATTCTACTCAGGGGTTGCCATGAGCCAAACCGTCGCGGCCGAAAGGCCATCCTACATGGTCAGCGCCCCCATTACCCGAGGGCTCGAAAATCTCGGCCGGGTAGAAGGCGGCCCGTTCAAGCAGCTGTTCTTCACCCATTTTCAGCCGGCATTCCTGCTGATCGTGATCGCATTCTATTATTATGCGCCGGAAGCATGGATCAAACCGTCGGTCACGCTGTGGATCGGCTACGGCGTCAAGGTGATGATGCTGTCGATGGAGTGGATCTCACCCCGCTACAAAAGCTGGCAGCACACCTGGAAAGAGCTGGCCTGCGACACGTTCTATGTCGCCATGGGCGCGATGTTCGTGCGGGTGGTGTTCGGACCGATCAACAGCGACGCCATCATCACCTGGTTCCAGGACACGTTCGACCTTGCCAAGTTCGCCTGGTTCATGGGGCTGCCGCTGCTGATCCAGGCTTTCGCGATCTCGTTCATCGGCGACTATTTCCAGTACTGGATGCATCGCGGGATGCACAACTGGTACCCGCTGTGGATCACCCATGCCCCGCACCACTTCGTCACGCAGCTGAACGTCCAGAAGGGGTCCGTCGGCAATCCGATCGAGATCTTCCTGATCGGGCTGGGTATTGGCGGTCTGTTCGATTTCCTGCCGCGCGCCGCACTGCTGGCGGGGGCTTTCGGCATGGCGGTCAGCAGCTACCAGCACTGCAACATCCGCTTCAACACGCCGAAGTGGTGGTTCAAGATCTTCAATTCCACCGAGCACCACAGCCTGCATCACGCGCAGGACTATGAGGCCACCCGCAGCAATTATTCGGGCACCTGGATCTTCATCGACCGGATGCACGGCACCTGCCTGGATGGAGAGGCGGAACTGCTGGGCCAGGAAGGCGGCCGCCGGATGTCGATCTGGGAAACGATGCATTACACCCTCTCCGAACCGTACAAGCTGCTCAGGCAGAAGTGGGCGGCGCGCGAGCAGATGACGGCCGTCCCGGCGGAGTGATCACAACCGCGCCCGGATGAGCGAAGCCCGCAACCGGCCCCGGCGGAACCGACAACGCCGAATTCGCTCGAGCGGCATGCGAAGGAACCTTTCGTGAAGCTATCTTACATCGACTGGATCTGGCGGATGCGTGGCAGCCTGCCGATCCCGCCGACCGAAACCGCCGCAAACGCCTTCGGCAAACTCGAAGAAATGTTCGAGGAAAAGGGCACGACCTATCGCGTCGATGGTGACACACTGACTTTCAGCAAGAAGGACGCGCTTCCCCAGGATAAGATGTCCGCGTTCGACGGCGGCACATTGCGCGTTTCCAATGGCGTTCTGCGCTACAGCATTACCAGCCGGGCGCTGCTGGCATGTTTTCTGGCGCCGCTTTTCTTCTACGCGCTGGGTTACGTCGGCGTTTCCCTGGACCAGTGGCGCAATCCGCCCGAAGTCGCCAAGGCCAAGGCCGAAGCGGCCAAGAAGCGGTCCCTGGTAAAGGCTGAGGACGTGCCGATGAATCCGGTCGACAAGTTCCTTGGCGCGCCCACGCCGGAGAAGAAGAAAGATGGCGAGGAAATCGGCAAGCGCAACCGCAAGCCCTCGATGACCACCGCCTACACGTACATGGGCATCTTCTTTGCGCTGTGGATTGCCGGACGCATCCTCGAACACCGGCTCATCCACGTCCGGTTCCGCAAGCGCTTGGCGGGTGCAGACGCGGCCCGGGTTGAACCCGCCAAGTCGGCGCGTTCCGCGCAGGACAGCGGATACTCAATGACCAATGCCGCGCAGACTGCAGGGTAAAGCATAAGGCTCGACGCGCGCGGCGCATCGAGCCCTCTTGCCCCTCGATCCCGACCCAAGTCAGCCGAGGATCATCGGGCGGGTCGGGGCGGAAGCGGATAGACGACGAAATCCGCGTGCCGGTCGATCGTCTTCGCTGCGCCGTCGCTGGCGAGTGCCTGCTGAAGCTCACCGATGACGGCCGGCGAAAGGGGCAGGGCATGTTCCGATGGATGGCTAGCAGCCCGCATCGGATAGTCCTGCTGCGGGGAATCGGTCATTTCGATATGCGCGCCCAGCAATGCACGGATGCGATGCGTTTCGGCAAAGGCGGCGATCCGATCTGCGCTGGCGCGAAACTCGGCAAAGTGCTCTGCGGGAATATACAGGCGCCCGGGATAGAGCATGTCTCCCGAAAACAGTAACTGCGTCTTTGTATCGTAAACCATGATGTGCGCGGGTTCGTGGCCCGGCGTCGGCACGATCTCCAGCATGCGCCCGCCCAGATCATAACGGCCGATGCCGTTGGGCCAGTCGGCAATGCCGAAGAAATCCGCGACCTGATTTGGCGCAAGGCCGACGAGCGTCGTATCGGGTCGATCGGCAAATTCGGCGTCGCCGGCGTGATGGTCCCCGTGGCCATGCGAGTGCGCGACTATGAGCTGGACCGGGCGGCCGCCATGCCGCTGGCGCCACGCCGCTATCAGGCGATCGACGGTGGGCCGAATTCGAAGCCCGCCTGCCCCCGTGTCCAGCAACAGCGCGCGATCTTGGCCGAACAGCAGGTAAAGAAACGGCGCCTCGAAATTCGTGCGGACCGACTGGCGGATCACGGCGGTGTCCGCGTCGATCATCTGCACTTGTGTCTCAGGTTCGTTGGCCGTCGTTCCATCGATCCACGGCGCGAAATGCGGCGGTTTGAAGGATTGCGGTGCTGCCCCCACAAGAAGTGCGGCGGCCGCCGGCAGGAACGCGGCGCGCAAAGCTCTACGGCCACGCGGCGAAAGGAATGGGCCGGTGCCGCTGGCCGAAGCCCGCGCGGCCATCACTTCGCATCCCTTTCGGCCGAACAGTCTGCGGGCAACTTCGCCAGCGGAATGCGCGAGACGGTGCCCGAGCGCAGATTGGTGAGCCACACCGCGCCATGGCCGACTCCCAATGAATCGCCGCCTTCCCCCTTCCACTGACACAGCGGCATGCCGCTGCGGGCGTCGATTGCGCTAAGCGGCGTTTTCATCATGGTGGTCCAGACCCGCCCTTCGAAAAAAGCAACGTCCCCGCCATGGCCCGGGGTATCGAGCGCCTGCGCAGGCGCCGCTTCGCGGCGCTTCGCATCGATCCTGGTCAGCGTGCCGTCCCCCTGGTTCAAGGTCCACACCGCCCCGGCCCCTGCTGCCGTGAAGCGCGGGTTCGGACCTACCGGTATGCTGGCAACAACCGCATTCGTTCCGGGATCGACCACGGAGACATCCTGCCCGTCCACATGGGTCACCCAGATCAGCCCTTTGTTGAACACCGGATTGTAGGACCCGGCAGGCACCTGAATGACATGAACGACCGCTCCGGTCTTCGGATCGATGCGTGCCAGTGACCCTTTCCTGTCGGTAACGAGCCAGAGGCTTCCGGCGCCGATGGCCAGGCTGCCTTCACCGGCTGGCGGGCCGACGGTAAACACGGCGCTCAATTGCCGCGTCTTCTGGTCCACTTTGGCCAGTTGCGGCGTCGGCCCGCACAGCGGGATCCAGATACTGCGGCGATCGGCGGACAGCCCAGCGCAAGGACGTCCTGGCAGAGCGATGCTGACGACCGCATTCGTCCTGGGATCGATCTCGTGCACGGCATTCGGCCCCGTACTGCCGACCCAGACCCTGTCGGCAGTGATCGTCACCCAATCGGCGGTGGTGCCGACTTTGATGGTCGCATCGATAACAAGATCCGACATCGCATGGACGGTGGGGCGCGATACGACGCCCGGTGCATGAGCGTCGACCGCCGATTGTGGCGGGGCCGCTTGCACGGCACCGGCGGCGCACCCCAGCGGGACAACGAGGAGAAGGCCCCTGCCGATCGAGTTCGTGAGGTAACGGCAAATACGGGACCTGCTCAAGACATTCGCTCCTTTGTCGTTTTGTCCGGCGAGTGCGGGGAAACAGTCTACGCACGTGGATCCGTCGCACTCGCCGGACTTGGCCAAGTGCGCGGGGCGCCATGCGCGATCGTGATGCCGGGTGTCGGGCAGCCTATCGCGTCGCTCCATACGGTGTTTGACGTAGCACCCCCTATCGGCGCCCGATGAGGCCGCCGGCCGCGCGGCGCCGGCGCGCCGTTGCCATCCGGCGCCCGAAAGTTTATGTGTTAACCAAGGCCGCCACAGATCGGCCGGATATACGCCGGAGATGAACATGCTGAAGGCAACCTTGGCGGTTTTGGCCGCCTGTGCGATCGCCCCTGCCCTGCACGCCGCCGAACCCGTAAATCCGCTGGTCAAGAGCAGCGTCATGATGAGCCTAAGCGGATTGGACCTGACCACGGTTGATGGTCAGCGCCGGCTTGCCATAAGAATGGGACAGGCGGCGCGCGAAGTTTGCGGATCGCGGCTTTCGACGATCCATCTTGCACTCGAAGCGCAAAGCCGGGAATGCCAGGCCGAGGTCAAGGCCGATATCCGGTCGCGGATCGAGCAGCAAACCGCGATGTCGGAGCCCCTCCCCTCGCCCCAATCGAGATGACCGTGCCGCAAGGCGGTGTTGGTCGCAGCTGACCACGATCGAATTGCTGCCGGCTAAAAAACGGAGGTTCGGGCGATAGACCCGAACCCCCGTAGTCTTGTCTGGGTGGGAATATCCAAAAATGTGGCAGGCAATCCGCCCGGCTTCGTGAGGGCGAAGCGCGGTGAACGACCTATCCGGGAAACTCCACTGCGATCATGTTAGCGATCCTGCCATCCGGCACTCTACGTCAAACGCCTTATGGTTCGATCATCGGCGCGGCCTAGGACGGCGCGTTTCGCCGCGGCCCGCACATGGCGGGTACAGGAAACCCAGATACTCAGGCCATCGCGCTGATCGTCGAACGGAAACGGGCCAGCGCGATCGCGAAGAACACCACGCCGATCCCGACGGTCGCAGCGAACTGGGGCCAGACGACATCGAAGCCTGCACCCCGAAACAGAATCGCTTGCCCCAGTTCCACAAAGTGCGTGGTCGGCGCGAAAAGCATCACATCCTGCACCAGCTTCGGCATGGATTCGCGCGGCGTGCTGCCCCCGGAAAGCATCTGGAGCGGCAGCAGTACCAGGATCATCAACATGCCGAACTGCGGCATGTTGCGGGCGATAGTCGCCAGGAAAATGCCCATCGATGTGGTCGAGAACAGCACCAGCCCCGCGCCCGCAAAGAACAGCGGCAGCGATCCGGCGATCGGCACGTGCATCAGCGCCCGCACCACCAGATTCACCGAAAGCGCCGAAGCCAGCAACACCACCAGCGCCATAGACCAGACTTTGGACATCATGATCTCGAACGGCGTCACCGGCATTACCAGCAAGTGCTCGATCGTGCCGTGCTCCCGCTCGCGGATCAGCGCGGCGCCGGTCAGGATGATGGAAAGCATGGCGATCTGGTTGATGATCTGCGCCAAGGCGCCGAACCATGACTTGTTGAGCGTGGGATTGAACCGTGCGCGAATGGCAAGGTCCACTTGCGGAACGGTGTTCGCGCGGTAGCGGTTGACGAATTCGTTCACCTCGCCGTTGACGATCTGCTGGATATAGCCGCTGCCGGTGAAGGCCTGGCTCATGCGCGTGGCATCGGTGTTGAGCTGGATTTCCGCGCCTCTCCCCGCCAGCACGTCGCGCTGGAAGCCGTGGGGAATGTGCAGCACGAACGTGAAATCGCCTGCGTCCATGCCGGGATCGATCTGCTGCGGCACGATCATCCTGGGCACCACGAACTGCGGCGGATAGAACGAGGCGACGATGCGCTGGGAGAGCGGGGAATCGTCCTCGTCCACAATGGCGATGGCGGCGTTGTGCAGCGTTTCCGGCGTGGAATTAGCGGATGTGTAGACCGATACGGTGAACGTGAAGACGATCAGCACCAGCATGATCGGATCGCGCCAAAGGCTCCACAGCTCCTTCACACCCAGCCGGTAGATGTTGGAAATCTTGGAAAAAAGGCGCCCCGGCATATCAGGCCTCCTGCTTCTTGAGGAGCATGATGGCGACGCCGACGATCACCGGCGCCGATATCGCGAGCGGCAGGAACGATCCGGCAAGGTCCGAAAAGCCCAGAGCTTTGGCAAAGACGCCGCGGCTGATCGTGAACATGTGGCTGGCCGGATAGATTTCGCCCATGAACCGCGCACCGCCCTCCATCGAAGAGACCGGATCGGTCATGCCGCCAAAGGTCGTCGCCGGAATCATCGTGCCGATCATCGCCAGGAACATCGCCGCGATCTGGCTGCGCGTCAGGGCGGAGGCAAGCAGACCCATGCCGGTGGCAGAGATGCAATAGATCGTCGCCGCCAGCAGCAGTGTGGGGAAGCTGCCTTTCACCGGCACCCCGAAGATGAAGATCGCCATCAGCACCATCAGCAGGAAATTGATGAGCGCCAGCCCCACGTATGGCGCCTGCTTGCCCAGCATGAATTCGCTGCGGGTAACGGGGGTGACGTAGAGGTTGATGATCGATCCGATCTCCTTCTCCCGCACCACCGCCAGCGCCGTCAGCATGGCGGGCAGCATCAGCAGCAGCAACGGGATGACCAGAGGCACCATGGCCGGCAGGCTCTGCACATCGGGGTTGTAGAGAAAGCGGTTTTCCAGAGAGAAGACGCCGCTGGTCGATCCCGTGCGGCTGCGCACCTGCTCGGTCAGCCAGTGCTGGTGCAGGCCCTGGATATAGCCCTGCACCGTTTCCGCCCGGCCAGGATTGGCGCCGTCGAACCAGACGCCCACGGTCACGTCGCGCCCCGCGCGGACGTCTCGCCCGAAGCCCGGCGGAATCTCGATTCCCAATGCCAGTTCGCCATTCTGCAGCCGCCGCTCCAGATCGTCGTAATCGCGGATCGGCGCGTGTTCCTTGAAGTAGTCCGAGCCCGAGATATCCAGCGCGTAGTTCTGGCTCAGCAGGCTGCCATCGCGGTCCATCACGGCGTAGGACAGTTCGTTGATATCGGTGGTCATGCCGAAGCCGATCACCAGCATCAGGATCAGCGACCCCGCCAGCGCCAGCGTGGCGCGCACCGGATCGCGCTGCAATTCCAGCGTTTCGCGCCAGGCATACGTCAGGCAGCGCTGGAGGCTGAAGGCGCCGCCGGTATCGGGATGCGATGGCTCTCCGGACAGCGCCGGCGCGCCTTCCTGCGGGCTGCGGGTATCGCCGCCTGCCTCCACCAGATAGCCGATGAACGCCTCTTCCAGATCCTTCGCCCCGCGCTTGTCGATGAGCCGCTGCGGCGTATCGCTGTCCAGCACTTTGCCTGCATGCATCATCGACATGCGATCGCAGCGCATCGCCTCGTTCATGAAGTGGGTGGAGATGAAGATCGTCACCTTGTCCCGCCGCGACAGTTCCACCAGCAGCCGCCAGAAGGAATCGCGCGCCACCGGATCGACGCCCGATGTCGGCTCGTCCAGGATCAACAGGTCCGGCTTGTGGACCATGGCGACGGCAAGGCTGAGGCGTTGGCGCATGCCCAGCGGCAGGCTTTCGGGCAGTTCCTCCAGCACATGGGTCAGGTCGAACCGTTCCACCATTTCGGTGACGCGCGCGGGAATTTCGGCGGCGGGCACATGGAACAGGCGCGCGTGAAGTTCCAGATTCTGCCGCACCGTCAGTTCGCCATAGAGCGAGAAGGCCTGGCTCATGTAACCGACGCGGCGGCGGGTGGAGATATCGCTGGAATCGACCTCCTTGCCGAACAGCCAGGCCTTGCCCTCGCTGGCGGGCAGCAGGCCGGTGAGCATCTTCATCGTCGTGGACTTGCCGCAGCCGTTGGAGCCGAGAAAGCCGAAGATCTCACCCCGGCGAATACGGAAGCTGACGTGATCGACCGCGGTGAAATCGCCGAAGCGCATGGTCAGCCCCTGCGCCTCGATGGCGATGTCGTTCTCGTCCGCCTCCAGCGGCGGGATCACCACTGCGCTGTGCCCGCGCTTCTTCTCCTCGGGCAGCAGCGCGATGAAAGCCTCTTCCAGCGAAGTGGTGCCGGTGCGGTCGAAGATTTCCTGCGGGGTGCCGGTGTCGAGCACATTGCCGTCGTCCATCGCCACCAGCCAGTCGAAACGCTGCGCCTCGTCCATATAGGCGGTGGCGACGATCACGCTCATCTGCGCCTGCGTCTTGCGGATATCGGTGATGAGATCCCAGAACTGCGCGCGGGCAAGCGGATCGACGCCGGTGGTCGGCTCATCCAGGATCAGCAGGTCCGGATCGTGGATCAGCGCGCAGCACAGGCCCAGCTTCTGCTTCATCCCGCCCGACAGCTTACCCGCTGGGCGCGCCAGGAACGGATCGAGCCCCGTCGCGCGCGTCAGTTCGTCGATCCGGCGGCGGCGCTCCGGCCCGTCATGCCCGAACAGGCGGCCGAAGAACTGGAGATTCTCTTCCACCGAAAGCGTGGGGTAGAGGTTTTTGCCCAGCCCCTGCGGCATGTAGGCGATGCGTGGGCAGACATCGAGGCGGTGCTTGCGATCACGCATGTCGCCGCCCAGCACCCGCACCTCGCCCTGCTGTACCACCCGTGCACCTGAAATCAGCGAGAGCAGGCTGGACTTGCCGACGCCGTCCGGCCCGATCATGCCGATCATCAGGCCGGCGGGAATGTCCAGATCGATGCCGCGCAGGGCCTCCGTCTTGCCGTAGCGCGTCCAGACGCCCCTGACGCGGACGACCGGTTCGGCGGAACCCGGTGGAGCGGCCATGCTCACGCTCCCTCGCTCATGGGCCCTTCTGCTGCGGCGCCAGCGCGCCCCTGAGTTGCAGCGAGGCCGGCCATTCCGCTCTGGAATCGATCTTCACATAGGCCATGCCCGGCAGGCCGGTCTTCACCAGGCTCATGTAACGGCGCAGCAGCGCAGGATCGATGCGGGCGCGCACGCGGAACATCATCTTCTCGCGCTCGCTCTGGGTTTCCACGGTCTTCGGTGTGAACTGGGCGACATCGGCCACGAAGCTGATCCGCGCCGGGATCGGGTTGTCGGGCAAGGCATCCAGCACGATCCGCGCCTCGCTGCCGATGCCCAGGCGTCCGGCCGCGGTGGCGGGCAGGAAGAAGGTCATCGTCACATCCGTCAGATCGACCAGACTGACCACGCGGCCGCCGCCGCTGACCACCTCACCCGGCTGAGCGATGCGGAACTGCACGCGGCCGTCGCGCGGGGAGCGCAAGGTGGCATCGTTGATATCGGCCTCGATCCGCTGGATCGTCGCGCGCGTGGCTTCCACGCGGGAGGCAGAGCCGATCACCTGATTGCGCGCATTGGTCACCGCCACTTCGGCTGAGGCGACTTGCGCCCGTGCGGCCTCCACGGCGGCCGAGGCGCCCTCCACTTGCGCGGCATCGTCATCGCGCTCCTGCGCCGAAGTCGCCCCTTCGCGCGACAAAGTATCGGACCGGCCGAGCCGCTTGCGCGAGGCGTTGAGTTCGGCCAGCCGCTGGCGCACCACGGCATCGGCGGCGGCTTTCTCGGCCTGCCGCTGCGCCACTTGCGTCTGCGAGACCAGCACGGTGTTCTGCGCCTCCGCCAGTTGCGCCTCCGCCTCGGTTTTCTGGGCGTTGAGCACGTCCACATCCATGTGGGCAATCACGTCGCCGGCCTTTACCGTCTGCCCTTCATCCACGACGATATCGCGGATGCGCCCGGCGGACTTGCTGGCAATATCGATCTCGGTCGCCTCCAGCCGCCCGTTGCCGCCCACGATGCCTTCCGGCAGGCCCGATGGCGTCAGCAGCTTGTAGAGTGCGAAAGCCGCCGCGATCACGGCCGCGAGGATCAACCCCCTGACGATCCAGGTCTTGTTCATCGTCACTGCCCCTCTTGGCTGGCCGGCGTTGCGGCGGGCGTCTCGAACGGCCGGTTGGCGGGAAAGCCGCCGCCCAGCGCGGAATAGAGCGAGACCACGCTCGCCAGTTCGGCGCGGCGCAATTGCACCAGCGCCTGTTCGGCATCGAAAAGATCGCGCTGCGCATCCAGCACTTCGAGATAGGTCGAGCGGCCGTTGTCGAAGCGAAGCTGCGCCAGCCGCGCGCGTTCGCGCTGCGCCTCCACCAGCGCGCGCGTGGTGACGATCTGTTTGGCCAGTTGCTGGCGCCGCACCAGCGCGTCGGAAACGTCGCGGAAGGCGGACTGAATGGTCTTTTCGTAAGTGGCCACCGCCTGATCGCGGCGCGCCTCTGCCACATCCAGATTGCCTTTCAGCCGCCCGGCGTTGAAAATCGGCATGACGATCTGCGGCGCGAAGTTCCACGCCTGACTGCCGCCTGCGAACAATCCCGCGAGGTCCGAGCTGGAGGTGCCGAAAGCGCCGGTCAGGCTGATATTGGGAAAGAACGCCGCCCGCGCCGCGCCGATATTGGCGTTGGCGGCACGCAACTGGTGTTCGGCCGAGACGATATCCGGCCGGTTCACCAGCAATTCGGACGGCAGGCCGGTCGGCAAGGTGAAATCGGGAAAATCGCCGGTCAGCCCCAGCGATCCCGGCGCGATCTCCACCGGCGCGCCGACCAGCAGCGCCAGCGCATTGCGGTTGACGCCCCGCTCCTGCTCCAGCGCGTCCAGCGTGGTCTGGGCCTGCGCCAGCAGCACTTGCGACTGCGCCATGTCCAGCTTGTTGCCCGATCCCACCTCATAACGGCGGCGCATGATCCGCAGCGTTTCCTCGCGCGTGGTGATCGACTGGCGGGCGAGTTCGGCGCGTTCCTCGTACTCGCGCTCCAGCAGGTAACCCAGCGCCACTTGCGAGACGAGATCGGTGGCGACGGCGCGGCGCGATTCCTCACTGGCGAGGTACTGTTCGCGCGCTGCATCGCGCAGATTGCGCAAGCGGCCCCAGAAATCGATTTCCCAACTGGCGCTGAGCTGCGCGGTAACCTGCTTCAGATCGGCGTACTGATCGGTGCCCGTCACCAGCGTGCGCCCCCGCGTGCCGCTGCCCACGGCGTCGAGCTGGGGATAGAGCGCAGCCCCTTCGATCCGCCAGGCACCGCGCGCCTCGGCCACGCGCGCGGATGCCAGGCGGATATCGCGATTGTTGGCCAAGGCCTGCCCGATCAGCGCCTGCAATTGCGGTTCACGGAAGAAGGCATGCCAATCGAGCGCAGCGATGGAGCGTCCCTCTGCATTGCCCGGAAAGCGTTCCGGCACCGGCAATGGCGGCTGCGCGTAAGGCGGCGCGAAAGAACATGCGGACAAGCTAATGCAAAGCGCCAATTGCACCACCGCGGCCCGCGCAGGCTGAAGCCTGTTGGGGACGGTCTGGGAAATGCCCTGGAAGCTAATTTCGTTCGGCACTGCTGAATACGCGTCGCGCGAATTTCCGGACGGTCTCCAAGGTGCCCGCAAGTTAAAAAGCACCAGAATCCCCTTTTTGCGCTGCATGCAAGACAACGCCGAAAACGGCGCTTATGGGATCTGAGAAATGACGCGAACCATTACCGGAATGGTCTTGAACAGACCGTCATCGCTCTGGATTGCATGGCATTTATAGGAGTAAGCGGATCGCACCGTCAATCGATACTTCACATCGACACAATAGCGGGACGCATCCTTTCACACCAACTTGCATCGGCCCTGAGACAAGCGGCATGACAATCGGCAGCCATTTGTCCAGCCGCTCATTTGAATGCGCCGTTCGCTCCCGCGTAAAGGATTTTATCGCCGCCTTGGCCCGTACGGGATGCCGAGAGGGGACTACCATGGATAAAGCGGAGTAACTCTCTTGGCGGCAACGAATAATCGGCCCGTTCGGGTGTAAATAGGGCATTCGGCCGAGCAATGCTGAGTGCGGATCGCACGAAAACGTGCGGCCGACCTGGAAGCTAGGGGAGGTTCCGAACGACAATGGCAATGACGTACCCATCGCAAGGCATTCAGAATGCGGCCACAAAACCCGGGGCCCATCCTGCCTTTCCGGAACGCAAGCGGGTTGCCCTGGTGCTCTCCGGACTGACCGCTGGCGGGGCCGAACGCGTTGCGAACATCATTGCCGATGTACTCGACCGGCGTGGCTGGCAGATCAGCGTGATCTGCTTCGCGGAATCGGATAGCCCGTCATACTACCGCTACCCCGCCAATGTGGATGTCGTACGGCTCGACCTTCCGCCGCGGCGGCAGTCGGCCCTGGCCAGCAAAGTCTCGGCAATCCGGCGCGCCTTGCGACTTCGCCGGGCGCTGGATGCGGCGGCGCCCGATGTGGTCGTCAGCTTCCTGACGCGCACCAACGTTCTCACGCTTCTCGCCGGATTGGGTAAGAAAACCCCCATCATCGTGTCGGAGCGCAACAATCCCAAAGAACAATCGGTGGGGCCTGTCTGGTCCTGGTTGCGAACGCGGCTCTATCCGCGCGCCTTCGGGCTTGTGACCATGACCAAAGGCGCGATGGAGTGCTTCCCCCCGGCCATGCGCCCGCGCCAATGGGTCATACCCAATCCCGTGCTGTGCTTCGAACGCCACAACACGCCCGCGCCAAACGGTAAGTCTATCGCCGCCGTTGGCCGCCTGGTGCACCAGAAAGGCTTCGACCTGCTGCTCCATGCCTTTGCCGAGATCGCCGGCGAGTATCCGGAATGGAACCTGGTCATCTGGGGGAAAGGCCCGGAGCGGGCGAAACTGGAAGACATGGCGGATCGACTGGGCCTGCACGGCCGCGTGCGTTTTGCCGGGGTCAGCGAACGTCCGGGCGGATGGGTCGACCATACCGATATCTTCGTGATGAGTTCGCGGTACGAAGGTTGGGGCAATGCCTTGGCCGAGGCGCTGGCCGCCGGCATTCCATCCATCTCCTTCGATTGCCAATGGGGCCCGGGGGAGTTGATCGACCAGAACGTCAATGGATTGCTGGTTCCGCCCGAGGACATCGAAGCGCTCGCCCGGAATATGCGGGAATTGATGCGCGATCCGGAATTGCGCCGGCGCCTTGCCGACAATGCCAGAGCGATCGCGGAATCGTTTTCCGCCAGCAGCGTGGTCGATGCCTGGGAAAAGGTCATGGTGGAAGCGCTGGACAGCGGCACCAGCGAGATGTCCCGGCGCGTCGCTCCCATCAGCCGGATCAACAGCGCGATTCCGGGGATTTAGAGCCCATTGAAGCTATGTTCCGGGACATTGCCGTTCGGCATGAGTCCTGTCCCGGCGTGAGCGTTCCGGCGATAGCGGACAGGGAAGCGGCAACCGCGACATTTCGTTACATTTTAGAACATTCCATCGCATCTCCCGTCAGCGGCAGTTCACACTGGAAATGACACATTCGGTGTTAGAAACTCGACGGGACAAGTGACATGGCTGGCAGTCTGCAAAAAGCGGGAGCATACGTGATGATGGCGGTGGTTGCGGTTGCGACGCCGCTTGCCGCCGCTTCGGCGCAGGACTACCCGCCGCCCGAAGCGCCGGAGGCCTATCCCCCGCCTCCCGGTTCTCCCTATCAGGGCCAATATCAGGATCAGTATCAGGGCGATTACGGCCAGCCTTATGCGCCGTCTGCACCGCCGCCGCCGGACAGCTACGCCGCGGTCGCCCCGCGCGGATACGACGGATCGCAGCCGCCGCCACCGCCGCCGGGCTACCAGCCGGACCCGGCCTATGCCCAGCAGATCGATCAGGATCGCTACTACGAAGCCCATGCCGAGGATTGGGCGCAGCGCTATTGCATACGTTCCGGCAGCAATGCCGGCTCGGGCGCCTTGATCGGCGGCCTGCTGGGCGCGTTGCTGGGATCAAGCGTGGCCGGCAGGCATGATCGCGGCGCGGGCGCCGTGGTGGGCGGCGCCATGGGCGCAGTCGGCGGCGCGGCCGTCGGCAGCACGAGCGGCGGCGACACCAGCCCGGGCTGCCCGCCCGGATATGTCGTGCGCGCGCAGGCCCCCGCCTTCTATTACGAAGGCTACGGCGCCCCCTATTACTATGCCGCACCGGCCTGGTATCGCCCCTGGATCTTCATCGACAACCGGTGGACCTACCGGCCCTATCCCTATCGCACGTGGTATTACGGCCACTATGGCTACGGCCGTCCGGGATACGGCTATCCCCGCGGCTACCGTGGCTATCGCGGCGGGTATCACGGCCCTTACGGTTACCATCGCCGCTGAGCGAAATCGCAGCGGTGCCAATTGGCGTGAAGGTGCGGTGGATGCCGCACTTTCACGCGGATCACTCTCGCGCCGTCAGGTACGACAATTTCTGCCGAGCGCGATAGATGCGGGTTTCCACGGACTTGCGGCTGATACCAAGGATCGCGGCGGCCGCTTCCTGAGTCAGCCCCTCCAACGCGCACAGCAGCAACGGTTCCTTCAGAGCGGCGGGCAGCGCCGCAATCCCGGCGTGGATCCGCGCGACCTCATCGCACGAGGCAAGCGTCTGTTCGGGATCCTGCCCCTCGTCGGCGACATGACCGGCGTGCTCCATCGGCAGCGCGAAGGCGAAGAAGCGGCGCACTTTGCGACGCCTTGCCCAATCGTGACATTTGTTGAGCGCAATGCGCAGGATCCAGGCCCGGAACGGTCGCGCCGGATCATAGCGGCGCAGCGCGAGGAAGGCGGCGACGAAGCTTTCCTGCGTCACGTCCAGAGCGTCCGCCTCGTTGCCGAGGTGACCCCGAACCATGCGGAATACGGCATCGCGATGGCCGTCCATCAGCGCGATGAAACCCGCCTGGCGCCCGGCAAGCGCCGCCGAGACCGCCGCGGGCTCATCCAGTTCCGGCGCGGCCACGCCCGTTCAGTCCTGCGGCTTGGTCAGGGCCTCGGCGACGGCCTTGTCGAAGCGCGCGGTCTGGTCGGGCCGCAGCACCGCGCGCATCGCGAAGAGGTGTTGCAAGGTCGCCTTCTGCAATTCGCCCATCGCCACGTGCGATCGGTCGACCGCCTTTTCCACGTCGGGGCCGTAGGCATGTTCATGGTCGATGGCCTGGGCCAGATCGGCATTGGCGGCGCGCAATTCGCCTTCAAGCTGGCTGCGGCGCGCGGCGAAGCCCTGTTCCAGCGCGTCGATCCGCTGCCGCTGCCCGGCATCGAGATCGAGTTCGCGATGAAGCAGGGTGTGGATCCGGCTTTCCTCGGGCTTGTCCGCCCGCAATTTCTGCCCGACCCAAAGTGCACCTAGAGCGACCAGAAAGGCCGCAAGGGCGACCAGAACGTACCCGCGCAGATTCCGCATGGATCAGGACGCCAGCAGGTGCGACGGCGCCGCCGCCGGCAGGCCGAACAGCGTTTCGGTATCGGCATGGTCCCGCTGGAACGCCGACGCCGGAAGCGCCAGACCGCCCCCCAGCCCGACGACCGCCGCCACGCCGCAAGCCAGTGCCAGCCCGCGCCGCCCCACCATGCGATCGCGCCCGGCGGCCAGTCCAGACAGGACCGCATCGTCGATCGCACCAAGCGATGCGGGCAGCGGTTCGCCGCGCAGCAATGCGAACATTTCGTCCACTTCGTTCATCGGCTCTTTCCCGTCTGCCTGACCATTACGGCCGCCTCGGCTGCCCATACGCATGGGCCTGCCCGCATCCCTCGGCCACCCACGCAAAAAAAATCGCGGGGCGCACAAGGGATGCCGTGCCGCCCTGCGTATGGGTTCCTGCAAGTCCGGGCAAGCTGGTTCACCCGGATCACGAAACCGGAGTTTCTCCCATGCGCCGCCTTACCCCCGCCCTGCTTGCCCCCACCCTGCTTGCATTCGCCGCCCTGCCCTCGGCTGCGTTTGCCAAGCCGGGGCTGGTGAGCGCCACGCCAGCCGCCAATTCGGCCGTGACCAAGCCCACCTCCATCGCGCTGACCTTCTCCGAAGACCTTGTGGCCCCGCTCTCGGGCATCGATCTGGTGATGACGGCCATGCCCGGCATGGCGGACCACAAGCCGATGCCGATCAAGGGCATCGCCGCCAAGGCCAACGGCAAGACCTTGACCATCGCCCTGCCGCGCCCGTTGCCGACCGGCACCTACCAGCTGACGTGGCACGCTGCCGCCGCCGACCAGCAACGCGTAGAGGGCAGCTATAGCTTCACCGTCCGCTGACTCATGGAACCCGTTCTGCGTGAGCCCCCGGCTCGCGCGGAACCGGCAGCCCGAACCGGGTAATCGCCTGCTGGCGGCGGATAGTGCCGTGCAGCAGTCTGCGGATCACCGCCAGCCCCGCCTCGGCATCCGCCTCCACGCCGCAGACGAAGAGGTCGACCGCCGCCATGCCGTGTTCCGGCCAGGTGTGGATCGAGATGTGCGATTCCGCGAGCAAAGCCACGCCCGTCACGCCTTCGCCTCGCGATTGGGCACCGGCAGGTAATGCGCGCCCAGCGGATAGGCGCTCACGGCATTGCGGCCGCACCTCGCATTGCCGCCTGTGTGGTCTTCCAGTTCGAACAGGGCGAAGCGATCGAACCTCGCCTCGGCCAGTCGCCAGCCTGCCGCAAGGCCAGCCGCGCCGCCACCGGCGATCAGGACGTCGATCTCCTCCACCGGTCCCTCAGGCGAGGGCAAGCGCCGGTCGCGCAGTAAGTGGCCGCGCTGCCAGTCGGCTCCGCTGAGGTCGCCTGCGAAAGCCGTTTCGCCGCAACCGCCCAGCATCGCCGCTCCGGCTGCAAGCGTACCACCGGCCAATAGCTGCCGCCGGGTCGGCTCAGCCTTCATACTTGCCCCATTCCTCGGCAAAGCTGCGCACGAGGGCCTGATTGTCCAGCCGGTTCACCGGGGTCGGGCGGCGCGCCATGTCGGGCGGAAAGTCGAACATCGCGCGTTCGCTCGACGCGGTCAGGAACCGCAGGCCATGCGGCAGCGTCACCGCGTCGGTCAGCGGGCGATGCGCCGCCAGCGTGAAGCCCCATTCGCCGAAGCTGGGTACATAGGCATGGTATCCGCGCGCGGAGAGCCCGGCCGCTTCCAGCGTGCTCGCCACCGTCCAATAGGAACGCGGGGCGATCAGCGGCGATGTGCTCCGCACCGTCATCACCCCCTCGGGCGCGAGGCGGCTCAACGCAGAGAGAGTTCCCGGCCCATTTGGTAAGCTCTGGGGGGCCACTACACTACGCGGACACACCAAGCGCGGAACTGGCATCCTTAACAACGAACTCTACATCGGCCGGCTCATCTGGAATCGTCAGCGCTATCTCAAGAATCCTCAGACGGGTCGGCGCGTCTCCCGCCTCAATCCCGAATCCGAGTGGATTACAACAGAAGTGCCCGAGCTGCGAATTCTCGATGACGACTTGTGGCAAGCCGTGAAGGCGCGCCAAACCTCGCAGCGAATTGACTACGAAAGCGCAAACCTGGGAGCGGAACTCCAGATGAAGCGCCGTCCAAAGTCGCTGTTATCCGGTCTGCTGGTCTGCGGCACATGTAATGGTCCAGTCTCAATGCGCGGACAGAATCGCTTCGGGTGCTCGGCGCATTTACGTCGGCGTTCGTGCACAAACGCTCGCACCATCAATCGCGAAGTGTTGGAGGCGCGGGTTCTCGAAGGCCTACGCCACCGATTGATGGCCCCGGAAATAGTCGCCGAAGCAGTCCATGCCTATGTCGAGGAGACCAATCGCCTGAACCAACAGCAGCGCGCAGCCGGAGCTGCTGACAAGGCGGAACTTAAAAAGGTCGTGAAGGCCATCGAGCGCCTGGTGAACATGGCAGCCGATGGCGATGCCACCCGAGGTTTGGTCGACAAGCTATTAGCGCTGGAAGCGCAGGAAGATGCCATACGGGCGCGGATGAGCGATGCGCCTTATGTTGCCCCGGATATCCATCCCAACATCGCCAAGTTCTACCACAAGAAAGTTGAGCGCCTATCCGAGGCGCTTCGTCATTCCTCTGAACGAGACGAGGCCGCATGCGCCATTCGCGGTCTGATCGAGCGCGTCATGCTGTTTCCCGGAGCTAAACGCGGCGAGATGACTGCCACGCTTCACGGCGAGTTCGGAGCTATTATGGAATGGGCATCACAACACGAAACGGCCGGAATGGCCTTCATATCCGGATCTGTTGCTACGCCAATGTCGGTATCGGTGGTTGCGGGGGCTGGATTTGGCCGATCCCGACATTCGCTCACTGCCGTGATCTAACCATCCTGGGCCGCAGCGGGACGTATGCCTAGCCACAAAGCTCGGGTGAACTGTGCACAGCCGTTGGCGGGATGACATTGCTGACCTGTGTGGCTCGCTATAGTTCTCTCAGCGGAATTCAGTCATCACAGCAGGAGAATACGACCATGAACAATTCGGACCTCGCCGATAAGCTGGCTGCGGAAGCTGGCGGCACGAAGGCTGATGCAAAGAAGGCTGTAGATGCGATCTTCGCTGCGATTGCTGAAGCCGCGGCTGCGGGCGAGGAAATTTCGTTGAACGGCTTTGGAAAGTTCAAAGTGAAGGACTCCCCGGCTCGCGAAGGCCGCAATCCTTCGACGGGCGAGACCATCCAGATCGCAGCTTCGAAGAAGCTGGCGTTCGCCCCCGCCAAGGCCATCAAGGACAAGTTGAACGGCTAAGGCAACGCTGTGTGAATAGGACGGCAGGTCATCTCCAAGCGGCATGCCGTCCTATTCCATGTGCCTAGAGCATCGGCACCACCGCATCTCGCCGTTGCATCCGCTTTGCCGCCGTCAATCAGTCTAAAGTTGCTCAGGGACGACTACCTCGATCGGTGAGATTCTCACAGGTTCGCGAACTGCCAATACCGCCCTACCCCGCCGAGGATGTCCGCCGACAGAGCCGCCCTAGAGCAGGTCGTTTCATATCCCCGATTAGCGGCCGTCCATTCACCCAGTTTCGGATGAACCTGAACGATTTGTCGTTTCCAATTGTCGTGATTTGCGGTCGAGACGGCCTCAAAAATCTGAGGCCGGGCTGGTACGCAAACGGCTCCAGCCCGGCCCGGGGCTACATATCTGCGCCCTTTGCGACCCTTCAGGGTTCTCCGAAGATATAATGGCCGTCCTTGACGGTCCCCAGAACCTTTACCTTGAGTAGGTCTTCCGGCGGGACCGTCAGGGGATCGCTGTCGAGAATGACCAGATCCGCGATCTTGCCCGGCTCAAGCGTACCCTTGGCGGCCTCTTCGTGGATTTCGTAAGCGGCATTGCGCGTCACTTCGGTGAGCGCCTCGTAAGGCGTCACCCGCTGCTCCGGGCCGAGGATATCGTTCGAACGCGTGCGTCGCGTGACCGCGGACCAGATCAGGCGGATCATGTCGGGCGGAACGATCGGGGAATCGTTGTGGATCGACGGTTTGAGGCCAACGTCGAAGGCATCGCGCTGCGGCGAAATCCGGTCTGCACGGGCCGAACCAAGCGTCACTTCGCGGTGCCAGTCACCCCAGTAATAGGTGTGCGAGGCAAAGAAAGTCGGCTCGATATCGAGCGCTTTCATCTCCTTGAGTTCGTCCAGCGTCGCCGTCTGCGAATGGATGGCGATGGTCCGGCGCATGGGTGTGCCGCTCTGCTGGCCCACCGCGCGAACGGCATCGATCAACTGCTGGATCGCAGCATCGCCGTTGACATGGATATAGGCCTGCCAGCCATGCTCGTCCGCCTTGGCCAGCATCGCCCGCAGCGCTTCGTCCTTCAACTGCGGATAACCGGCATAATCCGCGCCCTTGCCTTCGGGCGGCACATGATAGGGATGGCTCAGCCATGCGGTGCGACCTTGCGGCGAGCCGTCGGCGATGATCTTCACACCGGCAGCGCGCAAGTGATCGACGTAAGGCGCGTTGAAGGGGATCGCATCGAAGCCGTCCCACGGCTGGTTGAGCAGCGGCAGCGCATGAACGTCGAGGAACAGAGCCTTGCGCCGGGCGGCGGCCTGCAGCAGATCCCAGGCCGCGTGCATGGTCGCCCCGTCCTGCGCCGTGGTGAGCCCGTAGCTGGCATAGACCTGCTGGGCCTTGGCCAGTTGCTCCAGTTGCCGATCGAGCGTGGGCTGCGGCATCAGCCCGTAGAGCTTGAACAGCGCGCCTTCCTCGATCACGCCCGAAGCGGTCTTGCCGTCCGCTTCCCGGCGAATGACGCCGCCCGGCGGGTCCTTGTCCGGGTGGAGCAGTCCGGCCATCTCCAGCGCCTTGGTATTGGCGGCGGCAAGATGGCCGGAAGCATGCATGATCAGGATCGGCCGATCCGTCGACACTGCGTCCAGTTCCTGCCGGGTGGGATGGCGCTTTTCGGCCAGTTCCGCATCGTCATAGCCGGAGCCGATTATCCAGCCCTGGGGATGCGCCGTGATATAGGCGCGCAAGGCTTCCTGAAGCCCGGCGATGCTCGACACCCCGCCCACCGGCGGCGGCGACAGCGCGACAAGGTCCGCCTGCTGGGCCAGCATGGTGATATGGCCATGCGCGTCGATGAAACCGGGCAGCAGGGTTCGCCCAGCAAGGTCGACAACCTGCGTCGCCTTGCCTTTCAACTTCCCGACCTCGGCATCGCTACCGACGGCCAGGATCTTACCGTCCTTGACCGCCAGCGCGCTGGCTTTCGCATCGGGCGCGGTCATCGGAATGACCGTGCCGTGCAGGAAAACCATGTCCGCCACCGGGCCCGGCGCGGCCAGCGCCGTGCCGCTCGCCAGCAGCGCCAGCGAGAGCGCCGCAGTTCCCCGGATCGCCGTCCACGTGGTCTTGGCGTTCATGCGAGAGCCTCTTTCATCAGAAGTTGTAGTGGAAGGTTGCACCGATCGTGCGCGGCTCACCGTACATCAGCGCCCGGTTGCTCAGCAGCGCCGTCACATTGGCGAACTTGATATAATCCTTGTCGAACAGGTTCTTGGACCAGACCGACACGGACCAATCGCCGCCCTGTTCGGCGAGTGTCAAATTGGCGTCCGCAAGGTCGTAACCGGCCATCGAATAGGCTTCCCGATAGAGCGGGTTCACCACCTTGGGATCGAAGTTCTGCGAGGACACGACGCTATAGCCGAAATGTCCGGTGAGCTTCAGGTCGGCAATGCCCAGCGCTGTGGTATAGCTCGCCGAGAGGTAGGCCTTGTGCTTGGGCGCATAGGGCGCCTGCGAGCCGTCGGCATCGAGCAGCATGCCGTTGTACATGCCGCCGCCGCCAGGATAGCTGGTGAAC
Source organism: Sphingomonas sp. BL-S-28 (assembly GCF_055521515.1). Taxonomy (NCBI): domain Bacteria; kingdom Pseudomonadati; phylum Pseudomonadota; class Alphaproteobacteria; order Sphingomonadales; family Sphingomonadaceae; genus Sphingomonas; species Sphingomonas sp. BL-S-28. Next base: position 946,980 of record NZ_CM145483.1, read on the forward strand.
TCGCTGAGGTTGTAGGTGTAGTTGCCCGAGAGCGTGAGGCCGGTGACCGGCACCAGCGTGGCGTCAACCTCCACGCCCTTCGACACCAGCTTGCCGGCATTGTTAAGGCTGGTGGTCAGGCGCGTGGCACCGGCGAACTGCGTCTCAACGAACGTGAAGACCTGATAGTCGTCGAACTTCTGATAGAATCCGGTGACGTTGAGCCGGGCGCGGCGGCCGAAGAACTGGCTTTTGAGGCCCAGTTCATAGCTGACCACGGTTTCCGGCTTGAAATTGATCCCGGCGGCAAACGTGGTAGCCGAAGTGCCTTCGGTGTTGAAACCCCCGCTCTTGAAGCCTTTGCCCACGGCGCCGAACACCAGCACGTCGTTCGACAGATGTAGGTTCACACCGCCCTTGGGAGTGAAGAAGGTATCGCCCATCTTCTGCGAATAGCCGTCCAACGGCGTCGTAAAGATACCGTATGGATCGAAGGTCGTCAGGTTGTCGAGTGTCTTCTTCTCATAGGTGAGGCGACCGCCGACGAAAAATTCGATCACGTCGTTGATGCGGTAATTGGCATTGAGGAAGCCCGCGTAAGACTTCGTCGTCACCGAAGCATAGGAGGGCATGTCGAGCCCGGCATAGAGCGAATATGGATAGCCGAAATAGGCAAGCCCCGCGCCATAAGACGACACCGTGCGGTCGACGTTCCGGCCCCAGAAGTAATAAAGCCCGGCAACAAAATCGAAGTGCTCGCCCACCGGCGAGGCGATGCGCAGTTCCTGCGAAAACTGGTCCGTGCTGGGTTTGAAGTGGACGGTCAGATAGGGCACCGTACCGGTCTCGTTATTAAAATCGATATCCTGCTTCCCCGAACGGAAAGCGGTGATCGAAGTCAGATCGTAGCCGCCGCCAAGCTCCACTTCACCGGTTACCGAAATGCCGCCCATCTTCCGGTTGGCGCGGTCATCATAGTAGGAATTGAAGTGATAGGGGTTCGTCCCCGGCGTCGGCACGTAGGTATAGTGCAGCGTGGAATTATGGTCCGCCACATAGTCCGCAGCAATCGTCACCCGCACGCCTGCCGCAGGCTCGACCAGAAGCTGGGCGCGCAAGGCATCGGAATTCACGCCCTGGTTGCGAGTGCCCAGATAGTCGTTGTGGTAATAGCCCTTGTCCTCAAGGTGCGTGGCGGAAAGCTGCAAGGCGGCATCGGCACCCAGCGGCACATTGACGCGCGCGGCGACCTTCCAGTGGCCGAAGTTGCCGTACTCGCCCTCGAACTCTCCGTTGGCGTCGTGTGAGGGCTGGCGGGTGGTGATGCTGATCGCCCCCGCATCGGTATTCTTGCCGAAGAGCGTACCTTGTGGGCCGCGCAGCACATCCACCTGCTGGATGCCCAGCAGCGTCTGGTTCATCATCCATGATCGGCTGAGATAGACCCCGTCGATATAGAGGCCGACACGGGAATCGTAGCCCGCATTGCGCGAGTAATCGATCACCCCGCGAATGCCCGCACGCCCCTGTTCGCTGCCGTCGCCGAACGTGAGCGAAGGCGCGGCGATCTCGATATCCTGAAGCTTGGAAGCATTGATCTCGGCCAGCGTCGCGGCGCCGAAGGTCTGGATCGAGATCGGCACTTTCTGTGCACTCTCGGTCCGTTTTTGTGCCGTTACGGTAATCTCGCCGATACCGTCCTGCACGGCCTCGTCAGAAGCGGGTGCCTCTGCCGCCAGCGCCGGAAATGCGAGCGCCGAAGCACCCAGGAATACTACCACCCTCAAGCAAGGGCGAACCGACTTTTTCGTGAAACAATTCATTGCCATCACCCCCATGGAAAGTTTCTGGAGGCACCCTCACCCGGAGTTCCGGCATCCCCGCCGACCCGTTCGTTATGGGTCGATAATGCCGCACCACAGCACAAAGTCTTGGTCCAGTCGGCCACGAACGATAGTTCCAGAATTCGGTAAAATACAATAAAAACAAGGGCGTTCGTCATGCGAACGCCCTTGAAATATGTTGCGGTGCAAAATGGCCAGAAAGGCTATGCAGGCAGCGGCTGCCGCCTTCGAACCAGACCATAGCCGAGCGAGATGATCGCCAGACTTCCCGCCCCCATCAGGAGCGGCAGCTGCTGGTCGGGAATGAACGCCATCGCCGCCAGGATCGCGAGCATCCCCGCAATCGCCAAGTAAGTCAGCCAAGGGAACAGCCACATCCGCACGACCAGTCGCTCAGGGCTTTCAGCCTCCAGCCGCCGGCGCAAGCGCAATTGCGAGAAGGCAACCAGCAGATAGACGAAGAGCGCGACCGTCCCATAGGAATTGACCAGAAACGCGAAGACCGTGTCCGGCGACACATAGGACATGAACACCGCGACGAAGCCAAAACCGCTGCCCGCCAGCGTCGCCGCCACCGGCACGCCGTTCCCGCTCACCCGTGCCAGAAACGCCGGGGCATGGCCGTTGCGGGTCAGCGCGAAAAGCATGCGCGAGGAGGCATAGAGCCCCGAATTGAGCGCGGAAAGCACGGCCGTCAGGATGATCGCATTCATGATCTGCGCCGCCGCCGGAATTTTCATCGCGGATAAGGCGCTGACGTAAGGCGTGGCGATCGTCGCCGAGTTCCACGGGATGATCGCCACGACCAGCACGATGGAGCCGACATAGAACAGCAGCACGCGGCTGATCACCGAATTGGTCGCTTTCGCGACGGCCTTGGCAGGCTCGTCGGCTTCGGCGGCGGCGATGGTGACGATCTCGGCGCCGAAGTAAAACCCGGTCGCCGCAACGGCGCCGGTCAGCACCGGCAAGACCCCGTTCGGCGCGAAACCGCCATGTCCGGTCAGATTGGCGAGCCCCGGCCCCGGGGTGAACCACATGCCCGCAACGAACAGGGAGCCTAGCACCAGAAAAACCACAATGGCGGCCACCTTGATCGAGGCGAACCAGAACTCGAACTCGCCATAGGAGCGGACCGAAAACAGGTTGCTCGCTGTCAGGGCCAGCATGAGCGTCAGAGCCAGCAGCCATTGCGGCACTTCGGGCAGCCAGAAGCGGATAAGGTCCGCCCCCGCGATCGCCTCCAGCGCGACGACGATGACCCAGAAATACCAGTACATCCAACCGGTCAGGAACCCCGCCATGTCACCCAATGCGATCCGCGCGTATTCGTAGAACGAACCGATCGTCGGCATCGCCGTCGCCAACTCGCCCAGCATGCGCATGACCAGAATGACCAGCAGCCCGGTCAGCAGGAACGAAATGCTGGCCGCTGGCCCGGCCGACTGGATCACCACCCGGCTGCCAACGAACAGTCCCGCACCGATCACGCCCCCCAGCGCGATCATCGTCATGTGCCTTTGCTTGAGCGTGTGACGCAGGTCGGGCTGCGCCTCCGGAACAGGTACATCGTGTATCAAGGCAACCCCCATCTGCGCGGCCCGCGCCTGCATGACGATCAATCGGCGAGTTCGGTCAGCACATCGCGCAAGGTATCCACCAACCTATCGATCTGGCCGGTCTCCATCACGAAGGCCGGCGCAATGATCGCGGCATCACCTGTGGTCTTGAGGTGCAGGCCTGCATCGAACAGACGCTTCTGGACGATATGGCCGCGCAGCCCCGGCCGCTCCGATGGTGCCAGATCGACGCCTGCAAGCATGCCGTAACCACGCACGTCGGTGACCAGCGCGAGATCCTGCAAGGCCTCGATGCGGTCGAGGAAGTAGGCAGATGTCTGCCGCGCGCGATCGAACAGTCCCTCGTCGCGGTAGATATTGAGCGCGGCAAGGCTGGCGGCGCAGCTGGCCGGATGGGCGGAGAAGGTATAGCCGTGGAAGAACTCCACCTGCCCTTCCGGCGCCTTGTCGACGATAGTGTCGTGTATCTCGCGCGAGACTGCCACCGCCGCCATCGGCTGGGCCCCGTTGGTGATCGCCTTGGCCATGGTGATGATATCCGGCACGACGCCGAAAGCCTGCGCCGCATAGTTGTGGCCAAGCCGCCCGAAGCCGGTGATCACTTCGTCAAAGATCAGCAGGATGCCATGGCGCGTGCAGAGTTCGCGCAGCCGTTCGAGATAGCCCTGCGGCGGCACCAGCACCCCGGTCGAACCGGCAATCGGCTCCACCACGCAAGCCCCGATATTCTCGGCCCCGTGGAGCGCGACCAGACGTTCGAGATCGTCGGCCAGTTCGGCGCCATGCACCGGCTGTCCCATCGTACCGCGATTCTGCTCCAAAAAGGTGTGACGCATATGCACGACGCGCGGCCCTGCTGGACCGAACGCGCGCCGGTTCGGCACCATGCCCGACAGCGCCACGCCGCCGAAGTTCACGCCGTGATAGGCACGCTCCCGCGAGACGAACAGGTCCCGTCCGCCTTCGCCCCGTGCCCGGTGATAGGCCAGCGCGATCTTGAGTGCAGTCTCCACCGCTTCCGAGCCGGAATTGCCGAAGAAGATGCGGTCCATGCCTTCCGGCGTCAGCGAGGCGATGCGCGATGCCAGCCGGAACGATTGCGGATGGCCGCGCGTGAAGCTGGGCGCATAGTCGAGCGTCAGCAACTGCTCGCGCACGGCATCGGCGATCTCGGTCCGTCCGTGCCCGGCGGGCGTGGTGAACAGGCCCGAACAGCCGTCTAGGATCTGCTGGCCCTGCTCGCCGTAATAATGACAGCCCTCGGCGCGGCAGAGCATCTTGGGTTCGAGATGAAAATCCCTGTTCGCCGTGAACGGCATCCAGTGATGCGAAAGGTCCGGCCGGTCTCCGGAAAGCGGTGCTTGCGTATCCATGGCAATCATGATTGGTTGTGCAGCGCAGCATTTGTAGTTCCAGACGGCAACAAAACGATGGGTACAGATGCGACAGGGGACGCATCCACGTGCTTGACCAAACGGCCAAAAGACGACGCCAACGATCCGACCCGCTGATGTGGGCGCCGCTGTTGGGCATCCAGGACGACAGCGCCCGCACGCTGCAATTCCAGATCCGCAGTCGGATCGTTGATTCGATTCTCGACGGTACTCTGCCTGCGGGCACACCGCTGCCATCCAGCCGCAAACTGGCCACCGAGCTGAAAGTTTCGCGCAACACCGTCATCCTCTCGTACCAACAATTGGTCGACGACGGGTTCCTCCTCGCGCGCGAGCGCAGCGGATTCGTGGTATCCTCGCAGACGCAGGAAAGGCGCGTCGCGCCTCCAGTCGAAACGCGGCTCCGGCCGCCGCTCGCCGAGGACCTGAATTGGGAAACCCGGCTTCGTTCGCAGTCCTCTCGCTATCGCAGCATCGAGAAGCCCACCAACTGGCAGGCCTACAAATATCCATTCCTTTACGGCCAGTTCGATTCCTCGGTTTTCCCGATCAATGCCTGGCGCCAGTGCTGTCGTCAGGCGCTGGGCGTACTGGAACTGAGCGACTGGGGACGCGACACCATCGACGAGGATGATCCCCTACTCATCGAGCAGATCAGGACGCGTATCCTGCCCCGGCGCGGCATCTGGGCTGACAAATCGGAGATCATGATTACGCTTGGCGCGCAGCAAGCGCTGTTCCTGTTGTCCGAAGCACTGTTCTGCGAAAAGACTGTCATTGGCCTGGAAGATCCCGGCTATCCCGACATGCGCAATATCGCCCGGATCAAGGGCGCGCGCGTGCAGGCGCTGCCGGTGGATGGGCACGGGCTGATCCCTCAGCCGGACCTTTCGACCTGCGACTATGTCCATGTCACGCCTAGCCACCAGTGCCCGACCACGGTGACAATGCCGCAGGAAAGGCGGCGCGAGCTGCTGGACTATGCCCGTCAGAGCGGGGCAGTGCTGATCGAGGACGATTACGACAGCGAAACGAGCTTCGACAACGCGCCGCAGACCGCGCTCAAAGGCCTCGATGGCAGCGGACGGGTGATCTATGTGAGCAGCCTGTCGAAAATCCTTGCGCCCGGGCTGCGGCTGGGGTTCGTGGTGGCCGACGCGGCGCTGATCCGCGAACTGCGCGCCTTGCGCCGCCTGATGGTGCGCCACCCGCCGCTCAACAACCAACGGGCCATCGCGCTGTTTCTTTCGCTGGGGCACTACGAACCGCTGATCCGCCGATTGACCGGGCTCTACCGCCAACGCGCACGGGTTCTCGGCGATGCCCTCGGCCATCATATTCCTTCCGCGAAGTTCCGCCCGGCGACCGGCGGTTCGTGCATCTGGCTCGAAGCGCCAGAGGGGTTCAACGCTGCCGAATCCGCCCCCCAATGGCGCAGCGAGGGACTGCTGTTCGAACCCGGCGATGTCTTCTTCGACGATCGTAGCGCAGGCCGCTCGCACATTCGCCTCGGCTATTCAGTCATCCCCGAAGCGCGGATCGAAACCGGCGTGCGGCTGCTTGCACAAGCCATCGGAGGCTGACCGCCCGCAAGCGGCGTGGCTCACCGGAATGCGCTAACTGGCCCTACGCCACTGGAACTACCGCGAGGCAGTGAAGCGTAACCAACAGGAGGTTACGCCATGCTTGCCGACAATGCAGACCTGATCCAGCCCGCCCTTTCCAACGAAACTTATGCGGGCGGCCATTTCATCGCCGGACAGGTGGTTGCAGCAGCAGGCGGTGCAACGTTTTCCGTCATCAACCCCGCTTCGGGCCGCGAAGTAGGCCGTGCCGCGCTGGGCGATGCGCGCGATGCCGAAAAAGCCGTCGCCGCAGCAGCTGAGGCCCGCCAGCAATGGGCGGCCGTCCCCGTCCGCGAGCGCGGCGCGAAGCTCGCCCGAGGTGCCGCCCGCCTGCTCGAACAGGCCGAGGAGATCGCCCGCCTACTGGCGCTAGAAACCGGCAAGGCGATCCGTACGGAATGCCGCCCCGAAGTCCTGACCGCCGCCGATATCGGTACGTTCTACGCCGGGCTCGGCTCCGAACTGAAGGGCGAGACGCTGCCCTTCCGGCCGGACCTCCTCTCGCTCACCATCCGCGAACCGCTGGGCGTCGTCGCTGCGATCCTACCGTGGAACGTTCCGCTGGTGCTGATGATGCTCAAGATCGCGCCCGCCCTTGTCGCCGGCAACACAGTGGTCGTGAAAACTGCCGAGGAAGCCCCGCTCGCGACGCTCATGGCAGCCCGGATTCTGGCCGACGAACTACCCGCCGGCGTGCTCAACGTGATCCACGGCTTCGGCCCCGAATGCGGACAGCCGCTGGTCGAGCATCCGCTTGTCGCCAAGGTGACGTTTACCGGCTCGCAGCCGGTGGGCGAGATGATCTATGCCAGCGCAGCGCGCAAGCTGATCCCAGTATCGCTGGAACTGGGCGGCAAGAGCCCTATGATCGTCATGGCCGATGCCGATCTTCCCAAGGCGGTCGCAGGCGCAATCGCCGGCATGCGCTTCACCCGGCAAGGGCAGAGCTGCACCGCCGCCAGCCGCATCTATGTCCATGAGACGATCTACGAGGACTTTCTCACTCGTCTCGCAACCGAAACGCGCAAGCTGAAGATCGGCGATCCTCTCGACGAGACGACCGATATAGGCACCATCATCTCGCAGGATCAGATGGACCGCATCGCCCAGTTCATTGCCATCGGCCGCGCAACGCCAAACGTGCGTATGATCGTCTGCGGCACGGCGCCTGACGACGCCAACCTCGATACCGCCCTCTTCGCCCTGCCCACGCTCTTCGCCGACATTCCCGACGAGAGCCCGCTGATGCGTGAGGAGATCTTCGGCCCGGTCGCCTGCGTGGTGCCCTGGAGCGATTACGAAGACGTGCTGGAAGCCGCCAACGACAGCGAGTTCGGCCTTGCCGCCAGCGTCTGGACCAACGACCTCGCCAAGGCGCTCGACGCCACGCGCAGGCTCGACGCGGGCTATGTTCAGGTCAATCAGAACCTGACCATCCAGCCCAACCTCAGCTACGGCGGTTTCGGCAAGTCAGGGCTCGGTAAAGAGGCTTCGCTCGAAGCCATGCTGGAGCATTTCAGCCGCAAGAAAACCATCGTGTTCGCTGGATAAGTCAGAGCATCGACGATGGGCGGCCTCGACCTCCTCACCCTGCTAGCCACGAGCGCGATGGTTTTCGTCGCCGCCCTTCTGCGCGGGTTCACCGGCTTCGGCTTTGCTCTTGCGGCAACGCCGTTGCTGGCGCTCTTGCTGCCACCCGCGCAAGTGGTGCCGACGGTGCTTTTGCTGCAAGTCGGCTCCAGCCTGATTGGGCTGCCGGCAACCTTGCAGAATCACGATCACCGCTCGACATGGTGGATTGGCCTCGCAGCCTGCATCACGACGCCAATCGGCGTCAGCCTGCTGACCATTATCGCCGCGGACGACGCCCGTGTAGTAATTGCGCTCGTGTCTCTCGCCGGCCTGGCAACGCTCCGGGCAGGCTTCCAACTTGGGAACCCACCAAAACGGCGGATTGCCTTAGCGTCTGGGCTAATTGCGGGCCTACTGGGTGGGCTGTGCGCGATGTCGGGCCCGCCCATCATTTCCTATTACCTTTCCAGCTCTACGCAGTCGCAGCGCGCGCGAGCCTCAATGATCCTGATCTTTCTGATGACCGGTTTAGTGGGGCTCTTCTCGGCGGCAATTGCGGGACTGTTCACCATGGCAATCGTCGTTCAAGCAGTTCTCTTGGCTCCCTCAATGATGCTGGGCACTTGTCTGGGGGGCCTTATCTTCAACAAGGCACCGGACGTCGCCTTTCGCAAAGCAGCCTTCGCCGCTTTGGGTCTGATTGCCGTGATGAGCCTGCTCGCTGCTATCCGTTAGTGCGCTGCCCAAGCTCGCCGAACGGAGACGCAGAGATATCGGCAACAAGGCTCGGCAGATTTACCGCAGCCCGGCACACGACATGTGTTTAGGCGGCCCCATCCGTTCGGATGCAGACATGTCATCTGTTGCGCGATCAGTTCAGCTCGAGTCTCGCCGACGTAGCGGTCATAGACCACCTCATCTCGGCTCCCTGATAGCTGCCATCGGTTCACTGAGGTGCAAATGAACCTGAACAACTCGATTTGGGGCCTAGCCGGTAGGCGGCATTGGGAGAGAAAGCCAATGAAGCGGTCATTGCCCAGTCGCTACGCAGTCCGAGATCAGTGACCTGCCCGAGCCACTTCTCAGTGGCATCAACAGCGATGAGACTCGGGGGACTCTTGCACCTCAGGAAGATTGCACCGCCTCCCGGTTCAGTTCGCTTGCCCATAAGAGCGTGCGAGCGCCTGAATTGCATCAGCAATCGGCCCCTGAGCGGTCTCCTTGCCCTGTAGCTTGTGAAAGCTGTCGATCATCAGCTCCTGGAGTGAAAAATAGTTGTAGTGGTACGCTCCCTTCGCACTTCCGTTCTTGACCACGATCGAAACCAGATTGAACCCGGGACCCTGCACTGCGTACCGCTCTAAATGATCATCCCAGCAATCGAAATTGGGATGGACGAAGGCATAGTTCGCACCGGTATCGCTAGGCCCGGCGGCAGCCTCGTCGATCAGAAACGCAATGCAATCCTTTTTGAACTGCATGTTGCACCGCTTGCATGAAACCGAAAGGTTCCATGGCTCATACGTGAAGGGTTTGAACTTCTTTTTCGGCAGGATGTGCTCGCGGTCGATCATGAAGTAGCCGCCACCTTGCAGAATCGTACGGCAGTAACAGCACTGCTGGCCATGTCGCTCTAAATGGTATTCTAAGATACGCTTCTTCGCACTGCGGATAGCCGCCTTGTGAGATGGCGCCTCGTAACTCCACGGATCATCGTCGAGCATGGCCGCTGCGATCGCCGCGCTTTCTTCCAGCGTGAACACGAAATCAGCAAGCAGAGGCGTATAAGCATCCGTCATGCGCGCGGCCCATCCGAAGCGGACAGGCCATCCTCGATCTTAAGGACAAGCCGAGCCACGGCCTCGAAGAAGCCCTGCTGCTTCGGATCGAAACTGGCCGATTTCATATTCTCGATGAGGGCGAATACCTCAGCCCTCGTGCTCTTGCCCTTCTGAAAATCGGTAACGGCCGCGACGAGCTCTTCGCTAACGAAATGACTGGCCGGCGTGACCACCTCAAAAGCTTTCCACAATAACGCTTCGATGCTTTCGGTTGCCCCTGTTTCGTCGAGTTCGATACGGCTTGGTATGCCCTTCCGAACCTGAAACACGCCGACACTCCCTGGGTTCTGCGTCCTTGCCCCTGTCACGACCAAAGGGGAATGCGTGGCGATCACGACCGTCGAGCTGTGATAGCGCAACGTCGTCATGAGCGTATTGACGTACTCACGTTGCCACGCCGGATGAAGGCTGTTCTCTGGCTCATCTATGACCACCAACGCGTTGTCGCGAAGGTTCGCGACCAGAAAAAGCATGGTTGAGATCAGCGAGAGTTCTCCGGAGCTAGCCCGGTGAATCTCGATACGGTCCCCACTGTTCTTGATCGCCAGTTCGACATCGACGCTGCGCAGCACCTTGTCTTTCCTGAGCTGCGGCTCGAAGACAAGTAACTCGTGAAGGTTTATCCCTGGAGGCTGGCGCGGATAAGATGATGAGACATCGATCCAGATCATGGTTCCGTCCGGCATATTTTCGAGCCGGTCCACCAGTTCGCGATAGGTATCGTTTGAGAAGTACAGGTCGGAGAGCTTGCGTTCTCCGTTCTGCGCCAGCCGAACCACGAAAGCGAAACCGGGTGCATAATTGCAGTATTCGAGAACCGATCCCATCTGGAACGAGCGCGAGTCCTTTGCACCAAAACTTGCGCGTACTGCCCGCTTGATGACCGCGATGGGCGACTGATAACCTCGACCTGCGGATATGCGCTGGATACCTTTCATGCCTTTGAAGCGGTCGAAGGCGGTGTTACAGATGACCATTACCTCGCAATAGCCGTGATTGCGTTGGACCAGATTACGTAGCAGCGTGCTCTTACCAGCCCCATTGGGTCCGACGAGGATGGCGACCTCCTCGCCTCTGCGAAGGCCAGCCTCCAGACCAAGCTCCGAGCGAAGCATCTTGCAGTTCCTTTATCGAGGTGGGAAGAGCAGCCGTAATAATCGGCTGCGGGATCAGTCGTCCATGCCTTATCAGCATATCGCGGAGAAGCTCGTCAGGCATTAAGTCCTCGGTGACGCAGGGGCGCCTGCACTCGGCAATCTGTGGATTCCATGTTCGCAATTCTCGACACGATCTTTGGCCAAGAGCGAGCTTTCCCTTGGAGGCAACAGCGAATTGTTCACCCGGTTCGCGCCGTCTTCACGAAGAGGCGATCTCCCGCTGTTCCAGATAGACTTGGCTGAAGAGATCGCGGCCCAAGAAGCCGCTTCGCCAGCCGTTGCGTCCGTGCCTCTCGGAAGCTGCCACCTTGTTTATCTATTCAACCGCGAACTAGGCGTTTTGCGGAGTGTGATGTACTGAGAGCTTTTCGAGTGGCAGCGCTGGAAGGCCCCCATGACTGCTTCGCAGCGGCTGCGGCTTAAGAGGCAGTGGGCGACGACGAGCTATGCCCATCGACAGCAGCGATCTCCGCATCGATCTCAAGGACCGCCTGGATGAGAGCGGGCAAGGCCGTCGCTTGAAAGTCGGACCAAGCAAGTCCGACATTGGCTTCCTGCTGCTCAGCCGTGAGGGTTTCGGCAAGCTTGGCGGTCATGAGGTCGCGGCTGAAGATGGTTGACCATTTGACACCCATTGGCTTCACTAACCCGACGAACAGCTCCGGCCGTCTCTTTGCCCCCTCGTAGAGAGCCGACCGACCAGCAGCAACACCTGGCCCTATCACCAGCGAAAGCATAAGTCGTCCGGGTTTTGCGGAATCCCGCTTCACCTCGAATAAGAGTCCGCGCCCGGTGCGGCTCCAGTCCTTGGGATCGGTCTTGTGAGCCAACGTGCCCTCCCATTGCACGGGGAGAAATCGGAGCATTGATGGTCCATCCGTGTCGGGGATTAGTCCGTCCACCGAGCGCACCCGCTGTGAAATGAACTCTACGAGATTACCGGTCTGCGGGCGGCAATCAAAGATAAAGTCAAGAGCTTCCTTGTGTCGCTCATAGAGCTTGGCAGCTAGGTCACGCAGATGGTCATCGTCCACGATGTTCTTCCTCAGCATATCGACATAGTGTTCGATGATCAGGCGAGTGGCATCGCCAGCGGTGGGTTCGGCCGCGATTGCCTCCAGTGTTTGCGCGACGGCGGAATAGCTCAGCGGCCAATAAGCGTCGTCATCAGCCGGCGTACCGGCGGGGGTCAAATACAGATAGAGCTTTCGGTAGTCGGGATACTCGACAGCGACCCTCTCGCGGTAGCGGACAAGCTGACCGTTGCCCGGCTTGGCGTGAACCTTGTTTTCGATGACGACGACTAGTTTCAATTCCTCAACCTCGATCAAGAGATCGATAGCGTAACGCTCACGGTGCACGACGGCGTTGTCAAGATCGCCGACAATGAGAGCCAAAGTGCTGATCGGTCGGGCCTCTGCCGGGACCGCCTCCAGGGCGTGGCGCAGAATCCGTTCGAGTGGCTTGGAACCAAGACCATGCGGCCGACTTGGGGAGAGGAGATAGCCCAGGAAGTTGGAATGCTTGAGCTCGCCATGCACCGCTCCTAAGGCTTCGAAAAGGTTGAAGCGGCTCATCCGGCCCTGAATTTCGTGGAATTCCGGGGCGTCGAGCAGCGCACTCAATCGGTCATCAATCATGTATCGCCCCGCAATTCCCCGTGGGCCAACGATAGAGGGAACATCTGAGCCAAGGTCAACCAGGAAGAGAGAAGGCGCTGACAAAGTTCGCTGACATAGCCGACGCCTGTCACCTCATCTGTGCGGCCGGGAGGCTTTCCTCCGTTCACCGAGATTTGGGCGCCCGCTGAGGATCGCCGCCATCGTGACCATTCCAACGCTTGGCCCCCGAAAGCTACAGCAGCAACAGGCGACGTCCATGAGTTGCGAACCCGACCCCGCTCAATCTCTCGCGAGCTAGCGTTGAGGATGTTCTTGCAATTTTAGCAACGGTCTCGGTTTGATTGGAGGCTGAGATGCTCGGGAATCCGCTCGTGGGACCGATCGACATTTGCGACAAATTATGCATTTTTCACTTGCCATTATGCAATTTTTCAAGATATAGAAGCACTATATACAAAGGATATGCATAGCTGTGGAATATTTAGCGGTCGTTCAATCTCTCTGCCGGGTCGGACTGGCCACTGGGGATGAGAAGTTCCGCAAGCAAGTGGAGCGGTTACGCGACCGCTTGCGTAAGGCAAATGACGCCGAGGCGGCTGATGTGATCGAGAGTCTGCTTGCAACAGGGCTGCGAGCGACGACTCTTCAACCGAGCCGAATTGAACTGTCGCGGAGCCTTGCCGGTGAACGGTTGACCGCTGCAGTCAACCCCCCGTTCGATAAGGAGAGCGGCGCCCCGCTTGCCCAAATCTACATCACCCCTGGAGATGCGGCCCTGCCGCCGGTTTTGACCGACGAGCTTGAGAACGCATTGGAGTCGATGATTCGTGAATGGATCGACGATGACAAATTGCGCGCGCTCGGCATAACACCCACGCATAGTTGCCTAATCTTCGGCGCACCGGGCACCGGTAAGACGGTCACTGCCATGCATGTGGCCGCGCGGCTCGGTCTTCCGGTAGTGCTAGCTAGGCTCGACGGCATCATGAGCTCGTTTCTCGGCACGACCGCACGCAACATTGGCACTTTGTTCGAGTTCGCCAATCGTTACCGCTGTGTATTACTTCTCGATGAGTTTGACGCGTTGGCCAAGCTTCGCGACGACCCACAGGAAGTGGGCGAGATCAAGCGTGTCGTAAACACATTGCTGCAGTCCCTAGATGTGCGTGGGCCGCTGGGCTTGACGATCGCCATCACCAATCACCCCAATCTGCTTGATCCGGCAATCTGGCGCCGCTTTGAAGTCAAAATCGAAATGCCGCTTCCACCCACAACGGCCCGTGAGCGCTTGATAGTGGAATTCCTCGCGCCCGTAACGGTTCACGACAGCGCACTTCATCTGCTTTCCTGGGCTTCGGACGGGGCGAGCGGTTCGGATGTCCGTTCGATGGCCCATGCGGTTAAGCGCTATCTCGTGCTTGAGAAGGCTGGCTCTGAACAACTACAACTAGATGGTAGCGACGCGCTCGCCGCCCTGCGGCGCTATCATGTGACGAGTGCAAACCTAGAGGATCGTACACGTCTGGCAGCTTTGCGCGAGGAACCTCGATCGATCGCCCGGATGCTCCTCAAAAGCGAAGGCAGTTCATTCACACAGGCATCTGTAGCACAATTGCTTGGTCGAGATCAGTCAACCATCGGCCGCTGGGTCAAGGAGGAGGCGGCGTAGCCGCTTGTGAATTATGGCGAACAACCCGGTCCAAATTGTTCTGAATGATGGCGATTATGTCGTCGCACCGGAGGGAAAGACAGGCGGACCGCCGTACGACTTCTTCGCTGGCAAGGATGACGAGTTCATCAAACACAAGGCAAAGATCGCCGCTGGAGTACAGAAGGCCGCAGCTCTGCTTGCGGCCAAGCAGACAGGCGGCATGGGTTACGTTCGCGTACGCCTCCGCGAGCGAGCACTAGCAAAAACACACCGCCCGGTAAGGGCATTGTTCACTCCGGACAGTTTTCCCTGCGTCGGAGCCTCGGGTGTCGGAGAACTCTTCTATTTTGCGCAGGCCGATGTGCTGGCGAAGCTCGTTGATAGGATATCTGAAGCTGAGCGGGACACACATTGGGTGGAAAACAACAAGGGCGAGATGGAGGCGCGGCCGAGCGTTATTCGTTCAGATGTCGGAGCAATAGAGGAAATTTCGATCCCCGACCCGAGCGCGAAACGCCGGTTCGACGCACAAACCGCGGTGAGCTGGCTTTCCGATCCACGCACAGGCGGGTTTTACTTGCTCGAGTTGTTCGAAAACCCCGCGGCTGCTCAGCGGCGAATTGCCCAAAACGACGGAAGCCTTTCGGAAAGCCTTGATAACCTGATCAAGGAGCTCGGTACCGGTATTGTCGCCTGGAGATTGCCCGAAGCGGGTGGTGAAACACCGATCGCACTTCGGTTAACAGTCCGTCCCGCACCGGCCTTACTGATGAGCAGCCGTCCACCCGATACAACCGTCGCGCGAATTGATCCCGATGCGACCCGGCACGAAGCGGCACTCCAACGGCTGGCACAACATCCATCAGTGCGCCGCATTTCACTTCCGCTGCGGATTGAGCTTTCCGATGTGCCCGCCACTACGTCGAACACGGCCTTCACGCTTCCGCAACCATCTCAAAACTCACGTTACCCTCGTGTCGGAGTCGTTGACTCAGGACTTGGCACTGCTCTGGCATCATGGACTATCGGACGGCACGATTTTCTCGAGCCTGATGAAGTCGATGCCGAACATGGCTCATTCGTTGGAGGGTTGATCGTCGGTGCGGCGGGCCTCAATCCAGACCTGCCCGCGCTCGAACCCGATGGTTGCGAACTTATCGATCTAGCGCTTTTCCCGAAGGGGGATTTCCTAGACACCTATACCAATGGGTTTGACGATTTCCTCGCCGAGATGGATCAGGCAATTGGCGAGGCGGTGCAGCAGCACGGCGTGCGAGTAATTAATCTCAGCATAAATGCCGTCGCGGCGGTCGATGCCGATCATTACAGTTATTATGCTGCCCGCTTGGACCAAATCGCAGGGAAGCATGACGTCATCATCGTCAATTCCGCGGGCAATTTGGCCCCCGGTGCATTTCGCGCGCCGTGGCCAAAACGGCCTAGTGACGCCGTCAAATATTTCGCCGCTCGGGTGGAGCCGGACACCATTTTTGTGCCGACCGAAAGTCATCGCACCATTTCGGTCGGCGCGATCAACCCCCCGGGTTGCTCTACTCATCATGGCGGACTACCTACCACCTACACGCGCCGAGGCCCTGGCCTCAAGGTCGGATGCAAGCCTGACGTAGCTCATTTTGGAGGTAACGACGGAAGTGCGTCTGGTGCCAATCATCGCCTCGTATCAATTACACCTACTGGCGCCACTATTACCAGCTGCGGTACAAGTTTTGCCGCGCCATTGGTCGCAAAGTCACTCGCAACCCTCGAGAATGCGATCGATGGCCGGCTGCCCGCCCATACGTTGCGTGCGCTGATGATTCACGGCTGTTCACCGCCGGATGCGCTGACATCCCGTGGACTCTCGACACTGGCACGCCAATTTGTTGGCTTCGGTGTGCCAGTGCAAACTACTGAAATGCTAGTGACCGATGACAGTTCGATCACGCTAGTATTCTCGAGCTGCATCCCTGATGATGACAAGCGCCCTAAGGTCCTCCGCTTTGAGTTCGACTGGCCCCAAGCACTGGTCGATCCAGCAACCGGTGCGTGTCTGGGTGAAGCGACTGCCACGCTCGTGTATGATCCACCGGTGGACAACGCTTACGGTGCCGAATTTGTGCGGGTTAACCTCGACGCAAAGCTTCAACAGCGGCAACCGAAGGATCGCAAGGACGGACTTCCAAGCTACCTTGATCGATTCGAGCAGGCGTTCTTACCCAAGACCGCAAACCAACCGGTTCCCGAGAAAGAGCTGATAAAACAGGGCCTAAAATGGTGGCCCACAAAGCGTTACCGCACAAAAATTTCCGCGAGCGGCATCGGCGAGATGTCGCGCTGGCGGATCGAGGTTTCAGCTGTGAGGCGAGCCGAAGCACGCTTCCCCAAGGAAGGCATCCCGTTTAGCCTTGTGGTAACTATCCGCGATCCCGACGGTGTACAGCCTGTATTCCAGCAATTGCGACGCGCGCTTCAGACAGGGCGAGTGCAACTTGAGGAACTGCGCACGCACCAGCGTATTAGGGCCAGCGGAGGTTGACACGTACGCCGCTCGGTTTCGCAGTTCAAATATACTTCAAACTGCCCCCCCCCCCCGGCGTGCCCTCACCGGCTTCTCACCGAATCCCCTCGGCTGGCATTGATGGTATTTTTCGATTAGCGTGTCTTCGCAGGAAAATCGGTACACCATTCACGCGCCTGTAAAGCTACGCGGAGATCGGCTGAATGCAGACTTCACGCGAACGCGTGACATTGACACAAGCTTACCCTTCGCATCGCCCAGTAATTATGACAAAGTCGTATATAACCCGGCGACAATGCAGCGCGGCGGAAGACAGCTCACTCAAAAAAGATTATGCCCTCCCGCAACAAGGGGGATGAAGTACTACCGTGTATATCAAAACGCTGAAGCTTTGGAATTTCCGCGGATTCCATTCGACCGAACCGGGCCTCGAGATGTTCGGACACTATCCCGTTACCGTCGATCTTGCTGCCGATACGACCATTTTCATCGGACGCAATGGCGCGGGCAAAAGCGCACTTCTTCAGGCACTGCTTCGGCTTTTCGGGGAAACCCGTGAAGAGCGTACAATCCAGGCGGCCGACTTTTTCATTGCGCCCGGACAGCGGCTTGAAAGCCAGTCTGAACGCCAGCTCTTTCTCGAAGCCCTGATTGCCTTCCCAGAGCTCGAAACGCCAGGCGCCGATGCGGAGAAGACCATCCCCTCAGTCTTTCGTCACATGATCGTCACCGGCCCTGGCGAAACACCCCATGCGCGACTGCGGCTCGAAGCAACTTGGGAACAGGGCGGAACACTCGACGGCGTGATCGAGGAGAAGCTCTACTGGATCCTCACTATAGACAGTATTGGGTTGGGCGACCAGAATCCGGCGCTCAAGAAGCGGGTGACGCCGGCTGAGCGCAGCAACATCATGGTCCGTTACATTCCGGCTTCGCGCGATGTCACAGCTCTCACCCAACTTACCGTGAAGAGCCTCGGACGCTCGCTGATGAATGCGGTCGTATGGGAGCAAAAAGATGAAATCTCGAAGCTCATTCAGGATGCTGCCGACAAACTTGACACCGAGGCTGCGCTTGGACGCGTCAATGCCTCCATCAACAATTGCTGGAGCGAACTCAATACCGCCGAGACAGGGACAAGCGCCCGTCTTTCGGTCTTAACGCCGGATCTGCAGCAGATCATTCGCTCTGCCAGCATCCAGCTCACCCCATCTTCGCTTGGCCGCACAATGGGCATCGAGGAATTGAGCGACGGCCAGCGCTCACTATTCCATTTCGCGCTCGTCAAAGCCCTGCTCGATCTCAAGCTCGAACTCGAGGCCGAGGTTCGCGAGAAGAAGGAACCGCCATTCGAGCAGACCTTCGCGCGGGCGCCTGCACTGACGGTTTTCGCTTTCGAGGAGCCCGAGAACCATCTTGCCCCGTACTATCTCGCGCGCCTGCTGACCCAGCTCGAACGGCTGACCACCACTAACCGAGTTCAAGGCGTCATTACCAGCCATGCGCCGGCAATCGTTAGCCGCATCGAACCCAAGGCAATCAGGCACATCCGGCGTTCGCAGAAGACCGGTATCTCGACGATCTCGGCGCTTTGCCTTCCGACCGACGGCACCGAGGCCGCCAAGTTCGTTCGCGAGGCGGTTCGCGCACATCCGGAGATCTACTTCGCGCGACACGCCATCTTCGGCGAAGGCGCTTCGGAAGAGATCGTTATTCCTTGGGTTGCCGATAAGCTGGGCGTTCCGGTCGACCGTTCGTTCGTCGCCATCGTTCCGATCGGCGGGCGACACGTCCAGCATTTCTGGCGGCTCGTCGAGCAACTCGGTATTCCCCATACCACTCTGGTAGATCTCGACCTCGGACGAAGCAGCGGCGACGTCGTGACGTTCAAGACGCTAGCCTCTGCGCTGCTGGAGCGCGGCGGCCATGACGCGGCGACGATCGGCAACCTTCAGCGCGCCATTCATTTCACACGTGGGAAATGGGCCGAAGACGACTGGACACTGGAGTGCATCCGGCAATGGAAGGACTGGTTTGAACAGTTCGGAATTTTCATGTCGAGCGAAATCGACCTCGATATGCTGATGCTCCAAGCTTTCCCCAAGCATTACAAGATCCTTCCCGAGGGTGCCCTCGGTCCGCGCAAGCCC
The DNA here is from genome assembly GCF_055521515.1 of Sphingomonas sp. BL-S-28. Classification (NCBI taxonomy): domain Bacteria; kingdom Pseudomonadati; phylum Pseudomonadota; class Alphaproteobacteria; order Sphingomonadales; family Sphingomonadaceae; genus Sphingomonas; species Sphingomonas sp. BL-S-28. Next base: position 965,913 of record NZ_CM145483.1, read on the forward strand.
GATGATGCTGCAGCGGTTGAGAAAGCAGTCAAGATCGTTCTCGGCGACGACGGTTATGGGCCGGCCTGCTACGACGGGCTGGAAGTCCGAAAACTGTTCGTCTGGTATAAGTACCTGTTTCTCGGCGACCGCGGCAAGCCTGCCACGCATATGTTCGCGCTGTCGAAACTCGAGGAAGACAAGACAATCGATTTCGCGGCGCAGACACCACCCCTGTTGCGTAAGCTCATTGCCTATGTGCAAGGCAAGCTCGAGGAGGGTATGGTGTGATCTGCCCGGGAGATTGGCAGCCGATCGGGGTCGCTTCTCTCGAAGCAACCGCTCTTGCCGCTGTGAAAGCAAGCGGCAACACGCTGGTCACGGCCGGCCCCGGCACCGGGAAGACAGAACTGCTCGGTCAGCGCGCAGCGTATCTCCTACAGACAGGGATTTGCCCGTTCCCGCGCCGAATCCTCGCCATCAGTTTCAAGCGCGATGCTGCGACCAACCTGCGCGACCGCGTTGAGCGCCGCTGCGGTGGCGATGCTGTCCGGCAACTGGATTCGATGACCTTCGATGCCTTCGCCAAGCAGTTGCTCGATCGCTTCTGGCGTGCGCTTCCTCAGCGCTGGGCCCTCACCGGTGATTACCAGATCGGCTTTCCCCATCCGTCGCGTAATGGTTTCAGCCAGTTCCAGCACGAAGTCGCCAATACACTTCACCTTCCATTAGAGCCCGCCGGATGGGCCGCATCACTTTTTCCGACGCCTCCCCAGGCTCAAGACGTGTTCGGCATGACTTTCGACCAGTATACCGAAGGTCTCCAGCGGTTGAGACTCGAACCGTTACACGTCCCAGATGCAAAGTCCTTTCTTCAGCTTGTGGCCTTACGCCGCGGCATCGCACAATCCCCGCCCGAACTCACTTTCGGGCAAATCGGATGCCTTGCAAGCGCCATCATCGCCGCCAATCCGGCGATACGTGAGGCCATCCGTGCAACGTACAGCCATGTCTTCCTCGACGAGTTCCAGGATACGACTTCGGTCCAGTACGCGCTCGTCAAAGCAATTTTTGCCGGTTCGGCTTGTGTCCTAACCGCAGTGGGCGATGCCAAGCAGCGCATCATGGGCTGGGCCGGGGCCCAACGGAACGTGCTCGAAGCGTTCGAGCACGACTTTCTCGGTAGTCCCGACGCGCTTCCTCAGCTCACCCTAGCGCGCAATTATCGCAGCAACGAGCGGATCGTCTCCATTCTCAATGTGCTGAAGGCACGAATTGCGCCTACTGAACCCGATTTCGTTGCGGTTCGGCCACCCCCTGATTTGCCCGATGACGAAATCTTCTCACTGCTCGTCGCCAGCGACACGCGCGCAGAAGCACTAGGCATCGCGCAGATCGTCGGCCAATCGATTTCGTCAGGCACCGATCCCCGCAGCATTGGCTTGTTGGTCCGCCAACTTGCCGGCAATTGGGAAGAGCGGATCAAGGATGAGTTCTCCAGCGCCGGAATTGCCTTTCGCAACGAGGATCGCAAGATCGGCGGCGCCACGATCCAGGACCTGATGACGGAAGTCTATTCCCGGGTCGTTCTCGACCTCGTCGAGTTCTGCTCCCGCAAGCACGGCGGGTCGCTTTGGTCGGTTGCCATGGTCCATTTCGCTGCCGCACGCGGAATAGAACTGCGCGACGACGAAACCGCCGAGCGCGCGCTTGCGGAACATGTCGACGCTTTTCATCAGGCCAACCGGATTGATCCCGATATGCAGCCAGATGCCGCCGACGTGCGGCTTATTGTCTCCGCGATTGAGTCCGCAATCGGCCTTGATCGATTGCGCAGCCTAGCACCGCACTACGCAACGGGTGATCTCTTCGCCACTGTTCGCAGCGCAACGATCGAGTTCCTGGTGGAATGCGCTACGCTCACGACCTCTTGGAAACTGGCGATCGATCGATATCGGGGTGCCGGACAAGTTCCCTTGCTCACGATCACCAAGAGCAAGGGCCTGGAATACGACTTGGTCGTTCTCTTGGGACTGAACGACAACGAATGGTGGAGCTTCAACCGCGACGTTGAGGAAGGTCACTCGCTCTTTTTCGTCGCGGCCTCCCGCGCACGCGAGCGCTTGCTACTAACCCGTTGCAGCCACGACGGGACGAGCAGGATAGACGAGATATTCGCATTGCTGGCACAGGCCGGCATCAGCGAGAAGCGCATCTAACTTTTCCATGGCCAGCCCGACTTCAACGAAACCTGGCGGTCGGCATGGAATAGGTTGACCGTCTCCGCGTCCGCATGTTTTCCTTCGGTGCCCGCCAGTCACCACGCGGATCATGCCGAACCACCACGTCACGGCCCGGCCAGCTGAAGTGGGAATGCTGCTGTCCCCATTGCACAGCGATCACGCTCAGCGCGTCTCGATGAACGACTGACAGCTTTTCGTATGCTGCGTCCTGATAGGAGACTTTCCGGACTGTCCAACTCAGCAGTCATCAGCATGGCGCGGCGCGCGCGGTATTCGCCTTGAAATGACAAGATCGCGCAAGCTTGCAGCGATGACCACGGTCGATCGACCGACCTTTGCCACTTCCAGATCGCCACGAGAAATCATCTGGTAGATTCGTGTTCGGCTGAGCCCAGTCAATCGTACAGCGTCGGAAATTCGCACGCTGATCTGCTCGATTCCGCCAGAAGGCGATCGGATATCAAATTCGTGATCCATCATCACTTCCCCTTCCGGTGCTGCTGAAACCCACGATCCCCTTCCAGAAAGGCACTCAGGATCGCCGGGACCAGTTCCGCAATGGGCACGTCAATGCCGTAGGTGGCTGCATAGACAGCTGCGTAATCTTGCAAGCCCTGATGGAGATCGGGCGTTACCATGATTGGGAGCTTCACCGGGGTCTTGTCCGGCAGCCTCGCCAGCTTGATCGTGCTCATCGTGCCCCCTCCCCGTCCCATGGCGACAGCACCAAATCTTGCCTCACCACGAGGCGCACTGGCGCACCTGGTCGGATGTCGATAGTGGGCTGAACATCGAGATTGCGCTGGGTAATCTGATCCCCCGCGCGGGCCACGCTGGTCTGCGCGGATTCCCGGACCGCCTGCACCAGATCGCTCTCGCCGGTTATCGAAAGTTCCGTGCCAACGCCAAGAAGCGTTGCGATCGCCACACCCTTGAGCAGTCGTCCGGAATGGTAGTTCACCCGGTCAGAGAGCCCCGAGTAGCCCGACGGATCAGCCGCCGGCATGTTATCGAGCCGAACCGACTTGCCATCTGGCATCATGAGGCGCTGCCAGATGACCAGAGCTCGGCTCTGCCCATAGGCCACGACACTGTCATACTTGCCGACCAGCCTTGACCCTTGCGGAATGAGCAGGGTCTGACCGCTCGCGCTGTCGAAAACGTTCTGCGTGACCTGCGCAATCACCATCCCCGGCACATCAGAATTCACGCCCGTGACGAGGCTCGCCGCAATGACGCTGCCGGCCATAACCATGTAGGGCGAAAGCGGAGCCGCCAGATTGTGCGGGTTCACATCGCCGCGCTCGTCGAGCTTCTCGGCGAACTGGGTTTTGCGGTCGTCGGTCGCCGAACTCGATGCATCGGCAACCGCAGTCTGTCCCGAACCAATCGAAGGCTCAGGTGCAGTCGCCGCGGCGACGGCCGGTGTGCGGGTTTCCGTACGTGCGCCCTGAATTAGCAGCGACGACTGCCTCGCTGCCTTGAGTTCCGCAGCCTGACGTTGCCGCGCTTCGTCAACGTGAGAGGTGGCGGGCGCCTCCATACCAGCGCCCGCCAATTGGCGCTGCTGCGCCTTCAGGATCGGCCTCCCAAGATCTCCGGGCAACGGAGGCCCCAGGTTCGGCACATCGTCATAGCTCTTGGGGAGACCTGCCAGCGCGTCGTCCGAAGGCTTCCGATCCGGCTGGGACATTCCGCTGTCGGTAGCGATGCGGCTCATAACCCGCGGCTGAAGCGCAATCCACGCCACGCCGACAATTGCGATCGCAGCCAGAACGCTCCCGCCGATAATCACTTCCTTGCGGAAGCGGGTAACACGCGGCGTGCGGGCCCGGATCGCAAGCGTCTCGGGATCGAGCTTCGGCGTTGACGTCGGCGTCTCCCACGGCTCGGCCTGCACCTCCTGCGAGATCGCTACGAGGCGCGGAACCTGTACGGCATCGCCTGCTTCCAGCTCCTCGCTCATCGCCGCCCCCTCCCCTCGCCGCCTCGGGTGATGCGCACAACCTGCTGCTTCTTCGTCCCAAGCCGGAGCTCTGCGACGGTGAAGATGCGGTCGACCACATAGAAGCGGCCCTTCATCCGGTAATTCACCAGTTCGGCCGCCCCGTCGGCGCCGATCAGGAACAGCGGCGGGGCTTCGTCGACGCCGATCGACGCTGGAAACTCAATGAACGTCTGCCGCCCGTCATCGAAAGCCCTGAGCGGCCGCCAGGTCGGCGTATCGCCGGTAATTACGTAGCCAAAGTAAAGTTGGTCGACACCCAAGCCGGCGGCGATCGGCTTTGCGGCCTCCGCTGCGGCTTGTGCGACCTTAACCGCAACGAGTTCATCGAGCGGATAATTCCACGACAGTGCAGACATTCCCGCGCTCGGCCGACTGGTCAGCAGCAGATGGTAGGTGCGCCGATCGGTAGTGATGACGAGGTTGGTAGCGAGCCCGGTGCTGAACGGTTTCACCAGGACATGCGTGCGCTTGTCCTCGCCGCTTCCGCTGGAGGTATCGCCGATCACCCAGCGCGCGGTGTCACCGGCCGCAACCGCGATAAGTCCCTCACCTGGCTGCAATGCGATGTCGGTGATCATGCCGGGCTGCGTATAGGCGTGGTACACCGTGCCATCGGACCAGAGGTAGACCTGCCGGGCGTTGACCCAGGCATTCGGCGACGGCTCGACACTGGCGCGGCTCATGCCGCTGGTCGGCAGCTTCGCCCGCGCCGGCAAGTCCGCCGGATGAACGCCGACGGCAAAGGCCGCCGCAGCCAGTAACGACGTCTTCATGGCAGTACCTCCTTGGCTTGTTCGGAATTGGGAAGTGCGGACGCTTCTGACGTGAGCGCGTTGCCCGCAGGACTTGCCGGCGGACCTTCGGCGGTCGGAGCCGACGTTTCGAGCTCTCTGCTCCAGTCGATGGCATCGACATAGATCCCGAGCGGGTTCTTGCGCAGTGTCTCGCTGTCGCGCGGCGCCTGCTGAACGATGGTCAGAATCGCGGTCCAGTGGCTGGTTCCGGCCGCGCTTCCGCGCTCGAACGCGTTCTCGATCCATTTGACCTGAAAGCTTCTCTCCGAAGCCCGAACCACGCTGGTGACCTGCACCGAGACTGTCCGCTCCCCAACCCCCGTTAGCGCGCCCGAGCCCCTCGCGTATTCGCTGAGGAACCGGCTGCCGCGCTGGGTCGAGAAGTCATAGGCCTCGAGCCACCCATCGCGCATGATGACCGGATCGAGCGAAAGCCCGCGGACATGCCCGATGAACTTGGATAGAGCCCAAGCTATCTGCGGATCGGTCGGCTGATAACCGGCCTCGGCTTCGCTAACAGCGCGGGGCTCGCCTAGCCTGTCGACCGCGACGACATAGGGCACCACCCGGCTCTGCAGCGACTGCCAGATGAGTCCGGCCGCCATACCGCAGGAAAGCCCGAGGCAACCGAAGGCCATGATCCGCCAGTTCCGAGCCTGGACACGGGCGGAGCCAATCCGTTCGTCCCAAAGCTGCGCGGCCCGCTGAAAGGGCGTTTCGGGAAGTGGTGTTCGCCCATAAAGCTGGACGCTGCGTTTGAAGCGCATGGGTCAGTCATTCCTTTCGCTGATGTCGGGAGTGGTCGAGCCGCCGCCGCGATCGCCCTGCTGGACAGCGTGGATGGCAACGTCACGGCGATGACGAGCTGTCTGCTCGGCGCGCATGGCCTTGGCCCAGGCAGGCACGCCTTCTCCGCCTTTGGCGGACGCGTCCGGCGCGGAAGATGAAGGCGGCGAGGTATCGGATTGTGAGGAGGGTGCGGCTCCGCCGGAAGTAGCTGGCGAGGCGGAGCGCCCAGACGCTGAAGGACCGGCATGATCGCCGGCCGAGGCCGATGTCGCCGAATGGCGTACCGTCGAGCCTGCATGAGCCCCGCCGCCATGGCTGGCCGAACTTGCGGCGGCCGCACTGCTGCCCATTGAAGTTCCGGCACGAATACCGCCCAGCGCCGTGCCCGCAAGACGCACGCCGGCCATCGCCCCTCCTCCTGCCAACATGGCGATGCCGCCCGCACCAAGCGCCGTGCCTGCAGCCGCCCCTGCCCCCAGTTGCGGTGCGCCCGAAGCAAGGCCGCTGGCGACCGATGGCGCGAAGATGCCGAGACCGAACAGCGCCAGGCTCGCCAGCACCAGGCTCATGGCCTGGCCGATGTCGGGTTCCTGCCCCTGCAGCGCTTGGGTGAACTGATCGAAGAAGTTCGAGCCGATCCCAACGATCACGGCCAGCACCATGACCTTGATGCCAGAGCTCACCACGTGCCCCAGCACGCGCTCGGCGAGGAAACTGGTTCGGTTCCACAGCGCAAAGGGAACGAGAATGAAGCCGGCGAGTCCCACCAGCTTGAACTCGATGATGCAGACGAACATCTGCACCGCGAGAATAAAGAAGGCGAGGATCACCAGCAGCCAGGCGATCAGCAGCACGGCGATCGTCAGGAAATTCTTGAAGAAGCTGGTGAAGCCGAGGAGCTTCGAAGCCTGCTCAAGGAGCGGCCATGCTGCCGTGAACCCGGTGCCGGCCAGACGCCCGGGACGAAGCAGATCGTCCGCAGTGAGCGATCCTCCACCGGCCGTGATCCCGGCCTGCGCGAAGGAATGGAAGATGATGTCGGCCAGCGCCGAGAAGCTGTTGATGATGAAGGCGAAGGCGCCGACATAGAGCACCTTGCGGATGAACTTGGCGAGCACATTGTCCTCGCCGGCAAGCGACCAGAACAAACCGGCCAGCGTCACATCGATCGCGATCAGCGTTGCGGTAAGGAACCGCACATCGCCGCCAAGCAGCCCGAAGCCGCTGTCGATATAGCGGATGAAAGCGGTCATGAACTGATCGATGATGTTGAGGTCGTCCACGTGCGATCGTCCTGTCTGGGCGAGCGGGCCAAGCGCGCGACATCGCGCTCAGCGCAGCGCTGAGGTGGTGGGTGCCCGCGGGGCACGGCCGGGGCCGATTGCACGTGCCCCGCGGGCGCGGCGGCAGGAGAGGCGATCCGCCGCCGCTGTCGGGATGGGGTTGCGGTCTAGTTCGGCGTGTAGGCCGAGCCGGTGCCCAGGAACTTCCTGGTCGCCGCGTCGGCTTCGCTCTCGGACTGGGCGCTATTGGCGTCGCTCACGGCCTGCGCGCGGAACTGAGCGGCCAACATCTGCTGGATCTGGAACTGCTGCTTGGCCGTCAACGCGAGCAGCTGGTTGGTGACCTGCAGTGCCTGCAAGGTGCCCTCGGCGCCCTGGCTTCGCTGGACCAGTGCATTCATGGTCGTGGCGTCGGCCTCGACGTTCTCGGCGATCTGCGCCTGCATCGTCACCGTCTGGCGATAGGCGGCGACCTGCGTATCGAGCCGCGAACGCGCGGCAGTCACAGAATCGTCGAGTTTCAGCGACTGACCGAAGGCATCAGGATAGAGCTTGCTGAACTGCTGGTCGACGCTCGCGACCTTGAACTGGATGTTTTGGGCCTGCCCCATCAGCGTATCGATCTTCTGGAGCGTCTGGGTCAGCGCCTGAAGCTCCGGAAAACTGACCGTCGAGAGGTTCTTCGCCTCATTCGCGAGGCTCTGCGCTTCGTTCTGCAGCGACTTGATCTGATTGTTGACCTGCTGCAGCGCGCGCGCCGCCGTCAGGACGTTCTGGGCGTAGTTGGTGGGATCGTAGACCACCAGCGCATGCGCAGGTGGGCTGGTGATCATTGCGTCGAAGACGATGGCGCCGGCGGCCACCAAAGCGAGCATTCCGATGCCAGCACCCAGCTTCCGCGGCGGATTTGGAGCCTGTGGGCGAGACGAGATTTTCATCAGCATTCTCCTTCACGTTCGTGGTCACGAGAGTTCACTTCGCCCTGTCAGGTCAGTTCTCCGGACCTGGGTAGGTGCCGATCAGATCGGCCGCCCAGGCAGCGTGCGTTCCAGCGAGAAAGCGCGCGAAGAACTCGTCCTGGCCATGTTCGGCGAGCACGGCATCGATCCTCGCCTGAGTCATCGGGTCGGAACTGCCGCACAGTGCCAGCGCCACATCGCCCAGGCCCAGCTCGAACAGCCGGTTTCCGCGAGCCGATTGCAGGTAGTAGTGCCGCTTCGGGGTCGAGCGCGCGATCAGCTCGATCTGCCGCTCGCTGAGCCCGAAGCGCTCGTAGATCTCGCGGCTCTGCGGTTCGACCGCCCGATCGTTGGGCAGCAGAATGCGCTGCGGGCAGCTTTCGATCAGCGCGGGCGCAATCGGCGAGCCGGCAATATCGGCCAGACTCTGCGTCGCAAACAGAACCGAGACATTGCGCTTGCGCAGGACCTTGAGCCACTCGCGAATGCGCGCGGCGAAGAGCGGATGGTCGAGGAAGATCCAGGCCTCATCGAGCACCAGCAAGGTCGGACGACCGTCGAAGCGTTCCTCAAGCCGATGGAACAGATAGGTCAGCACCGGGCCGACGACGGAGCCATGCCCCATAAGTGCCTCGGTCTCGAAGCATTGGAGGTCGGCGAGATGGAGCGAACTCTCCGAGGCGTCCAGCAGGCCGCCATAGGGCCCATCGATCGTGTAAGGCCCCAGCGCGGTGCGCAGCGCCTTCGATTGCAGCAAGAGAGTAAGACCTGTGATCGTCCGTTCGGCCGGCGGCGCGCTCGCAAGGCTTCCAAGCGCCAGCCAGACCTGATCCTTCACTTCCGGTGTGACGGTGACGTTCTCCTGCGCCAGGATCGCGCCAATCCATTCCGCCGCCCAGGCGCGCTGCGCGGGATCATCAATGTCGCGCAGTGGCTGGAACGCCAGCGAACCGTTCTCGCCGCCAAGCCCGAGCGCGTGATGCGTGCCGCCGCAAGCCAGCACCGCCGCCCGCGCGGACAGCCCCTTGTCGAAGATGTAGACCTGCGCATTCGCATAGCGGCGGAACTGCAGGATCATCAACGCCAGCAGTACCGACTTGCCGGCCCCGGTCGGGCCCGCGACGAACATGTGCCCGACATCGCCGACATGCGTCGACAGCCGGAACGGTGTCGAGCCTGAGGTTTTGGCATGAAGCAGGACCGAGCCACCCAGATGATCGTTGCGTGCCGGTCCGGCCCAGACGGCCGAGAGCGGCATCAGGTGTGCAAGGTTCAGCGTATGAACGAGCGGCTGCCGGACATTGGCGTAGACGTGTCCAGGGATGGTGGAGAGCCAGGCCTCGACCGCGTTGACGCGTTCGCGGATCGTGGTGAAGCCGAGCCCGCCCAGCACGCGTTCGACCTGCCGCATCTTGGCGTCGACCGCGCTGCGTGTCGTGTCGCTGACGGTGATCGTCGTCGTCAGGTAGCCGAAGGCAACATGATCGCCGCCCAAGGCCTGAAGCGCTAGATCGGCATCGGCCACCTTGTTGTCGGCATCGCTGTCGAGAAGCTGCGCCGGCGTGTTGTACATCACCTCGCGCAGCATGGCGGTCAGCGATTTGCGTTTGTTGAACCACTGCCGGCGCAGGCTGGTCAGGACCTTGGTCGCCTCGGACTTGTCGAGCGCGATGAAGCGCGTGACCCAGCGGTAGGCAAAGTCCTGATGGTTGAGCGCATCGAGGATGCCGGGGCGGCTGACGTTCGGAAATCCGAGCACCGAGATTGTCCGGATATGGCGGTCGCCCAGCATCGGTTCGAGCCCGCCGACCAGCGGCGTGTCGACGAGGAGGCCATCGAGATACATCGGCGTCTCTGGGACCCGCACCGGATGGCGGCGATCCGAGATCGTCGTGTGCAGATAGGTCAGCAGTTCCCTGCTACCCAGCGCACGGATCTCGGGCATGAAGCCGTCGAAGAGATCGAGGGCGCGGTCGGTCTCGGCGATGAAGCCATCAAGCGAGGCTCGCCAGTCGCGGCCCTTCTCGTCATCAGCGCGTTCGACCAGTTGGCGGCCGGCGGCGTCCTCGCTGTCGGCAGGCGGCAGCCAGGTCAGCGTCAGGTAATAGGCGCTCTCGTAGTGCTTGCGCTCGGCAAGGAAAGCTGCCCGGCGTTCGCGGTCAACCAGCCAGCTTGCTGCATCGGGAAACGGATCGTCAGGGTAGCTGGCCGCTTCGCGCCGCTCGGCCTCGAAGAACAGCGCCCAGCCCGAGCCGAAGCGGCGCAGGACATTGTTGGCGCGCGCTGCGATCGAGACCAGTTCGGCCTCGGTCGCCGATTCCAGATCGGGCCCGCGAAATTCGAGGACGCGCAGGAAGCTGCCATCCTTGCTGAGCACCACGCCCGGCGCGACCAGCGCAGCCCAGGGCAGATGGTCGGCAAGGCGCCCAGCCTTGCTGCGATATTCGGCGAGGTTCAGCACGCGAGATATCCTTTCTGGCGCAAGTGGCGCAGAAGCACAGGCGCGAAGTCGGGATCGCGCCGGGCAGCGAGCACGGCGAGACTATGTCCCGCCGCCCAGATGAAGAGGCCGGCCAGCCACTGCTGAAGCCCGAGGCCGACGGCCATGGCGAGCGTTCCGTTGAGGATCGCGATCCCGCGCGGCGCACCGCCGAGAAGGATCGGAGCGCCAAGGCTCACATGGATCGGGACCTCGAAGCCCTCGATGTGCTGGCCGGCCCCATTCATGCGATCAGCGCTCCGCCGCCGAAGCTGAAGAACGAAAGAAAGAAACTCGAGGCGGCGAACGCGATCGAGAGGCCGAAGACGATCTGGATCAGCCGGCGAAAGCCGCCCGACGTCTCGCCGAAGGCCAGGGTCAGACCGGTCACGATGATGATGATGACCGCGACGATCTTGGCGACAGGACCCTGAACGGATTCGAGGATTTGTTCGAGCGGCTCCTCCCAGGGCATGCCCGAGCCGGCCGCCCAGGTCTGCGCGGTGACGGAGAGCGACGCTGCCATAGCGGCGGCGGCGAGCACGGCGGTCCGTGGATCGACACATAGGCCGAGGCGGTGAAGTCGTGACGTTTTCATGGGGTCATTCTCCTTGCTTGGTGTAAGGGAAGCGGACGGACGGGAAGCAGAGCTCGTGCAGGCGGTATTCGCCGCTAACTGGATCGAAGCCGTCGAGGCTGGCGATGGCCGATATCCGGCGCGCCAAGCCCCGGCCTGAGATGACGACGATGAGATCGATGGCCTCGGCAATGAGGTGGCGCGGCACCGTGACGACCGCCTCCTGCACCAGCCCCTCGAGCCGGTGCAGCGCCGCCGATGCGCCATTGGCATGGATCGTCGCGATTCCACCGGGATGGCCGGTATTCCAGGCCTTGAGCATGTCTAACGCTTCGGGCCCGCGCACTTCGCCAACGATGATGCGGTCGGGGCGCAGGCGCAGGGTCGAGCGGACGAGATCGGCAATTGTCGCGACGCCCTGACGAGTGCGCAGAGCGACTGTGTCGGGCGCCGGGCATTGCAGTTCGCGCGTGTCCTCGATCAGCACCACGCGCTCATCAAGCGCAGCCATCTCGGCGAGCAGTGCATTGGCGAGCGTGGTCTTTCCCGAGCTGGTGCCTCCAACGACCAGCACGTTGCGGCGGTCCAGGACGGCGGCGCGCAGCATGTCCGAGGCTTCAACCGGCATGATGCCGTCCGCGACGTAGTCGGCGAGCGTGTGAATGCACGCTGCCGGCTTGCGGATGGAAAAGCATGGTGCCAGCGAGACGGGCGGCAGCACACCTTCGAAGCGTTCGCCCGCACCTTCGCCGTGCGGTGGAAATTCTGCCGAGACGATCGGACTGTCGGCATGAACTTCTGCGCGGGCATGGCTGGCGACAAGGCGGATGATGCGCTCGACCTGTTCGGGCGCGATGCGCACGCCCGTGTCCACCCTGCCCTCGCCGAGCACATCGACCCTGAGCGCTCCATCGGGATTGACCATAATCTCAATGACGCGCGGATCGCTGAGGGCCTCCTCGATCGCGGGACCCATGGCCGTGCGCAGCATGGCGCGGCGACGCGCGGCGGTTTCTTCGCCGCTCATCGCCCACCCTCCTGGTCGAGCGTACGCTTGCCCCGCCCTACTTCTCGGGCAACCTGGGACAGGAACGCCTCGAAGCGCAGCGAAGCTGCCGCGCGGCCGGCAGCATCGTTTTCCGCGAGCGGTGGATTGATCGCGAGCTCGTAGCGGATGAACAACGCCAGCGTTTCGAGCTCGATGTGACTGTCGCGCAGGAGGCGCTCAAGCAGTTCGGCAATCCGATCCAGCCTCCGGCCGAACCGATCATCGAGTTCAATCTTGCCCCGCCTGTCAAACCACAGGGTCAGTGCCTGGACCAGGATATCCGACTTGGTGACGCCCGGTCGGTTTGCTTCCTCGACGAGACGAGCACTCAGCGGTTCGGGCAGGAACAGTTGATAGCGGACCTTGTTCGTCATGTTCAGAGCTCCAGGTCGAACTGGTCGGCGCGTTCGGCGGAGCCCAGCGCATACGTGACGCGTACGAGCCGCTGCTGGGCGGCCTGGTCGAGGACACGCTTGTCCGAGGCCGGATCGTCGTCATCGGCGGTGAGGCCCAGCGGGTCGGTGGCGACTTGCGGTTCCTGAGGAGGACCGTCGATTTCCGGGCCGGCTTCGACAGCAGGAGCCTGGTCCACGCCGCCGGTGACGACCTTTTTGACCTGTGGCTCTTCTTCCGCGAACTCACTGGCAGGCGGCGCCAATCTCTCGTCGATGTCCCGAACCTGCCCAGACCAGTCGTCCTTTCGTGCAGGCGGGGTGTCCGCATAACCATTGGTGCTGAGCTGCGGCGGCGCGACTACCCGCTGCGCAAAAGCGGGCTCCTCGAAATAGCGCAGCTTGCTGGCCCGGATCGGCGGCGTGCCAGAGGCAAGCACGAGTTCTTCACGCGGATCGAGCTGCATGACCTCGCCCGGCGTCAGTAGTGCCCGTGCCGTCTCCTGGCGACTGACCATGACGTGCGAGAGCCAGGGCGCGAGACGGTGCCCCGCGTAGTTGCGCATGGCGCGCTGCTCGGTCGCGGTTCCTAGGGCATCGGACAAGCGTTTGGCGGTACGCTCGTCGTTGGTCGCGAACGCAACGCGCACATGGCAGTTGTCCAGAATCGAGTTGTGCTCGCCGTAAGCCTTCTCGATCTGGTTGAGGCTCTGCGCGATCAGGAAGGCGCGGACGCCGTAGCCGGCAAGGAACGCGAGGCTCGTTTCGAAGAAGTCGAGGCGGCCGAGCGCGGGAAACTCGTCGAGCATCATGAGCAGCCGGTGCCGGCGGCTACCCTGGTGGTCGGAACCATGTTCGAAACGCAGTTCCTCGGTAAGCCGCCGACCAATCTGGTTGAGGATCAGCCGGATCAGCGGCTTGGTGCGGCTGATGTCCGAGGGCGGAACGACCAGATAGAGCGAGGCCGGGTATTTTCCATCGACGAGGTCGGCAATGCGCCAGTCGGAAGCTGCCGTCACCGCCGAGACTGTGGGGTCGCGGTACAACCCCAAGAACGACATGGCAGTCGAGAGCACGCCGGAGCGCTCATTGACCGACTTGTTGAGCACTTCACGGGCCGCCGAAGCCACGACCGGATGAACCTGCGGTGCTTCGAGCGTACCCAAGTGGTTGGTCGACATCATCGCGTGGAGTGTGCTCGCAAAGCTGCGCGCGGGATCGGAGAGGAAGGTCGCGACGCGCGCGAGCGTCTTCTCTTCTTCGGCGTAGAGCACGTGGAGGATGGCGCCGACCAGAAGGGAATGGCTGGTCTTTTCCCAGTGGCTACGCCGTTCGAGCGCACCTTCGGGATCCACGAGGATATCGGCGATGTTCTGGACATCGCGCACTTCGTGGATGCCGCGGCGAACTTCGAGCAGCGGGTTGTAGCGGGCCGAACGCGCATCGGTTGGATTGAACAGCAGGCAATGCGAAAAGCGCGCGCGCCAGCCAGCAGTCAGTTGCCAGTTCTCGCCCTTGATGTCGTGGATCACGGCAGACCCCGACCAACCCAGTAGCGTCGGAATGACAAGACCGATGCCTTTGCCCGACCGCGTCGGCGCAAAGGCCATGACATGTTCGGGGCCATCGTGACGCAGATAGTCAGCACCGACCCGACCGAGGAACACGCCCTCATCGGCCAAGAGCCCGGCCTTGCGGATATCCTTGCGATTGGCCCAGCGCGCTGATCCGTATGTGGTGACATTGCTGCGCTGCCGTGCGCGCCATACCGAACCGGCGATAGCCGCAGCGCAGCCGACGAGCCCGCTCGATGCCGCAATGCCACCGGCCTCGTCGAACACGACCGGCGCGTAGGCATCGAACTCGAACCACCAGATGAAGATCGTCCAAGGCGCATAGATCCGGCGCCCCAGCAGCACGAACCAAGGGCTCCCCAGTTCGGGCTGGTATGCAAGTTCGGCCGCTGTCCACTGGGTCGCTAACCAGACACCGGCAAGGACGATCGCGAACACGATCATCATCTGTCCGATGAGGAGTTTCGTGGGTGTCATGAAAGCCTCCGCACGCCGCGGATCGTATCCGTTGGCGTGGGGGCAAGACTCCCGGAAATCCACGAGAGATCACAGTGCCTGTCTGGTGCACCCAGGTGTCTTTCGAGTGCACTTCAGAACCGACAAGCGTTGTTTTGACCTGCTGTCGCGATGAGCGGGGCGACAAAGACGTCCAATTCCGCGCCGTATTGGATGATTGAATGATCCGCCGGTTGATTACTCGACATTAATCATGACAATGCCGCCCCACGAAGGCATGCGGCACATCATGACGAGCGATACTCAGAAGGTTACCAAGTACTGGCGCAATTCGCTGGCCGACGCAGAATTGGGCCGAGGCACCTTCAGCCAGAAGGACGCGGACGATTTTCTAATCGCCGACCACACCAGCCTCAACGCCGGCCGCCTCACCCTAGATCGAAACCATGAAGGACAGCTTGAGGAGGCGGGCGATCATCTGATCCATTCCGGGCCGAATGGACCGCTGTATTGTAACGAACAGGTCGAAGCCCGATTAGCTGTGCCTTATGCCCCCTGAAAATCGCCTTTACTTGATGCGGAATTGGGAAGACAAAGGCCTCCTCCAATAAACCTCCCAAGAGGGATCTTCCATGCCCGACACCGAGCAACCAGAGCTCGCCCGCCTGACAGTTGAACTGCTCAGCGCATTTGTTTCCAACAACACCATCTCCAGCGATGCGCTTCCCGCCCTGATCGAGGCGACGCGCAGCGCGCTCGCAGGAGACACCGGGAAGGGGCAGATCGAAGAACCGGAGTTCAAGCCGGCTGTGTCGGTTGAAGAGAGCCTTGCTTCCCCTGATCACATTCTCAGCCTGATCGATGGGAAGCCTTACAAGGCATTGAAGCGGCATCTTGCCAATAACGGCCTTACTCCTGAAGAGTACCGCGCGCGGTATAACCTTCCGGCCAACTATCCGATGGTTTCGGCAAGCTACTCCGAACAGCGCCGGGCCTTCGCTAAAGCGGCAGGACTTGGCGGCAGTAGAGCGGGTGCCAGCGCCGCCACAGCTGTGCCCGCCAAAGCCGCTTCTCCCGTAGCCGCGAAAGCCACCAAGGCAGCCGCGAAGAAGGCAGCTCCGAAGACCGCGGTGGCAGCCAAGCCGTCTAGCAAGGCAGCGCAGGCTCCTGCAGCTCCGTCTTCCGCAACGACGCCGGCAGCCAAGGCTTCCAGTGCGAAGCCGAAAAATGCCACAAAGGCAGCGGCGAAGTCAGTCAGCAAGCCTGTGCCCAAGGCTTCTGGCAACGCAGCCGTAGCCACGGAATCGAAGCCGGAAACAAAGAAGGTTGCCGCGGCGAAGAGTGAGCCGACTGCCGTTGCCGCAGCTGCCAGCAAGCCCGCTCGCCGGATGGCCCGGACGCCAGGCAAGGCTGCCGTCGATCCCGGTGCGACAGGCTCCGCGAAGCCAGCAACG
Organism: Sphingomonas sp. BL-S-28; assembly: GCF_055521515.1. Lineage (NCBI taxonomy): Bacteria > Pseudomonadati > Pseudomonadota > Alphaproteobacteria > Sphingomonadales > Sphingomonadaceae > Sphingomonas > Sphingomonas sp. BL-S-28. The sequence goes on from NZ_CM145483.1 coordinate 981,948, forward strand.
GCTCCCAAGAAGGGGGCGAAGACAGTGAAGAAGGCTACCACTCCGGCGCCCTCGGCCTCGAAGCCTGCGCCTGCCGCAGTTGCAGGTGCGGAATCGAAAGCTGCAGCGCCTGCCGCAAAGACGGCGAAGCCTGCAGCACCGAAGCCGAAGGCCAAGGCTGCAGCGCCCGCCAAGTCGCTGGCCCCAAAGAAGAGCCGTGCAAAGCTGGGCATCGCAGTTCCCAGTGCAGAGAACGTAGCCTCGACAGCCGCCGGGTCGATATCTTCGGCGCCCGCTCTCGAAGCGCAGTCCAACCAAACTCCTGCAGAAACCAAGGCCTAAGCGTTTTGAGGCGGCCTTTCCGAAAGGAAGGCCGCCTCAATCTGGCAGATTGTCAAAATTCGTCGTCCTGCTCGAAATCGGCGCGCCGAGATGGCGCACCATTCCCAAAGTATAGAGCTGCAAACACCAAGGTCCGGGGCTGCCTTCTCCGAGGCTCGCTGACCGGCTATGGCATCCAGCATGCACGTTCCATCACCAGTCGACCTCAACCGCGCAGCTCAGTTTCTCGCCCAGAGCGCCGACTACAAGGTGCTTCGGCGCCTCGTCCCGGTCGTGCGCTTTCACGAACCGAGATCGGACGTCCCCAGCCGTATTGGCGTTGCCCTCGACGTCGAGACGACCGGTCTCGATCATGAAACGGACAAGATCATCGAACTGGCTATCCAACGCTTCCGGTTCGACAAGGCTGGTCGGATCGTCGAGGTTGGCCAACCGCGCGTGTGGCGGGAGGATCCGGGAGTTGCCCTCGATCCAAGGATCACGAAACTCACTGGACACACAAACGAGGGGCTCACAGGCCAGGCAATCGATAACGTGCTTGCCACAGAAATCCTCTCGTCTGCCGATATCATCGTTGCGCACAACGCGAGCTTCGACCGCCCGTTCGTTGACAAGCGGCTCCCGGCGATCGGCGGCAAGCCTTGGGCCTGCTCGATGGCAGAAGTGGATTGGCTCGAACTCGGCTTTGACGGCAAGGCGCTTGCCCACCTCGTCTCGCAATGCGGATGGTTTTACGAAGGACACCGCGCCGAGAACGACATCCTGGCACTGATCTATCTCCTGGCGCATGACCTGCCGGACGGAGAGACAGTTCTTGCCAAGCTGGCCGCAGCCTCAGATCGCCCGACTTATCGCTTCAACGCAATCGATGCCCCCTTCGAAGCCAAGGATCTCCTCAAGGCACGCGGCTACCGGTGGAATAGCAGCTTCCGATTTTGGTCGAAGGAAATTCCCGAAGCCGATCATGATGCAGAGCGCGATTGGTTGAAAAAGGAAATCTATACCGAATACGGGGAGGCTGGCATTTTTCCGGTTACTGCGAGCGAACGATACCGCAAAATGTAATGCAACCTGCCTGATGCCGTGCTGTGCGAAGCGTGCCAACTCCGCACTCCATCTCAGACAACACAATGCTTCAGTGCACGCAATGACGGCAGCTGCCCGGTGAGTTTCGAGGATAAATCCCTGCAAAGCAACCGGTCAGCAGACGCCCCCAAACCGGTCGTTCAGCAACCATTTGGGTGATCCTACAAGCTGACCTTCAGCTCTGGCGCGAACTGCTGCCAGGCGGCTTCTGAATTATATCCAAGAAAGTTGGCGCCCGACTTCCGTCCACTTCCAGTCGCTCCGGCGCCAATTCAATGTTCCAGCAAGCCGACAGTCCGACTTCATAGCATGCACGATCCGGGCACTTTCGGGTGGAGGGTATTCTTCCCAACCTCTGGCTGGGACGCCGCTTGTTTGATGCCAAGTTCCGTGCCTAGTATTAATCAACCCCATTGGGCATCGATGAATAAAACGTTTATTATAGGAAACATTGCATACCATTTTGCAGTTTTCACATCATGAATATACAAAAATCCATCATTGAATTCGGGCAATTTTTTGCCCTCTAAATAACGTGAATCAATTCCAATTTGACCCGTACGAATTGCAATCGAAGTGTAAACAATAACACCCTCGGGAGAATTCGCCTCTAACCCTCGTTCAGTCCGCCGAAATGGTATCAGATGTGAGAGTCGTTCATGGCAAGCTGCCCGGCGCGCCTGCTTGCGTGGACGGTCAGGCGCGGCGTCACGCAAAAGTGGCGCCGGGATTGGCTTTGCTGGAAACGACGAAAAATAGTATCCACCCGCAGCGAAATCTCGCCAGCATCGATATAGATCTTGGCGCGGGTCCATGTACATTAAATCTTGCGAAATGACTGCCGGATTGCGGGGTTCCTTAGCTTCATAAACAACAAAATCATCCGAAGCCGCGATAGGATCGTCCTCTAATAGAGATTCACCGTACTTTTTTTCGAGCGCCCTAATGTCCTCACTGGGGATGAGGGCGCTTCCAAACAATCGTCCGTCTTGGAACAAGCTTTGGCCAGTCCTCCGACTAAAATGCCCATCTGCGTTAGGATTGGTCGGGCCGGGAATGAAGGGGGGCTCATCTACCTGAGAAAGAACTTCGTTTTCATTCGCCAGCCCTGGCCCGCCATTCAGGAACTCGATCCGGCCTTTCGGATTACGAAAGCGCGCGTCTTTCCGAAGATAGTAAGCAGGCGCCAAATAGGCTTCGGCTAGCGTTGTGAACGGCTGCCGGTCATTCCATGCCACGAGCGGCAACACGTCGACGGGCGCAGTCAATAGCCAGCCCTTCCCATCGCCGTAATCGTTCATTCCAGGCTGAGAGCGGTTGAACCTACAAAAGTCCGGAATCTTGACAACGATATAGCTCCCATCATTCAAACGGCGTGAAACCGTCATTGGGTGGCCTCTTTGCTCGACAATTGGTGCGTCCGGGCGCCCACCAAGCGTAAGCGCTGGCATCCCGCACTTGACGTATTGTTCAATGAGAACCGGCTCGACCCCATATTCCATGCTAAACGTGAAACGGAACCAAAGAGAGCGCGGCACATTTTTGTGCTCTGACCATTGGCAGTTCGCGATCATCAGAGATGAGAGCGCTAAGAGAGATCTGCACCCAATTTTAAATTTACGCACCCTCAACCGACCTCTATAATTGGACCAGTCAACCCAACCTTATAAGTGTCCGACCGATGCCCGGATGGTGGTTTTATAAGATTTAACTTATTTAATATCAGTGAACATTTCAGCTCCCGTGTTGACGTGAGACAATACACACGATGTTGATCTGATCAATCAATTCGACCTTGCCTCGAGCCGGACAGAAACAACCGTTACTGAGAACTGCAGCCATATCGTGAATGTCTACAATATCATCGACCACCGTGCGGCCGGTTTCGGGTTAAATCCTTGAAAGGCGGTCAGCCTGCAAACGCCCCCATTCCAGACGTCTATTGCCGATAATTGTTTTCTGGAAAGCGGACATAAGTCCATCGGTCCAGTGCCTCGTAAATAGCTCGATCTCTTCACATCGTTTCCGGTGCCAAAGCCTCGATGATCCGACAATCGGCAACCACGCCGCCGCCGCAGGAATCGATGACCGACTTCAGCTCCCGACGCATTGCCGTGAGATCGGCCAGCTTGCGATCCACCTCCATCAGATGCTCGCGCGCGATGCGGTCAATCCCCGCGCAATCACAGTCGCGGTCGTCGGAGAGCCGCAGCAGCGCTCGGACCTGATCCAACGAGAAGCCGAGGTCCCGCGAGCGTCGGATGAAGGACAGCCTGCCAAGCTCCGCGTGCCCATATGCGCGATAGTTCCCGCCCGTCCGGGCAGGCTTGGGCAGCAATCCGATCCGCTCGTAGTAGCGGATCGTCTCGACTTTCGTGTTCGTAGATTTGCTCAGCTCGCCGATGCTCAGCGCCATGCTCTTGACCTTGTAGTTGCTACAGGGTCCATATAGGTCGCCGGCGAGCAAAAAGGGAATGCAAGATGGCCGGTGGCTGCTGTGGATGCGCAGAGACAACGCGCAAAGTTGAGGACCGCGCATGGCGGCGCGTGCTCTGGATTGCGCTCGTCATCAACGCCGCAATGTTCGCGGTAGAGATCGCGGCCGGTGTGACGGCGGGTTCTGCCGCACTCAAGGCTGATGCGCTCGACTTCCTCGGGGATTCGGCAAATTACGCGATCAGCCTTGGTGTGGCCGGCCTCGCTCTCAAGTGGCGCGCCCGCGCGGCGCTGGCCAAAGGGGCCTCCCTTTTGCTGCTCGGGCTATGGGTGATCGGCAGCACTATCTGGATGGCAACGACCGGGACGCTCCCCAAGGCTGAGACCATGGGGGTGATCGGCGTGCTCGCCCTTGCAGCCAACCTGCTGTGCGCACTGCTGCTGTGGCGCCATCGCGAGGGAGACGCCAACCGGCGATCGGTCTGGATCTGCTCACGCAACGACGCCATCGGCAATGTTGCCGTGGTCCTTGCCGCGCTCGGCGTGTTCGGCACTGGCACGGCCTGGCCGGATATAATCGTTGCTGGCGTGCTCGCGTTGCTCGGCGTGTCCGGTGGTTTGCAGATCATCCGCCAAGCATGGGGTGAGCTTGGAGACGGGGACGCCGCCAAATCAGCTGCTGCGCAAACTGCTGTGCTGAAATGACGACGTGGCCAACATGAGAGTAGTCGAGACGACGAGCTTCAACTCTCGGGCGCGATAGCGATCGCCGAGAGATCCTTGGTCGCATCGACCGGAATGCCCGCCTCCTTGCGCTCGGAGTAGCGGTCGACGAGTTGCGCCGCATGCGGCCGCATCAGCACCGTGAAGCGCACCAGTTCCTCCATCACATCGACGATGCGCTCGTAGTAGCTGGACGCCCGCATCCGGCCGTCCTCGTCGAACTCCTTGTAGGCCATCGCCACCGAGGACTGATTGGGGATTGTGAACATCCGCATCCACCGGCCCAGCAGGCGCAGCGAATTGACGGCGTTGAACGATTGCGATCCGCCGGACACCTGCATGACTGCAAGCGTTCGCCCTTGCGTCGGTCGCATCCCGCGCATCTGGAGCGGCAGATGATCAATCTGCGTCTTCATGATGCCGCTGATCTGGCCGTGGCGCTCCGGACTGCACCAGACCATGCCTTCCGACCACAGCGCGTGCTCGCGCAATTCATGAACAGCCGGGTGATCGTCCCCCGCCACCTGATCGGGAAGCGGCAGATCCCCAGGATCGAAAATGCGCGTCTCGGCGCCGAAGAATTGCAGCAGGCGCGCCGCCTCTTCCACGGCGAGGCGCGAGAACGAGCGTTCCCGCAGCGAGCCGTAAAGCAGCAGGATGCGCGGAGGCGGTTGGTCCGGGCCAAGGCCAGCGGCGGGACGAGCCAGCGCGAAAGCCTTGTCCAAAGCAGGAAGATGATCGGGGACGGCGAGTTCGCGCAGTCTCATGCGGAAATACCTTTCTCGTACCAGGGGCGAGTCCGCTTCACCAAGGTGACGATCGACAGCATCACCGGCACTTCGACCAGCACGCCTACGACCGTTGCCAGCGCGGCGCCGGAACTGAGGCCAAAGAGGCTGATGGCAGCGGCCACAGCCAGTTCGAAGAAGTTGGAGGCGCCGATCAGAGCCGAAGGACCGGCGACGCACCATGCCACGCCGAAACGGCGGCTGAGCCAGTAGGCGATGCCGGCATTGAGATAGACCTGAAACAGGATCGGCACGGCAATCAGCGCGATCACCAGCGGTTGCCGGATGATCTGCTCGCCCTGAAAGCCGAACAGCAGCACCAGCGTGAGCAGCAGGCTGGCAAGGCTGACTGGGCCGATGGTGGACAGGAAATGCTGGAGCCGCTTCTCACCGCTGCGAAGGAGCGCGCGGCGGAGCAGTTGCGAGATGAGCACCGGGACGACGATGTAGAGGCCCACCGACAGCGCCAGCGTGTTCCACGGCACGGTGATCGATGCCACACCCAGCAGCAGACCTACCAGCGGCGCGAAGGCAAAGACCATGATCAGGTCGTTCAGCGCCACTTGGCTCAAGGTGTAGTTCGGCTCGCCCTCGACGAGGTTGGACCAGACGAAGACCATCGCGGTGCAAGGCGCTGCAGCCAGAAGGATCAGCCCGGCAATGTAGGACGACGATGCGCCATCAGGCAGCATCGGCGCGAACAGATAGCCGAGAAAGAACGTGCCGAGCAGCGCCATCGAGAATGGCTTGATCGCCCAGTTCGCCACAAGGGTGACGCCGATGCCGCGCCAGTGCTGTCGAAGGCTATGGAGCGCGCCGAAATCGACCCGCAGCAGCATTGGAATGATCATCAGCCAGATCAGGCCCGCCACCACGAGGTTGACGTTGGCGATCTCCAGTGCTGCGATCGCCTCGAAGGCGCCCGGGAGCAAATGGCCGAGACCGATCCCGACTACGATGCACAGGGCCACCCATAGCGAGAGATAGCGCTCGAACAGCGACATGGTCGTCAGCCCTTCCCAGGAGCGATAGGCGCGGTCGAAATACCGCTGCCCAAGGCGATCTGCATGTAAACCGTGTCGAGCCAGCGGCCGGCCTTCCAGCCCATGCCGGTCAAGTGTCCAGCGTGCTCAAAACCGCAGGAACCGTGGAGCGCTACCGAGGCAGGTTCCGCCCCGCCGATGACCGCGACCATGCGGCGGAACCCGTGAGCCTCGCAGGCTTCCAGCAGGGCCTTGAGCAGCAATTTGCCGATGCCGCCACCGCGCCGGTCGTGCGCAACGTAGATGCTGTTCTCGCAGGCATAGGCATAGGCGGGGCGATCCCGGAACTGCGTGGCGTAGGCATAGCCGACCACTTGATCGCCATCGCAGGCGACGAGGAACGGCCAGCCTCGGCCGGTCACCATCAAGATCTTCTCGACGGTCTCGTCCTCGGTCGGCGGTACCACTTCGTAGGTCGCCGTGCCGTGAAGAACGTGATGCGCATAGATGGCGGCAATGGCCTGTGCGTCGTCGACGGTTGCGCTGCGAACCGAAAGGGTCATTGCCGGGTCGCTTCCACGACTTCGCCGTCTTCCTTGACGAAAGTGCCGCGCTGCTCGGTGGGCAGGAGGTCCAGCACTTCTTCGGAAGGGCGGCAGAGCTTCACGCCCAGCGGCGACACCACAAGCGGCCGGTTGATGAGGATGGGATGCTCCATCATCGCGTCGATCAGGGCCTCGTCCGTCAAGGTCTGGTCGCCGAGGCCCAGTTCGGCATAAGGCGTACCCTTCGCGCGCAGCAGAGCGCGTGGGGTGATGCCGGCCCGCGCGATGAGTTCGATCAGCAGCGCGCGACTTGGCGGCGTCTTCAGATACTCGACGACATGAGGCTCTATGCCCGCATTGCGGATCATGGCCAGGGCATTACGAGAGGTCCCGCAAAGCGGGTTATGGTAGATCACGATATCGGTCATTGTTGCCTCTTCAGCAGCAGGTAAGTTCGGCCAGAAGCGGCTCGCACAGTTCGGCGCGCCCCTGGCAGCAATCCTTGGCCAGATAGACCATCAGTCCGCGCAGCGCGTCGAGGTTGGCACGCTGGATTTGTTGGCGGCCACGCTTCTCAGACAGCACCAGCCCGGCCTTCGCCATCACGGCCAGATGCGTCGAAAACGTGCTTTGCGTGAGCCCCGAGGCCTCGACCAGTTCGCCGGTCGACAGACCTTCAGGCTCGTGCCGGATCAGCAGGCGGAATGCATCGAGGCGCGTCGGATGGCCGAGAGCGGAGAGAATCGAGAGGGCATCGTCGGTGTTCATGTATCGAAATTATCCGATGTATTTTGGGCTGTCAATAACGCATCGGATATATCCGATACTTCTATAACTTTGACCAAACGAAGCAGCGCCCTCGCCGGCCCGGACTCAACCGGGTCAGATTGGTCGCCAAACGCCCCCATGCCGGTCGTTCGACGTGCATTTTAGCGATCCTGGAAGCCGCCTGTCCGCTTTCTCTTAGGCAGTGAAAGTGGTGAACGGGCCAACTGGCGCCTATGGCTGCGACGGCCAGAGGGCGGACGCGAGTCTTAGGGTGACATGCTAACGCGAAACGGATGAATAGTCGGTGCTTACGGCTGATCCCCAGGGCAGCGAACCACGTCAGAATCGGCGATCGCCGGCTGATCTGGCGCAATTCGGATGGCGCCATTTGAGGTTTCCTCTACCAGTACCCGTACGCAGGAGCCGAACAGAGCCATTCGCTCGGAGTTCGACGATGCCGACAGGCCAGCAGGTATGTAAAACACTGTCCCGGTGTAAGGCGAGCGCAGCCCAACCTCGCCGGCCTTAGTATAGGAAATAGCAAGTGCCACTTCGTGTCGCTGGACCTCTCCCTTGAAGAGCTGCGATACCGCCAGAGCTCGAAGCGAGCTTTCGAATGCGTAAAGCGCCAGCGCGAGAATGGTGAGGAAGACCAGTCTGCGCACTAAGCGATTGTTGATATGGGAAAAAGTAGTGTAGCCGATGAACCCGCCGATCGCCGCTCCTCCGAAAAAGGCAAGAAAAAACAGGTTTGTTTCAAGCTTAGTTAGAAGCAGATCGTCGATCGCGCGAGTGGAAATGTAAAGCACAGTCATGGCCGCAATCAGACCTGCGCTTATCCATTCCTTCATTCCAATAGACACAACACCAATCCCCCCGAAACAATGCCCCGAACTTTGCGCTCTAGCGATGTCAGCAGAACAGAAACGGCATGTTCTCCTGCATGAACCTGTCCGAGACCAGATCACCTTCACCTATGTCCGTGTAAGGCATCGACGCAGTTGGCTGGTCTAAAGCGTTTTGCAGAAATCGAAGCGGCATCTGTGCATTACGCGCCAACGATGACAACGCATCGAGTCTCGCCTGTTCCCACGCGGGATCCATGCCAATCCCGTTATCGGCAAGCGAATTAACCCCATCGAGCGCGCAGATGAGCGCAATCATTTCCTCTATCTGCTCTCGCCCCATCTGTACGTGCTCAATGGGGCTTCCATTGAGGTAACGGACGCCGTTGCCGCGATGCAGGAACAGTGCTGCGGCGGTCACTCTGTCGAGGGAAGCCTGCCGAACAAGCCACGCGATTAGGCCATGCTCATCTCCACGAAAGATCAGACAGGCCATTGCCGCTGTATGCCATACCAGGGGATCGTGGCTTTGCTTGATCCACTCCACGTCGTCAGCATTATTTACGTCGAGCGAGTCCGGCCATCCAGCCCAACGATTATCGCCGCCAGTTGGCTTCTTGCGTCCGAACAATCCCACTGTCTTCCTCCCATGTCGGCACCGCCAATATCCGGCCCGTGGCTTTGACGGCATTTCTTAAGACTGCCTGTGCGGCTCGCAGACGATTATCCGCTTTCAACCACCGAAGCGGATATAGCCTCTAGTGGCATTCCAAGCACATCTCGGTGTCGGAAAAGTCGCAGGCATCAAGCTTGTCCGGACTGATCCAGAAGTAATAGGCTCCCAAATCCCCCCAGCACCAGTCCATCGCATCATCCGACGCGACCTGCAGCAACAGCATTTTGCGGTCCGTGGACCCTTCCCGTTCCGGATAAGGCAGTGCGTCGCTCTGTACGCCGTCATGATATCCGCCCATTCGGTGCGGCCGGTCCGAGGTGAGTCCACGCGCCGCGGCCTCGATGCCTGGGTGGTATTCCGCCGGAACCAACGCTCGCTTGTCATTATCAAGCCAATCCAGAAGAGCCCATTCTTTCATGCCTGACGGCGGGGTAAGTGCCGCCTTATCAGTCCGTTCCCGCAGGGAAAGGCGCCGCTTTGTCGAGCGATCGAAGTCGAGACGCAATTCAAGTGTGTTGAATGCATGCCCCTCGAATTTCACCTGCATGTCACGCCACTCTGCATCCGACAGTGGAGCTTCACTGGCCATTGACTGAACTTGCTCGGCGAGGAGGTCAGCGGCCTGGGCCGCCACTGCTCGCCATTGCAGGTGGCTTGCATTCAGGTCTACAAGCTGTCCCTCGAGATCCTCCGGTGTGGCACATCGGTCGAGAAGAGCGAGGCAATGCTCAACCTGGAGTTGTAAACGCTTGCTGTGTTCGCTCTGCCCACGCGCGTCGATCTCAGCCTTCTGCTTTATCATTTCCTCGCGCAATCCAGTGAGACCGCCCTCGGCGTGAAGCGCAGCGCGAGCTGCTGCGTTCATCACCTGCCTGGGTTCCTGGCGCATTCGCCGTGCGAGCTCCCGCAGAGCCTCAACAGCATGGCTGTGGGAGTAAGGTCGTATCTCCTGCAAATCACGGAATGAGGAATACGCCGCCCCTTCGTAAAGTACTTCGGCGAAGCCCGGCGGCGTTGCGAAACTCCGCTGGCCATCGCGATGCACTTCGTTTGGAAACGCGACCAGATCTACCGGCCAGCGCCGCCAGAATGGTGGAATATCGGCAGGCTCGAGGCCGCGATAACTTCCGCCACAATAAACCCCATCGTGCACTGGACCTGTATCCGAAGGCGGCTCTCGCTCCACACCGAACTCAAGGTTGTGCAGAATCCGAAAGGCATCAGGCCCGTCGGGGCAGCCTTGATTGGGATCAATGAACACCAGCAACCAGCCCTCTCGCGGACCGAGACCCCGCCAAAGTTCCTCCGGCAAATCGGCACAGCAGATCTGCGCAAGGAAGTGCAATGGCCGCTCGCCTCTACCCGGATCTTCAGCGCTGACCGAACGAGGCCATGCGACATGGTCAGGCATGCTCGGGAGGCCGCCGAGCCATGAACGCGTCTCCGCCGTTCGCCTTGGCGGAATCTGTCGCCGCAAGACCACGCTGACACTTTCGGGCACTGCGCCGGCCGATTTCTCGTTCTCGCTCGGTGCGGGGCGATCCCGCCGAGCTACCGCTGAAGCAGTGCTTTGGGGCTGCAATTCTTGCTCGGCGGCTATCATATCAGGAGTTACGAGGGGCCTGCGTCGGACGTGCTCCGGCCCGACGGACTTTTGCGGCCGGTCGTTGCCGGACGCATGAGCCGCCTTACCTCTACCTCGGAGCAAGCGTGGCAATTTCACGAGAAGGAAATAGATAGCTCCGCCGTAAAGCAGCAGCGGTAGAAATCCCATAATTTCCCAGAACAATTTCATGGTATGTTTCGCCCCCGGGCCTTGCTCGCCGAAAGCTAACCCTGAACCACTCATGGAAAATATTGGGTTAATTGCGGATTATCACAATCCGCTCCTCGTGTCGCAATGACGCTTGCCGCCCGCATTCCGGTCGTTCAGCACAGGGAGGGGAGAACCTGAAAGCCGCCGACCGAGAGGCGGCCGCTAAATCCGGCGCCAGAAAGTGTATGCCCGTTATGCTTCCCTCAAGGAACCTAGTTGAGCCATTGTGCCATCCGGGGCCGCGAGCTTGATGAGGCGAGACAGCAGCTCGATCGCATCTTCATTTTCCTGCCGATGCGGGAGATAGCGCTCGGCAATCGATAAACCACGTACTGACCACACCATCAGCCTCATGACCGAGCGCGCAAGCATCTCGTCGCCGCCAAAAGCTCCCCGCATCACGACAAGAGCGGATTTCTCCACCTCTTCCTGCATTGGCACAACCAAGGCAGCCAATTCGGCATCACTGCGCGTGGCTTGTAGAATTTCCAGCACCGCCAAACCCGAGGGTCGGTTCAAAACTGCCCAAAGCACCTTTGGCCAATCATCGAGGCGATCCCCGAGTCCGGTTGCGATCCGGGTTTCCTCATACTCCGCCATTTCGCGTTCGAAGACGTGCCGCACCACCTCTGCCATAAGAGCAGCGCGCGTGCCGAAATGATGCAGCATCGCGCCGCGCGAAACCCCGGCACGCTCGGAAATGATCGCGGTGACTGCGCCGGTGTAACCCAGATCGTGAATGGTTGCGATCGCAGCCTCAATCAGTGCGAGGCGCGTCTGCGCCGTGCGCTCTTCCTGAGTGCGCCGTGATTTGGCGATGCCCGTCATTAGCTTTCGTGTTCGCCTTGCATTCCCGCCTCTCCAGCTTCGAGGGGGTATCCAACCGCGAAACCGATAGCCAGTGATTAAAAACATTCATGCTTGACTGTTTGTATGGTCGATCCTTATCCCGAGCGTCAAGCGCCGGCCAATCGGCGCATCCTTTGGGAGGGATTTTGAATGAGCAAGGCAGCACTGTTCGTGGGCGTCAGCCTCATCGCCGCAGCCACCCCGGCATGGGCCCAATCCGCGAGTGACAGCGTGGCTGCAGTGCAGGACGGCGGCGTTCCCGAAATCGTCGTTAGCGCGCAGCGCCGGACGGAACGGCTTCAGGACGTTCCCGTCAGCGTCACCGCACTGAGCGCCGACACGCTGCGCTCGCGCAACGTCAACGATCTGACACAAGTCGCTTTGGCGGCGCCCAGTCTTCAGGTGGGCAGTGACAACACCTTTGCCGTTCGCGGGGTCGGTACCCAGGCTTTCGCGACCACCATCGATTCCAGCGTCGCCACCTCTCTCGACGAGGTCAATCTCGGCCGGCCCTTCCTCGCGCAAGGCCTGTTCAACGACGTCGAGCGCGTAGAAGTGCTCAACGGCCCGCAGGGGCTACTGTTCGGCAAGAATGCCTCCGCAGGCCTGCTCAATGTCGTGTCCGTCCGACCAAAGCTGGGAATGCTGGAAAGCGAGACCAGCCTGGAACTGGACAACCGCGAAACCCCCGGAAGCGAGGCGGCATCCTGGTCGGCGATTGCGCGCCAGACGATCAACGTGCCCGTCGGCGAGAGCGGCGCCCTGCGTATCAACGGCACTTATTCGCACGAAGAGCCCGGTACCTCTTTCGTGGGCCTGCGCGGGGTTCGCAACGATCTTGATCGCGAACAGTATGGCGTACGGGCCAAGTACCTGCAGGAGGTCACCCCCTCGCTCGAACTCTACGTGATCGGCGACTATGCGGAATCCCATGGGATCGCCGGGATCTACGACCGGACCTACCGTTCGCTCGGAGCCGGCAGCGCAAACGCTGCGCCGTTGGCTGCTTCAGGCATCGTGCCGGGTGACGACAACTTTACATTTGCGGGCGATGGCGGGTTCTGGCGCGATCTCAAGCTCGGCGGCGCACAGGCCTCGCTGGCATGGACCAGCCCTAGCGGGGTCGTCATCAGCGACATCGCGGCGTGGAAATTCTACAACTACGATGCCCAGCTGGACACGGACTTCACCAGCAGCAACGGCGCCAGCCGCAACTGGTCTCACGCCGATTACGACCAGTTCTCCAACGAACTGCGCGTTGCCCTGCCGGCCAACAACCCACTCTCCGGGCAGGCCGGCCTCTATTACTTCCATTCGACCATCGATCAGCAGGGCCAGATCGCGGGCAACAACTATCTGCCCGACTTCCTTCTGCCCAGTTTCCCATTCTGTGTGGGAGGAAGTGCGGCGACGGGCTGCGCGACGAGCAACAGCTATTTTCTCGGCCGCGACAACAGCTATCGCATGACGACGGACAGCTACGCGGCGTTCGGGCAACTGACTTATGCCGTTACGGACGCGCTCAAGGTCTTCGCCGGCGGCCGCGTCACACGTGACGAGATATCGATCGATCTCGTCCAGATCCAGGATGCCTACTTCGTGCCTCTGGGCGTTCCGGGCAGTTTCGCCCAGAACTATGGTCATACGAACTTCAGCTGGCGCGCCGGGGGCCAATTCGAGGTGACCCGAGACGCAATGGTCTACGCGTCCTATGGTCGCGGCTACAAGGGGCCAGGCTTCAATGATACGGCGGCCTCCGCCGATGCAGATCTGCTGGTTCGCGGCGAAACGTCCGACACGGCCGAAATCGGCTTCAAGACCAGCTGGTTCCAGCGCAAGCTGGTGTTCAACGTCTCGGCATTCCACACCAAGTTCAAAAACTACCAGGTGCAATCGCTCGACACGGCGTTGCAGGCTTTCGTGGTTCAAAACGCGGCCTCGATCACCAGTAAGGGCATTGAGGCGAGCATCAATGCGGCCCCGCTGCCTGGCCTGACAATCAATGCCTCGGCTACGCTGCTCGATTCCAAATTCGGCGATTTTGCCGGCGCCGAATGCTATCCGGGCCAGAGCGATGCCAGCTGCGTGGCAACGGGATCGTTCAACGCCAAGGGCTATCGCACGCCCACCGCGCCGAAATTCACCTCCTCGCTTCAAGGTATGTACGAGTTCCAGACTTCGGGCAGCTGGCACCCCTTTATCGAGGCGAACTGGTACCACCGTTCCTCGATCAACTACCTGATTAACCGCGCGCCCGGCGCCAGCGTGCCCACGCTTGACCTGATCGGTGCCAGCGCCGGCGTCCGCCTTGATAATGGCATGCGCATCTCGGTGTTCTGCAAGAACTGCACAAGCCGGTACAATCCGAACTTCATCGGACTCGATTCCGGCGATTCCGTCGCAGGCATAGCCACTTATCAGCAGCAGTTCGGTTTCGATTCCGTGCGCACCATCGGCGCCTCCATTCAGTTCCGTTTCTGAAGGGAGGGCAGCGTGATCGATCGCATGTCGCGTCGTAGCCTGTTGCAATCCGCGGGCGCGGGGGTGGTTGCCGCCACTGCCGCGCCCCTGCTTGGCGCCTCAATCAACCGCGGCCGCTTGCCTCCTGATTTTCTCTGGGGGGCGGCCACGGCGGGGCATCAGGTGGAGGGCGGCAACGTCAATTCGGACAGTTGGGTTTCGGAGCACCTTACGCCCAGCGCTTTCGCCGAACCATCGGGCGATGCCTGCGACAGTTGGAACCGCTGGCAAGAGGATATCGATATCGTCAAGCGCATCGGCCTCAACACCTATCGCTTCGGCATCGAATGGTCGCGGATAGAGCCCGAACGCGGAGAATGGTCACTCGCCGCGCTCGCGCACTATCGCCGGATGCTGGATTATTGCGCGCAGCTCGGGCTGCGCGCGATGGTCACGTATTCGCATTTCACTGTTCCCCGCTGGTTTGCCGCAGCCGGTGGCTGGGAAGAGCCCGCCAACATCGATCTTTTCGTCCGGTTCTGCGAAAAAGCGGCGCGGGCACTGGGCCCAGGGTATAGTCACGCCCTGACGTTCAACGAACCCAACCTTGCCGCGCAGCTTTCCTGGCAACCCGATTTCCGCCAGGCCATGTCGCTATTCGCGATGGGCAATGCGGCTGCTGCAAAACAGGTGGGATCCGATCGCTTTTCTTCGACGCTGACTGCCGCCCCGGCGCGCGTCGTTCCCAACCAGATTGCCGCACATCATCGCGCTACGGAGGCGATCAAGTCGATCCGGCCTGACCTGCAATTGGGGTTGAGCCTCGCCATGGCGGATGAACAAGCGGCGGAGGACCAGGCGTTGAATGGCAGCAGCGCATTGCAGCGCAAGATTGCGGAAGTCTACGCGCCGTGGTTCGCTGCCGTCGCGCAAGACGACTTCGTCGGCGTCCAGACTTATGGCCGCAATATCGTTGGGAGCGACGCCGATGTCCCGCCCCCAGCCAATGTCGAACGCACCCAGACCGGAATGGAGTTCTACCCCGAAGCACTGGAAGCCACGGTGAAATGGGTTGCCAAGGCAACAGGACGCCCCGTGATCGTCACCGAAAACGGCGTTGCCACCGACGACGACAGCCGCCGCATCGTCTACATCGATCGCGCCCTCGCCGGTCTCGGCCGAGCAATGGCGGCCGGCGCCGATGTGCGCGGGTACATTCATTGGTCGCTGCTCGACAATTTCGAATGGAACCGCGCTTACACCGCGCGCTTCGGCCTCGTCGCCGTCGATCGGAAGAGCTTTGCCCGAACCGTCAAGCCCAGCGCCTTGCATCTGGGAAGGTACGCAGCGGGCAATCGGCTCTGAGCTTTCGCATACGAGAGGGCACCCGCGCGCGCGATGGGGCGGGTGCCGGTTCTCATCATGCGTCTTCTTCCTCGCGCAGCAGGCGTGCGATGAACTGCCGCGTGCGCCGGCCACCGGTATCGCTGGCGATATCGATCATCGCATGCCCCGGATCAGCAGAAATTCGCAGCTGCTGCAATTCCAGCACGTCCTGGTCTTCACGGAACGTCCGCGCAGTCTGTTCGAACACCTCGTCAGGGATTCCGTCGCGCAGGATGTTTGTGGCCATCGACCAGAAATAGTGCGTGGTCGTGGCAGTCTCGGGGGTGATCCCGTGAAACCCGCGCATGGAGAAACCGTGTTCGCGCCTGCCCTCGAACGCGCCGGTGCCGGCATCGCAGGCACCAGTATGGATGCGGATCAGCACCGGCTCGAACTCGATTTCCTGCCAGCGATCGATGCGCCCCGCAAAGCCTGCGGCATCGACATACGTGGGCGGAGGATCCGAATCCGGCATGTGACGCGTCACCCGGACGCCGTTGGCGAGCTTTTCGGAATGGGTTCTGGTCTTGAAGTGAAGCTCCGGATTTCCGCCAATCGTGTTGGCGTGGATGTAGGGCAAGTGGGAAAGATCCATCAGGTTGTCGACCAGCAGTTGCCAGTTGCCATTCACCGGGAAATGGGCGCTGCGCCACGCGTAATCCGGGTCTTCATGGATCGGATAGTTGGGAACGGGCACGGATAGGGCCTGCTCGGCGTCGCCCATCCATATCCACAGTAGGCCCTGTTGCTCCACCAGCGGATAGGCCCTGACCCGGGCCGTATCGGGAATCCTGTCCTGCGCCGGGATGCGCGAGCAGCGACCGTCTCCGGCGAATTCGAGCCCGTGATAGGGACACCGCAGGATGATCCCATCCACTACGCCTGCCGACAGCGGCATGGCGCGATGTATGCAGCGATCTTCCAGCGCCGAAGCAACACCGTCTGCCGCCCGCCACAGCACCACCGGCCGTTCGAGAAAGGTGCGCCCAATGCGGCCGCCCGGCTGAAGTTCGCTGCTCCAGCCGGCCACATACCAGGCATTTTCAATGTACAGCCTCTCGCCCATCCGGCCTCTCCTTATCGTCTTTGTCTACGCAGGGTAGCGCGCACCGGCTTGATCGGCAGGAGTGTTTGTTGTGATATAGCTTATCAGAAACAGGAATATGCTGGCGTGGACTACCGTCGTTTCGACCTGAACCTCCTGGTCGTCCTGGATGCGCTGCTTGACGAACGCGGCGTCAATGCAACCGCGCGCCGTTTGGGGATGAGCCAACCCAATGTCAGCTTTGCGCTCAGCAAGTTGCGAGCGCAATTCGGCGACGAACTGCTGGTTCGCAGCGGTAACACCATGCAGCCGACCGCTCTCGGCGCGGCCTTGCGGCACCCCATTCGGCAGATGTTGTCGAGCATCGAAGGAGAAATCTTTGCGACGCGCAGTTTCGATCCATCGACGGCCAAGCGAAAGTTCGTCATCAGCACATCGGATATCGGCGAACTGGTTTTTCTCCCTAGACTGATGGCCGAAATGGCGTCCCGCGCACCGGACGTAACCCTTGAATCTCGTTCGATGAGTCCTGACGAATTGGCAGGGGCCATGGCCGATGGCGCTGTCGACTTGGCACTGGGGTATTTCCCCGATCTGGTCGGAAGCAATTTCCTGACCCAGAAACTGTTCGATCATCCCTTTACCTGCATCGCGCGGGATGGGCATCCGCAGGCTTGCAGCGGGTGGTCGCTGGAAACTTTCCTTGGGCAGGGGCACATCGTCGTGGCGCAGCGCGGACGCAGCCAGGAACTGTTCGAGGCGCGTCTCGCTGAGATGGGCCTTTCCCGGCGCGTCCAATTGCAATCACCCCATTTCATGAGCGTGCCGCTGCTGGTGGCGGGATCAGACCTTATCAGCACGGTACCCGCTGCGGTGGGCGCCATCTTCGCGACGATGGCACCCTTGCGCCTGATCGCGCCGCCGCTGCCGCTTCCCATAATCAGCTTGCAGCAATTCTGGCACCGCCGCGTCCATGACGATCCGGCCGTGCAATGGCTTCGCGGTCTTATCGCACATCTGTTTCTCGGTCGAGATCCGTCACCGCAGGCATAGTCATTGGCCAATCGCGGCGGAGCAATTCATAGCAGTTCCCGCCCCCTTCGCAGACGTTGATTGCGTTGTCAGCCAATCCAAAAACCAGCCATTCGATTTGGCTACAGGTCCGGAGTCGCGTGTTCCCAGTTTCGTACTTCGAGCATAGGCAGAGCCTATGCTTCTGCAAAAAATACCTATTTTACATGATGTTTTGAATGGGTAACAAAACGCGAGAAAACAAACAGGAGAGGTAGATTGCCCCATAAAATGGGTCGCCGAAGCTTTGTCGGGTCGACGATGGCGCTCGCTAGCGCTCTCGCCATGCCCGGAAGTGTATTCGGCAAACAGCCTGCCTTGGCGCGTGTAATCCTCGACAACGACTTCGCCGGCGACCCGGACGGGTTGTTCCAACTTGCCCATCACGTACTGTGCTCGTCGGTAAAGATTCCGCTGATCATCGGATCGCACCTTCCTGCCAAGTTCGGAAGTGGACACGATGCCCAGGATGCCGTTGGTCGGGTTGGCGAAGTTCTGGATCTCATGAACCTTGCCGACAAGTACAAGGTCATGGCCGGATCCGAGAGGCCGATCCCGTCGCGCACGACCTGGAAACCCAGTGCGGCATCGGCTGCAATTGTCCGCGAGGCCATGCGCGAAGACGCCACCGAGCCTCTGATCTATGCGGCCGGCGCAGGGCTAACCGATCTCGCGCTCGCCTGGTTGTCTGAGCCGCGCATTGGTCGCCATATGAAATTGATCTGGATCGGCGGAAACACTCACGCCGGCTTTGGAAATCCCGGGGCCAAGCCGGGCGAGCCGGAATTCAATTTCTCGATCGATCCGATAGCGGCGCAAGTGCTGTTCAACGAATCCGATATCGAGATCTGGCAAGTGCCCTCGGATGCTTACTGCCAGATGCTGTTCAGCACAGCCGAGCTTGAAGAACTCGGCGCGCAGAGCCGTCTGGGCGCCTACCTGAAAGCCAGGGTCGATGCGATACCGGAGATGTTCGCCAAGATACCGGGCGTCCCCCCAGTGGCCATGACCGACGCCTACGTCCTGGGCGACAGTCCGCTGGTGACATTGACCGCGCTGGTTCCGCCAATGCAGCCAGATCCTACTTCGAGCCGGTACAAGTTGCTGCCAACGCCAAGGCTGCTCGACAACGGAAGCTATGAAGAACGTCCGGGTGGACGTCCCATGCGGGTTTATACCTATCTCGATGCGGGGCTGACATTCAGGGACATGCTGGCGCGTTTCAGGCTTCATTCTGCCGCATAAGCTCCGGAACAAATGCCTATCTGATTTCATGGCTGGGCATGCCCGCCCGCCTTTTCACCAAGGACTCCCTATGATCGACCGACGTTCACTCATCGCCGGTGCTGCCGCTTTCGCCGCGGCGCCTACGCTTGCCGGAAAGGCCGCCGCCGCTCCCGCCCAGAGGCGAGCCTTGTCAGGATCGTCCAGCTTCCCTTCCGGCTTTCTGTGGGGGGCGGCCACTGCCGGCCACCAGATCGAGGGTAACAACACGAATTCAGACCAGTGGCTTCTCGAGAATGTGCAACCCACCATCACCGGCGCGCCCTCGGGGGATGCCGTCAACAGTTTCGAGCTGTGGCGAGACGATCTCGATCTCGTGAAAGGCATGGGGCTCAATGCCTTTCGCTTCAGCCTCGAATGGCCGCGCATCGAGCCGGAGCCGGGGATGTTCTCGCGCGCCATGCTCGATCACTACAAAGCCATCATCGATGGCTGCCGGGAACGCGGCATTGCGCCGGTCGTCTCCTTCAACCACTACACCACGCCGCGCTGGTTCGCCGCCCAGGGCGGATGGTTGCATCCCAATGCGAGCGACCTGTTCACCCGCTTCTGCGAACGGGCGGCCAAGCATCTGGCAGGCGGGATCGCCATCGCGACGACCTTGAACGAGCCGAACCTGCCCCGGCTTCTGCCCTTCGTTCTGCCCCCGCAGTTCATGGGTGGCTTGCGAGCCAATCTGGCGGCAGCCGCAAAGGCGGCAGGCGTGCCGCGCTATCTGGTGGCCAATACCGTCTTGCCGGAGGACGTCCCCGCCCTGACCGCGGCGATGATCAAGGGCCACAAAAGTGCGCGCGCCGCGATCAAGGCCGTCCGCCCCGATCTTCCCGTCGGCTTCACCCTGTCGATCGCCGACGACCAGGCCGTCGGCGCGAATTCGATCCGAGACCGGATGCGGGCCGAACTCTACGGAGACTGGCTGGCCGTGGCGCGGGACGACGATTTCGTGGCCATCCAGAATTACGAACGGATCCTGTGGGGCAAGGATGGCCGCTTGCCGGCGCCTGCCGGCACGCCGCGCAATTTTCGCGGTGCCGAAGTATACGCTCCTTCCTTGGCCGGTGCGGCCCGATACGCCCACCAGGCGACCGGCAAGCCGGTCCTGGTGACCGAGCACGGTGTCGGAACCGACGACGATACGATCCGCGCCAACCTTATCCGCGACGGCTTACGGGAACTTCGCGAGGCGATGGCCGAAGGGGTCCCGGTACAGGGCTATATCCATTGGACGCTGATGGACAATTACGAATGGGGAGCGGGAGTCGGGCATGGCGCATTTGGGCTTGCCAGCGTCGATCCGGTTACGTTCAAGCGGTCTCCCAAGCCGAGCGCCCTGGTTTTGAAGGCGATCGCTCAGCCGAATTCGCTTTGAATATCCAAGCGAGATAGATTGAATGAATAAAGGGGGGTAGCAAAGACTTCGGTTCTCGCTACCCCTGTATTTGAACGAAGCATCGGCCAATCGGCCAATGCTTCCGTTTGCGCCGGCAAACTAAGGTGTCACGTCGAGCGAAGACGCTCCGTTCCCTTGATGCCGCATTTTCCAAAATCGTAGACAGTCATTGGAAGGTCGGCACCGTGCCAACCTTTATGACAGCGGGATGGATTTCGAGATCCTGGTCATTCCGGAATCACCACGCTCTCGCTGATGTCGAACGCAGCGCTCTGGAATGGCACCCCGGTTTCCGGCTGGCCGGAGCCGACGCTTACCCGGTAGTGTCCGGCCAGCATTTCCCGAACACCTTCCGGCGTCACGCTGCTGAGGTCCCGCGGGGAAAGCGCAAAGGAAATCTCTTTGGCTTCCCCCGGTCGGAGTTCGATGCGCCGGAAGCCGCGGAGAGCCAGCCTGGGGGTCCCTTTCGCCTCCGGGAAGTTCAGATAGAGCTGAGCAACCTCGCCGCCCGCGACACGGCCGGTGTTCCGGACTTGCGTCGTGATCGTGACGGCGTCGCCCTGGTTCGAGCGCGTCACCACGAGCGGCGCATAATCGAAAGTGGTGTAGCTCAGGCCATAGCCGAACGGGTAGACCGGCTTGCCCGGAAAGTAGCGATAGGTGCGCCCCTCCATCCGATAATCGTCAAAGGGCGGCAGATCGTCGACACTGCGATAGAATGTGAGCGGCAGGCGGCCCGACGGGTTCGCCTTGCCCACCATCGCATCGGCGACTGCCCGGCCACCCGACTGCCCTGGATACCAGGCTTCAAGGATCGCCGCGGCATGGTCCTTGGGCCATTCGAGATTGATGGGACTGCCATTCATGGCGATCACGATCAGCGGCTTGCCGGTCCGACGGGCCTGTTCGAGCATCGCCAATTGGTCTTGCGGCAGATCGAGCGTGGTCTTGTCGCCGCCCTTGAAGCCGGGGATCTGCACCCGGCTTTCCTCTGCCTCCATATCCGAAGTCAGCCCGACGACCGCGACGAGCACATCAGCATTGGCTGCGGCGGCTTTCAGATCACCTTCAGGATCGTCGGAAATGCGCTTCCAGACCAGGTCGAGCCCGCCCATCTTGCGCGATTGTCCCGTGACCGTGAGCGGGTATTTCTGTCCGGCGACGAGCTTGACCGTCTGCAATTTCGGCAGGGCACCAAACGAATCCGGCCCCAGTTCGACGAAGGTCTTGCCCTGAAAAGTCATGGAACCGTTGAAGCCCGACAGGCCGAGACGATAGGTTCCGCTGACGGGCGGAACGAGGAACCCCGACCATTCGACCTTGTGATAATTCGTGACGCTCGCCAGATCGAGGCTGCGGCCGGCGACATCCGGTTCGATCCGGGTTGCGGCGGGCTTCGCCTGAACGATCAGCGGTTTCAAGAACTCGGGCATGCCGTCGGGCTTCACCGCTTTCGAAGCGGCTTCGTCGACATTGTAGTACCGCGCGAGCAGCCCCGGCTTGCCATCCGGCGTGCGCAGCGCCGAAGTCGGAACACGGTCGCCATCGGTGTAGCTCTCGCCGAACGGGGCAAGCGACACGTTCGCCGAGCCGAGTTGCTCCTTGAGGCCTTCGGCGACGGAAATCGGCCGTTTCGAGAGACTGGACGAATAGTTGCCGCGCAGAACCCGCGTCGCATCGGCGAGAGGCCCGATGAGGGCGACCCGCGTCCCCGCCTTCAGGGGCAATATTCCGTCATTCTTGAGGAGCACGAGACTTTCTGCCGCTGCCTTGAGCGCAAGCTCCTGACTGGGCGTGCTGTTGACTTCCGACAAGGGGACATCGGGCTGCGCGCGAAGTCCGCCGAGATCACCGACCCGGTATCTTGCCGAGAAAAGCCGGATCAACGCCTGGTCGATATCGTTCTCGCTGATCAGATCGCGTTGAAGTGCATCGCGATATCGTGCGGCAAGGTCGGGCAGATTGACCACGGTTCCATTCGCGCATTCGCTGTCGACACCGGCGTGCAGCGCCACGGCACCGGCCGTCGCAGCATCGGGCGCATATTTATGCGTGTCCGCGATATCCTTCACACCGTCGCAGTCCGAAACGACATAGCCCTTGAACCCCCAGGCGCCGCGCAGACGTTCCTTGAGCAGGAAATCGCTCCCGCACGCCGGCTGTCCGTCGATGCGGTTGTAGGCGCACATGATCGAGCCCGCCCGCCCTTCGACGATGGCCGCACGAAATGCAGGCAGATAGGTGTCTTCCATATCATGCCGCGAAACAAAGACGTTGGCGCTATGGCGGGTAGATTCCGGACCACTGTGAACGGCAAAGTGCTTGGGCGTCGCGATGACATTGGGACGGTCCGGATCCGGTCCCTGAATGCCCGTAACGAACGCCACGCCCATGCGCGCGGTCAAGAACGGGTCCTCGCCGTACGTCTCCTGCCCCCGGCCCCAGCGCGGGTCGCGGAAGATGTTGATGTTGGGAGACCAGGTGTTGAGCCCGGTACCGATCCTGTCCATGCGCCCGGTCTTGCGTGCGAGCGTATGAAGGGCGCGAAGTTCGACGCTGATGTGGCCGGCCACATCCTTGACGAGCCGATCGTCAAACGTCGCGGCCAGGCCTATAGGTTCCGGGAAGTTGGTCGTGGGGACTGTGCCCAGCGCACCATGCAGGGACTCCGTCCACCAGTTGTATTCCGGGACAGCGAGACGGGGAATGGCCGGCGCGGCATTGATCAGTTGCTCGACTTTCTCGTCGATCGTCATGCGCTCGACGAGAGCCGCTGCCATCGAGTTTGCCCTGTCTGACGATTGCTCGCCGCTCGACCGGGAGACTTCGGAGTGAGCCTCCAGCACTCCGGAGTTCGCCATGAGCGCAATGGTGAGCCAAATGGCAGATGTCCCGTGGGAACCTATCTTTCTCTTCATGCTCTCTCCCTCGTTGCGTATCAAGCGAGGCTCCGGCGAACGGAGAGATCGCTTGGTAGCGCTATCTATTTAGGGAATCGGCATATTGCCGGTGAGCCATTAAAACAAATCGCAATTTTTGTAGACAGTATAGGCTCTAGCTATGGAAAATCGCCCGCCTGATTACGAGTTAAGTAGCACTGTGGCGGTCTTGCTTTCTGTGTAGTGAAGGACATCGTCCTCACTCGCTTCCCGCCCCATGCTGCCTCCTTCACGCCGCCCAATGGAGCCGAAGGATCATTCATGCCGTGCGTGTTGACCCAAACAACGCCCGCAATTCAGCCATACGGCGACCTCTTCGACGATCCCCAAAGCCGACCGTCAGTCTTGGCTGACCGTCCGCACCAAACAGGCGTTACGATCGTGGTCGTAGCCAGGGTGCTTTCGACGTTCTGCACATCGGTGCCGGCAAAATTGCTCTTGCCCGTGTTGGCTGCCGCAGCAATATCGCCGTTGGTCGATGCGCTTACGCGGAAGCCGGAACTCTTCGACTTGCCGCCCTGGGTGCCGGCCTCCTGCGCGTAAGCGATGGTGATCGCGCCGTTGGCGGCAAGGCTGAAATAGTTCGCAGCCATGATGCTCGAACCCGTTATCCCGATCGAGCCCAGCTGCCCCTCCCCGGTCGCGACCAGCGCCACGTTGTTACCGGCGATCGAAGAGCCGACCGCGGTTTCGTCATGACTTGTGTTTGCCGAGGAGGATTTGCTGATGCCAAGGCTTACGGTGATGGCACCAAGCTTCGACAAATCACCCATCTTGATGGCGCTCACAGCATCCTTGCCGGTATCGTAGGCATTGACCGCTGCCATGCCGCCGGCAAGCCCGGCCACGGCCGTTACCCGGTCGTTATCGCTGGTCGAGGCGATCTTGGCTGCGTCCACCAGGTTGCCGCCGTTCTGCAGAAGCTGGCTGGATGCACCGATGCTGAGCCCGAAGCTGGAGGACTTGGAGGTCTGGGTCGTATCGGTAACGTCGAGCGCATTGGTGATGTCGATGGATTTACCGGCCAGCAGTACGTCGCCGCCGGACGTCAGGGCGGCCGCGTTGAGGGGAATGTCGTTGCCGGCGCTGAGCTGCAGGTCCGATGGGGCATTGATCGCCGCGTCCGCGACGCGCTCTCGGCGCCATCGAGCTCACCCATATGATCAGCAAAGGTCAGATGATTTGCGCAAACGACGCCCGGAATCCGTCTCTGGCCGATCAGGTCAGCAGCCTCGCTGCATAACATACCCTTTCGAAGATCAAATTCCGGTCGACATCCAAGTTTGCGACAGCCTCCCGGGTCAGTTCTCGGTGAAACTCAACAAATACCTCTCCGTTAGCTGCCCACGAGTTTGCGTTTCTCTTCGTCAAACCAAAGAATTTTGGGGCAGTGAATGTCGTACCAAAAGTTGGTTAGCCGGATATCGTTCTCTTCGCTTATCCCTTCAGGCCAATAGCGGCGAATGTGCTCGATCATGTGAGCGTGGGGAGCGGCCCACACATCGACACCCAAGACTTCGCGCGATCCGTACTCTGCGTCAGCAGGTTCTTCAAGATAGACTTTTTCGTTATCTAATAACCTCTTCAGTAAAAAATAGAAAACCTCCATTTTCTGCTCATAAGATAAATCGAGGCGACTTGGCCACAAGGCACTTATCCAGAGTCCGAAAGCGCCTTCTCGCGCAGATATCCATGCGAAATCTTGGAGTATCAGATTTTCAAAGTCGCTCTTTCTCATCTAAATTTAATTTCCGCTTTCTTGGGCGTTCCAGCGACCGATGCCGGCACATCGATAGTCCACTTTGCTCCAGTCTCACCAGAAGAAGTAGATGTGCTACGCAATGTGAAGTTGCCGTTTGGAGCTTTAATAGTATAGCATCCCCTCTGGAACCACTTGTCCATTTGCCTTCGTATACGCAGAAATAATCTGTAGATCCGGCAGCTTCTGTCCAGCGAGTCCTGTAAAGTACCGCTTTACCTCGGCGTCTGAATCGAACTTACCATGCCCTCTGTTCAAGCACTCGCACTCGATGGGCTGTGATGCACATTGAAGCAGAGCGGTTTATCCGGAACGGGAAAACGGATCGTTTGAAATTTTATGAAACAGCGCAACAGCTTGACTGATCGGAGGAACATAGATCTCTCCTGTCCAACTTTTTTTATTAAAATCATCAGAATCGAATGTTATATTTACAATTGATCCCTCACCCACCCTGCATATAGTATGCAATTTTTCTCCGTCTGGGGATTCAAGATCAATATTATAAATTCCCTTCTCAATGTAAATTATGCTTCTCAAGTATTTTATATTTCCGTTTGGAATATACGTCATTTTCCCCACACTCCACCAGCGACATATTGCTCAATCCAAGCCGAGTTCACGTTGTAGGTGGCGCCTGCTCCCGTGTCTTGGACAAAAAATTGCCCCGGAGACCCTGCGACCGGCGATATTGTCACCATGTGAGCTGGCGCTCCGGGCGCCTGCAAAACGGCACCAAATTCGCCCGAATTGGCCACAGTCAGCGCATCGGCACCACTCGCAAAATAGCCGCCAGTCCAATTGGCGCCAGACTGCGCCCGATTTAAGGCGCACGTAAGCTTGATAAGCTAATAATCGAGTTGAGCGCTTAGCAACCGGTTGGACAGACAGAATCAAAAACGCAGTGATCCCGAAGGCTCCGCGTGCTGCTTCGATAACCGCCCATCGTTTAAAGCCGATCCGCGGATGGTGGGGCAGTGTCACTGCCTAGAAGAAGTGCGAGCCGCTCGATGCGTGATGGCAATTGAATGGCTGCTGTCCCTAGGTTGAAACCCGAAACCGGACGGGCAGCAAACGGCCACAAGCCGTCATTCTCGCTCACTTGAAATTCCGCCCCTTTCCGAACGTGTCGATGTGCAAATCGGGGATCAGAATGTTGCGCGCAGCAGGATGCTTCTCGACCGGGTCGCGCGGATCGGGACCGCCGCCATTCTTCGCTCCATCGCCGCGCCCGAACGGCAGCGAGAACGTGTCGTGAGTACTGCCGCGCTCACGTCCCACACCCGATAGCAGTGGCGTCAGATCGGCCAGCCTCTTTGCGATGACGTGGATCACGTCGCCCTCGCGCTGGACTACGCCCTCGACGCCGAGCATCCGCGCGCCCATGACGATCCGGCGGTTCTCCTCGAACATGCGCGGCCATACGATGAGGTTGGCGATGCCCGTCTCGTCCTCGATCGTGATGAACAGCACGCCCTTGGCGGAGCCGGGACGCTGGCGCACCAGTACGAGACCTGCAAGCGAGATACGGCGCCCATCGCGAATGCTCTCGAGCGAGCGGCAGGGCGCGATCTTCTTGGCGTCGAGGTCCTCTCGGAGAAACGCCACCGGATGGCGCCTGAGCGTCACGCCAACGTGGCCGTAGTCCTCGACCACCTCCCTGCCCTCCGTCATGGCGCGAAGGAGAACGGGCTGCTCGACGATCTCATGGATGAAACCGTCGCCGCGCGCCTCCGCGGCAGCGAAGAGCGGCAATTGCTCATCCCGCAGCGCCTTGATCGCCCAAAGGGCCTCACGCCGCGCCAGCCGAAGCGAGGGGCGAAAGGCATCGGCTTCGGCGAGTTTACCGAGAGCGGCCGCTGGAACATCGGCGCGGCGCCACAGCTCCTCGACGCTCGTGTAATGCTGGTCCGCGCGCGCGGCGACGATACTCGCGGCATCTGCCTCCGCAAGCCCGCGCACCATCCGCATGCCAAGACGCACCGCAAAGAGATCATCTTCGTCACTACTCGCGGTGGGCTCGAGAGTGCAGTCCCAGCGCGAGGCATTGACGCAGACCGGCCGCACCTCGACACCGTGCGCCTTGGCATCCGCCACGATCTGCGCCGGAGCATAGAAGCCCATGGGCTGGGCATTGAGCAGGCTGGCGCAGAACACATCGGGATGCCAGCACTTCAGCCAACAGGACGCATAGGCAATCAGCGCGAAGCTCGCGGCATGGCTCTCGGGAAACCCGTAGCTGCCGAAGCCCTCAAGCTGGCCGAAGGTCTTCTCGGCGAACTCGGCAGTGTAGCCGCGCTCGGTCATGCCGGTGACGAGCTTTTCCTTGAACTTCGAAACGCCGCCGGTGAACTTGAATGTCGCCATCGCGCGGCGCAGCTGGTCGGCCTCGGTCGGGGTAAAGCCCGCGCACTCGATCGCGACGCGCATGGCCTGCTCCTGGAACAGCGGGACACCCAGGGTCTTACCGAGGACCTTTTCGAGTTCGGGCTTGGGGTAATGGACCGGCTCCCTGCCCGCGCGCCGGCGCAGATAGGGATGGACCATATCGCCCTGGATGGGCCCCGGCCGGACGATCGCGACTTCGATGACCAGATCGTAGAACGTGCGCGGCTTGATGTGCGGCAACATCGCCATCTGCGCTCGGCTTTCGATCTGGAAGGCACCGAGCGTATCGGCTGCGCGGATCATGGCATAGGTGCGCGGGTCCTCGGGCGGGATGGAGCTGAGATCCATCTCGATGCCCTTGTGCTGGCTGAGGAAATTGAAGCCGCGTTTCATGGCGGTCAGCATGCCGAGCGCGAGACAATCGACCTTCATGAACTTGAGGATGTCGATATCGTCCTTGTCCCATTCGATGACTTGACGGTCCAGCATTGCCGCCGGCTCGATCGGAACCAGTTCGTCGAGCCGGTCATGCGTGAGCACGAAGCCGCCCGGATGCTGCGACAGGTGCCGGGGTGTGCCGATCAGCTCACGCGCAAGGTCGATCGCGAGCCGCAGCCGGCGATCGCCGAGATTGAGGTTCAATTCCTTGACGTGACGGTCCTCGACGCCGTCCTCGCTCCAGCCCCACATCTGGCCGGACAGCGACTTGATGAGGTCTTCGGAGAGGCCGAGCGCCTTCCCGACATCGCGGATGGCGCCCTTGGCGCGGTAGCGGATGACCGTCGAGCAGAGCGCGGCGTGATTGCGGCCATAAGTCTCGAAGACCCACTGCATGACGATCTCACGCCGCTCGTGCTCGAAGTCGACGTCGATGTCAGGTGGTTCTCTCCGCTCCTGGCTGATGAAGCGTTCGAACAGCAAATCGGAGCGCGCAGGATCGATCGAAGTGATGCCGAGCACATAGCAGACCGCGCTGTTGGCCGCCGAGCCCCTGCCCTGGCAGAGGATTTCACGGCTGCGCGCGAAGCGGACGATCGAATTGACCGTCAGGAAATACGGCGCATAACCAAGCTCGCCGATCAGCGAAAGTTCGTGCCGCAGCAGCCGCGCCACCTCATCCGGGAGGCCCTCGGGATAGCGCTGCTCGGCTGCTTCCCAGGTCAGTTTTTCGAGGCCTTGCTGCGAAGTCAGCCCGGGAATCGCGGTTTCCTCGGGGTATTGATAGCGCAGTTCGTCGAGCGAGAAGCGGCAGCGCTCGGCGATCTCGACGGTGCGCGCCAATGCCGCCTCGTACCGGCCATGGAGCCGGTACATCTCGGCAGGCGGCATGAGGAAACGGTCGGCATTGGTTTCGCGCCGCGCGCCAAGTTCGTCGATCGTGCAACGATGGCGGATACAGGTCATGACCTCCTGCAGCACGCGCCGATGGGGATGATGGTAGAGCACGTCTCCGGTGACGACCGTCGCCACCCCATGCTGTGCAGCCAGATTGGAAAGCGTATGGAGGCGCATCTGGTCGCCGGGCCGACGATGCAGCGTCAGGGCGAGATAGCACCTGCCCGAGAAGATGCGTTCGAAGCGGGCAATTACAGGCTCCGCTTCCTCGATCTCACCCGGAAGTAAAATCGCCAGCAGGCCTCCGGCATGATCCGCGACATCATCCCAGCCGATGAGGCACTTGCCCTTCCCGCCCCGCTGCTTGCCCCGGCTGAGGAGGCGGCAAAGGCGGGCATAGCCTGTCCGGTTCATCGGATAGACGAGAAGCGAGTGCCCTTCGATGAGATCGAGACGGCAGCCGACGATGAGGCGGACACCCGTCGATCGCGCGGCATCGTAGGCGCGCACGATCCCGGCGAGGCTGTTGCGGTCGGTAATGGCGAGCGCCTCAAGCCCAAGCGCCGCCGCCGTGGTGAACAGTTCCTCGCAGCTCGAAGCCCCGCGCAGGAACGAGAAATGCGAGGCGCATTGGAGTTCGGCGTAGCGCATGGCACTTCAGCCCTTCAGCAAGGCTTTCTCAGGCGAGCCCATCCGCAAACAGGGGCAGCGCGGCGCCCGCTTCCTGTTGCTCGAAGCCCGATACCGTCACACCAACGAGGCGTACGCCCTTTTCGGTCGGCAGCACCTGGCGAACGAGTGCGAGGCTTGCTTCGCGCAGCTGCGCATGACTGCGCACGGCCATCGGAAAGGTCTTGCTGCGCGTGATCTGCTGAAAGTCGGCGTATTTGACCTTCACGGTCACCGTCCGTCCAAAGGATTGCGCCCGTTCGCACCAGGTCCACACATCGTCGGCCTGGCCCAGCACGCCTGCCTCGATCTCCGCATCCGCGACCAGATCGCGGTCGAAGGTCGTCTCGCTGCCCGACGACTTGCGTTCCCGGTCCGGATTGACCGGTCGCTCGTCAATGCCACGTGCAATCTGGTAGTACCATTCCGCCGAGCTGCCGAAATGCTCCTGCAGGAAGCTGAGCGTTTTGGCGCGCAGATCGGCGCCGGTCTCGATGCCAAGCGCCTCCATCTTGCTCGCGGTGACCGGGCCTACGCCATAGAAGCGCTTCACCGGCAGGCTCTCTACCCAAGCGGCGCCCGTGTCGGGCGTCACGGCGAACTGGCCGTTGGGCTTCTTCTGGTCGGACGCAAGCTTGGCCAGGAACTTGTTGTAGGAAATGCCGGCGGACGCCGTGAGCCCGGTCTCATCGAGAATCCGTGCGCGAATTTCCTTGGCGGTCAGCCAGGCGGTGGCAATCGCCCGCCGGTTGGCGGTCACATCGAGATAGGCCTCGTCGAGCGAGAGCGGCTGAATGAGATCGGTGTAGTCGGCGAAGATCGCATGAATTTGCCGCGAGACCTCTTTGTAAACGTCGAAACGAGGCGGCACGAAGATGAGGTCAGGGCAACGCCGCTTCGCGGTGACGGAAGGCAGCGCCGAACGCACACCGAACTTTCGCGCCTCGTAGCTCGCCGCTGCCACCACGCCGCGCGCCGCCGGGTAGCCGACGGCAACCGGCTTGTCTTGCAGCGAAGGATCATCGCGCTGTTCGACCGACGCGAAGAAGGCGTCCATGTCGACGTGGATGATCTTTCGCTGCGGAGACTCGGCCATTCCTTGCGGTTAGCACGAATGGAACATTTAGGGAACATTCTGGATATTCGCGCAGTGCCGTATCCAAGCGTCGCGCTTGCGCTCAATTTTATAAAGCGCAATCAGATTGGGTAACACTGGTTGCACTCCTTGCATTTGCTCTAGAGATCGTTCGCCCACATATGCCGGGGGCCTTTCAGGCATCCTCTCCCAAAGACTTTCCAAGCCGGCCCTCGTGGCCGGCTTTTTTTCGTCCTGCACGCTTTGCTGCCTCAATATTCTGGCCGCGAACAGACGGATCAGGCGGCTTCGGATTGCTTTCGTTTTGGAATGCCGGCAACGCCATCTACGAGCCAGGCCGCCAGTCGCCAGAACACTTCGAGTCCGGCTATAACGGCTAAAGCGGCACCGAGCGTATCCAGAATCCGCTCCCGCCAAATATCATACGACTGCTTCTCTGCGATCACGGCAGCCTGTCGATCGACGTCGGAGGTTGGATCGAAACCGGCTGCCATTCCTTGGGCATACCGCGTGGCATCGGGGCTGTCCTTGGGCCAGCCGGTCCACCCGCTCCCCTCCTCGCTGACGGGGATCAGCATTTCGCCTTGATCTGATACGCGCGATTTCAAACACAGCCGCGCAAGAATGGGGATTCCGCCCGCCATGCGCTGGATGTCCTCGAATTCACTTGTTCCAGGATGCCTACTGCTAAGTGAGGCGGGTTCGGCCTCGCAGTCCATATGCTCGTCGATCTGCCAGGGGCTGTTCGGGCCATCGATCGCGAAGCCGACAACCACGTCGGGCTGGAAGTTGACGAGAACCGTCGCTGCAACACCCGCCGCGCCAAATTGCAGCAAACGTACGACACGAGAACCCCACTTGTACCACCTAGCTTGCATGTTCCCCCCAAAAAAACGCCTGATCCGCCGCGCCCGATTGTCGTACGCGGTACAACATACGACCTAAAACAAAACGAAAAACTGCTGCTATCTCAAAGCAATCCCCCCATCGAGGATTGCTTACTGCAGGGCATTATTCGTTTGATTTCGGCCTTTCCCCCGCGTTTTTCAGGCAAAGATTCCATGCAGGAACCAGTCCTGCCCGCCGGTGGCGGCGTCCATGCCGTCGCCCTGCCGAAAGACCCAGTAGCGTGCGCCTGTCTCGTCCTCGACGAGGAAATAGTCGCGCACGCTTAGCCATTCCGCCTCGCTCAAATGCCATTCGCCATAAATGCGCTCGGGCCCGTCGGCTCGCTTCACACGCCGACGCACGCCGCGCCACACGAAATGAACCGGCGGATGGTCGGGCAAAAGCGCCATCGTCTCGATCGCCTCGGGCCTTGCGAAAAGGCGTGCCGGGCGCGGCCAGCGCTCGGGCCAGCGGAGCAACGTCGGATCCGACATCGGTGCGATACGCATGACCGAGCGCTCGGGGATATGGCTCTCGCGCGCGGCGACGCGGAACAGTCGCTCCTCGCCGACCCGATTGCCGAGGATATCGACGAGCGCCGAGACATCGGGAACGGGCTTGTCGCCGAGGCTCGACATGGTCCGAAGACCCAGCGGCTCGATCACCGGTGCAGCCAGCACCATGCGTTCGATACCAAAGCCTGGGTCGACGGTCTCGATTCTGTCGCAGAGCAGCCGGGCTAGCTGCTTCTTCTCCCGGCTCGCCTTGGCAAGACCGGCGCGGATGGCCTGGACGGCATTATCGACGCGGTGGAAACGAAGATCGAGCCGGCGCGCACCGAGCCCTGCCTCCTCCAACAATTCGCATAACGTATCGACCAGCTTGCGGGTGTAGCGCGCGATCGTCTCCGGGGCGCCGATCGGCTCGGCAAAGCGGCGCTCGACTTCGATCTGTTTCGGCGCCTCGACCGGTTCGAAAGGTTCCGACAGCCTCCCAAAGATCTGGTCGAGCCGCCGGCCGGGATCGGAACCGAACCGCAAGGCGAGCGAGGCGCGCGGCATTGCCTCCAATTCCGCGATCACCTCAATACCCAGCGCGGCCAGGTTCTCGATTGTCTTGGCCTCCAATCGAAGGGCCGCAAGCGGTAGCCGCGCGACAGCTTCGACAAGGTCTGCCGGATCGACAATGCCAAGTCCTTCAGGGCACAACATCTCGCCGCCGAAGCGGGCAAGCGCATGCGCAGCCCCGTAGGTCGGCGCGCAGACGGCGCGCGCGGCGGTCTCGACTTCGGCGAGCCGGCGCAGCATGTCGGCGAGCAGCCCTCTGGCCCCGCCATGGCTATGGGTTGCTCCGGTCACATCGAGCATCAAGCCTTCGGGCGGATCGAGTGCAATGAGAGGCGAGTATTTGCGCAGCGACCAGACCGCCAAACGCTCCAGCGCCTTCTCATCAGCTTGAGGGTCGGCATCCATAAGCAGCAAATCGGGCACCAGCGCCTGCGCCTGGGTTACCGCCATGCCTACGTGGAGGCCGAGAGCGCGGGCCGGCGCGCTCACCGCAGTCAACACGCGGCGGCGCCCTTCCACACCTGCCAGGACCAGCGGCGCGTCAGGCGGCGGTGCTTGTCGCCCAAGTCTGCGCCGCAGCCGGTCGATCGGCCAGGTCGGCAGGAAGAGCGAGACGACCTGTCGCATCGCAGGATTCCAGAAGAAAATCGGCGCTCTCGCCAGCCCGGCACCGGATGAGCTCGACGAACCATCGCGGCCGCCCGACGCCGGGGACCGGCAAGGCCTCGGACGGGACCGCCGTCACCCGCCAGCGCGTCGCAGCCGCTGTCGGCTGCCCGAAATCGGCCGCATCCTCGCGCCTACGCCAACGGCGCAGCGCGATCCCGATCGCGCCGCTGTTTTCCGCAGCCAGCAGCAGGCGGCGAGATACCGGCATCGAGAGCCGTGACACCTCGGCAACCACACCGCCGAGCCCGCCATGGCGCAGTCCCTCCTCGAAGCAGGCCAGCACCGAAGTCTCATCCTGCGCTTCAAGATAGATGACACGGTCGGGATCGAGCCCGGCCTGGGCGATGGCCGGTGCGAAGAGATCGGCCTTGGTCATGCACCAGAGAATCTTGCCTTCGGCGCGTGCCATGATCCCGGCAGCGAACAGTGCAGCCGCCGCGCCGTCGGTCACGCCCTGGGCGCCGCCGGCCACTTCATGCAGTGAACCCAGCGCAAGCCCTCCGCCGGGTAGCTTGGCATCGAGCGCTTCAAGACCGAAGGGCAATACCTCGCGCGCGCGCCTGTCCCCGCCTTCGATCTCGGCGATCCGGGCGCGCAGGGTATCAATGCGAGATGGTGACCCTCGCTCCGTCATGAAGGGCCTCCTTGTGGCTCTGCGATGGAAATTTCGTTCTTATTTTGTTCCATTTCATCTAAGAGTCAACGCCGCGCCTTGAACATCGCAACGCGCGGGCAGGAAAGGGCCCGGAATTCAGATAAAAAGGTTGAGCAAATTTGGGCCTCGTCGATACCCGCTGCTTCCCGTGCCGGACAGAGCGGGCAGTGGCGGCTAGCGGGCGAGCGAATCAGCCTGCGCCCGCCCTCAGAAGCGTTGCTCACCCTTTGTTGTACCTGCCTGCGGGCGTAGTATGGTTTTGAAAGGATGCTCCCATCTGCAACCTCTATCGCTTGACCACCCCTGCTAGCGCCATCGCCGCGCTTTTCGACACCGAGCCGTCGAGCGGGGCCAATTATCTCGAGGTGGTGGCACCGACGGACCCCGGCTTGGTAATTTCCCAAAGCCAAGTCCGGGCGATGGCCTGGGGCTTCCCGCGTACCGATCCAAGCAAATTGACCGGCGAGATGCTGAAGCCTCACCCCATCTACAATGCGCGTGCGGACAAGATCGGATCGAGGTTCTGGCGCGGGAGCTTTGCGCGGCGTCGCTGCCTCGTTCCACTAAACGCCTGGGCCGAACCGGAAGGAAAAAAAGGAAAGATGACCCGGACCTGGTTCTCGGTACCCGGCGAGGAGATTTTTGCAGTCGCGGGCATCTGGCGGCGTAGCGACGAATGGGGGCACGTTTTCTCGATGATGACGGTTCCCGCGCACGAATCCATGCTGGATCTCAACGACCGCATGCCAGTGATCCTGCGCCGCGAAAACTGGAAGACCTGGACCGACGGCTCGCCAACCGCCGCTCACGGACTTTGCAATCCATGGGAGCGGGAATTGCTGCGTGAGCCATCCGACGAGCCATGGTCCGACAAGTCTCAAATGGACAAGCCGCCGGCACCCTCACCGCAGTTGTCCTTGCCGCTGTAGCCGAAAATCAGGCGATCAGACGCACCAACCAGGGAAGCGCAAGCGCTGCCGCCAGGAGACCAGCTTCGATATATGTCTTCAATGGAAACGGTCCCGCCGTTCGGACGTCGGGCGAAAACCCTCCGCCCATAACGCGTTGATGAGGGCCTGCCCCGCCCTTTCGATGGCCTGCGTGTTTCCGGCAATATTCACGGCCTGCCGATAGCGTTGTGCTGTACGTTCGCTTTTCATGGAGGGCATGTAGAACGCCCGTCAGCAAGCGCGACCGCTGATGCATCCGGATTGGCGGCGCTTTGCATAAGCAACGCCCGCAAAAGTTGCCCGCCAACAAGCCCCGATCAAGAAATTTCCGGCCCGGAACGTCCACGTCCAAACTGCCAGTTGATACCGGCCTCGCGCATGATCCCGCCGGCCTGCTGCCCAAGCTGCTTCTCGAGTACGGGCCGCCATGGAACCAGGGTGAATTCGTGGCTGCGCTCGATGAGCGCGAAGCGCCCCGAAATACCATCTATCCTGCGGCTCACCTTGCCTTCGATCCAGTCGCCGGTCTTGGCCTCCGAGAACTCCTTCCCCAGCTCCCCGGAAAGGCGCTCGGCGATCCGGAGCAATTCGCGCCGCTGAAGCAACGCCAGGGTATGCTGCCGCAATCTGACGCCGCTCGGTGAAACATCGGCCAGATCCTGCTCGACCAGCCACTGCCGTCGCTGATCCAGGCCCGTGCGCACTTCGCGTCCGAACCCTGCATCGCGTATTGCCAGTCCTGACGGCGAGGCGAGTTCACGATCCAGCCATGTTGCCGCTTCCATGCCGGACATTCGCTCCACCGAGCCCGAGCCCAGGACCTCGACTGCAACAGGCCGGGAAGCGACATCTCGCTGCTCGAAGCGTTCTGCGACTTCGAGATGTTCGGACGAAATACGCCAGCTTCCATCGGCCTCACGGGTAACATCGGAGCGCGCTCGTCGCATCGCTTCAAGCCTGCGCACGTGGGTCTCGGCGAAAGCCTGGGTGACGGAGCAGTCGTAGCGTAAATGCCGCGCGATCGAATACCGCCCCTCGTTCGCCTGCGACACCTCCAGAACATTGCGATCGATATCCCGAACCTCCGCTATTCGCGGGATCACCCGTACCACCGCATCGCGTGGCAACGGCTCAACGGCCGTCGAGGGTCCAATGTCGATGTAGTGCGAACGTCCATCGATGCCGTCGACCAGCAGGAAATGACGATCGTGATGCTCGTCCGCCAGCCCGCGACAAATGACCCTGCCGACAAGCGGCCCAATGTCCGGCGCATAGATGCGCTGGTCCTGTCGCTCCAGTCTGGCGCGCGTGACCTCGCGCTGCATCAGGCGGATGATGTCGCCGCGCTCCCCCATAGCCCTAAGCGTTTCATCGAGCCTATCGGCAAGCTGCCATCGCCCGTCCCCCAGTTCGCTGGCAAGATCCATGCGCTTCAAAGCCTGCAGGCGTCCCGTCTCCAGTGCCTGGAAAAACGGATCGCGATCATGCGGCGAGACGCACCGATCGGCATCCATCCGTCCGATGAGCCGGCGGTCCAAGCCAGTGAAGCGCTCCTGCTCCATTTCCTGACGCAGCCGCGCCTCGATTTCGTGGCCTGCGCGCGGCCCGAGATCGAGCGACATGAGATCAACGGCGCGCTCACGGAAACCATGGGCAATATAATCGCGCGCAATGACGAGGTCCTTGCCTCGATCGTCGATCCCACGAAGCACGATATGCGTGTGTGGATGGCCGGTGTTGTGGTGATCGACAGCAACCCATTCCAGCCTGGTTCCAAGGTCCTCCTCGACCTGGTTCATGAGCCGGCGAATATAGGGCTTAAGGTCCCCATACTGGTCGCCGTCCTCGGCCGAGACGATGAACCGGAATTGGTGCCGGTCGTCCTTCGAGCGTGTGAGGAATTCGGCGCCGTCCATGCGGTCGTTGTCGGGGCCATAAAGCACTCCCTGTTCGCCCTCCCTGGTGACGCCGTCACGCTGGATGTAATGGAGGTGGGCTTTGAGGGCGCTGGCGCTACCGCTGCGAACTTTCACCAGCCTCGTCTTCACGACAACGCGGCGGGCCCGGTATCCCCCCAGTCGATCCCGCCCCGCAAGCGCGCGCCCGAGCGCCGCACCCCGACCGATACGGCTACCAACGAACTTGCCGCCCTTCTTCCCGGTGCCGATCAGCCCCGCTGCGACGGCAACGCGGGTCGCGTATTTGATCGCTTTCCTGCCGCCCTTTCTTGCGACCGCATCGCGCTGCCGCCCAAGGCGCGGCTCGAAATCGTCGTCGAAATCCATGCAAAGCCTCCCGAAAAGGCATGTCTCGCTACAGTCTCGTCACCGACCCTACAGTCTCGCAGAAAAACGATGTGCAGACAGAAACTTAAGCGTGTCACGAGACACGCCTTCAATCTTGTCGTCCGCCACTTTTCCGCCTCCCCCCTCCCCGCAACCAAATCCGACCCCTCCCATCCAACCCAGTTGCCAGACGCCAATGATTCACCGGCAAATCGATGGGGCAGCACCGTCCGGCACTGCCCCATCGATTGCGCAGAGCTCAATGGGCCTGCGCACTCGCTTTCTCAGCTGCTGCGCGCTTCGCAAAATCGCGCCGGGCAATGAGGCCGACCGGATCGCCCTCTCCATCAATGATGAGCGTGGCGGCGAACCAGCGGCGGCCCAGGCGGCCCAGGACGGCGACCCGATCGAGATCGACCGCATCGTCCTCGCCAAGGCCTTCGTAGCGCCCGAGCCAGCGCTCCGAGATACGTGCGTCCCAGAGGAAATCGCTTTCCTCCGCTTCGATAAAGCGCTGTGCCAGGGCGCGTCCTGCGCCTTTGCCGAACTCGATTTCGAGCCCGTGAACGAGGCTGGCGAACACATCGTGATGGTTTGCGGCAATGGTGCGATCGATCTGCATGATGAAGCTCCTCGCGTGACCGTTCCCGTGACTGAGAACGACCATTCGAAGACGGGCGCCGGGCGGTCTGTCAGGGCCGCAGGGCTTTAGTCCTGCGCCGCGAAGCGGACGTGGGGGGAACCGATTTGCGAAGCAAATTGGGGGGTACCCGCGGGCCTTGATAGACTGTTCGGCGCCCGTCACACTGCACCATCTCAGACGAGCATTCTTACCTCTCCTCTGGGCACGACCTCTCAGTGGGCGTTGTGGCGAACGGCAAACAGAGGATCGCGTTCGGGAGGACGGACGGGACTTTTCCCATCTCCTTCCACCACTTCCCCACGCGTTTGCCCCGACTTGTCCTCCGGGTTCTCCACAGGGCTTGGGGCAGACTGCGAAGTGCCCACAAAGAGCGGCGGCGCTTGGGGCAAAACGGAGGTGTCACTGCCGCTTATCCCCGCAAGGTAGGCCACAGTTTCGGCGGGCAGCGGTATGCCGGACAGATACTTTTCATAGCGCGCCGGCCCGGCATTGTAGGCCGCAAACAGCCCCGGATATCCGAAGCGATCGTAGAGCAGTCTCAGGTAATATGCCCCCGCGAGAATGTTGTCGCGCGGGTTATCCGGGTCGTTGCCGAGCGACAGGCGCGTGCGCATCTCCGCCCAGGTGCCCGGCATCAGCTGCATGAGCCCGATGGCGCCTTTGGGACTGCGGATCGGTGCGCCGCCGATCTGCGTACGCCCCCTGCTCTCGGCCCAGATCACTTTCCTGACCCAGGCCGACGGCACGCCGAAACGGGACGAGGCTTCTTCGATATGGGGCTGCCAGCGCTCCAGATCCTGGGCGCAGGCAGGGGTTGCCGCGATGATCGTCGCGGCGACGATCATCGCTCTCAGCGCTCCCATAGCAGATAGGCCTGACCGATGATGTCCGAGCTGCGGCTTATCCCGAAATACCGCCCGTCGAAGGAATCCGGGCTGGCCGTCATGAG
Source organism: Sphingomonas sp. BL-S-28 (assembly GCF_055521515.1). Classification (NCBI taxonomy): domain Bacteria; kingdom Pseudomonadati; phylum Pseudomonadota; class Alphaproteobacteria; order Sphingomonadales; family Sphingomonadaceae; genus Sphingomonas; species Sphingomonas sp. BL-S-28. The sequence goes on from NZ_CM145483.1 coordinate 1,020,712, forward strand.
GAGGAAATACTCGCCGCGAGCGAGCACCCGGCATCCTTCCCACCGCGGCATGGGCCGTCCTTTTCCATCGTGTGCCTTGCGAACGACCAGTGGCACGCCGTCGAGGAAAATCTCGTTTCCCAGCGCGCAGATTTCCCGCCCCGGATAGCCGACGACGCGCTTTACCAGCGGTACGTTCGAGGGAAGATAGCGGCGCGAGGCGGCAAGGTCGCGCCACGGCCGGGGCATGCGGGCAATCACCATATCGCCCGGCAGGGGATCGCTTCCCGGCGATACCAGGTAGAGGCCCATCGGCGCGCTGGGACTGGCATTCCAAAGGAGGCGTGGTGCAGGCGGAAAGGCCAAGGTTGCACTCAGCAGGCTCGCCACTATGGCGATGCCGAACGTCATGGTCCGCGCCTTCCGATAACGGTCGCCCTTGGACTGCCAGGGCGACACATCGCCGCCGGGGATATCGGGCCCGTTCACAGGCGGAACGCCCGGCCGGAGTTCGCTTCGCTCCAGGCATTGAGATCGTCAATATGGTACTGGATGAAGCGGCAATGGCGGCGGAAGATGGGGCCGCCGCCGTTGCGCCGAAACTTGAGGAGCAGGCGGATCGAGATGCCGAGATAGGCTGCCGCCTGGGGCGTGTTGAGAAACGGCGATCCGCGCTTGGCAGCCCGGGCGCGATCGATCTCGTCGGAGTTTTCCATGGTGTCCCTTCCGTGCATCGGGCGACACCCAGTCGCCCTCGGGGACACTCAAATGAGGGACAATCCATGGCCCGGGCAGAGTCGGATTCGGCTATAGGCGAATTCGACTCCCCGCGTCGGTTGGCCCACGAACCGCTCTTTGCAATTGCGCCGAAGCGCCGGACTTGCCACACCGCCACGCGGGCTTGTCGACGGGGGTTATCTATGCGCGGACTATCGGTTTTTGCGGGCTTGGCAGTGTTGGCAGGCACGGGGGCAGCCCATGCCGCCGAGCCTGCGCCGCCGGCAATTCCGACTGCAATTTCGCATCTCCAAGGATGCTGGGAAGGCACCGGGGAGGTCATGAAAAAGCCGGTGACGATCGCGCTTGTCAGTAAACCGGTCGCGCTCGGCGCCATCCTGACGGTTGATGCCGAGAGCCACACCATTGCCGATCCCTCCGATCGCTATTCAGCGCATCTGGTGCTCGGCGGGGCCATGGTTCTGCCGGGAAGCGCGCCGGATCTGGTCGGCTATTGGGCGGACAGCTTCGGCGGCGCAATGACCGCTACGGGATCCGGTTCGAGCAGGCCCGACGGCTTCGACATGAGCTATCAATATGAGGACGGCGCCTTCCTCAATCGCTGGCGTTTCAATGGCGACAAGCTCACATGGCAGATTGTCTCGCAGGATCCGAAAAAGGGCGAGGAAGCGTTTGCGAGCTACACGCTCAACCGCGTGAAATGCCGCGCAAGTTGATCGCCGAGACCTTGCCGTTCCGGGCTACGAGCACGTCATATTTGATGGCGTGGCCGACCTCGAGACTCCATATTCCGGCAGCGATGACTACGGACACGTGGACGAAGAGATCGCGTCCTCCGTCATCGGGCGCTATGAAGCCATAGCCCTTTTTCGCATCGAAAAACTTGATCCGCCCGCTCGGCATCGCCCCTGCCCCCACGTTACTGAGGTTGTGCACGGTGCGGGCGAGATCAGAAATTGCACAAGTGAACACAGTTCCCCCGTATAGAGGGGGTGTCGCAAACCGGGACGGATTTTGGGCGTCAGATGTTGGAAAGCCGCTTCTCGGCGATGCCTTGAACAGCAGTCTGGAGTTCCTGCACCCGCTCGAAAGCCCAGTCCAATTCGGCATCGCCGATAGAGAATTCGGGAGAATATCGCCCCTTGATGTATGCCTGATGGAGAAGCTCGAAACACCGCCTGGCGAACTTGTCCTCGCGCGGCCAGATCGGGATCAGTTCGCGCGCGACCTCCTCGGCCCGGCTGCGAAGGAACTTGAGGTGATGCGTCCCCGGGCAATGGAGGGTCTTGACCGCTAAAACTGCCTGATAGGATTGCTCGGCGGCCTGATGAAGCTGGAACGCAGCATGGCTGTTCGCTCCCCGCGACAGTGCAAAATCCGCCGTATCGAGGAAGATCCTGGCGTTATCGAACCACTGATGGAAAAGCTGGTGTGTCTGCTGGCGAAGTTCCTCTCGGGGGAGCCTCTTCGGCATCTCGAACTGTGTCGAGCCGCACTGATAGAGCGCAATCCCCTTGCGCAGGAGGTCCACGAAAAACGGGCGTCCGTGACCAAGTTGCCGGGTGAAATCATCCAGAGAATGGACAACCAGATTTGGCAGCGCCGATATCCGCCTCGCCATCGAATATTCGCGCGCCAGCGCGTCCTTCGCCTTGTTCCAATTCGCGACTTCGTTCGCCAGACGCTCGTGGTTGACGATGACCAGGATATCGTAATCCCACGCGTGACCGTCCAGGTGATGTGCCTCCCAGTCGGCGCGCGCATAGGCGCCGTAGAGAATGACGCTCAGGATCCGGCCCCGCCGCTTCCACGGCTGTGTGGCGCGCGCAATGGCGTCCTCGAACTGCGAGAATATGATCTGCACGACCCGTTCCAGGTCGCGCTGATGCTGTTCGGGCAAGTGGTCGAGATCGGTCTTCATAGTCCCCCGGATTTGGAAAAGTCCGGTCCAGAGACGCCGATTATCGAAAACACCCCCAGCGGGACTTCTCTTTAATCCAGCGGCTTGCCCAGATGCCTCTCGCAGATCGCTTTCACTTCCACTTCGAGCAGTTCGATGCGCTCGACCAACCACTCAAGTTCGACGTCACGGATGACGTAATGCGGCGAATACCGGCCCTTCACGTAGGCCTGATAAAGCAGCTCCCAGCAGCGATTGCCGAACTTGGTATCGCGGGGCCAGACGGGGATCAGGTCGCGCGCGATGTCTTCCGCCCGGCCGCGCAGATACTTCAGGTTGTGCGACTTGGGGCTGTAGAGTTTGAGGACCAACAGCACGGTGTGGTAGAAGTTCTCGGTGGCTTGGTGGAGTTGGAACGCCGCCTGATTATTCCAGCCCTCCTTCACCCCCATTTTTCCGAATGCAAGAAATCGGCTGGCGCTCTCGAACCACTGGTTGAAGTGGTTCTCGGCTTCGATATGCGCCACCGCGCTATCGAGCGGCTTGGGCAGTTCGAACTGCTGGGCTTCGAGCTCGTAGAGCACGATGCCCTCGCGCACGACGTCGATGAAAAACGGTCGGCTGCGCGATAGCTGGAAGTTCGCGTCCGCCATCGAATGGACGGTCAGACCAACCGGCGCCGAGATCAGGTTCATGATGTCGTAGGCGCGGTTGAGGTGGTCCTTCGCCTTGCCCCAATACTCGGCCTCATCCGCAAGGCGCTCGTCGTTCACGACGACAAGGATATCGTAATCGGAATAGTACCGCCCGACAGGATCGGCGACCCAATCGCCGCGCGCATGCGAGCCGTAGAGGATCACTTTCATGATCCGGCCCTGCTTCTTCCAGCCCTGCGTCGCGAGACCGAGAACGTCCTCGAATTCGGCAAAGACGATCTCCACCACACGCTTCAGGTCCCGGCGCTTTTCTTCGGGAAGGTGATCGAGATCCGTCTTCATAATCGGCTGATTCTAGACGAGTTCGGGGTAAGAACAACACTCGTTTTGCTGCACGCACAGGAAATCCCCGCGCCGTTTTCGGCGCGGGGACCGGCTGTCAGTCTGCGGGATTCCAGATGATCGCGTAACTGTCTTCATCGTCCTTGCCGGCAGCGCGACCGAGGTTCGCGTAAAGCCGCCGGGGTCCGAATTCCGGTGCCGCCAGCGTCAGCGAGACGTAGTCGTTGCCCGAGGCCTCGCTGCGGCGCAGCCATCCGGCACCGACCTCGACGCCGGAAGACGTAACCCTGAAATCCGGCTGGGTGTCGCCGGTCTTGCGGGTATTGGGCGCGATCTCGATCTCGGCGCGGATAGAGAGTGTGCGAAGCTGACCCTTGAAGCTGCGCCCATCGCGCGTGACGTATCCGATTGCGGGCATGATAATTCTCCTTGATCTGTCGCCGCGAGAACCATTCCCGGGCGATGGGCAGACCAAAGGGACAGTCACAGCGGCGCCCGCGAACCGTGAGGCCGCAGCGTCAGCGAAGGACCGGAACCGGCGGCTTGTTTGGAGCGTCAGCGGCCGCGAGGAGCCCGCCTTGGCGGGCGGGGAAAGAAGCCGTTCGGCGATGGTTTGCGCGGGACCGCGACTGTTCCAGGTCAATGCCCCGAACCCGGAATGGACCTGGCGACCAATACGGGAACGCTGTCAAAGCCGCAGTTGGAAACGCAAAAGGCACCGACGTCGCCTCGATGGAACCTGCCTTGCTCTGTCTGAAACCGAGCCGATCAGAGGGCAACCCCGTGTCCACCCGTCGACACTCCCGAAGCGCGGGTTGAACCTTCTGCCCCCACTCGAGCTCGCAGCTTGCCGCAGAAGAGCGTCGATTTATCGCAGCAGATATGGATCGCGGCGCCCGTCGATTGGAGAATTCGCGGGTCGTTTAGTGAAGCGGGGCATTGCCCGCGCATGGAGAACGCTATGACGATCTACACGCTCAAGTTCCATAAAGACCGCCACGGCCCTGCCAAGGATATCCGGTTCGAAGCGACAGACCCAGGCGCCGCCCTCCTGTTTGCCCAGAAAGAAGCACCCGAGCGCCCCGCCGAATTGTGGGACGGCGCGCGAAAGATCTGCACGCTCACGCAGAGCGGTAGCGGTGTGTGGGAACTCAAGGCGTGATCCGCCGGTCGTCGCGCCCCGGCGCCGAACGGCCTTGGCCGGCCGGGAACTCTTCAGCGGCTGTTGCAGTTTGTCAGTCCGCAAGCGTCCGGAAGAACGATGGAGGAGAGACATGAAAATCTACACGCTGCACTTTTCGGACGATGGCGAGGGTCTCGCCAGGCGCATCGAATTCAAGGCCGAGGACCTCACCGCCGCGCTTATCATTGCCCATCGCGAGGCGAATCGAAGGACGGCTGAACTTTGGGAAGGAGCAACCAAGCTCTGCACCATTCGGCGCGAAGCGAACGAGAACGAAGTCCCTGTCTTTTCGCAGCGCCGCCAGATGGCCTGAACCTTCGCAGGCGGTCACTGTCGACGGCCGCCCTTTGGTGCGTCGGTCGGTTCGATGGTGCCCGGGATCAGTTCAGCGACGGCGCGTCACGAGGCGGGTTTCGCCGCAAAGGCTGCAGGCATCCTTGTTGCGTTCGAACCCATTAGCCCCTGCCAGTTCGCGCACAAGCTGATCGGCGTGATCAAGCGGCGAGAGTCCGAGGATCTGGTTGATGCATTCGTCGCAGATCGGATCGGGAGAGAGCCGGGAAACAAGCTTTTCGATGGTGTGAAGCGCGTCGGTCTGAATTGCAGTCATGATGTTTTTCCTGTCACCGATTGCGTGCCACCGGGATAGGACCACGGCAATGAAGTTTTGGTGTCAGCCGCGGACCCGCGCCTATCAGGGCGCGGGTCCGAGGCCGGAATTTTCCCTCGCCGCAACAAGTTGGATCGGAGGCGGATTGTTCCGCCTCCGATCATTTTTCAGGCCGCCAGCCGGTCGCCTTGCGGTCCGGCATCCTCCGTGAGGTCCTCGGGCCCCGCCCCTTCGGTTGAGCGCGAATCATAGGTTTCGCCCCAAGCCTCGCCGCCCTCCTCTTCCGCCGGTTGTCTGTCGGCTTGCATGGCCGCGCGGGCGTGCGCCTCGACCGTCCCGACTCCGCCTCGCTCGGTATAGGCGGATGGCGGAAAAGCCATCCAGCGCGGCACCCAGCCTTCGCGCTTCTCGCGCCCGCCGTTCCCCGCCAGATGATCGCGAATGATCGCGCGCAAGGTCTTGGCCTTCTCCTTGGCATTGGCCTCGGCCACCAGCTTTCCGGCCACCTCACCGACCATAGCGAGCAGGACCTCACGGTCGCGCAGCGTCTCGAGGAAGGCTTCGTCAGCCTCCCACCAATCCGCCATGGGAACACCGATGGCGAGCCCCACCGCTTCCACCGAAGGGCTCCCGGCCTCCAGCGCCTCGCCCATGACGAGCGCCAGCACGTCCATGACCTGCGCATCGGCAAGTTCGGTCAATCGAGCGAACAGGCCGCAAAGCGCGCGCAGCCCGCCCCGCATGCCATAGCCGGTCCCGCCGATCACCGTGGGTTCGTCATCCGGCAACGCCAGCTGCGCCAAAACTTCGCGCCGCCGCGCATCGAACACCGCTTCGGCGCGGCAGTTCTCGACGCTTTCCTTCACCGCATCGCTCTTGGAAACCTGCGGTTCGACCACGATCCGCCATAGCGCAGACCCGGCAATGGCGTGGGCGACCATGAGCCGCAAGGCAATGCCGGGCCGTCCCAGCAGTTCGGCACGAACGGCGGCATGACGGTGCAGGTCGATATAGGTCTGGGTGATCGAGGTCAGTTCGGGGCGGACTGCCTTTGCCATCGCTCCACCCTCTACCGCCTCGGCCTTGGCGAGCCGCGCCGCTTCTTTCGCGGAAAGATAGCCTTCGTGGATGACGACTTCGCCATTGCCGCGAACGTCCAGATAGACGCGCCCGCCCTTGCGCTTCGGGGTCTTGTCATACTCCCACGAATGGAAATGGGTTTCGGGAGGAAGGATGACGGCATCAGCCCAGCCCGCCTCGATGAAGCCCGTGCGCTTCGCCTCGATGGCGGCATTCTGGAGGTCCCAGAACGCGTCCGTCTCGGCAAAATATGCGTCTTCTCCGAAGAGGTCGGAAACCGTGGCGAGCCCGCTCGTCTCGACATCGAAGAGCGCATGGCCGGTCGGAACCGACTGCCCGCCGAACAGGAACGACTTCAGCTGAAACCCGCGCGGCGCGTAGCTGTCGGGGTCGTCGGCAAGGGCCAGCCATGCCTTCTGCTGCGATTTCGACGCCATGGTGAGATGGCGGATGGTCGCCGCGTCGATCTCTTCGGCCCGGTACATCTCGCGGATGCGGGGCAGAAGATTGCCGAGGGCAAGAATGCGCTTCACGGAGAGGTTCGGCAGACCGAAGATGAGGCCGATATCCTCGATGGATCGTCCTTCCTTGACCAGCCGGGTGAAGCAGGCCCAGCGCGAGACTTCGTCGGGATCGAGCCGGGCGATGTTCTCGATCAGCGAGGCCTCGACAGCGCTGGCATCGTCGGCATCGTCCAGCACCGCGCAAGGCAGCAAGGCCGCTTCGGGGTCCGGCTCGCCCGCCTCGGTGCAGGCGGCCAGCCTTTCCGCAGCAACGATCTGCGCGGCGTGGAAGCGGCGGCATCCCGCGACGATTTCGTAATGGCCCGGTTCACAATTGGGCCGAACGATCACCGGCTGGATCACGCCGCGCGCCCTGACGGTCGGCAGGATATCCGACACATCGGGGGCCTTGCGTGCATAGCGCATGTTCGCCTTGCTGACGGAAAGGTTGCTCAGAGCGATGAACTCGAGTTTCATGGGTAGCACTCCTATTTGAGAGTGCCGGTCCACCGGTTGGTGATGCGATACGGTGGACCGGCTTAGGATTTGACGGTGAACGACCGCCTGCGTCATCGGCCCCTCAACGGGGCAGAAGCCTGATGGCGGACGGGTCCTCGCGGGTGAGCCGGTCAAGAAGCAAAGCGGCATCGGGGATCGATCCCGCGAGACGCGCGGCCTCCGTCCAGACGGAGAGCCGGTGCCGGGTGCAAAAGCCCATATCCCGCTCGATGGTGAGCCCCATCGGCAGACGGATCGCCTCGATTTCACGAAGCGAGGAAATGCCGAGTTCAGGGCAGCCGAAACCGAGGTCCGCCAGCCCGAAGAGGGTGTCGTCATCGGCATAGATTTCGGTCACCAGCCAGACCGCACGCCCCATAGGATTGAACAGGCGGACCAGCGGCAGCGGATCGAACTTGGGGTTTTGCATGCAATGCTCGAAATTGGCCGAGAGCATCGAGCGGATGGAGCGGGAAAGGAGGGTCATGCCTCGGCCCTCCCCCCGTCATCGCAGCCGTGATCGTGGCCCTCATCGTGGCCGTCATCGGGGGCGTCTGGGTGACCGGCTTCCTCGTTCCCCGGCACGCTTGCCTCGTAGCGGGAAAGCAGCCAGTCGGCGGCTTTGCTTGCCATGCTGGCCGCGCGGAAGATCGCGCGGTTGTCCTCGCGCAGGACTTCCAGCCATGCCCCGATGTAATCGGCGTGGCGGACGGTCGGCACGATCCCGAGCGAGGCGCACAGGAATGCCGAACCCATTTCCGCGATCAGTTCCTCGCGGGCGTAGTCCTTGCTTCCGAAGCCGTTCGTCAAGTTCCGGTCGAGCCGGGAGACATGCCCGGTCGCGTGGGTCAGTTCGTGCAGCGCCGTCCGGTAGTAATTGACCTGATCGTGGAACGCGGGCTGCGGCGGCACCTGCACGAAGTCCGCACCCGGCGCATAGAAGGCCTTGTCCCCGCCGATCCGGAAATCGACACCGCTCGCGGCAATGGCGGCTTCGGCCACGGGCACGATTTCCCGCTCGGGCAGCGCTACGGGTCCGGCCATGAAATCATCCGGCAGGCCCTCGCACTGCGCGACATTGAAAACCGTGAACCTTTTCAGGAACGCAACCGAACGAGCATCCCCACCCGTCTCGCGCGCCTTGTCCTTTTCGGCCTCGGGCGTGAAGCGGTCGGCGTAGACAACGCATGTGCCCTGCTCACCCTTGCGCACATTGCCGCCAGCGCTGAGCGCTTGCCGGAAAGTCAGCCAGCCCTGCGAGGCCCAACCGCCCGGAATGACCGCGCCCCAAAGAATGAGAACATTTATCCCTGAGTATCCGCGACGGGTCAGGGCATTGATCGGAAGCCCTGCCACCGGGCCGCTGGCGGTCTCGCTGCTCCAAGGCTGCACCCATGGCACTCGGCCCTGTTCCAGCTCGGCAATGATCCGGGCCGTGACCTCGTCATAGAGCGAGGCCCGATCCGTTCCCCGACCCGTGTCCCGTGATCCCGAAGCTCCCGAGCCCGCGCCCTTCGATAGCGCGCCTCCCGATTGCGACCCCGCGCATGACGGAGCCTTGCGATTGCTGCGCATGTCTCACCTCCATACCCCGCCCCAAACCACCATGGCCTCCCCCGACGGAGCGGGGGTGGGCGGCACGGGCGACCGCAAGGCCCGCTGCAGGGCAGCGCCTGCACGCGCAGCCGGGGCCCCGATCCAACAGGATCGGGGTGGCAAGGGCCGGAGCGAAGTCGGAGGAGCCGCACGCATGTGCGGCTTGCAGGCGGTGCCGGCGGGCCTAGACGGGCGCCGAGCCCACCCGCGCTCCGAGAGGGAGGCTCAACAAAAGACGCCGCGCGCGAAAGCGCGCGTCCGCGTCACCGGTCCATCTCGATGGACCGGTCTTCTGCGCCAGCGATCCTCACCGAATGGCCGAGACCGTAAGGGCTCGGTGCCTTGCGCGCGGCCATCAAGGGCGTTCAGCCCCGCACGCAGCATAGAGCGCGGTCGCGCCGGCAGGCGCGAGGCGCCAGGCATCGCCTCAATGGCAAGACGGAATCACGACCCACAACCTCACGCAAATCGCGCCCGAGATTATAAACGCAACAGGTCGACAAACCCGATCCGATTCACGAATAACCCGATTATTTTTCATGAAATCAGAATATTGCATTTCATCGCAGCAATGTTGACTAAAGCTGAATCGCCATTCATCTTTATAACAACGAATATTCACAACAATTTAAAGGCTCGGATCGCGTAACCGGCACCGCATGAAGCGATGCCGCGGGAACGAAGGAACTGCCATGAGCACCGACCAGGCCTACGGATTCTTCCGCGAAGTCTTCCTCGACAAGACCCTCCAGGGTCAGCTCCATCACGCGCTCGCCGCCGCCTCTCCCGAGATCGTTGCCCAGATCGCCCGTGCGCGGGGCTATCAGGTCGACCCGGAAGATGTCGGCAAGGCCCTTGGCGTACCTCTGGCCGACGGCGACAAGGTCGGCAATGGCCTCGCCGAAGATCAGCCGGGCACAGGCAAGCTCGAGCGGATCGTCGAACATGTAATGGCCCGGGATTTCTGGGAACATTTCCGGCAATCGGACATCTGGAAGCGCATCGAAGTGCAATCCGGCTGGGATCCTTTCAGGGAAGCGGCGCCGTTTCGCATGACCATTCCGGGGCCCTCCTGGGTCCAGGTAATGGGCGGCCGGAACGAGAGCGGGATAGAGGAGGAAGGCCGCCCGTCGGCGGTGGATCTCTACGACAGCCTCTAGCAGGCCGCCGCCCGTGCCTCCAGCAGGACCAGTGCAGCGCCGGGTCGAATTCGTGGTGAAGGCCAGCAAGCTGTGCAACTTGCGCTGCCGGTACTGCTATGAATTCGAACATCTTGCGAGCCGCGAGCGCATGGCGCCCGAGGACCTCGAGCGCATGTATCGCCATATTGCAGATTGGCGGGAGAGCTTCGCCGCTCCGACCGCGATCGATTTCGTATGGCATGGCGGAGAACCGCTGCTCAACGGACCCGACTATTTCGCGGCGACATTCGATGCTCAGCGCGCGATCTTCGGATCGGCCACCAGCGTCCACAACACGATCCAGACCAACCTTACCCTGCTGGACGACAGCCGGATCGAACTTCTGCGCCGCTTCGACCGGGTCGGCGTGTCAATCGACCTGTTCGGGGCATTGCGCACGAACCTGCGGGGGGAGGATTCGACACGCCGCGTCCTCGCAAACATGGACCGCCTCCAGGCCGCCGGTATCGACTACGGGTGCATCACCGTGCTCTCGGCGCGCAATGCGCCGCATATCCGCAAGATCGTGCGCTTCTATCACCAGCTCGGCGTGCGCTCGGTGCGTTTGCTCTGGCTGATCGACGGTGCTTTTGAGAATCAGCACGAGGAATTCGACCTCGGTCCCGCAGAGATTGTCACCGCGCTCCAGGAGGCGTTCGAGGAACTTCGCACGCTCGGATCAGAGCTGCTGATCGAACCGCTCACCGGCTACATGCGCCAGGTGGTTCATCACCATACCCCGGGCGCCGCGCCGATGATCTACGACAAGGCAGATTGGGAAAGCGTCTTTCTCGTCGACACGAATGGCGAACTCTACAGCTACGGCAACGCCTACGAGGGCGAATTTGCGCATGGCAACGTGTTCCGCCAGCCCATGGATGAAATCCTGCGCTCGTCAGGCCATGCCCGGGCCATCGAAACTGCGGAAGCGCGCATGAACTCGATCTGCACGTCATGCCGGTTTCTCGGCAGCTGTTCGGGATATCCGATGGCCGAGGAAGCCGCGCTACAGCAGCGACGCGGTGCGCCGCTGGGCTGCAACATCGATCGGCCGATGCTTGAATATATCGAGCGGCGCCTGCAGGAGGAGCACCCGGCGGCACCGGCAATGCGGCTCCAGCCGCCATCGCTCCTGCCCGCATCGATCGCGCCGCACCACGCTCGCCCGGAACAGCTACTGCTGCAGCGCGATGTTCGGATCCGCCTCGATACGGAAAGCAGGCTCTCCCCACAGGCACGCTTTGCGCTGAGTGCAGGCACGACGGACCGGACGCCTGCAGTCGGCGATGGACCCTGCTACATTGCCGAAGCGATCGTACCGCTCCTGCCGTTCCGCCCCGCCACCGCCCGCGAAAGCGAATTGCTTCTCGCAGAGCCGGACGCCGAGTGGCAGATCGGCCGCGATATCGCGATCGTCAGAATCCCGGAATGTGTCGTCGCTCCGCTCAGCCGGGTCTTTGCCGATTTCGGGACTTCGCAAAGCCTTGCGAACTACCGCGATCACACTGCGCATCCGGACTGGCACACAGCGTATGATCTGCTCAGCGCCCATATCGCCGCCCATCACTCGCTTGATGGCGGCGAGCCGCGCGTCGTGCGCCTCGGCAGTGCCGAAACCGGCAAGACAACGGTCACCAAGGATGCCGTCAGAGGTCGAAAGGGCGAGCACTACGTCGGCATGCATGTCGATTCCTGGACAGAATCGCCGCTGGCGGAGCGAGAACGCGCGCAGAACCGCATTTGCGTCAATCTTGGGCACAGCCCCCGAAGATTCCTGTTCGTGAACCTCTCGCTGGCGCGCATGCACGCCGTCCTTCACGGGACGTTGCTTGCAGGGACAGCCTACTACGGCAGCGATCTGGGCCATGCGTTCTTGCGCGCCTTCCCGAACTATCCGGTCGTGCGCCTGACAATCGAACCAGGCGAAGCGTACATCGCTCCCACCGAGAACCTCATCCACGATGCGACCACGCTCGGCATGACCTCGCCCGATCTTGCCCTTCACATGATCGGCTTCTTCGCGCCGCAGGAGCTGGCGCAGCAAGCAAGGCGGGAGGTTGTGCCGGCCGACGCACTCTGAGGCTCCAACAGCCGCAGGACGGCCCGGCGGCGATAATCCCCCAATGCGGCACGGATGCCCGCCAGACACGCGCACCCGCGTGCAGCAGACATGGACAACCGGCTACGCGCCGTCTCCCTCGCCAACCCGGGCCACCGTCAAGTGACCGCCGACGACACCGCCCCTTCTCGCTCATGGAAACAGATTGAGCTGATCAGGATTCTCGATGCCGGGATAGTCCTCGAGCCTTTCCACGATCGACTGGGCCAGCTCCGCCGCGGCTTTAAGCCGCATGCGCTCATCGCGCATGGTGATCCCGACCCGCGCCCAGGCCGGCGCGGTCAGGATAGCCTCCGATAGCTGCTGTGGGTCGAGTCTCTCCATGACTCAAAAATAGAACATAATAGGAACGCAATGCAAGTCCCCTTGCGCGCCGTCACGCCAAGCGACATGAGCGCTGCTAGCAAAATCAGGGGGTTACATGAGCGACACATGCGGAAATTGCGCCGCGGAAATCACCAGCGGCGGGATCATCAAGGGACCCAACCGCCGGTACAGCGACCAGCAGACCCAGATCCTGAACTTCCTCTCCGGAACCAACTACACGGAAATTTGCGAGAAGTGCGGCAAGGGCGAGTACGAGGCTGCCATCTGGCAGCTCAAGGGCGAACGTCAGAAGTGCCAGGATTACATGACAGCGAACGTCGTCGATTTTCCGATGATGACGATCTCGCAAATCCCGCCCGGCGCCGATTGCAAGATCAAATCCATGGTGACCGCTAACGTGACGGTCGGCACGGGCATGTTCAGCGAACTCAGCCAGGGGTTTTCCGACATGTTCGGCGCGACCAACGTCAATTCCGGCATGGCACTGAAGGTCAACAGCGGCGAAGCGACCGCCCGCTCGATCCTGGTCACCAAGGCGATGGCAATGGGCGCCAACTGCATCATCGGTGTCGATGTCGACTACGGCACGACCGCAAACAATGCGGCCACGGTCAACATGCAGGGAACCGCTGTCGTCATTCGCAATCTCGAGGCCATCCTCGACGAGGACGTGCTGGAGAAATTCAGGCTTTTCGAGGCATCGCTGGCGCGCGCCCAGGAAATCAGCCGCTGGCTGGCCGGCGATGTCACACCTGACAGCGTGCCCGCATAGGATCTGGCACGCCCGCCGACTTGCGGCGCACCCTCCCCAAAACCTCCAGACCTGCGAGAAATCGTCCCATGCGCCCCATTCATATTGCCGCCCTCGCCTCTTTTGGCCTCGTGATTTCGCCGGCCTCCGCGCAGGTGAAGGACAGCCACGGAAATGCCCTGCGCGTGGGCTTGCCCGCCAAACCGGCAGCTGACTACAATGGCGGCACGATCAGCGCCGGCCGCCCGGCCAAATGCGTGCTGGACGGCGATGCGCCGCAAGTCTGCACGTTCTACCCTCGCAATGGAGACGGCAGCTTTGCTATCGATGTCGAAGGCATGGCCTACTATGCCGACAAGGTCTCGCCCGGCGAGATCATCGTCGACTACGACAATGGCGCCAGGATGGTTCCACAAGGCTCGTTCACGCGCAGCAAGCGCGATCCAGCCTGCTGGGTCCAGGGCAGCGATCGAAAAATCTGCGTTTATTGAACCCACCCCCCCGAAAGGGGAGAACGCGCCTGTCTGGCTCCCGCGTGCAAGCGCGTGAGGAATGCCGGTCCCCCAATTTACGCAGGGCAACAAAGGAGTGCCCATAAAACACTGACCGATAACCACTTTTGATGGTTGCACGCGGGCAGCGACCGGTCATAGTGCTCTTCTCCCCAAAAGGGAGAAGGGGCTGGAAGGTGCGACCCGAACCCAGCAACGGCGGCAGCTCATTCGACCCCCGAGCCGCCGCCGTCCCTTACCCCGCCTCTTCGCGGTCCAATCCGTCCCGACACCAGCGCGACGACGCACATGGAACCCTCCCCCGCTTTCACCGGTTGAAGCGAAGGAGGTCTTTTCCATGTCCGAGCAAAATACCGATGTCCGCGCTGTTTCCGAACTCGATCTCGGCCGATATCTCGGCACCTGGTTCGAAATCTGCCGCCTTCCCCTCAAATACGAGGATGCCAAGGCAACCGATATTACCGCCAATTACGCGCTGAACGAGGACGGCACCGTCCGCGTCGAGAACCGGCTCCTCGACGAGAATGGAAAACCCGACCGAGCAATCGGAAAAGCCGAGGCCACGGACGCGAGCAACGCAAAGCTCAAGGTCAGTTTCCTGCCCGAGTATCTGCGCTGGATTCCCTTCACCAAGGGCGACTACTGGGTACTGGCGATCACGCCCGATTACGAGACCGCGCTCGTCGGCACGCCGGACCGTCATCATCTCTGGGTTCTGTCGCGGACACCACACCCGCACCCGGAAACCGTTGAAGGCATGCTCGGGACAGCCACCGCCATGGGCTTCGACTTGTCCAAACTGATCTGGACCGAGCAAAGCGGAGCGTCCGTCCCCGCCAGCGCATTCGTGGATTGACCAAGCTGTTCAAGCACAGGCAGGCACGACTTTTGCGGTTCTAATAGCCACGCACCGGAACCGCATGACAACCATGATCCATCCGATCAAGGCAGATGAGAAACGGGCGTTCGGCTACCAGTAAAGCCGCGAGACGGACAAAGGAACTGCAAGGGCGGATAGAGACGGCGACATCATACTGTTGAAAACGATCTCAATTATCGATTTCAGCTTGCGCTTCGAGCGCATTGGTGGTTGCCGTGCGGCAGGTGCGATTCACATTTTCACGCGGGTAGCAAATTAAAATGATGAAGGACGTTCTACTGGAGCTGACGAGCGACATTGTCGCTGCGCATGTCACGAACAACGCCGTTTCCGCCGACCAGCTGCCGCAGATCATCGCAGCCGTCTACGGGTCGCTCGACCGGCTCGGGCAGCCGGCGGAGCCAATCGAGGAAGAACGCGTCCCTGCGGTCCCCATCAGGTCTTCCGTCAAGGCCGATGCCGTAGCTTGCCTGGAATGCGGGGCGAAGCAGAAGACGCTGAAGCGTCACCTCATGGCGCAGCACGGCCTTTCTCCAGAGGAATACCGCGCGCGCTGGAAGCTTGCTTCCGACTATCCGCTGGTTGCTTCCGACTACGCGGCCAAGCGCTCCCAGATGGCACACAGCATCGGGCTTGGCAGCAAGGGCGGCAGAAAAAAGCAGGGCGAAACGCCCATGCCCCTCACCGACAAGCCCGACAGCGAGGTGGCAAGCCCAACCCAAGGCAAGACCAAGCGCAAGCTTGGCATCAAGGCCGGCTGAGGGCGATCGGAGAGCGAGCCGGCGGTCCTGGCCGTTCAGCCGATGTCCTTGCCCATCAATGATCGGTACTCCCCCGCCGCCATCGACCGTGCATCGCGGACGAGGCGGCGGACCCGAGACTTGAGGGAATCCGATCCGCTGTCTCGCCCGGCACGCTCGGCCCCGTAAAAGGCTTCCACGATCTGCGCGATGCTTGCGCCTTCGGCAAGCGCATCGCCAACTCGCAGCGCGTCTGCGAAGCGCCCCATCCGGGGATCCGGCGGAAACAGCGAACGCACGAAGCGCCTGTGAGTGCACAGGGCCAGCAGACGCCTGAGTGGCTGGATCCGGGGGCGCAGGGAAGCCAAGCCCGCCAAGCCGTAATGTAAGACGACCGGCCCATCCTGGAGGGTCCCGGCAAGAACATCGAGCCGTATCCGGCACCTGCCGTCCGTCAGAGCAACGTGCTCGCAGCCTCCCGGGCCCGCAACCAAACTGAACCAAGAACGGAACCAGAGCGGGTCGACGGCATCAGGGTCGCCGACGCGTGCAAGCTGCGCCTCCACCGGAATTGCTCCGGGATCGAGTTGCGCGCTCCAGATAAGCTTGGCCCCGCAGGCGCCGACTGCGGGGTTCTCGGCGAAAGTGAAGTCCCCATTTTCGGGTCACCTCCCCATCAGCCCCTTCCCGGGTCGCCTCACTCGCACAGGCATACCATTCCACGTAGGCAGGGTCGCGGCGCAGCCATTCCCACATCAGGGCAGCACGATCGAGCTTGGCGAGGCGGCGGTATTGCGCAGCATCCCGCCAGTTCGGCGCGTTGCTGTCGTGGCCCGTCATAGATAGGGGCGGCCCACCCGCTGCACGCATGACAGTTGTGTGACACAAATCACATTGCGGCGCGGTAACCCTACGATAGCTTGCACGCTACGTAGAATCGCGGATCGCCAAGGGAATGAGGGCCCGAGGCGGTTTCGCCCCAAAGCGGAAAGGACGGCTCGACGCGTCCTGGCGGCTTGAGACGCCGCGAAGAGCCGTGTCAGCGCATGGGCGTCACTTTTGCGTACCGGAAATACAAGGAGCTCATCCAGACGGCCGAAAACTTGAGCAGTCTGGACCTCACTCTCTGCAATATTACCCGCGATGTCGGCTGCGACTACTACGCGATCGGCCACCACATAGATTGGGGATCGGGTCAATTGCAGGCCTTTCGGCTGCTCAACTACCCGAAGGAATGGATCGACTTTTACGATCGCAACGGCTTCGTGGGCCGCGATTTCGTGCACCGGGCGTCGGGCCGCACGCAAAATCCCTTCCTCTGGCGCGAAGCGGCAGAACTCGTTGAATACAGTGCCAACGACGAACGCTTCCTCAATCTTGCGCGGCATCATGGGGTCTATGACGGGTTTACCGTTCCCTCGAACGTACCCGGCGAATTCCTGGGCTCGTGCACGTTCGCCACGGCGCCGGGACGTTCGCTCAACGAGGATGGCCTCATCCTCGCCCGCCTGATCGCGCCGGAAGTCTTCGCCGCCGCCCGGCGGCTGGTCGGCCTTGCCGAAGTGATGCAATGCATCAACTCTCCGCTGGTGACCGAGCGCCAGCGCGAGTGCCTGATCTGGATGATGGCCGGCAAGACCGATTGGGAGACCGGCAAAATCCTCGGGATCAGCCATCAGACGGTCCGGCGCCATCTCAACGAGGCCGGCAGAAGGCTGGGAGCGCTGAACAGACCATTGCTGGCTTTCCTCGCATGTCGGAGCGGAGTGATCAGTTACCCCGAAGTGCCGTGCGGCCCCTATACACGGAAGCGTGCATAGCGCCGGGCGAATTTCGTAGGGCAGTTTTGCGAACCTTTTCAAAGGAGGTCCGCAATGATCCACTGCCTGTCCAACACTCCGAACGTAAGCCAGCACGCCGTCCTTCGAAACATGTTCGAGGCTCGCAAGCGCGTCTTCATCGACCTTCTGCGCTGGGACCTGCCCGTCCTTGCCGGCCGGTTCGAACTTGACCAGTTCGACAACGAAGCGGCGATGTACATCGTGCTTTCCGACAAGGATGGCGCCCACCGAGCATCGGCGCGCCTGCTGCCGACAACCAGGCCGCATATACTCGGCACCCTGTTCCCGGCCTGTGCGACGAGGCCATTCCCTCTGGTCCCACGACCCTGGAAATCACGCGGTTCTGCCTCGAACGCCGCTCCACTTCCGCCGAGCGGCGCGAAGCGAGGAACGAACTCGTGCATGCGCTCGTCGCCTTTGCGCTGGCAAACGGCATAGAACGCTATAGCGGGGTCGCCGATCTGCCCTGGCTGCGCCAGATCCTGGCTTTCGGCTGGCGATGCCGCCCGCTCGGCGCACCCAAGATCGTGGACGGCAAGACGCTCGGTGCGATGCTCATCGACATCGATGAGGACACCCCGACCCTGCTCGAGCGCGGCGGCATCTGCGCCCCGGCTCCGGCAGTTCATGGGGGCACGCACCATGTTCACTGAGCTATTGCCCCGCGAGGCAGGGCAGGATTTCGAGCGAGCTGACCGCCGCCCCGGGGAACAAGCAGGAATTCGGTTTCGCGATCAACTGATATGGCGCGACGCCTACGACAGGTTCGAGTATCTCGTCTACGCTGGCCGGAGGCTGCTCTCATGAACGCGGGCGCCACGGGAGAGCGGGTCTATGACAGGTTGAAGCACGCGATGGCATGCGGCTCCCTCGCCCCCGGCGCGCGGCTGGAACCTGCCCGCCTTGCGCAGGAGTTCAACAGCAGCGCGACGCCGATCCGCGATGCGCTGCATCGCCTGGCTGGCGAACGCCTCGTCGAAACGCGCGCGAGCGACGGCTTTCACGTGCCGGCCGTCACCGAGATCGGCCTGCGCGATCTTTACCGGTGGAACGACGAACTCGTGCGAACCGCCCTGCGCTTGAGCCAGGGATCATACCGGCCGCTCAGTCCCCCGACGGATCCGGTCGACGCAGCCGACGTGTTCGCATCCATTGCGGCGAGATCGCGAAACGCCGAGATCGTCATGCAGGTCGCATTGGCCAATGCCCGGCTCGCCTATGTTCGCCAGATCGAATCGAGCATAGTCGAAGACACTGCCGGCGAGATTCGGGCCATCAATATAGCCCTGAGCCAAAGCACAAGGTCGACTAAACCGCTAATTCACGAGTACCACAAGGCCAGGATCTCAATCGTTCCAAAATTAATAACCTCGATTTTTCAAATCACCCAATCTCGCAAATAACATTCGATCTATATTAGCGATATATATTTCATATATTCACAAGAGCGCCATAAACTTCTCGTTACCGCAATCCCGCGGTGATTGAACGAGGAGAAGTGACATGGAACGAAATGACGACGTGATCGAGCTTGGCACCGCCAGCATCGAAACCCAGGGCCACGGCGGCCTCAATCCGGATCTCAGCATCGGCGATCCGGTCATGGGTCTCGCCGAAGACTGAGCAAGAGGGATGCGTGATACGGTCACGCATCCCTTTCGGCATTCCCTGACTGTCGGATCATCGTCATGGCCTTTGCACTGCACGGCGGCCTGTCCTTCTGCATCACCGAAGACAGGTTCGTTTTCCTCGATCTTCCCTCCGATCGCTATTTCTGCCTTTCGCCCGCAATCGAAGCGGATTTTCGCAGGCGCATCGCAGAGCCGCCAGCCCACGATATCACTTCGCAGCCCTTGCAGGTCGGGAACCTGACCATCTCGAGAGAGTGTGTGGGCGCCATTACCGAGTGCAATGCGCCGCCTGTCACGAGCACGCTCTTTGGCGAAAACGAGAGTTCGACAGCGCGCGGTAGCCTCGTCGCCATCTCCTGGATATTGAGGAGCAGGCTGCAGTTGAAGCTGCTCGGCCTCGCTGGAACGATAGCGCATCTGGCGCAGCGCAAGACATCCTTGCAAGAGGACTGCGCCAGCGAAATTACTGAGGCGTGCTTCAAGCGCAAACTCTCCCATGTCGCCGGCTCATTCGAAACGGCATCGGCGTTCATCGACACGCATGAGCGGTGCCTTGTCTGGTCCCTTGCCATCGCGCATCGCCTGCTTTCCCTCGAAATAAAGCCGCTACTGGTGCTCGGCGTACGCCTGACCCCATTCGCGGCACATGCGTGGGTTCAAGTGGGCGGAACCCTGATCAACGAGCGCCCCGAGAGGACGGACAGGTTCACGCCGATCCTGATCGTATGAGGTCCGGTCGCTTCCTTGCCGGCGTTTTGCTTGCAGAGCCTGAACGCCAAAGATTGTTGGCCGCCGCTGCCGCCAACGACCTCGTAATCGTTTTCGAAACGCCCGAGGTGATCGTTGCGGCTAGCAGTTCGACATCGATTACCGACCTCGGCGAAGATGGGATAATCCTTGGAGCGCTTTATCAGTCCGGCACACACCAGGCGTTGCAATCGGTCTCGGCCGAAGCGCATCGCGCCATTGCCAAATCCGCGGGCACGAGGTTGTTCGAGGCGTTCTGGGGCGCCTACCTGGGCATCGTAAGACTTCAGGGCGGCGCTGCATTGGTACGCGCTCCGTTCGGCGCCCTGCCCTGCCTGTTTATGCGCTCCGGCTCCGGTGCAATCGCCGGATCGGATATCGACCTGATCAGCGCCGCAAACGGGCAACCTTTCATCCTCGATTTCGAAGCGATCGGGCGGCAATTGGTGTTTGCCGACATGCGCCTTCATACCACGTCGCTCAACGGGATCGAGGAGCTCCGGGGCGGATCCCGGTTGCTCATAGAGCAAGCCCGGATCCGTCTTGAGGATATATGGTCGCCTTGGTCCTTCGTCACGGCGAGGCGCAGTATCGACGATCTCGAGGATGCCACGCGCCGACTTCGACAGCTTTGCATAGCTTCGGTCGCCACGCAGACTTCGCGGCTCTCCAATCCTCTCCTGATGCTTTCAGGTGGGCTCGATTCCTCGGTCCTTGCTGCGAGCCTTGCCGCCGACGGGCGCAGCTTCTCCTGCCTCAACCTGGCAACACGGGATCATGGCGGCGACGAAAGGGACTTTGCCCGCAGGGTTGCCGGACACATCGATCGCCGGCTCGTGGAACGACCAATGGCGGTCCCCGAATACGACTTCACGCGCATCGGTGCTGCACGCACGCCCCGGGCGGTAGCGAGAGGTTATCAGCAATTGGCCTTCGAGATGGCCTCGCAGGTGGCCGAAGAACTGGAATGCGACGGCATTATCGACGGCGGCGGGGGCGATAATGTGTTCTGCTCACTGCGTTCCGTATCGTTCGCCGCCGACTGCCTCATGGATCCGGGCGGGCTGCGCCATTTCCGCAGGGTATGCGGCGATATCGGGCAGCTGGCAGGAGTGTCGCGCTGGCGGATCGGCTGGAAAGCGCGGCGACGCGCATGGGCGGGACCTCGCCCCTACAAGTTGCAAGCGGACACCCGCCTGCTGGCGCGGGACTTTCAACCACAAGCAACCGAAAACGAGAGCCATCCCTGGCTCTTGCCGCCCGATGACGCGCTCCCGGGGCGCGGTGCCCACATTGCAATCCTTATTGCCGCACAAGGCTACGTCGAAGATGGCCCACACGGCACCAAAATGAACTGCATAGCTCCGCTGGTGACCCAGCCCCTGATCGAGCATTGCCTCGCCATTCCCAGTTGGCACTGGTTTGCACGTGGCAACAACCGCGCAGCGGTACGGAGCGCCTTCGAGAGCGTCCTGCCGCCCGTAGTCGCGTGGCGACATGGCAAAGGCAATCCCGAAAGCTTCCTGTTCGGGCTCCTTGAGAGGAACAGGAAAGCCATGACCGAGCATCTTCTTGACGGTGTTCTGGCGAGCGCGGGCGTGATCGACACGGCCGCACTCGCCAGAGCGCTAAGGGACACGGAGCGCCTGAAGGGAACGATCTACGGGCGGATCCTGCAACTGGTCGACGCGGAATCCTGGGCGCGGGGGATCATGGCGAGTTAGCCGCACGGGCCGTACCTTTGGCGGCGCCATTTCCAGCATCCCGTGCCGCGCGAAGCTTGTCCCAGCGTGCATATTGGTCCCGCTTCGCCGGATCGGGATCGCGCCGTCCCTGGAGCCAATAGGCGAACCAGTCGATACTGCGCCGGTAGACCGCCAGACGGTGCGCAGGCTGCCACTTGTCGTGGTACTCGTCGGGATAGACGAACATCTCGGCGGGTTTGCCGGCTTCCCGAAGGGCTCCGAACGCAGGAAGGGCCAGATGGCTTTCCCGATCGGCAAGCTGCATGAGGATCGGCGTGTCGATCTTGCGCGCGTTCACCGAAAGCGACACCGGCCGCCAATAGTCGCGATCGTTGTCTACCGATGGCGGTAAACCGATCTTGATGTTGTGATCGCCCCACGCGAAGCCGCCCAGCACCATCGAACTCAGCATGTCGTCGCAGCAGGTGCTCATCGCGGCCGCAGCGAAGCGCCGCGAATTGACGAGCGCGAATTCGATCGTCGAAGCCCCGTCGCTGAGCCCGCTGATGCCGATCCGGTCAGGATCGACGAAACCCGTCGCGACGGCCTTATCGACACCGCGATCCAGCGCGGAGAAGATGCTGCGCCGCTCTGCCCAGTCCTTGAACTGTGCGGTCAGGGCCTCGTCCCAATCCGTCACGCCGGGGGTTATCGTCGACACGCTCGGCGGGCGTTCGAAGCTCAGGACAGCGAAGCCTTTGGCGGCAAGCGGGAAGACCGGATAGTCATCCCCGGTGCCACCGCGCAGGAATCCCATGCTGTGGTATTGTGTGATGACCAGGGGCAGCCGCGACTTCCCATCATAGCCCGGCGGCAGCACGAGGTCCGCCCAGGCAGGTAGCCCGCGATCGTTGGTCCAGCGCAGCCGCTGAACCTTGCCCAGCCTGAACCGGGCAAATTCGGGATTGGGATCGAACACGGTGCGGCTCTTGCCTGACTTCAGATCGATCGCAACGACACGCCGGGGCGTAACGGCATTCTCCCGGCCGCAGACCAGTTCGCGTCCCGCGAGGAGGCATCCGGTGAGAGCATCCAGCGTACGCGTGATCAAACTCACGCGGCCTGCCCCCGGCGTCCAGCGATAGAGCGCCCATTCTTCGTTATTCCACCCTTGGCGGCGCAGGAACACCAAAGAAGTACCCGCGCTGTCCCACCAGCTCTGAACGATGCGTCCAGCACATTCTGCCTGCGAGCAAGGCTGCTTCTCACTTCCGGGAAGCACAGCCCAAAGCCTCTGATCGCTTCCCGGATTGGCGCCCACGCGCTCGGTCCATGCCGACGCGCCGTTTGCCGCGCGCTCTTCCACCTCATAGAAGCCCCCGACAGCGGGCGCGGGGATCACGCGCAAGCGTTCGTCCTCGCTTGCCGCCCTCGTCGCACCGCTCAGGAGTTCGACCGTGAACGCCACGGGCGGAATGTCCTGAACCCAGGCGCGTGGATCCCAGGACTCGTTGGGGAGAATGCTCGAGTCATAGAGCCATCCGGAGCGACCAGCCTCCTCCGTCCGGCGTCTAGACTCGAGCTCTCCTGGCCTGGCGAGGTAGGTTAATTGCGACCCGTCGGGCGACCAGGAGAAATCTTCGACATCGATCTCGGAATGCGTCGCGGCAACAGCTTCACTGCCATCGGCTTTCGCGAGGTAGATCTGCGTCACACCGTCCACCTTCTTGCGAAAGGCGATGCTCTTGCCGTCGGGCGACCAGACTGGAGTTATCAGTTCGGAGACACCCGAAGTGATGTAGAGACCGCGATAGACGCCTCTCGACAAAGGGAGAGCGCCTCCGATTTCCACTACACGCGCTGGCCCCCGGCTGCGGACATTCCTTCCATCCACCGGCACAACCACAAGCGCACTGCAGATCGTGTTGTTGGTGGGCTCACTGCGCGTCACCACGAAGGCGAGACGCCGTCCGTCCGGCGAAAGCGCGAACGGCGAGACCTTTCCGGATATGGCATCCGGAAAGCCGATCCCGCGGACCCGGACAAGGTCCTCGGGCGATACGTCGCGATGCTCGTTCGCTGCTGCCTGGGCTTGGGCTGGCAACACGTCTTCGCAGGAAGCGAGCGCCGGCTCTGCAGCAAAGCTCGCGATGGCAAGCGCGAGCAGGCTGGTCATCGTCCTCACCATTTCTTGGTGACCGTCAGGCTGACGACGCGCCCGAAAGGCGAGTAGTTCGTGCTGTCGTAGGGCGGGTCCATGTAACTGCTCGTGGCGATCGTATCAGGCTTGTCGTTGAAGGCGTTCTGCAACGAGAAGACCACGTCGATGCCGGCAAGCAGGCCATGTTCCTCGCCCGTTCGGTACCGCACCGTGAAATCGACCGGTGCCATGCTCGCAACGTTCACCGGGGTTGCAGTACGCTTGTCCTCCACCGAGCCGATATAATTGACAGCAGCGGTGAGCGTGATGCCTCCCCTCGCCCAGCCGAGCTCGCCGCGCCCGCGGAAATGCGGCGGATTGAATAGGGTACCCGCGAGCCGGGTGAAGGCCTGCCCCGCCTGGATCTGCTGCTCACTGTGGATATAGCTGCCGTTGATCGCGGCGGTCAGCCGACCTTCGGCGAGATCGAAGCTATAGCGTCCCAGGACATCGATACCGTAGATGTTCTGCCGCCCGGCGTTGATGTTGGAATTGTCGATGATTGCGACGACACTGGCGGGATCGTAGGCTGACGTCGTCGCGTTCGTGAACGACACCAGTCGGTCGATGACCGAGGCCTGCGTCGCGGCATCGGGATTGAGCGTCACGTAATCCGCGTAGGCTGGATTGGTCAGAGCCAGCCGGGGATAGGCCATCGGCGTGACAATCCGGTTCCGGTAGCGATTGTTGAAATAGCTTACCTCGAGTTCCGCTCCGTCCAGCGCCGCCGGATGCAAGGCCATGGTCGCCGACCAGTTGGTCGAGCGCTCGGGCTTGAGATCGGGATTGCCGCCGACAACATAGATGGCCGTTCCCGTCGTGCCGCCGAAGGTGGCGGCGCTGTAGAGATAGCCGGGCATCGGCATGTACTGCTCGTAGAAGGTCGGCGCGCGGAAGGACTTGCCCCAGCTGGCCTTGAGCGTGACAGCGGACAGCGGCGCGTAAATGAGGCCCAGCTTTGGTGTGGTGACCGAGCCGACGTTGGAATAATGCTCGTAGCGCGCAGCGAGACTCAGATCGAGGCTTTTGCCCAAGGCTGATTGCTGAACCGGCGCGATGACCGGAATGCTGAGCTCGCCGAAGGCGTAATAGCTGTCGCGCGTCTCGTCGACATGCTCGGTCAGGCCGCGGTAGGTTTTGCGAACGAACTTGTCCTGGCGAAAGCCGCCGCCAAGCGCGACCTTCAGCGGTCCCGCCGGCAGATCGACAAGCTTGCCGTTGCCGCTCAGCTCGACGTTGGCGGTCTCGTTGCGATAAAACCCGTAACCGGCGTTCGACGCCGAGGTGCCATAAGTGAAGGTCCCCTCGTAGTAGACCCTGTTCCAGCCGTAGCTTCCTCCCAGCGTGACTTCCCAGTCGGCGGGTAGTTCAAGCCGAAGCGAAGGAGCGACCGCCCAGGACTCGGCTTTCTGCAACAAGTCGTACCGGCTCACAGAAAGGTCACCCGCGGCATTGAGCGGCATCGTCTGCTCGCGCCGCCGCTTGTTGTAGATGCCGTCGAGATCGAAGGTCAGGCCGGGCGCCAGTTCCTGCTGCACCGTGATCGCCGCATTGTGATGGCGCATGGCCGGATAGACTTCGAGCCCTGGTGACCGGTTCTGCAGATAGGAGCGCTGGCTCGACCAGATGCCGGAATTGCTTCCATATTCGGCGGAAACCATCGCGCTGCCGGACGACCAGACCTGACCGAACGTCGCTCCGTACTGCTGCTGGAAATTGCCGCCATCGGTCGAACTTCCGATCCGCGCCGTTGTCTCGAGGCCGTCGAAATTGCGGCGTAGGATGATGTTGGCGACCCCCGCCACCGCATCCGAACCGAACAAGGCCGAGGAACCGTCAGGCACCACATCGAGCCGTTCGATGGCGCCGAACGGTATCGCCGAAACATCGACACTCTGGATGGCCGCATCGAAGCTCATGCGGCGGCCATCGAGCAATGTCAGCGTGGCATCGCTGCCGAGCCCGCGCAAGTTGATGGAAGCGCCGCCTCCCATGTCGGCGCTCTTGCCGCCGGTTACATTGCCGCCAATGCCGGGATTCTGACCGCCGGAGAAGTTCTGCGGAATGGCGCGGATGACGTCGGCCGCGCTCGACTGCCCGGCATCGCGCATCCCTTCCCGTCCGTAAGTCAGCTGTACCGAGGCCACCGGGGCGCCGCGGATGCGCGATCCCGTCACGACAATGCCGCTATCATCGGCATCGCTTGCGGCACGCTTGCTGACGATCACGCCGCCGCCAGATGGACTGAACTTCAGACCTGTGCCCGCAAGGACAGAGGCGATCGCTTCCTCAAAGGTCAGGTTGCCATCAACGGCGCCTGCAAGCCGATCGCTGACGACCGCATCATCGGCGCTGACATTGCGGCCAAAAATGCGCCCAATGTCGCGCAGTGATGCGGACAGCGCTTGCGCCGGAAGATGGACCTCGACCCTCGTATCGGCTTTCGCAGCAGCCGGCGCACAGATCATCGTTGCGGCCGCAGTCATACTGCAGCACGCCAGTAGGTGATAACGCACTTGTGTACCTCCGTCCCCGAGGACTGCTCTCAGCAGAACCCTTCGGAGGCGAAGCGCCGTCCTTGAAGAAACACCCTACGCTTCGTGAGAAATTTTTTTTGCAAGCCCGCAGGTCATGCTCCCACAATCGCAAAACTGCCGTCCGCGCGCGTTTCGAAGCCAAGACCGAAGGTGCCTGCCAGTTGCCGAGCAAAGCTTTCCGGATCCGATCGCCTGAAGGCGCCGGTGACTTTCATGGGATGGGTCGATGATGCCTCGTAGAGGACAGGAGTGGGAGCAGTGCGGTTGAAGGCAGCAACGGCCTGACCGATTTCCACTCCGTCGAGAACAAGCATGTCGTTGGGCCACTGGCTATCGGCAACGACGATCGGCGTGGCGTCTCCGACAGAACCGCCTTCGATCGCGATGCTCCGGCCGGCTGCCAGTTCTTCACGCTTGCGACCATGCCCGCCGCCGGCATCGCGCACTTCGACAGCGCCCTGTAGCAGAGTGACCCTCACAACAGTCTGCGCAAGTTCCACGTCAAAGAGTGTACCGTGGGCAATTACCCTCCCCGCCCCTGCCTCAACGACGAATGGCCGCGCCTTTTCGTGTGCCACGGAGAAGCGGGCCCTCCCGGCAAGCAACCGCAAACGCCGCTGCTGCCCATCGAAGGAAATCTGCATCCGCGCACCCCGGTCCAGGATTACCGTCGACCCGTCCGGAAGAGATACATGCCGCGGGGGCTCCTCCAGCGAAGCCACCTCCATTCGGGATACCGCGTCCGGCACGTCCCAACTGCGATGCTTGAGGACGGGAACAAGCACCCCCAGGAGTATGACGCCGGCGGCAGCTGCCGCGTATTTTCGGTATGAAGTTCGCAACAGCCAAGGTGTCGCGATACCAAGATCCCTGTTGCGGACAGTGCCGGTGCTGGCAAGAAACATGGTCGTGTCGAATGACCGCACCCTGCGATCATATGCCTCTGCATGCGCGGGAAAAGCACGCCATTCATCGAACTCGGCGCGGAAGCTTTCTGCGTCCGATCGCCGCATCCGAATGAACCAGTCGTCGGCTTCCTGCTCGAGGCTCATTCCATCCCCATTGATTTCCTGCCCGGCATCATGGCTCGAGCCTTCGAGTGATATGCCCGATCGCCCGGCTCATGTGCTTCTCGACGGTCTTTACGCTCAGCCCCGTCCGCGCCGCAATCTCTCCGTAGGTGAAGCCATCGAAGCGGTGAGCGAGGAAGATTTCGCGCGTGCGTGGCGCCAGTTCCGCCATGATCGCCTCTAGCCGGGCAAGCATGTCGCGCGCTTCGGATGAAGCGACGCCATCAACGTCGGCGATCGGGACATCATCCGAACACACATGGAGGTTTGCACAGCGACGCCGGTCGTAACGCGCCTCGCTCCGGATCAGATTGATCGTCGCCTGGCGCAAGTATGCGTCGGGCGCCTCCACCTCCAACGGATTTGCCTGCCCCCGTGCCGCCAGCCGCGCGAACAGCTGCTGGACGATGTCCGGAGCGCGATCAGGCTGGGTGTGCAGCATTGCAAAGCGCACAAGCTTGGCGCGATGGGAACGGTAGAGCCGGTCGATCCAGTTTCCTTTCGGGAATTGAACCCGATCTTCAGGTGGCAAAGGGTCACCGTCCGCGATCCTTGGCAGACAATCCTCATCAATATTCAGGCGCATGAAATCGCCCCACCTGTCACGAAACAGGTTTCGACTGCGCGCATCAAGGGCGCGCTCATCTTGCCCAAATCCACGGGCAACTCTCCAGCCGGAGACCGCACGGCGAACGCCGGGCGGGGCCAACACTTGGAATCGATTACCGGCGTCTTTAGCCTGAGGCCTGGACATTCACACCAGCGGCCCGGATGCACGCACCGAGCGATTATTCCTGCAAGGCAGTTGGTTCGCCTTCACGCCCTTTGCAGGGCGCGTTTGCAATCTTACGGATGGAACCCTTCAAGGCAAGCCGCAGTTATGATGAAAAATGCCGGGCGTGAGGGATTACCATTGTCTTGAGACAAGGGCCAAGACCTTTAGCCACAGAGGACCTGAACATACGTCTCGGCCACCCGGACAATTCCAGACCGTTCGGCGACGCGATCGTTTTTGATGGCAGCTTCCATTTCCATCCGGCGCGACGCAAAACGCTCTCAACGTTATTGAGTTTGGGTCGCCGCCTCGACCAATAATATCATGCCTCTTAAAACGGCGCACACAGAATTAATTTTTTGAAACCGCCTGCAGGGGGCCTCGGTATCCATTTTCGATGCTGGATTTCGGGCATTATGGCAATTGCTTACGACATATTGTTGAGCATATTCTGGCTTCGGATCACTTCGCATTTTACTGTCTCTGTCATCCGATTTCAGCCGATTAACATAATTTATGTTATCTGTTCCGGCACATTTAAGCGGGTGGATTCAGCCGCC
Source organism: Sphingomonas sp. BL-S-28 (assembly GCF_055521515.1). Lineage (NCBI taxonomy): Bacteria > Pseudomonadati > Pseudomonadota > Alphaproteobacteria > Sphingomonadales > Sphingomonadaceae > Sphingomonas > Sphingomonas sp. BL-S-28. The sequence goes on from NZ_CM145483.1 coordinate 1,049,353, forward strand.
AAGCGGCGGTCCCAGTCTGGGAAAGGCCATAACCGACCCCGCCTGGCTGCCAGTCGAACGCGAGCGTACCGGAAAACCACACCGCTTTGCGTCTGGATCCCCGCACCTCAAACACATCGCCTGTCAGAAAGGCTTTGGTTGCGTTCTAGGTGAGACGCCCGCCGATCGTGCCGGCGGGCGGCGGAGTGTAGAGAATCTGGGCTACTCGCTTAGCGTGCGCGAACATGCGTAAGGTTCGCAAAGCCGGCAGCGATTTGGGCAATTTCACCCAGCAAGCGGCATCTGGAGCCTGATCGCCGCCGTGAATTGCGAGGCCAGATCGAAAGTCATGCCCTCGCGCAGCCATTGAACGGTCAAACCATCCATCAACGCCAATATGCTGCGGGCAGTTGAAGCTGGGTCGTCGCAAAAGTGCTGGAGTGCAACAGCCAGCCTGTCCTGTCGCATGGCTTCGTGCGCGATGAAGTAGTCGTGCGCCGGGTGGTTCGCGCTGAGCGTCTCGGCCTGCAGCATGATGTGCATCCGCACCATTTCGACATCGGCAGTGTCGCTTTCCATGACCTTACGAAGCGAGTCTATAAAGGCCGCTCGGTCGTGCCGATCTGTCGCAGAGGCTTTGCGCCGGGCAATCCACGTCTTCATGTCGCGCAAGTGACGCTCGGTACGGTCCTGCAGCAGTTCGATAAGAATTTGCTCCTTGCTGTCGAAGTGGTGAAGGAGCCCCGCTTTCGTCAGCCCGCAGCGATCGGAGAGTTCCTGCAAGGCGAAACCGTTGTATCCTCGCTCGCCGATGAGGCGCTGCGCTTCGTCCATGATCTGCACACGGCGTATGGCACCGTCGATGCGCACAATCTTGCGACCTGATTTCATTTACGTTGTGCCTCGAGGAAAAAGAGAACCCGCCCCGCAGAACTATCGGGCGGGTCCTCGGATGCAATCTCGGCCAGAGCTTAGAATTTCTTTGTCAGGCCCAGTTGGACCAATCGGCCAAGCGAGAACGTGCCACCGGGAAGATAGCCCGGCTGCCCGGAATCGAGATAAACCGGCGGGTCTTCATCGAAGATGTTATCAAAGTTTAAGGTCAGGCTGAGACCATTGGTGAGGCCATCGCCCTTGAAATCGTAGCCAAAGTAGAGGTTTACGATGTTGAAATCGGAAACCCTCTTCTGACCCGCCACATTCGCGCTGCGCGTGTAACCGGGCGTCAGGTTCCACGTTGCTTGCGCGCGGAATTGGCCGACCGTGGTCCCAAGGTTCGTCGAAATTCTGTACTTCGAGTTATCGAATTCCAGGACATCGAACCAAGCAATCCCGGGGCGCGACTGGTTCTTCTGGGTCAGGCGATAATTACCGGCGACGCGGCCGTCGATCGCCCCCCAACTTGTCGAAAAGTTGAAGTTGGCAGAAAAGTCGATGCCCGACAGCTTGGTTCGGCCCAGGTTCTGGGCACGCGTGTCCAAAAGGACCTGGACGGGCGTCGTCGATCCGCCAGCCCCGAGGAGAAGCGCCTGACTGGTCGAGGTGGGATTGGCCAGTGCCACTCCGACACCCGTCGAAGGGATTGTGGCCAGAATGGCAGCGACTTGTTGGCCCGATGGCTGGAACAGCCAGAGGTCGGGATATCCGGTGTAGAAATCGGTCAGATTGGATCCGGTGACCGGACGTCCGATCGTACCTTTGAGGTCGATATTGTAATAGCTCGCGCTCAAAGTGATCTGATCAACTGGCCGGAAGTCGAAGCCCGCCGACCAGGTTGTCGCTTTCTGAGGCTGCAGATCTGGAACTGCGCCGTTGAGGTAGACGCCTGCGGCCGTCGCGGAAGCACAAGCCGGAAGGCCTGGCGTTCCGCAGATTCCCGGAGTGGTTGGCGGGAACTGCAGAAAAGCGCCGGGAATCTGCTGGGCGATCGATGAGAACACGCCAAGCTGATCGGCAGGCGTGGCTGCATTGAACGACTTGCCCCAATTTCCGCGAAGCGTCAGCATGCTGAACGGGACAAAGGTGACACCAACCTTCGGATTGAAGGTATCGCCGAAGTCGTTGTACTTGTCATACCGTCCCGAAGCCGCCACGACGAGGGACATATCGCTGTCACCGCCGCCCAGGACGGGGATTTGCAGCTCTCCGAACAGTGATTTCACTGTCTGCGTATAGGACTTGGGCGGAAGCAGCACATAGGTCGTGACGTTGGAGGTGCGCTGCCGCATCGTATCGGTCGAATATTCCGCTCCTACGGCCGCGCGCAGATCGCCTGCCGGCAGGGACAGGATAGGACCGTCAAGAATGGCGCGGAAGTCAGCATATTGGTTCCGGCCGATTCCAACATCGTAACCAACGATGCTGTCGAGCACTGACTGACTGGTGGCGGCTACATTGTAAGGGTTGAGCGCGCCGGTATTCGCGGCATTCTGCAGTTGAGAGTTCCCCCGCGCATTCACGAGCTGCGCATTGCGGTAATCAACCGTTCCCTCGCCGTAGTTGGCAAGCGCCCGCAGCTGCCAATCACTGCCAATCTTCCACGTCAGTTGCGGGGTGATATTCCAGGTTTCCAAGTTGGTGTTCTGCGTGCTCGAGCGTGGCCCCAAAGCATCGGCAAGGCTGAAGCGGACGGTCTGGCTCATCCCGAAGCTGGGGTCCCCCGCCGGGAAAGGGTGATAATTCGGATTCGAAGGGGCGAGCGTCACCATCGATTCCGAGCCGGTACCGAGTTGTCCGTTGCCGAGCGTGCCATTGTTCCCGCGAATGTTTCGCTGAGCGTAATAGACCTTCACATCAATGCGAAGGTCGTCATTCAGGTTCTGCATCAGGCTGGCGAAGACGTTCTGCGACTTTACGCTGGGATAGATCGCGACGTCCTGGGCGTAATCGCAGGTGACCGGCCCCCCTGCAACCAAGCTCGAACCATTCAGTACGTACGATCGGCTCCCCGCTGCAACATTGACGCCTTCCGCGCAGTTGCGACCGGTCGGAATGCCGGTCAGCGGGTCGGTGCGATGCACATAGTCGCGATCGGATCCAAAGATCGCATCGTTCTTCGAATACCGATAGGCGATGTAGGCCGAGCCCGTGCCCCAATCCTTACCGGCGATGCCGCCCGCCTGATACGAAGTGTAGCTGTCCGCAAAGCCGACTTTGGCATCGATCTGAACACCGTCAAAGCGACTGCGCGTCATGAAATTGATGACCCCGCCGAGTGCGTCCGAGCCGTAAACCGCCGAACCGCCGTCGGTCATGGCTTCCACGCGTTCGATGACGAGCGGAGCAATGAAATCCGGGTCGACAGCAAGCTGGCTGATGCCAAGTGGCGTAACCCGGTGACCGTCTAGAAGCACCAACGTCTGCGCGCCGCCGCTGGTATTGGCGCCGGGAAGGTTGCGAAGGTTTGGACGGGCGATGGGGATGCTGCCATTGGAGCCAGCAACGCCGGAAACCCCGGATTGAACAGAGTTGAAGAAATTGCCGACGGTTGGAAGGCTGGACAGTAGCTGGTTGGTCGTTGCCGCGCCGGTTGCTTTCGCTTCATCTCCCGAAATTCCAATAACGTTCGAGCCTGCCGGCGCGATGCCTCGGATCAGGGTACCAGTGACGACGATTTCGGTTTCGCGAGTCGCAGCGGGTTTTTCGCTCGGCGGCGGTTCGTCTGATGATTGAGCCCATGCAGCTGCCGGGAGCAATGCGGCCAAGGCGACACTCGCCAACGCGCAGCGCTTCAATCGTGAAGAATTCACGCTCATACTCTCTCCCTGTTTTGTTTTTATAAAACTGGCAGGTGAGATGAACTCACTCCCGGCTTTTCAGGCCGTTCTTTTGAGCTGGAATGAAAAACCTAAGATGGGATTGGATGTAGTCGCACCTACCAACCGAATGGTTGCTTGAGCGCAATTGCACGTCAAGTCGAGCTTGCGTCATATCATCTGCAGGCAAGCCAATATCCTCGCTGGTCAAGTAGAGCGCACGGCGGTACGCGCGGTCGGGTCTTTCAGCCTGACCGCGCGGCGGTCAATCTCCTCGGGCTGAGATACGCGCCAGCACAAAAACCAATGGGTCCGGTGAAATCGACATTACTGTTAGATCGCGCTTTACTGATCCAATGACTGAGGAAATTCGGACGCTTCGAGTGGGACGGGGTCCGGCAGGCATTCACGCATGGTCTCACTCACAGCCCGTAGTAGTTCGGCCTCGTTGACGAGTTCGTGCTTGCCCCAAATCAGGCTGATCGCCATCGGCCGGCCCGCCGGTTGACGCGGAACCAGCGCGGAAAAGCCGAACGCTTTCGTCCCAAATCCGACGGGGCCCATGACGTACCTGCGGTCACCAGCCTCATTGATCTGGCCGTTCAATTCGGCCACGTGAAACTTGCCGTGTTCAGGTGCCTCTGCGTTCAAGCGCCGAAGCATTCCCTCGCGGCGATGCATTGGGAAGGTGGAGAGCATCATCCATCCTGCCGCGCTGTTCTGGACAGGATCCTTCTGCCCCCCTGAGAGTTCCCGCGTGGCAGCCATCGCGTAGGGTGAGTGGCGCCAGTGTACGATCTGGCAATCCAGTCCAACCATCGCAGAGAGAGCCACGGACAACCCCGTTCTGGAAGCCAGAATGTCGATAAGTCGCACAATGCGACCATCGCGGACAAACTCAGGCTGGCCGGACGTGCCGATCAATGCCGCACGAGGTGTAGGTTGATAGGTGCGTGCAGCAGGGTCCTTGCGTAGCAGACCCAGTTCAACCAAGGATGACAGGAGTTCAGACGTGCTTGATTGGGGGCGGTCATAGCGGCGGACGATGTCCATGACCGTCGCCTCCCGGTGCGTGTCATCGAAATATTCGAGGACCTCGACCACTCTGCGGGCGATCTTTGATTTGTTCGCCAAATGGGACGGCACTGATGATCCATTCATCGGTCTTTCCTCTCCACAATCAGGTTGCTCGCTTGGCCCCCGAGAGAATACAAAAAACGAGCATATCTCATTTTATACTAAGGATGGTTAGTATATAGGCAAAGTCAAAGCAAGCCCCACATCGCTGAGGGCTCGACGACACGGTAGAGGGATGCGATCGGCGGTGGTCGAGGTCAGTGGGGGCCAATCGCCAGCCGCTCCCATGCCCATGGGCCTAAGAGGCCCGGACGGCCGTCATCGTTAGGGTTTGCATACAGGCACGCTTACGCTCCTGAGCAGGGTCCTGACGAACGCCAGGTTTGGCGCGAAATGTTCGCGCAGTGAATTTCAAAAGGTTTTTTGATAGCAATTCCGCATGACCACCGACATCCGTAGCCTCCGCAGCCTGATCGTGCTGGCACGCCGATTGAATTTCTCCCGAGCAGCAGATGACTTGGGGATGTCCCAGCCCTCGCTTAGCCGAACAATCCAAGCGCTCGAACAGAAGTTAGGCGTACGTCTTTTCGATCGTGACCGCGGCGGCGTTCGCCCAACCACTCAAGGTCGCTCGATCATTGAGCGGGCTACCGCTCTCGTAGCTGACTTCGATGATTTTGAACGTCAGGCGCGTTTGGCGGCCAATGGGGACGGTGGACATATCAGGGTCGGTATGGCGCCTCTGCCTGCTCATGCCCTTCTGTCGTCCGTATTGGCCGAGCGAATTGATAGCGGTTCGCTCGTTGCGAATGAAGTCTTGGTTCGCAATATGGAGGTGCTCTGGCCGCTGCTAATTGCCGATGAGATCGAGTTCATAGTCGCTGCAGAGGGGCAGATTCCAGAGAATGTGCGCATTCGCGGCGAAGTGCTCGGCTATTTTCCCCTCGCGTTTATCGTCAGGCAGGGCCACCCCTTATTGGAGACGCCGCCTGCAGCGAGTCGATTTCCGCTGTTCTTGGCCAATCGCAAGGGAATAAGCAGCGACCTCGTGACCAATAACCGGGGTTGGTTCCGGGGCGCCCCCCCATATCGTCGAGGATTACCAATCGTTATCGCGGCTTGTCCTCAAATGCGACGGTATCTGGCTTTCCTCTCCGTTTGCCTCCATCCCGGAACTCGAAGCAGGAAAATTGCAGGAATTGCCCACCTCGGGTGAAGCAGAAAGCCCGCGGCTACGGATGATGTTCTACTCGCTGGAGCGCAGATCTTTGTCGCCGGCGGCGCGAAAATTCAAAGAAAGCCTGTCGCGTCAGATAAAGCGCTTGGAAATCCAATACGGTCAGCTTGGGAGTGCTGATCTGCGCTACGAAAGATGACTGCGCTCAAATGTCCACGCCGAGGGAACCTCTAATTTCGGTTGCCTGATTGGCAATGTCGTCCCTCTGTGACCGACTTGAACTTATGTCAAAAGCAAATCAAACATGGCCCTGTTATGCATTGGACAGCCCAAATGCCCTCTGCAACTCTTGGGGTAATAAGGAGCGCGACAATGGGCAATTTGGGCATTTGGGTGTTGGGCGTCACCGGCGCCATTCTCATCGCAGAGATTGCGACGGGCCGTCACAAAAAGGTGTACAGCCGCAGCGATCATCTGGTGAACTTTATCTGCATTGTGGTGGGTGCGGCAGTACGCCCACTGTCCGCGGTGATTGTCGCGTATCTTATCGCTGCCGTCGCGCCGAACGGAAAAGGAGCACTGGCCGGAGCGCCGTTCCTGCCGTCGCTGCTTGCAATCATCCTGTTGGCAGAATTTGCAAACTATTGGGTCCATCGGCTTTCGCATGAATCTAAGGGCAAGCGGTATCGCGACTGGATGTGGCGAATGCATCGCACGCATCACACCGCAAAATATGTCAACGTCATGCTCAATTTTCGAATCAGCCTTTTTTGGGGCTTCCTGTCCGGACTGACTTGGGTGATGTCACTGGCAATCTATGTGGGCCAGGCCAAAGCGGCAGGCTTTGCCATCGCTGCGTTTTCCTTCTGGGGCATATTCACGCACAGCGACTTCCGCTGGGATGACATCATTCGCCGCCATCGTTTTGCCGGCCCTGTCTTTCGCGGATTGGAGCATATCCTCATCTCGCCCGGCATTCATCACTCTCATCATGGCTACGGAAAAGATGGCGGCAATTACCGCAATTATGGGATTTTCCTCAGCATCTACGACTGGATGTTCGGAACGCTCTACACCCCGAAAGGCAGGCCGTTCCGCTACGGGATTCCGGGGGCCAATCCGCACTGGGCCGACGATGCATTTGCGCCTTTCAACGTGGGTAGTTGGGCTGTGGCGACGAAATCCCGAAGCGGCAGCAAAATGGACCCTGCCGAATAGACAGTGGAGGCCTGGTTAAATCGGATTGGGCCGGCTCCCGATGTCCGGGCGTCTTCAGCGCTCCAATGCATGGTGCTATTCAAGAAGTGTCGTAATGCGTTTGATGGCCAGTTCGGCAAGTGGCGAAAACATACGCCCTTTCAGTGACGCTGCATAAACGGTCAACGCGCTCGGCAGAAATCCGGGAACGCGGATTTCCTGTAGACTGCCCTGCGCGAGCTCCGTTTCGACAAACGCTCGGGTGCAAATGCATATGAGATCGGTTCGCATCACCGCGTCGCGTAAAGCGTGGTAATTGTCGCAGAAGAACCGGACTGGATTGAGTAAATCGCCCATCGCTGGCAGATCGACAGAACTGGCCCACGAAAAAACTGCCAAATCCTCATTGGATAAGCTTCCCTTTTTTAGTGCCAGTGGATGCCCTGCCCTTACCACGCAAGTTGGATAGATCGTACCGAGCGGCACGCGATCGACGTCATCACCGGGGTCAAGCTGAGTCTCTGCAAAAAGCAGGAACTCGATCTGGTCGCCTTTCAGCTCTTCCAACAGGACGGGAGCGCTGCGGATAGAGATGCACAAGTCAATTTTGTTAGGTCCGGCACAGAAGTGCGAGGCGAGGTCTGCCGCAAGCTGGCTCGCAAGGAGTGGCGGCAGGCCTATCTTCAGAAATCCTGATTGGCCATTGGCGAGCAGCCCCATGTTGCTGTCAAAAACCCGCATAGACTGCAGCAGCGGCTCCGCCAGCGCGATGACTTGCGCACCGGCTGCAGTGGGGACAACGCCGTGGCCGACCCGGGTGAAAATCGCAAAGCCCAGAAGCTTCTCGATCGTCGAAATGCTGCGACTTAGCGCAGGTTGGCTGATGTGCAGCTCGTCGGCAGCGCGAGAGAAACTGCCGCACCGGGCTACGGCAATCACCTGCTGAAGTTTGTTGGAGGATACGTTCATAACCATTGTGCATAGGTATACGAAAATTCGGCATTGGACAGGCATTGGGTCACTCATCCAGTCGCCCTGCAAACCCGCGAACGGCTCTGTCTTGCGAGGCCGGCGGGTCGAGAGGAAACCGGGTGTCGAACCCAACGCACGATCTCGCTGCGTAACTTGGGCGCGGCACCGCTTCACACGACGTCAAGGATCATCACGATGGGCTCCCCAATTCTCGATTGCTCGGATATCGACCAGTACCTCGGCAAGGCGATCACATCCTCGCGCCTGCGCGAACCGATCGCCAACAACGACATCCGTCGTTGGGCGCACGCCATGCACTATCCCAACCTAGCCCATTATGACCCCACCTATGCGCAGGCCACGCGCTGGGCCAAGATCGTTGCACCACAGAGCTTTGCCTGTGCAGTGGATGACGGCATGGGCACATCTCCCGCCTGCGTTGGCGGAATCCCTAATTCGCACTTGCTGTTCGGCGGCGAGGAATGGTGGTTCGAGGACTTCCGCATTTCTGGCGGAGATTGGGTCTACAATGAGCGCATTCCATTGGATTACGTCGTCAAGGAAACCAAACTTGCCGGCCCGACCTGTTTCCAGCGCGGCGACAATTTTTACACTAACCAGCATGGCCAGCTGCTGGCCAAGCAGCGCTCGACAGCGATTCGCTACAATGCGGAAGCCGGCGGTCACAACGTCAACAAAGGCGAATTCGAGGAACCCGAATGGTCTGACGACGAAATCGAAGCGCTGGAGGAGCGCAAGCTCGGATGGATCCGGATGCTACGTAAGCTGGGCCATCAAGAGCGCTGGTGGGATGACGTGAAGGTGGGCGACCAACTCGATGAGCGCGTGTTCGGTCCTCATTCCATCGCCAGCTTCTCAACTGAATGGCGCGCTTGGATCATCAACACTTGGGGGGCGCTGCAGGTCCGCAAGATCGACATGGTGGCTCTCGGCTTCACCCCCGAGATGGCGGGATGCGAGAACGATCCCGACATGTTGCTCGAGAACCCCGAGATTACCGACGGTGCCTACTACGGGCCCTCGCGTGGGCATTTGTTCCCCAAATATCCCCGCAAGATCGGCATGCCGCGCGCGTACGGCTACGGCGGAGCCATGGGTGCCTGGGTGATTGACTTCCTGTCCGGTTGGGCAGGCGAGCACGGCATGGTCGTACACTCGGTTGCCAATTTTCGAGGGCCCGCCCTCTCCGGCGATGTGACGATCCAAACTGCCGAGGTGGTCGACAAGACCGTGGACGATCGTGGCCGACACCTCATCCATGTGAAGCATCATATGGCAAATCAGAAAGGCGTCACCATGGCGACAGGCACTGCAGAGATCGCCTTGCCCAAACGGCCGGACAACCGATGACGGGAGCCGCTGATGCCGATGCCATGAGCTATCAGGGCTCGGTGACCGGACGGCGGACCTGAAATGAAGACCCCTGAGCTGGACGTTGGATCAGCCAAGCAACGTCCGGCTCGGGAAGAAAAAAGCGCAACATCGAGGAGAGAGAGATGACCGGCAAAACAGCACTTGTAACCGGAGCGGCATCAGGGATCGGCAAGGCCTGCGCAAAGCGCCTCGCCCGCGACGGGATGGCGATCGGCGTGCTGGATATTCTCTTCGACGACGCGCAAAAGACCGCTGACGAAATCGTCGCTGAGGGCGGCCAGGCGATCGCGGTTCAGGCGAGCATTGCCGATCGCGCGCAAGTGACATCCGCCGTCGCGCGGATCCGTGACGAATTTGGGCCGATCACGGTCCTCGTCAACAATGCCGGCATAACGGATACCACTCCGTTTCTTGAGATCACCGACGAGCGTTGGGAGCGTATCTACGAGGTCAACGTGAAGGGCACTTTCATCGTGACGCAGGTAGTCTTGCAGGACATGATCGATGCCGGTTGGGGGCGCATCGTCAACATGTCATCCTCCAGTGCGCAGACCGGATCGGCGGGCATGGCGCCCTATTCGTCGTCAAAGGGGGCGATCATCACGCTCACGCGTACTCTCGCGGCTGAACTCGGTCCGCTTGGCATCACCGTCAATAACATCCCGCCGGGCATAGTGATGAACACGGTGATGTCGGAAGCGAACAAGGAGAAATTCCCGATCCCATTGGAGACCGTGCGCAACATGATCCCCGTGCGCCGCACCGGAGAGCCTGAAGACATTGCCAATGCCTGTTCGTGGCTGTGCCTTGACGCCAGCAGCTATGTCACTGGACAGACTCTCGGCGTTAACGGAGGCCGCATCCCCTCCTAACATCTAGAATCCAGACTGGTGCCTTCTGCTCGGCGACAAGACCGATCGATCAGAGGGCCCTATTTGGTCCTGCCGGTCGGTTTGCGATCGGCGAAATCTGATCCTCAAACCTGACACTCGCGAACAAGCGCGAAGCTCTTTTCCATGTGCTCCGAAAAGCCGTCCTCTGCCGGATGGAACGTCCACAAACGCTCGCTATCACGGATCGCGTCGATATTGTCGCCAACGGTATCGATGCTCCAGTCCGGCCGGTAGAGCCCCTCCGTCTCGGTGATGAAGGCGCGCGCGACGCGTCCGCCCATCGAGACGTACATCTCGCCTGTAACCGAGCAGCTCTCATGCGCCAGCCACCCGACGACGGGCGCCACGAGTTCGGGCCCCATTGGCGGGTACCGCGAGATGTCGAGGCCCTCGGCCATGCGCGTCACCGCGCCGGGCAGGATGATGTTGGACTTCACCCCCCGCGCCGCGCCTTCGATCGCGACGATGTTGTTGAGGCCAATCATGCCGGACTTTGAAACCGCGTAATTCACCACGCTGGGCATCGAATAGAGCCCGCCAATCGATCCCGTCAGAACGACGCGTCCATAACCGTCCTTGGTCATGCGTTCAAACGCCGGGCGAACGACGTGAAAGGCGCCGAGCAAGTGGACATCCACCACCGCGCGGAAGTCCTCGTAGCTGATCTCGTCCAGCATCGCGAAACGGTTGTTACCGGCGTTGTGGATCAGCACGTCGATCCGGCCGAAAGCATCCAATGCGGCCTCGATGATGGCCTTGCCGCCTTCCGGCGTCGCCACGCTGTCGGTCGAGGCAACCGTTTCATATCCGGCATCGCGCAGGGCCTGGGCTGCCTCCTCGGCAGGTCCGGCGTCCGATCCGCTGCCCGACAAGGCGCTGCCATTGTCGTTTATGACGACCTTTGCGCCGAGCGAGCCGAACAGTTCGGCATAAGTGCGGCCGAGCCCGCGCGCGCCGCCGGTAATGACGACGACCCGCTCATCGAAACGACGTTCACTCATGATGCTCTCCAAGTTGTGTCGCCGCCCGGCCGCGTCCCGACTTGCGGGTCCATTACGAACGTCGCGATCACCCGGCGCTTTTGACCTAGTTCGAGCCGATCGCCGCCGATCCGTTGGTCAGCCAGACACAGTGCTGTCATCGGAACTTCGCGCCCAATTCGATGCCGTAAGTAACCGGCGAGTTCCAGACGGAACCCGTGCCCAGCGTGTTGAACAGGACCTGCGAGCGATAGCGGCGATTGGTCACATTATCCCCGAACACTGCGACCGTGTAGCGATCGGAGGGATCGGTCCACTCCGCCCGCAGCGCAAGGACTTCGTAGCCTTTCTGGCGGAACTGCTCGGCAGGATCGAAGTAGAAGCTGGAAGTGTAGTAGAGGTTGCCCGATAGCGTGAGTTTGCCGCCGCCAAGGTCAAGGCCGTAACTCGCCCCGATATTGCCGGTGAATTCGGGCGCCCGTTGCATCTTGAAGCCCGAGGCATCGGTCGAGGTCTGCGTCAATGCGCCGGGTCCGGAACCGCCCAGTGAAGTCGGGATACAGGCCATCGAGTTGGTGAGATCGATGACCGCCGGATCGCAGTAGCTGTAATAGGGCGCGTTGGCGAACGACTTGTAGCGGGCATGCGTCCAGGATGCGCCAGCCAGCAGCGAGAACGCGCTGCTCACCTTGTAGCGCAGCTGCGCCTCGATCCCGTAGATTTCCGAAGAGGCGGCATTTCGGATTTGCGCAGTGCCGTTCTGGTAGCTGGAAACCTGAAGGTTTTTGTAGTCGTAATAGAAACCCGCAAGATCGGCCGAAAACACCCGGTCGTCGTACTTGTAGCCCACTTCGAAGGCGTTGATCTTCTCAGGCTTTACCGGTTGCTGCGAATAGCCGCCCACGTTGAGGATGCCCGCCTTGTAGCCCTTGGTGTACGAGGCATAGACGCTCGATTCCTCGCTGGGCTTGAAACGGATCACCGCGCGGGGCGTGAAGCTGTCGTTCTTCAACGTCGCGACCGGGATGTGGACGCCGGCGCCGCCTGTCCAGGGCACCACCTCGCCATTGGGCCCGGTGTAGCCGGTGGTGGTGAAATTGGTAATGAAGAAGGCATCCCCAACCGTATCGTGGCTGTAACGGCCGCCCAGCGTCAGGAACAGCTTGTCGTTCACCTCATAGGTCGCGTCGACGAAGGCCGCGTAGGACTTCGTCGTCGTGCTGGAGCCGCCGAACGGCAGATAAGGCGATCCGCCGAAGCTGGCACCAATGTCCCAGGTGTCGCGGATCTGGAAGTAGTTGAGGCCTGCTGTCCATTGCAGCCGCGATCCCGGCTTGGAATTCACCAGGAATTCCTGGCTCCAGGTTTCGTCATTCACGCCCACATAGATGTTGAACATCGGGATCGCAGTGGCATCGAGATCGCCGTAATAGGGCGATAGATCCTTGCGATACTGCGTGTACGAGGTGAAGTCCGCAAAGCCCAGATCAGCCTTCAGCGTCGCCTGAAGCGCATCGGAATTCGACCGGAAGCTCACTGGCGTATTCAGCAGCACATCGCCCGGCTTGGTCGCATAAGTGCCCGAAGGCGCGTAGAAGTAGACGAGCGGCAGCCCCTTGGAACTGGACGTTCCATAGATTGCCTGACCGGCCACCGAAACCTTGTCGAAGAAGCCGGCACTACCGGTCTTGTCGACATCGGCGTTGACCAACTGGGTTGTGGGATCGTTGGTCTCCGCGTGGACCCAGCGCAAGAGCAGGGAAACATCATCGGTCAGGTCGGCCTTCATACCGACACGAAGCGACCAGTCCTCGTACTTGCCGATGTTGTCGTTGCCGTTCGAAAGGTCCGTGAAGTAGCCGTCCCCGCGCCGATAGAGCCCCTCGACATCGATCGCGACCCGGTCGCTGATCCCGAAGGTGGCGTAAGCCTGTGCGTTCAGCGCGTTGAAACGACCATAGCTGATTTTCGCCTCTCCGCTCGTCTCGGTGCTGGGATCGGCAGTGGTGACGATGATCGCGCCGCCCGTAGTATTGCGGCCAAACAGCGTGCCTTGCGGCCCCTTCAGGACCTGGATGCTGCGCACGTTGAGCAGGTCGAAGTCCGACATGTAGGTGTTGGCCTGGAAGAACCCGTCGACGTAAATGCCGACGTTGGGGCCGCCACCGGAGGTCGTAATCGCCGTGCCGACACCGCGAATGGTCGGCTGGACGGCCGGCCCTTGCGTATCGAACCGCAGGCCAGGAGTGATCTTCGCCGTGTCAGACAAGCGCTCCACGTTGGCTGTCGCCAACTGTTCGGGGGCCAGCGAGGTAACGCTGATCGGCACATCGCGGGATGCTTCCGAGCGGCGCTGAGCGGTGACCACAATTTCGGACGCTACCGGCCTGCCGGGGTCGCTGTCTGATTGTTGGGCTAGCGCCATCTGGGGGCTGCTCACTAGCCCGCAAGCGACCGCCAAAAGCGAAGCTGATCGCGCAGTGATACCAATCATGAAATCCTCCCGTCGATGCGCGAGGGTTTCTGCACGCGTTTATGCGCCTCGCGATCCGCCTTTGGCGTTTCGCTCAGATGAAACGGTCACTCGGCCTAAATCTTGATCGATCATGACAAATTGACACCTACCGTCGAACTTCGCCGACGCGATGCTACGGGCTTTACGAGTAGATTGGGCAATACGTCCAAACCTGCCTCCCCAAGTCCGTCCTTCCCGACATCAATGGCTCCCGTCAGACCAGAGCCTCGACATGAATTTACGCACTTCCCGCGTGATGTGATGCTCCTCCGGAGCTCCGTGAAAATTCCCGTGTGAAGCCGCTTCGGTGACGTGAAGTTCGGCCTCTACGTCCGCTGCACGCAGCCTAGCGTGCATCCGGACCGTATCGGATAGGAATAAGTCTCGCGTTCCCGTACTCAGAAAGGTGGGAGGAAAATCCTCAAGTTCCCCGAACAGCGGCGAGAGATACGGGTTCCTATAGTCCCCCCCAGGTGCATAGATTGTGGTGATCGCGTTAAGATCGTTTCCCGTGAGGACAGCGTCTAGCCCGCGATTGGCATAAAGCGTATCGCTTCCGTTGGTCATATCGAGATGCGGCGTGTGAAGGATCAGCCCCGCCGGAAGCAACAAACCTTCAGCGCGCGCGCGGTGCATCAGCGCAGCTGACAAATTGGCACCCGCCGATGCACCGCCGACAACGATATTGCCGGCGCCATGGCGCTCGACCAATGAACGGTAGACCGCAAGACAATCATCTAGCGGCGCTGGATAGGGGTTATCTGGCGGAGAGCGATAATCGACCGAACACACCCGGATCTTGAGGTCCCCTGCTACCCCGATCGCCTGGGCTCGGCAGGCTTCGCCAAACCCGATGATGTATGCCCCCCCATGAATGTCGAGCAAAATGCGCGGGTCGGCATGATCCCGCTTGGCGGGCACGACATCGTAAACTCGGACGCCCTCGATCTCACTGTCGATGCATGTGGCGTCAACTTGTGCGGCGCGCGCCTGCATGGGCCCGATGATTGCTTGGTTCACTGCATTGGCATACCGCCGCCAGCTCTCGAGATCGGTCACCTTGGGATAATCGGGAAAGACGCGCGGCGGAGCGGTCAGGATAGCGCGCGCTTCGGCGCTAATCCCCGTCGGTACGGGTACGTCGCGGGCGGGAACGTGCAGCATCATGGCCTTGCTCCTTCAACTGACCCATCGGGCTGTCCCACATCAATGCGGTAGTTGGCACCATTGATGAAGTCGGAAAATCGACTGGCCAGGAAGCCCGGTCTATAACCGCACAATCAAAGGTAGCGGTGTGAGATGGCGATAACAGTCTCGCCCTCGGGAGAGATGCTGCGTCTGCCGTCCGCCTATCGCTAGCTCGGTAGACACAGCACAGACCTCGCCCACCACGATATTCGATAGATGATTGCGATCATCAACTGTTGGGCGAAAGTCCTGCACGACGAGATCTCGGCCGGCTGCCGAGTTGATCGAGTGCATCTGCATTTTGGTAGCCCCAAGCATAGAGCAGTTCGATCGGCTCCACGAACCGCCTGCCAAGCAAGGTGAGACGGTATTCCACCGCTGGTGGAACAGTGCCTTGCACATGGCGGGTAACCAGGCCGCTCGCCTCCATCTCTCGCAGCGTCTGGGTAAGCATCTTTTTCGATATCCCAGGCACACTGCGGAGCAGCACGCCGGTCCTCGCCTTGCCGTCCAGACGGACGTGAAGAACGTGCAGAAGCATGCTGGTCCATTTCGAGGCGAACAGTTCCAGCACGCGGCGCGGTGCGCAGTCTTCGCGCCAACTGTCATCGATAAAGGAAGCGTCCACGTGGTTACCTTATGGTGCCTATGTTCCAAAAAGGTGCCGTCTAGTACGATCGGCTGCGCTTGCCTAGCTATTCGCCGTAATCGAACTGGAGATTGATTGTATGGGCAGCACGGCACTGGTGGTGGGCGCGAGCGGAATCGTTGGGAGTGCGATGGCGGCGCTGCTAGTCGAACAGGGCTGGTTAGTTCACGGCTTGGCGCGGCGGCCCGTGCAGCAGACCGGCGTCGAGCCCATTCCAACTGATCTGCAGGATGCCGAGGCAACCCGGGTCGCGCTGGCCGGCCTGCGCCCGGACGTAGTCTTCATCACGACCTGGCTGCGACAGGAAAACGAAGCGGACAACATACGCGTAAACTCGGCTATGGTGCGTAACCTGCTCGAGGCACTACGCTCTGATTGCGCGGCACCGCGTCATGTCTGCCTTGTCACCGGGCTAAAGCATTATCTCGGGCCGTTCGAGGCTTACGGCCAGGGCGTTCTCCCGCGGACTCCGTTTCGCGAAGAACAGGGGCGCCTCGATGTCGACAATTTCTACTACGCGCAAGAGGACGAGCTATTCGCTGCCGCCGAGCGCGATGGCTTCACTTGGAGCGTGCATCGTCCGCACACCATCATCGGCCAAGCAGTCGGCAATGCGATGAACATGGGAACCACCTTGGCGGTTTATGCGACGATATGTCGTGAAACGGGGCGACCTTTCCGTTTCCCGGGTTCGGCTGCCCAATGGGAGGGCCTTACTGACATGACCGATGCTGCTCACTTGGCGCGGCACATGCTTTGGGCCGTGGAAACGCCTTTGGCAGCCAATCATGCGTTCAACGTCGTCAACGGCGACGTCTTCCGCTGGAAGTGGATGTGGGAGCGGATTGCAGCGTGGTTCGGGTTGGAATCTGCACAATTCGACGGCAAGATCATTCCGCTGGAAAAGCAGATGGCACAGGATTCTGCCGTTTGGCGCCACATCGCGGAACGAGAGCGTCTCGCGGAGATGGATATTGGACGGTTAGCCTCACCATGGCACACCGATGCCGATCTTGGTCGACCGATTGAGGTGGTCACCGACATGTCGAAGAGCCGGCGATTGGGCTTTACGGCATATCAGCCAACTGACGATGCTTTCTTCCGGCTCTTCGAGCGACTGAAAGCCGATCGGTTGGTCCCATAGCGGCCGGCCGCAGGGGGGCGTAAGGCCTGCTAGCCTCGCGTCCCCTGGCGCTAATAGCCATGCCGGGATTTTGATCGAGACCGGGCGTGGTGGCGTCTCATCATAACCAGCGTTTACGCGTAAGCCTGGTCTGTAAAAGCAACTTCGACACGAGCTTACGCCCTTCCTCAGTGCGAAGGAGCGTGACAGGCAAACCGTCTAGGGCCGGGACAGGCCGATCAAACCAATCGAGGAGGCAAGCCCTTGCGTCGAAGCCCTCGGGATTTCCCGTCTCCTCGACCATCGTTTCAAACTACGAAAGCAGCTCTGCAAAGCCCGTGAGGTGGCCAATCTCCCCTATGGAGCTGTGCTTAGTATCCACTATGCTTGATAGATCATGGCCTACTTCGATCCAGATCATAACAAGCTCCGCGCCCTCAAGCTCATTCGCCGATCCGAGAGCATGTCCCGTGCCGAACTCGCAGCCGCGCTCGAAATCACTAAAACGTCGGTTACAGGTTTGGTCAGTGACCTGATCGATAGAGGCCTGGTAATCGAAGATCGCACCGTCGCGCTGGGCAGGGGCCGTCCCAAAACGGCGCTGCAAATCAACGCCCAGGCCGGCTTTGCCCTAAGCCTATTCCCCGTCCTCGATGGGCCGACACCAGTCGATATCGTCGATCTGAAGGGTACACCCGTTTCATCTCACAGTATCGATCTTGGCGGCCTCAATGGGTTGGAAACGTTACCCGCCAGGATAAGCGAGGCTCTCGAGGAAGCTCTGCAGAGCACCTCCGTACGCCGACAATCCATTAGCTGCATCGGAATCGGCCTACCTGCCTTGGTCGACCATCGGAAAGGGATCGTCCACTGGTTGCCAGCCTTTCAGGATAAGGGGGCCATTCCCCTTAGGCAGATGATTGAAGATCGGTTCGGCATAGCAGTTACGATAGATAGCCGGACGGCGACCATTGCACGGGCTGAACATTGGTTCGGGCATGACAGTGATCTGGACACTTTCACCGCCATTTCGCTGCTCGACCTGGGAATCAACGCGGCGCGCTATCGCAATGGACTGCTCCAGACCGGGCACAACGGAATGAGTGTCGAATTCGGCCACGTCAAAGTCGCGTTTGCGGGCGGACGGACCTGCAGTTGTGGTGGCTCAGGGTGCTTGACGACTTATGTCGGAGGCAACGGGATCGTGACGGCGCTATTTGAAGAGCGAGGACTGCCTTCTCCCCCGCCTTCGGAGCGGGCAGGAGCGCTCAGGCAGGTTTGTGCGGAAGCCATTGCGGGTGTCGAGGACGCAGGCGCGGCGTTTCGCTCTGCCGGAGAAATTCTTGGGGTTGCGGTCGCAAGCCATATCAATGAGCACGACCCCGGCCGCGTCATCATCACCAGCAGCATGCCGGAAATCCCACGATTGTTCAGCCAATCTGTAATGAAGGCGGTAGAACGTGAGTGCTTGTCGCCGATATTAAAGCGAACGAGGATTGAGTTTCGACTCCTATCCCAGAGCGACTACTGGAAGGGTACGGCAGCCTTGGCCTTGGAGCATATTTATCGCGAGCGCGGAACGCTCCGATAGCTCAACTATAGCCCCTCAAAGCTATTTTGTGAGTTGACCTCACTAAATGCTCCCGTTTAGGAAGTGAGCACATCGCATACGTGGGTGAATACCCACGCACGCGGTGCGTAATTCGTCTTCAAACGCAGCGGACGGAGGCGACAACGCCACTCTGCATTCAGCTTCAGACCGCATCGATCTACTCGCCTCCACCGGCGGGCACCGAATTGCGCTCTGTATGCGGTCAGGGGAAAATCAGTCGCAATGTTGCCTGCAGCCAACCGAAATCTCAAAAACAACACTGCTCTCGCCGCGTCTTCGGTGATCGCGCTTGCCATGCTCAGCGCACCTGCGCGCGCGAAACAAACAGAGCTCCCAATGGCCAACCCTGATATCGTTGTGACAGCGCAAAAGCGCAGCGAGCGCCTGCTGGACGTCCCCCTTGCGGTTGCCACGCTGTCAGGCGATCAACTCGCAGCCAGGCAAATCAACGATACAAGAGCGCTGACGCTCGCGGTACCATCGCTGACCTTTCAGCAGGCCGCCAATCCGGTCGCCAGCAGCTTTCGTATTCGTGGCGTCGGTACGTCACTATTTGGCCTCGGTACAGAGCCGGCCGTCTCCCTGGTAATGGATGGGGTAGTAAGTGCTCGGCAGGCGCAAAATTTTTCAGATTTTGCAGATATCGAGCGCATCGAAGTCTTGAGAGGGCCCCAAGGCACCCTGTTCGGCAAGAACGCCACTGCCGGCGTCATCAGCATCATCACCCGCGCGCCCTCGAAAGAGTTCGAGGGACAGGTATCGGCTACTGTGGCGGAAATGGGCGAATATCGGCTTTCCGGAACCGTCTCGGGGCCAATCACAGACAATTTAGGCGTGCGCCTCTCTGGCTACTACAACGACGTCGGTGGCAATCTCGATAACGTTCTCACCGGGCACGATGCCAACAGCGAGCGCAATTGGGGCGTCCGGGGCAAGGTGGAATGGAGCCCAACCAGCACTTTGACGTTGTTGCTTTCGGCCGATTACCGAAAATCTGACGCAAATTGTTGCCAGCCGGTCCTAGTTCAAGCGAACAATCCGCTGCGGCCACAGGTGGCCGGCCCCGTCTCAATCGGCCCCGACAACAGGCAGGTCTGGAATAACGACCTCACCTTGGCTGACAGCACCCAGCAAACGTACTCGCTCAAAGCTGACTGGGATCTCGGTGGTTCCACCGTCACATCGATATCCGCTTATCAAATCTACCACCTCACCCAAAACCTGGAGGTAGACAACATGGGCTACGAGAAGCCGATCTATATAAGCCCGTTCGCCACCGCGCAAATGAGCCTGAATTTCGGTACGACCGATCTTCATAACTTCAGCCAGGAGCTGCGCCTCGCGTCCAATGGACAAGGCAATCGTCTGACCTACGTCTTTGGTGTCTACTACAACGATCTCTCGGTCGACCGCTATTTCGCGCGGCGCCGAGCGGTTTGCTCCACTGGCACATTCGGACAGCCCTGCCCGGCTCCAGCTTTCCAATCGCTTGCCAGCTTCTCCGAACTCTCGAACAAGAGCATAGCCGGCTTCGGGCAGGCAGAGCTTAAGGTTGTCGGTAATCTCAGCGTCATCGGGGGAGCTCGCGTCCAGCGAGAAACTCTCTCAGTCTATGGGCAAACCCTAGGTCCGATCGTCGCAGGCGATAGCTACTTCGGTGGGGTGCCTAGCGATTGGGCAGGTCAATCGTTCAGGAACACGGGGTTCAGCGGCAAAGCGGGCTTGCAGTATAAATTCAGCCATGACGCTCAGCTCTACGCAACCTATACCCGTGGTTACAAGGGGCTCGGCCTTTACACCGACATTGGAACAAATTTCGCCAGCCAGGCGCCGGTGCGCCCGGAACACGTTGACGCATGGGAAGTCGGTTTCAAAGGGCAAACATCGGACGGAACCTTAAGTTTTGCCGCAGCCGTCTATCTGGCTGACTATACCAACCTCCAAGTGCAGACAAACCGATCGGACGCCGTCAGCGGTGTCATCGCCTTTGTGCCGACCAACGCCGGATCCTCGCAATCCGAGGGCTTTGAAATCGAAGCGACTTTACGGCCCAGTCGCGAGTTCTCGGTCAATGCCAGCCTGGCTTACACGAAAGCGAACTTTGATATCGATGGGCTGAATTGCCCCTCACAGTTCCAGGCCACGGCGCCGACGATCGCCTTTGGCGCGGCCCGCCCCATCAACAGCTGCTATCGTTACCAGTATCGCAACGCTGCTGGCGCACTGTTGACGAGCGGACCGGTGCAGGATGTGCGCGGTGGGACGCTGCCGGCATCCCCGGAATGGCGGATCAATGTCTCGCCGGGCTACGAGCGAGCGTTTGATGATAACCTGATCGGCTTCGCCCAACTCGACCTGACATTCCAGAGCGGTCAGCAATTCGCCTTGGAACAGGACCCGCTGCAGCGGACCGATGCCGTCGCGCTCGTCGATCTCTCCGTCGGAGTTCGGCAAGGCAAGAAGGGTTGGAGCGCCGCAGCTTTTGTCAAAAACCTTTTCGACACAAACTATTACACGGGTGTGTCGCCTACCGCGCTGAACCCGCTCACCCCTGCATTGATTGATGTCTACGCCTTCCGGCCGAAGAATGCCGACCGATACTTCGGCGGGACTGTGGGCTTCAGTTGGTGATCCGCTAAACAAATTGGGAGATGGATATGTTGGTCAATCGTAGGATTATGCTTGGACTGCTCGGCTCGACCGCCCTGTCCGCTATGATTAGGCCGAACCTGTTGTCGGCGCGGACTGCTCGCAAACCGAATTTCATCGTCATCTTGTGCGATGATCTTGGTTACGGGGACATCCAGCCAACGGGTGGCAAGACTATACCCACTCCCAATCTCAATCGGATGGCGCGAGAAGGCTTGGTCCTCACCGACTATTATGCGCCGCAAAATCTCTGCACCCCCTCGCGTGCCGGTCTGCTGACGGGCCGCTACCCGATCCGCAGCGGCCTGGCGTGGGGTGTGATCATGGAGAACGACAAGCGTATTCTTCCCACCAGCGAGGTTACCATCCCGCAGGCTCTGAAGCCCGCGGGCTACATTTCTGGTCTCTTTGGAAAGTGGCATCTGGGCCACCAAGGACCGGACTGGCAGCCGAACCGCCACGGTTTCGATTATTTCTTTGGCATTCCATATAGCCACGACATGGCGCCGCTATCGCTTATCACTGATACGAGCCCGGATGTGCCGCCGGTTTTCGAGCCTGCAGACCTCAGTGAGTTGCAGCAGCGATTTTACAATGAGGCCATCAAGTTCGTCGAAACGAACAAAGACCGCCCATTCTTCGTCGAACTCGCCCTCAGCGCGCCGCACATTGAAAACTATCCAAACGCCAAGTACCGCGATCCCAAAATGGCGAGTGCATACGGCGAGGTGGTTGAGGAGATCGACGGCATCGTCGGCAGACTCTTGGCAAAATTGCGCGAGTTAGGGCTGGAGAAGGACACTCTCGTCATCTTCACGTCGGATAACGGCCCGTTCTTCGAAGGCTCCTCTGGCGTGCTGCGCGACCGCAAGGGTGGTGCAGGTTATGACGGCGGCTATCGCGTGCCATGCATCGCCTGGCAGCCGGGGACCGTACCATCTGGCCGCCGCACCAATTCCATCGCAATGGGCATCGATTTCTTACCCACCTTCTGCGCAATGGCAGGATCGGCGAATCCGGCCTCGGTCGTTCTAGACGGCAAGGATATCAGCGGCCTCCTAAAGCGTGGCGAACCATCCCCGCACGACGCTCTGTTCCTATTCGACGATGAAGAAGTGACCGGCATAAGAACGCAGCGTTGGAAATGCATTTCCCATGCCGACTACCACGGCCACATCTTGCCAATCGATCGCAAATACCCCCAGCTTTACGACGTCGTCGCCGATCCCAGAGAGAACTACAGCGTACACCAGCGCTACCCCGAGGTCTTGGCAGAGATGCGTAATAGACTGGCCGAGGCGCGCTCTACCTTTGGTCCGCTCAAACGAGGTATGCCCTCGTTTAGCGGGCCCGCGCGCGTGGGGACGTCGCGTCAACAGGACTAATAGATTTGCTTCGAGCCTATGTTTTGTTTCGCCACTATTCCAAGCGCCTCGGCGATGGAAGCGAACATCGAAGATGTAGGCTCGACGCCGCATTGACAGCGGAATTAAATGTACTACTCGTAGTTCTATCAGCAAGGACCTCCCTCCTTTGCTTGTGCGAACCGCAAGCCCGCTGACTACCTTGCCGGGCAGCCAAAAGTGACGGTTTTCCCCTCATTTGTCGTGCTGCCCGGCCCGTTTCTCACATGGGCGCTAATTGAGCGAAGCGACTTTGGTTTGCCAGAGGAGGAGAATTGCGATGGAAATAACCAGAAGGCGTGCGGTAGTCGCAGCGTCAGGTGCCCTGATTGCCGGTTTGTTCGCCGGGATTGAACGCTCCGCGGCGGCAGGCACGCAGCATTTGCCCAATATCCTGTGGCTTGTGAGCGAGGACAACAATCCATTCCTCGGCGCTTACGGCGACACGTTAGCCCACACTCCGAATCTCGATGCCCTCGCAAAGAAGGGCGTCGTTTATCGAAATGCGTTTTCCAACGGTCCCGTATGCGCGACTTCACGCTTCGGCATTCTTACCGGAGCATATGCGGAAAGTTGCTCGCCAGCCCAGCACATGAGGGCAAACGCGCATTTGCCGGAGCAACTCAAAACCTATCCGCAGTTCCTTCGAGATGCAGGCTACTACTGCGTCAATAACTGGAAGGAAGATTACAATTGTGACGTCGATGCGAAGCGGATTTGGAATGAGTCCAGTCGCAAGGCGCAATGGTACAATCGTCCTTCCGGAAAGCCTTTCATGGCGGTGTATAATGACTTCACGACCCACGAATCGCAGGTCTTTTATACGACCCCTGGCCGCGTAAAGCCCGAAGACGTAAGAGTTCCTGGCTATCTGCCAGACACGCCGGAAGTTCGGGGCGATATTGCAAGTTACTACAATCGCATCGAGATCATGGACAAGAACTGCGGGGACAGGCTCGCCCAGATTGAACAGCAGGGCGTAGCCGACGATACAATCGTCTTCTATTATTCGGATAACGGAGGTATCGCACCGCGTAGCAAGCATTTTGCCTACGATGAGGGCTTCCGTACAGCCCTTATTGTTTACGTCCCTCCCAAATGGCAGCACTTGGCTCCGGCCCCTCCCGGCAGTGAAATTTTCACGCCGGTGAGCTACATCGACCTTGTCCCTACTCTCTTGTCATTGATTGGTCAGCCCAAAGCCCCCCACATGCCGGGCCGCGCGTTGTTGGGCCCCTTCAAGGGGAAACCTGAAGAATTCGCGTTTGGAAGTCGTAACCGCATGGATGAACGGTACGACTTTGTCCGCACAGTCTGCGACGGCAGGTTCAGATTGATTAGGAACTACAATCCGGATCGTCCTTCGGGCATCAACGAGGCCTTCGCCTGGCTCATGAAAAGCTACCAGTCATGGGAGTTGGAGCACCGAGAGGGACGGCTTAATACGGCCCAGGACAGCTTCTTCCAAGTTCGACCGTTCGAGGAATTCTATGACCTTCACACGGATCGGGATGAGCTCAGCAATCTGATTGATGATCCAAAACACCAATCACGGATCGCCAAAATGCGGCGCGCGCTCGATCGGCATATGCTGGAGATCAATGATAATGGCTTCATCCCCGAGGGGGCGCCCGGAGAAGGTTACTTCGAGAGCCGGAACCGATCTGTCTATCCGCTAGAAAAGCTGATGCGCTTGGCAGAGCGCAGCGCCAAGCGCGACTCTGCCAACCTTGCTGAATTCATGGCCAATTTGAACGACAAGAACCCGCTGGTTCGCTACTGGAGCGCTACCGGGTTACGGGGCCTCGCAAAATACGCTGGCCAAGCCCTTAGCGGCCTTACGAAAATGGCTAACGCCGACGCATGTGTCCATGCGAGGATAGCTGCTGCGCATGCGGTCGCTGAAGTCGGCGAGGCCGAAGCCGGTGTGTCGCTGCTGACCCAGATTTTCGACAGCGATGAAACTGTGCCGGTCCGGCTCCAGGCACTCGACGCACTAACGCTGATAGGCTCCCCCGCTCGCACGGCGCTGCCCTCACTGCGCCGGGCGGCTACCACGCCGCCGCCGCCAAGCGCAGGCGGAGTTGACGACTATATCGGGATCGCGAGCCGTTATCTGGTGGCCGTACTAGATGGTACCTACAAGCCCGATAGTCCCGTGTTCGGCAAGTGGCCCGCGGTAAAGTTTCCGCCGCCAACGCTCTAACCCCGGCTGCCACCGCAGACGCTGCTGTCTGCGGCCTTCTACCAGATGCTCTTCCCTGCCAAAAATACGTCCACGGCCCGCTCAAGGTGCTCGGCCGTTTCGCCTTCCAATTCCAGATCATCACGATCGGCGAGATAGCTATGTACTCCGCCGATGAGTCCTAGGAACATCTCGGATGCCAAGCGCGAATTCAAAACGTTCATGCCGTCGAGAGCACCGAATTTTTCGATGTCGCTCTGGATCACATCCACCATCCGATTGTAGCGGATCGACTGGATTTCCTCAGCCACCGCGCGGGTATTGCCCCAAGCTTCTCGGATCAAGTCGCCGAAAGCTTTGACTTCCGGATCTCGCCTCCAGCGCGTCAAGGAGCGCGCATAATGCTGCAGGCGTTCCCGAAGTGTATCCCCGCGAGGTTGTGGCCGGGCATCAGATATCGCTGACCATGCCGCTACACGGTCATGCATCACGGCACGCAGAAGCGCAGCCTTGTCATCGTAGCGTTGGTACAGCGTGGCCTTTGTTACACCGGCCTTTGCGGCGATCGCGTCCATAGTCGTCGCCGAAATTCCGTCGGCCAAAAAGCTACTTCTAGCGACATCGAGAACCCGTTTGTCGATGGCCGCAGCCTCGGCACGTGAAGGACGGCCACGAGAACGGCTTGCTCCCGCCAAACGGCCATTCTCGGGATCCTTCGGTTTCATTTCGAGCTCTAATTGCGGACTGTTTTCCATTCTCCTCGATCACTGGACCGATCATCAGTGTCAAGCAAGCGCCGTGGCGATGGAATCATACCGACGGTATATTTAATTGACGATGAGCCCTGTCGTTCAGATTATCAGCCTTCAAGAACAATGCTGACGAGAGCAGCGAGCCATCCGCGATGAGCGGATGTGGCGATACAAATGCAGGGAGAGTTTAATGGGGATGTCGCTCCGCAAACCGGTGGTTCTGACGACTTGCATCGCGGCGGTCGCAGTTTGTCCTGCCAATCTTGCAGCCCAACAGGCACCCCTGAACGCGGCTAAAATGCAGAAGATCGGTGAGGTCGACCGGCGCTACCAATCCTACAACCTTGACCTGATTGCCATCACGGGAATGTCGAGCCAGCCCGCAAAGGCGGCACCCAAGGGCAGTTCAGACGCGGACCATAGCGACGAGCGCGTGAATACCGTGATGAGCGGCGTCAAACTCGAAGAACCGCTCAATTTGTACAATCACCGCTTGCGTGCCCTCGCAGCCGGCCTTGGCCCAGCATATCTGCGAACGAGCGGCACCTCGGCGAACTCGGTGTTTTTCCAGAACGACGACAAGCCCGCGTCCCCTCCCCCTACCGGCTACAAC
The DNA here is from genome assembly GCF_055521515.1 of Sphingomonas sp. BL-S-28. Classification (NCBI taxonomy): domain Bacteria; kingdom Pseudomonadati; phylum Pseudomonadota; class Alphaproteobacteria; order Sphingomonadales; family Sphingomonadaceae; genus Sphingomonas; species Sphingomonas sp. BL-S-28. The sequence goes on from NZ_CM145483.1 coordinate 1,075,467, forward strand.
ACCGTCCTGACCCGCCAGCAATGGAAGGGCGTGATCGACTTTGCCAAGGCTGTCGACGCCAAGCTGCTCATGTCGTTCACGATCAATTCGGCTGTCAGGGATGCCCAAGGCACCTGGACTCCACTGCTTGCGCAGCCGTTGGCTGATTACACGCACAGCCTCGGTGGAGAAATTGACGCCGCCGAACTCGTAAATGAGCCTAATCTGCCCAACTACGGCGGCGCCCCCAAAGGCTACGATGGAAGCTGGTTTGCTCGCGATCAGGTCGCGTTCCACGCCTTTGTCGCTAAAACGCTGCCGAAGATGAAGATTGTGGGGCCGGGCGACGTGAATGTCGCCAATCTGCCACTTCCCGGCAACATTACGGCCAGCGCGCTCATGTCGGGTACGCCAACTCCCAAGTTCGACGTCATATCCTACCACTTCTATCCGGCGGTGGCGCCAAGGTGCGCCCCTGCTGACACCCCGGTGAGCACAACCCCGGAACTTTCCATGACGGACGCATGGTTCGCGCGAACGGAGAAGTCGTTCCTTGAGCACAAGGCGTTGCGAGACCGCTTCGCGCCTGGAGCGCCGATCTGGAATACCGAGACCGCTGGAGCCGCTTGCAGCGGGGCTCCTTGGAGCAGCACGTTCGTGGACAGCTTCCGCTATGTCGACCAGTTGGGGCGACTGGCGAAACTCGGGGCAGATGTGGTGTTCCACCAGACACTTGTGGGCGGCAACTACGGCCTGCTCGAACCCGAAACGTTTGCACCCCGCCCGAATTATTGGGCCGCTTTGTTGTGGAATCGGCTCGTCGGATCGACTGTCCTCGACGCTGGCGACCAACAGAAACCGGGTCTGCACGTCTACGCTCATTGCTCGGCTCAAAGCAAAGGCGGCGTGACCCTGGTGGCAATCAACGCGAGCAGTGCCGGGGAAACGCTACAGGTCTCGAAGGGGAGCCAAATCTACACGCTGACCGCACCCGAACTACAATCGAAGTCGGTCCTCCTGAATGGCAAGGCGCTCGAACTTGGCAGTGAAGACAGCCTTCCGTCGCTACGCCCTCTGGGCCTAAGCAGGGGATCGGCAACGCTGCCAGCAACGAGCATCTCCTTCCTGCAAATCCCGGATGCCCGAAATCCGGCTTGTCGTTAGTGCCTGGGGTGGATCACATGCCGATGCTCCCCATTCGCAATCGCCGGGTGCCACGCACAACTGCGACGGTAACCGCAATGTTGGCGATAACCCTCATCTTTTGCCCGCCCTTACCGGCGAAGGCACACCAAGCCGCGCGCGAACCGCGTACCGCGGCACCAGACTTCGCCGTGCTTCCCCCGACATTCGGAATGGGCACTATCGATCCCGCGCTGAAGGCCACAGTGCTGGCGCGCGCCAAGAGCTATCTCAATCGCCCACCTCGACCTGCGGCGCATATCCGGATCGAAGGCGTAAGCTCTGGTCAGACAGCCGCGCCGGGGGCCGCAAATCCGGCGCCTTCGAACGTGGGAGCGATCAGGGATGCCCGGGATAGCCTTGAGGACATGCCGATCATGTTCGATCTGGCATTCGCCTGGCGGCTCACTGGTCAGAAGGCATATCTCAAGCAGGCCGACCGCTATCTTGATGCTTGGGTTACCACCTACGAGCTGTCATTTAATCCCATCGACGAGGGTCGCTTCGACAGATTGATCCTCGCGTACGATCTCGTCGAAAGAGATCTGCCTCGTCCGACGCGCACCAAAGTCGACACGTTCCTGCGTAACATGGCTGTCGGCTACATCGACGCCATGGAGACCGGCAATGTCCCAATCAAGCCCACCCTGACGAACAACTGGCAAAGCCACCGCATCAAGCTCGCGGCGATGGCTGCCTTTCAAATCGGTGATGCGGATCTGGTTGAACGCGCGCACAAACTATTTGAGCGGCACGTCGACGCCAATCTTCGTCCTGACGGATCCACACTCGATTTCGCCCAGCGGGATGCACTGCATTATGTGAGTTACAGCCTCACTTCCCAGCTTCTCGCCGCCTTGGCTGGCAAAGCGCACGGGCAGGATTGGTTCGGTTACCACGGCGCCGATGGCCGAAATCTGCCGACCACTCTCAACTGGTTGAGCCAGTTCGCGAGCGGCGCCGAAACCCACATCGAATTCGTGAAGTCGGTTGTCCCGTTCGACCGGCAGCGTGCCGCTGCCGGTCGAGAAACTTACCAGAATAAGCCGTGGAATCCGGCGACCGCCAGCCACGCGTACCTGATGGCTGCCTGCCTTGACCCTAAATGGGACGCACTGGCCACCCAACTTGCGCGTCAGGCTGCCGTAACGCCCGGCCCGGATCAGGATGAGGACGGTCCAGGCGAGTGGCTGATGGTGCTGGAAAGGGAAGCTCAAAGGTGAGGGACGACATGACCATAGGACGGCGAGGCTTCCTTGTGGGATCCGCAGTGACCGCAACTGCCGCATCGTTTCCTGCGCTGGCTGCCCTGCCTCTCGAGACAGTGCCAATCCGGATCCGATCTCGTGAGGACATTGGAGATCTGCCACATATCTGGAGCTGCGTCGGCTCGGACCGAGCCGCGATCACCATGCGAGAGAGCTGGCGGGAAGATATTGACCTGGCGCGGGAGCAAATCGGTGTCCGACAGGTTCGCTTCCATGGCATTCTCAATGATGAGCTCGGAGTACTCACCCGCTATCCGCAGCATCGGTCCGGTACCGCTAATTTCCGCGATGTCGCTGAGGTTTATGACGGCTTGGTTGACCGCGGGCTGTCACCGTTCGTCGAGCTCAGTTTCATGCCCAGCGAACTTGCATCAGGCACGGCTGCGTTCGGGTTTTATAAGGGCAACATTACACCTCCGAAATCGATGGAGGCGTGGGGCCAGTTCATCGGTGACTTCACCCGTTTTATCGTCGATCGGTACGGCCTTGAAGCCGTGGCGAAATGGCCGATCGAGATTTGGAACGAGCCCGACCTGCCATTCTTTTTCACCGGCAAACAGTCCGACTACTTCGAGCTCTACAAGCACGCCGCCGTCGCAGTGAAGTCGGTGTCGCCGAGGCTTAGCGTGGGCGGGCCCGCGACGTCGGGCACTAAGTGGATTCCTGAGTTCCTAGACTTCTGCGCGGCCGAAAATGCGCCAGTGGATTTCGTCTCAACCCATAGTTATGCCGGTGGCATCGGCCCGGAAAAGGAGGGTGCCCCCGGTCTCTCCGTCAACGACATCATTCCTGATGCGATCAAAAGCGCACGGGCCTCGATAGCGGCCAGCAAAATGGCCAAGTTGCCCCTCTATATAAGTGAATGGTCGGCAGACAGCCCGGCTATGATCGCCCATGTCCTAAAGAGCGCTTTGGGAGAAGCGCAGATCATGTCCCATTGGGTTCTCAGCGGGACATATGAGGAGCTTGGCCCGGCAGACTATCTGCTGCAGGATGGCGCTATGGGTTGGTCCCTCCTGCAGCGCGGGATCCCGCGACCGGGATATAACACCTACCGCCTCCTCCACGCTCTGGGCGACAGGCGAGTATTCTCCGAAGGTCCGGCGCTGGCGTCGCGGAAGTCGAATGGATCGTTTGCAGCGCTGGTCTGGAACCTGGCTGAAGTTCCGCAAGCAGCCGGCATCCCTGGGGCCGATGCAACGCGCAATGTCGTGGGAACGCAGAAGCAGTTGCAGATCACAATCGAAGACCTCAAGCCGGGACAGGAACTCCTGGTCACCCAAGTCGACCAAACGCAAGGATCTCCGTTCCCTGCTTGGCGAGCAATGGGATCACCCAAACTTCCGACCTCTGCTCAAATCGCAGCACTGCGGAAGGCGGGCCAGCTTCCGCCCCCACAGCGTTACCGGCTTAATGGCGCTCGGCAGCTGTCACTGACACTGCCGCCAGAGGGCATCGCCCTCATCGAATCCAAATAGGTTCCAGAACCAGACGACATGCCGTCGAGCCCGCGATAGCGTCGCCAAAATCCTAACCTTCCTAAGGCTCTCAGGCATTCCGCCTGCCCCGAACTGCTCGTCCATCGCCGCAGCGAAAAACAGACGGTTCGACGCCCAAATGTCGTACAAAAAATTGACTCTCGGGGGCATCTGGCCAAGACCAATTACACTAATCGTACAATAAATGGGAGGGATTGAATGAAGGTCCATACGCTATGGCTGTGCTCAGCCGCGATGGCGGGTTTCACCACGCCAGCAATGGCTCAGCAGCAGACACAGCCTGTCGCCAACGAAGCCGATCCGACCAATGTCATCATTGTCCAGGCACGACGCCGCGACGAGGACGTGCAGGACGTTCCGGCTGTCATCGACACTGTCACCTCTGAGGAAGTCGCCAAACTCAACCTCCGCGACTTCAAGGATGTTTCGTCGATCGTTCCGGGTCTCCAACTGACCACGGAATCGAACGGCACCGGCGGCAATGCACGCATGCGCGGCGTGAACTTCGACATCACGGCGAGCGGCAACAATCCCACCGTCGAATTCTACTTCAACGATGCTCCGATCACCGCCGGCGTCATTCTGCAGCAGATGTACGATATCGGGCAGATCGAAGTTCAGCGCGGCCCGCAAGGTACCCTGCGCGGACGAGCGGCACCGTCGGGGGCTATCACTGTCACCGCGAAGAAGCCGGATCTCTATTCCTATGGCGGTGTGGTGGACCTGACCGCCAACAATATCGGCACGACCAACTTCAAGGGTGCTGTCAATATCCCGATCATCGAGGGCATCGCCGCCATCCGCGCGGCCGGCGTCTGGGATGAAGGTGACGGCGACCGCGTGCGCACCATCTACAGCGGCCGCGATCCATATGCCCGCACCAAAAGCGGCCGCATTTCGGCGCTCGTGCAGCCGACTGACTGGTTCAAGGCTGAAGCGCTCTATCAGCGCCTCGACCGACTGTCGTACGCCTACGACCAGGTTGCCTCGTTCAGCGAAGCCAACCCGGACGCTCTGCCGAGCCCGGTCTTCATTTCGACTAAGGATCGCCTTTCCAATCAGGAAACCGCCCGCCGCATCCATCAGGTCTATGACATCTACAACTGGCGTGCAGAAGCAACGTTCGCCGGCCAGAACCTGATCTATCAGGGTCAGCACTACACTCAGAAGATCTCCTCTACGGCCAACCAGGACGGTGCGAACTTCTTCCCGGGGGACGTCTGGCAGACCACGTTCTCGCACCCTTCCTCGACCTCACATGAAGTGCGCCTCCAGAACAGCGAACGCATGTTCGGCTTCCTGGACTACGTGGCAGGTTTCTTCGATTATAAGAACAGCTCGCCAACCGAGCTGACCAGCCCAACGATGATCGGCTTGCCCACTGGACGGCTGATTACGGTTGTCTACACGCCCGTCGCGCGCGTCGGCAACTCGCATGAGCAGTCGTTCTTCGGCAACCTGACCGGCCATATCGGCGATGCTTTCGAGCTCTCCGGTGGCCTGCGTCATATCGATTACACCTCGCATGACGAGACGATCGTCAACGGAACCACCATTTCCACGGACGGGCAGGATGCCAAGAAGTGGATCTACTCCGCGTCGGCGAAGTACAATATCAATCGCGACCTGATGGTCTACGCGAGCACGGGAAGCTCCTGGCGCCCGGGGATCAATGTCGTCGGCGATTTCAGCCTCGCCCGCTCGGCGCTTGAGAACTCGTTCACCAATCTTCCGGCGGAATCCTCCAAGTCGTACGAAGTTGGTGTGAAGAGCACCTTCCTCGACGGTAGGCTCCGCGCAAACCTGACCGCCTACCATCAGAAGTTCAAAAACTACCCGTACCGCGTTGGCGGTCAGGGCGTCTATTTCGTCAACACCGTGGCCGTCCGGAATGCCGCCGGCGCCGTAACTGGTATCGCGCAGCAGGTTTCGCAGTTCAATTTCGTCGGCGCAGTTCCCGTCGAAGTGAACGGCCTGGAAGGCGACCTCAATTTCAGCGTGACACCGCAGTGGTCGATCGGGGTCGTCGGCAGCTACTCGCTTGGTAAGATCAAAAACGGCACCGTGCCGTGCAACGATCTGAACGGCGACGGCATCCCGGACTCGGTTACCTCGGCGCCTAGCTTGGCTCAACTGCAGGCCGCAGTCGGCGCCAACAATCTGGCCTCCTGCAAGGTCACTCAGCGTTCGGGCTTCCAGGCTCCGTTCAGCGCGTCGGTAACCAGCGAGTACACCTTGCCAATCTCGGACAAGGTCGACTCCTACCTGCGCGGTCTGTTCAGCTTCAATGGCAGCTCGCAAACCGACCCGACCAACAGGTTCGACGATGTCGGTGCTTACGGCCTGCTCAACCTGTTCGCGGGCATCCGTGATCCGAAGGGGGCGTGGGAAGTATCGCTGTTCGCCAAGAACATCATCGGCACGACCAAGACGCTCTCGCGGACCAACCCGCTCTTCACGAGCTACCTGATCCCCACGGGCGCCACGTCCACGGTCGCAGCTACGGCAACCAGCACCTATACGGGCGTCACGACGACCACGCCTCGCGAGTTCGGTATCAACGTCCGTTATGCTTTCGGCTCGCGCTAACTAGTTTTGAATGAGCTCCCTCCGAGCTCCCAACCTTGGCGGGTGCCCTTGCGGCCCCGCCATTTTTTGTTTGCCACAGCTGACACTAATTTGCTGGACGGACTTAGATCTGGAGCCCCTGAAGGGAGTTGAAGCATGAATTTGCAAAGCTCGAACAAGGCTAAAATCGCGCGCCGGCTTATTGAAGTCCTGGAATATTTCGACGCCGAACATCGTGACTTGACCGTGATGGATATCGTTCGACGCTATAACCGTCCGCAATCTAGTACGTCAGAACTGCTGACGAGCCTCGTCGAGCTTGGACTACTCTATAGAGATCCTGAGCTACGAACCTATCGACTGACTGCCCGGGCGGCAATTATGGGAACCTGCGGTCAATCGGGAATCATCCGTGATGGACGGATCGTTCGCCTCATCGACCACATCGTTGAGCAAAACGGCCTGACGGTCATGCTCAGCTCACGCGTTGGAATCGACGCGCAGCTTATTGCCTGCCGGCATGGGGAGCGCTCAGTCGCGATAAATCGAGGCATCACCAATGGAGTAAAGGAGCGTCTTTCCAACAATGCACCGGGATGGTTAATGCTCGCGGCCTCAGCGGAGGGGACCTGGGAAGGATTGCTCCGGCGCTTAAACCATGAAGCAACGGCCGAAACCAAATTCCAAATCTCGGAAATGTTGGGAAGGATCTCACGCGTTCGCGCGAACGGCTACTGCGTGGGACCAGCTGGTTATGGAATATCTGCGAACTCAGTCTCGCGCTTGATCCCGCAGCAGGACAGCGAACACCCTTTGGTAATTAGTATCCTGCCAGACAAATCAGGAGTGGCAGAAATCCAAGACCTACTCGATGTCCTTGATAATTCGATCCAAGAATGTCTTAAAAATGAACATGGTCATTCTATTCATCCAGACGATGGTGGCTCGGTTGAGTTTCTGATTGATCGTTGAATTTTCCAACATGCATTAGATCGAGAAGATTATTCAAGCTGCAACCTCGCACGATAATCTTGAGAATGGTTCTCGGTTGGCTCCGAATTTGGATCGAGGCCGCCACCGCGATCACCGATGGATCGCAATTGACAGACGCGGCCTGCTCCATAAAAGAAACTGTTAGTAGTTTTTGGTCGAGGGAACCGGCAGGCTGTTTTATGCCCTCCCCCGACGAATTGGCCCGACCGAGATCAAGAAATATAAGCTAGCTTGGGTAAGGACGTTATGAGCTTTCAACTAGACCGACGCACCCGTCGCGACGAGGATCGCAAATCGGCCATCGCCCCGGGCCAATTTTTTAGCGAGGACTTGCCGGCGCTCCTTGAGCTTCATGGTGATGTTGCTACCGCTGGTTATCAAGCGATGAGCCCCCGTGCGCTGACAATCAGAGTGGCGGATGAAGCCTGGACGCTGTCCTTATCTTTTTTGGGCGAGCGGATTGTCGTCGAACCCGGGGAAACCAGCGATGCCTTGATTGTCACGCTGACGGCTCAGCAATTTACCGAGCTTGCGCAAAATGAGATTTCATTCAACGGCTTGCTTACCGCTCGCGCGCTACAATTCGAAGGCGGCTCGTTGCTCGATTTGTCAATCTGGGACTCCCTTTGGATCTCCATACTCGAAGGGTGGCCATTGGTCTCCGGCGAGCTTGGCTTCCGGGATCAGCGAGGCGCCACACTCGATTTGAAGCGCAGCTTTGGACCGGAAGATTCCGCTGAGGAAATTGGTCATTTTCTAAGAGAAGCAGGGTTCGTCCACCTCCGAGGCTGGGTCCCGCCAAGCCTAATCGAGAAAATCTCGCGGGAGATGGATGAAGCGCGAAGCGCCTATGCGGAGGGTGATGGAAAATCGTGGTGGGCGCAGCTCGCCGATGGCCAACGCGTTTGCGTGCGCCTGCAGGAATTTGTCGAGCGCTCACCATCCACTCGCGAGTTGTTGACGAGCGAACTTTGGGAACGGCTCATAACCGTTCTGGAAGCTAACGACGCGCTCGCCCGTAAGCCGGCCGAAGGGCGCATCATTGAAGCGTTGTTCAAGCCTGTAGGTGTCGTATCAGGGCCTTCAGACCTGTCCCTTCACCGTGACTGCCATCTGGGGCGCCATAGCTATGCGTGCGCTCGGATGACGGTTGGGGTAGCTATCAGCGCCTCCAGCCCTGAAAACGGCCAGCTTCGCGTCGCAGCGGGTTCCCACCGGCTCGCAATGCCGGTCGAAGTAGCAAAAAGCGCCCCGTACCTCCCGATTGTCGCCCTTGTTACAGCGCCCGGCGATCTGACCGTTCACCTCTCTTGCACATTGCATGAAGCGACGCCGCCGCTCACTTCGGAGCGCCGCGTCCTCTACACCGAAATTCCGCTCCGGGAAGACGATGGCCGTTTGATCGACACCAGCGTCGGTGAGTTGCGGGAACAGGTCAGCGATCTAATTCGCGATTCAAGCAACTAGATCGCTGCCCGGGGAGGGGTAACCATGCGGGCACATAACATCGAAGGGGGGCTAGACGAAGGCAGTGTTGCGCCGTCTCTCCGCTCTCCCGGACGGCGCCTACAAGGCTCAGTCATTCACAAGATCGGCCAAGATATCATTTCGGGCCACTATCCAGCAGGCAGTATTCTTGCTGGCGAATTGGTCTTGGCAGATCAATTGGATATCTCGCGGGGGGCAGTGCGTGAGGCGATGCGAGTTCTCGCCTCCAAAGGGCTGATCGAGAGCAAGCCCAAATGCGGAACCCGCGTCCTCTCGCGGGATCGGTGGAATATTCTCGATCCCGAAGTCATCGCTTGGGCCTTTTCGGTAGAACCCGATCAGGAGCTTGTTCGTGACATTTTCGAGCTACGGGGCGCTGTTGAACCAGCGGCCGCACAATTGGCCGCACAGCGCCGGACCAGTGAGGACCTGACGGCAATGCGGAACGCTCTTGCGGTAATGCGAGAGTCGATGGCTGGCACGAGGGGGCGCACCGCCGACCGCGAGTTTCACCACGCGATACTTCGTGCAACCCGCAATTCAGCCCTGCTGGGCCTGCAAGCCAGCATCGATGCGGTGATCACATGGACAACCCGTTACAAAGAACGGGCCACGGTCTTGCCGCGAAACTCGATCCCGGATCACGTGGCCGTATATCGCGCCATTGCAGCTCGAGAGCCAGAACAAGCACATGCGCATATGAAGCGGTTAATTGAGCGGGCCTTGGAAGATACACGCAGCGCATCGGCTACTTTGGCTGATGCGGCGATTCCAAGATAATCCAAAGAGGGGCAGTTCATACGCCTTCGGTGTCGTGCCGCAGCTATTCCAACCTTGTTTGTTTGCATCGCCACAGAGCGCTTAAGAGAGGATAGATCAGATGAGGAACCTGTCTCGCCGTGGGGTGCTCGCCGGCGGCGCCGCAATCGCCGCGAGCCAGGCAATTCCTGTCCTCGCGCAACCCCGAACTTCTTCACGGAACAGCTCATTTCTACCCGGTGCGGAGTGGCTCGACACGGCCGGCAAACCCATCCAGGCCCACGGCGGCTCCGTCATGCGCGTCGGCGACGCATTCTACTGGTACGGCGAAAACAAGGAATTCACGAGCGCAACCGGCGATGTCTGGACGTGGGGCGTTCGCTGCTACCGCTCGCAGGATCTCTACAACTGGGAGGACCTAGGGCTGATCATCGCGCCTGATGAGCACGACCCCGCCTCACCTCTCAACCCGCGAACCGTCAAACTGGACCGCCCACACATCCTCTACAATCAGCGAACACGCAAATTCGTGTGTTGGCTCAAGATCATGGGCAAGACGGACCAAACACGCACAATCCTGACGGCGGACAAGATCACGGGCCCCTACACGATCGTCCGCAGCGAGTTACGGCCGCTAGGCATGAGCGCGGGCGATTTCGATCTGGTCGCTCATCCCGCCGATGGCAAAGCCTATATGTACTTCGAACGGGTTCACAGCGAACTCATTTGCGCAGATCTGACGGACGATTACACGGACGTGACAGGCTATTATTCGACACATTTCCCTTACGGTGCACCACCGTTGGTTCGGGAAGGTCCTGCGTTTTTCGCGCGTCGAGGTAAATATTATCTCGCGACATCAGGGACCTCCGGCTACTTCCCCAACCCTTCGCAGATCGCGATCGCGGACACATATCACGGGCCGTGGGCCAACCTGGGCGATCTGCACCCCCAGGATAGATCCCGGACCTCCTTCAACTCGCAGATCAGTTGTATCTTCAAGGTCCCATCCAAACAGGACCTGTACATTGCGATGGCGGACCGCTGGATGGGGCCACAAGATAGCGTCGCCTTCACGAGCGGTGAGACCTCTGTTCTCCTTCAAAGTGCCATAACCAAGGCCATGCAACGCCCGCGCGGCGAACTGACTGCCGAAGAACGCCGGGTAATGCCCATACTGACGGCCAACGTGGATACGTCGAAAGCCCGCTACGTCTGGTTGCCTCTGATCTTCCAGGGTGATCGCCCTACCATCGCGTGGCGCACGCAGTGGTCGCTGGATGAATTTGCGTAGGTCCTCGGCGGAAACATACGCCGTCTAGCACGGCGTCCGGTCTGGCGTTGATCTTGACAGGAGGCCGCTTCCCCCCGCATCGCTGGATTGTCGCACCGTTTTAACCGATCTCATCCCTCCGGTGCCGTTCGTCATGCCCCACGATCGGGTGAGACGAGCGATGGGGACGCGAGAGGATTGAAACGTGATCGACGCAACACAGGCCGAACCCACCGCCACGCCGACTCGGAGTGACGGACGGCCTACGGGTCGTGGAAGGCCGTCTCGCGCGCAATCAGTTGCAATTACCGAAGCAATCATAAAAGTCGCCACTGAGATGTTTCTCACGGACGGCTTCGACGCGACGACTATGGACGCCATAGCGCTCGCCGTCCCTGTCCCCAAAACGACGCTCTACAAGCGTTTTCCGGATAAGTTGGCCGTTCTCAATGCCGTACTCCACTCCAGGATCGCAACCTGGTCTCGAAAAACGACCCAGCAGTCCGCGCGATTGGGCAGCGACCTGCGCGAACGGCTGATCCATCACACGACCACCATGCTGGTGTGGACCACGAAACAAGAGGTTCGCGACTTCACACGCCTGGCACTAAGCGCCGTGGGGCGCGGCAACAGCGGCATTAGCGCCGAGTTTTTCGGCTATATCGAGATGGTCGCATACCTCCGAGATGAAGTCGTAACCTACGGCCCAGCGGCCAACATCAACGCCAAAAACCCCGAAAAGGTCGGGCAGGCGATCATGGCGATGATATCCGGATGGTTGAATATCCAGGGAATTGACCGGCCTTTGACCGCGGCACAAGCCCGCGAGCAGGCCGAGTTTATCGTCGGCATTCTTATGCAGGGTGCCGAAGTCTGGTGACGGGTCAGATCTGCAGTGCGGCTCGTTCCTACCTAGCCACAGGCAGGAATCCTAGCCGTTCGAGACGCGCCACGGAATCGCGGGCAACCGGTGCTATCTCGCCATTTGGCAATTGAATGGTGCGGTTGCGTCCGTCGACGTTGACCTCTGAAACACCGGAATCGGCAACCCACCAACTCCGATGAACTTGCTGGCCAGGCGTCCCCTCCATCTCAGCGATAGCATCGCGCAGCCGCATGAATAGAAGCTCACTGCCCGTTGTACCGTGGACTCGCACGTAATGGTCCTCACTTTGAATGGCGCTGACCGGCCCTTGAAACTTTGAACTCAGACGCTTCATCAGGCGCGTTTCGCTGAGTGCGGCCGAGGTTGAAGACATCTCCTGGGCGACGATTTGTATTTCCCCAACCGGCTCTGCAAGGCTGTGGGGGAGCATAACATTTGGTCGATCAGCTGGTCGTTTTTCTGAAAGGTGGGCATCCGTACGTCTGGCCCACCAGACGACGACAAGCACCGTCATCGCGCTGAGCAACGCAAAGGGGAGAATTCCGATGAACCCTCCCAACTCCCGAAAAAATACGCTGGCGCCCCATCTCCATATCAATGCGAGAGGGAAGCTCGAGATAGCCACGCCCCAGAAAACAAGAGTGCTCTTGGGTAAATCCATCGCTGAGGCGACCATGCTCCACAATACGATCGACGGCCGAACGAGAACGTAGGCGCCCATTAAATGGATCCACCAGTTTAGGACCCGTTCGGGAAAATCGGCTTGAAGGTATGTCCCGAAGGGGCCGAGGAATCCGACAATCGCCGCGAACACGATCATCGCCCAGAGTTCAATCACAATGCGGCGTATCCTGTTCACGTCTTCTCCTGCCGATTGGCGATGCGCGAACCGGAAAATACCGATACGGCGCCGATTTCACGTCATTTTTGCTACCGTAACGTAAACCCGGTTGCGGGCCAATCGCGGCATGCCACTTAGTCGCCAACAGCTGAACACTTCGGTTCGGCAATGGAGATTTGATCATGGCTACCGCCCAATATCGCCCCGTTTTGTTCGCAGGCACCCTTGCTGTCGTTGCTCATATCGTTGCCTTCGCGATTGCTCTGAGCTGAGGTCCAAAATGTTTTCCTGGTTTAGCGCGGAACATGCTTTGTCATTGTGGCTTTGGGCATTCCTGGCCACGGGATTCGTCTGGGGGGTTGCCAGCGGATTTTTCAAAGCCCGGAAAATTCAGCCCAGGGGCTTCAAGTGGAAGACATTCCGCAACGAAGTGTTGTTCGCAACGGTCAACCTGACTGTCACCGCGTTTCTGCTGGGGCCGACCACCGGTTGGCTCAAAGCACAAAGCTGGATCACGTTTGCCTCAAGCCCCGCGAGTTGGTGGGTGATCGCACTGGAATATGCGCTCTATTTTTTCCTATTCGACACTTACTTCTACTGGCTTCACCGTTGGATGCACAAAGAACCTTTCTACACGTGGGTTCACAAGCTCCATCACCGTTCCACATCGCCGAACCTGTTGACCACTTTGTCGGTCAGCCCGTTGGAATCGCTCATCAACGGTGGCTTCGTACCGCTGTTCCTGACCCTTTTCACGGTGCACGACGCAACAATGGCGCTGATTGCGCCGACCAACATCATCATGGGTCTTTACGTCCATACCGGCTATGAATTCTTGCCGCGCTGGTGGAACCGAAGTTGGGCAACGAAGTGGTTCATCACCACGACCTTCCACGACCAGCACCATCGCTATTTCAACGGCAACTACGGCGGCTACACGACGATCTGGGACCATCTGTGTGGTACGGTACGCAAGAAGTATGAGGCGGACTTCGCTGCGATCAAGGACCGGTCCCGTACGGTTCGGCCGCCCCTGGATGCCCCAGTGGCAACTCAAGCTGCAGCGGCCGAATGACGTAGACCCGGAAAGAACCGGGTGATGAACAAAGAGGATTGCCGCCGATGCGACATCGGCTGCGATCCTCGCTGTGAGCGTGAATCATACGCAAAAACAGTCGCCTACCGAAACGTATAAGCGCGCTGCACAGCGTGCTCGGGCGTCCAATGCCAGTGCCAGAACATTACAAAATTCAAGTTAGCAGGGAGAGAAGAATGACCGGGTTGCGGATACGGGCGGCGCTCATGTTGGCGGGTTCAATCGCAGTGCTCGGCAACGCTCATGCCTCGCGGGCAGAACCTGCTCAGTCCGATAGGCCTGCTCTCGACGAAGAGTTCGAAAATCCACCCGCCGCTGCGCGGCCGCGCGTCTGGTGGCACTGGATGAACGGCAACATCACAGAAGACGGAATCGCCAAAGACATCGAGTGGATGCAGCGTATCGGGCTTGGTGGACTGCAGAACTTCGATGCAAACCAGGATACCCCCCAGATCGTCGCCAAACGTCTCCCCTATATTTCCCCGGACTGGCGACATGCGTTCAAGTTCGCCGCTGAAAAAGCTGAGGCGTCCGGCTTGGAGCTCGCTATCGCATCTTCGCCGGGCTGGTCGGAAACCGGCGGACCATGGGTACCTCCGGCAGACGCAATGAAGAAGCTGTCATGGTCGGAAAAGCTGATCGTTGCGGGAGCCGGCAGCCCTATCCAGCTTCCAGCACCTGCAGAGACGACCGGTCCGTATCAACACTTGTCGGCCGAGACGGCCGACGCGGCCACGATGTACCGTGATATCGCCGTCTTTGCCTACCGCGTGAACCACCCGAACTCTCTCCCGGTGCCGGTCTATCATTCCGCTGACGGTCAGTTGCTTAACGGCGACGCCCTTGCCGATGACAGCCTCACGTCGTTCGCGCCGCTGAAGGCAGGCTCGCGGGAGGCTCCTGGTACCATCAACATCGATTTCCCGTCCGTTCAGATCGTGCGATCGCTCACCCTTTTCGTACCCGGCATAGCCCCCAACCCCCGCGGGCCCGGCCTCCTTCCTCGCCTTGAGGTCAGCGAGGACGGGCAGGCCTGGACGAAAGTGATCGACATCCCGGTCAGCGATGCCCCCAGCACATCAAGCTTCGCGCCTGTGACCGGTGCGCACTTTCGCGTGATCTTCGCACAACGACCCGGTGCCAGCAGCGCTTTCGGCAGCGGTGTTCCGGGCAAGCTCGAGGTTCGGCAGCTTACGTTGTCGGGGGAGAGCCGAGTCAATCTGTTTCAAGCGAAGGCCGGTTTCGCCACGGTACCCGATTATTACGCGCTCGACGCTGGGGTAGATAAGGACGCGAAGGGCCTCGCGGCCTCAGATATCGTCGACTTAACGAAACGGGTCAAATCGGACGGCACGGTCGACTGGAAACCCCTCTCCGGGACGTGGCGAATTGTGAGGCTGGGGTGGTCCTTGATCGGCAAGACGAACCACCCCGCCAGCCCTGAGGCGACCGGGCTAGAGGTGGACAAGCTCGACCCCGCAGCCGTGCGCCGCTATCTCGACCACTATCTCGGAACCTACCGGGAAACCACAGGCAGCCAGTTGTTTGGATCTGCCGGCGTCCGGGCACTAGTCAACGACTCCACTGAGGTTGGACCGTTCAATTGGACCCCGGCATTGCCCGCCGAATTCCGCCGTTTGCGCGGCTATGACCTTACGCCGTGGCTTCCTGCATTGACTGGAGCGATTGTTGGATCACGCCAACAAACCGACGCCTTCCTCTACGACTTCCGCCGCACAATCGGGGAACTCCACGCTACAGCGCACTACGGCACGATCGCCGAGGTCGGTCATCAAAACGGCCTCAAGCTTTACGGGGAAGCCCTCGAGAATGCGCGAAGCACATTGGGCGACGACATGCGAATGCGCAGCTTCACAGACTACCCCATGTCCGCCATGTGGTATGTCCCCCGCAACGCATCCATCCCTGGCCCGTTCATTGCAGATGTGAAAGGCGCTGCGTCCGTCGCCCACGTTTATGGTCAGAACATTGCAGCGGCAGAATCGCTCACCTCGATCATGATGCCTTGGGCCACGGGGCCTAACGAGCTTAAGCGGATCATCGATTTCGAATTTGTGCTCGGGATCAACCGGCCGGTCATCCATACTTCCGTTCATCAGCCCGTTGACGACAAGGTACCGGGCTTGTCGCTTGGCATGTTCGGCCAGTATTTTACTCGCCACGAAACCTGGGCTGAAATGGCACGGCCCTGGATCGACTACATCTCTCGAAGCTCCCTGTTGCTTCAGCAGGGACGCAACGTCGCCGACGTTGCCTATTTCTATGGCGAAGAAGCGCCGCTCACGAGCCTCTTCGCGGGCGGTTTACCCTCCGAGGTCCCTCGCCAATACGCGTACGATTTCGTCAATCCAGATGCCGTGCTGCGCCTCCTGAAAGTCGACGGAAAGGATCTGATCACGCCGACCGGTGCGCGATACCACGTGCTCTATCTCGGCGGCTCGAGCTCCAGAATGACTCTTCCAGTTCTGAAGCGAATTGCTGCCTTAGCAGCAGAGGGCGCCACCATAATCGGCACTCGACCCACGAGCTCGCCCAGCCTTGCAGATGATCCCGCCCAATTTGCGTTCTTGGTGCGAAGACTATGGTCGGGCGCACCGATCACGCGGGTAGGGAAAGGACAGGTCATCACTGGATCTGACGTCGCTGGCGCGCTCAGCACCCTGGGGCTCGTGCCGGACTTCGAGTACAAGTCCCCTCTCGCCGACACCCAGCTGCTTTTCCTACATCGCAAACTTCACGATGGTGACGCCTACTTCGTCACAAACCGGCAAAACCGACCGGAAACTGTCGAGGCAAGCTTCCGCGTCACCGGCATGGCCCCCGAGCTGTGGCGAGCGACGACCGGTAAGACGGAGCCGCTCTCGTATCGTATCGAGCAAGGGAAAACGATTGTCCCCCTGCAGTTGGCAGAGGAAGACGCCGTCTTCATCGTGTTTCGCCAACCGACAACGACGACAGCTCGCACGGTGTCATCTCCGGCTCCTGTGATGCTAGGAGAGCTCAGCGGGCCGTGGAAAGTCGGCTTCCAAGCCGATCGCGGCGCGCCAAAATCAATCAGTCTGGAGCACCTCGTATCGCTCAGCGAAAGCCAGGATCCGGGGGTGCGTTACTTCTCCGGTGTGGCCACGTATTCGCAAAGCTTTTCCGCCCCTTCGGATTGGCGCCCCGGCATGAAAACCTGGATAGACCTGGGGGATCTACGAGATGTCGGAAGTGTCACCGTAAACGGCCATTACGTCGGCGGGCTCTGGCATGCTCCCTATCGCCTAGAGATCGGCGGGTTCCTTCAGCCAGGTCAAAACGCGATCGAGATCAAGGTCGCCAATCTGTGGGTCAATCGGCTTATCGGCGACCAGCAGGGCGACCTCGACAAGGTGACTTGGACAAGCTTTCCCGCTTACAGCAAAACATCCAAGTTGAGGCCTTCGGGACTGCTCGGCCCCATCCGGTTGCTCGGCGAGAAGGATTCTGAAGGTGCCCCGGCCAACTAAAGCTGGGGGACGGTGCCTGATTTAATTCATTGTTTCTGGCGGATCACATGTCCCAGGCTCTACCGCCTGGGACATTTCACAATCGGAACAGCGTAATCTTCGATGCACCGGCAATCCCACTGGTTAGTCAGGAATGACGGTAGCTATCACCTTGCTTTCGAGAAACTCCTCCAGTCCCTCAATGCCCCACTCACGACCAATTCCACTGGCTTTTCGGCCGCCGAACGGAAGATCACCGGCGATGCACATTCCGCCGTTGACACTAACCGAACCGGTTCGAATGCGCCTGGCCATGGCTTCCGCGCGACCAGTATCTTCTGAAACGATGCCGCCCGATAAGCCGTACGCGCTGTCATTGGCGATGCGAATGGCATCGTCGTCATCTTCGAAGGGGATGACGACGAGCACGGGGCCGAAAATTTCCTCCTGCGCAATGCGCATGTCGTTCGTGACATCGACAAAGCAAGTCGGCTCGACAAAGAATCCACTTCCCTTGTCCGGGCGAAGCTGGCCGCCCGCGAGCAGCGTCGCACCCTCAGCGATGCCGAGTTCGATATATCCATGAACCCGATCGAGTTGACGCTGCGAAATCACAGGGCCCATGACATGGGCCGGATTATCAAATTCTCCCCAATTGTCCGTGAAGGCAGAATAGGCATGCCTCAAAGCCTCCACCGCTTCGGCATAACGGCTACGCGGAACCAGTAGGCGGGACTGCACAGCGCAACCTTGCCCTGCGTGGAACACAAGCATGGACTGTGCGACCTCGCGGCTAAAATCTGGCGCGTCATCGAGGATGATCTTCGCCGACTTCCCCCCGAGCTCCAAAAAGACGCGCTTAAGCGATCTCGCTCCTGCCTCCATGATGCGTTGACCCACGCCGGTGGAACCAGTGAAACTGATGAGATCGACCCGAGGGTCTCCTACCAGCAGTTCTCCCGCAAGGGCAGGATCGTGACCCGTGATGACGTTCAGGACGCCCGGCGGGATCCCTGCCGCGTCAGCCCATCGTCCGAAGATTGCGCCCATGCCCGGCGTGTCCGGTGCTGGCTTTAGGACAACCGTACAGCCCGCGAGCAGCGCCGACACGACCTTACCAACGTTTACGTAAAGTGGCACGTTCCAGGGAGTAATCGCTCCCACCACACCGATGGGCTCGTACACGACTTTGCGCCGCGTCGTGCTGCCGTGGTGCACGCGATTTCCAAAGTCTCGCTCCCATTGCAGATCCGGGAAAATGGATAGCAAATCCTTGAAGCAAGTGATGGCTTGATCGACGTGTGCGCGGCGCGCGGCACCGAGAGCTGCTCCTGCTTCAAGGCGAGCCAAGGCAGTGATGCTCTCTTGGTCATTCGCCATTATCTCGTACATCTTGGTCAGCTTGGCGAAGCGGCCCGCGTGATCGCATTGCCAGTCGGAGTTGTCGAATGCATCGCGCGCAGCGGCGATCGCCGCGTCGACATCCTCGCTGCTGGCATCTGCAGCCGAACCGACAACCAAACCTGACCAGGGATTGATCACGTCGAACCTTCGGCCGCCCTGCGCATCACAATACGCCCCGGCGATGAACAACTTCGCGTCGGGAAGGCGATCTATTTCACCCATCGAAATTCCTCTCCATCTTTCTTCACGGCATGACACGCCGTCTCCCATCAAGCGGTGTGCGCCGCAGAATTCCGGGCCCAACGGTGCGCCAGAATATTCTTGCTCACCGTCTACGATGCCATTTAAGCTACGGAAAGTGCGTTTTACGGTGACTGACATCCGTCGGCGGCGCGATCGGTTCCGCGGCCCTTTGAATCGCTCGTGAGCTTCGATTCAGCATAGCAATTTGCCGTCACGCCATATATGGACGATTGGTACATTTAAGGCACGGCCCACTCGAATCTATCGTTACGGGACAACGGGCAAAATGGAGAAGGAACCTGAGCATGATCACGTACAAAACGATTGCCTTCGCAGCGGTGCTTTCGCTGGCTTCAACCGCGAACGCCCAGGCTTCCAAGTCGACGACGTCCGCCCCGGCGGCGCAAGCGCCTTCAAAGGCTCCGCGTTACACTACCGAAGGAACCGACATCGGAACGCTTCTCGACGACCCTGATTCGAAGGCAATTCTCGCCAAGTATCTTCCCGACCTGGTGAAGAGCGATCAGATCGACATGGCGCGCGGCATGACGCTGAAGGCGATCCAGCAGTATTCGAGCGACATGATCACGGACGAAAAACTAGCGGCAATTGACGCAGACCTCGCCAAGCTTCCTCCGAAGAAGTGAACTCCTGATCAGTGGGGTGGCTTTTAGAGCCGCTCCACGCACACCTGGCCAGGGATCCCCCTTGCCGGACATCACCACCCCACAGCTTCAATGTGGGGTGCCCGTTTGCGCGTTCGCGAGGGAAGAGACTAACGTGCGTATCTTCAAGGCAACTGCCAAAACGGCACTTCTCGCGGGCCTCTGCTGGTCACAATTCGTTCCAGCGGAACCCGCTGGTGCTGGCACTGCAACACGTAACCAAGGTAGTGAGAGTGCAGAAGCCCGCGCACGCGCATTGCTTGCCAAGTTGTCTCCCGAGGAAAAGGCCGGCCAACTCAGCCAGTATTTCTACTTCGCTCAGGTCCCCCGACTTGCTCAGGAAGTCGAAAAAGAGATCGCAGCAGGCCACGCTGGCGCGGCGCTGTTCGTCACCGATCCCAAGCTGATCAATCGTGCGCAAAAGATCGCTGTGGAACAGTCTCCTCACGGCATTCCGTTGCTGTTCGGGTTCGACGTCATCCATGGCCTGCATACCATTTTCCCAGCGCCGCTCGGAATGGCAGCATCGTGGGATCCGGCCGTAGCGGAGCGCTCGCAGGCGGTTGCGGCGAAAGAAGCGCGCGCGGTTGGCCTGCATTGGACCTTCGCACCGAACGTCGACATCGCGCGCGATGCGCGCTGGGGGCGGATCTTCGAAGGGGCCGGTGAAGACCCGTACTTGGGATCGGCGATGGCCGCAGCCCAGGTTCGCGGTTTCCAAGGTTCCTATATAGGCGCACCGGATCATATCATCGCAGGACCCAAGCACTTCGCTGGCTACGGCGCCGCGACCGGTGGACGCGACTACGATGAAGTTGCCCTTTCCGACAGCGATCTGTGGAATGTTTATCTGCCACCGTTCAAGGCGGCCATCGACGCGGGCGCGGGCAACATCATGAGCGCCTACATGCCGGTCAACGGCGTTCCCGCGACGGGAAACCATTGGCTGCTGACCAAGGTGCTGCGCGAAACCTGGGGTTTCAAGGGCTTTGTCGTTAGCGATGCCGATGCGGTCAATTCTCTGACCCAGCACGGCTTCGCAAAGGATGCCGCCGACGCTGCGCTCCGTGCGTTCAAGGCCGGGGCCAACATGGAAATGATCCCACCTACCCGTCCCGCAACCATGCAGAATCTCGTTGAGGCGCTGGCACAGGGAAAGATTACCACTGCGGAGTTGGATCAGGCCGTCCTCCCCATCCTGGAAATGAAGTTTCGCATGGGGTTGTTCGAGAAGCCATATGTCGATGAAGCCGCAGCGGCCAAAGTCTGGGCCGATCCCGCACATCGAACCCAAGCGCGCATAGCGGCCGAACGATCAGCGGTCCTGTTGAAGAACGAGGCTTCAGTGCTTCCGCTGGACCGCCATGCCCTCAAATCCATCGCCGTGATCGGGCCTCTGGCCGACAGCACGAGGGACGTCCTGGGGTCTTGGGTGTTCCCGCTGAACAAGCCGGAGGGAGCCAGTATTCTCACCGGAATTAAAGCTAAGCTCGGCACAAGCGTTCAGATCACCTACTCGGAAGGCGTCCGGATGCCGGCGCGTACGTTCCCCTCACCGTTTGTGATGATCGATGGAACGCCTGCAAAACGGCCGCCCCTCGACGAAACGAGCGAGATCGCGCACGCAGTCAGCCTAGCGCAAAATGCTGACGTGTCCGTGCTGGTACTTGGGGAAGGTCAGGACATGAGCGGCGAAGCCGCCTCGCGTGCGTCCTTCGAACTGCCTGGCCGCCAGCAAGAACTGCTCGACGCCGTCGTCGCAACCGGCAAGCCGGTGGTGGTTCTGCTCATGAGCGTGCGGCCAATCAATCTGCATGATACCAAAGCTGCCGCGATCATGGACCTCTGGTATCCTGGAAGCGAAGGCGCTGCCGCTGCTGCCAATCTGTTGGTCGGCGACGCTGTGCCCGGCGGCAAGTTGCCGATTTCCTGGATACGCAGCGCTTCCCAGGCACCAGTGACCTATGCCCATCTCACCACGCATGATCCGGCAAACACCGACAAGCGATACTGGGATGGAACCAGCGCCCCCACCTATCCGTTCGGGCACGGCCTCAGTTATACCACCTTCGCGTACAACGATCTGAAGGTCGAGAAGCCATCGTATCCGGCCGCGGACGTCAAGATCAGCGTCGATCTCGCCAACACGGGCAGGCGGGCCGGGGATGAGGTTGCGCAGCTCTACATCCACCAACGCTACGGCACTTCGGCGCGGCCCGTGCGCGAACTCAAGGGCTTCCAGCGCGTCACACTGAAGCCCGGCGAACACCGGACCGTTACCTTCACTCTTCGCCCCGACGACCTTCGGTACTGGAGTGCGGCCACAGGCGGTTGGGTTCAGGACGAAGCCCCCTTTGATGTCTGGATCGGCGGCAGCTCGGCCGCAAGCCTGCATGGCGAGTTCGAAATTTCAGGCCATTGAAGCTCCAAAGGATCCGCGAAGATGGACGCTCCCAAGTACCCCGCCGCCAAAGCCTTTGTCGCACCGCAGCGAATTCCCCGTCCGCTTTCTACGCGCGAAACGTCGATTGCCGAACTTCGGGCAATTCCGGAGGCATGGGCCATGGTTTCGGCCGAAATCCCCAATGTCGAAGCCCGGATTGGTAACGAGATGATCAAGCCGCACCTGGGAAACTTTTCGTTCCAATCGCTGATCCAGTTCGGGGTCGTCAAAGCGGATGCGCTTGCCCGGCTAGATGAGCGCCTCAAAACACTGGGAGCACGCTGATGGATTTCGAAGGTTTGAAGGCCGATCGCCGTCAGGTGCTCGCAGCGGCGGCCGTATGTGCAGTGTCCGGCATGCCGGCGGCCGCCCAGGCTGCTTCGATGCGAACCAGCGCAATCGAACCTTCTGCGTCGACACGCCGCGAGCCCTTCGATGCAGACTGGTGTTTCCAGCTGGGTACGATCGAGGGTGCCGAAAACGGGCAGTTCGACGATGGGCACTGGCGAAGCGTCCATCTCCCGCACGACTGGAGCATCGAGGACCTTCCCGATCAGTCTCCTAATGCCGTTGTTGGTCCGTTCGACAAGAAGGCCATCGGCCGAACTGCCACCGGCTTCACGCGCGGCGGCGAAGGATGGTATCGCAAGCGCTTCCGGGTTGATGGTTACCCTGCCGACGCCCGGATTGAGATCTTGTTCGACGGGTCCTACACAGAGACCGATGTCTGGTTAAATGGGCAACCTGTTGGCCGCAGCGTCGCCGGATACGCACCGTTTGCGGTAGACCTCACACCGCGACTCAATCGGACAGGCGACAATGTCCTTGCGGTACGCGTCCGCAACCTTGGCCGCAACAGCCGCTGGTATTCGGGATCGGGTCTCTATCGATCCGTCGAACTGGACGCGATGCCTGCCGACAGCCGCCTCGACCGTTGGGGTGTCGCCGCCTCAACCTCAAAGTTGAGCCAGGGCACGGCTTTCATCGACGTTGCCACCACTGTAGTAACACCGGGGCGTCGTGATATCCTCCGCACGAAGCTTGTCGAGCAAGACGGCAGCGTGGCGTGCGAAGCCAGTGGCCCCGCCGCCAAATCCGTCAAACAGAGCATGAAGCTACGGGGACCGAGGCTATGGTCTGCTGACAATCCCAATCTCTACACGTTGCGGACCGAGCTTGTTCGCGACGGAAATGTACTCGACCGCATCGAGCAGCCTTTCGGCATCCGGATCGTCGATTTCGACCCACGGATTGGCATGTCTGTGAACGGAACACGCGTGAAACTGCGCGGCGGCTGCATCCATCACGATAACGGCCTGCTGGGCGCCTGCGCCTTTCCGGATGCCGATGAACGCCGGCTGCGCCTGCTGAAGGCCCGCGGCTTCAACGCCATTCGATCGTCGCACAATCCGGCTTCCCGCAGCCTGCGCGAAGCATGCGACCGCGTGGGCGTCTACCTGATCGAAGAAGCTTTCGATGCCTGGCATGTCGGAAAGGAGCCTCAGGACTTTGCTGGGGAATTCAAGGAGCATTGGCGCGACGTAGTTGATGCGATGGTTCAATCCGCTCGCAATAACCCGTCCGTCATCATGTGGAGCATCGGCAACGAAATTCCCTTCCGTTCGACCGATGAGGGCGTCGAGTGGCAATGGAAGCTCGCCAATGCCGTCCGCAACCTGGATTCAACACGCCCGATCACCGCTGGCCTAAATGGCGTCCTCGGCAGCGAGATGATCGCGCAGGAAGGCACCGCCCGCGTCGGCCGAGCCGGCAAAAAGGATAATGCTTCCACCATCTTTCTCGACGTTCCGGGATATAACTATCGCCTTGAGGACATCGAAAGCGAAGAGACGGTTCACCCCGAAAGGGTCATTTATGCATCCGAGACATTCGCTCGCGATGTTTACGATTATCAGGCGCTGAGCGAGAAAGCCCCCTACTTCCTGGGCGAGTTCCTTTGGACTGCCATGGACTACATCGGTGAGGCCGGAATTGGCGCAACAGCGCGGATCAAGAACGGCAATTATCCGATCTATCTCCCTACGTTTCCCTGGGTCAATGCGTGGTGCGGCGACCTCGACCTCATCGGGCAACAGAAAGCGGCCTCCCTGGCTCGCGACGTCGTCTGGGGCATCAGTCCACTGGAAATGACGGTTCAGCGCCCCGGGCCCGAAGGCACGTTCGAATATGTGTCGAACTGGGGATGGTCGGATGAACTCGCCAGTTGGACATGGCCGGGCTCCGAAGGCCGAACCCTCAATGTCCGTGTGCATGCAGCAGGCGATAAGGTCGAACTGCGGCTGAACGGGGAACTGGTTGGAGAAAAGGCGCTTACTTCACAGGATCACCGCCGGACAGAGTTTGAGATCGCCTATGCTCCGGGGAAACTCGAAGCTGTAACTTACCGAAAAGGGCAAGTGCTTGCCCGCAAGCAGCTCGAAACCGTGAAGCCTGCCTCTCGACTACAGTCCGTTCTCGAAACGCCTCAAGGCCAATCCGGGCGAGACAGACTAAGTTACGTTCGGATCGAAGTAGTCGACGACGCTGGCAGGTTGCTTCCTGACGATGGGCGTCGCATCGATATCGCCATCGATGGCCCGGCAAGTCTGGCCGGCTTCGGTAGCGCCAACCCAATGGCTACCGGCTCCCTCACGAGCTCCAGCACCGACACTTTCAGAGGGCGAGCCCTCCTGATCTTGAGAGGCACAGGGGTCGAGGGACCGGTTACTGTCAGGGTTCGCTCAATCGGATTACCGGAATTACCAATCGTACTGCCAATGGCGTGATGAGCATCATGTGCAACGCCGGAATTCCTCTTCCGGCGTTGTGCTCCGCAGAAGACTGAAAGGCCTCGTCCATGTTCGATCTGTCGCGCCGAACTCTGTTTTCAAATGCCGCACTGGGGGTCCTTGGAATCGCGAGCCAGTCAGCATGGGCAGATGGACCTGCCCCACTTGGCGGAGGCGGCGGAAAGTTCGATCCAACGCCCTACGTCAATCCCGAGTTGCGCAGGTTCATACCGCAAGCTTTGTTGCAGACTCATTTCCCGCTGACGGCGCAAAACTTGCCGCGAATGCGTCAGGGTGCAGCATCCTTCGCCGCCCCGCCGTTGCAAACCCCTTCATGGGCTCCCCGAACGATCCCTGGGCCAAAAAATGGCCCCGAAGTGACAGTCTACGTCGTGAACCCCGCCAAGCCTGGGGACCACAAGCCCGCAATCCTCCACATGCACGGCGGCGGGTTCGTCATCGGTTCAGCCAAAGGCGATATCGCCAGGCTACAACCACTGGCAGCTGCGCTAGACTGCGTGATCGTCACCGTAGAATACCGACTGGCTCCAGAGGTGACCTACGCCGGTTCGGTTGAGGACAATTACGCGGCACTGAAATGGCTATATGGATCCGCCGAGCAGTTGGGTGTCGATCGAAATCGAATTGCCGTGATGGGCGGCAGTGCAGGTGGTGGGCATGCTGCGATCCTGGCAATCACTGCTCGCGATCGTGGCGAGTTTCCGTTGATCTACCAGGCGCTGACCTTTCCTATGCTCGACGACCGAACCGGGAGCACGGTCCACAAGCCGCCGTATCAAGGTGCGTTGGTTTGGACGCCAGAGCATAACCGATTTGGCTGGACGGCCTTTCTTGGCGTGCCCGCAGGGTCGGATCAAGTGCCGCACGGAGTGGTGCCAGCACGCGTCACAGATCTGCGTGGACTACCCCCCGCCTTCATTGGCGTGGGCTCCATCGATCTCTTTGTCGACGAAGATATCGAATATGCGCGCCGGCTGATTGCAACTGGAAATTCGGTCACGCTCAATGTCGTTCCCGGCGCATTCCACGGTTTTGACGGTCTGCCCGGCACACGTATCGGCGAGCAC
The DNA here is from genome assembly GCF_055521515.1 of Sphingomonas sp. BL-S-28. Taxonomy (NCBI): domain Bacteria; kingdom Pseudomonadati; phylum Pseudomonadota; class Alphaproteobacteria; order Sphingomonadales; family Sphingomonadaceae; genus Sphingomonas; species Sphingomonas sp. BL-S-28. The sequence goes on from NZ_CM145483.1 coordinate 1,101,422, forward strand.
TTCAACGCCGCGTTGATAGCTGCACTCGCCGCTGCCTTCACAGCCTGAAGGCAACGCACCCACTATTCCAAGGAAGCCCGCCTGTATGGAACGGAAGCGCCGCCCAATCCGCCTCGCGCGTTCGATAGTCAGCTTGTTACTGTCAGCGGGTTTGGTCATCCCAATTGCCAGCGGTGCGAGTGATCGCAGGCAGGCGACCTACGCCAACCCCATCAATCTGCCTTATCGATATCAGGTCCCTGTCAAGGGAGACAGGCTGCAGATCGCGCCCGATCAACCCTACCGTGAGGCCGCCGATCCCACCGTAATAACGTTCGCGGGAGAATATTGGCTCTTTGCCTCACATTCAAAGGGCTATTGGCACTCGAAAGATTTAAAAAAATGGAATTTTATCGCTGCCTATGGGCACGATATCGACAAATTTGCACCTACTGTCGTCGTCATCGACGGCAAGATGTATCTCGCCGTAAGCGAATTTGCCAACCGCATTTGGACGACTGACGATCCGTTGACTGGACAGTGGCATGAAGCCGCGACCATCAAACCAGGCTACGTCGATCCAGCGTTGTTCCGCGATAACGACGGTCGTTTATACATGTACGATGGCCTCGCCCCCGCTGGCCCCCTCCACGGCTATGAACTCGATTCCAAGACATTCCAGCGCCTGTCGAAGATCGACATTCCGCAATCTCGAGATAAGGCAACTCGGGGGTGGGAAGTACCTGGCGATAATAACGAGAACGTCTCAGGCTACTCGTACGTAGAAGGCTCTTGGCTCACCAAACATAAAGGCAGATATTATCTGGAATACTCCGCACCCGGGACAGAATATCGTACATATGCCAACGGAATGTTGGTTGCAGAATCACCTCTTGGCCCGTTTACCTACCAAACATCCAGCCCGTTCGCCTTTAAGCCGACCGGCTTCATTGCCGGCGCAGGCCATGGAAGCACGCTCAAAGGCCTTGATGGGAACTGGTGGCATTTCGGGACTATGACCATTTCCAAGCGCCACAATTTCGAACGGCGCTTGGGACTGTTCCCTACGAAGTTCACATCGTCCGGCGACCTGATCGCGGATACATACCTCGGCGATTATCCGCACTTCATAGGCAATGGGCGCAAACTGACGGGATGGATGCTCCTGTCGCGCAATAAGGCGGTAACCGCCTCGTCGAGCCTCGACGGCCTGCCCCCCAAAAACGCCAATGACGAGGATGTTCGTACCTGGTGGTCGGCTAAGACTGGGAATCCCGGCGAATGGTTCCAGATTGATCTTGGTCAGGTGAAGCGCGTTGAGGCCGTGCAGATCAATTTTGCAGATCAGGACAGCCGGGGACGAGGCATAAGCTCGGACGTCTACAAGTACGAACTTTCGATTTCGAACGACGGCCAGTCTTGGCGGACCGTAATCGACCACTCGCATGCGGGGCAGGATGCTCCACATGACTACCAAGTTCTCCCTAAAGCAGCCAAGGCTCGGTTCGTCCGCCTCCGCAACGTCCATTCTCCGGACCAAGGGAAATTTTCTCTTTATGATCTTCGAGTTTTCGGCATCGGCGGTGGCGAGCCGCCGACCAAAGTTCCCATTCCGATAGTTCAGAGAGATGCATCCGACGGCCGTCATGCGACAATAAGCTGGGCGCCCAGCGCCAGAGCAGAATTCTATATCGTTAGGATCGGGACGACGCCGAAGCTTATGAATCAAAACTTCCAAATATATGATAACCAAACTCGGATTGATGTCAGAAGCCTTAATATCGGCGCGCACTATTTCGCAACGATAGATGCGGTTAATGAAAACGGTATCGCGAAATCGGATAAGATTGCATGTTTCGATTAATTGCAGTCGATCTAATTGCTTCAACGACATGTAGATGCGATGTGCTAGAGATGGTATCTGATCGAACACGAAGGCTTCGACCCATGAAAATGTATTTCTCGGCGTTCGCAATCGCCGCGTTCACTGCCTCCGCCGCTCTACCCGCCAATGCCGAAAGCAAAACAGCCAGTTCCGCAGCTCTCCGCTCCGTCACGGACTGCCCGATGCGCGACATGCCATTTTCCGTCGATTCACCACTGATCGACGTCTTGTTGAGCCCGGCCGCAAAAGCCTTGGTCGATGGTGCCGATCCTTCTCAGAAGTCTCGCATCCCAGCGCAATTCAGCGGAGGACAGGTGCCGAGCTTCAGCGCCATCATTACGCTCAAAGAGGCCTCGCGCTTCACTGGCATGAAGCAGGACCAACTAGGTCCACTCGATCAACGCTTGCGTGCGCTGCCCGTAACCGCGGCGGACAAGGTGGCACGCTGCGCCCGATACGATAATGAAGTGCCGAAATTCGCCCCATCTTCAGCACGCCCGCGACTTCTCTTGTTCGAGAAAATCGTAGGTTTCCGTGATGGCCCCTCAGTTGCTGCAGCGCATCAAGCCCTCTCGGAAATGGCGCAACGTAAGGGCTGGACAATTGAGACGACCGACAAAGCCGGCGCCTTCAATAAGAAGACCCTCCGCCAGTTCGACGCGGTAATCTGGAACAACATCAGCGGCGATGTGCTGAGCCTTTCCCAACGACGGGCTTTGCAAGACTACATGAAAGACGGGGGAGGTTTCGTCGGCATTCATGGCAGCGCCGGCGACCCCGTGTACTTCTGGGATTGGTATCCCGACAAGCTGATTGGCGCGCGCTTCAAGGGACATCCTATGAACCCGCAATTCCAGCAGGCGCGGGTTGTCGTGAACCACCAGCATCCCTTGGCTGCGACATTACCGACCGATTGGATCATGGAGGACGAATGGTATTCGTTCTCGACCAACCCACGTGCAGTAGGAGCAGACGTGCTGCTCTCTCTAGATGAGAGCACCTATAAGCCCGAAGGCATGGGTCAGGATTTACGCATGGGAGACCATCCGATCGCCTGGACGAACTGCGTTGGTAACGGACGAATGTTCTATTCCGCGATCGGCCATATGCCGCAGACTTATAACCAGCCACAGAACGTGGCGATGCTCGAAGCTGCTATTGACTGGACGGCGAACAAGAAATCGGCGTGTTCCCAAAGATAGTCTACCGTCATTCCGCCGGCGGTAGTTTCCATCGGATTGCTACGTGACGCTTAAATTCGACCACTCAGTTCAAGTGCAATTAAATATTACGATAGGGAGGAGGCCAGTCGACCAGTCAGTATCTCCTTAAGATACGCGATCCTTCTTTGGTGATTTTTGCCCCCGCGCCGGAGTCGGTCTCCCAAAGGGAGAGATGAATCAAACTCAGTGCTAATGCCTACGGCTTCATCCACGCAGCCTCGCCTGGGAGAACTACGCTATGAAGGTAATAAAGCAAGTTGGCTTGTCGGTGCTGATTGCTCTGATCACATCCGTGTCCGGGGGCTGCGCATCCCAAGATTTCCTTGCCGCAACGAAACCTGACGCACTAGGCAATTATGTTGCCATGGGCAGCTCGTTCGCGGCCGGTCCTGGTCTACCTCCCGAGATCGAAGGGAAATCGGACCGTTGTTCACGATCCTCCGTCAACTACGCTCATATTCTCGCGCGGAGTAAGAATCTCAACCTGACTGACGTCAGTTGTAGTGGTGCTGCAACCGCCAATGTCCTCAAGGCCTGGAATGAACTGCCGCCACAGATCGCAGCGGTAACCTCGCAGACCGAGCTGGTCACGATCACTATTGGAGGCAATGACGTTGGCTATGTCGGCGGACTGATCAAGGCCGCCATGTGTAACGAGTTGAAGCCTGCCCCGAGTCAATGTCTCAATAGCAGCCAGCCCGACGAGCAAGCCTGGGCAAATCTTGAAGGTGCGATACATGATATCGTCAGGCAAGTTCGCCTACGCTCGCCTCGAGCGCGTATCATCTTCCTCGACTATGTCACTATCGTGCCTAAAGTAGGCACTTGCCCGCAACTGGCAATTCCCGCCGACAAGCTTCAGGCAAGCCGCATTATTGCCGAGCGTCTGGCGGCGACGACGCAGCGGGCTGCAGAGGCGGATGGCGCCCAGGTCTTGAGGATATCGGCTCTCTCAAGCGAGCATGGGGCCTGTGACGCAGATCCGTGGAGTAACGGTTGGGCGTTGAAAAAAGAATTTGGAGGCGCGCGCTTTCATCCCAATGCGCATGGCATGGAAGAAATCGCCAAGGCCCTTGAGGAGTTCATCACGGCTCCCGGTTCTTGAAAAACACCTCGTCACGCAATTTGACACCATTAACAGACTGAGCGCGCCCGCTTGCAGAATTGCGAACCGGGGCGTTATTGTCTTCAGCCTTGATGCTCGAAGAAGAAACCGGCGCCTGCGGCTGCAGCGACCAGCCCGTCCGTTGGCGCATCGACTTCGACATATCCCAATGCCGAAGTGATACGAGACAATCTGGGCAAAAGTGAGGAATAGCCCATCTCGCCGTTACCAATGACAACCGCATGATCGGTGACGCTTCGTCCCCGTGTTCGATCTATGTCCTTGAGATGGAGCGACGTGGTGCGCTCGCCCAAGCGAGCTAGTATCGCAAGCGGCGCGACTCCCGCATACCAGCACCAGGCATGATCTAGTTCAATGCTGACATCGCTTGGAGACGTGGTCCCCAGTATCACATCCAAAGGAGTTTCTCCCCCGTCCAAGGGCAGGAAGTCCCACCAGTGGGTATGATAGGCGAAGCGTACACCACTTGCCCTGCACTCAGTCCCTATTTTCCTGAGTTCGGGCAACCATGCCTCGAACTCCGCGCGCGTCGCCACGCCAAGTTGTCGTGTAAGAAAAGGTGGCGCGGCAGTCATGGCAACTGCCGGCGCGTTTATTTCCGCGGCCTGGGCAATTTGCTTCTGGTAATCTGCGCCCTTCGGAATGAAGCGAACCACGCCGACTTCCATGCCAGCGTCTCGCACAATCTTGGCCTTCAAATCTGGTGAAAGCTCGGACGAATTGGGAGCGAAGGCGGCGAGGCGAAAACCAAAATGTGAGTAGCCCATCGCGGCGATCGCGCGAATCGTGCCCGCATAGTCCTGCCTCAGTTCCTTGCCGACGGTAACATCCGCAAGGCCAAGTTGTGGACGCGGACGAGCCTGGAGGTTCGGGGCAGCTTCCAGAACTCCAACCGCAACGCCGGTGCACAGGAAGGTACGGCGGTCAATCGCCACTGTGCGCCTCGTAAGATTGCTGCGACATTCCAAAAGAACGATAGGAAATCTCCGAAATCCCCGTCATTGGATCCACACCTCGGGATATGCACGGATCTTGTTCACACGAGAGCATCGGCATCTGGCAATCGTGATCCGCAAGTCCGCTCTAAACGAGCACTTTGCTGGCACTCTCGGCAACGAAAGGCCAATTTAATATACCATCGGTTCATTTATATCGCCTAGGCGTTTGTCACGCTATACCAATCGTAAATTGCAGTGCTCCGGACCTCCTTCACGAGGTTTCCAACTGTCTGCTTGTCGCTCTTGGAGCGGGTGACTCCCACATCAAACCTTGTCACGCTCACGCCTTGACGAGAGCCCAGGGCCTTTCCATCTGACCGGGGCAAATCTGAACCATGCGAGCCAAAGATACGATGACGACCGATTCCGCTATCGCCTCTGAAACCCGCGCCTTTGAGGCGGATGTCTCCAAGCTGCTGCACATGATGGTCCACTCCGTCTATTCGGACCGGGACGTATTCCTGCGCGAGCTGATCTCGAATGCTGCCGACGCGTGCGAGAAGCTGCGCTATGAAGCGATCGCCGACCCGTCGCTCCTGGGCGAGGACCCGCAGCCGCGGATCACCGTCACGCTGGACAAGGAAGCCGGCACACTGACCGTGGCGGACAACGGCATCGGCATGACCGCTGCCGACATGGGCGAGACGCTCGGCACCATCGCTCGCTCCGGGACCAAGGCTTTCATGGACAGGCTCTCCGCGGAAAAGAACGGAGAAGGCCAGCAGCTCATCGGTCAGTTCGGCGTCGGTTTCTATTCGGCGTTCATGGTGGCGGGCAAAGTCGACGTCGTGTCGCGGCGAGCGGGTGAAAGCGGCGCGGCGAGCTGGTCGTCCGATGGGCTTGGCACTTATACCATCGCGCCCGTCGATCCGGCGCAGGCGCCTGCACGCGGCACCAAGGTCATTCTCCATCTTCTGGATGACGCGAAAAGCTATGCGGAGCCCTACACCGTCGAGCGGATCGTCAAGGCCCAGTCGGGCCATGTACCGGTGCCGATCTTCATCGAGGAAGCCGGAAGCGACGAGGAAGCGCGGCAGCTCGCGGACGGTGCGGCGCTGTGGGCCAAGCCGAAGTCCGAAATCAGCGAGGAAGACTACGCCGACTTCTATCGCAGCGTGGCGGGCCAGTTCGATAAGCCCGCCCTGACGCTTCATTACCGGGCAGAGGGACGGCATGAGTATTCGGTGCTGACTTTCATTCCGGAGAGCAAGCCGTTCGACCTTTTCGATCCCGATCGCAGTGGGCGCATCAAGCTTTACGTCCGGCGCGTGTTCATCACCGATGAGGCGGAAATCCTGCCGCGCTATCTGCGCTTCGTGCGAGGCCTCGTCGATTCCGCAGACCTGCCGCTCAACATGTCGCGCGAGATGATCCAGGACAGCCCCGTCCTTTCCGCAATCCAGAAAGGCGTGAGCAACCGCGTTCTTTCCGAGCTGGAGAAGCTCGCCGACGCCGAGCCCGAACGCTACGCGGCAATCTGGGAGAACTTCGGGGCCGTGCTGAAGGAAGGTCTCTACGAAGACTTTGCGCGGCGCGAGACCCTGCTCGGCCTTGCTCGCTTCAAGACCACTACCTCGAACGGTGAGTGGCGCTCGCTCAAGGATTACATCTCCGCCCTGAAGGAAAACCAGACGGCGATCTACTATGCGACGGGAACCGACCTCGAACGGATCGCCGATTCCCCTCAGCTTGAGGGTTTCAGAGCCCGCGGCATCGAAGTGCTGCTGCTGCCCGACCAGATCGACAACTTCTGGACGTCGATGGGCGCGGACTACGAAGGCAAGCCGTTCAAGTCGGTTACGCAGGGTGCGGCCGATCTCAGCCTCATTCCCCTGGTCGAAGGTCGCGAACCAACCAAGGCCGCGGAAGATGTGACGGGGTTCATCGATTTCGCCAAGGAAGCCCTGGCAGCCCATGTCTCCGACGTTCGGGTTTCGGACCGCCTGACCACGAGCGCGGTTTGCATTGTCGCCCCCGACAACGCGATGGACCTCCAGCTCGAGAAGATGCTGGCGTCCGCCGGCCGAGGGCCAGAGCGGGCGAAGCCCATCCTGGAAGTCAACGCCGGGCACACGCTGATCGGGAAGCTGGCGCAAAGCAACGCCACAGACGATGAACGGCGCGACCTTTCGTTTCTTCTCCTCGACGAAGCCCGGATCGCCGAGGGCGAAGCGCCGGCCGACCCACGGGCTTTCGTGGAGCGGCTTGAGCGCTTGATGGCCAAATCTCTATGAAGCCTGCGAGGGGAGCCCCTTGGCTCCCCTCTGGCGTTGCCCAGACTATCTTTCAGCTGTCGGCGATGTGCTAGCGGGCCGTTACCCCAGCTTTTTCATCAGCCGCCCAGCGGCACCATGCTCGGCCGCAAGGTTGCGATTGTACGCCAGAGGCATGCGCGGGCTTTTCCAGCGCAGCGCGTCCATGATCCCGGCCAAGTCCTCGCCGCTGGCAAACAGGTCCTGGTTGAGCCCGACCCGCGTCGAGTGCCCGCTCACCTGGCCGAGCAGCCGCGCCAAATCGTCACGCGTCAGATCGGGTAGCGCCCCCGTGTCGAACGCGCGCGTGATGATCGCGCGCCAGATCGGCCCGACCGAAGAGGGATGCAATGGCCCTGCCCCACCGTGTATTCGGTGCGCGCCGGCACCGCCGGCTTGGGCAAGGTCTTGCGCAGATCCCAGGCCTCCCGGCCGGAGATCGTCGCCAGCTTGCGCCCCGGTTGCCGCGCCCGCGCCTTGTAGCGCCGCACGATCACCCGGCGGAACAGCGGTCCCTCGTCGATGTCCGCCGCCGCGGTCCATGCCGCCACCGCGCGCACGGTGCGCGGCGAGAGATAGGCGGTGGCGCCCTCGCATTCGGGATCGCCCTTGCTGCGCGTGATCCGCAGCAGCCGCGCCTCGGGATCGATTGCTTCCATCAGATCTTCGAGCTTCACCGCCACCAGTTCGCGCACACGCAGCCCGGTGTCGTACGCGAGGCTGAGCAGCGCACAGTCGCGCAGGCCCGTCAGGTCCTCGCCGCAGGCGTCGAGCAGCGCGCGGACATTGAGCCCGCGCGCCGGATCGCGCTCGACATCGCGAACCGGCCCCTTGAAGCGCAGCGGCGCGGCCTGGCGCTGGGCAACGCCCTTGTCACGGCGGATCGCCGACAGCGTCAGCTTGACCCACGGCGCTCCAGTCGGATCGGCGAGGCCAAGCAACTGGTGAAGCTTGGCGATCGAGGCCTTGTAGCGCGAGAGCGAGACGGGCCTGGCGCCCTCCCCTGCCCGCGCCTGCAGATAGTCGGCCACGTCCTGCGGCTGCGCCGGCAGCGTGAAGCGTCCCGCCTGACGGCACCACAAGTCGAAGGCGGCGAGATCCGAGCGCAGCGCCAACAGCGAATGCCGCGAACTGGCGGCGGCGTAAGCGGCGAGGAGCGCGGCATCGATCGCGACCCGTTCGAACGCGCGCAGCGAGACGAAGAACGCCGACAGCTCCGTTCCCGGATCAGCTGTGGGGTGGCCCGATCGCGGCCCCGTCTCCCGGCATTGCGGTAATATCGCGGATTTCCGCCATTTCGCGTCCTTGGGCCGCACGGCTGTGCGGGCTGCCATCCTTATAGACCCGCGCGATATGGACATGCGATAACTGCCATACCCGCATGTTCATCGCCTGTTCCGCTCGCAGGAAGCCATTCCCACACCCGCCATGTCGACGAAACAACACGGGCTCCCGCTTGGCACGAGAGCCCGTCAGAACTGCCGATGAAGCAGGGCTGGCTGCGTTCGTTCGCGAGCTGTAGCAACGGCGCGAACCTTAATGCGGCACAGAAACCTAGATCATGCGCGAACGCTCAATTGATGCTCGCATGTTCTGGCAGCGACGCGGACGACGGCGAAACCATTTTCTCCGCCCCCATTTTCTGTAACGTCTCGGCATCGACAAGCCGGGTAACGATCGGATGGAGCCGCAGGGCGCCCTCCTTCACCACCTGCTTGAAATTGGCAATCACATTGGCCGTCGTGCGCTGATCGGGCGCGACCACGTCAAGCAGCCAATTAATGCTACCCGAATTCCATTCCTCCGTCTTCAAGCGGATTGGGAACGTCCCGGCCTGGATTTGCTCACGAATGCGGCCATCCACTTCTTCACTGACACTCGCCCAAATCGCCAGTCCCGCCATATCGGCCAGCGGGTCATCCCCCTTGTCGCCACGATAGGCTAAGGAGATGCGGTCACGCATCAGCGGTTCTAGAACCAAATGCTGAAGGTCGGCGAGGGTCTGGTTGCGGTAGCGGGGTTGGACCATCATCGCCATCACGATCTTGCCGAAGCTCTCGCGGATATGCGCACGAACTGCCGAAATCTTTGCCGCGACGTCCGAATTCATCTCCGAACTTCCCGAAACCTCGCCGTTATTTTTGTTAATGACTTCGTCAGACCTATTGGTAACCATTAGCAGTCCCCTTAAATTCCAAATCCGGTTCGGAAAACAACATCGCCGCCGGTCGCAGTGAGCATACAACCAAAAGGTTCTACGCACCAACAACCATCACATTCCGGAAAGCAAGAATAATATACGAGATCGCACCGAAATTAAAAATCTGTAACCTGTTGCTCGGAATTTTGATGGCGGTGAACCACACACTTTCATCATAAAAAGGAGCAATTTTCTATTGCATAGATTGATGTCTCTGGCATCTAAGCAAATGAAACGAGGGGTGCGTCTCTATGCTTTTCCATTGCAGTAGCCACACTGCGGTTTTTGGCTGTTTTAGGTCGTTCAAGCGGTCAAGAATTCATAGTTTATCGAATTTTTGCTGGGACTGGCCCATTACTGCCGTGTCGCAATCGCGGTGCTAGATCCTTCGAATTCCGAAGGACACCAAGCCCACCCAAACACTCCGACGTTGCGGCCATTGGCGACGTTTTCGTATGCAACTGCCTCGAGCTAGTGCTGGAAGTTAATCCTATGACCATTGAGAACAATTTTGCTCCCGCGACTGAAGATTGCGCGGACATTTTCGATGCAAACCTCAAGCTTCGATTAACAACCGGTCGCTGGAATCCCGAGGCAGATGCTTCTGGTGGCAATATAGACATTCTTCTATCTCACGACCCCGAAATTATTGCAGGGAGATGGACGATGCCACCTCCCAACAAATTGTCTCAGACGTTTGAGACATTCGGCAGTGCGCCGCCGAAAAACGTGCCCTTCGAGTCCGACAGAAGTCGAACCATATTAACATATCAGGTTAGCATTCAACGAAATAGTGACGAGGTATCACTAATCCTCATCGCCGGAAAAGATGCTACGCTTGGCACATCCGTGCGATTAATCGAGATGGCCGACATAGATCTGGTCAGCAAATTTGCGTGGGACACCGCGCTTTACGCCCTCAAGTCTACGGTTATTCTGCCAATTTGGCAAAGCCAATATGGCAATCAATGGTGTTCTCGCAGAGTTTGCCTGTACTTACCGGCGAAAATTGCCGCTGAGCTTTCGGAAAATTCCACCACTCCGCTGCCCGCCCCCATAGACGGTCTTGTACGCGTTGCCTGCCGGGAGTTTGCCGCATGAGCGCGATGAGCGATGCAGAACTGTTTAATCGTGCGATTGAAAGCACTACAAGTACGCTCCAGATCGACGACGGCTCAGGAACGTTGCGCTCACTGAACTCGGACGAGGTGGCGCGCTTCAAATCGCGGCTAACGAGTATTGGCTTCGACACAAGTGCTGCCAATTTTACCAGAGACAATCCGGCGGATCTCAGTTTAGCCGAAGGAATAGGCGCTGGGGGGCAGCCTGTATACGTTGTCTACTCTGGCGATGGTGCAGGTGCTGATGCTACGCGCTACATCGAAGAAATGCGCATATCTGGCCTTAAAGCTGGCACAATTGGCGACACACCCTTTGGAAAGCAATTAACGCTTGCCACAAGAAACGGCGCGTTTGAAGCTCAGGTTTCTGCACTAAATGATGAATTTGGCGGCCTCCTCAGATATAACGGCAACCCAATAGGTGACGGTTCTATTGCCGATATCCTTTGGAACTATGGCTCTCAAGATTATATCCAGCACGGAATAGAGAACGGCGCAGGATATTTTAGAGGTTTCTTCAACGAGCAAAATCTGAGCCCTCTCCGAGGCTTCGGCGCAGTTGAGATACCTAATCTTGAAGACCAATGGTTGAATGGAGAAAAAATAACTGGAAACTACTCAATCGATGAGGCTCTAAGTCAATACGACGCGTTTTCCAGAGCCGAAGATGCCCATAAGCAATTTTTCAACGATCAGCTCTACATCGATCGACAAATGCTAGAGCCGATATTGGAATCTGATGATTTTCGCGAACATGTCAAAAGGTCGAGACTGCTCTCGTCGGATCTAACAAAATCTCCGCAGGACGGACTTTTTACGCAGGCCGATCTCGAGAAAAATTTTCTTGCAGAATATCGTTCAGACACTGCAAAAATGACGCAGTATGCTGAATACATCGAAAATCGAGCTCACCTTATCGTTGATGCATCGATACAACGCGGCGACGACGTGCCAGATTTTGTTCGCGCAGGCTTACGAAAAATCAAAGATTATTACTCCACCCCATCGGGAAATATTGACAAGACAAAACTGGGAGTGAGTTTGGCGGCTAGCGCGCTGGCCGTTGGAAATATTTGGGTCGAATGGAATAGGCGGAAAGATACACCAGGAGCCTTTGAGCAGTACATAAAGGCAGCTGCTGCTGACGCCACATCATTGACTAGTCTGGCATTTGCGGGAGGAATGATGGCAGCAGCCATCTCGCCGCTGGGCCCGATTGTGATGTTTACAGCTTCATCTGTAGCGACTTATGCGGCTATCAAAAACATTGTAGATTACTTAGCAAGTGATGAATTCGGTCTCGACAAGACGGGCTACACCTACAAGGTCGTAAAGGACATCAGCGATAGCCTCACTGCCTTCGAAACAACCATACGGGGATACATTGACGCTGCGACAAACGAGTTCAAAGATGTCGCTGAGCGGACGTTGGAAGCGGTTTCAGGGCGAGCAATTGAGTGGGTTTCTGAGCAGGCTGCTTCCATTGTAGGAGACGGAAATGACATCTTAGTTGGAGACGATGTCACGATCCTGATCGGCGATGACAAAGACAACTGGCTCGTTCATCGTTCTGCCGGCGAGGTTTTGGGCGGTGGAGGTGACGACGTTCTTGTTGGATGGCTTCCCGAGTTAATTCGGGCCGGCGAAGCTATCGGTGGCTACAGCACCTCCGACGGCTACGTGTCGGCACGAGAAATCCGCGATAGTGAGCGCGCTCAACAACAACAGTTGGAAGAATGGCGCCGCACCGGAGATCCAAGAGGATTTAATCCGGACGGGTCGCCAAAGGAGGTGTCTCCCGACCCTCACGCAACTCGCGCCGAAGTTGATTATACACTTAAACTCGATGGCGGCGAGGGCAATGACTGGGTCATCACCATCCTCGGCGATGCTCCCACAAACAAAGGCGACGCAGGAGCCATCACAATTGGCGGCCTTGGCCGCGACTGGATTTTCAACACATCCCCGGGCGGATTAATCTACGGCGACACAGAAGACGGTTTGTATCAACGTCAAAAGCGCGATGCCGATGGGTTGCTCATGTTTGATGAGACCGGCCAGCCGTTGATGGAGATTGTCCCAGTCGAAGACAATTCGAGCAACAGCGACAACATCTGGTATTTTGCCGATACAACATTGATGGACGCGCAGCATAGTGATGTCCTTAAGTACTTTGGAATTCCGTTAACTGGCGGCGATGCAAACGGAGGCCTTGCCGGACTGGGTATTCTCAATAACTTATTGGGATCTTCGATCGGTTTAGCGAACATCGCGCGATACTCGACCGGTGGAGCAACCGATTGGACAGGTGAAGTTTATGTAGACCATCTACAGCCATGGATTCTTTACACCTTCAAGGTCGACGAAGACGGAAACGTCGACATGTATATCACCAATGCCTTCGAACAGATATTCGATGGCATGATGGCCGCACTCGGAAGTGAGGCTAGCTCGACATCTGGCGTCAACAAGGGCTGGATGAAGATCGAGAACGTCGACGTCGTTGGTTCGAGGCTAGGCAGTCTACAAGAAGGCCTTGCGGGTCAAGGCGACCTCGGCATGGTCTTCCGTGCGGTAAATCCGCTTCAGACCTTGTTGCCGATGGTCAGCCCCCTCTTGGGTATGGTCGGTGCTGCACTCTACTACAGCGTCATGGCGGACACGCTAGCGTCCACCGTGGCCGCGACAGAACGCTTCACCAAGGCGCTCAAGTGGGCAGAAGGTACCGACCCCCTTGTCATCGACCTCGATGGCGATGGTATCGAGACTATCAGCCTTGATAACAGTTCTGCATACTTCGACGTCGACGGCGACCTGTTCGCTGAGAGAACCGGTTGGCTAAAGGGCGACGACGGCTTCCTTGTCCTCGACAGCAACGGAAATGGCCGTGTCGATGACATCGGCGAAATGTTTGGCAGCCGCGCAGGCGGCGGCTTCGCAGAGCTTGCGCAGTACGACAGCAACGGCGACGGAAAGATCACGTCCGCCGACGTGATCTGGTCGAGCCTCCAGATTTGGCAAGACAAGGATCGCGACGGCATAACCGATGCTGGCGAGCTAAGGACGCTCGATCAGCTCGGCATTGTCTCGATCAACCTTTCAACGACCGCACTTGGCGTCACGACGCCCACGAACGCTCAGCTTGTTTCCAGCAGTACGGTCACGTTCGACACCGGTCGTACTTCCAACATCTTCGAAGCCCTGTTCACGGCAAACGAAGTCGACACCAAATACGCCGGCGAGAGTGGCCTGGCGCCCTGGCAATCGGACACGACGCTGAACGCGAAAGGGTTTGGTAGCGTCACCGATCTCGCGGTTGCCGCCGCCAATGACCCCGGCTTTGCCGAGCTGGTTCAAGATCGCGCCTCTGCGATGACCACGCCCAAGATGAAAGACCTTGTGGCGAAGGTTGGCGATGTCCTCGGCGAATGGGGAATGACGCTTGAAACAAGCCGAGAGCTTGTCGCAGTCAAACTCGACGCGAACGGAGCGCTCCTTGACCGTGCCATTTACGTCGAGGATTCGACGGGGGGCTTCTGGACTCTTGAATCCGGCAGTCCTGTCCTAAGCGCACAGGGCACTGCGATCGGCCGCCCAACTCTTGAGCAGGTACTTGCTCAGGGGCAAAGCTGGCACCTCGAACAGGCATGGTCACCCTCTTCGCGAGGAACTGCCCTCACCTTCCGTGAGGAAGCCCCTTACCTGATGAGCCAGGTGAACGGCAGGGCTGTCATCCTCGACTACGGCATCCGACAGACGGACGGCAGCTGGGTGCTCGCCTCCAACCCGTCCGTTTCCTACGCCACGGTCGACGCCATCCTGGCCTTGCCGCATACAACCGGCACCGAGTGGCGCCGCGAAGACATCCAATACAACTCGTTGGCCGACCTGCCGGTTGATACCATTGCGGTCAATTTCATCAACGGCGTTGCAGTTGATTATACCGTCCAAATTACCGACAATGACGGCACGTTCTATGTCTGGGCTCGCAACCTCGATCGCGCGCTTCAGCTTCAGGCGAAGAATGGGAACGCTTTCGAGTTCAATCTCCGCAACTACGCAATCGATTTCAGCAGCCTCGATGAGGTTGGTTCGACGGACGACAGCGTCTATCGCGTCGAGTTGCTGACGCCTGCGCAATTCCATTTCGCGACCAGCCTCGGCGGCGTCGACTTCCGTCCCGAAATGCTGTCCGCAACCTACAATAACGTCACGGGCCAGCTCAGCTACAGTGTCAATGGCATTGATGGAGCCGGACGCTACGTCAATGAGGTCGATGCCGACGGCAATCCGGTTACGGTGACGTATTCCGACGGAACTACGGCCCAGGCGACCACCTATCAAAGCGACATCAAAACGATGATCGCCATGCTCCAGCCTGTCATGGAGCAATACATCGTAACATCGCGTCGCCTCGCAGTTCGCCTCGCGCTTCAAGGCGGGCTAAAGGACTTTGCGCGCGGGCTTACATACGACGCGTCGCGGGATGTCTTCGTCACTACGACGGACCGCCAGATGGCCCCGATGTTCGAAGCGATCTTCGAGGCCGCTCCAACGTCGAATGCAAACGATGCCATTCTCGACTATCTGACCGATTGGAACGAGCTACTTTGGCAGATCTATCCCGATTTCGCGCAAGATAGCGACGGCGGCGTCCTCGAAGCGAAGGTCGGGATCGACCAAGCCTACATCATGCAGATGCTGGTCGAGGCTTACGAAAACGTAGGCGTCAACCTCGACATCCGCGGCGTCGCACACGCGCTATCCGTCGATGAAACCCGCATTATCACGCATTCGAACACTGACACCGTTGTGGAAGGGACGAGCGGGACCGATTTCTTCTACATGACCGCCGGCGATCAAACTCTGCGCGGCGGGAATGGCGCTGACTACTATTTCGTTGGCAAGAATGCCGGAAACGATGTCATTTTCGATCAGGACCTCGGCGGCGACGACGAATTGCGCTTCACGGCCGTCGATTCAAAACATGTCACGGCCATTCGTGACGGCCAGGACCTGATCCTTGAAGTCCGCGACGACAACGGCGCCCTGCTCAATACCGTACGCCTGACCGACCAGTTCCTCGGGGAGCTCAACCCCTACCTTTCGAACGGCAAGCAGTTCGAATCTGGCGTCGAGCAGATCGTCTTTTCTGACGGCGTTATCTGGGACCGCTTCCGTCTTGCGCTTGAGGTGGCTGATCCGCGCGACAGCGGTGACGTCTATGCAGGTTCGGGCTCGGATGACGTCCTTTGGGGCGGCAAAGGCAATGACGTTCTTACAGGCGGTCTTGGCGGCGACATCTACATCTTTGCCAGGGGCGATGGCCAGGACGTCATCAGCGAACGCGGGGGTATCTCGTTCGGCGCAGCGGCGGCCGGCATCGATTTCCTCAAGTTCACCGGCGACATTACAGCCAACGATCTGCGACTGACACGAAGCGGCTCGGACACGAACCTACTGATTACGTTGCTGGACAAATCCGGCAATCCGACCGGTGACACGATCGAAATCGAGGACTATTTCGGCGGGCTGTCCCTTGGCCTCGGCCTATTGGCCGACTCCGTGGGGGGAAGCGATGGTCTGGATTATGTCTCGCCGAATCTGGTCGAGCGCTTCATCTTCGATGACGGCACCAGCCTTGAATTCACGCAAGTGGCCGAAAGGGTCCTCGCCAATGCCAAGACTGCGGGCGATGATGCCATTTACGGCTTCCTCAACGCCAACACGCTCGATGGCGGCGCGGGCGACGACTACCTGCAAGGCGGCCGCGGCGACGACACCTACATCTTCGGTCGCGGTTATGGTCACGACGTCATCGAGGACAATGGGCCGGCCTACGGCCTCTTTGATGGCCCTCAGCATGACGTCCTCAAATTCGCCGATGACATTCGCTGGACCGATCTCGACTATCTGCGCTCCGGCAAGAGCGACACTCTTGCTCTAAAAATCAAGGGAACCGATGATCAGGTCACGCTGGTCGATTTCCTCGAGCAACTGCCGTTCCTGGGCTACGTAAACGCGCTCGAAGACATCGTCTTCGGCGACGGAACCCAGTGGGACTATCTCCAGCTTCTGCAGCACTTTGTCGATGTCGGCCAAACTGCTGGAAACGACGTCATCTATGGCTTTGAAGGCATCGCCGATATCTTCAAGAACGGCGCTGGCGACGACCGTATGGAAGGTCTGTCGGGCAACGACACTTACTATTACGCACAGGGCAACGGCAACGACACCATCTATGATGAGGATGGTTCCGATCGAATAGTCTTCTCGAACCTTAATTTCTCCGATGTGACGGTCACGCGCACTGCGCTCGATCTTGTCTTCACGATCAAGGCCACGGGCGAGAAACTGATCGTCGAAGGGCAGTATATCCGCGAAGGCGCCCAGCATGCTGCGATTGAGCAGTTTGTGTTCGCCGATCGCCAAATTTCCTTCACCGACCTCAACCCGGAAGATATCGCCCTCGATCGGTTCACCGGCGGCGCAACCAATGGCGCGGACATCCTGACCGGATCCGATTTTGGCGAGATCATCGACGGGCGCGCCGGCGACGACCAATTGATCGGCGGCGACGGCGGTGACACCTACATTTTCGACGTTGGCTACGGTAACGATGTCATTGTCGACCGACGTACCCGAGCCTCCTGGGGAGATCGGACGGGTGCCAACGTTCCGGTCAACGATACCGTCGAGTTCGGTGCCGACATCCGTTACCTTGGCGATCGCAACATCGTTTTCACGAAGTCAGGTGATGATTTGCTCATCACCATCGACGGCCGGCCGGATAGCACGCTGCGCATCCGCAATCAGTTCCGCAGCATCGATGACGCGATCGAGGTCTTCCGTTTTGCCGATGGAACGGTGCTCACTGCCGGCGATATCGAGCAGGAGCTTCAGATCGAGGGCGGCGACCGCGGCGACAATGTCATCGCGGTGAGCGATCTTCTCATCGATGTTCCCAATACCCTCGATGGTCGCCAGGGCGACGACACGTTGAAGGGCGGCAATGCCGGTGACTCTTACGCATTCTCGGCCGGCTACGATTTCGACACCATCATCGAAAAGCAGGACCGCGCTGGATCTGTCGATCGCGTTGTCTTTGGTGCCTCGGTACGCGCCGAAGACCTGATCGTCACCCGCGACGGTAGCGACATGATCATCGACCTCGGCAACGGCGCGGACGTTCTGCGCATCGTCGGGGGCCTCGGCACGACTAGCGTCGAGGAGTATCATTTCGCGAATGGCACTGTCCTCACTCGCGACAATCTCATTGATCGCATACTCACCGGCGGCGCGGGCGACGATAGCATCGTCGGCTTTGACGGGCGCAACGATGTCATTTCCGGCGGTGCCGGATCGGACGCGCTTGCGGGCGGTACCGGCAACGACACGTACAAGTTCGGGATTGGCGATGGCTACGACGCGGTCTCCGATACGGGCGGGATCGACCAGATTGTATTCGGCGAAGGTATCACCCAGGATGAAGTGACGTTCACCAATGTCGATGGCGATCTGCTGATCACGGTAGGCAATGGCGCCGACAGATTGGTCATCCTGGGCGGCTATAAGACCGCGCCGGTCGAATCTTTTGTCTTTGCCGATGGCGAGAGCCTGTCGCTTGCCGAAGTGCGCAGCCTGATTCTTGCGGCGAGCGATCGCACGGGCCAGGATATCATCGATTTACGCGAGCTGGACGTCAGCGAGGCGGTCGAACCGGGACGAGGCAACGACCGTGTCCTGATGGCCAACGGCGGCACGGTCACTATCCACGCCGGCGATGGTGTCGATCGCATCGAAATGCCATCTGGTGTCACGTCTGCGACCATCAATTTCGCGGACTACGGCGCCACCGACGCGCTGATCCGCCCGCTCGCCAAGGGCAGCAACGACATCGCCATCGTCTTCTCGACCGGCGACCAGGTCATCCTTGTCAACGGAATGCTCGACGGCGCCCTGCCCAGCCTTCTGTTCGCCGATGGCCAGGTGCTCGATGGTGCCGCTCTCAACCAGCGGCTCGTCAACGACCAGGCGGGCACAGGCGACGACGTGATCCTCGGCTCGAACCGAGCCGAGACGCTGACTGGCGGCAAAGGCGCCGATTATCTGGCAGGCGGCGGCGGCAACGACACCTACGTTTTCTCGCGCGGTGACGGCGCGGATGTCGTCGAGGACAGCAATGGCTCCAACGACGTGTTGCGCATCAAGGGCTACGCTGCGGCCGACATGCGGGTGACGTTCACGCCCGATTTCCGTGAAACCGAGATCTCCTTTGCCGACGGCAGCGATCGCATTACGCTGCGCCACGCGTCCTCAAGCAATTATGCGGTCGACCGCATCGTGTTCGATGATGGCACCAGCTTTACGCTCGCGCAGCTTGAAGGCTTCTGGCGCGGTCAAGGCACCGACAACGACGATTCTCTGGTCGGGACGCCGGCCGCGGAAACCTTTACCGGCGGCAAGGGCAACGACACGATTGCCGGAAATGGCGGCGCCGACGTCATCCGCTTGAGCCGAGGTGACGGTCAGGACCGCGTTCAGAGCACGAGCGGATGGGATGGCCTGGCGGTCATCGAATTCGGCTCTGGGATCGCCCGCAGTGACGTGACCGCTCAGCGCGATGCCTATGGCAATATTGTCCTGCTGATTGCAGGTGGCGACGATCGGCTTACGCTTGTCGATCCGGTTGGCCGTACGACTGGAATAGTTGCCTCGCTCAAGTTTGCCGATGGCTCGATTATCAAACTGTCGACGCTTGCATCATCCATTCCGTCCACGAACGGCGACGATCATATCATCATTCCGGCAGACGCCTCGAACACTGAATTCGAGGTTTATGGGGGGGATGGCAACGACTATATCGAAACCGGAAACGGCAACGATATCCTGACTGGCGGACGGGGTAACGACCGCCTCGAGGGTAATCGCGGCAGCGACACATACTATTTCGCGCGCGGTGACGGACAGGACCGTATCCTTGATGCCGGCGTTTACAACGACGGCGGCGTCGACAAGCTCCGCTTTGGCCCTGGTATTGCCCCGGGCGACATCATCTTCCTCGGCGTCGAGAACGGCGCGATCCGCCTCGCGATCGCCGGTAGCTCCGATCGCCTCACGATCGAGGGCATGGGCAACAACGAGAACAACTCGGTCGACAATATCGACAATGTCATCGAGCAGTTCATCTTTGCTGACGGCACCATCTGGAACGCGGCCGAGATCTTCGCTCGTGCGGCTCAGGGCACCGACGGTAACGACCGGATCGAATTCGGGGTCTGGTTCGAGCGCACGCTGACCGTCATCGGCAGCAAGGGCGATGACACGCTCATTACCGGCAACGGCGATGCAACCTTCATTTTCAATCGCGGCGATGGCCGCGACACCATCGATGTTCCCAACCAATGGAACTCGACGAACACGCTGAGCTTCGGTCAGGGTATCACCGCTAGCGATGTCGCCCTTACTATCCTGGGCAACGATCTTGTGATCCGGCTGCGCGGAAGCGAAGACGATCGCATCACTATCAAGGGCGGCGGCAGCAGCGGCGGCGACGACATTGACCAGATCCGCTTCGCGGATGGTACGACCTGGGACTATGCGACGCTGCGCAGTCACATTGTTACCGAAGACGCCGCGCAAGCGATCCTCCATCCCGATCGTGACACGACCCCGTTCGGCTCGGTAATCTTCGACGGAGGCAGCCAGGAGCCTGGCGGCGGTGAGCCCGGAGGCGAAGAGCCGGGCGGAGAAGAGCCGGGCGGCAATCCGGGTAACACCTTTATCGGCACCAACGGGGCGGACGACCTGTACGGCACCGACAGCAATGATGAAATTTTCGGCAAGGCCGGCCAGGACACGCTCTACGGCAACGGCGGCGACGACCACCTTGTCGGCGACGCGCCGGAAAATTTTGCCGCAGGCGACTGGCCTGAAGTGCAGGCAGCACTTCAGACATATTTTGGAACACAAACCAGCACGCTCGTCGGTGGCCTTGGAGGCACAGCAGGCTTCGGAGAGGCCGCGCTGCCCGCCGGCGACGACGACGAACTTGTCATCGAGCTACCAGCTTCCCTGATCGACGCGCTTGGCGGCGAGTTCATCATCGATGGCGAAGCCATCACCAGCATCACCGTCGGTATCAACGGCTATGCGTCGATTGGCGCCAACAGGTTCGATGTCCTTCCCTGGGATGTCGACAATGGCGGCGGGCCGCTGACGCCCAGCGCAGGCGGTGCCTCGCAAGGCACAAATCTGGTCTGGTATGACTTCGACGTCGCTACACAAACGATCACAATCACCTGGGACGATGTCGGCGCTTACCCTTCCGGCTCGGCTCCAAACGCTTTCCAGCTCCAGATCAAGTTGCTCGGCAACGACGCTCTGGACGTCGTCTATCGCTACGAATCCATCGACTGGTCCGGCGGCTCCAACCCCCGCCTAAACACGTCGGATCAGTCCGGGGTCATTGAGCTTTCCGGTGGCGACGGTACTGCCCTCGGCAACGCGCCTGGCAATCTTGGCGATACCGGTGTGTGGTCGTTCCAGATCCGCGGCTCC
Organism: Sphingomonas sp. BL-S-28; assembly: GCF_055521515.1. Lineage (NCBI taxonomy): Bacteria > Pseudomonadati > Pseudomonadota > Alphaproteobacteria > Sphingomonadales > Sphingomonadaceae > Sphingomonas > Sphingomonas sp. BL-S-28. The sequence goes on from NZ_CM145483.1 coordinate 1,122,766, forward strand.
GACATCATTGGTCTCCCCCAGAGCCAGAACGACAGCCTTTACGGGGGCGACGGCAACGACATTCTCGAAGGCGGAGTGGGCGACGACATTCTCGAAGGCGGTGTGGGCGACGATACCCTTATTGGCGGTGACGGGAACGACGATTTCTGGGATTTTGAAGGCACCAACACGATGTCGGGCGGTGCGGGCGATGACCAATTCTACCTCGACCGGTCCGACGATACACGTACCACCATTGAAGGCGGGGCAGGAAGCGATACCTATTGGCTCGGCACGCCATCCGAAAACCAGGATTGGGTGAGCGGTGAGCCCACGATCGTCACCGATTTCACGCCGGGTGCGGGCGGGGACCTGCTCGGCTTTGGCGGCGGTGCTACGGTCGACGGCGGACCGCTGGTCCTTTGGGAACGCGTTATCCTGATACAGGACGGCACCGACGTGGTGGTGCTGTTCAAACCTGAGCATCCCGATGCACCGGCTCTCATCGAACTGGTACGACTTCAATCTGTCGACGGGTCACTACTCACCCGAGACAATTTCCAGGATTTCGACGATCGCACGGATATCCTGTTCACTGGCGATATTGTGAACGGCAGCGACAGCAATGATCTGCTCAGCGGCGGTGCGGCCAATGATATCCTTGATGGCGGTTCTGGCGACGACACGCTGATCGGCGGAGACGGAAACGATACCTTCCTCGACAGCGAAGGTCACAACACCCTGGACGGGGGAGCCGGAAACGACGTCTTCGACCTCTCGCAACCCTTCGCCACGAATACCGCTACGGGCGGTTCTGGCACTGACACCTATTTCGTTCGCGTTCCAGGACTCGATGGACCTTCGTTTACCGGCACAGTTTCGACCGTGACCGACTTCGCTGCCGGTGCAGGCGGCGACGTGATCACCTTCAGGCCGAGCCGGAACGGGAACGGCTTTTTCGAGGCAATCGATTTCAGTCGCATCGTCTTCGCCCAAGAGGGCGGCGATGTCATGGTCTATTTCAAAGCCGATAATTCGGCCCTGATCCCCCTCCTTCGCCTGGCGGATATCGACGGCAGCCTGCTTACGCTCGATAATTTTTCCGAACTCGACGGTCGCTTGTCGATCATTGACAAAGCCTTGAACCTCACCGGCACGGAAGGTGACGACGAGCTCATTGGCGGCGCCCTTGCAGACACTATCGTCGGTCTTGGCGGCAACGATGTTCTGAGCGGCGGGAGCGGTGGCGATGACGTCATCGATGGCGGCGACGGGGACGACACCTTCATCGACGTGGGAACAGGTCAGGGAAGCGATGTCCTCACCGGCGGCAATGGCCGGGACTATTTCGAAATCTTTGCCGGCCAGACCACAGGATCGGGGGGCATCGACATCATCACCGACTTCACGGTGGGTGATGAAGGAGACATTCTGGGCATATTCATGGATCCAGACCTAGGAGGTCAGGGCTCCGTGCTCGTCAGCCAAGACGGCGCCGACACCGTAGTCTCGCTGGCCGTAAACGATGGCGGTGCTATCGTAACCCGGCCGCTTCTCCGCCTGTTGGGGGTCAACGCGTCAACGCTGACACGTGCCAATTTCGACGACAACAGCTTCGAATTGGTCCAGGACCAAATCATCGTCGGCGACGATGCCGACAACGTGCTGCAAGGCGGTTTCGGCAATGACCAGATTTCCGGGCTTGGCGGCAACGACGAAATCCACGGCGGCGCGGGCGACGATGTCCTTCTCGGCGGCGATGGCGATGACTGGTTTGAGGATACCCTCGGTGCCAACCAAATAGACGGCGGCGCAGGCAACGACACCTTCTGGAACCTGTCCTACGGCAATCAGTCCAACCGGATCACCGGCGGAGCCGGACGCGACCGCTTTGTCATCGGTGATGGCGGAGCCGGCGGCGGCGGTGAGATCGGCCTCATGTCTGCTGAATTCGGCGCAGCTGTGAGCGCGGGTCATGGCGATGTCATCACCGATTTCGAAACCGGGGCAGCCGGTGACATCATTGAACTCGATTCCGAGTCCGTAAACTGGGGCATCCATGGCCGCTCTGTCCTTGTCCGGCAGGACGGTGCCAATGCAATCGTTTGGGTAAATCGGTGGGACGACAATGCCCAAGCCTATGTTCCCACCACCCTGCTGACCCTCGAGAACGTCAACGCAAACGATCTCGTGCCCGAAAACTTCAATGTGCCGCTGATTGTGCGGACCGACGACATCGTCGTCACCGGCACGGCGGGCAAGGATGTACTCGACGGCGGATGGGGTAACGACCTCATCGATGGTGGCTATGGCAGCGATACCATCAGAGGCGACGACGGCGATGACCATCTGATCGGCGACAGCGGACTTCCACAGACCGATGCTCCCGATTTTGCCAGCTATTTTGGCCCCCTTTCCAACGCGCTCGTCAATACGCTCGGCGGGCCAGTCGGCTTTGGGGAAACCGCGCTTACCCGCAGCGACGATGGTGCCCAGACCATTGGCATTCCCACGGACTTCAACGCAGGTGTCGTCAACGTCGATGGAGTGGCCATCACGGCCGTACAGATCTCGACCAATGGCACTCTTACAATCGGAAATCTCGGCCTCAACATTTGGCCGCAGGATGCGGACACCCGTTCCGGCACGCACACGCCCAGTAGCGGCGGCAATTCCACAGGCAGCAATCTCGTCTGGGTCGACTTTGACGCGGCGACCAGCACGATCACGGTCACCTGGGACGATGTCTACGGTTACAACATCTCCACGCCCAATGCCTTCCAGGTGCAGATCAAGGTTCTTGGGGCCGACTCCTTCGACATCGTCTACCGCTACGAGAACCTGAACTGGGCGAAAACGGGAACGCCCAATGTCTACACCCCGTGGGAGACATTCCAGATCCCCCTCCCGTCGTTGGGCCCAGTCGATCTCGACAATGCGCTCGGAAATACGGGTGAACCCGGCGTTTGGGCGCTGCAACTTCGGGGAACGCAGCTCAGCACCGGAATCCCGCACGATGAAGACCAGCTCTACGGCGGGGCCGGCAACGATACTCTCGAGGGCGGTCTCGGGGAGGACTATCTGGATGGTGGAACCGGCAGGGACATCCTGACCGGCGGAGCGGGCCGCGACACCTTCGTCATTTCCGAAAGCAGCGAGACAATCGCGGGCGCGGACGTGGTGACCGATTTCCAAGTCGGCGCGAACGGCGATAGTGTCAATGTTCCCACTTGGGCCGCGATCGAATCTTCGGATGGGTACACCGTCCTCCTCAAACAGGCAGGTGCAGACGTTCTCGTCCAGTCGATTCTATCGACCGGAAGCGATGGCAGCCACGTCTTCGGCACCGCACTGGTGCTCCAGAACGTCAATAAGCAAGACCTTGTCGCGGCCAACTTCGGCGGCATGGGTTTCGCCACCACCGACAGTCAGTCGCTTGTCGGCACCACCGGAAATGACCGCCTTAGCGGCAGCCTGGGCAACGATCAGATCGATGGCGGCTACGGTTCCGACACGTTGTACGGCGGTGACGGCAACGACCACCTCATCGGCGATAGCGGCGAGACGGATCCCTCAGGCTCCAACAACGACGATACGCTGATCGGCGGTGATGGCGATGACCTCCTGGAGGGTGGTCTCGGCTCGGATTCTCTGGAGGGCGGAGATGGCGCCGATACCTTGATCGGCGGCGACGGCAACGATTATTTCGAATACGCAACCGATGACAATTCCGTCGACACCATGACGGGCGGCAGCGGCCGGGACGTTTATCGAAGGATCGATCCCTACTGGTTAGGCAATGCCGAAGACGTCATTACCGACTTCGAGGCTGGCGCCGCCGGCGACATCATCCAATTCAGCAATGAGTTGCATCCTGGCAATCCGTTCGAACTTGGCGTCCTGGTGGTCAAGCAGGATGGCGCGGACACGATCATTCTGACGACCTTGGGCGACAACGCGCCGCGATCGTTCTTGCGTCTCCAGGGAGTGGCTGCAGGCAGTCTGACGCCTGAGAATTTCGGCGGCTATGCCTTCCCATTGGACGGCGCTGTCGACATCGACGACACCGACGATGGTAATGTCCTCACTGGCAGTCCCTCGGATGACCGCATCTACGGTTTTGGCGGTGACGACACCCTTTACGGCTACGACGGTGACGACAAGCTCGCGGGCGGAACGGGCCATGATCTAATCGAGGGCGGCGATGGCAACGATTGGGTCTCGGGTCAGGATGGAAACGATTTCCTGGTCGGCGGTGCTGGGAGCGATATCCTCGCGGGCGGGACTGGCGACGACACGATCTTCGGTGGCACGATCAACCAAATCCTGGCCGATGATGACGTCTTCGAGGGCGGAGCAGGCGACGACAGCCTGACCGGCGGTTTCGGCAATGACCGCTATCGCTTCACTCGCGGCGATGGCCGCGACACGATTAGCGATGCCGGCGGCAGCGACCGCATCGAATTCACAGACGGAATCGCTCCCGCAGAAGTCACCGTCGTCCAGCTTGGAGCCGACATCGAGCTCAGGGTTGGCAGCGACGGCGGACGCATCCGGCTCTCCCAGGCGCTTTCGGCAGGCGATGCCGGAAAGATCGAGCAGGTGGCGTTCGCTGACGGGACGACATGGACCTGGACCGATGTGCTCGCGCGCTCCGTGATCGCGACAGCGGGCGACGATACGATCACCCTTGTCGGCGGCATCACGTCGCTTGCTGGCGGCGCCGGCAACGACACCCTAACCGGCTCCAATGGCAATGACACGCTCGCAGGCGGCACAGGGGACGACGTCCTCGCCGGCGGGCTTGGCGACGACACTTACCTCTTCAATCGCGGTGACGGACAGGACCGCATCTCCGACGCAAGCGGCGTCAACAAGCTCATCTTCGGCGAGAGTATCGCACCCGAGGATCTTCAACTGATCCGAGGCGCCTCGACGCTCATTCTCGCGATCGCCGGAACCGGCGACCGGATCAACCTTGGCGAGGCAGCTGCGCTTTCCATGGGCATCCAGTCCATCGAGTTCGCCAATGGTACTGTCTGGTCAGCAGCGACCTTACTGGCCATGGCGACCGATCCTACTGCCGGCGACGACATCGTTTACGGCTCGGACTATGCAGAGACGCTTTTGGGCGGCGCGGGCAACGACGAACTCTACGCCAATGGCGGCAACGACGTGCTACGCGGCGGCGCTGGCGCCGACCGGCTCGTCGGGGACATCGGCGATGACACCTACCTGTTCGGACGCGGCGATGGCCAGGATCTCGTCATCGATTATGGCGGCCTTGACACCATTCAGTTCGACGCGGGCATTGCGCCTGGCGACATCATCGTCGAGCAAAGCCTCGACGGCACGAACCTGATCCTCAAGATCCGGGACACCAACGATCGCATTACCATCCAAAATGCGATGAGCCAGAAGATCGAAGCGGTCCGCTTCGCGGACGGCACAGTGTGGACGGATCAGACCCTCCTTGCGATGGCCACTGTCGCGAGCACCGCGATCGTGACCGGCGATGCCGGCGACAACATCCTCGCCAGCGGTCCGGGCAACAATCTGCTGATCGGTAACGGCGGGAACGATACTTACCGCTATGCGCGGGGCGACGGGCGCGACACGATCCTCGACGCCTCCGGTTCGGTCAACGACACCCTCGAAATAGCAGGCTACGAGTTCGGTGAACTTAGCTTCGCTCGTCTCTCGCCGCAAAGCGACGACATCGTCATCCGCTTGCCCCAGACGGGCGACGAGATCGTCATCCGCAATGGGCTTGCCGATTTCCAGGGCATCGAGCGCATCCTGTTGACCGACAGTAACGTGGTCATAAGCCTGAGCGCTATTCGCTCCGCCGCACTCGCATCGCAGCAGACTGACGGCGACGACATTATCGCTGGCACTTCGGGAAGCGACATGCTCACCGGCGGGCGCGGCAACGACCTTATCAGCGGCGGCGCCGGTACCGATACCTTCATCTATCGTTCCGGCGACGGTGTCGATCGGATCGAAGGATACAGCCTCGATCCCGACGTACTTCGCCTTGAGAACCTTAACCCGTCCGACATCACAAGCACTGCGCGCGGCGGGCCGGACAATCTGGATCTCGTGATCAACTTTGCTGGTGGGACCGATCAGATCGTCCTGACCGGCGCTCTGGCATCGTCTAACCTATTCACCATCCGTTTTGCCGACGGCACAGTCTGGAACCTCGGGGCCATGCGCGCCCGGGCTCTTTCCGATATCGACGGGGCGAGCAACGATAAGGTCTACGGTTTCGACGGGGCCGATACGTTTGCCGCGCGAGCGGGAGACGACCTGCTCGCAGGCGCGGAAGGTGCCGACAATTATGCGTTCGGCCGCGGTAGCGGCAACGATACCATTCAGGACACCCAGGTCCAAACGGATCCGGTGGACACGGTCCTGATCGCCGATTTTGCTTCGACCGAAGCTTCGGTGTCGCGGCTGTTCCGCGGTAGCGAGTCAGTGCTCATCCGCTTCTCCTCGTCTACATCAGATAGCCTCACCATCATCGATGCGCTCGCGGCCGACGGCAAAGGCGCCGAGACAATCCGCTTCGCCGATGGCGTCGAATGGACCAAGGCGATGATGCGCGACCTGGTCGACAACCGCGCGCCTACCGCCATCGACGACGGCTATTACTTGCTCGTCGCCGGCCAGACGATCACCATTGCGGCCAGCGAACTTCTGGCAAACGACTTCGACGCCGATGGGGACATGCTTCACATCGTCTCGGTCGATGGTGGGCCCAATGGCACGGCGGTGCTCAACGCCGACGGCAATGTCGTGTTTACGGCGAGTAGTAGTTACTACGGCCCGACTTCGCTTACCTATATGCTGTCGGATGGGCGCAATGCCTTCGACAAGGCAGAGGTCAATATTCGCATCCGCCCTGTTGCGACCGCAATCGACGACAAGGGCTTTGCCGTTGTGGAAGACGGTTCGATCAACATTCGCGCCGAGCGCCTTCTTTCCAACGATCTCGACGGCGATCGCATGGTCATCGGGCAGGTTTTCGGCGCGGCAAACGGTATTGTATCGCTTTCAAGCGATGGCAACATTTCCTTCACGCCTACCGCCAACTTCAACGGCACGGCCGAGTTCAGCTACATTGCCAATACGCCGGAAGGCGGCTCGGCGACGGGCAAGGTCTTTATAACCGTCACGGCCGTCAACGATGCGCCCATCGCGCGCAACGATGGCACCATTTCGGGTACCGAAGGAATCGGATTCGCAATCGACCCGCTTTCGCTGCTCGCTAACGATAGCGACGCCGATGGCGACGCCCTTGCCATCCAATCGGTGATTTCCAACCCCGACATCGACGTTCACCTTGATGCTGACGGCATGATCCAGGTCCGCCCGCGCGACTACTTCTGGGGCAATGCCTGGTTCGACTATGTCGTCAAGGACCCATCCGGTGCGACCTCGACCGCGCGCGTCAATTTGTACTTTGCGCCTGTCAACGACGCCCCGCAGGCAGCCAACGACCGGATTGAGACCACGCAAAGCGGTGGCCCGGTCCTCGAAGACAATCCGATTATCCTCAATGCGCTTGCTCAGGACGTGAACGGTGTGATCGTTCCTGGCCTGTTGTCGAACGACATCGATCCGGACAACGACAGCCTCACGATCGTGGCTGTAGGCTCGGCCCACGGCGGCTCGGCTCAGCTTCTCGCCAACCAGACCATTCTCTTTACCCCAACCACCAATTTCAATGGCGATGCGTGGTTCGACTACCAGGTCAGCGATGGTCAGGGCGGCCTTTCGTGGGCGCGCGCGACGATCGCTTACCAGGCGGTGAACGATCGTCCCGTCGCCGGTGACGATCACTATGCGGCGAGTGGCAATCAGTTCCTTCGTGGATCCGAGGACGTCGCGATCGAAATCCCGATCATCGAACTGCTCAGGAACGACTTCGATCCGGAAGGCTTCACCCTCACATTTATGACCGATCAGGGCAGTGTGCCCACCGCGGTCAACGGCGACATCACATTCACCGACCACGGCACGATCATCTTCACGCCGGACGCCGATTTCTGGGGCGAGGCCAGCTTCTATTACCTGGTTTCCGATCCGGACGGCGCCTTCGACGACGGCAAGGTCACGCTATGGTTCGACAACGTAGGCGATGCGCCGCCAGTGGCCCGAGACGATTTCGTGGAAGTCCTGGAAGATGTTCCGGTGACCATTCCGATTTCGGCGCTGCTTGGCAACGATAGCGACATCGACCGTGATCCGATTCGCTTCATCGGTTTCCGCCCCAATCTCGGCCTTAACGGCACCCTCGAATTCGACGCCGACGGCAACATCGTGTTCACGCCCGATGCGAATGCCACAGAAACGAGCGGGTTCTTCTACCAGATCACCGACGACACCGCTGAAGGCGGCATCGCCGAAGGTTACGTCGACCTGTCGATCATCGCTCAGCCCGACGATCCCACCGCGGTCGATGACTTCGACTTCGCGACACCGCTCGACGTGCCATTGGTTCTGCGTGTGTCCGAGCTCATGGCGAACGATTTCGATGTCGACGGCGGGCCCCTGCCCTATTTTGTGGCCATCGAGGAGGTCCTCGATCCCGTCCAGTTGGCGCTTGGCAACCGCGTCAGCATCGGCACGGCCGAAGTGGTCACCTTCTCTGGCGAACAGTTCGTCATCGTACGCTTCAACCCCGGCTATGCGGGCGAAGCAACGATCCAGTACCGGATCGCCGACCCGACTGGCCTCGAGGACACCGGCTTCGTGCACGCGTCCGTCGAAAGCACTTACGGTGGTTCGCTGCGCGGTAGCCGGTACGTCGACTATATCGTCGGCAATGCCCAGAATGAGGTGATCGAAGGCCTCGCCAGCAACGATTATATTCTTGCTCTGGGCGGCAATGATCGCATCGAAGCCGGCGACGGCGACGATGTCATCGATGCCGGCGACGGGGATGATATCATCGACGGCGGCTTTGGAGCCGATCACATCACCGGCGGCGCTGGCTATGATACCGTGGTCTTCGCAGGCTCCAATGTCGGCGTCCGCGCCGACCTGGAATCGCGCGTCGGCCAGGGCGGCACCGCCGCTGGCGACACCTATATCGGTATCGAAGCCCTCACGGGCACCGACTACAATGACCAACTCGGCGGCGATTCCGCCGACAATCGCCTCGAAGGCGGTGCCGGCAACGACACGCTGGAAGGGCGGGCCGGCAACGATATCCTGATCGGCGGCCTCGGCAACGATACGTTGGACGGCGGCACTGGCGCAGACGTCATCAACGGCGGCGAAGGAACGGACACCGTCAGCTACTTCGATGCGACGGACAGCTCGGCTTCGACCGAAGGTGTGCATATTTCACTCGGCAATGGCACTGCCTCGGGCGGTGACGCTGCGGGCGATACACTCATCAGCATCGAGAACGTCATCGGTACCGATTATGACGATGAAATCGAGGGCGATGCCGGCGCCAACCGGCTTGAGGGTGGACGCGGCAATGACATTCTTCGCGGCGGCGCCGGAAACGACGTTCTGATCGGGGGCCGCGGTGCCGACATTCTGATCGGAGGCGATGGCGAGGACATTGCCGATTATTCGCTTTCGTCCGAAGGCATCACGATCGACCTTGCCGACACCATGGCAGGTGGCGGAGATGCATTGGGCGATGTTCTTTCGGGCATCGAGATCGTCCAGGGCTCCTACCATGACGACATCATGCGCGGCGATGGAGCAGACAATCGCCTGCGCGGTGGCAGAGGCGCCGACCTGATCGATGGGCGCGGCGGCTTCGACATTGCCGATTATGCATCGGCCGATGAAGCGGTCTCCGTCGATCTCTCGCTTGGTCAAGGTCTCGCCGGCGAGGCTCTGGGCGACACGCTTGTCGACATCGAGATGCTTGTAGGCTCGGTATTCGCCGATACATTCATCGGCTCGGCCGGAAACGACAGTTTCGACGGTGGCTACGGGCAGGATATACTCAAGGGCGGCTTTGGCTCTGACACCTATCTGCTGGGCTTTGACAGCGATAACGATCAGGTCATTGAACTGGGCGCGGCGAGCGATATCGACCGCGTCGCCATCAAGGAAGGCGCCCTTCCCAGGGACATCTCGCTGATTCGTCAGGGCGACGATCTCCTCATCGAGTTGGAGAACGTCGCCGGGGCTCTGACCTTCGATACCATGCTCATCAAGGATCATTTCCTTGGCAGCGAAACGGGTATCGAAGAGATCGTTTTTGCCAATGGCACGGTCTGGGATCGGACCAAGATCGACAACCTCGCCCGCATCGGCCGTTTCAATGCCGAGGACGACGTCTATCTCTTCGGCGTAGAAGACGAGATCGCCATTATCGATCCGGCTACCCTGCTTGCCAACGACGCGCAGGAAGGCGTCGATCAGCTGGTCCTGAAATCGGTTAGAGGACTGGACGGCGGCACCGCCTGGATCCGCGAAGACGGCAGAATCGCGTTCCAGGCCCCGGCAAACTTCAATGGCCAGGCCCATTTCGAGTACGTGGTAGCCGACCCGTATGGACGCGAATCCACCGGCCAGGTTCGCGTCAATGTCGCCGCGGTCAACGATGCTCCTGTAGCGGTTGCCGACAGCAATGCCGCGCTGCACGGAGTTGAGGACCAAGTCCTGCGCATTCGCATCGACACGGTCCTCAAAGCCAACGATTATGACATCGACGACAATTGGGAAGACCTGCGCATCGTCGGCATCACGCCGCTACTGGATGAGAACGGCGACCCGATCGATGCCTTTGACTACGATGGCAACGGCGGATCCTGGACCGCAGGGACCAACCTGTCGGCACGTGTCGTTGGCGACTATCTCGAGATCATCTCGCGCACCGATTTCTACGGGTTCGCGGGCTTCAACTATATTCTCGAGGATCCCTCGGGCGCTCGTTCGCTGGCGCCGATCGAACTCTACTTCGACGCAGTCAACGACGCGCCGCGCGGTTCCAGTCAGTATGCACAGAGTGTTCGCTTTGGCCGAACCACCAGCATCTCTGTGGCCGATCTCATGCGCACCGTTTACGATGTCGAGGGCGACGCGATCAGCTTTGTCGGCCTCCATGCCGGAGCCGACGGCGATGCGGCGGCCAATGGCTCGGCGCTTCTGGATGGCACCTCGATTGCCTTCACTCCAGACGGTGAAGGCACCGCCGCCATCTCTTTCGATGTGATTGACGAACGCGGCGCGAGCGCCACCCTCACCTATTATATCCACGTTCTCCCGGCAAATTATGCGCCGCAGGCGGTCGGTGATCGCTTCACGATCCTCGAAGATCAGACGATCGTCATCGACATAGCCACGCTGCTTGCCAACGACCGCGATGCGGACGGCGACGTCTTGACCTTCGTTGGCGTGGAACGCTTTGCCGACAACGGCAAGGTGAGCATCAACGATCAGGGCCAGATCGTCTTCAAGGCGCGCCCCGATTTCAACGGCAATGCCGGCTTCGAATATACGATCAGCGATGGCCACGGGGGCAGCGCGACCGGATATGTGTCCGTCTCGATCCTGCCTCAGAATGACGGCGCGACGCTTCGGGATGATCTCGTCACAGGTCTCGAAGACCAACCCCTGTTTGTTATCCCTGCCGAAGCATTCGGCAACGATATCGAACCGGAAGGCGATGTGCTTTTCTTCCACAGCGCGGGCGTCCTTGGCGTTCTAGACACGCGCTATCTGTCGGCCGATTACACGGTGATCGCCAAGCAGGCGAACGGCGAAGACCTGCCAAGCTGGCTGAGCTTCGATGCTGCAACGATGACCTTCACAGGTGAAGCGCCCGCCGGATCGAGTGTCACGGTCAACGTGATCCTCAAGGATGCAGCTGCAGGTAGCTATGCCCAGCGCTTCACGTTCAGTAGCGCCAACAATCAAAGCCTGGCCGGGGGCCTCTCCGTTGCTGGAACGGTTCTGGATGGTTTCACCGTTCGCGAAGCCCACCATAGTGAAATCGCATTCGGCTCGGATAATCTCGGCGTGGGCGTTACGGTCACTGCGACCCTAGCCAATGGAGACCCGCTGCCAACATGGCTGGTCTTCGACCCCGCGACCTTGCGGCTGAGCGGGACGCCAGGCGGCGGGAGCACCGCGCCTTTCGACGTCGTCCTGACCTTCACGGGTCCGGCAGGCGCTGCCGGCGAACCATCGGTATCCTTCAGCGATTCCGTGACGATCGATCCGAGCACGCTGGGCACAGGCGCTAGCTACGACAGTGACATTGCGCTCTTCGATGTCCACCAGGGCACTTTCTCGGCCAGCCTCGAAGGCGGACGGTCGCTACCAGACTGGCTGGCATTCGACCTTGATACAATGACCCTCTCGCTCACGGGCGAGCTTCCCGGTGCCGGCGCACAGCCGGTCCGATTCCAGCTTACCTTTACGCCTGACACACCAATCGTACCGGACGGAACCTATTCCGCGGCCAAACGCGGTTTCACGCTGGAATTCGTCATCGATCCGGCTGCCCCGATCGATCCGGCCATCAACGCGCTTCTGCAGCAAAGCGATTTCTTCAAGTCGCAAGGGCTGTTTGCAATCGATCTCGGCACCGCCGCCGGAATATCCGCCAAGCGGGAGAGCGAAGCGTCGCTGCCGGACTGGCTGTCGTTCAACGCCGAGACGCTCTCGTTCGACGGCACTCCCCCGCCTTCCTATGTCGGTGCCTTGGGGGTCCGCCTCGATGTCTCGGGCACCAACGGCAATTTGCCGAATTTCTCCATCCTCACGGATGTTGTCGTCGATGCCGGCTTTACGCTTGCCCCAGGCGGCACAAACGGCATCGGAGTCCATACGTCTGGCGAGCAGATCGATCTGTCGGCGCCGAAGGATTTCAACGGCTCGATCGCGCTCACCTACACAACGGCGGATGAAAAGGGCGGCATTTCGCACAATAGCGGCGTCATCGTCGTCAACGTCCTGCCAACCGCCGAAAAGCCTGTCGCGGTTGAAGACAATCTGGCCACTATTCAGGGCGAGCCACTGACGTTCGCGCTGATGGACCTGCTTGCCAACGACCGCGAGGATGACGGCGACTATCTGCGTGTGAAATCCGTATCCACGACCGGACATGGCACCCTCGTTGTGAACAACGGCCAACTGACGTACGGCCCACCGGCCGGGCTCGCCTCGGCCGGATCGACATGGTCGGCGAAGCTGGCAGGCGGATCGGACCTGCCCACGTGGATGACTATCGACAGCGCAACGGGCCTCATTACCGCGACGGTGCCCTTTGATCTGCGCCAGACTTTTGAGATCGTCTGGACTGCAACATCAGCAGGAAACAGCCAAAGCGCCTCTGCAAGCCATCTGTTTGACGGCAAGCTGATCGCGACCGTCACCTATACTCCGGAAACGGGATGGTCTGGTGAGGACAGCTTCAGCTATGTCATCACTGACGACCTTCAGGGTGACAGCAGCTCCAGCGTCCGCATCGCGGTAGCCGGACGCCATCTGGCCCCCAATGCCGGATCCGACAGCTTTTCGACGATCGAAGAGACCCCAATCGTTATCACCGCAGCGCAATTGCTGGCGAATGACCACGACGTCGATGGCGATCCTATCCGGTTCATCGATGTTCTCAATGCCGCTCACGGAACGGTGAGCTTCGACGGCGTGAACATCACCTTCACGCCGGACGACGATTTCAGCGGTCAGGCAGGTTTCGACTATGTGATTACCGATGACGTCGATGGACCCACCACAGGGACCGTCGTCGTCAACGTGCAGTCAACCAACCACGCCCCTACCGCTGTCGCAGATGTGTTCGCCACAAACGAGGATACGCCTTTCGAATTCACGGCGGCCGACCTCATTGGCAATGACAGCGACATCGATGGCGATACGGTCCGCTTCGTCTCGCTCGAAATGGCTAGCGATCTCGGCCGCATCCAGCGTTTGCCCAGCGGGCGCTACAGCTTCATCCCCAAGGAGAACGCAAGCGGGACCGCCACATTCCGGTACACCGTCAGCGATGGCCGATTGACAAGCACGGGCACATTCTCCTTCGAGATCGCGCCAGTGAACGACGCACCTTACGCCAATTCCGATGGTGTGGGCACCGGCAACAACCCTGACGGCGTGTTCATAGGCGAGCAGGACACTGCGCTTGTGATCGACCTTGCCGATCTGCTGGTGAACGATCGTGACATTGAAGGCGACTCCTTCACGATCGTCGAGTTGCTCGACGGCGACAATGGAACCATCGAGATGGTCGGTAACACGGCCGTATTCCGGCCCCGCGAAGGGTATTTCGGCAACGCCGCCTTCTCCTATCGGGTAACCGACGTCCATGGAGCCGACAGCATCGGCACGGTCTCGCTCACGATCCTCCCCCAGTTCAATATTCCGATCGCGGTCTCGGACCACGGCTTTGGAATACTCGAAGACAGCTACATCGACATCGACCCGGCGCAGCTTCTGGCCAACGACTACGATCCAGAAGGTGAGACAATCTCCTTCCTCGGCTTCCTGGGTGCGCCAGCCAATGCTTCCCTCACGGCGCTCGATGACGGAACCTACCGCATAACGCCAGCCGCCAATTTCAACGGCACCTTGACGCTGACCTACGCAATAACCAACGCGTCCGGTTTCCCTGTCACGGCGACCGTCGACATCGAGGTCCTGCCCGTCAATGACGCACCGATCGCAGTCGACGATAGCCTCGCACTCACCGAGGACGAACCGTTAACCCTGTTCATCACTGAGCTTCTCGGCAACGACATCGAGCCCGATGATCAGGCCATTGTGTTCAATGGCCTCGGTGAGATGCACGGGGTGACTGTCACGAACAACGGGATCGGCCAGCTCATCGTCACGCCGGACGCCGACTTCAATGGCGCGGCCTGGTTCGACTACGAGGTCATCGATTCGGCAGGCCTCGCGGACACGGCGCGAGTCCTCGTCACCGTTACGGCCGTGAATGATGCTCCGATCATCACGGCCATTCCGGCCTTGCGCGGTGTCGAGGATCAACCATTTGCCGCCACTTTGCCCGCGTCTCTGGCTTACGACGTCGATGATGATGCGATCCTGGTCGAGGTTCGCGGTATTGGCGGGACGGCTCTTCCGTCCTGGCTTGCCTACGATCGACAGACCCGGTCGTTCACCGGAACACCGCCTGCCAATTTCAACGGCGTCGTGTCGCTCGAGGTTTACGCCTCCGACCAGACTACTTCGGTCATCAAAGAGTTCGCGATCGTCATCGATGCGGTCAACGATGCTCCGGTTTTGACCACCGCGCTTGCTGACATAAGCATTGCCGGGTCCACGGCGATCGACGTCACTCTTCCTAGCGGAAGCTTCACCGACGTTGACGGCAATGCGCTGACACTGACGGCTCGTGTCGCTGGCGGCAGCGAACTGCCTTCCTGGCTCGCGTTCGACGGTTCGCGCTTCACTGGCACAGCTCCGGCAGGCTTTACGGCCCTCGATATCGAAGTGATCGCCAGCGATGGCACCCTCGCAGCCTCGGATGTCTTCCGTCTGACCATCGATGCTGTGGGCTGGGAAAACCATGCGCCGGTGGTTCTGCAACCGCTGGCAAATGTATCCGCCATCCGCGGCGCGGCGTTTGACGTCGCGGTCCCTGTCGGCACGTTTGGCGATCCCGACGGTGATGCCCTGTCGTACACCGTGTCGTTGTCCGATGGCTCGCCGCTGCCGACCTGGCTGACGTTTGCCAACGGTCATCTGACCGGAACCGTCGCTGCGGGCGCACTGGGCGATTACCAAATTCGTGTCACCGCCAGCGATGGCAGCCTGACCTCCAACGATGTCTTCACGCTCTCGGTGAACATGCTGCCGACCGGCCCAGAACTGACGCCAGGCCAATGGGAGCAATTCAGCGACGGAAACGATCGCATCGTCGGCCGAGGCGCCATAAATACGAGCCTCTGGGGGCTCGGCGGTGATGATTATCTGACCGCAGACAATTGGACGGTAAACCTCTCAGGCGACGACGGAAACGACATCCTCGAATTCATGTCCTATGGGGCAAGAGGCGAAGGCGGGACCGGCATCGACACCTTCATCTTCGACGGTTTTGCGCTGCTTGCAGGCGGCGAGGATACGACCTGGGCGACAATCACAGATTTCGAGCACGGAACCGACCGCATCGGCATCGTCAACGGTACGGGGGGCATCAATAGTTTCGCCGATCTCGCTGGCCATCTCGTCCAGAACGGCGCGAATGTGGAGATCGCCCTCAAAGGCTTACCGGCGATCGTCATCGAGAACATCGCGCTTGCCGATCTAAATGCGAGCGACTTCATGTTCGGCAATTGGGCAACCTCGGGCGGGTCCGGCCCAGCTCCGGTCGCCGGCTCGGTGCCATGGCCCACCACGTCGATTACGCGGTATCTTAACGATTGGGAAAACATCGGCAACGCGAGCGAGCGCATCGTCGGAAATGGTACTAACGCAACATCCGTCGAAGCCTTGGACGGCGACGATTACATCACCGTCGATGGATATAGCGTGAGTGTTTACGGCGGGCGTGGCAACGACGTCATCGAACTCTTCGGTCCGAGCGGCTACGCGATGGGCGGTGCCGGATACGATTACTTCGTATTCGACTCTGCCCAGCTCAGCGGCGATGGATGGGAGCGATGGGCTACCATCGGCGACTATCACCACGGCATCGACAAGCTCGTCTTCCTTAACGGCAGCGACGGCCTTGAAAGCTTCGCGGATATCCTTCCGTTCATGGCGCAGGATGGCGACAATGTGACCATCACGATCACCGGCCATTCTCCGATCGTGATCGAGGATATCGCGCTGGCCGATCTTGATGCCGAGGACTTCCTGTTTGTCACACAGCCGCCGGCACTGACCGCCGGTCTCGACGGCCAAGCTCTCCGGATTGGATCGACCGCAGGATTGCAGTCGATTTCAGCGAACGGCCACGCAAACGTGACCGTCACGGGGACCAGCAGAGCGGATGCACTCGATTTTACCTCTGTAACACTGTCGGGCATCGCTGCGATCAACAGCCTCGAAGGCGACGACCAGATCATTGGTTCCGCAGGAGCCGATACGATCCAGGGCGGTACCGGTACCGACACCCTGAACGGGGGAAGCGGCAACGATACGCTCGTGGGTGGTGCCGACAACGACACACTCAACGGCGGCTCGGGCGACGATCTGTTCAAGGTCAGCGGCACAACCGATGGCTACGACGCGATCGACGGCGGCGCTGGCAATGACACGATTACCGCACAGGTGAACAACACTGCTATCGGCCTAATCAGTCTCAGCGGTATCGAGACCATAACTGCCGGCACCTACTCGGGCGTCTACGTCCGGGGTTCGGACGCTGCCGATTTCCTTGATTTCAGTGGTACGACGCTCGTCAACATCACCAAAATCGACGGCGGCTTGGGCGATGACACGATCATCGGCTCCTCCGGAAATGATACGATCCTGGGCTCCGCTGGCAGCGACTTGCTTTCCGGCGGTGCAGGTAATGATATTTTCCAGTTCACCGGATCGGCTGCGGGCAACGATATCGTTGACGGAGGGGCAGGAAGCGACAGCATCGTCACACTGGCCAATAATACTGTCATCCGTCTCACCGCGTTCTCGAATATCGAGACGATCTCCGGCGGAAGCTACAGCGGTGTAACGATTGCCGGGAGCGAAGGCGACGACAGCCTCGACTTCACAAACGTGACGCTTACCGCGATCACGAAAATTAGCGGCAATGGCGGCAACGACACCATTTTCGGTAACAGCGCGGCTAATGTCATTTCCGGGGGTGACGGCAACGACACGCTCAATGGCGGTGATGGCAATGACACCATCACTGGAGATGCCGGCGACGATGTCCTGATCGGCGGCACCGGAAACGACAGCCTTAATGGCGGTGCCGGAACCGATTGGGTCGATTATTCGGCCTATACCGCCAATCTCTCCGTGAGCCTTGCGGTGACCGCCGCCCAAACCGTGACCGGGAGCGAAAGCGACACCATTACAAATGTCGAAAATCTCCGCGGAGGCTCGGGCAACGATACGTTGACCGGCTCAACTGCAGCCAACGTTATCGAAGGTGGCAGTGGCAACGACCGGATAGTTGGAGGCACCGGCAACGATACGATCAACGGCGGTGCCGGGACCGACGTCGCCGTGTACGCCGGTCTGTACACCACCTATTCCATCTCTGCGTCCGCAGGAACGATCCGGATCGTCGACAATGCCGCCTCTCAGGATGGCAATGACGGTACCGACACCCTGACAAGCGTTGAGACTGCCGAATTCAAGAACGGTGTGCAGATCGGACTTGCCGCCCCGATTATCCTCGATCTCGACGGCAACGGTATAACCACCCTATCGGCCGCCATGAGCCATGCACGTTACGACATGGACGGCGATGGCCTTGCCGATGACACGAGCTGGATGGGCAGCGGCGAAGGAATGCTGTTCTTCGATCGTGATGGGAACGGGACGCTCACGAACGCGGGCGAGTTCAGCTTCATCAATGACATTCCTGGTGCGGCAACGGATCTGGCAGGCCTCAGGGCATTCGACAGCAATGGCGACGGGATCCTATCAGCCGCCGATGCCCGCTTTGCCGGCTTCCATGTCTGGCAAGACAGGAATGGCGATGGAGCGGTCGACGAGGGCGAAGTATCGACCCTTCAAGGCTCGAACGTTCAGTCCATAAACCTCGCAGGAGTGGCCAGCGAAGGGAGCTACGCGCTCGGCGATGTGATCGTCGCCAACACCGGCAGCTTCACTCGAACCGATGGCTCAATTGCCGGCTTCGTCGATGCGACGCTGACATATTTCTCCGCAGCGTCTGTCGCAGCGACGGATATCGGTGGCCTTAGGGGACGTCCCGAAACAAACGGGTCGCCGCGGCAGGCGCCGTCTCCCTCCATCGTCGATCCATTCGCCGCGGCCGACCAAATCGCCGCAGCCTTGCACGATGCGATGGAATTCCCCGAAATCCTCGTCAGCGGGTCGGGATCGCGACATGGCAACCTTGCAGCGATCCTGGAGAAGCTTCCTGCGCTCGAAAAACACACACCCGATGACGAGCTTTTCCTCGATGCCAGGAAGATTCGACAAGGGGTCTCCTCCTCGCAGACGGCCCGCATCGACCGCGCCGCTGCATCCATGATTGAGGGTATGGTTACATTCGGGGCCGAGAGAACCAGCGAAAGCCTCGCCAGCTGGAAGCAGGATGCCGTAAAGCCTGTGGATTTCTTTGCCTGAAACCCAGGCCAATCGTCGGCGTAGGCATTCGTGACTATTCCGGAGGGCTCGGCAGACGTCGAGCCCTCCATACTTCCTCCCAGTTCACCCTATGAACAAATTGTAAGACCTGAGCTCTGCTCGCCAAGTGGAGCGCCGCCGGGGAGATGAAGGTTTATAAGCGCCGCAGTAGCTGTTGACTTGCGATAATACCCGCATGATACCTGCACGGGCGTGCCAGACGTCGTTTTGACCCTGGTTGGGGGCTTACAGTTTTGAAATACAATAGATTGGCCGCCGGTCGAGCGCGCCGCTGGTTTTCCGGCTGCCTATATCTGCTTGGTGGAGCAGAGATGGTCCCCTCATCAGCCCTCGTTCGTTCGTAACGCGCTCGGAAATTTGTCGTGAGGTTCGCCTGTCATCGGCATTTTGCCGGCGTTGCCGCGCTCGCCGTAGCCCTTACGCTGGCTAGCCAAGCGCAAGGTCAGCATCTCAGTGCAGTCCACGATCTCTACCCCGCACCGAAGACGGCGTTTGACGAAGAGCCCCCCGAGCCCACTGTCGACGACAGCTTGGCTGCGGCGATTTCCGACACCTTCGCGACCAACCCCGAGCTTGGCGCCGCTCGCTATGACTTGCGCGCCACCGATGACGATGTGGGTATCGCCATGTCGCAAACTCGTCCCACCGCCCAATTACAGGTTTCGGGCGGCTACGATCTCACAATGCCAGGGGCCATAACACAGGCCAGTCGTTCTCTCACCGATCGGTTGAAAGACCCCAATATCGAGCGCAACGATATCACCTCCCAGCTCGTCATCGATCAACCAATTTCCACCGGCGGCCGTGCTGCAGCCGCCTTGCGATCCGCTCTGGCCACCAGCGCCGCTGGAAGAGAAACGTTGAGGGGAACGGAAGGGGATTTGCTGGTCAATTTGATCGCAGCCTACAGCGACGTTCGCCGAGATGGGCGATCGCTCGCGATCCGCCGGCGCAATTTGCAGACGCTGGAGGCGACTCTCGGCGAGATTGTCGCCCGGCGCGAGGCAGGCGAGCTCACCCGAACCGACATTGCGCAGGCTGAAACGCAGATTCAAGCTGCGCGGGTCCAACTTAACGCGGCCGAAGCACAGCTTGAAAGCAGCAAGGCGTCGTTTACGGCCATAGTCGGGCGTGCGCCCGGCAATCTTGCCCCCGAGCCGACGCTGCCCGGCCTTCCTCAGACGGCTGACGAGGCATTTGCCTTGGCGGAAGCATCTAATCCCGATCTGGCAGCCGCCATCGCCACCGCACGGGCCTCACAAGAGCGGATCGGAGCGGCCCAAGCGGAAGGTCGCCCTGAGCTCACCATCAGAGGCACTGCCGGCACGACGGGACCGGTTTCCCCTCTGGATGGCAGGGACCATGACCTCTCCTTCGCGGGGCGTGCGACACTCACGATCCCGTTGCTGGCAGGCGGACGGGTGAATTCATCCGTCGCGCAAGCCCGCAACCGGCAAACCGCTGACATGCTGCGCATTGACGCCGCCCGCCGCACATTGGTCCAGTCGATCGTGAATGCCTGGAACCAATGGGTGACTGCCGACCGCAATGCACTTGCTCAAGACCTCCAGGTACAGGCAGCAAGAATCTACTACGAAGGGACGCTGGAAGAATATCGTGAGGGCCTACGCTCGACGTTCGATGTCCTCTATGCCCAGAATTCACTCAACGAAACGCAGATCGCGCTACTGGGCAGCAAGCGCGACCGCTATGTCGCGCAGGCGATCCTTCTGCGTCATCTCGGTCAGCTGGAAACCAACCGGCTGATCACCAGTCCGCCCGCATATGAACCGGACGACTACCTCCACAAGGTAAAGCAGCGCAGCGCTGTGCCATGGGGCGGTGTGATCCGCTCGATCGACAAACTGGCAGCCCCCCGCGGCAAACCAAGGCCTGCCAAACCCCTCAAGCAGACGAGCGATGCCCCCGTTTCCAAGGCCGCGCCTGCACCGCAGCCACCAGCCACTCTCATACGCGGTGACATCGCCCCCGCCTCATCTCCTGCATCAACCTCTACTCCGAGGCAGACCCCATGAACGCCGAGCAACCGTCCCCTCCGGCAGCCGAGACAGCATGCCGTGATGATTCCGGGCTTATTGCCTATGCAACGTTGCTCGCTCTGCACCGGATTGCTGTTGATCCCGCCCAACTCCGCCACGGTCTTGGCCACGAGCGCGGTGTCGATGCCGACGATCTCAAACGCATCGCCAAGCGCCAGGATGACGTTCGCGCGAAATCGATCCGCACATCTTACGAGAAACTCAAGCAAACCCCGCTTCCGGCGCTCGCCAATGGACCATCGGGTTGGTTCATCATCGCGCGGATCGGCGACGACGAAGCGTTGATTCAGCCGCCTTGCCACAGTGCAGAAGGCGTTCAGCCCCAAGTGATGAAGATAGATCGCGCGGCCCTGGAGGCCATGTGGTCGGGCGAACTGCTGCTGGTCACAACGCGCGAGGGCGTAGGCAGCGTTACGCGCGCTTTCGATGTGTCCTGGTTCATCCCTCAGATCGTCAAGTACCGAAGGCTGATTGGGGAAGTCCTGCTGGTCACCCTCGGCATCAACCTGCTCGGTCTCGCTTCACCGCTCTTTTTCCAGAACGTCATCGACAAGGTGCTGGTCCACAACACCCTCGACACGCTGACCATCCTCGTGATCGGCTACGCCGTGGTCTCACTGTGGGAAACGCTCTTCGGATGGCTGCGCACCAGGCTCTATTCCGAAACCAGCCAGAAAATCGACGTCGAGCTCGGCGCCAAGCTTTTCCGTCATCTGTTGGGTCTCAACCTTGCCTATTTCGAAGCACGCAGGGTGGGCGATATCGCCATGCGCGTGCGCCAGCTTGAAACCATTCGCGAATTCCTCACGAACACGTCGCTGACTGTGTTGATCGACCCCATCTTCACAATCGTCTTCCTCGTGGTGATGTGGGTCTACTCGCCCCAGCTTTTCATGATCGCGATCCTTGCCATCCCGGCTTACGTCGCAGTCGCCGTCTTCATCACCGCCCCTTTGCGGGCCCGGATTGAGGAAAAATTCGAAAGATCGGCCGCCAACAACGCCCTTCTCATCGAGAGCATCGGCGGAATCCAGACGGTCAAGGCCGGCGCCGTCGAGCCCCAGTGGCAGGAACGCTGGGAGCGTCAGCTGGCCGGCTACAGCTTCGCTTCCCAGAAGGTCATCAACCTGGGAAATACCGGTAGCCAGCTGATTCAGCTTATCTCCAAGATCAACATGGTGCTGATTCTCTATTTCGGCGCCAGAGCCGTCATCGATAAGGATCTGACGGTAGGCGGCCTTGTTGCCTTCAACATGTTCGCACAGCGCGTGTCCGGGCCTGTGATCCGGATGGCGCAACTTTGGCAGGACTTTCAACAGGTCCGCCTTGCGATCGAACGGCTTGGTGACGTGCTGAACCAACCCGTGGAGCCAGGCACCGGAAGCCGCGTCGCGCTTCCTTCACTCAAAGGCGATGTAAAGTTCGAAGGCGTGAAATTCCGCTATGGACTCGACGGCCCCTGGACGCTTGATGACATCGATCTGACCGTTCCCGCCGGGACTTCTCTCGGCATCGTGGGGTCATCCGGTTCGGGCAAGTCTACGCTCACCAAACTGCTCCAACGGATGTACGTCCCGGCGGCCGGCCGCGTTCTGATCGACGGCGTTGACATCGCCCAGATCGACCCGGCATGGCTACGCCGCCAGATTGGTGTCGTGTTGCAGGAAAACCTGCTGTTCAACCGCTCGATCCGCGAAAACATCGCGCTCTCCAATCCGGCCATGCCGCTCGAGAAGGTTATGGCTGCGGCCGAGCTTGCCGGGGCCCACGAATTCATCGTACGCCTGCCGCAAGGCTACGACACACCGGTTGAAGAGCGCGGCACCAATTTGTCGGGTGGCCAGCGCCAGCGCCTCGCCATCGCTCGCGCTCTGGTGAACGGTCCGCGTATCCTCATTCTCGACGAGGCGACCAGCGCGCTTGACGCCGAAAGCGAGGAGATCATCCAGAAGAACCTGAAGGCCATTTCAGCCGGACGGACGGTGATCATCATCGCGCACCGCCTCTCGGCGGTTCGTCAATGCGACAACCTCATCTCGCTGGAAACCGGGCGAATTGTCGAACGCGGCAGCCATGAGGACTTGCTCGGCGCGGGCGGCCGCTACGCCGACCTCCATCGCCGCCAAAGCGGCGGCGGGCTTCATGTGGAGGCAATGGCATGAAAGTCTGGAACCACCACTGGGAGGTTTTGAAAGCCTCGCTGCACGCAGACCGCGAACTGCGCAAGGTTTTCGTGCCATCGCGTGAGGCAGATTTCCTGCCCGCAGCGCTTGAGGTCGCCGAACGCCCCGTCTCGCCCACCGCGCGTCTCGCGACTTGGATATTGCTTGTCGGTCTGCTCATAACAATCCTCTGGACGGTGTTCGGCAAAGTCGACGTAGTAGCATCCGCCTCGGGAAGCTTGATCCCCACGGGCAACATCAAGCTCGTGCAATCGCCCGGGACCGGCGTCGTAAGAGCAATCTACGTCCGCAACGGTGATGCAGTGCGAAAGGGGCAACCCCTGTTGGATCTTGATCCGACCATAGTCGGTGCCGATCTTGCCTCGGCGCAGAAAGCTCTTGCTGCAGCAGAGCTCGATATTGCCCGCAACCGCGCTATCGCCGATGCCCTGTCTGGAAGCGCACTCCACTTCGTACCACCCGCTGGCACGCCTGCTGAGGTTGCCGAAACGCAGCGCCGCCTCATCGCCGCGCAGTTAGCGGAACTCGATGCCGGGGCTGCAGGCTTGGCCAATGCACGAGCATCAGCCATAGCTGATGCCAGCGCTGCTGCTGCAACCGCAGCGCGGCTCGCCGACACCGTTCCTATTTTGGACCGCCAGATTGACCGTATGAATCGGCTCGATGCACATGGCTATGCTCCTGGACAGCGATTGCTTGAGCTCGAACGTCAACGGCGCTCGGAAGTCGGAGACCGCCAGGTGGCCCTCGCGCAAATCGAGCGCGGGCATGCGGAGGCGAGAAAGCTCGATCAACAGATCCGTGAAAGCCGCGAGCAGGCTCGCCGCACCGCTCTCGCCGACCTCGCCAAGGCCGAGGCGGACGCCATTCTGCGCCGGGAAGAAGTGACCAAAGCCACCCAGATGAACCGTTTCCAACGGCTCGTGGCACCAGTCGACGGCACTGTGCAAAGCCTTGACGTCCATACTGTGGGCGGCGTGGTGGAAGCCGCCAAGCCGCTGATGACCGTCATCCCTGCAAAGGAAGCACTTGAGGCCGAAGTCCGCATTCTGAACAAGGATGTAGGTTTTGTGCGCGTTGGCCAGGGAGCGGCGGTCAAGCTCGAAGCTTTCCCCTTCACCCGCTACGGCACGATCCCGGGAAGGGTTCGGTCGATCAGCCGTGACGCGGTCCAGGATAAGGATTTGGGCCTGGTGTACGTCGCGACTATCGAGATTGATCGAGGCTACATTGACGCCGACGGTCGCCGTGTAAATCTCGCACCGGGTCTTGCTGCGACCGTCGATGTGAAAACCGGAACACGGCGTATTATCAGCTACCTAGTGAGCCCGCTGCAAACCAGCATCGCCCAAGCCGGACATGAGAAATGATGCATCGCGCCGACTTCAATTTATCAGCGAGCAGCAGAAATATGCCGCCACAGCGGGTTAGTCACGCGGGGCGGATAATCCGATGAATTAGGGCTGTCGCCCTGATTTATCTGAACTCCTGGGTCCACTTGTGGTTTGCTGCCCGACCCGAAACCCGTTGCCGCCGTCTCATCCCAGCTTCTTCGTCAACCGTCCGACTGCACCCGCCTCGGCAGCCAGATTCCGGTTGTACGCCAGCGGCATGCGCGGACTTTTCCAGCGCAGCGCGTCCATGATGCCAGCGAGGTCCTCACCACTGGCGAACAGGTCTTGGTTGAGCCCGACACGCGTCGAGTGCCCGCTCACCTGGCCGAGCAGCCGCGCCAGATCGTCGCGGGTCAGATCGGGCAGCGCGCCCTTGTCGAACGCGCGGGTAATGATCGCGCGCCAGATCGGCCCAACCGACGCCGGATGCAGTGCGCCCTGCCCCACCGTATATTCGGTGCGTGCCGGCACCGCCGGCTTGGGCAGCGTCTTGCGCAGATCCCAGGCCTCGCGACCGGAGATCGTCGCCAGCTTGCGCCCCGGTTGCCGCGCGCGCGCCTTGTAGCGCCGCACGATCACCCGGCGGAACAGCGGCCCGTCGTCGATCTCGGCCGCCGCAGTCCAGGCCGCTACCGCGCGCACCGTGCGCGGCGAAAGATAGGCAGTAGCCCCCTCGCCTTCCTGATCCCCCTTGCTGCGCGCAATCCTCAGCAACCGCGCCTCGGGGTCGATCGCCTCCATCACATCCTCAAACTGAACCGCCACCAGTTCGCGGACACGCAGCCCGGTGTCGTAGGCCAGACTGAGCAACGCGCGGTCGCGCAGCCCGGTCATGTCCTCGCCGCACGCATCGAGCAGCGCGCGGACATTGAGCCCGCGCGCCGGGTCGCGCTCGACATCACGGACCGGCCCCTTGAAGCGCAGCGGCGCGGCCTGGCGCTGGGCAACGCCCTTGTCGCGGCGGATCGCCGACAGCGTCAACTTGACCAGCGGCACAGCCGTCGGATCGGTGAGCCCGAGCAGCTGGTGGAGCTTGGCAATCGAAGCCTTGTACCGCGCCAGCGAAGCAGGCTTGGCGCCCTCTCCGGCCCGCGCCTGCAGATAGTCGGCGACATCCTGTGGCTGCGCCGGCAGCGTGAAGCGGCCTGCTTGCCTGCACCACAAGTCGAACGCGGACAGATCGGAGCGCAGTGCCAGCAGCGAATACCGCGAGCTCGCAGCCGCATAGGCGGCCAGCAGCGCGGCATCGAGCGTGATCCGCTCGAAAGCGCGCAGCGTTACGAAGAATGTTGGCAAGTCGATCACTGAATCAGCCCCAGTGAGCTCGGTCGCGGCGCCATTTCCCGCTACCGCGGCAATATCCCAGCTTTCCGCCATTTTTCCGCCCTCCCTCGCTGCTCGTTCGATCTTTCCGACTTATACGCGCATCGAATATGATTCTTCAATAAGGGCAATTATCGCGTGTACACAACAGATGTTATCCTAGAGAGATACCGACAACACGAGCCTCTTAATTTGCATATTAACCCGTTACTCAGACCTCGTACCATTAGGTCCGGACGAGCGATTTTCTAAAAAATGTAAAACTACAGACTACTGCCTAGTGATTGCATGGACGACTGCCCGCGGATCAATTTAACTGTAGCACCGCTTAGTAATCGCGCTGCTACACGACGGGTAGGGAGCCCTCGTAGCGTACAAAGATCGCCACCGACCTGAGCTCGCAGCGAACGGCATGCGTGGGCTCTTCCAACGCAACTCATCAAAACGCCAACCAAGCGCCTCAGCTCAGGCGAAAAGGCATTGGTTGACTCTGCCCCACATGAATGCCTGCTTTCCTGCTTGAGCGGATCTCAACATCACCCTCGGCCAGGTAGCGGAAAAAAATTTCTGCATACGGGCAACACGATCGTGGACGCCCTGGCACTGTGATGGACGACGCACAGGATTTGCCCCATTTTGGAGCCCCTTGAAGTACAGTTGCAGACCCCCATTGCTGTCAGATCGCCCCGTCAGACAGCAGGTTCCTCATGCCCGATCCGCGCACATGCCCCGATACGATCGCCCTTGTCAGAGCGTCTCCCGACGTCCGCCCTGCGTTTCGCGTGACTTTGTCTCTCGACGCTGAAGCCCCCCGGCATTCGGATAATTTGACCATAGGCCAGCGCGTACAGGCGGACGCAATCCCGCATTCAGCTTCCAGGCTGCAAGCATGCCGATTGGCGCGTTGAACCCGCCCGAGGCTGCCGCGGATGGCGATGCCGTCCTCCAACCTGCCGAAGGGCGCCAAACCCGAACCCAGGACGCACTGGTTTGCCTTGCACGCCTGCTTGGACGTCAGATCGCCCGCGAGCTGAGCGCGACGCCACCACCCCCTCAAAGCCAAGAGAATCCCGAGATCACTAAAGCGTAGGGTGAAAGGGAGGCACGGGCGTCATGCGAGCATGACGGCCTTTCGCTGTCGGGAGTTTTTTCATGATCCGCACTGCCCTCTATGCCCGTTACTCCACCGATCGGCAAAGCCCGTCATCGATCGAAGATCAACTGCGCATTTGCCGAGAACAAGCTGCCCGCGAAGGCTGGCGAGTGGTCGCGAGCTACAAGGACGCCGCAATTTCGGGTTCAAGCGTCACACTGCGCCCTGGCATTCAGCAGTTGCTCGAGGATGCGAGGACAGGAAAGTTCGATCTCCTGCTAGCGGAAGCGCTTGATCGCATCTCCCGCGACCAAGCCGACATCGCGACGCTCTACAAACATCTGCAGTTTGCCGGCGTAACCATCGTCACGCTCGCCGAAGGGGAAATCTCCGAACTCCATGTCGGCCTCAAAGGCACGATGAACGCGCTGTTCCTGAAGGATCTTGCGAAGAAAACCCATCGCGGACTGCGCGGCCGCGTCGAGAAGGGAAAGTCTGGGGGCGGTCTGTCCTACGGCTACGATCTGGTGAGGCGCCTTGACGCCGGTGGCGAACCAATCCGCGGCGACCGCACGATCAACTTAGCTGAAGCCGAAGTCATCCGCCGCATCTTCCGTGACTATGCGAACGGCATCAGCCCTTTGGCCATAGCCAAGCGGCTCAATGCGGAAGGGATACCCGGCCCGTACGGCAAGCTCTGGGGGAACACGACATTGCGGGGACACACCAAGCGCGGTACCGGCATCCTTAACAACGAACTCTACATCGGCCGGCTCATCTGGAATCGTCAGCGCTATCTCAAGAATCCTCAGACGGGTCGGCGCGTCTCCCGCCTCAATCCCGAATCCGAGTGGATTACAACAGAAGTGCCCGAGCTGCGAATTCTCGATGACGACTTGTGGCAAGCCGTGAAGGCGCGCCAAACCTCGCAGCGAATTGACTACGAAAGCGCAAACCTGGGAGCGGAACTTCAGATGAAGCGCCGTCCAAAGTCGCTGTTATCCGGTCTGCTGGTCTGCGGCACATGTAATGGTCCAGTCTCAATGCGCGGACAGGATCGATTCGGGTGCTCGGCGCATTTACGTCGGCGTTCGTGCACAAACGCTCGCACCATCAATCGCGAAGTGTTGGAGGCGCGGGTTCTCGAAGGCCTACGCCACCGATTGATGGCCCCGGAAATAGTCGCCGAAGCAGTCCATGCCTATGTCGAGGAGACCAATCGCCTGAACCAACAGCAGCGCGCAGCCGGAGCTGCTGACAAGGCGGAACTTAAAAAGGTCGTGAAGGCCATCGAGCGCCTGGTGAACATGGCAGCCGATGGCGATGCCACCCGAGGTTTGGTCGACAAGCTATTAGCGCTGGAAGCGCAGGAAGATGCCATACGGGCGCGGATGAGCGATGCGCCTTATGTTGCCCCCGATATCCATCCCAACATCGCCAAGTTCTACCACAAGAAAGTTGAGCGCCTATCCGAGGCGCTTCATCATCCCTCTGAACGAGACGAGGCCGCATGCGCCATTCGCGGTCTGATCGAGCGCGTCACGCTGTTTCCCGGAGCCAATCCGGGCGAGATGAGTGCCACGCTTCACGGTGAGTTTGGGGCTATTATGGAATGGGCATCACAACACGAAACGGCCGGAAACAACCGCGGATCCGGATCTGTTGCTGCGCCATTGTCGGTATCGGTGGTTGCGGGGGTAGGATTTGAACCTACGACCTTCAGGTTATGAGCCTGACGAGCTACCGGGCTGCTCCACCCCGCGTCACCATTGAGGGCTGAGAGTGTCAGCCCGGAAGCGTTTTTGTGTGTTCATTCCGACTGCGTCGGCCTGAACGGCGGGCTGCTCCACCCCGCGTCAGCGTGTTTTGCGTCTTGTAGAGACGCGAAGAGGGCCTGGAGGGCCCTCTTTGGGGCACTTTGTGCCCTTTGTCATTGTGATGGGTTTTTTAGCACGCCGGCTTCAATGCCTGGCGACGTCCTACTCTTCCGGGGCTTGAGCCACAGTACCATTGGCGCTGACAGGTTTCACGGCCGAGTTCGAGATGGGATCGGGTGGGTCACTGACGCTATGGTCACCAAGCAATGGAGACGGCGTGCTGATTTTTTAATCGATGTATCCCGTGCTGCTCTAAGTTAGAGCTTGATATCTGGCTGGATGATCGTCCGATCATCAAGACATCGCTGCTTTTTAGGCAGGGCTGTCATTGATGGTGGGATTCATCAAGCATGAACAGAGTTATTAGGACCGGTTAGCTCCATGCGTTACCGCACTTCCACACCCGGCCTATCAACGTGATGGTCTATCACGACTCGAAGATACCTAATCTTGAGGGAGGCTTCCCGCTTAGATGCTTTCAGCGGTTATCCCGTCCATGCATAGCTACCCTGCTGCGCGGCTGGCGCCACGACAGGTACACCAGAGGCATGTTCAACCCGGTCCTCTCG
>NZ_CM145483.1:1157500-1300000 GCF_055521515.1 Sphingomonas sp. BL-S-28
CGTGTGTTCCGCTGCGGTGAGAGGCCCTCTAAGACCCCTTCACGATTCGGTCAACGAATTGGAGCAAAAAGTTATCCACTTTTACGGAGTCTGCGGATTTTAAAGTGGATGCTTCGGCTCGATGGTGGCTGCTCCCCTGAATGGCAGAAATGTTGGAGGAACCGGACATTTCTGCAGGCAGCCACACTCTCGTGTCAAAAGCTAGCTGGAGGCCGGCAGGCTTTATTTGGATCAGCCCAACTTCCGCCGAAATGCCTCAATTTAGGCACGAAGGCGGAGAACCGTTTCGCCACCAAGTCCCCCAACGTGTAATGGCAAGATGTAATCCCGACGCCTGAAGTGTAACGAATTCCTCTATGCGCAGCCCCCTTGTCGGACCACATGAGCATTACGTGCCTTCGGGCATCCCCAACTTGCGCGCCCGCAACAAAACCCGGGCCGACCCGATACCCGCATAGCCATCCGGTGACTCCCCCAGCCCGTCACCGTGACCTTGGTCGGGAAACTCTAACCCGGAGTGATCAAGAGAATGGTGTCGGATCAGTGGGAACGGCAAGATCACTGGCCCAGAAAACAATGATGTACGAGAGGACACCGTCGCTGGAACGCCAGGCGAAGGACTACCTGCTCCACTCGTGCGACATCGCCCGGAGATCTGCGGGAACTTCCTGATCCGCGAAAACGTCGAGTATTGGCTGCGCCTGCGCACCTCCAGCGTGTTCCTGCGCGATGAGGACGGCGCAATCTATCACACCTATTCCAGCTATGCGCGCGGCAACGAGACCACCCTGCCGGTCTATGGCTGGCTGGACATGGTGCCAAAGGGCCGCAACGAGCCCAAGGACGGCAATCTGGGCGACTGGGTGAAGCGGCACGACAGCTATCCCGACGATGGCCGCACCCGCGCCGTCGCGTCCGCAGGGGCCTGACCGTGCTCTGCTGCGGTATCGTGGCCTGCCTCGTCGCGGCGCTGGCCGGGTGGTGGCGCCACCTTGACCTGCGCTTCGACCGGCGGCTTATCGCGGGCTGGCGCGGCAATCGCCGAGGCGTGATGATCGCCTGCGCCGCAGTCCTGCTCTCGCTTCCGGTGGCCGTGCTGGCCCTGGCCGGGCCGCCGACTGAGCATCGGCTGGATCGCGGCAATATCGTCATCATGGCCATGCGCGCGATCTGTTGATCGCGACGCCGG
This sequence comes from Sphingomonas sp. BL-S-28, assembly GCF_055521515.1. Lineage (NCBI taxonomy): Bacteria > Pseudomonadati > Pseudomonadota > Alphaproteobacteria > Sphingomonadales > Sphingomonadaceae > Sphingomonas > Sphingomonas sp. BL-S-28. Next base: position 1,158,690 of record NZ_CM145483.1, read on the forward strand.
TTGCGGTCGGGCGGCGGTGTCAAACCATCGCCGGGTTTACCGCTGCACGCGCACCAGCATCAATTCGATCGTCTGTCCCGGCGCCGGCAGCGCATTATGCGTATCCGTGATCCAGATGAGCTGTCCGGCGCCATCGGTAATGCGGGCGGATACCGCATAGCGGCCGCGCGGATCGATCTTCGCGGCATCATAATCAAGCGTGAAAGCCAGCGGCACCTGTCGCCCCTCGGTCGCAAATTCGGTGGAGGCGATCACCGGGGCGGCGGTGTCCATCAGGCTGACGTTGCTGATCGCCACGGACAGGCGCGCGTCCGGCGGCAGTGCGATCCGCTCGCGATACGTGGCATGGCCGGAGAGTGTGACCATTCCGCTCGTCGCCCCCGTTCCGGTTGATCCGACCGCCCCCTGCCCGTCATGCGGCGCGGTTGCGCAAGCCGCCAGCGCAGTGGTGACCAGCGCAGCGGCAAGGGGAAGCAGGAAATGGATGCGCTTCATTCTCTTCTCCTTTCAAGCCCCTTGCGCGAAACTATGAGCCCGGAGGCAGTCGCTGGCAACCGGAGGTAATCGGGCCGGCGCCGGAGCAGGAAGCGCCAACGGAAGCCGGCGTTCCGCAAAGCAAAAGTTCCTACGCCTCCGCCAAGGCGATCCCACGCCTACGCAACAAGATTGCAATCCTTTGCACAGCACCGACACGATCGCTGCAAGCGCGAAACATGCTTGACACATTGTGATTTAAGATATCGTATACCGTGTACTGCGCGGAAAGGCGCGTGGAACAGGGAGCATTATAAAATGGCTTTTCAGAGGTCCTCCGCAGCCCGGCTGCGGACTCTGCTGATGCTGGGCAGTTTCGGCATCAGTTCGGTAGCATTCGCCCAGACACTTCCCGCCGATGCGGACGAAACCCCCGCCGCAGCGAAGGCCGACGACATCGTCGTCACCGGTTCGCGCATCCGCCGCGCCGCCACAGACAGCCCCGCGCCGATCGCCGTGGTCGATGCCGGTCAGATCAAGGCCGCCGGCACGCAGAACATCGCGGACGTCGTCAACCAGCTTCCCGCGCTTTCCATCACCCAGACCAACCAGACCAGCAACCTGGCGGGCAATGCCGGCGTCAACGCCCTCGACTTGCGCGGCATGGGCACGCAGCGCACGCTGGTCCTCGTCGACGGTCGCCGCCAGGTCGCGGCGATTCCGGGCACTTCGGCGGTCGACCTCAGCAATATTCCCTCCAGCCTCGTCCAGCGGGTGGAAGTGATCACCGGCGGCGCTTCGGCGCTTTACGGCGCGGATGCCGTGGCCGGCGTCGCCAACTTCATCCTCAAGAAAGACTTTTCGGGGATCGAGGCGAATACCCGCTACAGCGCATCGACGCGCGGCGACATGGATACCTACGGCTTCGACCTTCTGGCCGGCGCCAATTTCGCGGACAATCGCGGCAATGTGACCGTCTACGGTTTCTTCGAGAACACGCCCGGCACCGTCAGCGGTTCGGACCGCCCGTGGACGGCGGACGGCTATCCGATCTATGCGCGCACCAGCAGTTCGACGCCCTATTTCATTCAGGACCACGTCCGCAACATCAACTCGTCGGACTCGGCGCAGCTGGTGCTGGGCGGCAAGCTCTACTCGGTCGATCGCACCACCGGCGCGCTGCGCGATCCGATCCTGGGCCCCGGCGGCTTCGTCAACGCCGTGCCCACCAATCTCAATACCGCCACCGATCCGCTCGGCACCCTGCTGACCGACGGCGGCGAGTACAATGGCCGCTATGACGGCTGGTTCCTCTCCGTCCCCTCGCAGCGCATCAACACCCGCGCCTCGGCCAGTTTCGAGGTGAGCGACGCGCTCAAGCTCTATGCCAACGCGACGTATGCGCACAACACGTCGCAGGCGGGCTTCCTGCAGATGACCGCCTTCGGCACCGATGTCGTGCCGGCGGACAGCCCCTACATCACCGACGCGATCCGCGCGGCCAGCGGCGGCACCGTGCCCGACGGCGGCGTCCAGTTCGCCCGCCGCTTCATGGAACTGCCGGCGCCGCGCACCGATTACGACCGCACGCTGTTCCAGGCCGTGGCCGGCGCAGACGGTGATTTCACGCTGTTCAACAAGCCGTGGAACTATTCGACCTACTACTCTTACGGCAAGACCACGCAGCGCGTGCGCGACGTGAACTCCACCGCCTACGACCGCTGGTACATGGGGCTGGACAGCACCACCGACGCCAACGGCAATGCGATCTGCCGCAGCACGCTGGACGATCCGGGCAACGGCTGCGTGCCGATCAATCCGCTGGTCACGCTGACCCCGGAAATGATCGACTATGTTACCTATACCTCGCACTGGTCGAAATCGACGCTGACTCAGCAGGTCCTGTCGGGCTACGTCTCGGGCGGGCTGTTCGATCTGCCCGGCGGCGCGGTGCAGATGGTGCTGGGCGCGGAATACCGCAAGGAACGCAACGACATCGGCGCGATCCCCGAATACAATCCCGACAGCCCGCTCTACGATCCCTCGATCGGCACCACCGCCGGCACGCTGGTGGGCAAGTACTCGGTCAAGGAAGTCTACGGCGAACTCCACGTGCCGATCCTGAAGGCCGTGCCGTTCTTCGAAACGCTGTCTGTCGACGGCGCGCTGCGTCTGTCGGACTACAGCACCGCCGGATCGACCACGACCTGGAAGTTCGGCGGCGAATGGGCCCCCATTCGCGACATCCGCTTCCGCGCCACGTATGGCCAGGCGGTGCGCGCACCGAACATCGGCGAGCTTTATACCGCCAACAGCATCTCGGGCCTGTGGATCACCGACCCGTGCAACACCTACAATCTGGCCAACCGCGCGACGCGCACCCAGTACACCGCCGCCAACTGCGCGGCGATCAACCCGGCCGATACCGCCAGCTACTGGCTCTATCGCGACATCATTTCGAGCGGCAACCTCGACCTGAAGCCGGAAACCGCCAAGACCTTGACTGTGGGCGCGGTGCTGCAGCCACGCTTCATCCCGGGCTTCTCGTTCACGGTCGACTATTACAATATCGACCTGCGCAACGCGATCGACGCCTTCGGTGCGCAGACGCTGATCGAGAAGTGCGTGGACCAGCCGACGCTGGACAACATCTTCTGCCCGCTGATCCAGCGCGATGCCAATGGCAATCTGGAATCGGTGAACACGCAGAAGCTGAACCTGGCGCAATACCTGACGCGCGGCATCGACTTCGGCCTGGCCTATTCGCTGCCGCTGGAACGCATCGGCCTTGGCGCCAATGCGGGCACACTGTCCATCGACGCGAACTACACGCGCCTGCTCAACCGCCGCTACACGCTGGATCCCACCGATCCGAACTCGATCACCGAATATGCCGGCGTGTTCGGCTCGCCCAAGTGGAAGGGCGTGGTCCGCACGAACTATTCGCGTGACGGGTTCAACTTCACGTGGACGCTGCGCCACTTCTCTCCGATGAAGGCCAGCACCTCGATCACGGCCGACAAGTACAGCAAGGTCTGGACGCCGAACGTCTTCTACAACGACTTCTCGGCCTCCGTCCCGCTGACCGACTTCCTGGAACTGTCCGGCGGCCTCAACAACGCGTTCGACCGCAAGCCGCCGCGCATTCCGGGCGCGGAAGCCGGCGGCGCGAACTTCGAGCTGAGCTATCAGTCCGGCGTTTACGACGTGATCGGGCGCACCTTCTTCCTCAGCCTGCGCTTCCACCGCTGATCGCGGCCGGACACATCGATCGAGCCCCGGATCCGCCTTGTCGGATCCGGGGTTTCCCATTTTACCGGGAGTCCCTCCGCATGATCGCCACCCCTGCACGACGGCTTGCACTGGCGCTTTCCATCTGGACCCTGTCCGCCGCTGCCGCTCCGGCAGAAACGGACCACGCAATTCACGCCGACGCGGTCGGCCCGGTTCCGGCTTCGCTGGGGCTCGATCCGTTCTATCGCAAGTTTATCGACGCCGGGGGCATCCCGGTCGTCTCCTCCGCGAAAGTGCCTGACAAGGCCCTGCTGATCGCGCGGGACATCGTGCTGGCCGAAACCAGCGAACGCCCGGACATCCGCCGCGAACTGGTCCGCAGCGGCGCGCGCGTCGGCGTGATGGCGATCGACGAAGGCACGATGGACCTGCCCGAGCAGCGGGACTGGAAGAAGCCGGCCATCGACGACGAACGGCTTACCCCCTGCGAGCGAAAGAACTACGCCCGGATCGCCGCCATGACGGACGCCGAATACTGGAACAGCCGGGCGCGCGGAATGGGAGGGCTCTATACCACCGGCGCGGCCGAGAACCTGCTGGCGGTGCCGGGAACGCGCTATTTCGGTGAGAACATCCTGGTTCACGAATTCTCGCACAACATACTTTCCGCGATCGAGCACGTCGATCCGCCGCTCTATGCGCGGGTTGAGGCGGCCTATCGCCATGCGCTGGAGCGTGGCTTGTGGAAGGACGACTACGCCTCGGTCACGGTGCAGGAATACTGGGCCGAAGGAACGCAGTTCTGGTTCAATTCCAACAAGGCCTATCGCACCGACGGCAGGGTCATCGTCACGTCTGCCGACCTGCAGGACTATGATCCGCTGCTCTATGCCGTGCTGGCGGAAGTCTATTCGCCCAGCCACCGGATCGCCGCGGACGCGTTCTACAACCATCCGGCCAGGCTGACATTGCCGCCCAAGCCGGCGAAGGCGGCCTGCTGAGAGACCGTTTGAAAATTCGCGAAATGCGAATTTTGCGGCACCGGCCCTCTCCCCCACCCTACCACCCATCGGTAGTATCCTGCGGGTGGTAGGGTGGGGGAGAGGGCCGGTGCCGCCTCAAAAATGCCCATGCGGGCATTTTTCAAACGGACTCTAAGAGTCGCTTTGAAAAAGGCCTTGCGGGCATGGCGCCCATCGGGACTTCGCGCCGGCCGGCGGCTCGGGCAGGCGCGCAATCGCCACGGTTCGACCGGCATTGCGCCCGCAAGGGTCTTTCGCGCTGCACCATGGGCGGGGTATATGCCCGCCGATGGCGGAGCTTTCGGCAAACCCACAGCTCCGGGCCGGGGGGCTGATCGCGCCACTTCTGCTCGGATTGCTGCCCGGGTCCTCGGCATTGGGCGGGGCCGTTGCCGCAGACATGGCCGAAAGCGCCGGCCCGGCGGCGCACGGGAGTGCCGCAATGACGTCCGGCTGGGGGGTTTTCGCCCTTACCTCGCTGACGATGCATTCTCCCACGATCCCCTCTCTCCTGCCGCCGCCCGTCATGCCTGTCGCCGTGCTGCCCGGGATACCCGATGACGCCGCCCGCGACGCCGCGCGGCGGATCAATGCGTCCATCCCCTTTGCCAGCCTGCGCGATACGCCGGCAGCGCCGTTTCGCTTTGCCGGATCGCAGGACGACCGCCTGCGCGCGATAGACTGCATCGCCAGCGCCGCCTATTACGAGGCCGGCGGCGATCTCGATGGGCAACGCGCCGTCGCGCAAGTCGTGCTCAACCGGATGCGCCATCCGGCCTTCCCGGCAAGCGCCTGCGGCGTGGTGTTCCAGGGATCCGAGCGCGCGACCGGCTGCCAGTTCACCTTCACGTGCGACGGCGCCCTGGCGCGGCGGCCGATGCCCTGGTTGTGGGACAAGGCCCGCGCCGTCGCGGCACGGGCGCTGGACGGCGCCGTCTACGCGCCCGTCGGCCACGCCACGCATTACCATACCGATTGGGTCGCCCCGCCCTGGAGCGGCGAACTCGACAAGATCGCACGCGTGGGGCCGCACCTGTTCTTCCGCTGGCGCGGCGGTTGGGGCCGCCCCGCGATCTTTCGCCAGCGCGCCGATCCGGGCGAACCGGCGATGTCTCCTTTCGCAGCCGCCCCTGGCTCCGCGCGGATTACCGGCACCCTGCAACCGGCGCCGCTTGCGGCCGACGCTGCCCCCCAGCTCATTCCCGCAGTGGCAGTTGCAGCGGCTGCCGATCCGCCCGATGCCACCTCTCCGGATATCATCACCGTGGACCTGCACGGCGCCAGAGTGAAACTTCTGAAGCCCGGCGGCGACGGCTTCGGGCTGCTTTTGCCACGCACCGCGCCCGCTTCATTCGGAACGCTTGCGCTCGATCTGTGCCGCGGGCGCAGTTTCTGCGAAGTCGCGGGCTGGGTCGACGGCGCGGACATACCCCGCAGCTACCCCATCCCGGTCGGCGCCCGCCGCTCCATGGCGTTCTTCTATCTGCGCGATCAGAACAGCCACCGCGAAATGATCGCCTGGGACTGCAAGCTGTTTCCCCGCAACGATCCCGCGGAATGCCTGCGCAAGGTAACCGCGCCCAAGACCGGGCCGGCCAGCGCAAATCCCCAGAAACCTGATCCGGCTACGACCCTGCAATAGGCCGGCCGGCCAACCTTCCGCCCGCTCCGACTTGCCGGGTAATCCCACGCCGCTTGGGAACGATTTTGCGCCCTGATTGCATTCGCTTGCGACCATGGCGTAGGCTCCGGCCATAGACAATCGTCGGAGCTTTCATGATCGACCGCCGTCATTTCCTTTCGTCCGCTTCGGCGGGCGCCGCCGTGGTTGCCGGGCCCACCCTGGCGCGGGCAGCCGCGTCACCGGCGAGTGCCAACCCCGCGCTTGCCGCCTTCATGGACAAGTACTTCAATGCCCAGGTCGATGCCTCGCCGGAGACAGCGACGCAGCTTGGGTTGGACACCGGCGCCCGCGCCGGCCTGAAATCGCACCTGACCATCCCCACGCGTGAGGAAGAGGAAAAGAACCGCAACCTCGTCCGCACCGCGCGCGCGCAGCTGAACACCGTCAACCGCGCCGGGCTGAATGCGCAGGACGCGATCTACTACGATACCATCGCCGCGAACCTCGATGCCGTTATCCGGACTTATGCCATTCCTTATGGCCAGGGCGGCTGGCCGCAGGTCTATCGCGTCAGCCAGGGCGGCGGCGCCTATCTGAGCACGGGGGACTTTCTCGACAACCAGCACACCATCAAGACGGCCGCCGACGCCGAGGCCTATGTCTCGCGCATCAATGACTTCGCCGATGTGCTGGCTGCCGAGACCGACCGCACGCGCGAGGATTACGCCCTTGGCGTCATCCCGCCCGATTTCATCCTGAACAAGACCATCGGCCTTCAGGCGGGAATGCTGGGCACCGCTGCCGGCGAATCCACGCTGGTCAAGTCGATCGATCGCCGCACGAAGGAGAAATCCATCCCCGGCGATTGGGCCGCGCGGGTCGAAAAGCTGGTGGCGGAGCGGGTCTATCCCGCGCTGCAGCGCCAGAACGACCTGCTGAAGGCCACGCTGCCGAAGGCCGGCCATGATGCCTCGGTCTCGCGCCTGCCGCAGGGCGCGCAGTACTACGCCAACAGCCTGAACTACATCACCACCACCAAGATGTCCGCCGAAGAGATCCACCGCATCGGGCTGGAGCAGGTCGCCGACCTGACCGCCCGGTCGGACGCCTTGCTGAAGGCACAAGGGTACACGCAAGGAACCGTCGGCGAACGCATGGCAGCCTTGATCGCCAACCCGGCCAACGTCTATCCCAATACCGACGCCGCCAAGGTCGAACTGGTCGCGCATCTGAACAAGCAGATGGCGGCGATGCAGGCCCTGCTGCCCAAGGCTTTCGGCCGTCTTCCCAAGGCGGGCGTGGAAATCAAGCGCGTGCCGCCCGAGATTCAGGAAGGCGCATCGCAGGGGTACTACAACTCGCCCAGTCTCGACGGAACGCGCCCCGGCATCTACTGGATCAACCTGACCGACACCGCCAACTGGCCGAAGTTCGGGCTGCCGACGCTGACGTATCATGAGGCGATTCCGGGCCACCACCTGCAGATCGCGCTGCAGCAGGAAAGCCCGGCCGCGCCGAAGCTGATGAACCTGATCTTCTTCTCCGCCTATTCCGAAGGCTGGGGCCTCTATGCCGAACAGCTGGCGGACGAACTGGGCGCCTACGACAACGATCCGCTGGGCCGCGTGGGCTTTTACCAGAGCCTGCTGTTTCGCGCGGTGCGCCTTGTGGTCGATACCGGCATCCACGCCAAGGGCTGGAGCCGCGAACAGGCGATCCGCTACTTCCTGGACAATACCGGCCGGGCCGAAGGCGGCGCGACTTCCGAAGTCGATCGCTATTGCAGCTGGCCGGGTCAGGCCTGCGCCTACAAGGTGGGCCATAACGAGTGGGTGCGCCTGCGCGAAAAGGCGCGGACGGCACTGGGCGACCGCTTCGACATTCGCGGCTTCCACGATACCGCGCTGGCCGGTGGCGGCATGCCGCTGACGGTGCTGGAACGCGTGGTCGACGACTGGGTGGCCACCCGCAAGTCGGCCGCTTAATGACTAAACTGGCGATGGGGATCGCTTCGTATCCCCATCGCCACGTTTTGGATTAGAGTTCGCCCGGCGCGAAGCCCAAGGTATCCAGCAGCGCCGCGCGGGCCGCACGGCAACGATGCCAGAGGTCCGGCTCCCCCAAGTCGCCCGGCGCGATGCGTTCGGGCCATTCGCGTTCGATCACCGCTTCGATCCGGTCACAGGCCCGGTCGTCCAGCAGGAAGCGCGGATCGATGGCCGCATGCGCCTCGGCACTGACGGCAACGCGCAGCCGCAGGCAGGCGGGGCCGCCTCCGTTGCGCATCGATTCCCGCACATCCACCACTTCCAGCCGGCTGATCGGATTGTCGCCCGCGCGCAGCTCTTCCAGCCATGCCCAGACTTCGGGCGCCTCGCGCGCTTCATGCGGCAAGATCAGCGCCATGCCGCCTTCCGGCAGCGTGACCAGCTGGGAGTTGAACAGGTAGGATCGGATGGCCAGGTCCAGCCCGATCCGCGCGGCCGGCGCCTCGACGATGACCGCGCCGGGCACACGCTCCATCACGATGCGATGCACGGCGTCGCGGTCCGCGAAGGCCTGTTCGTGCGTGAAGAGCACCCGCTCGTTGGCGACGGCGACCACATCGTTGTGGAAGGCGCCAGCGGCAATCGCCACCTCGTTCTGCAGCACCAGCGCCGAATCCATCAGCCCGTGCAACCTTGCGGCAGCAGCACTGGCGGCACGATGCTGGCGCGCGGGGAACCGCGATCCGGGAACGCGCTCGCCATGAACGAAGAGTTCCAGCCCGCGCTCGCCGTGGCTGGGGCCTAGCCGCATGAAGTTGGCCGCGCCTTCGTCACCCAGAGCCGCCGGAAGCGCGGCGTGAACGGCGAAATGGCGCTGATCCGCGAAGGCGAGGCGAAGCTGGCGCAAGGTCTGCTCATGCTCGATGCTGCGGTGGAGCATCGTCGACAGGTTGGCGACGGTGAAATGGCAGCGGCCGTCCGCCGTATCGGGCGCGGGCGAGACGGTGGCGGCGTTCGCCGTCCACATCGCCGATGCCGAGAACGCATTGCGCAGCAGCGCCGGTTCCTGCCGCCACGCCGCGCCCAGCACCTCATCGTCGGTCCCCGTGAAGCCCAGCCCGCGCAGCCAGCCGGCGTGCGGACGGTCGTGGGGCAACAGCAAGCCCTGCGGCAGGCCCAACGCCATCATGCGCCGCATCTTGCCAAGCCCCTGCAGCGCGGCATGGCGCGGGGCGGAAATGGCACCGGCATTGCTGGCAGAGGCGATATTGCCCAGCGAGAGGCCGGAATAGTTGTGGCTTGGCCCGACCAGCCCGTCGAAATTGATCTCGCGGAATTGCGCCTCCTGGCTCACAGCACCTGCTCCTCGGCGGGGGCGTCGATGCCTTTCATCTCACCGGTCAGGTCCGCCAGCACGCCCGCCTCGAAACTGGCGACCGGATAGGCGCAATAGTCGGCGGCGTAATAGGCGCTGGGACGGTGATTGCCGGAGGCGCCCAGCCCGCCGAACGGCATCCCGCCGCTGGCGCCGGTAGTCGGGCGGTTGCGATTGACAACGCCCGCGCGCACCAGCGCCAGGAAGCGCCGCCACAAGTCATCGCTTTCGGAGACCAGTCCGGCGGAAAGGCCGAAAGCCGTCGCATTGGCCGCATCGATGGCGGCATCGAAATCCGCGACGCGCAGCACTTGCAGGACCGGCGCGAAAATCTCCCGGTCGGCGGCGGCGATGCCAGTCACATCCAGCATCGTCGGCGCCACGAAGGCCGGTGACAGACCGGGAAGCGCGCGCGGCGGCAGCAAAGGCCGCGCGCCCAGTGCCAGAAGCCGCGCGATCTCGGCGCGTGCCTTGTCCGCCGCGGCGACCGAGACGAGCGGGCCGATGGCGGGTTCGGGCACTGCGTTCCATACGCCAATCCGCATCCGCCCGGCCAGCGCAGCCACGGCTTCGACGATGCGGTCGCCCACATCGCCTTCGGGAACGATCAGCCGGCGCGCGCAGGAACAGCGCTGCCCGGCGGTCGCAAAGGCCGATTGCACGACGACGGAAGCGACGGCTTCGGAATCGCCATCCCACGCGACGACGGGATTGTTGCCGCCCAGTTCCAGCGCCAGGATCACGTTCGGCCGGTCGACCATGGCCCGGCGCAGGACCATGCCGGTCTCGGCAGAACCGGTGAACAGCAGCCCGTCGATATCGCCCGCGATCAGCGCGGCGCCGGTCTCCCGCCCGCCCTGCACTAGCATGAGCACGCCATCGGGCAGGCCTGCCTCGCGCAGCAGGCTTGCCATCAGTTCACCCGTGGCGGGCGTCTCTTCGGAGGGCTTGAACACCACGCTGTTGCCTGCCAGCAGGGCCGGCACGATGTGGCCGTTCGGCAGATGGCCGGGGAAATTGTACGGCCCCAGAACCGCCATCACACCGTGGGGATGGTGCCGCAGCACCGCCTGCCCGAAACCCTGCCCTTCCGCGCGATAGCCCGCCCGTTCGGCCTGCGCGCGGATGGAAATGTCCACTTTGCCGATCATCGAGGCGGCTTCCTGCCGCGATTCCCACAGCGGCTTTCCGGTCTCCCGCGCGATGGTTGCCGCCATGTCGGCGGCCGATGCGGACAGCAGTTCGGCATAGCGGCGCAGCACCGCCTTGCGCGCGTCCAGATCGGTGGCCGCCCACCGCGCGAAGCCGGCGCGGGCTTGACTGAGCGCGCGGGCAACGTCAGCCGCTTCGTCCGCGCGCCCTTCCCAGACCAGCTCTCCCGTCGCCGGGCAGGTCGATCGCAGCATGGTCGCCATGCCCTCAGGCCGGAACCGCAGCGGCCGAGGCCTCGGCGCGCAGCACGGTTTCGCAGGCGGCGGCAAAGCGGGCGATCGCCTCGTCCACTTCCTCTGCGGAGATGATCAGCGCGGGCAGCATCCGCACGCAGTTGTCGCCGCCGCCCGCCAGCAGCAGGCGATGCTCGCGCGCGGTCGCGATGAAGGCCTTGTTGGGCCTGGCCATTCGCACGCCGACCAGCAGGCCCTTGCCGCGCACTTCCTCCGCCACTTGCGGATAGCGCGCGCAGAGGTCCTGCAGCCCGTCCCGCAGACGCTGCGACATGACGCGAACGTGCTCCAGCAGTTCCGGTTTGGCGATCTCGTTGAACGCGGCCAGCGCCACCGCCATGGCCAGCGGGTTGCCGCCGAAGGTGCTGCCATGCGTGCCGAAAGTCATGCCCGCCGCCGCCTCCTGCGTGGCAAGGCAGGCGCCGACCGGGAAACCGCCGCCCAGCGCCTTGGCCAGCGCCATGATGTCCGGCGCGGCACCGTCCACCCACTGATGCGCGAACAGGCGGCCGGTGCGGCCCATGCCGCTCTGCACTTCGTCGTGGATCAGCAGGATTCCGTGCCGCCGCGTCACTTCGCGCAGGCGCAGCAGGTCCGCGTCCGACAGCGCACGCGCGCCGCCCTCACCCTGCACCGGCTCCACGATCACCGCCGCCGCCGTGGGGCTGGAGGCTGCGCGCTCCAGCGCCGCGTGATCGTCCAGCGAAAGGTGGACATAGCCCGGCAGACGCGGCCCGAACCCGTCGAGATGCGCCGGATTGCCGCCCGCATTCAGGCCCGCATAAGTCCGGCCGTGGAAGCTGCCGGCAAAGCCGATGACGTCGATCCGTGCGGAATCGCCGCGATGGGCGTGATAGTGGCGCGCCATCTTGATCGCGCATTCCACCGTTTCCGCGCCGCTGTTGGTGAAGAACGCCAGATCGGCAAAGCACGCCGATGCCAGCCGCTCTGCCAGCACCGCCTGCCCCGGGATGGCGAGCGCGTTGGACACGTGCCAAAGCTTGTCCGCCTGATCCCGCAGCGCTTCCACCAGCCGGGGATGGCAATGGCCCAGCGCATTGGTGGCGATGCCGCCGATGCAGTCCAGCCAATCCTGCCCTTCCTCGTCAAAAAGCCAAACGCCGCGTCCGCGGGTGAGATTGACCGGCGCGGGGGCGTAAACGGGCAGGACGTGATCGGACACAGGCAACTCCTCATGCTGATTGCGCATGATTTCCGATATGGACGGGCCTATGAAGCCATCTATTGCGCATGAGCTTGTGAGTTTTTGGAATGAACTACGACGATCGCCGCCGCCTGCCGCCGATGTCGATGTTGCATTGTTTCGAGGCGGCAGCCCGGCTCGGCTCGTTCTCGCGCGCGGCGGAGGCGCTGCGGCTGACGCAGAGCGCGGTCAGCCGCCATGTCTCCAATCTGGAGCAGTGGCTGGGGGCGCCGCTGTTCGATCGCAACGGCCGCCGGGTGGTGCTGAACGACACCGGGCAGCAGTTTCTGGAAGATATTGCCCCCGCGCTGGCGGCGATCCGGCGCGCGACCGGACGCCTGATGGATCCGGAGCCAGAACATGTGCTGGAACTGGCCGTGCTACCCGGCTTCGGCATGCGCTGGCTGGCACCGCGCCTGCCGCGCCTGACTCAGTTGCACCCCGATCTCGTCGTCAACATCGCCGCGCGGGTGGACGTGTTCGATTTCGCGCGCGAGCCGTTCCATGCCGCCATCCATGTCGGCGGCGCGCCCGATTGGCCGGGCGCGGAGCACGACCTGCTGTTCCACGAACATGTCGTGCCGGTGATCTCCCCAGCGCTCCAGACCGCCCAAGGCGTCACCACGGCGGAGGATCTGCTGCGTGTGCCCCTGCTTGTGCAGTCCTCACGCCGCGATGCGTGGTCCCGCTGGTTCGCGATGTTCGGCATGACCGGGCCGGATGCGCAATCGCTGCCCGGCGTCAGCCACTTCCTGATGCTGGCGCAGGCGGTGAAAGCGGGCGGCGGCGCGGCGCTGATCCCCTCATTCCTGATCGCGCCGGAACTGGAGGCGGGCGAACTGGTGATCCCGGTCGACCGCGCGCTGAGCGAGGATCGCAGCTATTGGCTGGCCTATCCGCCCGCCCGAAAACGCACGAAGGCGCTGGCTCTGTTCCGAGAATGGCTGGCGCGGGAATGCGCGCCGGACTGATCGGTCAGACCAGCGAACCCGCCGCCGCCAAAGCACGCCACGTCTCCATCGGCGCGACCGGATCGAGGCCCTTTCCGGTGATCGCCTGAATGCATACGTGATCCGCGCCGGCGGCCCAATGCTCTTCCAGCCGCGCGGTGATGGCGGCGGCATCGCCCCAGGCAAACAACCTGTCCACCAGAGCGTCGCTCATCGCGTCGATCTCTTCCACATCGAAACCCAGCCGGATCCAGCTGTTCCGGTAATTGGGATACTGCAGGTAGTGCGAAAGCGCGCCGCGCGCCTTTTCGCGGGCCGTTTCGGGATCGGTGTCCAGCACCACGCCCTGTTCGGGCGCCAGCAGCTTGCCCGGGCCCAGCGCCGCGCGTGCGGACTGCGTGTGGGCGGGCGGCACGAGGTAGGGATGAATGCCGCAAGACCGTTCCCGCGCCAGCGCCTGCATTTTCGGCCCCAAAGCCGCGAGGCACCGCGCCTCTGCAGGCAGCCCCTCGGCATCGAGCCGGTCGAGATAGGCCTCCATCGCGGAAAGCGGCTTTGCGTACGCCTCCCCCACGATATGCGCGTGGCTGACGCCCAGCCCCAGTAGAACGCGCTGCTGCCGCGCATCGGGCAAAGCCTTCCACCACGATGCGATTTCCGCCGGATCGTGCATCCAAATGTTGAGAATGCCGGTCGCGATGGTGGCGTGGGTCGTGGCATCCAGCAGCCGGTCGATGTCGCCAGTGATATCGCCGCCCATTCCGCCGGGAATCCACAGCGCGCGATAGCCCATCTCATCAAGCTCAGCGGCCGAGCGGGCCGCCGCCTGCGGATCGCCGAACCGCAATTCCATGGACCATATGCCGATCCGTCCCAGCGCTGGCATCCGCGATCTCCCCATGCATGACTTTGCGCCGATCATAGGGTCGGTCCCGCCCCGCGCGGAAGCCGCTCGCCCAACGCCCCGGCGATACCCCAGCAGATCAGAACACCCGTTCCACCGCGATCCGGAACGGAAACCGGCGCACCACGCGCGCCTGTGCAGGATCGAGCCCCGCCCGTGCCAGTTCAGCAGGCCACTCACCCGGCCGCAGCGATCGCGCGATGGACAGTTGCCCATCCTCGCGCACGATCCGGTGCACGCCCATGAACCGCGCCAGCAACGGAAAGCCGTGATAGGAAAACACGTGGCGGTTCAGGTCGCAGATCAGCCAGCCGCGCCGCGCGTCATGTTCCATGAACCGCAGGAACCGGGTCAATTGCGCATCGTCCATGTGGTGCGCAACCTGACTGCTGATAATGAAATCGAACCGTTCGGGTTGATCCGCATAGTCCCCCGTGCGGTATTCGATGGGCAGGTCCGCCGGGGTGGCCGCCTGCGCCAGCGCGCGGCTGGCCGGATTGAGGTCCACACCCACCAGCCGCGCCTCGATCCCGCGCCGCGCCGCCCAGGTTGCCACTGCCCGCAACATATCGCCATAGCCGAAGCCGACGTCCATCAGCGTGAAGCGCGGTGCATCGCCCACCGCGCGCGCAAGATAGGCCAGCGCTGCATGGTGGGTGAAGGTCCAGCGGTTGACCCGCCCCAGATCGCGCAGCACCTGATCGTAGATGCGCGGGTCCAGATCCGGCGCATCCATCTGCTCTTCCTGCCGCGTTCTGACCGGCAGCAGCATCATCGGCAGCCTCCCAATCCACCCCCTTTCGATGCGCGCGATTCGTGCATCGCCAGCGGGGCGCGGGGAATGACTATCGCATTTGCGCCCCTTTGATCAAAGCGCTCTCATCCCACTGGCTCACTTGCGGACGGCCCTGAAAAGGCGCACTCTTCGCCAATAAAATCAAGCCGGGACGCCGCGATGATAGGCATGTGCACGAGATCGGCTCCAGCGCTTCCGGCCCATGCCGTTGTCCTCTCCGCACGGACGTGGCCACCACGGCCCGTGGCACCCCAATTCCGCACTTCGAACGCCGAACGCCTGTGACGGGCCAGCGTCGGACCCGTAACGTCTAGGAGAAGAGCCGATGACCTATGAAGAAGTGATCGCGCTGATCGCAAAGGAAACCGGCCTTCCCCCCGAACGTCTGCAACCCGATGCCACGCTGGCCACGCTGGATATCTCGTCCATCGATATCGTCAGCATGCTGTTCGAACTGGAAGACCGCTTCGGCGTGGAAATACAGCCGGAAGAACTCTCGCGCGAAACGACGATGCAGCAGCTGCTGGAACGCATCGGCGTGCCGGCACCGCAATGAAAAAGCGCATCGTCATCACCGGCATGGGCTGCGTCAGCGGCCTTGGCCGCGGGGTAGAGGTCAACTGGACCCGCACGCGGGACGGCGACGGCGCTATCCGCCCGCTTCCCGATGACAGGCTGGCGGAAAGCGGAACCGGCGGGATCGGCGCATGGGTCGATCCGCCTGCCGGGGAAAACGGTGCGCTCGCCCATGTCGATCCGGAACGATTGCGGCGGCTGGGCAAGCTGGACCCGCTCTCCTCCTTCGCGATCGAGGCCGCGCTGGAAGCGGTGGCAAGCGCCGGCCTGCTGGGCCATCCCTCGCTCGACCATCGCACCGCGATCATGCTCGGCTGCGGCAGCGGCGGCAACCAGACGCGCGAAGTGGCCTA
This sequence comes from Sphingomonas sp. BL-S-28, assembly GCF_055521515.1. Classification (NCBI taxonomy): domain Bacteria; kingdom Pseudomonadati; phylum Pseudomonadota; class Alphaproteobacteria; order Sphingomonadales; family Sphingomonadaceae; genus Sphingomonas; species Sphingomonas sp. BL-S-28. The sequence goes on from NZ_CM145483.1 coordinate 1,174,635, forward strand.
CGAACGCCTGTTCGCCAAAGGCCAGCCGAGAGCCCATCCGCAGACCATTCCCAGTTCGATGATTACCGCACCCGCCGCGCAGATCGCGATCCTGCTGGGTGCGCATGGGCCGGTCTTCACGCTGTCCAGCGCCTGCGCCTCCTCCGCCCATGCCTTGGGAGAGGCGATGCACATGATCCGGTCCGGCCGCGCGGACGTGGCGCTGGCGGGCGGGGCGGAGGCGTGCCTGACGCGCGGATCGCTGGCCGGCTGGAACTCGCTGGGCGTGCTGGCGCCCGACGCCTGCCGCCCGTTCTCGCGCGACCGGCGCGGCATGGTGCTGGGCGAAGGGGCGGCGGTGCTCGTGCTGGAAAGCGAGGCCCATGCCCTGGCCCGGCGCGCGCCGATCCTGGCCGAGTTGGCCGGCTATGGCCTCTCTACCGACGCCGCGCATATGACCGCGCCGGATAGCGCCGGCATCACCATGGCCATGCGCGCGGCGTTGGAGGACGCCGGCATCGCGGCGCACGAGCCGATGCTGATCTCCTCCCACGGCACCGGTACCGCGCTCAACGACCCGACGGAGGCCGCCGCGCTGCGCGCCGTCTGCGGCCCGGCGCTGGACCATCACCGCGTGATCGCCACCAAGTCCGCCCATGGCCACATGATCGGCGCGGCCGGCGCGATGGAGTTCCTGATCGGCATCGCCGCGCTGATCGAAGGACGCGCCCCGCCCGTGCTGAACTTCCTTGGCCCCGATCCGGCCTGCGACCTGCCGCTGGTGCTGGAACCGGAAACGTTCGCGCCGCATGTGCTGCTGTCCAACAGTTTCGCGTTCGGCGGGCTCAACGCCGTGCTGGTGGGGCGTCTGCCGTGAGCGCTGCGATCGCCCATATCAACCGGATCGGCACCGCCAATCCGCCGTTTCAGGTGCATGACGCTTTCGTCCGCTATGTCGCCGACGAACTGGAGGATCCGCGCACGCGCAGGCTGTTCGAACGGATGGTCGGCCGGTCCGGCATCGCCCGGCGCTATTCCTATCTGGAGCCCGTGGTTCTGAGCGATGGCACGATCAGGGATACCGACGGGTTCTACGGCGGAGAGGCATGGCCCACCACCGGCGCGCGCATGGCCCGCTATGAACGCGATGCGCCGCGTCTGGCGCTATCCGCCATCGATGCGCTGGATATCGACGCGGAGGAGCGCGCGGAAATAACCCACCTGATCGTCGCCTCCTGCACCGGGTTCATGGCGCCGGGGCTGGATCAGGTGATCATGGCGGCGGCCGGGCTCTCGCCCGATGTCGAGCGCACGGTGGTCGGCTTCATGGGCTGCTACGCGGCGGTGAATTCGCTGCGGCTGGCGCATCACATCGTCCGCTCGGACCCTGCCGCGCGCGTGCTGGTGGTCACGCTGGAGCTGTGCACGATCCACTTCCAGCGCAATCTGGATGTCGCCAGCCTGCTGGCGATGCTGCTGTTTGGTGACGGCGCCGCCGCCGCGCTGGTGACGGCCGATGCGCAAGGCATCGCCCTGCGGGACTTTCGCGCGGCGACGATTCCCGGAACCGGCAATGCGATCACCTGGAACATCCGCGATCAGGGCTTCGACATGCATCTGGGCGGCGAAGTGCCCGCCCGGATTGCCGAGGCGCTCGCCGTCGAGGCGCAGCGGACGGACGGCGGCGGACTGCTGCGGGATGCATCCGTTGGGGACTTCCGGCTCTGGGCGGTCCATGCGGGCGGGCGCACGATTCTGGACGCGGTGGAGCATGGCTTCGCGCTGGACGGTACGGCGCTGGCCCCATCGCGCGCCGTGCTGCACGATCACGGCAACATGTCGTCCGCCACGCTGATGTTCATCCTTGCGCGGGTTCTGGCCGATGGCGCAAACGGCATCGATAGCGGCCTCAACTCAGGCTGGGGCATGGCGCTGGCCTTCGGCCCCGGCATGGCCGCCGAGAGCTTCCGTTTCACGCTGGCGGCCTGATATGACGCCGCGCCGGACAAGCGCGCTGGTGATCGGCGCTGGGCCGGCCGGCAGCGCGGCCGCCTGCCTTCTCGCCCGCGCCGGCCACGCAGTGCACGTGGTCGAGAAGGAGACGGGGCCGCACCACAAGGTCTGCGGCGAGTTCCTCTCGGTCGAAGCGACGGCCCATCTGGCCGAACTCGGCGTCGATCCGCTGGCTCTAGGGGGCGTGCCGATTGAGCGCATCCGCCTGATCCGGGCCGGCGCGAGCATCGGCGCGGAGGCGGCCTTGCCGTTTCGCGCCGTCGGCCTCAGCCGCCTTGCCATGGACGAAGCGCTGATCGCGCGGGCGCAGGCGGCAGGCGCGCATGTGGAGCGCGGCCTGCGGGTATCGCGGCTGGAAGGCACGCGCGCCATGACCAACCGGGGCGAGATCGCGGCCGAGACGGTGCTGCTGGCCACCGGGAAACTGCCGATCCGGGAAGACAGCGCCGTGCCGCCGCCCCGCGCGCTGGGTGCCTTCGTCGGCTTCAAGATACACTACCGCCTCGCCCCCGCCGCCACCCGGCGGCTTCGCGGAACGATCCTGCTGGTGCTGTTGCAAGGCGGCTATGCGGGCCTGCAACTGATCGAGGACGGCCGCGCCAACCTCTGCCTCGCAATCCGCCAGTCCCGCCTTGCCGACCTTGGCGGCAAGTGGGACGGCCTGCAGGACTGGCTGCGCGACGCGCCCGAACTGGCGGCGCTGCTCCACGATGCGGAGCCGCTGTTTCCGCGCCCGGTCTCCATCGCCAACATTGCCTATGGAACCTTCGCCGCACCGCCCACGGACGACCGCGTGTTGCGGCTGGGCGACCGCTGGGCAATGACCGCCTCGCTGACGGGGGACGGCATGGCGATAGCCTTGCGCAGCGGCTTCATCGCCGCGCGCTGCGTGGATGCGGGCCTTGGCAGCCGCGCCTATCATGCGGCGCTCCGCCGGCAGGCCGGGGGCCAGATCCGGCGCGCGATGGCAGTGCAGAACCTGCTGGCGCTGCCCATGATGGGGCCGATCGCCTGCCGGCTGGCGGCCGCCTTCCCCGCCGGCCTGCGCTTCGCCGCGCGGGCGACGCGGCTGCCTGAATGGTCCCCCCCTTCCCAGCCTTTCGACAACAAACCGTCCGGCGATCCGCAAAGGCGTTGACGCCGCCGCCGCCCCGCGCAAGTTTGCGGCCAGACAGGGAAAAGGGGCGATCATGCACAAAGGCAAGTTTCTGAAAGACGCGGCAAAGTTGGTGTGCGGCGTGCTCGTCGCGGCGGCCATGCCATGGACCGCCGCAGAGGCGAAGGACGTGGTGATCCACGCCGGCACCTTTATCGACGGCACCGGCGCCGCGCCTCGGCACAATGTGTCGATCCTGATCACCGACCAGCGCGTGACCGCGATCCAGGCCGGCTTCGTAACGCCGCAGGGCGCCGAAGTGGTCGATCTGGCGGACAAGACCGTGCTGCCCGGCCTGATCGACGCGCACGATCACATCACTGCCGGCTGGCACGCCGGCGATCCGATCCGCAACAGCGTGACCCGCAGCGATTTCGAAGACGCGATCGAGGCGACCGGATTCACCCGCAATACACTGCTGGCCGGCTTCACCTCGGTGCGCGATTGCGGCGCCAACACGCAAGTGGTCGTCGCGCTGAAGAAGTCGATCGACGGCGGTGTCGTGCCCGGCCCGCGCATGTGGGTGGCCGGCACGCCGCTGGGCCCCACCGGCGGCCACGGCGATGCCACGAACGGCCTCCGCGTGGAATTCGCGGACATTCCGCATATCAGCGACAATGTGATCGACAGCCCCGAAGCAGCGCGTCTCGCCGTGCGCCGGCTGAAGCGCGAAGGCGTGGATTTCATCAAGATCATGCCCTCGGGCGGCGTCATGTCCATCGGTGACGATCCCAAGCATCAGTTGATGACCGATGACGAGATCAAGGCGGTGATCGACACCGCTCATTCGCTGGGCATGAAAGTCGCCGCGCACGCGCATGGCAAGGAAGCCATCGATCACACCATCGCGCTGGGCGTCGATTCGATCGAGCATGGCTCTTACGCCGATGCCGCCAGCTACAAGCTGTTCAAGCAGTACGGCGCCTATCTGGTGCCGACGATGCTGGTGGGTGAGAAAGTCTACCAGCGCGCGAAGGAACATCCCGAGCAGCTGAACCCGTCAACCGCGGAAAAGGCGCTGGCGATTGCCCCGCTGCTGCGCCGCAACCTGCACGATGCCTATGCCGCCGGCGTGAAGATCGCCTTCGGCACCGACACCTTCGGCCTTTCCAGCCATGGCGAGAATGCGCAGGAATTCGCGCTGATGGTGGCCGCGGGGATGACGCCGATGGACGCGATCAAGGCCGCCACCGGCAATGCCGCCGATCTGCTGGGCAGCGGTGATGTCGGCACGATCCAGCCGGGCCGCTACGCCGATGTCATTGCCGTCGATGGCGATCCGCTGAACGACGTTAAAGTCCTGGAGCACGTCGGCTTCGTCATGAAGGGCGGTACGGTCGTCAAGGCCGGGGGCAAGCCGCTGATCTGATCGCCTCGCAGCAGCGGCCCCTTCACTTTTGGGGAGCGGGGCCGCTGCTTTCCCGGCAGATCAGTTCGAAGCGGAACACCGGCGCCTCGTCCGGTTCGGCGACCAGCGCATCGATGACGGCGCGGCCCATCTCCTCCAGCGGCTGACGCACCGTGGTCAGCGGCGGCCAAGCAGTGGCGCTGGCGGGCGTATCGTCGAACCCGACCACCGAAAGATCGTCCGGCACGCTCAGCCCCTGGCGGTGCGCATAAGTCAGCACACCCAGCGCCATCGCATCGTTGGTGGCGAAGATCGCGGTGGGCGGCGCATCGCGCTTCAGCATCGCCTCCCCCACTTCCAGGCCGGAGGCGAAATCGAAGCCGCCGCGAACGAACATGTCGTCCGCCAAGGGAAGACCGGCAGCCGCCAGCCCGTCCTTGAACCCTTCGACGCGGGCCAGTGCGGCGCGGTGGTCCGCCGGCGGGGTGATCACGCCGATGCGGCGGTGCCCCAGCCCGATCAGGTGATCGGCGATCATGCGCCCGGCCGCGCGTTCCGGCGTCGGGATATTGAAGCTTTCCGCCACGATGGAGCCGGCCAGCCGCGCGCAGGGCAGCTTGAATTCCGCCAGCTTCTGCAGCAGCGCCTTGTCGTCCGACAGCGGCGGCGCCACGAACACCCCGTCCGGGCGCAGCGCGGCCACCAGCCGGTCGAGAATCTCGAAGCGTGCCTCGCCCGAAAGCGGCATGGGTTCCACCACCAGATGATAGCCGAGATCGCGGCAGCGATTGGCCGCGCCGATCTGCAGCGCCGCCGTGTAGCCCGGCGTGGGGTTGTTGTAGAGAAATGCCAGCATGAAAGACCGACCGCCCGCCAGCCGCCGGGCGGACTGGTTGGGGCGATAACCAAGCTTGCTGATCGCGGCGGACACCCGCTCACGCACGGTTTCGCTGACGTTCGGCGCCTTGTTGACAACGCGGGACACCGTTTTGATGGATACGCCGGATGCGGCGGCAACGTCACGAATGCTGGTCATCTGCAGCCTTTGCCACACAAGCGCGGCGCTGAGAACGGTCTTGTATACGATGTTCGGAGTGTAACCGCCGCCGCGTCCTTTTTCGGGACCCTTTCATGGTGGATGCAAGATCGACTTGATCCGACTCCGAATGCGCGCTAAACGGCCGGTACAACGTTGTCATCTCCTCCTAAAGCGACAGCGCTGCGCATCCCGGGTGTGAGCGGATTGATCTCAGCTCTTTCCTTCACACCCGGGATGTCACCAAAAACAAAAAACATCGTGGGAGATTTCCGGTGCTCTTCAACGCCAGCGTCATCCATACGGATTGACCACTTTACGGATTGATTTCGTCATCCGCGCGTAAGAGCTTACGAAACCTTCATTTCATTCCGGATCGACGCGTTCCATCGCGTCAGGCAGCGCAGGTCAAGCACATCATGGCCATTACGTCCGCAATACCGAATCCCGCCATCAATGCCGATACGGCCGAGGAAGTCCCCGCCGGTTATGTCGATGCCCCCGAACTGCGCTATTTCGTCATGGCGCTGTTCTTCATCTTCGGTGGCATCACCAGCCTGAACGACGTCATCATCCCAAAGCTGAAAGAGCTGTTCACGCTCAGCTACACGCAGGCGATGTTGGTGCAGTTCTGCTTTTTCACGGCTTATGCGGTGATCGGCATTCCCGGCGCGATGCTGGTGCGCAAGGTGGGCTACATGCGCGGGGCCGCTGCCGGCCTCGCGATCATGATCGTCGGCTGTCTGGCCTTCATCCCGGCATCGCAGACCGCGACCTACTGGCTGTTCCTGGCCGCCTACTTCGTTCTGGCGGCCGGTGTGGTGATCGTGCAAGTGGTGGCCAATCCGCTGATCAGCCTGCTGGGCAAGCCGGAAACCACCAGTTCGCGACTGACTTTCGCGCAGGCGTTCAACTCGCTGGGCACCACGATCTTCCCGATTGCCGGTTCCGTGCTGATCTTGGGCAGCCTGGCCAAGGTGACCGCGCAAGATCTGGCCGGCCCCGCGCTGGACGCCTATCGCAGCGCGGAAAGCCAGGCGATCGTCCACGGCTACCTTGCCATCGCCGTCGCGCTGGCGCTGGTGGCCGCCGCGGTCTGGAAGTTCCGTGATCGCCTGCCTCCCGAACAGCACGGCGAAGACAGCGGGTTCGCCGGATTCGACCTGCTGAAGCGCATGCGCTTCGGCTATGGCGCGCTGTGCATCTTCCTTTACGTCGGCGCCGAAGTCTCGATCGGTTCGCTGATCGTCAGCTATCTGATGCAGGATCACGTCATGGCCCTGCCCGAACAGTCCGCCGGCAAGCTGATCGGGCTCTACTGGGGCGGCGCGATGGTGGGTCGCTTCATCGGATCGGCCGTGCTGCGCGTGCTGAACCCCGGCCTCGTCCTCACCTTCAATGCCTGCGCCGCGATCGCGCTGCTGGGCATTTCGATGACCAGCACCGGCGCCGTTTCGGGCTATTCGCTGCTGGCGGTGGGCCTGATGAATTCGATCATGTTCCCCACCATCTTCAGCCTTGCCTGCGAAAAGCTGGGCGCCCGCGCGGCGGACGGGTCGGGCATCATCAACGTCGCGATCTGCGGCGGTGCGCTCGTCCCGCTCGCCACCGGCGCGCTGGCGGACGTTACCGGCGGCAACCTGGGCATCGCTCTGGTCCTGCCGGCGATCTGCTACGCCGTGATCGCCGGCTTCGGCCTCTTTGCCCGTCGGCCGGCATAAGCACGAAACCCCCACCCCGGCGCGATCAGCACGCCGGGGTGGGGGTTTCCGTCCAAAGTCTGCCTCAACCTTCTGATCAGTTCACGACGATCCGCACTCGCGCCAGATTCTGGATCCGCGCGAAAGGCGTTTTCCTGTCGCCCTCGCGCTGCGAGGCTACGCGGATAACGGCGAAGTACGTTCCCGGCCGATCATAGACGTGATTGGCCGATAGCGTGAGGGTCGCCGGGTGCCCGGCCGGGATCGTGGCGGGCGTTTCGAACGTGCCGTCGCCATTCAGATCCCATTCGGCCGCGACCAGCGAACCCGTGCCGGGCGGCACATCGACCTTCGCCTTGAAGCTGACGCGGGTGCCCGCCGCGACTGTCGCGATCGCCCCGCCATTGGCGGTGACCGCCACCACCGGCTGCACCCCCTTGCGCGCCGCCGCGTCGGCCGGGACCACCACCTGACCGCCGTCCATGCGATAGGCGGTGGAGGCCGGCGGGACCTTGCCCTGCTCCACCCAGGCGGCCAGGTCGCGCAGCGCCTGCTGCAACACGCCGATGTAGGAGACCACGCGCGAAGGATCGTCCTGCTTGCTCTGGTCGCCATGCAGCGCCCGGTCGGTGTACCAGATGCGGAACCGTTCATCCGCGGCTTCCCCGGCATGGGCCTTCACGCGTGACCGATACCAGTCACCCTGCCACGGCAGAGCCTCCCGGTCCCAGAGGTTCTCCACCAGAATGACCTTGCCGTCGAACTGGCCGGTGGGCACCGCGCCGGCGGCGTTCTTGGTGAACAGCGGGCCCAGCAACATGCGGCGCTGCGCATAGAGCGGCTTGCCCTGCGCGTCGGCGAACTGTTTCCAGACGGGATATTCGGCCAGGTCCGGCACCTGATGGCGATGATAATATTGCACCGCAAGGATATCGCTGTTGTCCAGCCGCACCTCGTCACCCGCCTTGATCGTCGCCAGCAATCGCGGATCGTTGATGCCCAGCATGGCCAGATCGCCGTGGACGTCCGACAGGACCACTTTCTTGCCGGAAGCGAGCACCAGATCGGACAGCAACAGCGCCTTCGAACCGGACGCATTCGCCAGCCGCACGGCTACGGGCATCTCGCCTGCCGAATGCAGCCCCATCGCCTGCCACGCAAGGTCCGCCGTACCCTTTGCAGTGCCGGGCGTATGACCAAGATCGATGCCGAGAGACTTCGCCTTGTCCGCGCTGATCACTTCGACGACGCGCGTGGGCATTTGCACGCGGTCGGCCTGAAGCAGTTCCGGGCTGTCATGCCCTTCGTACCCCGGCTGGGTCCAGAAATCGGTGAAATAGGACGCATCGGCCATGCGGATGCCGCCGAACAGCAGCGCAAAGGCATGCGGGCCCATCGTGCGCCACGCGTACCACGACTGCGGCTGGAACCCCATCGCGGTAACCTCGCGCAGGGCGGACTTCTGCTGCTCGGTCAGCCCTGCATAGGGATCGCCGCTGCCGCCCGCGTCCAGCGCGTCGACCACGCCGTCCAGCTTGTCGCCCAGCACGCGCATGGCCATCAGGCGCACGGTGAACATGTTCGGGATCGCCATCGGGGAACCCAGGACATAAGGCACCGCGCCGTCCCACACGCCCTTGGTATTCTCCAGCGAGCCCAGCGTGCGATAGGCGCCGCCGCTGCCGCCATAGGCATAGCCGTAAATATGCGGCCGGGCCGGATAGACTTGCCCCGCCACGAAGCGTGAGAACCGGGCGACGGCCGCATTGGCGCGGAAAGCACCGATCGTCAGATCTCCGCCCCCCATCGGGTCCGCCGCCTTCGGGCCGCCGCCGTTCGTTTCGATGAAATAGGCCCCGCCGGCCATGGCGGCACCGATCCGGTCTTCCTCCCCCGTCAGCCCTTGCGACAGGGTTTCGCTGTCGGGAACCGGGGTGATGTATTGGAAGAAGCGCCCCTGCCACGCCTTGGAAGCGGGGAAGTAGAACGAGAAACGCGTATCGGTGCCTTCAAACCCGCCGTGGACGTAGCGATAGGCAGTGCCGTTGTTCGTGCGCGGCTCGTCCCGGTCGATGAAGGGCCGGGCGAACAGCGCGTCCTGATCGCCGTACCCCTGCGTCGACAGCGCCGTCGAAGCCGCCTTAGCGGCGGGTTCATCGGCCATGGCGGGGACCGGAACCGAAAGCACCGTGGCCATGATCGCCAGACTTGCCGCCCATTTTCCTGCTGCCCTTTGCACGCTCACCGTTCACCATCCCCTCAAGCCGCGCCTCTGATCGGGCCGGAAGGGAGACTTGTGGCACGGCGCCGCGCCGCGTGCAGCGGGTCAGCCCATCGCCCCGCCGATCATCCAGCGCGGTGGACCGCCCCGCCCGACACAGGCGGCGCTTGCCTGCCCGTGCGCCCTGCGGCACAGGGCGGCATGGCGCGTCGCAAGGTAAAAGTGTTCTTTGACGGTGGCTGCCGCCCCAATCCCGGCCCTATCGAAGTGGCCGTGGTGGTGCGCGGTAACGTGCATCTTTTCGACGGGCTTGGCCCCGGCTCCAACCGCGATGCCGAATGGCTGGCGCTGATCCACGCGCTGGAACTGGTGCAAGCGCTGGGTCTGTCCGATGTCGAACTGATCGGCGACGCCGTGGAGATCGTCGATCAGGCGAGTGCCGCGATGAAAAGCGGGCAGGCAGCGCCGGGCCATGCGGCCAGATTCCTGGCGCTGGCAACCCCCGCGCCGCCGGCACGCATCCGCTGGATCAAGCGCGAACAGAACCTGGCCGGCATCGCGCTGGCCGCTCGGCATCCGCGCTAAAGCGTTTTCTAATCAGGTGGAATCAGCAGGTCTGCGCGGCGTTCCGCGTCGATCGTGCCGCAAGGCTCGATAGCGATCGGAATGCCCGAATAGCGCACCATCCCGGTAAGCGCATCGACGGATTCCACGCTGGTCAGAAGATTGACGTTGGCGATTTCGTGCCCGTGCGGGATCGAGGCTACACCCGGACGGATCGCATCGTCCACGCAGGCCGTCAGGACGATTTCCCCCCGCGTGGTGCGCACCCGAACCGGCGCGCCGTGTTCGATCCCATGGCGCTGCGCATCTTGCGGATTCAGGATCACATCGGCCGGGCTGCCCAGAAACGAAAGCGATGCGTTCAGTTTGCGGCGCTGGCGGCGCGGGATGAAAGAGAGCGGCGGCGCGATCGCCTGCCGGTCACGCGCGCGCGTTCCCTGCCACGATTGCAGCAGCGCGTCGGGGGCCAGAAACCAGCCGCCGATCCGTCGAATATGATCGTCTACCCATTGCCCGGGAAATTCCAGCGGGCGGGACACCGTGCCGGCATCGCGCAATTCTTCGAACGTGCAGCGGGCGCCCGCCATCTGCCGCGCCAGCATGGCATCGTCGGCACCCGGATCGAGGTCGCTCTGCGGAAGCCCCTCCGGGACCGGCAGGTCCATCCGCCGCATCAGCTGCGAAAGGATCCACCATGCCGACCGCCGCCGCCCCATCGGTTCCACCACCGCAGGCGAATAGAGCATCGACAGGCTGCCGCTCAGCGTATCCCAGAACGAGATATCGGGCCGCTCCAACTGGTCCTTGGTGGGCAGCACGTGCGTCGACAGCGCCGTCGTCTCGTTCCGCAGGATTTCGAAGGTGACGAAAGTATCCAGCTTGCGCAGCGCGGGCACCAGCTGGTTCGCGTCCGGGAAGGAGCGGACCAGACTGCCACCCAGATTGACCAGCGCGCGGATGTTGCCCGCCTCGATCTCTCCCGGCAGTGCCGCGCAGGGCCAGTCGCCGATCAGGCCGGAGGCATGCGGCATCGTCGGCGCGCCGGGCGTGAAGGGATTGTTCATCAGCGGCAGTTCGAAACTGTCGAACTGCGTGAGGAAACCGGGGTGGAACCACACGCCGCCCTCGCGGTTCATCCGGCCGGTCAGGATGTTCAGCAACCACGCGAACCACTGCGTGATATTGGCGCTTTCCGCCATGGTGACGCCGGTGCCGGTTTCCACGGTGACGCCGCCATGCCGGCGCACGGAGGCGAGCAGATCGTCCAACGCGTCCTCGCTAACGCCCGACACACGCGATGCCGTGGCGCGATCATAGCCGTCCAGCGCGGCGCGCAGACTGTCCAGCCCTTGAACCGGTTGGGCCGGAACCAGCGGGCCGCCGTCGATAACCTCGCGCACCAGCCAGCCGAGGATCGCATAGTCCTTGCCGGGCCAAGGCTGCAGGTGGCGGGTGGAGAACCCTGCCGTCTCGGTGCGGAGCGGGTCGATGGTCCAGACTTCTCCCCGCGCTGCAATGGCGCGGATCGGGCCAGCCGGGTTGAACATGCCGGTATTGTGTCCGTGGCTGACCATCGGATTGACGCCGACGTAGAGCAGCATCCGGGCGTTGTCGTTGTCGGTCTTGCCCGAAAGGCCCGGAAATCCGCCGACCAGACTGGAAACGAGAACTTTGGCCGTGCCGTCGATGGTGAGCGGGGAGAACTTGGGCGGCGTGCCCAGCGCGTTGTAGAACGCCTCCCCCATGCGATAGCCGGCGGCGTCCATGCCAAGCCCGCTGCCGAAGTAGAAGGCCACGGCGTTCGGACCGTGATCCTGCACGATCTTGCCCAGCCGCGCCGCCAGATCGTCCAGGCATTCGTCCCAACCGGCCGGCTCGAACCCGTCCCTGCGCCGGATCAGGGGCGCGTCGATGGCATCCGGATGATGATGCAGGCGGCCCAGCGCGCGGCCCTTCGGGCAGGTATAGCCCTTGCTCAGCGGATGGTCGAAATCACCCTTGATCCGACCGATGGCGTTATCCTCCACCTGCACGGTCACGCCGCACTGGTTGGTGCAAATGCGGCAGTGCGTGCGGACCGATTCCGGCATGGCTGGCTCTCCCCGGCCTTTTCCTGAAGGCCATCTTCTTGCCGACTCGTATAGTTGAACATGTGGTCAATTGTAAGTGATCCACTGTTCACTTATCTTGTCCGCAGCGCCAACTCCGCCTAAACCCCTGTCATGGCGAGCACCGTGAAAGTGAGGCGCAGGGATCCGGTGAAGACGCGGGGCGAGATCCTGCAAGCAGCCGTGGACGTGTTCGGCGCGCATGGCTATACGCAGGCGGGCTTGCGCGAGATTGCCGCCAAGGCGGGCACCGCCCCCTCCCTGCCCCTACGCTATTTCGGCACCAAGGCGGCGCTGTTCGAGGCCGCGCTGATCGAAACGATCCGCCAGAATTCAGTCTTCGCCTGGGATAAGCCGAAATTCGGCGAGACCATGGTCCGGCTGATCCACGATCGCAGCAATGTGACCATCAGCGTGATGCTGATTCAGGCGCTGTCAGAGCCGGAAGCCCATGCCATCGCCGCCAAAGTCTGGCGGACGCACATGATCGAGCCGCTGGAAGAATGGTTGGGCCCGCCCGAGGCACAGGCGCGCGCCAACAATCTCTTCGCGGTACTGACCGGGGTAACGCTGCAGGTTCACGGGCTGGCGTCCGGCCAGGCATCGCCTGAACAGCTGCGATGGGTGGCGGAAACGCTGCAATCCATCGTCGACGCCGGACGGCGCGACGCGCAACACTAGAGCGTTTTCTAATCAGGTGGAATCACCTGATGACTCGGGAAACGCGGAAAACCAAAAACTTAGAGCAGTTGATCCGATGCAATCGGATCAACTGCTCTAGAAGGCCGGATCGGCACCCGGCGCCTTCGGCACGCGCGACTCCGCAGCCCGCCAATGCGGGCCGTGGAATGCGCCGATTATGAAATCAGCGTGCGCTGGCGAGCTGGACTTGCGGCTTGGTGGCCGCGCTTGCCGTGCGGGCTTCGATCCGCTCGCGAATGTCCGACTTCACGGCCGCTTGGCATTCCTGCGCCTTCTGCTCCAGCGCGAGGTGCACGTTCGCCAGTTGATCGCCGCAGACGGCGCGGGCGGCGTTGTCCATGCGGATGGCCAGACGCTGCTGCCCATCGGGGGTGGCAAGGTCGAGATCGTTGATTTGCATGACCACCTTGTCGCGCGCAAACGGGCTTTCGCTGGTGGTCGCGGACGCCGCAGTGGCAAAGGCGACGGTGACAGAGGCCAGAGCCACAAGTCCAATTTTCATCATCTTCTCCTGCACACAAGTCGAGCAGCCACTCTGCGGCGGCTGCCACCGTCATAGCGCTCGGCAGAAGAACTTACAATCAGTGCTTACGGCCCAATGCGGTGGGCCTCCTGGCGCGTTTAGGGGCTGCGAATCTCCAGCACGGCAAGATCGGTGACGTGGCCCAGCAGCCCGATCGGCAGATCGGCCTGCATGGCCCACTGCGCGCCCGTTTCCGGATCGTGCAGGGCGATATCCAATGATCGGGCAAGCGGTGCGGACCAGGCGCGCACGGTGTTCACCGGCAGACGGACCTTCCAGCCCTTTGCGCCTTCCACCGGCACCACGTGCCCGTTGATGCTGACCGCCGCAGCGGCATCGCCGCGATGGCCGGATATCAGCAGGCAGCTATCGTTCCCGCAGGAAACCAGCCGTGTGGCGGGCTTCGATGCCGCCATCGCATCGGGCGCGCCAGCGGCGGACAAGGCCGCAAATCCCAGCGAGAATGCAGCGATGAGGCGGCGCCGCTGCATCGCCGTCAGTTGCCGTCCACTCGCGAGGATAGGCCGCCTACAGCCTGTGCGCGTGCCGCAATCCCTTCGCGGACCGCTTTCAGAGCCAATGCGCCGACTGCCGACACGCCTTTTGGCAGTCCGTTTCGGCCCATGATCTGGAAGATCGCACTCGCACCCATTGCTGTTTTCCCTCTTGTCCCGGCCTGTTGGAGAGTGCGCGGGCAGAGGTCATCAAGGCAGGCGCAAATTTGCGATGCCAGCCATAGATTGCAACTATGACCGGGGCAGAGCCCGGATACGGCGGAACACTTCGTCGATGAACAGCTGCGTCGCGGTATCGCGCGCCGGCTCCAGCCGGGCGAGCAGGAAGATGTCGTAGGATGGTTCGAAGCTGGTGTGCAGCATCGGCCACAGCACGCCCTGCTCCACTTCCGCCCGCGCGGCCGATATCGGCAGGAAGCCGATGCCCACACCGCAGGAGATCAGGCGCCGGGCCTCGTTGACGTCTTCCGCCAGCCCGGTCGTGCGCGAGCCCAGCCGGTACCGGCGGCGCAAGTGGGTGATGGCCTCCACCTCGTCCTCTCCGGTCAGCACGAAGGCTTCGTCCTTCAATTCCTTCAGCTGGCTGACGCGATAGCCGAACATCGGATGGCTGCGGGCGCAGTAGAGTTGCTGCCGTTCCACGAACAGCGGTTCGTAGACCAGACTGCCGCGCACGCTGCTGTCATAGCCGATGCCCACTTCCACTTCGCCGCGTTCCAGCGCGTCCAGCACCTGCCGCCAGGGGGAGAGGCGGATTTCGATGTGGATGTTGGGATTGCGCCGATGAAAGCTGGCAATCGCCTCGTCGAATTCGCGGCTTACGATGGCGGAGACGATCTGGATGCGCACGATGCCTTCCACGTGCCGCGTCGCCTGCGCGATCTGGTGCGGCATCATTCGGGCGGATTCCAGCATATCCTCACACAAGGCCAGCATCGCCTTGCCGGCCGTGGTCATCTCCACGCCCGTTGCCGTTCGCCGCAGCAGGGTGGCGCCGACATGATCCTCCAGCCGCTTCAGTGCGGCGCTGATGCTGGGCTGCTGCTTGTTGAGCTGCCGTGCCGCCGCACCGATTCCCCCGGCGCGAACGATGTCGACGAACGTGCGCATCAGGTTCCAGTCGACCCGATTTGCGAACTTCTGGTCGATCAACGGCGTGCGGTCGCTCATGCCCAATGCGTCCCCTCGTGCCGCCTGAAATCCGCGGTCTTCCAGCTCGTTACCCTATCTTCGGCCCGAAGTCATAGATGGAAATTATGCGAGCCATTAAAGGAAAAGGTCTGTCGCTATGCCCCGACACAATTACGCATATCTGCGCAGGTAATGAGGGGCACGAAGCCCTCGGGTTGCAATTGGTCGAATAGAAAAGGGGGGCTTCACGCCCCCCTTTTCACGTTCATATCCGCTGCTTCAGGGCTTGGCCATCAGCACGGCGGGCGGCCACCAGGTCAGCGTATGTTCGTCATGCGCGGTGGTCCACAGGCCATAGTCGGTGAAGCGCAGCGCGCCGCTTCCGGCCGGCTTGCCGACGCGTTCCTCGATCTTCAGACCCTTGATCACCACGAAGACCTGATCGTCGGTGGTGCGCAGCCAGACCTTGTTGTGGCCCACATCGATGTCGCCCCACTTCAGGTTGGCCCCCACCTTGACGCGGCCGGTCACTTGGCCGGTATCGGGATCGACGCGGGCGAGCGTGCCGTCCGCCTGCTCCTGCACCCATACACCGCCGGCGCCGGCAGCCAGGAAGCCGGGCTCCTTGCCCAGCGGCGTCTTGCCGACGACGGCATTGGTGGCGGGATCGATGCGCTGGAGCGACTGCTGAGACTGGCTGACCGCCCAGACCGATCCGAAACCGAACGCCATGTACCAGGTGCCGGGATCCACAGTCACGGAGGCGATCACGCTGTTGGTGGTGGGATCGACGCGCGCGACCACGCCCTTCGCATCGCTGGCGACCCAGATCGACCCGGCCCCCGCCACGACGTTGAGTTCGCCTTGGGGATTGGCGATGCCGGTGGGGATCGATGCGACCAGCTTCGACGTCGCAATGTCGATCCGGTTGAGCGTGCCTTCCTTGCAGTCCGCGACCCAGAGGGAACCATGCTCCACCGCCATGGCGCCGCAGGGGTGCGTCATGGCCACTTCGCCCAGCTTGCCGTCCCGCCCCCAGTGCTCCACCTTGCCCTGGTTCGTGGCCCAGACGGTCATCCCGTCCACCGCCAGGAAATCGGCAAAGCCCGGCACGGTCATGACCTTCTCGCCCTCTGCATGGGCGATCGAAGGCAGCGCGGCGGCAGTCAAAGTGGCAGCCAGAACCATCCGTTTCAACGTGCGCATGTTTCCCCCCTTGGGTCTTGCGTGAAGCGTACTCTCGATCGTCAGGCGCGGCTGGCGATATAGGCGCGCCATCCGCCCAGGCTGGTGATGTCTTCCGCCCCGGTGATCGCGCGCGGTTCGGCGACGAAGCCCTTGACGCTGCTGCCATCGGCCAGCGTCACCGTACCGATGGCGAGCGGTGCAGGCACTTCTACCACGAAGCTGCCGAATTCGGCGACGCCCAGTTCATAGACTTCGACCGCGATCGAACCGCCGTCTTCGCTGTGCACCAGCGCGGGCTTCGGCGGCACGCTGTCGGCCATGGCATAGAGGCGGTAGTTGGGCGCGGTTTCAAAGGCGCCGACGAAGCTCGCCTCACGCGAGGTGAGCTGCCAGTGGAGGGGCATGTCCTTCAGGTGGGCGCCGACGACGGCGAGTTTCACTGTCTGCATTTTTCCCTCAAGATCGAGTGTTGGAAGCGATGGAAGATCGGCGATGGAAAGGTACGCGTCCGCCGTATCGAGCAGGGCGCGGTCGCTGTCGGCCGGGCCGATCAGGGTCACGCCGAAGCCGGTGGCGTTCGCCCGGATGCCGGCCGGCACCGCCAGCGCGGCCATGTCCAGCAGGTTCACGAAATTGGTGTAGAAGCCGAGGTTGCTGTTGAGCGCGACCGGGGCGGCTGCAAGTTCCGACACGCGGTAGGTCGTGCCCGTGGTCGGGAAGACCATCATGTCGATCGAGGTCCACAGCATGTCCGCGTGGCGCTTAAGATCGGCCATTCGGTAGATGCCGTTGAACAGGTCCACCGCGCTGACATCCGCGCCGGGTTCGACGACGGTGCGCACGGTGGGATCGACGGCATCCGGATTGTCCGCCAGGATTTGCGCCATCGCCGCCGTGCGCTCGGCCACCCAGGGGCCGCCGTAGAGCAGCAGCGCCGCTTCCTGGAACGGGGCAAGATCGATCTCGACGATCTCACCCAGCGTCGCCAGCTTCTCCAGCGCACGGTCGTAGAGGAATTCGGATTCCGCATCGCCGAACCAGTTGCGCTGATCGCGGCGCGGCACGCCGAAGCGCTTCGGCTGGAGCGGCCGGTCCGCCAGCGGCTTCGAATAGGCGTCGGCCGGGTCGAAGCTTGCCACCACTTCGTCCACCAACCGCGCATCGGTGGTGTCATCGGTGAAGACGGTGATGCAGTCGAGCGTACGACATGCCGGAACCAGCCCGCGCGTGGACCAGCGGCCCTTGCTGGGCTTGAACCCGATCAGGTGGTTGAACGCGGCCGGAACGCGGCCCGAACCGGCCGTGTCGGTGCCCAGCGCGAAGGCCACCAGCCCCGCCGCCACGGCGACCGACGATCCGGAACTCGATCCGCCGCTGACATAGGCAAGGTTATAGGCATTGCGCGGAATGCCGTAGGGGCTGCGCGTGCCGACCAGCCCGGTGGCGAACTGATCGAGGTTGGTCTTGCCCACGCAGAGCGCGCCTGCCGCCGTCAGCCGCTCGATCACGCCCGCCGAAGCCTCAGGGCGATAGGCGAAGGCTGGGCAAGCCGCCGTGGTTTCGAACCCGGCAACGTCGATATTGTCCTTCACCGCGAAGGGCACACCGGCCAGCGGCAGGCTTTCCCCGGCGGCCACGCGCGCATCGATGGCGCGGGCGGCGGCGAGGAGATCGTCCCGCGTCGCCCGGCTGATCCAGATCTGCGGCTGGACCGCGTCATAGGCGGTGACGCGGGCAAGCGTCTCCTCCGCCACTTCGACGGCACTGATCCGGCCGGCGTTGACGGCGGCGGCGATTTCGCTCGCGCTGCGACGATTCAGTTCGGCCGCACTGCGGCGATCGAGCACGGTCATGCGTGCCTCCGCAGGGCCAGCATCGGCGCGCCGGGTTCCAGCGCCTGTCCTTCCCGCATGTAGAGGGCCTCGATCGTGCCCCGGCCGGGGCTTTCCACTGGGCATTCCATTTTCATAGCCTCGATAATGGCGATCTTGTCGCCCGCCTCCACCACGTCTCCGGGCGCGACCAGCAGGGTCGAAACGCTGCCGCCGTAAGGGGCCTCGACAAGGTCGGAACCGGCGGGAAGCTCGATCACGTCCGCCGTCGGCGTATCGCGCTCGTTCAGTTCGGCGACCTGATCGAACTCGCCCCGGCGCTGCCATTCGTCGCGCTCGGCATCGAAAGCGGCCTGCCGGGTTTCCTCGAACTCGGCGATTCCTTCCGCATTCTCGGCCAGGAAGGCGCGATAGTCGGCAAGGCGGAATTCCGATTCCTCGATCCGGATCGAACGCCGCCCGGTCGGGAATTCGCGGCGCCAGTCGGCCAGTTCTTCGGCGCTGACCGGATAGAAGCGGATCTGGTCGAAGAAGCGCAGCAGCCACGGCTTGCCTTCGGTGAAGGCGTCGGTCTGGCGGTAGGTGTTCCACACCTGGATCGTCCGGCCGAAGAGCTGGTATCCGCCCGGCCCCTCCATGCCGTAGATGCACATATAGGCCCCGCCGATGCCCACCACGTTGGGCGGCGTCCACGTGCGTGCGGGGTTGTATTTCGTGGTGACGAGCCGGTGTCGGGGATCCACCGGCGTCGCCACCGGCGCGCCCAGATAGACGTCGCCAAGCCCCATCACGAGGTAGTTCGCCTCGAAGATCAGGTTCTCCACCGCAGCCTCATCGGAGAGCCCGTTGATGCGGCGGATGAACTCGATGTTATCCGGGCACCACGGCGCGTCGGCGCGGACGGTGGCCATGTACTTCTCGATCGTCTCGATCGTCGCCGGATCGCGCCAGCTGAGCGGCAGGTGGACGATGCGCGAGGGGATCGCGAAGTCCTCAAGATCGCCAAGCCGCTCTTCCGCCGCCATCAGCGCGGCCAGCGCCGCCTTCTGGTCCATGGCCGCACCGTCGAAGTGCAACTGGAGCGAGCGGATGCCGGGCACGATGTCGATCACGCCGGGCAGCGCCAGCCGCTCCAGTTCGGTCATCAGCGCATGGACGCGGATGCGCAGTTCGATGTCGAGCACGATCGGCCCGTATTCGACCAGGATGTTGCGGTCGCCCTGCTGGCGATAGACCGTGCGCGGACGGCCCGGCCCTTCGGCAATCTCGCCAAGGATGGGCGACAGCGTTTCGACCGCCCGCACCGGAGAAGCCTCCGGCGCGGTGCCGTTGCCGACAAGCGCGCGCTGCATCGCTTCCGCCTCCGCCGCGTCGGCGATGGTCACCGGCGCGAAGCGCAGCTTGTCGCCCGGCGTCAGCTGGCCGATCTTCCAGCGGTCCGCCGCGATCACCACGAAGGGGCAGACGAAACCGCCCAGCGAGGGGCCGTCCGGGCCGAGGATGATCGGCATGTCGCCGGTGAAGTCCACCGCGCCGATGGCGTAGGGATTGTCGTGGATGTTGGAGGGGTGCAGGCCCGCCTCACCGCCGTCCGTGCGCGCCCAGCGAGGCTTGGGCCCGATCAGGCGGACGCCGGTGCGGTTGCTGTTGTAATGCACCTTCCATTCGGCCGCGAGGAACGACTGCACGTCCTCGTCCGTGAAAAAGTCCGGCGCGCCGTGCGGGCCGTAGAGCACGCGCAAGGTCCATTCGGTCGAGATTGCCGGCAGGGCAGCGGCGGGAAGCGGCGCTTCGGTCGCCTCGCCGGCCAGATGCAGCGTGTCGCCCGCCAGCAGCCGGCGCGCGGCATGGCCGCCGAACTGGCCGAGTTCGAACGTGCTGCGGCTGCCGAGGTAAGGCGCGATGTCCAGCCCGCCCGCGAACAGAACGTAGCCGCGCATGCCGCCCGAAGAAGCCCGCGCCATCGACAGGGTCTGGCCCGCGCCGATGTCGATCGGCACGCCGCGCGGGATCGCCACGCCGTCCAGCATCGCGCCGAAATCGGCACCTGTCACGCAGATCCGGGCCGGCGCGACGAAGGCGAGCGTCGGGCCGGTGACGGTCACTTCCAGACCGGCCATCCCTTCCGGGTTGCCGAGCAGACGGTTGCCAAGGCGGAACGACTGGTCATCCATCGGCCCCGATGGCGGCACGCCCACGGCCCAGAGATGCTGGCGGCCCGGCCAGTCCTGCACGGTGGTCGCGGTGCCACCGCTGACCACGCGAATGGAACGCGGCTCATAGGCGATGCTGTCCAGCACGCGGGTGGAGACTTCGCCGCCGACGAAGGCCGGCGTGCGCACCACATCGCGCAGCCAGCGCAAGTTCGTCTCGATGCCGTCGGTGCGGCTCTTGTCGAGCGCGGCCTGCGCGGCCTCTACCGCTTCGGCGCGGGTCGGCGCGTGGACGATCAGCTTCGCCAGCATCGGATCGTACCAGGCGCTGACCGTGCTGCCCGAAGTGCACCAGGTCTCCACGCGGATATCGTCCGGGAATTCCAGCGCGGTCAGGGTGCCCGAGGTGGGGCGATAATCGAGCGAGGGATCCTCTGCATAGAGGCGCATCTGCACCGAATGGCCCTGCGGCGTGGGCGTCTCGCGGTCGAGGAAGCTGTAATCGCCGGCCGCGCCGCGCACCATCCATTCGACCAGATCGATGCCCATGACCATCTCGGTCACGCCATGTTCGACCTGCAGACGCGTGTTCATCTCCAGGAAGAAGAATTCCGCGCGATCGGCATCGTAGAGGTATTCGACCGTGCCCGCCGAGCGATACTGCGCTGCCTCACCCAGCCGGATGGCCGATGCGATCAGCTCACTGCGCACCGCTTCGGGCAGCTGCGGCGCCGGCGCCTCTTCCACGACCTTCTGGTTGCGACGCTGCAGCGAGCAATCGCGCTCGCCCAGCGCCATGACGCGGCCCTGCCCGTCGCCGAACAGCTGCACCTCGATATGGCGCGCGCGGCGGATGTAGCGTTCCAGGAAGACGCCGGCATCGCCGAAGTTGCTCATGCCCTGCCGCGCCACGGCGGCGAAGCCTTCGCGCAAGTCCGCCTCGTTCTCGCAGACGCGCATACCGATGCCGCCGCCACCGGCCGTGGCCTTCAGCATGACCGGGAAGCCGATCTCCTGCGCGGCGGCGACTGCCTCTTCCTCATCGGTCAGCAGGTTGGTGCCGGGCGCCAGCGGCACGTCGTGCGCCGCCGCCAGCGCGCGGGCGCTGTGCTTCAGGCCGAAGGTGCGGATATTGTCGGTATTCGGGCCGATGAAGACGATACCGGCGGCGGCGCAAGCCTCCGCAAATTCGACGTTTTCGGCCAGGAAGCCGTAACCGGGATGGATCGCCCCGGCCCCGGTCTTGCGCGCGGCCTCCAGGATCGCCGGGATATTCAGGTAGCTGTCCGATGCCTTGGCCGGGCCGATCAGCACGGCCTCGTCCGCCATCGATACGTGATCGGATCCTTCGTCAGCCTCGGAATAGACCGCGACGGAGCGCAGGCCCATGCGTCGCAGCGTGCGGATGATGCGGGTGGCGATCGCGCCTCGGTTGGCGATCAGGACCGTGTCGAAGCTCATGCGGTGACAATCATCCGGACGGGAGTGGGGTTGAAACCGTTGCAGGGGTTGTTGACCTGCGGGCAGTTGGAGACGACGACGACGACGTCCATTTCCGCCCGCAGGTCCACAGTCAGGCCCGGCGCGGATATTCCGTCGACGATGCCCAGCGACCCGTCCGGCTCGACCGGTACGTTCATGAAGAAGTTGATGTTGGAAACAATATCGCGCTTGTTGCGTCCCTCGGTCAGGTTCGCCTCAAGGAAGTTCTCCACGCAGGCATGTTCGGCCTTGGTGTGATGGCCGTAGCGCAGCGTGTTGGACTCGCAGGAACAGGCACCGCCGATGGTATCGTGATAGTCCACCGCGCTGGCGGCGATGGTCATCATCGGGCGGCCTTCGTTGGAACGCAGCACGGTTCCGGTGCGCAGGAACAGGTTGCCCTGCGCCGCCACGGTATCCTGCGCGCTGTATCGTTCGGCATCGTCGGCGGCGGAATAGAGCAGGAAATCGACGGCCTGATTGCCTTCCAGATCGACGATGCGCAGCGTCTGGCCGGCCGCGATATGGTGCAGCCACGGGGCGCGGGCGGGCACGATTTCGTCATGGATGACGGCGCCGGCCAGGCCGGAGAGGTGAGTATCGGTCATAGTAGCCTGCCCCTCGTTCAGCGGCGGAAGTAGTCTTCGACGTTCTTGAAGGCGCGCAGGCCTTCCGGCGTGGCCGTGCGAACGGCATCGTCCTCACCGGTGACGGGGCCGCGCCAGGCGGTCGCGCGCAGCGGCGTCACCGACCATTCGGGCCGGGGATCGAGCACGTGCGGGCAATTCGCGATGACCACGATCACGTCCATCTCCGCGCGCAGCACCACACTGCGGCCCGGCGCGAAGGGGCCGACCTCAGGCGTGATCGTGCCGTCCGCCTCGATATGCGTGCCCTTGAACAACGTGACACAGGGATGGACGTCGCGGCGGCCCAGCCCATGTTTGGCGGCGCCCAGCAGGAAACGATCGCGCCCATTGGGATGAGGACCGCTATTGCTGCCATCCCCATACTTGGCTGCATTGGTCGCGGCATTGGATGTACCGGCAAAAGTGTCGTGCGTACCGGCATCGTCTTCCAGAATGCTCAGCAACACACGGCCCATGTCCGAAAGCAGCAGCTTGCCCGCGCCCAGATAGGCGTTCCACTGCACTTTCACGGTATCGGCCACGTTCAGCCGCTCGGTCGGCATTTCGGCGTTGAACACCAGCAGCGATGCGCAGGCATCGCCTTTCAGATCGATCAGGCGCAACCGCGTTCCGCGCGACAGGCGGCGCGTGGCGTAACCGCCGGCGGCAATCGTCTCTTCCCACAACAGATCGTCGGTGCTCACACCCGCAGGCAGGTCGTCCGCAACCGGCGGCAGCACCGGCATGGTTTCGACTACCGTACCTTCCATGCTGCGCGCATGGTCCCGCGCGGCCAGGGGATTGGCCAGAATCTCGGTCATCAGATGGCTCCGATCGGTTTGATGGTGTGGCCGTCCTGCTCGTAGAGAGGCGGCAGAAGCGAGGTGGTGGTAACAAGGCCCAGCTGCTGCACACCGCGCACCCGCCGAATGGCGTCGCACAGTTCCTTCAGCCGCACGGCCGGGCCCTGCACCAGCAGAACTTCCAGCGATTGATCGTCTTCCAGCACCACGTGCTGGGAAGAGATCACTTCCTTCAGATAGTGCGCCTGGGTTTGCGAAAGCTGATGGCGCACACGGCCCCGTTCGCTTCGGTAGACCAGGGTAATCGTACCGGCGAGCATCTCGTCCGGACGGGTCAGCGATTCATGCTCTGCAAGAGCATGGCGGATCAGTTCGGCGATCAGCTGGGAACGGGACGGCAATCCGCGTTCCTCCACCATCGTGTCGAGCTGTCTGAAGAGGTCTGCCGGTAGGCTCATGCTGAGCCTTGCCAGGCTGGAAGATTCGGAGCCCATGAACAGACCCTCTCAGTTATTACCTATCGCGTCAATAGTAATACTGTCGATTTTTTCGACGGTTTCCTCGTTCCGTTCGCGCAGGGCCAAATCATAGACGACGGTGGCGCCGAAACGGTGCGGGGCGTGCGGATCGTGGCGGCGCTTGTCGAAGGCGAGCACGCGGGTTCCCAGCGTGAAAGCCTCGCGAATGTCGTGCGTCACCATCACGATGGTCAGCGCATATTCGCTCCAGAGACGGCGGATCAGCAGGTGCATGTCCGCCCGAATACCGGGGTCCAGCGCGCCGAACGGCTCGTCCAGCAGCAGGATGCGCGGGCGTTTGACCAAGGCCTGCGCGATGGCCAGACGCTGCTGCATCCCGCCCGACATCTGCGCGGGATAGAGGTGCATGCTGTCCCCCAGCCCCACCGCCTTGAGCATCTCCGCCGCTTCCTCTTCGGCCGCGCGGCGTTTCGCGCCGAACAATCGGGCGGAGAATGGCGCCTGCGCGCATTCCATGCCGAGCACGACGTTGCGCAGGGCAGACAGGTGCGGAAACACCGAATAGCGCTGGAATACGACGCCGCGATCGGGCCCGCACTCGGGTACGAGCGGCTCCCCGTCGAGCGAGATTTTCCCGCGCGTGGGGGCCTCCTGCCCCAGGATCAGGCGCAGGAAACTGCTCTTCCCCGCTCCCGAAGGCCCGACCACCGACACGAAGGAGCGGGCGTGAATATCGAGGTCCAGCTTCTCGATGACGATCTTGTCGCCATATTCGACCCAGACGTCGCGAAGGGTGAGTAGCGCGCTCAATGGCTCTCTCCATGCGCCCAGGGGAACATTCGCCGGCTCAGGAACGCCAGCGCCACGTCCATGACGATCGCCAGAAAGGCGATCCACGCGACGTAAGGCAGGATGACGTCCATCGAGAGATAGCGGCGGACAAGGAAGATGCGGTAGCCAAGGCCCACATCGGATGCGATCGCCTCTGCAGAGATCAGGAAGACCCATGCCGGCCCCAGCGCCAGCCGCATCGCCTGCAGCAATCTCGGCATCGCCTGCGGCAGCGCCACGCGGATCATCACCTGCCAACTGCTGGCCCCCAAAGTCTGCGCCTTGACGATCTGCTCCCTTGGCAGGGCGGTGACATGAGCCGCGATGTCGCGGATCATTACCGGCGCAATGCCGATGACGATCAGCGCGACCTTGGCGGTTTCCCCCAGCCCCAGTGCAATGAACAGGATCGGCAGCAGCGCGATCGGCGGAATGACGGCAATGCCGGTCACCAGCGGCCCGAAAGTCGCGCGCACTGGTGGCAGCACGCCGAGGGCAAGGCCCACGACGAGCGCCATCAGCGTGGAGATGCCAAGGCCGATGCCCAGACGCTCCAGACTGGCCAGCGTATCCGCCCAGAACACCAGCTGCCCGGTCAATGGATCCGGCTGGGCGATCAGCGCGGACATGGCCTGCACCATCCCGTCGGGCAGCGGCAATATCTTGTCGGCCGGATTGGCGGCATGGCGGCTGGCCGCCAGCACCAGATAGACCACGACCAGCAGCAGGATCGGCGCAGCGCCGAGCAGCAGACGATCGCTTCGCCGAACTTGACGATTCATCCAACGCATTGTCGTCATTTCACCTTGAGGAAGCGGTGCCGAAGCGGATCAGAGCTTGCCGTCGGCCGCCATCTTCATGAAGCTGTCGTCGAAGCGCAGCGTCACGTGCTGCGGATCGCCAAGAGTCTTGCCGCCGGGGAAGGACATGCCCACCGCGTCGGCCGAAGTGGCGCCCTTGAACAGCCCCTTGGAGAAGCTGAAGTCGCGCACGCGGGTCATGGTGGTGATCAACGCCGGCGACGCCGTTGCTGCTACGGCCGCCTTCGGATCGGAATAGAGGTAGGTGGTGGTCAGCTGGCCATCGAACGCTTCCGGCGTGGAGCCGGCCAGCTTCGCCATGGCCGCGCGCGCCGCCTTGCCCTGGGCATCCTGACGCTTCATCAGCGCCACGGTTTCGTACCAGATGCCGGTCAGCGCCTTGCCGAGGTTTGGATTGGCTTTCAGCGTAGCGGTGTCGACCGCCAGCAGGTCGAGAATCTCGCCCGGGATATTGGCCGAACTGAACACTTCCTTCGCGCCGGCCTGTGCCTTCATCACCGAAAGCTGCGGGTTCCAGGCGACGGCGGCGGTGACATCGGGGCTAGCGAAAGCGCCGACGATATCCGCATCGGTGGTGTTCACCGTCTTCACATCGGTAAGCGCCATGCCCGCCGAGCTGAGCCCGCGTGCGAGCAGGTAGTGCGATACCGAAAGCTCTACCAGATTGATCTGCTTACCCTTCAGCGACTTCAGATCGCCGCCGCCCTTCAGCATGATGCCGTCGTTGCCGTTCGAATAATCGCCGACGATGATGGCGCTGGTGTCCTTGCCGCCGGCGGCGGGGATCGTCAGGGCGTCCATGTTGGCGACCGTCACGCCGTCCAGCTTGCCGGCGGTGTACTGGTTCACCGATTCGACGTAGTCATTCACCTGGACGATATTGATCTTCAGACCGTACTTATCCGCCCATTTCTTCACGATGCCGGCCTGCTGCGCATAAGGCCACGGCATCCAGCCGGCGTAGATCGACCAGCCAATATTGAATTCGGTCCGCGGCTTTGCCGCGTCGCTCGAAGTCTGGGAGCAGGCGGTTGTTGCGAGCAACCCCGCAAGCATTGCGATCTTGGCTACCCTACGCATCGGTGACATCATGAATCGGACCCCTTTCGCAATGCAGCATTGCCGCGTTTGAAAGGGTTGTCCATCACAAAATATTACGAGATAGCGACTCTGTAATACTGGCGGGCAAAATTGCCGTTCGCTCCGTCAGGCTGCGGGCTCTTTCGCCGGGCTCTTGCGCGGGCGGGCGGCGCCGTCCGGCTTCTCGGCCGCGCCGGGGCCTTCCTGCTCATGCAATGGCGGCAGCAATGCGGTGGTGGTGACGAGCTGCAACTGATGCACGCCGCGAATCGCGCGCAGCGCATCGCACAGTTCCTTCAGGCGCGCAGCCGGCCCTTGCACCAGCAGCACTTCCATCGATTGGTCGTCCTCAAGGAACACGTGCTGCGAGGATATGACTTCCTTCAGGTATTCGGCCTGGCTCTCCGCCAACTGGTGCCGCACGCGCCCGCGATCGCCCCGATAGACCAGCGTGATCGTGCCGGCCAACATCTCCTCCGGCCGGGTCATCGCCTCATGCTCGGCCAGCGCGTGGCGGATCAGTTCGGCGATCAGTTGCGAGCGGGAAGGCAGGCCGCGCTCCTCCACCATCATGTCCAGCTGGCGGAACAGGTCGGCCGGAAGGCTCATGCTGAGGCGGGCAAGGCTGGCGGGGTCGGTGCTCAAGCGGCAATCCTCTCAACAACGTCACGGCAGCATCACGACAACGCGGCGGCCGCGTGGCAAATTCAGGCGGTCTATGGCCCTATATCAAGCTCCGCGCCGATACCAGTTGCCGTTTCCACACACCGCCGGGCGAATCGGCGCTTTGCGGTCGGCCCGGCGCGGATCGTCCTGCCGCGAACCGTGAGCATCTGTGCAGGATGCGCGCAGGCCCTTTTGGACGAGCCACTGGAATTTCCCCATTTTCAGCCTTTGCCGGCGCGCGGGACCTGTCCGAAAATAATACTCTTGACGGGAAAGGTAATATCCATACCGTGTATCCAGTCGCCGATGAGAGCGAAAGCAAGCGGGAGAGAGAGACTGTAGCATTGGGCCGGATTTCCGGCCCCGATGGGGGATTTTCGATGGAGCACTTGCCGACCAGCAATGCCATTCTTTCGGGCGAAGGGCGATCCGGTATCGCTTTCCCCGAAGCCAGCGCAAATCCCGTTTCCGGATACGTCTCTCCCGCAATGGACAATGCTGGCGAGAGCGCGGGTGCCCGCGCCGGCCTGAAAAACACGATCTTCAATTTCATCCCGCCGGCCATGATCGTCGCGGTCGTGCTGTTCTGGGCCTATGGCCCCCGGTCGTGGATCGAAAGTCCGTGGTCGATCGTGGTTACCTCCGCGCTAATCAGTCTGTTCGTGCAGAGCCTGGAATACGTCAACGAACGCCACCCCGGATGGCGCCTGAACCGGCGCGAGTTCGCGACGGACTTGTTCTACGTGGTGCTGGGCTCCACCGCGATCGCCTGGTGCACCGCGAAACTGGCCGACGATCCGCTACGCGCGCTCAAGCAATCGCTGGGCATCACCACCGATTGGGCCATGCACATGCCTTTCGTGGCGCAAGTGGCGCTGGTGGTGTTCCTGATCGAGTTCGGCCAGTACTGGATGCACCGGGCGATGCACAACTGGACGCCGCTGTGGCTGACCCATGCGCCGCACCACCACATCACCCAGCTCAACGCCATGAAGGGCTATGTCGGCAACCCGATCGAGCTGTTCCTGATCAGCCTGAGCGTCGTGGCGCTGTTCGACCTTCCGGACGCGGCGGTGTTCTGCGCCCTCAATGTGCTGGGCGTCATTTCCACTTTCGCCCATGCCAATGTGCGGTCGGATCCGCCGAAGTTCTATTCGCTGTTTTTCACGACGATCCAGAACCACAGCCTGCACCATTCGGTGGGCTACGAAGAGACGCGCTGCAACTACGCCAACTCGTTGATCCTGATCGATCGCCTGTTCGGCACCTACCGCAACGGCGAATCCGCCGTGGTCGGCCAGGACGAACGCAGGCGACTGTCGATCCCGCAGCAATTCCTGTTTCCGTTCCAACCCATCTTCGCACGGCTAAGGGCGAAACCGGCGGTCCCTTGATCCGCTCCTTGATCCACATCGCATCCCGATAACGACAACAAGCCTACCTCGACCGTCATTCGACTTCGTCGAGACCCAAAAAGCGCGCCGACACAACATCCGCAAAGCGATGGCCGGCACGTCCATTCTACCAAAAAACGCAACGGCCATAGAGTTCTGGCAGGAGCAGGCCACGGCGCAAAGACAACGACCAGATAACAGGGAAGCCTATGTCACATCGCGCAAAAATGAGGGCGGCGCTTCTGTCCGCAACCGTATTTTCAACCATGACGCTCGCCGTTCCGGCACTTGCACAATCCTCGTCGGCAGTGGCTGCAACCGCCCCGCAGGACTCGGCGGCCACCGACCAGGGTGACACCATTATCGTCACCGGTACCCGCCGCAGCACGACGCTGATGGACACGCCGATCAACATTTCGGCGATCGGTTCCGAAGAACTGGCCCGCATGCGGATCAACGACGTTCGCGATCTTGCCGATTTCACCCCCGGCATGACGATTTCGGACACCGGCCCCGGATCGACCGGCACGATCGTTCTGCGCGGCCTGAATGCATCCGACGTGGGCTCTGACGGTTCCAACTACGACGATTCGCTGGGCATCTATCTGGGCGAAGTGCCGCTCTATTACGATTTCAAGCTGCTCGACATCCAGCGCGTGGAAACGCTGCTGGGCCCGCAAGGCACGCTCTACGGCCTGGGCACTCTGGCCGGCGCGATCCGCTACATCCCGAACCGTCCCGACGTGTCGAACTTCGAAGGTTCCGTCCACGGCCGGTTCTACGACAAGGCGCACGCCAGCGATCCCGGCTATCAGCTGGACGGCATGATCAACATCCCGATCGTGAAGGACCATATCGCGTTTCGGTCCTCCACTGGATACTACTACGATCCCGGCTTCATCGACTATCCGCTGATCCTGCAGCAGCCCGGCGTTTCGCTGCCCCAGCCCAGCGGCACCACCGGCGTTACGCCGGAGGACTATCGCGAAAACCTGACCAGCCGGCGCGACCTCAACTTCGAGCGGACCTTCACCACCCGCAACCAGCTGCTGCTGCAGACCAGCGAAGACCTGAAGGCGATCTTCACGTACGCCTTCCAGCGCACCCGGTCGGACGGTTCGCAGTCCAACAGCGCGGGCGTGCTCGGCACCGGCAAGTATGAGAATGCCAGCCGTTACAAGGAGCCGACCAACCGCCGCGCGCACCTGGCCAGCATGGAGATCAACGCGAACATCGCGGACATCGCCGACCTGGTTTCGACCACCGCCTACACCAATGTCCGCGCGAAGAGCCAGAGCGACAATACCGACCTGCTGCTCGACCTCGACTACGATTACGAACTGTTCCCCGCCTTCTCCAGCTGGAACGAATCCGACAACCGCCGCAAGCAGTTCAACCAGGAAATCCGCCTGGTATCGCGCCATGGCGGGCCGTTCAACTGGGTGCTCGGCGGGTTCTACAACCAGCAGAAGATGCACAACGACTATGCCGAGCATGTGCCGGGTCTCTCGGACTTCTACGGAGTAACCGGCAATCCGGACGATCTTGAATACGTCAGCTACACCAAGTCGAAGGTGACGGAGAAGGCGATCTTCGGCGAAGGCACCTTCCACATCACGCCGGAATGGCAGGTGACCGGCGGCGCGCGCTACTTCAAGTACACCTCTGACATTCAGGGTGCGCTGGTGCTGCCGCTGCTGGGCGATCCGCTCAGCCCCTATGACGTCGCTGCGGCGGGCGGCCACGCGAAGCAGGACGGTTGGGTGTGGAAGTTCAACACCTCGTACAACTTCACCCCGGACCTGATGCTCTACGGCACGTACAGCAAGGGTTATCGCATCGGCGGACCCAACAGGGTTGCCCCCTGCCCCGATCCGGTACCGGCCAACCAGCAGAATGCCTGCGCCCTGCCGAATGAACTCCAGTACGGCCCGGACAAGACGCGCAACGCCGAAATCGGCATGCGTATGCAGCTGTTCGACCGCAAGCTGATGTTCAACTTCGACGTCTTCCACATCAAGTGGGACGGCATCCAGGTCGATTCCGCAACGCTCTACGGCGCCACCGGCATCACCGTGAACGGTGGTTCCGCCAAGTCGCAGGGCTTCGAAACCTCGTTCCAGTTCCGGCCGGTGCCGCAACTGGCGATCCAGGGCACCTATTCCTACACCGATGCCAAGCTGACCGAGGATATCCCCGGCATCATCACCATCCGCACGACGCCGAACGATTACGACGCGCGGCCGAAGTTCACGCAGCTCGACGCCCTTTCGGGCGATCGTCTGCCCGGTTCCGCGAAGAATTCGGGTAGCCTGGGCGCCACTTACACCGCGCCGATGAAGGACGGCAGCCTGATCGCGAACTGGACCGCAACCTATCGCGGCAACGTGGTTTCCCGCCTTGGCTGGGATCGGGGCTATGGCGACAAGATCCCCAGCTACGTGCTCCACCGCGCATCGCTGACGTACGAGACCGACAAGTACAGCGTCAGCCTGTTCGCCAACAACATCTTCGACAAGTACGCCGTCGTCTCGGTCGGTTCCGACCGGTCGCGCATCGGCATCAACGACGGCGTTGTCGTTCGCTACTACCGCCAATCCGTGCTCAATCCCCGCACGATCGGCATCGAGGCCAGCATCAAGTACTGATGTTCGGCTGAAACGATTGAGGCGCTTTCCCGCAAGATCGGGAAAGCGCCTCAATTGCATGCAGTACAACCGCTTATCGTCACCAATGCAGCGGTTTATTCGACCGGAATCCCCAGTTCTACCAACCCCCGCTCCGCCAACCATGCGCGCGCCGGTTCCAGCGCTTCGGCGTGGGCGCGCCACTTGCCCAGTCCATCGGAATTGATCGGGCGGCGCACTTGCGCCGCACTGGGGGTGGCGACGGCGGCGCCATTCTCGTGGAACGAAAGGCACGCCTCGTTCCAGTCCAGCCCGCAATAATCGATCAGGCGCCGCGCCTGCCCTTCGAAATCGGCAACCAGCGCCTCATAGGACAATTGCAGCACGCGCCCCGGCCACAAACGCTCCCAAAGCGCCATAAGCCCATCGAAACGCGCGAAATAGCGCGCCGTATCCATCAGATCATACGAATAGGCGTAGTAGGCGGACTGGCTGGCGAAGAGGTTCTTGTAGTTGCTCCAGATCGTGTCCATCGGGTTGCGGCGCAGGCAGACGATCCGGGCATTGGGAAAAGCGCGCGCGATATGGCCGATGTAGAGGAAATTGGCCGGCAACTTGTCGGTGAAGCGCGGCCTTTCTGTCCGCCGGTGATGCGCGGCGCGCGCCAGATAGGCATCGGCGACGGCGACCGGATCGATCTTGGCGCTTGCTGCAACCGTCTCCGGATCGATGATGCGGCGCGACACTGTTCCGGAAAGTTGCTTGACCGCCAGCGGCATGGCCTGAAGTTCGCCCGCCGCCTCTACATCGGGATGCGATGACAGGATGCGATCGACCAGCGTGGTTCCTGTGCGCGGCATCCCTACCACGAAAATGGGCGCTTCCGGCGAGGCGTTCTCGGCCAACCCGCCACAAAGGCCGCCACCCCCGAACACCGCCTCGATCGCATCGAAGATCGCGCGGTCATGGCCGAATTCATACCCCAGCACCTGCTTCTGCGCGGCGTTCGCGGTGGACAGATGGCGGTAGGATCCTGCCGCATCGCCGATGTCCTCCATCTCCTTCGCCAGGGCGTAGCGAATGCGCAGGGCGTTGCTCGGATTGTTCGCCGCGGCCAGGGCGCTTTCAAGGCGGGGCACATGGTTCGCCTGCGCCGTCTGGCGGGACAGGATGGCCAACGCATAATGCGCTCTCCCATTGCCGGCATCGGCGGCAAGGATCGCCTCATAATGCCCGCGCGCTTCCTCCACGCGGCCGGTAAAACCGCTCGCAGCCGCCAGGTTGTAGCGATATTCGGCATTGCCGGGCTCCGCCGCCACCGCCGCCGAAAACGGCGCGATCGACGCTTCATGATCGCCCAGCCGCGTGAGCACGCAGCCGATGGTATCGAGTGTCAGCGCATCGCGCGGGGCCAGGGCCAATGCCGCCCGCGCCGCGTCGCCCGCCTCGCCCTCACGCCGCAACAGCACCAGCAGCCTTGCCAGTTGTGCCAGATGCTCCGGCTGCGGCCCGCGCTTCACGGCGGCTTCCATCAAGGAGATGGCGTGGGTCATCTGCCGCGCTTCGGCCGCGGCCATGCCCAACAGGAAAAACCCCTCCGGCCGATCGGGACGGGCCTGCACAAGCGCCTTTGCGGCATCGGCGACTGCGGGCAAGTCGCCCCGCCGCAAGGCGGCTCTGGCCTGGGCTTCCAAATTCATGGGGCCAGATTCATGAGGTCAGATTCAGGGGGGCAAGATTCACGGGCGCGCCCCGTACCGATTCACGGGCGCGCCCCGTACCGATTTGCGGGCCGAAACAGGACGGCAGCCGCAAGCGGGCGGAAAGGCGCAAGTTCGCAATCAGGAAGATCGGTGAAGGTAAGATCATTTCGCCAGAGCGTGCCCCAAGACGCCGTCGCTTGCTTGGGAAACGAGCCTAGTCACTCGGCCACGCCTTGGCAATTGCTGCATTGCCGAAAGGCGTGCCTTACCGAATGACCGGCTCAGTCGCAGCGCCCCGCCTGCGCCGCCTTGTCAGGCCGCCGATTCAGTTCACCGCATGGATCGCCGGCGTATCGCTGCGCGGTACCGGCGCGCCCTTTTCCTCTCTCCCTATGGCAGAGGCCATGATCGCATCGTGCTCGGCAAATACGCGTTCGATTTCCGCGCGCTTGTCGAAGATCATCCGCGCGACGCCGGCAGTCATCCCGCCTTCATCGCCAACGCGCCCTAGCACGCCGGCAAGATCTTCCAGCGTGGCTTTCTCGGCGCTGCCATGAAGGCCGCCCTTCGAATCCCGATAGGCGATGCATTCGTTTGCCATGCGCAATCTCCTTACTTGCCTGAAGGAAAATGCGCGGGCCGGCCCAGGGTTGCAATTGCGCTATTGAGGTAGGGGAGCAGGCCTATTGATTCCTTGATATTGCCCGATGACGACCCAAACGGATGCTCCAGCGCACCTGGATCCGCTCACTAGCGCCGACAACGTTCTGTATACAGGCCACAATATCTTGGCGCCGATCAAAAAATCTTGGGCCAATAATACTGTTGCCTAACAGAATCGTGCTTAACAACCGGCGATTTCCACGCCTGCCACGATCGCTGCGCCTGCGTTTTTCACAGATTTTTCACGCCTTATTGTCCACCGCGATCACGCGGGGCACGCCGCAACCGGCCCACGCCGACAATCGCGCCTGATCGGACCAACTGACCGCCAGAACGGGCCGGCGGGCCCGAAGTACTCCGCTCCTATTTGCCACCATTGCCGCCCTTCTCGCCGTCCGTACTATTTCGTCGATTGCGCCGATGGTCTCCGGGGAGAGACGAAGCATGATGACGACCCGCCAGCACAACGCCGCCGCCGATGGACGGCAGGACATGCTAGACGGATTGCAGGCGCTGCGCGGCATCGCCGCCGTCATGGTGGTGATCGATCACGCCATGCTGGCGGTGATCCCGTATGATCCGCATTTCGGCCTGGTGGGCGACTTTGCGGGAACGATCGGGAAGATGGGCGTGAACCTGTTCTTCGTGATCAGCGGCTTCATCATGATGTACACGACGGAGCCGACCCGCAGCTATCGCCCCCGGTACAGGTTCGCCGATTTCGCCTGGAAACGCCTGACCCGGCTCGTGCCGCTCTACTGGCTGGCAACGCTGCTGATGATCGCCGTGGGCGCGATGGAAGGGTTTCACTACACCACCGGCCACATCCTGACATCCTTCACGTTCCTGCCGAATTTCGAGGATGCCGTGGATCCCAGGATGACGCCCATCGTCGGCGTAGGCTGGACGATCACCTACGAAATGCTGTTCTACAGCCTCTTCGCGCTGTGCCTGCTGTTCCCCCGCCAGATCGGGCCGGCGGCCTGCATGGCGATCATCGTCGGCATGGTCGCCTGCGGGGCCTTGGCCATCGGGCACGTGCAGGACGCCGAACTGCGCCGGATCGTCGCGTTCTATTCCTACAAGAACATGTTGTTCTTTTCCGTCGGCATCGCGATCGCCATCGGCTTTCGCCGCGTGCCGCAAGTGCCCGGCCCCGTTGCGATCGGCGGTTCGCTGACGCTGATGGTGGCGGCGCTGACGGGCTACTGGGAATTCAGGCTGCAGAACGGCAGCCTTGTCTGGCAGGCGATCTCTTTCCTGACATGCACGTGCGTGGCGCTGCTGGCTGCAGGCAACGGGCACCGCAGCGATATTCCGGCGCGGCGGCTGTTGCTTCATATCGGCAATGCCTCTTTCAGCACCTATCTATTCCACGCCCCGATCATGCACTTCCTGGCGACCCTGTCCGCGCCATGGCTTGCCAAGGGCCATGGCAGCACATTCATGATCGCGGCGGGGCTCGTGTGCCTGGCCGCCGGATCGCTGATCCACACCGGCATCGAGCTGCCGATTACCCGCGCCGTCAGGACCATGCGCCGTCGCCATGGGGGCCGCACCCAAGCCGCCTTCCCGCAGGACCTCCGCCCGCCTACCGCGACGGCGATCGAGGCGCAGGGCTGATCGGGCGGTCGATTTGGTATTACGCCCATTCCCTCCTTGCCCTGTGCGGCGCCCGGCGCGCAACCTTGCACCATCGAGGCTGATGGGGCGGGACAGGACCAGGGCATTCACGCTGCGCGGATGCGGACGGCCATGGTCCGCTTCCAGCCGGCATTCTGGACCCGCGATCTCGATGTCGAAGGCACGATCAATCCCACGGACAGCCACTTGGCCAAGTTCGCGGCCTGCTTCCCGTTCCGGCGTAAAATTCGCCGGTAGCCCCGGCTTGCCGAGCCGGATCAATCAGGCCGATCCGGAGATGCTGATCGCCGCCGCGCGGCTGCTCGCCTCCAGCCTGTCGCTCGTCGCGGTCTATCTCGATCCCACCACCCCGCGCGCCAACGTGACGGAGACCTACACGGTCCTGTGCGGGTATGTCGTCGTCAGCGTGGTTTTCCTGCTTGTGCCCGCACCGCCGCGATGGCGCGAAACCTCACGCATCGTGCAGACCGGCATCGATATCGTGACGCTGGGCGTGCTGGCCCATTATTCGGACGACCTGCAAAGCCCGTTTTTCGTGTTCTTCACGTTCGCGCTGATCAGCGCGACGATGCGCTGGGGCTGGACCGGGGTTCTGGCCACCGCGCTGCTGCTGCAATTCCTGCTTGTCGCCGTTACCATTTCGGACATCCGCGAAGGCAGCGACTGGTCGATGAACGTACTGCTGATGCGGTTCGTCTATGCCTGGGTGGCGGCTCTCATGCTGGGCTTCTTCGGCAGCTATCGCGCCCGCAACGAACGGCGCCTGCAGGAACTGGCGGCATGGCCGATCCATGTCATGCCCGACGACGATCGGCCCTGGCTTGCGGAATCGCTGCAACATGCCGCCAGAGTGCTGGGCACCGATCGCATCGCTGTGGTCTGGCAGGATCAGGAAGACGGCCGGCCGACGATCGCGTTCTGGACGGGCAGCCGCTGCGAGTTCATCGACGGGGTGACGTTCTCGATCGCGCTGGCGGACATGAAGGCCATGGCCGGGGCGGATCCCCACGGCATGCTCGAATGGCTGGGTTCGCAAGTCGACAACGCCGCCTGGACCGACCTGCTGGGCGCCGCGCGGCAATCGCTGCACCTGGCCGAGTTTCAGGGCATCCGCTATCACGGACTGGTCATCGTGATCGACCCGGCCTTCCGGGACGAGAATGTGGAGGCATTCACCCGGATCATCGGCGCGCGGATCGCGCTGGCGCTGGAACAGTTCTCGATAGCCGCCAGCCTGGTTGCCGCCGCCAGCCTGAAGGAACGCGTGCGGGTGATGCGCGATGTTCACGACAGCCTGTTGCAGGATCTGACCGCCGCGTTGTGGCAGATCGATTCCACCGCGGCGGCGCTGCCGCCCGACGCGCAGGCGCCAATGGACCAGGTGCGCAACCTGCTGCGACATCAGCACGCCCGCCTGCGCACCCTGGTCAACGGCACTCGCGCAAGCCCCGTCGCGCCCGGTTCGCTGAAGCGCCAGTTGCTGACCCTGGCCGAGCCGCTTGCCTCGCAATGGGCCTGCCGGCTGGACGTTTCGGTGGAACCGGAAAGCCTTCAGGTGAGCGACGAGACCGCCGCCGAACTGTGCCTCGCCCTGTCGGAAGCCACCGCAAATGCCGTGCGGCACGGATCCGCGGGCGCGCTCAGGATCGACGTCAGCGCCCGCCACGGCGATCTTCATGTGGAGATCGAGGATGACGGTTGCGGGCTGGAAGGCCGCGCCGCCCTGCCCCAATCGCTGTGCGAGCGGATGGCCGATCTCGGCGGTGCGCTTGACGCGACGGACAGCCCGCGCGGTTATCGCCTGCTGCTGACTTTGCCGGTGGAGGCGGGCACCTGATGGTCAACATTGTCGTATGCGATGACCACCACCTGATCCTCAGCGGCATACAGACCCTGCTTGGCGACGATGCGGATCTGAACGTGGTTGCTACCGCGCGCGATGGCGAAACGGCGCTGCGCCACATCCAGCACTATCGCCCGGATATCGCGCTGGTGGATGTGAGCATGCCCGGCCTGGACGGGCTGGGGGTGCTGGCGCGGATCAACCAGAACGGCTGGCCGGTTCGCGTGGTCCTGCTCAGCGCCACGATTTCCGACAGTCAGGTGGTGGAAGCGATTGCCGGCGGGGTGGCCGGCATCATCCTGAAGGACATGGCTTCCACCACGCTGATCGAATGCCTCAGGAAAGTGGCCCGCGGCGGACGCTGGCTGCCACCGCATCTGGTGGCTTCGGCCGTAAGCCGGCACCGGGTGGAAGAGCGGGACGTCTCCCCCTTCGACAGCCTGACGCGGCGCGAATGGGAAGTCACCCGCCTGCTGGCCGAAGGCAAGGCCAACCGCGATATCGCCGCCGACCTGGCGATCAGTCTGGGCACGGTGAAGATCCACTTGCACAGCATCTATTCGAAACTCGGCGCCGACAACCGCACCACGGTTGCCCTGATGGTTGCGCGACATGGCAGTGCGGGGCCTTCTTCCGACGGTTGAAACCCCGTTGCCGCTGCTCAAACGATGCCGGGCTACTCTAGAGAGCTATATCCCCCGATAGATGCCCGTGCGGGCGTAGAGGTGTATCACCAAGTCACGTTCCGGCGTGGATGCGGCGGGACAGTCTCGATCAGCAGCAGAGGGATCCTGCGATGGACGATCAGAGCCCCGACCTGTTCGGTGAATCGCACCGGCGGAACTTCCTCAAGACGGCCGGCCGCTTTGCGCTCACCGTGCCGCCAACCTTGACGGTACTTCTTTCGACTTCGCTATCGTCCCCGGCGATTGCCGCTTCAGGCGGCGGTGGTGGGGGCGGCGGCGGCAGTTCCGGCGGAGGTGGCGGTGACGGCGGCGGTACCGGAGGTGGCGGTATTGGCGGCGGCGATTCAGGCGGCGGCGGCTTCGGCGATGGCGGCGGCAGCGTTGGCGGCGGCGGCGACACGGGTGGCGGCGGTGGCGGCGACACCGGCGGCGGAGGTCACGGCGACACTGGCGGCGGAAGTCACGAGAGCGCAGGCGGCAGTCGCGACAGCGGCGTAAGGCACGAAAAAGGCTGATCGAGCTGGCGGTGCGGGACGATCGATCGACAGATATCGCTCCGGCACCGCTCTTGGCGCGTGGCATGGCATCGGCGCAGAACGACGATGGCGCGCCTCGTCGCGGGGCCGTCGATGCAACACCCTCCAACCCGGCAAATCGAAAATCGGATCGATCATGGCAATTGGCGCCCGGCGTCAGTCTGATCGCCCTGCCGGGGCGAGAGGCACTGTTTTGCGAAGCGACGCAAGAGCTTTACGAGATCGATCCGCTGGGCGCCTTGGTGGTCCATGAGCTGACGGCGGGCGCCGCCCCGTTGAAAAACCTTGTCCAACTTTGCATCCGGCACGGCATGGACGCCGAACTGGCATCCGAAGCGATCCGGGCACGGCTGCGGCTGTGGTCCGGCGCCGGTCTGCTCGCCACCACCGTTCCCGAAGCCGATGACCCGGCAACCCGCCGTTTTCGCTTCGATCTGGCCGGCCGGCAAACGGAAGTGGCCATCGATCGCCAATGCGGCTCTATCGTTCTTCCGGTTCCCAGCCTGACGCGCGTGACGACCTCATCCGAACCCTGCTGGCATCTGCTGGGTGAGGGCCCGGCCGGACCGGCGGCGGAAATCACGGCGGAAATCACGATTGCGCGAATCGGACGCCCTGCCCGCATCGTCACGGCGGAACAGGCCGTGCCGACGCTGAAGGCACGGCTGGTGGAAGAGGCATTGGCCGGCTGCGGACGCATCGCCCTTCATGCCGCGTCGCTGGTCCGGCAGGGGCGCACGCTGTTGCTATGCGGCGATCCCGGCGCGGGCAAGAGCACGCTCTGCGTTGCGCTGACGGAAGCGGGATACGGCTATGCCGCCGATGACGTGACCCTGATCGATGCCGATGGCGCAGCACAGGGCCTGCCGTTCTTCCCGACGCTGAAAGCCGGCTCCTGGGATCTTGTACCGCATTGTCGCGCCGCCATCGCACAGGCGCCGGTGCATCGCCGGCTCGACGGCGCGCTCCTGCGTTATGTGCCGATGCCCAATCCGCAGACCGGCCGTTATCCGGTCGGCTGGATCGTTGTGCTGGACAGGCATGCCAAAGCGCGCGCCGAACTCACCCCCATCGATCCGATCACCGCACTTCAGACCCTGTTTCGCGGCGCCTATGCCCGCAAAGGGCGATCGAGCACCGCCGACGTTCGGATGATGAGCGAACTTGTCGCAGGCGCGCGATGCCTGCGGCTGACCTATTCCAGCTTGGCCGAAGCGGTCGAACTGCTTGATCGCGCCGGATCGGCAGGATGACGGTACAGATCGGCGTGCGCGCGCTCGCCGCCGCGCTGGATGGCAGAATCGGCGGTCCGGATGGGGACGACTGGGAACGGCTGATCGGCCAAGCCAACCGGACGATGACGATTGCCAGCCTCGGCGCCCGCCTGACGCCGATGAACCGCGACGTTCCCGAGGATGCCCGGGCCTATCTGACCTGCGTGGTGGAGGCGAACCGGGAACGCAACCGGCGGCTGATGGCGATGCTGGAAGAAGTGCTGGACCTGCTTGCCCAGATCGGCGTCACACCGATCCTGCTGAAAGGCGCGGCGCTACTGGTCTCGCTGGGCGAACCTGCCATGCAGGGGCGCATCATGGGCGATCTGGACCTGATGCTTCCCTCCGGCGCGAGCCGCAAGGCGCGCAACCGGTTGATGGATCACGGCTTCCACGTCTACGCCGACAGCGGGCAGGAAGATGCGCCCATCGTCCTGTTTCGCGACAGCGACGTCGGCATGATCGACCTTCACGGCCGCATGAAGGGTAGCAATCCCCGCTTCGACTATGCCTTGCTGGCGCCGCATTGCCGGCCCGTGCGGATCGGCGGCAAGCAGGCGCTTCTGCCCTCGCCCGCCGCCCAGGCTGCCTTGCTCACATCGCACGACCAGCTTCAGGAACTGGATTACTGGCGCGGCCTGATCGACATGCGCCACCTCCACGATCTGGCGCTACTGGCCCGATCGGAGCACGGGATAGACTGGCAGGTCCTCGATAGCCTGTTCATCACGCGGCAGGCGCAGCGGGCGCTTCGCACCCAGTTGCTGGCGTTGAAGACCCTGTTCGGCGTGCCCGTCCCGCGCCGATTCTGCAGCGGGGTGTGGCCGCGCCTCCAGCATCGCCGCCAATTGCTGCAGGCCGATCGGCCCCGGCTGCGCTGGCCGCTGACGCTGGCCACGCTGGCGGTGGAATGGCCGCGCGGGGTTCGCGAAGACTTCCCCTCCGCCCGCCAGGAACGCCGGCATTTCATGCCCGCGTCGCTGCTTCGCGGCGGCAGCATGGCGCGCAAGGCCGTCCGCTCCCCCGGTCCCGGCAAGTTCTGCTGAACGCCGCTTTCACAAATCGGCCATAAATCGGCAGGGCGCTCGCGATAGGGCTTTTCACACGTCATCCGACAGCCTAAACGGCCGCTACCCCGGGGGGCCGCTTACGCGCGGCTGAGAGGTGGTCAGCAGACCACGACCCGCTGAACCTGATCCGGTTGACACCGGCGTAGGGAGGGCCGGCGGCAGATCCGTTGTCCCTCCAGTGGAGTGGACGCGTTAGAATGCCTTTCAAGTACGGATATCTGAGCGGCGCCATGCTGGTGCCGGCCCTGCTCGCCGGATGGGCGACGACGGCCCTTGCCGATGACGCCGCGCCTGCCGATATCAAGGTGATTGGCCATCCCGATCCCGAAGGTCTGCTGCCGGACCAGACCGCACCCAAGGCGGTCAGCGCCATTTCCAGCGATTTCATCGTCAAGCAGGCGCCGACGCTGAACGCCTTCCAGCTGGTGAACCTGCTGCCCGGCGCGAACGTTTCCACCAGCGATCCCTATGGTCTGTCGACCAGTTCCAGCCTGACCCTGCGCGGATTGGGGCAGGACCAGATCGGCGTGCTGATGGAAGGCGCGCCGCAGAACGACATCGGTTACTACTACGCCTACCCCTCGCAATTCGCCGATGCCGAGAATGTTCGGCAGGTCACACTGGCGCAAGGCGCGGCGGATATCGAGGCGCCGGTGGTGGCGGCCGCAGGCGGCCTGCTCTCGCTCTCGCTGGACGATCCCAAGGCCGCGAT
The DNA here is from genome assembly GCF_055521515.1 of Sphingomonas sp. BL-S-28. Taxonomy (NCBI): domain Bacteria; kingdom Pseudomonadati; phylum Pseudomonadota; class Alphaproteobacteria; order Sphingomonadales; family Sphingomonadaceae; genus Sphingomonas; species Sphingomonas sp. BL-S-28. Next base: position 1,215,747 of record NZ_CM145483.1, read on the forward strand.
GGGCGGCCTCGTCAATCTCTCGCTGGGCTCCTACAACGAACGGCGCGCCTTCGTGCGGTTCGATACCGGCACCATCGGGAAGACCGGGCTGAAGGCCTTCGTCTCCTATTCCAACAACCGCGCGGACAACTGGCGCGGCGCGGGCTTCGATACGCGCCAGCACGTCGATGCAAAGCTGCTGAACGAGTGGGGCGACGGCAACCGCGCCAGCATCGCGGTCTCGTTCAACCAGGCCAAGACCTCCACCTACCCCAGCCCCACGCTGGCGGACTGGCAGGCCTATGGCCGCGGCTTCAATTACGACAAGCATTATACCGAGGGTGACCTCAATTACTGGCGGCTCTATCGCGCGCCGTTCCGCAACGTCTACATGGCCGCGCCGCTGCACCTGAAGCTGAACGACCGGCTCTCCTTCGACAGCACCGGCTACCTGCAGTTCGGATACGGCAATGCCCCCTATGCCACGCAGCTGACCGAAACCGGCAACTTCCTCGGCACTGAGGAACTGACCCAGCCGATCGCCCTGCCGGGTGCGGTGGACGGCGTGGCGACAGTTTTGGGCAACTGGACCGGCAAGCAGATGCGCGTGGGTGACGTCAGCAAGCTGACCCTGCAAGCCGGCGCACACCGGATCACCGCCGGGCTCTGGTTCGATTACGGCACCGACCGCGTCACCCAGTCCTACACCTCGATCGACGCGGACGGCCACCCGGTCGACCAGTGGGGGCACCAGAGCCAGGCGATCCAAACCGCCGACGGCCGCTTGCTCGCCTATGAAAATGCGCGCACCGAAACGGTGACCAAGGGCTTCTTCCTGGCCGACTGCATTCAGGTGACGCCGCGCCTTGGCATCGATCTGGGCTTCAAGGGCGTGGACGTCCTGCGCAACGGCCGCAATTACCTGCCCGGCCCGCAATCGACCGTGCGCAGCAGCAGCTTCGCCGCCCTCCCCCGCGCGGCGGCGCATTACCAGTTGGACGACCGCCAGCAGGTCTTCGCCAACGTGACCACCAACTTCCGCACGCCGAACGAGTTCGCGCTCTACAACAGCTATTACGGCGGCGAGGTGGTCAGCCAGGGGGCGGACAATCTCAAGAACGAATATTCGGTCTCGGAGGAACTGGGCTATCGCTATATCGGCCCCAGCCTGTCGTTCTCGCTGACCGCGTTCCACTACCACTTCCGCAACCGTCAGGTGGCGACAGTGATCGACAGCGGCGGCGCGCTGGTCAATTCCACCGTCAATGCCGGCAGCCAGACCTCCTACGGCCTGGACGGAGAGATCGACTATCGCCCGGCGAAGGGCGTCAGCGTCTATCTCTCCGGCGAATACCTGCACACGCGCCAAGGCGACGATCTGGCCATCGGCGACGACTACCTGCCGACCAAGGGCAAACGCGCGGTGGCCAGCCCGAAAGTGCAGTTCGCCTTGGGTAGCACTTATGACGATGGCCGCCTGTTCGGCAGCACCGCGCTGAAATACGTAGGCCGCCAATATGCCACGTTCATGAATGACGAGAGCATCAAGGGCTATGCCACGCTGGACCTGTCGGTGGGCGTGCACCTTGCCGGGCTGATCGATGCGCAGCGGATGGACCTGCGGCTCAATGCCATCAACGTCACCAACCCGCACGTGCTGTCCGGCGTGCAGGCGATCAGCAGCAATGCGCTGGATACGGTGGGCCGGGGCGGCACGGTGATCGCCGGCTCCGCACCGACGTATTATGTGGGAAGCGGGCGCGCCTTCGTGGTGTCGCTCAGCCGGGCCTTCTGACGATGAGCGGCACGGCGCCAGATCTTGCCTCGCATTTCGTGCACGGCATGGGCACGGCGCTGGAAGCGCCGGTCTGGCCGGCGATCACGACGGCAGAGGCAGAGATGGTGCTGGCCCGGTTCCCGGCTGCGAGCGCTCTGACAGGGCTGCGCTGGCATTCCCCGCGCCCGTTCTCGGCCGCGACGCTGGTGGAGACGGACCGCGGCGCGTTCTTTCTGAAGCGCCACCACCGCCGCCTGCGTAGCCTCGCCGCGCTGGCGGAGGAACATGCGTTCATGGCGCACTTGCGCGCGGCAGGGTTGGCGGTGCCCGATGTCCTGACCGCAACCGATGGAACCTGCGCCATCGCCAGCGGCGAATGGAGCTACGAACTGCACAGCCGCGCGCCGGGCAGCGATCTCTACCGCGACCGGCAATCGTGGACGCCGTTCCTCTCGCAAGGCCATGCCCATGAAGCGGGCGTCGCGCTGGCGCGGCTGCACCGGGCCGCCCGCGACTTCGCGGCGCCCGCGCGCGGGAACCATCCGCTTGTCTCCAGCCTCACCATCCTGCCCGCCCGCGACCCGCTGGCGGCGGCGGCAGCCTACGTGGCGGCCCGGCCGGCGCTGGCCGGTTTTCTGGCGGACAAGAACTGGCGCGGCGAACTGACCCGGCTGTTCGCAGCTCTGGGCGAAGGGCTTTCGGACCTGCTGGCAACCCAGCCGCCGCTCTGGACACATAACGACTGGCATCCGTCCAACCTGCTGTGGTCGCCCGAAGGCACGGTGAGCGCAGTGTTCGACTTCGGACTGGCGACCCGAACCTGCGCGCTGCACGATATTGCGACTGCCATCGAGCGAACCGCCATTCCCTGGCTGGAAATGGACGCCGGCCCGCCCGATGCCGAAGCCGCACTGGCCCTGCTTGCCGGGTACCGGACCATTCTGCCGCTGACCGCTGCGGATATCGAGGGTGTGATCCGCCTGCTGCCGCTGGTGCACATCGAATTCGCACTGTCCGAAGCCGATTACTTCGCCGGCATCCTTGCCGATCCCGATCAGGCGATGATGGCCTGGCAGGATTACCTGATCGACCATGCCGACTGGTTCCTCTCCCCGCCCGGGCAGGCCTTTCTGCAAGACCTCAAGAACGGAGAGCAGGCCTGATGTCGGCGCTCGAAATCATCGCCGTGATCGTCAGCTTCGCGGGGATCTGGCTGACGGCGAAGCGCCGGTTGCTGTGCTGGCCGGTGAACCTTCTGGCCTGCGCGCTTTACTTCAAGCTGTTTCTGGACGTGCGGCTCTATTCGGACATGGTGCTGCAGGCGCTGTTCGGCATTGCCATCGTCTACGGCTGGATCGTCTGGGCGCGGGGGAAGGACCAGACCGGCGAGGTCCTGGTCAGCCCCCTGTCCCCCACGAAGGCATGGCTGGGGCTGGCGACAGGCGCGATCGGCGCAATCGCCATCGGCTGGTTCACCAGCCACTATACTGACGCGGCGCTGCCGTGGATGGACTCGGGGCTCAGCAGCTTCAGCCTTGTCGCCCAATATTGGACGGCCCGGCGCCACGCGGCCAACTGGCTGCTCTGGATTGCGGTGGACGTTCTCTACGTCGGGATGTTCGTGTTCAAGGGCCTGTGGCTGACGGCCGGGCTCTACGCCGCGATGGTGGGGCTGGCGGTGCTGGGCTACGTCCGCTGGCGGCAGGCGGCGCTGTCCGAGACGGCAGGATACGCCGGCGCGGCCTGACGATGCCCCCAATGGCATAAGCGGGCCGCCCCATTGCAAGCCGATCGGCAGGTCCCTCAGGTCCTTAGAAGCCAGAGGGGCAACCGGCCCGGTAGTTATCCCGGATTAACCCTCAATAGCGTTGCCTCACCGCCCGCCATCCGGGCGACTATGGCGGCAGTTATCGGGAGGAGGCCGATGCTCGAGGGTGCCAATGCCGAGCTGTTTTCCGAACTGATCGTCACCTGCGATGGAATGCTGTCCCCGCAAGTCTATGCCCGGGTTTACGAGACCGCGCAGCGCGGCGGGGTGATCGTGGAAGTGGGCACGGCGCTGGGCGCGGCCACGGTGGCGCTGGCGCTGGGCCTGCGCAATTCCGGAAAACCGGGGCATGTGTTCACTTTCGATCCGATGACCGGCGGCCCCCGGCGATCGATCAAGACGGCGGAACAGCGCATCGCCCGGATCGAGAAAAGCCTTGCCCATTACGGCGTGGCGGACCGCGTCACCATAACGCCGCAAGATCTGGTCAGCGGCGTGGACGCGCTGCCCGCGGGCGAGGACGTGTCCGTCCTGATGCTGGACGCGGATGGCCGGATCGACCGCGACCTGCATGTCCTGCACGGGCGCTGCGCCGCGGACTGTGCGATGATCATCGATGACGTGGCGGACCGGGTACGCGTGAAGCGCCGGGGCGCAACCTACCGGATCGACAGCAAGATGCGGCTGTCATGGCTGCTGACGAACATGCTGATCTCGTCAGGCAAGCTGAGCAGCGGCCAGCGGCTGGTAGACACCTATTTCGGCGAACTGACTGGCGACCCCGCGCGGATCATCGACCCGGGCGATGCTCTGGCGGTCTATCGGCAACTGGTGTTCCAGTCGGCATCGGCCAACCGGATCCAGCGGCTTCGCTCGCGCATGCTCGAATGGGGACAGGATCTGGCCCCGGACCTCGCTGCGCGGTGCCGCCGCGTCTATCGTCATGTGAAGTACGGCCCCGCGCAGGGCGAACCGCAAGCGCAGGACGACGAGGCGCCGGAGGACGAGGTCAGGCGCCCGGTCGCAAGCTATCACTGATCGCGAGCTACCATTGATCGCGCGAGCCCGATGATGCGGGAGCAATTCGGCGGGCGCAGGCGTTGTTGGGGCAGGAAAAGGAGCCTGTCCGATGTCGCTTGCCGCCGACTTTGCCACCACCGCCCGCCGCGAGATCCTTACCCGGCCGGTCCTCTCGCTCGTGCAATCGGCGCTGCCCGCGCTGTCCGCCACGGAGAACGAGGCGATCGACGCGGGCAACACCTGGTGGGATGCCGCGCTGTTCACCGGCAACCCGGACTGGGACCAGCTGCTCGCCGTCCCTCCCGCAGCATTGACCGAAGAGGAGCGCGCCTTTCTGGACGGCCCGGTCGACACGCTCTGCGCGATGATCGACGATTGGCGAATGACCTGGGAAACCCGCGATCTGCCGCCGGAAGCCTGGGACTTCCTGAAGCGGGAGAAGTTCTTCGGCATCATCATTCCCAAGGAACACGGCGGTCTGGGCTTTTCCAACTTCGCGCATAGCGAGATCGTGCGGAAAATCGCCACGCGCTCGGTCTCCACGGCGGTGACGGCCATGGTGCCCAATTCGCTGGGGCCGGGCGAACTGATCCTGCGCTTCGGCACGCAGGAACAACAGCAATACTGGCTGCCCCGCCTCGCCGACGGGCGCGAGGTGCCGGCGTTCGGGCTCACCAGCGCGGAAGCGGGGTCCGACGCGGCCGCCATGATCGACGAAGGCGTGGTCTGCCACGGCGAATGGGATGGAGAGCAAGTGCTGGGCATCCGCCTCAACTGGCACAAGCGCTACATCACGCTGGGCCCGGTGGCGACGATCCTGGGTCTGGCCTTCAAACTGCAAGATCCCGATCACCTGCTGGGCGGAGAGGACGATATCGGCATCACCGTGGCGCTGGTGCCCACCGACTTGCCCGGTGTCACCATCGGCCGTCGGCACATCCCTTCCATGCAGACATTCCAGAACGGCCCGAACGAAGGGCACGACGTCTTCATCCCGCTGAACAATGTGATCGGCGGACCGGACCGGGTAGGCCAGGGCTGGAAGATGCTGATGAGCGCACTGGCGGCCGGGCGCGGCATCTCCTTGCCCTCGCTCTCGGCAGCGGCGGCGGCTTTTGCCACGCATACCACCGGTGCCTATGCGCGGGTGCGGTCGCAATTCAACCTGCCCATCGGCAAGTTCGAAGGCATTCAGGAACGCCTCGCCCGGATCGCGGGCAATGCCTATCTGCTGGACGGGGCGCGGCGCCTGACTTGCGCGGGGCTGGATCAGGGCAACCATCCGGCGGTGATTTCCTCGATCCTCAAGCTCCACGCTACCGAGCGCATGCGCGTGGTCATCAACGACGCGATGGACGTCCACGGCGGCAAGGCGATCATAGAGGGGCCGCGCAACTATCTGGGCAACCAGTACCGCGCGATCCCGGTGGGCATCACCGTGGAAGGCGCCAATATCCTCACCCGCAGCCTGATGGTCTTCGGCCAGGGCGCAATCCGGTCGCACCCTTACCTGTTGCAGGAAATCCGCGCCGTGGGCGAGGCCGATCGCAGCCGGGCTCTGGCCAATTTCGATCAGGTGCTGTGGAAGCACATCGGCCATGCGCTGAAAACCGCCATCCGCGCCTTCGTCCGGAGTTGGAGCGGCGGCATCTTCGCCCCCGCGCCAAAGGCCGATGGGCGGACGAACCGGAACGCAAAACGGGTGGCCCGCTATTACCGGCAGATGAGCCGCTATGCCGCCGCCTTCGCCTTCGTGTCCGACATCTCGTTCCTGACGCTGGGCGGCGAATTGAAGCGGCGCGAACTGCTCTCCGCGCGGCTGGGAGACGTACTTTCCGAACTCTACCTGCTGTCCGGCGCACTCAAGCGCTGGGAGGATGAAGGGCAGCTGGATGACGATCTGCCGCTTCTGGCCTGGTGCATGGAAAGCGGCTTCGCCACCATCGAGCAGCGCTTTTCGGAGATCATCGCCAATTTCCCCGCGCGCCCGGTCGGCTGGATGCTGCGATTGTTCATCCAGCCCTTCGGCCGCCGCCGCAATGGCCCGTCCGACCGCACGATCCGCCAGTGCGCGGACATCATCCTGGACCCCTGCCCCGCGCGCGACCGTCTGGTGGAGAACGTCTATATCGGCGGCGCGGACGAGGCGGTGGGCCGTCTGACCGACGCATTCCTGCAGACGGTGGCGACCCAGCCGGTCCATGACCGCCTGCGCAAGGCGCGCATTCGCGATCTGGACAAGGCACACGCGCAAGGCCTGATCACCGACGAAGAACTCGCGAGCCTGCGTGCCGCCGATGCGGCGGTGGCCGACGTGATCGCCGTCGATGACTTTGCGGCGGAGGACCTCGATCGCACCGCGCAGGACGGCACAAACCGCATCGCCGAACCCGCCGACTAGAGCATTTTCTAATCAGGTGGAACCACCTGATGACTCGGAAAATGCGCCAAACCAAAAGCTTAGGGCAGTCGGGTCGACTGCTCTAAGCGTGGAGGCATGAGAAAAGGCGCATGGCCACCGGCCATGCGCCTTGTCACTCGCTTGCGTGAGAGGCCCTTAGAGAGCCTTAGCCATGTTCAGGTGCGCCGTGACCGTGGGGATCAGCGACTTCGCGAAATCCTTGAGCGGGGCCGCGGCATCGGTGCTGGCGGCGTAAGCCTTCAACGCATCAAGCGTCGCCTGATGCCCATCGACTTGCGCCTTGGCATAGGCCTTGTCGAAATCGGCGCCCTTCAGGTCCTTCAGCGCGTCCAGCGCCTGCTGCTGCGCGTCGCTCAGATCGGCGTCCGGGGTGATCGAGGGGGACATCTTGCCGGTCACCAGCTTCAGCTTTTCGGTGGACTGGGTATGCGCATCGATCATCTTGGTGGCAAAACGCTTCACTGCCGCAGACTGGCTGTTGGCAATGGCCAGCTTGGACGTCTCGATCTCGAAAGCGTCGCTCGCGGCCGCCGTGTTGACGAAGGTCTGCGCCGGATCCAGCGTGGCGTCCGCTACAGGGGTTTCGGCGCCCGGCATCATGTCCGGTGCCATCGGTGTGGCCGGCGCGGTCGTCGCCGTCTCGTTAGCAGCAGGAGCCTCCTTCTTGCAGCCGGCCAGAGCCAGCGCCGCGAACGAGACAGTCCAAAGTACCTGAAGCCTCATGTTGTATTCCTCTTCCAGTCCATTGCTGTTTCGTGAACCGATATCCCCGCCTTGCGTTCCCGCGATGCTTCATTCTGTTCCGTCAACCGCCCGTCGCGACCGGTTCGGCCGGATTCCCCAGCGTCTCGTCCGCGCCGATCGCGCTGTAGACGGTGACCCGGTTGGTCAGATCGGCCAGGATCGTCGCTATCCGCGTCTGCTGGTAGGCATAGAGCGAACGCTGGGCGACAAGCGCGTTGAGGTAAGTGTCCGTCCCCGCCCGATATTGCGCATCGGCAAGGTCGTAGCTCTTTTGCGCCGCCGTCACCAAGCGGTCCTGCGCGGTGCGCTGATCGGTGATGGTGCCGCGCCGGGCCAACGCGTCGGCCACGTCCTTGAAGGCCGATTGCACCGCCGCGCGGTAGGTGGCGAGGTAGTATTCGCGCTGCGCCTTGGCGTATTCCAGATTGCCCTTGTTGGTGCCGCCCAGGATCGGCACGCTCGCGCTGGCGGTGCCGCTGGCAAGTGTCGCGCCGCCGGTGAACAGGTTGCCCAGCGCGGTGCTGGCGAGGCCGAGGGCGCTGGTCAGCGAGATCGTCGGGAAGAATGCCGCGCGGGCCGCGCCGATCTGGGCATATGTGCCCTTCAGTTGGTGTTCGGCCTCCACCACGTCCGGACGGCGCAGCAGCACTTCGGACGACAGCCCGGCCGGAACCTGTCCGATGCGTGCATCCAGTTCGGCCAGCGATGCAGGCAGCAGCGCATCCTCCACCGATCCGCCGACCAGCAGTTCCAGCGCATTGCGATCCTGCGCCACCAATGTCGTCTGGGCGGCGACATCGGAATTGGCCTGCTCCAGCACGGTCTCGGCAGAGGCGAGGTCGCCGGCGGCGGCAAGGCCGGATTTGAGCAAGCTTTGCGTCAGTTGGACCGAGCGCTGGCCGCTGGCGCGGGTCTGCTCTGCAAGCGTCAGCAGGTCCCGATCGGACGCCAGCGTGACGTAGGCCGTCGCGACATTGGCCACGAGCGTCAGTCGGGCGGAGCGATAGCCGGATTCGGTCGAAAGATACGTCTCCAGCGCCTCGCGGCTCTGGTTCTTCACGCGGCCGAACAGATCGAGTTCGAAGGAACTGAATCCGACATTGGCATCATAAGTCTGGCTGTCCGCCTGCGAGGTCTTGAGGCCGCGCGTGCCCACGGCGCTCGCCGTCCCCGCCAGCGTCGGCAACTGGTACGACCGCTCCACATGATACTGCGCCCGCGCCGACGCGACATTGGCCAGACTGGCCTGGAGGTTCTGATTGTTCGCCAGCGCCCGCTCGATCACCGTCTGCAGGCGCGGATCGGCGAACAGCGTGCGCCAGGGCATCCCGGCCTCTCGGGCTTCGGCCCGCGCATAGGCCGCGCCTTGCGGCCACTGCGCCGGGGCGGCGGCCTCAGGCTGGATGTACTTGGGCGCCAGATTGCAGCCGGTCAGGGCGGTCGCGGCAATAAGGAGCGGGATCAGGGTGCGGCGCATCGGCATGGTCCTCGATGAAGGTGCCCGGAGCCCCGATCGATGGCGGATCGGCGGGGCCCCGGGCTTCACCGGCGCGGGAGGGTGCGATATTCTCCGGGCCGGTGAATGGGGGTCAAAGGCGGGCTGGCGGCAGCGGCTACCGGTCAGGCCTCTCCTTCGGATGGGGTGCCCGGAACTTCGGCATGCGACCCTTGCCGCAGGTCCCGGGCAGCGTCGTCGTCACCTCCTCGGTGGAAGAGCTTGGCAACGACGACGAAGAACATAGGCACGTAGAAGATCGCCAGCGCCGTCGCGGTCAGCATGCCGCCCAGCACGGCGGTGCCGATGGCGATACGGCCCTGCGCGCCCGCGCCGGTGGCCACGGCGAGCGGGACGACGCCGGCCATGAAGGCGATCGAGGTCATCATGATCGGCCGCAGGCGCACGCGCGCCGCCTCCAGCGCGGCGTGGAGCATGTCGCGCCCGTCGCGCCACGATTGCTCGGCGAATTCGACGATCAGGATGGCGTTCTTGGCAGCAAGGCCGATGGTGGTGAGCAGGCCGACCTGGAAGTAGATATCGTTTTCGAGCCCACGCACGGCCACCGCGATCACCGCGCCGATCACGCCCAGCGGGATCACCAGCAGCACCGCCAGCGGCACCGACCAGCTTTCGTAGAGCGCGGCAAGGCACAGGAACACGACCGCGATGGACAGCGCATAGAGATAGACCGCCTGCCCGCTGGACTGGTTCTGCTGGTAGGACAGGTCGCTCCAGGCATAGCTGGTGCCGGGCGCGATCTTCTGTTGCAGCGCCACCATCTCCTGCATCGCATCGCCCGAGCTGTAGCCCGAACCGGCATCGCCCTGGATCGTGTAGGACGATCGCCCGTTGAAGCGCGAAAGGCTGTTCGGCCCGGTTTCCCAGCCCATCGTCGTGAAGGCGGAGAAGGGAACCATCTTGCTGGTACCATCCGCATTGGTGCCTGCGGTGGAGCGGACGAACCACTTGTCCAGATCGCTGGGCAACATGCGTGCTTCTGCCTCACCCTGCACATAGACCTTCTTCACGCGGCCACGGTCGATGAAGTCGTTCACGTACGTGCCGCCCCAGGCGGTGCTGAGCGTATCGGTCGCATTGGCAACGGACAGGCCGAGCACGGAGAGCTTGGCATCGTCGAAGTGGACGTCGAACTGCGGCGTATCCGGCAGGGTGGAGGCGCGGACCTGCGAAAGCTTGGGGTCCTGATTGGCCGCGGCGATCAGCTTGTCCCGCAGGGCGACGAATTTTGCGCGGTCCATGTTGGTGGAATTGAGCAGCTGGAACGTGAAACCGTTCGACTGGCCAAGACCCTGGATCGAAGGTGGCGTCATCACGAAGACCTGCGCATCGCGGATCTTCGACAGCTTGGCCATGATCCGCCCGGTGATGGCATTGGCGCTCTTGCTGGAATCCTTGCGCTCATCGAACGGGGCGAGATTGGCGAAACCCATGCCCGCGTTCTGGCCGGAGCCGTTGAAGCTGAAACCGCCGACGGTGAAGCGGATCGGCACATTGCTGCCTTCGGACTGGAAAGCCTGCTCGATCTGCGCGCGCACTTTGTCGGTCCGTTCGGAGGTGGCGCCGGCGGGAAGCTGGTACACGACCATGACCTGCCCCTGATCCTCGGTCGGCAGGAAGCCGGTAGGCAGGCGCGTGAAGATCACGACGAGGGCGACGATCACCAGTCCATAGACCACCAGCCAGACGCGGCGGCGGGCGATCAGCTTCTCTGTCGTATCGACATAGCGGCCGGTCATGCGGTCGAACCAGCGGTTGAAGCCGCCGAAGCCACCGTCCAATCGGTGCTGCAGGCGCGACATCGCGCCGCGCAGGCCGGTTGCGGGCGCCTGCGCATGGTCCGCCTCGTCACGCGCCTTCAGCAGCGTGGAGCAGAGTGCGGGCGAAAGCACCAGCGCGGTCAGCACCGAAAGCGCCATGGCCGAAACGATGGTGATCGAGAACTGGCGATAGATCACGCCGGTCGAGCCGCCGAAGAAAGCCATTGGCAGCAGCACCGCCGACAGCACCAGCGCGATGCCGACAAGCGCAGAACCGATCTCGTCCATCGATCGTATCGTGGCGCGATAGGGGCTCAGCCCCTCCTCGTGCATCACGCGTTCGACATTTTCGACCACGACGATGGCGTCGTCGACCAGCAGGCCGATGGCCAGAACCATGGCGAACAGCGTCAGCGTATTGATGGAATATCCCAACAGCGCCAGGATGCCGAAAGTGCCCAGCAAGACCACCGGCACGGCAATCGCCGGCACCAGCGTGGCGCGCCAGCTTTGCAGGAAGGCGTACATCACCAGCACGACCAGCACGATGGCGATGACCAGCGTCTCGATCACTTCATGGATCGACAGCTTCACGAAGTCGCTGGTGTCGCGCGGGTAGGCGATCTTGTAGCCCTGCGGCAGGTCCTGCGACAGTTCGGCCACGCGCGCCTTCACGGCGGCCACGGTCTTCAGCGCATCCGCGCCGGAGGCCAGTTCGATGCCGATGCCCGCCCCCGGATGCCCGTTCATGCGGGCGGACATCATGTAGCTTTCCTGCCCCATCTCCACCTGGGCGACGTCGGACAGACGGACGACCGAACCGTCGGTAAGCGTCTTGACTACGATCTGGCGGAACTGGTCGGCAGTCTGCAGGCGCGACTTGGCCTTGACCACGGCATTGAGCATCTGCCCCTTCACCAGCGGCTCCGCACCCAACTGGCCGGCCGAAAGGTCCACGTTCTGCGCCGTGATCGCGCTTTCCACGTCGGAGGGGATCAACTGGCGCGCCATCAGCTTGGCGGGATCCAGCCAGATCCGCATCGCATATTGCGAACCCAGCACGCGCACGCCGCCCACGCCGTTCACGCGGGCCAGATCGTCCTGGAAGTTGGAGACGAGGTAGTCGGCAACGTCGCTGTCGGTGGTCTTGTCGCTTTCGTCATAGAGCGCGACGACCAGCAACATGTCGGAACTGGACTTGGTGACCGTCAGCCCCTGCTGCTGGACTTGGGTGGGCAGGCGCGAATTGGCCTGCTGCACCTTGTTCTGCACTTGCACTTGCGCAACGTCGGGGTCAGTCCCCTTGGCGAAAGTCGCGGTGACGGAGGCCGAGCCCGAACTGTCCGAACTCGACGAGAAGTAGAGCAGGTTGTCGATGCCGGTCAGTTGCTGTTCGATCACCTGGGTGACCGAGTTTTCCAGCGTCTGCGCCGAAGCGCCCGGATAGGTGGCGCTGACAGTGACGGACGGCGGCGCAACATCGGGATATTGCGCGACGGGAAGGCTCATGATCCCGGCAATGCCGGCCATCATGACGATAATGGCGATGACCCAGGCGAAGATCGGCCGGTCGATGAAATAGCGGCTGAGGTTCATCGGATCAGTCGCCCAGCTTCACGGTGACGGCCTTGACCTTGGCGCCGGCATGCGCCTTGTCCGTGCCCTCCACGATCAGGCGGTCACCGGCCTGCAGGCCACTGGTGATCAGCCACTTGTCGCCGATCGCCTGCCCGGTGGTGACCTTGCGCTGCTCCACTTTGCCTTCGGCATTGACCACCAGCGCGGTGCCGTTGCCCTTGGCATCGCGCGAGATGCCCTGCTGCGGGGCAAGAATGCCGTTCTGCATTACGCCCTGCGGCGCATCGACCTTCACGAACATGCCCGGCAGCAGCAGGCCATCGGGATTGGGGAAGCGCGCGCGGATGGTCACCGTGCCCGCTTCGGGATCGACACTGACCTCGCTGAATTCGATGGTGCCCTCGCTCGGATACTTCGTCCCGTCCTCCAGCGTGAGGGAGACCTTGGTGCTGCCCGGCAGGATGCTGCCCTTGGCCAGCGCGCTGCGCAGCCGCAGCAGATCGGCGGAAGACTGCGTGATGTCCACGAAGATCGGATCGAGCTGCTGGATCGTCGCCATCGCATCGGTCTGGCTGGCGGTGACGAGCGCGCCCTTGGTGACCGAGGAACGCCCGATGCGTCCCGTGATCGGCGCCAACACGCGGGTGAATTCAAGGCTCACCGCATCGCTGCGGCTGCTGGCCTGGTACTGGTGGACGGCGGCCTGCGCGGCGCGCGCGGCGGCGATGGTCTCGTCCTTGTCCTGCGCGCTCACCGCCTCGCTGTCGCCCAGCGTGCGATAGCGCCGGGCCTTGGCCTCGGCGCTGTAGAGCGTGGCCTGCGCATTCTCCAACTGCGCGCGCGAGGTATCGAGCGAGGCGCGATAGAGGCGCGGATCGATCTGGTAGAGCGGCTGCCCCGCGTGAACCAGCGATCCTTCCTCGAACAGGCGGGACTGGATGATGCCGGCCACCTGCGGGCGCACTTCGGCAACCATGGTGGCGGCGGTACGTCCTGAAAGCGTGGTGGAAACGGTCACCGGCTCCGCCTTGAGCGTCACGATGCCGACTTCGACGTCCATCTGCGGCATGGCGGGTTTCTGGCCGCAACCACCAAGGCTCAACGTGGCCAGCGCCAGCGCGGATGCCATGGCGAGATGTTGGAAGGGTTGGCGCAAGCGGGGGGCTCCTGTGCACGATTGCAGGTTTGGGACGTGCAATTGTGCGCCGCAGCGCGGATCGGCAATGAACGGTGCGTATCGTCAAGTTGCCGGCGGTAGCCTATTGTTTCATCGTGTATCGGCAGGGCAGACTTCACCGGGCAGCGCGTTTATGGCCTCTTTCATGATCCCGCAGAGCGATGCGCCCGAAGGCCGCATCATCGTCCTGGAGGACGATCCCGATATTCGCGAACTGATCGCCGCGCAGCTTTCGCGCGAACCGCAGCGCGTGGATTCGGTCGGCTCCGTGGCCGAACTGCGCCGCAGCCTTGAAGGCGGTCCGGTGGACCTGCTGATCCTGGACCTGAACCTGCCGGATGGCGACGGGCTGGACATCTGCCGCGACTTGCGCGCCGCCGGGCATCAGGGCGCAATCATGATGGTCACCGCCCGCGAAGGCCCGATCGACCGCGTGTTGGGGCTGGAACTGGGCGCCGACGACTATCTCACCAAACCCTTCGAGCCGCGCGAACTGCTGGCGCGCGTGCGCAACCTGCTGCGCCGATCCCGTGTGTTCGACGGCCCGCAAGGGCAAGCCGGTGCACGCCCTCGCCTTGCGCGCTTCGCGCGTGTCGGACCATGGCGGCTGGACCTGCACCAGCGCCGGCTGGTGACCGATGACGAGCGGCTGGTCATGCTCTCCTCTGCCGAATATCGCCTGCTCTCCCGCTTCATAGAGGCGCCCAACCAGGTGCTCTCGCGCGAGGAACTGCTGCCCGAACGCAGCGCCACGGTCGCCTTCGATCGCTCCATCGACATCCAGATCAGCCGGTTGCGCCATAAACTCGCCAGCGTGCCGGGCGGTGACGAACTGATCCTGACGGTGCGCAGCGAAGGCTATGTCCTGCCCGGCCCCGTCGCTTTCGAATGATAGCTGCTGAACCCGCAAAGCGCAGTTTCCTGCGGCGCCTGCGCGATTATCCGCGCTCGCTGGCCGGGCGGCTGACGCTGGTGCTGTCGCTGGGCATGGCGATTTCCGCGCTGCTGGCGCTGCAGGCTTCCGACAGCCTGCGGCACTCCATGTTCCGCAAGGAACAGGTCGCCGCCGCGCTGCGCAGTGCCGAGGATATCGCCCACCGCTTCGAAAGGCAGCCCGAACAGACCGACCGCCTGCTGTCGCGCGGCGTGATCCTGGGCGCGCATGATGCCAATCCGGCATGGCGGATGACCGCGCCGGACCCCGCCTTTTCGCAAAGCCTTTCCGAACGGCTCGGCCGCCCGGCCCGCGTCATGCCGCTGCTGAATGGAGAGTGCTTCGCGCAGCTCACGCGCTATCCGCACGCGGCCGGCATGAACACCGATCCGCTGCCGGATTGCTGGTTCATCGAAGTGGCCCGCCCCGGAAGCGCGGACTTGCGCTATGTCGTCGATCTCTGGCCCGATCGCGGGTGGGATCGGCACCGCATCGGCCCGCCCTATCTGGAACTGATCATCATCGCCGGCGCCCTGCTGGGCCTGCTCGCGGCCAGCCTTGCCACCGCCCCGCTGCGCCGCATGGAACGCGCGGCCCGCGCCTTTTCGCTGATCGGGGAGTTCAAACCGATCCCGGTCAAGGGCCCCAGTGAAGTGCGCGCCGCGCTGGAAACCTTCAATCTGGCTCAGGAACGCGTGCGCGAAGGCTTGCGAGAGCGGACCCAGATCCTCGCCTCCGTCACCCACGATCTGCAGACCCCCCTCACCCGGCTGCGCCTGCGGCTGGAACAGGTGGAGGACGAGGATCTGCGCGAGCGACTGGTGGCCGATCTGGCGATCACCCAGCAGATGGTGCGCGACGGGCTGGACCTTGCCCGCAGCAGCGAGATCCGTGAGCCCTGGGCGGTGCTGGACATCGATTCCATCCTCTCCAGCATTGCCGAGGATGCGTCCGAATTCGGCCACCGCGTCGCCTTCGTGCGCGGCTGCGGGGCGGAGGCGCGGGTGAAACCCAATGCCCTGGCCCGCGCGCTGGGCAATCTGGTGGACAATGCCCTGAAATACGGCGGCAGCGCGGAACTCAGCTGTCTGCGCGAAGGCGATGATCTGGTGATCCGCGTGGCGGACCGAGGGCCGGGGCTTCCCGAAGACGAATTGCCGCTGGCCATGCAGCCATTCCGCCGGCTTTCATCCAGCAAGGGCAATGGCACCGGCATCGGCCTTGCCATCGCGCTGGCGCAAGTGGGCACGTTCGGCGCCACGCTCCAGCTCCGCAATGCACCGCAGGGCGGGCTGCTGGCGGAAATCCGCATTCCCGGCAGCGCCATTCGGAGCAGGGACGAGGGCTACACCGGATAGGCACCGCGCATCGTTTGCCATGCAACGCTGCAACGGATGCGGGTCCGCAATTTTGCCAAGCACGGCATCGACGGGGCGCATTCTGGCCGCTAGAGCGGCTGACATGACTGCACAGATCACGATCCGCCGCCCCGACGATTGGCATGTCCACCTTCGCGATGGCGCGATGCTGAAAGCCGTTGTCGGCCACACCGCGCGCCAGTTCGCGCGGGCCATCGTGATGCCCAACTTGACGCCGCCCGTCACCACCGTCGCCGGCGCAGAGGCCTATCGCCAGCGAATCGTCGATGCCCTGCCGGAAGGTTCGGACTTCACGCCGCTGATGACCTGCTATCTGACCGACGGCGCCGATCCGGCGGAAATCGAGCGCGGCTATGAGCAGGGCGTGTTTGCCGCCTGCAAGCTCTATCCCGCCCACGCCACCACCAATTCCGCGCACGGCGTCACCGATATCCGCAAGCTGACCGGCGTGCTAGAAACCATGCAGCGGATCGGCATGCCGCTGCTGGTCCACGGTGAAGTCACCAGCCGCGAAGTCGACATCTTCGACCGTGAGGCCGTGTTCATCGACACCATCCTGACGCCGCTGGTGGCGGACATGCCGGAACTCAAGATCGTGCTGGAACATATCACCACCGCCGAAGCGGCCGAGTTCGTGGCGGCCAGCGGCCCCAAGATTGCGGCAACGATCACGCCGCAGCACCTGATCATCAACCGCAACGCGATGTTCGATGGCGGCATCCGTCCCCATGCCTATTGCCTGCCCGTCGCCAAGCGCGAACAGCACCGGCTTGCCGTGCGCAAGGCGGCCGTTTCGGGATCGCCCAAGTTCTTCCTCGGCACCGACAGCGCGCCGCACGAAGTGCATCGCAAGGAATCGGCCTGCGGCTGCGCCGGCATCTTCAACGCGCCTTTCGCGCTGGAAAGCTATGCCCAGGTGTTCGAGGACGAAGGTGTTCTGGACCGTCTGGAAGGCTTCGCGTCCGAGCATGGCCCCAATTTCTACGGCCTGCCGCTGAACGAAGGCACGGTAACGCTGACGCGCGAAGATGTGACCGTGCCCGATACGATGGGCGAAGGCGATCTTCGCGTGGTTCCCTATCACGCCGGCGAAACGCTGCGGTGGCGCTTCGCGGGCTGAACGCTCGCAAGTTTGGAAGGAGACGAGGATGGATCAGAAGGCACGCGCGGCCAGCTTTGCCGCAATGCATGAACGGCCTGGACATCCTCTGGTCCTGACCAACGTGTGGGATGCCGGCAGCGCCAAGGCCGTGGCGGGGGCAGGCGCGGAAGCCATCGCGACCAGCAGCTGGGCCATTGCCGCATCGCTCGGCCACGCCGATGGAGAGCTGCTGACGTTCGACACGCTCGCCGCGACTGTCAGCCAGATCGTCGCCACCGTTTCCGCGCCGGTCACGGTGGACTTCGAACGCGGCTACGCGGAAACGGCGGAGCTTGCGGCCGACAATCTTGAGCGGATGCTGGAGACGGGCATCGTCGGCATCAATGTGGAGGACGGCCTTGCCGGCACCACCGAATGCCGCCCCGCCGCCGATCAGGCCCAGCGCATCGCCGCCCTGCGGAACCGCGCGGA
This sequence comes from Sphingomonas sp. BL-S-28, assembly GCF_055521515.1. Classification (NCBI taxonomy): domain Bacteria; kingdom Pseudomonadati; phylum Pseudomonadota; class Alphaproteobacteria; order Sphingomonadales; family Sphingomonadaceae; genus Sphingomonas; species Sphingomonas sp. BL-S-28. The sequence continues at coordinate 1,233,374 of NZ_CM145483.1, forward strand.
AGCACGCGGCGTGCCGCTGTTCATCAATGCGCGCACCGACTTCTTCCTGAACAGCGACGGCGCAGAGCACCCCGGCTTCATCGCGGAAGCCAAGAACCGCGCGCGCGACTACAAGGCCGCTGGCGCATCCGGCCTGTTCGTGCCGGGGCTGATGGACGCCGCATTGATCACCGATCTCTGCGCTGCCGTGGACTTGCCGGTCAACATCATGGTCACCGACCTGACGGCGTCACTGGAGCCCTTCGTGCAGGCCGGCGTGCGCCGCGTGAGTCGCGGGCCGGCGCCCTATCTCGCCGCCATGGCCCATTTGGCGGGCATCGCGCAGGGCTGATCCGCGCCGCTGGCACGGTCAGCCCTTTCGCGGCGGATCATACCAGCGGAACTGCGGCCACACTGTCGGAAGACGTCAGGAACAGCATCTTGCCGTTCTGCCCCAGCGCGGAATTCGAAACGGCCTTGCCTGTCTCCACCACGCCCAGCACCTGCCCGTCGGGCGTGCAGATATGAATCCCGCCGGGGCCGGTGGCGAAGACGTGGCCGGCGCGGTCCACCTTCATCCCGTCCGGCAGGCCCAGACGCCCTTCGGCCAGCTCTGCGCGCAAGTCCAGGAACCGGCGCCGATCAGTGGGCATGCCGTTCGCGTCGAGGGTATAGGCCAGAACTTCGGGCTGGGCCTCGTCCGACAGCGAGAGATAGAGCGTGCGCCCATCGGGCGACAGCGCAACGCCGTTGGGCCGGCGATGATCGCGGTCCAGCACTGTAACCTTGCCGTCGGGCGAGAGGCGGTAGAGGCCGCACCACGCCACTTCGCGCAGCGCGGAATCGTCGCCTTCGGCCAGCCCATAAGTCGGATCGGTGAAGTAGATCGCGCCCGATGCGGCGATCGAAAGGTCGTTGGGGCTGTTGAAGCGCTTGCCCTCGTACCGATCCACCAGCGTTTCGCGGCGGCGCGTGGCAAGATCAATCCGCACCAGCGCGCGCGATCCGCTATCCGCCGCGATCAACGCGCCGTGGGCGTCCAGTGCCAGACCGTTGAGGCCGGGCTCCCGAATGCTGGCAGGAACCGGCGTTTGCAGGCCGGATGGGCGCAGAAAGACTTCCGCCCCCTTGCGCGCGCTCCAGCGATGCACGGTGTTGGCGGGCGGATCGGTGAACAGCAGGCAATTGCCATGCGGAACCCACACCGGGCCCTCGGTCCACTGGAAGCCGGTGGCGAGCCGGCGGATTTGCGCGCCGGGCGCGATGACTTTGTCCAGACCGGGATCGAGGCGGCGGACATTGCCGAAACTGGCCTCCTTCGCCGCCAGCAGCGGCGCTGCGTCCAGCATGGACGCGGCGGCCATTCCCGCCAGAAGACTGCGACGATTCATCATGTCCCTCACCCCAATTCCGTCAATGCAACGTGGCGGCGTTCCGCCATCGCGCGATAGATCGCTTCGATAATCCGCATGTCCTTCAGGCCTTCCTCACCGGCGACGATCGGCGTCGCGCCGGTCTGGATGCATTCGGCCAGATGGTCCAGCTGTGCCGCGAACTGGTTGCGCGCGGGCGGCGGCAGCACTCTGGGCGCGGTGGTGCCGTCCTTGTTGATCGTCATCGCCTGCCCCGCATAGGGCGTGGCCGGCTCCAGCGCGATCCAGCCTTGCGTGCCGGTGACGCGGTAGCCGTTGTGCGCGGAGCTATAGCTGGAAATGCAATTGGCCTGGATGCCGGAGGGGAAGCGCAGGACGAAGCTGACCCTGTCCTCCACCTCGCGAAACCGTGGGTCGGAGCGGTCTGTCGATTCCACCGCGCTCACCTCTATGGGCTCCTCGCCGGTAAGATAGCGGGCGGCATTCAGGCTGTAGATGCCGATGTCCATCATCGAGCCGCCGCCGGACATGGCGCGCTGCAACCGCCACTGGCCCGGCTGGATGGAGAACCCATGCTCTGCGGTAACGAGGCGCGTCGGGCCGACATGGCCGCCGCGCGCCAGTTCGATCGCCAGCCGGTTGTAAGGCTCGAACCGCGATCGATAGCCGATCATCAGCTTGGTCCCCGCCTTCCGGCAGGCGGCGATCATCGCCTGACATTCGGCCACCGAAGTCGCCATGGGCTTTTCGCACATGACATGCTTGCCAGCGCGGGCCGCGCGAACCGTATATTCGGCGTGAAGGCTGTTGGGCAGCACGATGTAGACGGCGTCGATATCCGGATTGTCGCGGATGCGATCGAAATCGGCGTAGCTGTAGCGATGCGATGGCGGGATGCCGTATTGCGCGCCGTACTGTTCCAGCTTCGCCGGCGTGCCGCTGACGAGGGCGACCAGACGGGAATGCTCGCACCCTGCGAAGTTCGGCATGATCTGCCGCGTGGCGTAGTAGCCAAGGCCGACCACGGCATAGCCGATCTTGCGCGGTGCCGCGATGGCCGGGGGCACCCGCAAGCCTGCCGCCATCACCAGCCCTGCCCCCATGCCGCCCAGAACCTCTCGCCGCGATCCCATGTCCGTCTCCCCTGCCGCCTTAAGGATCAGAATGCCGAAGGCGCCAGCCGCCCGGCGGCAATGGCCACCTGGGTGCGGTTGCGCACGTTCAGCTTGCGCATCAGCGCGGTCATGTGAACCTTCACCGTGGCTTCGGCCATGCCCAGTTCGTAGGCGATCTGCTTGTTCAGCAGGCCGGACCGCACACAGCGCAGAACCTTCAGCTGCGTCGGCGTGAAATGGGGTGCTTCCGCCAGTGCCTCTCGCCGGCTGGCAGGAATCGTGCACGGATCTGCAGCGTGGTGCATCGGCTTCTCTCCCTTGACCCAATTCTTGGCGGCGCCGTTCGTTGAGCGCGGTGATACGGGAATCAGTCTGACAGGTTCAAGCGGATTCTGCCGTCAGGCACGAAATCATGTGGAATATGCGCGCGCGCCAGCTATAACCTGTCCAACAGGTTTTCACGGGATGCACGCCCGTCAAACGGAAACAATAAGGGGAGAGGCGGGGAATGACGCCGTCATTTCATCGGGCAGGACCGCTCGGCAAAAGGATAACCGACAGGGTCGCACCGCCGGGAGCCGACGAGACGTGACTCCGGAAGACGTAAGGCTGGTCCTTTCCGCCGTCGCCGGCATTGCGCTGTCCATCGCGCTTATCGTTCGCGGCCGTCTTCATCCCTTCGTCGGGCTGCTGTGCGGCGCTTTCACGGTGGGCATTCTGGCCGGAATCCCGCTGGAAGAGACCGTGAAGGCCGTGGAGAAAGGCGCCGGCACGATCCTTGGCGGCACCGGACTGGTGGTGGCACTGGGGCTGGGCCTTGGCGCCATGCTGCAACTGTCGAACGGGGCTGCCGGGCTGGCGCGCGCGGCGCTGGGCGTCTCCGGAGTCAGGGGGGCGCCCTGGGCCAGCCTCTTTACCGCGCTGCTGATCGGCCTGCCGCTGTTCTTCGAGACCGGGCTGGTGCTGCTGCTGCCGATCGTCGCCTCCGCGGCGGCGGCGCTGCCCAAGGGGCAAGACGACGACGATGCCAAGCTGCGGCTGATGCTGCCGGCACTGGCCGGCCTTACCGTCATTCACGCGCTGGTGCCGCCGCATCCGGGGCCGCTGCTGGCGGTCAACGCGCTGGGCGCCAACCTTGGCCTTACGCTCGCTTATGGCCTGCTGGTGGGCATTCCCACTGCCATCGTCGCTGGCCCGGTGCTGGCGCGCTTCACGGCGCGCGGGGTCCGGCTCAGTCCGCCGCTGCTGGCACCCGCGACCATCGACGTGGCAACGCCTTCGGTCGGCCGCGCGCTGGCCGCGGTTCTCCTGCCGGTGCTGCTGATCGCCGCCGGGCAGGCGCTCGCCCTCGCCCCGCCGGCCCTCGCGGCACGGCTGGCATGGGTGGCGTGGACGGGCGATCCAGTCGTCGCCCTGCTGCTGGCCAACCTTTTCGCCCTGCCGCTGCTGTTCGGGCACCGTTTGGGCGAACGCCGCATCCAGGAATCGATCTGGGCGGAAGCCATGAAACCGGCCGGCGGCATCCTGCTGGCTATCGGCGCTGGCGGCGCGCTGAAGCAAGTGCTCGTCAGTGCCGGGCTTTCGGACATGCTGGTGCGCCTTGCCGGCGGGGGCGCGATTTCTCCCCTGCTGCTGGCCTGGGGCATCGCCGTCTGCATCCGCCTCGCCACCGGATCGGCCACCGTCGCCACGATCACCACGGCCGGCGTGATGGAGGGGCTGGTCGCCAGTTCGGGCGTCGCGCCCGAATGGATGGTGCTGGCGATCGGCGCCGGCTCGGTGTTCTTCTCCCACGTCAACGACCCCGGCTTCTGGCTGGTGAAGAGCTACCTCGGCACCGACATGCCCGGCACGTTCCGCACCTGGTCGATCATGGAAACCGTTGTCGCGGTGGTGGGCCTGCTGCTGGTGCTGGCCGGCAGCAGCCTGTTCTAGGCGTATAGGAGCTTCGATGAACCAGCCGCGCCTTTCCGATCATGCCTATGCGGGCATCGTGGAGATCATCAAGACCGGGAATCTGGAGGTTGGCGCGCGCCTGCCGTCCGAAGCGCGGCTGGCGGAACGGTTCGGCGTATCGCGCGCCATCGTGCGCGAAGCGCTGGTGCGCCTGGCTTCCGACGGCATTACCGAGGCGCGGCGCGGCGCCGGCTCCTTCGTCAAGAGCCGCCCTTCCGATCGGCTCGCCGCCTTCATGCCGATGACCGAGCTGCCCGCGACGCTGGGCAGCTATGAGGTGCGCTTCGTGCTGGAAGCGGAAGCGGCGCGTCTTGCCGCGACCCGGCGCACGTCGGTGGAAATGGCCCATGTGGAGGAAGGGCTGGAAATGCTGCGTTCCGCCCTGCTGTCGAACGCGCCGGCCCATGTCGAGGACCGGGAACTGCATCGCCGCATCGCCGCGGCCACGGGCAATCCCGCCTTCCTGATCGCCTTCGATGCGCTGTGGTCCGATGTCGAGAAGATCATGCGCGCCGGCGTGGACATCTCCCGCTCCCGCTCACCGGACGTGATCGCCACGATGCTGCGCGAACATGAGGTGATAGTGGCGGCGATCCGCGCGCAGGATGCCGAAGGCGCTGCATTGGCGATGCGCTGGCACTTGTGGGAAGGCCGCCGCCGCCTGATGCCTTAGAGCATTTTCCAATCAGATGGAATCATCTGATGACTCGGAAAATGCGTCAAACCAGAAGCTTAGAGCAGTTGATCCGATGCAATCGGATCGGAAGCTGCTCTAAGTGATGCGAAGATCGCGCAGCACCCGGTCGCGCAGGATTTCAGGCGGCTGCTCGCTGTCCAGAATCAGCGCCTGCTCACGGTCCAGCGGGTATTCCAGCGTGGCCAGCTGGCTGTCGAGCAAGCTTGCCGGCATGTAATGGCCGGGGCGGTTCTCCATGCGTGCGACCAGCTTTTCCCGATCGGTTTCCAGCAGCACGAAGCGCACAGGCTCGCCGATGGCCGCGCGCAAACGGTCGCGATAGATGAGCCGCAGCGCGGAGCATGCGATCACCGCCCGGCCGCGCAGCGAAACCGCCTTGGCCCCGGCCTCTCCCAACCGGTCCAGCCAGGGCCAGCGATCCTCGTCCGTCAAGGCCTGCCCGGCGCGCATCTTCTCCACCGCATCGGCCGAATGGTACGCATCGCCTTCAAGGAAATCGCAATCCAGCGCCTCTGCCAGCATCGCGCCCAGCGTCGATTTCCCGCAACCGCTGACGCCCATCACGATCACGGCGCCGTCTGGCTGGCCGGAGTTTACGGAAGATCCTGGCAAAACGCGGTCCTTGCTGTCCGAACACGCCCGGCGGGCGCATCGCTTCTGTCGCGGCCCAAGGTATAGAGCCGCAGCCTGCCGCCGAATACTACGACCTTCGTCGCAGGTGCCTCTGCCGCCCGTTTGAAAATTCGCGAAATGCGAATTTTGCGGCACCGGCCCTCTCCCGTTCCGAAGAACACGAAAAGGTCCGGGGGACCTTTTCGCTGAGGGGGCCTACCACCCGCAGGATACTACCGATGGGTGGTAGGGTGGGGGAGCGGGCCGGTGCCGCCTCAAAAATGCCCCTGCGGGCATTTTTCAAACGGACTCTGCCAGCGCTTCACCCATAATCCGGCGCGCAGTAAGTGGTTTTGAACGCAAGGATCGGATCGCTGGCGATCATCGCCTGCCCTAACGCGCAAGGCAGGCGATGAAGGACGAAGATCATGAATACCGGGAAAGAGACTTTGCACTATGCGATCGGTACCGCCCGGCTGGGCACAGTGATCGCCGCGACGAGCGCGGGCGGCGTTGCCGCCATCCTGATGGCCGACGATGCGACGCGGGCACTGCGCGACTTGCGCGCCGCCTTTCCGGAGGCCGCGCTGATCGCCGACGGGGAAACGGCCGGCCCGGCGCTCGCCGCCGCCATCGCGCTGGTCGATGCGCCCCAGGGAGATTTCCCGTTGCCGCTCGACATGCGCGGGAATGCGCAGGAACTGGCCGTGTGGCAGGCGCTGCGGGCGATCCCGCCCGGCGAAACGCGCAGCTATGGCGCGCTGGCGAAAACGCTGGACATGGCGATCACCGCACAGGAAGTGGGCGCGGCCTGCGCCGCCAATCGCATCGCGGTGGCCATTCCCTGCCACCGCGTGGTCAAGGCCGACGGCGGCATTTCCGGCTATCGCTGGGGCGTCCATCGCAAGCGCAAGCTCATCAATATGGAAGCGGTGGCATGAAAGACGACATGAAAGTGGACAGGGCCACGCTGGAAACGCGCATCGCCGGCTATGACTGGCAGGCCCTGGCGGCCGACCTCGATCGCGATGGCTGGGCCGTGCTGCCGGGCCTGCTGGACGGCGCGGAATGCGATGCCATGGCGGATCTCTATGGACCGACTCCCGTGTTTCGCAGCCACATCCACATGGCGCGCCACGGCTTCGGCCTGGGTGAATACCGCTATTTCGCCTATCCGCTGCCGCCGCTGGTGCAGGCGGCGCGGACCTCCCTATACCCGCACATTGCCCCGATCGCGAACCGCTGGCACGAACGGATGGGAATCGATGTGCGCTTTCCGGCCGATCACGCGGAATTCCTCGAACGCTGCCACGCCGCCGGCCAGCGCCGCCCCACGCCATTGCTGCTGCAATACGGACGGGGCGATTACAACTGCCTGCATCAGGATCTCTATGGTGAGCATGTGTTCCCCCTTCAGGTCGCCGTGCTGCTCTCCGCGCCGGGCACCGATTTCACCGGCGGCGAATTCGTGCTGACCGAGCAGCGCCCGCGCATGCAGTCGCGCGCGACGGTGGTGCCGCTGGGCAAGGGCGACGGCGTGGTGTTCGCGGTCAACATGCGCCCGCAGCGCGGCACGCGCGGCGACTATCGCGTCATGCTGCGCCACGGCGTCAGCACGCTGCGCTCGGGCAAACGACATGCCTTGGGGATCATCTTCCACGATGCTGCCTGACTTGTTCGCCCATGAACGGCGTGATGCCACTCTAGGGCCCGATGCGGGAATTCTGGGCGGCTTCGCGCTGGATATCGCCGATCGGCTGATCGCGGAAATCCGGCGGATGAATGCCGATACCCCGTTCCGGAACATGGAGACGCGGGGCGGCCGGCGACTGTCGGTAGCGATGTTCAATTGCGGCGCGGTGGGCTGGATATCCGATCAATCCGGCTATCGCTACACCGCGATCGATCCGGAAACGGGCGCGCCGTGGCCCGCGCTGCCGCCGCTGTTCGTCGACCTGGCCGGTCGCGCCGCCGCCGCGCTGGGCTTTGCCGGCTTCGTGCCCGACGCCTGCCTGGTCAACCGCTACCTGCCCGGAACGCGCCTGTCGCTTCATCAGGACATGGATGAGCGGGACAAGGCGGCGCCTATCGTCTCGGTCTCGCTCGGCTTGCCCGCCACGTTCCTATGGGGTGGTTTCCAGCGCAGCGACCGCCCCGCCCGGCATCGTCTGGTCCACGGTGACGTTGCCGTGTGGGGCGGCCGGTCACGCATGGTCTTCCACGGCATCGACGCCTTGAAGGACGGTGTCCATCCCGCAACCGGCGCCTTGCGCTACAACCTTACCTTCCGGAAAGCCCGGTGATTGGCCGGAAGGCCCAGTTTGGGGGCCCGTGATCGGCGCGCGCTCCTGAAGCACGGCGGCGATCACGCGCAATGCGTTCTCGCTGGTTTGCGCGACGTTGAAACGCATGAAGGGCGCGGCGCTTTGGCTGGGGCTGAACACGTTGCCGGGGGCCAGCACCACATCGCGCGACAGGCAGCCTTGTGCCAGCGCGGCACTGTCTACTCCGCCCGGCAAGCGGCACCACAAAGTGAAACCGCCAACGGGGTTGCCTTGCGGAACAATGCCCATCGGCGCCAGCCGCTCCGCCAGCGCCTTGCGTGCCTTGGTCAGCTTGCGCCGGAGATTTTCCATGTGCCGCCGATAACCGCCGCCGGCCAGCACCCGGCTTATGGCGGCGGTGGCGATGGGGCTCGGCCCGCCGAAGCCGGTCGCCAACTGCAGGTCGGTCAGCGCCTCGATCCATTCGGGGCGCGCGGCGATGTAGCCGCAGCGGAGCGCCGCCGACAGCGTCTTGGAAAAGCTGCCGATGCGGATCACACCCGAAAGCCCGTCCAGCGCGGCCATCGTCGGCGCGCCGGGGGCGAAATCGGCGAAGATGTCATCCTCGACGATCACCATGCCGTGCGCCGCCGCAATTCCCGGCAGCCGATGCGCGGTAACCAGGCTGAGGCTGGCGCCCGACGGATTGTGCAGGTTCGAATTGGTGATGTAGAGGCGCGGCCGCTCGGCGGCGACGATCGCCTCGAACTGGTCCGGATCCGGGCCGGTCGGTGTGAACGGCACGCTGACCGCGCGCACATCGTGTGCGGCAACCAGCGCCTGATAATTGAAGTAGCACGGGTCATCCAGAAGGACAGTATCTCCGGGCTTCAGTAGTAGGCGGCAGATCAGGTCCAGCGCCTGCGATCCTGAATGAGTCAGCAGGATGCGGTCCGGTTCGCATGTCAGCCCTTCCGCGGCAAAGCGCAGCGCGATCTGGCGGCGCAGCACCGGATCGCCGGCCGTGGTCCCGTAGAGAGCGAGCAGTTCGGGATCCCGACTGACCTCGCGCAGCGCCTTTTGCAGGGCAGGTTGCGGCATCCAGTCCGGCGGCAGCCAGCCACAGCCCGGCTTGTCCGACACTTGCGTGAAATCGAGCGACTGCCGCGATACCCAGAACGGATCGATCGCGTGCTCGCGCTGCGGCGTCCGTGCGGCGGGGCTTTGCGGCGCGCCGGCAAGCGGGCTGACGAAAAAGCCGGAGCGTGGAACCGCCTCGATAAGCCCGTCGGCAACCAGCCGGTCATAGGCTTCGACCACCGTCGCCGGCGAGACACCGAAACTTGCCGCGCTGGCCCGCACCGATGGCAGGCGATCCCCCGAACACAGCAGACGCGCGGCAATCCGGCTGCGAATCCCCTCCATCACGCGCCCGGTCTGTGTCTCTTGGCCCATTTTGTGTTACTCTCTATACCAATACAGATTGTCCATACTGTATCGTTCTGTCACTGGGATCGCCAGCGCCTTCGCCTAAAATCGACACGCATCGGATCGCGAAGGAAGAGTTGTGCAGGAACAGTGCGAAGGGCAGATCAATTCCAGAAGCAGCCGTCAGGTAGACGGTCGCGCAAGCAGATGGGCGGATTTCCGCGGCAGCGGCTGGAGCAGCGGTCTGCTGGCCGTGGCGATTTTCAGCGGATCGATGCCGGCAACGCGCCTTGCGGTTCTGGACATCGCCCCCCTCCTGCTGACCAGCGTGCGCGCCCTGATCGCGGGCGGACTGGCATTTCTCCTGCTGGCCGGCCGGCGCCAGCCGCTCCCCGCGCGGGGCCATTGGCCGAAGCTGGGTGTGGTGGCGACATGCTGCGTCATCGGCTTTCCCTTGTTTTCGGCGCTGGCCCTGCTGCACATGTCCTCGGCGCGTTCACTGGTGTTCATGGGCCTGCTGCCGCTCAGCACCGCGATCTTCGGCGTGATCCGTGGGGGAGAGCGCCCTTCGCACGCGTTCTGGATCTTCGCTCTCGTCGGCGCCCTGGCGGTCGCCTCTTTCGCTCTCCTGAAGGGCGGGGAGACATCCGCGCTGGGGGATGGCCTGATGATCCTGGCCATTGCCGTCTGCGGCCTCGGCTATGCCGAAGGTGCGGTGGTCAGCCGGGAACTGGGCGGGTGGCAGGTAATCTGTTGGGCGCTGGTACTCAGCGCGCCACTGGCCGCAGGAGGCGCGATCGCGTTCTGGCCGGCGGGCGGCATGGCCGGCGTACATGCCTCAAGCTGGCTGGGGCTGGCCTATGTCTCCGTCTTTTCGATGCTTGTCGGCTTCGTGTTCTGGTACCGCGGGCTCAGCCTGGGCGGGATAGCCAGGGTCGGACAATTGCAATTGCTGCAGCCGTTCCTGGGACTGGGGCTAGCCGCCTTCCTCTTGCGGGAACACGTTGCCCCGGCGATGCTGGCTGCGACCCTGGTCGTGGTCGCCTGCGTGGCCGGCGCGAAGCGCTTCGCCTGAGACCGTTTGAAAATTCGCGAAATGCGAATTTTGCGGCACCGGCCCTCTCCCGTTCCGAAGAACACGAAAAGGTCCGGGGGACCTTTTCGCTGAGGGGGCCTACCACCCATCGGTAGTATCCTGCGGGTGGTAGGGTGGGGGAGAGGGCCGGTGCCGCCTCAAAAATGCCCCTGCGGGCATTTTTCAAACGGACTCCGAGCCCGATCCAATAAAGATCGACGAAGGCACCCCACCCTTCCCTTCGCCAGGAAAATCGTCGAGGATCAGGACATGCTACGTCAACCCTACCCGCTCGTCGAACCCTATGAAACCGGCACGCTCGATACCGGTGACGGCCACAGCATCTATTACGAGCGCTGCGGAACACCAGGCGCCAAGCCGGCAGTCTTCCTGCATGGCGGCCCGGGGGGCGGCATTTCACCGGCGCATCGGGGCCTGTTCGATCCGGAACTCTACGATGTGCTGCTGTTCGACCAGCGCGGCTGCGGCCGGTCCACACCGCACGCCTCGCTGGAAAACAACACCACCTGGCATCTGGTGGCCGATATCGAACGCCTGCGGCAACTCGCCGGTGTCGACCAATGGCTGGTTTTCGGCGGGTCCTGGGGGTCCACGCTCGCGCTCGCCTATGCGCAGACGCATCCTGAACGCGTGAGCGAGTTGATCCTGCGCGGCATCTACATGTGCACGCGGCCGGAGCTAGATTGGTTCTACCAGTTCGGCGTATCGCAGATGTTCCCGGACAAGTACGAACGCTTCCTGGCGCCGATCCCCGAGGCCGAGCGGGGCGATATGCTGCACGCCTACCATCGCCGCCTGACTTCCGGATCGACCGAGGACCAGATCGAGGCGGCACGGGCCTGGAGCCTGTACGAGGGTGAAGTGATCACCCTGATGCCGGATCCCGCCACGTCGCAGCAGCATGACGATGGCCATTTCGCGCTGGCGTTCGCGCGTCTGGAAACGCACTATTTCGTCAATGACTGCTGGCTCGAACCGGACCAGCTTCTGCGCGATACGGACAAGCTTCGCGCGATTCCGGGCACGATCGTCCACGGACGCTACGACATGCCCTGTCCGGCCCATTACGCCTGGGCGCTGCACAAGGCATGGCCCGAGGCGGATTTCCATCTGATAGAAGGCGCCGGACATGCCTATTCGGAGCCGGGCATCCTGGATCGTTTGATCCGCGCGACGGACCGATATGCGAACAAGGGTGGCGACTAGGATCAGGACCCATAAATGACATCATCGACCCGACCAGAAGCAGCGGCAATAGCCACGCAAGCGTAATTCGGGCTCGAGGACCATCGCGGCCTTTTTGACGGGCAAAACGACTCTCCTGCACGTCGCCATTGGGAAATTCTCAAGCCCGATGGGTAGCCCACGCGCATCGCGCTTTCCGGGGCGACCTGCTACAGGATCGCCATGAAGCTTCCTGACTCGAACGCCCCTTTCGCTCTGGACGATGCCCCCGCTGCCGAAAACCCGGACTTCGTCGTGGTCGATGTCGAGACCGCCTGCGCGCGGGTCAGCAGCATCTGCCAGATCGGCATCGTCGGCTTTAGGAATGGCCAGGAGGTCTTCGCCTACGAAACGCTGATCGATCCGCTCGACGACTTCTCCACATTCAACATCGGCATCCATGGCATTTCGCCCGAACACGTGGCGGGCAAGCCGACCTTTGGCGATATCCACGGCATCGTCGCAGGGCACCTGGCCGGACGTGTCACGGTCGCCCATTCCGGGTTCGACAAGGGTGCGCTGTCCGCGGCCTGCCGGATCGGCGGCCTGCCCTTCATCGAAACCACCTGGCTGGACAGCGTGCGCGTGGCCAAGCGGGCGTGGCCGCAATTGCCCAATCACCGCCTCAACACGCTCGCCAGCCATCTGAAAGTCCGCCACCGGCATCACGACGCGCTCAGCGATGCGCGGGCGGCGGGCATGGTCATCCTCCGCGCCATTGAGGAGACCGGCATCGATCTGCAAGGCTGGCTGGCCAAGCCCGCAAAACCCGGAAAGGCCCCGCGCGCCGCTTCCACCGGCACGTTGAAGGGCCAACGCATCGCGATCCTGGGCGAACGGCGGGACGAGGGCCTGGCCCAATTTCTGGCCGCGCACGGTGCGCGCGTGGTGTCCAGCGTCGGCACGACCACGACGATGCTGGTCATCAGCGCGCGCCAGCCATTCGGTCGCTGGGCGGCTGCTCACGCGGAGTATCGCAAGGCCGAAAGCCTGCGCAACACTGGCGCAGGCTTGGAAATCGTCACCGAAGCGGAACTGCGCGCCCGTCTTTAGGACAGGCGCAGAATTCACTCTATCGCAGCCATGCTTTCGCGGGCCATGCGGGCGAGGGCGGGAAAGCTTTCCGCCCGGCTGGCCGCCTGCGCATTAGCGGCATTGCCGCGCAGCACCCGGCCCTTGATGCCGTGGAAGATCGCGGCCAGGCGGAACAGGTTGAACGCCACATAGAACTCGTAGTTGGCAATGCCCTCCCGCCCCGTGCGCGCGCAATAGGCCGCGACGTAGTCCTGCTCGGAGGGGATGTTCAGCGCGGCAAGATCGGCACCGATCAGGCCCGGCACGATCTCCGGCGGCATCCGGTACATCAGCGTGTGATAGGCGAAATCCGCCAGCGGGTGGCCCAGCGTGGAAAGCTCCCAGTCCAGCACCGCCAGGACGCGCGGCTGCGTGGGGTGGAAGATCATGTTGTCGCAGCGGCAGTCGCCGTGGATCACCGAGGTCTCATCCCCCGGCGGGATCAGCGCGGGCAGCGCCTCCACCAGCGCGTCCATGTCGGCATTGCGACCGGCTAATTCGTCGGCCTGGTACTGCTTGGTCCAGCGGCCGATCTGCCGCGCGAAGTAATTGCCCGGCTTGCCGTAATCGCCCAGCCCCACCGCATCGGGATCGATGGCATGCAGCGCCGCCATCGTCCCGTTCATTGCATCGAAATACGCCGGCCGCTCCTCGCGAGAGACCTCAGGGAAAGTCGCATCCCAGAAGATGCGCCCCTCCACCATGTCCATCACATAGAACCAGGTGCCGATCACCGCATCGTCCGTGCACAGGCCATGGATGCGCGCGACCGGAAAGCCCGCCGTGCCCAGCGCCATCTGCACCCGCGCCTCGCGGTCTACCGCATGCGCGCCGGGCAGCAGGTCTCCGGGCGGCTTGCGGCGCAGCACATAGTTGCGCGCAGGCGTGGAGAGGCGGTAGGTCGGGTTGGACTGCCCGCCCTTGAACTGCTCCACCATGAGCGGCCCGGCAAAACCCTCGACATGCTCCGCCATCCAGCGCGCCAGCGCCGCCTCGTCGAAGCGATAGCCTTCGCGGACGGGCACGGTGCCCGCGTTGTCGGCAGCGAGATCGACGGCCATCGCTTACGCCGCCTGCTCTGCGCGGGCGGCCTCTTGCGCCTGCTTCCATTCGCGCTTGATCTTCTTGGCAAGCGACCATTTGTGCACTTCGGTCGGCCCGTCATAGATGCGGAAGGCGCGGATTTCGCGGAACACCTGCTCCACGATCGTCCGGTCGGTAACCCCCGTGCCGCCCATCACCTGCACGCAGTTGTCGGCGATCTTCATCAAAGCCTCGCTGACCGAGACTTTCGCCATCGAGCTTTCGACGGTGCCAAGCGATCCGGTGTCCAGCACGCCAGCGCACCAGTCGATCATCAGCCGGCACTGCTGGATCAGGATGCGGTTTTCCGCGAGCATGAAACCCACCCCTTCGTGATCGATCAGCGTCTTGCCGAAAGCCTCGCGCCGGCAGGCATAGTCCACGGCGATCTCGTGCGCGCGGATGCAGGCGCCCAGCCAGCGCATGCAGTGCGAAAGGCGCGCGGGGCTGAGGCGGATCTGCGCATACTTGAAGCCCTCACCCGGTTCGCCCAGCATCTGCGCGGCGGGAACGCGCAGATCGCGGATCGTCACGGTGGAATGGCCGCCGGGCATCGAACTGTCGATGGTGTTCGGCACTTCGTCGATCACGATGGCGGGATCGGGCAGGTCGACCAGGAACATGCAGGCCCCGCCCTTGCTCCCCTCATCCACCGATGCGGCCATGACGATGCCCACCATCGCCCCCTTGGCACCCGTGATGAAAGTCTTGCGCCCGTCGATCACCCAGTGGTCGCCATCGCGGCGGCAGGTGGTCTTCATCATCGACGGGTCGGACCCGGCGCCGCCCCAGTCGGCCGGTTCGGTCATGAAGAAGGCGGAACGGCCCTTGCCCTCCACCAGCGGCTGCAGGAACCGCGCCTTCAATTCGGGCGAGCCGACATGGCCGATCAGGTACATGTTGCCCTCATCGGGCGCCATGGTGTTGCAGGCTAGCGGGCCCATCGGAGAGAGGCCGGAGCGGATCAGCACTTCGGCCGTCTCGCGCTGGGTCAGGTGGCTGCCGTCGGCGCGGATATGCGGGGTGAGCACACCCGCCGCGCGCGCCTTGCCGCGCATTTCCATGACGAGATCGTCGGTCGGCGCGCCGTGATGGTCGCGGCGCGAGTCGTTCTCGTAAGGCACCACGACTTCGCGCACGAACGCCTCGACGCGGTCGGCCATGGCGGCGGCGTAGGGGGAGAGCGGCGCGCTCATTGCAGCACCCGCACGGGATCGCTGCCGTCCCAGTCGCGCGCGGCGGCCTTCATCATCTCGAACAGGCCCTCCGATCCGGCCATGGGCTGCAGGTATTCGATCACAAAGCCTGGGCCCTGGCCGGGATCGACGTAGATCACCTCGCCATCGTCGCCCACTTTGCCCTCCACGATCACTTCGGCGCCCACTTCGGCGCAGGCGCGGCGTGCCTCGGCAATGTCCTTCACGAAGACGCAAACGTGGTGCAGTCGGTCGCGCACCGCATATTCGCCGGTGTAGAGCGACGGGGCTGTGCTCTCGGTGCGGATCAGCTCGATCTGGATATCGCCCCAGTAGCCGATCGCCATCGAGAAGGTGGCATCGGTGGGCTGCCCCTTGTACTTCATCTCGCCCAATCGCACGTCGTTCAGCACGAAGAACGGGCCGACGCCCACGGTTTCGATCCAGTACGTCAGCGCGGCGTCGAAATCGCTGGGGAAGTAGGCCAGCTGGATCACGTCCCCCAGTGCTTTGAGCGGTCCCGGTTTGGCCGGACTTGTCATGGCTTGTCCTCTAAAGCGTTTTCAAGTCAGGTGGCACACCTGACGACTCGGAAAATGCGACAAATAAAAGCGCTCAGGCGAAGAGGCCCTGCGGCTCCTCGATGAGGGTTTTCAGCGTCTGCAGGAACTGCGCGCCGGCAGCGCCGTCGATGGCGCGGTGATCGACCGAGAGCGTGAGCGCGATCCGCGTTTCGAACGCCACGCCGCCAGCGGCCGTTTCCACCGGCTGGCGCTGCGCAGCGCCGACGGCCAGGATCGCGCCCTGCGGCGGGTTGATGATCGCATCGAAGTTCTCGACCCCGAACATGCCCAGATTGGAGACGGAGAACGTGCCGCCTTCCATATCCTCCATGCCGAGGCCCTTACCTTGCGCCTTGTCGATCAGGCGGCGGGTTTCGGCCGCAAGCTGGTCGATCCGCATCCGGTCCGCCTGCCGCACCACCGGGGTGACGAGGCCCTTGGGGCCGGCCACCGCAATCGCAATGTCGGCATGGGGAAAGCGGTAGATGTCCGTGCCGTGGACCTGCACGTTGACCTCCGGATGGCGGACGAGCGCCATGGCACAAGCCTTGACCACCCAGTCGTTCACCGAAGCCTTGCAGCCCAGCACCAGATTGGCGCTCCCCCGCAAGTCCAGCAGCGCATCGGCGCGGGCGGACAGGCGCAAGTAGAAGTGCGGGATTTCCTGCTTCGCCTGCGTCAGCCGCTGGGCGACGATCTTGCGGATGCGGTCGAAGGGAAAGATCTCCGGCTGGTTGGCGCCGGCGACGAAAGCGGGCGGTGCCAAGCCATCCGAATTGGCCGGCGCGGGAACCAGCGCGAGCACGTCAGCCTTGGAAATGCGGCCACGCGGGCCGGTTCCGGTGACCCCGGCCAGCACGATCCCGTGCAGCGCGGCGATGCGGCGGGCGAGCGGGGATGCGAAGACTTTCGCGTCGTCCTCGGGCAGCGCCAAAGCGCCCTTCAGCACCGGGCTGGCCGGTCCGCGCATGGCCTTGATCACGTCCTGATGAGTGATGCGGCCACCCCGCCCCGATCCCTCGATGGCAGCGATATCGACGCTTTCCTCTTCCGCGAGCCGCAGCGCCTCCGGGCTGATCGGGCGATTGGTCTCTATCGGCACGCGCACGCGTTCGGGCGTGCCAGCGATGGCGCCGATCGGCTCCGCCACCTTCGCCTTCGACGCGCCCTGGGCCACGCCGCCCTCGGCGGGCGTGAAACCGGCTATGAAGGCGTCGATCTCGTCATCCGAGTGCGCCCCCTCGTCGAACACGGCCAGCAGCGCGCCCACTGGCTCGGCCTCGGTGCCGCCGGTGACGATGATGCGGCGTACGGTGGCGTCGTATTCGGCCTCAACCTCGTTGGTGATCTTGGCGGTCTCGATCAGGCACAGCGTCTGGCCGCGCGTGAAGCTGTCGCCTTCCTTGACCATCCATTCGGCCACGGTCCCTTCCGTCATCTCGATGCCCCACTTGGGCATCGTGAAAGCGCGGATCCTGCTCATGACGGCGCCCTCCTCAACGGTATGCCAGCGTCTTGCGGACGGCGGCGGCGACTTTCGCGGGGCTGGGCAGGTAAGCGCCCTCCAACTCGCGGGCGAACGGCACCGGGGTATGCGGCGCGGTGACCATCTCGATGGGGGCCCTGAGGCTGGCGAAAGCCTTGTTCGCCACCAGCGCGGCAATGTCGGTGGCAAGGCTGCAGCGGGGCGGTGCCTCGTCCACGATCACCAGCCGCCCGGTCGCCTCCACGGAATCGAGGATCGCTTCCTCATCGAGCGGAGAGGTGGTGCGCATGTCGATCACGTCGCAGCCCACGCCGTCCTGCGCCAGGTCGTCGGCGGCGGTCTCCGCATAACCGACCATCATGCCGGAGGCGACGATCGTCACATCCTCACCCGCCCGCGCGAGCCGCGCGTGGCCGAAGGGGATGACGAAGTCCGGATCGTCCGGCACTTCGCCGGTCATCGCATAGAGAAACTTGTGCTCCAAAAAGACCACCGGATCGTCGTCCCGGATCGCCTGCCGCAGCAGTCCGCAGGCATCGGCCGGGGTCGCGGGCATGACGACCTTCAGGCCGGGCATGGAGGTCACGAACTGGCTGATCATCTGGCTGTGCTGCGCGGCGGCGTTGTAGCCCGCGCCGCAGGGCATGCGGATCACCGCCGGGCAGACCGACTTGCCGCCGAACATGTAGCGGAACTTGGCGATCTGGTTCCACAACTGGTCCATGCAAACGCCGATGAAGTCCGCGAACATGATCTCCGCCACCGGCCGCTTGCCCGCCAGAGCGAGGCCGCCCGCGGCGCCCATGATCGCGCTTTCGCTGATCGGCGTATCGATTACCCGATCCGGCCCGAAGGCATCATAGAACCCTGTCGAGGTGGACCAGATGCCGCCGATCGCCTCGGGACCTCCGGCCGTGCCCATGCCGCCCACTACGTCCTCGCCCAGCACGACGACGCGCGGATCGCGCTGCATTTCCTGGAATATCGTGCCGCGAATGGCGTCGCGATACATCATTTTAGCCATGTGTTTCGCTCCGCCGTCAGTAGCTGATGTAAACGTTTTCGAGGACGTTCTCAGGGCTCGGCCGGGCCGCCGCGCGCGATGCCGTGACGGCCTGCTCGATGGTGCCGAGCGCATCGCTATCCACCGCGTCCAGATCGGCGTCGGTCAGCAGTTTCGCCCCGGTCACCTTCTCGCGGAACTTGCGCAGGCAGTCGCGCGTGGCACGCAGCCGGTCCAGCTCCCCTTCCCCGCGATAGCGCTGGGGATCGCCTTCGAAGTGACCGAAGAAGCGCTCGGTATCGAATTCCACCGCCGCCGGGCCGTTGCCGGGCGTGCGCACGAATTCCAGCACTTCGCCGAAAGTGTCGAATACCGAGAAGAAGTCCGTCCCGTCCGCCCGCCAGACTTTCATGCCGAAAGCCTCGGCGCGGCTGGCGATGTCCTGCGCGGTGCCCACGGCATAGGCATCGCCGGTATGTTCCGAATAGTGGTTGTTCTCGAAGACGAAGATCGCCGGCGCCTTGGTGACGACGGCCAGGTTCATCGCCTCGAACGTGGTGCCCTGATTGCACGCCCCGTCGCCCGAAAAGGCGATGGATACGGCCAGCTTGCCATTCTCGTCCGGCCCGTCGATCTTGTTCGAAAGCGCCGCGCCCACCGCGATCGGCGCGCCCGCGCCGACGATGCCGTTGGCGCCCAGCATGCCCTTGTCGATATCGGCGATGTGCATGGAGCCGCCCTTGCCGTTGCACAGGCCTTCCTGGCTGCCCCAGATCTCCTTCATCATCCCGGTCACGTCGCAGCCCTTGGCCAGGCAGTGACCATGGCCGCGATGGGTGGAGACGATCTTGTCCCGCTCCGACAGGTGTTCGCACACGCCGACCGCCACGGCTTCCTGCCCGCAGTAGAGGTGCGTGAAGCCGGCGATTTCCCCGGTCTGGATCTCCTCGTGAAGGCGTTCCTCGAATTCGCGGATCAGCTTCATCTGCCGATAGGCGCGCGTCAGCGCCTCGCGGTTCAGTTGCATCCCGGCTTCCTCTCCCATTGTGGTCCGCATGTCTTCACGGTTCCCTTCAAAGGCCCAATACGGACTTGGCGATGATGGTGCTCTGCACCTCGTTTGTCCCCCCGAAAATCGTCCAGGCCCGGCTGTTGAGATAACGGGCGGCGGCGACTTGCGCGGCGCGTGAGTGAACCGGCTCCGGCGCATTGGCGCCATAGAGCGGGCGTGAGGTTTCCAGCTGGAGCCCGGCGATGCCGAACAGGTCTACCGCGAGCAGGTCGATCTC
Source organism: Sphingomonas sp. BL-S-28 (assembly GCF_055521515.1). NCBI lineage: Bacteria > Pseudomonadati > Pseudomonadota > Alphaproteobacteria > Sphingomonadales > Sphingomonadaceae > Sphingomonas > Sphingomonas sp. BL-S-28. The sequence continues at coordinate 1,252,812 of NZ_CM145483.1, forward strand.
CTGCCGCAAGTTCGATGCCAGCAGCTTGGTGAGCGAGGTCTGTGGCCCCGGCTTCCGGCCCTTGGCGATTTCGGAGATGATCTTCAGCTCGATCATTTCCAGCGCTTCCACGCCCAGCCGCGCCTTGGCCATGCGGCGGCGCCATTCGATGCCGTCCGCCAGAGCCCCGCCGTTCCCGTCGCTTTCCGCTTTGGCCGCCGCCTCGATCTGGGCGAGGTCGTAGCCGAGTTTGGGCGCATGGCACGATCCGCCGCGCTCATTTTCAAGCAGGAACTTGGCGATGGTCCAGCCCTGCCCTTCCTCGCCCACCAGGTTCTCGGCGGGCACGCGCACGTCTTCCAGGAAGACCTGATTGACCTCATGGTCGCCCGCCGTCGTCAGGATCGGCCGCACCGAAACGCCGGGGCTGGCAAGGTCGATCAGCAGGAACGAGATGCCCGCCTGCTTCTTCACCTCCGGATCGGTGCGCACCAGCGTGAACATACCGTTGGCGTGGTGGGCATGGGTGGTCCAGATCTTCGATCCGTTGACCACGTAGTGGTCGCCGTCTCGCACCGCGCGCGTCTTCAGGCTGGCAAGGTCGGACCCCGCGCCGGGCTCCGAAAAGCCCTGGCACCAGTAATCCTCGCCGGAAAGGATGCGCGGCAGATAGCGGGCCTTCTGCGCCGCGCTGCCGAACGTCCAAAGCACCGGGGCCAGCAGCTTCAGGCCCAGCACGGTCAGGTTCGGCGCGCCGGCGGCGGCGCATTCCTTCTCGAACAGGTAACGCTGCAGCGGCGTCCAGCCGGTGCCGCCATGTTCGACCGGCCACTGATAGCCCAGCCACCCCTTCGCGGCCAGCACCGCGTTCCAGGCCTGCCCGATGTCCGGCTCGACGAAGACCGAAGGCGTGGCGGCGGCGCCGGCCTTCACCGCATCGGGCAGATGATCGCGCAGGAAGGCGCGCACATCCTCACGGAAAGCTTCGTCGGCGGGGGAGAGTTCGATGTCCATCCGTTCTATCGTTCCAGAATCGTCACCGCGGATACGCCCGGCGCGCCGTAGACGTGGCTGTAGGCCGTCTTGGGGCCGCCCCGCCTGTGGCCGGGCACCTGACGGCCGCCGCCGTCCCCGCGCAATTGCACCACGTTTTCGTAGACCTGCCGCAGACCCGAAGCGCCGATCGGCTCTCCGCAGGCAAGGCAGCCGCCATCGGTGTTGACCGGCAGCGTCCCGCCGATCTCGGTCCATCCTTCGGCCAGCCAGCGTTCCTGATCGCCATCGGCGCAGAAGCCGTTTTCGGCCATGTGCATGATCTCCGCACCCGCCTCGGTATCCTGAAGCTGCGCCACGTCGATGTCGCCCGGACCGATCCCGGCCAGACGGAAGGCATCGGCGGAGGCGATGCGCGTGGCGGTGCCGCGCGGCGCGCTGTCGTCCGCCACCACGTCCACGCTGGGCGCAAAAACCTCGAAACTGTGCGGCGGGCGGGTGCGCATGGTCGCTGCCTTCAGGCGGACCAGCGGCTTGCCCAGTTCGCGCGCCTTCTTCTCGCTGGCGAGGACCAGCGCAACACCGCCCTCGGCCGGAGAGCAGAACATGTACTTGGTGTAGGGATCCGATACGAGCGGGGCAGAGAGGATCTCCTCGATCGGCACCGGCTGGCGCCGCCAGGCGTGCGGCGCATGGGCGCCGTTGCGAAAGGCCTTTTCCGCCACGCGGGCCAGCGTCTGGTGGGAGATACCGAACATGTGCATGTAGCGCATGATCTTCGCCGCGAAGAACTGGGTGGTGACCATGTAGCCCGCCTCCCCGTACCAGTCCGGCAAGTTGTATTCGCTGGGCAGAGCGTTGAAGGCGCCGCGCGGATGCTTGTCGAACCCGACGGCAAGGCCAAGCTCGAACTCGCCCGACTTGATCGCCATCTGCGCCGAAAACAGCGCCGATCCGCCCGCCGCGCAGCCGTTGCGCACATTGATGAACTGTACGCCGGTCAGCCCCAGCCGGTCCACCATCGTATCCGGGTTTCCGGCTGCGTCCGAACTGCCATAGGCAAACTGGATTTGCGGCCAGTCCACGCCCGCATCGGCCAGCGCTTGCCGCACCGCGAAGACGCCCTGATCGACGCCCGACAGACCATCGGTGCGCCCGAAGGGATGGATGCCGATGCCGACGATGCAGACGTCGCTCATGCCCTGCCTCCCTCGATCGGCGCGAAGGCCGGAATGGCCAGCGGCTCGACCGCATCGGGGTCGAGCGGCACTTGCACGAGGCGCAGCGGCATGCCGATCTCCACGGCATCGAACGCCACGCCCACCAGCCGCGCCTCCACGATCACCTCGCCCGGCAACTCGACATAGGCGACGATCCACGGCGCAAAGGCTTCCGGCCCCGCGTAAGGCGGTGTCTTGGGGCGATAGCGCTGCACGGTGTAGGACCAGAGCCGACCCTCGCGCGCCAATGGCACGGGATCGCAAGCGTCGCCGGCAGGGCAGGGAAACACCACGCGCCCGGTGGTCCGCTCACGGCCGCCCAGCAGCCGGGGCGGCGTTTCGTCGGTGAACAGGCCTTCGGCAATGGCGCGCATCGTTCTCCCCATCTCTCGGCTTTCGAGTCCGTTGATGTGAATGATTTAAGCGTGCCCGCCCCGGCTTTGTGACTCACCAAAACGCTAGGGTAGCCAATGTGCCAGTTCGTGCGACGCAGTGGGGCGGGAGAACGAAGCCATGGCAAAGAGCTGGGACTACATCATCGTCGGCGCCGGTTCGGCCGGCTGCGTCATGGCGGAACGGCTGAGCGCGGATGGCCGCGCGCAAGTGCTGCTGCTGGAAGCGGGCGGCACCAACGACAGCTTCTGGGTCACCCTGCCCAAGGGCGTGGCAAAGCTGGTGAAGAAGCCCGAACACATGTGGGCCTATCCAGTCAGCCAGCCGCGCGAGGAAGGCGCCAACGAGGCGGGCGGCGAGGTCTGGATCCGGGGCAAGGGCCTTGGCGGCTCATCCTCGATCAACGGCATGATCTGGAGCCGGGGCGAACCAGCAGACTACGACGCCTGGGAAAGCGACGCGGGCGCGAGTGGCTGGAACGGCGCGAGCATGACCGCCGCCTTCCTCGAACTGGAAGACCACGCCGCCGGCGCCTCACCGATGCGCGGCAGCGGCGGCCTCGTCCATGTCGACCCCGCCTGCTACACCTACCCGCTGGCAGAACGGATGATCGAATCCGGCGAAGCGCTGGGACTGCGCCGCGTGGACGACCTCAACGCAGCGGCCGGCCCGCGCGTCGGCTATTACAGCCACAACATCCGGAATGGCCGCCGTGAATCCTCGGCACGGACTTATCTGGCGGCAGCGCGCGGGCGGCCGAACCTGACGGTGGTAACCGGCGCTCTGGCGGAGCGGATCGTGTTTGACGGCACCCGCGCCACGGGGATCGATACGGTGGTGAACGGCCAACCGCAGCACTTCGCCTGCTGTGGGGAGATCGTGGTCAGCGCGGGCGCCATGGAAAGCCCGCTGCTACTCCAGCGTTCGGGCATCGGCGATTCCGAAAGGCTGAAGGCGGCGGGGATCGCCCCGCTCGTCCATTCGCCCGACGTGGGAGAGCGGATGATCGAGCACCTGTCGATCTCGATCCCCTACCGACTGGAGCACGGGCGCGGCACCAACCGCAGCTTCTTCGGCGTGGGCGCGGCCATGGCCATGCTGCGCTATCTGCTGCGACATGACGGCGTGCTGGCAACCGGGCCTTTCGAGGTCGGCGCGTTCTGCAATGTCGCCCATCCCGACGGGCGGACGGACGCGCAGTTCTATCTGGGCGGCTACACTTTCAAGGTCGGCGATGACAAGGACCCGGTCCCGCTCGACAAGATCGACCCGCGTCCCGGCGTCACCATCTACGGCCAGTTGCTGCGCCTCACCAGCGAGAGCGCGGTGCGGGCAACCGGCCCGAACTCCGGCGACCTTGCCGACATCCGCCACAATTTCCTGACGACCGAGCACGATCGCCGCTCCGCCGTCGCCTTGGTGCGCAAGATGCGCGCTTTCATGGCCGAGGCACCGCTGGGACAGATGGTGGGCGCGGAACTGGTGCCCGGCGCAGACATCGACAGCGACGCGGCCATTCTCTCCGCGTTCCGTCGGCTCTCCAGTTGCGGCCTCCACGCCATCCGCTCCTGCCGCATGGGCAGCGATCCCGCAGCGGTGGTCGATCCGCGCCTGCGGGTGAACGGCGTGACCGGCGTGCGGGTGGCGGACTGTTCGGTGATGCCGGGCCACGTGACCGGCAACACCAACGCCCCTGCCATGGCGCTGGGTCTACGCGGCGCGAAGCTGATGCTGGAAGACCGGATTACGTTCTAGTTCGATCTCCGGGTGGCATGATTAAATCCCGACGCTGAACGACTGTCAGCTTTCTAGCGGCGTATCAATGCAGCGGAAAGTCGGCTTTATTGGGGGAAGCCGACGTATCTGCACAATTTACAAAGCCGCGTATCGAGGTAGTAGGCGGACTATCGAATCGAAATTGGTGGCCATGACATGAACATAATTTTAAAACACATAGACGTTAATGGATGGCAGGTATTGGAAGATTATCATCCAGAAATTGACGAAAATTTTATTATAGATGTTAATCTAAGAATTGGCCCCATCGATCAAGACGGCACACATGACTATAGTGTAGCCGTCTGTTCGGTAAGGCGATTAATGCACATCATCGATAGAGAGGGGCCGGTTTGCAAAAGGCATATGTTGATCGTAAATCGGTTCGATGCCCGCGAAATTAGGGACTCCATCGAGAAAATCATCGCCAAATCTGACCGGCCTACTTTCGAGGAGTCGTCCAATATATTGGCAAAATTTTTTGCATGGGAATATGAAGATTATCAAAAATAGAGGGGAAGCTAACGGCCTGCTTAAATGAAGTCGCCATCTTCGAGGCGTTAGGTATGGAAAACCATGCTAGCCATTATTGACGAAATCCTCGAATTTATCGGTATGCCGAAATCAATTTCGAGACTTCTGATTTCATCGTATTCGATTGTCGTAGGCCGCAGCACTGCGACAATGCGGCGTTTGCAGCAAAGCCCAATTTTCGTGATACGTCGCACTTCACTGTATGACCGCTTTGTCGGCGTGTCCGGAACGTCCGCCTCCGTGCGCAAATTTCGCCACGCTGCCATCCGCCTCGTTCACACTGCCTTAGCCCAGACCCTAGTTATGCAGCGAGATGTACCCCAGTTGCGCTGCCTTGAAGACGGTCTGGCTGCGGTTCACCGCGTTCAGCTTGGTCGCCGCGTTGTGGATGTGGAAGCGCACAGTGGCGCGGCTGCGGGACATGATCATGCTGATTTCCAGATCGGTCTTGCCGATCGCCGCCCAGCGCAGGCACTCCACTTCGCGCTTGGACAGGCGTGATTCCGGCGGCAGGGCCTGGGTGGATCCCATCACCTGAATATAGGTCGCTATGAAGGTGCGGGCATAGAGCCCCAGCGCGTCCGACAGGCGCAGGAAGTCTTCCGATAGGTCGGTCCGGTCCTTGTCCAGCGGGTTGAAGCTGACCGCGCCGATCTGGCCGAACGGCAGGTGCACCGGCACTGCGATGCAGGCGCGGGTCATGGCGCGCTGTTCGAAATTGGCGATGTCGATCGACTGCAGGTAGGCGTTCGGCTCACGCGTGCGGAAGCCCTGCGCATTGGCCCAGAACGGCTGGCTTTCGAAGCGGCAAGCCGTCGTCAGCGGGGAATCGAGCGCAATGCGCGAATTGCGCCACCACACCCGCTCGTCATCGCCCCAGCCGAATACTTCGATGGCCAGCACCTTGCCCTCGCCATCGACGGGGGTACGCTTGTCGGCAATGTCATGCGCCGGCGCGGCCCGGTACCCGAGGTCCATGGCGATCTTGTGCAGAGCCTCCGCCGCCGGGCGGATGTCAGCCGGCGAAGAGACGCGCACGGCGTCTATGTTTTCCTGTGACAACAGCGACATGTTTTTCCTCTCTTGGGACAGAGCGTAACGCGTCCCGCCGGGGTGCACAATTGTCCGAAAGCCGAAAAACGGCTCGTTCTGCCCTAGCCTTTTACACACTAGCCTTTTGCCCAGCGGAGATGGTCCCACGGCAGGTGCTACACCCGTGTGACAGACGGGAGAGGCATGTGAATTTCGATCTCAGCGAAGACGAGGAAATGCTCAAGGCGCTGACCGAGCGCTTCGTCACCAATACTTACGACCACACCACGCGCCGCGCGTTCCTGGCGGAACCGAGCGGGTTTTCGGGCAAGAACTGGGCGCTGTTGGGCGAACTGGGCCTGATTGCGGCGCCGTTTCCGGAAGAACTGGGCGGCCTCAGCCTCGACGCCACCGGCATCGCCACGGTGTTCGAGGCGTTGGGTCGCGGCATGGTGGTGGAGCCGCTGGCGGAAGCGTCCGTGCTCGCCGGCCGCCTGTTCGCGCTGACCGCGCCCGAGGCGCTGCGGGACGAATGGCTGGACGGGCTGCTCACCGGCGAAAAACGCCTCGCCCTCGCCCACGCCGAAGCGAAAGCACGGGACGGGATGGCATGGGTGGAGACCACAGCCGTGCCCGATAACGGCGGCTATCGGCTGGACGGGGTGAAGCCCTACTCCATCGCCGGCGGCGGGGCGGACGGCTATCTCGTCTCCGCCCGCCTGTCCGGTACGCCCACGGATGCGGAGGGCGTTGCGCTATTCCTCGTGCCTGCCGACACACCTGGCCTGTGCCGACGCGAGTGGCCGCTGGCGGACGGGTCGATTGCCGCCTCGCTGATTCTGCAAGGCGTCTCCGTACCCGAAAGTCACCGGCTGGATGGCGGCCTTGCCGCGATCGAGGAGGCGCAACAGGTCGCCGCGCTGGCCCGCTGCGCCGAAGCGCTGGGCATCATGGAGCGGATGTTCCACGACACGCTGGACTATGTCCGCACGCGCGACCAGTTCGGCGCGGCGCTGGGCTCGTTCCAGGCAATCCAGCACCGCATGGTGGCGCAATATGCTGCCATCGAGCAGAGCCGGGCGCTGCTGAACCTGGCGCTGGTCTCCTGGGGCGGCGACCGCTTTGCCGAAGCGGTGAGCGGCGCGCGGGCGTGGATCAGCGAGGCTTCGATCGTGCTGGCGCATGAGATGGTGCAGTTCCACGGCGGCATGGGCGTGACCGACGAACTGGCCATCGGCGCGGGCCACAAGCGGTTGCTGGTGCTCTCCCGCTGGCCGGAGGGGCCGGAGGCAGCGCTGGATCGCTATGCGCGGTTGTTGAATTGAAGCGGGGGGAGAAGAACAAGCGGGGCCCCCGCCTGCGCGGGGGCGACGAAGGGGTTTTTGATCGGATGTGCTGTATCCAAAACGGGCAATTGCCTCGATATTGGAATCCGCCCCGCCAAAACACCCGTCGCCCCCGCGAAGGCGGGGGCCCCGCTTCCTTTCTACAACCTCACCCCTCCCGCTGCTTGATCCAGCCGATCCCTCGGCGCAGCAGTTCATAAAACACCGGCAAATCCCAGGCACAGCGGTCCACGGTCGGCCACCAATCCAGCATCGGTTGAAGGTCGTAATGCCCCCGGCAATGGCCGAGCGTGTTGTAAAGCACCGCGCCCTTGCCGTGACGCTTGATGTACATCACCGGATGCGTGCCGATGGCGTCAGCCGCCTCCACGAAGCCGGTGCCTTCTTCGGCGCATTCGGTTTCCAGCAGCACGTGCAACTCGCCGTGGCATTCCATGTGGTAAAGTTCGTCGGTCGTCTCGAACGGTTCGATGCCTTCCACCAGCGGATGGCCGGGATCGGCCACCGTCACCGTATAGGGCGCGATCGGCGGATGGCTGACGAACTGGCTGCCCAGCAGGTCCATGAACAGCGGCGCCCAGCGCGGCGCGTCCCAGAGTCCGTTTTCCAATAGGCGCAGCACCGAATTGGTGCCGTGAAGCGCATACCAGCGCCCGCCGGCGGAAAGCCAGTCGCGCAGCACCTCCTGCGCCGCCAGTGAGGGCGTAACGTCGCAGGTATAAGTGATCAGCACATGGGCGGAGCGGATCGCGTCGAGGTTCTCGTAATCCTCGAACACGCGGGTGCGCACCGAAGGATCCTCGGCCAGAAGCTTCAGCAGTTCCAGCCGGGCGAAGTCCATGTCGTGCCAGACCCCGCCGCAGATCAACACGCAGTCGATGCGCGGCGGGCGGCTTTCAGCGGTTTCGCTCATGCGGTCAGGCCATCCCTTCGGGCGTGGTCTTGCCCAGTTCGCCGTCGATGTACTTCATCAAAGTATCCTGGAACTGGCGGATGCGGATTTCCTGATAGTTGCCCAGATTCACCTTGCCCGTCTTCGAGGCATGCAGCCCCTCCTGAACGAAGGGCAGGTTGTCCATGTCCTGTTCGAACACGTCGCCCAGAATGCCCAGCTCCGGCGCCTCGGTCCACTTCTGGTCCAGCCGCAGCATCTTCAGCGGCGCGCCGCGCGGGATCGGCTGGCCCTTGGGAATGCGCGCCAGAATGCGCACTTCCATCACGCAAGTGTCCGGCGTCTTACCTGGCAGCCAGTTGTAGACGATGTTGGGCATGTACCCGCCCCAAGGCGCGAAGTTGGGGAAGACGTTGTAAACTAGCGCGTCCAGCAGTTCCGCGTCGGTCGCCTCGGCATGGTCGTAACCAGTGCTCTCGGTATAAGCCGCACGCATCGCCGCACCCAGCGCGGCGCGGGCGGTGACGCCTTCGGGCACCCGGATCGCCATGGGATTGGCCGAAGCCTCGCCCTCGTAATTGTCTCCGGAGCGGCCGTTGTACTTGATGAACTCGTCGACGATCCACTGCTCTCCCTGACCCTGTTCGATATGCGGGCTCATCACGCCGAAGGGGACGAGGTTGACGTTCACATTGTCCCCCCAGGTCCAGTAGGCGGCGTTGGAATCGCCGGTGAACGGCAACAGTTGCGGGTGGGTGACGATGGTGTGCCAAGCCTCCATGAAAGCCTCCATCACCACTTTCCAGTTGGCCGGCACTTCCTTGGCCACGCGCATGACGCTGGCGCATTCCTCATGCCGCCAGCGCTTGAAATGGTCGGGCAGCGGGGCCAGGAATTCCTCCAGGCTGGGCCCGCCCTTCTCCTCGCGAATGAAGACGTAGCCCGCCCAGCGCCCGACTTCGGCCTCCGGCAGATCGAGGTTCTGTTCGGCCAGATGCGGAAAGTCCCACTGGCACGGCATGGAATCGAAGCTGCCGTCCTTCTTCCAGGCGAAGCCGTGGAACGGGCAGACGAACTTGTCCGCATGGCCTTCCTCCGTGCGCAGCTTGCGGCCGCGATGGAGGCAGACGTTGTGCATGGCGCGGATCGATCCATCGTCCTGCCGGCTGACCAGGTAGGACCGCCCGGCGTTCTCATAGACGATGAAGTCGCCGGGCTCCGGCAGGTCTTCCTCCCGCGCGACGAACTGCCAGACGTAGGGCCACATCCGCTCCCGCTCCAGTTTCGCGAATTCGGCGCTGGTGTAGCGGGTGGCGGGGATCGGGTCGGACCCGCGATAAGTGTAGCTCTCCTGCGTCAGGATCGCGGGGGCCGCCCGCGAATCCTGCGCCATGAGTTCGGCCCAGCTGATGCCCTCGCTGCGGTCTTCTCCCAGCGTAGAGCCCAATTCGGGGTCACGTTCGGCCATCGGTCCAAGGTCTCCCAACCTGTTTCGTTTTTCCCTGTTTGGGGCATGTCTGGACCGGTGGGAAGGCGAAGTCACCTTGCTCTAATCATAGGTTGCCCCCCGGCGAAGATCGGCCATGTTCGAAAACAACGCATAAGACGGGAGAATGCCGTGAAGCGGCTTGAAGGCAAGGTGGCGCTGGTCACCGGAGGCACGTCCGGCATCGGCGCGGGTGCGGTACGGCGGCTCTGCGCGGAAGGCGCGCGCGTTATATTCACCGGATCCAACCGCAGCGCCGCGGACGAAGTCTGCGCCGCGACCGGGGCCGAATTCGTCAGCCACAACGTGCGCGACGGCGCCGCCTGGGATGCGCTTTCCGCCCGGATCGCCGCCGACTACGGCCGGCTGGACTTCGCTTTCGCCAATGCCGGGACCGAGCACGGCGACGGCAGCGTGGAGGATATCACGCTGGAGGGCTGGGAAAACGTCATCGGCGTCAACCAGACCGGCGCGATGCTCACCGTGCAGCACGCGATGCGGCTGATGGCCAAAAACCCGGACGGCGCGGCGGGATCGATCTTGGTCAATTCCTCCATGAACGCGCATCGGGCGATGGGCAATTTCGTGGCCTATTCGGTGTCCAAGGCGGCAGTCGTCGCGCTGGTGAAATCGGCGGCGGTCCACGCGGGCAACCGCAAGTACCGCATTCGCGTGAACGCGATCCTGCCCGGCGTGGTGGAGACCGCGATGATCCGCAACCTGATCGAAACTTCCGGCGATCCGGCGGCCACGCGCGCCGCCTACGAAGGCATGTCGCCGCTGGGCCGCATGGCCCAAGTGGACGAGATCGCCGGGCTGGTGGCGTGGTTCGCATCGGACGAATCGCAGTTCGTCTCCGGCAGCGAATACGTGATCGACGGGGCAACCACGGCAGGGATGATGGGCGTATGAGCGATCTGGGTTCGCAGCGGCTGAAGGGCCGCGTGGCGCTGGTTTCGGGCGGTCTTCGCGGCATCGGGCTGGCCTGCGTGGAGCGCTTTCTGGCCGAAGGCGCGGAAGTGGTGCTGACCGATCTGGAGGCGCAGGACAGCGCGCTTGTGGGCGAGACACTCGGCCGGCTTGGTCAGGCGGCCAGCTATGTGCAGGCCAACGTCACCAGCGAGCAGGATTGGCAGGCAGTGCTGGATGCAGTCACCCAGCGGCATGGCAAGCTGCACATCCTGGTCAACAACGCGGGCATCGACCTGACCGGCCCGGTCGCCGAAACCTCTCTGGAAGGCTGGCGGCGGATCATGAGCATCAATGTCGACGGCGTGTTCCTGGGCGTGCGCACGTTCGTGCCGCTGATGGCGGCGAGTGGCGCGGAAGTGGCGGGCGGTGCCTCGATCATCAACGTCAGTTCGATCATGGGCCTTGTCGGCATGAGCGAGGTTTCCGGATACAACGCCAGCAAGGGCGCGGTGCGGCTGTTCACCAAGTCCATCGCGCTGGAATTCGCCGGCAAGCAGATGCCGATCCGCGCCAATTCGCTGCATCCCGGCTTCGTGATGACGCCGCTGCTGAAGGAAGGCTTCCAGCGCTGGGTGGACAAGGGCGTTGCGGAAAAGCCGCAGGATCTGGTGGATCTGATGTCCGGCAAGACGCCGATGGGCCGGCTGGCCGAACCGTCCGAACTCGCCAGCGCGGTGTTCTTCCTCGCTTCCAGCGACAGTTCCTACATGACCGGCGCGGAACTGGTCGTCGACGGCGGCTGGACCGCGCAGTGACGATGCGTGGCGCCCTGTTTGCTGAGGGCCCACGGTCCGGCCTGACCCTTCGACAAGCTCAGGGTGAGCGGGGTTTGCTTAATACGCCCCGTCCCATTCAGCGGGAGCAGCGCTTGCTAGATACGCCCAAGCGGACCTTGTTCGATCCCCCCATTCCCGCTCAGGCTGAGCTTGTCGAAGCCCCCGGCGCGCAGGGCGCAACCGAAGACATAGAGGAACACGCAGCATGACCGCACCTTCACCCGGCGCCCTTCCCGACACCATCGCCGTCGTCACCGGAGCCGCCGGCGGCATCGGGCGCGAGATCGTGAAGGCCATGAGGGCCGCCGGCGCCACCGTAATCGCCACCGACCTCAAGGACAGTGCCGCGATCGAAGGCGCCGACCACTATCTGAAGCACGATGTCACCAGCGATGCGGACTGGCGCGCGGTGGAAGCGTTGGTGCGGGAAAGCTACGGCCGGCTGGACGTGCTGGTGAACAACGCCGGCTTCTCGATCGTCACCAAGTTCGAGGATACGCCGCTTTCCGAATTTCACCGGATAAACGCCATCAACGTCGATTCCGCCATCATCGGCACACAGATCCTGCTCGATCTGCTGAAGGCCGGGGGCAAGGCGCGCAAAGGCGGGGCTTCGGTGATCAACTTCTCCAGCGTCGGCGGCCTGCGCGGTGCGGCGTTCAATGCGGCCTATTGCGTCAGCAAGGCGGCGATCAAGATGCTGTCCAAGTGCCTGGGCGCCGAATTCGCGGCGCTGAAGTACAACATCCGCGTCAATTCGGTGCACCCCGGCGGGATCGAGACGCCGATGCTGGCATCGATCATGGACCGCTACGTCGAACTCGGCGCCTCGCCCTCGCGCGAGGCGTCGCTGGCGGCGATGAACACCACCCACCCCATCGGCCGCCTCGGCCGGCCGGAGGAAATGGCGGGCGGCGTGGTCTTCCTTGCCAGCGAGGCATCCAGTTTCATGACCTGCGACGAACTCGTGATGGACGGAGGCTTTAGTCAGGTCTGATTTCATGAGGCCCTGAAGAGGCCATCGGGAGAGAGACAATGAGCAACAAGGCATACGATCTCGTCGTGCTCGGTTCGGGCGCGGCGGGGCTGACGGCTGCGCTGACCGCGGCCGAGCATGGCGCGAAAGTTCTCGTGGTCGAAAAAGGACAGAAGCTGGGCGGCACTTCGGCGTGGTCCGGCGGGCAGATCTGGATTCCCTGCAACCCGCACCAGCAGGCCTTCGGCAAGGAAGACAGCCGCGAAAAGGCGCTGACCTACCTCGCCTCCATGTCCAACGGGCTGATCGAGCCGCAGATGGCAGAAGCCTATATCGACGGCGGGGTGGAGATGGTGGCCTTCCTGGAAGGCCGCACGCCGGTGAAGTTCATGGTGGTGCCCGATTTCCCGGACTACCACCCCGAACAGCCCGGCGCCGCATCGCGCGGGGGGCGCACGCTGGAATGCGCGGTCTATCCCTATGGTGACCTCGGCGAATGGCGGGACCGGGTGGAGGTCTCCCCCTATTACTGGCCGCACGTCTACTTCACCGTGGGCGAAACCTCGCTGGCGCAGGCCGTGCCCGATCCGCTGGACCCTGCCGAGGCCAAGCGCCGGGCCGACAATGACGAGCGCGGGCTGGGTCACGCCCTTGTCGGCCGCCTGCTGCGCGGCTGTCTGGACCGGGACGTGGAGTTCCTGCTGGGCACCGGCGGCAAGGAACTGCGGATCGAGGACGGCATAACCAAGGGCGTGGAATTGGACGACGGCACCCTGATCGACGCGCCCAACGTCATGCTGGCAACCGGCGGCTTCGAACATAACGAGGCGTTCAAGGCCGCCTTCCTGCGCGGCCCGCTGACCTCCCCCGTCTCGATCCGCACCAATACCGGCGACGGATTGCGCATGGCGATGAAGGCCGGCGCCATGCTCTCCTCCATGCGGGAAGCGTGGTGGATGCCGGTGGTGGAGGCCCCGCTCAACGAAATGGGCCGGATGCTGTTCACCGGGGAACGGACGCTGCCCGGCACCATCATGGTCAATCGCACGGGCAAGCGCTTCACCAACGAGGCGGCGAACTACAACGCCTTCGGCGCGGCGTTCCATGTGCAGGATCTCAATTCCTGCTCCTGGGCCAATCTTCCGGCCTGGTGCCTGTTCAACCAGACGTTCTACGACAAGTGGGGCTTCCTCGACACGCAGTTGATCGGCGTGGGCGACGGCGAGCACAAGCGCGAACCCGCCGACTGGATCGCGCGCGGCGATACCCTTGCCGAACTCGCGGACAAGCTGGGCATTCCGGAAGGCGCGCTGGAGGCCACGGTCGAACGCTGGAACAAGATGGTCGACACCGGCAAGGACGCGGATTTCGGCAGGGGTGACAGCTACTACGACCTCTATTGGGGCGATCCCGACCGCAAGGGCCGCAAGGAGGCCACGCTCGGCAAGATCGAGGGCGGCCCCTACTACGCGGCCGAGGTCAAGTCCGGCGCGCTGGGCACCAAGGGCGGGCCGAAGACGGACACGCTCGGCCGCGTACTGGACGTGGACCTGAAGCCGATCGAGGGCCTCTACGCGGCAGGCAATGCCATGGGGTCGATGATGGGCATGACTTACGGCGGCGGCGGCGGCACGCTGGGGCCGGGCATGGTCTTCGGCTACCTTGCCGGCCGGCACGCGGCGCAGCGCAATGTCGGCGCGGAAAGCACGGTAGCGGCATGAGCGGCACCCTCCCCGGCGTGATCGGCATCCACCACATCGGCGTTTCGGTGCCCGATCTGGCCAAGGCGCGGCACTTCTACCTCGATATCCTGGGCGCGGTGGAGGAAGTGGAGCCGCTGCGTTGGGCGGACAATCCCTTCATCGACCAGATCGTCGGGCTGGAAGGCAGCGCGGCGGAACAGTTCTTCTGCCGGCTGGGCAATGTGCAGATCGAGTGCTTCGAATATACCGCGCCGAAGCAGAGCCAGCCGCAGGATCCGCGCCGGGGCGTCAACGAATACGGCTACACGCATATCGCCCTGCAAGTGCAGGACCTTGCCGCCGTTCACGAGCGGATCGTGGCGGCCGGGCTGCCGGTCCACGCCCCGCCCGAACTGGCGACGATCACCACCGACGCGGACGGCACCAAGCACGGCTATGCGGGCACTTATTGCCGGGATTTCTTCGGCAACGTCTTCGAAATCCTGGAAATCCACGAGACGCCGCTGATCCGGCCGATCGCCTGAAAGGACCGCCAATGCGCATCATCGTGGCCGGAACGCTCCGCTTCGCGGGCGACGACGCCCTCTGCGCCGCCATCATCCGGGGCGGCGCCGAACACATCGCCTCCAGCCGGGAGGAACACGGCTGCACGGCCTACAACTGGGCGGTCGATCCGCTCGATCCCGGCGTGATCCATGTCTACGAGGAATGGGACAGCGAGCGCGACCTGCTGGGCCACTTCGCGCATTCCTCCTACGCCGCGATGCGCGCGCATCTGGGCGAATACGAGTTGACGGGTTTTGCGGTGCAGATCTATTCGGTGGCCGGGATCGAGCCGGTTTATGACGAGGAAGGCTGGCCCCGGAAGGAGATTTTCGGGGTGACGTTGTAGGGCCTGCGCGACGACTCCCCGCCCCTTCTCGTCATCCCCGCGAAGGCGGGGATCCCGCTTGTTCTTGAGCCGTGGCGCGAAGGAAAGCGGGGCCCCCGCCTTCGCGGGGGCGACGAGGTTTTGGTTTGCGGGGCTGTGTGGAGCGTGGGGTGCCGCGTGTGCCGGTCAGCGGCTCACGGACGGCTTCGCGCCCCCTCACCCTTCCGGCGGGATCAAGAAGTCCATCGTGTAACGCGCCGCCTTCCACCCCGCCGCCGTGCGCACCACGTCGAAATAATACCGCCCGTGGACGGTGATCCCGCCGCCCGCCCGGTACTTCCCCATGCCGATCACATAAGCACGGATGGAGGCCCGGTCGCCCTCATAGGCGGTGATCGCGAAGTTCGTCAGGTAATGCGCATGGGCGGCCATCGACGCGAAGGTATTCTCAAAGAATGTCCCGATCGCGGCGCGGCCGACAAGGCTGGGAAAGCCGATGCCCGAAAGGTCGAACACCGCATCCTCCACGAAAACATCGCATATCCCGTCGATGTCATGCAGGCTGTCCACGGCGTGCGCATAGGCGACTATCAGGTCCTGGATCGCCAGCCGATCCTCGATAGGGCAAGGGATCACCCCTGCACCATGTCGTTCAGCAATTCGTGGAAGCGCTGCACGCGCTTTTCCTGACCCGGCAGGATGCAGCCCTTGAACCCGCGCGAATTGAGGCCCTGCTGCTGGCTGGTGCCGATGGACAAGTCCTGATCCGCCACGAAGCCCAGCGAGACCCCGTCGCCATAGACCGAATGCCGCGCGACGGCATCGTGGCGCAGCGGCACCGTGCCCACCGGCGTTTCCACCTCGCGCATGCCCGCGATCGGCGGATAGAGGCACCAGTGCTGGAACACGCACTTCTCGGGATCGGTGGGGTGCGGTTCGGTGCGCAGCACCTGCAGCTGTTCCGGGCTCATGGTCAGCGTCAGGTTGGGGAACAGCGTGCAGTGGAAGTAATCGACCAGTTGCTGGTCGCTCATCTGCGCATAGTTGGCAAAGCCCCGCTCCGGCCCCAGCCGCCGCTTCGCCTCGATCACCGCCGCGCGCAAGTCCCCGGTATGGCCGGCATAATCGGCCGGGTCGATGCCCCAGGCCTGGGCGATCTGGTTCAGCGGCGCAGGCACTTCGGTAGTGTGATAGTCGACGCGGGTCGTGGCCTGATGGCCTTTCATCCACATCGAGTTGTGGCCCGACGGATACATCTCGAACAGCGTATCCGGCAGCCCATCATTGATGAAGGTCGCCAGTTCCGGGTGGATGGTGGGCAGGTGGTAGCTCTCGTTGAAATTGTCGCGGATGATCTTCCAGTTGAATTCGCAGTCGGCCGAGAGGTTCAGCACGCGTACCCAGTTGTCGATGCCGTAGCCGGCCAGGCGCTCCGGGAAAGGCGCAAGCCATTCGTGCAGCGGGGCGACATCGTCGTCCATGCACCAAAACACGAAGGGGCCCCAGGTCTCGCACCGCAGTTCGGAGAGGTGGACTTTGCCGCAGGGGCTGCCGCCCTCGAAATCGTCCGGGTCCTGCACTTTGATCAAGGTGCCGTCGAGGTCATAGGTCCAGTTGTGATAACCGCAGGTGATGCGCGGCACGCTGGTGACGTCGGCCAGGATCAGCCGGTTCCCGCGATGCGGGCAGGAGTTGTAGAAGGCGCGGATGGACTCGTCCTCCTGCCGCACCATGATCACCGATTCCTTGCCGAAGTTGTGCCGGATCACGTCGCCCGGCTCCTCCAGATCGGCCAGCACGCCGCCCAGATGCCAGACTTTGGGCCAGAGGTTCTTCATCTCACCCGCCATCCACTCCTTGGAGATGTAGCGGTCGGCGGTGATCGTGTCCCCGCGCACCGGCGGATCGAATTCCTGCGAGTAGCGGGAAACCTTGCTCTGAACGTTCATGAACGTGCTCCTGTCTGGCTGGAGTCGATGTCGCTGGGATCGCTGCCGCGACGGCCGCCGCGCACGACGCCGGGGTTTGCGGCGAAGAAATCGAGTGAGCCGGGATCGTCCTTGACCCAGTCGGTCACCAGCAGGCGCGCGGTGATGCGCCATTCGCCGTTCCGGCAGGCATATTCGTCAAGATATCGCCCGGCGACGAACAGGTCCCGCACGCCGCCGCCCTCTTCGCGCACGCCGTGCCAGGCCTGGAAATAGGCCTCTCCACGCGCGGTCTCTCCCGAAACCTCGATGCGGTGCTGGCCCAGCAGGTGATGCGTCGCCTCCATGGTGCCCAGAAAGTCCTGACAGAAGGCCACGAACTCATCGGCGCTGCCCTGCATCAGCCCACAGTCCACCACGGCATCGTCGTGAAAGGCCCGGCGCTGCAGCGCGGCGTCCAGCCGGTCCAGCCCGCGCATGTAGCGGTGCGCGGCTTCGGCAATATCGCGCCGCGCGGCAAGATCGCGCACTTCGGCCGCGAGATCGAATTCCTGCGCCAGTTGCGCCTCGGTCATGGTCTGCCTTCCTCTCCGCCCCTGCACGCTTCGCGGCGTGTCTTGAGGGTCCGGCAAATCGGAAACCGACTCACCTGCCGGTTTTATGGTATGAGGCGGCGATCTTCCTCACCTGCGACTAAGGCTAGGTGGCGCTGGACGGCATTGGCAGGCAGCCTTCCCGCCAAGGAGAGGCCATGAACAGCGAGACCCTTCAGGACCGCATCCTGGGCGCCCTGGCCCCGGAAATCCACGCCGAGCCGCCGGCCAAGTGGCAGCAGCGCAAGAGCGCGCGGATGCGTGAGCGGCTGGTCTCGGCCGCGATCGACTGTCTGGTCGAGCATGGCTATCCCGGCCTTACCACCGCCGCCGTCGCCACCCGCTGCGACGTTTCGCGCGGGGCCATGCACCACCACTTCCCTTCGCGCATGGCGCTGGTGGCGGCCGTGCTGGACCACGCGGTCTATCACCGGATGCGCGCCTTTCTGGACGATTACCTGAACGCGCTGTCCCGCCGCGCCGGCGAACCGAAGATCGAACTGGCGTGCGAGGCGCACTGGCGCTCCGTGCAGACGCGCGATTATGCGGCCTGGCTGGAACTCGCGGTCGCCGCGCGCACCGATGGCGAACTGGCGGCGATCTTCGCCCCGGTCGCCCGCCGCTACGACGAAATCTGGATGAGTGAGATGATCGAGGCTTTCCCGCAGTGGCGCGACGATTGGGAGAACCTGAAACTGGCGCACGATTTCACCAGCGCCATGCACATGGGCATGCTGCTGCACCGGCCGATCTTCGGCGATGGAGACCGGATGGACCGCCTGCGCCGTTTCGCCGCGCGCACCATGCAGGATCTGAACGAGTGCAGCTGAAAGAAAACCGGCAGCGCGTCCGGCTTTCTCGCACAAGTGACAGGTGCCCCGCCCCTGCCCCGCCCCCAGACTTGCGGCAGAAGACTCGAAAAAGACAGGACAGAACGGGAGACGTACCGGCATGAACAAGCCTGCGGAGGCCATGGCGCCGCTCGACGGCCGCGATCCCGGCAACTTGCGCGGCGATCCGATCACGGGGGACCGCTACTACGCCCGCGATTTCGCGCAGAAGGAATGGGACGGGCTCTGGACCCGCATCTGGCATATCGCCGGGCGCCTGGCCGACATTCCGGAAGCCGGCGACTTCATGGTGCATGATTTCATGAAGGAATCGGTGATCGCGATCCGGCAGGAGGACGGCTCCGTCCGCGCCTTCTACAATTCCTGCGCCCATCGCGGCATGCGGCTGGTGCGCGGCATGTCCTCTGTCGACACGATTTCCTGCCCCTACCACGGCTGGCGCTATGCGCTGGATGGCGCGCTTATCCAGGTTCAGGACGAAGGCGATTTCCCGCAAGGCAGCCCCTGCGGCAAGCTCTCGCTAAAGGAGCTTCGCTGCGAAAGCTGGGGCGGTTTCGTCTGGTACACGATGGCGAAGGAGGGGCCGGGCCTCCTCGAATATCTGGCCCCCCTGCCCGACGTCTACGCGCGCTATCCGATGGACACCGCCGTCCGCGTCGCGTGGTATCGCATCGCGCTGAATGCCAACTGGAAGTTCGTGACCGACAACTTCTCCGAAAGCTACCACACCCGCACCGCACATCCGCAAGTGCCGCCGTGGATCGATCAGGACGTCGACACCGCCCGGCACGAGATGTGGCCCGCCGGGCACGGGCGCACGGTGCAGCCGATGCGCCCCTCGCTGTCCGACCGGCTGCCGGACGACCTGCCGCATCCCTACAAGCTGATCCTGCAGCACTGGGGCATCGATCCGGACGGCTATGCCTCTTACGAGGACATGGCGATGCAGGGCTGGCTGGATCTGAAGGCCGCGAAGAAGCGCGACTGGAAGGCGCGCGGCTATCTCCATTACGAACACATGGATGAGGAGGAGATTACCGACAGCCCGCACACGGTGATCTTCCCGAATGTGACGATCAGCTTCCTGCCGGACAACCTGGTGCTGTTCCGGTCCGAACCGCATCCCGAAGATCCGGAGAAATGTTTCTTCGATCTATGGTGCATGGCCTTCCCGGTGGCCGGGCAGGATGTGGTGGAATCGGTGATGGCGGGCCCCCGCCCGCTGCGTGAGGCGGCCGCCTGCGAACACCGCGATTTCGACGGGGGCCGGGGCATTCCCGAGCTGGCCGGGCAGATCGTCTACCAGGACATGGAACTGGCCGAAGGGATGCAGGCAGGCATGCATTCGCGCGGCTATACCGACGCTTACCTGCCGGCGCAGGAAACCCGCGTGCGCTTCTTCCACGAAGTGCTGAACGACTGGATCGAAGGAAGGAAGCCCTGATGGCGAACGTGGCAATCACCGGTGCGGGGCGCGGCATCGCGCTCGAACTCGTCAAGCTGCATCTGGCGAAGGGGGACCGCGTGTTCGCCCTGCTGCGCGATCCGGGGCGGGCGACGGCTTTGCGGGACATCGCTGCCGCTTCGGGCGGCCTCGTCACCCTGCACGCCATGGACGTGGCGGACGACGCCTCGGTAACGGCCGGTGCGGCGGATACCGGCGATGGCGCGATCGATTTGCTTTACAACGTCGCGGGCGTATCGGGCAGCGTGACCTCGGAACTGGAAAGCGCCGATTTCGCGGACTGGCTCGATGTCTTCAACGTCAACGTCAACGGGCCGATGCGCGTGTTCCAGGCCTTCCTGCCGCGCCTGAAGCCGGGCGCGAAAGTGGTGTGCTTCGGCAGCCAGGTCGGCGCCTCTACCTGGCCCTATCCGGGGTACGAGGCCTACTCCGCCTCCAAGGCAGCGCTGCACCGATTGGTGGTCTCGGTCGCGCTGGGCACGCAGGATCGCGGGATCATCGCGATCAGCGTCCACCCCGGCTGGGTGCAGACCGACATGGGCGGGCCGCAGGCGGACCTCACGCCGCAGGAAAGCGCGGCCGGCATCGCCGAACTTGCCGGGCGGCTGACGCCCGCGATGTCCGGCGGGTTCTACAAGTGGAACGGCGAACCCCATCCTTACTGAATAGGCAGGAGATACCCCGCGCATGGCCTTCACCGGACCGCTGGAAGACCGCATCCTGATCCGCGAACTGCTGGATAGTTACGCCCACGGGGTGATGACACGAGATGCCGAAGTCTGGGCCGCGACATGGGCGGAAGACGCCTTCTGGGCCCTGCCCGAATTCCCCGATCTGGGCGGCTACACCGGCAAGCCCGCCATCGTCGCGGCATGGGTGGAATCGATGAAGCGCTACGGCCTTTCGGGCGGGCGGCCGATGATCTACGTCGCCCATCCCGGCACGATCCGAGTGGAGGGCGATCGCGCCACGGCGGTCTCCTACACATCGGAACTGTTCGACGATCCCGCCAGCGGCAAGACCATGCGCCTGCGCGGCCGCTATGCCGACGAACTGGCGCGGATCGACGGGCAATGGCTGTTCACCCGCCGCGAATATACGACGATGGATGCGCGGGAAGATTGAAGGGGGACTAGTCCGCGCGGACAAATTCAACGTCATCTGATGGCTGGGATGGGTGGTGAGTTGCCATCACCCTACCCACCCCGCTCAGGCTGAGCTTGTCGAAGCATGGAGAACCGCAGGGCCCAGCCTAGGGGGCTTCGACAAGCTCAGCCTGAGCGGGGTTGGAAGGACGGCTTTCGGTGGGGAAGCGGACGATCGGCGTGATGTCACCGTCGAACCTTCACCTCGCATCGTGGATCGCCGAACAGTTTTAATTCGCCCTCGCTCTGTATTGTACCTTTCTCGATCAGCTCGCGAAGTCGCCAAAATAGAAACCCTGGATCGGGACTATGCCCAACGTCCCAAATGTCGCCCAGCGCATCACCGACAATGCGATGGGCCTTTAACCAATCGGCCGGACAGCGTTCGAGCAAGAATTGATCAAAATAGTCTGCCCCTTCGCTCCTGAGAATACCGCTATCTACGATACGTAGGTGCGCCCCTTCCATCATTAAAGTGTGCCATCGATCTTCTGGATAGTGTGAGGCATTCCACGCTTTGCGGGGGCAGTGATCAAGTAGCTCGGCGATCTGGTGGTCTCGTAATTGACTGAGGCGCAAAGGAGGCTCAGCGTGCCTTGTTCCCTTGAACGGGTAATCCGCGACTATCATCTGAGAGCCAGCGCCGCCAAACTGCGCCAAGAACCAGTGTAGGCCAGAAAGATCCTGCGGGCAGCGGGGGGAAATCCAAATCAAGCGTTCGGGATCGGCTGCGATTTTCTGCCTAAACTTAGACGCGCCTTCACTGAGCCAGTTGCATTCGCCAAAATCAAAGGGTGCGAACTGATCGAACCACCTCTCGCGATCAGCAAAGTCTTCGGTCTGGATTGGGCCCCAATCGAGCGTGTCGGCAAAATGAGCGATGCGATCCTCCTGGCCTCGCTCGTTCAGTATTTGCCGTAGTGTGCCTGCAGCGGAGGAAAAAAACACGTGAATCATTGAGTGAAGTTGCCGGATTACCCCCCCAATCGCAACGTCCGCAAAGTCGGCGCTCGCGGACGGCCCGAATCCGTCCAAGCGCCCTAGCCTAGAACGGAGGCCGCCTCGCTGACGCCGAACGTGCGGATCCGTTCGCGATCGAACAGCCGTTCCTCATCCTCCGCGATCATCGCCTGCGTAGCGGGATCGGCAAGCACGGCGAAGCAGGCATCGCGGGTGGCTTCGTCCGGAAAGTCGATTTCCATCACCACATCGGCGTCGCAGATCTGGTCCACGCCGTCGGTCGGCGTGAGGTAGCGCCGGACGTAGCGCGTGGCATAGCCGGCCAGCACCCGCTCGCCGATGCGGCGGTGATGGGTCTCGTAATAGATGCGAAAATCCTCGCGGCTCATGCCCTTGCGGCGCTTGAGCAAGGTGACTACGGTGACGGTCACGCCAGGGTATCCAGCCAGCCGCGCGTGGCATCCAGTACCGCCTTGGCGCGCAGCACCGGATGGGCGAAAGCCTCGCGCAGTGCGGCAGAGCGCAATTCGATGGACAGCGGCACGTCGGCCGGCAGCGCTTCCAGCAACGCCGCCAAAGGCAGCGCCCCCTCCCCGCACTGTTCGCGCAAGTCCACCGCATCGGTAATCACGGCGGCGAAATCGTCCGGATCGGGCCGCGCGGCGCGCGCATCGCAGAATTGGGCATAAGGCAGCAGCGCCGGATCGATGGCGGCGATCTCCGCCACGCGCGTGCCCGAACGATCGACATGGATCGCATCGACCAGCACGGCCGCCAGCGGATGATCGACTTGCCCGATCACCCCCAGCGCCTGCGCCAAGTTCTTCACCTCGGTAAAAATGCCGAATTCCAGCGCCACCCGCATGCCCGAACCCTCCGCATGGCGGCAGAGCGCGGCCAATTTCGCCGCCGTCGCGCCATGATCGGGGTCGGACGAGACGCAGAGCACATTCCCCGCGCCGAGGTCCGCGCCCACGTCGATCACCTTGCGATGATCGTCGAGCGCGGAATCGGGCTTGATCCACACCACTTCCACATCGAGCACCGGAATTCCGGTGCGCGCCAGTGCCGCGCGGGTATCGCGGCTATGCTGCGCGGTCCATTCCGCCGGGTCGATCCAGAGGCCGACCGCGTCGAACCCCGTCGCCGCGCCGGCCTCCACCACGTCCACCGCGCCGAATTCGGGCAGCACGCCCGAAGCCAGCGAAAGCTTGCGCGCCATCCGTCCCGTCCGCCTTACATTTGCGGTTCGGGCAGCGAGGCGTCGTCCTGCAGATACCAGTTCAGCCATTCGTGGAAGTACTGGTTGCCCCTTTCGTTGCGACCGAAGGTAAGCTCGTCATGCGCCCCTGATTCGAGGCCTTTCTGGATCTCCAGCCCGATGACGTAATCCTCCTGATAGGTCACGTCGCGGAAGAAGTTCATCGCCGCTTCCACCCCCTCGCGGTCCGCCTCGTCCCGCACGGGATCGCGGCGGAGGTAGTTCAGCACGGTGCGGTTGCGGTCGGGCGTGGGCCCCGGGAAAAGCTGGGCGACCTGGGTGATTTCGGGCGCGATGAAGATCGATACGTTGGGGAAGAAGATGCGCACGAAATCGTAGCCATAGTTCTCCTTGTTGCCCCATTCCTCGCGCGGCACGTCCTTCAGCTGCTCGGCAATCGAGTGCTGGGGGAATCCGATGCGGATGTTCGGGCCGAAGCCTTCGTAATGCGTGCAGTTGGACGGCGTGCGCGGGAAGATCGTTTCCGGATGGAGCGACTGGAAGTGATAACCCTCCAGATAACCGTCGAAGGCGATCTTCCAGTTCGCACCCTCGATCGTGCGGTTGCCCAGATAAGTCCAGTTCGCGAAGTCCAGCGCCTCGAAATCCTCAAGATAGCCGCGGAAATGATTGTCGAGGTCCATCGGCGCATTGGGCGTCAGGCAGACGAAGATCATGCCCGCGCGTTCCTCGCACGGAAGCTGGCGCAGGCCCATCTCGGCTTTGTCCACCTGCCCGAAGGTGCTCGCCTCCGAAATGCCCAGCAGGCGGCCGTCCGCCGCGTAAGTCCAGGCGTGGTACTTGCAGGTGAAGCGCGCGCAATTGCCATGCCCTTCGGCCGCGACCGGCGCGCCGCGATGCGAACAGACGTTCAGGAACGCGCGGACCTTCCCTTCCTTGTCGCGCGTGATCAGCACCGGCAGGCCCACGGCCTCCATCGCCTTGTAATCGCCGGGATTCGGCATTTCCGCAGTGAAGGCCAGCATCAGCGGCACGCGCTTGAACACCAACTCCATCTCGGCCTTGTACTGGTCCTTGTCGGTATAGCTTGCGGTGGGGACCTTGAATGTCCGGTCCGTCTGGAAAGTCTTCTTGTTCTCGACGTAATCGAGCATGATCTCGGCAACGTCGCCAATGTGCTTTACGCGGTCCACTCGGTCCTCTCCCGCATCGTTATCGCCGGTGATCCTGTGCCCGTGCGCGGATGGCGGCAACCTGCGCAAGGTGATAGGTCTTGCGAATGTCCATCCTCAGGCTTGGCACTTTGGCCAGTTGGCCGCGCGCTTCGGCAAGGGCAGTCATCGGCGATGATGGAGAGGAATGACAGCCCCTGGGCGTGGCTGAAAACGCCGCCGCCGCACCTGGCCGCCTATGCCGAAACCGGCGTGTGGGACGAACGCACGATCGCCCAGCAGGCACAGGCGCTGGCCGAGGCGGCCCCCGATTTCGTGGCGCTGATCGACGGCGAAGTCACCGTGACCCGCGCCGAGGCGCTGGCCGATGCGGAGGCGCTTTCGGCCGCGCTCCACACGCGCGGGCTGCGGCCCGGCGATGTGCTGGCCTTTCAGGTGCCCAACTGGCGCGAGGCGATGGTCATCAATCTGGCCGCCGCGATGTCCGGGCTGGTCGTCAATCCCATCGTGCCGATCTACCGCGACCGGGAAGTGGCGCAAATGCTGGCCGATTGCCGCGCCGCCGCGCTGTTCGTGCCCGCCACGTTCCGCAAGTTCGACTATGCCGCCATGGCCGCGCGGATCGGGGCCGACCTGCCGGACTTGCGGCATGTCTTCACTGTGCGTGGAGAGGGCGACGACGACTACGCTGCACTCGTCGCGGAAGGGCGCGGCCTTGCTTTCGCCCGGCCCGCCGTCGATCCGCTGGGCGTGAAGATGGTGCTCTACACCTCGGGCACGACAGGCAGGCCCAAGGGCGTGCTGCACAGCCACGTTTCCATCGCGCGCATCCTGCGGGAAAGCGCCGCGCATTGGGGCCTTGCGCCCGGGGAGGCGACGCTGATGCCCTCCCCCGTCACCCACGTTTCGGGTTATGCCAATGGGCTGGAGGCGCCCTTCGTCTGCGGCACGCGTACCGTGCTGATGGAAAGCTGGAACGCGGCCGAGGCGCTGGCCCTGATCGACCGGCATGCGCTGGTCGGCACGGTCGCCGCCACGCCCTTTCTGGTGGAGCTGGCAGCGGCAGCGCGCGCGGCGGGCAATCCGCTGCCCACGTTCCGGTTCTTCGCCTGCGGCGGTGCGGCTGTGCCCGCTGACCTGATCCCCGCCGCCAATGCCGCCTTCGCCCAGTGCCGTGCCTTCCGCGTCTTCGGCGCATCCGAAGTGCCGCTGGTGACGTTCGGCTGGCCGCGTGACGAGGCGCTTGCCGCCGTCACCGACGGCAAAGTGGTCGATTACGAAGTGCGAATCGTCGACGGCGAGGACCGCGACTTGCCCGATGGCCGGGAAGGCGAAATCCTCGCACGCGGGCCGGGCATGTTGCTGGGCTATGCCGACGCGGAGCAGACGCGGGAGGCGATCACGGCGGATGGTTTCTTCCGTACCGGAGATCTGGGCACGCGCTCAGCCGAGGGGGCGATCACGGTGACCGGCCGCAAGAAGGACCTGATCATCCGGGGCGGCGAAAACATCTCCGCCAAGGAGATTGAGGACGTGCTTCACGGCCATCCGCTGGTGCGCGAGGCCGCCGTGGTCGCCATGCCCCATGCGCGCCTGGGCGAAGGCGTCTGCGCCTATGTGATCGCGATTGGGGCGGTATCGGGCGAAGACCTGGCCGCCCATGTCGCCGCGAGCGGGCTGGCCAGGCAGAAGATTCCGGAGCGGTTCGAGTTCCGCGAGGATTTCCCCCGCACCGCCTCGGGCAAAGTCCGGAAGGATTTGTTGCGCGAGGATGTGCGGGCTTTGCTGGTTCCGTGAGGATCAGGGAAAGACGTCCAAAACAATAACGTCATCCCAGCGAAAGCTGGGACCGCTGTCCATGAACAGCCCACCTTTCGGCAGGGCGTCAATACCCCGCCCGCGTACCTAAAGACTTGCCAGCGATCCCGGATCAAGTCCGGGATGACGAAGCTATGGCCGCATCGATCTCGCTCTTCATCGGATTGCGCCGCAGGGTCAGGCCGCCGTTCACTTGCAGGTTCTCGCCGGTCATGAAGCATTCGTCGCTGGCCAGCCAGACGGCGGCGGCGGCGATATCGTCGGAGGTGCCGATGCGGCCCAGCGGATAGCCGGCCAGAAACGCATCGAACAGCCCGGGAACCTGCTTGGCATCCGCCGTCATCGGCGTATCGGTCAGCCCCGGAGAGATTGAGTTCGCCCGCACGCCTTCGCGCCCGAACTCGTTGGCGACGCAGCGGATCACGTGGTCCGTCCCCGCCTTGGTGCCCATGTAGGCGGCGTGATCGTCCAGCATGATCGTCGCCGTGGCCGAACTGATCTGGATGATCGAGCCACCCTGCCCGCCCCGGCTGCGCGCCATGCGCCGCAGCATCGACTGGAAGAAGTGGAACGGCCCGACGTACTGCAGCATCGTCATCGCCATCACATCTTCGTGCGTGGTGTCGAGGAACGGCTTCAGCAGCCCCCAGCCGGTGGCGTTGAGGGCAATGTCGATGCCGCCCAGTTTCGCCACGCCCGCCTCGGCCAGCGCCTCCACGCTCCCTTCGTCGGTGAGGTCGCACGGGGCCCATTCGCAGCCATTTTGCGCGGCAAAGTCGGCCAGAACCGCCTCCTTGCGCCCCGATACCAGCACGCGCGCGCCTTCGGCCAGAAAGCGCCGGGCGATGTGCTGGCCCATGTTGTCCACGCTGCTCGCGCCCAGAATCACGGCGCGCTTGCCTTGCAGTCGTCCCATCATCGTCTCCCGTCTCTATCAGCGGGGGCGTACCACGCCGATGGATGCGCCGTTCCTGACCAAAATAGGAGTGGCCCCCGCGCCTTGGAGCGGCGACAACCGACGCAGAAAACAACGCGCGAAGGCAGAGGAACAGGCAGCCATGGATCTTGGACTGAAGGGCAAGAAAGTCATTCTCACCGGCGGCAGCCGCGGCATCGGCCGCGCCGCGCTGGAGATCTTCGCCGCCGAAGGCTGCGACATCGCGTTCTTCTCGCGCAATGCCGAGCAAGTGGTCGAAACGGTGGAGTCGCTGGCGCGCCACGGCGGCATCGTGATCGGTGAGGCGTTCGACATGCTGGACCACGGCGCTTACGTCGAATGGCTGAAATCCGCCGCCGACCGGCTGGGCGGCTGCGACGTGTTCGTCCCCGGCGCCAGCGCCTCCGGCTCCGGCGCGACCGGCGACTGGGAGGCGTGTTTCGCCGCCGACATCAAAGGCACCGTGCTCGGCTGCGAGACTTTGCTGCCGTATCTGGAGAAGTCCGGCTCCGGCGCGGTCGTGATCATGGCCTCCACCGCCGGCACCGAGACTTTCATCGTGCCGCAGGCCTTCAACGCCATGAAGGCGGCGCTGATCGCCTATTCGGGCCAGCTCAGCCAGATGGTCGGCCCGCAGGGCATCCGCGTGAACTGCGTTTCGCCCGGCCCGATCAAGTTCCCCGGCGGCAACTGGGAAGCGATCGGCGCGGCCATGCCCGAACTCTATCAGGCGACCGAGGCCGCCTTCGCGCTCGGCCGCTGGGGCGGGCCGGAAGAAGTGGCCCGCACCATCGTGTTCCTGGCCAGCGCCGCCTCTTCCTACACCACCGGCACAAACGTCGTGGTGGACGGCGGCTATACCAAGCGCGTGCAGTTCTGACGTTTACCCTCCGGCATGGAGCTGGCGGCGGGCCTTGGGTCCGCCGCCTTTTTTTTTGCGTGGTGCGGGGGTGCGGGGGCCTTCGACAAGCTCAGGCTGAGCGGGTTGAAAGAGGCGTGCGCGCCCTTCGACAAGCTCAGGCTGAGCGGGTTGAAAGAGGCGTGCGCGAGGGGGGCGGGAAAGGGTGGATGAGGGCGTGGCGAGAGCATGAACGAGGCCCCCCAGCACCCCACCTCGTCATCCCCGCGAAGGCGGGGATCCCGCTTTTCTTGCGGCATGCGAAAGGTTGCAGAAGGAAGCGGGGCCCCCGCCTGCGCGGGGGCGACGATGGTGTTTGTAATTTGATGTTGGCGTGGGCACGCGCCCAACAGGCACTTACACGATCTTCAACACCAGCTTCCCCGTATTCGCCCCCGAAAACAGCCGCATGAACGCGGCATAGGCGTTCTCCAGCCCCTCCTGCACATCTTCGTCGGCACGCAACCGCCCCTCGGCCAGCCACTTTGCCATCTGCGCGCCGCCCTCGGCAAAGCGATGGGCGTAATCGGCGATCAGGAAGCCATGCACCGTCGCGCGCCGCGTCAGAATTTGCCAGAGACTCCGCAAACCCTGCTTTTCCGCCGAATTGTATTCGCTGATCAGCCCGCAGAGCACGATCCGCGCATGGAGCGCCAGGTTGAACACTTCCGCCTCCAGCACCGGTCCGCCGACGTTTTCAAAGACGATGTTCGCGCCGTCCGGCGCCGCCTCGGCAATCGCGGCGACCAGCGCGGCGTGGTCCTTGCCCTTGTAATCGATGGCGGCGTCGAAGCCGTAATCCTCGATCAGGCGGCGGCATTTTTCCGCACCGCCCGCGATGCCGACCACGCGGCACCCCGCGATCTTGCCAAGCTGGCCTACCGCCGATCCCACCGCACCCGCCGCGCCGGAAACCAGCAAGGTTTCCCCCTCACGCGGCTGCGCCACTTCCAGCAGGCCGAAATAGGCCGTCAGCCCCACCGCCCCCAGTGCGGAGAGATAGTTGGAGGGCGAAGGTACCGCTGCAATGTCGATCGGCATGGTGAACCCGCCCGGCATCGCCACCGAGTAATCCTCCAGCGCGTTCAGCCCCATCACCCATTGCCCCGGCGCGAAGTCCGGATTGTTCGACGCGTGGACGACGCCCACCGTCGTCGCGCGGACCGGATCGCCCAGCGGTATCGGCGGCATGTAGCTTGCCACGTCATCCATCCACCCGCGCTGCGCGGGATCGAGCGAGGCGTAATGGTTGCGCACGACGATGCCGCCGGGCGGCGGGACGGGCACGGCCTGCTCCACGAGTGCGAAATCGTCCGGCACGGGTTCGCCCTGTGGTCTGCGGGCCAGCAGGAAACGACGGTTCACGGGCATGGCGTGGTTCTCCTCTCGATTGTCCGCTGCCTCGCCATTCCAGTCCCAGTGTGCACCTGTGCAAATTGTCAGGTCGGGTCGCAGCGAATTCGTAGCATAGTGAAAGAGTAAAAACGGCTACACGAATAGTCGGGGAGAGGGAGAAAACCAATGGCATCCGCACGTCGTCGCGGAGCGTTGCTTGTCGCACTTTCGACAAGCGCGCTCTCATGCATCGCGTCTCCAGCCTATGCGCAGAGCGAGGCAGCAGCCCCGCCCGAAGCCCCTGCCGCGCCGGAGTCTCCGGCCGCGACTCCCCAACATGCCACGGTCGATACGACCGAGATCATCGTCACCGCGCGGCGGCGTTCCGAAACGCTGCAGTCGACCCCGGTCGCGATCACCGCCGTCAACGCTGCGATGCTGGAAAACCGGGCCGCGGTGAACATCGGCGATCTTCAGGGCGCTGCGCCGGGCCTCCTGATCACCCAGCAGAATTCCGGCGCACAGGCGGCCAACATCTCCATTCGCGGCCTGACCTATGCCGATATCGAAAAGTCCCAGACGCCCACCGTTGGCGTGGTGGTGGACGGGGTGACGATCGGCACCAGCACCGGGCAACTTCAGGACGCGTTCGACATCGCCCAGATCGAAGTGCTGCGCGGCCCGCAAGGCACGCTGTTCGGCGCCAACACCATCGGCGGCGTGATCAACATCACCCGCAGCAAACCGACGATGGAACCCGGCATGAAGGCCGAGTTCACGTATGGCCGCTGGAACACCTGGTCCGCCAAGGCCATTGCCAACTATGGCGACGGGGAGACCTGGGGCGTGAAGGCCTGGTACTTCCACAACCAGACCGACGGGTTCTACCACAACGTCACCCGCGACACGAGCGACGGCTGGAGCAAGGGGGACAACTACGGCGCCAGCCTGCTGTTCGAACCCAGCGGATCGGGCTTCGACGCGCAGCTTACCGTTGCCAATGTCGTTCAATCGTTCAATCCGGTGGTCAGCAACCTGACCAACAGCACCGAAGTGTTCTGCCAGTACGAACCGGCCAATCAGTGCAACCGCAATACCACGACCGACCTCTACACCACCTTCGGAGACGCCGCGAAGAGCACCTATCGGGCCCCTGAAGCCACCTTGCAGATGAATTACGACCTTGGCGGCGTGAAACTCTCTTCGATCACCGGCTGGCGGCACAGCAAGGAAAAGCAGACGCAGGACTTCGATGGATCGTCCACCGATCTCTACTATGTCGACCGGCGCCAGCATTATACCCAGTGGAGCCAGGAACTGCGCGCCGCCGGCAACCTGTTTACCGGGCTCGACTATGTGGTCGGCGGATACTACTTCCATTCCAGCTACGACCTGATCCAGTGGACGCGCCTGTTCGGCTTCGATTCCTCGATCCCGCCGACGACGTTCGACAAGAACCCACAGAGCGTGGAGGGCAAGACCACCAGCTATGCGTTCTTTGGAGACTTCAACTGGGCCTTTGCCGACAAATGGCGCCTCTCTTTCGGTGGACGCTGGTCGCATGACAACAAGAAGCTGACCAACAGCTTCGCCGAAACCGGCTTGATCGGATCGGGCGATGCCAACTTCTCGAAATTCACGCCGAAGGTGGGCATCGACTATCGCCCCAATTCCGATGTGATGCTCTACGCCAGCTGGTCACGCGGGTACCGTTCGGGCGGGTTCAGCCCCCGCGCGGCAACGGCGGATACCGCCAGCACGCCGTTCCAGCCGGAAACCGTGGACGCTTATGAAATCGGCGCGAAGATTTCCGCTTTCGATCGCCGCGTGCAGATCGATCTGGCCGGATATGTCTCCGATTACAAGAACATGCAGCAAAACCTGACGGTGCCCGGCGGTCCCACCGGCAACCAGACGATCACTGGCAACGTGCCCGGCGGCGCGCTGATCAAGGGCATCGAGATGGACGGCACCTTCCGCGTGACGCCGGACTTCACGATCACCACCTCCGCCGCCTTCATGAAATCGCACTTCCGCAATTTCGTGACCGACGGGGCCTATGGCACATTGATCGTACCGTTCGACTATTCGGCGAACCGGCTGATCTACGCCCCGAAGTTCACCGCATCGATCAACGGCGACTACACGATCCCCACCAGCTTCGGCAAAGTGGTGGCCACGGCCGGATGGCGGCACATCAGCCCCTATGACGAGCAGATCTCGCAGGCCTCGCTCACGCCCGTGCTCGATGCCGACGGCAACGTGACCAGCGTGATCGTCAACGGCAACGATCCGCGCGTGCGCACCACCACGCAAGATCTGGTCGACGCCAGCCTGACCTTCAATTTCGATATCGGCGACAAGGAAGCCTATTTGCGCGTGTTCGGCCGCAATCTTCTGAACGAGAAGACGACCACCCACGCCTTCACCGTCGCCGGCTTGTGGTCGTTCGGCATGGCGCTGGAACCGCGGACGTATGGCGCGACCATCGGATTCAAGTTCTAGTCCTACCAGGAGTACTGCAAATATGGGTCGTCTCGAAAGAAAGATCACGCTGGTTACCGGCGCCGGAAACGAACGCGGGCTGGGCGCGGCCACGGCGCGGCGCTTTGCCGAGGAAGGGGCATTCGTCTACCTGACGGACCTTGACGCCAAGGGCGCGGAAAGCGTCGCCGCCGCCATCCGCGACGCCGGCGGACAGGCCGAAGCCTATGCCCAGGACGTAACCAGCGAAACGGGATGGGAGGACCTGTTCCAGACGATCGAGAAAGGCCATGGCCGGCTGGACGTGCTGGTCAACAATGCCGGGATCGCCGTGCTCAAGCCATTGACCTCGCTCTCCGTTGCCGATTGGGAACGGCAGAACAAGGTCAATCTGGACAGCGTGTTCCTGGGCACCCGCCGCGCGGTGGAACTGATGCGCAAGACCGGCGGCGGCGGATCGATCGTCAACCTCTCCTCCATCGGCGGGCTGGTCGGCGTGCCGATGTGCGGCGCCTATGGCGCGGCCAAGGGCGGCGTGCGGATCTTCTCCAAGGTGGTGGCGATGGAATGCGCGGCGGAGGGCATCCGCTGCAATTCGGTGCACCCCGGCATGATCGAGACGGCCATGCAGGACGTGGCCCGGCACGACAATCCGGAAGGCTTCAAGGAGATCGTCGCCTCCATCCCGATGAAGCGCATGGGCAGCCCGCTCGACATCGCCAATATGATCCTGTTCCTTGCCAGTGACGAGGCGAACTATATCACCGGCGGGGAATTCGTGGTGGACGGCGGCGTTACCGCGATGTGAGGGGGGCGGCCGGGCTTCGCGGGAAAGGCGAGGCCCCGGCCGGTCTTGCCTCCTCACGGATCGGCTAATGCGAGCGCGTGTGCCAGCCGATCCGTGAGAGAGCGCCTGCATAATACTACTTCGTCATCCCCGCGCAGGCGGGGATCCCGCTCGTTTTTCGCGGCGGGGCAAAAGGAAGCGGGGCCCCCGCCTTCGCGGGGGCGACGGATGTGTTTTGACCGCCGAGGATGGCGGAATGAGGCTCACGGCCTGCGCCTAGAGCCGCACCACGACCTTGCCGATGTTCTTGCCCGTCAGCATCCGCTCATAGGCGGTCAGCACGTTCTCGATACCCTGCGTCTCGTCGAAACGGACCGAGAGCTGCCCCGCATCCAGCCACGCGCGCAGTTGCGGCAGGAATTCCGCGCCGCGTTCGAGGAAGTCCGGGATGAAGAATCCCTCCACCCGCAGGCGGCGCATCAGGATCTGGTCGAAGCGCGCAGGGCCGGGCATCGGCGCATCGCTGTCATAGCCCGCCACCATGCCGCAGATCGCCACGCGGCCGTAATGCGCCATGTTGGGCAGCACCGCGTCGAGGATCGGGCCGCCGACATTGTCGAAGAAGGCATTGATCCCGCCGGGCACGGTTGCCAGCCGCGCCTCCACATCCTCGGCGCGGTAGTCGATCGCCATGTCCACGCCCAGTTCCTCGACCAGCCAGCGGCACTTCTCCGCCCCGCCGGCGATGCCGACCACTTTCGCGCCCAGATTGCGCCCGACCTGACAGGCCAAACTGCCCGTCGCCCCGGCCGCCGCCGATACCGCCAACCATTCGCCGGGTTTGACGGCTGCCACTTCCTTGACGCCGACATAGGCCGTCCAGGCGTTCATCCCCAAGGCGCCGAAGTGCTGGCGCGGATCGGCCAGGCTTTCGTCCACCGCCTCCAGCCCGGCCAGCGCGGGCACGACTACCGCCTGCTGCGCCCATTGCCCGAAGCCGCGCACCATTGTGCCCACCGGAAAAGCGGGATCGCGGCTCTCGCTGACCCGGCCGAGCACCAGCCCCACCATCTTCGCACCCAGTGGCAGCGGCGGCTGATAGCCATCGGTGCGCGGGCTCATCCACATGCGCGTGCCGGCATCCATCGACAGCCATTGGACCGCAATGCGCACTTCGCCTTCGGCCAGCGGAGCCGGGTCTTCCTCGCAAAGCGTGAGGAAGCGGCCAAAATCCGCATTGCCTTCGGGGTGACGGTCCAGTCGCCAGAAACGGTTGCCGTTCAAAATCCACTCTCCTGTCTGGCTTTTGGCCTGTCTGGCTTTTGGCCTGTCCGGCTCTTTCGGCCCGAACGGCCACCGTCGCCCGCCGCCGTCCCCCCGCCACCTGACCAAACAGATAGGGCTATCCGTTTGCACAGGCCGCCCTGCCGCCCCCGCAGTTCTACGAAGGGGCCAAGACAAGAAAATACGCGACAAGAAAATTGGTGGGAGGTCCTGACATGCGATTCTCGAAATCCATCCTGCTCACGTCGACGGTGCTCACCGTCGCGCTGGGCGCCGCTTCGGCCCATGCGCAGGAGGCGCCGCCGCCAACGCCCGCTCCGGCCCCTTCGGCCGCAAACGAGCCAGCACATGCCACCGGCGGCATTCAGGAAATCATCGTCACCGCGCGCAAGCGGCAGGAAACCGCGCAGGATGTGCCGGTGGCGGTCACCGCGATCTCGGCCGAGCAGATCGTCTCGCGCGACATTACCAGCGTGGAAAAGATCGCCGCCATCGCCCCGCAGTTCAACGTCGGCCGCGCCTCCAACGGTTCCGGCGCGCAGTTGACGCTGCGCGGTATCGGCTCCTCCTCCACCTCGATCGGTATCGAGCAATCGGTGGCCGTGGTGGTGGACGGCGCCTATTACGGGCAGGGCCGCGTGATCCAGGAAGGCTTCTTCGATCTGGCCCGCGTGGAAGTGCTGAAGGGCCCGCAGGCGCTGTTCTTCGGCAAGAACGCCACCGCCGGCGTGATCTCCATCACCACCGCCGATCCCACCTCCACCCCGCAGTTCCAGATCAAGGGCGGGTACGAGTTCAAGAGTCAGCAATACCGCGTCGAAGGCTTCGCCTCGATGCCGATCACCGATACGCTCGGCATCCGCATCGCCGCGCGCTATTCGAAGATGGACGGCGGCTATTACCGCAACGTCGCCAACGACGTGACCTTCACGGACATCGATTCCGTCAGCATCCTGGCCGGCGGCAACGGCAATCCCACCTCGCACATCGCCACGCCGGCCGCGCACAAGGCACCGGGAGAGGAAGAATTCCTGGCACGCGGCACCCTGAAGTGGGAACCGACCGACCGCCTGACCGTCAGCCTGAAGGGCAGCGTGGACCTGAACGAGGTCAACAACTCATCCTGGAACTACGTCGCCTATGCCTGCGGCAACGGCGCGACATCGCAGCTGAACGGCTATGCGTGTGAAAAGGACTTCGTCACCCACCAGAACAACATGCCGGCGGACGTCGCCGCCAACTATCCTTACGCCAAGAAGGACGGTTCGCTCTACAACCGCTACCACTCGGCGGCGGGCACGCTGAACATGACCTATGACGCGGACGAGTTGCAGCTCTCCTCCGTCACCAACTACCAATGGAACAACAACCGCTGGGCCTGCGCCTGCGATTTCCAGTCGAGCGACAGCGGCAGTGGCCCAGGCAGCACCTGGGCGACCGAGAATTCGTCTTGGAAGGCGTTCAGCCAGGAATTCCGCGCGCTGACGCAGTTCAGCGGGCCGTTCAACATGATGGTGGGCGCGCTCTACCAGAACACCAAGCGCGATTTCGCGCAGTTCGTGATGACCGGCGGCGTCTCCAATTCCGCCGCACCGGAAGGCTACGAATACGTCGCCACTGCCAAGAGCAGCTTCACCAAGGGTGAGACGATGGCCGTGTTCGGCCAGCTGACCTACAAGATCGTCCCCACCGTGGAACTGGCCGGCGGCGTGCGCTATTCGGACGAGACCAAGAACAGCTTCTTCACCCAGCCCTACAACAACCCGCTGGTCACCAGCATCTTCCGCGACCAGAACGACCCCGACGGGCTGGGCGAAGTCACCGCCCGCCAGCATTTCACCAACTGGTCGCCCGAAGCCACGCTGACCTGGAAGCCGACGCAGGACCTGATGGTCTATGCCGCGTACAAGACGGCGTACAAGTCCGGCGGGTTCTCCAACGGCGGCATCAATTCGAAATTCTCGACCGATCCCACGGCGGACCTCACCTTCGATCCGGAAAAGGCCGAAGGTTACGAACTGGGCTTCAAGTCCACGCTGTTCAACCGCCAGCTGCGCTTCAACGTCACTGCGTTCAACTACAAGTACAAGAACCTGCAGGTGGACTTCTTCAACTCGCCCATCTTCGCGTTCCAGACGCTGACCGCCGATGCCCGCACCAAGGGGGTGGAGGCCGAATTCCAGTTCGCCCCGAACGGCATTCCCGGTTTCGACCTGCATGGGTCTATCAACTACAACAAGGCGCGCTACACCGATTTCCCGGCAGCCCCGTGCTATGCCGGCCAGACCCCGGCGGAAGGCTGCAACCTTGTCGGCAACACCCGCCAGGACCTGTCCGGCACGTCGCTTTCGGTGGCCCCGCGCTGGACCGGCAATCTGGGCGTGAATTATGAGATGTCGGTCGGCTCCTCGATGAAGATCGGCATGAATGTCGATGCCCGCTATTCGGACAGCTATCTGGCCTCCGCCTTCGGCAATCCGCTGTCGAAGCAGGACAAGTACGTCACGCTCGACGCCGGCCTGCGCTTCGGCGCGGAGGACGACAACTGGCAGATCGCGGTGATCGGCAAGAACCTGACCAACCAGTTCTACGTCACCGGTGTGGTGGACGGCCCCTCCACCGGCAGCGGCACCGGCACACCGGCGGGCGTCCGGGCCGACCAGCTGGGCTTCGGCACCCTGCCGCGC
Source organism: Sphingomonas sp. BL-S-28 (assembly GCF_055521515.1). Taxonomy (NCBI): domain Bacteria; kingdom Pseudomonadati; phylum Pseudomonadota; class Alphaproteobacteria; order Sphingomonadales; family Sphingomonadaceae; genus Sphingomonas; species Sphingomonas sp. BL-S-28. Next base: position 1,289,327 of record NZ_CM145483.1, read on the forward strand.
ACCGTGATGGTGGAACTGACGAAGAACTTCTGATTACGCCTCCCCGCAAGGGAAAGGCCCGGCCTCCTATACGGGAGGCCGGGCCTTTCTTGTTTGGAGTGGGGTTCGCGAAACCGTCTCCGAACCTCCAGATCCCCAATCTCCCAATCTCGCATCCCACACCCGCTCATCCTGAGCTTGTCGAAGGATGGGACCCTCGCGCCACGCTCGCGGGGGGCTTCGACAGGCTCAGCCTGAGCGGGTTGGGAGGTTGGGGAGAGGTGGCTGAAGGAGCCCCTTTAACAGCCCTTGGGCGCATGCTGGCGATGGATATTGCGGAACGTACGGCTCTGGAACAGCCAGCGCCCGTCGACCCTGCTACAAGTGTCTTCATAGACGCCCCGGTCGCGCATCGTCACGCCGTCCTGGTCGTAGATCTCGGAGGTATAGCTGCGCATCGTCGCGCTATTGCCAGTGACTTCGATGGAGCCCGGCCAAGCCTCGAACATGATGCCCGGATAGGCCTTCATCGCCTCTATCCACATGGCGACGATGGCCGGCCGGCCCTTCTGGGTGCCCAGTTCGGGATAATCCGGCAGCGACCATTCGGCGTCGTCCGCCCATGTCGCGCCCCAGGCATCCGCATCGCGGCGGGTCACTGCATCGGCGTAAGTTTCCAGCAGTTCGCGAATGGCAAGGCGGTCCTCGAAAGGTCCGGTATAGGCCATGGTTCTCTCCCTTTCAGACGTCTGTTTCCACCGGCCGCTCATGCGGCCCCGGCGGCATATCGGGCACGGCGACCTCGATCATCCCGCCGGCCACGCGCAAATCGAACCGGCGCAAGTCGGCATAAGTCCCGCCGATGCAGCGCCCGGTGGCGATCTCGAAACGGGCGCCGTGCAGCGGGCACATGATCGCGCCGCGCCGCACTTTGCCGCCCGACAGCATCGCCGCCTGATGCGTGCAGCGGTCGTTGACGGCGCGGAAGCCATCGTCGGTGCGCGCCACCAGCACGCTCCACCCCGCGATCCGCGCGGCCAGCTTGCCCTCTTCCGGAAACTCGGCCTCGGGCACGATCGGGTGCCAGGTTTCGCTCATGGCGTCAGATCCGGACAAGAGTCTTGCCGATCGTGCGGCCGGACATCAGATCGATGAACGCCTCTGGCAGCTTTTCGAACCCGTCGCGCAGATTGGCTAGCGGCTTCAGCTTGCCCTCTGCCACCCAGCCATCGAGTTCGGCCTGCGCCTCTGCCAGCACTTCCGGATAGTCGTACGTGATGAAACCCTCCATGCGGATGCGATTGACCACCAGTTGCCACAGGGTGGTGACGCCGTGGGGATGATCGGCATCGTTGTACTGGCCGACCATGCCGCAAACGGCGACGCGGCCGTGCAGGCGCATCAGCGGCAAAATGGCCTCCAGCACTTCGCCGCCGACATTGTCGAAATAGACGTCCACGCCCTCCGGTGCGGCCTTGGCGATTTCCGCCGCGATGTCCGGCGTGGCGCGGTAGTCGATCGCCGCATCGAAGCCGAGTTCGCGGATCACTTGCGCTTTCTCCTGCGATCCGACGATGCCGACGACCTTGCAGCCCCGCGCCTTGGCGATCTGGCCCACGGTCGATCCGGTGGCGCCGGCCGCCGCGCTGACCACCACGGTCTCACCCGGCTTGGCCTTGCCCACCGCGAAGAGGCCGACCCAGGCGGTCAGCCCCACTGGCCCCAGCGCGCCCATGTAATGATGCAGTTCGGTATCGGGCTGGCGGTGCACCGTCTCCAGCCCCCAGGCATCGCCTGACAGCACGTAGTGATCGGACCATGTGGCGAAGGCCCGCACCAGCGTACCCACCGGATAGTCGGCATGGTTGGACGCCACCACTTCGCCCAGCGACATGCCGTTGATCGGCGCGCCCAGCGCCACGGGATCGATGTAGCTGGGCCGATCGTCCAGAAATCCGCGGATCGCCGGATCCACCGATCCCACCCGCATCGCCACCAGAAACTCTCCCGGCCCCGGTTCGGGGCCCTCGGTCTCCACAAGCTGGAAGTCTTCCGGCACCGGCACCCCTTTGGGTCGCCGCGCCAGCACGATCTGTCTGACCTTTCCCATTCCGGCAGCTTAGCCGCGCTTGGCCCGCTGGCACGCTAGTCGAAACGCTAGGTTCGGGAAAATCGCGGGTTTGTCAGAGTCCGTCGCAGGCCAGACATCATGGCGGTGACAGGAGCAATGCGATGACCATGAGCCCCGAGCAGATGATCGATTTCGTCGACCGCCTCTACGCCGCCACCGGCACGGGCGACTGGGAAACGGCGTCGCAGATGCTCACCGACGATTTCGTTGCCTATGAAGCAGACAGCCTGCCGATGGCTGGCGAGTATCGGGGCAAGGACGGTTTGCGCAACCTCTACGCCATAGTCATGGGCATGTGCGACGTGGTGGCTCTAGACCGGATCGAGACGGCGGCGGGCAAGGACTATGCTGTCGCCATCCTGTCGCTCCGTTTCGCGGACCCGTCGCTTCCCCCCGCCGAAATTTGCGAAAGATTCCAATTTCGGGACGGCAAGTGCTGCGAAATCAAGCCCTACTACTTCGACCCCGCCCCTTTCATTCAGGCGCGGCAATTGAAGATGAGCGTCGCCCATTAGAGCATTTTCCAATCCTGCCCGTCGACGATCGCCTGAATCGTGCCGACCAGCCAGGTCTGAGCTTCGATCTGCTCGGCCGGCGATGAAAGCGTCTGCATGTAACGATTGAAAATGGCGAAACCCACACTCAGCATAAGCGTGCTGGCGGCGCGTGCCTCGCCGTGGGGCTGGCCGATCCACGCGGCGAGCGGGGCAATGATGTGCTCCCTCGCCACTTTCGCGGATATCTCGCGCGCTTCCTGATCGCCCAGCGACAGCGCGATCATTGCCGGCGCGGTGATCCGCATCTCCGGATCCAGCACCGACCGCATGAGCGCTTCGCCGAACCCGGCCTTCTCCTGCAGATGCATGGAATCGCCAATGGAGGCGGCCAGCGCCTCTTCGAACAATTTGGCCTTGGTGCCAAAATACTTGACCACAAGGGAATTCACCACGCCGGCACGCGCCGCGATTTCCCGCAGACCGGCCAGCGAATAACCCTTTTCGGAGAAGGACAACTGCGCCGCTTCAAGGATTCTTGCCCGGGTATGGGCAGCGTCACGGATATGCGGGCGCGCGTTCGAAGGCATTGCGCCCACCTAGCACGCGATTGACACATGCCCAAGTCAGGCCACAGTGAGCACGTGCTCACCCGAGATGTAAAGGCACGGACCGGGATAGACAAAGCAGAAGGGGGATGCCGGTGCTTCGTTGGCCGCTTGCAATCATTCTCGCGATTGTCGGGGCGACGCTTGCTGTCGGCGGCGTCACGCTGATCGAGGCGGGAGGCAGCCCTTACTATCTGGCGGCCGGCGTGCTGGTACTCGCATCCGCACTGGGCCTTGTCCGCCGTACGCCTTATGCAGCCTGGGCCTATGGTGCGATGCTGGCCGGGACGATCGCGTGGGCCCTGTGGGAAGCCGGGTTCGATGACTGGGCACTGATGCCCCGGATCGTGGGCCCCGCCATCGTCGGCCTGCTCTTCCTGCTGCCGGGTATCCAGCGGGCCACGGGCGCAAGCCGCTGGTGGGTCGGCGCGCCGATCCTGGCCGCGGCGGCGGTCATGACCTTTGCCGTAGTGCGCGCGCAGACGGCCGAAAGCGGCCTTCCCAATGCCGCAAAAGTCGCCGCGATCCCCGGCGCGGCGCGCGACTGGCGGCACTGGGGCAACGATCTGGCGGGCACGCGCTTTGCCGCGATGGATCAGATCAGCCGCGACAATGTCGCTCAGCTCAAGCTTGCATGGCGGTATGATCCCCACTCAAGCCCGGCAAGCTGCCCAGTCTGGAAGCGGCCCCGCTTGCCGTGAACGGGCGGCTTTTCATGTGTCTGGAATCCGGCTCGGTGGTCGCGCTGGATCAGGACAGCGGGAAGCCGGTCTGGCAATATCTCGGCCTGCCCCGAAACGCCCCGCTGACCGGGTGGAAATGCCGCGGCGTCGCCTATTATGAAGCGCGCGGCCAAGGCGCGGAATGCCGCCAGCGCCTGTTCCTGACAGTGGCGGACGGAACCCTGCGCGCGCTGGACGCGGAAACGGGCCGCCCGTGCAGCCAATTCGGGACCGGCGGCATCACCGACCTCAAGCCCGGAATGGGCGCGTTGAAGCCCGACGATGCCCTGCCCACCTCCCCGCCCACCGTGGTGAACGGCGTGATCGTCGTGGGGCAGAGCATATCCGATGTCGCCTCCTTCGATGCGCCATCGGGCGTCATACGCGGCTATGACGCCGAAACCGGCGCGCTTCGCTGGGCCTGGGATGCCGGCCGACCTGACCGCTCGGTGCTGAAGCCCGGCGAAACCTATACACGCGATACGCCCAACGCCTGGGGCGTGTTCAGCGGGGACGAGCAGCTGGGCCTCGTCTATGTCGGCACGGGGAACAGCCCGCCCGATTACTACGCCGGCTTCCGCTCCCCGATCGCGGACCGGTTCACCGACAACATCGTCGCACTCGATGCGGCGACGGGCCGGCTGCGGTGGGCCTTCCGAACCGTCAATCACGACTTGTGGGACTATGACATCGCTGCGCAGCCCGTCGTTCTAGACCTGCCCGACGGCAAGCCGGCACTGATCGTGCCCACCAAGCGGGGAGAGATTTTCGTGCTGGACCGCCGCACCGGCGCCCCGATAGACCGGGTTGTTGAAAAGCCGGTTCCGCACGACAACCCGGTAAAAGGCGGATGGAACGCGCCCACCCAGCCCTACACCACCGGCTTTCCCTCGGTTGCCGGGGAGGATCTGCGCGAGGCCGACATGTGGGGCATCACGCCGCTCGATCAGATGGCCTGCCGCATCCGTTTCCGTCAGGCGCGCTATCAGGGCCAGTTCACGCCGATCACCACGCGGCCGACCATCACTTATCCCGCCGTCGGCGGCGGCATCAACTGGGGAAGCGTGTCGATAGACCGGCAGCGCGGGCTGATGGTGGTCAACACCCTGCGGTTCGCCAATCTCAACCGCCTTGCCCCGCGAGAGAAGGGCAAAGTGGTCAAGGCGGGCTTCGAAGGCGGCGTCATCAAATTCCCGCAGGAAGGCACGCCTTACGTCTTTGAATCGTTTCCCTTCCTCTCACCCATCTTCGCGCCTTGCCAGAAACCGCCCTATGGCACGATCAGCGTGTTCGATATCCGCACGCGCAAGCTGCTGTGGAGCAAGCCGCTCGGCACCGCCGAAGGTTCCGGCCCGCTGGGTCTGGCGAGCCACCTTCCGCTTCGCATGGGCGCGCCGAACTTCGGCGGATCGCTGTCCACTGCCGCCGGGCTGGTGTTCATCGCCGCCTCGCAAGATCGCAGGCTTCATGCCTACGACATCGGCAATGGCAAGGAACTCTGGAGCGCCAGGCTGCCGGCCGTGGGGGCGGCGATGCCGATCAGCTACACCTCGCCCCGCACGGGCCGGCAATATGTGGTGATCGCCGCCGGCGGGCACTTCTCGATCCCCGGGCCACAGGCCAGCGCGGTAATGGCCTACGCTCTGCCCCAAGGGAAACTCCGATGACCATGCCATTCGATCTTCAAGGCAAGATGGCACTTGTGACCGGCAGCAGCCGCGGTCTGGGGCGGGCCATTGCGGAGCGCCTTGCGGCGGCGGGCGCAATCGTCGCCATCAACTACGCCGCCAATGCCGAAGCCGCTGCCGAGACCGTCAGTGCCATAGAGGCCAAGGGCGGGCAGGCCTTTCCCGTACAGGCGCAACTGGGCGGTGAAGCGGAAGCGGGCCGCCTTGCGGACCTTCTTGCAGAGGCGTTCACACTGCGCACCGGCCAGCCCGGGCTCGACATTCTGGTCAACAATATCGGCGGCGGCGACTATGGATCGCTGGTCCAGACCGGTGAGGACGACTACGACCGGGTGTGGTCGAACAATGTGCGCGGCGCCTTCTTCCTGACCAAGGCTCTGCATGGCCGGCTCAACGATTTCGGCCGGGTGATCAACATCTCCTCGGTCGGTTCGCGGCTCACCGATCCCAACATCATCGTCTATACCATGGCGAAAACGGCGGTGGAGAGCTTCACCCGCGTTCTCGCCAAGGATCTTGGCGCGCGGGGCATCACGGTCAATGCCGTCCTGCCGGGCTTCACCGTGGGCGAAACCAACCTGCACGTCACCGAAGATCCCGAAATGGCAAAGATGGTGATCGACAACACCTTGCTGCGCCGGTTCGGCCGGCCCGAGGAAATTGCCGACATCGTCTACGCCCTCGCCTCCCCGCTGATGCGCTGGGTGACGGCGCAGAGCATCGATGCCAGCGGCGGCTTCAAAATCTAGGGCGAGCCCGCCCAGCGGCCGCTTTGGCCCGAGCTGTTCGCCATTTGGGCGCCTCGATGGTGCCATTTATGAGTTTACGCCCTGGGAGAAAGCCGCAGATGCCCCGGACAGTCAGGTTCCACCGCTTCGGTGATGCCGAGGTACTCCAGCTTGACGCGCTTCCCGTCGCCGAGCCCGGCGCGGGCGAAGTGCGCCTGCGCGTCGCCGCCTTCGGTCTCAATCGCGTGGAAACGCTCTATCGCGCAGGCGGCTTCGGGCCCGTGCGCTTCCCGGCCCGCATCGGTTACGAGGCAGCGGGCGTGATCGAGGCCGTGGGTCCGGACGTGGTGGACTGGGCCCCGGGAGACAGGGTCGCGACGCTGTTCGGCTTGTCCATGGAGGACTATGGCACCCACGGTGAGGCAGTCGTCTACCCAGCCGGCATGCTGGTGCGCGTGCCGGACGGGCAATCGCTGATCGAAGCCGCCGCAAGCTGGATGCAATATGGCACGGCCTTCGCGCTGGTGGAGGTTGCCGGGATCAAGGCGGGCAATGCCGTGGTCATCACCGCCGCCTCTTCATCGGTCGGCCTCGCCGCGATCCAGATCGCCCGCGCGGAAGGCGCGCTGCCGATCGCCGTCACGCGCGGCCGTGCCAAAGTCGAAACACTGAAAGCCCACGGGGCGGCCCATGTCATCGTCAGCGACGAGGAAGACGTCGCCGGCCGCGTGCTGGAAATCACCCAGGGCAAAGGCGCACAGGTCCTGTTCGATGCGGTGGCGGGGCCGGCGCTGGGGCCGTTGCTGGGCGGACTAGCCCCCGGCGGCATAGCCATCGTCTACGGCCTGCTTGGCGGAACCGCACTCGATCTGGCGGCGCCACAACTCATGACAGCCGACCTGACCCTACGCGGGCTCTCTGCCGACGTGTTCGTCCGCGATCGCGACATTCGGGAGAGGATGGTCCGCTATGTCAGCGAAGGCCTGGCGCGCGGAACCCTGAAACCCGTGATCGACCGCTGCTTCGATCTTGCCGACATCGCCGCAGCGCACCGGTTTCTCGAAAGCAACGTGCAACTCGGCAAGATCGTCGTGACGACGGCCTGAAGGCTTTTTCCGAAGGACATGCGATGACCACCAAGACCAGCCAGATCCTTGCCGAACTTGCCGACCGCGAAGCGATCAGGGAATGCCTCTATCGCTATTCGCGCGGCGTCGACCGGCTCGATGCCGACATGGTGCGAAGCGCCTATTGGCCAGATGTCGTCGACAAGCATCTGGACTTCGAAGGCAATGCGGAGGAGTTCATCGCCTGGGCCTTTCCGGCCATGCAGTCGATGGACCAGACCATGCATCTGATCGGCAATGTGCTGATTGCGATGCACGGGGATCACGCGGACGTCGAATCCTACTTCTACGGCTATCACCGTATCACCGTGGACGGGCGCAAGCTGGATGTGATCGGCGCGGGGCGCTACCTTGATCGCTTCGAGAAGCGCAACGACGAGTGGCGGATCATCGAGCGGCTGGTGATGACCGACTGGTTCCGCGAATATGCCGATTCCGCCGATTGGAGCTTGGGTTTGCTCGGCCAGCGATTGGATATTGGCGGACGTTTTCCGGACGATCCCAGCTACAGCAGGCTCCAGCTAAGACTCTGAAAATGGTTTAGGCCGTAAACTCATAAACGGCACCATCGAGATTTGAAGCAAAATGGTTCAGCGCAAGAAGGGAAGGCGCCGCCGCTCTCCCCCGTCAATTGATATGACGAAGAGGCCGTAATATTCGTTATCGCCCGCGTCCTGCGCGTAGACGAGTGCCTTGCCATCCGGCGATGGTGCAAGATCGACCTGGACATCGTCGCTCTGGATGAGTTGGATCGGCCATCCGCCCGCGACATCTACGCTCGACAAATAGTATCGCCCGGTGAGGTTGGTCACCAGGAACACCTTCCGCCCGTCGATGTTCCAAGCCGCATCGACTATGCCACGAACGACGCCCAGGTCATCGAGAGGCACTGCTGCGGCGTTCGCGACTGTTGGAGAATGCAGGCTTGGCGGATCGGTGACACTGCGCGCCGGAGTGGGTACCGTAGCTGAAACGGCCTCGCGAGGATAACGCGAGAAATGCTACTATAGTCATATTACGCATAGCATCCCCGTCATGCTCGTAATGACAATATTACTCTCACAGTCAATTTGTCGATTTCATTTCGGATTGTCGGTGTGCTTACCGATTTCAATCACCCAGTAAATTTACCCAACTGGATACTCTCGCGGATGCGTGTCGTAGTCCATGCACGGTTTTATATACAGGCCGCACACCATCCCTCAGCCAAAGCGCGGCGATAGAAGATCGATGGAACGACGAGCCCCGCGCTTGCACCGCGACAGAAAGGAACATATAAAGAACAAATGTCCCGACTCGCGATCAAGGCCCAGCTGTCGATCAAGGAACGCCTCGAAATCCTCGCCGATGCGGCCAAGTACGATGCGTCATGTGCCTCGTCCGGAACCGCAAAGCGTGACAGCCGCGACGGGCGGGGCCTCGGATCGACTGAAGGGATGGGAATCTGCCACGCCTATGCGCCGGATGGGCGCTGCATCTCTTTGCTTAAGCTGCTGCTGACGAACCATTGTATCTTCGACTGCCATTATTGCATCAACCGGAAAAGCTCGAACGTGCGGCGCGCCCGGTTCACGCCGCAGGAGGTCGTGGACCTCACTCTCTCGTTCTACCGACGCAATTATATCGAAGGGCTGTTCCTGTCCTCCGGCATCGTCAAATCGTCCAGTCACACGATGGAGCAACTCATCGAAGTTGCCCGAATTTTGCGGGAGGAGCACGATTTTCGCGGATACATCCATCTGAAGACCATTCCTGAGGCGGATCCCGAACTGTTGGCGCAAGCCGGACTTTGGGCCGATCGCGTCTCGATCAACGTGGAACTGCCGACCCGGGACGGTCTGGCCCGGCTGGCGCCCGACAAGAACGACAGCGTGATCGAAGGCGCCATGGACAAGCTTTCCGGCGCCATAGTGGAAGCGCGGGACGCAAGCCGGCGTTTCACGCGGGCGCCCCAGTTCGCACCGGCCGGACAATCAACGCAGATGATCGTCGGCGCCGATGGCGCCAGCGATGCGCAGATCGTCGGCAAGGCCAGCTCGCTTTACGATCGCTTCGCGCTCAAGCGGGTCTACTATTCGGCCTTCAGCCCAATCCCGGAAGCAAGCGCAGTGCTGCCACTGACGCGCCCGCCCCTGATGCGCGAACATCGCCTTTATCAGTCGGACTGGTTGATGCGATTCTACGGCTTCGCCCCGCAGGAGGTGCAACAGGCCACCGATCTCAATGGCATGTTGCCGCTGGATATCGACCCAAAGCTGGCCTGGGCTCTCAAGTTCCGGGAGAGTTTTCCGGTAGACCTCAATCGCGCCCCGCGGGAGGCGATGCTGCGCGTTCCGGGGCTGGGCGTGAAAGCCGTAGACGCGATCATCATCGCGCGGCGGCATCGGACGATCCGGCTGGAAGACCTCGCACGATTGACGTCGTCGGTGCGGAAAGTGCGCCCTTTCGTGATTACCGCAGATTGGCGGCCCACGCAGTTGACCGACAGCGCCGACTTGCGCGCCCGGCTGGCGCCACCTGCGAAGCAGATGGAATTGTTTGCATGATTGCCGCGGAACTGGCCGAGCCGGACAATTTCGAGGCGTGGCGCCATGAGGCGCGGCGGCTGATCGTGCAAGGCGTCGCGCCGGAAGATGCCGTATGGCGCGATGAAAGCGGACCAAAAGATCTCTTCGCCGCTCCTTCCTGTGCACCAAGCGGAGCAATTACCGAAGTTCGCGCCAGCCGCGCGTTCATGGATCTGGCCCAAAGCGCCATTCTGCATAGCGATCCAGCGCGGCTGGGCCTCTTGTACCGCATCCTGTGGCGGCTGCAGAACCGGCCCCGCCTGCTTGACGATGCCGCCGACCGCGACGTGGCAGCGCTGGAACGTCTGGCAAAACAGGTTCGGCGCGACATCCACAAGATGCGCGCATTCGTCCGCTTTCGCGCGGTGACGGATGACGATGGCATGGATCGCTACGTCGCCTGGTTCGAACCGGAACACCGGATAGAGCGCGCCAATGCGGCCTTTTTCGTCAATCGCTTCGCCGTCCAGCGCTGGTCGATCCTGACCCCGCGCATGGCGCTGCATTGGAGCGGGACGGCCCTTTTCGAAGGTCCGGCCGCAGCGCGCGGCGATGCCCCGGCGGAAGACGCCGTCGAGGATCTATGGCTGGGCTACTATCGTTCGATTTTCAATCCGGCGCGCCTGAAAG
>NZ_CM145483.1:1307500-2082338 GCF_055521515.1 Sphingomonas sp. BL-S-28
CGGCATCAACGCACGCATTCGGGCACTTCGGCATGAGCACGCTCGCCGCCGAAGCCGCGCACCAACCGACCGGCAAGATCGCACGAAACTGGCGCCATCACCCGAAGCTGGAGCTATGGCTGGCGTGGTACACCATCGTCGTCTTCTACAACGTCTTCGGCATCGTCTTCTTCGTGGTGACGCGCACCCAGCCGCCGCCGAAGGCATGGTGGAGCCTGTCGCAGATCGCCCAGTGGTTCGCGGACAAGCACGACGGGCTGCTGGCAGGCTTTTGCGTGATCTTCATGATGGGTGCCTTCGCCACGGCCTCCACGGCGCTGATCACTTATTCGATCCGGCGCATGTCAGTGAGCCCGGCCTTCGCCTATGCCTATCTGCTGCTCTATTCGCTGGCGGCCGTGCCGGGAATGCTGCTGACCTGCATTGCGCTGGTCGTCGGCGCCATGCGGCCGGATCGTGATCCGCGATTGCTGGGCCTGCTCTACGACATGGGCTTTCTGTCGTTCAGCGGGACGATGGGGATATTCCTTGTCGGTTCGGTGGTCTGGGCCGTCGCCATCCTGCTCGACCGCAACGGCGTGCTGCCCAAATGGTTCGGGTACTTCAACATCTGCAATGCGCTGACCGAGTTCGTGGTCGCCACCTGCTGCATCGTGAAGAGCGGCCCGTTCGCGTGGGACGGCACCATCGCCTTCTACATCAACATGGTGGTCTTCGGCATCTACACCGGCGTGTTCATCACATACCTGAAGAAGCTGATCGAGCAGGAAGACCCCGCCCGCGACTATCTGCCGAACCGTCCCTGATCCTTGCGAGACGCATCATGACGCAGCCTGCCCTTGCCGTCCGACCATCAGCATCCACAACACCCGCATCAATCACTCCGGGCCAGCCGGACATGTGGGTGCTGGTGATGATCGAGGCGCTCACCTTCTCCGCCTATTTCGTGGTCTACACGTTCTTCTATCGCCGCAATGCAGAGGCGTTCCTGCAATCGCAGGCACACCTCAACCTCTCTCTGGGCGTGCTGAATACCGTGGTGCTGCTGACCAGTTCGTGGTCGATCGCGCGCTGCGTGGAGCGATCGCGCGCCGGCGACTACCGCGCGGCGCTGCGCAATGCCTGGCTGACCATTGCCGGCGGCATCGCGTTCACCGGGCTGAAACTCTACGAATGGAGCGTGGAGATCGGCAAGGGCCTTACCTTCACCACCGATGCCTTCTTCTCCTTCTACTATTTCCTGACCGCGATGCACCTGCTGCACGTCATGGTGGGCTTCATCGCGCTGGGGGTGGTGGTCCACCAGATCGCCAACCCTGCCCGACGATCGCAGGAGATCATCGAGACCGGCGCCACCTTCTGGCACATGGTCGACTTCCTGTGGGTCATCATCTTCGCGCTGATCTATGTGATGAGGTGATCGCATGAACCTGTCCCCGCCTGACAAACTCTCCGGACCGCGCAGATTGCTGCTGAGCTGGTTTGCGCTGACCGCGATCACGCTGCTGGCGTGGTGGATCGGCGCACATCACGGGAAAGGCCCATTGCGGCCCGATGCCGCAGTGGCGTTCGGCGTCATGGCGATCGCGCTGATCAAAGTGCGGGTGATCCTGCGCGAGTTCATGGACGTCCGGCACGCCGGTGTGCGTCTGCGCGGGATCACCGATGCCTGGCTGATCGGCTTTGCGGTGGCGATGGCCGCCGCATACCTGCTCTGAATCAGTCTGACTGCGCGATGAGCTGCGCGACGAAAAGGCGGTCCATGATCTCTCCCACCTGCTCCGCCGAAAGCTGTCGTGCGCTGGACAGCCACCAGGTCAGCACTTCCACAGTCAGGCCGATGATCAGCACGGTGCCCACGCCTTCGGGAAGCCAGGTCCGCGCCGATGGCCAGTCCCGCGCGCGTTCCAGCGTATGGGCGGTCAGCGCCTCGCGCACGATCCCCGCCGCGCCGCTGGTCAGCAGCGCCGACCAGACGCGCCGCTTTTCCTCGACATGGCGGCACAGCGCCACGCACGAAGCGCGGCTGTCTTCGGAAGCCAGCAGCGGAAAGCTGTATTCGATCAGTTCCGCCGCCTCGGTATCGGCGAGATCGGCCAAGGCGGCCTCCTTGGAGGCGAAATGGCGGAAGAACGTGGTGTAGCCGATATCGGCTTCGGCGGCGATGTCCTTGATGGTGATCTGCTCGATCCCGCCGTTCTGCAGCAGAGTCTGCAGCGCATCGCGGATCGCCCGGCGCGTCTTGCGCATGCGCCGGTCCATCGTCGCTTCACTGGCTGGTGCGGCCATCGCTGCCATCCCTTCGATACAGAAGACAGCGATTTAGCACATAAGGATCATTTCATCCATAAGTGATCCGGTGTATCATAACTGGACCGATCATCCCTCCGCCGCCGTCCGCCGCACCTGATCGATCAGGTAGCGCAGGCCGCTGTCGGTCGACCGGGTGCGGTGATACTGGGCCACTTCCCACATGCTCGGGAACTCGAACGGCACGGCGGTATAGGCGATGGGCAATGCATGGCTGAGCACTTCGGCCAGCCGCTCATGCATCAGCGCCAGCCGCATCGTCCCGCGCAGCATCCACGGCACCAGGGTGAAGGAGGATACCACCGCCTCGATCCGCCGCTCCCGCTCCAGCGATCGCATGTACTTGTCGGCAAAGGTGGTTTCGCGGTGGCTGCCGATGGCGACGGCGACATGGCCGGCGGCGAAGAAATCGTCCTCGGCCATTCCGCGCGCGAAGATCGGGTTCTGGTCCCAGCCGGCGACGACGATGCGTTCCTCGTAGAGGTCTTCGGTGGGATGCGTGCTCAGCAGATAGTCGCGCGGGCTGATCATCAGATCGACGGTGCCGTGCTTCAGCCGTTCCAGCGAGCCTTCGTCGGGCGAGATGAATTCGAAGCGCAGCAGCGGCGCCTCCCGCGCCAGCCGTTCCGCCACGCGGACGAGCACCGCAGCCACCACATAGTCCGACGCGATCACGCGAAAAGTGCGCGGCGTTTCGGCGGGATCGAACGGCCGGGTGGAGGCCAGCAGCGAGTCCGTTGCGCTCAAATACGTGCGCAGCGGCTCGGTCATCTGCTCCGCAAACGGCGTCGCGTGCATGCGCCGGCCATCGAGCACCAGCAATTCGTCTCCGAAATACTGCCGCAGCCGCGCCAGTGCCGCGCTGACCGCCGACTGGCTGAGGCCCAATCGGTCGGCGGCGCGGCTGACGTTGCGCAGTTCCAGCAGCACGTCAAGCGCATGCAGCAGGTTGAGATCGAGACCCTTGTAACGCACTCGTAAGCCTTCCGTCGCGCGAAGGGGCGGCCCCCTCGCCGGCCGGACGTTAGGCGGGTGTCAGCTGTTTGGAAACGACCTGCTGATCGATGGCTCCGAACGGGGCAGAGCCGTCGGCCATGCGGCCTTCCATCCGGATGCGGTCTCCGAAGGCCATGAACGGCGTGCTCGGCTTGCCGTCACGGATGATCTCGATCGCGCGGACTTCGGAAATGCAGCTGGAGCCGACTTCGGCATAGTTCGGGTTGGACACCGTGCCCGATCCGATCACGGTTCCGGCCACGAGATCGCGGGTGAGCGCGGCGTGGGCGATCAATTCGTGAAAGCCGAAATCCATCTGCGCCGCGCTCGCCGCGCCAAACCGCACGCCGTTCCACTCGACGGCAAGGTCCATGCAGACGCGGCCGTCGCGCCACGCTTCGCCGAGGGCATCGGGGGTGACGGCAAACGGCGCCATCGAGCAGGGCGGCTTGGCCTGCACCCAGCCGAACCCGGTCTTCATCTCGACCGGGGCGATGGCGCGCAGAGACCAGTCGTTGATCTGGACCACCAGCTTGACGTGCTGCAGCGCCTGCTCCGCCCGCGTGCCCATCGGCACGTGATCGACGATCACGCCGAACTCGCCCTCGAAATCGATGCCATGCGCGGGATCGACGAAAGGCACCGGATCGTTGGGGCCGTAGAAGCGATCGGACATGCCCTGATACATCAGCGGACGATCGGTATCGACCGGAGGCAGATTGAAGGCGATCTGCATGAGTTCGCCGTGCGTGCCGAAAGCGGACCCGTCCAGCCACTGCCACGAACGCGGCAAGGGCGCGCGCAATCGGGCTGGGTCGAGATGACCGCCGCCGCCCTCAAGCACTGCGGCCAGACGGCGCAAGTCCGCTTCCGCCGCCTCCCAGCGCTCCATCGCGGCCAACAGGTTGAGCCCCGGCGCGGCAAGATAGCGCGCGCCGTCGCCCGACACGACGACCAGTTCGCCGTCCGGGCGACCGTTCTCCAGCGTTGCAAGGCGCATGGTCAGTCCTGAAAAATCGCGACCGCGCGGGTCCAGCCGGCGGAGGCGCCCTTGATCTTGTGCGGGAAGCACGAGACCGTGAAGCCGTGGCCGGGCAGCACTTCCAGATTGTGCAGCTTTTCAAGGTGGCAGTAGCCGATGTCGCGGCCCGCCTTGTGCCCTTCCCAGATCAGCGAGGTATCGCCGGTTTCCTTCACCTTTTCGGCGGTGTAGCTGAACGGCGCATCCCACGACCAGGCATCGGTGCCGGTAACGCGCACGCCGCGCGTCGTTAGGTACATCGTAGCTTCATAGCCCATGCCGCAGCCGCGGTTGACGTAATTGGGCTCGCCCAGCGCCTTGCCGGCGGCGGTGTTGACCAGCACGATGTCGAGCGGCTTCAGGTCATGCCCGATGCGGGCGAGTTCATCCTCCACATCCTTGGCGGTGACCACGTAGCCATCGGGGAAGTGCCGGAAATCCAGCTTCACGCCGGGCTGGAAGCACCATTCCAGCGGCACTTCGTCGATCGTGATCGAGCGCTCCGGCGCCCCGTCCTTGCCGTTCATGGTCGGGTGGAAATGATAGGGCGCATCAAGATGCGTGCCGCTGTGCGTGGTCAATTTCACCCACTCCGAGGCCGCGAAACCAGCGCCGTCCGGCGTGTCCTCGGCCGTCACGCCGGGGAAGAACATGTCCAGCTCGCCGGCCGTGTCCATATGCGTCTGGTAGGTGATCTCGGGCTTCAGGAACGGCGGATCGCTGACCACATCGTTGCAGAGCGTAATCGAGAGATCGACAAGGCGTGTCATGCGGTTTCTCCTCCGAGAGTCTCGGCAAACCAGTCGGAAATCAGGTCGCGGCCATAAGCCATATTATCGGCGCCGACGTGCTCCACGCCGCCTTCGCGGTCCGTGAAGATCACCTTTTCGCGGCGAGGCGAGTTGACCAGCTGGTCGTAGAGATCCTCGGCATAGTCCACGCTGATCTGGCGGTCGTTGGCGCCATGGGTGACGAGGAACGGCACGCGGATGGAACCCATGTGGCCGTTGAGGTTCATCGCCTCGGACTTCGCAAGGAAATCGTCCTGACCCTCGGCCCCGAAGGCCCAGTGAACGTGCGCCCAATAGTGCGGCACCGGGTTCTCACCCTCACGCGCCATGCGCTTGTCCTGCACTTCGCGCCAGTTGTGGTTGGCACCCCAGACCGCGCCCGAGGCAAAGCGCGGCTCATAGGCGACCGCGCGCGGCGCGAAGTGGCCGCCGAGCGAGATGCCGGTCATGCCGATGCGCGCGGGATCGACGTCGCCCTGCTGCTCCAGCCAGTCCACCGCCTTGCTCGCCCAGCTTTCGGAATGCGGATCGACGGGCAGGCCCTGAAGGCGCAGCGCCTCGCCCGATCCGGGCTGATCGACGCAGAGCGTGGAAATGCCCCGGCGCGCCAGTTCCTGCGGCAGACGGGTCCAGTAGAGCAGTTCCTTGCAGCTATCGAGGCCGTTGCAGAATACCACCACGGGCTTGCGGCCCTCTCCGGGCGCGCGCGTGAACAACGCCGGCATCGTGCCCGTTTCCAGCGGGATTTCCACGCGCTCCCGGTTCAGACGGCCGAGCGCGGTCGAGCGGTCGAAGGCATCGCGCGCCTTCGCGTAAGTCTCCTTGCGGCCGGGGTGGCCGTGGCCCTGCATCCGCTCCGCCGTGATGAGATAGAGCGAAGCCCGCTCCAGCTTGTTGGAGGCGGAGAACTTGCGCCCCTTCGCCTCGTCCTCGGCGGCGAGTTCCAGCAGCTTGTCGCCCATCGCCGCCCAGGCCTTCATGAACTGCGGCGTGCCCGCATCGGCGCCGTTCGCCGCGGCGTCGCGGATCGGCTGGCACATGTCGATGATCTCACCGAGCTGCGCGCCCGATTCCATCGCGATCGATACCGAGAGGTTCCAGATGTAGTTCGGAAAGTATTCGAAGAGGGCCAAGGGGGGCTCCTGTAATCAGAAATAGGGGTGCGGATTGACGGTCTGCGTCTGGATCGGCTGGAGCACATCCCAGTGCTCGACGATCCGGCCGTCCTTCAGGCGATAGATGTCGGCCACCGCACCGCCGGGATTGTCCGGCGAGGGGCGGCCGTGGAGGTGGATCATCGCCATGTCGCCATCGACCAGAATGCGCTTCACATCGAACGAAGCGCCGGGCGCGGAGAACTTCGGCTCCAGCATGGCGATCGCCGCTTCCCGCCCGTCTAGGATGGCCGGATTGTGCTGGATGTAGTCCGCCGCGACATAGCGTTCGAAGGCGGCGCGCACGTTGCGCTCGGTGTAGAACAGGCGGGCAAAATCGGTCACGACCGCGCGGTTACGCTCGGTCAGACTGTCCGGCCCCCGCGCCGAAACCAGCGCAAGGGCACAGGCGGCAAGCGCCGCGATCCGAAGCCCGCGCCGCATCAGGCGTCAGCCGGCTGGAACAGCCGCGCGTCGGGCGCGGGATGCGGCATCGTCTGCGGGCCGCCGACGCCGATACCCCACTGGTCCATGACCTGCGGCCCGGGAATGTGGACCTTGTGCTGGTGCGTCTCGAAATCGACCTCTTCCAGTTCCGAAGTGTACTCGACCGCGAAACCGGCCGGCGTCGTGAAGTAGCTGAAGGTGTTGTTGCCCGCCGTGTGGCGTCCCGGCCCCCAGCGCAGATCGGTGCCGCGCTGCTTCAGGCGGTGGATGCCGCGCATCATGTCGTCCACCGAAAGCATGTCGTAGGCCACGTGGTTGAGGCAGGGCGGCCCGGGCAGGATGGCGACGCGGTGATGCGCTTCGTTGCAGCGGAGGAAGCACATGAAATCGCCCAGCCAGTCGCTCACCTTGAAGCCCAGCACATCGGTGAAGAAGCGGACCAGCGCCTGATGATCGGGCGAGTGCATGACGATGTGGCTGATCTTCACCGGCACGCCTTCCCAGCGCGCCATGTCGCGCTTGCACAGCCGCTCGACACCCGCCGAAATCTCGAAAGGCAGGCCATCGGGGCTGAAGAACCGGAAGCCATAACCGCCGCCCGGCGCGTCCAGTTCGCGCGGCGCGAAGATCACCTTGCAGCCCGCCGCGACGACCTTGCCGTGCAGGGCTTCCACATCCTCGCGGCTGTCGGCGGCGAAGGCGATCACTTCGACATGATTGGCGGCGGACTTGTGAAGGCGGACGACGTGATGTTCGTCATGCCCCTGCGTCTTGAACCAGACGTAGTCGTCGGAAGCGGTGACTTCCTCCAATCCCCAATCCTGCGTGTAGAAGGCGCGTTCGGCGTCGAAATCCTCGACGCCATATCCGACGTAACGGATTTCGGTCACTCGGCTCATGGCTGCAATTCCTTGAATCAAAATATCAAATGGGCTGGCTGACGACCGCGAACATCTCTGCGGTGGCCTTGTGATTATCGACCGGCGGGCCCTTGCCGATCTGGCCGTGGCAGATCGCCAGAGAAGCCTCGACGATGTAGCGGCAGCGTTCGTAGCGGCGGGCGCGATAGGCCTCGAAAGCCTCCTCGGGCTCGGCGTGGATCGAAAGTTCCTCGGCCAGCACGATCGCATCCTCGATCGCCATGCCCGCACCCTGCCCCAGGTGCGGCGTGGTGGCGTGGACGGCATCGCCCAGCAGGACGACGCGGCCCTTGTGCCAGGGTCCATGCACCATCATGCCTTCCAGCGGGCGATAGACCACGCCTTCGTCCTCGGTGATCGCCTGCGCCAGTTCGCGGATCGCCGGAGCGGTGGAGGCGAGCTTCTCCCGCATCCGGTCGGCCAGGCCCTCAACCGCATAGCGCGGGTTTTCCGGCTCCGGCGTGGTGGCGTACATATACATCGTGTCGGCCGACATCGGCACCAGACCCACCCCGGTCGGCCCGTTGTAGACATGCAGGGCGTCCAGCCCTTCGGCGCGGGGAAAGTTGTAGCGCCACACAGACTGGCCGGTGAATTCGGGGCTCTCGGCGTCGGGCAGGATCATCTGGCGGGTCTGCGAATAGACGCCGTCCGCACCGACGACCACGTCGTAATCGCCCTCGCCACCATCCGAAAAGCGAACGTGGACGCCGTTTTCTTCCTGATCGAGCGTCACCACGGTCAGGCCCAGCCGCACCTCGGCGCCCAGTTCGCGCGCGCTGTCACCCAGCACCTTTTGCAGGGCACGGCGGCCGATGCCGACATTGGAAGGCTTGCCCTCCACCAGCGCGGGCGTGGGAATGCGGGCAACGCGGGTTCCGTCCGGAATGTAGATCTCCACCGCATCGAACCCGCAGGCGGCGTCGAGAAACGCGTCGAGCACGCCAAGCTGGTCCATCGCCCGCACCACGTTGGACTGCTGGATGATGCCCACGCCGTAGACCGACCATGCCGGATCCTTTTCGATCACGGTCACCCTATGCCCCGCGCGAAGCAGCGCAATCGCGGCCGACAGGCCGCCGATCCCGCCACCGATGACGAGGATGTTCAGGGATGCGGCTTCGACCATTTTCGCACTCACTCCACGCACTTACGGGCCCCTTGGCGGGGCTGCGGATCACACATGAGAAGTCGGGTATGGCAGTGCCCGCAGGCGCGCTTTCGCCGCGGCCCCGCGCAGTCCGTCATCGCCTTCAGCGCAATCCGATTCCGGACTGCCATCGCCTCTCTCGTTTATGCGGCCCGGTCATGTTCGGGCCGCTCGCCTTGAAGTCGCACGGCCGGGCGCATTACGGAAGTGAATTGAAATGATAATTTTATATCAATTCCGTCGATAGGTCGGAAGCAGGTCCGCCAAGCTTTCTCGCGCCTCTCTCAGGCCTTTCCCGGTGCCTCTCTAGGGGCCTTCCCCATCAATCTTGTCTGGCTTGCCCATATGCGGGTATCGTCTCTGCCAGCGTTCACCTGCATGGGGGCGAATATGGCCGGTCGAGCAATCACCGCATCGGTCGGCATGATTGCCGCCATTCTGGTGCTGGTCGTTGCCCGGCAGGCAAGCAGCGTTCTGGCGCCGCTGGCATTCGCGCTTTTCATCATCGCCATCGTCTGGCCCTTGCAGCAATGGCTGCAGTCGCTGATGCCCAAACTGCTGGCGCTGGCGTTCACCATGATGGCCACGGTTTCGGTCGGCCTATGCTTCGCCGCCGCGATCGTCTGGGGGGTCGGGCACGTATGGCGGTCGCTGCTGACGGATGCGGCACACTATCAGGCAGCCTACGAGAATGCCCTCGGTTGGTTTGAGGGGCACGGGATTTCGGTGCAGGGCCTGTTGATCGAGCATTTCGACACGGCGCGGATGCTGCGGATCGCGCAGCAAGTGGGTGGGCATCTGCACACCACGCTGATCTTCTGGATCGTGACGCTGACTTACGTGATCCTGGGCCTGCTGGAGGTGGAGGACATGCGCCGCCGTATCGCCGCGCTGGCCAACCGGGAAGCCGCGCGCATCCTGATCGACGCCAGCCGCAGCACAGCGATCCAGTTCCGCCGCTACATGCTCGTGCGCACGCTCATGAGCGTGCTGACAGGCCTGCTGGTATGGGCATTCGCCGGGATCGTCGGCCTGCCTTTCGCGGCCGAATGGGGCGTGATCGCTTTCGCGCTGAACTATATCCCCTTCATCGGCCCGTTCATCGCCACTCTGCTGCCCACGCTGCTGGCGATGTTGCAGTTCGACACCTGGCAGGCCGTGATTGTCGTGTTCCTCTGCCTCAATGTGATCCAGTTCATGGTCGGCAGCTATATCGAGCCGCAAGTCGCCGGCAACGTGCTGTCGATGGCGCCGCCGCTGGTGCTTTTCGTGATCTTTCTATGGACGTTCCTCTGGGGCTTCCCGGGCACCTTCATCGGCGTGCCGATCACGATCGCGCTGCTGACCTTCTGCCGCGAACACCCGCGCAGCCGCTGGGTCAGCGATCTGTTGGGCAAACGGGAAGCTCCCCTTTCGGGGAACCCCAGCGCCTGACCGGTGGAGTTTGGCCGCATAGAACGATCGCAATCGCATACCGTCGCTTTCGCTGGAGGAGGCCCCATTGCGCACTATCGGAAAAATGGCCCATCTATGGCTCGCCCTGACGGCCCTGACGGCGGGCTGCCGCGACGATCGGGCGCAAAAACCGCCTGAAAAGGCAACGTCCGCCGAAGCCGTCCAGCGGGTTGATGCCACGGCAAGCTTTGCCGGACTGGTGGGCAAGACCGCGCCCGCCGTCGTCAATATCGCCGTGGCCCAGCGATCGCCTTCCCAGGACAATCCCTTGTTCCGCGATCCGTTCTTTCGCCGCTACTTCGGCGAGCCGCCGCAACAGCAAACCCGCCTTTCCGCCGGATCCGGCGTGATCATAGACGGTCGGCAGGCCATCGTGCTCACCAACAATCACGTGGTGGAATCCGCACAGGTCATCCAGGTCATGCTGACGGACAGACGGCGTTACATCGCCGAATTGGTGGGAACCGATCCGCCCACCGACCTTGCGGTGTTGAGACTGCATGCCACCGGCCTTCCGCAGATCGCGCTGGGGGATTCGGACGCAGTGAAAGTCGGCGACCAGGTACTGGCGATCGGCAACCCGTTCGGGCTGGGGCAGACGGTGACTTCCGGCATCGTCAGCGCGCTTGGCAGGGGGCAGAGCAGAGACGGGTATGAAGGCTATATCCAGACCGACGCCGCGATCAATCCGGGCAATTCTGGGGGCGCCCTGATCGCGATGGACGGCACCATCATCGGCATCAACAGCGCGCTCTACGGGCCCGGATCCAATGTCGGCATCGGGTTTGCCGTACCGTCCGCCACGGCGCGTTTCGTCGTCACGGAAATCCTGTCGCATGGCGCCGTGCGCCGGGGCGGCATCGGCGTTTCGATCACCGACACCGTGCCCGCGGCAACGGGCGAAGCGCCGGTTCCCGGCGCCCTGATCGCGGGGATAGCGTCCGGCAGTCCGGCAGCGCGCGCAGGGCTGAGAGTGGGGGATGTGATCACGGCCGTATCCGGTCATCCCACTGCCACCGCTTCCGCGCTGCGTGACATTCTGGCGCGCACGCCGATCGGAACGATGCTCGACCTCACCGTCAGGCGTGGCACCGCAGACCAGCAAGTTCGCGTACAGCTAAGTGCGGGACGGGCTTCGTGAATTTTCAAACGGGCATAGCGCCCGTTTGAATGCGGCACCGGCCCTCTCCCCCACCCTGCCACCCAACGGTAGTATCCTGCGGGTGGCAGGGTGGGGGAGAGGGCCGGTGCCGCAAAAATTCGCGTTCCGCGAATTTTCAAACGCCTCTCTTACAACAAGGCGCGTGCGCAAAGGACATCGGCAACGTAAGTCCTTCCCTGATCCGTTTCCGTGGTCTGGCTGCGTGAAACCAGCCATCCCAGCGAGCGGCAGAACTGGTTCGCTTCCTGCCGTGCGCAGTTGGAGCCGCCTTGGCATTCTATCCGCTGCCCATTGCGCCGCGGCGCGGGAAAGAATTCCGACGCGGTTCCGCGCAAGGACTGTCCGACGCCGGTGCCCCATCCCCCTGTCGGCCGGATGGATGCGATGCTGCGGAATTGGGCATTGAGCGTGGGTTGATCGCGATCGATCGTCGTGCATCGGCCGGTAAAATTGCGCCCCGTGCAGATCTGCCACTCGCCGCTTCGCACCCGTATCGACCGCGCTTCCCAGCCGAGGTTGAGGTCCGTTCGCGATCCCGTGATCGACTGGAACGGGCCGCTGAAACGCGCATCGCGATGGATGATCGCTTCAAGCCCGCCCTGGTTCTGCGCCGTTGGCAGCGCGCGCTCGCTCTGCTGACTCATCGGCTGCGGATCGGTTTCCTGACTGGCGGCGACTCCCGCCGTCAACAACGCCGCCAGAAGCGTGGTTCCGAGAAGTACCCGCATCGCCGTTCTCCCAAAGCCGGCTTCCGCGTGAATGCGGATGCCGATATCAGTGCGCCAGTGCCGTGGCCGGGACGGCAGGGCAGATGCTGCCTGTCGCCGGCGAATTCGCTGGCCAGCTCAGTTCGTAGACCACGCGAAACCCCTCGTGGTCGGAAAGCACCGGGCCGCTCGGCCCGTCATCGAACATGCCCTCCGCCCGGACCGGCCGGATTTTCACGACCTCTCCCGGCGCGAAGAAGTGCTTGTCCTGCACGCGGCGCCATTGGTCGGGATGCTCCCAATCCTGCAGCACTTCGCAGCCGCTCTGTTTATCGGCACAATACCGATGGACATTGTCCAGAGCGATCTTTCGCTTGAACAAGTCCCAGCGAATGTCGGAATTGCGCATGTTGAAATCGCCGGCAACTATCGTGGGATGCCGTTCATCTCCGTTTGAATCGACAAAGCTTGATAGTTCAACGGTTTGGCGATGGTGGGCGGGGGCGTGCCGTTCGGCCGATACGCCGGACGCGCGGCGGGCCTGCATATGCGTGTTGAAGATATCGATGGTGCCGGGCACGCCCGGAATCGCAATCTCCGCGTAAAGAACACCCTTGTTCGACAAGCAATCGAAGCCCGCGCAACTGCCGCGGGCAAAAGGTCGATAGCGTGTCGAAACGATCGGCCAATCAGTTGCGGTAACCAAGCCGCTGGACAGGAAATTCGCCCGAATTTCCCCTCTGGCGATGCGGCGATTGCCCGGCAGCGGGCCTTCCGTATTGGGATCCTGTCGCGATCGGGCACGGGGACCCGCGGTTATGCTCTGGTAATCGGCGTCCACGACGGCGCGCGCGGCGGTATTGCTGAACACCTCCTGGAAAACGACGATCTGCGGCCCCGTTCCCTGCGCCCGAAAGGCCGCCAGCCGCTGCGCGATCTCCCGCAGGAAAGGGCCGCGATTGCGGCGCGCGGGCCAGGGCAGGCCCTCGATATTGTAGGTAAGCACATCGATCCGGGCATAGGCCGTAGTGCCATCGGCCGAATAGGTTATGGCCGGCCCGGGCGCATAGCCGCATTCCGCGGTACGCACGGCCGGCAGACTCATGCAGCCGCCCAACAGCATCGCCGCGCCAATCGCTGGAAGGGTTTTCAGGGCCAGGCCGGTACGGAACGGCAGTTTCAAGCGCCCCGGCCCGCCAGCAATCACCATGCCCGGCAGCGCAGAGGCCGCGCCGCCGAACGAGGGGTGGCGATTGCGGAAACGAGGACGCGATCGCGCCGGGTTTGGCCACTTTTCCAGCATGGATCAGTGTTCTGCAAGGGGAAGACCGGCAAATCATGGCAGACAACCGCGATCCTATCAAACCATTTGAACCCTGATGAAGGCAAAGGCCAAGTCGCGATGGCGGTTCACCCCGATTGCGGCCGCCGATCGGCATGGAACCTAAGGCCGGATCGGGGGTTTCCATAATTCATCAGGACATTGGAGTACTGTCATGCGCTCTGGACTTCTCTGGTTGATTGGCGTTCCGATCCCCATCATTCTTCTCCTTGCCTATTGCACCGGACATCTTTGAATATATCTGCCGAACAATTGCAGATACAATTCAAGACTTATCTTATTTCTCCTCCGCATCTGTAACGCTGCGGAGCACAGAGCAATTACCGATGAGTAGCCTTGTCGACATCAATAGCGCCAGCGCCGAGGAACTGGATGCCGTGCCATGCCTGAAAGGCCACGGTTTCGAGATCGTCCGCTTTCGCGAGGAGCGCGGAAAGTTCACCGAACTGCGCCAACTTGACGAAGTGCCCGGGCTTTCCGGAAAGGTCGATCCGAATGCAGCGATAACGATCGGTTCCTGACCCTCAGCAGGCTCCCGGTTCGCCGATCCAGGTCGCGTGGGTGGAATCGGGTGCGGGATGGAAGGCGGCAATCGGAGATTCGGTTCCGAAATCTGCCGTCCCGGACACGCCGACATTGCGGGCATTGAAATCCTCTGCCAGCGCCTTGGATTGGCTCATGGGCAGGAGTTTGCATATGTTCGATCCGCAGGTGATGAAGGCGCTAATCGACGTCGCGATTTTCTTGGAATTTTCGGACGATCGGATCATCGACCCTGACGCCGCGGTGTCGGCGTTGGAGGATTTGGCAGCAAATTTGCAGATGGCCGCACCGGAAACTCGCGCCGCACTCACGCAGGGTATCCGATCCTTAGTTGGATCTTATCCTGACCGCGTCGGATTTGTATCGAACCTTCCAGAAACTCTCGGTATCGCTTAAGAATTCTAAGTCCTCTGCGACGGCAGCTTTCCCGACAAAGCGGTATGGCCGATTTTCAGAGTTTTAACCGGAAACCTGCCATTCCGGACACGCCGACAGAGCTGACGTCGCGCTGGCGGCAACGAGGCGCTCAATTCAGACGTATGGCGATCATCTTTGTGATCCTGCGAGCAGATCGTCGGCTACCATTTGCAAGGCGCAGCCAGCCAATGTCTGGAGGGGGCAGCGCCCCGCCGGGCTTAGAGGCTCGAAATGCGGGGTTCATCGTCGGTATGCGCAGAAGAGTGCTTGCGTAGCGATCTCTCAGAGATGTTGAGAAATAATTCTTCTCAAATCTGACCGTGATTAGAAGTATGTGCCGCGCCGTGATGGCCAATGCAAATCTAATTGCTTCTGTCTTTCAAGCCAGCTGTCGTATATTGGCCCCATATTTTCGTCAGGGAACCAAGGCAGATCAATTTCCTCGGCTTGAACGAGCAATTTCATGGCTTGGAATTTCTGCTTCTTATAGGCCTCGTGCATTTCATCGGACATAAAGATTAGGGCAGTCGCTCGAGGCTCTCTGGCTAAAGTTCCTCCCATCCAAAGGTGTCGGCCATTTATCGATTGTTTGCTAATTCGGATCGGGGGCTCTGATTTGTTCTCTGGATATTGTTGAGCTAAACTGGCCGCTTTGACCGCGTCCCTAAAATGAAATCGGCAGCGCGCATCTTCAGGCCGCCTTTTGAAATATTTTCCCATAGTGTCGGTGAGGATGCAGTCTACGTCCTGGCCGACTGTCCAAATAAAATATTGCCCGATAATTTCTCCGCCATGCCGCTTAAGCTGGATCGGCCGAAAGAAATGGACCCCAGGCTCAAACGATTCAACGAAGTCCTTAAATACATCGCTGCACACATGATCCACACTTAAATTTAAAATATCGGGTAATCTTCCGTTCGTCGGCCGAACTTGCGTTGCCTCCGACCAATTTTCTCTTGGCAACGGAGGGGACTGACCTTGCAGGAACGCTATCCAAGAATCATCTTTCGCGAAGACCTGATTTTCGATTTCGAATTCAGTATAGTTCGCGCCAGTTATTTTTCTCGTAAATATCCAGGCCATTGCCCATTCCGTCAGTCATTGGGTGCAATGCGAATTACCGCAAATCGGTTGCTAAATCATGGGCGCCTGATTTATGAGAGGTGCTCATATATGGCCCTACCGGTTTATCGAGAACCGTGCTCCTCAGCGACCGCGAGTTTAAGTTTGCCCAGATGCGCCAGAGTTGTCGCTTTGAAGGGCGACAGACGGAATGGCGGCTGTTTTCCCGCCACGATCCAAAGCTGCCAGTCTCTTCGACCACAATGGGTCATCGGCGAGGCCTCGCGAATGTCCGCTTCCCCCGACATTTCCGCCATCCGCGCACGCTGTGAGCCTTCCTAATAGCGGACGATCGTTCAGGCAGAATTTATCCGCGCGGCCTAAAGCGTAATCGCTCACTCGGCCACGGTTCCGCATGCCGGGACCGCGCCGTCCGCCCTCCCCTTCGGCTCCGCCGCTTTCGCCACCAGCCGCGCGACATAGTCCAGCTTGTGCACGATCGCGGCGGAAAGATGGAACGGGTAGAGATCCGGCTGCCCCATCGCCCGGTTCATGGCATTCATGCTGAACGACAGGGGCGCCATCATCTCCGCAAGCTGCGCGGCATCGGCCGTGTAAGGGTCGAAACCCGGCGAAGGCGACTGGCCTGCCCATTCGTCGATAGAAGACAGCGAAAGCCCGAAACCGCCGGCCGTCGCCAGAACGTCCACGATGTGAAGATAGTGGGCGAACGTCTCCGCAAAGTCTTCCCAAGGGTGTGACGTCGCATAATAGCTGACGAAATCGTCGGTCCAGACTTTGCCGCCGCCTTCGGCATAGTGCGCCTGAAGGCTGGCCTGATAGTCGGCCCTCTCGTCACCGAACACCGCCCGGAAGGCGTCTACTTCGGCCGGATCGCTGCCGACGAGGCGGGACCAGAAATGGTGCCCCACTTCGTGCCGGAAATGCCCCAGCAGCGTGCGATAGGGTTCGCCCATGGCGTGCCGGATGCGCTCGCGCTCGGCATCGTCGGCTTCCACCAGGTTGAGCGTGATGACGCCGCCGTCATGCCCGGTGAGGACTTGCGGCGTTCCCGCTTCCTCGGCGGCGCGATCGTAGAGGAAATCGAAGGCCAGCCCCTGCCCGCCGCACGGCGCCTGCGCCCGGGTCTCCAGCGGCAGTCGCAATTTCAGGAGCGTATGGAACAGCCGCCGCTTGGCCTCCTCTATCCTGGCCCATCGCGCCGGCACCGAAGGCTCGGAAAGGTCGGGGATGGTGCGATTGTGGCGGCACGCGCGGCATAGCGCGGTCGGCTCATCCTGCGGCACCAGCCAGTTGCAGATCTGGAAGTCGTCATTGTTGGCGCAAACGACAACGTCGGCCGCGGCGCCGTGCCCGTCGCGCCAGCAGGTGGCGTTGTCGGCCAGGAACCGGAATGCGTCGGCCGCCGGATCATATCCCAGCGTGGCCGAACAATCCGGGCAAAGCCGCGCCTCGAAATGCAGCAGGCGGCTACAGTTCGGGCAAGGAAATGCACGCATCGGATCGTCCCCGTATCGAAGAGCTGTGCTCACGGCTCGCTCTTTCCTCGGAAGCGAAGCGAACCCGGCGCCCTGCGGTTCCCGGCATCGGTCCGCCGCATGCGCTCAGTTGCCGTTCCGACGCGATTTTCAGCACAACGGATTTTCAGGACAACGGATTTTCGCAGCCTCGCGGGCGATGATGGAACCGCAAGGATCGGTCTGCCGTTCTACTGGTAGTGGAAGGGGCTTAAGGACCAGAATTCATCCATGAACGGGATTACTGAAGTCGACCGAGAAGCGGCAAGAGTACTACGCGAAACCCTCGCCGATATATGCGGGTTCTGGCATCGCACCGATGACGACGGGCCGTTGTGCCAAGCACTGGCCCGGCACCGCATCGAAGCCGAACAGCGACTGTCCCTGAAGCTTGCCCCCTTTCTGATGCCGCCGGCGATCAGGCTTCCGGCGACTACGGCTTCGGAAAGGGTTCGCTCTTTGCCGCAGTTCGAAGGGGTCGGCATGGCGGAAGGGGTTGGCATGACTGGGGCCCACCATGGGTCGGAACCGTGAAAGTCAGCCGCTTTTAGGGATCCTAATTGTAAAGTGCCGATATCAGCGGCTGGAATGCGAAGGCGGCGCCGGTTTCGCTCAGATGCTCGGCGTTGAAATAGAGCGCACCGGTCTTGCGATCATAGGCCCGGCAAACGCCGCCGCCGCACAGCATCTTCGCGGGATCGACAGTCGACAGATCGCGGCGGTGTTCCCTGGCAAGTCCATCGACGAAACTGTTCCAGCGGGCGTTTTCGACCCGATATTCGGATTCCCTGATCCCGATCGTATCGACGGGTTGCCCTCTGGCGCTCGCAAAGCCCAGTTTCGTGGGCGGATCGGCTTTCATCACGGGTGTTTGCTTCGCAACCACAACGCGCTTGCCGGCGCGCAACAGGGCATCGATCGATTTGTCCATGCCTGCGATC
Source organism: Sphingomonas sp. BL-S-28 (assembly GCF_055521515.1). NCBI lineage: Bacteria > Pseudomonadati > Pseudomonadota > Alphaproteobacteria > Sphingomonadales > Sphingomonadaceae > Sphingomonas > Sphingomonas sp. BL-S-28. Next base: position 1,325,457 of record NZ_CM145483.1, read on the forward strand.
ACCTTCTCGCTATCGTCATGATACCGTTCCGAGTTGGCGACCAGGATCACCGTGGCGATCCGATCGTCGCCCACCAGGCCTGCCAGTGACTCTGCGTTACGCTCCGCGCAATGCGGCCGTTCGGTCGGCGAATACTGCAGGGCCGGGGGGCAGGCCGAGGTGGTGATCTCCATCACCGATCGGCCGTATTTCGCCGCACGCTCGCCAAGCGCAACGGCCAGTTCCGCGCCGTGACTGTCCCCCCAAACCGCCACGTCGGGACGGGTGGACGGGGCGCCGTAGGCGCAGTTTTCGGCATATCGCATGATCACCGATCCCCCGTCGTCATGACATTTCGCGCGCTGGGTGTTGAAGTCCGAAGCTGCCGAGAAGTAGGCGTTTGCGGTGGGCGAAAATCTCTCGGGCAATCCTTTGCCGATCAGCAATCCGGTGCCGAGCAGGGCAACCGATGCAAGCGCCGCCGCACTGACCTTCAGATACGGGACATTCTGCCTGCCCGGCGCAAGAAACGGCGTCTCTACGAAGCGATAGGACAGACAGGCGAGAACGAAGGAAAGGGCAACGGCCAGGACGACATGCAGGGAGGTTATCTCGTCAAGAAAGTAGTTCCGGGTAATGGACAGCACCGGCCAGTGCCAAAGATACCAGGAATAGGAAATGTTGCCGATGAACACCATCGGCCCGCCGGATATCAGCCTGCCGCCGGGTGAGTGGCCATCGCGGCCGCCGGCCAGGATCACCATGGCGGTCCCGATGCAGGGGACGATGGCAGCGATACCCGGAAAGCGCGTCTGGCTGGTGAAACCGAATATCGCGATGGCAACCATCGCCAGTCCGGCGAGCGAAACCGCCGCGCGCACGCGTTTCTGACTGGGCACCGGAATGAAGTTCAGCGCCAGAAGCGAACCGGTCAGCAATTCGAACGCACGCGAAGGCAGAAGATAATAGGCCGCTCCGGGCGCAGCGCGGGCCAGCATTTCGGATCTTGCCAGAGACAATCCGAAGACAACGACCGTGGCCCAGAAAAACCCCTTTGGCCCCGCCACGCGAAAGGTCACCAAGGCGAAAATCGGAAAGAAGATGTAATATTGCTCTTCAACGGAAAGGGACCACATGTGTAACAACGGCTGCAGATCGGCCGATGTCCCGAAATAGTTGGTGGACATTCGGAAATCGAAATTGGAAACGAACGTCATCGTCGTGATGATGTTGCGCCCCAGATCGCGATAACTCTGGGGAGATAGAACGAAATAGCTCGCGGCGGCGGTGCACAGCACCATCACGATCATTGCCGGAACGATCCGCCTTGCCCGGCGCACGTAGAAATCGCGGATGGAAAAGCGATGCTCCGTGACACCGCGCATGATAATTCCGGTGATCAAGTAGCCTGAAATGACGAAGAATACATCGACGCCTACATAGCCGCCGGTAATCACGGCCGGGAAAGCGTGCGTGGCAACCACGCTCAGCACCGCGATCGCGCGCAGTCCCTGAATGTCCGAACGAAAGGATTTCTTGACGCCGGCACCCGCGCCGACTTTCGCGGCGGCGCTCGCGCCCCTGTCGCCCAGCGTTATCACATTCATGACTTGCCCCCGTCCGTCAGGTCTTCGCGTTATACCACGAAGTTACGGGACGACGAACGCGCAGAGTGCGCCTCCGCAAACCTACGGACTGATACGGAACACGCATGGCCGAGGATATTGGCACCGCCGGGCAATGTGCCTACATTGCGATCATGCTTCGCACCGTGCCCGCCAAGACCCAGCGTGTCGTACTTGTCTGCAGCAAATGCTCGAAAAAGATCGGCGGCGGATTTGGCAAGCAGGGCAAAAAGCCCCTGGCAAAGGAACTGCGAAAGCTGGCGGACGGCAGGAAAGGCCGCAAGGCACCCCTGCTTGTGGTGGAATCACCATGCCTGAAGCTCTGCCCGAAAGGCGCGGTCGTTGCCGTGAATGCCACCGAACCCGAAAAATGGTTCGTCATCCCTGCCCATACCGATGTCGAAATGGTCGCGGAGAGAATGGACCTGGGCCGTGCCCCGGCGAAATTGCCCCGCACGGCGTGAAAATCGGGCCCCTGTCGGCAAAGTCGGCAAAGCCGGCTTCACGGGCCCAAAGAATTGGTTTTGGCATCCTGCGCCATCGTCGCTTCGGTCCGCTTGACGGCCATATCTCAATTAAATAAGTTGAGAATGTGGCCGAGAGGAATCCGGCGAACACAGACACCGGTCCGCGGCATTGAGCCAGGAAGCAATTGCTCCGCGCTGCACATGGCCGAAACGAGCGGCGCCAAGGCGACAACGCCAGGCATCATGTTCTTCCAATTCGAAGTGATGCGATGATGTTTCCCGCAGCGGGCGGCATTCAGGCGTAATCCGTAACAGAGGTCCCGGGATGGCACTCGAAATCCGCAAGCATGGCCGCGTCGGCGCCGAAGTCCTTGGCATCGACCTTTCGCACACCCTGTCGGACGAAGACTTCGCCCGGGTTCGCGAAGCCTTTGCCGAACATGGCGTGGTGTTCTTCCGCGACCAGTCGATCACCGAAGACCAGCATATCGCCTTTGCGCGGCGCTGGGGGCCGATCAACATCAACCGGTTCTTCGCCGCGCACCCCGGCTATCCGGAAATCGCGCTGGTGGTGAAAGAGCCCGACCAGCAGCACAATATCGGCGGCGGCTGGCATACCGACCATTCCTATGACTTCGAACCGGCGCTGGGTTCGATCCTTGCCGCGCGCGAGCTGCCGCCAGAGGGTGGCGCCACGGCCTTCGCATCGATGTATGCCGCCTATGACGGCCTGCCGGCAAAGCTGCGCGAACGCATCGAAGGCCGCCGCGCCGTGCATTCCGCGCGCCACGTCTTCGGCAGCAAGGCGGCGGTCTACGAAGCCGTGCAGGATACCCGCAGCGACGGCCGCATCGGCAATTCCGCCGCTGCAGACGTGCTGGACGATCCGGTCCACCCGGTGGTGATCGTCCATCCGCTGAGCGGCAAGCGCGCGGTCTATGTGAACCCCAGCTTCACTCTGCGCATCCTGGGGCTGGCCGAAGAAGAATCCGCCGATCTGCTGGCCGAAGTGTACGAACACGCCAAAAAGCCGGAATTCCAGGAAGACTTCCACTGGCGCGACGGTTCGATCGCCTTCTGGGACAATCGCGCCACCTGGCACTACGCCTACAACGACTATCACGGCCACCGGCGCGAGATGCACCGCATCACCATCGAAGGCGTCGCGCTGGAAGATCAAGTGTCGGGATAGTGCCATGACGATCGAACACGAAACGCAGGCGCCGGTGATTGACGACGATTTCTGGCATGTCGGCCAGATCGTCGAAGAACTCGCCGAGATCCGCCAGCACTGGCGCACCACCAACAGCCAGCACGCCGAACATGGCGTGGAGGGTTTCCCCTCCCGCCTGCGGCTGGCGAAAGTGGCGGACGAATTGTGCGGGGCGCTGTTTCCGCTCCGCCTCGGCCCGGACTTCGTGCGGCGGCATAACGAGGATACCTTCGTCACCCAATCGCTGCAGATCGCGCTGAGCCGCTTGCAGGCACAATTGCGGCTGGAATTCGCCTATTCGGGCGAAGCGCAGCGGCAAGCGGGCGAACAGCGCGCGGACGAGATCGTGCTGGCCTTCTCCCGCCAGTTGCCCGCGATTCGGCGGATGCTCGACCTCGATCTGGAGGCCGCCTACGAGGGCGATCCCTCGGCCCGCAGCCTGGACGAAGTGCTGATCTGCTATCCGGGGCTGCTGGCGATCATCCACTACCGGCTGGCCCATGCCCTGCACGGCCTTGGCGCGCCGCTGGTCGCGCGCATATTGACCGAGATCGCTCATGGCACGACCGGGATAGACATCCACCCCGCCGCGCAGATCGGCCGGGGCTTCTTCATCGATCACGGCACCGGCGTGGTCATCGGCGAAACCACCGTGGTGGGCGACAATGTGCGCATCTATCAGGGCGTGACTCTCGGCGCCAAGGCCTACGCGCCGGACGGGTCGGTCGCCGCCGCCAAGGCAAGCCCGCGCCATCCCATCGTGGAGGACGATGTGGTGATCTACGCCGGGGCAACGATCCTGGGCCGCGTCACCATCGGCAAAGGCTCCGAAATCGGCGGCAACGTCTGGCTGACGCACGGCGTGCCGCCTTACAGCATGGTCTATCAGGCGCGCGAAAACCTCGTTTCCGGCAAGCCGCCTGCGCCGTCTCATTCGATCAAAGGGGGTGATCCGCTAAACTAACGGCGGCCCCCAACCCAACCGACGCCCCCCACAACACGCCTACCTCTGGCCGGCGCGCTTCGTCGCGCGTGTCGGTTCGATTCAACGCGACCACAACAGGGATGTCCGATGCGTATATTGACCAGGGCGGCACTCTTGCTCGCCGCAAGTGCCCTCTCTTCCGCCGCCTTCGCGCAGGATGCCGCGCCCACCAGCGGTGGCGTTATCGGCGGCCCGCAGAGCTTCACCGGCAAGATCGGCCTGACCCGCGCCGAATCGCAGCCCGCCTTCCCCGCCCAGCCGCAAGCGCCGAAGGGCGCGCCCAATGTGCTGCTGGTGCTGCTGGACGATGCCGGCTTTGCCGCGACATCGACCTTTGGCGGCGTGCCGCGCACCCCCGCGCTGGACAAGCTGGCGGCGCAGGGCCTGCGCTATAACCGCTTCAACACCACCGCGATCTGCTCCCCCACGCGCGCCGCGCTGCTGACCGGGCGCAACCATCACGAAGTTGGCTTCGGCAACCTTGCCGATGTCGCCGCCGGATTCCCCGCCTATAACTCGATCTGGAACCCGGACACCGCCTCGATCGCGCGGATCCTTCAGGGCAACGGCTATTCCACCGCCGCCTTCGGCAAGTGGCACAATACGCCCAAGTGGGAGATTTCCGCCGCAGGGCCGTTCAACCACTGGCCCACCGGGCTGGGTTTCGATCACTTCTACGGCTTCATGTCGGGGGAAGACAACCAGTGGGAACCGCACCTGTTCAACGATACCACCGCGATCCCCGCGCCTGCCGCGCCGGAGCAGGGCTATCACCTGACCACCGATCTGGTGAACAAGGCGGTCGGCTGGGTGGACGATCATGAGGCGGCAGCCCCGCAGAAGCCCTATTTCCTCTACTTCGCCACCGGCGCGGTGCACACGCCGCACCATGTCCCGCAGGAATGGATAGACCGCAACAAGGGCCGCTTCGACGCGGGCTGGGACAAGTACCGGGAAGAGACCTTCGCCCGCCAGAAGAAGCTGGGCATCATCCCCGCCGACGCCAAGCTGACGCCGCGCCCCGAAGGCATTCCCGCATGGTCCAGCCTGAGCGCGGACCAGAAGAAGGTCTATGCGCGCCAGATGGAGGTCTACTCCGCCTTCATGGAGCAGACCGACTACGAAGTGGGCCGCCTGATCGATACGCTGCGCGCGCGGCCGGGCGGCGACAACCTGATGGTGATCTACGTCGTGGGTGACAATGGCGGCAGCGCCGAAGGCGGGCTGGACGGCAGCATCGGCAACGAATCCACCGCCACCGGCAACATCCCCAAGGGCATCGATCCGCAGCTGGCGCAGCTGGCCAAGTTCGGCGGTCCGGACCTGGCCAACCACTACTCCGCCGGCTGGGCCTGGGCCACGACCACGCCGTTCCAGTGGATGAAGCAGGTGGCATCGCACTTCGGCGGCACGCGCAATCCGCTGGTGATCTCGTGGCCCGGCCACACCAATGATCCGGGGCAGGTCCGCAGGCAGTTCGGCCATGTGAACGACATCGCGCCGACCATCCTCGACGCCGCGCATATCGCCCTGCCCGGTGAAGTGGACGGCGTGAAGCAGATCCCGTTCGAAGGGCACAGCCTGCTGGCGACCTTCACCAATGCCAAGGCCCCGGAATCGCATCCCGAGCAGTATTTCGAAATCTTCGGCAACCGGGCGATCTACAAGGACGGCTGGGTGGCGGCGGCCAAGCGCAATTACCAGCCGTGGAACCTGCTGCACGACCTGCCCAAGATCTATAACGACGACACCGCCGGCGACCGCTGGGAACTCTACGACGTTGCGCATGACTTCAGCGAGGCCACCGATCTTGCGACCAAAAACCCCGAAAAGCTGGCCGAACTGAAGGCGGAATTCGTGAAGGAAGGCCAGCGCAACGGCGTCTTCCCGCTGGTGCCCCTGCCCGTCGGCGCGCCCGCGCTGCTCGACCCGAAGCGCAAGAGCTTCGTGTTCCGGCCGGACATTTCCGGGCTGCCGCTCAATGCCCTGCCCGATCTCGGCAACAAGGCGCATAGCCTGACCGTGCGGATCGACGGCGACGCCGGCGCCGCTTCGGGCGTGCTGGTGGCAGAGGGCGGGCGGCTTGGCGGCTTCGTGCTCTACGTGAAGGACGGGCACCTCGTCTTCGAGAACAACGCCTATGGCCAGCGACGCGATACCGTGGTTTCCACCGGGACTCTGCCGCAAGGGGCGGCAACGGTCGGCTACGACTATGTGCCCGTGCCGAAACCAGGCGCCCCGGGCCTGCTGCCGGCGCCGGGTGCGGGCACGATCCGGCTACTGGTGAACGGCCAGCCGGTGGGCGAAGGGCAAGTGACCGACTTCCCGACCTCCGCCGCCGCCTTCAACGAGACGTTCGACATCGGGCAGGACCGCAATTCGCAAGTCGGCAAGGACGCCGATGCCCGCAAGCCGTTCACGGCGAAGCTGGGCGAAACGCGTATCGAACTGAAGTGAGCGATGCCCCGCGCGGTTGAAAGATCAGCCGCGCGGGGCTCAGTTTTCAGTCGAGCGGCTTTTGAGCCCCCTCTCGCCATTCCCCAACCACGTCGCCCTCGCGAAGGCGGGGGCCCCGCTTTTCTTGCGCCGCAGCGCTGTGGATCGAAGAACAAGCGGGATCCCCGCCTTCGCGGGGATGACGAGTCTGTTCTGATGGCACCCCTCAACGCCGATCCGCTAGGCACGGTCCGCGTTTCCTGCGCACCCCGCCCCACTCTCACCCCGCCCCACTGTTGTCATTGCGAGCCCGCGAAGCGGGAGAAGCAATCCAGGGCCGCGTAAACCGTCCCTGGATTGGCGTCCGCCCTCGTCAGGCCGCGCTCATCGCCACGTCGAAATCGGCGCAGTAGCCGGCGAAGCGTTCGCGGATTTCGCGGGCGGTCAGGCCATAGTCGGCGAGGTCATAGCTATGCTTGCCGAAGCGGTCCTTGGGCTTGGCATCCAAGTAGTGCTGCATGTTCGCGGCGGCGACGTCGCTCAGTTCCTCATCGAAATGGGCGTAGAGCCGGCGCATCGTGCCCAGCGGATCGCGAAGCTGCTCGGTGTAGAGCACATCGTGGATCGCATCGCGCCCGTGGCGCTGGCGGAAATCGTCCTGCCGCGCGATCATCACGTCGAACGTCTCCACCATGTCGCGGCCGATGGCCGCGCGGTCGACATCGTTGCTGAACATGCGGCGCACGTTCCAGACAAGGCTGCACGCAGAGCCCACCACTTCCACCGGATCGCGGTGCGTCATCACCAGCCGGGCATCGGGATAAACCTCGGTCAGCGCATCCAGATAGAGCGGGTGCCACGGGTTCTTCAGCGTCCAGCGGCCCGGCGCCTGCGACTGGAGCAGTTGCAGCAGCCGCTTCTGGTAGCGGAACGCCGGCAGGTAGTCGGCCTTGTCCAGGAACCAGCGGTGATAGCTGGGAATGGCGTATTGTGAATCGAAGACTTGCGATACGAAGCTGGGTGCCATCGAGAACTGGCACTCGCATGGGCTGTCGCCATCCTCGTGATGGATCGCTGAAATGTGCGGCATGACCTTCAGCGAGTGGTCGATCTGCGCCTGAGCCGCTTCGTAACGCGGGCCGGCGTGGAAATCCTCGGGCGTGGGCGGCGGGGTCGAGGCGAAAGCCTCCCACCGCAGGAAGCAGCGGCGCGCCGGGTCTTCGTTGAGCAGGTTGATCGTCAGCGTCGTGCCGGTGCGCGGCAGGCCGAACACGAAAGTGGGCTTCTCCACCGGTGCGTCGAGGATCTCCGGATGACGCGCCAGCCAGTCCTCCACGCGCATGCGGTTGGCCAGGTATTCGGTGGCATTGCGAGCGAACACCGCGTGGCCCATCTCGGTCAGGTTCGCCTCACCCTCGATCGCCTCGGTCAGAATCCGCAGCGGCTCGCGGATTTCCGCGTCGTCCCAAGTGGTGTTTCCCGAACGCTCACGCGCGCCGGAAACGATCGTTTCAGCCAGTGTCATCGATACTCTCCCATGCAAGCGCCGGCCGTCGCCGATTGGCATCGGCCACGCGCTCGTTCTTGCCCGCAAGTCTGTTGCCCGCCGCCGCCCCTCGCAACCGCCCCAAGCATCCTAATCCGGACGCGATTTGGAGATCGGGCCATTTTGCGGCGCCGGACAGCTATTGCCGCGTGGCGGTGCCTCCGGTGCGATAGTCGGGTTGGGCCGGGTCCCCGAAGGCGGCGATGATCTTCTCGTGCCGCGTGCGCAGCGCGTCGCGATATTCGGGGTGCGTGACGATATAGGGCTCGTCGTTCTCCACCGCGCGCACGACGGCGCGGCCGAGCCATAGCGGGTCCATCATATTCGCCTCGATCGCGGCGGCCCGCGCAGGGTCGCCAGCGCTGATCCGCGAAAGATCGCCTTCCGACATGCGGCTGCGCGTCAGCCCCGGAAACAGCGTGGAGACGCCTACACCGGCAGGCGCCAGTTCGTCGCGCAGCGAGTCCGAAAGCCCCAGCACCGCGAATTTGCTGGCCGAATAGGCGGCGAAACTGGCGAAGGGGCTGAGGCCGTTCATGGAGGACGTGTTGACGATATGCCCGCTGCCCGCCGCCACCATCTGCGGTGCGAACGTGAGAACGCCGTTGTAGACCCCGGTCACATTGATCGCCATCACCCGCTCGAACTCCTCGGGCGCGATGGTCAGCAGCGGTTTGAATCCGGTGGAAATGCCCGCGTTGTTGCACAGCACGTCCACCGTGCCGAAACGCGCCTCCGCCTCCACCCGCGCGGCGCGCCAGCTTTCCAGCGAGCGAACGTCGAGCGGCAGAGTGAGCACCTGCACGTCGGCGGGAAGCCGCGCGGCTTCCTCCTGCGCGAAGCCGTGATCGATGTCCGCCAGCACGATCCGCGCGCCGCGCTCCGCAAAGGCACGCGCCATGCCACCGCCGATGCCGCCGCCACCGCCGGTGATGAAGACGGTCTTCTCCTGAAGGTTCATCATGCGGCGTCTCCTGTTCGTTCGGAAATATCGGTTGCGGACCGGGTGATCCGCAGGCGGTCGCGCCAAGGGGCGCTTCTGGTCTCGTCCGGCCCTTGAATCTCCACCGCCAGCGCGACGTGGGCGAGCGAGAGCATCAGGTCCATCAACCGACGCTCATCCGGCGCAAGCTCCGCCAGCGGCTTGCCGTCAAGCAAGGCCAGCGCGGCATCGAGCAAGGGCGAAGCCGCCGCGAAGTAGGCCTGCCGATCTGCCGGCGTGGAGGCCGAACGCCGCGCCGCACGCTGCGCCGTGGTGGCCAGCGCCCAGTCCGCCGCGAAGGGCTCCAGCGCCTCGAAGCCGGAGGGAAGCTGCCCGCTCATATCGCTTCTCCCACTTCGCGCGCATAATCGCGCACGCGGGCGTCCACTTCGTTGAACAAGTGGCGGCACAGCGCCTCCATCTGCTGGAAATGGATGTGACGCAGCGCCCCGCTCTCCAGCCCGCGCTGGCCGCGTTCGATCATGTCGATATCCTCGGCATGGATGTCGCGGATCTGGCCCAGCGAATATTCGCGCGCAAACGTCTCGCTGGCGTCGGCATCCTCGCCCGACCAGTAGACCCGCACCACCCCGCGCGAACGATTGGCGGCGAGCGGATAGACCGTGTGCGAGAACGGCTGCGTGGGCGTGCCGATCACGAAAAGGTTGGGAAAGAACGCCAGATAGTCGCGGCCATGCGGCAGATCCAGCAACCCCCGCCGCATCAGCGCGGGAATGCCCTTCATCGCCGCCTGCCGCTGGAACGGCTTCAGCGCGGGCGCGGGGTTGGACCAGATGCGCTGCGTGCGGTGCGGACCGCAAAAACCCACGCTGGCGGGATAGCCGTACTGGTTGTCGGCGCCGATCGCCGCCTCGCCCGATCGCGGATGGATGAAGCGCAGATGGTAGTTTTCCTGGAAATTGTCGTAAGTCAGCTTCCAGTTCGCGTCGATCTCGTATGTATATTCGCTGAAAGTGGTGGCACGGGCGACGGGCATCCCCTCCAGCCGCTGCGCATAGTCGCCCAGCCATTCGCGCAAGGGCGCGGCGTCGGGATCGAAGTTCACGAACAGCATGCCGCCGCATTCTTCGAGCGCGACCTGCGGCAACGCGCAATCCGCCTTGGGCACATGGAACGCTTCGAAATCCGGGGCGGACAGCAGGGCTCCGTCGGTGCCGTAAGTCCACATGTGATAGGGGCAGCTGAACTTCGTGCGCCGCCCCGCCGCTTCGGAAACCAGCTGGGTGCCGCGATGGGTGCAGACATTGTGGAAGGCGCGGATCGCCCCGTCCCGTCCGCGGACGATCAGCAGCGAGGCCTTGGCGAATTCCAGTTCGCGCCGCACGAAACTGCCGGGTTCGGGCAATTCGCAGATATGGCCGACATGAATCCAGCTGCGCAGGAACACCGCCTTGCGCTCCAGCTCGAAATAGCGGGGATCGTAATAAGGCGCGGCGGGAACGGGCTGCGTTCCCAGCCAGGCCACATCGTCAGCCGGGATGGGCTGATAGGCCAGTGCTGCCTCCGGCGCTGCTGCCACGGTCATGGGCAAGTCCTCTCGGTTCTCGTTTTTTCCCCTTTTAAACCGAGAGTGAGATGATTCTCAACACTGTTGCCTAAACTTTACCCCTGCAGCAGCCCGTCCCGGCGCAGCATCCGCTGGTGCTCCTTGCGGAAGCGTTCGATCACCGCGTCATCGTCCAGCTCGGGCCGCACGCTTCCGCGGAAAACGCGGGGGCCGATGATCGCCGCCACCAGCATCATCGTGCAGTGGACTTCGACGTCCACGCCCTCTTCGCCGACCCGGTCGCCGAAAGTCATCGCCGTGGCGGAGACGAATTCGTCCCACTTCGGATAGTGATCGCGAATGTCGCCGGGCGAGATGAAATTCTCGATCCACAGCTTGATCAGGTCGGGGTTCTCCAGCACGAACCGGCCGATGAAATCGATCCGCTCTGGCTGGGGGCGCGCGGCGGTGAAACCCTTTACCAATTGATCGGAAGACCAGGCGCTGACGGCTTCCAGCAGAGCCTCGCGATCGGCGAAGTGATAGTAGACGGTCGCCCGGTTCAGCCCCACGGCCCGCGCCAGCGCGGTGATCGACAGCGCCTCCACCCCTTTTTCCGAAATCAGACGGACGGCCGCCTCGATCATCGTCTGATGCGTGGCGTCGAAGCTCTTGTTGCGACGGGTGCGGCCGGGTGCGCTTGATGCGCCGGTTGCGGGAGACTGGGACATGCCCGCTGCATGCACCAGCTTCACGCCACGGGGAAGGGTCGACCGCGCGGCGGTTTCATCCGGGATACTTCCCGAAATCTCGGTGTTTACCCCGATGGCACCCCGCGCATTGCGGCGTACCGTAGATGACATGACATTCCCCTTTGCTTCGAAAGGTCGTGCAATGCAGATCGATCATCAGCCCATCACCCGCCGCCTGGCAGTAGGCGGCATTGCCGCCGCCCTGCTGACGCTGGCCATGCCCACGCAAGTCTACGCCGCATCGTCGAAGGCGGATATCGAAGCGAAGTCCCGCGCGGCGCTGAAGACGCTGCTTGCCGCCAATCCCAAGGCCGCCGCCGTCGCCAAGCAGGCCAAGGGCGTGATGGTCTTCCCCAACATCATCAAGGGCGGGCTGGTGATCGCTGGGTCGTCAGGTGACGGCGCGCTGCTGGTCAGCGGCAAGCCGACGCGGTTCTTCAACACCTCCAGCGCCTCGATCGGGCTGCAGGCGGGCGCACAGGGCTATGGCTATGCGCTGTTCTTCATGACCGATGCGAAGATGGCCGAAACCACGAACGGCACGACCTGGGATGCCGGCTCCGACGGCAGCGTGGTGCTGGTGGACAAGGGCGCGGAAGCTTCGCTGGACACGGCCAACCTGCACAAGGCCGTCTACGCCTTCGTCTTCGACCAGAAGGGTTTGATGGCCGGGATCAGCCTGAAGGGCAGCCGGATCAAGGAAATCCATCCCAAGCAGTGAACACGCAGCCCAGGCGGCGTGGACACATTCGATGTCGTTCGGGCCGAGAGGGGTGGCGATTGCCGTCACCCCACCCGCTCCGCTCATGTTGAGCTTGTCGAAGCATGAGGAGCCGAAGCGCCCAGCCTAGGGGGCTTCGACAAGCTCAGCCTGAGCGGGGGTGGAAGGACGGCTTTGGGTGGGAAGTTGCCAGTCCAACGTCTCTCCCATGTCTCGTCGCCCCCGCGAAGGCGGGGGCCCCGCTACCTGGTGCCACGACTTCACGCCTGAAGTAAAAAAGCGGGATCCCCGCCTGCGCGGGGACGACGACTTTGGGTGGAAAAACAACTGTCAGTTATTGTCGAAATCGAGATCGATCAGCTTCGTGATGACATCGTCATCGAGATTCATAACGGCTTCGGCAACCCGGAGTTGGCCCTTCGCGGCCGCCAAGGCAGACATGGCGGATAGGAGCGTCGGTTCGTCCCAATCTTCGTGGCGGTGCAGCGCGACACACTCCGCCAAGCGTGAAACGGCATCGCCATACGCTTCAGCCAAATCGCCCGGAACGGGAGGCCCTTTTCCGCTACCCCGTGCAATCTCGATCGCGGCAGGTAGCTGGAAGAAGCTGAAATCTATTGGCTCTTTCGTATTGAAGGCGATTTCGAGATCGTGTCCCGGGAGGTGGTGTAGCTGAGGGTTGAGGTGGTCACCGTGATTTTCGGATAGGTTTGGGTTGCGAAACTCGAACCTGACGGAAGGAATCACGATGACCGATCCGATGATGCACCTGCGTTCGCTGGTAGAGAAGACCCCGGACGCGGATATTCTACGCGAGATGATCTCGTTTGCCGCCGAGCGGCTGATGGAGATGGAAGTCGGCAACCTGACTGGCGCTGGCTACGGCGAGAAGTCTCCCGACCGGCTTGTTCAGCGCAACGGGCACCGCGAGCGCGACTGGCAGACGCGGGCCGGCACTGTCGAGCTGCGGATCCCAAAGTTGCGCAAAGGCAGCTACTTTCCCGTTTTCCTCGAACCACGTCGGATGGCGGAGCGGGCGCTGACTGCGGTGATCCAGGAGGCCTACATCCAGGGCATTTCCACCCGCTCAGTGGACGATCTGGTCAAAGCGCTTGGCATGGACGGCATCTCCAAGAGCCAAGTGAGCCGCCTATGTGAGGAGCTCGACGAGCGCGTGCATACCTTCCTGGACCGCCCGATCGAAGGGGATTGGCCGTACCTTTGGATCGACGCAACCTACGTGAAGGTTCGGCAGAATGGGCGGATCGTCTCGGTGGCGGTGATCGTCGCGGTAGGCGTGAACAGCGACGGTCGCCGCGAAGTGCTGGGCATGGACATCGGCGCCTCGGAAGCCGAGCCTTTCTGGACCGCCTTCCTGCGCAAGTTGACGCGCCGAGGACTGCGCGGCGTCAAGCTGGTCATCTCCGACGCGCACGAAGGCATCAAGGCAGCCGTCTCCAAACTGCTCTGTGCCACGTGGCAGCGCTGCCGGGTTCACTTCATGCGCAATGCGCTGGCTCATGCCGGTAAAAGCGGCCGCAGGGTTGTCTCCGCCTTCATCGCCACCGCCTTCGCTCAGGAAACACCCGAGGCCGCCAGCCAGCAATGGCGTGCCGTGGCCGATCAGGTGCGACCCAAACTGCCCAAACTGGCAAACCTGATGGATGAAGCCGAACCCGATGTGCTGGCCTACATGACCTTCCCGCGCGAGCATCGCGCCAAATTACACAGCACAAACCCCATCGAGCGCCTCAACGGCGAAATCAAACGCCGCACGGATGTCGTCGGCATCTTCCCCAATGAGGCTGCCATCACCCGACTCATCGGCGCTATCCTCATGGAACAGTCAGACGAATGGGCCGTCCAGCGTGCCCGCTATATGACCCTTGAAACCATGGCGCCGGTCAGCGACAATCCAATCACCATGCTCTCAGCAGTCCCAGGAGCATGAACGGCCCAGACGGATGCCGAAATGCGCGGCGCCTCGGCTTCAGCTACACCACGCCCCGGGACACAGTCGATTTCGACCATATGTGGGACAGCCGCATAGGATGCATCATACACGTCGCCTTGGTGGCAAAGGCTCGACCAAAGCGTGAACCACGGCTCGCTATTCCATCCGGTCTTCGGACCCGTCGCACGCGAGAGTTGGCGAAGCAGTTCCGGGATGTCGGCCGCGCTTCCATAGGCGTGTGAGAGCGTCTGCCAGCGTGGGTCATCGAGGTCGATCATAGCTCCACCTAAGCGACCTGCCCTATGACCGCTAGGGGGCGCTTGCTGACTGTCCGAATTTGTCCCCGCGCCCTACAGATACCGGGCGATCTCCGATAGCTGGACCAGCGTTTCGCGCGTCTCCGGCGTCAGTTCGCCCACGGCCTCTTCAAGGTGATGCTCGATATGGTGGGCCACCAGCGCGCCGCGCGCCTTGGTCAGGGCGGCGATTACCGCCTGCAATTGCTGGGCGATCTCCAGCGCGCTGCGGTTTTCCTCAACCATGGAGGCGATCTTGGCGAGGTGCCCGTTGGCGCGCCTCAGCCGATTGACCATCGCCTTGTCGCTGGCATGACTCATCGATCGCCCTTCTTTTCGCGTACTACCTCATGGCAGGTGCTGCCACGCCGACAAGGCCACATAGAGCCCGACGCCCAGGATAACGAGGCCTGAAATGTAAGGCGCCTTGCGAATAGCCTCGCCAAAGCCGGTCCAGCGCTTCTCGACATGGCGCAGGCTGAGCGCGGCCAGCACGCCGGAGGCAACCATGGTGAGGGCAAGGCCCACGGAGAACGCCACCACCAGCGTCGCCCCCAGCGCCAATCGCTTGAGCTGAAGGCACAGCATCAGCACAGTGATCGCGCCGGGGCACGGGATCAGCCCGCCGGTCAGGCCGAACAGCACGATCTGGCCGGTCGTCACCCGCGTATTGGCGAAGCGCCGGCGGATATCCTCGGCATGGGCCGCTTCGTGCGCATCGACATAGCCGCCGGTGGCCAGTTCCAGCTCGTGGATTTCCGCTTCGGTGGGCTCGTGGTGGTGATGGTGGTGGACGTGATCGCCGTGATGGTGGTGGTGATGCCCATGGTCATGTCCATGATGGTGATCGTGCGCGTGCCCCGCATGATAGCGTTCGGCCGCGATCTGCTCCCGCCGCGCGCGCCACAGCATCCAGATCGCCATGCCGACGATGATCACGCCGGAAGCAAGCTGGAACCACGGTTCGGTATCCTCGGCGCGAAGCCCGCCGAACAGCCACATCCCCCCCAGCGCCACCGCCCAGACGACCATCGTATGCGAAAGCGTGGCGGCAAGGCCCAGCAGCACCGCCTGCCGCACGGTGCCTTTCACCGCGATGATGAAGGCCGCCATCATCGTCTTCGAATGGCCGGGCTCAAGGCCGTGCAGCGCGCCGAGCAGAATGGCGCTGGGGATGAACAGCCAGGCACCCGAACCGATGGGGTCGCCCACCTGGGTGATGAGTTGGGACAGATCGAACATGGCGCTCCATTATCCCCCCTGGGGGGATATGAGAAGCCCCAATTTCGCACCGCCTTCCATTCCCGCTGAAGCAGACGCAAAAACGCGCCGGGAAGTGGACCTTCCCGGCGCGCTCGATAATGACCAGTGCTGCCCGCGAAGGCTCAGCTGCCGAGCAGTTCCGCCATCTCCACCACGCGCTTCTCACGCGCGCTGAGTTCGGCAGCGGCGCCGATGGCGACTGCCATCAGCCCGTCGCGCGCGGTAACCTGCACTTCGCCCTCACCGCGCACGGCGCGGGCAAAGGCTTCGTGCTGGTAGAACGTCGCGCCGTGGTGCGAACCGGCATCCATCGCCGCCTCGTCCACGGCGACATGCCAGCGCTCTACCGCCTTCGGACCGGGCCATGGCACGCGCGGCGACCAGACCAGATCGCCCGGCGGGATCAGCACGTCCAACCGGCCCTTGTCGCCGGTCGCGCTCATCTCTTCCTGATGCTCGGCGCCTTCGGCGAACATGCAAAGGTCCAGCAGCGCACGGGTGCCGTCCGCGAAATCGACGGTGGTGAAGCTGTTGTCGATGATGTCGGGCTGGCGGCCGTCATAGCGCTCGTCGATGTGATTCACATCCATCGCGCCCGAGCAGTAGACGCGCACCGGCTCGGACCGGGTGATCAGCCGCATCAGGTCGAAGAAGTGGCAGCACTTCTCCACCATGGTGCCGCCGGTATTGGCGGAGAAACGGTTCCAGTCGCGCACTTTGACCAGGAACGGGAAGCGATGCTCGCGAATGGAGAGCATCTGCAGGCGGCCGACTTTGCCGCCGTGGATCTCGTCGATGAAGGCCTTGGCGGGCGGCATGAAGCGATATTCCATGCCGGTCCAGAACGGCGCCTTGCGGGCTTCGGCGCGCTCCACCACCCAGCGCGCGTCTTCCATCGTCGTGCAGAGCGGCTTTTCGCAGAGGATCGCCACATCGCTGTCCAGCAGCGGCTCCAGCACCGCGCGGTGGGTGAAGTTGGGCGAGACGACGACCACCACATCAAGCCCGGCATTGGCGATCATGCTGGCGCTGTCGGCATATTCGGCCACACCATCCGCCGCGGCGCCAAGGGCGTCCTTGGCCCAGCCGAGCGAGGTGGGTTCGGGGTCCGCTATGGCTACAACTTCAGCGCCCTCAAGGATTTTGATGTTGTGGATGTGCTCCACACCCATCATGCCGGTACCGACGATCCCGTACCGCAAAGCGTCTATCATTTCGGCAATCTCTATTATATTGGTTGAGAATATGACCCTCCCCCTATCGACCCAATCCGTCCCGCTCGGCAAGAGTGGAATTTCCGTTTTTCCGATTGCCTGGGGCATGTGGCGGCTCGCCCGTGAAGACGGCAACGACGATATCGGTGCAATCGTTGCGCGTATCGAGGCGGCGCTGGAAGCCGGCATCACGCTGTTCGACACGGCCGACATCTACGGCTGCGACGCAGCGCTGGGCTTCGGCGGCGCGGAACTGCTGCTGGGCAAGGCGCTGGCCGCCCGCCCGGACCTGCGCGAGCGGATGGTGATCGCCACCAAGGGCGGCATCGTGCTGGGCGTGCCTTACGATTCGAGCCCGGCCTATCTGAACAAGGCGCTGGACGCCTCGCTCGAACGCCTTGGCCTGCCCTCGGTCGAACTCTATCAGATCCACCGCCGCGACTTCCTGGCCCACCCGCGCGACGTGGCCGAAACCCTCGCCTCCATGGTCGAGAGCGGCAAGGTGAAGTCCATCGGCGTCTCCAACTACAGCCCGGCCGAGTTCGACGCGCTGCAGGCATTCCTGCCCTTCCCCATCGTCTCCACCCAGCCCGAATTCTCGGCCGCGCGCTACGCCCCGCTCTATGACGGCACGCTGGATCAGGCGATGGCGCATGACGTGGCCGTGCTGGCATGGTCGCCGCTGGGCGGTGGCCGTCTGGCCTCGGGCTCGGAAGACCCGGTCGCCAAGCTGCTGGCAGCGCAGGGCGAGCGCTTCGGCACCGATGCCGCCGCCGCCGCGCTCTCGTGGGTGATGGCGCATCCCTCGCGTGCGATCCCCATCGTCGGCTCGCAGAATCCGGAGCGTATCCTGGCCTCGCGCGACGCGCTGAAGGTCGAGTGGACGGCTTCCGAATGGTACGCCGTGCTGGAAGCATCGATGGGGGCACGCCTGCCGTGACGGCGCTCAACCCCTGCGAAGTCAGCTGGTTCTCGGCGCTCTGCGACGATGACTACGAGTTCCTCGGCCAGCCGGACCCGATGCTGCGCTCCAGCTGGGAGCATTGCCGCAACATCGTCACCGCTGCCGAGGAAGGCGGTTTCGACAATGTGCTGCTGCCTTCCGGCTATGCGCTGGGCATCGACACGACCGCCTTCGCCGCCGCCATCGCCACGCAGGTCCGCCGCATCAAGCTGCTGATGGCGGTGCGCATCGGCGAGATGTGGCCCGCCCAGCTTGCCCGCCAGATCGCCACGATCGACCAGATTTTAGGCGGTCAAAAAGGCGGGGGGCGCCTGAACATCAACATCATCTCCAGCGAGATGCCGGGCGAAACCCTCGACGGCGGCGCCCGGTACGAGCGTACGACCGAAGCCATCGAGATCCTGCGCACCTTGCTGTCGGGCCAGTCGCTCGACCATCAGGGCCGTTTCTGGAACCTGAAGCTGGACGCGCCGCGCATGATCGCGCCGGGTTCGAAGTGCCCGCCGCTCTACTTCGGCGGCCTTTCGGAACCCGCCCGCGAAGTCGCCGCCAAGGGCTGCGACGTCTACCTGATGTGGCCGGACCGGATGGAGGCGGTGAAGGAAACCATCGCCGACATGCGCGCCCGCGCCGCGAAGTACGGCCGCACGCTGCGCTTCGGCTACCGCGTGCACGTGATCGTGCGTGAGACCGAAGCAGATGCACGGCTTGCCGCTGACCGCCTGCTCTCCCGCCTCGACGCGGCAGAAGGCGCGGCGATCCGCGCGCGTTCGCTCGATTCCCAGTCGGTCGGCGTGCAGGCGCAGGCGGCACTGCGCGAAACCGCCAGCGACGACGGCTATGCCGAGGACAACCTGTGGACCGGCATCGGCCGTGCCCGATCGGGCTGCGGCGCCGCCATCGTCGGCGATCCGGATCAGGTGCTGGCAAAGCTTCAGGCCTATCGCGAGGCCGGGATCGATGCCTTTATCCTCTCCGGCTATCCGCACGCTGCCGAGGCCGACTTGTTCGCGCGCCATGTGCTGCCCCGGATTGATCACGGGCCGCTGGTTCTGTGATTTGAGCGATTGGGATCGGGAACTTCGATACCGATACCGATCGCCCACCACACAAAACCTCGTCGCCCCCGCGAAGGCGGGGGCCCCGCTTTCTTGCGCCGCAGCGCTGTGGATCGAAGAACAAGCGGGATCCCCGCCTTCGCGGGGATGACGAAGTAGGTGAGGCGATCTCGCCTCCTGCCTGACTCCGCCCGCCAGACCACCGGCTCCGAACAGAAGGTCCATGATGCCCCACTCCTCTCAGACCGAAACGAGCCGCGCATGACCCTCTCCCCCCGCCGCCGCTGGCTACTGTTCACGCTCGCGCTGACCGCCGGCGTGCTCAATCTGGTCGACCGCCAGATCATCTCCGTACTGAAGCCGACAATCGCCGCCGACCTTGGCTGGAGCGACGATGATTACGGCACCTTGGCCGCTTGGTTTCAGGCCGGCGCCGCCTTCGGTTTTCTGGCGGCGGGCTGGCTGGTAGATAAACTGGGCGCAAAGTGGGCCAATGCGGCGGGCGTGGCGGCATGGTCGCTGGCGGCGATGACGCATGGCTGGGCCAGCAGTTTCAGCCAGTTCGTGCTCTGCCGCATCGGCCTTGGTGCGACGGAATCGATGGGCACCCCGGCCGGCGTGAAGACCATCGCCACGATCTTCCCACCCAATCTGCGCTCGCTGGGCTTCGGCCTGACCAACATGATGAACAGCATCGGCGCCATTCTGGCCCCGCTGGCGATCCCGGTGGTGGCGGCTGTCTGGGGCTGGCGCGCGGCCTTCGTGCTGGCGGGCGTGGTGGGCCTCGTCTGGGTGCTGGCATGGCTCGCCGCATCACGCGGTGTGGACTTCGACGATCGCCAGCCGGCCCTTCCCGGCAATGTGCTGTCGGGCGACACGCTGTTCCTGAAGGAAGGCCGCACCTGGACCATCGCGCTGGCCAAAGTGCTGTCCGACGCAACCTGGTGGCTGATGTTGTTCTGGATGCCGGATTATTTCCACCGGCAGTTCGGCCTTTCCGGCACCGAACTCGGGCCGCCGCTGGCGCTGGCCTATTGCGGATCGGCCGTCGGCTCACTGCTTTCGGGCTATGCCGCCAATCGCCTGCTGGCGAAGGGATGGACCGCGAACCGCACACGCAAGACGCTGATGCTGATCTCCGCGCTCTGCGTGGTGCCGGTACCGCTGGCGCTCCACGCCCACGAATACTGGGCGGCGGTGGGCCTGATGGCGCTGACGTTGGCCGGGCATCAGGGCTTCTCCACCAACCTGTTCGGCCTGATCGCCGACGTCACGCCGCGCCACAAGGTCGGCCGCGTGACCGGGTTCGGCGCGTTCTGCGGCAATCTGGGGGGCACCGCGATCAGCAAGATCGCCGGCCTCGTGCTCGCCGCGGGGCTGGGTTACGGCCCGCTCTTCGCCTTCGCCTCCGTCTCATACCTGCTGGCGCTGGGGTGGATCCAGCTGACCATGCCTAAAATCATTGTCGCCGAACCGCTCACTTCGGCTTCCGCATAGGGCGACTAAAGGAAAACTATCTTTCTCAACTAAAACGGTTGAGTATGGTCCGCCCCGTTCAAGGGAGACCACAATGACCATGCCCCCTCTCCGCGCCGCCAGAGCCCTCCTGCTCGCGTCCGCGGTCCTTTTCCCGGCGGCGGCTTTTGCTGATGAGGCCCCCGCCGATGGCGCCATCACCCCGCAGCCGGGCGAGATCGTCGTCACCGCGCGCTACCGCGATGAATCGCTGCAGCAGGTGCCGATCGCGATCACCGCGGTCAGCGGCCAGTCGCTCAACGACCGCGCGATCCACACGCTGCAGGACCTTTCCAACACCGTCCCCTCGATCGACTTCCGCAACGGCGCGTCGAACAAGGACCGCACCGTATTCATCCGCGGCGTCGGCACGATCAGCACCTCGCCCGGCGTCGAATCCTCGGTCTCCACGGTGCTTGACGGCGTCGTCCTCACGCGCCCCGGCCAGGCCACGCTGGACGTGGGCGAAGTGGAGCGCATCGAAGTGCTGCGCGGCCCGCAGGGCACGCTGTTCGGCAAGAACGCCTCTGCCGGTGTGATCAGCATCGTCACCGCCGCGCCGTCCGAACAGTTCCACGCCTATGCCGAAGGCACCGCGACGACGGACGAGGAATACCGCATCAAGGCGGGTGTCACCGGCGGCATCGCGCCGGGCATCTCGGCCCGGATCGACGGCCTCTACGCCAACTATGACGGCAACGTGCACAACGTCTACACCGGCAACGAAGTGAACGGCTACGAGCGCTACGGCGTGCGCGGCAAGATCCAGGCGCAGCCTACCGACACGCTGAAGCTGACGCTTTCCGGCGATTACCTGCACTCGCACGACACCACGCCCAGCGGCGTCTATGCCAGCACCAGCCAGATCGCCTATCCGACCGGCGTGGTCACCCCGTCACCGGCGCTCGCCGCGTTTCTGACCAGTCAGGGCATCACCGCTGGCCCGGAGAACCGCCAGGTCAGCACCAATTTCGATACCGATGTGAAGGACAAGAACTACGGCGGATCGCTCACCGCCGAATGGGGCATCGGTGACTACACCGTCACCTCGATCACCGCCTACCGCGAGTGGAAGAACGCCCAGCATCAGGACTACGATGCCCTGTCGCAGCTTTCGGCCACCTTCCCGCAGGGCGACGATTACGGCACGGTCGACAACCACCAGTTCTCGCAGGAACTGCGGCTGACCTCGCCCAAGGGCAAGTTCATCGACTATGTCGTGGGCGCCTACTACCTCCACGCCAAGACGGACGAGGTCTATACCCGCACGCTCACCCGCCTGATCTCGGGCGCGGAGAACGTGGTCACGGGCGTGGCGAACTACGGCATCACCAGCGACAACTATGCCCTGTTCGGTGAAGCCAACATCAATTTCACCTCGTGGCTGCGCGCCATCGCCGGCTATCGTTCCACCTGGGACGATCTCAGCTACTATCACGTACGCACGTCTACCAACGACCCGACGAACTCGGGCGCCACCGCCCTCGATGTCGCCGGCATCCGCGCCTATCACAATTCGACCGGCTCCACCTCCACCCGCGGCGATTCCTATCGCGGCGGCATCCAGGCGGACTTCCTGACCAACAATCAGGCCTATTTCACTTATTCGCGCGGCTACAAGGGCCCGGCCTACAACGCCTATTTCAACATGCGTTCGCTGAATGCCACGACGCCGCTGGATGAAATCGCGCTGAAGCCGGAAACCTCGGACTCGTTCGAAGGCGGCATCAAGGGATCGGCGCTCGATCGCAAGATCACTTACGCGCTGGCGCTCTACACGACCAAGTTCCACAACTATCAGGCCAACTACAACGACGTGGTCGGTGGTGCGCAAGTCACCCGCCTGATCAATGCGGGCACCGTGCAGACCAAGGGTGTGGAGTTCGATTTCGGCCTGCGTCCGATCCCGGGCCTCTCGCTCGATACCTCGGTCGCCTACACCGATGCCAAGGTGATCAACTTCATCTGCCCGGCAGGCGCGCCGTCCAGCTGCAACATCAACGGCGAAGTGCTGCCCTTCGCGCCGAAGTGGAAGCTCTACAGCAATGCCGCCTATCGCTTCGCGCTGTCGAACGCGCTCGATCTGGAAGTGCAGTCGGACATTACGCTGAAGAGCCGCACGCAGTACCAGTTGACCGAGACGCCGGGCACGATCCAGCCGGGCTATTACATCTGGAACGCCAGCGTGGCGCTGATCGGCACCACGGGTGACTGGCAGCTGCGCGGGTTCGTGAAGAACATCACGAACCAGAGCTATTCCAACTACCTCGCCAACGGCACGCTGGCCGGCATCGTCCGCTACGTTCCGCGTGACGACAAGCGGTACGCCGGCATTCTGCTGCGCAAGGACTTCTGATCGGACCTGCAGGGGGCGGCGAAAGCGGCCCCCTGCACAGCCCATCGAAGGTCAGAGGCCCTCCCCGCCGACCCAGTGCATGTCGGCCAGATAACGCGCCAGATTCCAGACCTGCCGCCGAATGTCGGGCACCGCCACGATCTCCCACGCTTCGCCCTTGGTGACCGGCCCCACCGCGAATAGCGTGTCCTGCGGCCGCCCTTCCGCATCGCGCACCCGGCCAAGATGGTCGACATCCAGCCCCAGCCGGTGCGCGTCGGGCCGGACGCGGTGCTGGGCCAGCAGATCCTTCACCAAAGGCAGCCCGCTGCGCAGCAAATCGCCCTCCGGCCCCGTGCAATTGATGATCCGGCAGACTTCCAGCCGAACCAGCCGCTCTTCGCCGCGCGGGCGATAGTCCGCCGTGACGCCGCGCCCACCCGCTTCCGTGCGCACCAGCTTACCGGCGGCGAATTCCAGCCGCCCTTCGGCCTCCAGCTCGGCCAGCCGTTTCGCCACGTCGGGCGCCAGACGATGCCGGTGAACATCCCAATAGGGGCGCAGATGCCGCAGGAAACGGCGCTGGGCGGCGGTATCATGGCGGCGCCAGAGGTTCTGCGTATGCGGCCGCTGCTCGTCCACCGCCGCGCGCCAGCCGATGGCCTTGGCGCGCGCGCGGATCTGCCGCACCAGCGCGGATCCGCGCGCATCCGGTGCCGGCACGTTCTCCACCGCCGGCCCCGTCTCCGCATGGGCGTGCGGCTTCAGCCCGCGCCGCGAGAGCGCGGTGATGCGGCCCTTGAACCCCGCCTTGTCTAGCGAAAGGATCATGTCCGCCGCCGTCAGCCCCGTGCCGATCAGCAGGACGTGGTCGAGCGTGCCGGCATCACTGACCGCGCGCGGATTCCACGGATCGGCAAAGCACCGGTCATCCGGCAAGGCGGCCAGCACCGGATGCGGCGTCGGCGGGAAATTGCCCAGCGCCAGAACCAGCGAACGGGCCACGATCTCGCTGCCGTCATCAAGCTCGACGGTAACCTGCCCCGCCCCGAACCGGGCCGAGAGCGCTTCGGCGCTGACGATCTGCGCTTTCGGCCCGGCATCGGCCAGCGCCTTGATCAGCAGTTCGCGCAAGTAGAGGCCATAACTCAGGCGCGGCACGAAGCGATTGGCTTGCTCCTCCCCGCTCTGGCCGATCCAGCGCAGGAAATTGGCCTGATCGTCTGGAAAGGCGCTCATATTGGCCGCGCGCACGTTCAGCAGATGCTCCGGCCCCTTGGTCCCGAAGGCGAGGCCCTTGGCCAGCTGCGTGTGGTTGCGCTCTATCAGCACCACGCGCACGCCCTGACGAATCAGGTTGATGGTCAGCAGCGTTCCGCTGAACCCCGCGCCGACCACGGCGACGGGCAAGTCCTCGGGCGGCTGTTCTTCGGGTTCGATCCTGGGGGGTAATTGATTCATGGGTTGAAACCTATCCGCATCACCCGCCTTTTATCAACTATTCTGGTTGAGAATAGCGCCGCCACCATGACAAAACGCAGGAAAGCGCCGCTTCGTCGCGTTGCGTGGGCGCCATCGACGAGCGGTGCATCAGATACGACGATGCCGCAGCCTCGCCCAAGCCGGTCGCAGGATTTCCGTTGACAGCACATTGTCCACCGTTATGGTTGAGAATGTGGAGCGCGTGACCCCGTCCGCCTCCCCCGGTTTTGCCGCTGGTGTGAAACCCCGTCGTGCAGGTCGTCAACGACAGCACTCCCATCCCGTGATTTGCGATGCCGCGGACACTGCCGTGCCGTGGCACGATGAGGAGATTGTGCGATGAATGCCACCACCCTTGCCGCGCGTCCCGCCGACACGCCCGCCGACAAGAATGCCATCGGTTCTTTCGAGGTCCACCGCGTGGAAGCCAATCTGGGCGCCGAGATCCGCGGGCTGGACCTGACCGGCCCGATTACCGCGGACCTGGCCGATCTGCTGCGCGGCCTTTTGTGGGAACATCAGGTGCTGTTCTTCCGCGATACCGGGATCGATGATGCCAAACAGGCGGAAATCGGCCGTGTGTTCGGTCCGCCGGTGGCAGACAGCATCGCCCGCCGGCGCGGCGTGAAGGATGAGGATATCGTCCCCTTCAACACCGGCCCTTATGCCAACGGCTATTACGGAACGCCCTGGCACGCGGATGCCACCTATCTGGAAACGCCCTATCAGGTTTCGATCCTGCGCAGCGTGATCGCGCCCGAACTGGGCGGCGACACGGCCTTTTCCAGTGGCATTTCCGCCTATGAAGCCCTGCCGCAGGAGGTGAAGGACAAAATCGCCGGACTGGATGCGATCCACCGCCCCAACGGCAAGGCCTACCAGCTTATCGATGATGAGAAGGAACTGGCCGATTACCTGGCGGAATATAGCGGCGTTGCCCATCCGGTGGTGATCACCCATCCCTTCAATGGCCGCAAGGTCCTCTACGTCAACGAGGGCTTCACCAAGGAAGTGGTCGGCTTGCCGGAGGATGAGAGCAAGGAACTGCTGCGCTATCTGACGCACCAGTTCTATCGCCCGGAAAACATCGTGCGGTTCAAATGGCAGCCCGGGTCGCTGGCGATCTGGGACAACCGATCGGTCCAGCACTACGGCGTCGCGGATTACGGCCAGGCCCAGCGCCAATTGGTGCGCATCGTCGCCAAGGGCGATCGCCCGCAGCGCGCTCAGCCGGGGCGCGATGGTCCGCAGGGCTGATCCTTCCCACCGCCCCTATCCCCAAGACAAGCGAGGCGCCGCTTTCGTGACCAGCCCAAGTCGTATCCTTCCGGCTCTTGCTGCTGCCGCCCTGCTGGCCGCCTGCCAGCCATCGGCCAAGCAGGACGCAGAGCCCGTCCTGCGCGTCGCGGACCAGCTTCATACGCTGCAATCGGCGGTGAACGCCGCCGGCGAAGGCCAGCCCGGGAACTATCGCATCCAGTGGTCCAACTTCCTTGGCGGCCCTTCCGTCATCGCGGCGGAGACCGGGGGATCGGTGGATCTGGGCTGGATGGCGGAAACGCCGATGGTCTTCGCGCAGGCGGCGGGCAGCCCGGTCAGGGTGGTCGCCGTCAGCAAGGGGCTGAAGCCCGGCACATCCAACATCGCGCTGGTGGTGAAGCCGGATGCGCCGATCCATTCGGTGGCGGACCTCAAGGGCAAGCGGATCGGCTATGCCCCCGGCACGATATCGCAATACCTTGTCGCGCGGTTGCTGGATCAGGCAGGGCTGACGTTCAAGGACATCACGCCGGTCCGCCTTTCCGGGATCAGCACGGCGGTGCTGGACAGCGGCACCGTCGATGCCTTCACCGCCGCCGAACCGATGCTCACGCAGGGGATCGACGCCGGAAAGCTGCGCGTGCTGGCCTATGGCGGCGAACCGGTGACGCCGGGCTACGGCTATCTCGTCGCGTCGGAGGCGGCGCTGGCCGATCCCAAACGCGCCGCCCTGATCGCCGATTTCGTGCAGCGCGCCGCGCGCTCGACCAAATGGCAGCGGGAGAACGTGGACAAGGCGGCGCAGTTCTCCGCCAAGGCCTACAACGTCACGCCCCAGCTGGCCGGGCAAATCCTGCGCCGGATGCCAGCCGGCTACACCGAAATCGATGCATCGATCATTGCCGGCCATCAGCGCGAGGCAGACCTCTTCCAC
Source organism: Sphingomonas sp. BL-S-28 (assembly GCF_055521515.1). Lineage (NCBI taxonomy): Bacteria > Pseudomonadati > Pseudomonadota > Alphaproteobacteria > Sphingomonadales > Sphingomonadaceae > Sphingomonas > Sphingomonas sp. BL-S-28. The sequence goes on from NZ_CM145483.1 coordinate 1,351,945, forward strand.
AAGTTCGGTCTGATCCGCCAACGCGTGGATGCATCGAAACTGTTCGACCACCGCTTCGACAAGCTGGTGGCCGCCGTGGAGAATGGCCGATGAACGCCCCCTTCTTCGATCCCGGCCCGCTGGTCCGCCCCGTCGTCCGCAAGGCCGATGACAAGCCGGGGCGCCTGTCGCTGGCGCGCCGGGCGATCGGGCCGCTGCTGGTTCTGGCCGCATGGGCGGCAGCGACCGGTGCAGGGCTGGTCGATGCCTCCGTCCTGCCATCCCCCCGCCTGCTGATCGCCACGGTCGGGCACTTGTGGCACGAGCAGGAACTGGCGCACCAGGTCGCCGTCTCGCTCGCCCGCGCGCTGGCCGGGGCGGCGCTGGGCATCTCGCTGGGTCTGCTGCTGGGCGTGATCGCCGGGCTGACGCGGCTGGGCGAGGAACTGTTCGACGCAACGCTGCAGATGATGCGCACCGCCCCGCCGCTGGCGCTGGTGCCGCTGTTCATCGTCTGGTTCGGGGTGGATGAGACGCCGAAGCTGCTGCTGATCGGCCTGGCCACGATGTTCCCCATGTACCTCAACACCTATTCGGGCGTCCGCAATGTCGATCGCAAAGTGGTGGAGGCCGCCGGCACGTTCGGCCTGAAAGGCCCGCGCCTGATCCGCGAGGTTATCCTGCCGCTGGCCTTGCCCTCGATCCTCACCGGCCTGCGTTTTGCGCTCGGCGTCTCGCTGCTGATGCTGATCGCGGCCGAGCAGATCAATGCACAGGCCGGGCTCGGATATCTGCTCAACACGGCGCAAGTCTACCAGCAGGTCGACGTGATCCTGGTCTGCATCTTCATCTACGCCGTGCTCGGCCTGTTGGCCGACCTGTTCGTTCGCCTGCTGGAAAGACTGCTGATGCCCTGGCGCGCCAATCTGGCCGCGCGATAGGAGACGACGATGCCGCATTCCTCGCCATATATCCCTACCCGCCCCTCCGCCTCGGTTCATCCGATCTTCGCGCCGACCATGGCCGAAGAAACACTCCGCATCGGTGACGCCGATCCGTTCGAAAACCGGCCGCAGGCCGTCGCCGTGCAAGGCGTCACCCGCGTGTTCCACGGTCGCCCGGTGTTGGACGGGGTGGACCTGTCGATCCGGCCCGGCGAATTCGTCGCCCTGCTCGGCGCATCGGGCAGCGGCAAGACGACGCTGCTGCGCATCCTTGCCGGACTGGACGCGCCGGACGAGGGCGAGGCCTGGGTGCCGGAGGCGCGCACCGTGGTGTTTCAGGAGCCGCGCCTGATCCAGACGCGAAAAGTCTGGAAGAATGTCGTCGCCGGCCTGTCCGGTCGCGCCGCCGCGCGGCATGTGGCGGCGGCGGCGCTGGCCGAAGTGGGGCTGGACCATCGCGCCGACGCATGGCCCGCCACGCTCTCCGGCGGCGAAGCGCAACGCGCGGCACTGGCCCGCGCGCTGGTGCGCAAACCGCGCCTGCTGCTGCTGGACGAACCTTTCGCCGCGCTCGACGCGCTGACCCGGCTGCGGATGCAGCGGCTGATCGGCGCGCTGTGCCAGACGCACTCCCCCGCGACGCTGCTGGTGACGCACGATGTGGAGGAAGCGATCTTGCTGGCCGACCGGGTGCTGGTGCTGCGCAATGGCCGCATCGCCTTTGACCGCCGGATCACGCTGGACCGCCCACGCACCGCCGGCGGCACGGCCTTCGACACGCTGCGCGGCCAATTGCTGGCCGAACTGGGCGTGCGAGAGGATAATCCGGCACCGGTTTCGTGAACTGCCGGCGCAGAACTTATTTGACAAAATGATAATGCGATTGACTCGCATTATAGCCTTGGACATAGGAACGCCCTGAAATTCCAGGGGGCTCCATGATCCGTTTTTCCGTTTGGCTGTCCGGTGTTACCACGGCCGCGCTTACCGTTTCCGCATTTTCCGTTCCGGCCATGGCGCAGGACGCGGCACCGTCCGCCGAGCAAACGCCGGCCCCCGGTGACATCATCGTCACCGGCGAGAAGGCCACCCGCACCCTGCAGGAAACGCCGACCAGCATTGCCGTCACCACGTCCGACCGGATCCGGCGGGAGACGCTGATCTCGATCCAGGACGTCTACAACCGCACCGCGAACCTTTCGGAGACGTACGGTGCATCGGGCTTCACCATTCGTGGCGTAAGCAACACCGGCGTGGGCGCAGGCGGGCAGGCCGATGCGGCCAGCGTCTATGTCGACGGCGCGCCGATCCCGAAATGGGCGCTCTACGGCGGGCCCACCGACATGTGGGACGTGCAGCAGGTGGAAGTGCTGCGCGGTCCCCAGTCCACGATCCAGGGCCTGAACGCGCTGGCGGGCGGCATCGTCATCACCACCAAGGATCCCTCGCTCACCCGCTGGACCGGCGATGCCCGCTTGCTCTGGACCGAGCATGACGACCGCACGTTCTCTGCGGCCGTCGGCGGCCCGATCATCGAGGACGAACTGGGCGTGCGCCTCTCGGCAGAGCGCCGGAACGACCGGGGCATCATCAAGAACGTCACGCGCGGCGGCTATGACGATGCGCTGAAGTCGCTGAACTTGCGCGGCAAGGTCATGTGGACGCCCTCCGCGCTTCCCGGCTTGGAGGCGGTGGCCAGCTACAACCGCGTGCGGCGCGATGGCGGCTATCTCTACGAATATTCGCGCACCGACGTGCCCGATTACTACGATCACCGCATTTCCACCGGCGACCAGCCCAGCCGCGGCAAGATCGACAGCGACATTGCCGTGTTCAACCTCAGCTACCCGGTGGCGGACAATCTGAAGCTGTCCAGCGTCACCTCGTGGAACCGCTCCAAGGTCCATTCGGAAGTCGATACCGACGGTACGCCGCAGGATATCCAGGCGATCGACAACCGCTATCTCTACAAGACGCTGACGCAGGAACTGCGCCTCAATTACGATGGGCCCAAGCTGAGCGGGTTGCTCGGCGCGTGGTATTACCGCCGCACCGGGGCGATCAACCAGAACAGCCGCGTCAACATCGCCACGCCGACTTCGACCATCGCCGCGCTACTGCAGGCCAATGGCGCCTCGGCCGCGCAGGCGCAGGCGATCAGCAGTGCCTATGCCACCCAATTGCCGGTGATCCCGGTGCTCTACACCGCAGAGCAGCCCGAAAAGGTGGAGACCATGGCGCTGTTCGGCGATGCCCGCCTGAAAGTGACCGACCGGCTGACCCTGATCGGTGGCTTCCGCTTCGATCACGAGCGCAACCGATACTCGGCAGAGACCGTGGCGACCTTCAACGGCACATTGCCGAACCCGAACTTCATGGGCGCGGCCTATGCCGGCATCATCAACGTGATCAATCAGGGCGTGCTCGGGCTGGTGGGCGATGCCTCCTCCCCGCTCGCCACCAACAGCCGCACTTTCAATGCCTTCCTGCCGAAGATGGGCGTGAGCATGGACTGGACGCCGGACCTGACCACCGCCTTCACCGTGCAGCGCGCCTATCGCTCCGGCGGGTCCAGCCAGAACCCGGCGCGCGCCGAGCTGGTGCCTTACGATCCGGAATTCAGCTGGAACTACGAAGGATCGCTGCGGTCCAAGTGGCTGGACGGCAAGCTGGTGATCAATGCCAACGTCTTCTACATGAAGTGGCGCGACCAGCAGGTCACTGCCTATTTCGGGCTGAATGCTTATGACTACAACACGGTGAACGCCGCCGGATCGCACCTTTATGGCTTCGAGCTGGAGGCCAATGCCGCCGTTACCCGGGGCGTCAGCCTCTATGCCTCGGTCGGCCATGTGCGCACCAAGTTCGACGATTTCGACCTGCCCAGCGGCGCCACCAGCACCGTGGACCTGACCGGCACGCAGTTCCCCTATGCCCCGCGCTGGACGCTGGCGGGCGGCGTGAATGCCGATTTCGGCAGCGGCTTCACCGGCAACCTCAACGCCAATTACCGCAGCTCCGTCTTCACCGGCGTCGGGCAGGATCAGGCGCAGTACAAGGTTTCGGCCCGCACCGTAGTCAACGGGCAGGTCGGCTATGACAGCGGCACCTGGTCCGTCTTCGTCTTCGCGCGCAACCTCTTCAACGAGAAGTACAAGCAGTACGAATATGCCGCGATCCACCAGGCGATCCTGGGCGATCCGCAGACCTTCGGCATCGGCGCCGGAGTGCATTGGTGAGCCTGATGGCGAGCCCTTTGGCGAGCCCTCTGGCCAATTGGCTGGCCGGCGCGCTGCTGCTGGGCGGCGGCGCGCTGGGCGCCTTCCTGCTGCGCCGGTCATGGCAGCAGCGCGCAGGCGCGGCGCCCGGCTATCTGGCGGGCGGCTGGGCCGTGCTGGTGGGCATGGCAGTGCTCTCCGCCTGGCTGATCGGGCCGGTAAAGGGCCTTGCCCTCGCGCTGGTGATGGAAGGGATCGGCGCGCTCGCCGTGATCTGGCAGGGCCGCGTGCGCCGCAACGGGGGCCGTCAGCGCGAAGTCGATGCCGCGCCGGAACCACTGGATGAGCCCGGCCGCGTCTGGCGCGGCGTGTTGCGCACGCTGCTGGCAGGCCCGCTGGGGATGACCGCCGCCATGGCGGTCGCGTTTTGCGTGACGGTCTACATGCCCGGCGATCCGCGCACGCGCATCGTCGTTGGCGGCTTGCTGATGCCAGTGCTCTGGGGGCTGGCGATGACATGGACACTGGCCGACCGCCGCCTGCTGCGCGCCACCGCCGTTCTGGTGGGCACCAGCGTGGTCGGCTTCGGCCTCGCCTTTCTGGGCGGCGCGGTCCTGGGAGGCGCAGCATGAACGAGACGGCATCCGCCAATACGCGCAAGAAACAGTGGCGCTGGCCGATCCCGCCGGAAACCGTGCGCGCGGTGCTCAGCAGCCATTCCGTGCTGGGGCTGGCCTTCGCGGCGGTGATCTACCTTGTCTGCCTGACCGGCACGATCGTCGTTTTCGCACCCGATCTGCAACGGCTTGAGGTTCCCGCCACGCCTGTCGCCCGGCACCTTTCCGATGCCGCCGCCGCGCGCGCCATCGCCGAAGGCGCGCGGCAGGTTCCGGCCGATGCCTCGCTCTACCTGACGATGCCCGGCGCCGCCAAGGAAGGCGCCACGCTGATTGCCTACAAGCCCGATTTCGAACGGACTTGGGCGATTGCCGAAGACGGCGGGCTGGCCCCGCTGGAAGCGGTCTGGACCGAATTTCTGATCGACCTGCACGTCCGCCTGCACCTGCCGCGCAGCTGGGGCGCCTTCATCGTCGGGCTGACCGGGGTGGCGCTGCTATCCTCGCTGGTTTCGGGCGTGCTTGCCCATCCGCGCGTGGTTCGCGATGCCTTTCACTTGCGGCTGGGCGGCTCGCGCCGACTTCAGGAGGCGGACCTGCACAACCGGCTGGGCGTCTGGGCCCTGCCCTTCCACTTCACGCTGGCACTGACCGGCGCCTTGCTGGGGTTGAGCACGCTGATCGTCGCGGTGCTGTCGCTGCTGCTCTACCGGGGAGACATGGACAAGGTCTATGCCCTGTTCCTCGATCCGCCGCCGCCGGTCGACGCCCGCGCGGTGCCGATGCCCGACATGGCCGCGCTGATCGCGCAGGCGCGCGCCCGCTCGCCCGGTGCGGAGCCGCAAAGCCTGGTGGTGGAACGCCCCGGCCGCGCCGACATGCGCATTTCGATCCACGCCGGCCGTCCAAAACTGCTGGTGCAGCAGGACGAACTGCAGTTCGACGCGCAGGGCAAGCCGATCCATGAGGAGCACCCGCAGGACATGGTGGTCGGCACCCGGATGCTGACCGGCATCGGCCAGTTGCACTTCGGCTGGTACGGCGGCCTCCCCGTGCGCATCGCCTATGGCCTGCTGGGCCTTGCGCTTTGCGTCGTGACGTCGAGCGGGGTGACGATCTGGCTCGCCCGCCGCCGCGACCGGGGCCGCCCGGCGCCGCAGTGGGAACGGATCTGGGCCGGCGTCTGCTGGGGCCAGCCGGTGGTGCTGACGCTGACGGCGGTGCTGGCCCTGCTGGCGCCGCATGTCGCGGAAACCGGGCCGATGGCGACGATCTGGCTGGCACTGACGGTCGCCGCGATCGCGGCGTCGGCCATGGCCCGCCACCTGTCCGGACAGCGCGTGGCCCGGCTATGGCGCTGGGCGCTGCTGGGATCGCTGGCCGCCACGGTCGTGATCTGCGCGGCGAAGCATCTGGCCTGAAATCTGGCCCGTTGCGCTTAGAGTCCGTTGAAAAATGCCCGCAGGGGCATTTTTGAGGCGGCACCGGCCCTCTCCCGTTCCGAAGAACACGAAAAGGTCCGGGGGACCTTTTCGCTGAGGGGGCCTACCACCCATCGGTAGTATCCTGCGGGTGGTAGGGTGGGGGAGCGGGCCGGTGCCGCAAAATTCGCTTTTCGCGAATTTTCAAACGGTCTTTTAGGCCCGCTTCACGCGGCCTGGCGCAGCCGGTTTCTCCCATCCTGCTTGGCGCGATAGAGCGCCCCGTCTGCGCGGGCGAGAAGCTGGTCCCGGTCCAGCCCCGGCCTGTGGCTGGCAAGGCCGATGCTGGCGGTGATGCGGTCGATCTCCAGCGGCGTCCAATCCTCGTTCTCGATCGCCCGGCGCAGGCGCTCCGCCATGGCGAGGGCCATGTCGGGGCCCACGCCCGACAGCACGATCACGAACTCTTCCCCGCCGATCCGCCCTACGAAATCGGTATTGCGGATCATCATCGCGCAAATCTGCCCGATCCGGCGGATCACCTGATCGCCGGCGGCATGGCCGAACCGGTCGTTCACCTGCTTGAACCGGTCGATGTCCAGCACCGCCAGCGCCAGATCCGTGCCCTGCGCCTCTGCCCGTTCCACTTCCGCTTCCAGCACCGAGAAGACCTTGCGGCGATTGGCGATGCCGGTCAGCGGATCGGTTTCCGCCAGGGCAATCGCCTCGTTCGCGCGGGCTTCGGCATTGGCGCGGGCGCTGCTCAGTTCCATCGCCGCCAGCACGCGCGCGGTCACATCCTGAAAGATGCCGAAGATCGCGACGGGGGTGCCGTCATCCAGCCATTCCACCTCGCTGCAGCTGTAGATGTAGCGGCATTCGCCATCCGCGCGGACGATCCGCGCCTCGAAACTCATTGGCTCCTTGCGCTCCAGGCAGTCGTTCAGCGAATTGCGCACCACCACGCGGTCATCGGGATGATAGAACTCGATGGCGGTTTCCACTTGCGGCGCGTCACCCGGGACAAGGCCGTGGATGCGGAAGATCTCGCTGGACCAGAACAGCCGCATCGACGGCAGTTCCAGCCGCCAGTGGCCGACCTTGGAAATGCTTTCGGACATTTCCAGCCAGCGCTTGCCGCGCTCCACTTCTGCAAAGCTGCGGTCGCGCGTGGCGATCAGCGCCGCCAGCGGCAAGGACGATGCCAGCATGACGAAAAGGTAGAACTGAAAGAACAGTACGGTGCCGGTGGGATCGGCCGGCCCAGAAGTGATGGCGCCGCTGTTGCGCCAGGCCGCGTAGGATCCGATCACCGCGATGATCAGCGTGCTGCACGTCGCCCCGGTGGGGCCGAGGAAATAGGTGGCCACCAGCACGCCTAGCAGCGGCAGGAACAGCAGCGGATAAGTCGTCTGCGAGAAGACTGCCGCCGCGATTCCCGCGATCAGTGCCAGCACGATGACCGTGCGCATCAGTTCGCGCAGGCTCATCCCCTTGTGCTCGCGCCGGGCGCTGGCCTGCATGAAGTTCATGATCAGCGGCACCACGATCATGATTCCCAGCGCCACCGTGAACAGCCAGGACAGGAACATCAGCGCGAAACCGCGGCCCGAAAGCAGGCAGGCGATCGTCGCGCTGACCGTGGCCGCCACCACCACCGCCAGGCAGAACCGGGCGATGGCGGTGATGGTGAAGAGGTTTTCGCCCCGCTGGCCCCCGCTCCGGCCCGGCTGCCCGATGCCGGCCATCAGGCGGTAGGCGACCAGCGCCTCCACCACATTGGCGCACGTGAAGGCCAGCGCGATCCGCAGGTCTCCGCCCCACAGCATATTGGCCACGAAGCTGGCCAGCGCGATCGCCAGCACCACGCCGATCCGCTCCGCCCCCGGCCGCGCCAGCAGCAGCCCGGCCACCGCGACGCCGCTGCAAGGCCAGATCGTCGCCAATCCGTCCGCACCCTGGGTCAGTTCCAGAGCGGCGCCCGCCAGACCGAAATAGAGAATGCCGACCACAACGGCCACGACAGCCGATCGACCTGTACCGTTGCTACCCACGCTGCGACGTTACCCGGATAGGGCAAGAATTTCGACTGCTATTCACCTCCATCCCAGCGATAATTGCCGGTCTGTAGCAATCATGTTGCGCAGACATGCGCCGCGTCGCTCAATATCGATCGAGCAACCGGCCGACACTTGCGTGCGCGGCGGAGTGACCATCTTCGTCTTGCCCGGTTTCCTTTTCCAGCGCGGCGCGCAGGCGGTCGATCTCCTCGGCGCTGCGGTGCTCGATGCCGATGAAGCTGTCCCGCGCGTTCTCCACCGCGCGCAGCAGTTCGTCCAGCTTGGCCTGAAACGCGGCGGCATCGCGGTTCTGGCTGTTCTGGATCAGGAACACCATCAGGAAAGTGACGATCGTCGTCCCGGTATTGATGACCAGCTGCCACGTGTCCGACCATTTGAAGACCGGACCGGAAACCGCCCAGACCACCACCACGGCCAGCGCGATGATGAACGTCTGCGCCTTGCCCGCCGCTCCGGCGACGAAATTGGCGAATTTCGTGAAAGTCTTGCGCATGGCATCTCACTCCCGTGCTGACACGTCGTGGGCGTGAAACGACCCGGACGGCAGCTCGTTCCGCCCTCCTCCGCAAGCGCATCAGGAAGCATCGTGTGCCAACCTCGGGGATTCACCCGATGGGCAAAACGCGCCCCAACAACCAGACCTCTACCTTGAGGATCGGCGCGGGAAGGACCCGGAACATGGAAGAAATTCTGCACGAATTTGCCGAGTACGTTGCGCTGGCCGTGAACCTGCTGGCCATACTGGCCATCGCGATGGGGTCGTTCCAAGGCGCCATAGGCCTCACTCGCCTGCTGCTGTTTCACGCCAGTGAGGATCAGTTGCGCCCGGTGTGGCTCTCGCTGGCGCGTTGGCTGGTGGCGGGCCTGTCTTTCCAGCTGGCTGCGGACATCGTGGAAACCACGATCGCGCCGACTTGGGACGATATCGGCAAGCTGGCGACCATCGCCGTGCTGCGTACCTTTCTCAACTATTTTCTGGATAAGGATCTCGACGGGCTTCGTGAGCGCGAGGAGCGCGAGAGGGAGGCAGCGCTGGCTGCCAAGGAGGCTGCCGTGCAGGCCAGTTCGCCGTCTGCTCCTCCGGTCTGATCCCAGAAAATCCGACCCGTGCCGCGCCAGGGAGTTCCCCGATGACCGCAAGCGACAATAGCTCCGCCCACACCCCCGAATTGCCCGCCGATCTTGGCGCCATACGCACCGTGCTGGCTGCCGACCGGACCTTGATGGCGTGGATCCGCACCTCGCTCTCGATGCTGAGTTTCGGTTTCACGATCTACAAGTTTCTGCAGGGCCTGGCGGACAACAACCAGATCGCGGCAACGAACAGCCCGCAGCATGTCGGCATGTTCCTGGCCGGAACCGGAACCGCAGCGATGGTTCTGGGCACGGTCAGTTACTGGGCCACTTTGCGCGATGTTGCCCGGGCCGGGAAATTCCGGCTTGGCCGATCGGTGCTTTATATTGCCCTGCTGATGTCCCTCGCCGGTGTCATGCTGTTCTGGGCCATCGCGACGCGGCTGGTCTAGGTAAGGCACGGCGATGCCGGACGAGCGGACATTCCCGCCGCGCACTCGGGGCTAGCCCCGATATCCATTCTTCCAAGGCGCGCGGAACATGCATTCCGCCGCGGACTGCCCGCCAAGGCCAACCTCAAGGAAACACGCCGATGATGGACCTGCCCAAACCGCTGTTCGGACTTCCCATTCTGCCGCTGGGCATCGTCCTGCTGCTGGTCGTGATCGGGCTGACCTGGCTGGGCGCGCATCTGGGGCGCCGGGTGGAAAAGCAGAAGGCCGCCAACAATGCCGACACGTCCAGCGACGACGATGTGAATGGCGCCATCGTGCCGGCGATCCTGGGCCTGCTGGCGCTGCTGCTGGGCTTCACTTTCGCGCTGGCGGTGGACCGGTTCGAGACGCGGCGCGGGCTGGTGCTGGAAGAGGCCAACGCCATCGGCACCGCCTATCTGCAGACCCAGGTGCTGCCCGCGCCCAACCGTGAGCGGCTGAGCCTGCTGCTGATCGACTACACCGACAACCGCATCAAGCTGGCTGCAACCCCCTCTCCTTCCGAAATGAAAACGGAACTGGCGAAGAACGATGCCCTGATCAACGACATCTGGGCCGCCTCGCTCGCCGGGTTCGACAGCATCAAGCACCTCGACATGTCGAGCACGTTCCTGTCGTCCATCAATTCGGTGATCGACATGGATACCTCGCGCAAGACCGGGCGCTCGGCGCATGTGCCGGATGAGGTGTTCTGGGTGCTGATCCTCTACGTGATGGTGGCGGCGGTGATCATCGGCTACATCATCCGCAACCGCGCCAGCTTCTATCTCGCCTGCGTGATGAACCTGCTGGTCGTCCTGTCACTGATGCTGATCATGGACATCGATCGCCCGACCGGCGGCGGCATCCGCGAATCCCAGTTCCCGATGCAACTGCTCAGCCAGTCGCTCCACGGCGAACCCCGCGCGAACTACGACCGCTGGCGCACACCGCAAGGCGTTGCCGGGACCGAGTGAGCGCGGCCCGCGTCGCCTCCGGGTCATCCCGCAGTTTCGCCATCGGGAAGCGGAGTAGGGGTTTCCCCGATGGAATCCATGGGAATGCCCTGATACGCGGGTAAGCCCCACCGGCTTATCCTTCGGTAATCCCATGACTTAGGTAGACTTCCCGGTGCGCAATCTGGCTCTGGAACAATGCGGTGAAACGGCGGATCCCGGTTCGGAGACCGCAAAAGCCGTGTTCCTTAAGATTGTGGGCGCGCGCCCGTCCATGGGCTGGCTGACAAGCGATGTGGCGGTTCGTTCCGTGCAGGGGCTGCGGCGTTCGCCACTCGCATATTGCAACGCGGCCTGCCGCCGCATCGGACAGACCGTATCAAACAGGAGGTGACCCATGGAATCGAGAGCTTCACGCGTGAATTCGATTTTCCGTCCCGGGCAGGAAGGCCTGGCGGAACGTCGGCGCCTGCCGGTTGCCGCGCGGGCCCTGCCGCTGATCCTGACCGCCGCGACGATCGTGGGCGGCACGGCCCATGCCCAGACGCTGGACAACAAGTACTGGATCAACGCCGCCGCCTATTTCCCGAAGATCGACACCAACGTGCGCGTCGCCACCAAGACGCAGACCGAAGTGGCAACGGACATCGACTTCGAAAAGGATCTGGGGCTGGACAACGACAAGATCCTGCCCTCCGTCTCGGCCGGCGCGCGTTTCGGCCGGGTGATCGTAGGTGCTGACTATTTCAAGCTGAACCGCACCGGCAACGTCAACCTGGGACGGGAAATCAATTTCGACGGCGAAACCTACCCGCTGAACGCGGCGGTCCGCAGCACGTTCGACAGCGACATCTATCGCCTCACGGTAGGATACGCGATCGTTCAGAAGCCGAACCTGGAACTGGGCGCGGCGATCGGCCTTCACGCCACCAAGTTCGACATGGGCATAGCGGCGCAGGGCGGCAATCAAGGCATCCAGATTTCATCCAAGCGCAGGGACGTGCTGGCACCGTTGCCAACGCTTGGCCTGTTCGGCACCTACAAGATCGCCCCGCGGGTCCAGTTGAATGCCCGCGCCGACTATCTTTCGCTGAAGATCGACCAGTACGACGGCCGGCTGCTCAATGCCCAGGCCGGCGTGAACTATTCGATCGTGAAGAACATCGCGCTGGGCGTGATCTACCGCTACGTCGACTATCGGCTGGGCGTGGACAAGGACCGCTGGGACGGCCGCGTCCGCTACAAGCTGCACGGCCCGGCGATCCTGGTGCAGGCTTCGTTCTGACGGCTAAGTTGGGAAATGCCCGGCAGGGCATTTCCCTAGAGCGGTTTCCGAGTCATCAGGTGATTCCACCTGATTAGAAAATGCTCTAATAAGTCAGACGCTTGCGGAAGGCTTGTCCTTCATCATCCGCATGAACGGCACCGAGATCACCAGCGAGATCAGCAGCGACAGCACGATCGCGGCCGGCGCCAACTGGGCATCCGGGAAATTCTGCAGCAGAATGGCCAGCGCGACGCCGGGGTGCCGGGTGGCGGATGCCAGCGCCAGCGTCACCTTGTCCCCCCGATCGCTGCCGGCCAGCAGATAACCGGAGGCCAACCCCGCGATGCTCATCGCCAGCAGCGCCACCAGCGTGCCCTGCCCGATCACATCGAACATCGCCGGCGCCAGCCTGACCAGCAGCACCAGCGCGACGGCGACCAGCAGCACAGTTCCGAGCTTGCTGATCACCCGGCTGGCGGCCTCTACGGAAGATCCCAGGAAGGCGGCGGCGCCGAACCCGGCCAGCAGCGGCAACAGGATCGTCATGCCCAGGGTGGTGACGACCTGCTTGGTGGAAATCCCGACGTCCAGCCCGAAGATGTCGCCCGCCAGAATCAGCCCCAGCGGCGTGACCACGATCGACAGCAGCGTCGTGCTCACCAGCAAGCCGGTCACATAGCAGGCCCGGCCGCCGGCGCGCATCATCTTGCCCGGCAGGATCGGCGGCAGCGGAGAGAGCGCGATCGCCACCATCGCCGCCTTCACCACCGGATTGAGATCGAACAGTTTTGCCATGGCGATGGCGATCAACGGCACCACCACGAATATCGACACGAAGGCCCGCAGGCCCAGTTGCCAGTGCGTGACGAAATAGAGCGCATCCGCCGCCTTCGCGCGCAGCGCCAGCCCCAGCACCATCAGCACGACGCTGAGCACCAGCAGCAGCTTCAAAATCATGGCAAGAGTCATCGCGCGTCTTCCCCGTTATTGCACCGGAAGTACCCCGTCACATTGCGCGGCAGCGCCGGACGCCGGGCGTTTGCCCGGAGCCCGGCGCCAGCCCGGTCAGACCATGTCAACGCGGCGGGTTGACGACCACATACTGGACCGAGGATCCGGCATATTGCGGCTGGTACCAGGTGCTGCCGCACTGCGAATAGCTGACGCCATTGACCACCACGGTGGAGCAGCTGGGCGGAATGCTCCGGACGATGGAGCCCACCACGACTGCCGTCGCGGTGACGGCGGCCGCCGTGGCCACCGGATGCCAGTGATCGTCCCAATCGTCGTCCCAGCCGCCATGGCCGTGATAGTCGTTGTGGACGTCCACGTTGACGTTGCGGTTCACGTCGCGGTTCACATTGCGATTGACGTTCCGGTTGGCGTTCGCGTTGTGGTTGATGTTGGTCTGCGCCCCGCCGCGCACAGCGGGCCGGCCGCCTGCCCCGCCTGGATGGGCCCCGCCGGCATGGGCACCACCGGCGCGGGCACCGCCGCCGCCAGCCGGTCGCCCTGCGGGTCGCGCACCGCCGCCGCCGCGATGGGGTGGCGCGCCATAGGCCACTTCGCCGCCCGATCCGCTGAGAGTTGCATCGGAGAACGGCGCCGCCACGGTCATGGGCAAGGATAGCCCATCCAATCCCAGCACCAGCCCGGCTACCAGCGCCACAGGCGCACTGACGATCGCGCTCATTGTGCATCTCCCTTACCGGCGGCGGTCTTGATGTCCGCCATAGTGATACGATGGGCGTCCGCCGGCGGATTGAACGCCAGATCGGCCGCGCTCGGCGGCGGCTGCGTGGTCCAGCGCAGCACTGCGGTATATTGCGGCATCGTCGGATCTTCCTTGCTGGTGATCACGATCTTGCAGGGCAGCGGCATCGCGCCGTCCTCCACCCACAATTGCCAGTCCACTTTCTCCTGCCGGAAGGCATAGTGCATGCATTTCCGGTCGCCGATGGTCTCGGGCCGAATCACCATGGCCTCCTTCACGCGCGACCGGAAGGTCTGGTCGGTCCCCCAGGTGAAAAGGTCGGCCAGCGGCAGCTCGATACCGAAATCGTTGCGCGCCTTGTCGATCGTCAGCCCGATCGAGGACGGCGCGGGGAAGCTGGCGTAATAGCCCAGCCGCGGCGCGAAGATCGTGAAGGTCTTCCCGTCATAGAACATCTCGCGCCGTTGCAGGTCGGAATCGGCCACGATCTTGAAGGCGGTCGGCCGCTGGGCCAGGATCTGCACGGTGCCGCCGAACTGGATCTTCTGCCCGGTCGTCAACACCTGCTCGGTCGTGACGTCGGCATCGATCCGGAAGGCGTTCAGCGTCAGCAGTGCCGCGCTCATCTTGTCCATCGCCTGCATCGCCGCCGGATCGATGGGATTGGAGGCGTCCGCCGTCGCGGGCGGCGTGGCGGATTGGGCATGGACGGCGGGAATGAGCGCAGGGGCGCATAGCGCCAGGCCCAATGCTGCCAGTCCGAATGAGGCGGAACGTCCCATAGAGTCACTCTCCTGAAGCAGCGGGCCGGTGCCGGCGCGTGGGTTCTACCGGGCGGGCGCGGACGGCCCCCCGGTGTCCTTGCATGTATCGACTGTTCCGATTGCCGGACCCATCCGGAATACTTCCGAGATCGGGCGGGATTGATCCTCTATCCGCCGCTTTCGTTGCCCCGATCATTCGGGGAACAGCAGCGTCATCACGAAGCGAAAGCCCCATTCGGGGCCGAACTGGGGCCTTTCCGCATAATAGCGCCCGCCCACGCCCAGGCTGACCGGCTGCTTGCCGAACTTCACCACGTGGCTGACCGAAAGGTTGATCGGCACCGTCCACTGCTTCGCCTTCCAGTCGTAGCTGGTCTCGGTATTGAGCGCGAAGCTGGTGGAATCGGGCAGCGTCTTGGTGATGAAGGGCTGCAGGAAGGTCTGGCTGACATCGGGATAGGAAGACTTGCCCGCGAACGACCAGATGTGGTTCGCCAGAATGCCCACGGTGATGCCCTTCTTCTGGCGCAGCAGCACCGCCGTCGGCCCGGCGCCGAACTTCTGCGCACTGAATTCGGAGGCGCCGGTGGGCCACAGTATCGCCGGGCCCACGCCCCAGACGATCCCGTTCTTTGCTGTCTTGGGCGAGAAGAAGAAGCTTTGCAGCACATCGCCGAAACCGGTGGCGCCGCCCTCGCCCGGCTGCGTCTCGCCCTGGCTGATGATCGGCACGATGGTGCGGGCGATCACGTTCCAGTCCTTCGACAGGCCGAAGGGGATTACCGGCTGGATGTTCAGGGTGTAGCGATCCCCGTCTCGCGGGCCGTAGCAGCAGTCATAGTTCGACTGGAACGGCACCGAGATCAGGCTGGAAACCGGATTGGCCAGCTTGTCCGCCAGCGCCTGCCCTTCGGACGCGCCGCCCTCCCCGGCCCCGCCGGAATCGCTCAAAGTGGGTTCGGCGGAGGGATTCGCCGCCGGTTCCGCCTCCTGCGCCCGCAGCGGAGCGACCGATACTGTCAGAGCCAGCAGGGCTGCCGCCGGCAGCAGTCTCCGACAGGTGTGAAGTCCCCTCATCTTGTCCTCCTGCGCTCATCGGCGCTTCGGCCGAGATCCTGCGAGACTCGCCTGCCCTCCTCGGCCTTGGCCATGGGCAATTTCCTTGTGTTCGCCTGGGGGTTTTCCCGATGACGGAGCGGGTGGGCGGCTGCGCGTTCCATTCGCGGGACGGTCCGACTGCACATCGGGGAATCTCGGCAGCTTCCTCGGGAGAAGTCCCGATGGCCTCGCCCGGCGATCCGGTTACTTCCTAGAGCCGTGGCGCGTCGCCGAGCCGCCGGATGTCCTTGAACACGGCGCGTCACACATTTCCCGGCGGCATTTGCGCGCTGCGGCCGCCGCAGCCGACGATTATCGACACCGAAGGAGACTGGCAGTGGCCCAGAAGGAATTCAAAGGCGTCATCAAGCTCGATATTCGCGATTCGAAAGCGGACTGGGAGCCGTTCCTGCCGCCCAAGGCCCCCGAAGGCGCCCCGAACGTGCTGATCGTCCTCTATGACGATACCGGCCAGGCGGCATGGCAGCCCTATGGCGGCGGCATCCAGATGCCCACGCTGCAGAAGCTGGCCGACAACGGGCTGATCTACACCCAGTGGCACACCACCGCGTTGTGCTCGCCCACGCGCTCCTGTTTCCTGACCGGCCGCAACCATCACCTGAACGGCATGTCCTGCATTACCGAGGCATCGAACGGCTTTCCGGGCTGGAGCGGCCGCGTGCCCGAAAACTGCATGACCATCGGCCAGATGCTGCAGGACAACGGCTACAGCACGTTCTGGCTGGGCAAGGACCACAACGTGCCCGAACAGGATATCTGTTCCGGCGGGCCGAAGAGCGAATGGCCGCTGCAGAAGGGCTTCGACCGATACTACGGCTTCCTCGGCGGAGAGACCAACAACTGGTATCCCGACCTGGCCGAGGACAACAAGTTCATCGACCAGCCCTATCTTCCCGAGGACGGCTATCACCTGTCCAAGGACCTCGTCGATCAGGCCATGCAGATGATCCGCGACCAGAAGGCCAGCAACCCGTCGAAGCCCTGGTTCACCTGGCTCTGCCCCGGCGCCAACCACGCCCCGCACCACGCGCCGAAGGAATATGCGGACAAGTACAAGGGCAAGTTCGACGACGGCTACGACGCCTATCGCAAGTGGATCGTGCCGCGGATGATCGAGAAGGGCCTGCTGCCCGCCGGCACCAAGCTGGAAGACTTCAACCCGGTTCGCGAGGATCAGGCCAACCCGGCCGACTATGTCCGCCCGTGGGAGGAACTGAGCGCCGAGGAGAAGAGGCTCTTTTCGCGCATGGCCGAAGTCTATGCCGGCATGTCCGAATATACCGACGTGCAGGTCGGCCGGCTGATCGACTATCTGGAACAGAGCGGCCAGCTGGACAACACCATCATCCTCTACTGCGCGGACAATGGCGCATCGGGCGAAGGCGGCCCGAACGGTTCGGTCAACGAAAACAAGTTCTTCAACAACTATCCCGACTCGATCGAGGAAAACCTCAAGTATCTCGACGTGCTGGGCGGGCCGGAAACCTACAACCACTATCCCACCGGCTGGGCGGCGGCGTTCTCCGCGCCGTACAAGATGTTCAAGCGCTATTCGGAATATGCCGGCGGCACCGCTTGCCCGATGGTCATCCACTGGCCCAAGGGCATCAAGGCCAAGGGCGAAGTGCGCAACCAGTACCACCACGCAGTGGATCTGGTGCCCACCCTGCTCGAATGCATCGGCCTCGAAATGCCCGATACCTATCGCGGCGTGAAGCAGCATCCGCTGTCCGGCGTGTCGATGAAGTACAGCTTCGAAGCGGACGGCAAGACGCAGAAGAAGCGCCAGTACTACGCCATGCTCGGCACCCGCGGCATCTGGGAAGACGGCTGGAAGGCCGCCGCCATCCACGCGCCGCTCACCAGCAAGGGCCATTTCGACCAGGATGACTGGGAACTCTACCATGTCGATGAGGATCGCTCGGAATCGATCGACCTTGCCAAGGAGCATCCCGAAAAGCTGGAAGCGCTGATCAAGGCGTGGTTCGAGGAAGCGGACGCCAACAACGTCCTCCCGCTCGACGATCGCAGCGCCGCCGAAGTGCTGGGCACCGAACGCCCCTCCACCGAAGCGCCGCGCGAACGCTACATCTACTATCCGGGTACTTCGCCGGTTCCGGAAGGCGTGGCCGTCAACGTGCGCGGGCGTTCGTACAAGATCATCGCCGATGTCGAGATTACCGACAGCACCGAAGGCGTGATCTTCGCCCATGGCTCACGCTTCGGCGGGCACTCGCTGTTCATCAAGGACGGCAAGCTGCATTACGTCTACAACTTCCTCGGCATCAAGCCGGAACAGAAGTTCTCTTCGGACAAGCTGGCCCCCGGCACCTATTCGCTGGGCATGGAGTTCATCCGTGAAAAGGCCGGTGAGTACGGAGAGTCGCTCGGCAAGACCACGCTCTACGTCAACGAGCAGGCCGTCGATTCCGGCGACATGAAGACCCAGCTGGGCAAGTTCACGCTTTCCGGCGACGGTCTCTGCATCGGGCGCGACAGCGGCGATGCCGTCAGCGAGGAATATGCCTCGCCCGGCGAGTTCAAGAACGGAACCATCCGCGGTGTGGGCGTGTCCGTCGAAAAGGAACAGTACCTCGACCTCGAAAAGCTGGCCGCTGCCGCAATGGCGGTTGACTGAGCCCCCTTGCCGCAGGCGAGGCGGTGGGCAGCAGGATGGGCGGGTGCTTCGGCACCTGCCCATTTCGCATTTGGCCCATTTCGCATTTGGCCTATCCTGTTTTTCCGGATCGTAGCCTTCACGCCCTTTACGCATGACAATCGTTGTCACTAATATGCATTATTACAAAGGGATAGCCTTTCTTTCTGGCCTTCATGGACGGTTCACACATATGCTCCCCGATCCTAGGGAAAACCCTGATTGAACGTCTCGGTAGTGCGACGATGATGAGGGTCCGCGCTCATGACCTTGAGAACGGACCGCCTGAACACGAAACAGGGGAAAGGGGGTTCTCATGCATCAGCCCACAAGCAGGATACTCATCGCCGACGATCATCAGGCGATGCGTCAGGGCGTAAGGACCCTGCTCGAATCCGATCCCGTCTTCCAGATCATTGCGGAAGCCGGCGACGGGCGGGAAGCGCTGAACCTTGCGATGGAAACCAAGCCGGACATCGCCATTCTCGACTATTCGCTGCCGCTGATGAACGGGCTGGAACTCACCCGCTCGATCAAGCACGCGCTGCCGCGTACCGAGATCCTGATCTATACGATGCACGACCGCGAAAGCATCCTGATCGACGTGCTGCGCGCCGGCGCGCGGGGCTATGTGCTGAAATCCGACAGCGGCACGCATCTGGTCACCGCGGTCAAGGCGCTGGCCAAGCGCAAACCCTATTTCTCCGGCGCGATCTCCGAAACGCTGCTGGAACACTTCATCGAAAGCGATCACGGCCCGGACAAGGCCATCACCCTCACCGCGCGCGAGCGGGAGATCGTGCAGCTGATTGCCGAGGGCAAGCTGAACAAGCAGATCGCGCATATCCTGGAAATCAGCGTGAAAACGGTGGAAACGCACCGCGCCGCCGCCATGCACAAGCTGAAGATCCGCACCACCGCCGAACTCGTGCTCTACGCGGTGCGCAACAATATCGTCGAACCATAAAGGGTTCCGCTCCGCCACCCCGGTAAGCGCGTAGCCGAAACCGGGGGTAAACCCCGATTCAGACGGCGCTGCCGGTCCTGCACAATCGGGGGGAAACAGGGCAGGAGCGGGCCATGGCCGTCTTGAATTCTCAGTATCGCCGCAAGACTGCGTATCTCATCTCTATCGCCGGGGCCGCCGGCCTGTTCGCCGCCGCCACGCCGGCGCTGGCGACCGAGGGCGGCGCCAGCATCTACCTGCTGGGTTCGGGCGGGCCCGCGGCGGCGGTGCAGCCGCCGGTCGAAGGCGTCTACATCGACAGTACCTATTATTACTACGATGGCGGCGTCGATGCCGACAAGAGCCTGGTGGTGGGCGGTAAGGTCGCGGCCGGGCTCGATTCGGTGATCGTCGCGCAGTTCGTCACGCTGCTATGGGTGCCTTCGACCAATTTCCTGGGCGGCACCGTGGCGCTGGGCGGCACGATGCCGGTGGCGGCCCCCATGGTCAAAGCCGATCTGACGGTAACCGGGCCGCTGGGCAACAGCATCACCCGCTCGGTCCGCGATAGCACGCTGACGGTGGGCGATCCGCTCGCCACCGCGTCGCTGGGCTGGGCCTGGGACAAGTTTCACCTGACCGCCAGCAGCTTCGTCAACATTCCCGTCGGCCATTACCGCGAGGATCAGCTGGCAAACATCTCCTTCCACCGCTGGGCGGGCGACGCCTCGCTGGCGGCGAGCTGGCACGATACCCAATCGGGCTGGGACCTTTCCGCCAAGGCGGGGGTGACGTTCAACGGCACCAACACCTACACCGACTATAACAGCGGCAACGAGTTCCACCTGGAAGGCGCGGTGGAGAAGACTTTCTCGCCCAAGTTCTCGGCCGGGATCCAGGGCTACTGGTTCAAGCAGATCAGCGCCGATACCGGTTCCGGCGCCAAGCTGGGGCCGTTCGAGGGCGAGGTGGCGGCACTGGGCGGAACCGTGGCCTACAACACCGTGCTGGGCCGCAGCCCGACGACGTTCCGCCTGCGCGTGCTGCAGGAATTCGACGCCAAGCGCCGTCAGGAAGGCACCGTCGCCATGTTCAGCGTAACCGTGCCGTTGAAGATGAACCTGCCCCCGCAAGCCGCGCAGGCGGCGGCCACCGAGTAGAACGATGGCTGAGTAGAGCGATGGCTGAGTAGCGCGATGGCCGGGTAGAACGATGGCTGAGTAGCCTGGCACGGAAGGGCACAGCGAAGGGAGAAGCGGACATGCCCTCAATCGTCCCCGGCAAGCGGCCCTCCCGCCGGCTACGCGCTGCCTCGCTGATCGCTTCTCTGGCCCTTTCCGTGTCTTTCCCCGCCCTCGCCCAGCAGCAGATGCAAGTGCAGCAGGTGGCGACCGATGCCGTCACCGCCGGCACGGCGCTGGGCAACGACAAGGCCGCCCGGAAGGATGAGGCCGCAGCGCCTGATGCTAATCCCGCCGAAACGAAGAAGATGAAGCCCGACCTGCTGGTCGTCCCCATCCCCATGTCGAACCCGACATTGGGCGCCGGCCTGATGCTGGCCGGCGTGATGTTCTACAACCCCAACGGATCGGAGCAGCC
The DNA here is from genome assembly GCF_055521515.1 of Sphingomonas sp. BL-S-28. Lineage (NCBI taxonomy): Bacteria > Pseudomonadati > Pseudomonadota > Alphaproteobacteria > Sphingomonadales > Sphingomonadaceae > Sphingomonas > Sphingomonas sp. BL-S-28. The sequence continues at coordinate 1,372,773 of NZ_CM145483.1, forward strand.
CTGGGTCACCGGCGGTGGCGGCTTCTACACCAGCAACAAGAGCTGGGGCGGCGGCCTGGTGCACAGCATGGCGCTGGACCATGATCGCTTCAAAGTCCTGCTGTTCGGCGGCTATGCCAACGTCAACGTGAACTTCTACGGCATCGGCCCCAATGCCGGCGCGCGCGGCGTTTCGGTGGACATGCAGGACAAGGGCACGCTGGTGATGGCGCAAGGCCAGTACCGGCTGGCCAAGAATCTCTACATCGGCCCCCGCTTTCAGCTGATGAAGATCAATTCGCGGATCGAACGCGAAAATCCGCTGTTTCCCGATCTGAACCTGCCGAAAGGCGTGCTGGACAGCCAGATTTCCGGCCTTGGCCCCGCCATCGATTTCGACAGCCGCGACAATCAGTTCGCCCCGCGCAAGGGGGTGAACGTCACGGTGGTCGGCCTGTTCAATACCGACTGGCTGGGCAGCGACTTCACTTACAACAAGTGGCAGGCCGCCGCGAATGTGTTCTTTCCGGTGACGTCCGGCGGCACGCTGGCGCTGCATGGGGGGATGTGCGCGGTATCGAAGGGCGGGCCGTTCTACGACTTGTGCATGTACGGCCAGAACAGCGATCTGCGCGGGTACGAGATGGGCCGCTATCGCGACGGCGCCTCATGGGCGACGCAAGCCGAATGGCGCCAGCATCTGGGCGGGAAATTCGGGGCGGTGTTCTTCGCGGGCGTGGGCGGAATTGCCGACAGTCTCGGCGATGTCGGCAATACCAAGATCTTGCCGAGCGCCGGCATGGGTCTGCGGTTCCGCGCTTCGCAGCAGACGGGCACCAACTTGCGGCTGGACTTCGCAATGGGGAAGGATTCGCACGCCGTCTACTTCGGCATTGGCGAGGCGTTCTGAGAGACACTGGCAAGGGTCACTGGTTGCAATCCGCCTGCCGCCTCCGGGGTTTCCCCGATGAAAATTGCCGCGCGAAACGGCGATCATGACCTGCATTCCCAAGGGGAGGATTGACCGATGGAAATCGCCCGGCATCTGATTCCGCTGCTGCTTACCGGCAGTATCGCCCTGCTGGTCATGTCCGCGGGCATCGCCTCTTCGCGGGGAGACTTCGCCTATGTGCTCACCCGGCCCGCCTTGCTGGGGCGGGCGATGTTGGCGATTGTCGTCATTCCAGTCATCGCCGCGGTCATCGTGATCGCGCTGTGCCCGATCTCCTACGCGGCCAAGGCGGCGATTTTCCTGATGGCCATTTCTCCCGTGCCGCCGCTGGTGCCGGGCAAGGCCCTGAAGTTCGGCGGCCATGCGGGCTATGTCTACGGCCTGCAGGCAGCCGGCGCGCTGCTGGCGCTGGTGTTCGTGCCGGTGCTGGGCGCCTGGGGGGCGCGGTTCTACGACGTGCAGGCACAGTTCCCGATGGCGGTGGTGGCGCACAATCTGCTGATCGGGCTGACGATTCCGCTGGCCATCGGGCTACTGCTGGGCCGCGCCGTGCTGCACACCGTTTCCCCCGCCCTGCCGCGCACTTTGACGATGATTGCGAACGTCATGCTGGTACTGGCCTTCGTGCCAGTGCTGATCGCGGTGTTCCCGGCCATGATGAAACTGGTGGGAGACGGCACGGTGCTTGCCATGGGCGCCGTGGTCGTGGTCGCGCTGATCGGCGGGCATCTGCTGGGCGGGCCGGAGCTTGCCAACCGTTCGACATTGGCCTTCGCCGCATCCATGCGCCATCCCGGCATCGCCTTGGCGCTGGCCGGCGCCAACCACGCCAACAAGGCGATCTCCGCCGCCGTTCTGCTGTTCCTGCTGAACGGCGTGCTGGTACAGATCCCCTATCAGATCTGGATCAAGCGGAAGACGGCGCGTGCTTGAGGATGTTTGAAAAATGCCCACCGGGCATTTTCAGCACGGCACCGGCCCTCTCCCCCACCCTGCCACCCGCAGGATACAACCGTTGGGTGGCAGGGTGGGGGAGAGGGCCGGTGCCGCAAAAACGCATTCAGACGAGCAGATCCTCGTGAAACGCGCCGAAAGGCCGCGTGGGATGGCGGATCTGCATTTCCAGAATCCACAGCCCGGTCCCCGGAACGGCATCGAAATCGCCCAAATTGCCGCCCTTGTGCACCGAATGCGGATAGTCGCTAACGCGGTGCCCGCGAATGTCGAGGTTGAGCACCCAGCCCATCGCCTGCGCCTCTTCTGCCGCGCGTTCGTAAAGCGCGCGGCCGGATACCGCGCCGCCGTCCCAGATCGCGCGCACCCGGTCGAACAGCACGCGCACCGCTTCGGCGCAGGCCTGCATCTCCGCATCGGCGCCCACCGTGAACGTCGCGCCGACATCGCCTTCGTGACCCAGGAACACCGGGCCCATGTCGATGAAGAAGATGTCGTCTTCGGCCAGCACGGCATCGCCGGAAGAACGGTCGCTGAAGATCTTCAGCGTATTGCTGCCAAAGCGGATCAGCAGCGGATGCCACGAACGCTCCATCCCCAGATCTTCCAGCACGGCAAGACCCGCGGCCTGCGCCTCACCCTCCGTCATGCCCGGTCGGACTTGCGCGGCGATCGCCTCCAGCGCGCGCCACGACAGGGCCTGCGCCTCGCGCAGCGCCGCGATCGAATAGTGCGGGCCAACGGCTTCGCGGGACTGCGGTGCGGACATGCAGGCTTCTCCGGATCGGGGGACGGACCGCCGTTTGCCGCCGCCATTGGACATCCGTCAAGCCACGGCCGCAAATTTGCGGAAGGCATGTCTTGCGGCGGGATCAAGAGGGTGAATCTTTCTTTAAGCTGAAGATTTTGCAACTACCGGAAACAATTCCGAAAAGAAAAATTCTCCATCCCGTTGCACAGGCATCAATGAATGCCACGCCGTAAGCAGATGTCAGTCAGGCCGCGATTTGCGCGAATCGATTCGCGCAAAAGCATGCAAAGAAATTGTCATGAACGTTTTCTGGCGAAGACTTCGCGTTCAATGGATTAGGCAAGATATCTGATTTAGGCGACAGCAACCTTTTGCATGCTGCGCTGCACAAGCGATCAACATCCCTTTTCAAGGCTAACTCGCGCCTGTGGAACCCCCCGAATCCGCGGGGTTTCATAGCATTTGTTAGTTAACATCGCATTGTTCATAGAAAATGCACCCATGCGATGCTCCGCGATGCAGGATGAATCCGTCAGCACGGCGATAGACTTTGGAGGTATATGCAATATCGGTGGAGTACCTTACTTGAATTTGCTAATAGATGTACTGCCCTAAGCGGGTGCGGATACGAGGCACAACGCATGACGAATGCGAATTTTGGCAGTGAATCCGTCGTAATCGATTTACCCCTCGCCAGGATTTCAAAAGAAAATACCGGACTTGTGGCAGTGGTGCAGCAACTCATGCTCGCACTTCCCATCGATATCTTCACGGTCGGCTGCGATGGCAGGGTGCAAACCGCGAACCTTGCCCGCACCATGCGGTTTCTGGCGGGCCCGGATCACCGAAATTCCATCGTCGGTGCCCCTTTCGAGGCTGCGCTGGACCGCCTTCCGATCGACGAGGCAAGCCGCGCGGAAGTCCGCGATCAATTAACAAGCGTACTCTACGGCGGCGTGCTGTCCGCCACGCGGTCCTATCGCCTGCTGGCGTCCGATCCCGACGTGGTGACGATCCATGCCACCCGCATGTCCGGGCCGATGGGGCAGATGCTCGTCGCGCTGGAGGGAGAGCGGAACGCCGCGGGCCAGCGCTGCTCCCGCCGTGCGCAACAGGCAAAACTGCTCCGCGCGCAGGATGAGGAACGCCGCCGCATCGCGCGCGATCTGCACGATGGCACCTCGCAATATCTGGCGCTGGCGCAAGTCACGCTGGAAACCGTGCGCAAGGCGCATACGTTCGAGACGATCGAACAGGCCTGCGTGGAGATCGAGCGCGCGATCAGCACCGCGCAGCACCAGATGCGCACGCTCAGCTACGTGCTGCATCCGCCCGAGCTGGCGGCCGGCGGCATCGTCGAAGCGCTGGGCGCGTTCCTGAAAGGCTTCGCGCGGCGGACCGGGCTGAACGTGCGGTTCCACAACCTGGCCGGCTATCTTCGCCCCTCGGCCGATTTGGAACTGGCGCTGTACCGCGTGGCGCAGGAGGCGCTGGTCAATGTCGGCAAGCATGCTTTCGCCAGCTCGGTGGAAGTACGCCTGCGCAGTGTGGCCAAGTATCTTGCCCTGGAGGTAGAGGACGACGGGATCGGTATCCCGGCGGACATCGCAGAGGGCCGGATGCGCGAAGCGGTCGGCGTCGGCCTTGCCGGCATGCGCGAAAGGGTGGAGGGGCTTGGCGGGATGTTCTGCGTGGAGCGCCGCCTGAACGGCACGCATATCGGCGCCTATTTCCCGCAGCGCCGTACCGACGATACAGCCAAGAGCCGCGTCACGGCTCAACGATATTGTTCCGAACCGCGTAAAGTACCAGCTCGGCAGTCGTCCTGATCTTCAGCTTGTGCATGCTCGCGGCGCGGTGCGTCTCGACCGTCTTCACGCTGATTTCCAGGATATGCGCGATCTGCTTGTTCAGCTTGCCCTCCGCGATCAGCTGCACGATCTCCCGCTCGCGCGCGGTCAGGGTGATGCCCCGATTGGCCTCATGATCGCTCTCGATGAAGTGTTCCAGTAGCGTTTCCGAGATCGCGCCCGAGAAATAGGGCTTGCGGTTCGCCAGTGCCCGCACCGCGGCCACCAGATGCGTGCCGCTGTCGGACTTCAGCACATAACCCCGCGCGCCGGCGCGCAGCACGTCGATCAGGATGCTTTCGCGGTCGTGCATCGTGTAGATCAGGATCTCGGTGCGCGGCAGCGCGTGCTTGATCGCCCGCGTCAGTTCCAGCCCGTTCATCAGCGGCAGCGAATAGTCCAGGATGGCGATGTCCGGCGTAGTCTCGATCGCCAGATTCAGCGCCTCTCGCCCGTCACCGGCTTCACCGATGACCTGGAAGCCCGCATGCGATTCCAGCAAGGTCCGTACGCCCTGGCGCATGGCCTGGTGATCGTCGGCGATCAGGATCCTGCTAGTGGTTGGCCGCATTTCGAACGTCTTTTCTCATGGTCTGTTTTCAGGTTCGCAAAGCTGGGTTCACCATCATCGTCTCGCCATATTTCCGATCAATCGGGATTTTCCCTAGAGCACCGAACTAACTCCTTGAAATATTGGTGCGGCTGGCAGAAATAAACCCGCATGATGCAGTAATCGGCAAGCAATACCGGTCGCTCTGCCCGAATTCCTGGAATGCATTGCTGCATTCTCCGGTCTCTATTCCGCGATCCTGCCTCAAGATGGCGTATCCCGGATCGGGTCTGCGAAGCATTCGCCCAGATTCGATGCCGTGCCGGCGCCAAAATCCGATCGGCTACCGACTTTCCGCCATCCATCTCAGTAGGAGTCTGGCTGGCCGCCCACCGGTTGCGCGCGCTATTTCCGGGGCGGCCATTCCGGTGAAACTTGGACCAGGGAGACGCATCATGCGCACGGGACCGAAAATTCTTATCGTATCCGCATTCCTGTCGTGCCTTGCAGCGGGCGAAGCGGCCAATGCGCAGGCGGGTGGACAGGCCGGCGCTCAGGCCGGCGCCGACCGCGCCGCGGCGTTTCAGCGCGCGGATCAGAACGGCGATGGACGGATCACCCGCGCCGAATTCGGGGCCGCGCGGGAACAGGAATTCGGGAAAATGGACCGCAACGGAGACGGCGCGCTGACGAAGTCCGACTTTCCGCGCCTGGCCAACAGCCGGCGTTACGGAGCGAAATTCGATAGCCTGTTCCGCTTTGCCGACACCAACCATGACGGCACGATCACCCACGCGGAATTCCGGAACAACGATGATCGGACTTTCAACCTTGCCGACGCCAACCACGATGGCGTGATCGACCGCGCGGAGATCGAGCGGCTGCGGACCGCCCGGCAAAAGTCCTGAAGGAAAGGGCCCATTTTTTCCTGCCGCACCGGCGCTGCGAAATTCGCGCATCGCGAATGTGCAAACCGCCTCTGACATATCGTGCCCTCCCGCTGCGTGGCCCGCCAGTACCCGCACCGGTCATTCGCCTGCGATGCGGGTTCCTGATGCAAGGGCCCGATACGCAGGCAAGTGATCCGGCGAACCCGCCGTCTTCCCCGGGCCCACGGGCGCAGGGAAGACGGCCGATCCGGATCAGCCCGGCGGATTGACGATCAGATAAGTCACGCCGGAAGTCTGGTACTGCGGAAGGTACCAGATGTTGTCGCAGCTGAAGTAGGTGACGCTGCCGCGCACGACCTTCGGGCATCCCGACGGCAGAGTATAGACCGTCGCGCCGACCGCGGTGCTTTGCACAACCACCGTCGTCTGAGGCTGGGAAGCGCTGGCGACTACCGCCGCAGTGGTTCCCGCGACGATGCCGACGGCGGCGGCATCCCAGAAGGGATCGTCGTCCCAGCCCCAACCCCAGCCCCATCCCGGCGGCGGGGGAGGAGGTGGCGGTCCGGGGTGCGGCCCCGGTCCAGGTCCAGGTCCAGGTCCGGGATGAGGTCCTGGGCCCGGTCCCGGTCCCGGTCCGGGTCCTGGGCCCGGATGCGGCCCCGGGTTCGGGCCAGGGCCAGGGCCAGGTCCGGGGCCGGGTCCGGGATGAGGTCCCGGATTAGGCCCGGGCCCGGGGCGCGGGCCGGGGCCTTCGCCACCGCCACCGCCACCGCCACCGCGCGGCACGGCGGGATTGCGGATGCCGCCGCCGCCGCTGCCGGGCGCGTGGAAATTGACGGGCGCGCGGGCATGGAAGCCACCGCCTGCCGCCCCGCCGCGGAATCCCCCACCGCCGAACCGGCGCTGCGCCTCTGCGGGGGTGACGGCGGTGGCGACAAGCGTCAGCGCGGAAACGAGCCCGGCGATCTTCACCATCCTGTCGCGCATCTCACTGCCCTCCCTTGAGGCTGGCCATCTTGATCGCCGTCGACTTGGGATCCGGCGTGAACGTGAAGTCCTTCGCGGTGAACGTCGGGGATGTGTTCCAGGTCAGTTCGGCGCTGTAGGACGGCCGAAGCGGATCGCTGCGATCGGTGATCACGATCTTCAGCGGCAACGGTGCCGAGCCGCGCGCGATCCACACCTGCCAGTCCAGATCCGGGCCGCGATAGATGAACTGATCGGTCTCCTGCCCGTTCACCCGTGCAAACCCCACCCGAACGGCCGAAGTGATGCCGTCCGTCATCGGGCTTTCCGACCAGTAGAACAGGTCCGCCAGCGGCAGCATGATGCCATAGTCCGCGTAGATCTTGTCCACCGTCTGCCGGATCGTCGGCGGGGCCGCCGCCGTTGCGTAGAAGTTCTGGCGCGGCACGTTCACGGTCATCGTCTTGCCGTCGTAGAAATACTCCCGCACCGCGCGGTCGGACTTCAGCTGGATGTAGAAGGCATTGGGCCGCTGGACGCGGTAGGTACCCTCGTACCCCAGATGGACCACCAGATCGGTATCCTCCAGCGCGGCTTCCATCGTTGCATTGCTGCGGACCTCGAAGGTCTTCAGCGTCTTCAGATAGTTGCCCATGCCCGTGAGCGCCTGCAGCGCCACCGGATCCAGCGTGCTGCTTGCGGTCGTGCCCGAGGCCGCAGCAGCAGTGGCGGTCTGAACCGGCGGGGTTTGGGCTGCTAGGGGCCCGGCCGGCACGATCAGGGCCAGCGTCACCGCGACCGCCCCGGCGACGGACCGGTTCTTCAGAAGATGCATCTTGTCTCTCCTGCGGGGAATATCGGCCGGCACGTTCACAGGTTTGGACAAGGCGGCACATCGGGAGAATCCCTTTGATGCCTGGGGAATTGTCTCCGTTCGGGGCGAGGGACAGTGCTGGGGGCCGAGCGTGGATTGACCGCCGCTTCCGCCCTTTTGCGGCCCCATGCGATCCGGGTTGGCAGGTGCGCCTGATCAGGGAGATTCCCGATAGATGATCGCGCTTCGCACCACGATAGTCGAGGCAATTTCAGCAAGGAGGCAGCGATGAAAGCGCGCGCGGTAACCCTGGCCTTTTGCACGATGCTCGCCGCATCCTGCACCACGACGCCACAAGTCAGCTTTGATGCCGATCCGAACGCCAACTTCTCCCACTTCCGGACCTATAGCTGGGCCTATACGATCGCGCCGCAGGGGACCAATCCGCTGCTCACCCAGCGGGTGCGGACTTCGATCGACAACGCGCTGGCGGCACGCGGCTATACCAAGGCCGATCCGGGCGACTTCGCCATCGGCTTCACGCTGGGCGCGCGCAACCGCGTCGAAGTGTCCAGCATGGGCGCCTATGGCCCCTATTTCCGCCCGTGGGGCGGCTGGGGCGGCGGCTTCAACCAGGTGGACGTGCGCAATGTGACGGACGGCACGCTGACGATCGACGTCTACGACACCGCCACCAAGGCGGCCGTCTGGAACGGGCAAGCCACGCAGCAGGTGACCACCGACCAGATCTCGCAAGAGAAGGTGGACGTCGCGGTCAACGCGGTCCTCGCGAAATTCCCGCCGCCCCCCGCAGGAGCGAAGTAATGAGCACCAGTCCCCAGACGAAAACCGACCCGCGCAAGAGCGTGCGACCCGAACGCATCGACCTGCCCGCCGTACCGGATCTGCCCAATGTAGAGAATCTGGAGGCCGAACAGGCTTCCACCCAGTTCTCGCGCTTTCGCAGCAATCTCTCGCGATTCCGCACCGGCCTTTCCGAACATCGTACCGATCTTTCGGAATTCCGCACCGATCTTTCCATGCATCGCACCGACCTGTCGGACCATCGGACCGAGATGTCGATGCGGCGCACCGGAATGTCCTTCCAGCGCACGCGGATGAGCGCGGATCGCACGCTGATGTCGGAAATCCGCACGGCGCTGTCGCTGATCGGCTTCGGCTTCACGATCTATCAGACGTTCAACAAGCTCTATCAGGCCAACGTCATCGCGCAGAGCCAGGCCCCGCGCAATTTCGGCATGGCGCTGATCGTGCTGGGCGTGGTGCTGCTGATAGGCGGCATCATCCGCCATCTGCAGTTCGCCACCGAACTGCGCGCAGAGCGCAAGGCGATGGCCGAGGAAGGCCTGGTCCACGCGGAAAGCGCCTTCCCGGTTTCGGTCACGTTACTCGTCGCGATCTTCCTATGCCTGTTGGGGGTTGCCGCCTTCGCGGGAATCGCCTTCAACTTCTCCGCCATGAACTGACACGGAAGCAATCGATGGAAAGCACCACTGCGACCGCCGTAGCCACTTCTGAAACCGTTATTGCCGAACGCGACATGGTCTGGCTGCCCGGCGGGCGCTTCACCATGGGGTCCAACCAGCACTATCCCGAGGAACGCCCTGAACGCGCGGTGGAGGTGGATGGGTTCTGGATCGATCGCACCCCAGTCACCAATGCCGAGTTCGCCCGCTTCGTGGATGCCACCGGATACCGCACTTTCTCGGAAATCGCACCCGATGCGGCGGACTATCCCGGTGCCTTGCCCGAACTGCTGGTGCCTGCTTCGCTGGTCTTCCAGTCGCCCGGGCACCCCGTCGATGCGCGCGGCCCGGCCAGTCAGTGGTGGGACTTGCGCGCCGGCGCCGACTGGCGCCACCCCACCGGGCCGGACAGTTCGATCGAGGATATTCTCGACCATCCCGTCGTCCATGTCGCCCTTGTCGATGTGGAGGCCTATCTGGCCTGGGCAGGGCTGGACCTGCCGACCGAGGCGGAGTGGGAATATGCCGCCTGGGGCGGCCGCGAAGGGCAGGAATTCGCCTGGGGCACCGAACTCGTGCCCGACGGGGTTCATCACGCCAATGTCTGGCAGGGCCTGTTTCCTTACGCCAACCTGGCGGAAGACGGCTGGGTGCGGACATCGCCGGTGGGGCTCTATCCCGCCAACGGCTTCGGCCTGTTCGACATGATCGGCAACACCTGGGAATGGACGACCGATTGGTGGTCCCAGAATGTGCAGGGCAAAGCGCCCGGACCCAGCTGCTGCACCGTCGCCCGGCAACGCGCGCAGGCGGGCAGCATCGATCCGCAAGACCCCGCCGGCATCGCCCGGCGCGTGCTGAAGGGCGGATCGCACCTCTGCGCCCCGAACTATTGCCGGCGCTACCGCCCGGCCGCGCGGCACCCGCATCCGGTGGATACCTCCACCTCGCACGTGGGCTTTCGCTGCGTGCGCCGACCGCCCAAGGGGTCATGACCGGCGACGAAAACGGGCAAGGCGTCAGGATGCGGATCGATACCCGCCAGATCGTCCTGACACTGCTGATCCTGGCGCTGGCGTTGTGGGTGGCATTTTCGTTCCTGACCCCGCTCACCTGGGCGGCGGTGCTGGCCATCGCGGAATGGCCGCTCTACTGCCGCGCCGTGGCGCGGTTTCCGAACCGTCCGATCACGCTGGCGATCCTCTTCGCGCTGGGCACCGGGCTGTTCATCCTGGTGCCGCTGTCGCTGGCCGCCGCCGCGCTGGTGCAAGAAAGCCGGGCGGCGATCGACTGGTTCACGCGCGTGCAGCAGACCGGCATCGCCATGCCGCCGTGGCTGCCCGAACTGCCGCTGTTCGGCCGCCGCGCGGCGGGCTTCTGGCAAGATCATTTCGCCCGGCCGCGTTTGGCGGATGACCTGATGCATATCCTCAACACCAGTTCGCTGCTCAGTTGGACGCAGGCGATCGGCCTTGAAATCGTGCGCCGGTCGGCAACCGTGGTGATCACCGCCGTCGCGCTTGCCGGGCTGCTCTGGCACGGACACGCTTTGGCCAAACAGGGCCGCATGATCGCGGTGCGCATGTTCGGCAGCTTCGGCGGCGATTTCCTGTCCCGGCTGGCGGAAGCGACCCGCGCGACCGTTACCGGCACGATCCTGGTCTCGTTCATCGAAGGCGCGATCATCGGTGTGGGCTATGCGGTGACGGGGGTTCCCCAGCCGACCCTGTTCGCCACGTTCACGATCATGCTGGCGCTCATCCCGTTCGGCGCATGGGCCGCGTTCGGGCTGGCCAGCCTGATCCTGATCGCCTCAGGATCGACGCTGGACGGCGTGCTGCTGTTTGCGCTGGGCGCCGCGGTCATGACCATCGGCGACAATTTCGTGCAGCCTGTGGTGGTGGGCAGAGCGGTGAAGCTGCCTTTCCTGCTGGCGATGATCGGGGCGTTCGGCGGCCTTGCGCAGATGGGTCTCGTCGGCCTGTTCGTGGGGCCTGTGGTGATGGCGGCGCTGCTGCTGATCTGGCGGCAGTGGCTGCTGCCGGCGCCGCCCGCTCAGTCCATTCCTGACGACCAGCCGTGACCATGCGGAATTTGTCCAGGTCGGCCTAGGGGAATCCCCGATAGATAATCCGGATCGGAACTTCGACCATGCAAGGGAACTTATGGGAAGGACTCTACCATGCCGAATGGAAAGCCGAACATCCTGGTCATCTGGGGTGACGATATCGGGATCAGCAATCTCAGCTGCTATACTGACGGCCTGATGGGCTATAAAACGCCGAACATCGATCGCCTTGCCAAGGAAGGCATGAAGTTCACCGACAGCTATGGCGAACAGAGCTGTACGGCAGGCCGGTCCTCCTTCATCACCGGGCAGAGCGTGCTGCGCACCGGGCTTTCGAAAGTGGGCATTCCCGCCGCGCCGATCGGCATGAGCGAGAAGATCGTCACCATCGCCGCGCTGCTGAAGGAACAGGGCTATGCCACCGGCCAGTTCGGCAAGAACCACCTGGGCGACCTGAACCACATGCTGCCCACCAACCACGGGTTCGACGAATTCTTCGGCAACCTCTACCACCTCAATGCCGAGGAAGAGCCGGAAATGGCCAACTATCCGACCCATGAGCCGGATATGCCGAACTTCAAGGACCGTTTCGGGCCGCGCGGCGTGATCCACAGCTGGGCGACGGACACCGACGACACCACCGAAATGCCGCGCTGGGGCAAGGTGGGGAAGCAGAAGATCGAGGATACCGGCCCGCTCACCAAGGAACGCATGGAAACCTGCGACGACGAGTTCGTCGCGGCGGCGCTGGCTTTCATGAAAAAGCAGGAGGCCGAAGGCAAGCCCTGGTTCGTGTGGATCAACACCACGCACATGCATATGTTCACGCACACGAAGAAGGAAAGCCTGGGCCAGGCCGGCCGCTGGCAGTCGCCCTATCACGACACCATGATCGATCATGACAAGAACGTGGGCGAGGTGCTCGACGCGCTCGACGAAATGGGCATCGCAGACGACACCTTCGTCATGTATTCCACCGACAACGGCCCGCACCGCAATTCCTGGCCCGATGGCGGCATGACCCCGTTCCGCAGCGAAAAGAACACCAACTGGGAAGGCGCCTTCCGCATTCCGCTCATCATCCGCTGGCCGGGCAAGGTAGAGCCGGGATCAGTGTCGAACGGCATCGTCCAGCACCACGACTGGTTGCCGACGTTCCTGGAAATGGCCGGTGAGCCAGACATCGTCGAGAAGGTCAAAAAGGGCTACCCGGCGATCGGGCGGACCTACAAGAACCACATCGACGGCATAAGCCTGCTAGGCCATATCACCGGCAAGGAAGAAAAGAGCCCGCGCAACTTCTTCTTCTACATCAGCGACGATGGCGACATCCTGGCCATGCGCTACGACAACTGGAAGCTCGTCTTCCTGGAACAGCGCTGCAAGGGCACCATGCAGGTCTGGGCGGAACCGTTCACGCGGCTACGCTTGCCCAAGCTGTTCAATCTGCGAACGGACCCTTACGAGTTCGCCGATATCACGTCGAATACCTACTACGACTGGTTCCTGTACAACGCCTACTTCATCTACGCCGCGCAAACCGGCGCGGCGATGTTCGCGGAGACGTTCAAGGACTTCCCGCCGATCCAGCATCCCAACAGCTTCACCATCGACGACGCGATCGCCAAGATGGGCGACGCCGCTGCCGGTTCGAGCTGACGGATGCGGCTCGGTAAACCGGCCCTGCCGGTTGCGCTGGGCGCCGTCGCGGTCTTCATGATCGCGGCGGCGCCCGGGGCCGCCGATCAGCCCGCGACAGGAACGGCGCCCACGCTAACGCCGTCCATTGCCGCCAAGCTGCCGGCAAACATGCCCAAGGGCTATCTGCCGCCCGATCAGTTGCCCGACAGCCTTGCCCTGCTGCCCCCGCCGCCCCCGGCAGGGTCGGCCGCCTTCGCGCGGGATGAGGAGGTCAGCAAGGCCAGTGCCCGCGATCCGGGCTCTCCCCGCTTCGTTCAGGCGGCCAGCGATGCCGATCTGAAGCCCGCCCATGCCCTGCAGACCTTCGCCTGCGCGGCCGGCGTCACGCCCGACCCGAAGCGGACGCCGGTGCTCTACCGGCTGCTGGGCAAGGCGATGATCGATATCGGCCTTTCGACCTACAAGGCGAAGACGCATTACCAGCGCGTCCGCCCCTTCGTCGCGCACGGGAACGGCACATGCCTGCCGGCGGACGAGGCAGCGCTGCGGCAGGATGGGTCCTATCCCTCCGGCCATAGCGCTTTGGGCTGGGGCTGGGCGCTGATCCTTGTCGAGCTGGTCCCCGATCGGACCGACGCGATCCTCCAGCGCGGGCGCGATTTCGGGGAAAGCCGGTTGGTCTGCAACGCGCACTGGGCCAGCGACGTCGATGCCGGGCGCGTGGTCGCGGCGGCAGCAGTGGCACGGCTCCATGCGGATCCGACCTTCCGGGCCGACCTTGCGGCAGCGCGGACCGAACTGACGGGCAACGCCCTTCCCGCCCCGCCGCCAACAGAGACCTGCGCAGCGGAAGCCGCCTCGCTCGCCATGCAATGACCGCGCCGGGCAGGTCCGCCTGCCCTGCTATCGGCCCCTGCTCTCGGCCCCGGCTAGCGGCGCAAACCGGCCAGCGCCGAAACGTCACCGCCTTCCACGCGGGCCGGCAGCAGGCCGTAAAGCTCGCCGATCACCTGACGCAGGGCCTGCAGGTCGTTCGCCGCCAGTGCCGCCTCTCCGCGGCGGGCGGTGAGGTCGAAGCGCACGGCATCCACCGCCGCGCGGCGTTGTCCGCAGAGCCAGTGGAACTGGCCGACCAGGAACTCGGGCTGCGCCACCAGCGCGCGGCCGCGCACCGTTTCGATCGCCTCAATCGCGCGCCGCGCGATCTGGAAGCGGGCATCGGCAATCGCCCGCAGCGCGGTTTCCCGATGGCTGGCCACTTCCGAAATATCCCCCGGAGAGAGGATCGCGGAAAGGTTTCGCACCTGTCGTTCCGCCGCCTCCAGTTCATGGCGCAGCACCGCGGCGCGCAGTTCCGGGCGATGCAGCAGGCGCGAAAGGTTCTGCCCGATCAGCCGCGCCTCTTCCGCGATCGAGCGGAAACCGTCGGCATCGGCGGTGATCTCCAGCCGGTCGAACTGTTCGCCGATGCGGGCATAGAGGTCGCTCAGTTCGCCCGGCGCATGGCGCGTCAGCACATCGCGCGCCTGATCGATCCGCATGTGGACGCCGGCCATCGCCTCGGTCGCATAGGCGCGGCCACCCGTGGCGAAATCGATGCGGGCCAGATCCTCGATATAGAAGCTGTGATCGCGCAAGTGCAGCCCGTGGTCGGGCAATTCGATGGAGCAGCGGATCAACTGGCTGTCATCCACCGACCAGTGCAGCACCACTTGCTCGCCGGGGGCCAGCGGGCGGCTATAGGCAGGCAAATCCTCTCCGGAAAGGCGGAACGCGCCCACCAGCAGGTTCGCCTCCGGCTCCGGCACGCCCTCTGCCTGTTCGAACAGTTCGACGTCGATCCATTCGGCCGTGCCCGGATCGATCTTGCGCGCGGCGCGCAGGACTTTGGTGCCCTGGCGCGGCAGCGTCTCGCCCTTGGTCACCAGCGGTTCCAGCACGTTGATCGTGCGCACGCCGTCGCTGTCCTCCACTTTCACGGCGATGGTGCTGGTGCAGGGTGCACCGGCGGCCACGGCGACCACGCGGGTGATCGTCAGCTCGCGGCAGGCATCTTCCACCGGCCGACCAGCCGCGTCGGTCACGGTCATCCGCACGCGGGTTTCGCCTTCGCCCAACTGGACCGAGAAGACCGGGCTCTCGCTCACCAGCCGCTCGCCATAGTCGCGCCCGTCGCTGGCCAGTGCGGAGACGCGCAGGCCCTCCGCCCCATCGGCCCGCGCCGTGACGCGAATGCGGCCGCGATCGCGCAAAGTGCGCGCTTCGTAGTCGTAGGATACCGCCGCGCCCGCCGCTTCCTGCAGGCGCCCCTGCTTTCCGCCGGAGCCACTGCCCGCTCCGTCCGCGCCGGACCAGTCGCGCCCTTCGGCATAGATCGCCGCGCCGCGCGCCACGGCCGTCATCGGATCGATTTCCAGATCGGCGGCAATGCCCAGCCCGGCCGGAACCAGTCGGCGCACGATCGGCATGCGCGAAGGCCCGCCGATCAGCACCACCCGGTCGATGTCCGAAGGCGCATAGCCATTGTCCGCCACGACCTTGCGGCAAAGCTCGACCGATCGCTCAATCCGCTCGGCCACCAGCGCTTCCAGTTCGGCGCGCGAGATCACGATCTCCAGATAGATCGGCCGCCCCTCAAGGTCGTTGGTACGCGCGTCATGGTCGGAAACGAAGATGATCGCCTGCTCGGCAAACGACAGTTCGATCTTGGCGAGTTCGGCATTGGCCGTCGCCAGCGCCAGCAGGCGGCGAAATTCGGGGCGGCGGTGAAAGTCTTCCGGCAGCGTGAAATTGGCGAGCAGCCAAGGGCGCACCACGCGGTCGACCAGCGTGCGGTCGAAATCGCTGCCGCCCAGCATGTTGATGCCCTCATGCGCCTCGATGGAGACCGAACCCTCCACCGCGCGCACCAGCGCCACGTCGAACGTGCCGCCGCCCAGATCGTAGATCAGGAACAGCCCGCTGCGCGTACCCGGCCGCTCCAGACAGGCGAGCGCGGCGGCGATCGGTTCCTGCAACAGCCCCACCCGATCGAGCCCGGCGGCCCGCGCGGCGCGGATCGTCGCTTCGGACTGCATCTGGTTGAACGCCGCCGGCACGGCGATCACGGTGCCCTCCACCGCCGCATCGCCCACCCGCATCCGCGCCTGCTTCACCAACTGGCGCAGCACTTCGGCGCTGGCATCCTCGGGCGTGATGGTTTCGTCCTCGGTGCCGAACGGCAGCGCGGTATCGGTGCCCAAGAGCCGCTTGAAGCGCGCGGCGATCCCTTGCGGAGAGACCTGAAGCTGATCGTAGGCGCGCTTGCCCACATAGCGGCTGCCGGTGCGGTCGCGCATCACCACCGAAGGCAGCACATCCTCCCCGCTGACGGACTTGAACAGCGTCAGCCGCCCCTCCTGATGGCCGACGATGGCCGAATTGGACGTGCCGAGATCGATTCCCAGATACATGTCAGGCTTTCCTCAGGAGTATCCGGCCGGGCAGCACGACATCGGTCCCGCACAGGACGGTAGGTTCGACGGTGCGGTCCACGGCCACGTTTTCGCAGCCTTCCACTTCGTCGGGATTGATCGGATTGGCCGGGATCTGGGCGCCCCAGTCCTGGCCGTCGAACGTGACCAGCCGCAAGTCGCCCTGCGCCAGCAGCGTATCCAGCCGGCGCGCGGCAAAGCGCAGCATGGCCTGCCCGGCCTGGGTGCGGGAGGGCGGGGCCTGAGCAAGCTCCCCCGCCAGCGCATCGGCCAGCTTCCAGGCCAGGCTGGCCACTTCGGCCAGCGTGCGGCGGCTGTCGTCGGCGGCCTGAGCCGGCATTTCGGCGGACAAGTCGGTCATGGCTTGGCTCCCTGCATGGCAGCGCCCGTGGCCCCTGAATATGTCGGGCCCGAGTATGTTGGCGGGGATGGCGGTGCGCCATTGGCTGGCGGGTAGCCGCCATAGCCTCTGCCCCATGTCGGCCGAGGCCGCGGCTCTTCCCATTCGCGGCGCATCCCTTGCGCCCGCTGGGCGTCGTTCGCGGCGCGGATGCGCTCTGCTTCGGCATTCGACTGGCGGATTTCCTCCCGCATGCGGGCCAGTTCCTGCGCCCGCGCGCTGGCCTGCGCCTCGGCAGCGGATGGCGACGTCTCTCGCGCCGGTTCGCGCGCCGAAGCGCCTGATGAAAGGGCCGATGACTGGGCCGACGAAGATTGCGCCGACGGTTCCCGGTGCCGGGGCGCATCATGGTGCCCGCCGCAGCGCATCAGCAGCAGGACGATGCTGGAAATGCCCAGAGCCCATCCGGCAAACCCGGCGTTCAGCTGGTTCAGATCGCGTTTCAGCTGGTCGCGGACCGTCTCGGGCGGGTCTTCGTCCAGCAACCATCTGAACAGGATCCTCGCGCACTGGCGGTCGCGCGTTTTATTATACGTCGCGATGATGATCGCACGGGCCAACTGGAAAGGGGCCACCCGCTTGCCTTCGGCGGCTTCCAGTGTGGCTTCGAAGCATTCGATAAGCTCGGCAGCCAGGCCCTTGGCCTTCGGGCCCATGCGGCCGCTCTTCACCTGAGCAACGAAACGGCTGCGCTGCTTGGCAATGCGATCGCCCAACTCGGTCAGGCGCTGGACCGCGACGTTGCCCAACAGCACCGGCATCTGCTGCTCCAGCCGCTTGCGCTGCTGCGGCAGGTGGGCGAAGGCATCCAGCAGCGCCTCCGCCAGCCGCAGCGCGACGCCATGCTGGTCATGCGTATTGGCGATCTTGACCGTCAGCCCCAGCAGCGAATCGAAGATCCGCGCGGATTCCCCATCGTCCAGCGCGCGCGCCGCTTCCATCACCTGGATCGGCCGGCGATAAGCGGACCACTGGTTGAGCGCGGCGATCAGGCTGTTGATCTGCATCGCATTGGCGGGATCGGCATCGATCAGCGCCACGCTGGTCTGGATGCGCATCTCCAGCCGCCCCAGCGGTTCCTGGATCGCGGCGGCGTAAGCGGTTTGCAAGGCTTCGAGAAACGCGGCCAGCGTCGATCCCGGCCTGGCGGAACGATGCACGGTGCCGGTCAGGCGCGCGCGGCCTTCGGGAGAGGCGGCGATCAGCGGGCCCAGCCGCGCCGCCGCATCGCCCAGCCGCCCGGCCACGGCCCGCTCCCACTGGTCCACGTCGATCGGGCGATAGCCGCCGCGCCCGCGCGCCTCGTCCAGCAGGTTCAGCGTGGTTTCCGGCTGCCACCGGGCGATGATCTCGATCAGGTCGAACGCCGGCTGCACGTCTATAGCGCGCAAGTCCGCCCCGGCTTCGGCCAGGTTGATCGCGGCCAGTCCCGCCGTCCGGCCGGACAAGTGCAGCAGCGCCGCCGCATCGCCGCGCGCGATGGCGGCAATCGCGGCCTGCTGCTGGTCCGGCGTGCATTCGGGCAGCCAGCCGATTTCCTGCCCCAGCCGGTCCCGCGCCGAAAACAGGCTGGCCCGTGCCGCCTGCAACGCGGCCTCATCCTGCCCTTCCTCGAAAGCCAGATCGTCCACCCGCTGCGAGACGCGGTCCTGACTGGCATCCAGTGGCAGCCCCAACACGGCAAAGGCATTGCCCGAAAGCGGCCGGAACGCGGCGTCTACCGGTGCGGCCGGAATAGGCGCCGAACTCGACAAAGGAGCAGGCCGCCGTTCCGAGACGCCAGCCGCTTGCGAAGTCTTTCCCGCAATCGGCCCAGCAATCGCCCCCGCAATTGGCTGCGAAGCCGCCGGGGAAACCGATGGCACTCCAACCGTTCCAGGCAATCGCTTGCCAAATGTACGCATCCCCACTTGCCCACCGCCAAATTCCGCCACCGAGAGTATGCGCAACAATTGGTAAATAAGGGCTTTCATCGTGAGCAATAGCGGAGAACGCGGTTGGACCGATCACTTGTGTACACAGACAGGCGATCTGCAAACGATTGACGGCATCCGGTAGAATTACTGGCCACATCTTGGGAACAACTGTGACAGCATCTTGCTCTCGAAAGTCCCGATCTCCGCTCTCCGCCCTACCCCTAGCACCAGCCCGGCACCGCGGTCAGGCGGGGCTCTTGCCGGGCCCTGCCGGTCTGTGCTCTATCGGCAGCGGGGGTATTGTTTCGGGGCGCAAGTCGCGCGCGCCGTGCGCTTCCATCCTTTGTGTTTTTCCCATTCTTCGGAGAACGATGATGCGCTTGCGTTTGTCTGTGGCTGCCCTGCTGGCCTCGGTTGCGATGTCCACGGCGGTTCATGCAGAGACCGTGGTGCTGACCGCCGCGCGCATGGTGGACGTGCTGGCCGGCAAGTCGGTCGACAAGCCGCAAGTGGTCGTCACCGATGGCCGCATCGTCAGCGTCGGCCGTCAGGGCGATGCCGTTCCGCAGGATGCCAAGCGCATCGATCTGGGCGATCGCACGCTGGTGCCGGGCCTGATCGACATGCACGTCCACCTGACCTCGGACCCGACGATTTCGGGCTATAACGGCCTTGAATATACCGACAATTTCTGGACGGTCGTAGGCGTCGCCAATGCCAAGCGCACGCTGGACGCCGGCTTCACCACCGTGCGCAATGTCGGCTCGTCCAACTATGACGACGTCGCGCTGAAGCAGGGCATCGAAAAGGGCTATGTCCCCGGCCCGCGCATCGTGCCCGCCACTTACGCGCTGGGCGTGACCGGCGGCCACTGCGACAGCACCGAATTCCCGCCCTCGGTGCAGGTGCCCTCCCCCCAGATCGCCAACACGCCCGACGGTTTCCGCGCCGCCGTGCGCCGCAACCGCAAGTATGGCGCCGAAGTCATCAAGGTCTGCATGACCGGCGGCGTGCTGTCGAAGACGGACTCGGTGGGCGCGCAGCAGCTGAGCTATGAAGAGATCAAGGCGATCGTGGATGAGGCGCACATGCTGGGCATGCGCGTGGCCGTCCACGCCCACGGCACCGAAGGCATCAACACCGCCCTGCGCGCCGGGGTGGACACCATCGAACACGCCAGCCTGGCGGACGAAACCAGCTTCAAGCTGGCCAAGGACCACGGCGCCTGGTTCGATATGGACATCTATGACGATGACTACATCCTGGCCGAAGGCGCGAAGAACGGCGTCTTCGCCGAAAGCCTCGCCAAGGAAAAGGCGATCGGCCTGAAGCAGCGCCAGACCTTCCGCGCCGCCCACGCGGCCGGGGTGAAGATGCTGTTCGGCACCGACGGCGGCGTCTATCCCAATGGCGACAACGCCCTGCAGTTCGCCAAGATGGTGGAATGGGGCATGACGCCGATGGAGGCGATCCAGGCCGCCACCCGCAACGCGGCAGAGGCGCTGGACCGCACCGCCGACCTCGGCGCCATCGCCCCCGGCCGTTATGGCGATATCATCGCGGTGGACGGCGATCCCCTGCAGGACGTGCGCCTGCTGCAGCACGTGGCTTTCGTGATGAAGGCCGGCAAAGTGGAAAAACCCGCCTCCTGACCGGTGCATCCAGTCGTGACGAAGGGGCCAACGGCGAACGGGAGCCCCTTTCGTCACGGGACTGTCAACAAGCACCAGTTTCCCCTATGATTTCCGTCAAGAGGGCGGAGATCCGGGATGACTGCGAGCGCGGCTGACGAAGAGGAACTGAAGCTTGAACTGACGCCGGAAGGTGCCGATGCGCTGGAAGGCGCGGGCCTGTTCGCGTCTTCGCCCACGGCGGTCCAGCAGGAATCGACGTATTTCGACACGCCCGACCACGCGCTTTCGCAGGCCGGGCTGTCGCTGCGCATCCGCCGCAGCGGCAGGCGCCGGGTGCAGACGGTGAAGGCCGATCGCTCCGCCGCCGGCCTGCTGGTCCGCTCGGAATGGGAGTGCGAGGTTTCCGGCGACTACCCTATCCTCGACGCGGATAGCCCGGTCGCCGCGCTGCTGGGGCCGCAGACCGCCACGCTCTCGCCCGTGTTCACGGTGGAGAACCAGCGGCGGATCTGGGTGGTGAACGGCGTGGAAGTGGCGCTCGACCGGGGCCGGATCGTCGCCGGCGACCGCTTCACGCCGATCTGCGAAGTGGAACTGGAGCGCAAGGGCGGCGATCTTTCCGCCCTGTTCGACCTTGCCCGCAAGATCGACGCCGTGGCGCCGGCGCGGATCAATGTGCTCAGCAAAGCGGAGCGCGGCTATCGCCTGCTGGGCCCGGCCGCGCGCGCCGTGAAAGCCCTGCCGATCGACCTGACCGCCGAGATGACGGCGGGCGAGGCATTCCGGGCCATCGTCGGCGCCTGCATCGGCCAGTTCCATCGCAACCTGCCGGCGATCCTGGACCATGACGATGCCGCCGCGCTGCATCAGGCCCGCGTCGCGATCCGCCGCCTGCGCTCGGCACTGACGATCTACAAGGCGATGCTGGCCGAAGATCGCGTGGCCGCCAGAATCGGCCGCGAACTGCGCTGGCTGGCCGGAAAACTGGGAGCCGCGCGCGAAGTGGACGTGGTGATTGCCGATGCGCGGGATGCCGATCTGCTTGCCCGGCTGACCGCCGCACGCACCCGCGCCTATGCCGGGGTCGGCATCACCTTGCGGTCCAAACGCACCCGCGCGCTGATGCTGGATCTGGCCGAATGGATCGTGCTGGGCGACTGGGCGGCAAAGCCCGCCCATGCCGACACACGCGACCAGCCGGTCTGCGCCTTCGCTGCAAAAACGCTGCGCCATCGGCGCAAGGTATTGAAAAAACGGGGCCGCGATCTGCCATCGCTGGACGATGAAGCGCGGCACGAGGCACGCAAGGCGGCTAAGAAGCTGCGCTATGCGGCCGGCTTCTTCGCCGCGCTCTATACCGGCAAGCAGGCCCGCCGCCGCGACCATTTCGTGGACGAACTGGAAAAGCTGCAGGACCGTCTGGGCGTGCTCAACGATCTGGCCAGCGCGCCGGCCGTGGTGGAGCGGCTAGGCCTGAGCGACCTGCCCCGGGCGAGCGATCTTGTCGCACGCGGCGACAAACCCCGCCTCGTCAAATCCGCGGCCCGCGCGATGGACACTTTCGGCGAAACGAAGCGCTACTGGTAAGCGGCTCGCCGCGGATATCCCCTGCGTCCGCCGGGCAATCAGGGCTGGGTTTCGAGTAGCGCCGGATTGCCCTGAGCCTGTGACTGCGGCTGAACAGGCAGCGTCTGGGTGGGCGTGCCGCCCTGCCCTGCCGCGTCAGGCACGGCCGGCACGGGCGGCGTTACCGGAACCGCGCTTGGCCCAGATGCGGGCGCTGCAGCAGGCGCTGCTGCCGCCGGATCAGCGGGAACCGCGGCCGGCTGCTGCGCTTCTGGCGCGGCTTCGTCCTTCTTCTTCTTCTTGCCGGGGGTTTTCATGCCCGGCCCGTAGACCGGCACGACATTCGGCGTCACGCGGCCATGCAGTGCGTCGATTTCCGCCTGACGCTGCCGCAGATAGAGTTCGCGATAGGTCGCATAGGGGTCGTCCGTCGCGCGGATGCGGTTGATCTCTTCGTCGAACGCGCCGCGCTCGCCCAATTGCCGCACCACGCTCATCGGCAGCGCCACTTCGGGCTTGGTGAAGGGCTTGCCGATCAGCGTGGGCGCCAGCACCAGATTGTCGATCGTATCGCCAATCAGATCGCGCACGGTGGTCGGGCCGACAAGCGGCAGATACATGTAGGGCCCCGGACCGATGCCGTAGAAGCCCATCACGTTGGCCAGCCCATTGGGGCGATAGGGCAGATTGAACGGCTTGCGCTTGGCGACATCGACGAAACCGGCGACGCCCAGCGTGGTGTTGATCACGAAGCGCCCGGCCGTTTCCGCCGCCTTGCCCGGCTTCAGCTGCAGCATGTAGGCCAGGAACACCACAGGTTCATTGAAGTTATTGAAGAAATTGCGCAGGCCCTGACGGATCGGCCGCGGAATACCCTTGTTGTAGATCTTGGCGACCGGCTCGATCACTGCCTTGTCCACCGCCTGCACGGCCTTGAACGATTCGACGTTGATCTGCTCCAGCGGATCACCCGGCGACGGCCGGCGGTGGCGCACGATGATTTCCGAGCCCGCCATCGTCGGGTCGGAATTGTCGTTGGCAGGCGTATTTTCGCCGGTCTGCGCGGATCCGAGCGTCGGCAGAGAGGTCGCCGGATCGAAAGTGGTCTGTTGCGGCGCGCTCTCGGCGCTACCGAAAGTCGGCAGCACGATGGGAAGCGGGGCCGCCTGAGCGGGTGACGTCTGAGTGGGCGACGTTTGGGCCGAAGCTTCAGCCGAAGCGCCCGCCGGGGCTTGCGGCGCCGTGGTACTTTCGACGGTGGCCTGCGCCAGATTCGCGCCCATCGTCGCGGTCGCGGCGTCGGGAACCGGCGAACCCATCATCAACACGACAGCGGCAACCGTCACGCTCATTCGATCATCCTTGTCGGGCGGCGCACGTCATGTACACGCCGGCCATCCACGCCTGTCCGTGGACGCGGCTCCTTTGGCGGGGGAATTTGGAGCGCACATTATCGCGGCTAAGCGGGATTGCGGCTTTCGTCAATTGCGCGGCACGCGAATGACTTGCTGGTGCGGCAGCCGGAGCAGCGCCTGCGATGCCATTTCAAAGGGCCGCGCAAGCTGCTCAGGCAATGCCCCTTTCCTTCAGAATGGCTTCGATTACCGGCTTGTCGCCCGGATTGTTCAGCTCGATCGCATCCCACGCCAGCGGATCGAGCTGGACGACGGTGATCGGCAGGCCAAGGTCAAGGAAGCGCAACTGCTCCAGACCCTCCAACTGTTCCAGCGCGCAGGCGGGCTCGGCCGCATAGCGCGCCAGCGCGGCCGGACGATAGGCATAGAGGCCCAGATGGAGGTGTACGGGCGGAAATTCCAGCGCCGCCGCTTCCGGCGGCAGATGCGGCACCACCCGCTTGGAGAAATAGAGTGCGCGGCCGCGCCCATCGACCACCACGGTGGTGCCACCCACCCTGCCCTCGGCCTGGTCCTGGGTGAGATGGGCATAGACCGTGCGCGATGCCCGCACCGCCGGCGTGGCCATGACCGCGCCGGGATCGCGCGCCAATTGCGCCACCAGCCCCGGGATCACGCTTGCCGGCGATAGCGGCGCATCGCCCTGCAGATTGACGATGACGTCGGCCACCGGGCCAAGCTTGGCCACGGCTTCCGCGCAGCGCTCGGTACCATTGGCGCAATCGGGAGAGGTCATGACCACCTGCCCGCCGAAGCTTTCCACTTCGTCGGCAATGCGCGAATCGTCGGTGGCGACCCACACGCCCGCCGCGCCTTCGACCGCCATCGCGCAGTCCCAGCTGCGGCGGATCAGGCTGCGCGCCTCGCCGGTCGCGCCGGTCAGCTTGACCAGCGGCTTTCCCGGGTAGCGGGTGGACGCATAGCGGGCGGGAATAATGATCGCGAAACTGGAATTGGCCCCCATGTCGACCATCGTGTCCGCCACCTTGCCGGCTATCGTGTCGGAGTTCACGCCAGGCCCATGCGCAGGAAGTCGTGCAAGTGGATGATGCCGACGGGCAGCTGGTTCCCGGTCACCATCGCCTCGTCATTGATCGCCACGCAGGCGGCTTCGTCATCGGCAACGACGAAGGCGCAGGTGATCTTGGAATCGTTGAGGAAGCGCAGGGCATCTTCCGCCATCATGCCGGCGCGCACGACCTTGGGCCGCCGCGTCATCACATCGCGCGCGCGAAGCTGGCCAAGGTCGCGGAAATGGCGGCGAAGATCGCCGTCGGTAATGATCCCGACCAGTCTGCCCGCCGGATCGACGACGCCGGCGATACCGAAGCCCATCGACGTCATCTGCGAGATGACCTCTTCCATCGGCATCTCGCGATCGACCAGCGGCAGCTTGTCCCGGCCGTGCATGAGCTGGCCCACCGAAGCGAGGCGCAGGCCGATCGTACCGCCGGGGTGCAATTCCCTGAAGCCGTCGCGCGAAAAACCGCTGGCATCCATCAGCACCATGGCCAGCGCGTCGCCCAGCGCCAGTTGCTGGGTCGTCGAACTGGTCGGCGCGATGTTCGAACTGCAGGCTTCCTGCGCCTGCGGCACCAGAATGCAGACGGTGGAGCGGCGCTGCATCATCGAGCCTTCGCCCGAAGTCACCCCCACAACCGGAATGCCGCGCCGGTCGGCATGATCGAACAGCACCTGGAATTCGGCGGTATTGCCCGAATTGGAAAACGCCAGAACGACGTCGCCTTCCACCAGCATGCCGAGATCGCCATGCGCGGCCTCGCCGGGATGGAGGTAGATGGCGGGAGAGCCGGTAGCCGCGAAGGTCGCGGCGATCTTGCGTCCGACATGGCCGGACTTGCCGATCCCGGCGACCACGATGCGCCCGGTGGCTAGGCCCAGCAGTTCGCACGCGGAAACGAAGTTGCGGTCCAGCGACGCCGCCAGATCGTCAAGCGTCCGCGCCTCGATCCCGATAACGTCGCGCGCCCGCGCCAAAACCCCTTCGCTTGCTCCAACGGCCTTAAGCACTACTGACGATGCCAAAACGAACTCCCCTTGCCCGTGAACGAAGACCCAGCCATTTGCGAGCTTCTCGCACCGAAGCTGCACCTCACCTGACTAACTCTTCGCGTCGGCATAATTTTCAACGCTCTACGCGTTATCTCTCGCAATGCAGCATGTAAATGCCGCAAGCCGTTCCCGCGGTGAAAACGTTGAGTGAAAAAATTTCAACACGCTGAATCGGTTGATCTATTTTGCACGCAGCGCCGCGTTTACCTTGCCGCCGATGTCAGAATGACAGAATTTTCACAGTACTGACGGCATTTTCATCTCCATCGGCACGCGGCACCCATCGGGTTTACGAAGCCTTGGCAGCGAAATGCGCTGGAAACGCATCGCCTGCGGTAGTCACGCGGCGTTAGCTGCGGAAGTTATTCTCTCTCATTGCATCGCCGTTCGCTCCGTTGCAGTGCCGGGGCGCCGTCCCCTCGCGCGACCGGCCCCGTTCCATGGACGGAGCGAGCGAGTGGCAGCCTTGGTGGCTCCGGTTGCGGCAAGCGATTCTCGGCGGCAATATTTGCGCGATTTTTGCCCAAATATTAGGCAGCTTCAGGGCTTCATACAGAGCCTTTTTGTCACCACTTGGACTGGTAGGTCATCCGGGCGGTTCACGGCCTCTAAGGGGCCTTAAAATCGAAAATCCAGCTTTTCCCGTTTTGTTCCTCGCCGGAAAAACCGAAATTCTGGGTTTTCCTGCTCGAACCAAGTTTTCAGGCCCATTCGTTCGGTTTCCGTCCCTCGAACGCCAGCTCGGAGCGAGTATCCACCTCGGCGCTGTTCGACCGAGGCGAAAGTTGGGCGATAGTCTCCCCGGCTTCCAGTTATCGTCTCGAAATGCAGTCGGCCGGTGCGTCGCGATCTCCGTGCACGGGTTCGACGGCGAGGCAAGAAGTCCGATGGCGGGGCATCGATCCGAGAGCCGCAACTTTCATCGTCAATGCTTGTCCAAAACTCTCAGCAGCAAATCGACGCCCTCCCCTGCCCGGCCGTACACGTCCGTGGCCTGCAGTTCGGGCGCCGCCGTCAGGAGGCGGTGTGGATGTGTTCTCGTCGCTGCGGTGCCGGGCGAGGCGCTTGGAATGTCCTATCAAACGCTTTGCTATGTTGGATCGGGGCCGGTCCTCGTAGGCTTCCTATGGCGCCCGGAACGAACCTCGGGGCTAGATCTCCACTTGCACCCAGCCATTGCTGGCAGTCCAAACTGGCCGGTGCGGTGTATCCCGCGCGGGCCTGTAACCCCTTCCAGATTATCCAGCAAAACCTGAAGCTTCTGTGCGGTTAGAATCCTTTTTATAGATTCTGTTACAAGGTTACGCGCCGGTTTGACCGCGATCAGCCCTGCATTTCCGCTGAGTCGCGAAAAAGTGCCGTTCCCGATATGCCGTCAATGCGTTCCCGGAGTGTCGATGATGGCGTTCCCGGAGTGTCGAACATGTGTTCCCGAAGGGTCGAAGATGCGGGTATGACGGTTCCCGTTGTGTCGAAGGACCAGCAAAACCGGCAATTTTTCGGACTTTGTTGAAACACTTTGTTGGATTGCCCGGCGAAGAAGGTTCAAATTCCAACTTCGCCTTCGCCGCGGGTAACCCGTGAAACTTGCTCTCCTGGTCCGACGCGACACTTCGGGAACGGCATCTTCCTCCCATCATCCGCGCAGCGTGCGGCCGTGCTTTTCGTGATGGCGGCGGACCCAGCCGACGAACGCGCGCTGCCAGTCGGCCGGCGTCCGATCGGGGCTGGCGCCAACCCAGCGTTCGAAATCGGCATGAAGCGCGTGGAGATCCCAGCCCGGACATTCGCGGCGGAGCAGGGCCATGGTCTCGTCGGTCATGAACCCGCGCGTGGCGGCATCGGACAGGCCGACGATGGTCGAACGGATCAGCTTGCGGGCATCGACCACATGTTCGGGATCGGCCTCTTCCTCGTCGCCCAGGGCCTGCGGGACGGCCCGGCGCGGCGGCAGTGCAGCCTTGGGCAAGGCGGTCCGTTTCCCTGGGGAAACGGGCCGGGCGGAAAGCGCCGCGGTGGTTTCCGCCGTATCGGATTGGGCTGCGACCTGTGCGGCGGCTTCGGACTTGCCGGCACCTTCGGGCAGCACTGCCCCTGCCCCGCCCTTCCCGTCCACGCGGCGCATGCGCAGCAGCGGCTCGCCGTCCTTGGCGGTTTCTACCGCGAGGGCATAGCCGGGCAGTTCGTCCTTTTCGGCGAGCTTGAGCATCTCGAACTTGAAGCGGCGGTACTGCCCCTCGGCACCGGACTTCTCGAACAGCACCGGCATGGAGATCGCGAAGCCTGCCTCCCCTGCCCCGCCGGCATGTTTACGCGCGACGCGGTAGAGCCAGCGTTCGCGGCCGCCGGTGATATCGAAGTAGGCGCGATCGATGGAAAGGACGCCGCCCTTCATCATCACGCCTTCCCAGAACCAGTTGGACAGTTCCAGCGTCATCCCGCGCGAACGCTCGGTCTTCTCGTCCACCAGCTGGGTCCAGCCATCGAGCCAGGAGAACGTCGCCTCGCGCCGGTTCTCCGCACGGATATTGGTCTTGATGGTGGTGGAAACCAGCCGGTCCAGCGCCTGGCCCAGCAATTCGTAGGCGCGGCCGGTGGTCGGACGGCCGATCGCGCGCAGCAGGTCATAGGGCATGATGTTCAGCTTGCGCGGAACGTCGTTGGCGCCGCGCCGCGCCATGTCGGCCAGCATGCTGGCGCAATAGATCAGGATGTCGGCATCCCAGATCGTCGCCATGCCGTAATCGGGATTGGCGCTGACGTGGACCCACAGCTTGCCGTCAGGGCTGGTATAGTCGATCGCCTTCACGCGTTTCGACTTCGCCAGGCTGAAGAAGGGGCGTTCCATCATCTCGCGCTGATCGCGCAGCGGCAGCTCCGCGATGTAGGGCAGGAACATGTCGAATTGTTCGGAGGCCGTCTCCGATTTTTGGCGGCTCATGATCGGGTTCCGACTGGATAGAACTGGGACATTACGAATGGTCAGGGCGTGCCTTCCCCCTCGTTTCCCCGGGGAAACGCAGGCGCCGGCAATCCTGGTGATTCCCGCCATCATGGCAGGGTGGGGCAGGGGAGAGCAAATCGGCGGCCACTACGCCTGTGAAGAACTCCGCCGGGCCCATCGCCATGACGCGAACCTTGCCTTGTCCAAGCCGCGATCGGGGGGCGGGTGGAGGCGTACGAAACCGGACGTGCCTGTTCGCTACTTTGCCGGATAAGCGGCGGTTTCCCCGGGGAAACAGCGGGGCCGGAGGAAGGGGCGATAGGCCCAAAGGTAGCTACCGAAGAAGACGGCAGGGGAGGGGCCTCAAAATCGCAAGCCGCACTTGCAAAACGGAGCGCCGAGAAAGCTCTTCGCGCGCATTTCGCCCGGTTCAGTTTCTGCTAGCGAACTGGATCAAAGGTGCAAGCGTCATCTCTGCCCCTTGCTTCGCCGGAGTGTTTCCCCGGGGAAACAAAGGGACCGACTGCACGCTGCTTGCCGCGCACGAAAAAGGGCGGAGATTTTCATCCCCGCCCCGTGGCTACCATCTCACAGCATCCAGGCCTCCCGGCCTGGGTCATTACGGACGCAAGCCGCGACCTTCCTCTTCGAGAAGATCAAGCAGATTGCGCACCGCTTCGAGCACTTCGTCACGTCGAGCCCCCGAACCGGCATGAAGGCGCATCGTCACGCCCTGGCGGTTGCTGGACTGAACCGAGGCGACCGGACGCCCATGGCTGGACAGGACCGACTTCGGTTCCGGACGGACGCGGCCGGCTTCGGGGGCGGCGAGCAGCGCCTTGATCACATCGGCCGCCGCCACGCCGGGACGACCACCCGACCGGCGGCTTGCCTGTTCCCTCGCCAGACGCTGCGCTTCCTTGCGGATCGCCGGCGCCTTTCCGGAATCGTCCAGCGCCTGTGCCAGCGGGTAGGCGGGCTTCAACTGTACATCGGCAGGGGAGGCGAAAGCATCCAGCACCGAATCCGGGATCGCCGCGACCTTGAGCATTTTCGACAGCCAGCCCTTGGACAGCTTCAGCCGTTCGGCCATGCGCGTCATGTGGTTGCCGTAATGCTGCTTCAGCGCCTCGGCATAATTGCGCGCGCGTTCCAGGTCGGACACGTCCTTGCGCGCGCGGTTCTCCAGATCGGCCAGGCGGAACGCGGCTTCGTCATCCAGCTGGACGACCTGGGCCACGAAATGCATGTCCGGATAGGAATGGGCACGCAGCCAGGCGACCGACCAGTGGCGGCGAGTGCCGGCGATGACCTCGAAATCGTGATCCGGATCGCCTTCGATGCGGCGGACCACCGCGGGGACCTTCTGGCCACCCTCGGCGATCATCGAATCGATCAGTTCGCGGCAGGATTCTTCCGAAAGGTGGGCATAGCTGCGGGCGTTCCCCGGCCAGGGGCGGACGCGCGCCGGGTCCAGCAGCAGCTGCGTGACCTGCCGAACCTCACCGCTGGCAACCCGGGCCAGCGCGCTTTCGCGGCCCAGCAGAGTGGTGCCGCGCGAACGTTCCGCCCGTGGCGCCGGCGGGGGAGGGGGGCTGGCCGCCTCGTCCGTGGTGGTCGCTCCGGTCTCGA
Source organism: Sphingomonas sp. BL-S-28 (assembly GCF_055521515.1). Taxonomy (NCBI): domain Bacteria; kingdom Pseudomonadati; phylum Pseudomonadota; class Alphaproteobacteria; order Sphingomonadales; family Sphingomonadaceae; genus Sphingomonas; species Sphingomonas sp. BL-S-28. Next base: position 1,402,728 of record NZ_CM145483.1, read on the forward strand.
TCTCGTCGTCGGAGAGCAGCGCGGCGAGATAGTCTGATTGCTTGCGGGCCATGGCTTACCTCGGAGAACGCACTGGAAAAGAAGGATATTCAGAAAAGAACATATCAGGAACTATAAAATCCGGCCGCGTTCCCGAAAGAACGATGCCCGCAGGAGCGCCTGATGGGGCGGTTCTTGCGCGGCCGGGGTGCCGGCTGTCATCCATTGACCAGCATATCCTCATCCACCTTCTGGGTGCTGCGGCCCCAGCCGGTGCGCACCAGCTGTTCGATCTGGCCCAGCGCTTCGTCCAGATTGGCGCGGCAGCGCTTGTGCGTGCGGGCCGTGCCGATCGGCTTTTCCAGTTCGTAGACGGTCATCATCCGCATCGCGGCATGGCTGATTTCGGCGCTTTCCAGGATCGGAACCGGCAGCAGGGCCGGGCCGAAGGTCTGTTCCATGATCGTGCGGACCATGTCGTGGCTGGGATCGTTGCCGTCGAACTTCGAACAGATCAGGCGCACGAACGAATAGTCCACCTCGATCCCGGCGCCGGTCAGCTGCTCCAGCACCTGGTCCATCATCGAAAGGAACTGCACGGTGGAGCAGAAGTCGGGAGTGGTCGCCGCCAGCGGCACCAACAGCGAATTGGCCGCCTGCATGACCGCCAGGCTGATCGTGCCCAGCGCCGGCGGCGGATCGAGGATCACCACGTCGTAATTGCGGGCGAGATCCATCAGGCCCTTCTTCAGCTTGCGGAATCGCGCCGCGAGCACCGATTGACCGTCCGATCCGGCCGCCGCCAGTTCGTATTCCACGTCGAACAGCTCAAGGTTCGACGGGATCAGGTCCACATTCGGCCAGGGCGTGCGCTTCACCGCGTAGAGCAGGTCCGCCTGCGTCGGGTCGATCGACAGATAGGGGTAAAGCGTCTCTTCGCGGGTGATGTTGAAGTGCGGGTTGAAGCCGAACAGCGTGGTGGTGGTGGCCTGGCTGTCGCAATCGACCACCAGCACCTTGTAGCCGTGCACTGCGAAATAATGCGCAAGATGCGTGGTCACGGTGGACTTGCCGACGCCGCCCTTGAAGTTCTGGACGGCGATCATCGCCGGAATATCCAGCGGCGCGCGCGCGGGCGAGGCGCCCAGCACTTCGCGCATGTGCAGCATTTCCTCGACCGAATAGCCGAGGCGCCGGCCGTTTTCGCCGGCCGGAGGCGGGGGCAGGCGGCCGTCGTCCTCTGCCATGCGGATACGGTTGGTCGAACAGCCGAGCAATTGCGCCGCTTCGGCAATTCCGGTGCGGACATTGAGCCCCTTGCGGCTTTCGGGCAGAAAGGCCTTGCGGCGCAGACGCTCGATCATTTTCTCGCCGGCGTCGGCAAGATCGCCGATCTGCGAAAAGACGGCATTCGATTCAGCCACGCGGAACTCCATTGAAGCACTTTTGCGGCAACAATAGCCAATTTCATTCAATCTGGCAATGAGATGAAGGCTATTGCTACTTGTAGTCGTATTGGCGCGGGGTGAGCGCAATATCTTGCGTTCGGCGGGTTCTGGACCTCTTCCGCCAGACTGGTCGCGGCAGGGTTTCGCGGTGCCAAAATCGGGCTGAAAAGCGTGCTGGTGCGAATCTGCAATCCCTATGGCTAGGTATACCCCCAAGGGAGAATCACCAGGGGTACCCGCCCAGTGCCGGCTACCGCATTTGGCGGGCATAGTCGGGACATTGTCGGGGGGCACGGTAGGGAAGCGCAGCCGGTGCGGCGAAGCGCCGCCCCGCGCCGTCACGCGGATGATGTCAGCCATGTCTGGAACGCAATTCGAAGGAGCGCGGCGATCCGGGGCAGCGAACGGGCATCGCCGGGGCAGGGCATCAGACCCGGCCGCTGCCGGCGGGGAATACTTCACCCTTGTCCACGCGCTGCGCGGGATCGCGGCGTCCTGGGTGCTGCTGTTCCACTTCGACAAGAGCACCGCGTTCGACCGCGCGCTGAGCCTGCTGCCCGCGGGCCTGCGTTATGTGCTGTTCGGCTACGGTTCGGCGGGGGTGGCGATGTTCTTCGTGATTTCCGGCTTTGTCATCGCCCACAATCTGGCCCGCCGGCAGATGACGCCGACCGCGTTCGGCCAGTTCGTCGTTCGCCGGTCGGCGCGGCTCGATCCGCCGTACTGGGCATCGATGGTGCTGGCAGTGGCGGTAGGCACGCTGGCGCATCGCCAGTTCACGGCGGGGCAGATCGGGCTTCACATGCTCTATCTGCAGGAACTGGCCGGAGCGGCGGAAATCCAGTTCGTCTACTGGACGCTGACCTACGAAGTGCAGTTCTATCTGGTGACGGCGGGCGTGCTGCTGGCGACCCACCGGTTTCCGGCGTCGAAACAGCCGATCTGGGGGATGCTCTATCTGCTGGCGCTCTATTCCGCGCTCAATCGCGAATGGGCCCCGCACGGGCTGTTCGTGACGCTCTGGCACGCCTTCATGGCCGGGCTCTGCGCCTATTGGGCCGGGCGCCGGGGGGGAAGCGCGGTGCCGCTGATCCTGCTGGTGATGGCGATGGCCTGGGGGGCGGAGAACAATCCGGCGGTGTTCGACATGCCCGCCGCGCTCACCGCGCTGCTGCTGTTCGTGGCGGCCCGCACCGACAGTCTGGCCGTGCCGCTGCCGGGCTGGCTGGCGGGGCTGGGGACCATCAGCTATTCGCTTTACCTCGTCCACGATCCGGTACTGGAAGTCTGCACCGCATTGTGGCGCAGGATCGACGGGCCGCCCCTCGCGACCTGGATCGCCGCCGTGGCCACGCTGGGGGTTTGCCTGCTGGCGGCGGTGCTGTTCCACCACGCGGTCGAGAGGCCCAGCCACGGACTGGCGAGACGGCTGTTCCGAACGCCGCGAGAGGCGATGGCGGGGTAACGAAGACGCCCGCCATTGCAGACGATGCCGGGCGGCAATAAAATGAGGTCATGAGCGTTCAGGGAAGCTGTCACTGCGGCAAAGTATGATGCCTTTTCCCCCGCACTCATAGATCCCGTCTATGCGGCCCATGGTTGCAGGGCATCTAGGCCCGGATGGCCGTTCTGCGCTCTATGCGGCTCTGGAAACGGAGCAAAGATATGACCACCCGGGCCGCACGCGGCGTGACGTTGACAATCCTGATCATGGCCGCATCGGCCGCATCCGCCGCCGAAGTGCCGACCGCGAGCGCGCCGCAGGCGGCGGTGTCTGCGCCCATCAGGCAAACGCCGAGCAGGGCGCTTGTCCCTGCCGATTTCGCCGTTCCGACGCTGGTCGAAACCGGCAATTTCAGGATCGAGCCGCTCGGCCCCAAGTTGGTAAGGCTCGATTTCGACGCCTACATGTCCTCTATCGCGCATTTGCAGAAGACCTTCAGCCGCAGCACCGCCTGGCCCCATGAAGGTATTTCCGATGCCGAGGCCATGCGCGACATGGAAACCGAACAGGCCAGATTTGCGAACCGGCAATCCTTTGCCTATGCGGTCCTGACGCCCGACGGAAAGCGGGAGCGCGGCTGCGTCTACGTTCGGCCCAGCCGGGTGGACGGCTACGATGCGGTGGTCACGATGTGGGTGACCAAGGCCGACTACGACGCCGGTTTCGAGGCCGAGCTTTACCAGTGGGTGAACGACTGGATCCGCAAGGACTGGCCCTTTGCCAAAGTCGCCTATCCCGGCCATGCGATCGAATGGGGCAAGTGGGATGCCATGGTCGCGGCCCAGAAGGCCGGGAAAGCAACGCCGGAATAGCGGATTAAAGCATTTCTAATCAGGTGGAATCACCTGATGACTCGGAAAATGCTCTAGCGCGTCTGGCTGAGCCGATGCGCATGGCGCTGCAGGCCGATCCGCGTGCGGCGGATATGCAGCACCAGCGCGGCCTGTGCGGTTTCGACTTCGCCGCGCACCACCGCGTCGTAGAGCAACTGGTGCTCCACATCGTGCGTGCGGCTGCCGCTGGCGAAGGCGAGTTTCAGGTAGGCGCGGCGATAGCTTTGCGTCGTATCCCAGACGCGCTCGACGATCTGGGCGAGCAGGGGGGTCTCATGCCGGCGATAGGTGATCCAGTGGAATTCGCGGCCCAGCGCGATGGCCTCATCGATATCGGTGACTTGCTCGTTACGCTCCATCACTGTCTTGAGGTCGGCGAAATCGGCCTCGGTCAGGCGCGGCATGCTTTCGGCGAGTAGTAGCGGTTCGATCCGCTCGCGGATTTCGTAGGAAATCTCCAGATCGCGCATGGTCAGGCTGGCGACGCGCGCACCGGCATTGGGGCGCATGACGACGAGGCCGCGCGCCTCCAGCATCCGCAGCGCGTCGCGCACGGGGATGCGGCTCGTGTCCAGTTCGGCGGCCAGTTCGTCCTGCTTGATCCGCGCGCCGGGGGCGAGGTCGCCCGCAAGGATGCGTTCGGCGAGGATGTCGGCAATGCGCTGGCTGGCGGCGCCAGATGAAGTCGGGTCGGAGGGCGGCGTGGTCATGCGTGGTCCTGCATAGCCTTGGCCACGGGCTGGAGGAAAGTGCGGTCGAGTTCGCCCAGCCGGGTGATCCCCAGCATGGCCATCGCCACATCGATCTCCTGCGCGAGCAGGGCGAGGGCATGAGCGGCGCCTGCCTGCCCCCCGGCCGCGCAGCCATAGAGTGTCGCGCGGCCGATCATCACCGCATCGGCGCCCAGCGCGATCGCCTTTAGCAGGTCCGCCCCGCGGCGCACGCCGCTGTCGAACAGAACGGTCGCCCGGCCCGCCACGGCATCGACCATGGCGGGCAGCACCTGGATGGCGGGGGGCGCGGAATCGAAATTGCGGCCGCCGTGATTGGAAACGGCGATGCCGTCTACCCCGTGATCGATGGCGCGTCGCGCGTCGTCGGGGTGGAGCAGGCCTTTCACCACCAGCTTGCCCGGCCAGCGGCGGCGCAACTCGTCCACGTCCTTCCAGTCGACCGAGGCGGAATTGGCGACGCGCGCCACTTTGCCGGTGACTTTCCCGCCCACCTCGGCCGGATAATTGGCGAACTGCGGCAAGCCGCCCGACAGCATGTAGCGCCCCATCACCGAGGCCAGCCAGCGCGGGCGGCGCAGGAAATCACCGACAAGGCGGGCATTGGGCCGGATCGGGTTGGACATGCCGGCGCGGCGGTTGAATTCGCGCAGGGGCCAGACCGGCGTGTCGACCGTCAGCACCAGCACGTCGGCACCGTTTTCGCGTGCGGCGTCGACCACCTGCCAGGACAGGTCGCGTCGTTCCCACAAGTACATCTGCATCCAGTGGCCGGCAGTCGCGACTTTGGCGATATCGGCGAAGCTGGTGGTGGAACTGGTGGTCTGGGTGAAGGGAATGCCGGCAGCGGCAGCGGCCGAGGCGATGGCGCGCTCGCCATGATGCCACATCAGGTCGGCAATGCCGGTGGGCGCGATCACCAGCGGCAGGGGCTGGCGGCGGCCGAACAGCGTGATCTCGGCAGAGCGCGCGGAAACGTCACGCAGCGCGCGCGGGGTGAGGTGGAGCGATTGCAGGGCGGCGACATTGCGCCCGATCAGCAGGTCGTCCTCCGTGCCGCGCTCCATGAATTCCCAGATCGCGCGCGGCAGCCGCCGGTGGGCGAGGGCGCGCAATTGGGCGATATTGTGGGCTTTCCCGGCTATCGCCATCAGGTGAGGCCGAGATTGGCGGCGAATGTCGTGCCTTCGTATTCAGTGCGGAACACGCCGCGCTTTTGCAGGATCGGCACGACCTCATCGACGAAGTGGGTGACGGAGGAGGCCATGACCGTGGGCGTCAGGTTGTAGCCATGGCAGCCGGTTTCGCGCCAGATTGTCTCCAACTGGTCCGCCACTTGCTCGGGTGTGCCGACGATCTGCGGCATGCCGACCGACAGGCCCCACTTGATGGCCACTTCGCGCAAGGTGAAGGGCCGGTCGCCAAGAACCGAGGTGAAGGCCTTCATCAGCCCCTGAGAGGCCTGCGTCGCCTGTTCCTGCATCGGCTGATCGAGTTCTATGCCGGAGAAATCGACGCCCATCGTCCCGGATAGCCGCGCCAGACAGCCGTCGAGCGGCAGGCGCTCGATCAGGTCGTCCAGATGGCGCTGCGCTTCCTCCTCGGTGCCGCCAAGGATCGGCTGCACGCCAAACAGCACGCCGGGCGCCTTGCGGCCAAGGCTGGCGGCGGTTTCGCGCAGCTGCCCCATGTAGCGCTGCATTCCCGGCAGGTTGGGCTGGATCGCGAAGACCACATCGCCATGCTCGATCCCGAAGCGCAGGCCGCGCCCCGATGCCCCTGCCTGAAACAGCACCGGCCGCTTCTGGGGGGAGGGGAGGACCGGCCCCACCGTCTGGCACTTGTGAAACTCGCCCTGGAAATCGACGAACTGAACCTTGGAAGGATCGGCGTAGACGCCCGCCTCGCGATCGGCCAGAATCGCGCCTTCGCCGATGGAATCCCACAGGCGGTAGCAGATTTCCATGTACTCGTCGGCGGCGTCGTAGCGGCGGTCATGCTCCTGTTGTTCATGGCCCAGCGCGCGATGTTCGCCGCGCAGATGGCCGGTGACGATGTTCCAGCCCACACGGCCGCCAGAGAGATAATCCAGCGTGGATAGCTGGCGCACGATCGACCACGGGCGGTACGAACTGGTGGACATCGTCGTGGCAAGGCCCAGATGCTCGGTCGCGGCGGCCAGCGCGGATAGCAGCACGACCGGATCGTGGTTGGGCCAGCAGATGCCGTACTTCACCGCATCCTCGTGGCTGTCGCGATAGCGGTCGAACACGCCGGGGGTATCGGCGAAGAACAGCCCGTCGAACTTGCCGCGCTCCAGCGTGCGGACAAGATCCTGCCATGCCTTCAGGTCGGCCATTGCCGCCAGTCGGTTGTCGCCGGGGGCGGCCCAGCTGAGCACGGTGTGATTGATCGGGGAATGGATCTGGAAACTGACCAGATGCATCTGCCTGTCCGGCGTAATTGCGCCCATGTTCCTCTCCTTGCTTCCTCTCGAACGCCCGGAATTCGGCCGGTGCGATTGTTTCCCCGGGGATACGACCGGGCCCGCGGGGGATGCCGGCCCGGTCGTCCCTGCTTGGACCGCTAGCGGTCCCCTCCCCAGGTGCAGTCGTGAATTTCGATGCCCAGATCGGCGACGATCTTGTCCATGCCGAGGATTTCGAACAGCACTTCGCCCTCGCCGATGCGGCGGCGGAATTCGACTTCGGCGGCGGCGCGCGTTTCGGCCCTGGCGACGGTCTGTTCGATCAGCGCGCGCGGGATCACCAGCACGCCGTCGGAATCGCCCACCACCAGATCGCCCGGCTCCACCCGCACGCCGTCGGCCACCACGGGCACGTTGACGGCGGCCGGTCCGCGCTTCTTGGGATGCTCGACAGAGACGGCGGTGGACCAGACCGGAAAGCCCAGTTCCCGGATCGCGTCGACATCGCGCATGGCCCCGTGGACGACCGTGCCGGCCAGCCCCTTCTGCTTCGCGTAAGTACAGGCAACGTCGCCCCAGAGTGCGCCCTGATGGCCGCCGCCATTGGTGAGCACCAGAACGTCGCCCGCTTCCGCCACCCAGAGCGCGGCGTGGATCGCCAGGTTGTCGCCGGGAAAGTTCCAGGCGGTGACGGCGGGGCCGCACAGCTTCTGCCCGGGAGCGATCGGCACCATCGCCGGGCTCATCAGGCCCATGCGTCCGGCGATCTCGCCCAGTCCTTCGTGCAGGTCGGCGACGCCGAACTTGGCGGCGCGGGAAACCAGTGCGGGATCGGGGCGGGGGATGCGGCGATAGATCACCGACTTTAACGGGGCGGGCAGGGAGGGGGGCATGCGAAAATCTCCGGATTGAGCAGGGTGTCCGGCCGCTCCCCGCGGCTGACCAGATCGACCACGCGGGCGACATTCAGCGCCATGTCGCGCATTCCGGCCTCGGTAACGCCGGCGACATGGGGGGAGAGCAGGCAGTTCGGCAGCGCGAACAGCGGATTGTCAGGGGAAGGGGGCTCGGCATCGAACACGTCGATCCCGGCACCGGCGATCTGGCCGGACTTGAGCGCTTCCGCCAGCGCCGCCTCATTGACGATGCCGCCGCGCGAACAGTTCACGAGGATGGCGTGGGGCGCCATCAGGCCCAGTTCCACGGTATCGATCAGATTGCGCGTGCCTTCGGTTAGAGGCGTGTGGATGGAGATGACGTCGCGCTTCAGCACGTCCGCCAGCGGCAGCGGTTCGACGCCGGCGGCGCGCATGTCCTCATCCGCGACCATGGGATCGAAGGCGGCCACTTCGGCGCCGAAACCCGCGCCGCATATCCGCGCCACGCAGCGGGCGATGCGGCCGAAGCCGATCAGGCCCACGCGCGCGCCGGTCAGGTCTCCCAGTCGCACGCCCCAGCGCTCGTCCCAGCGATTGCGGCGCACAAGTGTATCCATCTCGCGCGTGCGGCGCAGCAGCGCCAGCATCATCGAGACGGCCCCTTCGGCGACGGCGGAGGCGTTGTTGCCGCCCGGCGTATTGGCCACCAGCACGCCGCGCGCGGTGGCGGCGGGAATGTCGATATTGTCCACCCCGGCGCCGTGCTTCACGATCGCCTTCAGGCGGGGCATCGCCCCGAAAACCTCGAGGCCGAGCGGGCTGGTGCGGATCACGATCACACTGGTTTCGGCCAGCCGGGGGTCGTCCCGCCAGTTCGCCGGAGCGATGATATCGTGCGCCCCCGCCATCCGCTCCACGCCGAGGGGATGGATAGGGTCGATAATGCATACGAGTTCGCCAGAACTCATGGGGATTTCGCCTCTCCTCGCCCGTTATGTATACTTTCATGGGCTGTTCGAGTGGTGAAGCCTCTTTTCAGAACGGTCAATGGGCAATAGGTCTGTGGGGCGCCCGGCAGGCATCGAATGCCGTCAGAGCGATGCCCTGCGAAGAGCGGGGCGGGATGAGGAGAGAGAGATGTTCGCTGCGCCGCCCGCCGTCATGGCGGAAGTTTTCTGCCGCATTCCCGATGAATTCCGCCGCTTCGGCGAAAGCAGCGAATGGGCGCGCGTGCAGCTTCACGGTGCCCCGGCGCCGGTATTCCTTGAAGGGCCGGTGTTCGATGCGGCGGGCAACTTGTGGGTGACGGATATCCCCTGGGGCCGCCTGTTTCGCATCGCGCCGGACGGCACTTGCGAGGTCGGCTTCGAATATGACGGCCAACCCAACGGCATGAAATTCCTCTCCGACGGGCGCCTGCTGGTGGCGGACCATCACAAGGGCATGGTGATCTGCGACCCTGCCAGTGGGAAGTCGGAAGTCTGGTTCGACCGCTATCTGCTGGAGCCGTTTTTGGGCTGCAACGACCTGACCATCGCCCGCAATGGAGACATCTACTTCACCGATCAGGGCCAGTCCGGCTGGCAGAACCCCAATGGCCGCCTGTTTCGCGTGCGTGCCGGTACGGGGCGGCTCGAACTGCTGCTTGGCAGCATCCCCAGCCCCAATGGACTGGTGCTCAACAAGGCCGAAACCGCGCTGTTCCTGGCCGTCACCCGCGCCAATGCCGTCTGGCGCTGCCCGCTGGTGGAGGACGGAGAGGTCGTCAGCAAGGTCGGCACTTATATCCAGATGTCGGGCGGCTCCGGCCCGGACGGGCTGACTATCGATGAGGACGACAATCTTGTCGTCTGCCACGTCGGCTTCGGGGCGGTCTGGCTGTTCAGCAACCGGGGCGAGCCGATCTTGCGCATCGATGTGCCGGAGGGGCGCTACACCACCAACGCCGCCTATGGCGGGCCGGACAACCGCTGGCTCTACTTCACGGAATCGAGCACCGGCACCGTCTACCGCGTAGAGATGCCGGTGCCGGGAAGACCTATCTACTCAGCCAGCATTTGAGCCTTCACACTATCGCGCCATTGGCGCGATAGCGGAAATCGCGCAGCCGCACTTCGCCCTTGCCCGCGGCATAGATGCCGAGGCGCAGGCTGAGGAAGCCGCCGAACGTATTGTGATGCAGGCCGGAGACTTCCATGCGCGTGTCGTGCCGCTTCCACGTGCGGCCGTCGTCGTGCGAGTAGTGCCAGGTGATCACGTTCTCGTCGCTGGTCAGCCGCAGGCGAATGCTGCGCGTCTGGTGCGCGATCCCGGCCCACTTCAGCTCCTCCGAATATTCGAAGATCTTCAGCACCGACGGCGTGAAGCCAAGGCCGACATAGGCCTTGTGGTTGTAGAACAGCAGCAGCCCCGCCTCGGCCTCGTCACCCAGCAGGTCCAGCGACACTTCCGCCTGATAGCGGCGGTCCCCGGCGATGCAGGTGAGCGGCGCGGAGTCGGCGGGGGAGGTGCCCGCAGCCGTCAGCACCAGCCCGCCGGGGCGGTAGGCAGCGCGCGGCGCGCCCGCTTCCGGCGCGAAGAAGGTCCATTGCACCCCCATCCGGTCTTTCGAGAAATCGTCGGAAAGCGCAGGCGTGGAAGGGGAGGGCTTGCCACCCGCAGGCATGGGCAGCGGGCGGGAGAGATCGCCGCCCTTGGCCCGGAACCAGCCGTCCGCCGTCCATTCGATCGGCTCCAGCAGGGTCTGCCGGCCCAGTGTGCGCATGCCGTTCTCATAGCCGTGATAGACCATCCACCAGTCCCCGGCCGGACCTTCCACCAGCGTGGCATGGCCGCGCGACCACCAGGGTTCTGCGGTGCTCTGGGTACGCACGATGGGGTTGTGCGGGCAATGCTCCCACGGCCCGTTCACCGATCGGGATCGCGCGGCGATCACCATGTGCCCCGTCACCGGCCCCGCCGTGCCGCCGATCGCGGTGACGAGGTAGAACCAGCCGTTGTGCCGAAGCAGCTTGGGGCCCTCCGGCGCGAAGTTCTCGACGATCCAGTCGTCGGGATAGCGCCAGGGATCGTAGGCCTTTTCCACCGGGCCATCGGTGGCGAGGCCGTCGTCGGTCAGGCGCACCTTGCGGATGCCGTTGGTGAAGAGATAGCGGCGCCCATCCTCACCCACCACGTGGCCCGGATCGATGCAGCCCGGGATGTTCAGGTCCACCGGATCGCTCCACGGCCCGCAAATGTCGTCCGCCCAGATCACGTAGATGCCCCAGGGCTTTCCGTCCGGCGCCGCGGGCAGGTAGATGAAATAGCGCCCCTTGTGCTTCACCAGATCTACGGCCCAGACGCTGCCCAGATTGTGCTGCAGCGCCGGCCCGATCGGCGACCAGTTCACCAGATCGCGCGACTGCCAGATCACCAGGCCGGGATAATAGTCGAAGGAGGAGAACGTCATGTAATAGACGTCGCCATCCTTCAGGATCGTCGGGTCGGGATGATCGCCGGACAGGATCGGGTTGCGATACGTGCCGTTGCCCAGATCGGCCTTGCGCTGGCCCTCTGCGCCTTCGCCCCAGTTCGCGGCGGCGGCAGAGCCGGTCTCGCGCGTGGCAAGCGGCGCGGCCAAGGCGGGCAGGGCAGGCAGCGCCGCCCCGGCAAGCGCGCCCTTGAACACGGTGCGGCGCGTAAGGCTCATGGTGGTTCCTTCTTTGGTCATGATGCGGGCTTCAGCGTCACCAGCACGACATCGTTCGTCTGCATCGGCACGGTCAGCGCCGCCGTGCCGTCGCGGCCCACGGTGATGAACTTCGCCGCTTCCGGCTTGTCTTCGGTTTCGGCACGCAACTGCGCAAGCTGCGCCTCATTGGCCGCATCGGGCATGCCCATGTCGATATAGAGCGAGAGCGGATCGTTGTGCCGATAGCCGGTTCGCCGCGTTTCCACCCGGTACTTGCCGGGCACAAGGTGGTCGAACCGGATATCGAGCGGCGCACTGGCGCGCGCGGGCTGGAGGCGGGTGTAGAACGGCTTGTTGCTCAGCGTCTGGGTGGGCTGGTGCCAGTCCCACACCACGGCGGAAACCGCCTTCCCCTCCCGCGCGGCCAGCGTGAATTCGTCGGTGACCGGAATCGTCCGGCCCCGAAGCGCGTGGAGGTACTTGTAGGCGAACCACGCCGGCTTGCGGATGCCTTCACGGTTCATCAGGCCGAAGCCGCCATGAAACGGCGTGGGCGGCGGGCCGGGTTCCTCGAACAGGTCGGTATAAGTCCAGTAGCTCATGCCCTGGGCCAGCCCGCCGGTCTTCTTCAGCTTGGTGAGGATGTAGGGCGCGCTGACATAGCTGTCGTGCACGAAGTCGCGCGGGGTGTAGCTAGTGCTCCACTCGGTGAAATAGAGCGGAATGCCGGGATAGGCGGAGGCCTCTATCTGCTCCCGCACATGCCGCACGTCGCCGATCACCGCATCGGGGGAGGGGGAGAGCTTGGTGTCCTGCTTGCCCTGTTCGTCCAGAAACCCGCCTTCGACGCCGTAAGTATGCGTCGTCACGAAATCGACTGGCAGCGTGTTCTTGGCGGCATAGGCCAGGAATTCCGGCACCCACGCCGCGCCCGCCGTGGCCGGGCCGCCCACGCGCAGGCGCGGATCGATGGCCTTGATGGTCCGGACGGTGTCGGCATAGAGGCTGAAATAGGCGCCCTGGTCCGCGCCTTCCCAGAAGCCGTCCAGATTGGGCTCGTTCCACAGCTCGAAATACCAGCTGCGCACTTCCTCCGCCCCGTAGCGCGCGCGCATGTGGGTGACGAAGGCATGGACCAGATCGCGCCATTGGGCCGGATCGGGGTGGGAAGTGTTGCCCTTCCAGTAGAACAGCTGCTGGTCCGATGTGCGGATGGCCGCCGGCGTCCAGCCCAGTTCCACGAAAGGCCGAATCTTCTTGGCCAGCAGCGCATCGTAGAGCGCGTCTATCCCGCTCCAGTCATAGACGATCTTGCCGTCCACCTTGCGCACGGTGCCGAGCACGTCATGAAACACGTCGTGAAAGCGGATGTAGCGAAAGCCCAGTTCGTCGGCCGCGATCTTCAGCTGCGCCTGACTGTCGGCGCGCTTCAGGGTGCCGGGAAAGTCGGAGCCCACCGAAAGATCGAAGAAGCGATCGACCGGGCCCGTCGAAGCGGCGGCGTCGATACGGACCTTGCGCGGGGAGGCAGCGTCTTCGGCACGTGCGGAACTGGCTGCGGAACAGGCTAAGGCCAGAGCGATGGCGGACAGGCCGATGGATTTCACGATTTTCCCCTCCCGGCATCCTTCGCGGCGCCGTTTACCGCTTTATGGTAGCGCAAACATTTTTCCCCGCAAGAGGGTCGAAAAGAAGTTTTCGCAGGCGCTGCGAAACCATGCGAAGCCCCGGAAAAAGCGGTTGGACGCACGCTGAACCTCTCCCGGACACCACTCCTCGTGGCCGGGCAGGGCGCATGGCTGTCTTCAATCGAAGAAGGATCGACCTATTCTCGGCCACGGGAACGGGGCTTCGATGAGATCGCAATTGAGTTGACCTTGGCCCGGCAGACTATAGATCGGTGGGACAGGTGGGTATGCGTCCCTCTAAGTGGGGCGCGAGAACGGATTGCTGACAATGACGGCACTGCGCGAAGAAAAGGCCGATGTCGAAGTGAAGGGCACGCAGACGCTGATGCGCGCGCTCGACATCATGGACGAGGTGATCGACGGGCCGATCCGGGCCGCCGATCTCGCCCGCAAACTGGGCATGAGCAAGACGACGGCGCACCGTCTGGCGCAGGCGCTGAAATCGCGTGGCTATCTTTCGGTGACCAGCGACGGCTTCGGGCTTGGCCCCAAGCTGCTGGAACTGGGGGTGATGGCCACCGAACAGATCGACTATGTGCGCGTGGCGCGCCCGTTCATGGAAAAACTGTCGGACGAGACCGGTTTCTGCGTCTTCGTCGGCAAGCGGGAGGGCGACTGGTCCCGCCACCTGGACCGCGTGACCGGCCGCCAGCGCCTGCGCGTGGCCACGGCTCCGGGCGACCGCCGCCCTATCGCCGAGACCGGCCTTGGCAAGGCACTGCTGCTGGATGAGCCGGAAGAGGTTTGGGAAGAACTCTACCGCCAGGCCAATGGCGGCAAGGTTTCGGCCAAGGCGATGAAGGAATATGTCGCCCAGATGCGCGAGCACAAGGCGCGCGGCTATGTGCTTCACGACAGCGAACTGGGCGACGGCGTCCGTTCCATCGCGGCGCCGATCCGCGACGCGCGCCGCCAGATCTGCATCGCCCTCTCCATCGCCAGCGCCGCCCATTACCTGACCGACGACATCGTCGATGATCTTGTCGCCGCCATCGTCGCGACGGCGGGGGAGATCGGTGAGGCTGTGGGCTACCGCGCGCCGCGGCGGTAAGGGCGCTGGGCGGGCACGATCACCGGAAGGAGGCGGGATGCCCGTGGCAGATCACGGGCCCTTATCCGCTCGTTCGTGTGCCCCTCTGCGCCTTATGACGGACTGTTCGGTCCAGCGCTCAAGGTCGCTGCGATCTCTTTTTCGGCGGCAGTCGCTTCAGTGGCAAGCTGACGCAGGGCCTTCGCCGTATCTTCCAGAAGGCCGTCGCCAAGCGGGCGCTCGCCATTGATGAAACGCCGGATCGCCCGCTCGTCTATGCCAAGGCGCCGCGAGAATGCCGTGGTGCCGCCGAAAAGTTGGACGCAATAGGCAAAATGCTCGCGTCGCTCGTCGATGGAAGGTGCTGTCATTGTATCCGCCTGTCGATGTGTTGTCGTTGCCATAAGCTTTCCTGCGCATGAGGCAATGCAGGGTGCTCGCCCGGATGTGGCCTAGTTACCATCCGCATCGACGGTAAAAACCATCGGTTTTCCGCGCGAAGCAGGCTCCCAGCCGGCCGCCAGCGCCGCCCGGATCCCCCGCGCTATGACCGGGTCGCTGATCTGAAGACGCCCGCGCTGCATGCCTTTCAGCAAACGCTTTGGCGGGGGAAACTCCAACAGGGCCCCGCGCTGGGTGTGCTTCTGCAGCAAGGCGATCGTCATGCCCCTCCAGCCATCGGCATCACCCCACTGCGGCTCGCTCCGCAGTTCCCATTCATAGTGAAGTCCATCGACCTCAACGATACCGGCTGACTTGTTGCTCATGGCAGCATGCGTAGCAGGTCTTGGAGCATTTTCTAATCAGATGGAATCATCTGATGACTCGGAAAATGCGGCCAACCAAAAACTTGGAGCAGTTGATCCGATGCAATCGGATCAACTGCTCTAGCGCGCAAACCCACTCAGTGGCCCGCATTGACCGGATTGCCCAGATCGCCGCCGTTGCGCTCTTCCTGTTCGACCAGCGGATTGCGGCCCCAGAGCTGGTCGTAGCGCCAGCCGGACAGGTCTTCCACGATCGCGCCGGCTTCGGGGCTGCTTGGGGTGCGGGCGCCGGAGCGCAAGTGTTCGATCTCGCGCATCAGCACGGCGTGGGTGGCGGGGGAGAGGCGGAAGCGGCGCGATACCAGCACGCCGAACAGCAACATGCCCACGGTGCCGAGGCCCAGCAGGACGGCGATGGTGAGGATCGCGCCATGCGATTGCTGCGGGGCGCCGGAAACGAACCCGCCCGCCTGCATGACGAAGCCGACTCCGGCGACGGCGGCGGCCTGCGTGGCCTTGCGCACGAAGGTCATGACGCCGGCAAAGGCGCCCTCCCGGCGGCGGCCGGTGACGATCTCGTCCACGTCGGCCATGTAGTTGTAGGTCGCCCAGGGGATGTAGTTGAGCGCACCGCGACCAAGGCCGGCCAATGCGATGGGCAGCCAGATCATGGGGCTGGTGGCGGTGATCCCGAAGGTCCACAGGCCGATCAGCGTCAGCGCGCCGGCGCCGAAGCTGGCGGCGGCGATCTGGTAGGCGCGACTGGGTGAGGCGCGCAGGGCCATGTTGATGGCGACGATCACCGCCACGAACTGGACGATGTACATCGTCCCCAGCAGGCCGGAGGCGACGGCGGTGGTGCCCGCCAGCGCGAAGATCACGAAGAAGGTGAAAGCCGCATTGAACACGTCCTGGCTGATGTAGCCGCCCAGATACATGCCAAGGTGCAGGCGAAACGCGCGGATGCGCATCGTGGAGAACAGGTTGCGGTAGAGCGCTTTCAGGGCCTCCAGCGGGCCGGCGGAATGGCGCTGTTCGGCGGGTGGCGGCGCTCCGCCCGGCATATGCCGCTCCCAGCTGAACAGATAGAGCATCGCCGCCGTCACCATGAACAGCGCGGCGAAGATCAGGCCCATGTAGAAGAAGGTATCGGCGCTATCCCGCCCCAGCGCCTCGATCAGCCAGAGCGGCAGGAAACCGGCGAGGATCGCGGATGCCTGCCCGAACAGGATGCGCGATCCGGCGAACTTGGCCTTGGTGCGATAGTCGCTCGACATTTCGGCGGCGAGCGTTTCGAACGGGATGATCTCCATCGCATAGACCAGTTCGAACAGCACGTAGCTGACAAGGTAATACCAGAAGCTCTGCCCCGGCAGCCACATCAGGGCGAAGCTGGGCAACAGCGGAATCGCGGCAAGGATGAAGAAGCGCCGCCGCCCGAACCTGCGGCCGAGTGCGGTGGTGCCGAAGTGGTCGGAGATGTACCCGATCATCGGCGATGCGAAAGCGTCCAGCACGCGCGCCACTGCGAAGATCATGGCCGCCTGCGCCGCCGAAAGCCCGCAGAACTGGGTGTAGAAGATCAGCACCCAGCCGGAGATGACCGCCATCGACCCGGCCCCGAGCACATCGTTCGAGCCATAGGCGAGGTAGTTTCTCAGGCGCACGGGGCGCACGGCCACTTGCTGGCTTTCGGGCACTACAGGATCCTTCACCGTATATGTTCTTGTGCGGGCTGCCTTCGTGGGCAGCCTCGTCGCGCGATTATTATGTCGGAGTAATTGACTTGTCAGCAGGCAAGAAACGGATGGCCTCGACCATCACGGCAGGATCGCCGGATTCGAGGGTGAACTGGTGGCGTCCGCCAGCCAGCGAGCCGGACAGCGGGATGGAAATGCGGTTGTCGAGCACGGCGAGCGCCCATGTATGGTCGCCGGTATGGCGCGGAATTTCGAGCGTCTGCACCGCGCTGTCGATGCGCAAGGTCAGGTGCAGCGCATCGCCATTGTCGGAGGGGTAACTTGGCAGCACATCGATCACCGCGCGCCAGTTGCCGGCCGGCAGCGTGATTGCCCCTTGCGCCGAAGCGGCGGTGCCGGAGGCGCCCAGCACCGAACCCAGCCGGCCAAGGCCGTCGATCAGGCGCCACCCCTTGCCGGGCGCGAACTGGTCGGGGCGAAGTACAGGCAGCGGCGCGACCGGCGCCGAAACCGGTGGCGCGGCAATAGGCCCAGCCGGCATCGAGGCCAGCGCCGGGATCACCGGCAGGCTCTGGCGAAAACTGCGCCATTGGCCGTCGGCGGGCTCCACCGTCATGATCCCGCGCCACTTGCCGCCGGCGATCTCGCGGTTGTAGCGCCAAGTCAGCGCGCCGATCTGCGCATCGGCCTCGGCCGCGATCTGCCCGCGCCGCCAGCTTTCGGCGGCATCCCTGTCACGCAGCGCGTCATGCGCTTCGGCGGCGAAGAAGCGCCGGTTGGCGGCGGCGGAGGCGGAAACCGGATAGTCCACCAGTTCGAAGAAGGCATCGGCGCGCTCGGCGGGAATCTTTGCACGCATCGCGGCAAGCCGCTGCTCCATCACCGCGAAGTCGCCCAGCCGCGCGTCGGCTTCGGCAATCGAAAGCGGGCTGGCGTGCGGCTTCTCGCCGGGCAGATACCACTGCAGATGCTCGGGCCGCCGCGTGAAATTCAGCCGGTGGTAATCGCGCAGGATCGCCGCCACTTCCGCGCCGGTGCCCCGGCCCAAGGTCTCGTCCGCCCAACGCCCCACCCATGTGTCGATAGGCGCGGCGCGGGTGCCGTCCACGTCCCAGGCGAGGCTGAGGAAATAATCGATGTCGAGTTCGGCCGGCTTGATGTCTCCGGCATTGACGATCCACATCTGCCGCGCGCCCAAGTCCCACGCCCGCCCCATTTCCGCGCGGATCAGCGCGGGCGGCGTGGTCGAGAGCCAGAGGTAGGAGAGCGGCGCGCCGAGGTACGACACATGGTAATAGACGCCGGCCCCGCCGCTGCGCTGCCGTTCCGCCGCATTGGGGAACTGGCGGATGTAGCCGAAGTTGTCGTCGGTCCACATCAGCGTCACATCGTCCGGCACTTTCAGCCCGGCGCGATAGATATCGAGCACTTCCTTGTACGGCGTGAAGACTTGCGGGGCGCCCCCAATCCCGGCCTCACGCAGCAGGTCGCGCTGGTCGGCGAAGACCTGTTCCAGCACCTGTCGCCGCCCTTCGTCGGTCGTCGGGCCGATCATCGCGCTGTCGTGGATGCCGCGCTGGCCCAGCGTCCAGATCGTTTCGTAACCGCGATTGCTCTGCACCCGCGCGCGCCAGTAATCGCGGATCGCATCGCGATTGGTCAGGTAGTTGAACTGTTCCGCCGTCCCCGTCCATTCGCCCACGTTGTTGCGCAGCATCGGTTCGGAGTGGCTGGACCCCATGACCACGCCGTAACGCTCCGCCAGCGCCGCATTGGCCGGGTTGGCATTGAACGCGCGGCTGACCTTGTGCATCGCCGGCCAGAGCATGTTGCCCTTCAGGCGCAGCAGCAGGTCGAAGACTTTGGCATAAGTCCTGGGGCCGGGGGCGGGTTCGTCCGGCGCGAAGGTGCCCTGTGCCCAGGGCACGAGGCCCCAGTCCTCATCATTGATGTAGATTCCGCGATACTTGACCGAGGGCGGGCCGAAGCGGCGGGTTCCGGCGGAAACGTAAAGCGCGGCGTGCCGTTCTGGCGGAACGTCGGCCCACCAGTGCCAGGGCGACACGCCGATGGCGCGGGAAAGTTCGTAGGCGCCATAGGCCGTGCCGCGCCGGTCGCTGCCGATCACCACCAGCGCCTGTTTCACACCGGGGGCCGGGTTCGGCACCGCGGCGATGACGAAGCTTTCCCAAGCGCCGCGCAGTTTTGCCGCATCGATCCGGCCTGCCGCCACGAGCCGGTCGATCGCCGGATTGCGGCCCAGCGTGCCGATCCAGATTTGCGCATCCGATGCCGTCTTCGCGCCGCTGACGGCGGCCAGATCGCCGCGCAGATCCTCGGCGGCGATGCGCACCAGTTCATGATCCTCCACTGCCGTGACGACTTGCGCCACCCGGCCATCCGTCGCCAGCGCGAAATCCCCGCGCGCGGGCTCGAAATGGACCCAGGCAGCGGAGGATTGCGGAGCAGCCGCCCGCGCTGGACCGGCGAGCACGAAACTCGCCGCCAGCAACAGGGAAGCCGCCCGCCGCATCGTCAGATATAGGTCCGCAGGAACTCGGCCAGCGCGCAGATGGCAAGGCTTTGTCCGTAAGGCATCGAGGTCAGCGCGATGTCCTTGTAGAACTGCAGCGTGTCGCCCATTGCGGTGCCGAAGCTCACCTGCTGCAACTCGCCCGTCTCGTCGATATTGGCGAGCACGCCGCGCACGGCCCGGATGCCCACATCCTCGTACTCGCGCGGCAGGTAGCCCTTTCGCACGGCCTTCAGGATGCCATAGGCGAAGCCTGCCGTGGCGGATGCTTCCAGATAGCTGGTCGGATCGTCGATCAGCGTGTGCCACAGGCCGGTCTCACCGTCCTGCGTCGCGGCCAGAGTGCGGACTTGCGCGGCCAGCGTATCGATCAGGAACAGGCGCAAGGCATCGCCCGGCTCCAGATCGAGCAGTTCGATGATTTCCGGAATGGCGATCGTCACCCAGCAATTGCCGCGCGCCCACAGCGCCTCTGCAAAGTTGTGGCGGCCGGTGAAGTCCCAGCCGTGGAACCACAGGCCGGTCTTCTTGTCGGCCAGATACTTGATGTGGATGAGGAACTGGCGCTTGGCTTCCTCGATGTATTGCGGACGGTCCAGCAGCAGGCCGATCTTGGCCAGCGGCAGCACGCTCATCATCAGCGTGTCATCCCACAGCTCGCCCGGATTCTCGTCGTTGTAGACGATGTGCTGGAAGCCGCCTTCCTCGGTCTTGGGCAAGCCGTCGGGCGCCATCAGCCACTCGGCCCAGGTGTCGAGATAGGGGATGTAGCTGGGATCGCCGTCCAGTTCGTAGAGGTAGGCCAGCGTGATGAACGGCGCCATCGTGTTGATGTTCTTGGTGGGCGTGCCTTCGGCGAAACGGTCGGCAAACCACTGGCGGATGATGGCAAGCGCCTTTTCATCGCCGGTCTGCTCGAAATAGCGCCACATGCCGAACAGGCCGACGCCGTGGGTCCATTCCCAGCCGGCCCAGCCCTTGGTGTCGATCACGCGGCCGTCTTCCAGATGCAGCAGGAATTCGCCGGTCTCGTCCTTGATGTTGACGAGGTTGTGCATCAGCAGGTCGATCGCCGCGGTGACCTGCTGGCGGGGGATGTCATGGGTAAGGGCGGCCACTCAAGTTCTCCTGTGGGCGTAGCTGCGGCAGGGCGCGCGGTGGGTCATTTCAGGACTCCGTAATCGCGCGCCATCTGGCGATAGAGTTGCAGGAAGGCGGGATCGGCATCGTACCGGCCGCCATGGTTTTCGGATTTCGGTGCGCTGGGGGCAGGCTCCAAAGCGGGCGTCGCGCCGGGCGCTTCGGCTGCGTTCAGGCCTTGCGAAAGCAGGTCGGCGCGCGGGCCTTCGCCTGCGCTCTTGCCGTCTTTCAGGAAGATCGCTTCCTGATGCCGCGTCGGTTCCCAAATGAAGCTGCCCCAGCCGTTCGGATGGGCCTGGACCAGATCGTTCAGGTAGCGCTTGCGCGACGAATACTCGATCGCGAAGAAGCCCTTGTCCGGGTAGCGGCGGCTGAATTCGGCGAAGGTCCGCTGCCAGTCGCCTTGCGCGGCCTGCTGATAGCAGGAGAAGCCCAGCGCATCGAACCGGACGTCGCGGGCGATGAGGCTGTCGGTCCAATGCTGCACGATCGGCCAGTGGCGGCCGAGGTGGTTGTGCAGCGCCACGGGCGTGTCCGGCAATTGATCGCGGCTTGCGGCAATCCCGGCCTTCAGCAGCGCGGCGAACTTGTCATAGCCGCCCGCGTCCCGGACATGCATGTGTTCCTTGTCGGTCACCGGATTGCCGGTGGGAATGGTCAGCGGCACGCGGCCATCGGGCCAGAGCATGCCGAACGTCGTCTCGTTGCCCAGGATGGCCAGATCGGGCGCGACGCCCGCCGCTTTCATCGCCGCGAAAGTCTCTGCGGTATGGCGATGGACGGCATCGACCAGCTTGGGGAAGGGCAGGTTCGCCCATGCCGCCGGCTTGTCCTGATGCTGCGGATCGGCCCAGGTGTCCGAATAGTGGAGCGTGAGCGAGAGGTGGAAGCCCGCTGCCTTGATCCGCCGCGCAAATTCGATCGTGTGCGGCAGGTCGCACCACGGGCCGCCGGGCTGCCCCCGCGAATAGCCGTTCGCGGGATCGACGAAGAGGCGCAGCTTGATCGCGTTGAACCCGGCATCGCGGAAGATCGCGAGCACATCCTTGCGCTGGCCGTCCTCGTAATAGGTGGCGCCCTGCGCTTCGTCTTCGGGCACCCATGAGACGTCGGCGCCGATAAGGTAGGGCCATGGGCGTGCGCCCTTCTTGGGTGCTGCGCTCGCGATGCCGGGCAGCCCGGCAAGGCAGAACGCGCCGGCGCTACCGATGCCGAACTGGCGGCGGGTGAGCGCGTCGCCGGTCATTTCAGCTGATCCGGGCGGGTGGGGGCGGGCACCATCTGCACGGGGAGGCCGCCCTTGACGTTGTGCAGGGTGACGAGCTTCACCGCCTCCAGCGCATCGCCCGGCGCGCCATCACTGGTTACGGCCAGCGCGACGTGGTTGGTGCCGTGGTGGTTCAGGATACCCTCGGGGATCGGGAACACGCGCTGCGGGCCGATGTGGGCGATGAACTGACCCATGTTCCAGCCGTTGACGAAGATCAGCACACGGTACTTCGCGGCCGATCGCGGGGTCTCGGTATCGCCGAAGGCCAGCGCGATGGTGGCGTCCTGCCCCTTGGGCACGGCAAGGTCGAACGCGGTGCGATACCATGTCGTGCCCGGCTCCGCGCTGGTTGCCGGTACTTGCGCGGCAGACCACTGGCGGTCGTCGAAGGCGGGGAGGTGCCAGCCCATGCGCTCGCCATAGAGGCCGCCGTTGTTGGCGGGGCCGCGTACGGGGTCGGCAATGTCCTCGCCGCCGCGCTGGCCCTGGATCTTCCACGCGATCGGCACGGCGAAGCTGCGCCCGCCAGGCTGAGAGATCGATGCGGAAATCAGCCCGCGCGCTTCCTTGTGGAAGTCGTCGGAATCGAGGTCCCAGTTATGGCCGTTGTTGCGGACCATGACCGAAAGGACATGGCTGCCAGCCGCCTGCGTCTCGGGCGGAAGGTCCAGCGTGACGGTGCCGGTGGTAATCGGACGGGGCAGGCCGCTCGGCGTCTCGGCCTGACCGATGAACTTGCCGTCGAGCCAAGCCTGCACGAGGCCGGAGCCGCCGGCGCCGTAGAACAGCGAGACGGTCTTCGCGCCGGGGTTGCCCTCGAACTTGCCGCGATACCAGACGTCGCCCTCGTGGAAGCCATAGGCATCCATCGCCATGTTCGGCTGGCCGTCCGGGCGCTGGGTGATCGTGGCATTGGGGCGATTGCCGCCCACAGCCTGCCATGTGCTGTCGTCGAACTTCGGATCGGCCTCCGGCGAACCCTTGGCCATGCGCCAGCCGGTGAGGGCGGGAAGCACGACCGGAGCAGGGCCGGACAGGGGCGTGGTGGAGGTGAGGCTGCCGACGGCGGAGGCCTTGGCAGGAACACGCGCGCCGTTCCATGTCAGCGCGCGAATGGCGCCGGGCGCCCAGACTTCGAGTCCGCTCGCCGCGTCGGTATCGCCGGTCAGCGCCAGCGCGCCGGATTTCAGTGAGGCGTGACGGACCAGCTCAGGACCGCGCACGAGAACGGGGCCTATCGGCGATTCCACGCGGGTGTAGCGGGTGCCTTCGGCCTCGTCGGCAAGGATCAGGATCAGGTCGTCGCGTCCGCCACCGGTCAGGCGCAGCACGGTGCGTCCTGTGTGGGTGTAGGTGACTTTCAGGTCACCCTTGGTGTCGTTGAAGGCGGTTTGTGCCGTGCCTTCCAGAACCGTGACTTTCGGGGCCGAGGCATAGCGCAGAACGGTCTCGCCCGGCTCCCCGGCACGGCCGTAAAGCAGCAGCAGATCGGCGTTTCCAGCCTTGGACAAGGATTGCAGTTCGGAGGTTGAATAGACCAGCCGCTGCCCGCCAAGGTTCACGCCCGCGACCAGCCATTTGGCATCGAAGCCATTGAGCCGCATCGGAAATGTATAGCGCCCATCCGGCAGCGCGGCGGTGACCGTGAAGCTGTCGTCGGTTTGGCCGTTGGAAGGTTTGTGCGCTACCAGCAGGAAGCGCGCGTCGGTCTCCGGGCTCTTGTTGTGATAGACCTGAATATTGGGCGAGGAGATCTCAGGCGCGCCTGCCGGGATCATCCCCGCAAGGTCCGGCACGGAGGCGATCAATCCGCCCAGTTGCTTCATCTCCAGCGCCTTTTCGCGCAGGTTCCGCGCCTCGGAAATGGCGGCGCCATAGTCGTAGCTGGTGAACACCACCGGGGCCGGCAGCCAGCCCCAGCTGGTGCCGCCATACGTCATGTAGAAACTCTGGATGCCGATGCCGTTGGCCAGATTGGTGCCGTAGAATACCCGCTGGAACCGCTTGCCGCGCTGGACCGCGTTGCACTCGTAGCCGCCGTTGGACCCCCAATAGTCGAACCAGCCGCCGCCGAATTCGGCCAGGAATCCCGGTGTTTTCGGCGAGGCGGAAGCACCGCCCTTGGCGCCGCCGGGGCCGTAGAAGCCCCAGTCCGGCGCGGCCACGCTGCGCGTCGGCTTGCCTTCCACGGTGCAGGTGCCGCCGGGATAGCCGTCGAACGCATACATGTCGTTGGGGCCGTGGACGACTTTGTCGACGGGTGAACCTTCCGGCACCCAGTAGCCGTTGCGGCCCTGATCGTTGTGGAAGATCGGCACGGTAATGCCGTCGGCGCGCGCCTTGGCGTAAAGGTGGTCCATGTAGCGGCGCTGCGCGGGCGTAGTCAGCGCCAGTTCGTTCTCGATCTGGTGGAGGATCACCGATCCCTTATGGCCCTTGCCGTCCCCGTTGATCTGGTGGCGGGCGATGATCGCGTTGACCTCAGTCAGCCACTCGTCCGCCGCCGCCATATATTCGGGATCGTCGGTGCGGGCGCGGGCCTTCTGGTTGACCAGCCAGCCGGGAAAGCCGCCGCGCGACAGTTCCGCGTTCACGTAAGGCCCGGCGCGGGTCATGACCCAGAGGCCCTCTTCCTCCGCCATCGTCAGCAGCCGGTCGAGGTCGCGAATCCCGCTGAAATCGTAGACGCCCTGCTTGGGCGAGTGGTAGCCCCAGTCGAAATAGAGCGCGACGGTGTTGAACCCGCTGGCCTTCATCTTCTGCAGCACATCGCGCCAGAGATCGGGGCTGGGCAGGCGGAACGGGTGGAACTCGCCCGACCAGATCACTTGCCGCTTGCCGTCGATCATCAGCGAACGCGCGTCGAACGAGACGCGGCCGAATGTTCGGACCGGGGCGGCAAGATCGGCGGTCGGCTTCGCGTCCTGCGCCAGAACTGGCAGCGGAACGGCGGACAACAGCAGAGCAGCAAGGAACGCGCGCTTCATCGGCTCAGTCCATGTGGAACATAAGCGGGAGCGGCCATTCCTTCGGCCGGTTGCCGGGCTCCACTTCCATCAGCGGGGCCATATGGTCCCACCAGCGGCGCATCACCGGATGGTCGGGCAGGGTGTCGCGGGTGTTGTCCGGCGTGACGCGCAGCACCGCGAAAAGCGCCAGGCTCTGCTCGTCGAGAAAGATCGAATAGTCGCGAATGCCCGCTTCGGTCAGCAGGGCGGAGAGTTCGGGCCAGATCGCGTCATGACGGCGGCGGTATTCATCGACCGTGCCGGGCTTCAACTGCATCCTGAAAGCGTGGATCGATCCCGTCGCCATCCCCATATCTGGCACTACCACTCTCCCGACGTTCCATTATGTGGATATCAATACCGATATTTGGTAACTCGTCCACACGTGTCCGTCAATCGCCATTCTGGCGCAGCGGTGTGCGCGAAAAGCTCGGGAATGCGACGTTTTCCAGCAGGATCGGGGCGCGCGCTTCGTGAATAATCGTTTCCGCATGGAACTTGTCCACGGTCAGGCGTTCCACATGGCGGACCCAGAGTGCCCATGCCGGGAGAATGCCGAACATGCTGGGTTCGGGATAGGCGGCGGCCAGTTCCGGTACGGTTTCGGCTGGCTCAGGGAGGATTTCGCGCGGTTTCGTGGCCTCGCCATAGACCAGATGGACGTCGCGCATGACGATCGATTCGATCGGCCTTGCGGCAAGGCCCGCGAAGGCTGCGGGAAAGCGCGGGTCGATTCCCCGCGCGTCGATCTCGGAAAGCACCACGCGGCGGATTGCGCCGATCCCGGTTCCCTCCGGCCCGCGTCGCCGGTCGCCCAGCCGCACGAACAGGGGCGCGGTCGTTACGCCCCGCATGGTGAGGCGGCGGGCCACGACGTTTTCCATCACCCCGCCGTCGACCGTCTCCAGCGCAAGGCCCCGGCAATGGGTGAAGGTGCAGTCCTTCACCACGACATTGCGATAGCCGCCGTTGCTTTCGGTGCCGAGCTTGATGCGCCCGGTCACGCGGTCCCGGTCGGGCGCGAATTGCTGCGTCCTTTGGCGGGTGCCGTCGATCAGCGTGCCGATGTCGTAGCCGGAGACCGCGCAGGCCTGAATCACCACGTTTTCGGCCGCGATCGGCTCACCCAGTGCAAGGCTGGACTTGACGACGATGCCGTCGTCGTTCGGCGAATTGACCTTGCAGCCGCGCACCAGCGTGTCCTTCACGCAGTCGAGATCGATGCCGTCGCGGTCGGTATCGATGGTCAGGTTCTCGATCAGCAGGGCGCTGGTGCCGGTGGCGAGGATCGCGAAATGCCCGCCCTTGAGCACGGTAAAGCCGGAGAGGCGGATATTGCGCCCGCGCTTCAGCGCGATGGCCTTGTTGCCCAGCCCGTCCATCGCGGCAATCGCGGGTTCGAGGTCTGCGATCTCCCTTTCGCTCATGCCCTGCATGGAAAGCGGCCGCTCGCCGGTTTGCGCTTTCCAGCGCGCACCGGGGCCGTCGCGGGTGAGGCCAAGCCCGTGGATCAGGCCGGGGCCTTCGATCACGACATCCGCCACATCCTCGCCCCAGATCAGGCTGTTGCGCCAGTGGCTATGGCCGAAATCCTGATAGAGGCCGGGTGCCGGTTCGGGCAGGTCGTAGCGGCCGCCATGAAGCGCCGGATCGGCGGCGACGATCGTCGCGCCGCGCTCGAAGACCAGCCGGATGCGGCTTTGGAGGCGGATCGAAAAGCAGAGATAGCGCCCCGACGGCACCAGCACGGTGCCGCCCACGCGCGCCGCTTCGGTGATCGCGGCATTGAAGGCGGGGCTGTCGATGGCCAGGCCGTCGCCTTTCGCGCCGAAGTGGCGGACATCGAAGTGCCCATCCGCGGCAAGCACGGAGCGAGGCGCCAGCGCGCCCGCCAGACAGAGGCCGGAAAACACGCGGCGAGGCACTTTCATCGCCCCTAGCTCCCTTCCGGCTTGGTTTCCTCCAGAGGAATGCTCGGCGCGATCGGCAGCGCGTCGGGCAGCGGCGGATGCGCGGGATCGAAGGTCTTCAGCACAACATAAGGCGCGAGTTCGGGGATCTTCTCGGCCACCTGCCGGGCGATCGCGGCGGCGAAAAGCCACGCGCCATAGTTGTTGTTGTGCGTCCGGTCCTTGCCATCCTCTGCAAAGGCGCGCGGCGAGACTTCGGGGCCAAGCGCCTGCATGATCGCGATGCTGTCTCGGTTGAGGTCGATCAGCGGCACGTTCTCTTCGGCGGCGACCTTGCGCACCGCGGCGGCATAGGCGCCCAGCGTGTCCTTGATCTTGCCGCCCTCATCGAAATTGCGCCGCTCGGGGGAAGTGACCAGTACCGGATGCACGCCGCGCCGCCGCGCTTCGGCGATGTAGCTGCGCAAGTAGGCGGGATAGGTCAGTTCGGGATCGAGGTAGGTCATCGGCCATTCGGTCTTCTGGTCGTTGTGGCCGAACTGGATGAACAGCCAGTCGCCCGCGCGGACCTGCGTCAGCAGTTTGGAGAAGCGCAACTGGGCGATGAAGGACTTCATCGTCGCGCCGGACTTGGCGTGATTGGCCACGACCACATGATCGTCCAGCATCGCGGGCAACATCTGGCCCCAACTGGTGAAGGGCTCGGTATACTGGTCCGCCACGGTGGAATCGCCGGCGAGGAACAGGCGCGGGGCGCTTGCCGGTTCGATATGGATGGCCGCAACGCGCGGCTGGCCGAGGAATTCGAAGGTCAGCTTGTCGTCCCAATTGAAGCTGGCAAGGTCACGCTCGTCCAGCAGCACCGTCTGGCCGAAGCGCGGAGCGCCCGCGGGCTGGCGCGGCAGGCGCGCATCGCGCACGTCGACCAGAAAGCTGCGCGTCACCGTCTGTCCGCGCCGCGTGGCGACATCGCGCAGCAACAGGCGGCGGCTCTCGGCCTTCACCGTGGTGTTCCCCGCGCTGCGCCTATCGCCCAAGGTCAGCGTCACGCGGTAGATGCCTTCGGGCAGCGCCACCGAATAGAGGAACGCGCCGGAGGGATCGCGTCGTTCCACTCCGTTCGCGCCGGGCCGATAGCTGGGCATCTGGTCCGGCGTCTTGCCGGCAAGGTCGATATCGATGACCGGCGCGCCGGACGGACTTGCCGATGCTGTTGCTGCGGTAACGGCCAAAGCCAGCGCCGTGGTCAGGGACATAGCGATCCTCTCCTGATCATTCGTCATCTACCGCTTTGGGATTATATCCCATATGACGGTTTATGATCGCATATATCGGGAGCATTGAAAGTCAATCCGCACAGCGCGTGCTTTCCGGCGGCGAGCCGTTCCCGGCCTGCGTGGAAATAAGGGGTAAGGATCGTTTGGAAGCGATTTTGACTGGATTTGAGCGAAAACGTCATATATCGTAAAACCTAATCCCACATAATGGGACAAGTTAAAGAACGATAACGGGAGTGAGATAATGGGAAGGGCGTCCTTCAAAACCATCATGCGCAGCCGCGTTTCGGCTCCGGCGCTGGCTGTTGCCGCGTTGATGTCGGTTTCTCTCCCTGCTTTCGCGCAGGATGCCGCCGCTCCGCAGGCTAACCCCGGTACGGACACTCCGCCCAGCGCCGAGGATATCATCGTCACCGGCTTTCGCGCCTCGCTGAACGCAGCGCTGGCGGACAAGCGCGATCAGACCGCCGCGATCGACACCATCA
Organism: Sphingomonas sp. BL-S-28; assembly: GCF_055521515.1. Taxonomy (NCBI): domain Bacteria; kingdom Pseudomonadati; phylum Pseudomonadota; class Alphaproteobacteria; order Sphingomonadales; family Sphingomonadaceae; genus Sphingomonas; species Sphingomonas sp. BL-S-28. The sequence continues at coordinate 1,431,010 of NZ_CM145483.1, forward strand.
AGGCGGAAGACCTTGGCAAGTTCCCCGATTCCAACCTTGCGGAATCGATGCAGCGCATCCCCGGCGTGGCGCTTCAGCGCGGTGACGGGGGAGAGGGCAAGAACATCTCCGTGCGCGGCCTGGGCGCCGATTTCACCCGCGTGCGCATCAACGGCATGGAAGCCGCCGCGCAGACTGGCGGTTCGGACATCTACGGCGCCGGCAACAACGGCCGCAGCTTTGACTTCAACGTGTTCCCGACCGAGATCTTCTCGGCCCTGACCGTGCGCAAGACGCCGTCGGCCGATGTGGAGGAAGGCTCGCTGGGCGCGACGGTGGACCTTACCGCGCCCAAGCCGTTCGATTCCGCAAAGCCGTTCGTATTTTCGGCCACCGGCCGCGGCGTTTGGAACGAACTTTCGAAGCAAGTCGATCCGCGCGCCTCGGCGCTGGTATCCAAGCAGTTCGGGGACAGCGGCTTCGGCGTGCTCGGCTCCATCGCCTACCAGAAGCGGCACACACGCGAAGTGGGCTATTCGGCGGTGGACATCCTTTCCGCCAACCAGAACGGCATGTTCTGCTCGCCGCTGGGCGTGACGCCGCAGAACCCGGCGAACAGCGCCTCGACCGGCGCCAGCGCCACGAACTGCTCCACCGGCAACCCGCGCACCAGCGATCCGGCGGCCTATCAGACCGTCTATGACGCCCGCCGCGATGACATGCCGAACACACCCGGCAGTGGCGCCTTCTTCCCGCGCATCCCGCGCTACATCAATTCCGAACAGACGCAGGAACGCATCGGCGGCACCCTGACGCTGCAGTACAAGCCCGACGACGACACCGATATCTCGCTGGACCTGCTCTATTCGCGCTTCAACGTTACGCGTGACGACAACTACATCGAAGCCATCTCGTTCGGCCGCTCCGCGTCGAACCAGGGCTTTCCGATGATGTCGCTGAAGGACGTGCAACTGTCCGACCTCGGCTCGGTGGACTATGCGCTGCTCGACGGCGTGGACGTGCGTTCGGAAGGCCTGCACTCCAAGTATTCGACCACGTTCAAGCAGGCGAACCTGAACTTCATGCACCGGTTCAACGACCGGCTGACGGTCGACGCCAAGGTCGGCCTCAACGAGTCTGTCTGGAAAGACAAGATCCGCATGCAGTACTTCATGGATGCGCTGGATACGGACAATTTCTCCATCGACTACACGGGCGGCGGGCGTACGCCGGTGCTGGGCTTCGGCTTCGACGTCTCCGATCCGAACAACTTCCTTTACGGCCCGACGCCCGGCGCGGGCGTCGTCACCGGCGGCTTCAGCCTTCAGGGCAAGCCGGCCAGCAACACCACCAAGGGCGTGCTGGCCGAATGGAACGCGCATTACGAAGTGTCGGATGCGTTCAAGGTCCATGCCGGCGCGCAGTACCGGTCGAGCGACTTCAAGCAGCGCTTCACCACGTACTACACCGCCGATACACTGGTTCAGGCACTGCCGTCCGGTGTCGCCCTGTCGGATCTGACCACGCAGATCACCGGGGTGGACAGCCTCTGGGGCCATGGCGCGCCGTCCAGCTGGGCCAGCCTCGACTGGCAGAAGCTGGCGGACACCTACAACCTGTTCGATGCACGCACTTGCACCGGCTGCGGAGAGACCAATCCGGGCGTCAAGGAAGAGGAAACGAGCGCCTATCTGATGGGCACGTTCGATTTCTCGGACGCAGTAGGCTTCGGCCTGCGCGGCGACGTGGGCGTGCGCTATATCCACACCTGGCAGCGCTCCACCGGCTTCATCAACCTGTCGGATGCCACCTCGCCCACCGGGCTGACCGGCCAGTTCCGCGCGGTTTCGCGCAGCTATGACGACTGGCTGCCTTCGGCCAACGTGGTGATCGAACCCGTCCAGAACTTGCTGCTGCGCCTGTCTGCCGCCAAGGTCATGTCGCGCCCGGCGCTGACGCTGCTGGCGCCGACGGTGGCGATCAATGCCGTCACGCGCTCCGGCTCGCTGGGCAACCCGCTGCTCGAACCGATCCGCGCCAATACCTTCGATGCCGCCGTGGAATGGTACTTCCGCCCCGGCGCGCTGCTGTCGGCCGCGTTCTTCTACAAGGACATCAAGACTTACGTTCAGAACGTGAACTCGCTGGTGCCGTACAGCTCGCTGGGCCTGCCGAATGAACTGCTGATCGGCAGCAACACCACGCCGGACGAACTGTTCAACATCGCCACGCCCACCAATACGCCGGGCGGCCCGCTGAAGGGCGTCGAGCTCAACGCGCAGATCCCGTTCAACTTCATGTCCGGTTTCCTCAGCCACTTCGGTGTGCTGGCGAACTACACGCACGTCATGTCGAAGATCACCTACTGCCTCTCCAGCTCGGGCGGGGTCTGCACGGTGACGGCCAAGGACGATCTGGTCGGCCTGTCTAAGGACACGGCATCGGGCACGCTTTATTGGGAGAACAACAAGTTCTCGATCCGCGGCACGATCAACTATCGCGGGCCGTTCATTCGCGGCATCCCGGCGTCGCCGGGCAGCGATCTGGTGGGCAACCATGCGACGACGTACGTCGATGCCTCGGCCTCGTACAACCTGACGGACAATGTGAAGCTGATCCTTGAGGGCACCAACCTCACCGATGAGCAGAACAGCCTCTACACCGACAGCCAGCGGCAGGACACGCTGTTCCAGACCCGCGTCGGCCGGACGATCTCGGCAGGCGTGAACGTGAAGTTCTGATTTTGCAGATCCCGGCGGGGCCCTCCCGCGCCGGCACTGGCGGCTCCCGGATCCTCCATCCGGGAGCCGCTTTTTCAAGATTCCAGAGCAGCGAGGAGTCGGCGATCGATCCGCACAAGCGATCCGTGGCGCGCGCCCTGCGGCATGGCGAGACGGTCGCTGACGTCCTGCCATGTCACCATGTCGCGCGTGGATTTGGCGCCCCAGCGGCCATCGCGATAGACGTCGTAGTAACAGACGAGGTCGTCGCCGATCCGCGTCGTCATCGGCCCTTCCACCCACGAGGGCGTGAAGGGCTCGCCCAGCGGCGCGAAGGGCCCCAGCGGTCCGCGCGCGGAAGCTGTGCGCAGCCATTTGCGCGGCGGGGTGACCGTCTCGTCCTTCACCACCAGCCAGAGGCCGCCGTCCGGGGCATGGGCGAATGTGCCGTCGATCACGCTGAAGCCGGGGTCGTAGAGCACTTGCGGCGGGGCGAAGCTCTCGAAATCGGCAGTCGTGGTGTACCAGAGCCGGTGGTTGTAGCCGCCTTCGGACGAACCTGCAGTTTCGGGGAAGCGCCCTTCCACCGTGCTGGACCAGAAGATCACCGTGCGGCGTGTGGCGGGATCGTAGATCGCCTCGGGCGCCCAGCAGTTGCGGGTGCCGGGCACCGACGCCATGACCGGGATCGCGCGCTGGGGTGTCCAGTTCACGAAATCGCGCGTGGTGGCGTGGCCGATCGTCACGCCCTGCCACGCCGTGGTCCAGACGCAGTGCCACTGCGCGTCCGGCCCCTCACCGCGCCAGAGAAACGGATCGCGCAGCAGCTTCTTCTCACCGACCTGCGGCACGAGGAAAGGCTTGCCGCCACCAAGCGTGCGGAAGGCAAAGCCGTCTTCGCTCACCGCCAGTTTCAGCCCGTCCGCCTCTCCCTTTCCGGTGCTGAAATAGGCGAAGAGCAGGGGGCCTTCCGGCTCGGACGGGGTAATGCGCGTGGTGACGCAGCCTGCCAGCGCCGTAGCGCCGAGGCAGAGCGCGCGGCGATCGAGCAGCAGGCTCATCGCCGCGCCTCCTTCGGCGGCGTCAGCCGCACATGCGCGGGGCTGTCGCGGTCTACGGTAATCACCCCGTCCTTCTCCTTCAGTTCCGCGATCTGGAGCACGCTGCGGCGGTTCCAGTCGGGGTTCGCCTTCGCCTCGTCCTCGCCGCCCTGATGCACGAAGTAGACGATATAGGCGCGTGTCCCAGAAACGATCACGTCGGGATGCTGGCCCTTGGCGCGGTCGGTCGGCGCCTGTCCGGGTGTGGCCAGGATGTGGCCGGGCTGGGTGGTCCAGTGTTCTCCGTCATCGGAGCGCATGACGAGCAGGCCCTTCCACGCATCGGAGACCAGCCACCAGCGGCCCTTCCAGCGGAATGCCTTGGGGCCTTCCCCCGGCGTGGTGGTGAGGCGGTCCTTCACCGTCCAGTGGACCAGATCGGTGCTGTCCGCCGTGCGGATCGCCTTGCCCATGCGCTCGTCATTGAAGAACAGGCGATAGCCGCCCTTCGGCAGCGCGATCACGCTGGCGTCGATTACCCGGTCCGAACCGAGGTCGAGGCGGTCGCCGCAGGTCCAGGACTTCAGATCGCGGCTGGTGAGGTGGACGATGAAGCGCGGGGCGTTCCAGTCGCGGAACACGCCGGGCACGACCGTCAGCCACATGTGCCACTGGCCATTGAAACGCTCGATATCCGGTGCCCAGAGCGTTTCGCCGGTGCAGCTTGCCGGGATCGCGGCCGTGCCGCCGTAACGCCAGTGCACGCCGTCCTTCGAACGCGCAGTGCCGATCGCGGTGCCGTGGACCCAGCGCACGTCCTTCTCGTCCTCCATCGGCAGGTCGGCGCGGCGGTTGGTGTAGAACATCACCCATTCGCGGGCGGCCGGATCGTAGACCGTGGTGGGATCGGCGGCGCCATCGTGCACCGGATCGCGGAACAGCGGCTTTGGCGCCACGTCCGCGGCAGGCGCGGCCGCTGCGGCGAGCAGGAGCAGCGAGGCGGCGATCATGCCGCACGCTCCAAAAGCCGGATGAATTTCAACATGTTCCAATGCATAGAATGACCTTTCGGGGAGAGTGCAATATGTCGAGTGATCGCCGTCAATTCCTGGGTTCGCTGAGCGCGCTGGCCGCAGTGCCGCTGCTGTCCACCCGCGCGCTGGCGCAAGCCGGTGACAGTGCGGGGGCGGGTATGGCCGAGCGCTTTCCGATCTGGCCGGGCTCGCCGCCGGGGCTGCCCAAGGGCGGCGTGAAGGAGGAGCGCGTGCTGCGCTCCAACAAGAACAATCCCGACGATTTCGCCTGGCCGCATGTGGCGACGCCGATGCTGACGGTGTGCCCGGCGGCCAAGCCCACCGGTGCCGCCGTGCTGATGTTTCCCGGCGGCGGTTATGCACGCGTGGCGATGGGGACCAAGCCGTCCGCAATCTCGCGCTGGTTTGCGGAGCAGGGGGTGACCGCCTTCGAACTGCTCTATCGCCTGCCGCATGACGGCTGGACCGGCGGACCGGATACGCCCCTGCAGGATGCCCAGCGTGCCATGCGGGTAATTCGCGCCAACGCCGCGAAGTGGCGCGTCGATCCGGCCAATGTGGCGACCATCGGTTTTTCGGCGGGCGGGCACTTGTGCGGCAGCATCGCCACGCGCTTTGCGGCCAAAGTCTACGATCCGGTCGACGCTGCCGATGCGCTGGACGCGCGGCCGATAGTGGCGGGGATGTTCTTCCCGGTCGTGAGCATGGTGCCGCCGCTCGCCCACGCCCAGTCGCGCAGCGAACTGCTGGGGGCGAACCCGAGCGAGGAATTGTCGCGGCGGTATTCGGTGAATCTCGATGTTCCCGCGGCGACGCCGCCGATCCTGCTGGGCCATGCGGCCGACGATACCGTGGTCGATTGCGGCAACAGCCTTGCGATGTTCGAGGGGTGCCGGGCGGCGAAGATTCCTTCCGAACTCCATGTGATCGAGAAGGGCGGCCACGGCGCACCGCTGTTCGAGCCGGATGGCCGGCCCGGGTTGTGGCTGACGCGCTTTGCCCGCTTTGCGGCGCGGCACGGGTTGCGGATTCCGTCCGACGGGGCGTGAGCGCAGGAGCCCGCGATCAAAAACCCCCGTCGTCCCCGCGAAGGCGGGGACCCCGCTTTTCTTGCGTGATGGCGAGAAGGAAGCGGGGCCCCCGCCTTCGCGGGGGCGACGAGTGGGTAAAGGGGAGGGTGTGTCGAGAGGAGCCATCTTGCGGCTCCTCAGCGCCCGGTCCCAAGCGGAACGATCCGGAAATTGCGGATGCGCAAGTGGCTCTTGGTGGTGCGCAAGGCGAACCAGCCCCGGCGATAGGGCGCGGTATCCATCATCGCGAAAAGCCGCTTGCCGCCGAAGTCCACCATCACCGTCGCGCCATCGGCGGCAAGCCGCACCGGCACCCAGCGATTGGCCACGAGCAGCGCCGCCGGATCCGCCCTGTCATGCTCGGGCAGCAGCGGACGGTTGCCCGGTTCACTGACATAGCGGCGCATCCGCGTGGTGGTGTTGCGATTGCCGCCGATGCCGACGTAATAGGTCTTGAGCGTGTCATAGGCCGCGAAAGCCCCGCTGCGGGGCCGGGCCAGGGGCGATCCGTCCGGTGCGGCAGGGTCGGTGGCCATCCAGAAGGCATTGACGTCGCTCACCGCATCGTTCGGCCCACCGGCCGACACCGCCATGACCTCGTATTCGATGGCGACGGGCCCCCGCAGTTCCTCGCCCCACCAGATCGAGAGCCCTTCCGGTGCGTCGATGTCCATCACGCCGTCCTGAACGGTGACGCGCGAGGGCGCTTCCGCCTCGACACGCCAGTGGGAGAGGCCGTGGCGGAAGTCGTCCGCTTGCGGGGGCGCCGCTGCCGACAACGACACAAGTATCAGGGCGGCAGCGAGACGCCTCATTCCAGCGCATCCCCGATCAGCGTCAGGTTCACGGTCGCGGCGATGCCCCACTGCGCGGCATCGTTGGTGGAGACTTCGGCGATCTCGTCCACCGGCTTGAGCACGGCAGCGCCCGTCACCTTGCGCGCGCCGCGCGACTGGTCGCGCCCCTCGCGGTCGCCTGCGCCGAAGAATTCGCCCCAGGCGCGCTTCACCAGTTCCGGCTTGCCGAGTTGCACCCCGGCATAGGCGGTGTAGCGCGAATGCGCCTGCGTCAGCGCGCGGCCCTTGCCCGATGCGCCGGTGCGGGCGCGGAACTCCGCCTCCGGCGCGTTGTAGAGTTCGCAGTATTCGAGCCAGGTCTTGCGGAACGCTGGCTCGTCCAGCAGTTCCAGCAGTTCGGCAGTGATCTCGAACACGCCGAACACGCCGTTGAGGTGGCTCATGTTCACCTCGTTCCCGCCGCCGACAAAGCGGCCCGTGGCGAGGTCGAATGCCGCGCCGCCTGCCAGCCAGCCCTTGGGAAGGGCGGCGATGGAGCGCATTCCGGCAATGATGCGGTCGCGCCAGCGGGTGTCGCGCGTGCGCTCCCACTCGGTGAGCCATGCGCCCAGCAGCGATCCCCAGACGGTGCCGAACTGCATGAAGATCTGGCCATCGGGCAGCGGCTGGTCGGCCACGACCGCGCCGGTTCCGGCAGGCGGCTTGCTGGCATCGGCCCGGTGCATGACCTTGCGGCCGATATCGACCGTCTTCAGCGCATGGTCGCTGTCCACCAGACTGTGCATCAGGTCGCCGCAGCGCTCGTCGGTGGTGAGGTAGTAGTAGAACCGGCGATAGGCGGCGTTGGAGATGCGCGGCTGTTTCGAACTGTCCGCCCAGTGCTGCACGCCGTGGCGCGTGCCCAGGCCCTTGAAGCGGCCGGCGTGATAGACGTCCACCTCCCCGGTATGCCGTGTCATCGCCTCCGCCAGTCGGAACACGTCGGCGCGGCCCGTGCGCAGGAAGCCGTACCAGAGCCACATGTCGGTCGAAAGTTCGCTGTTGTCCCACGCGAAACCGCCGATATCGTAGCGCCAGACGTGCCGGTCGTTGTCATAGCTGTGCATGACGTCGCCGTAGTTCCAGAAGCCGTACCAGCGGCGCTGGTCCACTTGCCCGATGTAGAAATCGAGTTCCTGCTTCGCCCGCGCCTCGATCTTGCCCCGCAGAGGTCCGCCGGCGGCGATCGGGCTCCACGGACCGAACAGCCCGGCCGCATGGACCCGCGCGACATTGGCGACCAGCCGCGGCGGCGTGGCAAGGCCCTGGCCCATCTCGGCCAGACGTTCGCGCGGCGGCGTGGCGGGCAGGGCCCAGATGCGGAATTCGGTCGTGCGCGCAATCCCGGAGGCATCGCCCCAGCCCGGTTCGTAATCCTCGTAAGTCACGTCGAGGCCGAGGTTCTGCGCCTCGAAACTCTCCATGCCCATCACGTCGTGATAGAAGCGCAGGTCCATCGCCGGCGCATCGGGGGCGTGATACCAGACGGTGAAGCGCGCGGTGTCGCTGGCCGCATCGGAGATGTCCAGGCCGACCGGGTAGCGCTGCCAGAAGTCGTGCATCCCGAAGGCAACGCCGCCGGAAGGACCGCCGATATAGCCAAGCCCCGGCGCGCGCCCTGCCGTATCGACATCGATCCAGCCGCAACCGGGCTTGGTACGCTTGACGATCGAAAAGCCGTCCGAATTGGGCTGGCGCAGGCGGAAATCGCCCCACGCGGGAATGTATTCGATGTTCTGCCGCACCGCCGCGCCCATCTGGTCGAGCGGGGGCGTCGCCGCGCCCGCCACTTGCGCGTCGCGGAAGGCCTTGCCCGGATCGCGGCGCAGGCCGGTCAGCGGGCGAACGGCCTCGCCCCAGAGGCCGCCCCTCTCGCCGGCGAAGCGGACATGGCGATCATGCAACTTGTCGCGCATCGGCACCGCGCCTTCGAGGCCCAGTCCGCGAATGAAGCGCTTGGCGGGATCGCCATCGAAGATCATCGAATGCACCAGCCGCACACTGTCCGACCCGGCGTGGAAGTAGAGTCGGACGGAGAACGGCATCCAGTCGCCCGCCTCACCGCGATGGCGACCGTCGAGTTTGATGACCGCGCGGATCGGGCCGCTCTGTTCGACGGTGGCGCTTTCGATGGCGCTGGTCCAGCGGGCCAGCGCGGGTGCGCCGTCCTCGTCATCGGGGCGGTCCTGCGCGCTGGCGAGCAGCCGCACCGATTGCAGCACCTCGTTCGCACCCACCCGCGCCGAGCGGATCAGCGCTTCGCCCGAGCGGCCCACTGTCCAGACGGTCTGGCCCACGGTGACGGTAATCGCATCGCCCGCCTCGCGCACGAAGAGCGTCTGCGCCGGTTTGGCGGTGCCGGGAACGACGCGCAGCGATCCGGTACGCGCGCCATTGGCACTGGTGGCGTGCCCGGTCCACTTGATCGAGCCGTCCGGCCACCAGGCCATCGGCCAGGTCTGCACTGCCTCCCGCGCACCGCCCGCGCCTTCGAGAACGTAGCCGCGCTTGTCGAGCCGGGTGCCGCGCGGCCAGGGCTGGCCCCACGACTGGCCTTCGTGCGCGGAGGGTATGCCGCCGTCGAGCCAGACCACGTCGTCGCCCGGTGCAATGCCGGATCCCAGCGGCTCCTTCGCGGCCACGGGGGCGGCATCGGCGCGCCCGGCGGTGAGCGCCATGGAGCCGACAACGGCGGATGTTGCCAGACTTTGGGCCAACATCTCGCGGCGGCTCCAGACCAGCTTGCTCATGCTCTCTCCCTTCCCGAACGGGTATCTTATGTGGGATGGTATTTCATCATGTGGATTTGATCGTCAACTAGTCGGACAAGAAAAAGTGTGTCGCGGCGTTGCGACAGGATGGCGCTTCACGGCTTTGGAGGATTGCCAAGCCCGCCTTGGGAGGCCATCCCCACGCAATGCCTCTTTCGCGAATGCAGGAGCCCGGCGCGCCAGCGTCGCGGCGTTCGTTGCCACTGTGCCTGTCGCTCTGGTTGCCGCTCTTTGCCTTGATCGTTCTGGGCTGCAATCTGCGCAGCCCGTTGACTGCGATCCAGCCGGTTCTGGTCGAAATCCGCGCCAGTCTGGGTCTTGGCAGCGTGGGGGCGGGGCTGCTCACCAGCATTCCGGTGCTCTGCTTCGGCCTGCTGCCGCCGTTGCTGTCCCCGCTGATCGCGCGCTGGGGGATCGACCGATCGATCCGCGCGGTGCTGATCGGCGTTGCACTGGCCACGGTGATCCGCCCCTACACCGGGCTCGTCGGCATGTTCGCCGGGACGCTGGTGATCGGCATGTGCATCGCGATGGGAAACATCGTCGCGCTCATGCTGATCGCGCGCGATTTCCAGCGCAATGTGAATGCGGTGACGGGGCTCTATACGGTCTCGCTCAATCTGGGTGCGATGCTCACGCTGGCCTTCACCGCGCCGGTCGCGGCCTGGGGAGGCTGGCAGATCGCGCTGGCCGGGTGGGTCTGGCTGGCGCTGCTCGCGCTCGCGTCGCGGTGGTTGATCGATAGGCAGAGGCCAGAAAAGGCAGACGCATCTGTGGGTGCGGAGGCGCGAACGGCAAGCGCACCGACAGATGCGATGCCATCCGCGCTCGTCTGGCTGATGGTCGCCGCCTTCGCGATCCATATCTTCGCCTACTACGGGCTGACCGCGTGGTTGCCGACGTTCCTGACCAGGGCAGGCGGGATGAGCGGCACCCAGGCAGGCATTGTCGCCTCGGCCTTCCAGATCCTCTCGCTGACCGGATCGCTGGGGATTCCGGTACTGGCGCGGCGCGTGTCGCTGGGCTGGTTGCTGGTGCTGATGGGCGTGGTCTGGACGGTGACGCCGCTATGGATCGTCGCGGCCCCCGCGCAGTGGATGCTCTGGGCGCCGATCGGCAGCATCGCCCATGGCGGCACGTTCGTGCTGATCTTCATGATGATCATGAAATTCGCCCGCTCCGTGGACGAAAACCGCCGGATTTCGACGAAAGTGCAGAGTGCGGGTTATTGCTTCGCCGCGCTCGGGCCCGTGCTGATCGGCTGGCTGCAGGGCGGGGCGGAGGGTTGGTGGCTGGCGTTCGGACTGCTGGCCGCATTGGCGCTTGGCCTGATCCCGCTGGGGCTGGCGATCAATGGGTACGAGCGTCGCAAAACGGTCGGTTAGCTCTTGTTTGCCAGGTCACTCCGTCATCCCCGCCTTCGCGGGGGCGACGGAGTTAATTGTGGGTCTGGTTAGCGGGGCGACTGGTCCTTCGGCGGCGGCGCGCCGAGGTAGAAGCCGGTGTGCGGTGGCTGATTATAGGCGGTGTTCTGCCATGCCACGCCGGCCCGATAGACGGGATCCTGCATCAGCGTGACGAAGCGATGGGTGGTTGGATAGGGGGTGGTGTAGATGCGCAGTTCGCGGTTGTCGGCACTGCGCCAGATCACTTCCTCCCGCCAGTCGCCGATCAGGTCTGCCTGAAGCGCGGGCGTCGCCTTGGTGCCGTTGTTGGAGGCCAGCCCCTCCGGCGCCAGCAGCGGTGTCGCCACACCGTGCTCCCAATCCCACTTCGAGATCGTCGTACCGTCCAGCAGTTCGCGCAGCAGGTCGCCGTCCCACCAGATCGCGAAATTGGTCTGGCGCGGATGCGGGCCGATCGGCTGCCCCTTGGTATCGAGCAGGCGATCGGAGTTGGCACCCCAGAACTCTTCGCCATAGTGGCGCGGGTCGATATCGGCGGACAGGCCGCGCCCGGTGTCCTCCTCCGCCGGTTTCGACCATAGAACTTCGCCGGTGCGGGCATCGAGCAGGGCCGAACCGAGGCCGCCGTTCTGGCGAATATCCTCGAACACACCGAACTTTTCGAGGCCCGGCCGCGCCGGGTCCAGATCACCCACATGCATGGTGTCGCCATGGAACAGCGGCTGGGTCCAGAGGCCCGTGCCGTTGTCGTCCACCGCCATCGATCCGTAGATCACCTCGTCACGGCCATCTCCGTCGACATCGGCAATGGAAAGCTGGTGGTTTCCGCGTCCGGCATAGTCGGCGTTGCCGGGTGCCGAACTGTCGAACAGCCAGCGCTGGGTCAGCTTGCCGCCGCGCCAGTCCCACGCGGCAATCGCGGTGCGGGCGTAATAGCCGCGCCCGAAGACCATGCTGGGAAGCTGCCCGTCGAGATAGGCGACCCCGGCCAGATAGCGGTCCGACCGGTTGGCATAACCGTCACCCCACGATGCGGTCAGCTGTTCGGGCGTAGGGTTGCCGCCGGGATAGCGCGGGGGATCGTAAGGCGCGGTGGCGAGCGCCTTGCCGGTCAGTCCCTCGAACACCGTCAGGTATTCCGGCCCTTTGACGATGCGGCCCTGCATCAGCGCGACCTTGGTGCCGTCTGGCAGGACTTTGGCGCCGGTGCGGTCCCGCTGCGGCACTTCACCGCCACTGCTGCGCCAGTCGGCATTCGGATCGCCGATCACCTTGCCAGTGCCGTCCACCGTGCCGTCGCCGGTTTTCATCGCCACTTCGGCGCGCCCGTCTCCATCGAAATCGAAGACGAGGAACTGCGTGTAATGCGCCCCGGCGCGGATGTTGCGGCCCAGATCGATGCGCCAGAGCCGGGTGCCGTCCAGCCGATAGGCGTCGAGGAAGACGTTGCCGGTATAGCCGGTGTGCGCATTGTCGTGGCTGTTTGTGGGATCCCACTTCAGCACGATCTCGTACTGCCCGTCACCATCCAGATCGCCCGCGCTGGCATCGTTGGCGGTGTAGGAATAGGCCTCCCCGGCCGGCGTGACGCCATCGGCGGGCGGGGTCAGCGGGATCGAGAGATAGCCCTTGCCCCACATCATGGCACGCTGCGGACCGGCGCCATCACCGATGCGTTCGACTGCGTAGGCGCTTGCCGGCGTGCCCTGTGCGTCCACGAAGGTGGTCGCTTCGCCCGTCTTGGTGACATGGACCGGCTTGCCATCGCGCAGCACGCGAAAGCGCGCGGCCTTCGGATCGCTGGCGAGAAACCGCCAATTCACGAGCATTCCGCCGCCCTTGGCAGGCACGACGACGGCACCCCGATCGAGCCGTTCTGCGGCGCTGCGAACCGGCGTGGGTGCCGCCAGTGCCGACGATGAAGAAAGCAGCCCCACGATCAGGGCCAGAGCGCGGATTTGTGCCGCCATTTGGAACATCCTCCTGATTTTGAACCATGTCGGTCCAAATTATAGCATTGCATCCCACATATCGGTTCAATAAGTGTCCGTCTAGAAACTGATTCGATCCGTCACCGGAAAACCGGAAATGCGAGGTCGTCAGGGGATTGAGGGGAAAGGCTATGCAGGCTCATAACGCTGAAGTTGCGTGCAATTTTCACACAAATCGGTTTGACTCGCGCATGCTGCGCAGCGCTTCCGTATTGGCGTTCGCCGCCGCCTTGACGGTTTCGATGCCGGCCATTGCTCAGACAAATACCGGCGATGACGCGGCCGATCCCCAGTCCATTTCCGCATCCGATCAGGCGCCCGACCAGAAGACCGTCGAACGGGCGATCACCACGGCGAACGACATCGTCGTCGTCGGCACCCGCGCCTCGCTGCAATCGGCGATCAACCGCAAGCGCGATGCCAAGACGGTGGTCGATTCCATCGTTGCCGACGACATTGCCAGCTTCCCGGACAAGAACATCGGCGAATCCCTGGCCCGCATCACCGGCGTGCAGCTCAGCCGCGACTTTGGCGAGGGCGTGAAAGTCTCGATCCGCGGCGTGGAGCCGGACCTCAACCGCGTGGAGATCAACGGTGTCAGCCAGGTCAGCGCATTGGGCGACCGTTCGGGCGATTTCCGCGAACTGGCGACCGAACTGGTGAAGTCGATCGACGTCTACAAGGGCTATGCGGTCGATCTGACCGAAGGCGGCATCGGCGGCACCGTGCGCGTGGAAACGCGCAAGCCGCTGGACCTGATGAAGCCGATCCTGTCCGCCACCGTCTCCGGCCAGCACCTTGACACCACGCAGACCTGGCGGCCGCGCGTCTCGTTCTTCGCGGGCACGCCGCGGTTCCTGATCGACGGGCTGGGCGTGCTGTTCAACGGCACCTACAGTGACGTGAACACGCGCCAGGACTACGTCAGCAACACCAATTGGTCGCGCATGGCCGACTTCGACCATTCGACCGAGAAGACCGTCGCCGATCCGCTCTATGACGCTTACGACACCTATGAAAGCTGCGCCGGAGTGGGCGGCGCCACCACCGCGAAGGCCACTGCCAACCGCCTTGCATGCGAAACCCAGTTCTTCGACTGGGCGCCCAAGGCACCGCGCTATCGCAACCTCGTGCGTGACGACAAGCGCATCTCTGGCGACCTGACGCTGCAATATCAGGCCGCGCCCAATTTCCGCGTCTATGCCAATGCGCAGATCAACAAGCGCAACCAGAACCTGCAGGACATCAACTATTCGGTCGATCTGGGCACGATCCAGCGCTTCAATCTCGATCCGCAACTTGCGGCGGGAGCGGGTGGTGGCACTTCGCGGCAACAGGTGGCGCTCGGTACCTCGACGGTGAATGCCAACCATGTCGTCACCAGCGTGACCACGGCGCAGAATGCCGTAAACCTTGGCACGGCCGCCGTTCCGAATTGGGGAGGGGCCGCGAATATCATCGGCGTGCAGCGGCGCGACTTCAGCTACGATCAGGATTCCAAGTATTTCTCCGGCGGATTCCGCTGGGATCTCAATCGCCTGCACATCGATTTCATGGGATCGCACGCCAAGGCGCACACCGATTCCCAGACCAACCTGATCTCGCTGGGCACCAGCGTTGCCGGCATCACCATCGATCGCAACAATGCGCAGGGGATCCCGGTCTTCCAGTTCCCGTCGGACTTCGATCCCGCCGATCCCAACGTCTATGCCGATGCCACGCGCACCGGTGCCAACGGGCAAGTCCTGCCGATCTACGGCCCGACGATCCAGTACCGCCCGGCCGAGTACAACAACACCGAAGACCAGCTGAAGTTCGATGCGGACTGGGAGATCGATCACCCGATCGTCAGCAAGATCGAGTTCGGCGCGCAGGCGCGCAAGCAGAAGTTCCTGAACTATCTGGGCGGCGGTTCGATGCTGATCGATCCGGCGACGATGACCTACCAGTCCAGCGCCAACGTCTCTTACACCACGCAGATCCAGAACAACCCGGCCGTCGCGCGCAATGGCAACACTTATTACATCACGCCCGCGCAATATGCCTCGCTGATCTCGTCGCTGGGCGGGGTCACGGGCGGCGCGCCGCTCTATTCCGGGCTGAAGAATGCGCCCTCCGGCATCCCGAGCCGACTGGCCTTTCCGAACTTCAATTCCGACATCCTTTCGCAGATCTACGACCTGTCCGGCTTCGATCACGACCTTGTGCGTGAAGCCGATGGCTACCCCCAGATCCCCAGCGCCAAGATCAACGAAACCGTGCTGGCCGGCTATGCGATGCTGGACATCGATACCCAGATCTTCGGCATGAACCTGACCGGCAACGCAGGCCTGCGCTGGACACACACGAAGGACACAGGCCTTGGCACCAACGTTAGCCGCGTAACCCGCTTCAACGCGACCGGCGGCACCGAAACGGTGGTGCTGGCGGCGCAGGAAGCGCGGATTTCCAACAGCTACACGGACTTCCTGCCGGCCTTCAACGCCAACCTGGAACTGCAGCCCAATCTCTACTTCCGCGCCAACTATGCGAAGAACCTGGCGCGACCGAAGCCGACCGATCTGGTGCCCAACATCAACTGCGTGGACGACCAGACGATCTCCGGCGCGGACGATACCTGCACAGCCGGCAACCCGGATCTGAAGCCCTACCGCGCGGATCAGTGGGAAGTGAACCTGGCCTGGTATCCCAACCCGGATACGATGCTGAGCCTGGGGTACTACAAGAAGTACGAATCCAGCTTCGTCATCGGCAATGTCGTGCGCAGCGGCGTGGACCTGTTCCACGACGGCATCACCTATACCGTCCGCCAGCCCGTCAACGGCAGCGGCGCGCTGCTCGACGGTATCGAAGCCAGCGCGCAGACCGCCTTCACCTTCCTGCCCAAGCCGCTGGACGGGTTCGGCGGATCGGCCAACTTTACGTATGCCCGCGCGATCCGCACCAACCTGACCAACGGCGCGACGAACCAGGAACTGAAGGAATATCCGGGCCTTTCAACCTATACCTGGAACGGCAGCGTGTTCTACGACAAGGGCTTCCTGAACGCGCGTCTCAGCTACAACTACCGATCGAAGTGGCTGGATGTGGTCAGCGACGCCAACAACGGCAACAACCCGATCTACCGCAAGGGCGAAGGCTACCTGGACGGCAAGATCACCTTGCGCTTCCCGAAGTACCACTTCGACGTCTTCTTCGAGATGCTGAACATCGGCAAGGAATACTCGAAGACCTACATCAACAAGGACATGCCGCTGGAACTGTATTACCCCGGCCAGCGCATCTTCGTGGGCATTCAGGCCAAGCTTTGAATTGGTCGAGGGCGGTCGCGCATGGCGCGCCGCCCTCAAACTTTCAGGCTCTTACCCCTGCAAAGGCCTTGATCGTCGATCCCGCGTCGGGGGTGAGCATCTGGCGCAGGAGTTCGCGGTTATCGGGCAGGTTCTCCACCGCATAAGCGCTTTGTCGCCGTACTTGCTCGAAAGCCTCACGCGCTTCGGAACGCAGGCGCATCACGCCGGATTTTGCCGACAAGTCCGTCTCCCAGCCCATGCCGTAGAGTACGCACTGCCAGCTTGTGGCGGGGAAGATGTCGATATTCGGGTTGAAGTCCTTCTCGTTCGGCGGACGATGGCGCCAGCGATCGAGCAGTTCCATCAGGCTGTCCGGAATCGTTTCCCGCCGCACGTTGTCTCTCCAGAACGGCGTATCGGCGCGCCGGGTCAGGCTGTAGTGCATCTTCAGGAAGTCGCGCGCCCGCTCGTACCGTTCCAGCATCACCGCGTTGAACTGGCGGGCGGAGGTTTCGTAGTCGCCGGCCCACGGGAACAGGTTGGCGATGGCGCCGGCAGCGATTTCCGAAAAGACGATGCCGGTGGCCTCAAGCGGCTCGAAAAAGCCGCTGGAAAGGCCCACGGCCACGCAGTTCTTGTACCAGTTCACTTCGCGGTAGCCGGCGTTGAACTGCAAGCGGCGCGTCGTCGCCGTTTCGCCTTGCGCGCCAAGATAGCGGCGCAAGGTGCGCTCCGCCTCTTCGGCATCGCAATGGGCGGATGAATAGACATAGCCGGTTCCGCGGCGGGTCTGGAGCCCGATATCCCAGATCCAGCCGGCATCGCGCGCGGTGGACAGCGTGCAGGACTGGATCGGTGTTTCCGGGGCGCCATAGGGAACTTGCGCGGCAATGGCACTGTCACAGAACAGCACATCGGTGCAGCTCTTCCACTTCTGGCCCAGTGCCTTGCCGATCAGTTCGGCCCGAAAACCGGTACAGTCTATGTAGAGATCGGCCTCCAGCACGCCGTTCTTCTGGGTGCGGACGCCGGCAATCGCGCCGTCTTCGCTGCAGAGTACTTCCTGCACGGTATCGGGGATATGCACCACGCCGTTGGCGACGCTCTGGTCGCGCAGCAATTCGGCCAGCGCGGCGGCATCGAAATGGAACGCATAGTTCAGCACGCCGGCATATTCGGGGTGCGATGCCAGTTTCGGGCCACGCAGGGCGTCTACGGTGCGCTTTTGCGGCGTGCTGGCCTCGTCCCACGGCATGTCGCCGGCTTCGCCCAGCAGCCAGTAGGGAAGGTATTCCGGCCCGCCATTGCGGTCGTCCGCTTCCTGGAAGCCGTGGAGATAGTTGTCGGCACCGCCATGCCCGGCCGGATGCAGCCAGTCGACGAACTTCACGCCTTGCTTGAAGGTCGCCTCGCAGCGGCGGAGCAGTTCCTTTTCGGGAACGCCGATCCGCTCCAAGGTGCGCCGGATGGTGGGGAAGGTGCCTTCACCCACGCCGATGATGCCGATTTCGGGAGATTCGACGAGGGTGATCTGCGCCCCGCCGGGAAGGTCCGCGCCCAGTATCTTCGCCAGATAGCCCGCGGTCAGCCAACCGGCCGTGCCGCCACCCACCACGAGAACGCGCTTCGTCTTGGCATCCATTGTGCCACACTCTCCCCAATGTGGATCGGGCGGACCATTTGGCCCGCCCGACTTATCTTATCAGAACGTGACGTTGACGCCCATTCGGTAACGACGATCGCTCTGGAACCAGCTGCGGCCGTAGAGCACGCCGCCGGGGTTGCCGCCCATCAGCGTCTTCTGCGTCGCATTCAGGATGTTCTGCGCCTGAAGCTGGACGTTCAGGTGCTCGTTCACGCGTAGCGTCAGGCCCGCATCCAGGGTACCATAGCTTGCGCCATAGACCGGCAGGTTGGTGGCGATGCTGGTGCCCACGCCGTTCGCGTCATAGTACGTATAGGTGTTGTTCGTACCGCTTGCCGTGGTCGACTGCAGATACTTCGAACGCCAGCTATAGGCGATGCGCAGCGAGAACGGATCCTTTTCGTAAAGGAACGCAGCGTTCAGGTTGTGCTTCGAAAGACCCTTCAGCGGCACGTCGTTGCGCTTCACGCCGTCGATGTCGAAGTACAGATCGCCCGGGTTCTTGCTCTGGATGTAGGTGTAGTTCGCTTCCACACCGATCCCGGCGAGCCAGCCCGGAAGCTGGTCGAAGAAGGTACGGCCGCCGATTTCCACGCCCTTGACCGTCGCGGTCTCGTCGGACGTGTGCGCGTCGTTGGTGGTAGCCAGCGCCTGTTCCGAGGTTCCGTCCGCGAACTGGACGGTAATCTGACGCTGCGCGGCGCCAAAGACGACAAGGTCTTTGATGCGCTTGTAGAAGCCCGCGACGTGCAGGGTGGTGCCCGGCTTGGGATACCATTCGACCGAAAGGTCGAAGTTGTTCGACATCGTCGGCTTGAGCGTGGGGTCGCCGCTGGTCGTGGTGTAGTTGGCGAAGGTATCGGGTGCGCCGTTGCCGCCGGAGCCGGAAAGCGTGTTCACGCCCAGCGTGCCCGATGCGCGCAGGTCGTAGAACGATGCGTTGTCCATCGTGATGTTGTAGGCGGCACGAACCTGCAGCGTGCTGATCGGCGCATAGGTCAGGTTCACGGCCGGCAGGACGCGCGTGTATTCGGCGCCATCGTCACGAATTTCGGCGGTGTTGGCCAGAGTGTAGACCTGACCGTCGCGCGTGAACTGGGTCGACGTCTGCTGGAAATAGCCGGTGCTGGCGTTCTTGATGTTAACGACGCGCACGCCGGCGTTACCGGTCAGCGACGATTCACCCCAGTTGGTGCCGAAGTTGACCATGGCATAGCCGGCCAGATTCTTGGTGGTGTAGTCGGTCTGGTCGCCCGGCAGGATGAAGCCCGGCGTACGGCCCGGCGAACCGCCGTAAAGGTCGAAGAAGCCCTGCACGCTGGTGTTCTGGATGAACTGCTGCGACGGGAAGTACTGGGTTCCCGGAAGCTGAACATCACCGCGGAAGAAGTTGCTGAAGGCGTGCTTTTCATAGTCGCCCGCACGGCTATCGGCGAACGACACGACCGGCGAACCGTTCCAGCCCTGACCCAGCGCCGACCATGCATAGCCATTGTCCAGATCGCGCTCGGTGCGCTTCGACCAGCGGCCGCCGACCTTCACCGACTTGAAGAAGCCTTCGCCGACATCCCAGGTCAGATCTCCCTGAGCGGAGTCCATCTTGCCCGAGTTGTCGTTGTTATGCGGCATCACCGCCTGCCAGGCGTAGTTGGCAGGATCGAGCAGCGCGGCCTGCGTGCCGGCCGGCACCGAGATCTGGGGCAGGCTGCCGCCGAGATCGAGGCCGTAGCTGGTCGGGAAGTTGACGGTGCGGAACACCGAGATACGGTCCACCGACGCGGTCGACTTGGTGTGCTGGTACGAAGCATCGAACGTGATCGGCAGGTTGGCCGGCGTCCAGTGCAGCGAGCCCGAGATATCCTCGGTCTTGTTCTTGCCTTCCCAGAACGCGGAAGTGCCGCCGCTGGAAATCGGTGCACCGGTGGCGAGGCCCGTTACGGGGTCGCGCTGGAAAACGGCAGGCGACGAGATCAGGCCGCCGTTGTCGTCGAACACGCTCTGCGACGGATCGACAGCGAGGCTCTGCGAGGTGACGAACGAACCGTATTCGGTGTCGGTGTTGCTGTACTTCGACTGGAAGTAGATGCCGGTCAGCGTCAGGTCGGACGTGGGTGCCCACTGGATCGCGCCGTAGATACCGTCGCGCTTACGCTGGTAGTTTTCTTCACCGTAGGTGTAGCCGCCCGGAATGAAGTAGTCGTTGCCCTGGATGTTGGTCCGGTAGAACTCTTCCATGCGCACGAACTGCGACTTGGTCGACAGCTGGCTGTGCGCGTAGTCGAACACGAAGCCGATGTCGCCGATGCCGGTGTTGAACTTGCCGGCGACCAGGCCCGAAGCGGAATAGTCCGTCTTCTGCGACAGGTCGCCCATGCTGATGTCGCTGCTGCCGGCGAAGTGCAGGCCGTAGCCATAGTCGAACGGCAGCTTGGTGCGCAGGTCGACCGAACCGCCGGTGCCGCCTTCGATCTGGTCGGCAGTGGACGACTTGTAGACGTCGACAGCCTGCATCAGTTCGGGGGTGACGTCGCTGAACTGCAGCGAACGGCCGCCGTTGGCGCTGAAGATGTCACGGCCGTTGAGGCGCGAGGCAACGCCGGAAAGGCCGCGCAGCTGGATGCCCGAACCTTCGGCCGAGAAGTGGTCGGGATCGTTCAGCGACTGGAAGCGGACGATGGTAACGCCCGGAACGCGCTGGAGAACTTCGGTGATCGAGTTGTCGGGCAGCTTGCCGGCGTCGTCGGCCACGACCGAATCGACGATCGAGATCGCATTCTTCTTGCGATCGTCTGCCGTCTGCATGGCGGCGCGGCGGCCGGTGACGACGATGGCGTCGGCTTCGGCGGCGCTGGGTGCCTGGGCGGCTTCATCCTGCGCCCATGCTGCGGTCGGCACTGCGCAGGCGATCAGCGCAGTTGCGGAAACGCCCAGGCCCAGCGCGGTGCGGCTGGCGCTACGGCTGTCAAGGGTCGCGAAGCCGCGACGAATCTGTGTGAAAAACGCCATTCTGTGTCCCCTCCGGTCCCACGTGATATTGCGCTGCAACAATATGATAGCGCTATCACTTCACATTACACTCAGGCTGCGGCGATTCTTTATGGCATAGCCGTGCCCATATCGGCGCTACCTAACATCGGAGTAATAGACGCGCAACACGCTATTTGTTGACCGCTAACATCTCACGATAAACTGTGACGATTTTGCGTCACTATGCCCGTCGATGCTGCGATAGTTGCAGCAAATCAGCGGTTTTTGCTGCGCAGCGTCTGTGCGATTGCTGCCTGCACAATTGGCGCCATACGCGCGTAACCGGCAGCGAGCGGATGCACGCCGTCATGGGTGAAAGACTGGTCCATCAGCCCATCGGCGCCGGCGAGTGCCGGGTAGTAATTGGCGAAAGCATAGCCGCGGGCCTTGGCCAGCGATTCCAGCTTGGCGTTGATTCGGCGCAGTTCTTCGGGCTTGCGTTCCTTCACCACGTAATCGGCGCTGGGTGTGTTCGTTACCGGCAGAATCGAGCAGAGCACCACCTTGATGCCATGCCTTTCCGCGATGTCAGCCATGGCCTCTATGTTCGAGACGATGCCGTCCTCGCTCTCCATCTGCAGGAAGCCGGAAACGTCGTTGACGCCGCCCAGAATTACCACAGCGCGGGGTTTCAGAGCGACGACGTCCTGCTGGAAACGCACCAGCATTTGCGCCGTCACCTGGCTGCCGATGCCGCGATTCACATAGGGTTTGCCGGGGAAGTACTGGCGAAGATCCCACATGTCGGTGATCGAATCGCCCAGGAAGACGACGCGCTGCTCATCCTTCGCGGGGGCAGGCAGTGCAGCATTGGCGGGCGCGTAGAGATAACGCTCACCGAAATCCTGCATCATCGAGGGCACCAGCTTCTCGCGGAATGGCCCCGCCCACGGCCCCCAGTCGCGCGTGTCCTGCACCGTGCGGCGCTCCGGACTGGACTGGTAATGCTGCGGCTCGCCCGCGCCGATCAGCAGAGCGGCGGCGGGCAGGAGCAGGGCCCATTTCTTCACGCGGAGAACACGCCGTGGCGCTTGCCATAAGCGTGGAACAGGTCCGGCCAGGCGTGCGCGGGAACATCGTCGTGCAGGCGCGCGCCGAACCCGTGGCCGCCCTTGTCGAAGCCGTGAAATTCCACCGGCCGCTCCTTCGCCAGCA
Source organism: Sphingomonas sp. BL-S-28 (assembly GCF_055521515.1). Taxonomy (NCBI): domain Bacteria; kingdom Pseudomonadati; phylum Pseudomonadota; class Alphaproteobacteria; order Sphingomonadales; family Sphingomonadaceae; genus Sphingomonas; species Sphingomonas sp. BL-S-28. The sequence continues at coordinate 1,452,977 of NZ_CM145483.1, forward strand.
TGGCGGTGTACATCGCAATGCTGTTGCCGATCGGCACGAGGCCGTCGTCGCTGGAGGCGGTGAGGAACACCGGCGGCGTACCGGCGGTCACGCGGTTCTCCACCGACCCGGCCTGACGCAGCGCGTCGCTGGCGCCTTCGCCCAGCAGGCTGTCTCGCGATCCGCCGTGGGTGAAGGGCTGCGACAGGCTGACCACCGGATAGATCAGGCCGGCAAGGTCGGGGCGCGCCGAAAGCGTGTCGGCCTTGTCGACGGGCGTGTAGACCTTCTCGTCAAAACGCGTGGCGATCGATCCGGCCAGATGGCCGCCGGCCGAAAAGCCCAACACGGCGACGCGCTTGGGATCGATCCCGAACTCGGCCGCGCGCGAGCGGACGAGGCGCACTGCGCGCTGCGCGTCCTGCAGCGGCACCGTCTCACGATTGGCCCAGCCTTCGCCCGGCAGGCGGTAGGACAGGATGAAGCAGGTGACGCCGCGCGCGGTCAGCCAGCGGGCCTGTTCCTCGCCCTCATTGTCCCACGCAAGGAAGCCGTAGCCGCCGCCCGGCAGCAGGATCACGGCCGATCCGTCGCGATAGGCGGGCTGGCGCACTTCCAGGCTTGGCGCGGCGATGCCGGTGATCCAGCGATCGTCAAAGGCGGCGTCCTTGCTCTGCTGCTGCACCTTGCGGACGGGCAGCTTTGCGGGCGCGCCCGGCGCCTTGCCCGGCCAGAGCGGGATCGAGGGGCCCGAATAGGAAATCGCGGTCGGCCCGGCCACGGCCTTGCCCGAAGATACCGCCGCAGCCATTCCGGCGGCAGCGATTCCGCCGAGCAGGGCGCGGCGCGAAGTGGAAGTCTTGTCGCTCACAGCGGCTGTTCCTTCTTTACTCAGGGCAGACCGCGCCGGCCGGATCGGTGGCGAGGCGCATGTCGGAAATGGTGATTGTGAAGGGCGCGTCGGCGGCCAGCGTGAAGGGCTGACTGATGCCGCCCAGATAGGTGCCGTGGTTGCCAAAGCACTTGAGCGGAATCCGCAGCGATGCCCACTTGCCGGGCTGCGCCACGGCCTTGTCGATCCGCACCGCACCCGAACCGAGCGCCAGCGTCACCGGCCCGCTTGCCGCCTTGTCCACGCGGTAGAGCACTTCCACGTTCATGTCGGCATTCGCCTCTCGCTCCAGCGTCAGGTTGGGGCCGAGGACCGAGGCCTTGCCGGTGCCGGAGAACGCCAACTGGATCGCACCTTCCTGGCGGTTGGCGCTGTCCACCAGCTTTTGGCTGACAGCGGCGCCGGTCTCAAGCCGGAATGGCTTGGCGACGATGCCGGCGGCGACGAACACGCTGGAGTTGAACGCGCTGGCATCGATGCCGGCTTCCTCGCTCTGCGTCCCGACGTGCGCCGTCTTCGCATAAGTCAGGCCGTAACCCAGCGGGAACAGCGGGTCATAGCCGGGCTGCCCCTTGTTGAGCGTGAACTGCGCAGCAGTCTTCGGCCAGGAGAAGGAGAGGGTGCCGTGGAAGTCGGTCTTGCCGCCGATCAGCACGTCGGCAACGCCATTGCCTTCCGAACCGGGGAACCACGCGGCGACGAACGCGTCCGAAGCGTTGAGTTCCGGATTGATCCAGAGCGGACGGCCCGAAAGGAAGACCGAGACGGTGGGAATGCCCGCCGCCTTCAACTTCTTCAGCAGCGCGAGCGACTTCTTGTTGCCGGGCTGGAATTCCAGCGTGCGGATATCGCCGCGCAGTTCCGCATAGGGCTCCTCACCGAAGACGACGATGGCGACATCGGGCTTGGCGGTGAAGCTGCCGTCGGGCGAGAGCACGGCCTTGCCGCCGCCCGCCTTCAGCGCATCGGCAATGCCGGCGTAGATCGAGGTGGCGCCGGGGAAATCGGCATTGGTATTGCCATCGCCCTGCCATGACAGCGTCCACCCACCGGACTGGCGGCCGATATCGTCCGCCGCGTCACCCGCGACGAGCACGGTGGCGCTGGTCTTGATCGGCAGCACGCCTTCGTTCTTCAGCAGGACGAGGCTCTCGCGCACGGCCTGACGACCGATGGCGCGGTGCGCGGCGGAGCCCATTTCCTGCGGCTTGTCCTCGAACGGGCGCGCGGCATCGAACAAGCCCAGCTTCATCTTCACGCGCAGGATGCGGCGCACGGCATCGTCGATGCGGCTCATCGGGATTGTGCCGGCCTTGGCGGCGGCCAGCGTCGAATCGAACAGGCCCTTCCAGCTATCCGGCGCCATCGCCATGTCGAGCCCGGCGTTGAACGTCGCCGGGCAATCGGTGTTGGTGCAGCCGGGGATCTGGCCGTGGCCATTCCAGTCCCCCACCACGAAGCCGTCGAAGCCCATGCGGCCCTTCAGCACATCGGTCAGCAGCGCCTTGTTGCCGTGCATCTTGGTGCCGTTCCAGCTGGAGAACGAGGCCATGACCGTCATCGTTCCGGCATTGACGGCGGCGGGATAGCCCGCATCGTGGATGCGGATCAGCGTATCTTCATCGACGCGCGTGTCGCCCTGGTCGATACCGTCATGCGTGCCGCCGTCGCCCAGGAAGTGCTTGACGCTGGCGGCGACGCGGCCGGCCTGAACGGTCGTCTGCGTGCCGGGCGCGCCCTGCAGGCCTTCCACCATCTTGCCGGCATAGGCGGCGACTACGGCCGGATCTTCCGAATAGCCTTCGTAGGCACGGCCCCAGCGGTCGTCTTGCGGCACGGCCAGGGTCGGTCCGAATGCCCAATCGATGCCGGAGGCGGCGGTTTCGGCGGCGGTGGCCTTGCCGATTTCCTGCATCAGCGCCGGATCGTGCATCGCGCCCAGCGCGCTGTTGTGCGGGAAGAGAGTGGCGCCCACGACATTGCTGTTGCCGTGCACGGCGTCGATGCCGAACATGATCGGGATCGGCTCATGCTGGGCACGCTTTTCCAGCGCGACGGCGTTGAACGCGCGCGAGGTGGCGACCCAGGCCGAGGCGGGCGAACGATCGGGCGCGCCGATCGGCGGCGAATTGCCGCCGGCCAGAATCGAGCCGAGCGGGTATTCCTTCAGGTCTTCCGGCTTGATCGAGGCGGTATCGGCCTGGATCATCTGGCCGACCTTTTCGCGCAGGCTCATCCGCGCGATGATCGCGGTGATGCGCGCTTCGGTCTTGGCGTCGACAAGGCCCGGGCTTTTCGCGGCGGGCCAGCGTTCGGGATGGACGGGGGTAGGGGCCGAGGTAGGGGAGGGCGCGGTATGGGGAGCCTCCGCCTGAGCCAGTGCGACAGTGGCGCACGATGCCAGGGCAACGGTCTGCAATACGCGGTGAATACGCCTCATCTCATCCTCTTCGTTTTCCCAATTGCCGCTGTCTAGGCGATCGAAAATGATTGCGCTACCATAAACCGATCGCGGAGACGGGGGACTGTGCGCAAGCCTGCGCTTTTCACCGGCCGCAGACATGCTAGAGAAACGTCATGTCCGACAGTGAGCGCAAACGCCGCAGCGCGAAATCCCGGCAGACCGGGGCCCCGACGATCGCCGATGTGGCCGCGCTGGCGGGCGTATCGATGATGACCGTATCGCGCGTCATCAATTCCGAACCCAAAGTGCGCCAAGCGACGCGCGATGCCGTGAACGCGGCCATCGCCCAGCTCAACTACGCGCCGAACCGCGCCGCGCGCAGTCTGGCCGGGGCCTCGCAGCTGCGGCTGGGCCTGCTCTATTCGAACCCGTCCGAAGCGTTCCTCAGCGCCTTCATCGTCGGCAGCCTTGAGGAAGCCGGGCGGTCCGACGTCCAGCTGATCGTCCAGAAAATGGAGGACGGGGAAGATCTCGCCCTTGCGGCCGAGCGCATGGTGGCGGGCGGTATCCACGGCGTGATCCTGCCGCCGCCGCTGAACGAGGCGGTGGAAGTGCTGTCCGTGCTGCGTCAGGCGCAGATGCCGACCGTCGCCGTGACGACGGCCAAGCCCCATGAGGGCATCGCCACGATCATGATCGACGACCGCAGCGCCGCGCGTGAGATGACGGCGCATCTGATCGATCTTGGCCATCGCCGCATAGGCTTCATCGCCGGCCATCCCGATCTCTCGGCCAGCGGCGCACGGCTGGAAGGGTACCGGGAGGCGCTGGACGAAGCCGGCATCGCCTTCGACGATGCGCTGGTGGCGCAGGGCTATTTCACGTATCGCTCCGGCCTGGACGCGGCGGAGGAACTGCTTTCGCTGGAGGACCAGCCCTCCGCGATCTTCGCCAGCAACGATGACATGGCCGCTGCCACCGTCGCCATCGCCCATCGGCGCGGGCTGGACGTTCCGGGCGACCTGACCGTCTGCGGGTTCGACGATGTGGCGCTGGCGACGACGATCTGGCCGGAACTGACGACGATCCAGCAGCCCATCGTCGAGATGAGCCGCCGCGCGGTCGAGCTGCTGGTGACGATGCTGCGCAACAAGCGGCAGAACGAGATCGGCGATCAGCGGATCGAGATCGACTACAAGCTGGTGCGCCGCCAGTCCGACGCCGCGCCGCGCCGCCGCCCGGTGCTGCGCCCGCCGGTTCCGAACGGCAACTAAGCGCGCGCCGTCAGGCGCTGCGGATGCGCATTGTCACGCCGAGCGTTTCACCCGGCGCCAGTGGGCCCGGGGCGTCGCGATTGACCGCGTCGGGCATCGTGCTCTGCGGCTCGGCGCAGAAGAAGTCCTGCCCCGGCGGCACGTAGAAGTGCAGGAACGGCGTGTCGTCCCCTTCGATCAGAACATCGCCGTCTTCGCGCTGAATGCGTAGCTGGCCGTTCCAACCGGCGTAGCAGTGATCGACAAGGTCGGCCCGCTCCAGCCCGGCGCCCCGGCTCCAGTCGCCCAGCGTGTCGGCGGTGGCACGCACGGTGGGCAGCATGTCGGCATCGGCCAGCCATACGGCCTTGGCGGTAAAGGCCACGCCGGTCACGCCATTGCGCGTGAACCAGGGGTGGAAGCCAAGGCCCGCAGGCATCGCACTGCCATCGGTATTGGTCAGTTCCAGCCGCACTTCAAGGCCATCGGCGTCGAGCCGGAAATGCTGGCGCAGCGTAAAGGCCCAGTCCCAGTCGGCCCCGGCGGCATGGTGGTGGATCAGAGTGGCGGAATCCGCCTCCTGCGCCTCCACCGACCAGTCGCCCAGCCAAGCCGTGCCGTGCAGCGGGTGTTTCTGGCCGGGAGCATTGGGCGCCAGCGCATAGGCCTTGCCATCCCATGTGAAGCGGCCGCCGGCGATGCGGTTGGCATAGGGGGCGAGGGGGAAGCACGCACTGTCGAAAGGCGCATCTGCGCCTTCCGGCATCGGCCGCAGGATGTCCGCGCCGCGCCGGGTCAGCGCCCGGACCATCCCGCCGCGATGCGGATCGAGGGTCAGGCGCCAGTCGCCCGCGGCAAGGATCATCCCGCTCTGGCTCATCCCTGCATGTCCTCCAGCTCACGCCCGCGCGTTTCGGTCACGGTTGCGCGCACGAAGAAGAACGAGACGGCGGCGGCCAGCGCGTAGAGCACATAAGTCACCGCAAGGCCGGGCCGTTCGGACATGCTGGGGAAGCTGACCGAGATCGCGGCATTGGCGATCCACTGCGCGAAACCGGCTACGGCCAGCGCGGAGCCGCGGATCTGGTTGGGGAACATCTCGCCCAGCATGACCCACATGACCGGACCCCAGCTCATGTTGAAGAACACGACATAGGCATTGGCCGAAATCAGCGCGATCAGGCCCGAATGGCCGGGCAGCGTAAGTGCGCCGTCCGCGCCGGCGACGGCGGTGGAGAAGGCCCAGGCGACAAGGCCCAGCGTCACCGCCATGCCCGCCGAACCGATCAGCAGCAGCGGCTTGCGGCCGATCTTGTCGATCAGCGCGATGGCGGCAAGGCAGGCGCCGATCGACAGCGCGCCGGAAAGGATGTTGATCTGCAGCGCGTTGTCTTCGGTGAAGCCCACCGCCTGCCACAGCGTCGCGCCGTAGTAGAAGACGACGTTGATGCCGACCAGCTGCTGGAACACGGCGATGCCGATGCCCACCCACATGATCGGGCGGATCTTGCCGGTGGTCTTGTCGATCAGGTCGGACAGGCGCGGGCGGTGATGGTCGGCCGCGAGCGAGGCGTTGATTTCCGCCACCTTGCGCGTGGCTTCGCCCGCGCCGAACAGGCGGGTAAGCACGGCATGCGCCTCGTCCTTGCGGCCGCGCGCGACCAGGTAGCGCGGGCTTTCCGGGATCGAGAGCAGGGCGATCAGGTAGATCGCGGCGGGAATGGCCTGCAGCCAGAACATCCAGCGCCAAGCCGGGAAGCCCAGCCAGAGGTTGGCGGTGGAACCACCGGCCCAGCGGGCCAGCACGAAGTTGGCGACGAAGGCACCGGTCAGGCCGGTGATGATCATCACCTGCTGCACGCTGGAAAGACGCCCGCGCAGGTTCGCCGGGGTCATTTCCGAAATGTAGACGGGCGAGGTGACGCTGGCCGCGCCAACGCCAAGGCCGCCGATGATGCGCGCGAAAATGAAGATTTCCGACGATCCGGCAGCGCCGGCCAGAAGGGCGGAGATCAGGAACAGCACCGCGGCCAGCATCATCGTGCCGCGCCGGCCGATCAGGTCCGACAGGCGGCCGGCGATGAAGGCGCCGATCGAGGAGCCGACGAGAATGGCGCCCACGTTGACGCCGATGCCCAGACGGCCCAGCGCGAAGGCGGCTTCAAGGCCCTTCTGCGTGCCGTTGATGACGCCGGAGTCGTAGCCGAACATGAAGCCGCCGATGGTCGCCACGGCAACGACCAGCGCGATGAGGCGCTTGTTGATATCGATCCTGTCCATCAGGATATCCTTTCCCGGCGGGCCGGCCTGATCTTTCTGTCTGGCCGGGCCCGGTTTGTCTTAGGTGTTTGCGGTGCGTGGCGGTGCGGCGGGAATCGCCGTGCGGAAAGTGAACAGATCGCCCGCAAGTGGCTGGCTGGCAAGCTGTTCTTCCGAAAGCCCCTGACGCGCGGTAGTGGCGAAGGCGGTGCATCCGTCCTCCCCGCCCAGTGCGATCTTGGTCACGTTGGAAACCGGGAAGCGCACTTCGTCGGTCAGGCTGCCATCGGGGGCGAAACGCCGCGCCGCGCTGCCGGCATAGAAGCCGAGCCAGACGCCGCCTTCGGCATCGCAGATCGCTCCGTCCGGATAGCCCCAGTCGGCACGGTCTTCGCTGGTGAAGTCGAGGAACAGCTCGCCTGCATCGGGCGTGCCATCGGCCGAGACGGCGTGGCGGATGACCTTCCGGGCCAGCGTGTCGACATGGTAGACCAGCGATCCGCAAGGCGAGATGGCCGGGCCGTTGGTGATCGTCACCGGATCGAGCCCCGCCTCGCGAACCGCACCCTTGTCGAGCACGAAGACCTTGCCGGTCTCGCTTTCTTCAAGGTTGTCCATCGTGCCGAACCAGATGCGGCCTTCGGCATCGATGGCCGCGTCGTTCAGGCGGTTGTCGGGCAGGTCGGCCTGGATATGGGCGATCCGCTCAAACGCGCCGGTTTCGGGCAGAAAACGGTGCGGGCCGCTCTTCAGGCCGGCGATCAGGCCGCCTTCCGAGGAAGGCAGAACCCACCCGACATGCTCGGGCGCGGGCCAGCTGGCAAGGTCGCGCGTCGCCGGATCGAAGCGGAACACGGTGTTGCGTTTGATGTCGACGAACCACAGCGCGTCGCCAATCCACACCGGGCCTTCGCCCAGTTCGGCGCCGACCGAGAGGAGGTGCTCAGCCTGCATGGCTCAGCGCCACCCGGCGTCGACGAAATAGTCGTGCCCGGTGCACATGCGCGCGCCGTCGGAGCTGAGGAACAGCACCAGCGCCGCCACGTCCTGCGGCACGATGCGACCCGGCAGGCACTGGGCGGCCATGATCTCTGCCTCGCCCTCGGGCGTGTACCACTTTTCCTGGCGCGGGGTTTTTACATTGCCGGGAACGATGGTGTTCACGCGGATGTTGTCGCCGCCCAGATCGCGGGCAAGGCTGCGCGTCAGGCCGGAAATCGCCGCCTTGGTGGTCTGGTAGAGCACCAGATCGGGCAGGGCGAGGTGCCAGGAAATCGAACCGAAGTTGACGATCACACCGCCGCCCGCCTCGCGCATCGTCGGCGCCACGGCCTGTGCGGCGAAGAACAGGTGGCGCAGGTTCACGTTCATGCGCTCTTCCCAGAACGCGGGCGTGACATCGGCGATCTGGTGGCGATCGTCGTTGGCGGCGTTGTTCACCAGCACGTCGATGCCGCCCATGTCGCTAACGATGGCGCGGATCGTCTGACTGACGCTGTCGATATCGACAAGGTCGAGATGGCGATAGACCGGCGCGTGGCGCGCGCCTGCGGTCAGGCGGGCGGCGAGCGCCTCACCTTCGGCATCCTGGATGTCGACGAAGACGACTTGCGCGCCTTGCGCAACAAAGCCTTCGACAAGGCCGGCACCGATGCCGGTGGCGCCGCCGGTGATGATCACGCGGCGGTCCTGAAGTTCGGGATAGACGGCGGTCAGGCCGCCCGAAGAAGTCTGTGTGAGCATGGTTTTATTATTGCCCGTCATGCCGCCAGCAGGCCGCGGCGCGCCAGATTGGAGAAGAGTTGGCCGATCCCGAAAGTCCACGCCGGCGCGTCGGCCGAAGTGGTGACGGGGTTGACCAGCGTGCCGAGGCGCGCGCTGGAAATGGTGACCGTGTCGCCCACCTTGTGGGTGAAGCCGCGGCCGGGCTCGTCACGGTCCTGCGTGGGCGCGAAAAGCGTGCCGCAGAACAGCGCGAAACCGTCCGGATACTGGTGCTCGCTCATGGTCTGGCGCAGCAGTTCCTCCGGATCGCGGCTGATTTCGCGCATCGTGCTGTGGCCTTCGAGGACGTAGCCGTCCTCACCCACGATGGTCATGGCCACGTCCGCCGTGCGCACGTCTTCCATGGTGAAACCGTCGTCGAACAGGCGGATGAACGGGCCGAGCGAGCAGGAGGCGTTGTTGTCCTTCGCCTTGCCCAGCAGCAGCGCCGAACGCCCTTCGAAATCGCGCAAGTTGACGTCGTTGCCCAGCGTCGCGCCCACGGCCTTGCCGTCCGGGCCGGCGATCAGCACCACTTCGGGTTCGGGGTTGTTCCAGCCGGAATCCGACCGCACGCCCACCGGCGCTTCGTGGCCGACGGTGGCGAGCACCGGGCACTTGGTGAAGACTTCGGCATCGGGGCCGATGGCCACTTCAAGGTACTGCGACCACATGCCCTCATCGATCAGCGTCTGCTTCAGCGCATCCGCCTCGGCCGAACCGGGCACGGTGGAGCGGACCGAACCGCCCAGAACGGCCTCGATCTTGCTGCGGATTTCGGCCGCGACGGTGTGATCGCCGCGCGCCCGTTCCTCGATCACGCGTTCCAGTGCGGAGACGGCGAAAGTCACGCCGCAGGCCTTCACGCACTGAAGGTCGACCGGGCTGAGCAGCTGCGCGGATTCCAGCACCTCGATACCGCCCAGCAGTTCCCCGCCGCTGCGCACATCGGCGGCGATCAGTCCTGCGGTGGTGGGGGCGATGCGGGCCATGTCGAAAACCTGGCCGCCGCGAATCAGGATGGGAGTAGGACCTTCCGCGGTCTCGATGCGCCCCAGGAAAATACCCTCACGCCAGTCATGGGGCAGGCCGCGATCCGCGACCGAACTATTTTTTGTCACCGCTATTCCTCTCCAGGTGTGTTAGCGTTATCTACGACCGGCAGCGCAACGTCAAGACGGGTCACGGAACCCGTGATCCGCTGGTTTGGAAGCGAGAGGAAAGAGGGGAGGCCGTGGGCATCAGCGGGGCAAGGAGAGCGCCATTAGTTGCGCTCACAGCGATCGCGACGGGAGCGATTGCGGCAGGTTTTGCTGCAGGCGCTGCGCCGGTGTTTGCGGATACCGTTTCGTCCTCTGGAATCGATTCTTCGCGAGCGGGTGATGTGGCCTATGACTGGCGCGGCGTGCGCGTGGGCGGCGGCGGGTTCACGCCCGGCGTCGTGTTCAGCCCGGTCGAGCGCGGTCTGGTCTGGCTGCGCAGCGACATGGGCGGGGCCTATCGCTGGGATGCCGCCGCGAAGCAGTGGGTGCCGCTGCAGGATCGCGTGTCCGAAGGCAGCTTCATGGGGATCGAGAGCATTGCCGCCGATCCGGTCGATGGCGGCACCGTCTACCTTGCCGCCGGCATGAGCTGGTCTGCCCCTGCCGCGATCTTCCGTTCGGCCGACTACGGCAAGACCTGGCGCGAGACGCGCGTGCCTTTCGCGATGGGCGGTAACGAGAACGGACGCGGACTGGGCGAGCGGCTGGCCATCGATCCTTTCGCGCATGACCGCCTGCTGTTCGGTTCGCGCCATCAGGGCCTCTGGGCCAGCGACGATGCGGGCGCGAACTGGCGCAAGCTGGATGCCTTCCCGCTTGCCGGTTTGGGCCTGCCGACCAATCGGCGCGAGACGCATGGCGGGCTGTCGTTCGTGGTGTTCGACGCCAAACTGCGCGGCCGCGTCTTTGTGGGCAGCGCCGATCCGGGCGAGCGGCATCTGTTCCGCTCGGACGACGGCGGCAAGACATGGAGCGCGGTTGCCGGCGGCCCGGCGGCCGACATGCTGCCGGTGAAAGCCGTCATCGGCGGCGACGGCGTGCTGACGATCACCTATTGCGACGGCATCGGCCCCAACGGCATCACGCGCGGCGCGGTCTGGCGCTTCGATCCCGTGCGCGGGACATGGCGCGATGTCACACCGATCAAGGGCGCGCAGGCTCCCATCGGCGGCTACATGGGTGTGGCGGTGGCCGCGAGTGATCCGCAGACCATCGCGGTCAGCACGGTGGACCGGGGCAATCCGGTCGATACCGTCTGGCTCAGCCATGACGGCGGCGCGCATTGGGACGAACTCTGGAAGCGTTCGGTGCGCGACGTTTCGGCAACGCCCTTCCTCGATTTCGGCGGCAAGGCGAACTTCGGCCATTGGATCGCGGGCCTTGCCATCGATCCCTTCGACGCGAACCACGCCGCCTATGTGACCGGCGCCACGGTCTATGCGACCGACGCCTTGCAGAAGCCGGGCACCATGCAATGGGCGCCGTGGACGCAGGGGATCGAGCAGACCGCGATCATCACGCTGGTCAGCCCCACCGGCGGCGCGCATCTGGTTTCGGGCTTCGGCGACATCGGTGGTTTCCGCCATGACGACTTCACCGTCTCGCCCGCGCACCAGCATATCAACCCGTTCCTGTCGAACACCAACACGCTCGATTACGGCGGCCGCGCGCCGCTGGTGATGGCGCGCAGCGGCAATACCCATGCCCGCGTGGTGCCCGATACTTCGCTGGCATGGTCGGCCGATGGCGGCGCGACGTGGAGCCCTCTGCATGTGCCCAAGGGCACGCCGCATGCCGATGGCACGCCGCTGCCCGAAGAGACCGGCAATGCGGCGATCACCGTCTCGGCCGATGGCAAGACCTTCCTTGTCGAAACCGACCAGCCCCGCCTGACTCAGAATCGCGGCGCGACATGGCAGGCGGTGAGCGGCTTGCCCAGCCGCACCCGCGTCACGGCTGACAAGCAGGACGCCAGGCGCTTCTACGCCATCGACTTTGCGAACAACCGCGTGGTGCGCAGCGACGATGGTGGTGCCCGGTTCCACGCGCTCGCGGGCAAGGGCCTGCCGGCAGACCTTTCCGCCGCCCAGAGCGCCAACCGCGAAGCACCCGCGCCGATTCTGGCCGATCCGAACCGCGCCGGGGCCTTGTGGCTCAATCTGGGCGGTGCGCTCTATCGTTCGACCGACTTCGGGAACACCTGGCAGCGCACCGGACAGGCCATCGCCATCGAGCGCTACGGGCTTGGCAAAGCCGCTCCGGGCCGCGATAGCGCGGCGCTCTATGCGCTGGGCACCGTGGGCGGATTGCGCGCGGTGTGGCGCTCCATCGATGGCGGCGCGACATGGCAGCGGATCAATGACGAGGCCCACCAGTGGGGCCTGCGCATCCGCGTGATTTCCGGCGACCCGCGCCAGTTCGGGCGCATCTACATCGGTACCGACGGCCGGGGCATCGTCTATGGCGACCCGCAGGAACGGCAGGCCCAGAAGCCCGGGAAGGGGACAGAATGAAAAGCAAGGACTTCATCGCATCGCTCATGCTCGCGGCCGCCATCGGCGTGGCCGCGCCGGTTCAGGCGCAGGATGCCGCGACCCCCGTGCCGCGTCTGGAAAGCCGCGATGGCCGCCACGCGCTGATCGTCGACGGCAAGCCGTTCCTGATGCTGGGCGCACAGGCGAACAATTCCAGCAATTATCCCGCGATGCTCGATGCGGTCTGGCCGGTGCTCGATGCGATGCACGCCAATACGCTTGAAATCCCGGTCGCCTGGGAACAAGTCGAGCCGGTCGAAGGCAAGTTCGATTTCACCTACCTGCAGAACCTGCTCGACGCCGCCCGCGCGCATGACAAGCGGGTGGTGCTGCTGTGGTTCGGCACCTGGAAGAACACCAGCCCCAGTTACACGCCGTCGTGGGTGAAGCTGGACAACAAGCGCTTTCCCCGGATGAAGGCGCCCGATGGCTCGGACCACTACGTGCTGACGCCGCTGTCGCAGAACACGATGGCGGCGGACCGCCGCGCCTTCGTGAAGGTGATGGAATACCTGCGCGATCATGACCGGCAGAACACCGTGATCATGGTCCAGCCGGAGAATGAGACCGGATCCTACCGCGTGCCTCGCGACTTTTCGGCAGAGGCGAACGCGCTGTTCGCCAAGCCGATCCCGGCCGCGCTGGCGAAGAAGACGGGCAAGTCCGGTTCGTGGGACGCCGCCTTCGGCAAGCAGGCCCCGCGCGCGTTCAACACCTGGTACGTCGCCCAGTTCGTCAATGCCCTGGCAGAGGCGGGCAAGGCGGTGAAGCCGCTGCCGATGTACGTCAACGCCTCGCTCGCCGGGCCGTCGAACGTGCCCGATCCCACCGGCGTCGCCAGCGGCGGCCCGCAGTGGGACGTGCTGGATATCTGGAAGGCGGGCGCCCCGGCGATCGACTTCGCCGCGCCCGATATCTACGACCGCAACAGCGCCAACGCCGTCCAGTACCTTGATAAGTACGCCCGCCCGGACAATGCGCTGATGGTGCCGGAAATCGGCAATGCGAAGGAATTCGCGCGCTTCTTCTGGGCCACCATCGGGCGCGGGGGCATCGGTTTTGCGCCCTTCGGCATGGATGACACCGGCTACTTCAACTACCCGCTCGGCGCGACCGCGCTGGACAAGGAGACCTTGGCCGCTTTCGCATTGCCCTATGGCACCTTGGCGCCGATCGCCAGCGACTGGGCGAAGATCGCCTATGACCGTCCCACCTGGGGCGCCGCCAAGCCGGACGACGGCGCGGTGCGCGAAACCGTGATGGGCAAGTGGAAGATTTCGGCCGACTGGGGCCAGTGGCAGTTCGGCCAGAAGGACTGGACCTGGATCCCCACCAAGCCCGCGCCCTGGGCCGATCAGCCGGTGGGCGGCGTGGCCGTGGCCCAGCTTTCGGACACCGAATACCTCGTCATGGGCGATCACGTCCGCGTCAATTTCTCGCCCGCGAAGGGGGAGAGCAATGGCGTGATCGTCGCCGTGGAGGAAGGCACGTTCAAGGACGGCAAGTGGGTGACCACGCGCGTCTGGAACGGTGACCAGACCGACTACGGCATCAACCTGATCGACCGGCCGCAGGTGCTGAAGATCACCACCGGTTTCTATTCTTCCAAGTAATTGCCTGAAGCGGCAGAGGATCACGACATGAAGCAATTCACGATAGCAACCCTGCTGGCGGGCTCCGCCATTGCGCTGATGCCGGCCATGGCACTGGCTGCCGACGGCGGCGTGGAGAACGTGCCCGGCGGCGTGGCGGTCACGCCGCAGAGCGGCCCTTCGGACCGCGTCGAAGTGACGCTGCACGGTGACGGCATCTTCCACGTCGTTGCCCATCCGCGCGGCCTTCAGGCCCCGGCCGCCAGCGCCAGCCTGATGGCGCCCAATCCCCCGGCAGCGGGCAAGTACACGGTCAGCCAGACCGGCGGCCACGTGCAGGTCAAGGCGGCGAAGGCAACCGCCGACATCGACCTTGCCAGCGGGCAGGTGCGTTTCCTGGACGCGGCGGGCAAGGAACTGCTGGGCGAGGCGGCCTCCACCGTCTTCACCCAGACCAAGGCGGACGGCACCCCCTACGTCACCGTTTCGCAGCAGTTCAACCGCGGCACCAGCGAAGGCATCTACGGCCTTGGCCAGCACCAGCAGGCGGTGATGGACTACAATGGCGAGGACGTGCAGCTCGCCCAGCACAACATGGACATCGGCATTCCTTTCGTCGTTTCCAGCAAGGGCTACGGCCTGCTCTGGGATAACGAGAGCATCACCCGCTTCGGCAACCCGGCGCCCTACACGCTGGTTGGCGACAAGACGGGCATGAAGGTGACGAGCGGCGGCAAGCCCGGCTTCACCGCGCGCTATTACCTTGACGACAAGCTGGCGGTGGAACGCCAGGAAACGACGATCGACTATCAGTATCTGGACGATCAGGCGAAGTGGCCGGAAGCGGCCAAGGCCAAGACCGTCGCGTCGGAGCAGGGCCAGAATACTGCCGGCAACGCCGTGCAGACGCAGAAGGTGGTGTGGGAAGGCGATCTTCAGCCCGACAAGACCGGCACGCACAAGTTCGAACTTTACGGTTCCAGCTATTACAAGGTCTATGTCGACGGTGAGCTGAAGCTGGACCGCTGGCGCCAGAACTGGAACCCCTGGTACGCCAATTTCGAAGTGCCGATGACGGCGGGCAAGCCCGCGCACATCCGCATCGAATGGGATCCGAACGCCGGCTACATGGCGCTGCTCCACAACGATCCGCTGCCTGAGGCGGACCGCCATTCGGTGTGGTTCACCAGCGAAGTCGCGCGTGACAAGGATTACTGGTTCATCGCCGGTGGCGACATGGACGGCGCGGTGGCGGGCTATCGCCAGCTGACCGGCAAGTCGGAAATGATGCCCAAGTGGGTCTACGGCTTCTGGCAGTCCCGCCAGCGCTATGACACCGCGAAGGAACTGACCGGCGTTGTGCAGGAATACCGCAAGCGCCAGTACCCGCTGGACAACATCGTGCTCGACTGGCGCTACTGGACCGACGATTCCTGGGGCAGCCACAAGTTCGATCCCAGCCGCTTCCCCGATCCGGAAGCGATGGTCAGCACGGTTCACGGCGATCATGCCAACATCATGATCTCCGTCTGGCCGAAGTTCTATCCGACCACCGACACGTTCAAGGAACTGGATGCGGCCGGCGCGATCTATCACGGCAATCTGCGCCAGGGGAACAAGGACTGGGTCGGCCCGGGCTTTGCCAACACCTTCTATGACCCCTATTCAGCCAAGGGCCGCCAGATCTTCTGGCGCCAGGTGGAAGACCGCATCGCCAAGTTCGGCTTCGACGCCTGGTGGGCGGACGCCAGCGAGCCCGACATGCATTCGAACCTGTCGATCGAAAAGCGCATCGACACCATGGGCCCGACGGCGATGGGGCCGGCCACGGAGTTCTTCAACTCCTACCCGCTGATGAATGCGCGGTCGTTCTTCGACGGCTGGCGCGCCTTCAAGCCGGACGTGCGCCCGTTCCTGCTGACCCGTTCGGGCTTCGGCGGTCTCCAGCGCTATGGCGCGGCGGTGTGGTCGGGCGACGTGGCGACGCGCTGGTACGATCTGCACGCGCAGATCTCTGCGGGCGTGAACACCGCGATGTCGGGCCTGCCCAACTGGACGCATGACATCGGCGGCTTCTCGGTCGAACCGCGCTTTGCCGCCGAAAAGCCCAAGGCGGAGGACCTCGACGAGTGGCGCGAACTGAACTTGCGCTGGTTCCAGTTCGGCGCGTTCAGCCCGCTGTTCCGCAGCCATGGCGAGCAGCCCTGGCGCGAGATCTACGAAATCTCGCCCGAAGGTTCGCCCATGCGCGCCTCGATGGTGTGGTATGACGAACTGCGTTACCGCCTGATGCCCTACATCTACACGCTGGGCGCGGACACGTACCAGAACGACGGTTCGATCATGCGCGGCCTCGTGATGGACTTCCCCAGCGATGCGAAGGCCCGCAAGGCGAACGACCAGTTCCTGTTCGGCAAGGCCTTCCTGGTCGCCCCGGTCACGACCTACAAGGCGCGCGAGCGTGAGGTCTATTTCCCCGGCGATGCGGGCCTGACCTGGTACGACTTCGCCAGCGGCAAGGCCTATCAGGGCGGGACCAGCGCCACGGTTTCGGCCCCGGCCGAACGCATGCCGCTGTTCGTGCGAGCAGGCTCGATCGTGCCGATGGGCCCGGTGATGCAGTACACCGACGAGAAGCCCGACGCCCCGATCACGCTGGTCATCTACACCGGCGCGGACGGTTCCTTCTCGGTCTACAACGACGATGGCCGTTCGGAACAGTACCGCATCGGCGCGTGGGAACGCATGCCCGTGCGCTATGACGATGCCACCGGCACCGTCTCCATCGGCGCGCGTGAGGGCAAGGGCTATGCCGGCATGCCGCAGACCCGCACCGTGCGGATCAAGTGGATCGTCCCCGGCACCGCCGTCACCGACCAGAACAGCTTCGACAGCGAAGTGCGCTGGACCGGCAAGGCGCTGCAAGTGAAGCGCCCCAAGCGCTGAGGGTTTGTTTGAAAATTCGCTGAAGGCGAATTTTGCGGCACCGGCCCACGCCCCCACCCGACCACCCACGAGCGTACCTTGATGGGTGGTCGGGCGGGGGAGTGGGCCGGTACCGCGCCGAAAATGCCCATCCGGGCATTTTCCAAACAACGGCCAGGCAAGATTTCAACGGGATCAGGAGAGGGTTTTACACGATGGTCGGCGCAATCCTTCGCAGCAGGTGCAACCCGTGAAGGGGCTGAGGCCGGATCGTCGCCGCTTTCTGGCGGGCGCACTTGCCGCAGGGGCTTCTGCGCGGCCGCTTGCCGCCGCTGCTGCCTCGACCGGCGCGGCTGCCGGCCCGGTTCAGGCCAGCTGGGCCTCGCTGGTCGAGCACTATCGCTATCCCGACTGGTTCCGCGATGCCAAGTTCGGCATCTGGTCGCACTGGGGCCCGCAGGCGGTGCCCGAGCAGGGCGATTGGTACGGACGCTTCCTCTACATGCAGGGGCATCCGATGTACGAACATCACCTGAAGACTTACGGCCACCCGGCCGATACCGGCATGATGGAGATCCAGAACCGCTGGAAGGCGGAAGCCTGGGATCCGGAAGCGCTGATGCAGCGCTATGTGAAGGCGGGTGCGAAGTACTTCGTCTCGCTCGCCTGCCATCACGACAACCTCGACTGTTTCGACAGTTCGCACCACGCCTGG
This sequence comes from Sphingomonas sp. BL-S-28, assembly GCF_055521515.1. NCBI lineage: Bacteria > Pseudomonadati > Pseudomonadota > Alphaproteobacteria > Sphingomonadales > Sphingomonadaceae > Sphingomonas > Sphingomonas sp. BL-S-28. The sequence goes on from NZ_CM145483.1 coordinate 1,470,337, forward strand.
AATTCGCAGCGCGTGGGGCCGGGCCGCGATGTCGTCGGCACCTGGGAGAAGGCCGCGCGCGCGGCAGGGCTGAAGTTCGGCGTTTCCAACCATATCTCGCATGCCTGGCACTGGTATCAGCCGGCCTATGCCTACGATCCCGAAGGCCCGCGCAAGGGCGAGCGCTACGACGCCTACCGCCTCACCAAGGCCGATGGCGCAGGCAAGTGGTGGGATGGGCTGGACCCGCAGGAACTCTATACCGGCCCGCACATGGTCGCCCCTGACGGCATCGATTCCATCGCGGCGATGAACGAATGGCACGACAAGAACGACGGCCAGTGGATCGAAACCGCGCCGCCGGGGGACGAGACGTTCGCGCGCCAGTGGCTGCTGCGCCAGATGGACCTCGTGGCCAAGTATCGCCCGGATTTCTGCTATTTCGACAACTACGAACTGCCGTTCGGCCAGTACGGCCTGGCGGCGGCGGCGGACTACTACAACCGCTCGATCGAATGGCACGGCAAGATCGACGTGGTGCTGACCGCCAAGCAGCTGAAGTCCTACGCCCGCTTTGGGCTGGTGCAGGACGTGGAGCGCGGCTTTACCGACCATCTCTGGGACGAACCCTGGCAGACCGACACCTGCATCGGCGACTGGTTCTACAATCGGAACCGCTTCACGCAGAAAAGCTATGTCGGCGCGCAGGGCGTGCTCCAGCGGCTGGCCGACGTGATTTCGAAGAACGGCAACCTGCTGCTCTCGATCCCCCAGCGGGGTGACGGCACCATCGATAGCGAGGAGGAGAAGATCCTCGACGATCTTGCCCGCTGGATGGCGGTGAACGGGCAGGCCGTGTTCGGATCGCGCCCCTGGCATGTGTATGGCGAGGGGCCGACAGTGCTCTCGGTCGGGATGCAGAACGAGGGCGGATTCAAGGGCTTTGTCGAGGGCGACGTGCGCTTCACCGTCAAGGACGGTGCGCTCTACATGTTCGCGCTGGCAGCGCCGCAGAAGCCGCTCTCGGTAAAGGCGCTGGGGCGCCGCGCGATGGCGCAAGCAGGCAAGGGACAGGTGGCAAAAGTCACGCTGCTCGGCGGCGGCGCGCTGCCGTTCCGGCAGGGGGCGGAGGCGATGGAAATCGACCTGCCGCAAGGGCTCGGCACGGTGCCGGTGGTGAAGATCGAAGGTCGCGGTGTGGCCTGAACCTAAACGCACCTTAAAGGAACCTAACGCGACATGAGAGGCACCTGGAAGACCCTCACCGCCTTTAGCGCCGCGCTTGCTGCTGCTCCATTACCGGCGTCGGCTGCATCCGACGAGGTGCCCCGTATCGTCACCCGCGATGGCCGTCATGCGCTGATCGTTGATAGCGCTCCCTTCCTGATGCTGGGTGCGCAGATCAACAACTCCAGCGCATGGCCGGCGACGCTGCCCAAAGTCTGGCCCATGATGGCGGCGATGCACGTCAACACCGTGGAAGTGCCGATCGGCTGGGAGCAGATCGAGCCCGAGGAAGGCCGCTTCGATTTCACGTTCGTCGACCAGTTGCTCGAACAGGCGCGTGCGCAAAATGTGCGGCTGGTGCTGCTGTGGTTCGGCACCTGGAAGAACACCAACCCGCAATATACCCCGCGCTGGGTGAAGCTGGACAACGCCCGCTTCCCGCGCATGCGCCGTGCGGACGGCACCCTGCATTACGCCCTATCCCCCTTCGGCAAGGCGACCCTGGCGGCGGACAGCAAGGCCTTTGCCGCGCTGATGACGCATCTGGCCGAAGTGGACCGGCAGAACACCGTCATCATGATGCAGGTGGAGAACGAGGCCGGATCCTACGGCCTCGCCCGCGATCATTCCCCCGAAGCCAATGCCGCCTTCGCCGCGCCCGTGCCCGAAGAATTGCGCAAGCGCCTCGGCAAACCCGCCGGCAACTGGAGCGCGCTGTTCGGCCGCGATGCCGAACTCTATTTCCACGCCTGGCAGGTCGCCAGCTACATCGACAAAGTGGCGGCGGCGGGCAAGGCGGTGAAGCCGCTGCCGATGTACGTCAACGCCGCGCTGCCGAACGACCCCTTCACCTGGCAGGACCCGAACACTTACGCGAGCGGCGGCCCGGCCAATACCGTGATCGACGTCTACAAGGCCGCCGCCCCGCACCTCGATCTGGTGGCGCCGGACATCTACAACCCGAAGCACAAGGCCTATCTCGGCTTCCTCGACGCCTATCGCCGCGCGGACAATCCGCTGTTCGTGCCAGAGACCGGCCACGCGCCCGAATATGCGCGGCACTTCTTCGCGGCGCTGGGCAAGGGCGCGATCGGCTGGTCGCCCTTCGGCATCGACCCGCTGCGCTATCGCCCCAGCCTGCCGCTGGCATCGAAGCTGGATGACGAGGCAGTCGCACCGTTCGCGGCCAACTACGCCCTGTTCGCACCGATGACGCGCGTCTGGGCAAAGCTGGCCTTCGAAGGCAAAGTCTGGGGCGCGTCCGAGCCCGAAGACCCCGCCGATGGCCACAAGCAGGTGATCCCGCTGGGCAAGTACGTCGCCACCGCCAATTTCGGCAACGGAGACTTCGGCCCCACCGATCCCAAGGGCAATGCCAAGCCCACCGGCGGCGTCGCCATCGCGCAGATCGGCCCGGACGAATACCTCGTCACCGGCTACTTCGCCCGCGTTGAGTTCGCGCTAGCTGACCCCAAAGCCGCCAACCTGATCCTCGACCGCGTGGAGGAGGGCACTTACGATGCGGCAGGCAAGTGGCAGTTCCAGCGCGTGTGGAACGGCGATCAGGTGGACTGGGGCCTCAACTTCACCGCCGCCCCGCAAGTGCTGCACGTGAAGCTGGCGACTTATCCGATCCGGTAGCGGGCCCGTTCGACGCGCCGCCTATCGGGCCCCAATCTGGCCAACGCCTTTTCGGGGAGAACATTCGCATCGCAGGATGTGACGTTTCGCCATAATGATCGGTGCTCGACGATCGCTGGTGACACGGACAGGACTGAAAACTGCCTATGACGCGCTTCCCCCGCAGCGGAACAGTGGCCATCGCGGCGGCATTCCTGATCGCCGGTATTGCGATCGGGTTAGCAGTTCCCCGCCCGGCTCAAGTGTCTCCGCCCGGTCCGGCAGGCGGCGACCGTCTGCGTCCGACCCATTCCCAATCGCCGGCAAGAAACATGTGGTCTCCGGATATCCGGCACGATGCCTATGTTCTGCAAGAGCAACAGAAGATCGTGGACGCGCTTGAGCAGCAATGCCGGATGACCGGGAAGGAGTGCAAGCTGGCTGAGGCTGCCCGGCAGACGCTGGACAGGAACTCGAAATAGAGCCGGCAACGCCGCTCTCCCCTTTGATCTTGCGATTTCCGCCAGGTTGAAGGGGGAAAATGACTTGCGGCATACGCCCTTTGAGCACCCGCGTCGCTGCGTGTGTCAGTCCCTCGTCATCCCAGCGAAAGCTGGGATCGCCATCGACCTCACGCGATTGTGAGGCCGATCCCAGCTTTCGCTGGGATGACGCCGGTTCAAAGTGTCTGCGCTGGTTTTCCTCCGACTTTCCTACCATAGGCGAAGCTCAGCCGGACTCCCGAAAGCGGAATGGCAACCGGTCGAGGGTCTGCCGGGTAGCCGTTTTCGGCTTTGAAGGCGGCCAGCGAACGCAAGATCGCATCCGTGGGCGTTTCAGATATAGTTAGGGTGGCTTCCATGCTGATCCTATTTATTGGTCAGAGAGGATCTTCGTCGGGAAACGCGGCGACAATTAGGCGGATTAATTTTACATAAATCTTGCGGCGCCTTGGCGCGGCAAATTTCAGGAATTTAATCGGCTTTTAGAAACTGCGAAAACCTCTCGATATTGCCGATTGTGGCGCACACACTGGCAAAGCACTTTCAGCATGCGGCGGCATGTAATCGATTATTAGGAAATATAGAGAAATGTCCGGGCGAGTTTCGTTCCGGAGAGAATGATGAAGCGCGGGTCGATCATCCTGGTTCTGCTGCCCTTGATCCAATTGGGTATACCGATCTTTGTGCAGCCTTCATCTGCCCGAAACGTGCTTTTCCACGGTACCACCGGTATTATAATCCTGCTGTTCAGCATGCTTGTCTGTGGTGTCTTGTGGATGAAGCACAAGACCAAAGACATGCCGGATGAGGATGAGCAAAAGGCCTTTACGAGGAGGTTCTTTCTCGGGGGGATTGCGGTCTTGGTGCTGCTCGGATTTGGCGCGCTTTCCGTGCATGAATTGATCGAGGGCAAGGCGCTGACGCACATCCAGCAGCATGGCACGCGCGCGGTTGCGCGGGTTCTGGATATCTATGAGAGCAGTTGCGGCAAGCGAAACTGCCGCATCAGCGCGGAATATGAATTCGTGCCCGGCAATAGCGCGCCCGGAACGCCGCCTGTGATCGGCTATGGCGATCTGGGCAGCGACAGCAGATCAGATGATCCGCGCGTTTCCTGGGCCAGGAGGAATCACACCGTCCCTATCGCCTATGAAGCTGAAAATCCGTCGAACTCGGCGCTGAATTTCAATGACAGCGTGTTCACTGTCGATCACATGGCGGTGGCATACCGAGTTATAAAAACCCTGACTGTGGTTCTTGGCCTGGTTGTTCTGTTGCCGCTCGTTGTGATGATCGTGCGCCCCTCTCGCAAAGCCAATTAACTAGGCCGGCTTCCCGGTCGCCAAGTCCGGCGGAAATCAAAGGGCAATTCGGTATATCCGGAAAAACGACACGGCAGTTTTAGAAATGACGTTGGCGAACCGCCTGCCGGTATAGTTCGCGGGAGCCAGTGGCTCGCAGCCGCCGCGAACGTGAGTGATGCCGTCCATGGGCCAAGCCGTCTGTCCCGAGGTTTCCAGTACCGCTCCCGGATCCGTGTGGCGTGCGGCGCGTCCGGGCAGGGACGGCGCGGCGGCGAGCGGGCGGCATCTTGCCTATCGCCGGGAAATCGACGGGATGCGCGCGATCGCCGTGCTGGCCGTGGTGCTTTTCCACTTTTCCGTGCCGGGCCTTCGGGGCGGGTTCGTCGGCGTCGATGTGTTCTTCGTGATCTCCGGCTATCTGATCGGCGGCCTGCTGGTGGACGAACTGGCGCAGAGCGGCAGGATCGACCTTGTCGCCTTCTACATGCGCCGCATCCGCCGGTTGGCGCCCGCCTTCTTCGCAATGGCCTTCTGCTGCTGGATCGTCGGCTGGTTCGTGCTGCTGCCCTTCGAATACCGCAATTTCGGAAAGGAACTGATCGCGTCGAGCGTCTGGGCCTCCAACGTGTTGTTCTACCGCGAGGCGGGATACTTCGACATCGGCGCGGAGAACCGCGTGCTGCTGCACACATGGTCGCTCTCCGTGGAGGAGCAGTTCTATGTGTTCCTGCCGCTGTGCCTGATGCTGGTGGCGGCGCTGCGCCGGAACGGCGGGGCGATCGCCGTCTGTGTCGGCCTGCTGTGGGCCCTGTCGTTGGCCGCTTGCGTGCTGCTGACGCCGGCGCATCCCACGGCCACGTTCTATCTCTTTCCCTACCGCGCCTGGGAGCTTTTGTCGGGCGTGCTGGTGGCCTTGGCGCTCCGGCATCCGGGGCTGAAGCTGCGCGCGCGCCTCACCCCGGCGCTGGCTCTTTCGCTGTCCGGGGCGGGGCTGGCGCTGGTGCTGGTTTCGATTGCGGTGGTTCGCAGCGCCGGTTTTCCGGGGTGGCAGGCCGTGCTCCCGGTCGTGGGAACTTGCGCCCTGCTTGTCGGAACGGGGGGTGAGGGCCGCAACCGGGTCGCCGCGGTGCTGGCCAACCCGGCGTTGGCGTTCATCGGGGTGATTTCCTATTCGCTCTATCTCTGGCACTGGCCGGTGCTGATCCTGTCCCGCTATTGGCGCGACGGCTATCGATCGCCCGGCGAAAGCGCGGCGTGGCTGGCGCTGGTCTTCGCCCTCTCGGTGCTCAGCTGGCGTTTCGTCGAGCAACCGTTCCGGCGCGGGCCGCATCCCCGCCCGGTGAAGCTGCTGGGCGGAATGGCGCTGGCGGGCGGGTTGGCCGTGGCGCTGGGCTTCGTGATCTGGAGCGGCAATGGCCTGACCGACCGGTTCAGCCCCGATACGCGCGTGCACATAACGGCATCGAGCGGGTTCCTTCAGGATACCAGCCGCTGCAGCCAGTCGGCCGAGGGGCCGCTTGCCGGCATCACCACGTGCGCCATCGGGCCGGAAGGGCCGCCGCAAGTGCTGATCTGGGGAGACAGCCACTTGCGCGCGCAGATGGACGGGCTGGCGCTGGCCGCGCGCGAGGCGAAAAGCCCCGGCGTGATCATCTGGCATGCGGGATGTCCGCCGCTGTTCGGCGTCGCCAAGCAGGAAAGCGCCGCAACGCCCGACGAAGACCGCGCCTGCCTGACCGACAATCTGCGCATCCGCGACGCCTTGCGGCATTTTCCTTCGGTCAAGCGGCTGCTGCTGGTGGGCCGCTGGAGCTATTACGCCGACGGGATCGGCGTGGGGCGCGATGCCAACAACGTGATCCGGCTCTCACCCGTCGACGGTTCCGGTTTGCCGCAGGGTGGGGGTGAGGCGCAGGGCGCGCTATTCGGGGCGGCGCTGCGCATGACCATCAGCGAACTGGCGCGGGACGGCTATCAGGTTTTCCTGCTGCGGCAGGTTCCCGAGCTGCCCTACTACAGCAGCCCCATCGTCGCGCGGGAAATGGCGCATGGGCGGCTCACCGCCGAACAGGCACGCCGGCTTGCCACGGTGTCGCTGCCCGATGCGCTGGCGCGCCAGCGTCTGGCCGAGGATGCGATCGATCCGCTGGTGGCGGCGGGCAGCGTGCGCCTGATCGATCCCTGGCCGCGCCTCTGCGCCGCGCAGTGCAGCGGGATGCAGCGGGGCGTCTCGCTCTATTTCGACAACAACCACATGACGTACGCCGGCGCGGTGGCATTGCGGGACCTGTTCCTGCCGTTCCTGTCGGGCGATCGGGCAGGGAAGCGCACATGATCGACGATCTTGTCCAGCGGCACTGGGACGTCATCGTCATCGGCACCGGCGTCGGCGGCGGCACGGTGGGCAGGCGGCTGGCGGAGCGCGGCCTCTCGGTCCTGTTTCTGGAAAAGGGGCGCGCGGGCCACCGGCGTGAGGAGAACGCGCTGTCCGGCGCGGAAATTTCCGATCCGGTGGCGCGGCTGACCCGCGGCGCCTGGCCCGATCCGATCCGCGTGCGGATGGGCGACACGCCGGGCGAGCGGGAACACTCCTTCCATCCGCCGATCGGCGCCGGGGTGGGCGGGTCTTCGGTGTTCTATGCGGCGACTTTGGAACGGCCCGAACCGCATGACCTGGACCACAGCGCGGAGCGGCCGCACCCGACGCAGGGCTGGCCGGTCAGCTTTGCAGAGATGCTGCCGTGGTACGATCAGGCGCAGGCGCTGTTCTCGGTCTCGGGGGAGGCCGATCCGCTGGCCCGCCATCCCAGCCCGGCGCTGCGGGCCGGGCCCGCCATCGCGGCAGGCGATGTGCGGATCATGGACCGGATGCGCCATGCGGGCCTGCATCCCTACCAGCTTCACAGCGCCGTGCGCGGGGGGGAGGGCTGCGGCAACTGCCTTGGCCGGAAATGCCCGCGCGTGTGCAAGATGGACGGGCGCTCCGCCGGGGTCGAACCCGCGCTGGCCACGGGACGCGCCGCCCTTGTCGATCGCTGCGACGTGACCGCCCTTAATACCGAAGACGATGCGGTGCGGATCGTCGAGGCACGCCGCGAAGGCGCGGTCCTGCGCTTTTCCGCAGACCGGGTGGTTCTGGCGGCAGGGGCGCTTTCTTCCCCCCGCCTGTTGCTCAATTCGCGCGGCGAGCGATGGCAGGACGGGCTTGGCAACCGCGCCGGGCAAGTGGGGCGCAACCTGATGTTCCACCTGAACGAGATGTTTGCGCTCTGGCCCCGGCGCGCGGAGCGATATGCCGAAGCGGCCAAGTCGGTCGGCTATCGCGATCTCTATTTCGTGGCGGGCGAGCGTTTCGGCATGGTTCAGGCCATGGGCCTCAACGCCGGAGAGGGGGAGATCCTGCACTACTTGCGCCAGCGCCTCGCCCGGTCCGCCTTGCGCCGGGTGCCCGGCGCCGACCAGCTCGTCCGCATTCCCGCCGCGATCACGGCGCGCGCGCTGGGGCAGGCGAAAGTCTTCGTCGGGCTGATGGAGGACATGCCCTATGCGGAAAACCGCGTGCACCGCGATCCCGAACGCCCCGACGACATCGTCATCGACTATCGCTTCACACCCGAACTGCACCGCCGCCGCCAGCAGTTCCGGCGGCTGATCCGCACCAGCCACAAGGGGCAGCGCATGGCGTTTCTGACGCACCAGCCGGAACTCAATTTCGGGCACCCCTGCGGCACCTTGCGCATGGGACGCGATCCCGCGACCAGCGTTGTGGACCGGGACTGCCGGGTCCACGGCATGCGCAATCTGTGGGTGGCGGATGCCTCTTTCATGCCCACCTCGATGGGGGTGAACCCCAGCCTGACAATCGCCGCCAACGCGCTGCGCGTGGCCGATGGCATGGTGGCACGAGTGGGGGTGGCGGCATGAGCACATCGGAATTGGCCGTCGTGACCGGCGCGGGACGCGGGCTTGGCCGCGCGCTGACGCTCAGGCTGCTGGCCGGGGGGCATGATGTCGTCGGCCTTGGTCCCTGCGCGCAGAGCCTGGGCGAAACCGGCGCGCTTGCGGCCGGACCGGGCCGCTATCATCCGATCGCCTGCGACGTTGCCGATATCGACGCGCTGCGGCGGACGTTCGCCGCGATCCGCGATCTGGGCGCGATCGCGATCCTGATCAACAATGCCGCCGTCTATCCCCGCCGCGACTTTCTGGACGAGAGCATAGAGAGCTTCCAGCACACCCTGGCCGTCAATTTCGGCGGCATGGCGGCCTGCTGCCGCCTCGCGCTGGATGACATGGTGACGCGCGGCAGCGGCAGGATCATCAACGTCACCTCTTTCGCCGATATCGCGCCGCTGCCGGCCAGCAGTGCCTATTCGGTATCCAAAGGCGCATCGCGGCTGCTGACGCGCGCGCTGGTGGCCGATCTGGCCGATCGTTTCCCCGGCATCGTGATCAGCGACTGGGCCCCCGGCGCGCTGCGGACGCGAATGGGCATCGTCGACGGCCTCCTGCCCGAAGTGGCGGCGCAATGGGGGGTGGAACTGGCCCTTTCGCGCGATGCCTCGTTCAACGGCACTTTGTGGGAGCGCGACATGGAAATGCTGCCGCCGCAGTCGCTCAAACGCCGCCTGTTCAATCGCCTGACCCTGCGGCCTCCTGCGCGGCCGAGGCGGCTGGCCAGCGCGGCCTGATCGGGAGAGCAGGACAGGGCCAGCGTTCTGACCTTGGCCGATCCCGTTGTCGTGGTAAGAAGGCTTGTGCAGTCATCATCAGGCAGTCATCATCATGGGCCGGCATGACCGAACGCTATGACGCCATCATCGTGGGTGCCGGTCAGGCGGGGCCGGCGCTCGCGGGTCGCCTGACCCAGGCCGGCATGACCGTTGCCCTTGTCGAGCGGCGGGATGTCGGCGGCACCTGCGTCAACACGGGTTGCAAGCCCACCAAGACGATGGTTGCCAGCGCCTATGCAGCGCACCTTGCCCGCCGGGGCGCTGAGCTTGGCGTGAACACCGGGGCCGTATCCGTAGACATGGCACGGGTTGCCGAGCGGGCACGCAAGGTGATCCTGGATTCGCGCCATGGCAACGAGCGCTGGATCGCGGGGATGCCGGGCCTCACTCTCATTCGCGGACATGCACGGTTCGAAGGGCCGGGCGTGATCGGGGTAGAGGACCGGTTGCTTTCGGCGCCCCGGATATTTCTCAATGTCGGCGGCCGCCCGGCGATCCCTGACCTTCCCGGCGTCCACGACGTGCCGTTCCTGACGAACGCGGACCTTATCGGCATGGACAGCCTGCCCGCGCATCTTGTGGTCGTCGGCGGTAGCTACATCGGTCTTGAATTCGCGCAGATGTTCCGGCGGTTCGGCAGCGAAGTGACGATCGTGGAAATGGGCCCCCGCCTGATCGCCCGCGAGGACGAGGATGTCTCGGAGGAAATCCGCAGGATCCTCGAAGCCGAAGGCATCGCGGTGCGCACATCGGCAACCTGCATCAGCCTCGCCCGCGATGCCGGCGGCGTTTCGGTGGCCGTGGACTGCAGTCAGGGTGCGCCGACAGTCCTTGGCAGCCATGTGCTGCTGGCGACCGGAAGACGGCCCAATACCGACGATCTGGGGCTGGACAAGGCAGGCATCGCCACCGACGGGCGCGGCTATATCGTGGTGGACGATGGGCTCGCCACCAGCGCGGAAGGCGTCTGGGCGCTGGGCGACTGCAACGGGAAAGGGGCATTTACCCACACGGCCTGGAATGATTACGAGATCGTCGCGGCCAACCTGCTGGACGGCGGAAGCCGGCGCGTGAGCGACCGCATTTTGGGCTATGCCCTCTATATCGATCCGCCGCTTGGGCGGGTGGGGATGACGGAGACGCAGGCCCGCGCCAGCGGCAGGCCGCTGCTCGTTTCCCGGCGCGCGATGGCGAATGTCGGCCGCGCGGTGGAGAAAGCCGAGACTCTCGGCTTCATGAAAATGGTGGCCGACGCCGATACCCGCGAAATTCTGGGATCCGCCATTCTCGGAACCAGCGGGGACGAGGCCATCAGCGGCGTGCTGGACATGATGAACGCCGGCGCCACGATCGACACGCTGCAATGGGCGGTGCCGATCCATCCGACGGTTTCCGAACTGCTTCCGACATTGGCGGGCGATCTGGAGCCGGCGAAAGGTGGCTGAGCGGTGGTGGTTGAGGAACGGGCGAGTTGGCCTGACGGGCGGCGGTTGTGGGGGGCGGACCATGTTCAGGCTTGCCGGGTTTTAACTCCGCCCCGCTCAGGCTGAGCTTGTCGAAGCCCACCCGCAACGTCAGACTTCCCGACGGCCGGTTTCGGATTAAAATCGTGTAATTTCGCAATTCTGGTTCAAGAAACCGGACAAGCTTGTCCTTGTTATCGGGGATGCGGATAAGTGGACATCGAATACGCCGACGCGGGCTGCCTTTTGGTTTTCGCGATCGAAAGCCTCAAAACATCCGGAAATTCGCTGAGTTCAAGAGCATCATCATTCTCACGAAAACCTGTGAGCAATTTTGAAATGTCTTAATCATATTCACCGATGACATGCTGACGATTGATGTCAGGGGGTGGGGTTGATGGCATTATTTTTTGTGATACTATTGATTTTAAAGACATTGTGGTATGTGTTTCTCGTATCAATGGCTTCAAAGATAGTCTCTGCTATATTTTTCAGGGGGCGCGGGTCTTTGGAGAAGGTTGATCGGTCGATATTTATTTGTGCGTTGTTGTGGATTTTTTACCAATTTTTCCATCATATTCGTTTCATCAATCATGACTGGAAGGGATTTTTCCTAGGATTATTCTTTGGTTCTATATTGTCTCTGATTCCGTTTTTTCTTGCTTGGTTGCTGTTGCGGAGTTTGGCCAAGAAGGAAGCAGACGTTTAACCGTCTGCAGTGGCCGATGGCGATCCCAGCTTTCGCTGGGATGACGGGGCGCCGGAATGACGGGGCGCGGGGATGACGACAGCATTTTCTCCAGCCTAGGCCCGACTGTCGCCCGGATCGGAATTGCGATAGGGTGCCCCCATGCAATCCGGCAACGCACCGATCGCGCACATCGCCTTTGTTGGTGCGGTGATCGAATGGCGCGGTCCGGCTCCGTTCTTTTTCGTTGCCGTGCCGGACGATCGGGTGGGTGAGATGCGCTATGCGGCCCGGATCGCGAGTTATGGCTGGGGCGTGGTGCCGGTTCGCGCGGTCGTGAACGGCAGCGCCTTCACGACATCGCTGTTTCCCCGCAATGACGGCTATCTGCTGCCGCTGAAGGCCGCCGTCAGAAAGGCCGGCGCGATCGGGCTGGGCGACCAGGTGACGGTTGAAATCCAGGTGATCGCAAAAGCCGGGTTCGAAGGGTAGAGGTCGCACAACGCCGGAAGAATGGCGGCCGAGGTTTGACGCATAAGCCCGGTCTGGCTACCGCCTGCGCCATGATCGTTCTGCTTTCTCCCGCCAAGACCCTGGACTTCGAACGTACGCTGCCGGAACTGGCCGCCACGACGCCGCATTTCACCACCGAAGCGCGCGATCTCGCCAAATCGGCCGCGAACCTTTCGCAAAAGCGATTGGCGGAACTGATGCGCATCTCGCCGCGTCTGGCAAAGCTCAATGCAGACCGCTTCCGCGATTTCGCCGACCTGCCGGAGCGGCAGGCGCTCTACGCCTTCGCGGGCGACGTCTACACGGGTTTCGAGGTGGATACGCTGGATGAGCCGGCGGTCGCCTTTGCGCAGGACCATGTGCGCATCCTGTCCGGCCTTTACGGCTTGCTCCGCCCGATGGATGCGATCCGGCCCTATCGGCTGGAAATGGGCACCCGCTGGGCGCCGCGCCACAAGAAGCTGACCGACTGGTGGGGCGACCGCATTGCCGCGCTGCTGCGGCAGGAGGTTGCGGACGAGGGATCGGGCGTCGTGCTCAATCTGGCCAGCCAGGAATATTTCGCCGCGGTCGAAGACAGGCTGAAGGGCCTGCGCGTCATCCAAGTCGATTTCCGCGAGCCCGGCCCCAACGGCCCGCGCTTCGTGAGCTTCAATGCGAAGAAGGCGCGCGGCATGATGGCGCGGTGGATGTGTGAGCATCACATCACCGATGCGGACGCGATGCGCGGGTTCGACAGCGACGGTTATCGCTTCGATCCGGAAGAGAGCGACGCCGACAATTGGCGCTTCACGCGGGCCTGACCTGCGTTTCGCTTTACCAGGCCGCCGGGGACGGGGTGCCGCCGCTATCTTCCCATTCCCGGTAGTGGGGCATCAGTTCGTCCGGGATCGACGCGGCAAAGCTTTCGTCCAGCGGATAGTGCGGCATCGCTTCCGCCACCGCGTCCAGCAGGGCCAGCCCCTGCACGCGGTCCTTCGGGCGCTTGAGCGGATTACGCTTGGCCTGCGCGGCCATCCATAGCTTGTGCAGCGCGAACCAGCGGGGATCGGGGGCGACGATGCGCGCGGGCGAACCGTCGCGGCAGCCGATCACCTGATCGACCGGGCGGCCCAGCAGCAGCCATTCCTGTTCGGGCAGCGGCACCGGGCGCGGCTGGTCCCGCCCGCCCAGCGTTGCCGCGCGCGAGGGGGCGACCAGCAGTTCCACTTCGTAGGCGCGGGCGTTTCGGGCCTGAAAGTCACGCTCCGCATTGACGGTGAAGGTGGAATCGACCGCCTTCAGCATGTCCCACACGCGGCGTTCGTTCTCCTCGGCCGCCTGCGCGACCCAGGCGAGGTCGAAGTCCTCGGTCTCGTCGGGCAGGTCGATCCTGCCGTTCGCCTCGATCATGTAGGCGGCGATGGCATTCGTGCCGACCACCAGCAGGTGCGATCCCAGCAGGTCGCGCCGGTCGCATTCGCGCAGGATCGGTCCGGCATCGGCAGAGAGCAGCGGCAGGCGCAGCGCGCGGTAGAGCGCCGCCGCCTCCGCCAGCGCCGGGCGCAGCGTGCGCACACGCTCCTTCAGCGCGGTTTTTTCGGCGTGGTAGCTGCTGAACTGCGCTTCCAGTTCGGGCGTCATCGCGCCCAGGCTCTTGCCGTTTCCGCCCCGGTCAAAGATGCGGTAGAGATATTCGCGCCCGCTCACCGTCTTGCGCCGCAAGTCGTAGGGCAGGGCGGCAAGATCGCGCTCCGCCGCGATCCATGTCTCGTAGCGCTGGCGCAAGTTGACCAGCAGGCGGGATTGCTCGTCGGAAAAGGGGCGAACGCGCGGCATGGCGGCGTTTATCCCACGATTTTGCTAAATCGTCAATTTGTGGGATAAATGGGCCCGAGCCATTCGAAAATCCTCTGGCTGCCAGAATGCCTTTGCCCGTTCCGGCAGAGCCTTCGCCCGCATAGGCTCTCCGGCAAGAACACCGGGAAGAGGATTTGCCAATGTCGATCAGCCTGCTGCCGGACAATCCGGCATCATGGACCTATCGCCGGTTCGAGGATCTTTTCGCAATCCCGCGTGAGGCGCGCGAGGCGCTGCAACTGGAAGCCGTCCGCATCAATTTCGCCAAGTTGCGGAACCGCATCCCGGCGCTGAAGAAGCTGGCGGACCGGCAGGGCGTGGAAGCGATCGACCGGATCGAGGATGTGCTGCCGGTCTGCTTCGACCACCGGGTGCTGAAGAACTATCCGATCCAGATCATCGAGAACCGCGATTTCGCGAAGCTGACCGGCTGGCTGGACAAGCTGACCGCGCACGATCTCACCCGCGTGGATCTGACCGGTGTGACCACCATCGAACAGTGGCTGGCGCGGCTGGAAGCCTATGGCATGCTGGTGACTTATTCCAGCGGGACGACCGGCAAGCTGTCCTTCGTGCCGCGTTCCTATGACGAGCTTGGGCCGTGGAAGTACCACTTCTTCAGCGTCAACCGCGCGTCCAGCGGCGTCGATGCCTGGACCACCAAGCTGCCGACGTTCTTCCCCGGCTATCGCGGCGGCTATCAGACGATGCTGAAGATGATGAGCCTGTTCAATGTGGAGATGGCCGGCGGCGAGGCGAACTATCACACGCTCTACGACACCCACATTCCCGCCGACCTGATGGCGCTTTCGGGGCGCCTTCACGCGGCCGAGGACCGGGGCGAGGTGATGAGCCTGGGCCTCGATCCCGCGCTGCTGCACCAGCGCGAGGCGATGCTGCGGCAGGGCCGCACGCGCGAGGCGGATATGGAGGCGTGGTTCGGCAAGCTGATCCATGACTTCCGCGGCCAGCGCGTGAAGATCGGCGGCACCTTCGCGGACCTCTACCGCGTGGCCAAGGCGGGGCTGGACAAGGGGCTGACCTGCCAGTTCGCGCCGGGCTCCATCGTCGAGGGCGGCGGCGGCATGAAGGGCTACAAGGATGCGCCCGCCGATTGGGAGGATCAGGTGAAGGCCTTCTTCGGCGTCGATCGGCTGGGCAACCAGTACGGCTTTTCCGAATGCATCGGCAATGCGCCGATGTGTTCGCACGGCTATTTCCACTTCCTGCCTTATACCGTGCCGCTGCTGATGGATGGCGAGGGGCAGGCGCTGCCGCGCGAGGGGGTACAGAAGGGACGGCTGACGCTGGTCGATCCGATCCCGACATCCTACTGGGGCGGCTTTACTTCGGGAGACGAAGTGACGATGCACTGGGACGACGATTGCCCCTGCGGCTGGGGCGGACCGCGCGCCGCCAAGACCATCCGCCGCTTTGCCGAGAACGAGGGCGGCGACGACAAGATCACCTGCGCCGGATCGCAGGCGGCCTACAACGAATTCATGGAATTCGTGGCGGGAGAGGCGTGATGGTTCTCGACATTCCGATCATCGCGCGCGGCCGGGTATTGATGCCGGGCGAGGATGCAGTGCTGTTCAAGGGGCGCGGCGGCGCCGATTTCCGGCAGGCCGATCCGCACCGGCACATCCACGATCTTGTCCTGGGCGATACCGCGCGGCTGCGCGATCTGCACGATACGCCGATGCGGGAGATTATCGACCTGCTGGCCGAACTGGGCACACGCTTGCGGCTGGACGACAACGAACTGCTTCAGGAAAGCTTTGCGCTGGCGCTCTCGGCAGGCGGGCTGGCGGAGCCGATCCTGCGCGGCGTTTATGACGCGCTGCCGGCGATGTTCGAACCCGCGATGATGACGGGGCTGGTGGAAAAGACCATCGGCATCGACCATCTCGACGGGTGGGTCGCCGGGCAGGGCGCCTACGACAACACCAGCATCCGCGCCGTGGGCACGCGGCAGCTCCACATCACGGCGGGCAATGTGCCGGTGGTGGCGGCGATGACGGTGGCGCGCGCGGGGCTGACCAAGTCCGACATCCTGATCAAGTCCCCCTCCAACGATCCGCTTACCGCCAATGCCATCGCCCGGACGCTGATCGGCCTGGCGCCCGATCATCCGGTGACGAAGCATATCGCCGTCGCCTACTGGAAGGGCGGAGACGAATTCATGGACTCGCAGATCGTCCGCACCAGCCGCATCGACAAGATCACCGCCTGGGGCGGGATGAGTTCGGTGCGCCACATCCAGAAGTTCCTCCAGCCGGGCATCGACCTGACCGCGCTCAATCCCAAATATTCGATGTCGATGGTGGGGCGCGAGACGTTCGAGAGCGACGCGGCGATGGACGAGGCGGCGGTGGGGCTGGCGACTTTGGCCGGCTTCTACAACCAGACCGCCTGCGCCAACACCCGCATCGTCTATGTGGAAAGCGATTGCGATGAGGACTCGCTGGACAAGGTGATCGATCTTGGCCGCCGGATGCTGGCCGCCTACGACCGGCTGCCGCCGCTGCTCTCGGTGCCCTTCGCCGCGCCCAACCGCGAACTGGAAGCGGAACTGGCTGCCGTTTCGCTGGAGGACGATTTCTACCATGTGGAGGGCGATACGCTGAAGGGCGGCTTCGTGGTCTCGAAGTTCAACGACCGCGTGGAATTCTACGACAAGCTGGCCAACCGCGTGGTCAACTTCGTGCCGGTGGACGATCTGACGGACGTGCTGAAATGGTGTGATGACACCACGCAGACCGTGGGCATCTATCCCGAGAGTATCCGCGCGCGTCTGCTCGATCTCTTCGCGCTGGCGGGGGTGCAGCGGCTGGTCTCGCTGTCCGGCGGCGATCCGATGACGGTCTATGCCAATGCCCATCACATGCCGCCCGGATCCCCGCATGACGGGATAGAGCCGATGCGCCGTTCGGTGCGCTGGGTGGTGGACATGCGGCCCGCGCACGATGGTGTGGCGCTGGGGCTGGCGGCGGAATAGCATCGGCAAGGCATGGACACCGCATGGACACCGCCCACCTCAAGGCCTTCCTGAAGATTGCCGACAGTGCCTCGATCAGCCGCGCGGCGGAATCGCTGGGCATTGCGCAGCCCTCGCTCAGCCAGCAATTGCTGCGGCTGGAGGACGAGATCGGCTTTTCCCTGTTCGAGCGTACCGCGCGCGGCGTGACCCTGACCGAGGCGGGCCATGTCTTCCGCGAACGCGCGCGGCAGATCCTGCTGGCGACCGAGCAGGCGGTGGCCGATGCCCGCCACTTGCGCAACGATGCGCGCGGGCAAGTGGTCTTCGCCATGCCGCCCTCGCTGGCGCGGGCGATCGGCGCGCGCTTGATCGAGGAACTGGCGCAGCAGGCGCCCTCCGTCCGGCTGCGTCTGGTGGAGGCCTATTCGGGTGCGGTGCGCGGCTGGCTGGAGACCGAGAAGATCGACCTTGGCGTGCTCTACGAAGTGCATCCGCTGCGCCATCTGACCACCCGCACGCTGGCGAGCGAGGAACTGGTGCTGGCGGGGCCGCCGGGGCGCTTTGGCGCGGGCGCGGAGGTCGATCTTGCCGCGCTGCCGGCGGAGCCGCTCGCCCTGCCCGGCGCTCAGCATGGCCTGCGCCAACTGCTTGAGCGCGAGGCTGTGCGGCTGGGTGTCTCGCTGCAGACCGCGTACGAGATCGACTCGCTGGACACGACCGTGATGCTGGCCGCGCGCGGGGCGGCGCTGACGGTGCTGCCGCTGTCCGTTGCGGTGGCGGCAGGGGATCGGATCAGCACGGCACGTATCGGCGATCCGCCGCTGCGGCGGACGCTGGCGCTGGCCCGCAATCCCTCCCACGTGCTGACCCATGCCTCGATCATGGTGGAGAGCCTGCTGTGCCGCGTGATGGCGGCCTGCGCGGCGGAGGGGCTGTGGCGGGCCGAAGTCACCGCCGAACGCTAAACAGACAAAGGGAGAGAGCGATGAGTGACGGCGTTCTGGCCGGCAAAGTGGCGCTGGTGACGGGTGCGGGGCGGGGCATCGGCCGGGCCATCGCGCTGCGGCTGGCGCAAGACGGCGCCCGGCTGGCGGTCCACTACAGCGGCAGCGAGCAGGGCGCGGAAGAGACGGCGCAGGCGATCCGCGAAGCCGGGGGAGAGGCGATCACGGCCCGTGCCGACATTGCGCGGCGCGATGAGGTGAAGGCGCTGTTTATTGCCATCGATCGGGCGTTCGGCCGGCTGGACGTGGTGGTCAACAGCGCCGGTGTCAGCGGCGGCGGGTCGCTGGCGGAACTGGACGAGACGCAGCTGGAATGGATGCTGGGCGTCAACGTGCGCGGGCCGCTCTATGTCGCGTCCGAAGCGGCGGTGCGGCTGGGCGAGGGCGGGCGGATCGTCAATCTCGCTTCCAGTCTGGGCGAATTTCCGATGGCGGGATCGGGCATCTATTCGGCCACCAAGGTCGCGCTGAAGAGCATGACCGAAAGCTGGGCGAAGGAACTGGGGCGCAAGGGCGTGACGGTGAACACCGTGATCCCCGGCGCCACCGCGCCCGGCATGATGGACAAGGCGCCGGACGCCACGCGCGCCTTTTTCGAGAATGCCTCTCCCTTCGGCCGGATCGGCACGGCAGGGGAGATTGCCGAAGTCGTCGCCTTTCTGGCCAGCCCGCAGGCCAGCTGGGTTTCCGGCGCGCATATTCTGGCGAACGGGGCGGCGAATACTTAGCGGGGCCGGACGGCGTCTCAGACTCCGTTTGAAAATCCGCCGAGGGCGGATTTTGCGGCACCGGCCCGCTCCCCCATCCAAAATGCTCGCAGGAGCATTTTTCAAAGAGCCCTTCAGAAATCGCCGGTATTGCCGAAGAAGGCGTTGAGGAACGCCTTGCGCTCGGCGGACGGTGGGCCGGCGAAGCCGCGGATGTGTTCGGGCAGGTGGTCCGCCATCCTGTCCGCTTCCCCATCGAAGACGAAGCGGTCGAACCAGTGCCGCCATGCCGCGCGGTGCTCCGGCGGAAGGTCGCGCAGCGCGGCGATCGTCTGGAACAGCGCCCGCATGCCCGATCGCGCGCCTTCGGGCGCCCACCAGTAGTTGACCATCACGTTGACGCTCTCCAGCGCGGTGATGCTGTGCCACCAGATCGCGGGGATATAGATCACGTCTCCCGGGCCCAGTTCGGCCACTTGCGCGTGTTCAAGCGCGTCGGCAAAGCGGGGGTATGTCTCCAGATCGGGATCGTTCAGGTCCACCATGCTCACCGGTGGGCCGGCGATGGTGAAGTGGAGCGGGCCGAGGTAGAGATTGTCCAGCTGTTCGGGCGGGAACAGCACGAACTTGCGCCGCCCGGCCACCACGGCGGCGACGTTGGATGTCTCGTCCATATGCGTCGTCACATGGGTGCGGTTGCCGATCCACAGGCGCGGTTCGGCATGGGGTACGTCGATCGGCGGCCGGTGCGTCTCGTTCCATTGCCGCAAGTAATCCCCCGCGAGCACGCCGCCGACATAGGCGCTGTCCGCATCGGCATTGCCGCTGACGCGGATCAGGTGGCGCAGGAAGCCGGTCAATTGGCCCTTGCGCACCTGGAAATTGTGGCCGGTGATCCCCTCGTTGTAGAAGAACCGGCCCTTTTCCTCACGCGGGCCGATCATCACGGCCAGCTCGCGGCCGTTGTCCATGGCTTCCAGCAGGTCTGCCAGTGCGTCGGACGACTGGCGCGCCTTCTGGACGATGGGCCAATCCTGCATCTGGCCCCGGATCACGACGGGTTGGTAGCTGGCCTCTATCCGGGCGCGGAATGCCTCGACCGGGATCGGTCCCTGAATTTCTGCCACCGCGCGCAACATCGCTCTCCCGAACCAGGCAGGCTGTCCGTCCGCCGGCTTTGGCGCGGGGGATCGGAATCACCTTTCGATTGCGCGATCTAGCCCAGCCGGGCGTCTGCGTCACGCAGCGAGCCGTTTATAATTAGACGCTGTTAAATTGGCGCGGTATAGCGCCGCAATGGGCAGACGATCCGACCATAGCCGCGCCGAACTGGAAGCGCTGATTCTCGACGCCGGGCAGCAGTTGATGGAGGAAGTGGGCTTTGCCCGCTTTTCCGCGCGCGAAGTGGCCAAGCGAATCGGCTATTCGGTGGGCACGGTGATGCACGTGTTCGGCAGCGTGGACGGGCTGGTGCTGGAGATCAACACGCGCACCTTCATCCTCTGGGCCGAATGGCTGGAAAGCCGGCTGGAGGGCGCCGAGGGTAGCGCCCGGATCCGGGCATTGGTGGAAGGGTACTTCGGCTTCGCCTCGCAGCGGCGCAACTTGTGGTCGGCGATCTACGAACATCGCTTGCCCGAAGGCATGGCCATGCCCGAGGATTTCGCACGGCGGCGCAGCGGGTTGATGGCGGTGGTGGAGCGCGAAGTGGCGGCGATCCTGCCGAATGCCCACCACGCCGAGGCGCCGCGCCTCTCCCGCTCGCTGGTGGCGACCGTCCACGGGCATTGCAGTTTCGCGCTGGGCGGCAGCTTCGCGCTGATGGGCGAGACGCAGCCGTTTGACCTTGCCATGGCGCGCGTGCTGGAAACCCTGCGTGCGCATGGGGCTGCGCTGCCGGGGTGAGGACGCTGTTCGCGGAAGCGAATGGCCCTTTCAATCGGACATCACGGCCCGAACGGATCGGGCATGGCTTCGGCAAGGATCAGCGAGAAATCGCCCGCCTCGTCGGTCCAGTGACGCAGCTCGCCCCAGCCGGCCGATTGCAGCAGCAGGCGCATCTGGCCGGGATCGTACTTGTGGCAGTTTTCCGTGTGGATGGTCTCACGCTCCGCCATCCTGAAACGCTCGCCCGCCACGTCGAACGCGACGTCCCGCAGGGCCTCCAGATGCATTTCGATCCGCGTCCATGCGGGATTCCAGTGCGCACGATGGCGGAACGCGCCGACCGGGATGGTCCCTTCCAGCTCACGGTTGATCCGGTGCAGCAGGTTCAGGTTGAACCTTGCGGTGATTCCCCGCCTGTCGTCATAGGCGGCCAGCAGGCGGTCCACCGGCTTTATCGCGTCGATGCCGATCAGCAGCAGGCTGCCGGAACCCAGGCTTTCGCGCATCGTGCGCAGCAGGTCGATCGCGGCCGATGGCACCAGATTGCCGATCGTGGAGCCCGGGAAAAAGCCCAGCACCGGGCCGGGTGCGCGGCGATCGGGCAGGTCGATCGGGTTCATGAAGTTCGCTTCCACCGGCATGATCGCGATGCCCGGATAGTCGCGCGCCAGCGCCTGCGAAGCCTCGATCAGGAACTCTCCGCAGATCTCCACCGGAACGTAAGTGGCGCGCGGCATGGCATCCAGCAGGATGCGCGTCTTGATCGAACTGCCCGATCCGAACTCCACGATCATCGGCTCCGCGCCCAGCAGGCCGGCCACTTGCCCGGCGCAAGTGTGCAGCAGCGCGGTTTCGGTGCGGGTGGGATAGTATTCTGGAAGATGGGTAATCTCCTCGAACAGGCGGGACCCTTCCAGATCGTAGAACCAGCGTGCGGGGATCGTCTTGCGCGATTGCGAAAGCCCGGTCAGCACATCCGCCCGGAACGCCGGATCATAGGGCACGGCGGGGGTTTCGCACGGAGTCGGGGCCGGGGCCGAACTCGGGGCTGGAGGGGCCGCAATCGTATCTGCCATTTCCGTTTCGAAGGTTCCGCGGTGCATGTCAGAGGCTCCTCGCAAGGCGCAGGCCGGTGAACTGCCAGCGCTGGTGGGGATGGAAGAAATTGCGGTACGATGCGCGCAAATGCCCACGCGGCGTGGCGCAGCTGCCGCCTTTCAGCACGAACTGGCCGGACATGAACTTGCCGTTGTATTCGCCCACCGCCCCCGGTGCGGTCTGGTAGCCGGGCCAGGGACGATAGGCGGAGCCGGTCCATTCCCAGACGTCGCCGAACAGCGCGGCGAAACCGTCGCTTTCGCTTTCAACTGCGGCGCGCGGCATGGCCGGGACGGCGCGGTCCAGTTGGTTGCCGTGATGAGGGTTGCGGCCCTGCGCGGCGGCTTCCCATTCCTGTTCGGTGGGCAGGCGGCACCCCGCCCAGGCAGCGAAGGCATCCGCTTCATAGAACGAGACATGGCAGACCGGATCGTCGGGCCGCACCGGCCGCCAGCCGGCGAGGGTGAAGTGCTCCCACTCCCCGTCGCTTTCGCGCCAGTAGAGCGGTGCGGCCACGGCTTCGCGGCGGACCCAGTCCAGCCCGTCCGACAGCCAGAGCGAGGGCGCGGAATAGCCGCCGTCGCGCATGAATTCGATCCACTCGCCATTGGTGACCGTGCGGTTGGCCAAGGCGTGGGGAGCCAGCCAGGTGGCATGCCGGGGCAATTCGTTGTCGAACGCGAAGCCGTGGCCTTCGTGGCCGGCATCGACCCTGCCCTCTCGCCCGACTATCCAGCGGAGCGGCGGGGCAACCTGGCCGGCTTCGGCCTCCGGCATCCGATAGGCCGGCCCCAGCGGATTGGCCGCGAACAGATGCTTGATGTCCGTCAGCAGCAATTCCTGATGCTGCTGTTCGTGCTGGATGCCCAATTCCACCAGATCGCCGTGCGTCTGTTCCAGCGCGGGAAGGGCGGCCAGCAAGGCCGCATCCACATGGCGGCGATAGTCGATCACCTCTGCCAGCGTGGGGCGCGTCAGCAGTCCGCGATCGGCGCGGGCCACGCGCGCGCCTTCGGCCTCGTAATAGCTGTTGAACAGGAACGGCCAGCGCGCGTCATGCAGGCGGTAGCCGGGAACATGGTCGCGCAGCAGGAAGGTTTCGAAAAACCATGTCGTATGCGCAAGGTGCCACTTGGCGGGGGAGGCATCGGGCATGGACTGCACCGCGGCGTCCGCCTCGTTCAGCGTTTCCACCAATTGCAGCGACAAGGCGCGAGTGGCGCGGAAGCGCGCGGCAATTGGGGCAATGACAGGAGGCTGGAGTTGGCCCGCTAGAGGGCCGGGAAAGGATGACGCTGCGGTAAATCGTTCAGGCTTGGACCGGTTGGGCAGGCTTTCCATGAATGGCTCCCCTTCGCTGGCGCGAGGAACGCTACGCGAGGAATATGGCGGGAAAGTGTGCCCTGTTCAGCTTTTGCCTGTTCAGCTTTCGGGCGCACCTTCAGAAAGCCAAACAGACCGAGGGCGGATGTGTTCCGCGCCCCTTCCGCATTTGCACGCAGGTTTATGCCGTGTCGTCTCAATTGCTGCCCGTTCGGGCCGATTCCGGCCCCAGCCCGGTAGCCGTGGTGCCACTTATGTCACTTTACCAGAGGCGCTGGGTAAAGTGACATAGATGGAAAAAGCGCCGGAAAATCGTGCGTCGGTGCAGATTGTGGATTCCCTTGGATTCGCGTCTGTGCTTGATTCGTTCCATGTTGGAACTCCCGCTCAGCCGCCCGCCCGTTGAACGCGGGTTAGACATGCCGGGGATCATGCGTGCGATCGCCGATCACTCGGCCCGGCCCCGCTATACCTTCATGGTGCTGGATCTGATCGCGCGGGTCGCCGGCAGGGGCGGCGCGGCCGGGCCGCTGGTGCGCGATGGGGAGCAACTGGTGCCGATCCGCGAATGGCTGTCCGCCGCCATCGCCCCCAGCGCGGCACGCCACCACTACCGCAAGGCAACCATCGAGGCGGTGCGCAGCGACCTGGCGAAGCGCGGCCTGCTGCCGCAGGATCCCGAGGAAGCCGCGCATCTCGTTGAAATGGAAGTGGCGGACCGGGTGCGGATTTCCGGGATGACGGCCGTGAGCCGCGCGGTATCCGAACTGGTGCGGGCCGGACTGGTGAGGCGCCATTACCAGGGTTACCGCGTCGACCACCATAACCGCGGCGCCCAGCGCCACGCGGTCTACACCGTCTCCGCCCCCGTATTGGCGGCGCTGGCGCGCGGGCAGATGGGCTGATCGGCCTTATGGGGAGAGGGGACACTCTTACCCCGTCATCCCAGCGAAAGCTGGGATCGCTCTCTCAGTTGCGTGAGGCCGAGAACGGTCCCAGCTTTCGCTGGGATGACGGGGGGATGTAACGTCCTCAACGACGGTGACTGCCGCCGGTTTCAGGCTGAAATCCTCGCGTGGTCAGGCGGGGTTTTCAGCCCGCCAGAAAACCGGCGCAGGCGAGATCCTGCACGATCGAGCCGAGCGACTTGTAGACGGTGACTTGCTCGGGCGATTGCCGTCCTTCGTCCAGACCGGCGAGAATCCGGCCAATTTCCGGGCCGACATCGTCTTCGTGCGCGATGCCCAGCACCAGCGCGCGCAAGTATTCCGCGCCTTGCGCCAGCACCCCGTCGCGATGATCGGGGATGAAGCGGGCGCGGCGCACCAACACGGGATCGATCTCCACCGGGCCGGCGCGGCTCGATCCCACGGCGTTGACGTGGACGCCGTCGGCCACTTGTTCGGACATCAGGATCGGCTCGTCGGCGGCGCTGACCGCGCAGATAACGTCCGCGCCTTCCACCGCCTTGTCGACGCTGGGCGCGGCGTGCGCCTTGATTCCGAAATCGCGTTCGATGCGCTCGGCCATGGCCTGCGCCTTGGCCTCGCTGCGCCCCCAGACGGCGATCTGCGCGAACGGACGGACATGGCGCAGCGCGGCGGCGTGGTGCCACGCCTGTTCGCCGGTGCCGAGGATCGCCAGCCGCGTCGCATCGGGTCGGGCGAGGGCATCGGTGGCGACGGCGGTGGCGCAGCCGGTGCGGATTGCGGTGACTTCGCCCGCCTCGATCACCGCAGCCGGCGCGCCGGTCTCCGGATCGAAGGTGACGATCACGCCTTGATGGGAGCGGCCCTGCGCGGCCATCGCGGGAAAGACGCTGACGATCTTGGCGCCGAAACTCGCGCCCGCCAGCGATCCCGGCATGACGCCGAAGGCATTGCCCTGATCCAGATCGATGATCCCGCGCAGCAATTGCTTGCTGCCCCCGGTGGAAAGCGCGATCATTGCCTGGCGCACCAGATCGGTCCCGGTGCGATGGTCCAGCCGGCGGGCGACTTCCTCGGCGTCGATCAGCCGCATGTCAGGCTCCTTCGTCTTCAGGCCCAGATCGTTTCCGCGTAACGCAGGAAGTTCTGGCCCATGATCTTGTCGATCCGTGCCTGCGAATAGCCCTTGGCCTTCAGCAGCCCGGCCAGTTTGCGGAACTGGTCCGGCCCGCGCAAGTCGACGACGAAGGGATAGGTATCCGGACGCTCACCGGCGGCGCTGATCCCGGCGGCGCGGCGGGCGGCGATTTCCTTGGCCAAGGTGGCCTGATAGGCTTTCAGATCGTCGATCTGCGTGACCGTGCCATCGGTGCCGATGCCCACGTGGTCTTCCCCGCATAGGTTCACGGCATAGTCGATGTGGCGCACCACATCCTCGGCACTGGCATGGCCCGAAGCATTGAGGAAGGGCATGAAATACATGCCGATGAAGCCGCCCTTTTCCGCCACCAGCCGCAGTTCGGCATCGGTCTTGTTGCGCGGCAGATCGGTAACGCCGCGGCAGCCGGTGTGGTTGATCGAGATAGGCGCCTTGGAGACGCGCGCCGCTTCAAGGCAGGTCTGCTCGCCGCTGTGCGACAGGTCCACCATGACCTTTGCGGCATTGAGCCGCTCCACCACTTCGCGGCCGAACGGCGTCAGGCCGCGGTTTTCCGGCGCCATCGAGCCGTCGCCCAGCTGGTTCGCCGGGTTGTAGGTCAGCTGGATCACCTTCACGCCCATATTGGCGAAGATGTCCACGCGAGAGGCGTCGTTGCCCATCATCGCGGCGTTCTGGAAGCCGTAGATCACGCCCAGTTTGCCTTCCGCCTTGGCCCGGCGGATGTCGGCGGCGGTGTGGATCTTCAGCAGGCGATCGGGATGGGCGCGCATCGCCGCGTCGGTTTCCGCCACCGAGCGCACGCTGAATTCGAACGGGTCCTGCGGCCCTGAAACGTACCCCAGCGTGACATTGACGGCCGTAAGCCCCGATGCGCGCGCCTCTTCGAGCACGCGGGGGGTGAACAGCACGGCGTCGGCGCCTTCGGGGCCGTTGGGGTCGCCCAGACCGCCGAGTGCGTTGATGACGATGCTGTTGGCCAGCGGGTCGCCGCCGCTTACGGCTGCCGCCATCGCGCGCGGGGCTAGCGCCGCACCAGTCATCATCGCACCACTTGCGATCAGTCCGCGCCGATCAATCTTCATCGCCCTCATTCCTCGTCCGCCCCCATTTCTTCGACCGTTACCGGCTTGTAGTCCGCGCGGGCGAAAGCCTTGCCGCGCTTCACCGTCATCGCGATGCTGCGCACATTGTCGATATCCTTCAGCGGATCGGCCGCCAGCACCACGAAGTTCGCCAGCTTCCCCGCCTCGACCGATCCGGTGTCCTTCGCCTGCCCGGCCGCGCGCGCGCCGACCAGCGTGGCGGAATGGATCACCTCCAGCGGCGGCATGCCCA
Organism: Sphingomonas sp. BL-S-28; assembly: GCF_055521515.1. Lineage (NCBI taxonomy): Bacteria > Pseudomonadati > Pseudomonadota > Alphaproteobacteria > Sphingomonadales > Sphingomonadaceae > Sphingomonas > Sphingomonas sp. BL-S-28. Next base: position 1,496,634 of record NZ_CM145483.1, read on the forward strand.
CGTCATGCGCCAGGAAATCGAGTTCGTCGTAAAGCGCTGGCCAGGGGCTGGTCACGTCCGCCTCGAAATCGGTGCCTGCGGAGACCGGAACGCCGACCTTCCACGCCTGCCGCACCAGTCGCGCGGTGGTCGTGCCGGTGCAGCGCAGCGGGCGGGTTTCCGGCTTTTCCTTGCGCAGCTTGTCATAGCGCACGAACAGCCCGCCGGTGGCATCGACGATCGTGCCCTTGGCCAGCATCGCCTTGTAGAGCCCGGCGATCACCGGATCGTCGCCCTTCTTGGCCAGCAGGCTTTCATTGACCGGGGTGTGATCCTCGTAGGAGGCGAGCATGACCGGCTCGACCTGATAGGCAAGATAGCAGGCGTGGCTGACCACATCGACGCCGGCGGCGATCACGTCCGCCGGGCGGGTGGGGAATACCGCGCTGTGGGCCCAGACCATCAGCCCCTGCCGGTGCGCCTCCGCCGTCAGCGCGGAAATCAGGTTGGCGGGCAGATCCGCGTAGATCTTTATCGCGGTGGCCCCGGTGCCGCGCGCCAGGGTGATGGCGGTGGGAATGTCGGTCTTGTCGTCGATCGCCTGTGCCCAGGGCGCGGTGCCGGCCTTGTAGCCCATGCTGACGGCGTTGACGCGCGGATCGCCGAAGAACGGCGGCCCGGCCATCACCGCGGCGGAATAGATGTCCGGCCCCGGAATCTCGCCCACCAGCGATGCGCGGGCCAGTTCGCTGACCGATCGCAAGTCGTCCGCCATGTCGCGCACCGAGGTGACGCCGCCATAGACCATGCGGCGCAATTCGCCCTGCGCGCGGGCAGGATTGGGCGGGGTGGCCATGTGGACATGCGTGTCGATCAGGCCGGGGATCACCCAGCGCCCGGCGAGGTCGACGCTGCGCGCCTGCCCGGCCGCAAGCGTGCCGTGCGGGCCGACCGCAAGGATCCGCTCGCCCTCTACAAGGATGTCCTGATGCGCACGGGCCGGTGCGCCGGTGCCGTCGATCACCGTGGCGTCGGCATAGAGCACGCGCTGCGGTTCGGCGGCATGGGCGCCGGCGGTGAACAGGGATGTGGCGAATCCGGCGAGGAGCGCGGCTTTACGGAATCTTGCGACCATGCGCGGTGGCTAAGACACTGGCCGGGCCTTGCGCAATCCACCCCCGCACGAAAATTACGACAGCGTGGCGGAAAACTTGCCGCAGGCACGATCCGGGGGCAGTCCTTGCCGCCCCCGGACGCGCCGGGTCAGGGCCGGTAAGGTGCCTGATCGGGCAGGATCACATGGTTCGCCTTGGCATAGGCATCCCAGTCTGCGGACAATTCGCGCAGCTTGTCCGGATACTTGTCCGAAAGGTCCTGCGTTTCGCCGGGGTCCTTGGCGATCGCGAACAGGCGCCACTGGCCGTCGCCGATGTCGGTGATCTTCCAGTCCCCCTTGCGCAGCGCGCGGCTGCCGAACAGTTCGGTGCCAAGCGGTTCGTCGACGGCGTGGACAAGGGCCGCCTTGCCGTCCAGCCAGGGCCTGGCGCTCTTGCCGGTGATCGGCAGCACGGTGCGGCCCTGGAAGCTGGTGCCGCCGCTGGCAATCCCGGCATAGTCCAGCAGGGTGGGGGCGATATCGGCCACGCTGACATAGGCCCCGCCCACGCTCTTGGGATGGGCAAGGCCCTTCCAGCTGATGAAGGCGGTGGTGCGGGTGCCGCCTTCGGAAGCATAGGCCTTGGTCAACCACGAGGGCGCCGTTCCCGCCTGCGCCCATTCGGGCCCGTAAGTGGCATAGCTGGTGCCCTTGCCCAGATTGTCGAAGGCGTTGTTGGCCGTCGTCGTGTAGCGCGCGAGCATCTTGGCGCCGGTGGTCTTGGCGTCCAGCGCCTCGGCGCCGTTGTCGGCCAGGAACACGATCACGGTGTTGTCCAGTTCGCCGCTGGCGCGCAGTTCGTCGATCACTTTGCCGACATTGGCGTCCATCCGCGCGACCATCGCCGCGTAGATTTCCATGTTGCGCGCGGCCTCGCGCTTGTCGGCCACCGAAAGCCCGTCCCAGCCGCCGCGCGGCGCGCGGGGCGTGTGGGCGACGGTGCCCTTGGCGACAAGGCCAAGCTGCTCCTGCCGGGCCAGACGCGCGGCGCGGATCGCCTCGAAACCGGCGTCGTAGCGGCCGCGCTGGCGTGCGACGTCCTCGTCCGGCGCCTGGATCGGCCAGTGCGGCGCCGTGAAGGTGAGGTAGGCGAAGAACGGCTTGCCCGGCGTATCCTTGCGGCTGCGCTGCAGTTCGTCGATCAGGTTGCTCGCATAGGCGTCGGACGAATAGAAACCGGCGGGCAGCGAAGGCAGCACCGCACCGTCCCGCGTATAGGTCGCGCCCTTGGTGGGATCGGCCGACTGGTCCAGCCCGAAGTGGTTGGCGCCGCCCTGCAGCAGCGCGAAACTGTACTGGAAGCCGCGCGCGTGCGGGTCTTGCTCCGGCTTCAGGCCCAGATGCCACTTGCCGGACATCAGCGTGCGATAGCCGCCGGCGGCGAAGCGTTCGGCCAGCGAGGCGACTTCGGGGCGCAGATAGCCCTCGTAGCCTTCCTTGTCCTTCTGGTTGGCGGCCATCAGTTCGGCCATGCTGCCAAGCCCGGCAAGGTGATTGTCCGTTCCCGACAGCAGCATCGATCGCGTGGGCGAGCAGGTGGGCGCGGTGTGGAAGCCGGTGAGGCGCAGCCCGTTCAGCGCCAGCCGGTCAAGGTTCGGCGTGGCGATCTCTCCGCCGAACGCGCCGAGGTCCGACCAGCCGAGATCGTCGGCGACGATGACGAGGAAGTTGGGGCCCTTTGCCGCCGGTACGGGAGCCGGTGCACTTTGCGGTGTGCTTTGGGCGGCGGCGGGGGTGACGGTGGAGACAAGCAGCGCCGCACTGAGAGCGGTGGCGCCAAGGAAAAGGCGTGAGAGACGTCTAGCGGGCATGGAAAATCCTTGGAAACTGGCAAAAAAGTCCCGCGCCGCGGCTGGGTAGCGCGGCGCGGGAAAGTGAACGGCCCTACAGGGTTGAGGGATCAGGCCGGTTCGTAAGAGGTCGCCTTTTCCTTGCGCGTGGTGCGGCTGTTGCGGCCGTCGATGGCGACGGGCACTTCACCCGCGATCGTCGCGCGGCGCAGGGTGCGGCGCTGCAGGCCGAAGTCGGCGACGGCGCGGTGCTGGGTGGCCTGGTTATCCCAGAACGCCACGTCTCCGGCCTGCCAGCGCCAGCGCACGACGTTTTCGGGGCGGGTGATGTGATCCTGTAGGATCGCGAATAGCCGCGCGGAATCCGCCTGGTTGAGCCCGACGATGCGCTTCACGAAATGACCCAGCAGCAGGCTGCGCTGGCCGGAGACGGGGTGGACGCGGACGAGCGGATGCTCGGTCTCGTACACGGTCGAGGCGAAGATGTTCTTGTGGTACTTTACGCGTTCCTGCGCGACTTCGTCCGCCTTGGGCGCATTGGCGAGGACTTGCGCATAGTCGTAGTCGTTCGAGTGGACGGCCCAGAGAGTGTTCACCAGCTGGCGCAGGCTTTCGGGCAGGCCTTCGTAGGCGGTTTCGGTATTGGCCCAGACGGTATCGCCGCCCGCTTCGGGAATAGTGATCGCGCGCAGGATCGAACCGGCCGGATAGGCATCGGTGAAGGTCACGTCGGTATGCCAGCTGGAGGCGGCGTAGCCTTCCTTGCTGTCCAGTTCGAGCAGGTAGCGCGATCCTTCGGCCACCGGCACCGTCGGGTGCGCGACCGGCGCGCCGAACAGTGAGGCGAAGCCTTCGTGGCGATCGTCGGTCAGTTCATGCTGGCCGCGGAAGAACACCACCTTGTGGCGGACGAGCGCGTCCTTGATGTGCTGCACGGTCTCGCCATCGAGATCGCCCGAGAGCGTGACGCCGCGGATTTCGGCGCCGATGGTGCCGGTGATCGGCGCGATATCGAGCGGGGAGTTCGGGTCCTTGGCATTGGCGTAAGTGGCAATCGAGGTCATGGCATTTACTCCTTCGTCGTGGATTGGGGGATTCAGGAATTCATTCGGCCGGCACGAGCACGGCGGCGTAGACATCCTCGCGCGCCTGGATCTGGCGGCGGATTTCGGCGTGGTGCGATGCGTCCAGCGGGAAGCGGGCGACCAGCGCGGCGGCCAGCGTGTGGGCCAGTGCCGGGCCCAGCGCGAAGACCAGCAGCAGGGCGTTCAGCGCCGCCGGCGTATTGGTCGCGGCCTTGGGATCGAAGCCGAAGGCGGAGACCAGCGGCAGGGCGATGCCCAGTGCCAGCGCGCTGCCCACTTTCATCGATACGCTGAACACCGAGTAGTAGAGGCCGACGCGATCCTCGCCGGTTTCGGCGCGGTGCAGGTCGGCCACGTCGGCCACCATCGAACGCAGCATTAGGTTGCCCGAGCCTTGCGACAGGCCCTGCGCGATGGCGAGCACCATCATCAGGCCGAACCGATCGGGCGTCAGGAAGATCAGGCTGAAGTTGATCGCGGCCTGCGTCAGTTCGGCCAGCACGGCGGCGCGGCCCTTGCCCAGCTTCAGGCCGATGCGCCGCCAGATCGGGCCGGCCAGCACGCCGAACGAATATTGCAGCAGGAAGAAGCTGGCGGCCCATTCCGGCCGACCGAAATAGATGGTGACGATGAACAGCAGCAGCGCGGTGCGCACGCCCTGCCCGGCGGTGACGGCGGCATCGGCGGCCAGCACGCGCAGCAGCAGGGCATTACCGAAGACCGCCTTCAGCGTCTTGCCCAGCGCAAAGCGTTCGGGCGCTTCCGGGGCCGGGTTCTCGGGCACGGCGGTCAGCGTCAGCAGCAGGCCGGGCACCGCCGTCACCAGCACCAGCACGCCGAACAGCGTCAGGCGCAGCGGGCCGTCATCGGGGCGGACCTGATCGGCGAGGGCCGGCAGCAGCAGCGCCAGCACCAACGCGCTGGAGGACAGCAGCGTGAATTGCGAGGCGATGCGCGTCCGCTCGTTGTAATTGCCGCTGATCTCTCCGGACCATGCCAGCAGCGCGGTCTGCGCGGCGGAAGCGCCGCTGTAATAGAGCAACACGCCCACGCTCACCCAGCCAAGGCCGATGCCGGCCGGCGGGAAGAACAGCATGGCGGCGCCGGCGATGAACAGCAGGCCGCCGCCCGCGATCCACGGCCGCCGCCGGCCGAAGCGGCTGCGCGTGCGGTCGCTGAGCGCGCCGATCACCGGATCGAGCAGCGAATTGACGATCTGCCCGATCAGGTAGACCAGCCCCAGCCCCGCCAGCGGGATGCCGTAGTCCCGCGCCATGATGGCGGGAACGAAGGCGATCACCGGCTGCGCGGCGGCATAGATGGGAACGGCCAGAGCGGTGAAGCGGAACAGCCGCCATGCATCCATCTTGCCCGAGGACAGGGATCGCGTTCGGCGCCGGGCGAAGGACTGGTAATACATGGCGGGGCTTCCTCTCTCTGGCTTCAGAGCTTGGTGCGCAGGGTGGCGCCAAAGGTGCGCGGCTCACCCAGCTGCGCGGTGACGACGCCGGTGTTCGCGGCGCCCAGCGCGACGTAATAGTTCTTGTCGAACAGGTTCTTGGCCCAGATCGAGAAGTCCCAGATGCCGTCGTCGGTGCGGAAACCGATGCGGCCGTTGGCAAGGCCGTAGCCGGGCACTTGCGCCCAGGTCGAGTTCGAGGCCGAGGTGTTGTAGTTGGAGCGGTAGGCGTAGTCCGCGTGGGCGTAGATCGAGACGTCCTTGCCGCCCAGGTTGGTCAGCGCGTGGTTGAAGTCCGCGCCCAGCGTCCAGGCCCACTTGGGCACGCCGGGCAGGCGCTCGCCCGAAAGATCCTGGATCGCGCCAAGGTCCAGCCGCTCGAACGCCTGCGGGGCGTTCTTGTAGCTGACGTAGCTGGCGTCGGTGTACGTGGCGGAAGCGTTGAACGAGAGGTAGTCGGTGGCCGCAACCGTCAGGTCGCCCTCGAACCCGCGAGAGCGGACTTTAGGGATATTGGCGATGTACTGGCGGCTGACCAGCGGGTTCGACGGGTCGAGATCGGTGATCGCGGTCTGGTAATCGCTGATCTCGGTCCAGAACCCGGCGGCGTTGAAGGTGGCGCGGCGGTCGAGGAACTGGGATTTCACGCCCACTTCGAAAGCATCGACCTTCTCCGGCTTCACCGTGGCGTCGGTCACGCTGGAGGGCAGCTGCGTCAGGTTGAGCCCGCCCGACTTGTTGCCGCGCGAATAGCTGCCATAGACCATGACATCCTGCGCCACTTTCCAGTTCAGCGAGATCAGGCCCGAAAGGCTGTTGTCGGTGAAGCTGGTTTCGTAGAGCGGCACCACTTTGTTGAAGCTGGCGCGGATCGCCTGGATCTGGGCCTGCTGGGCGGTGGTAAAGCCGGAAATATCCGCCGCCTGCGCCACCCACTGCTGGTAGACGCCCTTCTTTTCCTCATGGGTGAAGCGCAGGCCGCCGGTCAGCGTCAGCGAAGGCGTGATGTGCCAGTCCGCCTGGCCGAAGCCGGCCACGGTCTTGGTCTGCGGCTCCGAATAGGAATTGACCTCGTATCCGCTGAGCGCTGCGTTGTTCACCGCGTTGGCGGCGCCCAGGAACCACAGCGGCGCGGCCGATCCATAGCCGGTGGCGCCGTATCCGCGCACGGTCTGCCAGAAGTAATAGGCGCCCACCACATAGTCGAACACGCCGTTGTCCTTGGACGCGAGACGCAGTTCCTGGCTGAACTGGCGCTGGCGGTTGGCCTGCTGGGCCTTGACGACCACGGGCAGCGAGGTGCTGTCGCCGTCGTTGGCCGGATCCCAGTCCCACCAGCGATAGGCGGTGATCGAGGTCAGCGTCGCGCCGCCCAGCTTCCAGTCGACCTGACCGGAAACGCCGTAGCCGGCCATGTTCGACTGGTAGTGGCTGTCCGCCTCGCCAACGCGGTCGAACGCGTTGAAGCTGGGCAAGGTGTAATTGGCGAACCGTGCGGCGCGCTGGGCGAAGTTGCCGGCGATCGTCGTGCCGTCCGCATAGGTGGTATGCAGGCCGGCGAAGACGTTGAGGACGTAATCCTGCTTCTGCTTGGCATAGTCGCCGATGATGCGGACTTCGAAATCCGGATCGGGGGTGAACAGCAGTTGCCCGCGGATGCTCTTGTTGGAATAGTTCTGGGCGCGGCTGTTGGTGGTCTTGTTCCAGAGGAACCCGTCATTCTCGCTGATCGCGCCCGACAGGCGCACCGCCAGCAGGTCCTTCACCAGCCCGCCAGAGGCGGAGGCGCGAACCTGATAATAGCCGTAGTTGCCGATGCTGGCCTCGGCCGAAAGCTCCGGATCGAACGTCGGCTTGCGCGAGGTGACGTTGATCACGCCGGATGTCGTGTTCTTGCCGAACAGCGTGCCCTGCGGGCCGCGCAGCACTTCGATGCCCTGCAGGTCGACAAGGTCGAACTGCGCCAGACCGACGCGGCCGTAGTAGACGTTGTCGATATAGAAACCGACGCCGTTCTCCAGCCCGTCATTGGTCAGCGAGACGTTAGAGCCCAGGCCGCGGATGTTGATGTTGGTGTTGCGCGGGTTGAAAGTGATGACCTGCAGGCTGGGAATCTGCTGCTGGATCGATCCGATCGTGTAGTCGCCCCGCCGCTCCAGCGCCTCTGCGGTGACGACGGAGATCGCGACAGGCACATCCTGCACGTTCTCGTCGCGGCGGCGCGATGCGGTGACGATGATCGGGGTGCCGCCGTCTGCGCCGGCATCTGCGGCTGGATCAGCGGCCGGTTCAGCGGGGGCCTCTGCGGTATCCGCTGCAAGGGCGGCGGCAGGTGCGGCGAAGAGCGCCGGCCCGACAAGTGCGACGGCAAGGGCCAGCGTGCTCGTGCGGGGGCTGGCGGCGATTGCAAGACTGCGAAACATCGAATTCTTTTCCCTGATGATCCGTCCCGCAGGCGTGACGACAAACTGCGGACGGCGATTTGGTTTGTTCGGTCGGTGCGGGACGCGCGCCGTCCTTGCCGGACACGCGAAAAGTGCCCGGATCGGCCCTGACGGGCGCGGCGGCCCCTTCGCCGCGCACAAAGTGCCGGCGGTGGGGTGGCTGATTGCGGGCGACGGCGCTTTTCGGGCGCAGCTATCCGGTGCGCGAAGCTATCCGCGCGGGATCATGGCCAGTGGCGTGTCGCTCTGCCCCTTCGGGCGTCAGCTTGTGGGTGTGGGGGTCTTTGGCATCGTATCACCTCATCGTTTCGAGAGGGGAACACGAAGCTTGGCGTGGTCGCCCGAGCATCGCGCGCTTTAGCCGTTGGTATCGCGGAGCAAGCTGCATCCCTGTCAAAAGCCGCGGACCGAAACCCCTGGAACAGCAGGAATCGGTCGGTCTCCGATATCCTGCGGGATAAACTCAACCTATTAAGTTGAGAAAAGGAGGTCAAGCACAAGCTTTCCTTTGTCGGCCAATCGAACAGCTTGCACGGCCAAGCGTGGGGGAGGGTGTCTTTGCGGAAATGCCGGAAGAGGCATTTCCGATGCGGCACCGGCCCACGCCCCCACCCGACCTCCCATCGAGGATACACTAGTGGGAGGTCGGGTGGGGGCGTGGGCCGGTGCCGCAAAATTCGCCGGAGGCGGATTTTCAGCCATCAATGCAGCGCCTCTTCCAAGTGGCGCAGTTTGTCGGGATTGCGGGTGACGTAAATGGCGCGGATCAGCCCGTCCTCGATCAGCAGCGCGGTGGTCTGCAGGATGCCGTCCGGCTCGCGCGTGACGAAGCCGGGCAAGCCGTTGACGAAGCCATAGCGCACCAGCGTGGAGGGCGCGCGGCGCAGTTTTTCCAGCGCCAGATGCGCGCGGACGACTTCGCCCGCGCCTTCCAGCACACGCGCCACGGCGGGGCGCTTGCCGCCGCCATCGGAATGGAAGCGCACGTCCGCCGCCAGCAGCGTGCCCAGATTGGCAAGACCCTCACCGCGGGATGCCTGAAAGAAGGCATCGGCAATCGCCATGCCATGCGCGCGGTCCACGGTGTAGCGCGGACGCTCCATCCGCACATTGGCGCGGGCGCGGCTGGCGAGCTGGCGGCAGGCGGCAGCGTCGCGGCCGATAGAGGCGGCGATATCGTCAAAACTCTCGCCGAACACGTCGTGCAGCAGAAAGGCCGCGCGTTCGAGGGGGGAAAGCCGCTCCAGCGCCAGCAATAGCGGCAGGGTGACGTCCTCCACCGGATCCTCCTCCACCACCGGTTCGGGCAGCCAGGGGCCGCTATAGGCCTCGCGCCGGACGCGGGCGGACTTCAACTGGTCGAGGCACAGCCGGGTGACCACGCGGCGCAAGTAGGCGGCGGGCACTTCCACCGCCGCCCGGTCCGCCGCCGCCCAGCGGATATAGGCTTCCTGCAGAATGTCTTCCGCATCGGCCATCGATCCCAGCATCCGGTAGGCGACGCGCAGCAGGCCGGGCCGCTGCGCGTCGAAAATTGCGGCCGGCTGGGGGGCGGCGTTGGCGCTCACTTCCAGCCCAGTTCCGGGGCATAGAGGTTGAAGCCCACGGCCAGCCGGTTCCAGCCGTTGATCACGTTGATCATCAGGGTCAGCTTCAACTGCTCCTCCTTGTCGAACTGCGCATCCAGCGCTGCGTAGACGGCATCGGGCGCGCGCTTGGTGGCAACTTCGGTCAGATGGTCGGTCCAGGCAAGCGCGGCGCGCTCCCGGTCGGTATAGCACGGCGCTTCGTGCCATGCGGCAAGCAGATGGATGCGCTGTTCGCTTTCACCGGCGGCGCGCGCCTCGGCGGTGTGCATGTTCAGGCAGTTGGCGCAGCCGTTGATCTGCGAGGCGCGGATCTTCACGAGTTCCAGCAGCGGCTTTTCCAGCCCGCATTCGCCCACCTGCATGGAGAACGCATACCAGGCTTTGAACAGCGCGGGGGAGACGGAGTAGATATCGGCACGGGGAGTCATCGCATCGTCCTTTCTTGGGTTCGATGCGGTCATGACGAGTGGGGCCCGGCCAGTGTGACATGGCCCGGCAAATTTTTTCAGGTTTTCGCGTTTGGGCCGCTCAGCGCGGCATGCGGATGGCGGGTTCGTCCACCGCCAGCCGGCGCGCGGTGCGCAAGGTCTGCAGCACGAAGAACACGATCAGCAGCAGGCCGATGGAGCCGACGAACACGTCGAACCAGGTGAGCACGCCGAACAGCACCGGCTGCGATCCTGCCGCGATCATCGCCAGCGTCAGGCCGATCAGCATGAAGCGCAGCTCCGTCGGCCCGGCATAGGCGTAGGACAGCTTCATCTCGCCCAGCACGCGCACGGCGAGGAAGGCGTGGATCGACAGCAGCAGGTATCCCACCAGCGCGATCAGCGCGACTTCCAGCAGGACATAGCGGCTGAGCCCGATGCCGACGACCACCAGCGTCGTCGCCAGCCCGTCGCAACTGTGATCGAGGAAATAGCCATAGCGCGGACGCTCCGTGCGGCGGAAGCGGGCAAGGCTGCCGTCCATCGAATCCCCGAACCACTGGACGAAATAGCCGGCGATGGAAATCCATAGCCAGTGGTCGCCCAGGTTGCTGGCGATGTAGCCGGCGAAGACCATCAGCGCGCCCACCATGCCCACGGCGGTGAGCATATCCGGCATGACCCAGTTCGGCATGCGTGCGCAGAGCCAGTTGAGCAGGCGGCGTTCGCCGCGCGCCAGCAGGTTCACCTGGATGCGATCGATCGCGCCGGTTTTCACGCCGCTTTCCGCGCCGCCTCCCGTTCCGGTTGCCGCATCGGTTTCCGGGCCGGTTTCCGCACCGTCTCTTGCCATTGTATTCCTCGTCGAAATTCGGTGCCCATCGCGGCTGCGCCGGTGTATCGGGCTTGCCGGCACGCGCGCCGGTCTTTGTCGCGTGCTGCTGTGGGCGTTTCCGTCCCGCACGGCAACCGGCAATCGTCCGCGGTCGTCAGCCGGCGCCGCAATCGCGCACCAGCACGACGATTTCGCGCGCGGGATCGCGGCCCTGGGGCACGAAACGATCCACTTCGCGATAGCCCAGCCGTTCCGCCAGCCGCAGCGAGGGGAGATTGGCGGGTGCGATCAGGCAGGCGGTCGTCAGGCCATGCGCCGCATCGAACCATGCCTGCGCCGCGCGGCCGGCCTCCGACGCATATCCCCGGCCGTGAAAACCGGATGCCAGCGTCCACGACATTTCGACGGCGGCCTGAGAAAGCGGCCCTAGATCGCGCTGGAAATGAGCATAGCCGATCTTGCCGACATAGGCGCCGGAGGCTTTCTCGACGATCGCGAACAGGCCGAAGGGATAGAGGCTCCAGTGCCCGGCATCGCGCAGGAAGCGGGTCCAGGCCACTTCCCGCTCCAGCGGCGCGCCGCCGATATGCGTGGTGACCGCCGCATCCGCGAACATCGCTGCGGACGCTTCGAAATCGGCAAGAACGGGCGGGCGCAGCAGCAGGCGGTCGGTTTCGATCATCGGCCGAACCGTGGCGCCGCGCTCCACGTCTGGCAAGCGTTCAGGGCGCTTCCTTTAGCGGCGGGCGTGATGCGGCGATGACTTGCAGCAGCGCATCGGCGGCGCGGCTGCGATAGCGTTCGCGGTGGCGCAACCCGTGAAACGCGCGCGGGCCGAACGCCAGCGGGGCGGCGTGGAGCGTGCCGGCGGCCAGCGCCGGGGCGACCACCAGAGAGGAGAGCACGGCCACGCCCGCACCGGCCTCCACCGCCGTGCGCACGCTTTCGTTGGACGGCAGCACCAGCGCCACATCGAGCGCGGCGGGATCCACGCCGCGCTCGCGCAGATAGGCATCGAGGCTGGACCGCGTGCCGGATCCGGGCTCGCGCATGATCCAGCGGGCGCGGCGCAGCCATCGGGCGTCGGTCTCGTCCGCTGCGAATGGCGTCGCGGAGACCAGCACCAGCCGGTCTTCGCCAACCGGCCATTGGGCCAGCACGGCATCGTCGATCCGACCTTCGACGATGCCAAGCTCCGCCTCGCCCTCGCGCACGCGGGTCGCGGCCTGATCGGTGTTGCCGATGGAGAGTTCGACGCGCAGTGCCGGATGACGTGCCTGAAATTCCGTCAGGATCGGCGGCAGCCAGTAAGCGGCGATGGTCTGGCTGGCGACAAGGCGCAACCGGCCCCGGCGCAATCCGCTGAGTTCGTCCAGCACGGTTTCGGCGGCGGCGGCGCGGGCCAGAACGCCGCGTGCCTCGATCAGGAACAGCCGCCCCGCCTCGGTCAGCACCACCCCCCGGCCGACACGGTCGAACAGCTTGACCGCGTGGCGCTCCTCCAGCGCGGCGATGGCGGCGGAGGCGGCCGACTGGGTGACGTGCAGCGCGCGCGCAGCGGCGGTCACATGCTCGCGCTCGGCCACGGCCACGAAGATGCGCAACTGCTCAAGGGTCATGGCAGGGCTGTAGCACGACTGATCCGAATTGGTGATCGAAATGACAAGAACGATGCGTTGGAGTGATTGAATATCGAGGCGTAGGCCGGTTGGGAGAAAGGAATTTCCCCATGAACACCGCAGAACTCCTGCATTTTGACCATGCCGCGTTTCCCCGGGAAAACCTGCGATCGGTCATGCCGGGCGTGCTCTTGTGCTGTGCCGTGGCCGCCGCCGCTTATGCGCTGGAAGCGGGGGAGCGGGCCTTGGCCGGCCGCGCGTGGCTGGAAAGTCTGGTGCTGGCGATCCTGATCGGCACGGCGCTGCGCAGCCTTTGGACGCCCGGCGCGCGATTCAATCAGGGAATATCATTTAGTGCCAAATATTTACTGGAAATAGCCGTCGTGCTTCTGGGGGCCTCGGTCAGCGGGGCGACATTGCTGGCGGCCGGGCCGGGGCTGCTTGCGGGCATTGCGGGCGTCGTCGCGGCGGCGCTCATGCTGGGGTTCGCAGTGGGCCGTTTGCTGGGCCTGCCGCTGCGCATGGCGCTGCTGGTGGCCTGCGGCAATGCGATCTGCGGCAATTCCGCGATTGCCGCCGTCGCCCCGGTGATCGGCGCGGAGAGTGACGATGTGGCCGCCTCCCTCGCCTTCACGGCCGTGCTGGGCGTCGTGGTGGTGCTGGGCCTGCCCTTGGCAGGTGCGGCGCTGGGCTTGGGCGGCCATGCCTACGGCGCTTTTGCCGGGCTGACGGTCTACGCCGTGCCGCAAGTGATCGCCGCCGCCGCGCCGATGGGGCCGGCCGCCGTGCAGACGGGAACGCTGGTCAAGCTGGTGCGCGTGCTGATGCTGGGGCCGGTGTGCCTTGTACTGTCGCTGACGACGCCTCGGTCCGACGTTGACGGGGAAACGCTTTGTCGTCCGGTGCTGAGCCACCTGGTGCCGTGGTTCATCCTCGGCTTCCTGGCTCTGATGCTATGCCGCACGCTCGGCCTGATCCCGCAAGCGATGCTTGCCCCCATAGCGCACCTCGCCACCATGCTCACGGTAATCTCCATGGCCGCGCTTGGCCTCGGTGTGGATGTGCGCACCGTGGCGCAAGCCGGCGGGCGCGTGGTGGCCGCAGTGGTGCTTTCGCTGGCCGGACTGGGCGCGATCAGCCTGGGCCTGCTCCACCTGCTGCGCATGGTTTAAAGCCCAGTTCTTTTCTTACGCAGGCAAGACTTGTTCTTTCACAGGCAAGTCTTCCTTCGCCGGGGCGATGGAAAACCCGCACTGATCGCTATGGGCCGAACCGATCACATGGTATCTTCACTGCAACCACCAAAGAGTGGGCTGAAGAGGAGAGCGGGCATGGAAAGAATGGAATCCGTGTTTTGCGTATGCGAATTCCGCACATTGTGCGCTGCGGTAGCATGCAGCGGCACTTTTGCGCTGATGACGATACTATTGCTGACTTGAATCATCCCCCGGCGCGGCGGGTTCGCCAAGGCTGCGCGGGGCGCCCATTTCGACCAATCGGTCGTTAAGCACTTCGAGAGTCCGCAGGAATGCGGACTGTTGCTCGTCGTCCAATACCTCAAAGAACTGCGCGATGAAGGCTTCCTTGTGAGGTTCCACCTCACGGATCACCGCCTCGCCCGCGTCCGTCAGGCTGATCCGCTTGGCCCGTCGATCGTTCGGATCCGGGCTACGCACGGCCAGGCCGTCGCGCTCCAGCGCGTCGATCGCCTCCGTCACGGTACGCGGCGCCTGCCCCAGCACCTCGCAAATGTCCGTGGAACGCACCGATCCGCCGCGCTTTATGGCCAGCAACAATTTCAATTGCGCCAGCGATGCACCCTGCGCGCGCATCCGGTCATTGAACAGCCGGTGCATACGCAGGTGCAGATCGCGCAACTGCTCCATGGATTGGAGGCGAATACTCACGGTAAGAAATATTGTGGGACCATATGAAATGCCATTGCCATATGCTGCGGAGCGGTGCAAGGGCGCATCCATCACTGCTGCGATGCAGCAGGACCTATGAGCTGCAACGCAGCAAGACCTCTGGGCTGCAATGCAGCGACAAGCGCATGAGAAGCGGAAGCGATTGATGGCAAACGACGGAATCGATTCGGATGGCCAGCCGGTGGGTGGTGAAGCGGCAGAGCGTCCTTCCGCGCTCAAGCGTCCCGGCGTGCGCCGCGCGCTGTTCGTTGGCGCCGCCGTGGTGGCCATCGGCCTGGGCGCCTGGGTGCTGCACTACGTGACGCGCGGCCAGTATCTGGAAGACACCAACGACGCTTTCATCCAGGCCGATGCCGTCACCGTTTCGCCCCGAATTTCCGGCTATGTCGATGCCGTGCTGGTGGGCGACAACCAGGACGTGAAGGCCGGCCAGCCGCTCGTGAAGATCGACCCGCGCGACTATAACGCGCAGGCCGCCCAGTATCAGGCGCAGATCGACGTGGCCAAGGCCAATGCCGAGAACGTGCGCGCCGGTATCGGCGAGCAGGAAGCGGCCATCGCACAGGCGCAGGCACAGCTTGCCTCGGCCGAGGAAGACGCCCGCTATGCCGAGCGTGAGGCCGCCCGTTACGCCCCGTTGGCCGCCAGCGGCGCCGAAACCAAGGAACATCTGGCCACCTTGCGCAATCAGGCCGCCAAGGCCCGCGCCACCGCCGATGCCCAGCGCGCCGCGCTGACATCCGCCCAGCGCCGCATCGCCGCGCTGAATGCGCAAGTCCAGCAGGCGCAGGCGCAGGGCGAGGCCGCCCGCGCGCAGCTTGCCTCCGCCCATGTCAATGTCGGTTCGACGGTGCTGACCGCCAGCGTCGACGGCCGCATCGGCGATCGCACCGTGCGCGCCGGCCAGTTCGTGCAGGCCGGCACCCGCCTGATGTCGGTGGTGCCGCTGTCCAAGCTCTACGTCACCGCCAACTTCAAGGAAACGCAGATTGGCCTGATGCGCCCCGGCCAGCCCGCGACGATCGAGGTCGACGCGCTGAACGGCACCAAGATCCGCGGCCACGTGGAAAGCGTGTCGCCGGGTACGGGTTCGCAGTTCTCTCTGCTGCCGCCGCAGAACGCCACCGGCAACTTCACCAAGATCGTTCAGCGCGTGCCCGTGCGCATCGCCATCGATGCCGGTCCCGAGGCGCGCCGCGTGCTGGTGCCGGGCCTTTCGGTGACCGTCACCGTCGACACCATCGGCGAAAAGGGTTCGCAGCAGGCCATCGCCAAGCAAGAGAAGGCCCGCCGGACGGACGGTAAGTGAGCAAGGCCGTGAGCGGATCCACCGCCACTGCCGGTGCTCCTCCGGCACCGCTGCCGGCAGCGGAAAAGCCCGCCGACGCGGCGGCATGGCTGGCCGTGGCCGCCGGCACGCTGGGTGCACTGATGGCCACGCTGGACGTGTCCATCGTCAACAGTTCGCTGCCCACGATCCAGGGTGAAATCGGCGCCAGCGGCACTGAAGGCACCTGGATCGCGACCGCCTATCTGGTGGCGGAAATCGTCATCATCCCGCTGTCCGGCTGGCTGGAACGGTTGCTGGGCCTGCGCACGCTGCTCTTGGTGGCATCGGCGTTGTTCACGCTGTTTTCGATCATGTGCGGCCTTTCGACGACGCTGACGATGATGATCGTCGGCCGCATCGGGCAGGGCTTCACCGGCGGCGCGCTGATCCCGACGGCGATGACCATCGTGGCGACGCGATTGCCCCGCGCGCAGCAACCGATCGGCAATGCGCTGTTCGGCGCGACCGCGCTGCTGGGCCCGGTGGTCGGCCCGGTGCTGGGCGGCTGGCTGACCGAGAATGTCAGCTGGCACTATGCCTTCTTCCTGAACCTGCCGGTGGGTATCGCACTTGCAACGCTGCTGCTGGTGGCGATTCCGCACCAGAAGGCGAACCTTGGCCTGATCCGAGAGGCGGACTGGCTGGGCATCCTGGGCCTTGCGCTCGGCCTAGGCGGGCTGACCGTGGTGCTGGAAGAGGGCGAGCGCGAACAGTGGTTTTCCTCGCACCTCATCATCATGCTGACGGCGGTTTCGGTGCTGGGGCTGTTTCTGCTCGGGCTGGGGCAGGTCGTCTCGAAGAAGCCGGTGATCAAGCTGAAGCTGTTGCTGGACCGGCAGTTCGGCAGCGTCGTCGCCATGGTCACCGTGGTGGGCATGGTGATCTACGGCACGTCCTACGTGATCCCGCAGTTCCTTTCGCAGATCGCCGGGTACAACTCGCTGCAATCGGGCCAAGTGGTGATGCTTTCGGGCATCCCGGTCATGCTGATGATGCCGATCACGCCCTGGCTGATCCGCAATGTCGATATCCGCCTGTCGGTCTGCTTCGGGCTTTCCGTTCTGGCGCTCAGCGCGTGGCTGGAAACCGACATCACCCCGCTTTCGGACGGCAAGGACTTCGTGGACAGCCAGCTTCTGCGCGGCATGGGCACGGTGTTCTGCATGATGTTCCTGAATCAGGCGGCGATCCGTTCGGTGCCGAAGGAGGAGGCGGGCGACGCTTCCGGCCTCTACAACGCGGCGCGCAACCTGGGCGGCTCGTTCGCGCTGGCGGGGATCGCGGTCATTCAGGACCAGCGCCTGTGGCTGCACGCGCGCCGTCTGGAAGAAACGCTCAACGCCAATTCCGTCGCGGTGCAGGACTACGTTTCCGCGCAAGGCGCCGGCGTGCTGCGCTCGCTTGAGGGCACGATCCAGATTCAGGCCCTGACGATGACTTACGCGGACATGTTCTGGATGATGTCGGTGGGCATCCTCTTCGTCATCCCGCTTACGCTGTTCCTGCGCCCGCTTCCGAAGAATGCGCCGCTGGCGGCCGCACATTGAGGATAACCATGCGTTCCTATCTTCTCCTTCCGCTGCTGGCCGGCACTGCGCTTGCCGGTTGCACCGTCGGCCCCAACTACGCGGGCCCGCCCAAGGTTTCCTCGGATGCCAACCCTGCCTTCGTGCGCGCCGACGCGGGCAGCGTCACCACGGCGCCGCCGGTCGCCGACTGGTGGAAGCCGCTGGGCGACCCGCTGCTGGATGACCTGATCGCCAAGGCCCTGGCCGAGAATACCGACGTGAAGGCGGGCGAGGCCCGGCTGCGGCAGGCGCAGGCCTCTCTGGGTGAGGAGCGCGCCAATCTGGCGCCCAAGGCCAGCGCATCGGCGCTCTATGCCCACGCCCATGTGCCCGGCGTCGCTTTCGGCCAGAGCGACAGCAGTTCGGACAGCTCCGGCGGGTCCGACAGCGAGAGCAGCGGCGGCAGCAGCGGCACCGACCTCAACCTCTACAACGTGGGCGTCAACGCCAGTTGGGAGATCGACCTGTTCGGCGGCCAGCGCCGCGCGGTGGAGGCGGCGCGCGCGACGATGGAAGGCGCGCAGGCCAGCCTTTCGGACGTGCAGGTCAGCCTTTCGGCCAGCGTCGCCCAGAATTACCTGAACCTCCGCGATCGGCAGCAGCGGATCGTGCTGGGCGAACAGTCGATCGCGCTGCAGGAAGACGTGCTGGCGCTGACCCGCCAGCGCTTCCAGAGCGGCACGGCCACGGCGATGGACGTCGCGCAGATCGAGGGCAAGCTGGCCTCCACCCGCGCGCAGATCGCGCCGCTGGCGGCGGACCGCGATGCCTACATGAACGCGCTGGCGGTGCTGACCGGGCAGGCGCCGGGCGCGCTCGATGCAAGCCTTGCTGCGGCAGGCGAACTGCCACTGCCGCCGGCTGCGGTGCCGGTGGGCGATCCCGCGCAACTGATCGCGCATCGCCCCGATATCCGGCAGGCCGAGCGCACACTGGCGGCCGATACCGCGAAGATCGGCCAGTCGGAGGCGGCACGCTTCCCCCGCCTCTCGTTCATGGGCCTGATCGGCATCGGCGGCACCAAGATCAGCGATCTGGGCAAGCTGGACGATTTCACTTCGATCGCGGCACCGCAGCTCAGCTGGAACTTCCTCGACTTCGGGCGCACCAAGGCCAAGGTCCATCAGGCCGAAGCCGTGCGGGACGAGGCGGAGGCGAAGTATCGCGGCACCGTGCTTTCGGCGCTGCGCGATGCGGAGGATTCGCTGGCCCGCTTCCGCGAACGCCGCGTCACCGTGGCGGCGCTGGCCCGCACGCGCGAAAAGGCGGCGCTGGCGGAGAGCCTGACGGCGCAGCGCTATCAGTCCGGCACCGTGACCAAGATCGCGCTGCTGAATGCGCAGGGTGATCTGAACACGGCGGACCAGAACCTGGTTCAGGCCCGCGCGGCGCTGACCGGCGACTACGTTTCGATCCAGAAGTCGCTCGGTCTCGCCTGGAAGTAGAAGTAATCAGGCAGGAGTGGGGCAGGGCTGCGAACGCGCCCTGCCGTACCCGCCCAGGAATACGAAGGCGGCGATGACGCCGAAGGCCCCGGCGATCATGAACGCGGGGGTGTAAGTGCCCAAGGTTTCGCGGATCACGCCGGCGCCGAAGGCGGCGATCGATGCGCCGATCTGGTGCGCCACGAAGATCCAGCCGAATACGATCGGCCCATCGCGCTCTCCGAAAGTGGAGTTGGCCAGCTTTACCGTCGGCGGCACCGTGGCGATCCAGTCCAGCCCGTAGAACACGGCGAAGACGGTCAGGCTGACCGCACTGAAATCGATGAACGGCAGCGCCACCAGCGAAAGCCCGCGAAAGCCGTAGTAGATCGCCAGCAAACGGCGCGGGTCGTAGCGGTCGCTCAGCCAGCCCGACGCGGTCGTGCCGAACAGGTCGAAGAAGCCCATCATAGACAGCAGGCCGGCGGCCGCGACCGGGGCGATGCCGTGATCGCCGCAGAACGGGATCATATGGGTACCGACAAGGCCATTGGTGGTGAGCCCGCAGACCATGAAGCTGCCCGCCAGCAGCCAGAACATTGGCTGGCGGGACGCACGCATCAGTGCCTCTATGGCCAGCCACGGCGTCGCGGCCTGCTTCATCGGCGGGGCCGGCGGCGTATCCGCGCTTTCGCCGAAGCGGCGCGTGCCGCGGCTTTCGGGGCGTTCGGGCACGAAGAAGAACACCAGCGGGATCAGCGCCGCGCAGAGCAGGCTGACCGCCAGCGCCACCGGCTGCCACGCGCCGCCTTGCGACAGCCATGCCAACACCGGCAGGAAGATCAGCGATCCGGTGGCGGTGCTGGCGCTCAGCAGCCCCATCACCAGCCCTTGCCGCGTCGCGAACCAGCGGTTGACCACCGCCGCGCCCAATACCGAGGCAACCGCGCCGGAACCGATGCCGGATAGCACGCCCCAGCTCAGCACATAGTGCCAGGGCGCGGTCATCCAGCGGCTGGCGAATGTCGCCGCCGCCATCAGCGCCAGCCCGGCCAGCATCGTGCGCTTGATCCCCACGCTCATCATCAGCGCCGCCGCGAAGGGCCCGACCAGCCCGTAGAGCAGGATGCCCAGCGCCGCGCCGGCGGAGATCGTCGCGCGGTCCCAGCCGAAATGCAGTTCCAGCGGCATCATCATCACGCCGGGGGCGGACCGCAGCCCGGCCGAAGCCAGCAGCGCGAAGAAGGTGACGGCAACCACGATCCATGCGGGATGAAGGCGGCGGGTACTCTGCGGCATTGGCGGGTCCTTTGCGAAATGGCCGCGAACCTAGCGCTTTGCGCAAGCCGATCCGAACGAGAAAGTCTGGCGGCAGATGTGAATAGAAGTAACGGACCTTCGGCCGGCCGGGAAGGACGTCGCAAGGCATGGAGGATTGGTCCGCAGGCTCATTGTCTCCCACGCGGCAACAATCTGTGGCGCTGCGCGGGGCTTATTGCGGATCGCCATCGCCGGTACATGCCGCATAAGCAGCGACAATGGAAAAAGTGCAGAAACACGCGATGGAGAAGCAGTTCACAGCCCCGTTCAGAGCCGATGCCCGCGATGCGACCGATCTGTTCACCGATCTGTTCACGGGGCAGGAACGCAGCATCCTGGCGCTGGCGACG
The DNA here is from genome assembly GCF_055521515.1 of Sphingomonas sp. BL-S-28. Lineage (NCBI taxonomy): Bacteria > Pseudomonadati > Pseudomonadota > Alphaproteobacteria > Sphingomonadales > Sphingomonadaceae > Sphingomonas > Sphingomonas sp. BL-S-28. The sequence goes on from NZ_CM145483.1 coordinate 1,516,938, forward strand.
CGCGATCCGGTGGGATCGATCGCGTTCGACAAGAAGCGCACGCGCGGCTGGCGCGCCTTTGTCTTTGGAAAGCCTTACAATTACTGCCTTGCCAACGATAAGTTGGAAGTGCTGCGGGTGACGGCGGTGCTGCTGCGCGGACGCGATTTCCCGGCCGAGCAGTTCTACCGCTTCCGCCTCGCCGGCTATTCGCGGGACCAGTTCGATGCCATCGCCGCGCTGTTCGCGCCGCATAAAGCCTATCCGGCATCCTCCGCCTTCGATCTGGCGGACTGCGCGCAGGCGGCCTGAGCGCCGGTCGCCGGTGGCCCCGCCAAGGCTGTCGAAGACCCGCGCAAAGCCTGCAAACGTTTGAAAATCTGCCGTTTCCGACGACGACCTGACGCTGCCCGCAACGACGCGGGCGGCGCCATTTCGGCTGCACACATTCCGTACGCGTTCAGCAAAACTTCGAAAAAAACGCGCCCCGGCATCCGTATCGGCCGGTATTCCTCTAGAATCTGGATAGGCCATCCCCCCGCGCCGACCCCGTCGCACTCACGGCCACAATCCAGAGGAAGCGATGCGTCAAGTCATAGCTGTTCCAAATTCCATAACCGTGCGCTCTGCACACGTATTCAAGCAGGCAATTCTTGCCGGGTACGATGCGCAGCAAGACACTGATCTTGATTTGTCTGCACTAAGTGAAGTCGATCTTGCATTTGTCGAGATCGTTTACGCTGCGCGTGATCAATGGGCGCGCGCCGGGCGGGATTTGCGCCTGACGCAGCCCGCCGGCGGTGCCGTTGCCGCTCTGCTGGAACGCGCGGGCTTCCTGACGGACCTTACCCCCTCGGACATCGAATTCTGGTTCCACGGAGAACTGCCGCAATGACTGCCTCTATCCTCACCGTCGACGATTCCCCCAGCCTGCGCATGGCGATCCGCATCGCGCTGACCGGCGCGGGCTACGACGTTACCGAAGCCGGAGACGGCGTGGAGGGCCTTGCCGCAGCGGGCGCCAAGCGGTTCGATCTGATCATTACCGACCTCAACATGCCCAATATGGACGGGCTGACGATGATCCGCGAACTGCGCAAGGCGCCGGAACAGGCGGGCGTGCCGATCATCTTCCTCACCACCGAAAGCGACGATGCGATGAAGCAGCAGGCCAAGGCGGCCGGCGCCACCGGCTGGCTGGTGAAGCCCTTCGTGCCCGAACAGCTGATCAAGGTTTCGCGCAAGGTGTTGGGCCGGTGAGCACGCAGGATCCGGTCGCGGCGTTCCGCGTCGAGGCGGGCGAACTGCTGGACCAGATCGAGCACGGGCTGCTCGACCTTGGCCACCGGCTGGACGACCGCGGCTTGATCGACGAGGTTTTCCGGGGGCTGCACACGCTCAAGGGATCCGGCGCGATGTTCGGCTTCGACGCGCTGGCCAATTTCACCCACCACTGCGAAACCGCGTTCGACCGCGTGCGCAAGGGGCTGGCCCCGGCAACGCAGGAACTGGTGGCGGTGATCCTTTCCGCGCGGGACCACATGCGTGCGCTGATCGAGGGCGACGGCACCGGTCTGGAAGCGACCGGGGCGGCGATTCTTGAACAGCTTCAGGCGGCGATCGACGCGGCAGGGGGCAGCGCGCCCGATACCGTCGCTGCGCCCGCTGCCGTCGCCGCTGCTCCGGCTGTCTCCGCGCAGGGCTGGCGGTTGTTCTTCCGCCTGCCGGCCGACGCCATGGCCAATGGCACCAACCCCTTGATGTTGCTCGACGAGCTGCGCGATCTGGGCGAATGCCGGATCGCCGCGCGCACCGATGCCATTCCGCCGCTGGCCGAACTGGTGCCGACCGAATGCCACATCGGCTGGGATGTCGAACTGCGCGGCGATATCGCGCGCGACGATATCGACGATGTCTTCATCTTCGTGATGGACGACATGGAACTGACCATCGAGCCGCTGGAGGCCGATGAGCCCGCCGAAGTGGTTGCAGAGGCGGCGCCCGTAGCCGAAGTCCCGGCTGCCGCGCAGGACAAGCCCGCCAGCCGCACGCCTGCCCCGTCAGGCGCGAAATCGGCCGCCAATGCCGGCGAAAGCGTCCGCGTTCCGGCCGAGCGGCTGGACGAACTGATGGACCGCGTGGGCGAATTGGTGATCGTCCAGAGCCGCCTTTCGCAGCTCGCCAGCGGGCATGGTTCGGCCGTGGGCAGCGAACTGGCGCTGCGCTCCATCTCCGAAGAGATCGAGCGTCTGGCCGGCGAACTGCGCGATACCATGATGGTGCTGCGCATGGTGCCCGTCGCCAGCCTGTTCAGCCGCTTCCGCCGTCTGGTCCACGATCTTGCGCGCGAAACCGGCAAGACCATCGAGCTTTCGACCGAGGGTGAGACCACCGAAGTCGACAAGACCATGATCGAGCGTCTGGCCGATCCGATGGTCCACCTGATCCGCAATGCCTGCGATCACGGCTTGGAAACGCCCGAAGACCGCCTTGCCGCCGGCAAGCCGGCCGCCGGGCAGGTGCATCTTTCCGCGCATCAGGCGGGCGGCGAAGTGCTGATCACCATCCGCGACGACGGTCGGGGCATCGACCGCGCCCGCGTGCGCGCCAAGGCGGAATCGCAGGGGCTGATCCAGCCCGGCCAGCAGGTTTCCGACCATGATCTGCTGCAGATGATCTTCCACCCCGGCTTCTCCACGGCGGCGCAAGTCACCAACTTGTCCGGCCGCGGCGTCGGCATGGACGTGGTGAAGCGCACGATCGAAAGCCTGCGCGGCCAGATCGACATCACTTCGGCGCCCGGAGAGGGCTCCACCGTGGTGCTGCGCATCCCCCTGACCCTGGCGATCATCGACGGCCTGCTCGTCCGCGTGGGTGAGGGCCGCTACGTGATCCCGCTGGGCGCGGTGGAGGAATGCCTCGAACTCAGCCTTGAGGAAGACCTGCGTTCGCGCGGCCGCAGCTTTATCACCCTGCGCGACCGGCTGGTGCCGTTCCTGCGCCTGCGCGAAATCTTCGATACCGGCACGCGGCCCGATCCGCACCAGAAGATCGTCGTCATCGCCACCGGCAACGAACGCGTGGGGCTGGTGGTCGATCAGATCATCGGCAGCCACCAGACGGTCATCAAATCGATGTCCCCGCTCCACCGCGACGTGGCGACCTTTGCCGGCGCCACGATCCTGGGCGACGGCGGCGTCGCGCTGATCCTTGATGTCGCCCAGCTCGTGATGCTCGGCCAGAACCAGGAGGAGCGGCTTCGCGCCGCCGGATAAGCCCATGAGCGAACAACCGACCGCCACCCAGTGGGATGCCGCCGGCAATCTCGAAGTGCTGACCTTCAATCTGGGCGAAGAAACTTTCGCGCTGGAAGCCACCTTGGTCCGCGAGATTCTGGACCTGTTGCCCGAAACCCGCGTGCCCGGCGCGGCGCCGCTGCTGGGCAGCGTGGTCAACTTTCGCGGCAAGATCATTCCGATTGCCGACCTGCGGCTGGCCTTCGCCATGCCCGCAGCCGAAGCGACCGTCGACAGCCGCATCGTCGTGATCGAGACGGACGCGGAAGGCGAGACATTCCAGATCGGCATCCGCACCGACAAGGTTCACGAAGTGGCGACGCTGCAGCGCATCGCCAGCGAGGAACCGCCCGCCGTCGGCATGCGCTGGCGCCGCGATTTCGTCCGCGAACTGGTTCGCCGGCAGGACGGCGTCGTCGTCCTGCCCGATCTGGCCGCGATTTTCCGTTCCCTGGTCGGCAGCGCGGAAAGCGCCGCCGCCCAGCCATCCACACTCCACTGAGCCGGGGGGCATCATGCGCGCGACCATCAAGCTGAAGCTGGGGGGCACTTTCGTCCTCCTCCTGATCATCATGACCGCCACGATCGTGGTGGGCATTTCCCGCCTTACCACCTTGAACGACGCCATCGGCGATCTCGTCACCGGACCCGCGCGACAGCTGGACCGGGCGCGGGCCATCGACGGCGGCGTCAGCATGATGGTGCGCGCGGAAAAGAATCTCGTGCTGTCGGACGATCCGGCGCTGCGCCGCGAGCTGGAAACCCAGATCGCGACCTGGCGTGACAAGGTGGAACAGGCCGTGCAGCAGGGCAATGCCGCCGCATCGGACCAGTCGCGCACGTCATGGGCGCAACTGCGTGAGCAGTGGAATGCGTTCAAGCCGGTCAACGAACATGTCGCGACCTTGAGCGGCACCGACAGGGCCGCCGCCTCCGCGCTGACGATGGGCGAATCCCGCGACCGCGCGCAGGGCGTGAGCAAGACCGTCGAAGCGCTGGTGCAGGTAGAGCAGCAGACCATGGCGAAGGCGGACGACGATACCGAAGTCACCTACGATTCCGCCCGCTCGCTGATGATCGCCATGGGCGTAGCGGCCTTCCTGATCACCGCCGCTGCCGCCGCCTATCTGGCGCTGCTGATTGCGCGCGGGTTGAAGTCGGCGGGTGACGCCATGCGCCAGGTGGCCGATGGCGACCTGACGCGCACGGTAGAAATCCGCTCGAATGACGAGATCGGCGATCTGCTGGGCCACGTGAACACAATGATCGAACGCCTGCGCGGGGTGGTGGGCGATGCCGGTGTTGCGGCGGAGAACGTGTCCACCGGTAGCCAAGAGCTTTCGGCCAATTCCGAGCAGGTCTCGCAAGGCGCGACCGAGCAGGCAGCGGCGGCCGAGCAGGCCTCCGCCTCGATGGAAGAGATGGCCGCCAACATCAAGCAGAACGCCGACAATGCGGCGCAGACCGAAAAGATCGCGCGCCAGTCTTCCAAGGATGCGGAATCGAGCGGCGTTGCCGTGGAGCGCGCGGTGGTGGCGATGCGCACGATTGCCGAGAAGATCGGCATCGTCCAGGAAATCGCCCGCCAGACCGACCTTCTCGCCCTGAACGCGGCGGTGGAAGCCGCACGCGCCGGCGAGCATGGGCGCGGTTTCGCGGTGGTCGCCTCCGAAGTGCGCAAGCTTGCCGAGCGCAGCCAGCAGGCCTCTGCCGAGATCAGCGCCGTCTCCACCGAGACCGTGCATGCTGCCGCCGAAGCGGGCGAGATGCTCTCCAAACTGGTGCCGGATATTCGCCGCACCGCCGAACTGGTCTCTGAAATCAGCGTCGCCTGCCGCGAACAGGATATCGGCGCATCGCAAATCAATGAGGCGATCCAGCAGCTCGATCAGGTGACGCAGCAGAACGCCGGCGCGTCCGAGCAGATTTCGACGACGTCCGAAGAACTCGCCGCGCAGGCGGAGGAGCTTCAGGCCTCCATCGCCTACTTCCGCGTCACCGATGCGCCGGTCCGCCGCAAGGCGCCGCCGATGGCCGCCCGGCCGGCAGTCACGCCGGCTCGCAAGGCTGCAGTGCCAGCACGTTCCACCCGTTCCCTGACCGTTGCCGACCAGCAGGCCCGTGCCCGTGGTTTCGCGCTCGATCTCTCTACCGGCGGCCCGGATAGCGAGGACGAGGCCTTCAGCGCCCACGTCGCCTGATCCGAACGGTTTCCCGTCTTTCCCCCCAATCTGGGTTTCCAAGGCTACTTTTCTCCATGCGTGCAACCATCAAAATGAAGCTGGCCGTCACGTTCGGCATAATCCTGCTGCTGCTGGCCGTGCTTGTCGGCGTCAGCCTTACCCGTCTCAGCACTCTGAACACGGCGATCACCGACCTGATTTCCGGCCCGGCCGCGCGGCTTGACCGTGCAGAGCGGGTGCAGGTCGTGTTCGGCACGATGTCGCGCAACGAGCGCAGCATGACGATGACGAACGACCCGGCGCAGCTGAAGGAATTCGACGACAAGGTGACGCGCGCGCTGACCGAATTCGACGGTCTGGTCGAAGAGGGTGAGGCAGCGGCGACGCCCGATACGCGCCAGACCTGGCGCGACATGCGCGCGGCGCTCGACAACTACAAGCCGCTGGACACGCGCATCCGCGATCTGGCCCGCGCGAACCAGAACGACGAAGCCGCCCGGCTGGCGCTTGGCCCGGCACGCGCCGTGCTGGACCGCGTGAACAAGCAGGCCGATACCCTTGTCGATCGCGCGCGTGACGACATGAAGCAGGTCGATAGCGATACCGACGCGCTCTACGCCTCGGCCCGCTATACCCTGCTGACCGTGGCCGCCATCGCCATCCTGGGCGCGCTGGCTGGCGGCGTCTGGATCTCGCTGATCGTTTCGCGCGGTCTGGGCCGTGTCAGCACCGTGATCAACGCGGTGGCCATCGGCGATCTCGATCAGGACGTGGAAGTCACCTCGAACGACGAGATCAAGGATCTGGTCGACACCGTGAACAAGATGACCGCCAACTTGCGCATCAGCGCCGGTCTGGCCGACAAGATCGCCGACGGTGACCTCACCGTTTCGCACAAGCCGCTGTCCGATGAAGACAAGCTGGGCCACGCGCTGGTCCGCATGATCGAGCGTCTGCGCGGCGTCGTGGGCGATGCCACCGTGGCCGCCAACAATGTGGCCAGCGGTAGTCAGGAACTGTCCTCGACGTCCGAACAGGTCTCGCAAGGCGCGACCGAGCAGGCGGCGGCGGCCGAACAGGCATCGGCTTCGATGGAAGAGATGTCCGCCAACATCAAGCAGAACGCCGAGAACGCGGCGCAGACCGAGAAGATCGCCCGCCAGTCGGCACAGGATGCCGAAGCCAGCGGCGTTGCGGTTGACCGTGCAGTGGGCGCGATGCGCACGATTGCCGAGAAGATCGGCATCGTGCAGGAAATCGCCCGCCAGACCGACCTGCTGGCGCTTAACGCCGCAGTGGAAGCTGCCCGCGCCGGCGAGCATGGCCGCGGCTTCGCGGTCGTCGCTTCCGAAGTGCGCAAGCTGGCCGAACGCAGCCAGGGTGCGGCCGCAGAGATCAGCGCGGTTTCGTCCAACACCGTCGATGCCGCCACCGAAGCGGGCGAGATGCTCTCGCGCCTGGTGCCCGACATTCGCCGCACCGCCGAACTGATCTCCGAAATCAGCGCCGCCTGCCGTGAACAGGACATCGGTGCCGGCCAGATCAATCAGGCGATCCAGCAGCTGGATCAGGTGACCCAGCAGAACGCCGGCGCGTCCGAGGAAATCTCGGCCACTTCGGAAGAACTGGCGGCGCAGGCCGAGGAGCTTCAGGCAAGCATGGCCTATTTCACGGTCGAGGATGCCGGCAAGCCGGGCCGCTCGGCCGGGACGGCCCGCAGCGCGGCCCCCGCGCGCAAGCCGGCCCCTGCGAAAGTGGCGGTAAAGGCCCCGATCAAGACCGCCGCCAAGCGCCCCGCGACCAACGGCCACGCCCGTCCGAACGGCTTTGCGCTCGACCTCGCCATGGGCGGTGCGGACGACCATGACGACGCCTTCGGGATGCAGACCGCATGACCCAGACGCAGGAAATCCAGGCCGTAACGTTCGGCCTCGGTGCAGAGATCTTCGCGGTGCCGGTGGCACTGGTCCGCGAGATCCTGGACTATCGGGACACTTTCCGCATTCCGGGCGGCCCGGATTACCTGCTGGGCCTGACCGACATGCGCGGAGAGGGCGTGACCACCATCGATTTCCGCCTGCGGCTTGGCCTGCCGCCGGTGGAGCCGACACCGGCAACGCGCATTCTGGTGATCGATATCCCGCTGGACGACCGGGTGCTGACCTTGGGGCTGGTGGTCGACCGGGTGATCGAGGTCACCAGCTTCCGCGCCGACCAGATGAGCGCCGCGCCCGACGTGGGCGTGCGCTGGCCGTCCGACTACATCGGCGGGGTGGTGAAGCGCGAGGAAGGCTTCACCGTGCTGGTGAACATGGCGCGCGTCTTCTCTGCCGAGGATGTCGCCCAGCTTTCCGCACCCGTCGCGCTGCCCGCCTGAATCCGTCCCTCTACCGTTGAAAGCCGCGCAGATGACCGCATCCGCTCTTGCCAGTCGCCCCGCCACCCCGCAGACTTCGGGGGCGCCCCTTGGCGGCGACCGCATGAGCAAGCGCAACTTTGCGCGGCTGGCGGCCTATATCTACGAGGAATCGGGCATCAAGATGCCCGACAGCAAGCAGACCATGCTGGAAGGCCGCCTGCGCCGCCGCCAGCGCGCCACCGGCTCGCCCACGCTGGATGCCTATTGCGACCTGCTGTTCACGGCGGACAACCTGCCGCAGGAAGGGCCGGCGCTGATCAACGCCGTCACCACCAACAAGACCGATTTCTTCCGCGAACCCGGCCATTTCGATTACCTGAGCAACGTGATCCTGCCGGAAATGACCGCGCGCGGTGTGCGCAGCATCCGCGCCTGGAGCGCCGCCTGCTCCACCGGGCCGGAGCCCTACACGCTGGCCATGGTGCTGGACGATCACGCCGAAACCCGCGGCGGCCCGGCCTATGGCATTCTGGCCACGGATCTCGATACCGATGTGCTGGAAACCGCGCGCAGCGGCATCTACCCGGCCGAACTGGTGGAGCCGGTGCCGGCGGCGCTTCAGCGCAAATACGTGATGGCCTCGCGCGATCCGAAGCGGCGCGACGTGCGCATGGTGCCCGAACTGCGCAGCGCGATCGGCTTCGCCCGGCTGAACCTGATGGACGACCACTATCCGGTGGGTGAGCCGATGCACCTGATCTTCTGCCGCAACGTGCTGATCTATTTCGACAAGCCGACGCAGCGCAAGGTCGTCTCCCGCCTCGTCGATTGCCTGAAGCCGGGGGGATACCTGTTCCTGGGCCATTCGGAATCGATCACCGGGCACGATCTACCGCTGACGCAGGTGGCCAATACCGTGTTCCGGAAGGGCTGAGGCGATGCTGACGGGCAAGAAGATCCGCGTCCTCGTCATCGACGATTCCGCCAGCGTGCGCCAGACGATGACCGCGATCCTTCAGGAGGATCCGGAGATCGAGGTGATCGGCGCTGCCCCCGATCCGTTCAGCGCCGCGCGGCGGATTCAGGAGGAAGTGCCCGACGTCATCACGCTGGACGTGGAAATGCCGCGCATGGACGGCATCACGTTCCTGCGCAAGCTGATGGCGCAGTGCCCGGTGCCGGTGGTCATGTGCTCGTCGCTGACGGAAGAAGGCTCCGAAACGCTGCTGCAAGCGATGGAAGCCGGCGCGGTGGACGTGATCCTGAAGCCGCGCATCGGCGTGGCGGACCATCTGGCCGAACACAATCTGCAGATCCGCGACGTGGTGAAGGGCGCCTCCCGCGCGCGCGTTCGCGGCCGGCCTGCCGTGCGTGAGGCGAAGTCGGACGGGCCGCCCAAGAAGCTGACCGCCGATGCCGTGCTGCCCCCGCCCAGCGGCCGCGCGATGAGCCGCACGACTGAGATGGTGGTCTGCCTTGGCGCCTCCACCGGCGGGACGGAGGCCCTGCGCGAAGTGCTGGAAACGCTGCCCGCCAATGCGCCGGGCGTCGTCGTGGTCCAGCACATGCCGGAGAATTTCACCCGCGCTTTCGCCAAGCGTCTGAACGGCCTGTGCGAAGTGGATGTGAAGGAAGCGGCGGATGGCGATCCGGTGCTGCGCGGCCACGTGCTGATCGCGCCGGGCGGCAAGCACCTGATGCTGGAACGGCAGGGCGCGCGCTATTGCGTCGCGGTGAAGGACGGTCCTTTGGTGTCGCGCCATCGCCCCTCCGTGGACGTGCTGTTCCGCTCTGCCGCGCGCTCCGCCGGATCGAACGCGGTGGGCGTGATCATGACCGGCATGGGCGATGACGGTGCGCGCGGCTTGCTGGAAATGAAGCAGGCCGGCGCGCGTACCTTCGCGCAGGACGAGGCGACCTCGATCGTGTTCGGCATGCCCAAGGAAGCCATCGCGCGCGGCGCGGCGGACCGGGTGATCCCGCTGGGCTCCATCGCCCGTGAAGTGTTGGCGGCCACCGCGCGATGACCGTGCTCTGTTTTCCCGATCCCGTCTTGGAGGAACCGGCAAAGGCCGGTCTGGAGGGTGCCCTGATTCTTGAAGCCCTGGTTCTCGAACCGACCGATCTTGACCGCGAAGCCGTGTTTTCGGCCGATCCGGCGATGGCGCGCATGGAGCTTCGCGATGCGCTGGTGGCGGTGTCCAGCGGGCTGGACGCGCGCTTCGTGGCGGCGGGTACGGCGCTGGCGCGTGCCTACGAGATCGTCGAAACGCTGATCGGCGCGCTGGAAAGCGTGACCAACGCCTTCGAACGCGATGCGGCCGAAGCGGCGGTGGACAACATGCATCGCACGGCGGACCGGCTCATGCGCCTGCCGGCCATTCAGGCGACCCGGCATCAGGCGCTGGGCGCCATCGAGCAATCGAGCGCGGCGCTGGCCGGGCAGATCGATCAGGTGAACCGCACGCTCAGTTTCCTGCGGATCTGCGGGCTCAACATCAAGGTGGCGGCAGCCGGTTCGGGCGACTTTTCCGGCTTTGCAGACATGATGTTCGCCAAGATCGATCTGGGCGAGCAGGAGATGGAGAGCATCGCGCGCGAAATTGCCTGGCTGGCCGAAGCCGTGCCGGGCATGTTCGAGGTGGAACGCCAGCTTGCCAGCGAATGCACGGTGGTGATCCCGCACGTGCCACGCAAGCTGGCAGAGGACGCTCGTGCCTTGCAGCAGCACCAGCAGGACCTTGCCGACCGCGCGGTGCGGATCGCCGAAGTGGCGCGCCATATCCGCAATCAGGTCGGCACCGCGCTGGGCGCGCTGCAAGTGGGCGACATCACGCGGCAGCGGCTGGAGCATGTGGCCGACGGGTTGGGCGATATCGATGCCTTCCTGATCGATGCGCTCTATGTGGAAGACAGCGACCGCGCGGCGATCGGCGGCCATATCATGGCGCTGCTGGCGGCGCAGGCGGCGGATACGCTGGAGACGTTCCAGGCAGAGGCGCGGCTGCTGGCGAGCAGCCTGCGCGCCATCGGCCCCAGCGCCGCCAGCCTGCTGGACCTGCAGGACGGCGATGCCGGGAATGGGGGTGAAAACGGGGGCGAGAACGAGGGCGTGTTCCTGCAAAGGCTGGAACGCAGCGTGGGCGATGTGGCCAGCGTCACCGCCAGCTTGCGAGAGGCCGATGACCGGTCGAACCGCCTGAGCAGTGTGGCCTCCACCACGGCCGAAAATCTCGCGCAGCGGCTGGCCACTGTCCACCGTATTACCAGCGATGTGCAGCAGATGGCGTGGAACACCGATCTGCGCTGCTATCGCATGGGTACCGAAGGGCGCGGGCTGGCGGTGGTCGCGGCGGAAATTCGCGGCTTCGCCGCGACATTGGCGACCATCGCATCGGGCATCGCGCAGTCGTTCGACGGTTTGACCGAGGCGGCGGCGGTCATCAAGGGCTCCGATCACGATGAGCCTGCCGATGCCGGGCAGGCGCTGACGGAATCGCTGGATTGCATCCGCGACGGCGGCCAGCGCATGCGTCAGGGCCTGTCCGAACTGGATCAGAACGCTGCGGCAGTGACCGGGATTCTTGCCGATACGATGGATCAGGTCGATTGCGAAGCCGAAGTGGGCGAGCCGCTTGCCCGGATCGCCGATCATCTGGCGCAGTTCGGTCGGGCCTGTGAAGAAATGCCGGAATCGGGGCAGGAAGCGTTGGGCGCGCTATTGGGCACCATCGCCGCGCGCTACACCATGGCCCGCGAGCGCGAAGTGCACCGCGCGTTCCTTCCCGCCTCGGAACAGGCAGCCACCGCCGACGATGGGCTGGGCGACCTGTTCCTGGACGACGACGACGATTTCGACGACGGCCTGTTCTAGGCCCTTAGCCCAGCAGCAAGTGTCCGGTGGCCAGCAGCACGCCGGCCAGCGCGACGGTGCTGCCGACGCCCAGTTGCAAGGGGTTGATATTGCGCCGAAGCGGCAGGGCGAGGGTCTGTTCGATTGTGCTCATGAGGGGGAATGTAACCCGTCATGGGCGGATTGGCTGTCAGGCTTGTCCGTTTACTCTGATCGGCCCAGCCGTCTGATGTGAAGAGAGCAGTTGATCGCGGCGAGCGGTCCGGCCATTGCATGCCTATGCGCTTTCAAATCATGAACTTGCCCATCGCTGCCGCCGCAATCCTGCTGGCGTGCGGTGCCACATCGGCCTTTGCCGAGGATGTCGCACCGGACTTCTTCGCCGCCGCCCTGTGCCAGCCGGCCTATTCCATGGATACGGCGACGCAGCTTTACGAAGCGGCGGAGAAGCTGGCCAAGCCGGATACTTCCACGCTGGGCGCGGCGATTTACCACCTTCCCGCGCCGATCAAGCGAGACGGCTTTGTGACGCAGGATGTGGTCTTTGCCGGAACGTCGGTGGGCGTGCTGCTGGAAGGCGGTGTCGCGGCGCAGGCGGCTGCAAAGTACCAGTTGGCACCCGAAAAATCGCACCTCTTCGGAGCCTCCTCGCTTGGCTTTTCCCGTCCGCTGCCGGAGGATCAGCAGGTCGATCCGGAAATGGGGCTGGTCTCGGTGATCGCCCGCGAGGGGCCGGCACTGGGCGGCAAGACGCTGCTCGCCTGCGAATATGTCTCCAGCGAAGACCGCCGCGCGCTCGAATCGTTCAATTGACAGCGTCAGGCCGCATCGGTCTCTGACGGGAAGCGCGCCTCCGCCACGAAGGCCGCAACGGTGGCGGCGCGCTCGTCCGCGCGCGTGGCAAGGGCAAGCGTGACCGTGGGGGAATCGCCCTTGAGGTCGTGATAGGTCACGCCCTTGAAAGAGGCGTCGCGCATCGATTCCGGCACCAGCGCCACGCCCAGTTCGGCCGCGACCAGCGCAAGGACGGAGGCGACTTGCGGTGCCGATTGGCCCAGCACCGGCTCGAACCCGGCGCGGCGGCATCCCTCCAGCGTCGCGTCGAACAGCGTCGGCCCCAGCACGCGCGGGGTGAGGATGAAGGGATCGCCGGCAAGCTGCTCCAGCCGGATCGGCTCGCCATGCGGCATTCGGCTGGAGGCGAGCGCGGCGATCAGCGGCTCGTCGGCCAGATGGAACAGCCGCAAGTCGTGCTTGTCCACCGCTTCGGGGCGCAGGAAGGCGGCGTCCAGCGTGCCGTTGCGCAGCCCTTCGACAAGGCCGTTCGAATTGTGCTCGGCCAGGCTGAGTTCCACGTCGGGGAAGCGCCGGCGATAGACGCGGATCGCCTGCGGCACGCGCGGATTGAACGCGGCCGATCCGGTGAAGCCCACGCGGATTCGCCCGGTTTCGCCGGCAGCCGCACGCTGCGCGGCATTGACTGCCGCCGCCACCAGGCCCGGAATCTGCCGCACCCCTTCCTCGAACGCGCGGCCCGCCTCGGTCAGTTCCGCACCCTGTGGGATGCGGTGGAACAAGGGCGTGCCGACTTCGGCCTCCAGATCCTTGATCTGATGGCTCAGCGGCGGCTGGTTGATGCCCAGCCGGTGCGCGGCGCGGGTGAAGTGGCGTTCCTCCGCCACGGCGAGAAAATAGCGGATGTGGCGCAGTTCCATATCATACCTAAAACATATCAAGATCGCCTCCATCATGAATTGGACAGATGGAGTGTGCAAGCGCATCTCGCCGGCAGGAGATTTGATATGGCAAGTTTGGCGATTCAGGAGACGGTCAACACGGTGCAGGCGCGCAGCCTGTGGCCGCGTGAGGTTCCGCAGCGCGCCGCCGCGCTGGAGCCCGTGGTGTTCCTGCCCGGCCTGCTGTGCGATCAGGCGCTGTGGCGCCGGCAGATCAGCGCACTGGCGGACGTCGCCGCGCCGATGGTGGCCGATCTGACGCTGGACGATACCGTCTCCGCCATGGCCGAGCGCACGCTGGCCGCCGCGCCGGCACGCTTCTCGCTCGTCGGCCTGTCGATGGGTGGCTACGTGGCGCTGGAAATCATGCGCCGCGCGCCGGAGCGGATCTCCCGCCTTGCGCTCATCAACTCCAGCGCGCGCGGCGATACGCCCGAACGCCGCCAGCAGCGCATGGTCGGCATCGAATCGCTGCGCCGGGGCAAGTTCCTGGGCGTGACCCACAAGCTGCTGGGTCAGCTTGTCCATCCGGATCACACGAGTGGCCCTGTGGCGGACGAGATGCGCGCCATGGCCTCACGCGTCGGCGGCGATGCCTTCATCCGCCAGCAACACGCTATCATGACCCGGCCCGAGGCGCTGGAGGGTCTGGCGCAGATCGCCGTGCCGACGATGGTGGTCGTGGGCGACGGCGACCGCATCACCCCGCCCGACCACGCGCGCGAAATCCACGCGCGGGTGGCCGGTTCCAGCTATCACGAGATCGGATCGTGCGGGCACATGGCCGCGCTGGAACATCCCGAGCAGACCAACTTCCTGCTGCGCAACTGGCTGTCGCAAGGCTGACCACCCGGGGCTCAAACAGAGTGGCGGGCCGACACGCTAACAGTGCCGGCCCGCGGCGCAGGGTGGAACCCGCGCTGAGAGTTATTAAAACGTGACGCCCACCGTCACGCCATACGTGCGCGGATCGGCGTAATAGCCGCCGCCATAACCCAGTTGCCCGAAATCGATGGCGCGCACGAAGTCCTTGGCATTGGTCAGGTTCTTCACCCAGAACCGGACGAAGCCCTGCCCGCCGGCCAGCGCCATGTTCTCGACGCCGATCTGCGCGTCGATCACGTCGCGGTCGTCACCCTTCAGCACGTCGTTGAACGGGGAGGTGGTGATGCTGGTGAAGCTGTATTTGCCGTCCTCATGCGTATAGCCCACGCGCGCCTTCAGCGTGGCGTCGTTCCAGCCCAGCGGGAACTGCGCATTGATCGCGGCATTGGCGGTGAGCGGCGAAGTATAGCCCGGCGTCACGATGGAGGCGATGTTGACCGGCGGCGCCCCCGGCGTGGTCGATTGGCCGGCCAGGAACTCCTTGTACTTGATGTCGACATAGCCAAGGTTGCCGTCCAGCGAGAGGTACTCGTTCAGCACGGCCTGCGCTTCCACTTCGAAGCCGGTGTAGGTCACCTTGCCGGCATTGCCGATGCGCGTGGCGAATGTGCCCACCGGCGCATCGGTCAGCGGCACGTTGACTGCCAGATCCTTGTAGATGTTGTGATAGGCGGCAAGGTTCAGGCGCAAGTGGCGGTTGAACAGTTCGCTCTTCACGCCGATCTCGTAGGAGGTGACGCTCTCCGGGTTGTAGTGTGGCAGCGTGGTCGTGCCGCTGATCGCCGGATCCTGCGAGTTGAAGCCGCCCGATCGATAGCCGGTGGCGGCGCGGGCATAAAGGTTGATGTCGTGCGCGATGTCATAGCCGGCCATCAGGTTCCAGGTGAACTTG
Organism: Sphingomonas sp. BL-S-28; assembly: GCF_055521515.1. Classification (NCBI taxonomy): domain Bacteria; kingdom Pseudomonadati; phylum Pseudomonadota; class Alphaproteobacteria; order Sphingomonadales; family Sphingomonadaceae; genus Sphingomonas; species Sphingomonas sp. BL-S-28. Next base: position 1,532,121 of record NZ_CM145483.1, read on the forward strand.
CTGAAGCTGGCGTGCCCGGTTTCGGCCACCGGCAGCGGCGCGGCGCCGTTCTGCTGGCGGATCATGCTCTTGTCGTCCCAGGTGTAGCGCCCGCCCGCCGTCAGGCGGATGCCGCTATCCCGTCCGCCGGGGTAGAAGGTGAATTGGCCGTATAGCGCCTTGCTCTCGCTGGAGGCGGTGTAGGTCAGCCGGGCCAGCGTCTGCACAAGGCGATAGCGGGCCGGATTGGCGGCGGCGAAGGACGGGCCCAGCGCGCCGAAATTGGCCAGGAAGATGGCATTGGTATCGAGGACGTAGCCGCTGTTCTGATAGCCGTCTTCCGATCCCTTTTCCCAGAAGTAGAAGCCGCCGACCACCCAGTCCAACGTGTCGGTATCGCCGGAAACCTCGATCTCCTGGCTCAGCTGCTTGTGGTGGCGGTGGTTGTTGATGTCGTAGAGGTTCTGCGATGTCGTCGGCACCGGCGCGGCGGCGATGAACGGGCGCGCGGCGGCGGGGATGGAGGGGATGTACTGCAGCAGCGAGACGGGCATCCCGTTGAACAGCGTGGCGTTGGAAAAGGCCGGCCCGGTGAACGCGCCGATGCCGTCCAGATCGGCGATGGAATCGCTGTTCCAGAAGCGGTAGCCGGTGGTGGACTTCACCTTGAAGGGGCCGAAATCGTTCTGGACCTGCAGGTTGTGGCCCCAGCTCTTGTCCATCGCCTTGCCCAGGATGTCGTTGCAGACTTTGCTGCGGTACTTGCGCCGGGGCTCCGCCAGTGCCGCGCATTCGGGATCGGCGAACGTCACGCCGGCCAGATATTGCGCCACCGGGGCCTGCTGGGTGACCGCCACCGATTGGCCGTCCACCACGATCGGCGGGCGATAGGTGCCGTCCGAAACGTTGGTCAGCTGGAAGGCGGGCGGGCTGCCGTCGATCCGGTTCCAGTCGAAGATGTACTGGATGCTGCCGGTGCCGCCCAGTTCGGCGCGGGCGGCGATGCGGAAGGCATCGCTGTTGCGCGCACCGGGGTCTTTCGAATCCTTGGGCTGCAGGATGTTGTCCACCACGCCGTTTCGCTGCGAATGGCTGTAGGACAGGCTGGTGGCCACGCCGGCGATCTCACCGGGATCGAGGATGATCTTGCCGTTCCACGCGTCGAAGTTGCCGTATCCGGCCTCTGCCTTCAGGCGGAACGTCTTCGACGGTTCGCGGGAGATGAAGGCCATGGCGCCGCCGGTCGTGTTACGGCCGAACAGGGTGCCCTGCGGCCCGCGCAGCACTTCCACGCGCTGGATGTCCATCACGTCCAGCCCCATCGCGCCCGAACGGGCGATGTAGACGCCGTCGACATAGAGGCCGTTCGCGGCATCGACGCCGAAGCTTTCGCTGCCGCCGTTGGAGATGCCGCGCATGGAAAAGACCGCCGCGCTGTTGCTGACCGTGCCCGGCAGGATCGTGACGTTCGGCGCCAAGCCGCTGAGATCGCGCGAATCCTGGATGCCCAGCTGCTCGATCTTCTCGCTGCCGATGGCGCTGATCGCGATGGGCACGTCCTGCAGGTTTTCCGAACGCTTCTGCGCGGTCACCACGATCTCGTTCAGGCCGGACTGGGCTGGTTCTGCCGGCTTTTCCTGCGCCATGGCGGGCAGGGCAAGCGCAAGCCCGCTGGCGCCCGCCAGCAAGTGCACGATGAGGGTGGGGCTCCTGAATCTCTGATGGCATTTCGGCATCGATTGTCTCCCGTGATTGTCTTTTTGTTCGCGGCAGGTCCGGCCCTATCCGGCCCGCCGTCGCTGGTGCCCGGATCGGAACCGGTTTGGTGCACACCCTCCGGACGGAGGCGCGCTGGTGAGATTGGCCGTCAGGACGGCATGTAGAGTTGCGCGGCCTTGCCCCCGTCCACCGGCAGCGCGGTGCCGGTGACGTAGCTGGCATCGTCGGAAAGCAGGAAGGCGATGGCGCGGGCCAGTTCGTCCGGATGGCCGCCCCGGCCCATCGGAATGGCCTCCGTCGTGCGCGCGGCGACTTGCGGCGCGCGGGCGGCGAATTCCGCCGTGCCCACGGTCTGCACCTGGCCGGGGACCACGGCGTTCACGCGGATGCCCAGCGGCGCGCCCTCCATCGCGGCCACCGCCGTGAAATGGACCAGCGCTGCCTTGGAGGCCGAATAGCTGGCCATGTTGACCGCCGCGCGGATCCCGCACGTGGACGCGACATTGACGATGGCGCCGCCGTTGCCGCCATCGGTCATGGCCTTCATCGCCGCCTGCGTGGCGACGAAAGCGGCATCGGCGTTGACCGCGAAATCCTTGCGCCAGTGCTCTATCGTCAGGCGCGCGATCGGCGCGTAGTGCGTGGACATCGCGTTGTTCACCAGCATGTCCAGCCTGCCATGACGGCGGGCGACATCCTCGATCATCGCGGTGAGGGCGGGGAAATCCGCCACGTCCAGCCTGACGGCGGTGATAGGGCTGCCTTCGGCCTCTATCGCGGCCAGGGCGTGGTCCAGCTTGTCCTGCCGGCGCCCGCAGATCGTCACCAGCGCCCCGCGCCGGGCCAGCAGTGCGGCGGTCGCCAGCCCGATGCCGTCACTGCCGCCGGTGACCACCGCCACGCGCCCTTCGAAATCCCGAATCATCGCTTTCCCAGCTTCCTCTTGTCCCGTGGTGCGCAACTCGCGAGCGGCTGCGTTACGCAATTGAATTCTTCAAAATGCGTAGAATGTAAACATCAAAAATACGAATCTGAGCCAAAAGAACGAAATTGAGCGACTGCGTGGAGTGCATGGAATGGCGCGAAATCGGCCATTGTATTCGTGAAGAACACGCATTTTGGTGAGGAAAATGCCGATCGTGCGGGGAAATCATGCTGGATCGTCGCTGATGAGATAGCGCGTAAAAATAATTGCCTTGAAATACGCGAACAAGGGAATATTCTGGCCGCAGAACACAAACGATGCGAGTCGACGGGAACGGGATGTCTGGCGCGAAGCCGGGGCAGCGAAAGCGGGCCTTGCCGGCGTGGCCGGACCCATGTGCGCCCACGGCTACCGGGTAGGGGAAGGCAGTGCTCAATCAGTGTGACGGTGCGGGTGTGGCCACGGTCGACCCGGTCTTCGCGGAAGTCACCGCAGCCGGTGCGCCGTTCGAAATCGGTGAGCGGGACGGCCTGCGCATCTTCGTCAATGCACCGGCCGACCTTGGCCAATTGCTGGAAACGGCGCGCCGGTTCGGCGATCAGACGATGATCGTCGATTTCGAAGGCCCCGAAGGCGAGCGTCGGCTGAGCTATGCCGAGGTTTTCGCATGGCGTGACCGACTGGTCCGCCATCTCGGCATCCGCCGGGGCGATCGGGTGGCGATCGCCATGCGCAACCGGGCGGAATGGATGGTGGCCTTCCTCGCGGTCATCAAGGCCGGCGGTGTGGCGGCAGTGCTCAACAGCCGGGGATCGGCGGCCGAGATCGCGGATACCATCGATTATATCGATCCTGCGCTGGTGCTTGCCGATGGCGAGCGTGCCACGGCGATCCGCGATGGCGGCTATCGGGGGCGCATTCTGGACCTGACCGCGCCGCTGGAGGGCGAGGGCGCGGAGCCCGAACAAGTCGCGCCCGCCGGGCCCGACGATGCCTGCGCGATCCTCTTCACATCCGGCACTACCGGCCGCTGCAAGGGGGCGGTGCTTTCGCATCGCGGCCTGATTACCGGACTGCTGGGCACGCAGTTGACCGGATCGATGGTGCTGCACAACATGGCGCGCCAGTACGGCATTTCGGTCGAGACCATGATGCAGCAGGCGCCGCCGCAGGCGATCCTGCTGGTCTATCCGCTGTTCCACATTTCCGGGCTGGGTTCGGGCTTCCTGGCGCCGATGCTTTCGGGCGGGAAGATCGTGACGATGCGGCGCTGGGATGCGGCGGAAGCGGTACGGCTGATCGCCAAGGAGCACGTTACCCAGCTCTCCACCGTGCCGACGATGCTGTGGGATATGGTGCACAAGGCGCGGCTGGCCGACGCCGATCTGGCATCGCTGCGCAACATCGGCTCCGGCGGGCAGGCGCTGCCGCTGAATCTGCTGGAAGAAGTACACCGCCTCTGCCCGCACGCGCTGCTCGGCACCGGCTACGGTATGACCGAGACCTCCGGCGCGATCGCGCAGGCGGTGGGCGACGATTTCCTGCAGGCGCGCGCCTCTGCCGGCCGTGTGCTGCCGCTGGTGGACATGCGCATCGTGCGGCCCGACGGCGGCCTTTGCACAGCCGGTGAAAGCGGCGAGATCACGGTGCGTAGCGCCATGGTCATGTCAGGCTACTGGAACCGTCCCGAAGAGACCGCCGCCGCGCTCACGCCCGATGGCTGGCTGCGCACCGGCGACATCGGGTTCCGGGACGAGCGTGGCTACATCACCATCGTCGACCGGTCGAAGGACATGGTCATCTCCGGCGGTGAGAACATTTACTGCGCCGAAGTGGAGCGGGTGCTGAGCGAACTGCCCCAAGTGCGCGAATGCGCGACTTTCGGAGTAGCGGACGACCGTCTGGGCGAACTGCTGGTGGCGGTGATCGATGCCGACGGGCTGGATGCGGATACCGTGCGCGAATGGGTGGGCGGGCGGCTGGCCCGTTACAAGGTGCCGGCCCACGTCGCCTTCTCGGCCGGGCCTCTGCCGCGCAACCATTCCCAGAAAATAGACAAGATCGCGCTGCGTGCACTGTGGCCGCAACTGGCCGCGCAAGCCTGACCGGGCAACTGACAGCGCAACAAAGGACAGGAGAACATCGCATGGGCATGCCCCGTGACATCGGCATTATCGACTGCATGCTCGGCATTCCGGAGGCGGAGGACCGTTCCGAATGGTTCGCCCCGTTTCGTCCGCTGATCAAGGACCAGCAGACGATCCAGCAGTTCGCGATGCCGGCGCAGTACATGTTCAAGGACATCCCGCAGACCGGCGACGTGGACGATTTCGTGGCTTGGACCGTCGCGCAGATGGACCGCCACAATGTGGACAAGGCCATGGTCGGCTGGAACGACAATGCCACGTCCTACCGCGCGAAGGAGATGTTCGGGAACCGCTTCTTCTTCGACCTGCCGGTCGATCCCAATCGCGGGATGGAGGAAGTGCGGCGCATCCGGCGGATCCATGCCGAAGTCGGCCTGTCGGCGATCAGCTGCTTTCCGGCGGGAACGCTGCCGCAAGTGGCGATCAATCACAAATACATGTTCCCGATCTACGCCTGTGCGGAGGAACTGGGCCTGCCGGTGCTGCTGAATGTGGGCATTCCCGGCCCGCGCATCCCGATGGAAACGCAGAAGGTTGAACATCTGGACGAAGTCTGCTGGTTCTTCCCGGACCTGAAGATCGTCATGCGCCACGGGGCGGAGCCGTGGGAGGCGCTGGCCGTGAAGCTGATGCTGAAGTGGCCGAACCTCTATTACTCGACCAGCGCCTTCGCGCCCAAGCACTACCCCAAGGCGATCATCGATTACGCCAATACGCGCGGCGCGGAGAAGATCCTCTACGCCGGCTATTTCCCGATGGGCCTCAGCCTGGAACGCATCTTTTCCGACATGGAGAACGTGCCGTTCAAGGAACACGTCTGGCCCAAGTTCCTGCGCGAAAACGCGATCAGGGTTTTTGATCTCAAGTCATGACCGGAGAGGTACCCATGTCCGAAGCCGATCCGCGCGCCGCCAGCGATGCGCGCACCCCGCCCGTTGCCGTGTGGCAGATCCTCGAAAAGCTGCGCGGCCAGGATCTGGTCGACTGGCGCCTTGCCGAAGTGAAAGGCCGTGCCTCGGTAGAAGCGCGCAACCTGAACAACGGCATCCCGTTCGGCTGGTATCCGATCGACCTGTCCGCCGACCTTGCCGTGGGCGAGGTGAAGCCGCTGCACTACTTCGCCAAGGATCTGGCGATGTGGCGGGGCGAGGATGGGCAGGTGCGCGTGGTCGATGCCTATTGCCGCCACCTCGGCGCGCACATGGGGCACGGCGGCAAGGTCAACGGCAACCTGCTCGAATGCCCGTTCCACGCCTGGCGCTATGACGGGAACGAGGGCGTGGTGAAGGACATCCCCTATGCCCGCGTGATCCCGCCGCAGGTGAAGCGCAAGTGCGTGCGCACCTGGCACGTGGTGGAAGTGAACCGCTGGATCTGGGTCTGGTATCACCCTGAAGACGCCGATCCGCTATGGGAAGTGGCGGTGCTGCCGGAGGCGACCGATCCCGACTGGACCGATTACGAGGTCCACGAATGGAACGTCTGGGGTTCGCTGCAGAACATGGCCGAAAACGGCGTGGACTTTGCGCACTTCAAGTACATCCACGGCACGGCCGATGTGCCGCAGGGCGATCTGCGCTGGGGCGAATGGGGCCGCGGTGCGGATGTTAAGGCGAAGATGGGCACGCCGATGGGCGAAGTGGACGGCCTTATCAGCTATGACACGATGGGCCCGGGCCAGAGCTGGACGCGCTTCACCGGCATTTCCGAAACGCTGATGATCGCCTGCCTTACGCCGGTGAGCGAGGATCACGTGCACGCGCGCTTCTGCTTCACCCAGCCCAAGGCGCAGGCCGAAGGGCCGATGGGGCGGCTGGCCAAGGGCCTGATCCGCGACATCTGCAAGCAGTTCGATCAGGACAAGGTGGTGTGGGACCGCCAGAAATTCGAACCCTCTCCGATCATCTGCGACGGTGACGGTCCGATCCCGCAGTTCCGCAAGTTCTATTCCCGCTTCTACGCACAGCAGGATTGAACATGGGGGACATGCCGGGAGAAGGAACGTCGATGACCCGTCGCACGATGATCGCAGGTGCGGCGGCGGCCGGGGGGCTTGCCGCCGCACCTGCCCTTGCGGCCACAAAGGCCGCGACCGGGGCTGGCCATCCGCTGGATACGCACGACGCGCTGGGGCTGGCGGAGCTTGTCCGTACGCGTCAGGTATCGCCACTCGAACTGCTGGATGCGGCGATAGGGCGGGCCGAGGCGCTGGACCCACGCCTGCATTTCATGGCGCAGCGGCATTACGACTATGGCCGCGCGGCGATCGCCAACGGGCTTCCCCAAGGGCCGTTCCGCGGCGTGCCGTGGCTGCTCAAGGACCTGAACACTTATATCGCGGGGCTGCCGACCGGGAACGGCAGCCGGTTCTTCAAGGACTACCGCCCCGATGTAACCTCCGAACTGGTGCGCCGGATCGAGAAGGCGGGCTTCGTGGTCTTCGGAAAGACCGCCGTGCCCGAACTGGGGCTGACCGGCACGACCGAGAACCAGGTGACCGGCGCTACCCGCAATCCGTGGAACCCCGCGCATATTGCCGGTGGTTCGTCGGGCGGGGCGGCGGTGGCGGTGGCATCGGGCGTGATCCCGGCGGCCCATGCGACTGACGGCGGCGGATCGATCCGCATTCCGGCATCGTGCTGCGGCCTGTTCGGTCTCAAGCCCAGCCGGGGCCGGGTGCCGATGGGGCCGCCGCGCACGGAAGGGTGGGGCGGGCTTTCGGTGCACCACGCGGTAACGCGCAGCGTGCGCGATTCCGCTGCGATCCTTGACGTTACGCACGGTGTGGAGCCCGGCAGCCGCTATTCCGCGCCCACGCCGTACGAGACGTTCCTGGCGCAAGTGACCAAGGTGCCGGGCAAGCTGCGCATCGCGCTGATGCTGGATGCGCCATCCCGCGCGCCGATCGATCCCGAGTGCCGCGATGCCGCGCTGGCCGCCGCACGCCTCTGCGAAAGCCTTGGCCACACGGTGGTCGAGGCCGCGCCGAAGCTGGACGTCGCCGCCCTTGGCGCGGCCGGTTTCGCGCTGATCGCCTCTTCCGTGGCGGCGGACATGCTGGACCGGGCCAAGGCCACCGGCATTCCGCTGGGCCCCGATGTGCTGGAACCGATCACGCTGGCTTTCGTCGAGATGGGCCAGCACGTCACCGGCATGGACTATGTGCGGGCCAACAATGCGCTGCAGGCGGCGGCGCTGACGATGGCGCAGTTCATGGCCGATTACGACATGATCCTCTCCCCCACGCTGGCCGCGCCGCCGCTGGAACTGGGCAAGATTAACCTGACGCCGGGTGTCGACTTCGCCGCATGGGGCGCGCGCGCGGCGGCGTTCTCACCCTTCACGCAAGTGGAGAACATGACCGGCCAGCCCGCCATGTCGGTGCCGCTGGGCATGTCGAAGGCGGGGCTGCCGATCGGGGTGATGTTCGTCGGCCGCTATGGCGACGAGGCGGGCCTGCTGCGCCTTGCCGGTCAGCTGGAACAGGCCGCGCCGTGGAAGGATCGGCGCCCGCAAGTGTGATCGGCCTCGGCCGGCCAAAGACAATTCAGGAGTACGGATAATGCGCGGATTGAGCGGCAAGGTCGGCATCGTTGCCGGCGGCGGGCGAGGCATCGGTGCGGCAACGGCGCGCCGCCTTGCAGCCGAGGGTGCTTCGGTGGTGATCGGCGATATCGTCGAGGAATGGGCGCTGGATACCGCACACGCCATTCGCGAAGGCGGCGGCAGGGCGATCGGCATGCGGCTGGACGGCACCAGCGCTGCCTCTCAGGCCGCGATCGTGGCAGCGGCACTGGCGGAATTCGGCGGGCTGGACTTCTACCACTCCAACCTCGCGGGCGGGACGGAGGGCGATATCGATGTGCTCAACTGCACGGAGGAGGTGCTGGACCGGTCCTTCGCGATCAATGCCAAGAGCCATTTCCTCGCCACGCAGGCGGCTCTGCCGGTGCTGCTGGAGCGTGGCGGCGGGGCGATGATCTATACCTCGTCCGGCGCGGCGATCTCCGGCAATCCGCTGCAGGTCGCCTATCCGATGACCAAGAACGCGCTTCACGCGCTGGTCCGCCATGTCGCGCGCAAGTTCGGCAAGCAGGGCGTGCGCGCCAACGGCATCTGCCCCGGCGTGGTGATGACCGAGGCGGTGGCCCAGCACCTGACCGACGACTATGTGGCCGGAATGCTGGAGGCGATCCCGCATCGCCGTCTGGGCCAGCCGGACGATATTGCCGGCGCGGTGGCCTTCCTCGCTTCCGACGACGGCGAATGGGTCAATGGGCAGCTCTGGCACGTCAACGGCGGCTCGCTGCTACGCGATTGAGCACCGATCAAGCCCGGGGATTTCCCAATGCGGAGAAGCGCTTTCGATTCGACGTGCCGTTTCGATACTGGCAAGACCCTTCGCTTATCGGCAACGATGGGAAAGAAACGGGCGAGGGCATGGACGATCTGGCGGACTTCGATGAAACGGACCTGAAGATCGTGGAGCAGTTGCGGCGCAATGGCCGCGCCACGCACCAGCAGATCGCCAAGGCGCTGGACATCGCGCCCACCACCGTTTCCGCCCGGATGCGGCGCATGGAGGAGTCCGGCACTTTGCGCGTGGTCGCCGTTTCGGACTTCGCGGTGCATGGCTATCACGTGCTGATCTACATCGGCATCGAGGTCAGCGGACGCGCGCCGGGCGACGTGGCGGAGGAACTGGCGCAGTTCGAGGAAGTCTTCGCCGCCTATCTGGTAACTGGCCGCTACGAAGTGAGCGTGCTGCTGGCCCTGCCCAATGTGGACGATCTTTCGCAGTTCGTGACCAGGAAGTTCTCGAAAGTGGCGGGTATCCGCTCGATCACGCAGTCGATCGGGCTCGACATCATCAAGTTCGGTCTGGATTCGGTGGAGGACGCGGAATGAGCTGGCCTGATCTCGACGATCTCGATCACCGCATCATCGCGATCCTTTCCAAGGATGCGCGCGTGTCCAACCGCAGCATCGCCGCCGATCTGGGGGTCAATGAAGGCACCATCCGCCTGCGGCTGAAGCGCTTGCAGCAGGATGGTCTGATCGCCTTCACCGCGCTGATCAGCCCTAAACTGGACCGCAGCACCAAGACCGCCTTCGTCTCGATCCAGGCGGATATGACGCGGTTCAAGCAGATCGCCCGCGAATTGCGCCAGATCCCGACGATCCATTCGATCATGACGATGCTGGGTCCATTCAATATCATGACCACCTGCCTCTATCGAGAGATCGAGGATCTGCATGAGGTGACCGTCCGCCAGATCATGGCGGTGGAAGGGGTGCAGCACGTTGAAACGTCGATCGCGGTGAAGACGGTGAAGTTCACCAATGGCGTGGTCGGCGTCAGCGCCGTCGCCAAAGGATGATGCCATCGGCCGGCTGTTACGCCGGCCGATAGTGTCTTATCCGTCCTATCCGAACTGGGCGGCGATATCGTTCACGGCCGCGCGGACATCTTGCCGGCGATAGCCGAGCAGAGCGGTTTCCACGGGATCGGGTTGGTAATCGATGAAGTTGCCGCGCCCTTGCGGGATCGCCACGTCGGGCAGCAGGGGCATTTCCGCGTCCCGCTCCTTCAGTTGCACATCGGATCGACCGGCCGCGTCGAAGAACATCTGGAAGTAATCCCGGAACGACAGGTTCTCATCACCGACGAGATAGGCTTTGCCCGGCGCGCCCCGTTCCAGCGCGCCCTCGATCGCTTCGGAAAGCGAAGTGAATGACATGAAATTGGTGCCGCCGGTCGGTGCGTAAGGCGGGATCGGCAGGTGTCCCTTGGCCCACTGGGCGTAAGGTTCGAAGATCGCGCTGGGCAGGCCGGGGACGGTGCCGACCATGAAGGGGGCATTCACGCTGCAGACGTCGAAGCCAGGGCGACCCTCGGCACGCGCGCCTTCGCAGGCGGCAAGGCGCGATTGAATGTAGACATTGCCGTCCAGCAGGTACGGAGCGGCCTGGGGGTAAAAGCTGCCGAGTTGCACCGCACGGGATACGCCCGCCTCGCGCGCGGCGGCGAAGAATGCGGGAATGGCCACGTCATTGGCCTGGCGCAGCCACGCCCCGAAGTCCGCCCCCGCGGGCACATGGCGCGGATCGTTGCCGGCGGCGAAGACGACCCAGTCGAACCCCGCCAGTCGATCCGGGGTGAAATCGCCGGTCACATAGTCGCCCTGGAGATAGGCGAGCTTGGCCATGGGCGTGGCGGCATTGGCGCCTGTACCGCGCCCGGTGATGGTGACCTGATGGCCTTTTGCCGCAAGATGAAGGGCGGCGTGGCCCCCAAGGGCGCCAGTGCCCCCGACGACGAGAACTTTCATGGACAATCTCTCCGTACAATTGTGGTTCTATCGGTTGTCATTCGGCGGGGGCGGCGGGCCCGGATCGCCGACCGGCCGGTTCTCTTCCCAGTCGACGATCAGGTGCCTGCGGGTGAAGCGCCAGTCGGCACCGTCCCGCCGCCATTCGTCCTGATAACGGATCGCCCAGCACATCAGAGTGTCCGGACCCTCTGCATTCGCAGTGCGATGTTCCGCCGTGCACAGGGTCTCTCCACTGGCGTGATCGCCCGCGATTTCCACGATCTGATCGTGGACGAGGTGGCGGGTGGCCTTGAACGCGTGCGCCAGAAAATCGATGGACTGCAGGCAGGCCTCGATACCGCTCGCCACGAAACCGGGGCCGGCGATTTCCACCTCCTCTGCAAGAACCGCGCGCCAGTCGTCCTTTGAGCGGCGGTCTGCGCCCCGGGCATAGAGTACGGCAGCGCGGCGCAGGGCGGCGCGATCCTCATCCTGTGGCGTCATGACGGGACTTTGAGGCCGTTGGCGCTGATCATCGGGACAACCGTCCATTCGCCTTGCGGGGTCTGCATCCAGCCCGAGGCCGCGAGTGCGCCGCCGTCCACGTGAATGGCCGTTCCGGTCACCCAGGAGGCAAGCGGGCTGGCCAGATAGAGCGCGGCCCCGGCGCAATCGGATGGATGGCCGAAGCGGCCGAGCGGAATCCACTTGTCCATATGGTCGCGGTTTTCGGGCGGGATCATGAAGTCCAGCGCGACTTGCGGCGTATCGGTGGTTTCCGGGGCGATGTCGTTGACGCGGATGCCTTCGGGGGCAAGTTCGAGTGCAAGGCTCTTGGTGAAGCCCATCAGCCCCGCCTTGCCGGCCGCGTAGACCGAGCAATAGGGGATGCCGCGATAGGCCTCGATCGATGTGATGTTGATGATCGACGCGCCGCGCCCGGCCGCGCGCAGCAGGGGAATCATCGCGCGGTCCATCCGCAGGATATGGCCGAGATTGGTATCGAGAATTTCGTCGATCTCGTCTTCGCCCAGCATTTCGAAGGGGCGTGCGTGCACGAAATGGCCGACGTTGTTGACGAGCACGTCCAGTTTGCCGAATTCCGACGCGATCCGCTCTGCAAGAACCTTCGGGGTTGCACGCTGGAGCACATCGCATTGAATGACCCGTGTGCCGGGCAGATCGGCTTCCACGGCCTTCGCGCGTTCGGCATCGATCTCGGCAATGATCACCTGGGCGCCGGCGTCGTTGAAGCTTTCCGCCACGGCTCTCCCGATACCGACACCACCGCCCGTGACGAGAACTGTCTTTCCAGTGAAATCGAGCGCCTGACGCGGATGGAATGGGGTGCCTGTCTGGCCCATCGTTTGCAATCCTCTCGTTATGTTTTTCAAATCGCAATATGCGTCGTAAAAACATTATTTCAATACGCAAATATGGATCTTAATCCGGTTATGATCCGTTGATTGTGCGTGAAATGAATTTCTGTTTGCGAGATGTTCCGCCTCTCGATTCAGCTATCGTCCAGGAGGACAGGGCGGATCCTTCGGTGGCAAGGGGCCTCCTTGCAGGATTCGATGCGGATATTTTTGAGATAAAAAATACGCAAAATGCCCCTTGAAAAGGTGATTTGCGTAATATAGCGTGATTGCAAGCGCGCAATTAACCGCATGGGTGAGGCGCGGCGGGAGGATGCAGGTGCCGTGGTGGCGGCGGCTACGCAAGGGTGGCGTGATGCGAACACGGCCGCTCTCTGCGGGGCCCGAACGTCGGGTGCCTGAGATCGTGAAAGCGGGTTGAAATGGAATTCACGTTTACCGACGAACAGCGGATGATTGCGGAGACGGCGCGTGCCTTCTTCTCCGAAAATGCGACCAGTGCGCGCACGCGCGCGGCAATGGAAGGTGAAGGCATCGACCGGGCGCTGTGGCGTGACTTTTGCCAGGAATTGGGCTTTTCCGGTATCTCCATCGCGGAAGATGCGGGCGGGGCGGGCCTCGGCCTGGTCGAACTGGCCATCCTTGCCGAGGCGGCAGGTGCACACGTGGCTGCGCTGCCGATGCTGGGCAGCCTGATGCTGGCCGCGCAGGCGATTGCTGCGGGCGGCAGTGAGGCGCAGCGCGATGCGTGGCTGCCGGGCCTGCTTTCGGGGGAGGCGATTGCCGCTTTTGTCGAAGATGCCGGGCTGGACGTGCGCGATGGGAAGCTCACCGGCGGTTCCGGATTCGTCGCGCATGGTGCGCTGGCCCAGGTTTTCGTGGTCACCGATGGCAGCGGTGCATGGCTGGTGCGGCGCGATGCGGCGGGGGTTTCCGTCACGGCGCAGACGACCATGGATCAGACGCGCCCGCTGGCCGCAGTGCGTTTCGACGGCGCTTCGGCGGAGGCTTTGGCAGACCCTGCTGCGGGGCTGAATGCGGCCAAGCGTGCCGCGCTGGTCGGTCTGGCTGCGGAGGCATTGGGCGGCGCGCAGGCCAGTCTCGACCGCACGGTGGACTATGCGCGGGAGCGTGTGCAGTTCGGCCGGCCGATCGGCTCGTTTCAAGCCTACAAGCACCGCCTTGCCGACATGATGGTGGAGATCGAGCAGGCTCGCTCGGCGGTCTATTGGGCGGCCTGCGCGGTGGACGAGGGCAGCGAGGAAGCCCCGCTGGCGCTCCATGCCGCCAAGTCCTTCGCCGCCGATACCGCTTTTCGCTGCGCGGCGGACATGATCCAGCTTCACGGCGGCATCGGCTTCACGTGGGAGCATGACGCGCATCTGTTCTTCAAACGCGCGCGATCGATCCAGACCTTGCTGGGCAAGGGGGACTGGCACCGTGAACAGGTTGCCGCGATGATTTTGGGAGAAGCGGCATGAAGCTGGGATTTTCGCAGGCGGACGAGCATTTTCGCCAGGAATGCGCCGATTGGCTCAACGGTCAGATGGCGGGCGAATTCCGCGACATCAAGGGCATCAGCAAGCTGACCGGCAGCCCCGAACGCCGCAAGGAATGGGAAAAGCAGCTCGCCGCGCACCGCTGGTCGTGCATCGGTTGGCCGGAGCAATGGGGCGGCCGTAATGCGACGCTGGCCCAGCAGGTGATCTTTGCCGAGGAATATGCCCGCGCCGGCGTGCCGGGCCGCGTCAACCACATCGGCATCGAACTGGCCGGGCCGACGATCCTGACGTTCGGCACCGAAGAGCAGAAGCAACGCTTCCTGCCCGGCATCGCGGCGGGTGAGACGATCTTCTGTCAGGGTTTCTCGGAGCCGAATGCCGGGTCCGATCTTGCCGGCGTGCGCACCAAGGGGCGGCTGGAAGACGGGGAATGGGTGGTCAACGGCCAGAAGATCTGGACCAGCCTTGCCCATATCTCCGACTGGATCTTCGTGGTCACGCGCACGGAAGAGGGCAGCCAGGGCCCGCGCGGGTTGACCTTCCTGATGATGCCGATCGACCAGCCTGGCATCGAGATTCGCGGCATTCGCCAGATCAACGGCGATGCCGAATTCAACGAGACGTTCTTTACCGACGCCCGCTGCCCGGCGGACAGCTACATCGGCACGGTGGGCGAAGGTTGGAAGATCGCGATGGGCCTGCTTGCCTTCGAGCGCGGCGTGTCCACGCTGGGTCAGCAGATGGGCTTCCGCAACGAATTGGATGAGATCATCGCCGCCGCCAAAGCCAATGGCGCGGCGCAGGATCCGCTGATCCGCCAGCGCTTGGCCAAGGCAGAGATCGGCTTGCGCCTGATGCGTTATGGCGCGCTGCGGATGCTCTCCCAGACCGACAATTCGCGCATGGATGGCGCCGCGCTGACCTACAAGATCCAGTGGGCGACATGGCGGCGCAGTCTTGGCGAACTGGCGATGGACGTGCTGGGGCAGGCGGGCGAAGTCAGCGCACACGAGGACTACGAATGGGATACGCTGCCCAACCTGTTCCTCTTCAGCCGCGCGGACACGATCTACGGCGGCACCAACCAGATCCAGCGCAACCTGATCGCCGAGCGCGGCCTTGGCCTGCCGCGCGAACCGCGTTGGACGGCCTGACGCAGCGATGGAGGCAGAGGACCCGTTCGAGCGGCTGAAGTCCATGCCCCCGCGCGGGCATCATGCTCTGCTGGGCATCTATCACGTCGCGGCCGGAGCAGACTGGGCGGAACTGGCCTGTCCGTTCTCGGCAGGGTTCCTGATGGATGCGGGCTCCGGTCTCGTTTCCTCCGGGCCGGTCATCTCGCTGATCGATGCGGCGGCGGGGGCAGCGATCATCGCGCGCACCCGGCGGTGGGAGCCGATGGCGACGCTGGACCTCAGGGTCGATTACTTGCGCGCGGCGCGGCCCGAATGCACGCTCCATGCCCGCGCCACCTGCCACCGGGTGACGCGCCGCGTGGCCTTCACCCGCTGCGAAGTGCACGACGGCGATCCCGCCAATCCTGTCGCCTTCGCGGCCGCCAGCTTCTTTTTTACGAGCGAGCCATGATCGAGCGGGCCCCCTATGCGCAGCTGTTGGGCGTGCGCGAATGGACCGACGCGCTGGGCAATGCCGGCCTCGTCATGCCCGCGTCCCCGGCGCTGGAGGGGAGGCAAGGCTTTCTCTACGGCGGCGTGATCGGCAGCTTGCTAGAGCTTGCCTGCCTTGCCGCGCTGGCGGGGGAGGGTGAAGTTGCGGGAGAGCGCCCCCGCCCGATCAACATCACCATCGACTTCCTGCGCGGCGGGTTGATGGTCGAAAGCTATGCCCAGGCGCGCATCGTGCGCCTGGGCAAGCGGGTGGTGAATGTGGACGCGACCTGTTGGCAGAGTGATCGGGAAAGCCCCATCGCCTCCGGCCGGATGCACATCCTTAGAGCTTAACTGAAAGATCGATGCCGTAAGTCACCGGATCGTCGAACAGCGCGGCTGCAGTCACGCCGGTGTTGGAGATGATGTTGATCTGCTGCTTGTTGGTGAGATTGCGGCCCCAGAGCGAGACGGTCGCCGTCGTCGGCCCCAGCGGCAGGTCCATCAGCGAAAGCCGCGCGTTCAGCGTCAGCAGCGCCTTCTGGGTATTTTCCGCATTCATGTAATCGTTGGTGTAGGGTAGCCCTGCCGCCGCGAAGCCGGCGCTGCTGAACACGCTGGTGCCGACCACGATCTTGGAGCGCAGCGCCCCGTCCACGCGCAGGGCAAGGCGCATCCCGTCATCCAGCGGCTGCACATATTCGGCCGAAAGGTTCGACAGGAAAGTGGGGCGCATCGTTTCGGGATAGTCCGAAACTTTGCTGACGCCGCCGCTCGCCAGCACTTCGGGCGAGATTTCCAGATACTTGAAATCGGTCACGCTGCCGCTGGCGCTCAGCGTCAGGTTTTCGATGGGGATCGCGGTCACTTCGAATTCCAGCCCGAAGGCGCGGGCCTTGCCGAAGTTGGCGGTGTATTGAGAGGAGACGATCGGCTCGCAAATGCCGCTGGGTGAGGTCACGCAGCCTGAAGAGGCGAAGATCGGCGTCTGCAGGTTTGAATAGCGCACATGGAACAGCGCCAGATTGGTGCGCAGGCGGTGGCCCAGCCAGTCCGCCTTCAGCCCGCCTTCCCACGAATAGGCGCGTTCCTCCTTGTAGGGGATCGCCGGGCCCTGGAACACTTTGCCGGTCACGCTGTCCACCGCCAGCGGGCCCGCCGCCGTGCCGCCGGCGATGAAGCTGGTGACGGTCAAGAAATGGTGCACTCTACAAATCGCCAGATTGCGACGGAGTGCGGCAAGCCATTGTTTAGATTGCTTTATATATGTTGTATGCTTCGATCAAGCATTTCCGGCTTCGCTAAAGGTTACGTCCGATCCGCTCCTATTTGGCTCCTGGATTTCGATAGGAATGTAGCACTATGCCGAAGATGAAGTTGACGAAACGCGTTGTCGAAATTGCCCGGCCCGCGCAGTCTGATTACGAGCTGCGAGATACTGAAGTGCCGGGCTTCCTATGTAAGGTGACGCCTTCCGGACGGAAGGTTTTCATGGTTCAGTATCGCAACGTATCAGGGCGTCGGCGAAAGCCCGCCATTGGCCAGTTCGGGCAACTGACGGTCGAACAGGCCAGGGCTGTCGCGCAGCGATGGATCAGCGAGGCAGCAGGTGGCCTTGATCCTTCCGTCGAACGTCAAAAGAGACGGGGTTCCCCCACTGTCCAGCAGTTCTCCGAAATGTTTTTTCGCCGGCATGTGGAGGTTAACAATAAGAAATCTACCCAAAAAGGGCGCGTTTACCGATTTAGGAGAGTGATCTTGCCTACCTTCGGTAATTGCAAAATTGACGAGTTCTCCCGTCAGGACATTGTCCTTTTTATGGATGCGTGGCGTCGCAAGCCGGGGCTGGCAAACTCAATGCTTAATGACATGCAATCAATGTTCACCTGCGCTGAGCAATGGGGTTTTTGTGAGAAAGGCAGTAATCCGTGTAACGGAGTTAAACGGTATGCTCAGGGCAAGACCACGCGATTGTTGACAATTACTGAGATGCAGCGGGTAATCGAGTATCTCGGCAAATCTGAATTGGAAAACTTTTTATACCCTGATTGCGTCATGGCGATCAGGCTTCAACTTGCCTTTGCAGCGCGAGCATCGGAAATCATTGCTCTTGAATGGGCCTGGATAAATTTTGAATTAAATTGTGTAATTTGGCCGGATAGCAAAACTGGAGCAATGTGGAAGCCATTTTCGTCTGACGTTGCACGTCTTCTGGCAAGTATACCGCGTAAAGAAGGTTCTCCATTTGTCTTTCCGGGAAGGAGATGTGGCGCCAAGCATCTTCATTTCGCTACCTATTATCGCGTCTGGAAGCGCATACTACGAGCATGTGATGTGCCTGGGGTAGGAACACACGGACTCCGCCACCGGGCGGCGACTGACATTGCAAACTCCGGCGTACCGTTGAAAGTCGGTATGGCATTAACAGGTCATCGGCGGCTGGCGACATTCATGCGCTACGTCCACGTGGAAGATCATCAAGTTCGTCAGGCAGTAAACGTCATGGCTGAGCAGCGTTTACGCGAATATCACGGTGAATGATAACACGCGGTAGTTGGATGTGGCCACGCCAGCGGCAGTTGAGCGCCGGCGCAATAGCCTTCCCCCTTTGTTGATCCGGCTATCGCGAGAAAAGCCGGCTTTTCATAACCCTGTGCCAGTTTTGCCACCGGCCAGAACGAGAGATCCGGCGCTTCATCGGGCGGGGGTAACCCCGGCCGATGAAGCAAATTCGGCCGGCGTCATGAACCCCAGCGATGTGTGAGGTCGGGTCTCGTTGAAGTCCGTCCGCACGCCTCGATCTTGCTTCTGGCGTCGTCCAAAGACAAGAACCAGTGCGTGTTGAGGCATTCATCGCGCAGCCGTCCGTTGAAGCTCTCCACGGAGGCATTTTTCGGGATAGGGTCAGTGCCGCAGAATCCCTGGGTTCACGAACCACTCCATCTCGACTCGAACGATCGTCATAGCCGTGCGGCCGGTCATCAATTCATGAATTCGCGCTTGTCTCGCAAAGCGAAAAGCGTACAGTCCAGTGCAGAAATGAAAGAAGACCCGTGCGTGTGAAGACAGACAGCCGCCGGCAGACAATCCTCGATACGGCAATCGAGTTGTTTCTTGAGGTGGGATACGAGCGGGCAAGCATGGCGGCCATCGCCGCACGCGTTGGCGGTTCGAAGGGCACACTCTACAATTACTTCAAGAACAAGGATGATCTCTTCGCCGCGGCCATGATCGGGGCGATGGAAGAGCGGGGCATGGAGATCATGGAGCGGCTAAAGGCCTCTGCCGATGACCCTCGCACCGCACTGCTCCGCTTCGGGATCGAGTACCTCGGTTTCGTCACTTCCAAATACAATCTTGCAATCATGCGGACGGCGGTGGCGGAAGGTGCGAATACCACGCTGGGGGACAGGCTTTATAAACTCGGCCCTCTACGCGGGACGGAGGAAATCGCTGCGTTCATTGCCCCACTTCAGATGCAGGGCAAGCTCAGGGCCGGGTCGCCGGTGATCATCGCCGCGCATTTGCGCGGACTGCTGGAAGCGGGGGTTCTCGAACCCCAACTATTCGGGGCTGAGCCTGATTATCAAGTCGAGGAAGCCGTTGGGGGCGCCGTAGACGCATTCTTGCGGGCTTACGGATGTGATTAAATGCCCCGTATCTGGTGTTGTTGACGCGGGCCTCTCCAACTCTTGGGTGCCGAATCCAAGTAGGAACGTCGAGAGCTGACGAGCGCCAAGGTGATCGTTTCGGGCGGCTGCGCGCTGAAGGATCCGGAAACGTTCGAGCAGGTCATTGCCGCTCGGCGCTGCCGTCGCCGCCTCGCGCGCTGCGGCCGACGCGGGTTACGTGTACGACTATCACGTCGGCCAGACCTGCACGATCGTGGCTCCGGAAGTCTACATCGCGGTCGGCATCTCGGGCGCGATCCAGCACCTTGCCGGCATGAAGCACTCCAAGATCATCATCGCCATCAACAAGGACGAGGACGTTCCGATCTTCCAGGTCGCCGACGTCGACCTCGTGGCGGATCTGTTCATCGCCGCGCTGGAACTGACCAAGTCCATTTGAAATGATCTGCTATCAGGGTGATCAGGCGCCCTATCCGAAGGAAGGTTGCGATATACGGTGGTTCGCCGCAAAGTGGCCAACAATAGAGTTATAGCGTTTCGAGGCCCCTTGCTTTGAAACGTACGCGCCGGGCGGGTCGGAGGAGGGCCTGCTCGGCGCATGACATCGAAGACCGGATTGGCTCCATCTACGAGCGAAACAATTCGGCTGACGAGGAGGCCGAACATGGGCATTGCGGTTCGAGGCGATTTGCCGATGTGCGCACCTCACACGGCGTCTCATTTCCGCATCGAACGCGAAATCGAAATCAATGGCATTTTTGCGGACATCCGCCATTTCGGTTGGAATGAGGGCAGTCGCGCTCTGTACGAGCCGAATTCATACTACCTTGATTTTTCGCTCGGCCCGCGTTGCCCAAACTCGCGATTTTTCAGGTCCGCCAACGAATTGGCCGATCCTCCGGGAGACGTCGTGTTTCTGCCAAAGGGCGGCGAATTTGCGACGTGGAGTGAGCCTGGTGAGCATAGCCTTCTTTGCCTGACGTTCGCCAACGAGCGCGCCGAGAAACTGTTCGAAGATGAACGGATTGCTGATCTGGCTCCTTGTCTCGATGTTCAGAGCGTGTCGATAAGGAAGGGCCTTGCCCGATTGGCCAATGAACTGCGGCATCCGGGATTCGGTCAGGCAATTCTGCTGGAGAGCATGGCGCTCCTCCTTGTGGTCGAGCTGTGCCGCCATTTCCAGAAATCGGAATCTCCTCGGGATGCCGGATCCGGACAAATGCCGGTTTGGCGATTGCAGCGAGTGAGAGACAGGATCGAAGCGGACTTGGGCACCGACCTCTCGGTATCCTGCCTCGCTGCCGAAATTCGCACCAGTCCGAGACATCTCATCCGCACCTTTCGCGCGACCACGGGAGAGACGTTGACGGGCTACATCGCCAAGCGCCGTATCGCCCGGGCTCAGGAGCAACTTCGAGACGATGCAATGATGATCAAGGTTATCGCCGGTAATTGCGGTTTTAAGAGCCCGGCCGCTTTTTCGGCGGCTTTCCGGCGGGCAACCGGCCTGACTCCGCGCGAATATCGCGACCGTTCTTCGTTGTAGTGACCCCCCATGGAAAGCCAGAATTCGTCATCGAAACAAGACGGATATCGTGCGACGATGGTAAGCGGCGTCATCACTTGTCGGGATGGCGTCGATTCCGGCACACGCCCCCGGACGGCTAATCCGGGCAACCTGAGCGAGCACTCCATCAGCTTTCTCGGGGTCGCACTTTGGTGCCGGCGGTCAATCCGTGGCGAATGAAGTCCGATGCCAGGAAGTCATGCGGGAAGCCTTTCGGAGTGAAACTGGCCGCTTCCAATCGCTCGAGATGGAGCAGATCCAGCGAAACGGCGAGAGCGGCTACATTGTCCTCATATTGCCGCATCGTTCGTGCACCCAGCAGCGGCGAGACCACGGTCGGGTTCGCCAAAGTCCAAGCGATGGCTGTTTGTGCCGAAGTAGCGCCGACATCGTCGGCAACTGCCTGAACGGCGTCTGCAATGGCCAACGTACGAGCATCCAGTTTGCCCGCAGCAGCCAGCAAGGTGCCGCGACCTCCGGCGTCTTGACCCTCTCCGCTTCTCCGAACCGCGTATTTGCCGGACAGCAAGCCGCTGGCAAGAGGAGACCACGGCATCACGCCAATGCCGAGTGCTTTCGCGGCAGGCATGAGATCCCGCTCGGCGGTACGCTCCACAAGATTGTATTCGGCTTGCAACGCTGCGAACTGAGTCCAGCCGCGCAGGTCGGCCATCGTCTGCAATCGCGCCATCTGCCAGGCGGGCGTATCCGACAGACCCAGATAAAGAACCTTGCCCTGGGTCACCAAGTCATCAAAGGCGCGCATGATTTCGTCTGCGGGGGTGCTATCGTCCCAGACATGGAGAAATAACAGATCGATGCGATCGGTGCGAAGTCGGCGCAGGCTCGTCTCAACGGTCTGCATCATGTTGCGCCGGCTGTTTCCGGCAGCATTGGGATCTCCAACCGATCGCGTCAGGGAGTATTTGGTGGAGAGAACCAGTCTGTCGCGCTTTGCCTCGGCGAATTTACCCGTCAAATCTTCCGAAACGCCGTCAGCGTAGTATCCCGCGGTGTCGATGAAATTGCCGCCCTGATCGACGTAGGCATCGAAAATCCGTCGGGATTCCTCTTCGCCAGCGCCCCATTCCTCGCCGAACGTCATTGTACCCAGAGCCAAAGGCGAAACCCGCAATCCCGAGCGGCCGAGCAGCCGGTAGGTGTCGAGGGAAAGCGTTCCCGTATGCATGCGGTTCATGGCTGTGCTGGCTCTCTCTCTGCTTCAGTCACGACCCAATGCATCATACGATGGACGGGCCATCCCCCATCGTGCGGCAGGCCGCCGAACTTTCCGCTATTGATGTTACCAAGGCCGACGATGCGTTGCGCGCCGGCCGACGACAGCCCGTCGCGCAACTGCGTGATGCGGCCGGGCGGATAGACACCGACCGACTGAGTGGCCACGGAGACATGCGAAATGGCCTCTGCCAGGCTGGAAACGGCAACCACGTTGACAAGCTTTCCACCGGGATTGAATGCGACCGGATCGTTTGAACGAACCACCATTCCGGTGCCGTCGGGTTGTCCGAATACACGGTAGATCGGCTCAAGATTGCCGAGCATGTCGAGTTCGTCCAACAATGCCTCGGGAGGACGGGGTCCGCCATTTCCATTCCCATACCGAACATCCTTGCCCATCTCGGCCACGAGAGCCTCACAATAGGCATCCACTTGCGGTAAGGATCCCTCGACAAACTGGAAGCGAGCGCAGCTGCATGCGTCCTGATTGAAGGCTATGATATCGGCCGCGCTGCGCCGGGCGATCTCGGCTATAGGCATTCCTGCGAAAGCCTCCTTGCCGATCAGCGAAATCGAGATCTTGGGGTCGAAGGATATGATCTCGAAACCGGGAGCTGCATATTTCATTGCATGGCGAACGGCCGCTTCGCCACCCCACACCGCCAGCTTGTCGAAATACTGGGATCTGAAGATGTGCTCCTCGATCGCGGTATCGCCGCCGCGCCAATAGGCCGCCGAGAACGAGCGTGTCACCGGGTGATTGGGCCCGACATCAGCCATCGTGCGCAGAAGTGCCGTGGCAGTGAACATGTCGTTCGAGGGCATCTTCAGCAAATGAACGCCCTTGCTGATAGCCCCGCGCACAATCGTCACTGGCGGCACGATGGGGGCATTTCCGGCAAGGATATGGACCATGCGCGGCGGAAACGCCCGGATGTCGAAGGGGTGGCCTTGGATATCACGTCTAACCCAGCCGTCATTCGCGCCGAGCCAACCGAGAGATTGCTCCGCCTCGGCCTCGACGGCCTCGCGCGCGAAAAACCATCCGATGTCCCTGTAGCAGTTTTCCAGAATCCGCGCGCCAAGACTATTGCAGTGGAGATTGAGGGCTGCCGCTTCCTGTAGATAGGCATTTTTATCGAAATCGAGTGCCTTGCCGACCTCGACGAGGAAATCGACGATTTCCGCCAGCGGCGTTTCGAATGCAGGTCCGGGGTCGCGTCTGGGCCAAATCAGCGCGTCGAGATCCAGTGCAGGGGTCATCACCGGGCTCGCGCTCGCTCGGGAGCGATGCTCGATTGCAGCATCGAGCTGTACTTCTCCCTTTATGACGTGCGCTATCAGCAGGCTCGGCTCGTTGGACATGCTTTCCGGTCGCATGACTGTATCCTCGTTCAAGCCGCGACAGTCGGGGAAGACGAGATCGACCCGCGGACGTAGGAGTCGATGGATCCCGCGCAGCTGAGTTTGTCCTCGCCCTCTTCGAGATCGGCATAACGAGCTACCGCGTGGATCACCGGTGTCTTAACCCCTTCAAGGCCCGATCCGAACTCCACCTGGACCTTGTCGCCGGAAATCACGCCGCCCCAACGCGCATCGGCGAGGATGTCGAAAAATGCCATACGCCCCTCGACGAGGCCCATGTCACCGGTCGTGCCGAGCAGATGTTCGCCGGACTTGTCGAGAACCAAGGGGACGATCCACGGGGGTACCGCATAAGACTCGGTCGGCTGGATCTTGGCGCAGAAGCCGCTCATCTCCACCATTGCATAAGAACTGGTAATCCGGTCGGGCGTGACGCCGAAGAATTGCTGGATTTTTTCCCGGTAGTCTGCTGGGACCGCAGCGCCCTTCGTGCCTCCCCCGAAGCTCATCAGAGTGTCGGGGTGGAAATCTCCGTTCTTTACCCCGCGCTTTCGCAGCGTTTCTACGATCTGCCAGGCAACGCCGTACATTACGCCGATGTAAAGGGGACTGTGCCGGCGGTCTTCCAACAGGTCGATCCAGGTCTCGAACTCGGCTGCACGCTTGATGCGGCGGACCTCAAGTTCGGCTTCGTAGGCTGCGATCTCGCCTGGGCCGATCTTGCCTGCTGCCAGCAAACGCCTCAATTGCGCAGGCCTCATGGCATCGAACGCACGGATCGGATCCTCGCTCAATCGGTGCAGTTCGCCGGGCGCTGCCCAGCGAGGAAAGTGGCGGTTGCAGAAATCGATCATCTTATGGGTGCCGCGCTCCGGCATCATCGTGAAGACCGAGCGCGAGTGATCAGCGACGTAGCCGGGCGTCGACAGGTCAGCGGCGTGCAGACAGGCGGTGACGCTGACGTCCCGGTCCTGGTCCGACTGATCCAGAAATGAGGATTTTCCAGACGTTCCGCTCGAGGCAAATACGTGGTGGCCGGCCAAACGTGCGCGGTCCAACCACTCATCGATGTCGCGCACGTCCGACACGTCGATGTTGTCTGTGGGATAGGTTGCGAGCGTGCCAAGCCATAGGTTCATGCGAGCCCATTGCCCGTTGTCGACAAAGGCATCCGGATAGCTTTTGTAGTTTGTGTGAGCGAAGAGAAGGGGCACAAGATCGGACAGCCCGTCTATGCTGTCGATCCCTGCCTCTCTGGCGCGCTTGTTCAGCACACCAATCTGTCCGCGCCGCTCGGAAAAACGTTCTCGTGCGGCTTCGAGTTGCAGTTCGGCCAACTGTTCCGGGGCGTTGCGGAATGGGTCTGCTGATCGTGCAAGTGCGATCAGTTCGTCGACGGCGCTCATGGTTGCGGCACTCCCGTTCACTTGTGCCGCAGCACTATAGGAAGAGCTGTGAAGCATGCTGCAACTATGACTTTCAACACGAGGACATAGTGTCGCCGAAGCGACGTCACGTTGCGGCAAATGATCGGGCGGCAACGAACGGCCAATGCCAGGCATGACGGATTCCGATCTACCCAAGGGGATGCATGTCAGGCTCCGGCCCTGACGCGGGCTGGCTATCTTTCGGCAGGGGCATTGCCTGCCATCAGTCCCCATGGTGCCCCGATTGCAGATCGCGGAGGCGAATATGGCGGGGCCGTTGCAGGAAGTGCTCGCATTTTTCGATGAAAGCGGCGGCACCGCGCAAGACATGATCTCGGCAATGAGAAAGCGATTTACGTCCGTCACGCGCTGGGAAAATGTCGGCGTGGCGACGACCGTCGGAATCGAGGAAGCGATGGCCTTCGTTGAGGGTTTCCTGGCCCGCATTCCCTTCGAGCGCTGCAAAGTCGTTGTTCACCACGCCGCAGCGCATGGCAACGTCGTCCTCACGGAGCGCAGCGATATTTTTTACGGAGTAGATGGCGCGGAACTCGTCTCGCTGCGGCTGATGGGCGCAATGGAGATGGATGGCCCGCACATCACGGCGTGGCGCGACTATTTCGACACCAAGGGCTTCTGAAAGGCGATAGCATGGCAAAAGGAAAAGCTGTTTGGGCGCAAATCGCGCCTATGCCCGGTGAGGACCTGGTCGCATCGGTGCGAAGCTACGAAGCCGCCGGAGTCGAGGGAGTTTGGGCACCCCAAATGTTTGGGGCGCCATTTTCGACCCTCGCGGCCGCCGCGCCTGCGACGCAGAAAATCAAACTCGGGACGGGCATCGCCCTGGCATTCGTGCGCAGCCCGCTTGAGACCGCTTGCAGCGCGGTTGATCTCGATCTGATCAGTGGCGGCCGTGTCGTGCTGGGACTTGGTTCCAGCGCGCAAAGCCAGACAGAAGGATCGTTCGGTTCGACCTATGGAAAGCCGCTTGCACACATGCGCGAAGTTGTTGGCATGATCCGCAAGATCGTGGCGTTCGGTCACACCGGAGAACTGTCACACCTCAAGGGCGATTACCACAGTCTCGACCTTTCGCACTTTCGCCTTCTGCATCCGCCCGTGCGAAGTGAAATTCCGGTCTATCTTCCTGCCGTATTCCAGAAGGCTTGCCTTCAGGCTGCCGAGATTGCCGATGGACTTTTGGGCCACCCTCTGTGGAACGAAGCCTGGATCGAACGCGAGGTCATTCCGAGTATCCGGGCAGGGCTCGACAAATCCGGACGAGAGCGCGGAGATTTTTCACTCAACCTTTCGATCTTCACCGCGATCGATCCGGATCGCAAAGAGGCCATACACGATTGCCGGGCGACCGTTGCCTATTACAGCCAGTCCCCGCAATATCTGCGCTATTTCGAGGAGATCGGCTTCGGCAAGGAAGCCTCAGCTATCCAGGCGGCATTTGCGAGAGGCGATCTAGCGGCGATGACTGCCGCATGCCCGGACGAGATGGTGGAGAGCATCGCGGTCGTAGGCGACGTAGACGAGGTACGCGCCGGCGTAGCCAGGCGTGCACTGGCGGCAGACGCGATTACGCCCGTAATTCCGCACTATGGCCTCTCGCCGGAAAAGAGCCGGACATACAGCGCGCGGCTGACGGAGGCTTTCTATGGCTGATCCCGTGCGCCAAGCGATTGCCCCGATGGCAGGAGCAGGTGCTTACAACCGGCATTCCGGTTTGCAGCACGCCAATCTTCATTCGGCGCTTCCTCTCTGGGAGGAGGCAGTGGGAACTATCACTGCGAATTCCCAGGGCTTGGTTCGGATTGTGGATTACGGCGCCTCGCAAGGGCGCAATTCGCAGCTTCCCATGGCCACAGCCATCGACCTTTTGAGGGCTCACGACGTTCAACGACCACTGGAGATTATTCATACCGATCTCCCATCCAACGATTACTCGTCGTTGTTTGGGCTCCTGGCGACCGAATCGGAGAGCTACCTTGCGGACCGGAGAGATGTATTCCCGATGGCGGTGGGTCGATCTTATTTCGAGCAGATTCTACCCTCCGACAGCGTGGACTTGGGTTGGTCGTCCAACGCCTTGCATTGGCTCAGCCACAACCCCGTGAATGTCGCCGATCACGGCTGGGCCGTATACAGCAGCAGCGTCCGCGCGCGCGAAGTGGTCGATGACGTGCTTGCCCAGGATTTGCTAAATTTCCTGCGGGCCCGGTCGCGGGAATTGCGGGCTGGAGGGCGTCTAGTGTGCCAGTTCATGGGGCGTGGCGGCGACCGACATGGCTTCGAATGGATGGCAGGCCACTTCTGGGCAGCACTCCTCGACTTGAGGAGCGAGGGCCTCCTCGATGACAACGATACATTCATGGCGACCTCTCCATCGGCGGGACGTTCCCTGGAGCAATTGAAGGCGCCGTTCGAGCAGGGGCTCCTTCCTGACCTCTCGATAGTGCACGTGTCTTGCGTCCGTTCTCCCGATCCATTCTGGGATTCCTACCGCGAGACCGGGGACGCGGAGGCATTCGGCTTTCAGTGGTCGTCGATGATGTGCGCGGCGAACGGACCCAATTTCCTGGCCCAGATAGGCTGCAACAGAGATCCGGAACGCCTGATGATAGAATTAAGAACAAGGCTTGCCACGCGCCTGGCGGCGGATCCGCAGCAGAGTGTTTCCTATCTCGCACTCCTGTCGATCCGAAAAGGGAGCTAGCCAGGGGGAACGGACGATCAACGAAAGTCGTATCGGAACGTGTAGATTTGCGAACGGCACTTTGATGAAGGCAGCGGAGAAAAGCGGTGAGCGATATCGAGAAAAACAAGGCAATTGCACGGCGCTATATGCGGGCCGTGGAGGAAGGGGATCTCGAGACAATCGAGGCTTTGCAGCACCCCGATTGCCAATGGTGGATATTGGGCCATGGCGACATGACGCGTGCGGATTTCATCGCCAGCGTGAAGGGCGGATTGCTGTCGGCTGAGCGGCGCACGGCGAACGTTGTCGGAATCACCGCCGAAGGTGAGCGGGTTGCCGTGGAGGTGAGCGGCGAGATGGTTTTTCCGGACCGGGTCTATCGCAACGAGTACCATAACCTTTTGATCATCCGAGACGGTCAGATCGTTTCGGGCAAGGAGTACATGGATACACGCGCGGTGGCTGAGGCTTTTTCGGCCGGCGCTTGAACGCGTCAATAATTTGCTGCTCGAGCCAGAGTGTATTTGGGATGGCCTGATGCCCACAAGCAGCCCCATCAACTGCATCGGACGGCAAATCGAGATCGCCTGCTTGAGGTGTTTTTTTGGAAAGAAAATGGGCATTTTTACCCACGCGTGCCTCGGCACAAACGACTTGAAGCGGGCTGCCTGCTTCTATGATGCTGCGCTGCTGCCGCTCGGTATTGCCAATTTGGGTCCGTTTCAGGAACAAGGTCTCGGCTACGGGCGCACTGTTCCGGAATTGCTCATTCTGCACCCCTTGAAAGGCTGCGCGACTTCGTCAAATGGCGCGACCTTGGGATTCAAGGCGCCCAGCAGGCTTGCAGTCGACCAGTTTCATGCGGCCGGATTGGCGGCAGGTGGAACCGATGCAGGGGAGCCGGGACGGTGGCATGCGGTCCCCCACGCCTATGGCGCCTATTTGCTCGATCCCGACGGTAACAAGATCTGTGCCTATTGCTTCGATCCGTGCTGATCGGATTCCCGCCACTGAACCCTATCGGATTGCAGGTTCGCTTTCGCACCACCCCGTCATCCTGCCCGCATCGGGAGACGAGAAGACCAAGGAGGACAGCCCATGCATGAAGCTGCATTGCAATTGCTCAAGCGGACGATGGACGATCAGTTGACCCGGACCGAACACCCGAGCGACTTTCCTGCCTTGCCGCCCATTCCCGTTGGACGCTACACCGATCCCCGGTTTGCGGCCCTCGAGAAAGAAGGGCTGTGGGATCGTGCGTGGTTGCTCGCCGGCATAGCTTCGGAGCTGCCAGAGCCAGGTTCTTACCGACTCTTTCGCCACCTCGATCGATCCGTGATCCTTTCCCGAGGAAAGGACGATCGGATTCGCGCATTCCACAACACCTGTAGGCACCGAGGTTCGCCCCTCTTGCTTGAGGAGGAAGGACGAGCCTCGCGGTTCGTCTGTCCGTACCACTCCTGGAGTTACGCGCTGGACGGCGCCTTGAAGGCGGTGCCCAGTCAACACGATTTTGCCTGTTTCGAAAAGTCGGACCACGGCTTGGCAGAGGTGCGCTGCGAAACCTATCGCGGCTTCGTCTTCATCAATTTTGATGACGCGGCGGGCCCTTTGCGCGAGTTTCTAGGCGAATTTGTTGCCTTGACCGAAGGCTATCCTCTCGAGCGCATGGTTGTGAAAGACCGGTTCACGGTCGAAATGGAGTGCAACTGGAAAATCGCCTATCACAACTTCCTCGAAATCTATCACGTCAATACTGTTCATCCAAAGACGCTTGCGCCGCACCTCGACTCCCGCAGTTTCGTGATAGCGCTTTACGATGGTGGCCATATGCGTTTTGGCACGCGCAAAAAAGGCGGCGTTTCGCTCTTCGAAAAACCCCCCGTCCAACCTGACGATATTGCAGAGGTCTTTCTCGAGAACACGGTCGCATTGCCGACGTTTCCGAACACGTTTTTCTCGCTCGATCCCGTGGGCTTCAATCTGCAATGCTTCTGGCCGGCCGGCCAGAACAAGTCGGTCATGGAAGTGCGCCAGATGGGATGGGCAACGGATGACGATGCCGACAGGGAATACTGGAGCGGAATGCGAACGGCGACCGAACACATCCTGTCAGAGGACCTCTGCCTATTCTCCAATATACAGCAATCGCTGCGCAACGGTGCGTTGACGTCGATCGTCACCGGTTATCAGGAGCGGGCGCTCTATTGGTTCGAGGAGGAAATCGACCGCCGGATAGGCCCCGATCGCGTGCCGCAAGACCTTCAGGTGAAGCCGAGGTTGGCCTCCTACTCCGCGCCCCATAGCGAATGAATAGGCCGACTGCGGGCTATGAGATCGTTGAGGTGCTCGCACAAATCATACCGCCAATGCGCGGCGTGACGATATGATGGTGTGCATGATGCGAGTCTAGTTGGTCACCGGTGGGGAAGTTACCTGCGATTGTTCGGGGTGACCCCGTTGGTACAGGAGCTACTTTGTGTTTTTCAGAGCTCGCAGTGCGCGGTTGGCAGCGATCCTTCCTGCAATGCCGGACACACCGCCGCCGGGATGAGCGCCGGCACCTCCGATAAGAAAGCCGGGAAATGGCGGCCGGGGGCCGCCAAAACCGGAAGCCGGACGGTGCACCCCCGATCGCAGGGCACCGAAATCTATGTGGGTGACGCACCCATTGCTGACGTTGAGCCGCTTTTCTCGTTCGCGCGCCGTTTCCACGAAACGCCCGACCTCTGTGTCGAGCCCGTCGTAGAACTCGCCAAGATGGCTTATGATCGAGGCCATCGTTCGGTCCTTCAACTCCGCGCTCCAGCCCTCGCGCGCATCCACAGCAACACCGGGCAAGTAGATGTAGGCTAGCGAACCGCCCGCCGGAGCCTGCGAAGGATCCGTATTGGACAGCGGGCTGAGGGACATCGCGTGACGATCGGGTATGTCGCCCCGCCGCGCCATGGCAAATGACCGCCGCACTTCTTCGGGCGTTCCGATGAGTCCCACCGCCTTGTCGAGGTCGGCGTCGTCATGCCGCATGTCCTGATGCCGCTTGAGCCGCAGCGGCCCGGACATAGCGATATTGGCCAGAAACGGCGCGGCATTGGAGCGGTTCGACGGGGCATGCTCGATGCGTTGAAACAATGTGCGCGAAACGCCGCCTGGGGTCGTCAGGCGCATTGCCGTTCTGGGGTCGCACGTCGCGATCACCATCTTGGCGCGTATGATTCGGCCATTTTCCAGTCGCACGCCCTTGGCCGCCCCGTCGTCGACGATAATTTCCGCAACCGGCGCATTGAGCTCGATTGTGGCGCCCGATGCTTCGATACTGCGAGCAAGCGCGTCCGAAAAGGACTGGAGGCTGCCGATGGGTTTACCGGTGCCATATTTGTGCGTGACGGCGAAGATCATGTATGCAGCAGCATTTCCGTCGTCATCGATGGGACCGGCGCCCGCGGCGATTCCCAGCAACAGCGCGATTGTTGCGGGGTCTTCGAACCTTTCGCAGGCGATCTGGTCGGCGGTCGCCTTGGACATCGCCACCAGTTCGTCTTTCAGCCGGACGTTGCGGACCGCGCTTTTGATCACCTTCGACATATTCCGCACGTCGGGCCGTCCGGGCTCGGCCATCATCATGGGAAATCCAATATCCATCATGACGTTCAACGTCTTCATGAAATCCAGATAGGCCTTGCCGTCGTTGCGGTTGATACGGGCGATGTCTTCCGCCGTGCGGCGATAGTCATAGAAGAGGGCGATAGAGCTGCCATCGGGATGGAGGTAGGCGTAAGTGGGGTCGGGATCGACAGTCCGTAAGCCGTACTTATGGAGATCGAAGTCCTCGATGATGCCAGATTTGCGCGCAAACAGTAGTTCCACGGCGCAGGGCGTTACCAAGTGCTCAGGCGCTTCCGGGATCATGTGGCCCGAGCTCGTCATCCCGCCCACTTTCGCAAGGCGCTCGACGACGACGACTTTCTTGCCCGCCCGCGCCAGATAGCCTGCGGCCGCCATGCCGTTGTGGCCGGCTCCTATAACGACGACGTCGACCTCCTCCATCATCTCCTGCTATCCTCCTAACAAATCAGCCATTCGCCGCAGCCGTGTACGCCTTGCCCCATTCGGCGAGGGCAAGAAGGCGCGTCTTTCGGTCTGCCTGAATGCGCGGGATCTGCGCCTCATCCGGACCATCGGGTACGATCACAAGGGGTTCCTTGCCCAGACTTGCGAGAGCCAGTGCACAGACGTTTGCGGGATCGTAGGCGGTCGAATAGTCCATCCCAAGCCCTTCGGTCGCCCGGCGAAGGGTCGGAGTGTCCATGATCGGAGCGGCTATTGCGAGGATATCTACGCCTTGTCCGTCGAGCTCTGCCCAAAGCGATTCCACAAAATTCAACTCGAAAGCCTTCGTCGCTGAGTACATAGTCAGCCAGGGCTGGCCGCCAAGACCGGCTCCCGAAGACATGACTATGATCCCCCCGCTGCGCCGCTTGACGAGTCTGTTGCCGAAGCCATGGACGGCTTCGACGACATTGGCGGCGTTCATGGTCAGAAGGCTGAGCGCTCGATCGACAGGCTCTCCAAGGAAACTGTTGCCAGCCCCGTCGGCTCCGGCGTTCGAAACGAAGAGTCCGATATCGAGATCACGTGTCTCTTCGACGAGCCGGGAGCCCGTTCCCGATTGCGTGAGATCGGCAACCACCGAGCGAAACGCAATCCCGTACAAACCGGCGAGCCGTTCGCCCAGTTGATCCAGGGCCTCCTTGCGGCGGGAAACGAGGACCAAGTTGATGCCCATCGCCGCAAGTTGTTCTGCATAGCTTGCGCCTGTTCCTTCCGAGGCCCCGGCGATCACCGCCCAAGGGCCGTAACGGCGTGCAAATTCGGCGTGATCAAGCGGAGGAAGCTCTACTGTTCGCATGCTGGAATGATCCTTGCCCGGGTAACGCGCGTCGGTTTGTTTAATTGAGCGGATGGCGCCTGTTACAAGCTGACGGGGAATCTCCGTCCTATCCGGAGGCAGGGAGCATCCTTGTTGATGCAAAGGATTAGGATAATTCAAGCGGGTTGATGTTCCAAAACATCGGAAAACTACCATTCCATCCACGTTGATATGGATTCTTGCGGCAAAGGTGTTAATCCTTTCCCGGTGGAAACAGCCTCGCCTCAACGACGTATACGAATACTCCGGCGAGCAACTGAAATTTTCCTCGACCGCGGTTATGCCGGTGCGACGATCGACGACATCGCGCACGCTGCCGGCGTAGGGAAAGTTGCGATCTATCAGCTATTTGGTGACAAGGTAGAATTGTTCGCCGAGTGCATGATCGACGCTGCCAAAAACGCATCGGAAGGCGCTCGGTCTGTGCTGCGCTGTGATGAACCGGTTCGTGACGTACTTGTCGCGTTCGCCGAGCAGCACATTCGCCAGATGCTCCGGCCGGTCTTCGGCGCCAGGCCGTTCTACGAATTTATTCGGGTGCTCCTGAGCGCTTCGATCACACATCCCGATATCAGTGGAAGATGCCTCGCTATCCTTCGGACCGAGGAGGCCGCCCGGCTGAACGACTACTTCCAAGCGATGATTGATCGGGAGACGTTGGCAGGGGGCGATGCAGATTTTCTCGCGCGCCAATTCATGCAAACGATCTTCTTCACCAATGTGGTCATTCTGGAGCCCGCAAGCGTAGAGTGTTACAGCAATCCGCGCGCTTCCGCGGAAAATGCGGTTGACCTGTTTTTGAACGGATGTGCGCGAGGCGCTCTGCGATGTCTGGCGGTTGCTTCAGATTGACGTGATCGATTCTGAATTCTCGTCGTGGCATCATCTCCCGCCAAGCCCTGATCTGCTTGCATCATGACGATGCCAAGCTGGCCGCTTGACACTAATCCATGAGAGGCACCCTATCCTTGGAAAGGCGCGAAGATGCAGGGGCACTGCAATTCTATAGAATATGGAATTGGATCGCCGCCTCCCTTCGTCAGACGTGCCTTCCGGCCCGAGCCTGTTCGGCACGGAGCCGGTCAGTACGCCGCTGACCCGCCGCCAAGCCGTTCTTGAGCGCCTTCGCAGCAACATCGTCTCAGGAGCGTTGCCCCCCGGTACGCTGCTGCGCGAAACGAGTTTGGCGGCGCATCTGGAGGTCAGCGCCACGCCGGTTCGCGAGGCACTTGGCACGCTAGAGGCCGAAGGGCTGGTCGAGATTGAAGTGCACCGCCTGAAACGGGTTGCGCGCATTGACTTTCGCGGCATGCGGGACCTGCTTCGCGTTCAGTCCGAGCTTTGGCGGCTTGGCTACATATGGGGCATGCCACATGTTGGGGCAGGGCAGGTAGCTCAACTCGAGCACGCACTTGCGCGCTACCGCACGTGTTTGGCGAGCGATGATTCCGCAGGCGCCCTCACTGCTGGGCTGGATTTCCATACGATCTTCATCGCGGCGTCGAGGAACCGGGAGCTGCTGCGCTCAACGCTCGACCGTAGAGCCCTGATTGCAAGGTTTGTCCTGCTGCACGGTCTTCAAACGATTTGCCCGCTCGGGCTTTCCCAGCATGAAGCGATCCTTGCAGCCTTCCTGGCGAACGACCGCTCCGCAGTGCTCGCCGGAGTCGACCGCATCGCCACTCGCCTGATCGCGCTGGCCGTCCAGGGGCGCGAGCCGTCAGACGACGTTGCTGAAAATCAGAAAATATAACTATACGAAAGAGATACCTGAGATGGATTTCGAACTCGAGGACGAATACCGTTCCTTCCGCGACACCGTGCATCGCTGGGTCGAAAACGAGGTGCCCAAGGAGTGGTCGCGAGCGCTCGAGAAGGACGAGCATGCCTACCCCTATGCCCTTTGGGACAAGCTGACTGAGGCGGGCTTTCACGGCGTCGGCATTCCCGAGGAATACGGCGGGCAGGGCGGCGACGTGGTGATGCAGATGCTGCTGGCCCGCGAACTGGCGCGTTCCCTGGGTGGACTGGCATGGATCTGGGGGATCACCAGTTTTGCTGGGGGGAAGTCGATCGGTCTCTACGGATCTGCCGAGCAGAAGGAAAAGTATCTGCCGCTGATCGCTTCCGGTCAGCTCAAGGCCGCCATCGCATTCACGGAACCGGGGGGCGGTACCGACCTGCTTGGCGCGATGACGACAACGGCGGAACGCGTCGATGGCGGCTGGAAGCTCAACGGCGAGAAAACCTGGTCCTCATCTGCGCATGTTGCCGACTATCTTCTGGTGATTGGCCGAAGTGACAGGAATCCGGAGAAAAAGCATCAGGGACTGACTCTTTTCTGGGTTCCCGCCAAGACGGCCGGAGTGACGATAACCCCGCTCGCCAAGCTCGGCATGCGATCGATGGGGAGCTGCTCGATCCATTTCGAAGATGCTTTCGTCGCAGACGAACAAGTGCTCGGCGAGCCGGACAAGGCCTGGTACATGTTGCTGCCCACGCTCAACAACGAGCGGATCATGGTCGGCGCGTTCTGCCTGGGCGTCATCGACGGCGTACTGGAAGACGCTGTCGCCTACATGCAGCAGCGCAAGGCATTCGGCGGGATCATCGGTCGTTTCCAGAGCCTGCAGCACTATGTGGCGGATATCGCCACGATGCAGAAGACCACCGAACTCATGCTGCATTTCTGCGCCGACAAGCAGAGCCGAGGCGAAGACGTGGGCGTTGAGGCGAACATGCTGAAACTCATCGCGTCGGAGAATGCCAACGCGGCTGCAGATCTCGGCATCCAGATACTGGGCGGCATGGGCTACTCCGCAGAGACCGACATGCAGCGTTACTGGCGGGACAGCCGTCTCTGGCGGATCGGCCCGATCACCAACGAGATGGTGCGAAACGGCATCGCGGAGAGCCTCGGGTTGCCCCGATCCTTCTAAGCGACAGGTGCAGGAATGACAGGCCCCGGAAAATGGGGCGGGACCAACCACAGGGAGTGTGGGAATGATGATGTTTCCGGAGCAGCCGATCCCCGATCACGTGCCGCCAGCCTTGGTGAGCCGGGACTTTCCGTTTATTTTCGGAACGACGACGGACAAAGATCCGTTCGACGATCTGGCCATGCGGATCCATGGCGGACCCGAAATCATTTACGCGGCCCACGCCTATCCCGGAGGGACGGGGGCATGGGTGCCACGCCGCATGGCGCATCTTCGCGAAATCTATCTCGATACAGAGCACTTTTCTTCCACCGACTTTTCGCCTTTCTCGAAGCTGGTCGGTGGAGCGTGGATCAATTCGCCGGCGGAACTCGACCCTCCGGCGCATGGACCATTCCGTCAGATGGTGAACCCGGCCTTCACGCCCAAGGCCATGGCGGCGCTGGAAGACAGGATTCGGCACTATGCGGTCGAGTACATCGAGACCTTCGCCAAGCGCGGGCAGTGTGAATTCATGGGCGAGTTCGCATTCGAATTCCCGATCAAGGTCTTCATGGAACTGATGGGTTTGCCGCTCGACCGGGTCGGCGAATTCATGGAATGGGAAATGAACCTCTTGCATAACCACGATTTGTCCAAGATCGCGGATGCCACGCGCAGTGTGCTTGACTATCTGGCCGGCGAGATTGCCGACAGGCGCGCAAATCCGCGCGACGATCTCATCTCATTCGGCGTGCGGGGCGAGATTGAGGGACGTCCTCTGACGCAGGACGAACTGCTCGGCTTCATGTTCAACCTCTTTATCGGCGGGCTCGACACAGTCTCCACGAACATGGGGCTACAATTTCGCCACCTCGGCACACACGTTGAAGACCAGGCATTTTTGAGAGCCGACCCTTCACAGATCCCGCAGGCAATAGACGAATTGATGCGGGCATACGGGGCGGTCACCACGTTTCGCACCTGCAAGAAGGAAGCGGTGATAGGCGGTGTACAGTTCAGGCCGGGAGATAAGGTCGCGATGTCGACAACGCTCGCCGGGCGCGACCCGGAGGAGTTCGAAAATCCCTGCGAGGTCAAGCTGGAGCGGCGGCCGAGGCACGTCGGCTTCGGCTTCGGCATACATACTTGCGTCGGCATGCACCTGGCTCGCCGCGAATTGCGGATCGCGATGGAAGAATTCCTGGCGCGGATTCCGGAATTCCGCCTTGCGCCCGGTCATCGGGTGCGTTGTCATCTGGGCATGATCCAGCCAGTGGAATTGCCGCTGGTCTGGTAAGGGGTGCGACTGAGCCGTTTCCAGGACAGTCACTGCTTTCTCACAGGAGAGCGCCTTGGAAACGGCTTTCGAGCCTAAAGGTCGACGCAGGCTTCGTCGAAGTCCAGCCGGGGATTGCGGGGATGGAGTCCTGCCGGGTCGCCGTGACCGATGTTGCACAGGAAATTGCTTTTCCAGCGGCCATCGGGGAAGAACTCGGAATCGAGGCTGGCCGCATCGAAGCCCGACATAGGACCGCAGTCGAGACCCAGGGCCCGGGCTGCCATGATGAGATAGGCGCCTTGCAATGTAGAGGAACGGGCGGCAGTCTGCGCGACGAGTGCGTCATTGCCTTCAAACGTCGCTCGCATGTCCCTGGCGGGAAACAGCTTGCCGTAGAATTCATAGAACCGTGTGTCACTCGCTACGATCACAGTGCAGGGAGCCTGTATGACCTTGTCTCGGTTGCCGGCATTGACGTGAGGCAAGAGCCGGACCTTGGCATCGGCCGAGCGGATGAAGACAAATCGGGCCGGATTGCTGTTCGCGGTCGTCGGGCCCCACTTCGCGAGTTCGTAGAGGTTCCGAATGGTCTCCGTGCTGAGCGGACGATCTTGCCAGGTGTTATGAGTGCGGGCTTCGCGAAACAGAAGGTTCAGCATCGTGTCGTGTTCGAGCGCGGTTGTGCCAGTCATCCTCATTCCTCGTCAGCGCAGCAGGAACCGGGAATTCCACGCTCGATCCATTGGCGATGTTCGCGTGCGAGGATAGCTTCGGCCTCTTCGGCCAGAGGCGCCATCTCCGCGATCTCCCAGACGCGGTGGTTTCCGGTGGCATAGGCGCGGGCGTTCTCGCGATAGAGCAGCGCATCGATGATGTTGCCGTGCAGCTTGTCAAGAACGCGCGTCACTCGGCCGGGCGTTCCCATTACCAGCGAATTTGGCGGAATAATGGTGCCGGCAGGCAAGAAGCTGTGAGCAGCGACAATCGAGCCGTGGCCTATGACGCAGCGCTCCATGATCGTGGCGCCGATGCCGATGAGGGAGCCGGGCTCCAACGTGCATCCGTGCAGGACTGCACGGTGTCCGACTGTACAGTAGTCGCCGATGATGGTCGGGTCATTCCAGCCGATGTGGATCATGGCGTGATCTTGCACGCTTGCGCATTTTCCGATGCGCACATGACCTCTCTCGCTCCGAACAACCGCGTACGGCCACAGACTGCAATCCTGTTCGAGCCTGACGTCGCCGAAGATCCGGGCTGTGGGATCGACGTAAGCTGGTAGGCACCCGATGCTCGGCTCGGTCACGATATCGCCGTTCGTTGTCTCTGTTGCGACGCCGGCGCAGCATACATGGGCCGTCCTTCACTAAATTGGCCTAGGCGCTGCTGTTGGGGCGATCGCCTGCCAAACACGCGATCGCCCCCGGCATTTTGGATTAATAGGCGCCCGGCGGAGAGATCGGATCGGCTCCGGCAAGGTTCCGCCCATAGATTTCGTAGCCGATGGTCGGGATGTTCTGGATGTGGCGGAGAGCCATCGAAATATCGCGCCAGTAACGGTTGATCGGCTTGTCCAGCGCAAAACCGGAGGAGCCCGCCTGGAACATCAGGGATTCACTCGCACTGTGGACGAGTTCGACCATCTGGGCACTACCGGAGCGCTGCTTTGCCTTTTCGGCGAGCGTAAACTCCTCACCCTGCGCGACCCGGTCGAGCTTGGCAGTGAGGTCGAACAGGATCAACTTGGCCGTGTCGATCATGGCGGCCGCTTCACCAAGGTCGCGCATGTAGGCACCGGAATTGGTGCGCGGCGAAATCGTCGTCGTCAGTACGGGCTTCTTCGGGGATTCCGCCGTAACGATCTCCAACATGGCCTCGACCGCCCCAATGAGCTGTGCGATGCCGGTCGTGCGAACCACTGGAACGGCCGGAAGCAGATCTGAAGGCGCGCCAAAATTACGTTTGGTCCGGTCGATCTGGCCCGCGCGTTCGTCCATCAATACCATCTGGTCATCGGGAATGAACACGTCCTTTGCTATCGCCGTGTCCGAACCGGTTCCCTGCATGCCCGAAACGAACCAGGTGTCCTCAATAGTCATGCTGTCCATCGGCAGATAACACATGCTGATGCCCGGAACGACCGGCCCGTCGTAGCCTTCAAGCACCACGCCTTGCTGCGCCCACTTCGACTGGCGGGAGCCGGACATGTAGGGCCATTTACCGTTGATGATCCAGCCGCCGTCCACCTTGCGCGCCTTGCCCGGCGGGTTGTAGGCGCCGCACACGGTCTGCGGGCCCTCGCCAAAAATCGTGTCCTGGACACCGTCGGGCGCGAGACTGGTTATCCAGCTGGTGCCGTTGATGATCTGCATCACCCAGCTGACCGCGGGGTCGCCCTTGGCGATTTCCATCTGGACGCGGCAAAAGTCGGTGGTCGAGAGTCCGAAGCCGCCGAGGCGTTGAGGCAGTAGAAGCCGCAGGAAACCTTCCGTCTTGAGCATTTGATCGACGGCCGGGGTTGGGCTGCGCCGCTTTTCCCCTTCAGGCGCTTCCTTTTGCAGGAATTCGCGCAGGCTGCGCGCCTTTTCCACCAGGCCGTCGGCCACCGCCTTGTCGGCGAAGCCGGATTGCGTGTCGGATTCGAGCTTTGCTACTGTTGCCATGAAATCATCCTCTCGTATTTTCGGCTTGGTGGCCGGCGATTTGCATTGCGATTTCGTGCAGCCGATCGGGAGAACCGTTCCAGAGTTCCAGCCATTCACCAGTGGCTGGAATGATCAGCGTGCTAAGCTGCAGGCGAACGAGCGTGTCGCAGAATGTGTCCCGGTCTATGGTATTTCCGGTCAGTCCTTCGAAATAGTCGAGCACGGGTTCGAGAGCGCGTTGCACGGCGGCCTTGTGACGGCCGAAATGGCTGCGTAGGAAACTCAGGTGAAAGGCAGGTTCGACTTCGAAGATCCGTTCCGGCGACCGCTCGATCGTAAAACGGCCGAAGAATTTCATGACGGCACGGAACCGCTCGATCGGATCGGAAATGCCTTCGCCAGCCTCGACAATGCCCTTTTCGAAACTGCTGCAGATGTATTCGCTGACTGCCGCGAGCACTTCTTCCTTCGACGCGAAATGGCGATAGAGGGTCCCGCGCGACACGCCGCTGCTTTCGCTGATGTCACTCATCGACAGTCGCCGCGTGCCGATTGTCGCGATCGCGCGCAGTGTACCATCCATGATCTTCTGGACGCTGCCCGTGCTGTCGGTGGCGACGACTTCGCTCCAGTCGGTGTGCGGCGTCAGTTTCATGTTTGGGCTTCCATCTCGGCAAGGTTGTGCGGAACGCTTACATAGCCGGGCAGATGCTGACCGCCATCGACATTGATCAGCTCGCCATTGACGAAACGCGACATTTCCGAGGCGAGGAAGAGCACGACCGGTCCGATGTCCTTCTCGGGATCGCCCGCGCGCTTGAGCGGATTACTGGCCGTTGCCATTTCCAGGAAGCCGGGGACGTCCTCTGCCAGCTGCGCGAACACCTGGCCCATCCCTGTCGGTGCAATCGCATTCGTCCGGATGTTGAACCGGCCCCATTCAACCGCAGCGGTGCGGGTCAGGCCCAGGATCGCCCCCTTGTTCATGTTGTAGTCGGCATGAAGCCATGCACCCGTCTGGGCGTCGATCGAGTAGAAATTGACGATCGAGCCGCCGCCGCGTGCCTTCATGTGCGGGAAGGCGGCACGCATGGCCCACCAGGTTCCCCAGGTACCGATCTCGAGAGTGCGCTGGAGCATCTCATCGGTCTTCTGTTCCAGCAACACGTTGGCAGACAGCTGCGAGGCATTGTTGATCAGGATGTCGAGGCCTCCGAACTCGGAGACGACCCGCTCGATCATGCCTTCGACGTCGTCCTTGATTCCCATGTCCGCCGAAAGGCCCATGGCGCGGGTTCCGAACTCCTGGCTTATCTCGGCCGCAACCGCTTCCGCCGCCGCGCCGTCGCGCCCGGTAATGAGGATATCGGCGCCCTCGCGCGCCAGGCAGCGGCTGATGCCGTAGCCCAGCCCTTTGGCCCCGCCCGTGACGATCGCGATCTTGCCCTGAACCAACCCAGTCAAGCAGCTTCTCCTGCAAATTGTTCGCCCAGCGCGCGGTCCATTTCCATGCGGTCCTGGCAATAGTCCTGCGTAAAAACGTAGCCCCGCACGTTCTTGTCGTTGTCGCGGAACAGATACTTGAGCCCCCGCTCGTCGTTGGCCGCTTCCTCCCACCGCCCGGCAACGCCGATCGGAGCCGGAAGCAGAACCACCGGGTAGGCTGTGGTCTTGACCTGCACCGAGAGCGGCGGAAAGTGGATATTCGTAGGTGTTCCGAGCGCACTGGGAGCGATGGCGCGCGCTGCCGACATGATCGGTGTTACATAGGCTGCGAGGCCTTGCGGATATTCCGCGCAGTCGCCGATCGCGTAGATGTCGGGATCGGAGGTCCGCCCGGTCTGGTCGACAGTAATGCCCCGGCCGGTCTCCAGCCCCGCCTCACGTGCCAGCGCGACATGAGGGCGA
The DNA here is from genome assembly GCF_055521515.1 of Sphingomonas sp. BL-S-28. Taxonomy (NCBI): domain Bacteria; kingdom Pseudomonadati; phylum Pseudomonadota; class Alphaproteobacteria; order Sphingomonadales; family Sphingomonadaceae; genus Sphingomonas; species Sphingomonas sp. BL-S-28. The sequence goes on from NZ_CM145483.1 coordinate 1,573,313, forward strand.
AGACCCACCGCCGAAAGCACGGCAACGGCTTCAATCACCATGCCGCTGTCGAGCTGCGCGCGAACCCCGCCTGGAGACTTGTGGATGGCCGTGATCTTGCTGCCCAGGTGCCATTCGACGCCCTTGGTAGCCAGCGCATCACGGATTCGATCACCGACCCCGCTGGGTACCAGCTGAGCCAAAGGATGGAGCAGCATGTCCACGACTACCGGAAAATAGCCTGCGGCAGACAGATCGTTCGCAAATTCAGTTCCGACAAGTCCGCCGCCCATGACCAGCACTCGCCCGCCAGCGGGCAGCCGCTCGCGAAACTCGCGGTAATTGTCGAGATTGTTGACCGCAAGAGCCCGGTGGGCCGCGTCGCCATCGATCGGCGGCCGCACAGGATCTGCTCCAAGCGCGAGGATCAGTTTGTCGTAGAAGATCGGCCCGCCAGTTGTCAGCACAGCCTTGTCCTGCCGATCTATGGCCTCGACGAGTCGTCCTGCGCGCAGATCAATTCGGAGCTGAGCCGCCATTTTCTCACCCGGCGTGGTGATCAGGGCGTCGGGCATTTTGCCCTTGGCCAGTGCGGTGGACAGCGCCGGTTTGGAATAGAAGTGGCCATCGTCCTGCGTCACCAGGGTCAACCGGGCGTCCGGCGAGAGCTTGCGTAGCTCCCGCAGGACGCCGTAGCCGGCGAGGCCGCTCCCGATGACGACGATGTGCGGGGATGACGTCACCGTGCCCGTCCGATCAGAGGAAGATCGCAAGATTGGACATTCCCAGCGTAGACTGGTCGACAATGATCTCCCTTACGGACAGCTTGTAGTTGCCATCCACAAGACGCCAGACGTCCCGGCGCTCGGCGGTAAGCGTCTCGTTCTCCGGATTGTCGAAGCGGCTGCGCTCGACGAAGAGGTAGCTGACCACTTCATATTCACCGCTCTTCTCGCTCTCGGCGATCCGCACATTAGTGACGAACCGCCGCGTACGCGAGGGCGGGTCTTCTGCCCAGGCGCTCTTCGAGAGACGACCGGTGCGCATGAGGATCGACCCGTAATTCTCGTCGAAATGCTTCATCGTCCGTACGACGTCACGGTCCTTGTTGGGGCCATTTCGTGTGAGACGCAGCGGTGCCGTGTAGATCAAATCCTCCGCAAGGAAGGCGACCCAGTCGTCGAAGCGCCGCTCGTCGAGCGCAGCCGCCTCGTCATAGAGCGTTTCCAGAACGCGGTTGTAGACCTCCGAACCGAGCGGTACCCGCTTGGTGGAAACAAGACCGCGCATCACTCCAGTCTTGTCGATTGCGGCCGTGGCGTAGTTCACCATGTCGTGATCCTCCCAGTCTCAGGCTTCGGCCATCAGATTGTAGTAAGCCATCCACCAGGCCCACTGCGTGTCATCCTTGGTGAAGCCGGGATAGAGATCGCCGCCTCCCACCCAGCCTTCCGGCCGCTCGTGGCCGTGAAGCGCCTGATACTTGAGCGTGATGGTCTTGCTCATGTGGCCGCGTGCATTGCGCATGATCTGCGGCCAGGTATCGGCGTCGTCCTGCTCGATCGTTCCCGAGGTGCCGGTCGACCAGATGGCGTTCTGCAGCATATCGCGCTTCACGTCCTCAGGTGCGTCCTTCTCCGCGAAAATGAAGTTCACGAATTCGACCCTGTCCGGCCCCTTTGGAACATAGGTGTGCAGCGACAGCGCACCCGACGCGCCGCCATCGGTGCGAGGCGCAAAGATGAATGCGATCAACACGTTGGGGAACATGCCGCCGACTTGCGGGGGGATTGTGGCCAACTGGTTGACTTGATCTTCCGTCAGATTTTTGAAGAGCTGAGGGATCAGGTCCTTGGTGATGCCGGGCGGCGAAAGTAGATGAAGGCGCTCTTCGGTCGACTTCCCTTCAAAACTTACATCCGCAAACATCTTGAAGGTTTGGGCCGCTTCCAGACAGCGCAGGGTATGGCCTTGTGGAACCGAGATATCGACACCGTACATGCCGGGCGCCGTATCGTAGATCGATTCGGCAGTACCGCCCATGATCCCGCCTTCCATGAGCGAGCGGTGCAGCGTCAGAGTATGGAAGCCGTCGGATCCCGACTGTTCGCCAGGGATCTTCCAGTTGCAGGGCAGCACGAAACGCTGCGGCGGGCCGAGCATTTCAAGGCCGTTATCGGTACGGCAGAATAGCTGATCGAGATAGAACTTCGCGTCGCCGAGGTAATCGTCGAACGCAAGATCCTCGTTCCACGTTGCGAAGATGAGGCCGCCGTACAGATGGACGCGGGCCTTCTTGAGCCCGAGTTCTTCCTTCTGGCGCTTATTGCCGTGCATCTGCTCCTTTTCGATGGGGGCGCCGATAAAGCTGCCATCGGGTCGGAAGGCCCAGCCGTGGTAGATGCAGCGGTGGGCGTGGGCATTGCCCGCCTCGGCTGTGCAGACCTTCATGCCGCGATGCGGACACACGTTGAGCATGACGTGAATTTCGCCGCTACGGTCGCGCGAGACGATGACATTGTCTTCGGCCATATCGCGCATGACGTAGTCGCCGGCCTTGGGAATCTCGGACTCGTGGCCCAGCAGGAGCCAGGTTCGCGCGAAGATGCGCTCCATCTCCAGCTCGTACAATTCCTTATCGTTCATCACACGCAGCGACACTTCGTTCATCTCGCGGTCGATGAGATTGTCGAGCGTCGTCCCGTCGCTGAGTGTCAACCCAGGGTGGTGCAGCATCTTCCTCTCCTTGGAAAATCCGTGTTTGATCGAGTTATACATATTGAACGAAATCTGTTCAAGCTGTAATAATCCGAAAAAAGGAGAGGACGATGAGTCAGAAGCTGAAAGTGGTGATCGATAAGGCCGCATGCTGCGGATACGGAGTCTGCGCCGAAATCTGCCCCGCGGTATACAAACTCGACGCCAACGGCATCGTATACGTGGACGACGAGATCGTGCCGGACGGCCTGGAAGAGCTGGCGCGCGAAGGCGCCGAAGCATGTCCCCAGGCCGCGCTGGCAGTGGTCGACGCCTGATGAGGGGCCGGTCGGTGGGACAAGAATCCTGATTCGCCCTCGGAGCGAACCTGTCGCCGGGAAGGTCTCAGGACGGATCGGCTTGAGGCAGCAGTGTCTGAAATCAGGCAGGGCGGGAATCCACGGCACTATGGCAAGCGGCACCGAAATTCTTTTCAGGCCATGTGAAGTCGGGGCGCTAGCGCTGCCCAACCGCTTCGTAATGGCGCCGATGACGCGAAATTTCTCGCCTGACGGGATTCCGTCGGCGGGTGTGGCGGACTACTACCGCCGCCGTGCCGAAGCGGAAGTAGGTCTTATCGTCACGGAAGGCATCGGGGTGGATCATCCTGCTGCCGTCGGCAGGGAGACAATGGGGGGCGGAGCCTCGCCGGTCATGCACGGCGAGGCCGCGCTTGCGCGGTGGCGCGCGGTCGTGGACGGGGTCCACGAGGCCGGGGGAAAGATCATTCCCCAGCTATGGCACCAAGGCGTCATTCGAGTCCCGGGAACCGGCTATCATCCCGACACGCCGTCTGCGCGCCCCTCAGGCATCTGGGGGCCCCTCGACAAGGCGATGGTACCGCCGGACTATCTCGAACAGGTTCGCGAGCCTACCGCGCCGCTGACAGAGAACGAAATCGCCGACATCATCGCCGGGTTCGCACGAAGCGCGGCAAATGCGAGAGCCGCAGGCTTCGATGGCATCGCCCTCCACGGTGCACATGGCTACCTGATCGACAGCTTTCTCTGGGGCGAGACAAACCTGCGAACGGACCGGTGGGGAGGCGCACTCCCAGACCGCGCCAGGCTTGCGGCAGAGTTGGTCCGGGCAGTGAGGGCCGCGACGGCGCCCGATTTTCCGATCATGTTCCGGTACTCGCAGTGGAAATTGCAGGATTACGATGCGCGAAACGCGCAAACCCCGGATGAGCTCGAATCCTTGCTGACGCCGATTGTAGAGGCGGGCGTGGACCTGTTCGACGTCAGCACCCGGGTGTTCTCGGCGCCCGCATTCGACGGCTCCGATCTCAGCTTGGCGGGATGGGTAAAACGGCTGACGGGCCGGCCGACGATAGCGGTGGGCGGCGTCGGCCTCTCGCGCGATTTGCAATCCTCGTTCGCCCACCCGACCGTGATGACCAACAATCTTTCTCTTGTGGCGGAGCGCTTGGCGAAAGGTGAGTTTGATCTGGTTGGGGTGGGACGGGCGCTACTGATGGACCCGCAGTGGGTTTGCAAGATGCGGAAGGGAGAGAGCGTCAATCCCTTCCGACTGGAAGCTTACGGGTCGCTGGATTAACGCCTAGTGCGTGTCACAGGCGGCAAACACCTGAATCCGGGCGAGGTTGGTGCGCTCGGGCTGAGCCGCCATGTACCGCACGGCGTCCGCAACATCCTCAGGTTGCATCGGCGGTATGAAACTGTCCCAGGCCGGCTGTCCGCGTGACTTCATGTCCTCGAATATTTCTGTGCTTGTTGTGCCGGGCGAAACGATACCGACTTTCACGCCAGTGCCGGCCAATTCGACCCGCAAACAATCGGTGAATCCCTCCAGTGCCCGTTTCAGGCCGCCGTATACACCGACACCGGGGGCAACGATGTTGGCACCGATGCTGGAAATATTGATGATCTGCCCGCTGGCTGCCGATTTCATTGTCCGTGCAAACAGAGTACTGGTGCGAACGACCGCTTCGTAATTGAGCGCCATCATCGGTCGCAACTGGTCGAGATCGAAATCGTCGATCGGTGCCGCATGAAGAATGCCCGCATTATTGACCAGAATGTCGGCTCGCCCGAACTTAGCCAGAACGAAGTCGTGCAAAGCCCGAGCGGCGTCGGGATCCGCCATGTCGGCTGAATGGACACAGGCATGCTCACCGAGTTCGCCCTCCAGTGAGGCAAGGCGTTCGGCGCGGCGGGCGACCAGCACTGTCCTCGCGCCCGCCTCGGCCAGCGCTCGCGCAGTGGCCGCGCCTATCCCCGACGATGCCCCGGTTATAATGGCGACCTTACCTTCAAGCGCGTTCATTGCCGTCACTCGAGCTCTCCTGTCTTTTTCAGCCGGATCAACCGTTTGCCGTGGTTTTCCCCGCGGTAGAGCCCCGCAAGGGCATCCGGACAGCTCTCGATCCCGTCGAGTATTTCCTCGCGCCAAGTCAGGCGGCCCTGCTCGGTCCACTCGCGCAGCTGCGCAACGGCTTCGTCGTAACGGGCCATGTGGTCGAAGACGACGAAGCCTTCCATTCGCGCCCGCTTGACCAGAAGGTGGCGTTCCACGCGCGCACCATCGGGCCAGGGAGTCCAGCGGTCCTGTGATGCTGTTCCGCACACGATGACACGCCCGCCCAGCGCGAGGTGGGGCATTACGGCGTCGCTGATCGGGCCGGCGACGTTGTCGAAATAGACGTCGATTCCCTGGGGCGCCGCGCTGCTCAATGCGGAAGCCACGTCCTGCCCGCGGTAGTCGATTGCAGCTTCGAATCCGAATTCTTCGACGCAGCGCCGAACTTTATCGGCCCCGCCGGCAATACCCACCGTACGGCAGCCAAGAATATTGGCAATCTGGCCCACTGCAGACCCCACTGCGCCTGCGGCCGTGGATACCAGTACGGTTTCACCGGCGCGCGGCTGCCCGATCAGCGTGAGGCCCAGATAGGCAGTGACGCCGTTTATTCCCAAAATGCCGAGCGATGCGCGCAGTTCATTTTCGCTGGTCTTCTGAAGGATTTGATCGGCTGCTACGCAAGCGAAATCCTGCCACCCGAACCATCCTGCGACGTATTCGCCAACTTGGAAATGTTCGTGGTTCGATTCGATGATACGGCCTGAGGCGAGGCTGCGCATGACCGAGCCCAGGGCCACCTGGTCTCCGTAGTTACCGACGTCGGCGATCCAGCCGCGCATGGCGGGCTCGACCGAGAGATAGTGATTTTGTACAAGTATCTGGCGCGGACCGGGACGGTCCACCGGAGCGCTGCCGATTTCGAAATGCTCGGCCTGGGCAATGCCTGCCGGACGGGAGCGCAACCTGACCTGCCGGTTCGTCGCCATCAAAAACCCGCTCTGACCATCGTGAATTTCCGGCGGGATATCCGCCAGCCTTCTGCCGTGCGGATCAGGCAGTCGTCATAGAATCCGGCCGCTCTTGTCGCGCTGCCTCCCGGTGCCGGGTCGGTCAGCACAGCGTCCACATAACTGCGGGCCAGAATCTCGCTGTTGCGGCTCTCGACCACGATATTGGTTATGCGATGAAGCGTCGCGCCCAGATTGCGATGCGCAGCTTCCATGTACTCGGTGATCTCGCGTGGTCCGCGCCATTGACCGAAGCTGCCGTAATCGACTTCGCAGTCATTCGCGAAGCAGGAGCGAAACAAGGGCCAGTCCCGGGTGTCGATGCCTGTCGCGTAGCGCAGCAGCAAATTGCGGATTGCGCGCTCGTCATCGGCCGCGACAGGCGATGTTCTCGTCAGGCTGCCTGATGTCGGCATGCTCCATCCTCCCGTTTTGTTACTTGCGACGATAGTGCCTAATCGGGGCGACTTGCCCGTCCAAGGATAGGAGCTTGCAAGGACACACACCTATTTTTCCGATTTTTCTGGCTCATCATTTCGTCGGCAGAGCATAGGCGATCAGTTCGTCACTCGTTCCAGACAGCATGGCCGCATGGCCGCCGGCCGCGATCACGACAAATTGGCGTCCGCTGGGCCGGGAAAAATATGTGGTGGGCGATGCATTGCCGCCGGCTGGCAACCGTGCTTTCCACAACACCTGCCCACTTTCCGTCGCAAGGGCGCGAAATACGTGCTCCTGAGTTGCGCCGATGAAGGTGAGGCCGCTCGACGTCGTTAGAGACCCGCCAATGTTCGGCACCCCCATTGGTATCGGTACGAATGAAGGCAGCGCCAGCGGCCCGCTGTCGCGCGATGAGCCCAAGATACGCGACCATACCAGCTTGCCGGTTCTGAGATCGACGGCGTTGATCCTGCCATAGGGCGGCTGCTGGCACGGGATCGCGAGCGGCGAAAGAAAGGGTGCGATTTGCGCGGCATAAGGCACGCCCTGTTGAGCCGCTGGCCCCCCCACATTGCTCATGTGCGCTGCATTCATCGGCTTGATGCCGCGCCGATCCGCCTCCGCTCGGGAAATGAGGCGGTTGTAGTTGGCGACCTGGTTGTTGTTGACGATCATGAGGCCGCGTCTCACATCGACGGAGACACCGCCCCAGTCGATCCCCCCAAGGTAGCCAGGCCACGTAATCGTGAAGCGGTCTGTCGAGAGCGGCGTCATTTCGCCTTCGAAACGGGCTTGCCGAAAGCGGATGCGGCACAATGCCTGATCGATCGGCGTGAGCCCCCACATGCTCTTTTCCGTGGGAGCCGGGCCGCCGAAACTTGGCATCGCGGCAGAAAAGGGCTGGGTGGGCGATAGTCGCTCACCGGCGACCGCTCCGCGGGGAACAGCGCGTTCCATTACCGGCAGTAGGGGGTTACCCGTCATGCGGTCCAGGACGAAGATCTGCCCACGTTTTGTGGGTTGTACAAGTCCATGGATACCGCCGGGCAGGTCGAAGAGAGTAGGCTGCGCCGCAACATCGTAATCCCAAAGATCGTGATGCGTCGTCTGGAACGACCAGCGGACTGCTCCTGTCTGGGCGTCAAGTGCGACAACAGCGCTGGAGTAGCGATCGTCCAGCGCCGTGCGGTGGCCGCCGAAGTAGTCGGGCGTTGCGTTTCCGGTTGGCACATAGACGAGCCCCAGAACTTCATCGGAACTCATCGGAGCCCAGCTGTTCGGCGTGCCTCTTGTGAATGTCGCGCCTGGTTCCGGTGAACCGTGATCGTCCGGGCGGCCAATATCGAATGCCCACGAAAACTCGCCCGAAACAGCATCGAATGCGCGAATGACGCCAGAAGGCTCCTGTATTCTCTGACCGTCGATGATCCAGCCGCCCAGGACCAATCGTCCGCGAACCAGCGCCGGGGGCGAAGTGACGAAGTAATAGCCCTTTTCGACAGATCCAAGGCCCTTGGTGAGATCGACCTCGCCGTTCTGTCCGAAGGCGCGGCAGGACTGTCCCGTGGCAGCATCGAGCGCCAAAAGCCGAGCATCAAGCGTAGCGGTATAGATACGTTCCGAGCAGGTGCCCGTCGCGCCAGGGACGCGGTAATATGTCACGCCGCGGCATACGAGGCCGTAAACGCCTTCGAGGTCTGTCCTTGGCGAATGACGCCAGATCTGGCTGCCGGTTTCAGGGTCGAGTGCGATTACATCATTATTACCCGCGCAAATGAACAAGCGATCGCCGATCTTGAGGGGATTGGTTTGAAATGCCGTGCCCTGCTTGCCGCTTGTCATTTTGCCCGTGTGGTAAGTCCAGACGGGTTTCAGATTACCGACGTTTGCTGGTGTGATCTGACCAAGCGGGGAATAGCGCGAGCCTCCGCGGTCGTTGCCATATGCAATCCAGTCACCTTCTTCCGATGCTGCTGGTGCCGGTCCCCAAGCTGTGCTTGTGGCTGCAGGTGTGCGGTCGGCCCAGAACGCCGCCCCGATCCCGGCTATCCCGATTACCGCAAGGCCAGGCCAAAGCAGGCCGCCGCCGGGCAGGGCCGCTTGCTGGCCGAGATGCCGGCGGTACCAACCTGTCAGCATGTAGAGACCCATGACAGTCGGCATTGCGATCCGCGGCGCCAGTGCCCAGCCATCGAGGCCGCACTCCCACAGCGCCCAGCATAAGTTCACACCGAGAAATACCCAATAGAGCAGCGCAGACTTTGCTTCCCTAAGCCATCCCAGAACTGCGCAGACAAGCATGACAAGGCCGCTCAGCAGATACCAGGGCGATCCACCCAGCAAGGCGAGCTGGGCGCCAAGGACAGTCAGGGTACCGCCTGTTGCGCCCAGCAGCACCAGGAAAGCGTGATTGAATAGGCGTCGCATGTCACCGCCTTGGGTCTCAGGATGGAGCGTGAGCGCGGGCTCAGGACGGAAGTTGTTGAGCCAGCCAGTCCGGAACATTGATCCGGTAGCATTTCTGTTCGTAAAGGCGGCTGATCTTCCAGCCCTGCTCGGTCCGGATAAAGTCGTGAACATACCAGAGCCCAAATACGAGCGTGTCGCTCGATTGCCCCTGCGAGACGGTCATCGGATTGTAGCATACCGTCTTGGTCTGCGCGGTATCGCCATCGATGGCGTATTTTGTCGTCGACACTGCATGCTGGTAGGCGAGAATGGGAGATAGCCCCTCCACGAGGAATTGCTTGATCTCGCTCAGTCCGCCGCGCACGCCCACCATTTCTGAATAGTCTATCAGCGCGTCTTGCGTGAAGAAGTCGTCAAGCGCGTCCCAATCGCGATTGTCCACGGCATAACAATATCCCACGATCAGGTCCTGCAGTTCAAACCTGTCGGACATTTCCTGCATGCTCAGGGTCATGGCCTCTCCTCCGTTCGATATGGTGCGATCGCACGGGCGTTCGTCTTGGCCGCCTTTCGTTGGGTAGGTGGCAGCAGGTGCGGGGACCGGAATGACGGGTTACGGCTTGCGCGATGAGCGGGCCAGATATCAAGCAAGGAGACTACTGATGGGCCTGGCCCCGTTCACTGAAGCCGATTTCGTCCTGTCCAAGGAGAAGCGGGCCGAAATCACAGCCGGACTGACTGAGCGGCAGGCTTTCATGGTCACGCAATGGATGGACCTGCACGAAGTCATCAATCGGGGCGATTGGGACGGCATGGATGCCTTCTTCAACACCGACACCATGACGTATGACAATCCGAACCGGCCGGATCTTGGCACCTACCACATCTGGAAGACCTCGCCGCAGGGCCTCTACAAGACGTTCCCGCCCAGCACTTACCGGACTTTGAAGGCATGGGGACGCGGCGACGATGAGGTCTGCGTGCTCTGCCATCACTACGGCAAGCACACTGGTGGTCCCTACATGGGTGTTCAGCCGACCGGAAACGAGCTCAACGTCCTGTGGTTCTCCTGGCTGCGTTTCCGCGGCGACAAGATCGACCACATCTATTCGATCTCCGACGTGCTCTCGATGCTGAAGGACCTCGAAGTGATCGATGTGCCTCAGCCGGTCGATCCCTACAAGTGATCGAGCACGCCCCGACCGCCTGCGTTGTCGGGCGGTCGGGGTGTGAAAAGGCCCAATCTTAGAGCGGGACTTGCGGCGTAACGCGCCAAGGGTTTGACGTGAGTCTCTCGGGTGCCTCGGGGTATCGGCGTCCTTAACGCTGCGAGTTTCGCAGTAGCGGCTGACGCCTCATTCGCCCGGCTTGGCCATCTCATCGATCCAGTTGTTGAGTTTCGCCCAGCTGTTGCTGCGCGTTGAGGCGAAGTTATGGCAATGCGCAGAACCAGCGAGCGGCATCAGGCTGATACGGCGCGACTTGCCGTAGAACGACGGCTCAAGAAGCGGATCCGGACTGACGTCAATGTCCGCGAAATGCAGATAGACGGGAACATCGATCGCTGCTGCCTCATCCGCCACGCCGCCGGGTACGATCGCCAGGCGGCCGTAGCTGTTGGGCGTGACCGAGGCGCGGGCATCGTCGGCGGCAATGACGGCCTCCGGCACGTCAGGGGCGTGGAAACTCGCGCGCATCGAACCCCGATCCGCTTGACTGTAGCCACTGCCTTCGACCCGCTTTTCGAGATTTGCACGCACTTCGTCCGGCAGATCGAGGCTGATATTGGTGAACCCAAGGATCGCAACCTGATCGAAGCTGCGAAACGAGGCCTGCTGAATGATCGTGAGCATTCCGCCCATGGAATGACCGATGCCGCTGATCCGTCTGCGCTTCGCAGCCAGTTCCCCGCCGAAATCTCCAGCGTCGATCCGGCACAGGATGTTTGCAAGCGCCTGATGGTGCGCCCGCGCGCCGAGCAGGGGATTTAGTAGCCCTTCGTCGTGTGGCTTGGAACTATCCCCCATGCCCAGCGCGTCGAGGGTAAGGACGGCCTTTCCCTGGGCGAGGAAGTAATCGATGAAGCTGTAGCCGGGGTAGCCGTCAATCTGTGCATCCCAGTACCAGCGACTGTACGAACCGCCATGAAGGCAGACCAGTAGGTCGAGAGCATCTGAAGGCACGGTTTCGGGGAGGGCCAGCGTAGCGGCAACCGTGAGTGGCTGCGCGAATTCGATCGCGGGTCCAACGGGTATCGACAGCGTTAATTTGGACACGTTTGCTATCCTGTTTCAGAGGCTGAAGCCGCCGTCTACGATCAGGGTCTGACCCGTCACGTAACCTGCACGCGCCGACGCGAGGTAGGCCACGGCGTTGGCGATATCGCCTGCATTGCCAAAGCTCTGGAGCGCGATCCGCTTGCGCTGGGATTCCCAGATGTCCGGTGTGTAGAGAGTGGAAAGAAATTCGGCGCCAAGCCCTGCGTCAATGATGCCTGGTGCAACCGTGTTCGCCCTGATGCCGTATCGCCCTTCTTCTTTCGCAACAGCCCGGCAAAGAGCCTCGATACCGGCTTTGGGAACCGATGAAAGCGCATCGCCAGGGGGGAAGCAGTAATTGGCAACCGATACGACCGCGACGAAATTGCCGAAGCCCTGCGTTCGAAAGTGCGGCAGGGCATGGGCAACCACGCGGGTGAAACCCATCAGTTCGATCTCGATGACTTCGCGCCATTGCTGTTCGACGATCTGACTGACGAATGGCTGCGGAATTTCGACGCCGCTGGCGTAAACGACGGTTCCGATTGCTCCGAACCGCTCCACGGTGCTGCGCATGGCCTCCTGGATCGAAGCATTGTCGGAAAGGTCGCAGCGGACCGCCAGGGTGCCGCCGTTTCCGCCGATTGTTTCGGCGACTGCGAGGGCTCGCTCGTGGCTGGAACGATATCCGATGGCGACGCCGTTCCAGTCAGAGGCAAGCTGCCTGCATATCTCGCTTCCAAGGCCGCCGGTTCCGCCAATGACGATTGCGGCTCCCCGGTTCATAAAGGCAGATGCTCGGCCAGATGGCGTAGCAGTCGAACTGCGAAGGCATCGTTCTGGTCGCCGGTGAACATGTGACCGACACCCTCGGCGATTTCGACCTCCAATTGCGGAGTGAGGCTTTTGAAATGGCGAACGCTCTCGTCCGAGACAAGTTCGCTGAGCTGCGCCTTCACCAGCACGACGGGTGATTTCACCCTGCCGGCCGCTGCGAACAGGGATGCGCGTTCGGAAGGCGGATGCAGGAATTCGGGTGCGGTTGTGCGCGGATCCCAATGCCAGAACAGCCGGCCGTCTTGCTTCCGCATCGACTTGGCCAAGCCGGATACGTTGGCAACGCGCGGTTGGCCCAAATGGCGATGCAGAGCATCGGCTGCGTCATCCAGCGTGGCAAAGCCGGCGTCGCTGCTGCGAAAGAAATCGCGAATGCCATCCACGCCGTCATCGACGATTAGCGGCGCCACGTCCGCCAGCATGATCAGCCTGACGAGGTCGGGATGACGCGAACCGCCGACCAGTGCCGATTGCCCGCCTCGCGATGCGCCGACCAGCGCAACGGGCCTGGCGAGACGGGCGACGATGGATTCCACATCCCGCCCGTAGGCTTCCAGCTCATAGTCGCCATCGGCCGCCCAGCCGCTCTCGCCATGTCCGCGCAAATCGAACGTGAGTGCATAGTAACCGGTCTCCGCCGTCCGCCGCGCCGACTGCGTCCATGAGCGGCGGCTTTGGCCGCCGCCATGGAAGAAGCACACTGCAGGCGCAGCAGGGTCGCCGAAGGCATCGGCTACCATGTCGAGATGGTCACCGGGCCACGTGGTTCGGGAAGCGGTGATCATGCGCAAGTCTGCCGGTCAGGCCGCGGCGACCGGGGGTACCAGTTCTGCAAAGGAAGGATGTTCGCCTGGCCCGCTGTACGCGAACTTGCCCGGTGCATGGTGCCACTTGCCGTCGTTCCTGCTTTCATACGGCGAGGCGACCTCGATCAAACAGCCATGGGTGCTTTTCGGGCCCACCCAGCTCCATTTCTGCCAGGTCATGTCCGGGTCGTTGTAGGTCTTGCCGTCGCCAAGCACCTGAATGCCTTCCGCGGCCAATTTCTCCATTGCTCCCGGTACGTCGTCGGTAGCAAAGCAGAAATGATGCACGTGCTCGCCGACCTTTTCGAGGCGGTCGCCCATCGGCGTTCCCGGGGAGGGCTGGATGAACTGGATTTCTGTTCCACCATTGTTGACGAAAGTGGCCCACCGCATTCCTGCATCCGCGCCGCTCGAGAATTCGTCGTACTTGACGATACGCTCTTCCAGCGATGCAGGGTCGAGAACGCGCAGTATCTTGGTCCAGTTCTCGATGGCGGTGTCGAGGTCGCGTACGACCATGCAAACGTGGGCAAAAGGTCCGCTAGGCATAATCTCTCTCCTGGAGAATTTTCAGATTTCTATTGTTGCTGTGCCGGAATTGACGGTGCCACGCCCGTCCACGTCGAGCTTGAATTCGCACGTGACCGTGCCTCCATCGATCGCGGTGACCTTGCCGGTGACGACAGCGTGATCCTCGCCATAGACATTGTCCAGAAAGCGCGAATCCATCTTCGAAATCCGGCCTTTGGGGAAGGCACGCATGAGCATGTTCATCATGTAGGCCACATTGATTGGCCCCTGGTTGATCACGCGGTTGCCCAGGCCCTTTGCCTTCACGGCTTCGACGTCGAGATGGATCGGATTGGGATCTGCGAGAAAGACCGCCCACTGCTTCATTGCATCGGGGCTGACGCGCTCGATGGTGAACGAAGGCAATTCGTCTCCAACGTCATATGTCATGCGGCAAACTCCTTGCGGGGCAGTACCCAGACGTTGTCGGTCTCAAGCACTTTGGTGCCGTCCAGCAGGTGCAAGCGGAGCCGGTAGGTCAGTACGTCCATGACGCCGAGCTTGCGGCTGCGCTTGCGGACGAGATCGAGGATTTCACCGGTGACCCTGTAGCTTTCGCCCACCTTCAGGGGGGCGTCGAACGTTACGCCGCTCGAGCCCATCATCGGACCGTCCTCGACGTCGAATTCGCAGGCCTCGCATACGCCGGCCACCGTCTTGCCCATCGCGACCTGGGTCGCGATGTAGTAGTAGATCGGATGCGCAGTGCCGTCAGGCGCCGGCTCGATGCCGGTTGAACGGCACAGCGCAGCGTTTTCCTCGGCACTGATCTTGAAGACCGCGCTGCCGTCCAGAGACGTGCCGGCAGCGTGTGGGGCAGGGGGCAGATCGTCGAGATCGCTCATGGCCATTTCCTTCAGAAAGAGCGGGGCAGCCCGAGGCTTTCGGCAATCGAGTTACGAACCATCTCGTTGCTGATTGGCGTCATTCTCAGGATCCGGTGATCCCGCCAGTAGCGTTGCATGTCGGTCTCTGCGGAATAGCCCATGCCGCCTAGGATCTGGATGCCGAGATCGGCCGCTTTTACTGCATTTTCAGTCGCGACCATCTTGAGCATGTTCGCCTCGACACCGCAGGGCATGCCGTTGGCCTGCATCCATGCGACGTTGTTGAGCAGCAATTCGGTCGTTTTTTGCCAGGTGGCGATATCCGCGACGTAGTGCTGAAGGATCTGAAAGCGACCGATGATGCCCCCGAACGCCTTGCGCTGCTTCATGTAGTCGAGCGCGTCTTCAAGTACGCCGTCTATCGCACCGAGGCACTGCGCGCCGACCATTATCCGCTCGTTGTTGAGCGTCGGCAGCATTGCGTACCACGCCTGCCCCGGTTCCCCGAGCACGTCCTCATCCGGGACGAAGACATCGTCGTAATGGACTTCGCAAGAACCCATCGCCCGCATGCCAAGCTTGGGCAGCAGCGAGCAGGTAATGCCGGGAGATTTGGCATCGACGAAGAACATCGTGAGGCCGTGATGCTTCTTTTCGACATTGCGATCCGTCCGCGCGAGGACAAGAAGCCGGTCAGCCGCCTTGGCGGCCGTCGTCCACATCTTGGCCCCCTTCAGCTTCCAGCCACCCTCGACCTTGTCCGCGTAAGTCTTCATCGCACCCAGGACATCGGTTCCGCCATCGGGTTCGGTCATCGACAGCGAGACGCGAAGCTTGCCCTGGGCCATCGGCCTCAGCCAGCGATTCTTCTGCTCTTCGGTTCCCACCGCACCGATCGTCTTGGCGCCTCCGAACGAGGTAAGGCCCCACACCCAGAGCAATCCCCCTGCCGTGCGGGCAAACTCGCGGGCGAAGATCATCTGCATCATGACGTCGCCGCCCAGCCCGTCATATTCTTCCGGGATGCCGATGCCGAAAAAGCCTTGCTCTGCCAGCTTGTCCCAAAGCGCGTAAGGGTAGTTTTCCTCGTCGGCTTCGAGCGTGCGCATCCAGTCCTTCGGGGCTTCTGCGTCGACCCAGCGGCGCACAACGTCACGGAAGGCCTGCTGCTCGTCGGTGAGCGAAAAATCCATTGTACTTCCTGTTCTCTTGCGCCCCCAATTGGCACCCATCCGGTGCGCTCAGAACCTATCGTCCTATAGGGTCGGCCCTTCGTGGAAGCGAAACATCTGGTCTGTCATCATGGTAAGCTGGCTGGTGACGGGCGCCTGTTCGATGGGATCGCCCTCGGTTCCGACCGTGTTGATCGCAACCCCCAGAGGTGTCGGCCAACCGCGCAGGGCATGGGTTATGCTGCGAAGCTGCTGGAGCGTTCCAACCGCAGCCTGCCAGCCAGCAGCCGTGGCGATTGCGCCGACCGGCAGGCCGTCGAAGTAGCAGCGACTGTCCCGGTTCGTATCCTCGACATAATCGAGCGCGTTCTTGACGAAGCCCGATATCGCACCGTGATAGCCCGGCGAACCGATGATGATGCCATCGGCGGTCCGAAGCAGTTCAATGTAACGCCGTGCTGCGTCGGAACGCTCCTGATTTTCCGGTGCATACGGGGGGAAATTGATGTCTTCGCCCGAAAGGATGGTAGTGCGTGCGCCGCGCTCCTGCGCGATTGCTAGCGCTTTACGCAGGGCGCGTTCGGTCGATGACATGGCGCGCATGGTGCCGCCGATGGCGATGAAATGGGGCTGGGTCATATCAGATCGACAATCCACCTTCGACCGGAATGACCGATCCTGTCACGTAGGCTCCGGCACGAGAGGCCAGATAGATGGCAGCGCCCGCCAGGTCTTCCGCAGTACCGGTGCGCCCGCGCGGCACCATGCCTTCGACCATTTTTCTCATCTCGTCGGACGTGATGACGGTCATCTCCGTCTCGAAGAAGCCGGGCGCGATGACATTGGCCGTGATGTGGTCGCGGCCCAGTCGTTTCGCGAGACCCTTTGCCAGCCAGTGGATCGCACCTTTGGATGCCTGGTAGGCGTAGTTCTCCTTGGGACCGACCTTGAGAGCGCCTACCGAGCCGATGTTGATGAGGGATGCCGGCCGTTCCTTTGTCCCGCCGGCACGCAGAAGAGGGAGAAATTTCTGAAGCAGGAAGAACGGTGCCTTCAGGTTGAGATCTATGACCTGGTCCCAATCCTGCTCGCTGTAATCGTCGATAGGAGCCTCGGCCATCGCACCGGCATTGTTGACCAGGATATGAAGCGCTTTCTCGGCTTCACTCACGCGGGCGACGAGAGCGTCCACTCCCTCCAGGGATGAGACATCAGCGGTTAGCCCGATGCACTGACCCCCGGTCGAGGTGCTGATTTCCCGGGCGGTATCGAGCACTTTGGCCTCGGTCCGCGCGCAGATATAAACTTTGGCGCCGGCGGCGGCGAAGCCAGTCGCTATATGGCGCCCGATGCCGCCGGAGCCGCCCGTCACGACGGCGATGCGGTCCTTCACCGAGAACAGTTCTGCGGGGTTCATGCGTCCACCTTCAATCCGGCGATTTTGAGGATCAGGCCGGTGGTACCTTCGGGATCGCCCACCAGCAGAGCATGGTCGCCTGGATGTTCGTGAATGTTCCAACCGAGCGCGCGCGCGCGCTCGTGCATCGCCGTCATCACGGTGACGGCGGCGGCGATATAGTCCACCGGTCTTGCGATGGTTTCGCTGCCCTTGGCGATGGCGCCCGCTGTCGCCTTCATCGGCTGGTCAGAAAGGTTGTCGAGCAGCCACTTTTCCCGTGCGGGATCCATGAGGTGCGGATGCTCCTTGGCGGCCGCACGCTGCATCTCGTCGACGCCCGAGCCGATCGGTCCCTCGCCGGCTTCAAGCAATGCATCGAGCTGTGCGACTTGTTCTTCGGGTACATAACCCATCAGCGAGGCGATGCGCTCGCCCGAATGGGCGATGATGGCGTCGAGGTAGATGATGCTGGCGATGCGGTCGCCCACCTCTGCTATGATACCCGGCGCCACGGTGCCGGCATAGCTGTGCGCTACCAGCACGACGTCATTCAGATCCTCGAATTTGAACACGTTGACGATGTCGCGCACGTGGGTCTCGTTGCCCACATCGCGGCCGATGAGATGGCTGCGCTCGCCAAAGCCGGTGAAGGTCGGTGTGTAGACCGTGTGCCCTTGCGCTTCGAGAATTTCCCGGACGTATTTCCAGGTCCAGCCGCCCATGCCGCCGCCGTGAAGAAGAACGAATGTGGTCATGGCAATCAGGCCTCCGCTGGTTCGGTGTTCTGGATAAATTCGGGGAACGGGTCGGGTCCCCATAGGAACATGCTGTCGTCAGGGGCGTGGTTGGCCGAGGGCCAGTCCACATCCGCAGGAATGAAATCGATGTCCGCGGAATACTCGCTGAAGCTGCCCCAGGGATCGCGCACGTAGTAGAAGTAGTTCGCGCCCAGCACATGCTGGCCGAGGCCCCAGTTGGGTCCATAGCCGGCGCGCGCCATGCTTGCGCCGCCGAGACCCACTTCCATGACGGAACCCACGTCCCAGCTGTTGTGATGCATACCGCGGCGGTCGGAGAGCACGAGTGCGAGCAAGTGGTGATCGCTCCCATGGACACCATGGAGAAAGGCAACAGCGGGCTCGCTCTTGTCGGAGAGCCGCAGGCCAAGCGTCCGCTCATAAAAGTCGATCGCGGCGTTCACGTCGGTGGTGAAGATCGCAAAGTGCGAAAGACGGCGGGGGTGGACCTTGGGTGCCTTGCTGTTGGGAATTGCGCCGGACTTGCCGGGTTCTGAACTTGTGAAGCTGAAGCGGCTTTTTTCGGCAGGCGTCGCCTTCTCCGCAACGCGGACGTTGACAGGAAGGCCGTCGAACCCTCTGAACCAGATACCCTTGGCTTCTGCGTTGTCAGGAGCCGCGATGAATTCGACACCGGCGCGCTCGAGGTGGCCGCGAAACGTCTCCTCCTCATCCGCGAATATCCCGAAGCTGAGATAACGCAGTCGCTTGGCATCGCCTGCCTGGCTGAGCACTGCCCACCTGTGCGGATGACCCTGTGCATAGAGTTCGAGCCCGCCATCCGCCTCGCGCACGTCCAGACCGAAGAGCGTGTAGAAGCGTCGTGCCTCGTCGAGGTCGGGCACTTCCACCGCAAAGTGATCGATCGAATGTACACCAAGCACATTGGCGCGGCGACTGGCGATGCTTTTCTCGTTCATCCTGTCCTCCATGGCGGCCGAGCGATGTTCTGGCGCATCGCTCGGCCCGAAATCACGCTGCCTTGATGGGATTGACCAGCAAGCCGATTTTTTCGATCTCCACTTCGCATACGTCCCCGTCCTTCATGAAGAGCGGGGGATTGCGGGCAAGTCCGATGCCCGACGGCGTGCCCATGACCAGCACGTCGCCTGCTTCCAGCGTGAAGCATGTGGAAAGCAAGGACACCGTATCGACAACATCGAAGACCATGTCGGAGGTATTGGCGCTCTGAACGACCTGCCCGTTCAGCCTGGTCTCGATCTTGAGCCCAGCGCCGCCCGCAGGCAGTTCATCGGCCGTGACCAGCCATGGGCCGAAGGCACCGGTATCGTCGAAATTCTTGCCCACGGTCCATTGCGGCGTCTTGAGCTGATAGTCGCGCACGGAGCCGTCATTGAACACCGAGTAAGCGACGATGTGGGACAGCGCGTCTTCCTTTCCGATGTTCTTTCCGCCCTTGCCGACGATTGCGACCATTTCAGCCTCGTAATCGAGCTGGTCCGATGTGGCCGGCTTGATGATTGGCGCGCCGTGGCCGATCAGGCTCGAATTGAACCGTCCGAAAACTGTCGGGAATTCCGGAACCTGAAAGCCGCCTTCGGCAGCGTGATCCTTGTAGTTGAGACCAAGGCACAGGATTTTCGGCGCCTTGATAAGCGGAGGCAGGAATTCAAGGTCGTCTTGCGCGACGCTCTCTCCCTGGGCCAGGACTTTGCCGCCCGCCTTTGCGAGCGCTTCGCCGCCCTGAGCGACAAGGTCGTCCAGATCGTAGAGTGCCGCGTCGCCGAAAATCGCCTTGATGCCGGAGCCAGTGTCCACCGCAACGCCGATGCGACCGTCCTTCGAAACTTTTGCCAAGCGCATGATTCGATCCTTTTCCAAACTCGGGCACCGTGGGGTGGCTCGGTCGGCTCGTCAATCTAAAATATATTCTAAGTGCTAAGATATACCTCTAGCGTTTACCTTGCATTTCGTTGCTGCTATGGGGACTGGGATGACAAAAAAGCTCAGCCTCACCGAGCAGGCCTATCGCCGGCTGCGGGACAATCTCCTGACCTGCCGCCTTGTGCCGGGGGAGCGGATCAACATCAAAGACGTGTCGGACAACCTGGGGTTCAGTCTCGGTGCAGTCCGAGAGGCCTTGTCGCGCCTGACGTCTGAAGGGTTCGTCGTGCTTGACGATGCGCGAGGCTTTCGGGCAGCGCCGATTTCCATCGCCGATCTGACCGACCTCGTCATGGTGAGGAGTGACATCGAGGGACAGTGCCTTCGCCGCGCCATCGAACGCGGCGGCCTCGATTGGGAATCGACGATCGTGAGTGCTGCCCACCGTCTCAGCAAGACGCCGACACGCGATCCCGCCATGCCGGAGCGGCTCAATGAGGACTACGCCGAGGCCCATGGCGACTTCCATCATGCCCTCGTCGATGCTTGCGACAGCCCATGGTTGCTGCGCATGCGCGAATGGCTCTACGCTCAATCCGAACGATATCGCTACCTCACCGTTCCGCTCGCAACCGGCGAGCGGGATCTGGTGCATGAGCATGCCGAGATCGTCGAAGCCACGCTTGCCAGGGACGCGGATCGGGCCGTCGCTCTCCTCAGGAGCCATCTCGAGGCAACAGCCAGGCTTCTGATCGATGGGCAGGGCGACCCGGCGGGTGAGGCGAGCCTGCGTTTCCTGGATGACAAGGCCGCCTGACACCATTTCAGCGTTGCCTTTGCTGGCCCGTGCCGCCCCCGCTGGCCGGCATCAGCATGTTGCTCATGCCCCCGTCGACAAGCACATCGATACCGCTGATGTGGCTGGCCTGCGGACTGGCGAGGAACAGGATGGCGTTGGCGACATCCTCGGCCACGCCGAGTTTACGCAAAGGTATACTGGCTTCCCGCTCTTCCCGGCGCGTCTTGTCACCGTAGCCGGCGGCCGTCATCGGCGTGTAGGTAGGGCCGGGAGAGACGGTATTGCAACGGATGCCATCGGGACCCCATTCAATGCAGAGTTGCCGGATCAGCATCAAAAGCGCCGCCTTGCTGCATGAATAAAATCCGAGCCCCGGCGTAGGCTGGGTGCCCGACATCGAGCCCGTTGCAATGAAGGCACCTTTGCTGGCTCGCAGGTGAGGATGCGCGGCCTTTGCTAGCAGCCAGGTAGAGCGAGTGTTTATCGCGAAGATCCGGTCGAAGTCGGCAAGCGGCTGGTCGACAAGAGTGCCGCCCATGATGATGCCCGCATTGCTGATGACTGCATCGATACCGCCCATGTGGGCGAGTGCAGCCTCGACGATGCGATCGCCGCTGTCGGGCTCGGCAAGGTCAACGACGAAGCCCCCTGTCGCCCCCCCAATTTTGCCCGTCACCGCTCCAAGATTGGCCTCGTCCCTGTCGGCGAGGAGCATTGAGTGCACGCCGGGCAAAACTTGTCCTGCCGCCAGTAGTTCAGCGCAGGCGCGGCCGATGCCGCTGGCTGCACCAGTAATGACCACACGCATTCCATTCTCCCTTTGCGCGCAGCGCCTGATCAGTCCTTGAGACCAAGCTCGTCCATCAACGCGCTGCGCAGCTTGAACTTCTGTATCTTCGATGCCGACATCGGCCATTCGTCGATGAAACGGATGTGCCGGGGCACCTTGAACGAGGCAAGGCGCGCCTTGGTAAAGGCGATCAATTCCTCCGGCTCGACGATCACGTCGCCGTCTCGCTCGATGTAGGCTGCCGGGATTTCGGCCAGCCGCTCGTCCGGCAGGCCAACGACCTGGGCAAGACGAACAGCCGGATGCGCGGCCAGGACCGCTTCGACTTCTGCCGCCGCGACGTTCTCGCCGCCCACCTTGAGCATGTCCTTGAACCGGCCGTGGAACATCACATGGCCGTGCGCATCGATCGAGCCGATGTCGGCGCTGTGATACCAGCCCTCGCTGTCCAGCGCCTGGGCCGTCTTCTCAGGATCTTTGTAGTATCCGTCGAACAGATTGTAACCGCGGATCAATATCTCGCCCCGTTCGTCGACGGCTTTCTCCAAGCCTGTCTCAGGGTCGATGATTTTCATTTCGATGCCGGCGAGCGGATAACCGAGCTTTCTGAAGCCCATTTCCGGCTCCATCCCGTAGCCGCCGGTGGTCACGATTCCTGTAGCCTCCGTCATGCCCATGGTCCCCACCTGCAACATACCGGGAGCCTTCTCCCGGTACGCCTGACCGACCCGGTCGGGCATGAAGGCAAAGCAGCTGTTCTGGAGCCTGACCGAGGAAAGATCTGACGTTTCCCAATCGGGGTGCGCGATCATTGCCTGATGGAATGTGACGAAGGGCAGGAACATCATCGTCACGCGCTCCTGCTCGATCTGGCGCAGGCTTTCTCCGGCGTCGAAATGCGGCTGTCCAATGAAGGTACCCCCAACCTCCATCGCGCCGAGCATGCAGAGCATTGCGGCGATATGGAAAAGCGGCAGCGGCGACCATGCTCGCTCGCCGGGCTGGAAGGCCCAGCGATAGTGCGCCAGGTTGTTCGCCTCGCGCGTCACGGCTTCATGGCTTAGCAGACAGCCCTTGGGATTGGCCGAAGTGCCGGAGGTGTACAGAATCATCGCGGTATCACGCACGCGAACAGTGAGGCGCGCCGCATGGATCTCGTCTTCGCTGACCTGTTCGGCGGCTTCATCGAACATCGCCTGGTCGATGAAGCCGGGAACCGAACGACCGCCAAGCATGATGATGCGGGAAAGCTTCGGTGCCGCGGCAAGTGACAGGCGAGCAGGATTGTCGGCACTCGCCAGGTCTGCAAATGCCTCGTAAAGCCGCGCACCGAAGTCGACGTGTTCAGAGACAAGATCGTTTGTGACGATGGCTGCAAGGTCGGCGTTCTCCGACACGTACGCCATCTCTGGTGCCTTGTAGCGGGCATTCATGAGAACCGAGACGGCACCGCACATCGCATTTGCGAAAAGCGTTTCGACGAATTCGATGCTGGACGGCAGCAAGATGCCGACATGGTCGCCCCGTCGAATCCCGAGCGCCCTTAGCCCCCTCGCGCGGCGCAGAACACTGGCCACGACTTCGTCATAACTCTTGCGTTCGCCCGGGAAAACCAGCGCCTCCCTGTCCTTGCCCTTGTCCCACCCCGCCAAGAGGTGATCACCCAACGTCGTCGCGGTGATGCGAATTGCGGCGTCGTCTTCACCCGTCATGCTCACAAAAGCTCGTCCTCAAAGTTCGTCCCTGCGCGATGAGTGCGAGATTGCAGCGAACCCGCGATCCTGCGCCTTTCGTTGGATAGGTGCGGACAGGCTGGCCAGACCCAAGAGCAGGATCACGAAAACACCGATCACTGGCCGGGAAATGACGATGGAAGCCTATATCTACGATCATGTTCGCACGCCGCGCGGCAAGGGCCGGCCCGATGGCGCGCTGCATGAGATCACTTCGGTCGAAATGGCGACACAGCTGCTCAAGGCCTTGCAGGAGCGCAACGCACTCGACACCGCCTTGCTCGATGACGTTATCATTGGCATGGCGCAGCCGGTCGGCGAGCAGGGCGGTGTCCTGGCGCGCGCGGCGGTTCTTCAAGCCGGCTATGCGCAATCGGTGGCTGGCCAGCAGATTCACCGATTTTGCGCGACTGGCCTCGATGCTGTCAGTCTCATCGCGGCCCAGGTCCATTCCGGCATGATCCAGGCCGGCATCGGGGGCGGCGTTGAATCCATGAGCCGAACGGTCATGGGCTATGATTCCGGTGCCTGGACGTCGGACCCGGCAGTTGCATTCGGCAACTATTATGCGCCGCAGGGCATCGGCGCGGACATCATCGCGACGCTCGACGGCTACACCCGCGAGGATGTCGACCGTTTCGCGGTCGAGAGCCAGCGCAAGGCGGCCCGAGCCTGGGAAAACGGCTATTTTCGAAATTCCATCGTGTCGGTGAAGGACGTGCTGGGCGAGGTCGTGCTCGATCATGACGAGCACATGCGTCCGGGCACCACGCTGGAGAGCCTGGCAAAGCTCAAGCCCGCATTCGAAGGCTTCGGGAAAGCCGGTTTCGAAGCTGTCGCGAAAGCCCGGTACCCCGAGATCGAGGACCTCGACTATGTCCATCACGGCGGCAACAGCTCCGGTATTGTCGACGGTTCCGGGCTCGTCCTGGTCGGCTCACGGGCGTTCGGTGAGAAAGCGGGCCTCAAACCCCGCGGGCGCGTCCGTTCCTATGCCAATATCGGTTCTGAACCGACGATCATGCTGACGGCCCCTGCGGAGGTCTCGCGCAAGGCTTTGCGGGCCGGAGGAATGATGCCCAAGGACATCGACCTCTGGGAGCTCAACGAGGCCTTCGCCAGCGTAGTTATGCGCTTTCAGCGCGACATGGACATTCCCGACGACCGGATCAACGTGAACGGCGGGGCGATCGCCATGGGACATCCGCTCGGCGCCACCGGCGCGATGATCCTCGGCACCGTGCTCGACGAATTGGAACGCCGCGACGCCGAAACAGGCCTCATCACGCTGTGCGCGGCCAATGGTCTTGGGACCGCCGCTATCATCGAGCGCGTCTGAACGCTGCTCCATTCCTAGAAAAAGATCGGGACACACCCATGAAGACAATGCGACTGGAGAAGGCCGAAGACGGCTTCGCGATCCTGACTCTCGATGCCGAAGGTCCGATGAACGTCGTCAACGACGGCTTCATTGCGGACATGACGCAGGCCACCAGGCAGATCGCGCAGGACGACGCCATCAAGGGCGTTATCCTGACCTCGGGCAAGAAGTCGTTCATGGCCGGCGCGGATCTCAAGCAGCTGGTCAATGGCTTCGATACGCTCACACCGCTCGAGGCCTATGCGTTCTCGAAGCGGGCGACCGACATGCACCGCGCGATCGAGCAGTCGGGTAAGCCGTGGGTTGCAGTGATCAACGGTTTGGCGCTGGGCGGAGGTTTCGAACTTGCGCTGGCCTGCCATCATCGCATCCTCGTCGATGATGCAAAGGCCACTGTCGGCCTGCCCGAAGTTACTGTCGGTCTCCTTCCCGGATCTGGAGGCACGGTTCGGCTCGGTATCATCGCCGGCATGAAAACGGCGCTCGACCTGCTTCTGACCGGCCGCGCCGTCGCGCCTGCCGAAGCGCTCAAAACGGGCATCGTGGATCAGGTGGTTCCCGAAGCGGATCTTCTCGATACCGCCCGGGCGTGGCTGGCGAGCGGGCCCGACCCTGTCAAGCCGTGGGACGTCAAGGGCTGGGTTCCGCCTCAGAAGAAAGGGCTTACGGTACCGGAAGATTCCGCCGCGTACATGATGGCGACGGGAGGCCTGGCAAAGAGCGGCTATAATCAGCCGGCTCCGCTCGCAATTCTCAATTCGCTGTTTCAGGCATTGCAGTTGCCGTTCGACAAGGCGCTCGCAGTAGAGGGCAAATACTTTGCTAAGCTGCTCACCGATCCGGTCGCCCGCAACATCATTCGCACGACCTTCATCTCGAAGCTGGCAGCAGAAAAGGGCGCTCGCCGCCCCGCAGGCTATCCCAGGTTCGAAGCGCGAAAGGTCGGCGTGCTGGGCGCGGGGATGATGGGTGCAGGAATTGCCTACGTTGCGGCCAATGCCGGCATCGACGTCGTCTTGATCGACCGCGATGTGCCGACGGCGCAAAAGGGCAAGGACTATTCAGCCAAGGTACTCGGTAAGCTGGTCGAAAAAGGCAAGGTGACGCGGGACAAGGCCGATGCGGTTCTTGCCCGCATTGTCCCGACCGACGATTTCGGCATGCTCCAGGGCTGCGATCTGGTCGTCGAAGCCGTGTTCGAGGATACCGCGATCAAGGCGGAGACCACGAAGAAGGCAGAGGCTGTGCTGCCGCCCGAAGCTATTTTTGCTTCTAACACGTCGACCCTTCCGATTTCGCAGTTGGCGCTGGCTTCGAGAAGCCCGGATCAGTTCATCGGTCTGCATTTCTTCTCGCCGGTCGATCGAATGGGCCTGGTCGAGGTCATCATGGGCAAGCAGACCAGCAAGGAAACGCTGGCCAAGGGTCTCGATTTCATCGCGCAGCTCCGCAAGACGCCGATTGTCGTCAATGACAGCCGCGGCTTTTATACCAGCCGCGTGTTCCAGATGCTGATCCACGAAGGTGCGGCCATGCTGGCGGAAGGCGTGCCACCGGCAGTGATCGAGAATGCCGCCAAGGCAGTTGGCATGCCGGTCGGTCCGCTCGCGCTGCTGGACGAACTCACGCTGGATCTGCCGCTCAAGATCGTCGACCAGGCGATCGCGGAAGAGGGCGAGGGCTATACTCCGCCGGCCGGAGTTGCCGTCATGCGCAAGATGAAGGACGAGATCGGACGCTCCAGCCGCAAGACCGGAGGAGCCTTCTACGACTACCCTGAAGGCGGCAAGAAGCACTTGTGGAAGGGGCTCGCCGAGCACTTCCCTGTCAATGACAGTTGGGACATCGAGGAACTCAAGAAGCGCTTTCTATTTGCCCAGGCGATGGAGACTGCGCGCTGCCTGGAAGAGGGCGTGTTGGAAACACCGCAGGACGCCGATCTCGGCGCGATCTATGGGTGGGGTTTCCCGACGTGGACCGGCGGAACGATCAGCTACATCGATACGATCGGCATCGGCTCGTTCGTCGGGGAAGCGGATATCCTTGCCCAGCGATATGGGCCCCGTTTCCTGCCTTCCGCGTGGCTGCGTGAGAAGGCATCGCGCGGCGAGACCTTCTACACTGCCGAAAGCGCCGACGAGGCCAAGGAGCCCATGCCAGCATGAAGCGCCTGATCTTCGAGCCGGAGCACGAGCAGTTTCGCGACAGCGTCGTCAAGTTCATGAGCGCCAACGTCGGCGCCCATGCCGAACGCTTTCGCGAACAGGGCATGGTCGATCGCGATCTTTACCTCAAGGCAGGCGAGCAGGGATTGCTTTGCACCTGGGCCGAGGAACGGTACGGGGGTGCGGGAATCGACGATTTTCGTTTCGAGCAGATCATCATTGAGGAGAATATGCGCCACGGCGACATAGGCTTCTACATCAATCTCCATAACGATTTGGTCGCGCCCTACATCGCCAAGCTCGGCACGCAGGAGCAAAAGGAGCGATGGATGCCCGGCATCGTCAGCGGCGAGACTATTCTTGCCGTGGCGATGACCGAACCATCTACGGGCAGCGACCTTGCAGGAATGCGCACGAGCGCGGTCGAGCGTGACGATCACTGGGTGCTCAACGGCGCCAAGACATACATTTCCAACGGGATTTTGGGCGATCTGGTTGTTGTCGCGGCACGGACCGATCCGGCCAGCCGCCATGGGCTTGGCCTGTTTGTGGTGGAGCGCGGCTTCGAAGGCTTCGAGCGCGGGCGCAAGCTCGCCAAGATGGGCATGAAGGCGCAGGATACCGCTGAGCTGTTCTTCAGCGATGTCAAAGTGCCCAAGCAAAACGTGCTGGGCGATCCGACGCAGGGCTTCAAGTATCTTGCGCGCTTCCTGGCACAGGAGCGCCTCGTGGCAGCGATCGGTTTCATGGCCACTGCCCAGACTGCCTTCGACCTTACGCTGGACTACGTGAAAGAGCGCAAGGCCTTCGGAAAGCCGATCGGCGCGTTTCAGAATACGCGCTTCAAGATGGCTTCCATGCGCGCGGAGCTCGATGCGATCCAGACGTACGTGGATCAATGCGTGATCCTGCTCAACGCAGGCGAACTCACTGCCGAAGATGCCTCCGCTGCCAAGTTGCTCACGAGCGAACTGGAGGGCCGGGTGATGGACGAATGCGTCCAGCTCCACGGCGGGGCAGGGTACATGGACGAGTACCGGATCAGCCGGATGTACACCGATGCACGCGTCAGCCGCATATTCGCCGGCACCAGCGAGATCATGCGCGAGATAATCGGGCGCGGGCTCGGGCTCGACGAGCGCAAGCTGACCTGACCTAAGGGAAACTCGCTATGCTGAACCTTGAGCGCATGCGCGGTTACCAGGTCCCGACCGCGCAGGACGTTTGCGATCCGCGTTCCGCCATCCTCTACGCCCTGGGCGTGGGAGCGGGGCTCGCCGCCATCGATGAGAGCCGCTTCCTCTTTGAGCGTGACCTAACCGTTTTGCCGACCATGGCGCTTGTGCTTGGCACGCCGGGGTTCTGGCCGATGGCTGCGGAACTCGGGTGGGACTGGCCGCGAATTCTGCACGGCGAGCAGAGCTTGCGTCTGCATCGACCGTTGCAACTGGGCCAGGTCATTCATGGCCGGATCGAGATCGGAGAGGTCGCCGACAAGGGACCGGGCAAGCCCGCTCTCGTTCGGGCGAAGCGGATACTGACGACGCCGACAGACCAGCTGATTGCGGAGGCAGAGGAAATCTGGGTCCTACGGGGCGAAGGTGGTTTCGGGGGAGACCGTTCTCTCGTTCCGCTTGCGAATGGGCAATGTCCCGATTTCCCGCCGGATGCAGTGCTTGACCTGCCTACGGCTGCTAACCAGGCAATGCTCTACCGGCTGACCGGCGATCGCAATCCGTTGCACATCGATGCCGGAACGGCGGCGGCGGCGGGTTTCGAGCGCCCGATCCTCCACGGACTGGCGACCATGGGCCTCGTTGGCCGCGCATTGATCCATTTGTGCTGCGACGGCGACGCGTCGTTGCTGACACGCATGCATGTCCGTTTCACCGCGCCTGTGTTCCCCGGTGAAACCATTCGGACCGAGATCTGGCGCGATGGAGATGAGATTCGCTTTCGCGCGTCTGTGAGAGAACGCGGCGTGGTGGTGCTCGATGCAGGCAGTGCCTGCGTTCGGGGATTTGTAACAGAACGGGAAGAGGTCACGTGAAAATACTGGATGGTAAGGTCGCTCTGGTTTCGGGATCAGGGCGGGGCATCGGCAAGGCAATCGCGCTCAAATTGGCTAGCGCGGGCGCAAATGTCGTGGTCAATGACCTTGATGAAGACGTGGCCCGCGCCACCGCGGCCGAGATCGAGGAACTTGGGGTTCGCGCCGTCATTTGCGTTGGCGATGTGACCGATCCGACCTTTGGCGATACCTTCGTGGCTGCGGCAGTGGCGGCTTTCGGAACGATCGATATCATCATCAACAATGCCGGCTATGCCTGGGATTCGGTGCTTCAGAAGACCAGCGACGAGCAATGGATCGCGATGCTCGATGTCCACTTGAGCGCACCTTTCCGGATTCTTCGAGCCGCCCAGCCGATCATATCGTCAGCAGCCAAGGCAGAGATCGAACAGTACGGGCGCGCCAAACGAAGGACGGTCGTAAACATTTCCTCAGTTTCGGGTCTCGGCGGAAACCCGGGCCAGGCCGGTTATGCTGCCGGCAAGGCTGGAATTGTCGGCCTCACGAAGACTGTGATGAAGGAGTGGGGGAGATACAACACCACGGTCAATGCCGTCGCCTTCGGCGCGATCATGACGCGTATGACAGCCGGCGAGGCTGGCAGTTCGACCATCGATATCAAGGGCAAGAAGATCAAGGCCGGGGTCAGCGACGAGATCCTTGAGGCCATGGAGAAAGGAATTCCCCTCGGGCGC
Organism: Sphingomonas sp. BL-S-28; assembly: GCF_055521515.1. Taxonomy (NCBI): domain Bacteria; kingdom Pseudomonadati; phylum Pseudomonadota; class Alphaproteobacteria; order Sphingomonadales; family Sphingomonadaceae; genus Sphingomonas; species Sphingomonas sp. BL-S-28. The sequence continues at coordinate 1,602,376 of NZ_CM145483.1, forward strand.
GCAGGCACTCCGGAAGAAGCAGCAGGAGCCGTCTATCTCCTGTGCATGCCGGAGGCCGACTACATCACAGGTCAGGTCATAGTCGCGGGGGGCGGCTGGCAGCTCTGACCTGTGGAGCGAGGGAGGACCTATATCCTCCCTCGCTCAAGTTTTGCCGCTGCCAGAGGAATGAGGTCCTCGGAGGATACAGCATCAGGGATGAGCCTGGCTGGACGCTCGTCCCTCTGCCGACACCAAGATCACCCGCAGCCGACTACGCCGCCATCGACCGGGATTTGCGCGCCAGTAACATAGGCTCCTGCCCGCGAGCAAAGGAACACTACGATTCCGGCGATGTCGTCGGCGCGGCCCAGCCTGCGCAGCGGGATATGGCTGAGCAGTTTCGGGTCGACTGCATCTTCGTCGCGCATGTGAGCGGTCATTTTGGTTGGGAAGAAGCCCGGTATCACGGCATTGACCGTGATGTTCCGGTCGGCAAGGTCGCAGGCGAGATCCCGCGTCATCATGTGGACCGCCGCCTTACTGGCAGCGTAACTGTAGGCATTGAGCCGTTCGGCCTTCATGCCTGCCACCGAACCGATGTTGATGACCCGCGATGGATCATCGGCCGTGCCCGCCGCGACCAGTTCGGGAAGGAGTTCGCGCACAAGAGTGAAAGGCGTCTGCACATTGACTGCCATCACGCTTGGCCAGGCCTGGTCGGGAAAGGTATCTATAGGGCCGCCCCAGGTCTTGCCGGCGTTGTTGACCAGAATGTCGCATCGGCCCAGCGCGCTGCGATACCCTGCTGCAAGCTCCACCGCAGCTTCCGGCGTAGACAGGTCTGCGGCAAGCGGCAGGCATGACCCGAGGCGCGACATTTGCGCGGCGGCGGTCTCGCACACATCGGCCTTGCGCGAGGTGATTGCCACGCTGGCGCCTGCGCGCAGAAGGCCTTCAGCGATCATTCGCCCCAACCCCTGTGCGCCGCCGGTGACGAGGGCTCTCTTGCCGTGGAGGCTGAACAGGTCGCTCACATCGTCACCACGACTTTGCCGAACTTGTGCTGGTCGCGAAGGTGGAGAAGAGCCTCCTTCGCCTGTGCCAGAGGGTACGCAGCCTCTATGACCGGCTTGATCCGATGCTCGCCGGCGAACGCTAGCATTTCCCGGAAGTCTTGCGGATCGCCGACCTGGCTGCCGACGATGCTGGCGCTCTTGAGGAAGATATCCGTCGCATTGAACTTGACCTCGTTCCCGGCGGTCGATCCGTAGATGACTATGCGCGCGCCCGGGTTGATGGTGCGGACATAGTTGGCAAAGCTGGGGGACGGCGCACCGTCGAGAACTACGTCAACCCCGCCGGTCAGTTTGCCGACCTGCTTTCGCCAATCCGGATCGGTATAGAGCAGGCCGCCCTTGGCACCCATCTCGATCGCCCGGTCGAGGACTTCCTGGTTCTCACCGGTCACATAGACGTTCGCTCCCTTGGCGACGGCGAATGCGAGGCCGAACGTGGCGACTCCGCCGCCGACCCCGCTGATCAGCACAGTTTCTCCGGCCTGAAGCCGGCCCTTGAACATCAACGCCCGCCACGATGTCAGCGCGGTGAGCGGCATCGCGCCGGCTTCCTCAAAGCTCATGAACGAAGGTTTGGGAGCCAGGTTCTCGGCTGGGATACAGATGTATTCGGCGATCGTCCCGGCAAATGGCATGCCCAGCAAACCGAAGTCCGCAGCGGGCGCATGGCGATTGGGGCCCCAATTGCGGGCCGGATAGAGAACGACTTCTGAGCCCACATCCACTCCGCTAACGTCGGCGCCGACCTTGTCGACAATGCCTGCGCCGTCGCAGCCCAGCGTTACCGGCATCACCATGCCGGGATATTGTCCGTGAGAAATGAACAGTTCTCGGTGGTTGATCGAGGCGGCTTTGAGTGCGACTCGAACTTCACCGGGACCGGGTTCCGGCGTTTCGACGTCGGTAACGCGGGTAGATTCAGGTCCCTCGGCTTTTTCGAGATACAGGGCCTTCATGGTCAACCTTTCCTAGATTTTGGCCCCGGCAGCTTCGGGTGGCCTGCTTGTTTCGGGTGTAAAGACGGCAATTTACGAAAATTTCCGGCCATCCGGAGCAGGACAATATCTTCGGCTCGCGAGGACCTATCTGCGGATAGGAAAAAGGATTGCGTTTAGGATTTCACACGTCAGAATATATTTCGGATCAAAAAACAAATTGCCACAAGGCATGTCCAGGAGAGAGCCATGAAAGTCATTCCGACGAGCGCTTTGCCGCATCGGATAACGCCGACATTGATTGAGCGCGCTGCCATGAGAGACCTGACGGCCAAGGTCCGCGATTCCCGATTGACGATGGTGTCGGCGCCCGCTGGAAGCGGAAAGACCACCTCGATGCTCTACTGGGCGGACCTGCTACGCGCGCAAGGCCACCCGCTCCTTTGGGTGGCGACACGTGCGGGAATCTTCAACAAGGCTTCTTTCCTCGCAGCCCTCAAGGCAGCAGGCGTTGCGGCCGGCCTTCCTTGGGAGCGACTTACCCTGGATGGCGACGATACGCACTGGCTCGATGCGTTATCGGTGACGGTCGACCCGCGGCCCGTCCTTGTCATTGACGATGCCCATCTGCTCGATCAAGCCGCTCTCGATTTTATCGCGCAGCTATCGGCGACAGCTCGGGATGCCCTGTGCATCATCGTTTCTGCCCGCGGCGCGATCGGGCTTCCGCTGGCGCGTATGCGCGCATTGGGCTTCCTCAATGAAGTGGGAAATGCCGATCTCTCACTCACAATCGCGGAAGCGGCTCAGCTGGTAACCCAGAGCATCGGAACGCCGATCGACTCCAAGGATCTTCAGGATATCGTGCGGGACACGCAAGGCTGGGTATCCGGCGTTGTGATCGCCTGCGACTTGTATCGCCGCGGCAAACAGGGGGCCGGCAGTCCCAGGTTGACGGGCTTGCGCCCGGAATTTGCGGAATACTTCCATGAAGAGGTGCTCAGCCGTCAGCCAGAGGACGTTCGCCGCTTCCTTGTCGATACGTCGATCCTGGATGAACTGACCCCTTCAGCCTGCGCCGCGGTCACCGGCGACGAAGATTCGCGCGCGATGCTTGACCATGTGTTTCGCCAGGGGCTCTTCCTGAACGCTATCGATCAGGAACACAGTCGATACGCCTATCACCGCCTGTTTCGTGAGATGGTCCTTGGACGCCTGATGGACAGGGCGCCCGCACGGGCGGCCCTGATGCATTGCCGTGCCAGCGACTACTTCGCCGCCAACGGTCAGGCCGTCCTGGCCATCGAGCATGCGCGACTGAGCGGCGATCAGGCATTTCTGGCCCGCCAGCTCGACCAATTGGCGGAACAGCTGACTTATACCGGCTATCTCTACCGCATCGACGAGTTGGGCTCCGCCTTGCCATGGGCGGAACTGGCCCGGCACCCTTATCTGTTGTTGGCTCTGGCATGGCGGCGCATTCGGCAATTGTCTTTCGCCGCCGCCCAGCGGTTTATCGACGCAGCGCGCGCTATACTCGAGACCCAGGTGGCCGAGGGAAGGGTCTCTGCGCACGATGCGGATCAGATCGATCTGATGATCCGTCATCGCCTGGTCATGCTGGCTTCCGCGCGCGACGACATGATCAAGGTTGAAGCGGACGCGGAGCCCCTTTTGGTCGAGATGGCCGAAAGCCATGCCTATCTCAGCTGTACGTTGCTTGCCCAGCTCATGTCGGCGCGGCGCGAACTCTATCACTTTCAGGACATGCTTAAGCTGGAAGCGGAAACGCGGCGAGCGCTTTCCCGACCGGGTTCGGATTTTGCCTCGATCGCGCTCAAGGCCTCCGTTGCCCCGACATTGATGGCACAAGGCAAGACGCCTCTTGCCCAGCGCTTCCTCGAAGAAGCCTTTACGCTTGCGAAAGGGTTACATGGCGAGGGCTCGGGGCTGGCTGCCTTGCCAGCACTCCCGCTTGCGGAGCTTCTTTACGACGCCGGCGATTTGGATCGTGCGGCTGACCTGGTTGAACGGCACTTGCCCGTCGTGCGACAGTGGGGATTTGCCGACCAGATGGCCTCCGGTTACCTCGTCGATGCTCGCCTTCGCGCCGCGCGCGGCGACCTGTCCGGCGCGCTTGCCACTCTCAATGACGCGCATCTCGTTGCGATAGAATGCGGTCTTGATCGCATGCGCGCCTTCATTGTTGCCGAAGAGGTCCGTCTGCTCGTCAAGGCGGGCCAAATCGAGGAGGCCGAGCGGCACTTCCTGGCCGGCGATCCGCAGATCGACGGCGAGCCCATACCGACGCTGCGGCCGACGCGTCGTAACGAGTGCAATGCGATCGCCTGGTTGCGCATCGAAATGCAGCATCACCGATTGACCCGGGCGCGCAAGGTGGCCCATCGCTGGCTGGAGTTCGTAAAGCGCGCCGGGGCCGTTCGCTCGGCCGTAACCTTCGAATTGCTCCTTGCCGAAATCGCGGTGCTACAGGGCAATCGCTCCGAGGCTCGCCGCGCTGTGCGCGCGGCGGTGGAAATGGCGGAACCTGCCGGCTGGGTGCGCACGTTTATCGACGAGGGCGAAGTCATTTCGGCTCTTCTTACGGAGGCCTATTCCCACGGCCCCGAACTCGAAACACCTGCAGACCGGTTTGCGGTCCACCTGGTTTCCCTGATGCGGAATGGCCCGCAGATCGAGACCGACGAGGACGAGGACGAGGATTTCGGGCTGACCGGACGCCTTGCCAACCGGGAGGTGGACATTCTCACCATGGTGAGCGGCGGTCTCCGCAACCGGGAAATCGGCGATCGGCTGGGACTGACCGAGGGTACGGTCAAGTGGTACATGCAGCAGATCTACGACAAGCTCGGTGTTCGCCGGCGCCCGCAGGCGGTTCTGCGCGCCCGCCAACTTGGAATCCTTCCCTGACGCCCCCCTCGCTGCCTATCGAAGGATAGATTGCGGGCGGCGAGGCGGCTGTCATCGAGCGGCTGCGGGAAAGGAATCATCATGGCCAAACGTAAAGTCATCATCAGTTGCGCAATTACCGGAGCGATCCACACACCATCGATGTCTCCCTATCTTCCAGTGACAGCTGACGAGATTGCGGAATCAGCGATTGGCGCGGCCGAAGCAGGTGCGGCAATCATCCACCTTCACGCCCGCAATCCTACCGACGGTCGCCCTGATCAGGATCCGACGCTCTTCGAACCGTTCCTCAAGATCATCCGACAGCGCAGCGATGCGGTGCTGAACCTGACTACCGGGGGACATCCGTCGATGACGGTGAAGGAACGCATCCGTCCCGCCCAGACTTTCGCGCCGGAAGTGGCCAGTCTCAATATGGGCACGATGGGTTTTGGACTGTTCCCGATGCTGGACCGCTTCAAGGAATTCAAGCACGCTTGGGAGCCGGCGGCGCTGGAAGCATCGCGGGACCTGGTCTTCAAGAACACATACGCGGACATCGAGCATCTGCTCGGCACGCTCTCCCCTTTCGGCACGCGTTTCGAGTTCGAGTGCTACGACACCAGTCATCTCTATAACCTGAAGTATTTCCTGGATCAGGGGCTGGTGAAGGCGCCGCTCTTCATACAGACATGCTTTGGCATTCTGGGCGGGATCGGCAGTCATCCCGAGGATATCATGCACATGAAACGTACCGCCGATCGGCTGTTCGGCGATCAGTACGAGTGGTCTGTGCTCGGCGCGGGTGCCCGCCAGATGAGTGTCGTCGCGATGGCAGCGTCGATGGGAGGAAACGTGCGCGTCGGATTGGAAGATTCTTTGTGGGGTGGCCCCGGGCGTCTGGCAGAGACCAATGCCGAGCAGGTGCGCACCGCGCGCCAGATCATCGAGGGCATGGGGCTGGAGGTGGCAAGTCCGGACGAAGCCCGTGCCATTCTTGACCTGAAGGGCGCGGACCGGACGAATATCTGATGCAGGCGCGCTCGGGGCCGCTGGTCGGCGTACGTATCGTCGAGATCGATGCGATCGGCCCGGTGCCGCTGGCAGCGATGCTGCTGGCCGACATGGGGGCGGACATCGTGCGGGTTGCGCGGCCTCCCTCCGCTGGCCCCGGTGACTGGGAGGACGTGGGCGGTGATATCCTTCATCGTAGCCGAACCGTCACCTATCTCGATCTTAAAAACGAAAGGGATCGCAGCAGTCTCCTCGACCTCATCGAGCATGCAGACGGTCTGATCGAAGGCTATCGGCCAGGAGTGATGGAGCGGCTGGGCGTCGGACCGGATGTCTGTCTTGCCCGTAACCCGAGCCTGGTGTTCGGGAGGATGACCGGCTGGGGGCAGAGCGGGCCCATGGCCATGCGCGCGGGACATGACATCAACTATCTCGCCATCACAGGAGCGCTGCACGCCATGGGCAAGACCGGCGAGCCTCCCCCCGTCCCTCTCAATCTCGTCGGTGATTACGGCGGCGGCGCGATGTTCCTCATCTTCGGAATGTTGAGCGCCTTGATCTCGGCTCGGCAGACAGGAGCGGGACAAGTGGTTGACGCTTGCATCACGGACGGCGTCGCGTCGCTCATGAGCCTGTTCTACGCTTGGGAGCCGAAGGGCCTTTGGCATGATGCACCCGCATCCAATCTTCTTGACGGCGGCGCGCCGTTCTATCGATGCTACGCTTGTGCCGACGGCAAATTCGTGGCCGTGGGCTGTCTGGAACCCAAGTTCTTTGCCCAGATGCTCGAAGGTTTGGGCCTTGCCGGACGCGGATACGATCAAGATGATCGGGCGGGGTGGCCTCGTATGGAGGCCGATTTCGAAGCGGCCTTCCGGACGCGGACGCGCGACGAGTGGGGGGAGACCTTCGCGTTGACCGATGCCTGCGTGACACCGGTCCTGAGCATGGCCGAGGCTCCGACGAGCCCTCACAACGACGCCCGAAATACTTTCGTCACCCTGGGCGGTGTAACGCAGCCAGCGCCATCGCCCCGTCTGGCGGGAACCGTCCCTGCCATCACCACAAGGCATTCGGCCGCTATCTCGGATCTCGTCCGGGCTTGGGCACCGCGATCTGAAAACGGGTAATGAACATGTCCCTCATCGTTAGCAGGGCCGCCTATCGGCGGAGTCGGAGCTGCCTGGCAGTCAAAACTGAACAGTTTTCCCCTCTTTTGTATCGTTCCCTCTCCGAAGATAGGTGGTGAAAGGCCGTAAATAGCGGCCTTTCAGAATACTTTGAAAGGCCTGCGAAGAGACAGGCGGCGGGAGAGAGTTGATGAAATCGCGTTTGCCGAGAATGGCGCTATCGTCGGCAGGTACGACGTTTGCCGTCCCGGCGTGGGCGCAGGATGACAACGCTTCCGCGCATCAATTGGAATGTGCGGCGATGGGTGACATCATTGTCGGCGCACGCCGCCGCGAAGATTGCCTGCACGATGTATCTGCCTCCAATTCAGCGTTTTACGCTAAAGCGCGGGAGCGAAGCATTGTCCTGACAATGGGCGATGTGCAGACGATCACGTCAAGGTTCGCCTACTCGGCGGCGAGCGTGTCGATCCCCTCCGTCCCGAGCCGGTCTGTTTGTGCCGGCGGCTCCGGACCTTGGGGTGCATCGGCAAGATACACGTTCCAGAGCGGCCTGAGCGACCGGTAGAAATCGGCCTCGAACTATCACGGAGACTATTGTGATGCTCGACCAAATGCACCTCAGTCACGATGACGCAAATCGGGTTTACACCGCTCTCAGTTCGGCTTCCCTCGACGAATTAATGGCCACGGCGGAGGCGATGACGCTCGCCGCTCATGGTCCGCGCGTGACATATTCGCGCAAAGTCTTCATCCCTCTGACCAAGCTGTGCCGCGATGTTTGCCACTATTGTACTTTCGCTACTACGCCGGGCCGGATCGACAAAGCCTATCTGGCTGCGGAGGACGTCCTCGAGATAGCGCGGGCCGGTGTGGCCGCAGGATGCCGCGAGGCGCTTTTCACGCTCGGGGACAGACCAGAATTGCGCTATGGTGCAGCACGTGATGCCTTGACCCGTTTGGGGCACGAGACGACCCTTTCCTACCTTGGCGAAATGGCAGCCCTCGTCCTCAAGGAAACGGGGCTGCTTCCGCACCTCAATCCCGGCCTGATGGAGGCTGCCGACTACGTCTCGTTGCGTCCGCACTCAGCCTCGATGGGCTTGATGCTTGAGAGCAGTGCGCAGCGCCTGTGCGAGAAGGGCGGGCCGCATTTCGGATCGCCCGATAAAGAGCCGATGCGACGCCTTGAGTCGATCGCTCAGGCAGGACTTGCCAAGGTCCCATTCACGACCGGTTTGTTGATTGGCATCGGCGAAACGCGCAGCGAGCAGGTCGATGCACTCGTCGCCATCCGCGACTTGCATCGCCAATATGGGCACATACAGGAAGTCATAATCCAGAACTTCCGCGCCAAGCCAGGCACCCGGATGGTAGATTTTCCCGAGCCGACACTGGATGACCATCTATGGGCTATTGTGGCTGCTCGTATCATCCTTGGCCCGGAGATGACGATCCAGGTTCCCCCGAACCTTCAGGAGAGCGATAATCTTGCCGCGCTGGTTCGCGCCGGCGTCAATGATTGGGGAGGGGTCTCCCCGGTAACCCCGGACCATGTCAATCCGGAGGCGCCCTGGCCGCACCTCGAGGTTCTCGAACGCGCTACCATTGCCGCCGGACGGACATTGCACCAGCGTCTTGCCATCGCGCCCCGGTACGCGGCAACTGCCAGACAATGGGCGGCGCCCGTTGTCGCGGCACATGTCCTGCGGGCAATCGATGCTCGCGGATTGCCTAAAGTAGACGATTGGGCCGCGGGCAGGGGCGATGCTGCGCCGGAGCAGACAACGGTTCGCTCGCACGAGATGTCCTCGCACATGTCGCTCTTGCTTGACAGCGTGCAAGCCGGGCACGTGCCGAACGAGGCGGAAATCGTGTCGATGTTCGATGCTGAAGGAGCCGACTTTACAGCAGTGGTGAACTTCGCCGATCGCCTTCGTAGGGATGTGGTGGGTGAAACGCTGACTTATGCGGTCAATCGCAACATCAACTACACTAATATCTGCCTTTACAAATGCGGCTTCTGCGCGTTTTCCAAGGGCAGTACCAAAGCCATGCGCGGGCCGGCTTATCGGCTCGATTTCGCCGAGATTGGCCGGCGATCAGTGGAAGCATGGGATCGCGGGGCCACCGAAGTCTGCCTGCAAGGCGGTATCCACCCGGATTACGACGGCAATACCTATCTCGATGTCCTTCGTGCCGTTCGGGAGGCGGCGCCCGATATTCATATCCATGCCTTCTCCCCGCTTGAGGTGACCCACGGCGCAAGAACGCTGGGACTGCCGCTCGAAGACTTTCTGGCACGGTTGAAAGCGGCAGGGTTGTCCACGCTGCCCGGCACCGCCGCCGAAATCCTCGATCCGGAAATCCGCGACATCATCTGCCCGGACAAGGTTACCGCGGACGAGTGGATCGAGGTCATGCGTGTCGCCCACAGCGTGGGACTGCGCAGCACGGCCACGATCATGTTCGGTCATGTCGAGGGATATAGTCACTGGGCCCGCCACCTCCTGTCGATTCGATCGCTTCAGGGCGAAACAGGCGGGTTTACCGAATTCGTCCCGCTGCCCTTCGTCCATATGGAAGCGCCGATCTGGCGAAAAGGGCTGGCCCGTTCGGGGCCGAGCTACCGCGAGGCTGTGCTGATGCATGCCGTTGCCCGGATCGTCCTCCATCCGGTAATTGCCAATATTCAGGTCTCGTGGGTCAAGATGGGGCCTGAGGGCGCAGCTGCTATCCTGCAGGCAGGTGCCAACGATATGGGTGGCACACTGATGGACGAGTCCATCACCCGCGCTGCCGGCGGCGTCAACGGACAGGAATTCGGGCCCATGCAAATGCGGGCGCTTGCCGCTTCCGTCAACCGGCCCGTGCGCCAGCGAACCACCCTGTATGAAGATCCGCCGCTCCGTTACGGCCATTGCATGGAGACGTTATGATCGATCTTTCCTTTCCGCTGCGCGATAAGGTGGCGCTCGTCACCGGCGGCGGAAGCGGCATCGGGCGCGCTACCGCCCGCATGTTCGCCCAGCGCGGCGCCATGGTCGCCGTCGCTGGCCTCGACGAGCCGCCGTTGCTTCAGGTTGCCGGGGAAATTGCCGCCGCCGGTGGGCAGGCATTGCCGATTGTCATGGACGTGACGAGCGAAGACGCGATCGCAGGGGGCGTTGCGCGCCTCGCGGATCGGTTCGGCAGGCTGGATATTCTTCACAGCAATGCGGCGCAGACCGGCGAACTGCGGGAGGATGGCCTCATTGCTGCGATGGACGCAGATTTCTGGGACCGCACGTTCTCGATAAACCTGCGCGGATCGATGCTTTGCGCCAAGCATACCATTCCGCTTCTGCTAGCCAGCGGGGGCGGCTCCATCATTTTCACAGGTTCGGGCAAGGGGCTTGCCGGCGATCTCGATTATCCGGCCTACGGTACGACAAAGGCGGCCTTGCTGGGACTATCGCGCTACATTGCGACTCAATACGGTAAGCAGGGCATTCGTTCCAATGTCGTTGTCGTAGGCCTCGCCATGACTGAGGCACTTGATAGGAACATGCCCGAGGCGGCGCAGAAGCTGATGACCGAACATAACTTGGTGGACCACCTGGGTAGGCCTGAGGACATCGCTGAAGTGGTTGCATTTCTCGCCTCCGAGCAATCCCGCTACATCACGGGTGCAGCGATCGTCGCCGACGGCGGCTTCACATCCCACTCGGCCGTTTATGCGGACATGCTGCGTTTTGCGGCGACGGATACCGGAGTACAGGCATGATGCAGCCCTCTATTGCCGTCGTTGGCGGAACGGGAAACCTTGGCGCGGCTATCGCCTGGCGGCTGGCCCGGGCGGGCTATGAGGTCGTGATCGGATCGCGAAGTGCTCAAAGTGCGCAAGACGTCGCATCGGGGTTGGGCCATGGACTTCGCGGCGCGAACAATGTCGAAGCCGCGGCTGGAGCCGATATCGTGATCGTCACGGTTCCCTTCAACGCGCAGCAGTCGACGCTTGCCGACATTGCGCCTCATGTCGCAGGAAAGCTGGTTGTCGATACCACGGTTCCGCTTGTTCCGCCCAAGGTCATGCGCGTGCAGTTGCCCGAGGAAGGATCGGCAGCATTGAGAGCGCAGGCCGCACTCGGTGCCAGTGCTGTTGTGGTCTCGGCATTCCATAACGTCGCAGCCCACAAGCTCGCCCAGGACGTCGATGTCGGCTGCGACGTCCTTGTGTTCAGCGATGACAAGGAAGCGCGCGGGCGGATTGTGGACCTTGCCGATGCCATGGGGCTTCGCGGCCTTCATGGCGGTGCGCTTGTCAATTCCGCCGCAGCCGAGGCGCTGACATCAATCCTCATTTTCATGAACAAGACATACCGTGTCGACGGGGCCGGTATTCGAATTACGGGTGAACTGATCCCGCCAGATCAGCAATAGGCTGCGATAATGATCGAAATAGTGGAACTAGGCGGTATTGGCGAAATCGGGGTTGGCGACGACCTAGCTGCGATACTTGGGGACGCCATCGAACGATGCGCATCGCCGCTGCGCGATGGGGACGTACTCGTGGTAACGCAGAAGATTGTCTCGAAGGCTGAGGGACGGCAGGTCAATCTGGAGGAAGTCGAACCGGGCGAGCCGGCCCGCGAATTGTCCCAATTGACGCGCAAGGATCCGCGCATGGTTCAACTCGTGCTCGACGAATCGAGTGAGATTGTGCGAGCGGTTCCCGAAGTGCTGATCACGCGGCACAAATTGGGTCACGTCATGGCCAATGCGGGGATCGATCGTTCCAACATCGGGCCTTCGCAGGGAGCTCGAGCGTTGTTGCTTCCCCTGGACCCTGACGCAACAGCGGCGAATTTGCACAGCGCGCTCGGTGTTCCCGTAGTGATCTCGGATAGCTTCGGAAGGCCTTGGCGCCTTGGCGTGGTCTGTGTCGCCATCGGCGCAGCGGGCCTGCCGGCCCTCCACGACCGTCGCGGCGAACTCGATCGCGACGACCGTCCTTTGGAAGTCACTCAGGTGGCTCTGGCGGACATGATAGCCAGTGCCGCTGGCCTGGTGTCGGGTGAAGGGGCGGAAGGCATACCAGCTGTTCTCGTCCGTGGATGCCGTCTTGACGGGACGCCGCGCAAAGCCGCCGAACTGGTACGCCCTAGGCGGGAAGACCTGTTTGCATGAGCGGGACAACTCCGCGCTCCTTGGTGATTGAAATCGGCTCCGCCGCAGGACGTGTTCGATGAGAAACTGGATCGCTGTGGTTCCCTGGAAACAAGGTGCGGAGACGAAGTCGCGACTGGCAGACAGCTTGAGTTCGACAAAGCGGCAGGCGTTGGCCTGTACAATGGCGGCGCACGTCGTCGGCTGCCTGTCCGGGATAGAGGCAATCGGATCCACTTTCGTGCTGGCTCCTGTCGGCCTGGATGATTGGCCTGTGCAATGGCTGCGTGATGGCGGTCTTGGCCTTAATGGCGAACTCAACAGGATCCGCGAACATTTTGATCGCCGGCCGCTTCTCGTTATCCACGCCGATCTGCCTGCCTTGGTCGCCGCAGATGTGGAGGCTTTGGTTGCCGCGGCGCAAGAGTCGGGACGCGCATTCGCCCCCGATAGGCATGGCAGAGGCACCAATGCAATCGCCCTTGCGGACCGCGGTTCTTTCACTTTCGCCTTTGGTCCTGGCAGTCTCGCACGCCACCGGGCACAATTTCCCGGGGCCGCGATCGTCGAAACCGGCGGGCTGGGATTCGATCTCGATACGACGGCCGATCTCCAAGACGCAGTGTCCCGAAGGCTCATAGCGTTAGCCGCGTGAACAGTCGTCGCGCGCTCTCCTTCCTAAGGAAAGGTGCGAGCACGCTGCCGCGCTTCACTATCCGCCCGACATCGTGAGAGGACAGCAGATGAAACTGAACGTCAGTGTGCCCAACAGCATGCACGTGGCTGCGATGACCCAGCCCTGGGAGCATGCCCTGACCGGTGACGATATAGGGCATGCGCTGAAAATTGCGGACGATCTCGGCTTCAACAAGTGCATGCTGGGCGAGCATTTCATAATTCCCCGTGAGCACATAGAACTGTCCGGCGACCATTACGTTCATGGGACAGTGGCTCTCGCATTCCTTGCCGGCCGAACCTCACGGATGAAAGTGAGCTCTTCAGTCACAATCCTGCCCCTCCAAAACCCGATCGTCCAGGCCAAGGCATGGTCTACGCTCGACTGGTTGAGCGGTGGGCGGGCGACCGCGCTCTTCGGCGTGGGATGGCTAAAGGAAGAGTTCGACATGCTGGGAGTGGATTTCCATAACCGGGGACGAATGGCCGACGAGTACGTGGCTGCGATCATCGAGCTGTGGACCGCTGACAATCCGGAATTCGACGGCGAGTTCGTGAAATTCAGCAATGTCGGGTTCGCGCCGAAACCGGTCCAAAAGCCGGGCCTGCCGATCTGGTTTGGCGGCGACGCAGAAGCTGTTCTCAAGCGCGTGGCCAAGTTTGGCGACGGTTGGTCTCCATTCAGGACGCCGCCCGAAAAATTCCCGGAGTGCCTGGATTTCATCCGGTCCCAGCCTGAATATGACGGACGGCCTATCGATTTGTTCTTCGCGCTCGAAATGCTCAATGTCGGTGCACATCACGAAATCATGGATGATCCGCGCGCGCCCGGAACCCGCGACGCGCAGAAGATCATCGACCAGATCGGATGGCTCCACGACCTGGGCGTCAATGAAACGATCGTTCCCCTGCCGCCAGGGATCGGTGGGATGGATGAATACATCGAGCGGCTGCAATGGGTCGCGCAGGAAATCATGCCGAAAATCTGAACTGCGCCGTGGGAACGACGAGTATTGTGAACCGCCGTTCCATCCAAATTGAAAAGCGGGAGGTAGCAATGACCCAGTACGATGTGGTCGTAGTCGGATCGGGCGCCGCGGGCTTGACAGCCGCGCTGCGTGCGGCCGCGGCCGGAAAGTCGGTGATTGTTCTCGAGAAGGCATCGCATTTTGGGGGCACGACCTCGATCTCGGGCGGCGGTATCTGGGTTCCGGCAAGCCCGCAGGCGCGGGCTGCGGGCGTCGACGACAGCAAGGACAGGGCGCGGCAATATGTCCTGAATGTTATAGGTCCCTCGGCCGAGCCGGCACTCATCGATGCCTACCTCGATGCAGGGCCGCGGATGGTGGAGTGGCTGGAAAAAAACAGCAGGGTGGAATTTCTGCTGTCGCCGCCCAGCAGCGATTGGTATCCCGAAGTGCGCGGCGCAGCCGATCACGGTCGTTTGCTCGCTCCAAAGGAATATGACGGCAAGAAACTGGGCGAACACTTCGCGCAGCTGAGGCCCGCGCGGGAAGAGTTCAACGCGCCGGGAGGATTCATGATCGACCTGTTCGATCTGCCCTATCTTGCGCAAATGCCTTCGGCGAAATCGCTTGTGCACTTCGGCAAGCTGGCTGCCAAATTCGGGTTGGACAAGCTTCGCCGCTATCCTCGCGGAACACGTCTCACGATGGGCAATGCACTGGCAGCCCGCCTTCTTCGCTCGGCGCTCGACGCAGGGATTACGCTGCGAAAAGATGCAGCGGTCGATCAATTGTTGGTCCAATCCGGCCGGGTGACCGGTGTTCGTGTAGGAGAGGAAGAGATCGAGGCAAGGTTGGGAGTTCTGCTGGCATCGGGCGGATTTTCCGCCAGCGAGCAGCTTCGTAAGGCCTATATCCCCTTTGCCGAACACCATGTCTCGATCCTCCCTTACGAAAACACGGGCGACGGCATGAACATGGGATTGGAGGCAGGCGCCGCGCTCGCCGGGGAAAATCTGGTCAATGCGGTATGGGCCGTGGTCTCGATGCTCACGCGGCCCGACGGATATGTGGCACGCTATGCCCACCTCATCGACATGTCGAAGCCGGGATGCATCGCGGTCAATGCCAAGGGCGAGCGCTTCGGTAATGAAGCATCGGTGCATTTCGTCGAAGCGATGCACCGTGACGGAGCGGTTCCGGCCCACATCATCTGTGATGCCGATTTCATCAAGAAGTACGGTATGGGCATGGTCTATCCCGGTGGCGGCGGTCTCAAGAGGCTTATCGCGGCGGGCTATGTCACCGAGGGGCGCAGTCTCCGCGAACTCGCGGAGAAAATCGGCGTAAACCCTGATGGCCTTGTCGCCAGTGTGGCCAAGATCAACCGCTATGCGGAAACTGGTCATGACACCGACTTCGGAAAGGGAGAGACGCAGATCGACATCGAGATCGGCGATCCCCGGAACAAGCCCAATCCTTGCCTGGGGCGCGTCGAGCGGGCTCCGTTCTATGCGATCAAGATCTACCCCGGTGATGGCTCCACGACCGTAGGTCTCAAGGTCGACGACCAGTTTCGCGTGGTGGGGGCAGATGGGGAACCTGTTCCCGGTCTTTATGCAGCCGGGTTGGATGCAAATTCGATCTGGCGCGGCAAGTCGCCTGCACATGGGTGCAATGTCGGTCCTGCCATGGTGACCGGCTTTATAGCCGGCAATGCGATGGCGCAGGAGCTGGCGCTCGCATCGTAGTTGTCAAGTCTGGTACGCGGCATATCCCGTTCGGGCGGGGACCGCGTCCTTTGCGTTGCCGGGGGTAAATCGGTAGAGCAGGCTGCTCCTCCGCGCCGTATCGGCTGGCTGACGGTATTCACGGCTATCCTGGGTGAGTGCGCAGCAACGCGATGACGTTCGTCCGCTGAACACCCTAACGGGCAAGACCGGAAAGTTCGGCGCACAGGTTCTGCGGCATCGACGCACCGTGCATGCCCAACCGGGTCCTACAGTTGAGAATGTCCCGATATTCACGCCAGAACCAGATCCGCCCCTTGTCGTCCAGATCGAACACCGCCACCACATGCGTTGTTGTGCGCTGTCCATCCGCAATAATGCGGGCTGTATCGATACTTTCCATGAAGACGGTGGTCCCGTTCGTGGCGACTTCGCGGATGTCACTGTCGCACTCGTCGTAGAGCGCGTTTCGATCTACCAGTTCCGCGCATATCGCATCCACACCCCGGCGCAGCGGCATAGCCGGTAAGACCGATTGAAAGGTAGCGCCGGCGGCGAGAGCTGCGCGCAAAGCGGACAAGTCGAGATTGGTCGCATGGAGGAGCGCCTGAAAAGCGCGAACCCTGGTCTCTGAATCCATTGTCTTGCTCCGTGCCGGCCGGGAGCGCCCATGCATCGCGATCGAGGGGCGTTCTTCCTCTGAACCGAAACTGCGGAAAGTGCTGCCAAAAAGCCCTTTCCAAAGTGTCCGTCGAAGGCTGGTGTCGCCCCTCTCTTCGGGCAGGTTGCGTTGCAGGTGTGCCTGCGATGCTGGGTATCCCCAGTGCAACGCAATATCGATCCGCAATGCCGGCACACCCCCTCGAGGATTTTCGCCGGATTGCGCGACGCTGTAACACCAAAACACACCAGGAGAGTTCGATGGACCCACAAGCCCAACCGCAATATCGCAGTGCGACCGTCGATCCTGATTGCGTCCCTCGTCCCTATCCCTCGCGAACCGGTCATCTGCCGATCTCTATGGAGGGGATCGATGCCGCGTGGCTGGGATCGATCATGGCCAACAAGTATCCCGGCGTCGCGGCACGCAGTATGGAAACGGTCCAACTGCTGAACAGTCACACGACCAAGTGGCGCGTGAAAGTAGATTGGAACGAGGCGGGGCTGGCAGCTGGGCTTCCCGCGAACCTGTGCCTGAAGGCCAACTGGTCGGGCAGCTTCGACAATGTCGATATCCATGCCGTCGAAGCCCGTTTCTATCATTTCCTCGCAAAGGAAATGAAGGTTCCCACCGCGGAATGCTATTACGCCGATTGGGACGATGACGGGAGCGCCCACGGCCTGCTCGTTCTGGAAGATCTCAACGATCGCGGCGGTCACTTCGGTCACAGCACGCAGCACTCCGGCGTCGACATGATCGCCTCCAATCTCGAGGGCCTTGCTCGCCTTCATGCCAGTCTCTGGGGAAGCGAGAAGATCTCCAAGGCCGAGGCGCCCTGGTTGCAGACCCAGATGGATACTCCGGTCGACAGCGACCAGGTCCGCATCATGTGGCAGTGGATCGACGACAACCTGAAAGATCCGAATTTCCGCGCGATCGCGCCAAAGCATTACCTTGATGATCCGCGCCGCGTCGAGCGCGCCTTCGACCGTCTGGGCGAGCTTGAGCGCGCCTACGACGCGCCCTATTGCATCGCGCTGGGGGACTGCCACCAGGGTAACACCTATATTCTTCCCGGCGGGGAAAGGCTGTGGTTGGATTGGCAACTTGTCAGGCGTGGACGTCCCTGGCGCGATCTAACCTATTTCCTTGTCGGATCGTTGACCATCGATGAGCGGCGCGTCCATCACAAGGATCTGCTAAAGCAATATCTATCATATCTGACCGCGACCGGCGTCTCCGGGATTCCCCGCTTCGAGGAGGTCTGGGAGCAGACACGCCTCTGGGTGATGTATGGAATTCAGGCGTGGGTCGCCAACCACGACTCCTGGGGACAGAACGGATTGCCCATGAACGAACGGTTCTTCGTTGCGGGCGAGGAACTTGGGACCTGGAAGATCCTGCTGGGAGAGTGAGGATGGGACTGGTTCAGGGAAAAATCGCTGTCGTTACCGGTTCGGGATCCAATATCGGGGAAGCATGCGCTCGCAAGCTCGCCTCCGAAGGCGCCAAAGTGATTCTGGCAGACATTAATCTGGCGGGAGCAGAGCGCGTGGCGAAGAGCATCTGCGCCGCCGGTGGGGAGGCAATGGCATGTCCACTCGATCTTGCAGAAGAGCCGAGTATCGCTGCATTGGTCTACGCAGTGATCACTGCTCATGGACGGATCGATGTCCTGCACAACAATGCCGCCAACACCGCCGTCAACCAGATGGCGGCCGACGGCGCTTTGGTTGATATGGACGCAGCGGTTTGGGACGCAGCGTTTCGTGTCAACACGCGCGGCACGATGCTGATGATCAAGCACGTCGCACCTCACATGATCGCCGCGGGCGGTGGGTCGATCATCAATACAAGCACAGGCGTTTCCATCCTGGGGGATGTCTTCAACCCGGCCTATTCTTCTTCGAAAGGAGCGGTGAACAGTCTTACGCGTAACACTGCCGTCCAGTTGGGCCGCCAGAACATTCGCTGCAACGCAGTGATGCCCGGTTTGGTTCTTACACCGCAGGCGCGCGAGATGATGCCTGCAGAACAACTGCGCATGATCCAGCGGCATGTGCTGCTGCCGCGAGAAAGCGTGCCCGACGATGTCGCCGGGGCCGTGCTGTTCCTTGCCTCGGATCTTTCGGCATTCGTCACGGGCCAAGTCTTCTCGGTCGATGGCGGAATCTGCCACCACACTCCATATTTCGGCGATGTGATGGATATGCAAGCGACCGCACACCAATGAAAACGGAGCGGCCAGTCGCAGACTGACCGCTCCGTACTAGAATGCCCGATCGGCTCCGCGGTTAACGCGGAGCCGGTTTGAATTCAGAACTGGACCTTGGCAACGACCCCGTAAGTGCGCGGATCGCCTACAGCTACCGAATTGACCGGGAAGCTCTTGAGCAGGACATCCGCAGCCGCGAAATATCGCTCCTTGGTCAGATTGCGGACGAAGAAGCTGAGATCGACGCCAGTGTGAGCGATGTTCTCCCAGTCCAGGCGCATGTTGACGAGATTGTAGCCTGGCAGCTTTTCGCCGTATTGACCACCGAAGTCCGCAGTCATGAACAGGTCGCCGCTCAACACCATATCGCCGTCCGCCGGACGGACAGGTAAAGTCCAGTTCGCGCTGAAAGTTCCCGAAAAGGTGGGGGCATACTTGTTTACGTCCGAGGAGCTGAAGGAAATTCCCTCCACGTCGGGCAGCGTGAGCTTGTCGACCCTCATATGCGTGTAGGCGCCGTTGAAGGCTACCGTCAGATTTCTGCTGGGGCTGACGGCAGCATCCAGTTCCACGCCATAAATCGACAGGTCTGCCGCATTCACGCCGAACGAGCCGTTAGTCGGACTGTCCGGGGCGGAAGCGGGAATCAGTGTTTGTGCATTCAGAAATTGCAACGCGTTCTTGTACTTGCTGTAATAGGCAGCCGTATTGATATGGCCGTGGGCACCGGCGATGTTGAAAGTCCATTTCTCGCCGATCTCGATATCGGTAAGTGTTTCTTTTCCGGTTTTCTGGAATGGCCGCAAATCGACGCACTGACCCGAGCCGGACCCGCAAGCAGGGTCGGTTCCCCCTGTCGTGAAGCGCGTTTCGAATAGAGGCGTGTTGACATTGACACCGCGGTAGCCGCGACGGCTCACCACATACAGCAGAAGATCAGGCGAGGCCTTCCAATCCGCGCCAATGGTCCAGCTTGGGGCGGAGCCGCGATTGGAGACCACGCCAATGCCGTCCGGAAGATTGAGCTCTGCAAGCGACCGGCAGGTTGAATCCTCCGCATAAGAAGTTCCGATGGCGCCCCCGCAAGCCGACACCCGGTCCCAGCTGTAGCGCAGGCCGGCGTTGAGCGTAACGGTGTTCGTCAGTTTGTAGGAGATTTGCCCGAACGCTGCATAGTTGGTGTTCCTGACGTTGGCGGTGACCACGGCAGCCGGTGTTCCTGGCGTGGTGAATGCGGCGAATGTCGATCCAGAGGGACCATCGGGCGTGTCATGGCTGTAGAAGCCGCCGACAATGAAATTGAACCTGTCGAAGTTGCCTAGGAACTGCACCTCGTCGGTCAGATACTGGCGCTGAATCAACGCAGCCGCATGGAATACCGTGAACGGGACGTCATTCGGACTGCCCAGTGCCGCGCCCGGCAGATACATCGGTCCGAGTGCAGCCGTGTTGATCAACTGGTCGCTGCGATTCTTGCGATAACCGAAAATGTTTCGCAGCGTGAATTGGCCGAAAATTGCGGACGTGTCGTTTGAAATGCCCCAGTTGCGACGATTGGCACGGCCGGATCCCGAATCGTCGGCGAAAGCGCCGTAGAAGTTCTGCTTCTGCAGTGCGAGATACTGCGCTGTCTGGGCATCGAGAGAACCGCCGATCAGTGCCCCTGCTGCTGGGCCGACGGACGGGGCGAACAGGTCTGTAAAGCTGAAGTTCTGGCGGAGCAAATAATACCCCGAAGCTGATTCCCTGGCTTTGAAGTAGTCGAAAATCGTTGTGCTCTTCAGCCAGTCAGCGGGGGTAAACAGAACCGAAGCGCGCGCACTGTCCTGGTGAACGTCGTTGAACCCGTCGCCGCTGTTGATTGAATAAATCATCGGATCGCGTCTTCTGAGCTGTCCTGCAACGCGGATGGCAAGGACATTCTCGATGACCGGGACATTCAGGGCGCCCTGAATCTCGCGATAATCGTAGTTGCCGTAAGTCCCCTGCAGATACCCACCAAAGTCCTGGCCAGGAGATTGCGGGGAAATCAGTACCGCGCCGCCAAGGGTGTTGCGGCCGAACAAGGTGCCCTGCGGTCCCTTGAGGACCTGGATGTTGCCGATATCAAAGGTCGGCACGTTCGAGCCGAGAGAGGCAAGGGGCACATTCGCGAAATAGGTCACCACACCGGGCGTGACTTCGCCGGTCGGAATCTGCCCGATCCCGCGCAGTGACACCGAAGTGTTGTCCTTACCGCCTTCCGAACTGAACGTAAGACCTGGCGAGATAGTTCGAATATCGGCAATCGTTTGGACGCTGCTGCGTTCTAGGGCAGTGTTGGAGAAGGCTACGACCGACACAGGCACGTCCTGGAGCCGTTCGTCACGCCGCCGCGCCGTCACGACGATTTCGCCGGTTAGCGACGGGGCGATAGAAGGCTGCGCCTCGGCGGACTGTTCGGGCGAGGGCGGGGTATCGGCGGCCCAAGCGTGAACAGGAACAACGTTCATCGCACATAGGCCGGTCCCCGCAACGATGCGGACTAGTGTACTTTGCATGTATCGCCTCCCACTTGCGTCCGGCATACTTGCGCGGCGCGTAGATATTTCCCGCTGCGAAGAGCGGGCAGACTGCGGGAGCTATAGAGATCAATCCTGTTTCGATCCCTATCTTCGGAGGGGGCGAAGCCCATAATGGTCTCGGTTTCAGTTCGAACCATCTTATTCCGAAACAAGCAGATTGTAATCAGTGACCAACACCCGGCAGAGCTTCGCTTTGCCCCGCTTTCGACCGGTTGCGGCACTGGTCCTTCGCGTTTGATCGAATGTCTTTCTTCTCCTCGTCATAGTCATGCAGGTGATAATTTTGGGCCCCCTCATGAGAAGGCAGTTTGCAAATCGTCCGCCAATCAAATAATGACGAAAATGTCATTATAGGAGGCGAAGATGAGGATCGGCACATTTGGTGAGGGCAAATCGAGTGTTGCCCGCGTCGAGAATCCTGTAATCGCTGCTCGCGCATTACGCCCATTGCTCGCAGCGCATGCCGCCCAATGCGAAAAGGAACGCCGGATCGTCGCACCCGTAATGGAGGCTTTGCGCGCCTCCGGCTTGTTTCACATTACTGCACCCCGGCGAGCCGGAGGGCCGGGGCATAAACTGATCACCCATATTGAAACGGTGGCGGAGCTCGCTCGCGCCTGCCCCGGCACCGGCTGGGCCTACGGTTTGCTGAGCGGCATAACCGGTACTGCTCTTGGATTGGGGCCGTCGATGACAGAGCTGCTCTTTCGTCATGGGGGTGAACTGTTCTGCAGCGCATCGGCGCCCAGTGGCAAGGCGACGGCGGTCCCCGGGGGATATCGCGTCTCGGGGCAGTGGGGATACGGTTCCGGATGCCTTCACGCCGATTGGGCGCTGAACGGCGTCATGCTTGATACGCCGGGTGGCGCGCAGCCAGCCATGGCCTTCCTGGACCTTAATGATCCGGCATGTTCCATCGAGGACAATTGGCATGTTGCAGGTATGGCCGGCTCGGGGAGCAACATGATCGTTGCAGAAAACCTGTTCGTGCCGGAAGAGTTGATGCTGAATCCCAGGGATTCGCCTCCAGCAGAAGTGTTGCTCGCGATGGAAGGTCTCGAAGCGCGGGACCGTTGGCCGATGGAGCCATTGTTCCCGTTGGGCGTGTTGGCGCCGATGCTCGGCGCAGCAATGGCGATGCTGGAGCACGTGGTTGAGGAGATGGACCGGCGGCCGGTCGTAGGCTGGACGTTTACCACTCAGACTGCCTCCGAAGCCCTGATCGGAATGACAGGACGGGCGGCAATGGAAATAGACTCGGCGTGGCTGCATGTCCGTCAAGCTGCCGCGATGCTTGACGAGGCGGCACAGCAACGGGTCCTGACAGGATACGACAAGGCGCGGATCCAGGCGGACTGTGGTTATGCCATGGAACTGCTGCGTGGCGCAGGCGAGCGGCTGATGGACGTCGCCGGACCGGGTGCCTTCGCGTTGTCCAATCCGTTGCAGCGCTTCTGGCGCGACCTCAGCGTGGGCACACGTCACAACGCGCTCAATAGCCATTTGTCCCTCGAGCTTTACGGGCGGGCAATCACGGGCCGTGCGTCGAACATCCGCCTCATTCCCGACATCGGGCCGGTGCCTGTCCTTTCAAACGACCGATAATTCCGCTTACTACAGGAGAGAAAACGATGCCCATTCCAACACCGCAGGCAATCGCGAACTTCCTCAAAGAGCAGGCTGAAATGTTCAACGCCGGGCGGCTTGATGACTTTTTGTCGGCCTTCAGGGCTATCGCGCCCGGAGGATTCAAGGTGCAGGATCCCGCCACAGGTCCAATCCAGGAAGGATGGGACAAGCTGGAAGCGCTATGCCGTGAATATGCGGGTTGGAAATTGTTCGTGGAGGATGTGAAGGTCAGCGGAAACGAAGCCGTAATCTACGTCCGCAACGAAGGGGAATATCAGGGGCACGCCGTCACCGCATACAGCATCGAGCAGTATGTGTTCGGTGATGATGGCAGCCTGCTTGCGCGCTATTTCCACCCCATGCAATAGGACGGCATGTCCTCCGTTGTCACCCACCTTCAAGAGCCGGATCCGCGCAGCAAGGCAGCAGCGCTGCGGCGCGACCGGATGCGGCAGAGGCTGCTTGAAGCGGTACTTGAACTCTACCAGCCAGGCCAGGCCGCGCAGCATGTCCTCATCGATGACGTGATCAAGCTGGCGGATGTCTCGCGGGGGAGTTTCTACAAGTATTTCGATTCCGTCGATGCGGTGGTCGCGGAATTGGCAGAGGCGATGACGGTGGGCATGATCGCCGATTATCGCCGCCTGTTCTGGGATGTTACTGATCCACTGGTGCGGGCGGTGGGCGGTGCAATGATGGTGCTGCTCCGGGCGCTCCACGATCCGCGGTGGGGGGGCTTTACCTGCCGCATCGACTTTGTGGATTATTTTGCGCGCGAGCGGGCCTTTGACCTCATGGTTCGCGATGCGCTTGAGGCTGCGAGGGATGGCGGGCAGATTATGTTCACGTCGGCGGATGCCGCTGTAGACCTCATCGTCGGTATGACTGTCGAAGCCCGGCGGCGCCTCGTTCGCGGAATAAGCGATCCGCATGCCTATATGGACGAGATGATCCGATGCACATTCGGCGGGTTGTCAGCAGCCCACGACGAGGTGACCCTCGCATGCAAGCAGGTACGATTTCGCCTGTCCGAGGAGGCGACCAAGCTGGACTGGTGGTCGAGTTCGATCGAACGGGGGTGATCTGTCTTAATCTGGTCGCTGTCGGTCATGTTTGAAAGAGGCATTGGCAGGCGGGATACCCATTCCGATTGTTAGCATCGAAAGTACGCTTTGCGTCCCTAAAATCCCCCGGTTCGCCGCGGCCGGAAAACGGCAATCCGCGCTCGATCTTGACGAAACGGGCCGATCTGACGCTCTGGATTGAGAAGAAGGTGATGGCAGGGAGGCAGCGCCGCATCCTTACGTACTACGAGTGGTTTTATCACTGCCTGCACGGGCGTGCGTGGATGCTGTCCTTCCTCCCCACGCGAACCCTTGGCATTCTTTATTGGAAAATGGTGCAATTCGCTGACCCGATCAGGCTGGCGCGGGAATGGCCGTGCCAGCACGTGCCTTCGCGGCTGCGACCAATTGAAAGAGACCCGAATTATACTCGGTCAACTGCTCCAATGTGAGATCCCGATAAGGCGTCATCGGGCAAAGCGAGTCGACCACCTCCCAGAAAGGCTCAATCTTTTCAAGAACCTCGTCGATCGGCCCGCAGCTGACGAAAGCTTCGACCATCTCGTCTGACACATTGCCGACTACTTTTGCAATGTCTCCATGTTCGCCGAGGCTGAGTTGGCAGGCCCGTGCCTGATCTCCAAAGCCGATTGCCTCGAAGAACGGCTCATATTCCTTGTAGCCGGAATAAGCGGCAACAGTAGCCCGGCTGTCGTCGATCGCCTGCTGTTTGTTTGCGTTGACCGCGATCCATGGCCACGCGTTAATCTCGACATCCAGGCGGCTGCGCCCGTGCTTTGCCAGTATTTCATTTATGAAGGGCAGCTTGCTCTTGGTGTAGGCCGCAGACCAAAGGGCGTGCACCATGAGCCCGTCGCCGACTTCGAGAGCCAGCGCGGTCATCTTGTCCTGGAGCGCGGCTATCCAGATCGGAATTCGCTCGCGGACAGGCGGGGGGGTTAGCATCATTTCTTCGAAATCTGCGGTGAAGTATTCGCCATTGATCGGATCTAGGCCTTTATGCGCATTGGCGATCACGTAGCGGATGACGCCGACGCTCTCGCGCAGGTGCGTCAACAACTTACGTTCCGGCTCTCCGTACATGCCGGTCACGCAGCTCTTGATGCTGGAGCCAAGGCCCAGCACGAAGCGCCCTTCGGAGATTCGGTCAACGTCCATCGCCGCATAGGCCGTTTCGAGCGGACTGCGCGTGCCAACGATAGCCACGCCAGTGCCGACCTTGAGGCTACTGGTTAGTGCGGCAGTCGCCGTCATCGGAATGAACGGTGGGCCGTAGATCTGCAGAGAGAAGCAGCCTTCGAAGCCGACCTGCTCCATTTGCTGACCAATGCCAGCCATGATCGGGGCGGAAAGAGTGGGCATGACACCCCACCAGCGGCGCTCCGCGCCGACGGCATTGACAAGCTCGGGCATGATTACTCCGAAGATAAAAAAAGGGCGGACATTGCTGTCCGCCCAAGGGGAGAGGTCAGGTCAGAACCGGAATAGTTCTTTGCGAAGTCCGATGATCTCGCTGCAATCCGCGCTGACGTTGTCGCGATAGGCGAAATCGCCGTTGGCTTGCCGATCGGCCAACTCCATCATCGCCATGCGGTAGCGCTGGCCAGCCTGATCGAACTTGCTGTGGAGGTCCTTGCGGTCCGTATGACGCATGTAGCGCGGACTTTGGGGAGAGGTCATGTAGCTGTCTTGGCGCGAAACCTTGTAGCCGGCTTTCGGCATGACATGCCGGAACATGAGCCCGGCATTGGTCGTGTTCATCACCATTTCCATGCGCGTGCGATCCCGCGTTTCGGGCGTACAGGGATGGAACAAAGGCACATCGTCGCCTGGGCTGAACCGGCCATAGGCGATCGCACAGTGCGAACGCAGGTAGATGCGGATGACCTGACGTACGTTTTGCGTCGGTTGCCTGATGCCGCTGAAAAACTTCATGACCGGTGCGACCGATTTATTCACGCAGGTGCGAACCATGGTGACCGTTTCGCTGTCGTAGAAGGTTTCCACCGTCTCGCTGTCCGAACGCTCATCCCCCACGACGTCGGCATGCAGGAAATCGGCGTGCGTCAGATCGATCAGGTTTTCGAGGCTGATCGGTGCAGCGCTTTCAAAGCGTACCGTCGCGGTCATGTGCCGGGGAAGTCCGCCGTCCGGCGGCAGGAACGGCAGGCTTGGAAGGTGTACCGGATCGGCTGCGAGCGGATTGCCGAACCAGACCCAAACGACGCCATAGTGCTCCATCACCGGATAGCACCCGCGGGCGTCGGTATATTCGCTCTTGTCGCGCGCTATCCGCTCGTTCGGATGGAATTCACTGGCGATGACAGAGCCATTTTCGCGCCAGAGAAACACCGGATGCGAGTAGACTGCGCGTCGGACGGGCTTTGCCGTCACGGAATAATTGTGCGCGACTGGAAACCACGTGTCGCGCATGACAATATTGTGCGGCACCCAGCGGTTGATCGCATTCAGCGCGATCTGGCCGTTACCGGCGCCGGGGGCGGAAGGGGGACTTCCGTCGTGTTCGGCGGAACGATCAGCGACTTCAAGCATCTCCAGTTTCTCCTTCAGGCCGCTTCCGTCTTGTCGCGTACGAGCGGTGTCGGTTCGAGCATTGCGCTACGCAGGTCCTCGCCGTGCAGCGAGGCAGTGGGTTTCGTCGCGCGCAGCCTGGATCCGTCGACCGACGACAGCACCGAAAGCGGATTGATTCCGCGCAGAATTGCACCGTGAAGGCCAGGTTGCCGCACACCCAGTGCAGATCTCCAGCGTATAGCCGTAACGCCCCGTGCCGAGGGAACGGGACAAAGCACCGCGCGCATTAGCTCGTTGAATTGATCGTCGCGCAGGATGAGTGTGGTTTGGCCGGTCTGCGGATGAGTCCGCGTGAGCAGTGTCAACGGAAACTCTGCCACAAAGTGGGATGGCCAGTGCGGCGTGCTCCACTGACAATTGCGCTCCATCACCAGCATGCCGTCCTCTTCATGGAGTTCCGACATGAGATAGGGGGTGAAGCGGACGCCCCTGATCTTGAGGATCAGGCTGGGATCGTCATAGAGGGCGTTGAGATATTCCTGATGGCTGCAGCTCACGTTTGCAGTGCCGCAGTAGTTATACTTGTCCTCGGCTATCAGTGGAACCGTCGCCTTCGGGTTCAGGCACACGCGCACAAAGCCGCCCTGTTCATACACGCCGAACGCGTTGGCCTTGTAGACCGGCGGAAACTTCTGCTGGTCCTTCATGTTCGGGATTTCCTTCAGGCGCCCGGTCTCGCCATCATAGCTCCATCCGTGATAGCCGCATTGAATCCAGCCATTGTCGCGGATGCACCCGAGCGAGAGGGGAGCCCTGCGGTGCGGGCAGCGATCCTCGAGCGCGCGCGCAATGCCCTGATTATCCCGCCACAGTACGAGCGGCTGATCGCCAATATCGACCGACAGCGGCTTCTGGGAGGTCACTTCCTCGGACCGGGCCACCGCCCACCAGAGATCATTCTCGAGACTCATAGTGTCTATCCACTCTCCCTTTTGATTAAATTGACGCGTGACAATTTATAAGTCAATGACTTTTGAATATGGCCTTTCAGATGCTCGATAGACCTCAGCGCGCCCGCGGCCGTCCCGCCCAGAATGCCGACCAGGCTCTGGACGAGGACAAGCTTCTGGGGCTTGCGTTTGCCACCTTTGCAGAGCGCGGATACGAGGCAACGACGTTGCGCGACCTCTCGAAGCGACTCGGCGTCAGCCACAATCTCTTGAATGTCCGTTTCGGCCGAAAGGAGGATCTGTGGGTTCGTGCGGTTGATTGGCGGATGGCTCAGGCCTCTCCTTTCGTTGAAATTGCTTTCGACGAACAGGCCGACGCCGAAGTGCGTCTGCGGCATCTTGTGGAGCGGTTCTGCTTGTGGGCGGCGCGAAACGGGGACATCGTCGCCCTTACCAATGTCGAAGGTTGCCGCTCAACCTGGCGACTGGACCACATCGTCGAGCACTTCGTGAGACCCTTCCAGCGCAGGCTGGACGATCTTCTCGATGCTGTGCGCCGCCAACGGCCCGTTCACGGACTTTCGACGGCTGCCCTTATGGCTCTGCTTGTGCAGGGGGTGGGATACTATTTCTGCGCGGTGCCGATGCAGCAACGACTGGGCGCCGGGCAGGAGGTTGATGCAGACCACGCAGATCAGCAGGCAGCCCATTTGGCGACGTTTCTGCTGGCGGCCTTGCTCCCGCCGGTCGCCTGAACGACACGCCGGGAGCAAGCGCAAATCACTTGTAAGGGTCTACTGGCTGCGGCACGTCGATCACGCCAATGTCCTTGAGCATCGAAAGGACGTCTGAAATACTAAAGATGCTGACAATCTTTTCGTCCTTGAACTTGACGATCGAGAACCAGTTCACCTGAAACTCGTTGCCGGTCGGTTGCACGCCCATGTACGGACCGCCAACGTGCTTGCAGTAGTGGGTAGCATAGATCCAGATCTCGTCATCGCCTTTGCCCACCGCGTCGATGGTCTTGTAGGCGGCGGGGAAGAAGGTCTTGTACAATGCAACCGGCGAGGTCTTCCACTGATCGTAAGTGCCAAGATCCGGCCGGTTGGGGTTTCCATACCGAAAGTCGGCATGGAAAAAGCGATCCATGCCATCGAAATCGCCCGCGTTCAGGGTTTCCTGAAGGTCGGTCCAATGCTTGACCATCTTCTTCTGGGCATCGGTGAGCAACGGGGATGCGGACACGTCCAGTTGTTCGCGAATTGATTCTTTCCAGGCCACGTCTTTCCTCTCTCTATTCGGTCTAAGGATTTTATCAGTCCTCGGGTGCGATTGTCACGGTAAGACCGGACAATGCATCCGTCATCATGAGTTGACACGACAGTCGTGAACTGTCGTTGCGATGCGGAGAGCCATCCAGCAAGTCGCTTTCGTCCTCGGTCACCGGCGGCAGCGTCGCTGCAAACGACGGATCGACATAGACATGGCATGTTGCGCAGGAACAGCAGCCGCCGCACAGGGCCAGAAGTTCGTCGAGGCCGGAATCGCGAATGGCTTCCATTACCGATGCATTTGCGGAAGCCGCGATCGTCTGCTGCGCGCCGTCACGGGTAATGACATTCAATTCAGGCATGTGGTTCCTCTGCGGAAGTCTGGTCGATGTATGACTGTTAGCGAGCCAGCCCCGTCTCTCGACCTGCCGAAAGACAGGTCGCGGAGGAAGTCATGCCACTTCAGCGGTGACATCGAAGCGGTCGAAATAGAACCCGAACGGCCGGCGCAGTTCTTCGGCTGTGACAAGGAAATCTCGTTCCAGATCGTAGACGATCTTTCCTTTGGATTGTTCCCCGTGCTCGGCGTGATAGCGATGGAGCTCAGCCAGCGCTTCATCCGTCAGCTCAACGCCTGCGATGCGATAAATCTCCTTGAGTATCCGATCCGGTGCTTTCGTCCATTCATCGAAATAGACATCGATTGTCTGGTCCGCTGGCAGGACATCGCGGTCCCTGACGCAGGCCTGTAGCAACCTCTGGTATCGATCTGGCCAATAGCTGAGCGGTTCCGCGATATCGACGGTCTTGCGCAGCATGCGGGCAGCGTAAGTGTACATCGTGAGCTGCGAACGGATCGAGCCGACGGGATCGCGGTGGGTGAGCACAAAGGTCGCGTCCGGGAATGTCTTGTAGAGGGCCGGCAACTGCTCCATGTGCTGCGGACACTTGATGACCCACCGATCGGGCCCCTTGAGGAACGTCAAGACTTGGAGGCATTTGCGCAAATAGGCGTATGTTCCGGATTGATCGTGACTGAGATAGTAGTCGCGCCAGCGTGGCACGAGGGCAAGCCATTCTATGAGGTAGGAGGAGAAATCGACAGCCTGCAGCTCGATGTCCTCGCTGATGTGATCGGGCGAGAACTCGTGCATGATAGCCATGTAAGGCAGGATGGATTCCATCGTTCGCCAGCCTTCTTCGGCCTTTGTCCAGCGCGGGTTGGAATCGTGGGGCGTGGGCGTTTCATCGGGCGCTGCTACGGGCGCGATTGCTTCCCACCAGGGCAGGGAACGGAACCGGCGATCTGCCGCAAGCAGCCCCAGCAAGTGCGTCGTACCGGACCTTGGAAGGCCGGCAACAATGATCGGCCTCTCGATCGGTATTTCGAGAATCTCGGGGTGTCGCTTCACGATATCCTCGACGCGCAGACGTGTTGCTGCATAGCGGATCATCATCTGGAACAGATTTGCCCGTGTCACGGCAGAGGCGTTTTCGTCCTCGTCGATGGACTGGCACCAGACCGCCAGACGTTCCTGAAAGTCCTGGGCGCCGAAATCCGAAAGGCCCGTCTGCGCCATGGCGGCTGCCAGAATGACCTGCGGCTCGAACACAATATGCGCAGCGGCAGCTTCGGCGCCGGCGAGCACCTGCTTCTGGATTTCGTCGAGCACGGGGTGATGAAGGTCGGCGATATCTATAAAGTTGGGGTGCGTTGCCCTCTTCTGAGCGGAATCGACCATGTCACTCTCCCTTGGCCTTTGCCGCATTTAAGGAGATGGACCCTGTCCTAGGCAAGGTGATCGGGCATCGCAGCTCTGCCAAATCCTGCTTCATAACGCCAATCGCCGTGCGCGGCGGATTTCGGGAAAGGGCGCCTGGGAGAGTTTGATGGACACTGTTTCACAAATCTACGACCTGCCAGCCACTCCGGAGATGGAGTGCAGGATCGAAGGACGCATCGAACTTCCTGGCGTGGTGATGGAACTCCATCGCTACCGTTTTTTCGGGCGGCAGGAAGGCATCTTCACTTCGCATCGCGGGTTTCTGGATCTTGCCTTGTCGCCGCGGCCAGGCCGTCCGCGTGGCGGCTTTGAAAGCGGCGGGGAGGGAGCGCTGGGCGAAATTATCTTCGTTCCTGAGGGAAGCAGGTTGCATACGCGCTGGGGTGACGGTGAACAGAAATCCATCTGTTGCGGATTTGACGGAGCCGGTTTCGATCTCGCGGAGGCGCGCCGTCCAACAGCCGATGTGGGTTTGGCATTGCTCGATGTTCGCAGCGCGGCGGTGCGCGCAGCTCTGAGGCGTATTGCGGGCGAAATTGCACAGCCCGGGTTTTGCAGCGAATTGCTGGTGCAGGCAATGTGGCTCGAGGCGGCCATAGAGTTGCAGCGGTATTTGCGGCTGAATTCGGGGGGTCGAAGCGCGCGCAGCGCACTCTCGCGCCGCCAAATGGAGCGAATTAACGAGCGGATCGAAATGCCCGGAAAGCCGCCCTCAATTGCCGAAATGGCAAAAGATTGCGGTCTTTCCACGCGTCACTTCTTCCGATCGTTCCGAGCTGCCACGGGCGAAACGCTCACCAGCTACGTCACCGAGCGCAAAATCTTCAGAGCCAAGGAGCGGCTCAGCCAGACCGAGTTGGCTATCAAGGTCATCGCGTGGGAATGCGGTTTCGATAGTCCCGCGGCGTTCTCCGCCGCATTTCGCAAGGCGACCGGAGTGACCCCGCGGCAGTTCCGGGATGGTCTGATGCACTAAGGCCGTTTGGCGATGGCTTTGGCAGGGCTACGAAAGTTCCGATTGTTGATGTGAAGGCCGCAACGGGCAATCTTTCGCCGAGCGGGCCAGACTTCAAAGCGGTCACTGGGAGATAGAGCGTGCCGGAGAACCTGTTCGACCTCAGCGGCAAAGTGGCACTGGTCACAGGGGCAAATTCCGGCCTTGGCTTCGGCTTCGCGCGGGGGCTTGCCCGTGCAGGCAGCGACATCGTGATCTGGGGACGCCGGCAAGACAAGAACGAGGAGGCGGCTGCGGCCCTGCGCGCCTACGGTGTCCGGGTCTTTGCGGACAGTGTGGATGTTGCCAGCGAGCCGGCCATCGTTTCCGGATTCTCACGCGCCCTCGAAGCCATGGGGCGGATCGACACGCTCGTCGCCAATGCAGGTGTCGCAACCCAGGTGCCTTTCACCCAGATGGACGTCACACGGTATCGCCAGCTCATCGACATCAATCTCGACGGCGCTGTCTTCACGCTGCGCGAAGGCGCACGCCACATGCAGGCTCGCGCCGAGGCCGGTGACCCCGGGGGCTCCCTGATCATTTGCGGAAGCGGCTCGATCTTCCAGGGTGTGCCGACAATGGCGCACTACGGCATTGCGAAGGGGGCGCTCAACGCGCTTGCCAAGGCGCTGGCAGCGGAACTGGGCCACTTCGGTGTGCGCTGCAATGTCATAGCGCCCGGCTTCATCGAAACGGAAATGACGTTCGCGGACCCGGAGATCGGCCGAAGGATCGCCGATATCGTCGCATCCAAAGCGCCGATCGCAAGGGCTGGAACCCCGGCCGACCTGGAAGGCGCCGTGGTCTATCTGGCGAGCGACATGGCAGCATACCACACCGGTGACACGCTCGTCGTCGATGGCGGGAAGATGTCGGCTAACTGACCGGACGGCAGGTGCGAGAGGGCATTTCGCCGCCAGTCTGGAGCCTAACATCAGGAGGATTGCATGTTCGCCCGGCCAAACAGCCTGCACAGTCAGGTCGCCTACGTCACCAATGACCTGCCCGCCGCCATGGCGAGGCTCAAGCAGGAATACGGTACGCCCGGCTTCTTCGAGATGTGCAACATCCAGCCAGGGGAAGATCCCACAGGCAAGCCGGTGCTCAAGATCGCCATTGCGGTCGTGGGGGGCGTCGAAATCGAACTGATCGAGCCAGTGGGCGACACTGCGCCGCTGTTCAGGGATTTCCTGCCGCAAGGGGATGAGCTTGCTATCCGCTTCCATCATATCGCGACCCGGATCGGCGGGCCAATGGCGAATTGGGAAGCGCATCTGGGCTCGATCGATCAGGATCGCCACCCGGTGGTGTTCGAAGGCGCGGTCGGAGACATGCTGCGCTATATCTATACCGACGAGCGCCCAACGCTCGGGCATTTCGTTGAACATGTCTGGATGTCTCCAGAATTGCTTGCACAAATGCGAACGCTGATCCCGAGCTTCCCTCCGGTGGAGGGCTGAGACGATGACCCTCGCGCTATCCCGCCTGAACTTTCGCGATATCGGCGGAACGCCTACCTCAGACGGCCGAAGGGTTCGGCACGGCATTCTTTTCCGGTCCGAGGGGCCGGCCAGTTTCTTGGAAGATCACCGCGAAGAACTGGTGAGGCTTGGTTTTCGCAGCGTTGCGGATCTGCGCTCGGACATTGAACGCCAATCGGCACCCCACGATTGGTGCGGACCGGATTGCAGGCTTCTCAATCTCGACATGAATACCGACCTGCGCGCGCACGGGGAGGATATGTGGGCATCGCTCGGGCAGGAGCCGAGTGCCTCGCGCGCGTCGGAAGTAATGGCGCATAACTATGGCCTGATGCCTCAGGCTTTCCTGCGTCATTTGCCGACAATGGTTGAGGCACTTCTTTCCCGCGAAACACCGATGCTGGTTCATTGTACGGCCGGCAAGGACCGGACCGGGGTCGTCGTGGGACTACTCTTGGAACTGCTGGGCGTTCCGCGAGCGGTGATTGCCGAAGATTACCGCAAGTCCGATGTCTTCGGGGAAAATCTGCGCATGTCGGATCATCTCAAGCGTGACCTTGAAAAGACGTTCGGCTTCGTGCCGCCCGCCGAAATGGTCGCAGTGCTCATCGGAGTTCAGGACAGTTTCCTCGCGCGCGCCTTTGACGAGATGGAGAGCCGGTGGGGCGGCGTCGACGGTTATTTTGCCGCTGCCGGAATCGATGACGAACAGCGCGCGGCGCTGCGCGCGCTGCTCGTCACCGACTAGGCGCGAGGTTCGTGCGGGCATGACGACAATCGCGGCCTTGACGATGATGCCGGGAAGCGGAGCGACCCAAGGTGCAGCATGGATCGGTCGCAGAAAGGTGGAGAGCGATATGAGCGATAACGGCGTATTCGAATGGGAAGACCTTCTCGACCAGCTTCGTCCGCTGGGTCAGCAGATGCGCGATCGCATTCCCGAGCGTCTCCGCAGCGATCCGCATGTCATGCAGGAATCGATGCGGCTCTTGCTCTCCGGAGTGCTCAGGACCGCGAACGATGCGATCATGCACGATCGTAGTCATCCGATCTTCGTCCCCGAACTCAATATCTGTCAGAACATCTTCCAGCCCAACGCAGACACCATTTACAAGGCAGCGCTGATCGAGAAAGGTGGTTCCTACCGCATTCGGGGTGATCGCGGCACCACGCGAATGATGATCCTGGCTCAGCTCGGCCCCGACACGCTCCGCACGGGGAAGCATCATCCCGCACAGGACGCGAATGACTTCGATGAGCTGAAGATTGCGTCTGACGGCGGCTTCGACGTCATTCTCTCGCCGCAGCGTCCCGCCGATTACGACGGCGATTGGTGGGAGCTCAAGCCCGAGACCGAAAAGCTGATGGTGAGGATCGTGGCTTGCGACTGGGGTTGTGAGCGCGAGCCTCGCTTCGGCATCGTCCGCCTGGATGCCGAACATGCCGCCAAGGGAAGACCAAGCCTCGCCCAGCTCGCGCACCGGTTCGCCGAGATTCCCGTGACGGCGGCGGTATGTGCGATGGCATTTCCCGATAAGGTCCAGAAGCTGCGGGACGAAGGGCTGATCAACACTCTGAAAGTGGCTGATTTCTCGCAGATGACGGGTCTTGCTCGGCAGTCGTACTACGAAGGCGCTTACGAACTCGCCGAGGACGAGGCCCTCATAACCGAAGTGCGGATCCCGAAGGAGGTCGGGTACTGGTCCTTGATCCTGACCAACGAGCTCTACGAAACGACTGACTGGTATCACAATCAGTCCAGCCTCAATGCTGCGCAGGCCGTGGTCGACGTCGACGGCGTCTTTCGGGCCGTTATCTCCGCGCGAGACCCGGGCGTGCACAACTGGCTCGATACCTCGGGCTATTCCAGCGGAGCGGTGCAGGGACGGTGGTTCAACACTGACGAGCGTCCAACCCCCAGCATGAAGAAGGTGAAGTTGAACGAGGTCCGCCAGTATTTGCCGGCAGGCACCGTTTTGGTGGCACCGCACGAACGCGCCGAGGCAATCCGCGAGCGGGCGCTGCGAGCGCATACCCGCATCATCTGGTGAAGGACGGACGCGATGAACGATGCACTCTCGATGCTGCTCGATTACGAAGCGATCCGCAACGTCAAGGCGCGCTACTGCCGCATGCTCGATACCAAGGACTGGGAGGGGTTCATCGACCTTTTCACCAGTGACGCGGTGATGGACGTACAGGAGGATACCGGACACGCGCCGATCACCGGCCATGAGGCGATACTCGACCAGGTTCGGTTTGCAGTGGCGGATGCCCGGTCGGCCCATCAGGTTCATTCCTCGGAGATCGATCTCAAAGGGGATGAGGCGAGCGTCGTGACTGCTATGCAGGACCGCGTCGTCTGGGCGCCGGGCAAGAGCCCAATTCCCGGCGCGCAATCCATCACCGGGTTTGGTCATTACACCGAGCGTTATGTCCGCCAGGCCGGGTCATGGAAGATCGCCTCGCTCAAGCTGACACGTCTTTATGTCGAGGTTCATCCCGAGCCTGTCTTTTGACAGGTTGCCAATGGACGTCGCGGACGCAAACCTGCGGCGCATAACGAACTGAGAGGATTTCAATGACGCTGGCGGTGGAACCGGGAGCACAGGCGCTTTTCGACAGGTTCGGCACGTATATTCTGCCGGGGCGTGTCAACGACCCACGGCGCGGCATCGAAGAAGCCCGGGAAGCCGAGCGGATCGGCCTGGGGTGCGTGTGGATCTCCGAACGCTATGCGCTCAAGGAACCGGCTGTGCTCGCAGGCGCTGTGGCTGAGGCCACATCGAAGATCCGCATAACGGGAACCATGTATGCGACGATGCGCCATCCGCTGGTGACTGCAAGCGTGGCGGACATGATGCAGGCGATGAGCGGGGAACGGTTCCGCCTCATGTTCGCCCGCGCTGTACCGGCCTATATGAAGATGCTCGGATCCCCTCCCATCACTATGGAGCGGCTTGCCGATCTGATCACGATCTGTCGCCGGCTCTGGGCCGGCGAAAAGGTCGATTACGACGGCATACTTGGCAAGTTTCCGGCCATCAACCTGACCGATCGCCACGGAGGAACGCCCCCGCCGATCATTTTCACGGCGATCGGGCCTAAAAGCCTCGAATTTGCAGGCGAGCACTGCGACGGCGTGCTGCTTCACCCCTTCGTTTCGGCGCAGGGCGTGAAGAACAGCGCCAGAATCGTCCGTGAGGCCGCGGAAAAGGCAGGGCGCGACCCGATGTCAGTGCGCATCTACCATAATATCATTGTCGCTCCCGATCTGCCCAAGGACGAGGAAGAGGCCGTCGTCGGCGGGCGCGCGATCACCTATTTCGAACTCCCCGGTTTTGGCGACCTGATCGTCGACATCAACGGCTGGGACAAGCAGGTGCTCGGCGACATTCGCGCCCACCCCAAGATTGCAGGGCTCAACGGAAAGCCCGCCGACCAGGCCTATACGCGTCAGGAACTCGTCGATGTAAGCCGTCTCATACCCCAGCAGTGGCTGGACGAGGGAGCTGCAGTGGGAACGGCAGCGCAGTGCGCCGATCAGCTGATGTCCTTCCTTGATGCAGGCGCCGACGAAATCCTACTGCACGGCTCCTCCCCCAAGGACATGGGTCCTCTCACGAGCGAACTGAAGCGCGCATTGGCTGCAAAGGGACTGTGATCATGGACGTGCTGACCCCCGATCGCATTACTGTCCAGTTGCAGGAATGGCTGGCCGGGCAGAAACCGCAATGGCGCCAGATCCATGTTCGCCCCCTCGACGTGACATTGGGGGCGGGCTTCTCTGCCGACATCTTCTTCGTGGAGGTCGACTATGTCGACGAGGCAGGCCCCCAGGCGCAGACACTTGTGGTGCGCCGCCAGCCGATGGACCTGGAAGTCGTCTTCGGCAGCAGTCTGGCCCTTCAGGGGAAAATGATGGCCGCGCTCGATGCGCGCGGAGATCTCCCCGTTCCGCCATGGATCGGGATGCACCTCGATCCCGAGATTCTCGGCCTGCCTTTCCTCGTGATGGGCAAAGTGGCGGGTGAATGCGCCAAGCAGACGCCGAACTACAATCTTGAAGGCTGGCTGGTCGACATGGCGCCGGAGCAGCGGCGCGCGGCCTTTACCAATGCCATATCGGCGTTTGCCAGCCTGGCGAGTATTGACTGGCGCGACGGGTTCGAATTCCTCGCACAACCTGAAAACGGTGAGCCGGGCCTCGATCAATACGTCGGTGCATTGGAAGCGTGGCACAAGGCCGCAGGACGCGGGCGGGCAATGCCCATTGTCGATACGGCGATGGCTTATGTGCGCGCCAACATGCCGCAAGATGCGGCCGTCAACGTACTGTGGGGCGATCCCACACCGTCCAATGTCATGTTTGCGCCCGATGGCCGCGTCAACGCGCTGATCGACTGGGAACTGGCAGCATTGGGACCGGCCGAGCTCGACCTCGCATGGTGGCTTTACTTCGACGACCTGTTCGGTCGCCGGTTCGGCATTACCCGGCTTGAAGGGCTGCCCAACAAGCAAGAAACGATCGCGATCTGGGAGGAGACTACCCGGCAGACGGCGAGAAACCTTGAATACTACGATATCGTCGTCGCACTGCGCATGGCGCTGGTGGCGATCGGCGCGTTCGACCGCCAGGTTGGTATCGGCAATATCCCTGAGACCAACAAGTCGCTGAACGACAACTTCATGACGCTCTACCTCGCGGAACGTCTGGGTTTGCCAATCCCGGAATTGGGTCCGGATTTCGTTGCTTTCATGAAGAACCTGACACCGGTCGAAGACAAGGCCTGAGCGACCGGATTCCATACCGGATCGCGGCACCTGGGAGAAGTACGGCAATGGCGCAGCACCGTGAAAAGCGGCCTGCATGAACGCGGGCTCTTGTGAACCGGCGGTTTTGGAACCGCAAACCCTGATCGCGCGCGCGCGCGATCTCACGGGCCTTACGGATTTCGGAAGCGACCTTTCGTTCATGGCCGGCTTTCACCGTCTGGTCGAAG
Organism: Sphingomonas sp. BL-S-28; assembly: GCF_055521515.1. Classification (NCBI taxonomy): domain Bacteria; kingdom Pseudomonadati; phylum Pseudomonadota; class Alphaproteobacteria; order Sphingomonadales; family Sphingomonadaceae; genus Sphingomonas; species Sphingomonas sp. BL-S-28. The sequence goes on from NZ_CM145483.1 coordinate 1,640,119, forward strand.
CGGTGGAGACGATGGATCCGCCGCCGCAACTGCGCCAGACAGCAAGCGAGAAGATTGTCGGCCTGCTGGCGACCCGGCTGCGCTACATCGAGGATGAGAAACGCCACCCGGAGATTACGCAGCAGGATCTCGGCGACCCTCTCATAGTCTGCGGTCTGCCGCGCACAGGGACAACGATCACCTACGATCTGCTCTGTCTCGATCCGTCCGCGAGGGCGCCGCGCGAGTGGGAATGGTATATTCCCTGGCCCGCTCCTGAAGAAGCAAATTTCGAGAGTGATCCGCGCATCGGCCAGGTCCAGGCGATCTACGAGAATTGGCTTAAGCATGCCCCGCAGCTAGCCGACATCCAACGCATGGATTGTACCCAGCCCGGCGAATGCAATCATGGGATGATGCTGCATTTCGCCAGCACCAATTTTCCGGCCGAGCTCGGTGTTCCCGATTTTGCGCGCTGGCTGCAGGAAACCGTGCCCGAGGGACAATATCGCACGCACCGGAGAATGCTGCAGCAATTCCAGTGGAAAGGCCCGAAGGGACGGTGGACGCTGAAGTCGCCGCAGCATCTGATGGACCTGCCTGGCCTGCTGCAGGCCTATCCCGGTGCAATGCTGGTCTGGACCCACCGCGATCCGGTTCTCACCTTCTCCTCGCTCTCGAGCATGATTGCAGGTTTCCTTGCTGCTGTGGGCGGCGCAAACGACCTGGCGGCGATCGGGCGATCGGTCGTCGACACCTGGTGTGCGGCGATGGCGCGCGCGACAGAGGCGCGGTCGGCCGATCCGGCGTTGGAAGGGCGCATCCTTGACCTTGCTCACCGCGATGTCGTCAGCGATCCAATGGCTGCAATCGAACACATCTACAGCCGGTTCGATCTGCCATTTTCGGTGCAGCACCGCGATCGCATCGCCCGCTTTCTTGCCGAGAATCCCGCTGCGAACCGCTTGGGGAGGCATCGGCACAGTCCGGAGCAGTTCGGGATTGATCCGGCCGAGGTACACACGCGCCTTGCCGGATACTACGCGCGCTACGGCCATCTTTTCGACCATTCATAGGCCTGACCTGGGGAACGAGACCATGGGCATTCTCGACCGTTTCCGCCTTGACGGGCGCACTGCAATCCTGACGGGCGTTGGTCCGGGAGTTGGGGAACATGTTGCACGGGCTTACGCCGAACTGGGGGCGAATGTAGTGATCTCCGCCCGTTCGGGGGATCGTCTCGAACGGCTGGCAGGAGAGATCAATGCGGCCGGCGGCGGCCGCGCTGCCGCCATTGTAGCGGACGCCGGGAAAAGGAGTGATCTTGAGCGGCTCGTGGCCTGCGCACGCGAAGCCTTCGGTCCGATCCACATCATCTTCAACAATGCTGCAGCCGGGGTCGTATATGCCACCGATGGCGGGCTTTGGGCGAACACCGACGAAGTGTGGCGCACCGCATTCGACGTCAACGTCATGGCGACCTGGTGGCTGGCTGAACTGACCGAAGCCGACATGAAGGCACATGGGAAGGGTAGTATTATCTCGGTGCAAAGCTGCGGCGGTTTCACGCCCATCCCGCCGGCTGTCGCCTATGGAGTATCGAAAGCAGCGCTCCACTTTCTGGTGCGGGAACTCGCCAAGTCGCAGGCCCCGCACACGCGCGTGAACTGTCTGTGCGTCGGTTCCATGAGCCCCGATGGGCAGGAAGCGGAAATCCACAAGGGTCTGGGGCTGGCAGAGCGGAACGCCATCAAGCGCTTCGGTGCCGCGGACGAAGCTGTCGGGGCGGCCATCCTGCTTGCTAGCGATGCCTCCAGCTACACTACGGGAAGCACGATCTTCGCTGAAGGCGGTAGGGTGGGAACGATATCATGACGGTCAATCCGCTATGGACGGAAGATCAGGCTTCAGCCGAGCGGCTGGCCCTGCGCCTCATCGAACGGCCTGACGTTCGCGCTGCGCGCGAAAGCGCACGGCAGATTCTGCTTGGCGATCCGCTATCAAAGACGCTCGATGGACGAATTGGCCTCGATCGTGCGCTGGATCAATGGGTCCTCGGCCTTGCTATGCGGGAAGCCAACGGCGATCCCGCCGATCCCAAGGTCGTGTGGAATATCAGCAATGCCCCTCGGGATTGGTTCGGTCACATATTTCCCGGCGCCGCCGTCGCGATCGATAATCCGGATAATATCAATCGCGAGATTCCGATCGACGGCGATGGCGGGTACGCGGTTCAAATCCGCTTCTCCGCCGATCCGCCCCAATTCAGCATCGTTGCGGAGGTCGAGCCCGAACACCATGCCGGCCTCGGTCGAAATCTCGGTGCGCTCACTCTTCAAGACCTGTTGCCGCTCTGCGATTCAAGTCGGCGCGTGACGGTCACGGTGGGCCCTGGGGACGGCGGGCCGGCCCATCTGAAAACCGAGAGTGGTGCGCGCATCCAGGTCTACACGCGCGACAGTCAATGCGGCTGGGAACAGGTACCCGCCGAAGTCAGGGTCAGTCGTCTCGACCAATTGCATGCATCGATGCCACGCAGCGAGGAGGATATCGCCCGCGCCATCGTTGCCGACATGCCAGCCTGGGTGACATTCTGGTCGCGCTTCAAGGACGACTTTCTCGGGTATCCGCAGCCCAATCGGCTAGTCGGACCTCAGGGGCGGGATGGTGGCTGGGGTTATCTTGCAGGGGGTCGTTTCGCGCTCGGGGACGGCGAGGGGCTGCTCATCACCATTGATCCGGCAGGAAGCCGTTACACGGGTATCCAGGTTGCCGACCCCTGGACAATATCGCCCGATCCAATGCTGCGCACGGTAAGTCTTGCTGGCTCACAGGTTGCGCCCTCCGCCGACGGCACGATCACTTATGTCCTCGCCGGCGTGGATGCCGGTATCGCCAACTGGATCGACACCGCAGGGCTTGGGGAAGGCTGGGTATTGCTGCGCTGGCAAGGCGTGCCGGAGGGAAGCGATCCTGCGGCATTCATCCGCGACGTGCGCGTCGTCGATCTTGCGACGCTTGGGGATGGTGAAGGACGGCTGCCGCCCTCGGATATCGCGCTGCGGCGCAGGCAATTGGTTGACCGGGCCCGCAGTCACGGGCTGCGGACCGCCGCAGCGAAGTGGAGTAAGGGCTGATGCAACCCAATGGCTCGATTCTCGAACTATGCCAGGTCGTACGCGACATGGACCGTGCGCTCGACCACTGGACGAGGGTCATCAAGGCAGGACCTTTTTTTGTCTTCGACGTGCCGGTGTTACCGGGCCAGATCTATCGAGGCGAGCCAACGCAAGTTGCACTGAAGGTCGCCTTCGGATTTTCCGGCGGCCTGCTGATCGAACTTCTTCAGCAGACGAACGAGAGACCATCCGTCTTCACCGAGATGCTGGATCGCAGCGGAGAGGGCTACCATCACGTCATGCTGCGGATTCCCTACGAGGAGGGCGTTCAGCGGCTCTCGGCCGAAGGTCATGAAATCGCTTTCAGCGGCACGATGCCTTCGGGTGAGCGCTTTGCATTGTTCGATACCCTGGCCGCCAACGGGGGGTTCATCGAATTGATGGAACTGTCGGGAGCCATGGAAGCATCGCTTCAGAGGATGCATGCAGCCCATCTCGAATGGGACGGCATCAGCCGGCCCATTCGCGCCATCGCCGATCTTGCGTGAACCTGCTGGCAAGAGCCTCGGCCCGTTCGCCTCAAAAAGTCATGGCTCGCGGCGAGACCGACCGGTAAATCCGCCTAGAGCTTCTTGATGTCGTCGGTCGACATGCTCGTTGTGACGCCCTTTTCACCGGCGGTCAGCGTGGCGACAGGGATCGTGATGAACTTGCCGCGGAAGATGATGCGCACAGCGGTCGCGGTGCCGTCGCTATCCGTCAGGACCCGCTCAACTTTGCCGATCCGTGTGCCGTTCGCGGAATAGACCGCGTCGTTCCGTTTTACCGCTGCTCCGTCGGCAAGCGCAGGAACGGACAGTCCAAGTGCCATGAGTGCGATGATTATCTTCTTCATGCAATAAGATCCCCCCAATCAAGGTTGGCGGCGTGGTGGCGCAGGTCTTGCCGTCGATCAAGTGAAAAATGATACACTTGAGAGAAAAAGTGTTCTACTTGTCTCATGCGAGGCAAAAAGTCCGCCTAGGGAGAGCTGCCAAACCTATGCCCAGTTTCACGATGCGTGACCGTTGGTTTCTGCTGCTTCTGGGCGGAATCTACATGCTCAATTTCATCGATCGCACCATTATCGCGGTGGTTGGCGAGGCGATCCGCCGCGATCTCAAGCTCACCGATCTCCAGCTTGGAATGCTTGGAGGATTGGCGTTCTCGCTCTTCTACGCAGTCCTCGGAATTCCACTTGCCCGTCTTGCCGAGCGGTATAGCAGAGTGAAGATCATCGCGGCCGTCACTGTCATCTGGTCGCTGATGACGGCTCTTTCCGGCATGGCGGGGAGCTACGTTCAGCTCCTGATCTGCCGCATGGGAGTAGGGGTAGGAGAGGCAGGATTCACGCCGGCCCTCGTTTCCATGATTTCCGACAGGTTTGAGGCCAGCCGCAGGGCGGTCGTGTTCTCGCTCATTGCGCTGGGGGTCCCTATCGGCGGCGCGGTTGCCGCAATTGCGGGAGGGGCGGTCGCCCAGACATTTGGCTGGCGCCTTGCCCTGGTCTGCGTTGGATTGCCCGGGATTCTTCTGGCGGGCATGCTGATAACGACGATCCCTGAGCCCGCTCGGATTGATGCCGGCAAGAGCGCCGATACGCCAAAATTCGGCGCTGTACTGCGCAGGCTGGGCCGTTCGCCCGCTTTCCTCTTCCTTACCGCCGGGAGCGGATTTGTAGGAATGGTCGGCTTCGGTACCAATCTCTTCCTGATTCCGCTGCTTGTACGGCGATATGAATTGTCCTTGTCGCAAGCCGGGCTCGTCTTTGCATTGTCGTTCAGCCTTGCCACGATGGTGGGACAGGCAAGCGGCGGATATGTCATCGCGAGCCTTCTTCGCCGCGACCTGCGTTGGGGAGGCTGGGCACCGGCGGCGGCCGTTGCTCTAGCCTTTCCACTCTATCTGCTCGCTATCTACCAGGACGACTGGCGCTGGCTCGTGGGCTTCCTGTTTGGTGCGACGGCCCTGCTTTATGCCTTCACGCCCGCAATCATGACAATAACCCAATCCCTCGTCGAACCCAGGATGCGCGCTTCGGCAGCGGCACTTCATTCCTTCGGCCAGACCGTGGCGGGGCTTGGACTGGGGTCGGTGCTCCTGGGCTATCTCAGCGATCACCTTGCCGCCTGGCGCTATGGGGCCGGTTACGCGAGCGATTGCGTGGGCGCAGCGGGAGGTTCGATGACTCGAGCCTGCCTTCAGGCTGCGGCCGGCGGTCTGCAACTCAGCATGGCGGCAACTGCATTTGTGCTGGTTGTGGCGGTTTTCCTATATTTGCGCGCTGCAAGTACCCTCCCCGCTGAAGCAAATGCATCGTGAGAAGCTGTAAATTTGTCGCGTTTCGGCCAACGGGCAGCTGTCAGGATGACGTCGACGGCCCAGCTATGCCACGATTTGAAACATGTCGATCAAGTGGCCAAGGCGCCGCGCATGAGAGGTAGAAAATGGGACAAGCAGGAGTCATCGGGTTGGGTCAGATCGGTGCCGGCGTTGCCGTATGCCTGGCACGATCTAACCAACTCGCGGCAGTCTACGACATCCGGCCGGATGCATCCGATACGCTGGACGGCGTGCCCGCGGTAGAGAGCTCCCCTGCCGCTGTTGCCGAGCAGGCCGACGTGATCGTCATCGCTGTCGTCGATGCAAAGCAGACGATCAGCGTGCTCACCGGCCCCGATGGAGTGCTTGCGCGGGCGCGTCCGGGCATGACCGTCGTTCTCGTGGCGACCGTCTCGATCGAGGACTTGAACGCCATCCGCAGGCTTACGGAGCAAGCCGGAGTGGAGTTGGTGGATTGCGGCGTGACCGGCGGCCCGAAATCGCGCGAACACGGGCTCGTCTGTCTGGTGGGCGGCAGCGATCAAGTGATTGACCGGGTTCGACCGGTGCTTGACGGCTTTGCCAAGCACGTTGCCCATATGGGCGGTCCAGGTTCCGGCATGGCTGCAAAGATTGCACGAAACGTCATTGTCTTTGGGGGACTTCGCGCAGGATACGAAGCGTCGATATTGTGCCGCAACGCCGGCGTCGACATTCGTCAACTCAACGAGGTGATCGAGGCCAGTTCCGACAGTGTAGGGGGGCCGCTGATGCTGGCCATTCGCGACGACCCGTCGTCGAGCAAGAGCGAAGCGGCGGTGCGCGAATATACCCGCTCACTGATGGTGAAGGATCTCGACGCCGCGATCGACCTTGCGCAGAGCTACGGGATTTCGCTTCCGCTTATCGAACTGACCCGCCGCACCGACCTGGCGGTTGTCGGCCTTGAAGCAGTATTGGGAGAAAAGGCATGAGTATCGACGAAACACAGTGGCAAAAGGGTCTCGAAACCTTTGATCAGGTTTATGGGCCGGGTTCCTCGGACATGGTGCTGCCATTCCGGAACTCATCGTTCAACCAGGAGATCGTCGGTAATCAGTTCGCCAACCTTTGGGCAAGCGATGTCCTGTCGATGCGCGAGAAGCGTCTGCTCGTGCTCGGTGCAACAGCCATGCTCGGCCGCACTGATCTCGTGGAAATTCAGATGAACGGCGCCTTGATCAACGGGGAGTTCACCGACGAAGAGCTCGATTTCATTCCCCTTTTCACGCTGTTCTATGCTGGCGCAGGCAATACCACGGCGCTCTTTAGGGGGATCGAGGCCGCCAAGGCCCGGCGCCGCGATCGCGTCGAAGCGGCCCAATAGGGAACAGAGATTTCAAGTTTTCGGGAATGGCCCGGCTCGCACGAGCCGGGCCATAATTCTTTAGGCGATTTGCTTCTCCTGCGCGCGGCGAATGAACCGCGATGCCAGCAACAGCACCAGTCCACCGGCAAACGTGAACAGCATAGCCGTCCCTATGCCCCATGCGACTCCCTCGGTCCCGCCCACGAAGTCGCTGACAGCTCCGATCAGATAGGTCCCGGCGCCAACACCGATCAGATTTGCGCCAAGTTGCACGAGCGATACGGCAAGACCGCGCAGGCGCGGGCCGGCTATAGTGACGATCACCGCATAGATCGGGCCGTTGTAGGAGGCGCTCAGGAAGCCGCAGGCCATGAGGAGCGCTTGCATGGGACCAGTTTGTGAAACGACCACCGTGCCGATCCCGGTCAGGGCAGTAAGAAGGGGGATCGCCGCGCCGAAGAGGGCGGTTCTTGCCGGATCGAAGCCGCCGCGCCGGCGATTTATCTGATCGATTGCCCACCCGGCAAGGAAACCGCCCACCGAGCCGAGGCCGCCGTAGGCAATGGCGATGGTGATGCCCGCGCGCGAGATCGGCATACCATGAACGCGAATGAGGAACGTCGTAAGCCAGGTGCTCATTCCGTAGATGCCGGCCGCGATCAGAATGATGGCGGCTATGCACAAGAACAGTCCCGGCCGCGCGGCGAGTTGAAGGATGCGTTCGGCAAGACCGGGCTGGCCCTCGGCTGGCCGTGCAGGCACCGGATCGTCGTAGGCGCCTCGCTGCGGCTCACGAACGGTCAGGAACAGGATCGGCGCCAAAACAAGGCCGGGCAGTCCAGCTGCGGCAAAAGCCCATCGCCACCCACCGACCTGAACGATGGCCCCTCCAATCAGGAAGGCGAGGGCAAGACCGATGCCCGAACTCAGGTACCATATGCCGATAGCCGTCGCCCGCCGTTCCTCGCCGAAATAGTCGCTAAGGAGTGACATTCCGGTGGGAGAGCCGGCAGCTTCTGCGGTGCCGACCGCGGCCCTGCCGAGAAGGAGCGTCCAGAAACCGGATGCCAGACCGCATAGCGCTGTTGCGCCGCTCCAAAGCGCCAGTGCGATCGCCATCAGGTTGCGCCGGTTCAGGCTGTCCACCGCGATGCCGAAAGGCAGCGCGGCCAATGCGAAGAATATCCCGTATGCAAACCCGGCCAGAATGCCAAGCTGACCGTCGGTGAGTGAGAATTCCTTGCCTACCGGTGCGAGCACTAGACCGATGATCGCGCGATCGATCCCATGGCAAGTCTGCGATAGTGTCAAGATGCCAAGCACATACCAAGGGTAGCGATCGGCGGATTTGACTGGGTCCGGAGCTCTCATCGCACGGACCCGCTTTTGACCGAAAGGTTATGCATAGGTCTCCCCGTTGTGACGAGAACAGCCTAGCCCCCGGAAAACGTTCCGCCATCCACGGCCAATGCCGTCACTCGGCCAGATCGTGTCGCGCATGGGCCAACGGGATAAATTGCCGACAGCACTTTCGGGCATCTTGACGACCTACCCGAAGATAGAGGAACTGGAGGCGGCACAGGTATCTGATGCCCTCATAAAAAAAGAGAAGAGGCAGAGGTAACGATGTTTCGTCCGGAGAGCGATTGGACCGGCCAGGACAGGTTCGGCGTCGATGATTTCTACATCGAAGCGTTGGCATCGGTGAACGATGCCCGCGTCGATATCCGGCACTTCAATTGGGTGCGGCCCTGCAGCGGCGTGTTCAGCCCTGAAAAGCATTACCTCGACTATTCCCTCAATACCCAGCCTCGTCGCAGCATGCTTTCGATGGGGCGTTCGGACGGGTTCGTGGCGAGTGGCGACATGCTCTACATGCCGCCTCACCGTCAGTACGTGGGTGAGCCGGCCCTGCAGGAACGTCATCTCGTTTGCGTCGCGCTCGGCGAGGCATTCCTCGAAGAACTTTTCGATGGCGAACGCCCCTTCCACGGGCTGGAACCTTGTGCCGATGTTCAAAATATCGCGATGCGGCGCTTTTTCGAGGGGCTGGCGGCAGAGCTTCGTGTACCCGGATTCGCAAGCCAGGCATTGATCGAATCCATGCTCATGGGACTTGCCGTGGAACTGGTTCGGCATGTGAGTACACAGGAATTCGGCGCCGGCAGCCCACGTAGTACACGGCAAGTGCGCCATATCGTCGACTATGTGATGGATAATCTGGCGGCGCCGCTCGGAGTTGCTGACATCGCTCGCGGTTGCAATATGAGCGTGCGGCACGTGGCGCGCGTGTTCAAGGACGGTACCGGCGTAAGTCTGGGGGAATTCGTTGCGCGCAGTCGGATTGCTCTCGCCAAGGAACTGCTGCGCGGCGACGGCACGCGGATCAAGGAGATCAGCTGGCGCTGCGGCTTCAGCAGCACCTCGGCTTTTTCGGCCGCGTTCCGTGTGGCGACCGGCCAAACGCCCAAGGACTTTCGCTGCCAGCCGCGGCAGGTTCACTGACAGACGCCTGAACATATCGAGCGACGGCCAAAACATGTCGCGCCGCAGTCATTAACTCCGCAACCACTATGGAGGAAAATCTCCCGCGCTTAGGCTCCTCCCCGCGTCAACGTGCCGAAACAGGCACGGAGCAAAACAAAAACGACGTGGGAGGAACGGATGACCAAGGCTGTCATACTGGCGACTATAGCGACAGGCGCGTTGATTGCTGCGTGGGGGCAACCCGCACACGCGCAGCAAACACAATCAAACGAAACTACCGGGATCCAGGACATCATCGTTACGGCTCGCCGGATCGAGGAGAGTCTTCAGACCACGCCGATTGCCGTAACGGCGCTCAGTTCCCAGGCACTGACGACTGCCAAAGTCGAAAACGTCGTGGATCTTCAACGTACGGCGCCCGGCCTGGTGATCGGCCGCGGTTCGGCGGGCGGCGATGGCATCGTGTTCGTGGCCATTCGCGGACAAGGAAACCTTCAACCGATCCTCGCCAACGATCCGGCAGTGGCGACATACGTCGACGGTGTCTACATTCCGCGCCCTTCGACCGGCATGACCGACATCCAGGATGTCGAGCGCCTTGAGGTGCTGCGTGGACCTCAGGGCACGCTCTTCGGGCGGAACACGACCGGCGGAGCTATCAACATCATCACCAAGGATCCAACCGACCAACGCGAAGGCAGATTCAAGGCGGAGTTTGGAAACTACAACAACCTCGGTGTTCAGTCCACGATCAACCTCCCCCTGGCCGAAGGGTTGGCGATCCGCGTCAGCGGCGCGATCAACGATCGCGATGGCTACGGGAACAATCCACTTACAGGTCGGGATTTTGCTGACAACAACAGCAAATTCCTGCGCGGTAAACTCAAGTACATTGGTAATGGCTGGGACGTCACTCTTTCCGGCGACTGGAACCGCCAGCGAAACAGCGGGCAGCAGATTGCTCTTTGGACCTTCAATCCCGCAATTGTCCCGGCTCCCTTTCAGCCGGGTCTCACCGCAGGTCTGCTGACCAAGGACAACTGGTGGGACAATGCCGCTACCGGTACCTCGGTGCCGGCAGGTATTGGCAGACTCACGCCGCAGGCGCAAGCTCTCTATGGGGTGCAGCCGTTCAACACTCTGGAAGTATACGGTTTTTCCGGCACCGTTAATGTCGAACTGGGCCAACTCAATCTGAAGTCCATTACTGGCTATCGTCATTCGATGAACTACGGCCTGAGCGATACCGATGGTACCGCGGTTCCCTTGCTCGGGACCTTCGCTGGATCGGGGTCCTATTACCTTTCCCAGGAACTCCAGGTTTCGGGTAATGTAACGGACGGGCTCAGCTTCATCGCCGGTGCCTACGCCGGGAAAGAAAGCGGCTACGAGTTCAGTCGATCCCAGATCTTCGGCGGCCTCATTCGCGATTCCAATGCGGACGTTACCAACAAGACGTTCGGCTTGTTTGCGCAAGCCTACCTGGAGCTGACCTCGAGCCTGCGCGCCGTCGGTGGCTTCCGCTACACGTGGGACACCAGGGACAGTGTTTTGCACAATGCCCAGGTATATGGCCTGCCCTATGACGTGCCGGTCGCAGGCACGCCCACCGGGATCAATTGCACGGTCACTCCCACAGAACCGGTCACGGCCACGACCTGTAATCAGGACCAGAATGCCAAGTTCCACTATCCTGCATGGAACCTCGGTCTCGACTGGCAGGCAACGGACGATCTCTTCCTGTATGTCGCGACACGCGGCGCGGCGAAGGCCGGCGGCTGGAACCTGCGGGCAGGCGGGCTACCGGCATTCTCGCCGGAAAAAGTGAAGGATGTCGAAGGAGGTCTGAAGGTGGATCTCTTCGATCGGCATCTGCGCTTCAATACGGCGGTCTTCCATACTTGGAAGAGCGACAACCAGGCGATCGTCAACAGCTTCGTTCCCGGGATTGGCGTTACGCAGTATATCCAGAACAACGGCAAGGTGCGGATCTGGGGTGTCGAGGCCGAAGCAACTGCGGTTCCCTGGAAGGGTATGACCGTCAGCCTCAACGGGTCGCTTCAGGACGGCAAGTACGTCAAGGGCACATTTAACGAAATTCAGGTTGTCCCGGGCAGTGGCTGTACCAACGGATCGGGCGTGACAAACGGCTGTGTTGTCGACCTGAGCGGATTGCCGCTGCTGCAGCTGCCCAAGGAGCAGCTCAACGTCAGCGCGACCCAGAAAGTTCCGCTGGGTGCGGGCAGCTTCGCTGTTACGGGCGCCTATTCCTATATTGGGGCTCAGCATTTCGACGCGGTGAGGGCGGCCGATCAGGCATCCGCTGCGACCAAGGCCGCCTACGACACTGAGAACAGCCTCGGACGCGTGCCGGGATATGGTGTCTTCAACGGCCGGATCGCCTACCAGTTCGACAACCCCGACATCGAAATAGCCGTCTACGGACGGAACATCACCAACAACAAGTATCTGCTGCGAAGATTCCCGGATCTCTATCGAACCCTTGGAATTGTCGCAGCCTATGTCGGGCAACCGGCGACCTATGGGGTGGAATTGACGTTTAACTACTGATCGGCCGCGTCGAGGCGAACTATTGAGTAAGCGAGGGGACAACTTGGTCCCCTCGTACACGTCCGGGAGAATTGTGAGAGATGAAACGGCTAGAAAACAAGGTCGCAATTGTGACTGGCGGCGGCGGCGGCATCGGTACGGGTGTTGCGCGGCGGTTCGTTGAGGAAGGCGCGCTGGTCGTCGTCGCAGATGTTTCCGAAGAGGCCGCGGCGCGCACTGCTGCATCTTTGGGAGAAAGGGCACTCGCCCTGCAGTTCGATGCGGCCGCGCCGAAGTCGGTCAAGGCCATGGTCGACAAGACAGTCGCGCACTTTGGCAAGTTGGACATACTTCACAATAATGCGGCCATGACGGATCCGGTCAAAAGCCCGCAGGATACGACCGCAGTCGATATCCCGATCGAGATATGGCGCGAGATCCTCGACATCAATCTCACTGGCTACCTGCTCGGATGCAAATACGCGATTCCGCACATGGTGGCTGGTGGCGGCGGCTCGATCATCAATACCGCCTCGAATTCAGGCTCGGCAGGAGATCTGGCCCGTATCGCCTACGGTTCATCCAAAGCCGGTATCATTGGGCTGACGCGGTACATCGCGACGCAGCACGGACGCGACAACATTCGCTGCAACAGCGTGGCCCCCGGTGTCGTGCTGACCGAAGCGCTGGAAAAGACGGTGCCGGGTCTCAAGGAGATCATCCAGCGGCATATATTGACGCCCAATTTCGGAACACCTGAAGACATCGCTGCGCTTGTGGCGTTCCTGGCGTCCGACGAGGCTCGCTACATTACGGGTGAGAACATCTCCATTTCTGGCGGCGGCCTTGTCCATCAGCCGCATTATGCGGATCTGCTTGCCTTCATGCAGGCAGCGGACTGATCGATGCCAAAAACCCGCATTCGGACCAGGAAGCTTCTACAGGGCAGTCCGATGGAAGTATCTGATAGCCAACCGGCCGCCGGCAACTTTGTAGGTCTCGAGGCTGGTCAATCTGACCGTGCCGCTATCGGTCTGAAGGTGATTGGCGACATAGGCGGCGCCTTCCGTTCCATTGACTATCACATCCAAAAGTTCGGTGGTGCATTTGCCCCCGTATTCCTTCCACATGGCGGCCATCGCGGTGGGGCCGTCGACTGCGGAGGATCCGACATATTCGATCGTGAAACCTTGGGGCCCGAGCGAGCGAAAAAGCGCATCGAGCTCTTCGCGCTTGCCTTCGTTCCACAACCGGTAGTTGTCCCTGATCGCCTGCTCAAGATCCGGAGTGATTGCGTCGCCCATTTTCGTGGCCTCCATTGGCTGCGGATATTCCGCCCCGCCGCATTCGCATCCGTGCAGCGGGCGACGCACCCATCTTTGGCAAGGGTTGCCACTTTCCGTTGAGCTCTGGAGAATACCATGACTTCACTCGCCAAATCCTCGCTCCCCGCCCATGTTCCGGCCGAATTGGCGTTCACGCTGCCTCTCTTTGCGCGCAAGGTCGTCTATGAAAATCCGCAGGAAGTTCTGATCCCGGCAATGCACGCCGAGCTTCCGCCCGTCTCTTACGTCACTAACATTTTTCCGGGGGATCAACCCGGCTGGCTGCTGAAAAACGCCGAAGATGTTCAGGCGATGCTCCGCGATCCGGACAACTTCACCAAAAACGGCATGGGAAAATGGGCTCAGAATATTGGTGAAGACTGGCTCGTGATCCCAACGGAAGCCGATCCGCCGATCCATACCCAGTACCGCAAGGCGCTGAACGGCCATTTCGCGCCGCAGAAGATGTTTGCAATGAAGGAACAGGTCCGTGAACGCGCGCGGTCTCTCATCGGCGCCTTGCGAGAGCGGGGACAATGCGACTTCATTGCCGACTTCTCGGAGAAGTTTCCCATCTACATCGTCCTCGACCTTTTGGGCCTGCCGCAGGGACGAATGACCGAGTTCCTGAAATGGGAAAAGGAACTGCTCCATTCCAACGACTGGGAAGTGCGCGGAAATGCCGTGCGAAAGGTAAAGGCCTACCTGCTCGAGGAAATCGCAGCGAGGCGCGAGCAGCCACGCGACGATTACATCACCAAGGTGCTCGACTTCGAAGTAGACGGGCGGCCCTGGAATGATGACGAGGTCTTGGGGCACTGCTTCAATCTCTACATCGGCGGCCTCGATACGGTCACGTCCCTGCTGGGCAACATCTTCAACTATCTGGCATCGCATCCGGAAAAGCAGAACGAACTCCGAACCGATCCTTCGCTCATCGTTTTGGCTGTTGAGGAGTTCCTGCGCGCCTTCGCACCTGTCACCGTGTTTCGCATCGCGACCAAGGAGATCGAAATTCACGGCCAAAAGATCATGCCTGGAGACTATGTGGCCTTCAGTTCGCCGGTCGTGGGTCGCGATCCGGTATTTTACGATCAACCGCAGGAAATCCGGTTCGACCGCAAGGCGGCGCACATGTCATTGGGAAGCGGCATCCACAAATGCCTGGGCATGCATCTCGCCCGGCTGGAGTTGCAGATAGCAGTGGAGGAGTTTGTGACGACGCTGCCCGAATTCAGAATCAAGGACGGCTTCAAAGTCCCCTATTACGTCGGCAACATCTTGCACGTGCCCGATCTTCATCTTCAATGGGATAGCGCATCGGCATGACAGCTGAGCGTCCGGGAAGCCTTGTTGGGCCACCCGGATGCTCAGGAGTATCAGCCATAAAGCCTAATACTCTGCGCGTTCCGATAGCGAATTTTCCAGCCTAGAGCGGTTGATCCGACTGCATCGGATCAACCGCTCTAAACTTCTGGTTTGGCGCGTTTTCCGAGTCATCAGGTGGTTCCACCGGATTAGAAAACGCTCTAGCGACCGATTGGGTAGAACACGGATTTCTGGTTCTGGTATTCGTGAAGCCAATCCGGACCATACTCACGGCCGATACCTGACCTTTTGTAACCCCCGATCGGCGCATAAGTCATCCGCCCGGTCCCGCCATTCAGCATGACGCTGCCTGCGCGAATCTGCATTGCCATCTCATACCCTTTGGCAGCGTCAGCCGTCTCGATGCCGCCGTTGAGACCGTATCTGGAATCGTTGGCGATGCGGATGGCCTCGTCATCACTGTCGAAACCGATCACGCAGCCGACGGGCCCGAAGACTTCCTCCTGCGCGATGTTCATCTGGTTGTCGACATCGTCGAAGATCGTGATCTCCGTAAAATAGCCCTTGTCGAGCCCCGCCGGCCGTCCGCCGCCGTGAACGAGCCTTGCGCCTTGATCGCGGGCCTGGGCGATCATGCGTTCGACCTTGCTACGCTGGCTCTCGCGGATCAGCGGGCCCATCGTCACCGTTGGATCGCTGGGGTCGCCGATCCTGAACTGGCGCACGACAGCGCAGACGGCCTCGACGAATTTGGCCCGCACACTGTTGTGCACCAGAAGCCGCGTGAGCAGAGCGCATCCTTGTCCAGCATTGACCGACAAGACAGCGGCGGCCATTGCCGCGGTTCGGGCAATATCGGCATCATGTCTGACGATCAGCGCCGACTTGCCGCCGAGTTCCAGATGAACGCGCTTCAAGGTCGGGGCCGCCTGCGCCATGATCGCAGCGCCCACGGTTTCTGATCCCGTGAAACTGACAAGATCGACGCGCGGGTCGGTAGTCAACAGCGATCCCACATCCGGTCCACCGGTAACGATATTCAGCACGCCCTTTGGCAACCCGATTTCTTGCGCGATCTCACCGAACAGGAGAGCGGAAAAGGGCGTAAATGGGGACGGCTTGAGCACCAGCGTGTTGCCCGCCAGCAAGGCAGGTACGATTTTCGCCAGGTTGAGCAGGAAAGGGAAATTGTAGCCGGTAATACCTGCAACGACGCCAACCGGTTCGCGGACTACCGTCGTGCCGCCGATTTTCTTTGGGCCCTGGGGATCAAATGGATCGGCGGTCACGTCGATCGGCAACCGGACACTATCGTCCCGTGTAGAGTGGTTCAGGGCGGCAAGCAAATGGTCGAGTGGATTGCCGACCTGCATCGTATGGGTGACGCCTTGCGAACAGCCGACCTCTGCCACGATTAGCGTCGCGATCTGGGCTCGACGACCATCCAGTGCGGCATGCATCTTGCGAAGGTATTCCGCCCGCTCGGCCATCGCCATGCGGGGCCATACACCGTTATCGAATGCATCTCGCGCCGCGGCGATGGCTGCGTGTGCCGCGATGCTATCGCCCACGGGTGCACGGCCGATTACCGCCTCGGTTGCCGGATTGAGGATGTCGTCCCGATCGCCGGCGGCTTCGGCCCAGGCGCCGTCGATGTAGAGACCATCGAAACTGGTGAAGGGAATAGTCAAAGTCCATCATCCTGCTGGGGCCGCAAAATCATTTCCGCGGCGTTGAGAGCGATCGCCATGGCCGGCGCGTTGGTATTGCCCGACACAATGGTTGGCATGATCGATGTGTCCACGACCCGTAGACCGGTGACGCCGCGAACGCGCAGCTGCGGGTCGAGCACTGCACCCGTATCGCTTCCCATCCGGCAGGTCCCGCAGATGTGGAACGATGTGCCACCAAGCCCGATTGCATTCGCGAGGATGTCCTCGTCGGTTTCGAGGCCCGCCGTGGCGCCGGTTTCCTCGATAATCCAGTCCCGCAAGGCCGGCTGCCGGGCAAGGTTGCGCAGCCACCTGAACAGAGCCAGGAACCGCTCACGATCATTGGCGCTCGCAAGGTGATTGGCATCGATGGCAGGCGCAGCATCGGGATCTGCCGAGGTAATTCTCACTTCGCCCAGACTGTCGGGCCTCATGTAGTATGCGATCACCGTCAGGCCGGGAAATGGGTCAAGAACGACCGCGCCTTTTTCATCGGTATGAAACGAATAGAGCCCCAAGCCCACTTGTGCGTCGGGTCGCTCGAGCTGCGCTTCTGTCTTGATGAAGCCGCCAACTTCGTGCGCTGAATGGGTGAGGGGACCGCTCGAGGCAAACAGGTAGCGAAGGAACGATGCGACCAGACCAGCGCCCGACAGTCGCTGATTCAGACTTTGGCCGCGAACCCGGAAAGTGAAACCCAGATATCGGTGCTCCTGCAGATTGGCGCCCACCCCCGGTGCATCGACCAGGACCGGAATACCCAGCCCCTCCAGCAGGCGGCGTGGGCCGATGCCCGAGAGCTGCAGAAGTTTCGGACTCTGGATCGCACCCGCACATACGATTACTTCGCGCCGTGCTTGCACCTCGAAAGTCTGGCCGGCCTTGCGCGCGACAATGCCGCAGGCCCGTTTGCCTTCGAACAGGATGCGCAGGACATCGGTGCCGGGCGTAACGTCGAGATTGGCTCTCCCACGCACGGGTTTCAGAAATGCGCGCGCAGCTGAAAAGCGTTTGCCATTATGCGTCGTGGTCGGCTGGTAGCCCATACCGCCTTCGGTGACCGAAGGGATGTCGTTCATGTCTGCGACCCGAGGAATTCCGGCTTGCTCACCGGCCTTCAGAAACGCTTCGCAAAGCGGATCGCCGGCGGGATGAACACTGACCTTCAGTGGACCGCCGGCGCCGCGCCATTCATTGGCACCAAGCGTGTGGTCTTCGAGTTCGACGAAATGCCGGCCCATTTCCGTCCAGCCCCAGCCATCACAGCCCGCTCGTTCCCAGGCGTCGTAGTCGGCCGGAGCGCCCCTGACATAAACCATACCATTGACGGAACTTGAACCGCCAACCGCTCGGCCCTTGAGCCACACTTCAGGTGATGCGTTCCCGCCCGGGGATACCTGATAGTCCCAGACATGCGGGTTTCCAGGGGCAAGCAGTTTGCCGATGCCTCGTGGCATCCTTATCAGAGGACTCCTGTCGTCGGGGCCCGCCTCTACAAGCAGCACCGAAACGGCTGGATCGGCAGACAGCCTGTTTGCCAGAACGCAGCCGGAAGATCCGGCGCCGACAATGATATAATCGTAGATTTTTTGCAGCATGCCGCCAAATGAACATGCTGGCGCGGTATGCCCACCTGTCTGAGGAAAGGTCGGCGCACCTTATGTCCCGGGGGCGGAAGGTTTGCACGCCATTTACCCGACAATTGCCTTCAGAGAGATGACAGCATTGGGGCAACCGCCTCCTGCCCCGGAAAATGGGGGGCAGGCGCGGTAACGCATTCCAGGCCACAATCCTGCTTTATCGTCCGCGGCAGTCTTAAGACTTTGGGGCGCGCAACAATTCTCAGCACCCGTGTGCGGGTCACGAAAGGGGTATGATCTGCCCTTGGGGCTAGTGTAAACAGGCTGCCCACAATTACCGGAATGGCACAATATGCCATTCCGGTTTGCTGTAGATCGCATGAGCTGCGCCAGTCTCGAGGCAGGACTTGTAGCCGGAACGGTTTGCGCGCAGCGTATTGCTTCAATAACGTACTGCGCCGGTTATTCCCACTGAAGCTCGAGACGCGGCACGAAAGTGATATTTCCTACGAAATATTTCAGTTCGAAACCGTCCCTCAAGCGAAACTGCGGAATTTCCTTCAAGAATAATTCCAGGGCATTCTGGAGTTCGAGCCGGGCGAGATGCATGCCCAGGCATTTATGGATACCCCCTCCGAGAGCCACATGCGCGGCCTTGCGATCGAAGCGGACTTCCGCCGGGTTTTCATGGATCTTCGGATCCTGGTTCACGACGGGCGTGCTGACCGACACATATTCGCCCGGCATGATCTTCTGTCCGTGAATCTCGATTTCGCGCGAGGCGATGCGGAATGCCGTAACCGGCCCGTAGACCCGAAGAAACTCCTCAACCGCCAGGACCATCCGGTCAGGATTGTCGCGCAGTTCCTGCTGCTGATCGGGATGCCGTGCGAGATGTGCGAAGATATTGCCCAGCATGGTCGTGACCGTGTCGAGACCGCCGAGAAAAAGATTGAAGCAATGGCCGAGGACCTCTTCGTTATTCCACTTGCGACCGTCTTCGGCTTCGAAATCGAATATCTTGGTGATGTAGTCGTCCTGAGGATTACGGCGGCGAGCATCGATCTCGGACTGCAGATATGCCACGACCTGGCGCACCGCGTTGCTGCGCACCTGCCAGTCATTGGTGTGCAACATCTCCTTTTCCCAGACCAGGAACTCTGCCATCCGTTCCTGCGGAAGTCCCAGGAGGTCGAGAACGATGAAGATTGGGTAGCGTTCGGAAAATTCGTTCACGAAATCGCAGTGGCCGCGGTCTTTGAATGCCCCGATGAGATCGCTAGCGCGTCGCCGCAGCTCGTCTTTCATCGCGGCCATCTTCTGCGGCGAGAATTGGGGGTTCAGGGCCTTGCGGTAGAAACTGTGCATGGGAGGGTCCACCTCCGTGGGCACGACCAACCAGTCTGCGCCGATGCTCTGGGACCACTGGCCCATGCCGTTCTTGGTGAAATTGTCGGGATCGCGCAGCATGGCCATGGTGTCATCATAGCCGGTGAGCAGCCAGCCGGGCTTGTCTCCGGGGAAGATGTTGGTGACATACGTAATGGGTCCCAGGGTGCGGTGCATCTCGGGAATGAGCGTTTCCTGAGGGCACTCCTTCACTTCCTCACGAGCGAAATAGGGCAACCACTTTGCCATCTCGGCCGGTACGTGGGGCGGAATTTCTTGTGTGGGTGCGCTCGCCATCAAATCTTCTCCGAAATCGTCTTTGCCCCGTCGGCCAGACCGCTCATCTGAGCGCGACCATTCTGGTTTACCGAAGCGCCTAGTCCTGTGTCGCGCCGCGATCAGATGACGGGAAATGCGTCAATGCTTGGTGCGCGCAACCTTCCATAAGATAGGCGAAGGACCCCTGTTCGCTGCAAACCGGAGCTTGGCGCGTTGCAGCTAGGTCAGTAGGCGTTTGCCAGTTCTTGAGTAAAATCAGCAGCGTGCGTAAACGAGCACAGAGTTTGAATGGCTCTCATTCGCCCTGCTGCTGGGCGCTGGATATTCCTGCACGGCGGAGCCGGCGATGGGGACGAAATTTTGATAGGTTTCCCCGCGTCGCTTCCTGGCGCCTTGTATTTCAGCGCTTCGGCTGCTCCGGTCAGACCGCGTGACGAATATGGCGAATGCGCAATGCTACATCCGCCAGGTTGCCCGCGGCCTGGTTAGGGGCGTATATCAGGCGTCGATTGGTTGGCCGAGTGGATATTCCAGTCCCGATGTGGAAGCAGCGTTCTCCCGGATCAGTTCTACCATGGGAAGACGGACGCCGAAGCGAGCAGCCTCTGCAATTGCGACCTCCAGATCCTTTATCATGAGCATCTGGAAATATTCGCGCAGCTTTGTCTCATCGGCATTGCCGGCTGCTTCAGGACGTTTTGCCATGGAAAGGGCGCCCTCGAGCCCGCCGCCAGCGGTCGGGTCGCCTGACAGGGCGAGAGTGAGCTGATCGAGGCTGACGCCGTAGTTGCGCGCGATAACCGCCCCTTCGTAACCCGCCCTCATGCAGCCGAAATAGGTGGTGTTGCGAGCGATCTTGGCAGCCATACCGGCTCCCGGCCCGCCCATGTGAAGGACTTGTTGCGCGAATCCGTCAAATACGGGTTTGGCCGCCGCAAGATGGTCGTCTTCGCCGCCGGCCATGCAAATGAGGCCGTTTTCGGCAGACTTTGGTCCGTTCGTGACCCCGCAGTCGATGAGTACAACGCCGGCATCCTTGCACATCGCCTGCGCGCTGGCGAGATCTGCCATGTTGATCGTTGACAGAAGAATGACAGTCTGGCCGGGTTTGTTCGCCGCAAGGACGCCGTCCGGTCCGGACAGGACTGCAAGGGTCTGCTCGCCGTTGAGGACTGCAATCAGTACGCAATCGCAAGCCTCGGCCAAGATGCGGGGGCTCGGAGAAATTGCGGGCGCCCCCTTTACGCGATCCGCGGCTGCCGCCTGAACGTCATAGATCGCTGCAAGCTGCCCGGATCGCTGAAGGCATATGGCAACTCCTCCGCCTATCGATCCCAACCCGATTACGCCACCGGTCTTCATCGCCACTCTCCTGTATCGGAATAATACTTTTGCTGCCGAGAAGGTCCCGGCGCCTGCAGGTCAATTCAAAGGCAAAAGGGGCGGATCGCATCCGCCCCTTCGTAGTCGTTCTGGCTATCAGAACCTGTAGCTCGCTTCGACGCCCCAGGTGCGCGGCGGCCCGAGGTAGAGGCTGTTGTAAGGAGCATTCGGCAGAATGACCGAAACGCCTGCCTGGTACTGAACGTCAAACAGGTTCTTGACATAAAAGCCCAGATCGAGCCCTGTGCCGGCAATTCCCTTGACGTCGATACGACCATTGGCGAGGGAGTAGCCCTTCAGCTGATAGCCTTGTTGGCCGCCGTAATCAGCAGTCATATACAGATCACCGCTGACGACGACATCGGCGCTTGCCGGATGGATCGGCGTTATCCAGCTTGCCGTGACCGTTCCGGAGAAAGTCGGCGTCAGCTTGTTGATTTGATCTGCGCCGAATGATCCGACGTTTGGCCCGAGTTCGCCATTCGTATTGATCGGCAGCAGCTTCGCCACGTCCGTCTTCGTTATGGCTCCGTTGAAGCCCAGAGTCAGGTTGCGGTCCGGGGACACGCTGGCGTCGATCTCCACACCATAGATGTTGAGATCGGCCGCATTGATGATGATCGAGGAAGGCGGCGCGTCCAGGGTTCCGCGAGGAAACAGGAAGTTGCCGGAATTCGACAGGAACTGCGTGGCGTTGTCGTAACGCGAATAGAAAGCTGCGACATTGAGCCGCCCTTGTGCGCCGGCCACATTGAAGCTCAGCTTCTCACCGATTTCGACGTCCGTGACCCGTTCCTGCTTGATTGTCTGGTAGCCACGCAGATCCACGCAGGACATCGAGTAGGCCTTGGATGGGCAGGTGACCGGAGCAGATTCGAACAGGGGGAAATTGAGATTCTTGGGGCGAACGCCGCGGCGGCTGGTGATATAGACCATGAAATCAGGGCTGATCTTGTAGTCAAATCCGACAGTCCATGTAGGATAGTTGTCCTTGACCGCTGCCCGACCAAAGCCGTCGCTGAATTCTGTCGGCGTACCCATGCGATCGGCTATATTCTGCTTGCACTGCGAGAAATCGACCGAGGCGAACGTCGCTGTATTGCCCGGATTGTAGCAGAATTGCGACTTGTCCCAACTGTAGCGGCCGCCAACGTTGAAATTCAGCTTATCGGTCAGCGGGATGCCAAACTGGCCGTACACCGCGAGACTTTGATTCTTCACGTGAGTAGTCGTTGGCGGAACGCGGCCAAGGGAAGAGAATACGGTGAATTGGTCGCCCGATGGTCCCGCAGGGCCGTCCACACTATAGTAGACGCCGAGAATCCCGTTCAGTCCGCCGGTGCCCTTATAGATAAGTTGGAAATCGTTGTCGATATAGTCACGAACATACCGTTGTTCTGCATAATAGGTAATAAACGGCTGTGTGACCAGTCCGCCTAGGAACGGGTTTGCAAATCCGCCCTGATCCAGAACCGGGACAGCGGCGGTATTGATCGACTGATTGTTGGTATTCTTGCGATAACCGAAGATGTTTCGAAGAGAGAAGTTGTCGCTCAGCTCAACGTCGGTTGTGTTGACGACCGCGATCGACTTTCGGTAAGCGCGACCTCCGTCGATCCCTCCGTCGAATGCGCCTCGAGGGTGCGCCTGTGCGTAAGTTTCGGCGAGGCTGGCAAGCTGAACTGCCGTGGCAGCCCGACTGGCGCTGCCCATGAGCGGCAGGAAAGCGGAGGACTGGAGAGGCGCGAAATCTGCTTTGTATAAGTAGAGACCCGATGCCAGTTCGTCGGCCTTGAAATATTCTGCAACCGTCGTGTTCGTGATCCCCTCGGTGGGGGCAATCGTAAGCGATACGCGAACGCTGTCGTTCTTGATGTTCTCGAAGCCTGGATAGCTGTTAGCTTTCGGATCTGTTGCGCCCAGAGCCTTCACTTCAGGCAGAGCGAAGAAGTCTGCGTCCAGCGAGCGGATCCTGGGGTCCTGACGCCGGATCTGGCCGGCAACCCGCAATGCGATCTTTTCCGACACGATCGGGATGTTGACCGCTCCCTCGATCGCCCAGTAATTCCAGCGGCCATACGTGCCTTTCACGTAGCCCCCGAAATCATACAGGTCCGGCTGAACGGTATTGACGAGGATCGCGCCACCGAGCGTCGATTTGCCGAACAGTGTGCCTTGCGGACCCTTGAGAACCTGCACGTTTGCGATGTCGTACGTGGGGATGCTCGACCCGAGGCTGGGAATCGCGATGTTATTGAAATAGGTCACTACGCCCGGCGTGGTAAGCCCAACTGGAAGCTGCCCTACACCGCGCAAACTCACGTTGGTGGTGCTTTTCCCACCTTCCGAATTGAAGTTCAGGCCCGAGGCGATTGTCCGGACATCCGATAGTTCCTGCACGGTCGAGCGTTGGAGAGCGGTGCTGTCAAACGCCGCGACTGCAACCGGAACGTCCTGCAATCGCTCGGAGGTCCGTCGAGCCGTGACGATAATCTCCCCCGAGCCGAGTGCGCCAGGGGTATTCGCCGGAGCATTATCCTCTTCCGCCCAGGCCTGTCCCGAACAGATCATCAAGGCGCTCGAACCGAGCAATACCCTGCAAATCGCCTTTTTCATTTCCATCTCCCTGCCGACTCCAATTTTCTTGCAGTCTACTGACGGTCTGCCGCAGGGCTACCTATCGAAGGGTGGGGCAGTCTCGTTTCCATTGGGTTGGGCAAGGTTTCCGCTGCGAGAAATGCGGACTGGGTGAGAGGTCGCAAGATTGCAGCGATGCGTTTAGGGGCGCGTTACATGGTGCACATTTTCGCTCTTACAGCGGGCTAGCCGTCCGATTTTCAGTCGCTTCTACGACCCCGTGCGGACTTGCAGGATGTAAGTGTCCAAGGGGCCGCTCGTGCGAACGGTTGAAAGGAGGGCGGATGCGATAGAGCGGATCGTGGCGCGGATGCATCAAATAGATGGCCATTTGAAGGACTTCTTAGGAGAAGCCCTTCCCCGAGGGTAAGTTTCCTGAGCCGACACACCCTATCCTCGGGCGGGTGATTTTCGCACCGGTACTTCCCATGATCAACTGCAAGAAATCCGGGGAGGCGTGATGGGCAGCCAGGGCACCACAATGAAACTGTGCACTTACATGGGGGCGATTGCCGGGACAATGATGTTCCTGGGTATCTGGCCGGTTGCACACTTGTTCCCTCCACTGGCGCCAGCCATGCCTTACGCACAAGTTGCGCAATACTATCGTGATCATCAGACAGGGATATTGGTCGGCGGCATACTCATAACCTCGTCTTCGGTCCTGTTCTTCCCATTTCTCGGCGCGGTGGCGACATTCATGAAAAGGATAGAGGGGCCGGTGTCTCCGCTAACCTGGTCGTTCGTGATGATCGTTGCCTATGGTTTTGTAACCCTGTTCTTTGCAGGGCTTTTCTTCACAGTAGCCGCTTACCGGCCGGATCGGCCCGACGCCGAAATCGCCTTGTTGAGCGACATCGCCTTCTTTTTGTTCGTTATGCCCGCCGTCCCGGCGTTCGTGCAGAACATTGTCACTGGTGTCGTGATCTTGCAGGATCGGAAGTCGCAGCCGACCCTTCCGCGATGGCTGGGCTACGTGAATCTCTGGACTGGTGTTTTGTTGCTGCCAGGTCTTGCGGTCGGTTTGTTCAAATCGGGCCCCTTTGCTTGGAATGGCGTTCTTGCCTTTTGGCTTCCGGCGGTCGTTTTCGGCATTTGGTTCAACGTCATGATCTTAGCCATGCTGGCGGCGATCAAACGCGGCGCATTGGACGGCGAATGACGGACAAACGAAAGACAATACCAGAGACAGGGTTTTCTGGTGGCCGTATACCGGGCGAAGAAGGAGTTTGGGTATTTATTGCTGGTGACCTCATAGTTTTTGCAGTGTTTTTTTTAACCTATGCCGTCGCCCACCGGCAGGAACCTGCTCTCTTCGAAGCATCCCAGCGATTGCTCAATCGCCAACTCGGCTTGCTCAACACGCTACTCCTCTTGACCAGCAGCCTTTGCGTGGTTCGGGCCGTTGCGGCTGTTCGCAAAGGCGATCGGCGCGCACGCCGCTTTCTGCTTGGCGCGATTGCGCTGGGAACAGGTTTTGTCGTGGTGAAGGCCGTCGAGTACTCGTCTAAAATAGCGGAGGGCTTCACTCTCAATACCAACGCATTCTCGATATATTACTATATGTTTACCGGTATTCATTTGGTTCATGTCTTGATCGGCATCGGTGTTCTGTGTTTTGCGGCATCGCAGATCGACTCGTCCGGTCAGTTACGCGGCAGCATAGCGCTCATCGAAGGCGGCGGCGTTTTCTGGCATATGGTCGATCTTTTGTGGATCGTTCTCTTTGCGTTGCTGTACTTGCTGTGAGGTGAGTCTTGATGGCTTCAATTCTGTACAATCGCGCAATCCTTGTATGGACGATTTTGGTCGCAGCCACCTTCTTGTCGTTTGAAACGATGATCGTTGGCCGTGATGGCACCGCTCGCTGTGTGATCCTAATTGTCGCGTTTGCTAAGGTGACTGTGGTCGGGCGTGAGTTCATGGAGTTGCGGCACGCACCGAAGTATCTCCTTTGGCCGTTTCAAGCATGGGTTGTCGCTCTCGCCACTGCGCTTACCGTGTTGACCTTTGCGTAACCTAAATTGCCGGAATTTTGAAATTAAGTGAAGTGTATGAAATTTATGATTGAAGGGGCATTTTACTGACGTTGAATATTGCATATTTGGAATTATGTGTTTGATAGAAAAATATTAGATAAATAATCTTAAGAATGACATTGTATGTTGAAAGGGTAAAATATAAACTGGAGGGCGAATTATGTTCATGGCGCGATTTGCCATAATTATGTCGTTAACAAGTGCAATTCCGGCTTCGACGTCGGTCGAACGTTTCGACCTTGCCCAGTCCTCGCTTACGCCGCAGTCATTGCAGCCAGCTTACGCGGCGTACGCGCCCAATTGCACGGGGCAATGCGGTTGGGCGGCATTGCCATTCACTCGCTAGGCTGCATTCAGCATTCACTGTTATGAAAATGAAGAGGCGCCCGAAAAACCAAGCGCTACTCAATTCAGCAGTGCAAATGCATGACGGCGTTTCCTGCGAGGGGCTTCAAAAATTTAATTCTGTGTTCTCCGTCTTGAGTGGCATGGTATTGTTGGTCGGGGCGGCGATCCAAGCTCAAAAATGTTGACGGCGTTTTGTGTCGCACAAGGTGGCAACGGAAGCTGACATCAGAATTGATAGCGTCGCCGAACGGTCTGGAATTGTCCGGGTGGCCGGGACGTATGTTCAGGTCTTGCTGTGACTAAAGGTCTTGGCCCATTGTCTCAAGACAGTGGTAATCCCTCACGCCCGGCATTTTTCATCAAAACTGCGGCTTGCCTTGGTGCGTGCCATACGTATGATTGCAAATGCGCCTTCAGAGGGCGTGAAGGCGAACCAACAGCCTTGTAGGAAAAATCGCTCGGTGCGTGCATCCGGGCCGCTGGCGCGAATGTCCAGGCCTCAGGCTAAAGGCGCCGGTAATCGATTCCAAATGTTGGCCCCGCCCGGCGTTCGCCGTGCGGTCTCCGGCTGGAGAGCTGCCCGTGGATTTGGGCAAGATGAGCGCGCCCTTGATGCGCGCGGTCGAAACCTGTTTCGTGACAGGTGGGGCGATCTTATGCGCCTGAATATCGATGAGGATTGCCCGCCAAGGATCGCGGACGGTGACCCTCTGCCACCTGAAGATCGGGTTCAATTCCCGAAAGGAAACTGGATCGACCGGCTCTACCGTTCCCATTGCGCTAAGCTTGTGCGCTTTGCCATGCGTCACACCCAGCCTGATCGTGCTCCGGACATCGTCCAGCAGCTCTTCGCACGGCTCGCGGCCAGGGGGCAGGCAAATCCGTTGGAAGTAGAGGCGCCCGACGCATATTTGCGTCAGGCGACGATCAATCTGATCCGGAGCGAGGCGCGTTACGACCGGCGTCGCTGTGCAAACCTCCGTGTGTGTTCGGATGACATCCCGATCGCCGACGTTGATGGCGTCGCCTCATCCGAGGCTCGTGACATGCTTGCCCGGCTGGAGGCGATCATGGCGGAACTGGCGCCGCGTACGCGCGAAATCTTCCTCGCTCACCGCTTCGACGGCTTTACCTACGGAGAGATTGCGGCGCGGACGGGGCTGAGCGTAAAGACCGTCGAGAAGCACATGAGCCGGGCGATCGGGCATGTCACTCGAAGGCTCGAGCCATGATGCCGGGCAGGAAAACAATGGGGGTGGAATGAGCCTCGAGCAGGAAGCCGACGACTGGTTCATTCGGATGCGGCGATCGGACGCAGAAAGCTTCCGTGCCGAGTTCGATGAATGGCGTGCTTTTCCCGCGCATGCTGAAGCGTATGAGCGCAGGGTGCGGTCATTCGACACGACCATGTTTCTTGCCAGCACAGGGACTGTCAGGAACAGGGATCTCGGTATCGCAAAGCCATGGCTGCTGCGAACTTCGCTCCGCAAATATGCAGCTGCTGCGGCCGGCCTCATACTGCTGGGGGTGCTCGTTCCCATTCTCATGCATCGCAGTTGGGACGTGCCGGACGCGGTCTCCCGGATGGAAGTGGCATCGCTGGAGGAGCCCCCACGGCATGTATCTCTTCCGGACGGGTCGACGATAATCCTGGATCGGGGCGCGCGGATGCAGATTTCCTTCGATGGGCAGCAGCGGCGGTTGCGGTTGCTTGCCGGGAGGGCGCGCTTCTCCGTGGCACACGAAAAGGCGCGGCCGTTCGTGGTCGAGGCAGGGGCGGCGAGGGTGATTGCGCACGGAACCCTCTTTGACGTCGAACTGGCGCAGACGTTTGTGAGGGTCGCTCTGTTACAGGGCGCTGTCGAAGTGAGAGATGCCAGCGGAGGGCATGGTCGCAAGCGACAAGAACTGACCGCGGGCCGGAAAATCGCGATCGAACGTGGTTCTGTCGGAGATCCCACGCCGATCGTTGCTGCCGACAGCCAGTGGCCCAACGACATGCTTGTTCTCGACGGCGTGGAAATCGGTCAGGCCGTTGCTGTCTTCAACCGGACTGCTCCCACTCCTGTCCTCTACGAGGCATCATCGACGCGTCCCATGAAAGTCACCGGCGCCTTCAGGCGATCGGATCCGGAAAGCTTCGCTCGGCAGGTAGCAGGCACCTTCGGTCTTGGCTTCGAAACGCGCGCGGACGGCAGTTTTGCGATTGTGTATCGCTGAGGCTGCAGCTTTCGAAAAATATTTCCGCTGAGCGTAGGGTGTTTTTTCAAGGACGGCGCTTCGCCTTCCGAAGGGTTCTGCTGAGAGCAGGCCTCGGGGACGGAGGTACACAAGTGCGTTATCACCTACTGGCGTGCTGCAGCATGACTGCGGCCGCAACGATGATCTGTGCGCCGGCTGCTGCGAAAGCCGATACGAGGGTCGAGGTCCATCTTCCTGCGCAGTCGCTTTCCGCATCACTGCGGGACATGGGGCGCATTTTCGGCCGCAATGTCAGCGTCGATGATGCGGTGGTCAACGATCGGCTTGCAGGCGCCGTTGATGGCAAGCTGACCTTTGAGGAAGCGATTGCCTCTGTCCTTGCCGGCACCGGGCTGAAGTTCAGTCCATCTGGCGGCGGAGTAATCGTCAGCACGCGCGCCGAAAGCGACGCCGATGATAGCGGCATCGTCGTCACGGGATCGCGCATCCGCGGCGCCCCAGTGGCATCGGTGCAGCTGACTTACGGTCGCGAGCAAATGCGCAATGCCGGGCAGTCGAGCGCGGACGACGTGATCCGCGCCATTCCGCAAAACTTCTCGGGTGGTCAAAATCCTGGGGTCGGCGCGAACCTCCCTGGCGGAAAGAATATTGACGTTGGGGGTGGGGCCTCGATCAATCTGCGCGGGTTGGGAAGCGATGCAACGCTGACCTTGCTCGACGGTCGCCGGCTCAGCTTCGATGCTGCGCTACAGAGTGTCGACGTCTCAGCCATCCCTTTCGGAGCAATCGAACGCATCGACATCGTGCCAGACGGTTCCTCAGCCCTATTCGGCTCCGATGCCGTCGCAGGCGTTGCCAATATCATCCTGCGGCGAAACTTCGACGGGCTGGAAACGACGGCGCGCGTCGGCGGCTCGACCGATGGGGGCAATTTTCAGCAGCAATATGGCGCAACGCTCGGCAAAGTCTGGTCTTCCGGCAGCGCCATGGTTTCGGCCGAATATGGGAGCAACTCGGCAATCAAGTCGAGCCAGCGCTCCTACCTGAGGAATACCTCTCCGGGGCTCGAAGTCTATCCTGCCATGCATCACTACAATGCAGCGTTGACGCTTCGGCAGGATCTTGCCTCCAACCTGACGTTCGATCTCGATGGTATCTACAACAAGCGGCGGCGCGAGCAGGTAATGCCGCTCGATGCGACCGGCGACCTGTCAGTGAGCCGATACGATACGCTGCAGAAAGCGGAATCCTGGGCACTGGCCCCTAGCGTGACGCTGTCACTTCCCGCGCAGTGGGAAGTCACCCTCGCTGGCAGTTACGGATGGAACAAGGTCTACTATGAGGGGACGGTTACTTACGGTGCGACCTCGGCAAGCGTGGGCAATGGCTACTATCGCAACGCCACCGCCAATGTCGAAGTGAGCGGGAACGGCAAGCTTTTCGATCTGCCTGCCGGCGCGATCAAGGCGGCTTTCGGGACTGGCTACCGGCGCGACGAATTCCACCGCCAGACGACCCTTGGGCCCAGCCAATTCGTCGATAAATCCCGCGACAGTTATTATGCTTTCGGGGAGCTGAGCATTCCGCTCATCGCACCCGACCAGAACTCGGCCTTGGGGAGAAGCCTCAATCTGAGTGCTGCCGCGCGCTACGAGAAGTATCCCGGTATCGCATCGGTCGCGACCCCGAAACTGGGGCTGATATACGATCCGACCAAGGATTTCACGATTCTGAGCAGCTGGGGCAAATCCTTCCGGGCCGCGACCTTCTACGAGCAATATACCGCCAATCCCGGCTACCTCGAGGACTCCTACTACTTCGGGGGTACGAACGGGACCGTGATCGATTTCCAGGGTGGGAATCCCGATCTCAAACCCGAGCGATCCACCAACTGGTCGGCTACCCTGGCGCTTCATCCGACAGCGCTTGACGGCGCCGAACTGGAGGTGAGCTACTTCGACATTCGCTACCGCAACCGGATCGTCACGCCGATTACCTATACCAGAGAGGCGCTGACCAATCCGCTCTACGCTCCCTATGTCACGCTCGATCCCACGGTCGACCAGCAGAACGACGTCATTTCGCGGCTCATCACTTTCACGAACCTCACCAGTGGTGCCTATGACCCCGCAAGCGTGGTTGCGATCGTCGACAACTCCAACGTCAATGCCGGGCGCCAGAACATCCATGGTGTCGACATCCTCGGCCGCTACAGTTTCGATCTTGGCGAAGGACGGCTGAGTGCCTCGCTCAATGCAAGCTATCTCGACAGCAAGCAGCAGCTCGGAGCCGGCCAGGATTGGACGCAGCTGGCCGGTACGCTGTTCAATCCGCCGCACGTTCGCGGACGAGGGGAACTGAGCTGGGCCGGTGCCGACCTGACGCTTACAGCGGCGGTCAATTACATCGGTCCGGTTCGCGACATCCGTTCGACGCCGTCAATCAAGGTTTCCGGCATGGTACCGGTCGATTTCACGTTGCGGTTCCATCCCAAGGGCCTGCATGGGCCGCTCGGTGGAATCGACGTAACTGCTTCAATCCAGAATGTTTTCAATGACAAGCCGGATACGATCGCGACCAGTTCGTTTCTGGATACGCCCTACGACAGCACGAATTACTCGCCGTTCGGGCGCGTGGTCAGCCTGACGGTGACCAAGAAATGGTAAATCGTTTTCCGGTCATGCTCGCGGCCCTCGCCGCGGGCATGGTCTCGCCTCGCGCGTACGCCACTTGCGATGACCTTATGCCGCTGGTGACTGCAGCGCATGGGAAAAGGGAGATTACCACCCTCGATGTCGCGCGCTTGCGCGACATCGGGTTTCCGGAAGTCATGGGTGGGGCCGCCAGTCCACTCGCTCTCTCTCCTGATGGTAGGACCCTTGCCTTCGTCATTACTCGCGGCGATCCGCAAACCAATTCAATCTGCTCGGCGCTGGTGACGGTCGCGGCCGATGGCCGCTCGCCTGCCAAAGTGCTCGACAGAGGAGGTCAGCTTCCCAAGCTGGCAGGCGTCTTCAGGGGTGTGTTCATCACCACTGGCCTGCCCGACCTCATTACGCCGGTCTGGGCGCCTGACGGCAAGTCGCTTGCATACCGGAAGTTGGTCGGAGGTGTTGTCCAGATCGTGCGAGTTGGAGCCGATGGCAACGGCACGCAGGCCGTGACGCAGTCTCCCGTAGATATCGAAGATTTCTCCTGGTCGCCCGACGGGTCGCACATAACTTACCTCGCCAGACCAGGGCAGCTCGGGTCGAAGCGCAAGACGGAGGCAGATGGGCTTTCCGGCTGGCGCTACGACTCGAGCATACTTCCCCAGCAATCGTGGGAGCCGCAACCCTGGGCGCGCGATATCCCGCAGCGCGCGTTCATTGTGGATCTCGAGAGCGGATCGGTTCGCGTGGCGGCCGAAGAGGAGCGGATCAGGTCTTGGCCGTCGCCCGGGCCGGATACTCACGGCGGTTCGGCTGTGTGGGCGAGGAATGGTGCGATTGCCTGGACCGCCGGGACAACCGGTCATCCCGAAGCGCCGTTGCGGCTCTGGGCGCAAATGCCCGGCGGCAAGGAACAGCCGTGCGGTCTGGAGCAATGCGTGGGGCGGATATTGCGTGTGTTCTGGGAAAGTGGAGGGCGTTCGATAGTCTTCCTCCGTCGCGAAGGCTGGAACGGCGAAGACTGGACGCTCTATCGCTGGATGCCCGTATCCGGACGCATCTCGCTCGTCTTGCGCACGCGCGATGCGTTTACCGGTTGCATCCAGGCTGCCAGCGAACTCATCTGTGGCCGTGAAAATGCGACCACGCCTCGGCGCATTGCTGCCCTGGATCTGCAATCGGGACGGTTCAGGACCATCTTCGATCCAAATCCGGAATTTGCCGGTTTGAGGCTAGGGACGGTCCGCAGGTTGCGCTGGGCCAACGACCGGGGCCTTCCTGCCTGGGGCGATCTTGTCTTGCCGCCGGGATATGACGGCCATTCGAAACTCCCCATGGTGATCGTTCAGTACCACAGCACAGGCTTCTTGCGCGGCGGTATCGGCGATGATTACCCAATCTATCCCATGGCGGCTCACGGGCTGGCCGTGTTGAGCTTCGAGCGCCCGCCATCTTCGTCCTCGATCATTCCCGGCTTGAAGAGCTGGGAAGAGACGCTGGCCGCGGACCACAACGGCTGGAACGAGCGCAGGAGCCTGATGTCTTCTCTCGATCGCGGGATCGACACGGCAGTCGCGACAGGCTTCATCGACCCCGACCGGATTGGCATCACCGGGCTCAGTGATGGCGCCTCCAGCGTCCAGTTTGCGATGGTAAATTCGCGCCGGTTCGCTGCAGCAGCCATGAGCTCTTGCTGCGACGATGTGCTGAGTTCGCTCGCATTGGGAGGCTTCGCCTGGGCTGATGAGAACCGGAAAACCGGCTTGCCAACTTTTGTCGACGATGATCGGGAGTTCTGGAAGCCGCTGTCCCTGACCGTCAATGCGCGCCGGATCGACACGCCGATACTCATGCAGCTTGCTGACCGCGAGACGCTGCTGGCGCTGCCTTCATTTACGGCGCTTCGCGAAGCTGAAAAGCCCGTCGAGCTGTTTGTTTATCCTGATGAGTTTCACGACAAGTGGCAGCCAGCTCATCGGCTGGCAACTTACGATCGGTCTATCGACTGGTTCGAATTCTGGCTCGGGGGACGCGAGGACGAGGCCCCGTCGAAGCGTCTGCAATACGAGAGGTGGGAGGCGATGCGATCGGCTGGGGTGAAAGTGCATTGAACTGCGCTGCGGGGGGGACTGTCACAGGCAACTGAACGATCAGGTTCTGCCGCGCATGATCTTCGGCTCCGGCGACGTCAATGCCTCCGATATCGGGTGTTTAACAGTTCTTCAGGCGGAAGCGACCAGAGCCTAGGAGCGTTCAAGGATTCCTCTTGCCCAGCACTGTGCATCGAAGATTTGCAGGATGCGGTTGTAGTCGGTTCCCGTGATCGGGCGCGGGTCGTCTATGGTCTTGAGTACGGCACGCATGTCGAGGATGCCGGACTGGGAAAGCACGCCCGACGTAAGTTCGTCGCGGATGACTTGGCGGTTTCTTGCGAACATGGCGATTGCGGCGCTGTCCGGCGCGCCCTTTGACCGGCGCCATGCGACATCGTGCGGTAAGTGGCTTTCGAAAGCGCGCCGGGCTGCGGCACGGTTGCAGCCGTTCTCGAACCAGTACCAGCTCGGAATGGCGAGGCAGTGTTCGACGAGCGGCTGCGCGAGCAGGGGGGATACTGCATTGATGCGGGCGCCGTAGGGACCATCTTCGGCCACGCATTGGGCCGCCACGATCATGGCGATGTGCGCCGCCCGGCCGGGAAGGGCAACGCTGTGGGCATCGATCCAGGGATGGCGCGCTGCCTCGTCGGCGAGCGCGGCGGCATCCTTGCTCAGGAACAGGGTTTCGATCGGCCAGCGGAACGGCCTCGTCGCCGAGTAGGCGCGTCGCCGCGCTTTCCATGCGATTTTCCAACGCGGCGCCTGTACGATGCTGGCGATATCGCTGCAAACCCTTCTGAAATCGCCGGCGCCGGCAGGATCCAGCAGACAATCGGCGGCTGGCGACGCGGACATCAAGGCTCCAAACACATTGTCGCCGGCGCCCCCGTCTATCACGCCGTCGCAGCCGGCAGTTTGGGCGAAGCGTCCGGCCTGACGGAAAAGAAGCTGCTCGAAACCGCGTGCCGCCGGCTGCGGTAGCCTGTTCCTTGCGAACTCCCTGATGTCTTCCGGATCCTCACCCATTGTGCGTTCGGCAAGTTCCAGCCCGAGATGAGTGGCAACCATTCGCGCATACTCGGTCTCGTTGCCGGCATTATCGTGCGCGGTTGCGAGGTTGAGGCAAATAAAGGGGCGTTCCGTGGCGGCGAGGCAGGCCGCTGTAACCGAGGAATCCAGGCCGCCCGAAAGCATGAGCAAGGGACGCTCCAAATGCTCGGTCAGTCTGGCGACGCAGGCCATGGCAGTATGCCTGAGGCGCCTTGATCCGTCGTCGCGATCGAAGATGGTCCGCCTGCTCTGCACGAACTTCCAAGGCGTCCATACCTGATCGTGGCGGACAGCTGCCCGGTGGTCGAAGGAAATCCGGTCCCCGCCGCGCAGATCCTCAATCCCTTCAAGGCACGTCCAGGAATGCCGCATGCTGCCGGCGATCAGCTGCCTGGCAATGGCCGCGTAGTCGATCGTTGGCACCTTGCCTGCCAGGGTAAGGAGATCGTCGAGATGCGATCCCGCGAATAGGCCATGCTCTGTTCTGACGTAGTGGCATGCGAGACGTCCGAACGGACTGCGAACGAGCGCGGTCTCCCCGTCTCCTCGCACAATCGCGACATAGTCCCCCCAGAACGCCTCGACGAGACGCTGTCCCCTTGAGGATCGGACCGTTACGATGGTGTCGGTGTCGATCGCTTCCAGCCGGTGCCGGATGCCCGAGGCATAGACGGCACCGATTACCGCACCGGCATCCCCAAGTTCAATGATGCGTGCCTCTGCACTCACGGCGAGAAGAATGCCGGGCTCGTCTATCACGGGGGCGAGACCGAGTTCGGAAATGCGGGATCGTGCGCATTCCCTGGCGTTCTCGTGGGCGTCCAGGACAAGGACGAAGCGATCCTCGATCATACGACGAGGATCGGAGTGAACGCGCGCGTTGCATCGATGCGTTCATTGACGAGAAGATCGTTCCACTGCACCCAGGCATGGGCATGAAACGGGTTCAGCCGCACCCCCACGACAAGGTGGGCCGGAAGGCCGAGATCCAACATGCGATGCGCGGCGGCCAGCGAACGGGGCAAGCATTTGTCCCTGCTGCCGACGAGTTTGTCGCAGGCATCGAAAGCAGCGGCGACGCGGAGCGCGACGAGACTGTCTCCATCAGAACTGTTCGCGAGCGGCGATGCGCCGCGCTTGCTATCCTTGCGTATGGCGAGACCCGCGACAGCGGCAAGGAACCCTCGCCATTTGAGCGAAGCGGAAGCGAGTGCCAACCGCGTGATCGCGGGCAGAATGGCTCTTGTTTCCGGCAACGCAGCATCGAGCAGGCTGGAGGTAGGCGGCGCAAGCGCAGGGCACGCACCGAGGTCCGGGGAGTTGGCCCGCTCGATAAGGCGGGTCTCGCGCAGGTAGGCCATTATCGCGCCATCCGCGTTTTCGCCTTTGCTGAGCGCAATGAAACAGGCCTCAATCGCGGGAGGCAGGCAGAGGTAACGATCCGAGGCCAGATCGAGGAACAGCAATCTCTCACCGATCCGGCAATACGAGACCCCGCGGCACAGGGCATAGGGCATGGCAGGAACTCCGCAAGGGAACGCAAGATGCGCGACCCCTTGCGGGGCCGCGCATCCAGATGGTCAGTCGTCGGTGAGCATGGTCTGGGGCTGAAGCAGCACCCCGTCCTGCTTGGCACCGATACTGCCGCGGGTCTCGATGCTGGCAGTGCCCAGCTCGATGACGGTCAGTTCTCGATTCATGGTATACTCCTCATTGAAACCGCACCATTGCGGCGCCAACAAGTGTATTGCGATTGAAGTCTGATCTGAAATCTATATCTAAAATATAGATCGATTGTTATTTGGGCTGCGGGGCGCGTTGATTTATTGCCTTTATTATCTCAGGTAAATGTAACAATCTTCGTTTGTGGTAGTTCTGAATTGATGTTTTTGTCTCACTGGAAGACTGTGTGAACTGGCGCCAAATCTCCGAAACCTCTGCTGCGACGCCTGCAAGAATGGTCGATTCGGCGTGTCGCGCAGTCGCCAGCATGGCATTGGCGGAAGCGACGTGCATGGTGATCGGACTGCTTCGCGTTGCCTCGCCGATCGCCGCAAAGACACTTGCCGCATCGCCGGATTGGACTTCGCCGCCACTGCCGGGCGGGGATCGCCTTCGGTGTCGTAGGGCAATCCTCAAGAGTTCGTTGTTCCAGCGATAGAGGTCACCAAGTAAGACTTCGTTGAGCGGCGGCAGGTGAAAGCCGTCGCTGGTACGCATATCGACGAGATTTTCGCCGGCAAGGCGGTGGAGTGCATCGCGGACAGGGGTCGCGCTGCTGGTAAGGCGAGCCGCGAGACGGGCAGGCTCCAGCCGAGCGCCGGGCCGGATGGACCCGGACAGAATGATGTCCTTGAGTTCCTGGTAGACCCGCTCGGCCGTCATGCCCGCGTTCATGCGTGCGGTTCCTGGTGGGCCGAGAAGGCCGCCAGAGCTGCGCACTCCCAAGAGGGCAGGGTGTCGGTGGCCCCTGTCGGTTCGCTGGGGTGAGGCGCGAGCAGCAGGGATGGGCATTGCCCTTCGTGCCAACCGAGATTGGGCCTGTGGCGCCGATAGCCAACGAGGTCTGCAAGTTCAGAAGAGAAGCGCCGGGCAATCGCCGGTGGATAGGCAAGCCACTGGTTCTCCTCGGGTTTGAGCCAGCCGAGGCAATATCCGATCTTGACTGCGCGGCGGATTCCATCGGATCGATTGGCCGCGCTTCCATGCAACGTGGACCCCAGGACCATGAGCGCATCGCCTGGAACCATCTCGATCGCAACTCCGGGGTCCTTGGGTGGCGGGAAAGTGACGCCCCGCTTGTGATTGCCCGGCCAGACGAGGGTTGAACCCGTTTCGGCCATGTGCGCCGTCAGGGGCCAGATTACGTTGACCAGCAGTTCATAGCGCTCGCTGCCCGCCATCCAGACATGTTCGGCCCGGTGAGGCAACTGGTCGGCTTCGCCCGGGTGCACGGCAATCCCCTGCGTGACACTGAGCTGCATGGTATCGCATCCCAGCGCCAGGACGTTCTCCGTCATGGCCTTGATTGTTTCGTGAAAGACAAAGCGTTCCGTTCGCGTGGAGCGCAGCAGCAGGCGCCCGAAACGTTGCGTTTTCTCGCCGGAGAACTTGCCTCTGCACAGAGGCGTCGTCTCGAAAGCGGGAGCAAGATCGCGGTCCAGCGCTTCGACCTCGTCAGCCGGAACGGCACCTTTGATCAGGCAGTAGCCCGTGTCCATGAGGGCGGCCCAGTCGCGCCGCGCGCGACCGGCCAGGTCGTTAATGCGCATGGCAGACCTCCCGCTGGTCGTCCGCAGCCAGAAGGCCGGCGCGTTCCAGCAGCGCCGGTGTGTCTTCGTCGATCTCAATCGACAGGGCGCCAAGGCGACGGCCGCCGATCGTCTTGGGCGCCCCAAGCGGTCTGCAGCGCCAGCCGAAGGCGAATATCTGGCGCAGCCAGGGCAGGTCGGCCACGCCCGTATAGCGTTCGATGCCGTTCTCGAGGGCATGGCGCACGAGCGCATGAACCAGTTCGTCACGGGACTTTCGGCGCTGCGCGGCGCTGGAACGGCGCTCGAGGCAGAAGCGTGTGATTTCCATGGTGGTGGGCCCGCGCGGAATGGCTTCCTCGCACAGCTCGGGAAACAGGCTGTCGAGAATGTGCGGCTGCGTCGTCGGGAGCAGCCGGGCCGAAGCGCGATGGGCTCCGTTGTTGTCCGAGAGCACAATGTAGATGGCCCGCTCGTTGTCGAACTGGTCGAGTTCGAAACGACCGCCAAGGACCGGCAGGTCCCAATTCAGCAGGTCGATGAAGACGCGCTTGCGCGCCTCGAACATGGCGCGAAGGACGGCGTGCTCCCCGTTGGCCGGTGGACGCGAAAGGCAGTGGATCATGGCGAACCTCCATTGAAAAGGTTCGTATTTCTGCCTGCGGAAATTCAGTCAGCGTTATCCCCGGAAAGGGGGATATCAGCGAAACGGCACCTCTGAAATGCTGATCGCTCCGTTCCGCAACGCGAGGAACAGCAACAATGTGCGCTTCTTTATTCCCATGCGGTTGCAGGCGTCGCTGATATGCTGCTTCACCGTCTCTTCGCTGATCCCCAGGATGATCGCGGTTTCCCAGTCGGACTTGCCGGCTGCGATCCAGAGCAGGCAATCACGCTGGCGCTGCGTCAGTTGGGCCGTCTTCATGTGTCCGATAAGCTGCGCCATTCCAATCAGCTTGCGGGCCGCATGAAAGATGTCTGGTGCGATCAATCTCGCCAGATAGACGCCGTCTTCGTTGAGATGCCGGCCCGGCGCGACCGCGAAAGTGCAAGACCCCTGGAACTCGCCGGGAATATTGGAGGGCACCGTGATGCCGTCGCCAAGCCCGTTACGCTGGGCAAGCGCCATGAACCGCTCGTCGTTCCCCGTTACCTCGATGAAATCAGAAGTCTCGCGCCACAGAAACGGCTTTTGAGTGCGGCCCGACGCCCGTTGAACGGGATCCCGCCCCCAGCAATTGTTGCTGTCGTAAAAGTCTACCCAGTGAGAAGGGTAGTTCTGAAGCCGAAAGGCGTGGGGCTTGGCTGGGCCCCAATCGACGTGGTGGCCGATCGCGTAGAAGTCGCAGCCCATCGCCTGGGTAATGCTTGCCATGGCGAGGTTGAGCTGCTGCAGATTCTCTGCCGCCGAAATGAGTTTCTCGAATTTCTTGTGTGCGCTGATTACGCCCATGCGTCGTACCGGCTCTCCGCGGCGTCTCAAGCCGCCAGGACGCGTCGAGCCGTCCTTTCCGCTTACGGGCGAAAACGCATCGGGCCCTCATTCCCTCAGCGATCCGCGATTGTACGTAGCGTGCAACTTATCGTCTTGGTGGCAGGTCGCAATGTGATTTGCGTCACACAACTGTCATACGCGCGGGAAGCGGGCGTGCCGGCCCCATGACCGGGGGCTGCGGCAATGCGCCGGCTTCGGAATCGAATTGGCGCGATGGCACGCAATATCGCCATCTCATCAGGCTTGATCGCGCTGCAATGATGTGGGAATGGCTTCGGCGCGATCCCCGGTATATCGAGTGGTACGTCCGCGCGAGCGAAGCGACCCGTGGCGGAGGCGATGGGGAGGTGACCCGAAAATGGGGACTTCACTTTCGCCGAGAACCCCGCAGTCGGCGCCTGCGGGGCAAAGCTCATCTGGAGTGCGGCGTTCGACCCCGGAGCAATCCCGGTTGAGGCGCAGCTTGCACGCCCCAGCGATCCTGACGCCATCGACCCTCTCTGGTTCCGTTGCTGGTTCAGTTCCGTTGTGGGGCCAGGAGGCTGCGAGCACGTTGCGCTGACGGACGGCAGGTGCCGGATAAGGCTGGATGTGCTTGCCGGGACCCTCCAGGATGGGCCAGTCGTTTTACAGTACAGGTTGGCGGGCTTGGCTTCCCTGCGGCCCCGGATCCAGCCTCTCAGGCGTCTGCTGGCCCTGTGCGCTCATAGGCGCTTCGTGACTTCGCTGTTCCCGCCGGATCCCAGGATGGAGCGCTTCGCAGCGGCCCTGCGCGTTGCCGACGCGCTAGCCGACGGGGCAAGCATCGCGCAGATGGCGGAAGCCCTTTACGGAACGGAGTGGGCCGGTCCGAACGGCGGATCGGATTCCCTCAAGTCGCGGATCCGCCGCCTCGTCCGCGATGCGCGGTCGATGGCGGCGGGGGAGTACCGTTCATTGATGGGCATGGAAATCGCTTGAACGGCCAGGACCGCCGGCTCGCTCTCCGATCGCCTTCAACCGGCCTTGATGCCAAGCTTACGTTTGGTCTTGGCCGCAGTCGGCGCGTGTATTTCGGCATTCTCGACGGGTGCCTTGGGCGCCTCGACCTTCTTTTTCCGGCCGCCCTTGCTGCCAAGCCCAATGCTGTGCGCCATCTGGGAGCGCGTGGCCGCGTAGTCGGACGCTACCAGCGGATAGTCGGAAGCTAGCTTCCAGCGCGCGCGGTATTCATCGGGCGAAAGGCCGTGCTGCGCCATCAGGTGACGCTTCAGCGTCTTTTGCTTCGCGCCGCATTCCAGGCAAGCTATGGCATCGGCCTTGACGGAAGACCTGATCGGGACCGCAGGAACGCGTTCTTCCTCGATTGGCTCCGCCGGCTGCCCGAGCCTGTCGAGCGACCCGTAGACTGCTGCGATGATCTGCGGCAGCTGGTCGGCGGAAACGGTATTGTTCGTGACATGCGCAGCGACAATGTCGCTCGTCAGCTCCAGTAGGACGTCCTTCATCATTTTAATTTGCCACCCGCGTGAAAATGTGAATCGCACCGGTCCCGTGGCAACCATCAATGCGTTCGAAACGCAAGTTGGAATCGATAATTGAGGTCATTTTCAAAAGTATAATGCCGCCCTCTCTATCCGCCCTTGCAGTTCCTTTGTCGGTCTCGCGGTTCTATTGATGGCCGAAACCGCATTTCTCATCTGTCTTGATCGGCTGCATCAAGGTTGCCATGCGGCACCGGTGCGTGCCCATCCGAGCAGCGACAGTCAGGCGCCTGCCAGTGGTTGAACTGTTTGGTTAGTCCGCGAATGCACTGGCAGGGACCGGCACGCCGCTTTGCTCGGTCCAGATCAGTTTGGACAAGTCGAAGCCCATGGCGGTGGCTGTCTTGAGCATGCCTTCAACGGTTTCCGGGAGCGGATGCGGTGTACGCGACAGAACCCAGAGATGATCACGGTCGGGCGTGCCGACGAGCGCCGTCTCGTAATCGGGCGTGATTGCGAGCACCCAGTAATCGCCCTTGGTGAAGGGAATCCAGCGCAGATAGTCGGGCAGGAAACTGACCTTGAGCTTTGCGTTGCTAGCGTCCGTCGCCTCGGCTTTTCCGATCGCCCGGTCGGGTTTTCCAGTCTCGTCGAGGAGCCGGTTCTCGACGCGGACTGAGCCGTCCTCGTTGAGGGCGTAATTGGCGGTAATATCGGTTGCCTTGGCATCCTCGTATTTGAGGGGAAGGCGGCAGATTTCGAACCAGGTCCCGAGATATCGCTCGAGGTCGAGTTCGGAAACGGCGCGGACTTCGGCATTTTGCTCGGACATGAAAAAAGACCTCCTGTGCCGCAACCGGCGAATGCGGGGAAGGGTTCCATGTGCGCAGTCGCGCTGATGTCGGGACGGATTGGACCGCGAAGCGGCGGGGTAAGGGGCGGCGGCGGTTCGGGGGGCGAATGAACTGCCGCCGTTGCTGGGGTCGGGTCGCACCTTCCAGCCCCCTTCTCCCTTTTGGGGAGGAGAGCACTATGACCGGTCGCGGCCCGCGTGCAACCATCAAAAGTGATTATTGGTCAGTATTTTATGGGTTTCTTTTTGCGGATCTGCACGTATTGGGCGGACCGGGATTCCTCATGCATGCATGCTGGCTGGAGCCAGACCGGCGCTTTCTCCCTCTCGCGGGGGCTGGTCTCAATAGACGCAAATTTTCCGGTCGCTGCCCTGGACCCAGCAGGCCGGATCGCGCTTGCTGCGCGTGAACGAGCCTTGCGGAACCATCCGGGCGCCGTTGTCGTAATCGACGATGACCTCGCTCGGCGAGACTTTGTCCGCATAATAGGCCATCCCCTCCACATCGATGGCGAAGCTGCCATCGCGATTGCGAGGGTAGAACGTACAGACCTGCGGCGCATCTCTGTCCAGCACGCATTTGGCCGGGCGGCCGGCGCTGATCGTGCCGCCATCGTAATCCGGGGCCGGTTTGGCGGGCAGACCGACGCGCAGCGCATTGCCGTGGCTGTCCTTCACCTGCGCCGAGGCCGGCGAAATCACGAGGCCAAGCGAGGCGAGGGCGGCAATATGAACGGGGCGCATGGGACGATTTCTCGCAGTTCTGGAGGTTTTTGAGGAGCGCGGGGGAGTGGGCAGGCGTGCCAGATCTTACGCGGGCACGCTGTCAGGTGTGAGATCGCCGGCCAGCCAGCGGCTGATTTCCTGGGCGCGCGCCAGCGATGCCTCGAATTGGCTGAATTTTTCCAGCACGTCCTCGTCGAGGATCGCATCGAGATTGCGGATGATGACGGCCGTTCCCTGCATATTGACCGTGGCTGCATTGTTGGCGGTCGTGCCGTAGTCGACGTCGACGCCGATGATGCAGTTGGCGCCCATCGCCACCGCCTTGGTGACCAGTATCGAGCGGGCTGTGGCTTCGCCGCTGTTGACCTTCAGCGCCATGCCCGAATTCACATTGGTCGCGCCGAACATGTCGGAAAAGCCCTGGCTGAGCTCGCTGAACATGCCCGTGCCGACGGTCACGTTCGCGGTCACCATGGATTTGATCTTGCAATCGGCGCCGGGCGGGATTTGCGAGATCGTCATCATCGGAAAATCGACGACGTTCGCTTTCATGTAATCCTGGCATGCCTGCCGCTCGGTCTTGAGGCTCAGGATTGCGTTCTCGTATTCCTGCTTGCCGCACTTCTCGCAGATTTCTGCGTACTGCGTACCCGTCACGAAATTGAGGATCTCGGCCTGCTTGGCGCTGTACCGGCGGTTGGGGCCCTTGATGATCCCGCCGCTGGTGATTTCCGCGCCGCAATTCCCGCATGTGTCGCTCATGTAACCCCCTGATTTTGCCAGAAGTGCACATGTCGCCTGGAGTGATGGCGCGCAAGGGGACTTGTGCTTTGTTCTTTA
Source organism: Sphingomonas sp. BL-S-28 (assembly GCF_055521515.1). Taxonomy (NCBI): domain Bacteria; kingdom Pseudomonadati; phylum Pseudomonadota; class Alphaproteobacteria; order Sphingomonadales; family Sphingomonadaceae; genus Sphingomonas; species Sphingomonas sp. BL-S-28. The sequence goes on from NZ_CM145483.1 coordinate 1,682,611, forward strand.
TTTGTTCTAACCTCGTGTCATGGAGAGACTCGATCCACAGCAGCTATCGGAGGCCATCCTCACCGCGCCGGCATGGGCGCGGGTCGGGATCACCATGCGCGATGAGCGCATGCGACTCAAAGCTGCCGACGAACTTGCCCAGTCGATCGTCGAACGGCTTTCCGACTATCCTGCAATTCCGGATCCCGATCAGCTCAAGCTGTTCCCTTGATGAATGATGGGGCTGGGCGTGCGTGCGGTCGTGGGCCTGACGCATGACTGGCTTTTAGCCGGGCACCCGGTGCCTGGGCTGTGCGGAAAGCACCGAAAGCGCAAGGTCTGCCTGGGCGATCTGGGTTAGCAGCGACCACGAGAGGACAGGCGGCTCGAGCAGAAAACTGCACGTCGCGGTAGAGCTGTCTGGTCGATGCCATCGATAGGCGGCGGTATTTGCCGGGCGCTTCCGGCGAGGCGACGATCCTTGCTCTTCCGATGAGTTCCATCAGGTAGTCGCGGACTGCCGGTTCTATCCCGGCCATGGCGACGGCCCCGGCAATTGCCTCGATTGTCCTGCACTGGCGATCCAGTGCTTCCCGCCTGCCCATCATGCATCCCCCGCCAGTCCTGGGAAATTTATAGAAAGGAGGCGGCCAGGACTGACCGACTATAAGGGCGATCAGACCATTGGATGAGACGCTGTCGATTGGTTGAGGGGTCGGGAGTGGTGGATATGCCGACGTCCGGGCGGCGGGGGCCCTTGATGGGTGGAAGCTGCCAATCAGGGGGCGGTTTCTACTATGCGAATGCGCTTCTTGGTGCAGATGGCGGCGTCCTGCTAGTCATTCTGCGCGATCATGATCGGCCGCCAGTCGCCCGTCTCTTCATAGGCCTCGCCGGCCCATCCTTCCGTGAGAAAGCCGTCACTGAAATGGGGCAGATCGTGATCGGCGCACTCGTCTACCTCGTGAAGCGCCACCGTGCCTCCGAAAATGAAGCCGCCCGCCGGCAGAGGCTTGAACTCGCAGGCACCCGGGTCGCAGGCTTCATCCACCAGGAGCGGCAATTCGTAGAGCGAACATGCGAAGATGCCGACCGAAACCTTGTTGTGCTTCACGCGAACCATCCATGTTCCGTTAGCCAATCGCCTGCTCCATCTGCATCCGGTTATCTCGGCTTGAATGTCAGATGCCTTTCTGGAAGGCGATTGCAAAGTTGCGGCCTGGCCATGTGGCGCGGGCGGGCCGAGGCCGGCTTCGATGCGCTCAGTCCTCGATATCGCGGTACCCTCCTGCTACGAAACCAGCGTCGTCGGGGAGTGTCTGTTTGAACTACACGCCCTTCGTCAGAATTTGGCGCAGGCGATGCGTCATCCCCGCCAGCTTTCCGTGTAAGGCTTTGCGGCTGTCTAGCGCTACGTAACCATCATCGGCACCGATCTCGGCAGACAGGCTGGCGTGCCTGCGGTTAAGTCGTTTCAGGCGCAAAATCTGGAATCCCATCACCAGCAAGCCAAAACCGATGATTTTGCCCATCCTCCAGAGTTCGTCCTGGCTAGCCGGGGTGAAGCCCAGCGTGTTGAGGTGGAGAAAGGTGACGACCTCTCGATAAAACAGTGTCGCGGCGGAAAGCAGACAGGTGCCGGTAATGGTCCAGTAGCTGCCTTCGACCGCGCCCAGCGCTTGTGCGCGATGGAGGTCGGCTTGGGTGAATTGCTTTGCCTGCAGCATGATTGTTCCGGTCACAGTGTCTCCGTTTTCACTTTGTCTTTCCGTTATATGATAAGAATTTTGCCACATCCTTTTGTTTTAACGACATTTTTCGGCGCCTCGCGCCTGAAGCGCGACCGCGCTCCATGCCGCGCGCGGGCTGGCAGCGTGCCCGCGTGCAGGGCACCGAGCCCTTTCGGTCTCGGTAGGGTCGACGCGGAACGCCTCTTTCGAGGACGTTCCAGCGCCTCCCCCCGAACCGTGCTTGCACCTTTCAATGCACACGGCTCTCCATTCCGCTGGTCAACCGGCCGCCGTGGAGGTGGACGTGGCATGAGCGACACAGAACGACAGTTCCGCGCCGCCGAGCCGATTGTTTCCACGCCGTCATCGGGCCGCGCCGCTTGTCCTTCAGTCTGTTGGGATGATGCGCTTCGAACGGGCCATCAACATCGCCGCAGCTCTCGCATTCGCGGGCGCTGAGGCGTGTGATGATGTCGTTCGTGCTCAACGCAAGGCGTGAGCCGACAGTGGTATTATCCACGACCGACTGTTGCCAAGGCCGAGCGTTCAAGTGCTTCAACCGCCAGAGCATCTGGACCCGCAGTTCACCCCGTACCATGGTTTTCACGCCATAGTCCGTCCCCAGTTTCAGATTTGCCATGGCTCGCGCCCGCGTTATGCGCTGCCGCGACGCGATGGTCGCCAGTAGGCTCCTGAACATGACGAGTTCAAGGCCGTTGAGCGAGCTTTTCACGCCGTCGGCGATCGCATAATAATTGGCGAGGCCACGTAGCTCTGAGTTGTAGGCAATGACCATTTCCGCGACACTGGAGTCGAGGAACTGCGGACGTACCCGGCCATTCCTCAAGTCGAGGTTGCCGAGTTTCTTACGCCTGCAGAACCCATAGACCCGCGACCTCGGCACCCACAGCTTGATATTGCCCCGCGTTGGTCGGCGACGGACACGACGTGATCCGCCACCGACCTTCGGACGCCCTGCCATTGATCCGGCAGACCGCAACGTGAAGGCGCAAACGTGGAAGCCAAGGAACGGCGATCCCTTCGATGCATCACTGACCCGTGTTTTTTCCGGTGACACCTCAAGGTTGAGCCGATCACGAAGGAACGCTTCGATTTCAGCCCTGATCCTTTTTGCATCAGCCTTGCTGCCGATTACACCGACGAGGAAGTCGTCGGCGTAGCGACAATAGCGCAGGCGCCGGAAGTTGGGGTCCATTGGATCGACAGATGAACATGCCTGCCTTTCCTTCGTGACTGCCTTGATCCGCTTCAACAGATTGCGGACCTCGGCATCGTCCGCGCCACCGGCGCGGAGGGCATCGATCTCGGCACGATAATCGGCGATCTGGCGAGATAGACGCGTATAGGCAGGATTTGCCCTACGCGTTTTTCCCTGATCGAAGCCGACCCGCATTTCCTCCATGAACTCATCAAGCTCATGGAGATATATGTTGGCCAGCAAGGGCGAGATTACGCCGCCCTGAGGGGTGCCGCTATAGGTCCGCTCGAACATCCAGTCGTCCATGACGCCCGCCTTCAGCATCCGTTCTATCAGACCGATGAACCGAGAATCATCGATGCGTTTCGAGAGAAGCCTGAGCAGGATGTCATGATCGATGTTGTCGAAGAACCCGCGAACATCCACCTCGATCAGCCATTTCATGCCTGTCCAGGTATTGCGGATCTCTTCGAGCGCCGTGTGACACGAGCGTCCCGTGCGGAACCCATGGCTATGTTTTGAGAACACAGGATCATAGATTTGCGCGAGGACGATTCGAGCCGCTTCCTGAACAATGCGATCATCGACCGTAGGGATGCCCAATGGGCGCATTTTGCCATTGCCCTTGGGGATATAGACCCGTCTGACCGGTCGGGGGCGGTATGTGCCATCGGCCACCTGCCGGGCGAGATTGGCTAACCTCTCAAGCGTCATGCCGTCGAAGCTTTGCCCGTCAACGCCCGGTGTCGCGGCACCCCGGTTCCGGGATACTTTGACATAGGCCCGTTCATAGAGATGCGACGATCTCAACAGACGGTGAAGACCATTGACCCGCTTTCCCGCCCGCGACAGGGCCGGAAGAGTTTCGAGCCTTCTCAGGATAATAGCGGTCTGCATCAGCAGTTCCTTTCCATCGATTGGTCGAGTTACGCAGAACTGCCGTCCTTCCCCCGTACCGGGCGGATTTCACGGGCGATCACTCGCCGCTTGTACCGCTGGTCCGTCCACCTCGCGGTGGCTGTCCCGGCCATTACACCGGGCATTTGAGTACTATGACGGCTCCGTCGCCATGCAGGTCCGGTACGCTGGCCTGTTTAGGCGATCCCGTAGTTGCACGAGGAGGAGTCGCGATGCGTTTAGGTGCCCCGTTCGTTTCCTTGATCCCCTGACCGGGGCCGCGCCGTGCAGACTGGCGGCGATTCGCTAGGCCGCGCTCCTCGCCCTGCACGAAATGGCGTGTCATCCGCGTTCGCCATCGCTCACCTATTAACCGCTGGAAACTGGGATTCAGACAATCCAGTCTTCACCATGCGCACCTTGCCCGGAGGTCAACCGCCCGACTGCGGAGTCAGGCTTCGATCCCTTCACCGACATGCTATGGTCCCGTTTCCCTTTCGGAATCTCAGCCGGCTCATCACCGGCACCGGTAAGTCGGTCAGGCAGAAACTGTGCCAGTAAGTTTCGTTCGGTAGAACACTCCTTTCTTCTCGCGCCTCAACGGCGCACGCCATTCGGTGAGGATCGCTGGCGCAGGGCTCGGTCCATCAAGATGGACCGGTGACGCAGACGCGCGCTTTCGCGCGCGGCGTTTTTTTGTGGGCCTCCCTCTCGGAGCGCGGGTGGGCTCGGCGCCCGTCTAGGCCCGCCGGCACCGCCTGCAAGCCGCATGAATGCGGCTCCTCCGACTTCGCTCCGGCCCTTGCCACCCCGATCCTGTTGGATCGGGGCCCCGGCTGCGCGTGCAGGCGCTGCCCTGCAGCGGGCCTTGCGGTCGCCCGTGCCGCCCACCCCCGCTCCGTCGGGGGAGGCCATGGTGGTTTGGGGCGGGGTATGGAGGTGAGACATGCGCCGCAATCGCAAGGCTCCGTCATGCGCGGGGTCGCAATCGGGAATTACCCTGAGGGTGGCCGGGGGTAATCCCGAGATCGGCAACACGGGGGCCGCAATTCGTGCCACTGCCCCTAGGGGTTCCGACAGGGCCTCGCTCTACGACGAGGTTACGGCCCGGATCATCGCAGAACTCGAACAGGGGCGGGTGCCGTGGGTGCAACCGTGGAGCAGTGAGACCGCCGGTGGGAATGGTGGGGGACCGGTAGCAGGGCTTCCCGTCAATGCCCTGACCCGTCGCGGGTACTCGGGAATAAACGTGCTGATCCTGTGGGGCGCGGTCATTGCGGGCGGTTGGGCCTCGCAGGGCTGGCTGACTTTCCGGCAGGCTCTCAGTGCAGGCGGCAATGTCCGCAAGGGCGAGCGCGGAACGCAAGTCGTCTATGCCGACCGCTTCACGCCTGAGGCCGAAAAGGCCAAGGCGCGCGAAACTGGCGGGGATGCCCGTTCGGTTGCTTTCCTGAAAAGGTTCACGGTCTTCAATGTCGCGCAGTGCGAGGGATTGCCGGACGATTTCTTGGCCGGACCAGTGGCACTGCCCGAACGCGAGATCGTGCCGGTGGCCGAGGCCGTCATTGCCGCGAGCGGGATCGATTTCCGGATCGGCGGGGACAAGGCGTTCTATTCTCCGGGGCAGGATTTCGTACAAGTGCCGCCGCAGCAGGCATTTCACGATCAGGTGAACTTCTACCGGACGGCGCTGCACGAATTGACCCATGGAGTCGGCCATAGTTCACGGCTGAACCGCAATCTGACAGGTGCGTTCGGCTCCAAGGACTACGCGCGTGAGGAAATGGTGGCCGAAATGGGCTCGGCATTCCTGTGCGCCTCGCTCGGAATCGTTCCTACTGTCCGGCATGCCGATTACATCGGGGCATGGCTCGAAGTCCTGCGCGAGGACAACCGGGCAATCTTCCGCGCGGCCAGCATGGCGAGCAAGGCGGCGGACTGGGTGCTTTCCCGCTACGAGGCAAGCCTGCCCGAAAGCGAGAAACCCGGCCACACGGACGCCCCCGATGACGGCCACGATGATGGCCACGATGACGAGGGGAGGGCGCTGGCATGACCCTCCTTTGCCGCTCCATCCGCTCGATGCTCTCAGCCAATTTCGAGCATTGCATGCAAAACCCCAAGTTCGATCCGCTGCCGCTGGTCCGCCTGTTCAATCCGATGGGGCGTGCGGTCTGGCTGGTGACCGAAATCTATGCCGACGACGACACCTTGTTCGGGCTGGCGGACCTTGGCTTCGGATGCCCCGAACTCGGCATTTCATCGCTTCGCGAGATCGAGGCGATCCGCCTGCCGATGGGGCTCACCATCGAACGCGACATGGGCTTTTGCACCCGGCACCGGCTCTCCGTCTGGACGGAGGCCGCGCGTCTCGCTGGATCAATCCCCGATGCCGCTTTGCTTCTGGACCGGCTCACGCGCGAGGACCCGTCCGCCATCAGGCTTTCGCCCCGCTGAGGGGAGAAGACGCAGACGGTCGTCCACCGTCAAAACTAAGCCGGTCCGCCCGACTATTCCACCTGAAGGACGGACCGGCACTCTCAATCCGGAGTACACCCATGAAACTCGAATTCATCGCTCTGAGCAACCTTTCCGTTAGCAAGGCGAACATGCGCTATGCACGCAAGGCTCCCGATGTGTCGGATATCCTGCCGACCGTCCGGGCGCGCGGCGTGATCCAGCCGGTGATCGTTCGGCCCAATTGTGAAGGCGTTGAGGGGGCCGGGCACTACGAGATCATTGCGGGATGCCGCCGCTTCCATGCCGCGCAGATCGTCGCCGCCGAGCGGCTCGCTGTCTGCACCGAGGCGGGCGAGCCGGACCCCGAAGCGGCGATGCTGCCTTGCGCGGTGCTGGACGATGCCGACGATGCCAGCGCCGTCGAGGCCTCGCTGATCGAGAACATCGCCCGGCTCGATCCAGACGAAGTTTCGCGCTGGACCTGCTTCACCCGGCTCATCAAGCAAGGGCGAAGCGTCGAGGATATAGGCCTGACCTTCGGTCTGCCAAACCTTTCGGTGAAGCGCATTCTTGCGCTCGGCAATCTTCTGCCCCGCATCCGCGAGATGTACCGGGCCGAAGAGATCGACGCGGCGACCATCCGCTATCTCACCATGGCGTCGAAATCGCAGCAGAAGGCATGGCTGGCCCTTGCCGAGGACCCCGAAAGCTACGCGCCGCGCGGCTTTCAGCTGAAATCGTTCCTGTTCGGCGGAACCTCCGTTCCGACCGGCCATGCGCTGTTCGATGTCGAGGCGAGTGGGCTCGCCACGGTTTCGGACCTCTTCGGAGAAGACGCGTATTTTGCCGAGACGGACGCATTCTGGGACCTCCAGAATGCCGCCGTTGAGGCCAAGCGCGCGGGCTTCATCGAGGCGGGTTGGACCGATGCCGTCATCCTCCCTCCCGAAACCCACTTTCATTCGTGGGAATATGACAAGACCCCGAAGCGCAAGGGCGGGCGCGTCTATCTTGACGTTCGCGGCAATGGCGAAGTAGTCATTCACGAAGGCTACCTCTCAACGAAGGAAGCGGCGCGGCTCGCCAAGTCCGAGGCGGGAGAGGGCGGGGCAAGCCCGAAGGCCGTCCGACCCGAACTGACCTCGATCACCCAGACCTATATCGACCTGCACCGCCATGCCGCCGTGCGCACCGAACTGCTGGGACGGCCGAGCATTGCCCTGCGGCTCATGGTTGCCCACGCCATCGCCGGGTCTGCCCTATGGCGGATCGTGGTCGAACCGCAGGCTTCCAAGAACGACGCGGTGAAGGAAAGCGTCGAGAATTGCCGGGCCGAGGCTGTGTTCGATGCGCGGCGGCGCGAAGTTCTGGCGCTTCTGGGCTTGCCGGATGACGAACCGACGGTGATCGGCGGGACCGGTTACGGTATGCGGGGCGGGCTGCGCGCGCTTTGCGGCCTGTTCGCTCGATTGACCGAACTTGCCGATGCGCAGGTCTTGGACGTGCTGGCGCTCGTCATGGGCGAGGCGCTGGAGGCCGGGAGCCCTTCGGTGGAAGCGGTGGGGCTCGCCATCGGTGTTCCCATGGCGGATTGGTGGGAGGCCGACGAAGCCTTTCTCGAAACGCTGCGTGACCGCGAGATTCTGCTCGCCATGGTCGGAGAGGTGGCCGGAAAGCTGGTGGCCGAGGCCAATGCCAAGGAGAAGGCCAAGACCTTGCGCGCCATAATCCGCGACCATCTGGCGGGCAGCGGCGGGCGCGAGAAGCGGGAGGGCTGGGTGCCCCGCTGGATGGTTTTCCCGCCATCCGCCTATACCGAGCGGGGCGGAGTCGGCACGGTCGAGGCGCACGACCGCGCGGCCATGCAAGCCGACAGACAACCGGCGGAAGAGGAGGGCGGCGAGGCTTGGGGCGAAACCTATGATTCGCGCTCAACCGAAGGGGCGGGGCCCGAGGACCTCACGGAGGATGCCGGACCGCAAGGCGACCGGCTGGCGGCCTGAAAAATGATCGGAGGCGGAACAATCCGCCTCCGATCCAACTTGTTGCGGCGAGAGAAAATTCCGGCCGCGGACCCGCGCCCTGATAGGCGCGGGTCCGCGGCTGACACCAAAACTTCGTTGCCGTGGTCCTATCCCGGTGGCACGCAATCGGTGACAGGAAAAAGACCATGACTGCAATTCAGACCGACGCGCTTCACGCCATCGAAAAGCTTGTTTCCCGGCTCTCTCCCGATCCGATCTGCGATGAATGCATCAACCAGACGCTCGGACTCTCGCCGCTTGATCACGCCGATCAGCTTGTGCGCGAACTGGCAGGGACTAACGGATTCGAACGCAACAAGGATGCCTGCAGCCTTTGCGGCGAAACCCGCCTCGTGACGCGCCGTCGCTGAACTGATCCCGGGCACCATCGAACCGACGGACGCACCAAAGGGCGGCCGTCGACAGTGACCGCTTGCGAAGGTTCAGGCCATCTGGCGGCGCTGCGAAAAGACAGGGACTTCATTCTCGTTCGCTTCGCGCCGAATGGTGCAGAGCTTGGTTGCTCCTTCCCAAAGTTCAGCCGTCCTTCGATTCGCCTCGCGATGGGCAATGATAAGCGCGGCGGTGAGGTCCTCGGCCTTGAATTCGATGCGCCTGGCGAGACCCTCGCCATCGTCCGAAAAGCGCAGCGTGTAGATTTTCATGTCTCTCCTCCATCGTTCTTCCGGACGCTTGCGGACTGACAAACTGCAACAGCCGCTGAAGAGTTCCCGGCCGGCCAAGGCCGTTCGGCGCCGGGGCGCGACGACCGGCGGATCACGCCTTGAGTTCCCACACACCGCTACCGCTCTGCGTGAGCGTGCAGATCTTTCGCGAACCGTTCCACAATTCGGCGGGGCGCTCGGGTGCTTCTTTCTGGGCAAACAGGAGGGCGGCGCCTGGGTCGGTCGCTTCGAACCGGATATCCTTGGCAGGGCCGTGGCGGTCTTCATGGAACTTGAGCGTGTAGATCGTCATAGCGTTCTCCATGCGCGGGCAATGCCCCGCTTCACTAAACGACCTGCGAATTCTCCAATCGACGGGCGCCGCGATCCATATGGGCTGCGATAAATCGACGCGCTTCTGCGGCAAGCTGCGAGCTCGAGTGGGGGGCATAACGTTCAACCCGCGCTTCGGGAGTGTCGACGGATGGACACAGAGTCGCCCTTCGGATCGGCTCGGTTTCAGACAGAGCAAGGCAGGTTCCATCGAGGCGAGATCGGTGCCTTTTGCGTTTCCAACTGCGGCTTTGACAGCGTTCCCGTATCGGTCGTCAGGTCCATTCCGGGTGCGAGGCAGTGACCTGGAACAGTCGCGGTCCCGCGCAAACCATCGCCGAACGGCTTCTTTCCCCGCCCGCCAAAGGCGGGCTCCTCGCGGTCGCGGACGCTCCAAACAAGCCGCCGGCTCCGGTCCTTCGCTGACGCTGCGGCCTCACGGTTCGCGGGCGCCGCTGTGACTGTCCCTTCGGTCTGCCCATCGCCCGGGAATGGTTCTCGCGGCGACAGATCAAGGAGAATTATCATGCCCGCAATCGGATACGTCACGCGCGATGGTCGCAGCTTCAAGGGTCAGCTTCGCACACTCTCTATCCGCGCCGAGATCGAGATCGCGCCCAATACCCGCAAGACCGCCGACACCCAGCCGGATTTCCGGGTCACGTCTTCCGGCGTCGAGGTGGGTGCCGGATGGCTGCGCCGCAGCGAGGCCTCGGGCAATGACTACATCTCGCTGACGCTGGCGGCGCCGGAATTCGGGCCGCGCCGCATCTACGCGAACCTGGGTCGCGCTGCCGGCAAGGACGATGAAGACAGCTACGCGATCATCTGGAATCCCGCCGACTGACAGCCGGTCCCCGCGCCGAAAACGGCGCGGGGATTTCCTGTGCGTGCAGCAAAACGTGTGTTGTCCTTCCCCCGAACTCGTCTAGAATCAGGCGATTATGAAGACGGATCTCGATCACCTTCCCGAAGAAAAGCGCCGTGACCTGAAGCGCGTGGTGGAGATCGTCTTTGCCGAATTCGAGGACGTTCTCGGGCTCGCGACGCAGGGCTGGAAGAAGCAAGGGCGGATCATGAAAGTGATCCTCTACGGCTCGCATGCGCGCGGCGATTGGGTCGCCGATCCCGTCGGCCGGTACTATTCCGACTACGACATCCTTGTCGTGGTGAATGACGAGCGTCTGGCCGACGAGGCCGAGTATTGGGGCAAGGCCAAAGATCACCTCAACCGGGCCTACGACATCATGAACTTGATCTCGGCGCCGGTCGGTCTGACCGTCCATTCAATGGCGGACGCGAACTTCCAGCTATCGCGCAGCAGACCGTTTTTCATCGACGTCGTGCGCGAGGGCATCGTGCTTTACGAGCTCGAAGCGCAGCAGTTCGAACTGCCCAAGCCGCTCGACAGTGCGGTGGCGCACATCGAGGCCGAGAACCATTATCGGCAGTGGTTCGATAGCGCGAGCGCGTTCCTGCGCGCCGGGAAATTTCTTATCTCAGACGGCTCTGGCAACCAAGCCGCATTCCTGCTCCACCAGGCTACAGAGAACTTCTACCACACCGTTTTGCTGGTCCTGAAACTCTACAGCCCCAAGTCGCACAACCTGAAGTATCTGCGCGGCCGGGCGGAAGACATCGCGCGCGATCTTATCCCGGTCTGGCCGCGTGATACCAAGTTCGGCAATCGCTGCTGGGAGCTGCTCTATCAGGCCTACGTGAAGGGCCGGTATTCGCCGCACTACGTCATCCGCGATGTCGAGCTCGAGTGGCTGGTCGAGCGCATCAAACTGCTCGAGGCGGAAGTGAAAACGATCTGCGAGAAGCATCTGGGCAAGCCGCTGGATTAAAGAGAAGTCCCGCTGAGGGTGTTTTCGATAATCGGCGTCTCTGGACCGGACTTTTCCAAATCCGGGGGACTATGAAGACCGATCTCGACCACTTGCCCGAACAGCATCAGCGCGACCTGGAACGGGTCGTGCAGATCATATTCTCGCAGTTCGAGGACGCCATTGCGCGCGGAACACAGCCGTGGAAGCGGCGAGGTCGGATCCTGAGCGTCATTCTCTACGGCGCCTATGCGCGCGCCGACTGGGAGGCTCATCACCTGGACGGCCACGCGTGGGATTACGATATCCTGGTCATCGTCAACCATGAGCGTCTGGCGAACGAAGTCGAAAATTGGAACAAGGCGAAGGACGCGCTGGCGCGCGAATACTCGATAGCCCAGCGCATTTCGGCATTGCCAAATCTGGTGGTCCATTCGCTCGACGATTTCACCGCGCAGCTCAATCGTGGGCGACCGTTTTTCCTCGACCTCCTGCGCAAGGGGATAGCGCTCTATCAGTGCGGCTCGACACAGTTCGAGATGCCGAAGAGGCTCCCGCGAGAGGAACTTCGCCAGCAGACACACCAGCTTTTCCATCAGTGGTTCGATAACGCCAGGATCTTCCTCGATACGGCGGATTTTGCACTTTCGCGGGGAGCGAACAGTCACGCCGCGTTCCAGCTTCATCAGGCCGCCGAGCAATCGTATCAGGCAGTTTTAGCGGTCAAGACCCTCCATTGCCCGGGGACGCATCACCTCAAGTTCCTGCGCAGCCGGGCCGAGGAGGTCGCGCGCGAACTGATCCCGATCTGGCCGCGCGAGGACAAGTTCGCCAGGCGATGTTTTGAACTTCTCCATCAGGCATACATCAAGGGGCGATACTCTCCCCAATACTCTATCGGCGATGCGGAATTGGACTGGGCTTTCGAGCGGGTGCAGGAACTCCAGACCGCTGTTCAAGGCATCGCCGAGAAGCGGATTTCCAGCATCTGACGCCCGAAATCCGTCCCGGTTTGCGACACGGCTCCAATACGCAGCCTTTGTGTTCACTTGTGCAATTTCTGATCTCGCCCGCACCGTGCAGAACCCCGTAACGTGGGGGGCAGGGGCGATGCCGAGCGGGCGGATCAAGTTTTTCGATGCGAAAAAGGGCTATGGCTTCATAGCGCCCGATGACGGAGGACCCGATCTCTTCGTCCACGTGTCCGTGGTCATCGCTGCCGGAATATGGAATCTCGAAGCCGGCCACGCCATCAAATACGACGTTCTGTTAGCCCGGAACGGCAAGGTGTCGGCGATCAACCTGCGGGGCATTTCACGCGCGTGAGCGAGTAGCTCGCAAACGCTTCCTCGCCCTTTTTCGGATCCTGGGAGACAATCTGCCAGGTGAGCTTGTCGCCATTGAAGCGCCAGCGATTGAGGAAGGCGCCGTCCTCATCTTGATAGCTCATGTCGAAGCCATCGGGTCTGCTCGATCCGGATTCCGAAGCGGTCATCGCGCCGCCGAAGCTGTCCGCCCAGTAGCCGACCAGATCGGTCGCGCTTCCCGGCAGGACCATTGCCCCGCCGAGCACCAGATATGCCGAATACCGGTCGGCGGGATCGGCAATGGTATGGCTCTCCGCATCAACCGTCAGGATGGCGCCGAGCGCGACCGCCTTGCCGACAAGGGCGATCGTCACCGGCTTTTTCATGACCTGCCCGGTACCTTCCCAGCACCCTGCGAGCGGGGAAATCGCAGTCGGGATTGCCGGCGGCGGAGGCTCGGCGGCATGGGCGGCACCGGTGCTTGCAATCACCGCCAGGCCCACAAAAATCGATAGTCCGCGCATGGATAGCCCCCGTCGATATGCCCGCGTGGCGGTGTGGCAAGCCCGGCGCTTCGGCGCAATTGTAAAGAGCGATCTGTGCGCCGTCCCAGCGGCAGAGTCGAATTCGCCTATAGCCGAATCCGACTCTGCCCGGGCCATGGATTGTCCCTCATTTGAGTGTCCCCGAGGGCGACTGGGTGTCGCCCGATGCACGGAAGGGACACCATGGAAAACTCCGACGAAATCGATCGCGCGCGGGCTGCAAAGCGCGGCTCGCCGTTTCTCAACACGCCCCAGGCGGCAGCCTATCTCGGCATCTCGATCCGCCTGCTCCTGAAGTTTCGGCGCAACGGCGGCGGTCCCATCTTTCGCCGCCATTGCCGCTTCATCCAGTACCACATTGATGACCTCAATGCCTGGAGCGAAGCTAACTCTGGCCGGGCGTTCCGTCGATGAGCGGGCCCGATATCCCCGGCGGCGACCTGCCGATCCTGTCCTCAGTCGAGGCCTGGAAGTCCCGATGGAGCCGTTATCGAAAGGGGCGGACCATGGCGTTCGGCATCGCCGTAGTCGCGAGCCTGCTGGGTGCAACCTTGGCCTTTCCGCCTGCACCGCGCCTTCTCTGGAATGCCAGCCCCAGCGCGCCCATGGGTCTCTACCTGGTATCGCCCGGAAGCGATCCCCTGCCGGGCGATATGGTGATTGCCCGCATGCCCCGCCCGTGGCGCGACCTTGCCGCCTCGCGCCGCTATCTTCCCTCGAACGTACCGCTGGTGAAACGTGTCGTCGGCTATCCGGGGCGCGAAGTCTGTGCGCTCGGAAACGAGATTTTCCTCGACGGCGTGCCGCTGGTCGTGCGCAAAGCGCGCGACGGGAAAGGGCGGCCCATGCCCTGGTGGGAAGGGTGCCGTGTGCTTGCTCGCGGCGAGTATTTCCTGCTCATGACGGCCAGCCCGGATTCCTTCGACGGGCGGTATTTCGGGATAAGCCGCAGCTCGGACATAATCGGTCAGGCGTACCTGCTATGGGAACGCTGAAAGCGATGATCGTCGCCGCGACGATCATCGCGGCAAGCCCTGTCCGCGCCCAGGATCTGGAGCGCTGGCAGCCCCATATCGAAGCCGCCTCGTCGCGTTTCGGCGTGCCGTCTGCCTGGATCAGGAAGGTGATCTGGGCCGAGAGCCGGGGCCGAACGCAGATCGGCGACGCGCCGATACGCAGTCCCAAAGGCGCTATCGGGCTGATGCAGCTGATGCCGGGAACCTGGGCGGAGATGCGCACGCGCCTGTCGCTCGGCAACGACCCGGATAATCCGCGCGACAACATTCTTGCGGGGTCATTTTACCTCCGGCTGCTCTATGATCGCTTCGGATATCCGGGGCTGTTTGCGGCCTATAATGCAGGGCCGGCGCGCTATGAAAAATACCTGGCCGGCATACCGCTGCCCGCCGAAACTGTGGCCTACCTTGCGGGGATAAGCGGCAGTGACACCTCCGTTTTGCCCCAAGCGCCGCCGCTCTTTGTGGGCACTTCGCAGTCTGCCCCAAGCCCTGTGGAGAACCCGGAGGACAAGTCGGGGCAAACGCGTGGGGAAGTGGTGGAAGGAGATGGGAAAAGTCCCGTCCGTCCTCCCGAACGCGATCCTCTGTTTGCCGTTCGCCACAACGCCCACTGAGAGGTCGTGCCCAGAGGAGAGGTAAGAATGCTCGTCTGAGATGGTGCAGTGTGACGGGCGCCGAACAGTCTATCAAGGCCCGCGGGTACCCCCCAATTTGCTTCGCAAATCGGTTCCCCCCACGTCCGCTTCGCGGCGCAGGACTAAAGCCCTGCGGCCCTGACAGACCGCCCGGCGCCCGTCTTCGAATGGTCGTTCTCAGTCACGGGAACGGTCACGCGAGGAGCTTCATCATGCAGATCGATCGCACCATTGCCGCAAACCATCACGATGTGTTCGCCAGCCTCGTTCACGGGCTCGAAATCGAGTTCGGCAAAGGCGCAGGACGCGCCCTGGCACAGCGCTTTATCGAAGCGGAGGAAAGCGATTTCCTCTGGGACGCACGTATCTCGGAGCGCTGGCTCGGGCGCTACGAAGGCCTTGGCGAGGACGATGCGGTCGATCTCGATCGGGTCGCCGTCCTGGGCCGCCTGGGCCGCCGCTGGTTCGCCGCCACGCTCATCATTGATGGAGAGGGCGATCCGGTCGGCCTCATTGCCCGGCGCGATTTTGCGAAGCGCGCAGCAGCTGAGAAAGCGAGTGCGCAGGCCCACTGAGCTCTGCGCAATCGATGGGGCAGTGCCGGACGGTGCTGCCCCTCTGATTTGCCGGTGATCCATCGGCGCCTGGCCGCTGGATTGCAGGGGAGGCGGGTTTGGTCGTGGGGAGGGGGTGAAGGGGGAAAAGTTGCGGACGACAAGATTGAAGGCGTGTCTCGTGACACGCTTAAGTTTCTGTCTGCACATCGTTTTTCTGCGAGACTGTAGGGTCGGTGACGAGACTGTAGCGAGACATGCCTTTTCGGGAGGCTTTGCATGGATTTCGACGACGATTTCGAGCCGCGCCTTGGGCGGCAGCGCGATGCGGTCGCAAGAAAGGGCGGCAGGAAAGCGATCAAATACGCGACCCGCGTTGCCGTCGCAGCGGGGCTGATCGGCACCGGGAAGAAGGGCGGCAAGTTCGTTGGTAGCCGTATCGGTCGGGGTGCGGCGCTCGGGCGCGCGCTTGCGGGGCGGGATCGACTGGGGGGATACCGGGCCCGCCGCGTTGTCGTGAAGACGAGGCTGGTGAAAGTTCGCAGCGGTAGCGCCAGCGCCCTCAAAGCCCACCTCCATTACATCCAGCGTGACGGCGTCACCAGGGAGGGCGAACGGGGAGTGCTTTATGGCCCCGACAACGACCGCATGGACGGCGCCGAATTCCTCGAACGGTCGAAGGACGACCGGCACCAATTCCGCTTCATCGTCTCGGCCGAGGACGGCGACCAGTATGGGGACCTGAAGCCATACATCCGCCGGCTCATGAACCAGGTCGAGGAGGACCTTGGAACCAGGCTGGAATGGGTTGCTGTCGATCACCACAACACTGGCCATCCCCACACGCATATCGTGCTCCGCGGGATCGACGATCAGGGCAAGGATCTCGTTATCGCGCGCGACTATATTGCCCATGGTTTCCGTGAGCGCGCCGTTGATCTCATGTCCCTCGATCTCGGGCCGCGCGCAGACCACGAAATCGAGGCGCGGCTGCGTCAGGAAATGGGGCATGAGCGGCTCACTGGTCTGGACCGCCGCCTCATCGGTCGGATGGATGCCGATCGGTGCGTCTCGCCGCACGATCGCGATCCGTTTTTCCAGGCATTGGAGACAGGGCGCCTTCAGGCCCTGAAGCGCATGGAGCTTGCGACCGAATTGGGGGACGGGCGTTGGCAGCTTGCCGATCGGCTCGATGAAACCCTCAGGACCATGGGCGAGCGCGGCGACATCATCCGCCTGATGCAGCGCGAGGTCACGCGCGCCAGACTGGAGCGACAGGACCAGCGCATCTATTCGCCGGACGTCGGGCCGCTTGTCGGCAAGGTCATTTGTCGCGGGCTGGCGGACGAGCATCGCGACCGGCATTTCCTGCTCGTCGATGGCATCGATGGACGTTCGCATTATATCGACATTGGCCCCTCGGCAGCTGTTGAGCCTTTGCCGCGCGAGGCCGTGGTTCGGGTGATCCCGCGAATAGCTGAGGTTCGGGATATCGATCGCAGTATTCTGGAAGTGTCACAGGCGAATGAGGGGCGGTATTCGATCGCGCGGCATTTACGCTACGATCGCTCCGTCACCCAGGCTTTCGCTGAGACCCATGTGCGCAGGCTTGAAGCGATGCGACGAGCGCGCTCCGATGTCACCCGTGAGGTCGATGGAAGCTGGCGTATTTCGTCAGAACATCTCGAAGTCGCAGAACGCTTCGAGCAGCGAGATGTCGCTTCCCGGCCTGTTGCAGTCGAGGTCCTGGGGGCGGGATCGGTGGAGCGGATGGCCGGGATGGAAGGGGCGACCTGGCTCGATCGCGAACTTGCCTCACCCTCGGGACTGGCCATGCGCGATACGGGTTTCGGCCGGGAAGTTCGTGCGGGTCTGGATCAGCGACGCCAATGGCTGGTCGAGCAGGACCTGGCTGATGTCTCGCCAAGCGGTGTCAGGCTGCGGCAGAATGCCCTCGCATTGCTGCAGAGGCGCGAGTTGCTGCGGATCGCCGAGCGGCTTTCAGGAGAGCTGGGGAAGGACTTTTCCGAGGCGAAGACCGGCGATTGGATCGAAGGCAAGGTGAGCCGCAGGATCGATGGTATTTCGGGGCGTTTCGCGCTTATGGAGCGAAGCCACGAATTCACCCTGGTTCCATGGCGACCGGTGCTTGAGAAGCAGCTTGGACAGCAGGCCGGCGGGATCATGCGGGAGGCCGGTATCAACTGGCAGTTCGGACGCGGGCGATCGGGGCCGGAAATTTCCTGATCCATGGTGCCGTGAGCGCGGCTGAAGCCTAGATGAAAACGGGGCGACCATCCCGTTCAGGATGGCCGCCCGTCAAAGCTCTCAGGTTTGCAACTGGAGCTGGCGAGCGTGGCCTTCAGGCCTTGGCTTCTGCAGTGCTCTGTTCCGCCGGTATGTCGAGAGCGGGGTCCGTCGGTGACGACACTGCGGCCGTCGAAGCCGCATTCTCCACAGTGGGCACGGCGATTCCAAGCTTTGCACGGCTCTTCTTCGGCGCAGGCGACTTGGCGGTCGCAGCAGTCTTGGCCTTCGGCTTCGCTGCTGCGGGCTTTGCCGTCTTTGCGGCAGGCACTGCGGCTTTCGGTTCGGGACTGGCTACCGTGGCAGTCACAGGCTTCGTGGCCGTAGGTGCCGGAGCGGCAGCCTTCTTCCCTGTCTTCGCAACCTTCTTGGGCGCCGCTGCTGGCTTCGCGGAGCCTGTCGCACCTGGTTCGACGGCAACCTTGCCTGGCGTCCGGGCCATCCAGCGGGCGGGCTTGCTGGCAGATGTGGCAACGGCAGCCGGCTCACTCTTCGCCGCGGCAACCTTCTTTGCTTCCGGCTTCGCTTCCGAGGCTACGGCTGCGTTGCCAGAAGCCTTGGGCACAGGCTTGCTGACTGACTTCGCCGCTGCCTTTGTGGCATTTTTCGGCTTCGCATTGGAAGCCTTGGCTGCCGGCGCCGTTACGGAAGACGGTGCTGCAGGAGCCTGCGTTGCCTTGTTTGACGGCTTGGCCAACACCGCGGTCTTCGGAGTTGCCTTCTTCGCGGCTGCCTTGGTGGCTTTCGCGGCTATGGGAGAAGCGGCTTTGGCGGGCACAGCTGCGGCGGCGCTGGCACCCGCTCTACTGCCGCCAAGTCCTGCCGCTTTAGCGAAGGCCCGGCGCTGATCGGAGTAGCTTGCCGAAACCATCGGATAGTTGGCCGGAAGGTTATACCGCGCGCGGTACTCTTCAGGAGTAAGGCCGTTATTGGCGAGGTGCCGCTTCAATGCCTTGTAAGGCTTCCCATCGATCAGGCTGAGAATGTGATCGCGAGAGGCAAGGCTCTCTTCAACCGACACAGCCGGCTTGAACTCCGGTTCTTCGATCTGCCCCTTCCCGGTGTCTCCTGCGAGCGCGCTGCGCGTCGCCTCGATCAGGGCGGGAAGCGCATCGCTGGAGATGGTGTTGTTGGAAACAAATGCGCTGAGCAGTTCAACTGTCAGGCGGGCGAGCTCTGGTTGCTCGGTGTCGGGCATGGAAGATCCCTCTTGGGGGGGGGTATCGGAGGAGGCCTTTGTCTTCCCAATTCCGCATCAAGTAAAGGCGATTTTCAGGGGGCATAAGGCACACCTAATCGGGCTTCGACCTGTTCGTTACAATACAGGGGTCCATTCGGCCCGGAATGGATCAGATGATCGCCCGCTTCCTCAAGCTGTCCTTCATGGTTTCGATCTCGGGTGAGACGCTGGCTCCTCGATACGCGAGCGAGGTCTCGTGGCGCACGAAGGCACCTTCGCGCGCCGCGCTCAGCCAATTGAACGACCCGACACAATAGACATTGTTGTCGGCCATCACGATCTTGCTGTGCACGTCCTTCACTTCGACGACAATGGCTCCGGCGCCTTCAAGGTTCTGCTTTGCCGTCGCAAAGCTCTCGACGGCGCTCTTGTCCTGTTCGCCACGCCATTCGTTGAGAGCACGGTCAGTATAGACTGTAACTGATACGCCGGAGTTCGCGGCAGCCTCAATGAGCGGAACGATCCTGGCACCCTGCAGTCCACGATCCGTCAGCCACGGTGTGACGATATGAATTTCGCTTCGGCATTCCTCGAGGACGTCGCGCAAAAAGCCGTCGTGCGCATCGAGGTCAGTGAGGTGCACCAGACCTGCTTCGTGTGTGAGATCGGGCCGTGCAGGTGCGTCGAAAAACAGCCGATTGCCTTCGTGCGCCAGAAGCCGCTGCCTCAATCGGCCACGCGGGCTGCCCGGAGCCGCGGCCGAGAAGCAATCCATGTCGCCGAACACGAGGAAGCTGTTCATCGCCCGGGAGACCGCCACGTTGAGCATGCTGGCCTTGGCGTCGATGAAACTGCCGTCTGCGTGCTTGGAGTAAGTCGGAGAGAACAGGATTACCGGCCTTTGGCCGCCCTGGAAGGTATTGATCGTGCCGATGGTGACATTGGCGCCGGTAAGGCTTTCCTGTCGTCCAAGCGCAGACGTGATCGCTCGGGTCTGACCTGCGAACGGGGTGACGATGCCAACGATCTCGTCGAGGCGCTTGCCGGGATAGGAGGCCAGCAGCTCCTCCTGCCGATCTGCGAGCCACCGAGCGATCGTTTCAGCCTCGAGAGCATTTCGCCGGCTGCCGCCAGCGATGGAATCGCAACGCCCGTCGATATGAAGGTAGCCGAGGGCAGGGAGGCCGTCGCTCTTACGGGCTTCCGATTTGAGCCCGCGCTTCGGCTGCAGTTTTCCGCGATAGCAAAGGTCGTTGCAGTAACCGACAATCTCATCGAAGCACCGGCGATGCTCGTAGAGCATGAGCCCGCGCTCGAGATCGGCATCCTGGTGGTAGCGGGACGCATGCTGGGCAATCCTCATGACGCTGCCGGACGAAGCGGCGCGCCCTGTCTCGAGGAAGGTCGACAGTTCCGGACTGTTGTCATCGCCGCCGATGAGGCCGGCCTGCCTCAGATTGCCCACGTCGATCCGGCTGGGCACGCTCCAGATCGGCTCAATCTGGGCCGTGTCGCCAATGATCAGCGCGCGCTTGGCAAGGGCAAAGGAAGCACCGGCAATTTCGGGAGTGACCTGTCCGGCTTCGTCGACGATCAGGAGATCGATTTGGCCATAGAGGTAGTCCGGCAGGAAATCGCCGTCCTGGAAGCGGCTCGCACAGAGCAGGCGCGGCAGCATGTAGAATGTCGATACGGCACAGGGCGTCAGTTTCATCCGGCGTGCCCACCGCGCGGCCATCGGGATCCTGCCGGTCTTTCGCTGTTTGGCGGGAATGTCCGGATCGGCGGCCATGTCGAGTAGCCAGCGACCTTCCCAATAATGGGTCGTCGTGAGGAAGATGGGGAAGCGAACCAGGCGATCCGCAGCCTCGTCCGCATCGGCGAGCGTCATGGAAGACGCTGCCTCAGGACTGATAGAAAGCACCGCGAGGGCACTGGCCCAGGAACCGAGCGCGGTGGTTTCATCCGTAATAACAGCGTCGGCGCGGCCGAGGTCTGCGATGCAGTCGCCCATCGCAGATTGCGCCTGAGCGACTTCAGCCCTTACAGATGAGGCGATATCATCCAGACTTGTCCAGTCCGGCAAAGGGCCGGACCAGTCTGAAGCAAGGGTTGCCCGCGCTGCAGCAAGCCGTCGTTTTGCGATCGACGGCAGCCAGCCAAGCAGGGAATGAAGAACCGGCTCGGAGGCCTGGTGCCGATCCCAGAGGCTCGAGATTGCCTGTGTGCGGTGCAACTCGGCTTCGGCCGCTTCCAGCGCAGTTGCCCGATCGGCGCGGGCCTGGCGCGGATCCGAGCCCAGTTCTGCAAGAACCGCCGCCCGCGCTTGGAGGAGAGCCTGCCAGGCGTTCTCGATCGCCGCCAGCATTTGCACCTGAACGATCAACTGATGGTGCAGCGCGGCGACTACGGTTTCGACGGTCAGGGATTGGAGGTGCGGAAACGCTTTGCCTGCCGCATCAAGGTAGGCAAGGCGGCATTGCTCGACCTGATCGGCTTCCTCCAGACGGTTGAAGAACGCCGCGATCTGATAGGTTTTGGCGGCTTCGCTCTCGCGGCGCTTGGATGGGAAGTAGGACCCGAAGCTGCGAAGCGCAGGAAGCCATCGCCCGGCGAAAGGCCCGGCTCCCTTGGCATAGTCGGCGCCGAAGGCATCGAGAATATTCGTCACGGCCTGGTTGTTCGTCGAGGTCGCCACGATCAGTGGGGCCTCGCCCTGTTCGAGCGCTGCCTTGGCCCAGAGCGTGGCGATTACCGAGAGCAGCATCGTCGTCTTGCCGGTGCCGGGCGGGCCGTTGACCGCGAGGACTTCGCCGTCCTTCGAAGCCGTAAGGTGGGCGAGCGCCTCACGCTGCGCGGGGGCCAGCGCATAAGTATCGCTGGAGTGGCCGAGCCGCTCCGTAAAACGCGAGTTTTCGGGGAGGCATGGCTCGGTACGCTGCTCTTTCTGACCGGCGAATGTAGCCAGGAGCGGGCCGTACGCGCCGTCCAGTTCGATCTGGTCGTAGAGCGCAAGAACATTGGCGGACATGCTGCCATGCCCATCCGAGCGCTGGACATATCCGTGCGGTACCAGTTCGAAGCGTCGGTCTTCCTCGATCGCGGATGCGACCGCCTCCATGAGGCCTTCCGCGTGTTCGACATAGTCCTGCCATTGGCAGTCTTCGGATAGTGGGTGCGCGGTGACAAACGTGTCGAGCGCATCGATCGTGCCCACCGTAAAGGCCGTGCGATGCAAGGGCTCGAGAATTTCGCGCGGGACAACGCTGCTGACCGGACGAATGAGGCGCCCATCGCGGGTTACCACCATCCGCGTTGCAATCGGCGTGACGATTTCCGGGAGGCTGCCACGCTTCTGGCCGCGCTCGGTCCGGGAGGCAAAGACGAAGGGGCGCAGGATGATCGCGCAGGTTTCATCCGGCGAGGCGTTGGCACTGAACAGGGAGGCAACCAGATTTGCAGGCAGGCGGCCGGCGTTGAGGCTGGCGTGGTCGGCGATTAGAAAATCGTCCGCGTCCTTCTGGGTGAACGTGCCTCGGCCCAATTCTGCGTCGGCCAGCGAATTGCGCCAGTACTTGGTAACCTTCTGAGTTTCGCTCGTCATAATGTGCCGCATGCCTTCGTGGGCCGGCATTGTCATGATTAATGTCGAGTAATCAACCGGCGGATCATTCAATCATCCAATACGGCGCAGAATTGGGCGCCTTTATCGCCCCGCTCATCGCGGCGGCAGGTCAAAACAACGCTTGTCGGTTCTGAAATGCACTCGAAAGGCACCTGGGTGCACCAGACAGGCACTGTGCTCTCTCGGGGATTTCCGGGAGTATTGCACCCACGCCAACGGATGCGATCCGCGGCGTGCGGAGGCTTACATGACACCGACGAAACTCCTCATCGGACAGATGATGGTCGTGTTCGCGATCGTCCTGGCCGGTGTCTGGCTGGCAACCCAGTGGGCAGCGGCGCAGCTCGCTTATCAGCCTGAGCTGGGGAGCCCCTGGTTCGTGCTACTGGGCCGCCGTATCTATGCGCCCTGGGCGATCTTCATCTGGTGGTTCGAGTTCGATGCCTACGCGCCGGTCGTGTTCGACGAGGCCGGTGGCATTGCGGCATCGAGCGGGCTCGTTGGCTGCGCAGCTGCCATCGCCGGTTCGGTATGGCGAGCACGGCAGCGCAGCAATGTCACCACCTACGGGTCGGCACGCTGGGCCAATCGCAAGGATATCCGCAAGGCCGGTCTCATGGCCGACCAGGGCGTGTTCCTTGGGCGGGTCGGTGCCGACTATCTGCGTCACGATGGCCCTGAGCATGTCATGGCCTTTGCGCCCACGCGTTCAGGCAAAGGCATTGGTCTCGTCATTCCGACGCTCCTGGGCTGGTCGGGTTCCGCCGTCATCCACGACATCAAGGGCGAGAATTGGCAACTGACTGCTGGCTGGCGCGCGCGCTTTTCGCATTGCCTGCTGTTCAATCCCACCGATGCCCGCTCGGCCCGCTACAATCCGTTGCTCGAAGTGCGCCGCGGCATCCACGAAGTGCGCGATGTGCAGAACATCGCCGACATCCTCGTCGATCCCGAAGGTGCCCTCGAACGGCGTAGCCACTGGGAGAAGACCAGCCATTCCCTCTTGGTCGGCGCGATCCTCCACGTTCTCTACGCCGAGGAAGAGAAGACGCTCGCGCGCGTCGCCACCTTCCTGTCCGATCCAGCACGCAGCTTTGCCAACACGCTTCATGCGATGATGTCGACGAACCATCTCGGTACCGAGAAGGCACCGCAGGTCCATCCGGTCGTGGCGTCGGCGGCGCGTGAAGTGCTCAACAAGTCGGTAAACGAACGCTCCGGCGTGCTCTCGACGGCCATGTCGTTCCTGGGCTTGTATCGCGACCCTACGGTCTCGGCAGTGACGGCAGCTTCCGACTGGCGCATCGCCGACCTCGTCGATGGGAAAACCCGGCCTCGCTCTATCTGGTCGTTCCGCCTTCGGACATCAGCCGCACCAAGCCGCTGATCCGGCTGATCCTCAACCAGATCGGTCGTCGGCTTACCGAGGAACTGCGCTTCGAGCATGGGGCGGACCATAAGGGCGGCCGCCGGCACCGGCTGCTCATGATGCTCGACGAGTTTCCCGCGCTCGGCCGCCTCGACTTCTTCGAAACCAGCCTCGCATTCCTTGCCGGCTATGGCGTTCGCGCCTTCCTGATCGCGCAGAGCCTCAACCAGATCGAGAAGGCCTACGGCGAGCACAACTCCATCTTGGACAACTGCCATGTGCGGGTCGCGTTCGCGACCAACGACGAGCGTACCGCCAAGCGTCTTTCCGATGCCCTCGGGACCGCGACCGAGCAGCGCGCCATGCGCAACTACGCTGGCCACCGCCTCGCGCCCTGGCTCTCGCATGTCATGGTCAGTCGCCAGGAAACGGCACGTGCACTGCTGACGCCGGGCGAAGTCATGCAGCTCGATCCGCGCGAGGAACTCGTGCTTGCCTCCGGCACGCCGCCGATCCGGGCCAGCAAGCTGCGCTATTTCGAGGAACCCGCCTTTGCGCGGCGGGTCATTGCCCCACCGCAGCTCAGCACCAAGGGCTATGCCGATACCCCGCCTGCACGAAAGGACGACTGGTCCGGACAGGTTCGCGACATTGATGAGCGACTGTCGCCGCCTGCCAGCGAGTTTGCGGATCAAGAGCCGCAAGGCGAGAAGGCTGTCCATGGGACGATTGACCAGGCGCCCGCCGTTGAAGCCGGCCCGGAAATCGACGGTCCTTCTCAGGAATTGCAAGTCGTCACCGACCCGCTGGGCCTGACCGCCGATGACGATGATCCCGCTTCGGACAAGCGTGTCCTCGACCAGGCTGCCCAGCAGCGGCTCGTACGCGTCACTTATGCGTTTGGCTCCGCCGAACGCGCCGACCAGTTCGACCTGGAGCTCCGAACATGACGAACAAGGTCCGCTATCAACTGTTCCTGCCCGAGCCGCTCAGTGCCCGTCTCGTCGAGGAAGCAAACCGGCCGGGTGTCACCAAGTCGGCTATTCTGGTCCACGCTCTGACGGTGTGGTTCGACAAGCGGGGGACGAAAGAACTCGACGATCGTTTCGGCCGGCGTCTCGATCGCATCGCCGAACTGCTCGAGCGCCTCTTGCGCGACAGTCACATCGAACTTGAAACGCTGGCACTTTTCATCCGCTATGAGCTCGCGATCAATCCACCGCTCGCGGAAAACGATGCCGCCGGCCGCGCAGCGGCTTCGCTGCGATTTGACGCTTTCCTGTCCCAGGTTGCGCGGGAAGTAGGGCGGGGCAAGCGCACGCTTGACCAGGAGGGCGGGCGATGAGCGGCGAAGAAACCGTCGCGCGCCGCCGCGCGATGCTGCGTACGGCCATGGGCCCCGCGATCGAGGCGGCGCTCGGCGATCCGCGCGTCATCGAGATCATGGTCAATCCCGACGGCGCGCTCCGGGTTGATGTACTCGGTGAGGGCAGGGTGGACACCGATGTGCGCATCGCGCCCGAACAGGTCGAACGTATCATCCGCCTTGTCGCCAGCCATGCTCGCGCCGAGGTCCATGCCGACAGTCCGATCGTATCGGCGGAACTTCCGCCGCACGGTGAAGGCGCCGGCGAGCGCTTCGAAGGCGTGCTGCCACCGGTCTCGCTGGCGCCATGTTTCTCCATCCGCAAGCCGGCTGCGCGCATCCACACGCTCACCGACTACGTGGCGGACGGCATCATGTCGATCGAAGCTGCGGAGATGCTGCGTACTGCGGTGCTGGAGCGCCGCAATGTGCTGGTCGTCGGCGGCACCAGTTCGGGCAAGACCACGCTCGCCAATGCCCTGCTTGCCGAGATGGCCGCGCTCGACGAGCGCGTAGTGCTGATCGAGGATACGCGTGAGTTGCAATGCCCGGCGCCCGATACGGTCGCCCTGCGCACCCGGCAGGGTGTCGCGACGATTGCCGATCTCGTCCGTTCCACCCTGCGGCTGCGCCCAGACCGCATCATCGTCGGCGAAGTGCGCGGGCCCGAGGCGCTCGATATGCTCAAGGCCTGGAACACCGGCCATCCCGGCGGGATCGCGACGATCCATGCCAACGGCGCGTGGGCTGCACTGCACCGCCTCGAGGGCTTGGTGCAGGAGGCGGTCGTCACCGTGCCACGCCACCTCATTGCCGAGGCCATCGATCTCATCGTTGTCATCTCGGGCCGGGGCCTGGCGCGCCGGATATCGGCCATCGCTAGCCTCGACGGCTTCGATCCCGTTAGCGGCGAATACCGCCTGCACGAGCTCTGCTTCCCGTCCGTCCGCTTCCCTTCCACCAAGCAAGGAGAATGACCCCATGAAGACGTCACGACTTCAGCGCTTCGGCATGCGCCCCGATCCACGGACCGCCGTGCTCGCGGCCGCTGCAATGGCAGCGTCGCTCACCGTCACCGCGCAGAGCTGGGCTGCTGGTTCCGGAATGCCCTGGGAGGAGCCGCTCGAACAGATCCTCGAATCCGTGCAGGGTCCGGTCGCCAAGATCGTCGCGGTCATCATCATTATCGTCACTGGCTTAACCTTGGCCTTTGGCGAGACCTCGGGCGGCTTTCGCCGGCTGATCCAGATTGTCTTCGGCCTCTCGATCGCCTTTGCCGCATCGAGCTTCTTCCTCTCGTTCTTCAGCTTCGGCGGCGGAGCGCTGATCGCATGAATGCGGCCGGCCAGCACATCGAGGGCTTCGAGGTCCCGATCCATGTGAGCCTTGGCGCTCCGATCCTCCTCGGCGGCGCGCCGCGCGGGATCGCGATCCTCAACGGCACGCTCGCCATGGCCGTCGGCCTCGGACTCCAGCAGTGGCTGGCCGGCCTCTTCATCTGGGCGGCGGGACACAGCCTCGCCGTGCTCGCTGCACGGCGCGATCCCGATTTTGCGCCTGTGTTGCTGCGCCACTTGCGCCAGAAAGGATACCTCGCGTGCTGAACCTCGCCGAATATCACAGCAAGGCAGGGCGCCTTGCCGATCATCTGCCCTGGGCCGCGCTGGTCGCGCCGGGCGTCGTCCTCAACAAGGACGGCAGCTTCCTGCGGGTTCTTGAATTCCGCGGGCCCGATCTGGAATCGGCGACCGAGGCCGAACTGGTCTCGATCTCGGCGCGCGCCAACAATGTCCTTCGCCGGTTCGGCTCGGGCTGGGCCCTGTTCTTCGAGGCCGAGCGGCGCGAAGCTGCCAGCTATCCAGACGATGCGTTTCCCGATGCCGCCAGCTGGCTCGTCGACCGCGAGCGCCGCGCTGCATTCCTTGCCGAGCACAAACATTACGAAAGCGCCTATTACCTGACGCTGACCTGGCTGCCGCCTGCCGACAGCGAGGATGCCGCCGGGCGCAAGCTGGTCGAGCGCGCAGACGACGAGAAGGGGCGTGACTGGCGGGCTTCGCTTGGCGGCTTCATTGCCGAGACCGATCGTGCGCTTGATCTCTTCGACGGGTTCATGCCCGAGATCCGTGCGCTGGGTAGCAGGGAACTGCTGACCTATCTGCACACGACGATCTCGGATCGCCGCCATCCGGTGCGGGTCCCAGAGACGCCGATGTATCTCGATGGCCTCCTCGTCGACACGCCGCTGGTCGGCGGGCTCGAACCGATGCTGGGCGACCGCCACATCCGGACAATCTCGGTGCTCGGATTTCCGAACGTCAGCCGCCCCGGCATCCTCGATGCGCTCAACCATCAGGACTTTGCCTACCGCTGGGTCACGCGCTTCATCGCGCTCGACAAGTCCGAGGCGACCAAGGTCCTGACCAGCCTGCGCCGGCAGTGGTTCAACAAACGCAAATCGCTGACCGCCATGCTGCGCGAGGTGATGTACAACACGCCGGCGCAGCTTCTCGACAGCGATGCCGACAACAAGGTGGCCGATGCCGATCTAGCGCTTCAGGCCTTGGGCGGCGATCATGTTGCCTTCGGCTACCTGACGACGACGATCACCGTCAGCGACACGACACGCAGCGCGGTCGACGCCAAGATGCGGCAGGTCGAACGCGTGCTGGGCGGGCTCGGCTTCACCACGATCCGCGAGCGCGTCAACGCCGTAGAAGCCTGGCTTTCGTCAATACCGGGACACGTCTACGCCAATGTCCGTCAGCCGCTCGTCCACACCCTGAACCTTGTACACCTGATGCCGCTCTCGGCTGTCTGGGCAGGTCCGGCGAGCAACGATCATCTCGCTGGCTCGGTCCTGCTTCATGCCAAGACCTCGGGATCGACACCGTTCCGGCTGTCGACGCATGTCGGTGACGTCGGGCACATGTTCGTCGCGGGTCCGACCGGCGCGGGCAAGTCGGTGCTCTTGGCGCTGATGATCCTGCAGTTCCGCCGCTATCCGGGCGCGCAGGTCTATGTCTTCGACAAGGGGCTGTCGGCGCGCGCGGCGGTGCTGGCTAGCGGCGGCGCGCACCATGCGCTTGGGCTTGGCGGGGAGACTGGCTCGCTGGCGTTCCAGCCACTGCGTGGCATTGAGGATCCCGCGCAGCGTGCCTGGGCGGCGGAGTGGATCGCAGCGATCCTGGCGCAGGAGAATGTGACCGTCACCCCGGAGGTGAAGGATCAGGTCTGGCTGGCGCTTGGAAGCCTTGCGAGTGCGCCTCCGGCCGAACGGACGATCACGGGTCTAACCCTTCTGCTGCAATCGAAGGCGCTGCGCACCGCGCTCGGGCCTTACACGATCGACGGACCCTACGGCGGCTTGCTCGATGCCTCGGAAAGTTCGCTGCATCTCGCCGACCTCCAGTGCTTCGAGACCGAGGCGCTGATGGGACACGGCTCCGTCGTCGGTCCGGTGCTGACCTATCTGTTCCACCGGCTCGAGGAACGGTTTGACGGACGGCCGACCTTGCTGGTGCTCGACGAAGCCTGGATTTTTCTGGACCATCCATTGTTCGCTGCGCGTATTCGCGAGTGGCTGAAGGTCCTGCGCAAGCGCAATGTCTCGGTGCTGTTCGCCACGCAAAGCCTCGCCGACATCGCCGGATCACCGACCGCGCCAGCCCTGATCGAAAGCTGCCCGCAGCGCATTCTGCTACCGAATGACCGGGCGGTCGAACCGCAGAGCCGCGAGATCTACGAGCGCTTCGGCCTCAGTGAACGGCAGATCGAGCTGATAGCGCGCTCGACGCCCAAGCGGCACTACTACCTGCAATCGGCCCGCGGGAACCGGCTGTTTGAGCTCGGGCTGGGCGATGTGGCGCTGGCGCTATGTGGCAGCTCCGATCCGACGACACAGGCGCGGATTGATGCTGTGCTCGCCGAGCACGGTCAGGGCGAGTTCTTTGCCCGCTTTCTCGCCGGCACCCACGCCGCCTGGGCGGCCGATTTGATCGGCACCTACCCAGGTCCGGGGAGCTGACCTGACCCGAGCGAAATGAACTCTCGTGACACGAACGTGAAGGAGAATGGTGATGAAAATCTCGTCTCGCCCGCATGCTCCAAAGTCGCCCCGAAAGCTGGGGGCTGGCATTGGGGGGCTAGCTTTGGTGGCCGCTGGCGGCATCGTCTTCGATGCCATGATCGCCAGTCCGCCAGCCCATGCGCTGGTGGTCTATGATCCGACCAACTACGCGCAGAACGTGCTAACCGCAGCGCGCGCGCTCCAGCAGGTCAACAACCAGATCAAGTCGCTGCAGAACGAGGCACAGAGCCTCGCGAATGAGGCGAAGAACCTCTCGACCGTGAGCTTTCCCGAGCTCCAGGCGCTGACCCAGACGCTCCAGAAGATCGATACGCTGATGGGGCAGGCGCAGAACATCCAGTTCAAGGTTGCGAGCGTCGACCAGCAGTTCAGCAAGCTCTATCCCGATGCCTTCAGCCAGTCGCTGAAACTCGATGATCAGGTGACGGCTGCGCGCTCGCGGCTCGATACCCAAGTCTCTGCCTATCGCCAGTCAGTGACGATGCAGGCGCAGATCGCCGAGAACGTCGAGGCCGATGCGACGACCATGAATGCGCTAGTCCAGCGCAGCCAGGGCGCCGAGGGCACCTTGCAGGCGCTGCAGGTCACCAACCAGCTTCTCGCGCTGACGGCCAAGCAGCAGTTCCAGATCCAGCAGATGCTGGCCGCCCAGTTCCGTGCGCAGGCCGTGAGCGACGCCAATAGCGCCCAGTCCGAGAGCGAAGCCGACGCGGCGACCAGAAAGTTCCTGGGTACCGGTTCAGCCTACACGCCGAACTAGACCGCAACCCCAACCCGACAGCGGCGGCGGATCGCCTCTCCTGCCGCCGCGCCCGCGGGGCACGTGCTCCATCCCCGGCCGTGCCCTGCGGGCACCCTCCACCTCAGCGCTGCGCTGAGCGCGATATCGCGCGCTTGGCACGCTTGCCCAGACAGGATGACCGCACGTGGACGACCTCAACATCATCGATCAGTTCATGACTGCCTTCATCCGCTATATCGATAGCGGCTTCGGCCTGCTGGGCGGCGATGTGCGGTTCCTGACCGCAACGCTGATCGCGATCGATGTGACGCTGGCCGGCTTGTTCTGGTCGCTTGGCGGCGAGGACAATGTGCTCGCCAAGTTCATCCGCAAGGTGCTCTACGTCGGCGCCTTCGCCTTCATCATCAACAGCTTCTCGACGCTCGCCGACATCATCTTCCATTCCTTCGCGCAGGCCGGGATCACGGCCGGCGGCGGCTCGCTCACTGCGGACGATCTGCTTCGCCCCGGGCGCCTGGCCGGCACCGGTTTCTCGGCAGCGTGGCCGCTCCTTGAGCAAGCCTCAAAGCTCCTCGGTTTCACCAGCTTCTTCAAGAATTTCCTGACGATCGCCGTGCTGCTGATCGCCTGGCTGCTGGTCATTCTCGCCTTCTTCATCCTCGCGGTGCAGATGTTCGTCTGCATCATCGAGTTCAAGCTGGTGGGGCTTGCCGGGTTCATACTGGTTCCTTTCGCGCTGTGGAACCGCACGAGTTTCCTCGCCGAGCGCGTGCTGGGACATGTGGTGAGCTCTGGCATCAAGGTCATGGTACTCGCCGTGATTGTCGGCATCGGCTCGAACTTCTTCGATCAGTTCACCCAGGCGCTCCAGGGGCAGGAACCTGACATTGGGCAGGCCATGAGCCTGGTGCTGGCGAGCCTCGCGCTATTCGGTCTCGGCATCTTCGCGCCGTCGGTGGCCAGCGGCCTTGCTTCGGGTGCGCCGCAGCTTGGCGCCGGCGCTGCAGCCGGCACTGCCCTTGGCGCCGGTGGCATCGCCATGCTGGCAGGGGGAGGCGCCGTCGCCGGCGCGCGCCTTGCGGGCACGGCACTGGGCGGCATTCGCGCAGGAACTTCGATGGGCAGCAGCGCGGCGGCCCCCAGTTCGGCCAGCCATGGCGGCGGGGCTCATGCAGGCTCGACGGTAAGCCATTCGGCGGCATCGGCCTCGGCCGGCAATCACGCCGGTCCTTCGGCGTCTGGGCGCTCCGCCTCGCCAGCTACTTCCGGCGGAGGCGCACCCTCCTCACAATCCGATACCTCGCCGCCTTCATCTTCCGCGCCGGACGCGTCCGCCGAAGGGGGAGAAGGGGTGCCTGCCTGGGCCAAGGCCATGCGCGCCGAGCAGACGGCTCGTCATCGCCGCGACGTCGCCGTCCACGCTGTCCAGCAAGGCGATCGTGGCGGCGGCTCAACCACTCCCGACATCAGCGAAAGGAATGACTGACCCATGCGCTTCAAACGCAGCGTCCAGCTCTATGGGCGAACCCCGCTTCCCGAAACGCCCTTCCAGCGCGCCGCGCAGCTTTGGGACGAACGCATCGGCTCCGCCCGTGTCCAGGCCCGTAACTGGCGGATCATGGCCTTCGGTTGCCTCGGCCTGTCCTGCGCCATGGCGGGAGGCCTCATCTGGCAGTCACTCCAGAGCCACGTCGTGCCTTATGTTGTCGCGGTCGACCGGCTTGGCGAGCCCCGCGCTGTCAGTGAAGCCGAGGCTGGTTATCAGCCGACCGATCCGCAGATAGCCTGGGCCTTGTCCAAGTTCATCGGACATGTGCGCGGGCTCTCGCTCGATCCGGTGATCATGCGCGATGGCTGGCTTGAAGCCTATGACTTCTCGACCCAGCGCGGCAGTCGGTTCCTCAGCGAATACGCGAGGGGCTCAGGCGCGCTAACGGGGCTCGGCGAGCGGACAGTCTCGGTCCAGGTCACCAGCGTGGTTCGGGCCTCGGACAAGAGCTTCCAGGTCAAATGGATCGAGAATGCGTTCGAGCGCGGCAGCGCGGCCGGCACCAGCCATTGGACCGCGATCCTCACCGTCGTCCAGCAGGCACCGCGAGACAGCGAGACGCTGCGGAAGAACCCGCTCGGCATTTACGTCGATGCCATCGACTGGAGCCGAGAACTCGAAACGTCGGCTCCGGCCGCCGAAGGTCGGCCGGCAAGTCCTACGGGCAACACGCTCGCGTCAGAAGCGCCCGCACTTCCCAATTCCGAACAAGCCAAGGAGGTACTGCCATGAAGACTTCGCTACTGGCTGCGGCTGCCTTTGCCGTGGGCGTTCATCCGGCGGATTTGCCGGCCCGAGGGAAGCTGCCGACCAGCGGCATGAGCCGCTCCAGTGTCGAGCCGTTGCCGAATGCCTGGGTTAATGCTCGGCAGGTTTACCTATGGTCCGATGGCACTGTGTACCACGCCTATACGCAGCCCGGCATGATCACCGACATCGCGTTGCAGCCGGGTGAGGGGCTGATCGCGGTTGCGGCCGGTGACACCGCGCGCTGGGTGATCGGTGACACCTCCAGCGGAAGCGGCGAGGACAAGCGCACGCACGTGCTGGTGAAGCCCTTCAGCACCGGCCTCGCGACCAACATCGTCATCACTACAGATCGGCGCACGTACCATCTGCTGCTGACCAGTCGGCCGAGCGCGGGCATGTCCGCACTGTCCTGGAATTATCCGCTCGATGAACTCGTCGCGGTGAAAACCGCGCAAGCCGCAGCCGAGGCGGCGAAGCCGGTCGCCGCCGGGCTGGGCGTCGAGCAGCTCTACTTTGGCTACGTGATCACCGGCGATACGCCGACCTGGCGGCCGCTAAGGGCTTTCGATGATGGGCGGCAGACGTTCATTGAGTTTCCGTCGTCGATCGGTGTCGACGAAGCTCCGCCGCTGTTCCTGATTGCCGCCGACGGTACGGCCGAACTGGTCAACTACCGCATGAAGGGACGCTTTTATGTGGTGGATCGCATCTTCAACGTCGCCGAGCTTCGGCTTGGAACGAAGAAGCAACAGATAGTGCGCATCACTCGAGGCGGCGAGGGGAGGGCGCGGCGATGAGCGAGGAACTGGACATAGGGAAGGCCGAACCGACCCTTGTCGCCCAATCGGCTCCGCCCAAGGTGCCTGCCGAGAATGTCGAGGAGGCGACGTCGGCGCGTAAGCTCGATCCCGAGACGCTTGCGATCCGGGTCCGCACGCCGCGTGTTACCCGCTTCCGCAAGGAAGTGATTATCGGCGGAAGCGTTCTGGCTGCGGTCGCAATTGTCGGTGTGGCGTGGATTGCGCTGAAGCCGCGGGTTATGAGCCGCACCGCTGCCGATAGCGGAATGTCCCAGCCGGATCGGAAGCCTTCGGACGACGCGCTGGCAGGTCTCCCCAAGAGCTATGGCGATGTGCCGAAGCTGGGGCCTCCGCTGCCCGGAGATCTTGGGCGGCCGATCCTGAAGGCGCAGCAGCGGCAGTTGGCTGGCGCTGGAATGGCGGCGCCGGCCACCGCTGACGTTGACCAAGCATGGCAACGACAGGCTGAGGAACTCAAGGCAGCAAGACAGTCGTCGCTGCTAGTTCAGGGCGCACGCAGGGTAACGAGCACACCGGCCGTCGCTGCTGCGACTGCACCGGAAGCTTCGATAGGTTCCGGACAGGCTGCGATTGGCGATGCATCGAGTTCGGCGGCTCCGGACCGCAAAACCCAGTTTGCCGAGAAGCTCGACGAGCGCGGCGATGTGAACCCGCACAGTCTGGCGGCTCCTGGTTCGCCCTACATGGTGATGGCGGGCAGCGTCATTGCGGCCAGCCTCGTCACCGGCGTGAATTCTGACGTGCCTGGGATGGTAATTGCGCAAGTCACGCAGAACGTCTTCGACAGCGCGACGGGACAGACCTTGCTCATTCCGCAGGGTGCAAGGCTGGTCGGCAAGTATGACAGCGTCGTGGCCTATGGGCAGAGCCGGGCACTGGTCATCTGGCAACGCCTTGTGATGCCCGATGGCAAGTCGGTTCGGCTTGATAACATGCCGGCGACTGATCCGTCGGGCTACTCCGGCCTCTCGGACCACGTGAACTACCATACTGGACGGCTGCTCAAGGGCGTGGCGATCGCAACACTTCTGGGTGTCGGCACCGAACTCTCGATAACCGGCGAGAGCGATCTGGTTCAGGCGATCCGGGAGTCCGCCCAGACCAGCGTTACTCGCGCGGGGGATCAGATCACCCAGCGCAATCTCGATGTTCAGCCCACCATCGATATCAGGCCGGGCGCGCCGGTGCGACTTGTGGTGCGGCAGGATTTGGTGCTGGCGCCATGGAAGACGGAGGGTGGCCGATGAGCACGATCAAGCTGGGGAAGCTTCCGGACAAGACGCCGGTGAAGCTGGCGATAACAGTGACGCCTGACCTCCATCTGAGCTTGCAGGACTACGCGGCCGCTTATGCAGCCACATATGGGATTGAGGTGCCGGTCGCGGAATTGGTCCCGGCTATCCTGAATGCGTTTCTGGAAGCGGATCGTGGATTTCAGCAGCAACGGAAGGGGAAGTGACGATGGATAAAGCGTTCGATTCCCGCGCACCTTCCGGCGGGATGGAGCAGATCAGCGTGCGAATTTCCGACGCCGTACGGTTAACGGGACTGAGCCGAACAAGAATCTACCAAATGATTTCCTGTGGCGATCTGGAAGTGGCAAAGGTCGGTCGATCGACCGTTGTCATCGCTTCAAGCCTCCGTGATCTTATCACGTCAAGGCGGATACCGCGTGCGCTGCACCATGCTGATGACTACTAAGTTGGACAGTCCGGAATGTCTCCTCTCAGGACGAGGCGGTCCCCAAGCAGCCATTCGTTCAGGCAGTTGCCGACTTGCTGGGGAAGGACGTGGGGTTGGAATCCTGTCTCGCTGAATGAAGCCACAAAATCCCTTTAACTCCGTAGCATAAAATCGGAAGCGCTCGGCTGATGGGCAGCGTTGTGAGTCAACATTTCGCACGGGGTTGTGCTTCAGTACCCATCTCGCCACCGTGGCAGCAGGTGGCCAGATCATTCCGGCGGCCTCAAATTAGGGCCTGTGATTCGAAGCGTAGCCAGAGACAATGCCGATGAAAATTGAGCCGGGGGAATACGAAATCCCCGAAAATGATTTGGACGCCGTACTTCGCCTCCAAACGGTATTGCTTGGGGCCGCGGAGGGAGGTCGCGGCCCGGAAGCCGACGCAGAATACAAAGCCCTTCGACGCGCATTGCTGGCTGAAAATGCCTACCAGCCGCTGATACCGAGTCTTGTGCGCAGGCACCGTGATTTGGAGAGCATGTGGCCAGCGTTCAAAAGCATGTCTCCGCAATGGCAGCCCCGGCGAGATGAGGTGAGAAACCAATTCGAGCCGCTTCTGGCAGAGGCCGAAAGACTGGAGCTTCTCGCCAGCGCCGGTGCCTCCGAGACAGAAGATCGCTACACGCGCCGCCCTGATTATGATCCTTCGGCTTGGACCGGTGCAACAACTCCGAGCGAGAGATTGGCAGCTGTGCGAACGTTAATTCCTGTCGCTCAAGAAGCTGTCGCCCAACTGGTAAGAGCGCTGGAGACACCAAATCACAACGGTGGCCCGCCTTTGGATGAAACTGAGGAGGCGCTAGGCCACCTAAGGAAGCTGCACCAGGCCCTCGGCTTGCTTCTAAAGGCTGCGGATAACGGTAAGCTCATGCAGGCTTTCAATGAAGGCATGGCGACGGAAGTGGCTCTGTATGCGAAACGCGCGGCCCGGGCTCTAAAGGATGACCCCCTCCCTTACGCACTCTCGGCTACGATCCTTGCCGTTCTGACAGCCTGCGGTCTTCCGGGGATCGGCGGTTTTCTCTCCGGCGTAGCCGCAAACATCAGGAAAGGATAAACGGCAAGGCAGGTCGAGCGCGTTGTCGTCATCCGGATCGCTTCTCGATGCCTTAGCGAACGGAAGGCTGCGTTCGAGGAGCCGAGGTGAGATGGGGTACATTCCCTTCGTCGACGGGAGCTATAGCAGGGCGCGCTACCGGCGGGTCCCGACCCTTATGCGACGCTGAGTGATCAAATCTCGCTCCCCACGTGCAGACCGTCCGCTAACCCGGCAGGTGTCGACCAGAGCCGGTCGTTCAAGACCGCGGAATCGATCGTCTGGTTGTTCCCGACGCCGCCATACCACTTCGATTGCCGTGCCTAAGAAAACGGCTACAGCGGTGCCGCGCGCGAGAAACCACATTGATGGAGCTCTTCTGGGGACTTCTGCCCGGTTACGCCGCCGCGCGACCGGTGCGATCAAGATTATCGTTCTCCGACCTTGCCTTCCGAGAGGCCCCCTCCGATAGGAATGCGCACAAGCGCTCCTCATCCTCTGGCATCCTGTATCTCGGGTCATGGAGAAGATGAGCCCGTGCCGCCTCAAGCTTTGACTTCAGTTTCCCAGTTCGATCGTCTTGATACAAAGCCTTCTTCGTTCCGAACCTCCTTAGCATATGGCCGAAGGCGAGAAGCAATTCGGGGTGCTGGTGGATAAGATGATGCCCAAGTTCGGCAAAGCTCTTGTAGCCGAAACCAACCGGCTTTCCTGCCATTGCGCTCTCGATGAGATGGACGATGCGAGTAGCGGTCAGCAGATCAGGGTATTCCCCGTCAAGGCCGTGTCCGATGGAACGAAGGCGATCATTGAGGAGCAGCCATGCCTTGTGCCGTGGCAGGTGGTCGTCATCGCGCGAGGGATCGCGAACGAACCGAAGCACTTGCTCGCGTAGCTCATTCTCTCGGTCTTCCCGGGCCTGCTTTTCGGCGGCCTTGGCAACTTCTATCCGTTCCAAGCGGGCCCTCCGGAGCTCCTCACGGAGTATTGCAGCCTCCCTCGCATAGTCGAATGCGATAATGTTCTGGCGGCCCACATCGACCGTGACCTCATCCCAGCAGACCTGGCGCTCGACCCATTCGTCGACGATCACATCGCCCTGAATCAGCGGCTTGCGATACCAGCAAGTCATGATGAAGGTTCCTGCCAATTCGGACGCGGCAGCACTTTTATCGTCGACAACGAAAACGTTGGAGTTGTTCCCGAAAAGGATGTCGTCATCGGTCATGCGCCGATAGCTCGGGTGAAAACTCGGCAAAACCCATACAAGCGCCGCCCCTTCGGCCCGATAGAACTCCTTCCGGCTCAGCACGACGTCCATGAAGGTGGTGCTCAGCTGTACTTCAAAGGCCAATCTCTCGATGTCCGTGCGCGCCGAAACGTCAGGTCGGCGCAGCCCGCTCAGCCCCTCGCTCGCTTTCCAGGTCTTTTCTTGCACCACGTCCTTAAACTGGGGGTCGGCCGAGAGGCTGCGCAGAAGAAGTGCTTTGACCCGCTTGTGCGCGGCGCTCTCCTGAGCGCCGCGGTACTTCATGGCTCTGATATCGGCTTCGCTCAGCTCCGTCCGCGTGACAGCCGGACACGAGCCGTCTTCCTGGCGATGCCGGAAGAAGAACCGCTTGGTCGTGCTGCAGGCCAGATAAACCGGAACACCGCACGTCGCGCAGACCAGGCGTGCTCCGTCACGTTTGACGAGCGCTTTAAGTTTCTGGCGCAGCAGGATCGCGTGCTCATACCGGAATGCTCGAATCAGACGACGGACATTGAGCAGATGGCCGGTTCTCGGGTTCCTGACCGTGTCGATTTCTGGCCTTATCACCGGCTCTGCCCATGCCAGCGGATCGACTGTCGTGTTTCCAACCATGGTCATCTCCTTTCCTTGAACCAGGAAGCTGCATTCGCCCGGCAAGCCTAGCAGCGTTCCAGTCGTGCCCCCGGTCGGTTGAGCCCCCAACGTCGCTCGACGTAGAATTCGAGCGACCTGCGGATCTCGAAGTTCAGAACCTTCTGCGTGAACCCATATTCTAGCCGGACGGCCGCCTGCTGCTCTTCTGTGAGGCTGCTCAATGGCTGAAGCCGGACTTCGACGAACTCGTCCCAATCGGCATCTCGTGGAAGGTCTTCTCCGACTGGGGCCACAGCAAAGGTACTCTCGGGCAGAACCCGCACAGGAACGTAGTCACGCCATTCCTGATGGTGGAAACTCCAAGCACGGACGTGCAGGCGCTCACCATCGGAAGCAAAATGCGCGGGTGCAATCCATTGATTCTGACGCAACCCACTCGACATCGACACATAACCGATCTCGATCTTCTGCCGCTGCTCGATGGCCTGCCAGAGATGCCGGATCACAAACGGCGGGCACCGCCGAGCAAGTGACGGCAGAACAGAAAGACGGTCCGATGGGGAATGGGCGACAAATTCATCCGGCGAACCTGCATCCTCTGCAAACGGCAGGCCACAATGACGGGGGTCGGCAACATAGCATTTTCGTACTGTGTCATAGTGAGGCTTCGGCTCGGCGACCCGCTCGAGATATTCCCTGAGATCGATTGCCGCCTGCGGAGATGAGATGCCGAAACGCTCGATCAGGTCCTTGCGGTTCACCTGCCCGCGCCACATGAGGCACCGGTCGAGATAGACCAGGCGAGCAAGCATTGCCGGCTTGAGTGAAGGATCGTCCATGACCGAACTCTACTTGACGCAATACCGCAGGTCTATATAAATTTTATACGTACTTGGATTCGGGGATCGGTTAATGCGCATCTTGCATACTAGCGACTGGCATTTGGGCCGCCAATTCCATGGCTTGTCTTTAGATGATGACCACGGGCACATCCTCGGCCAGATCCTCGCGATGATCGATGATGAGCGTCCCGACGTCGTGATCATCGCTGGCGACATTTTTGACCGGGCAAACCCGCCCCAAAGCGCGATCACCCGCTTATCGCAGTTCCTCACAACCGCGCGGGAAGCATCCGATGCAGCGATCGTTATGATCGCAGGCAACCACGATTCCGCTGCGCAGATTGGTGCCATGGGCGTTCTCGCTGATGGCGGCGCAGCGATTGTGCGTGGGCCACTGGATGAGAATGAACGGCCGCTCGTGATTTCCGATGCCGATGGCCAAGTGGCCATCTCCGCGCTGCCATTTGCTTTCGAATATGCCGCCCGACTGTGTTTCGAAAACGACGCCATTACCTGTCCTGCAGATGTGATCCGGGCGCAGCTTGCCAGCGCTCGCCGGCATGTGACCGACGGAATGCGTTGGGTTGTCGTCGCCCATGCCTTTGTCGACGGCGCCGCGACCAGCGAAAGCGAACGTCCACTCACGCGCATGGTGGGCGGGATCGAAACGGTACCGGCTGCGGCCTTCGACGGAGCACACTATGTGGCCCTTGGGCACCTCCACCGCCCGCAACCTGCGGGGCAGGATCACATCCGCTATTCCGGCGCGCCTTTGGCATTCGGCTTCGATGAAGAGGGGCAGCAAAAGTCCGTCACCCTGATCGATCTCTCGGCCGACGGCACCGCCACAGTGACAGAAGTGTCGCTGCAACCGCTACGTCAGGTCAGAACCATTCGCGGTAAACTTCTGGAGCTGCTCGCTGGCACCGAAGTTTCCAACGACATCGTCCGCGTAGTGCTCACGGACGACACCCCGCAAATCGACCCGATGAAGAGGATCAGAGCCTACTATCCCAATGCTGTGCAACTCTCCTACGAGCGCAGCGAGCGCCCCGTAGCGCAGCGCCTCGAGGAACAGCGCGCCGCCATCAATGAGCCGCAGACGCTGTCATCTTCATTCCTCGACTTCATCCGCGGTGAGCCGCTTTCCGAAGCAGAGGGACAGATTGTGGCGTCTGCGCTGCGATCCTTCGCCACGATGGAGGAAGGCCAATGAGACCTATCAAGCTCACCCTCAGTGCATTCGGTCCTTATGGCGGCACCGAGACCATCGACTTTCGCGAAGCGACCGCCGCCGGTCTTTTCGGGATCTACGGCCCCACGGGATCAGGCAAGTCATCGATCTTCAGCGCGATCTCCTTTGCCCTATTTGGCGAGGGCGCCAAAGAGGAACAGGGCATCGGGACAATGCGGTCTGATTTCGCGCCTGAAGACCTTCTAACCGAGGTCAGCCTGCAATTCGAACTTGGCGCAAAGCGCTTCTATGTTAGGCGTCAACCAGATCAGGCACGGCCGAAAGCGCGAGGCGAAGGCCACACGATGCAGTCACATGCTGCCTGGCTGTTCGATGTATCGGAAGTAGCGATTGATGACGTCGGTCCGGACTGCTGCGGGTCTCCGCTGGCAGAACGGAAGGTCGGTGCTGTACTCAGCCATCTCGAGGGTCTTCTCGGCTATGGCGCGCAGCAGTTCCGCCAGATCGTCCTGCTGCCGCAAGGCAGGTTCGAACGGTTCCTTTTGTCGAATAGCAAGGACCGGCTCGAGATATTGCGGGAGTTGTTCGACGTCTCGCTCTACCGCCGGCTCACAGAAAAGCTCAAAGCCGATGCTGCGAACATCAGGCGTGAAATTGAAGATGGCTATCGACTGCATGGACACCGTCTTCAAACCGAGGGTTTCGCCAGCTCGGACGAGCTTACCGACGGAATAGCCTCGGCACTTGGGCGATATGAATTTTCCAAGCTTGCGGTTTCTGAGACGGCGACTGTGCTCGCCTTGGCAAACAAAGCGTACGTGGCCGCCGAGGAACAGGAAAAGCGGTTTGTCGAGGTCGAAGCTGCGGCAGGTGCCCTCAAACAGCTTGAGGCCCAAGCCCCAGCCTTCGACGCGATGCGGTCGCGCAAATCACGAGGAGACCTAGCACGGCGCATGTCGGATCTCGACACCGCCGTTGCCGATGCTCGAAATCGCTATGCCACCGTGGTCGCAGCACATGCCAAAGCCGAGAACGCAGCACGAGAAGCAAGTGAAGCTGTATCAGCGGCGAGCGCTGCACTGACCGATCTTCGTTCCCGCGAGCATGAAATCGAGGATCTCGCGCGCAAGATTGACCAGTTGAGCCGGCACAGGCAGGTTTTGGTCGATGCTGCCGAACGTCAGGCTGGCCATGAGGCTGCCGTGGCAGTCCTGGACCGCGCCAAACAGGCTCTTTCGCAAGCCACGGCCGCCGAGACGCAGGCCGCAGAGGTTTGCGATGAAAATGAAAGCGCGCTTGCGGCAGCCCAAGCCAATGCTCTTGAGCGCCAGAGGCTGACCGGAACACATGACGGCTTGAAAGGCGAGCTCGACGCTGCGCAAGCCTTTGTTCAAGCCACCCAGGCTTTCGCCGTGTCGCAAGACGCCTACAACAAAGCAGCGGTAATCGCCCGCGACGCGCAGGCCCATCATGCCGAGGCAGTCGCGGCGGCTGAGACACATGAAGCCGCCTTCATTTCCGCTCAGGCAAGTGTTCTCGCAGAGCGTCTGCAGGTTGGACAACCTTGCCCCGTATGCGGCGCTAGCGACCACCCCGAACCGGCAAAGGGATCAGGCGATGCGGGCGCACTTGAAAAGGCATGGCGCGACGCACAAGGCGCAGCGATTGCCGCATCCAAAGTAGATCGCGAGGCCCAATCGAGTGCCAGCTCTGCTAAAGCGACCTTTGACGCAAGGAGAACGGTTCTTGCCGGCCTTGTGGAGCCAAAGCGCAGAGTAAGCGAAATAGAAGGCGACTTGCAGCGGGTCGTCGCGCAGATCGATGCTTTGGGCGCCGCAATCGATATCGTTGTTCTCACCCAGGTTCTGGATGAAGCACGCAAGCGCAAGCTGGCAACAGCGGAAGCCCTCCAGCAGGCCCGCGACGCGTTTGGAACGGCAACGACTGCAGAGGCCTTGGCCCGTCAAGCTTACGAGGAGCGGATTACATCGGTCCCCGAAAGTCTGCGCCAACACGACGTTTTGCAGGCCACAATCGATGCCACCACCGCAGACCTGGGCGGCCGAAAGCAGGCACTCGCTGATGCCGACGCAAAGCAGCGGGAACTCGATGCCATCGCTATCAAGACCGCAGCCGAACTCCAGAGCGCCGCCGCCACGGTCAGCGAAGGCAAGAACGACCTCGCAGCAAAGCAATCCGCATTCGAAGCCCGCCTTATCGAGCTTGGGATGACCGAGGAAGACTATCGCGCCGCCATCCCCGATATTGCCGCGATCGCGGAATTGGAAAAAGCAATCGCGGGCTTTGACACGGCCATTGTTGAAGCGCGCGCGCGCGATACGATAGCAAAAAACGCCGTGAGCAACGCCCAGCGCCAAAGCTTGGAGCCCTACCGTCTAAGTTGCGCTCAAGCGCAGGCGGCGGCAGGTGATGCGGTGAAGCAGAGCGCTTCCGCCCAGCAGCGGCACCAATCACTCGTCGACCTGCAAGCCAGCTTGGCCGACCAACTTGAAAACCTTCGGACCCTTGAGCAGTCCTCAGGAGCGCTGCGCGGTATCGCGGAAGCTTTCGATGGTCAGAACGAAATGCGGACCAGTCTTGAAACATTCGCCATCGGTGCAATGTTCGATCAGGTTCTTGAAGCAGCAAACCTCCGCCTCGATCCGATGACCAGCGGACGATATCGCTTCGAGCGCGACACCGAGAGCATCGGAGGGCGCTCAAAGCGAGGGCTGGACGTTCGCGTCCACGACATTGAGACCGGCCGCGCCCGCGAGATCATCACGCTTTCGGGGGGCGAGACCTTCATCGCAGCCTTGTCCCTCGCACTCGGCCTGTCCGACATCGTCGAAATGACAAACGGGGCAATCAGGCTCGATACCATTTTCATTGATGAGGGCTTCGGCAGCCTCGATACGGATAACGACGCCGGCACGCTCGATCAGGTTCTGCAGGTGCTTCAGAATATTGTCGGTGAGCGGCGTGCCGTGGGCCTGATTTCACACGTGCCGCTGGTCCAGCAGGCTGTCCCGAACGGATTTACCGTCCACAAGGGTGCGAACGGGAGCCAAATTGAGATCAGGCCCGTGTGAAGCCGAACCTACTTTTCATCGCAGGCACTCTGCTACGCCGACATCGCTCATTTGGAGCCAGATGCCATACGCTTCGCAGACTTGTGCTCCCGATCAACATAAGGATTTCCCAGTTCACGGGTGTGTGATGGCTTTCAGCGTAACCGGACGTTCCCTGTCGTGGTGCCGAACTGCAGGAATGTCCCAGTCCCCCGGCGATCGTCGACTAGCAAAACCGACCCATATTAGGACTCTCAGCCACAGACTATTCGGCACCAAATGCGGCCTTTCCGCTTTTCCAATTTGGCCCCCCAAGACTGGCCGATGGCGGAATGTTCGGTAAACCGACGAGACATGGTGAATAGGCGCCCAAATGGTGCTGACCAGGGTGTTCCAACCCGTGAATTTTCCTCCATAATTGGTTCTTTGCCGTTAGTGGTTTCAGCCATCGGCAGTGCAGCGCACATCTTGAAATGTTCCCGGTGCGTTCGCATATGGGGGCAGGTTTACCGAAAGGGGAGTGAGGGGTGAGACAGCTCGAACTTGAGAACCAACTCCGCGACGTTGTCAGTCGGATCGTCGTGCAGGTGGAGTTGGCGACTGCACAAGGACGCACGGATATCAACCTCGCCCTTGAGGACGCCTTCATTCCAATCCTGAAATCGGTGTTCAACCTCCCGCATCTCATCAATCTCAATCGGAAGCAGAAGAATTTTCCCGGCATCGATCTGGGCGACGACTACGATCGCATCGCCTTCCAGGTGACGTCCACGACAGCCTTGGAGAAGGTGAAGTTCACCGTCACCCAGTTCATGAGCCGGTCCTATTACAACACGTTCGACGAGCTTTACGTCCTCATGCTCGGAAGAAAGCAGGCAACGTACAGTCAGAATGCCGTGGACGCGCTGTTGACGTCGGATTTCTCCTTTGATTGCAAGAAGCACATCATCGACCTCGGCGATATCCTCCGCATGGTGGGCGGATTGCGTTTGACCGCGCAGGAAAGGGTGCTCACGGAGTTCAAACACATCCTCGGGGAGGTGGACGCTTTCAACAGCATCAGGGCGGAGACTATTGAAGCCCCCACGGCGATCACCACGAACCTCCAGAAGATCACGCTCCCAGACGCGCTCTTTGTCGCGGAGCTGACGATCGACGACAAGGCGGTCATTGCCCGGGCCAAACAGGAGTTGAACTACCGGGGATATGCCAAGAGCCGCAGGTCGGTCGTCAAGATGGCTCTTCTCCTAAACGATGTGCGGTCGGACGCGTGGGTCTATCACGACAATAAGTTGTTCTCGTTCGCCGACATTGAGGCCAGCGGCCTGATCAGCATAGTGGACGAGGGCACGATCGAGCGACTGGACGTGGCTGACCTGGCCGACTCCGACGAGCCGGACAACGTGAACATTCTCAAGCAGCTTCTGTGGGCAGAAACGCGACAAATGCTGAAGGGGCGCGATGTCCGATCGCATCCGAAGGAAGGATTCTTCTTCTTCGTGCCGACCGAGGATGGGCAGGAGATGCGCAAGGAGGCCTGGGTCGGTAAGGCCAGCGCAATCCGGACCGTCTACGCGGTCAAGTATCAGAAGAAAGACTCGGAAAAGGTCCTGTATCATCAGCACTTCTCCTTCGATGTGACCTTCTCGAACCTAGGCGGGGAGTGGTTCGCGCAGATCGTACCGAGCTGGTACTACTCCTATGATGGCTTCAAGCGATCCAACTGGCATGAGAAGTATCTTTCGAAGCAAAAGCGCCTCGAGCTGAATCTCAGCGTCAGGAACGCGGTCCGCTTCGTCGCCTACTTCCTCGCGAACACCAGCGGCGA
Source organism: Sphingomonas sp. BL-S-28 (assembly GCF_055521515.1). NCBI lineage: Bacteria > Pseudomonadati > Pseudomonadota > Alphaproteobacteria > Sphingomonadales > Sphingomonadaceae > Sphingomonas > Sphingomonas sp. BL-S-28. The sequence goes on from NZ_CM145483.1 coordinate 1,727,167, forward strand.
AGAGGCCAACGAGACGTCACTCGAATTCGGGACGCTGCTTGAGTTCGACGTTGATGAGGAAGTCGATGAAACCCTCGACGAGGGCGACGTTTCTCTCGCTGACTACGACCACGATGCGACCGACGAGGAGGAGGCGGCATGAAACTGACAACTCTCGCAGAGCCTCTGCTCGAATTCGGCACCGGCACACACATATGCCCCCGTACCGGCATCGAGCACATGGGGGTGTACGACAAGCGCGATGAATTGCGCCGGACGGAACTCCGGATCGGGATCGTGGGCCGGGGTGAGGGCATCGACTTGCTCGATGACTGGCTTGAGAGATGCCGCGATGGCGTGGAGCGCAAGAAGGAGTCGCAGCTCCTCAATCTGTTTCGCGGCTTTGGAGGGGTAAATCAGAGCTATGGCTTTCTAACGCGGCTGATCAATTCGCCCCAATATACCCGGACGTTGAAGAAGTCGGACATCACTGGGATCGTGAAGCTCGCATCCCGCGCTGGCCGAGTGGAGAGGGCTGTGGAACTCTACTACGAACAGATCAGGTTCTTGGCGGAGAACAGGTCGGTGGACGTCATCGTCTGCGTAATGCCGAACGAGATGTTTGATTCCATAACCACGGCCGCCAATGACGACGAGAAGGATGAAGGCGAACTCGAACACAACTTCCGGCGGCTTCTGAAGGCGAAGTGCATGCATCTCGGCACGCCTCTGCAGCTGGTGCGCGAGAAGACGATCCTGATCACCAAGGTCTCGGGGGATCAGCAGGATCCCGCAACTAAGGCATGGAACTTCTGTACCGCCCTCTACTACAAGGGCAACCGCACCATCCCATGGCGGCTTGTGGAGGACACGGCCAAGCTGCGGTCGTGCTACATCGGCATCGGCTTCTACAAAAGCCGGGACGGCGAGACCGTGTCGTCTAGCTTGGCGCAGGTTTTCGATGAATTCGGGCACGGGATCATCCTGCGCGGCACGCCCGTGTCGATCGACAAGAAGAACCGCCACCCCTACCTCAGCGAGGATCAGGCCTACGAACTACTGCGCGATGCACTGGACGAATACGACCGCGCACTTGAGCACATGCCTGCGAGGATTGTGATCCACAAGTCGAGCCGCTTCCGCGATGGTGAACGCAAGGGCTTCCTTCGCGCGCTCGAAGAGAAGGGCATTCGGTCCAAGGATTTCGTCGCGATCACGGACACCGATGTTCGTCTCTTCAGCGACAAGAAATATCCTCCGAAGCGCGGAACGCTCCTCACTATTTCGGAAACGGAGGGCGTCCTTTACACGCGCGGTACGGTCGATTTCTACAAGACCTATCCCGGGCAGTATGTTCCGAGCCCCTTGAAGATCACGGTGTACGAGCAGGATTCATCGCTTGAGAGCATCTGCGACGAGATTTTGGGACTCACCAAGATGAACTGGAACAACACCCAGCTGGATGGACGGCTGCCGATCACGCTCGAATGCGCCAAGAAGATCGGTGACATCATGAAGTATGTGAGCGTCAGCGAGAAGCCCCAGGTCAGCTACAGCTTCTATATGTGATTCCATGCTCCGTCGTCCCGGACGGTTATGCCACCATAGTGCTCCCAATCGCCCCGTGAGCCGCCGACAACGAAGCAATCAGGCCTAGCCGACGCTAGATCTGCTGGATAGCTGACCGCGTTAACCTGGGCATCCAGGCGCGCGACAAAGGACTATTCCTTAAGGCATGCGCACGCGAATTCGATCGCCTAGGGCTTTGATGTTCTGATAAAGCTCGGATTTGGGCTTAAGCCGGATCATTTGGCGGGTCGGGACGAGCATACAGAAATAGACCAACGCTTCGCCGAACGACATGTGCAGGCCCAGATATCCTCGACCTTCACAGAGCCTCCTTATCAGAGCGCTGAGCGGCCGGTAAGGTTATCGCACGGCGTTGAACAATCGCGCCATTCATCGGGGATAAGCCGTGCGCATGGTGCGCGGTGAACGTGGTCGGAGATTTGCAAGATTATGCCAACGCAAACGGTGTCGGATGACGTGAAAGCCGGGCTGGCGAAAATTCGCGGCGTCCTCGAGTGGATCGACAGCAAGCTCCTAGACGTGGAAATCAAGGGCGATCACCGCCATCGCATTCCGGCTCAGCTTTACGATCTAGCGCTCGAGCATGCGGCGAGCATTCTCCACCTCATTGCCGTGTGTCGATACGCCAGTGCTTTTGCGTTGGTGCGTTGCGAATTTGAATGCTTCGTTCGAGGGGCGTGGATTCATCACCGCGCGACCGACGACGAGATCGAGCAATTCGTCGGGAAGGACGAGATCAAACCTAAGATGTGGCAGCTTATCGAGGCGCTAGAGCAACATCCGCCGTTCGAAGACAAGCTCCTGTCGAACGTCAAGGAAAAGGCGTGGACCCCGATGAACGGCTATACACACGGCGGCATCCACCAGGTAAGCCGCCGGCTCGTCGGCGATTTCATCGAGCCAGCATTTGAAGATGAGTCATTGTTGGAGGTCATTCAGTTCGCAGGCATCATGGGCTTAATTGCTTTCGGGGAGATCGCTGCGATGGCCGAGCGCAAGGACATTGTCGCCGAAGCGCAGGCGATGATGGACAGCGGCGCGGTGCAGGTTCTTCCCGCCTGATCGATCGAAGAATAGCTGCTCGCGTATAGCGCCGGACTCCCTGGATGCTGGGCGGCTCACCGCCAAAAGGCTTTGGTGAACGGATGGCAGGTTTCGAGAGGCGTCTCATCAACTGCGAACGTCTGGTTTGTCGGCGATTTTGGATCGGGAACGCAGGGCAGGCGGCGGCAGCGACGCGCTGCATTCCGGACGCCCAAAGGCCGAATTGCCGATCCCGAATCCAGACAATCAGCTTGGAACGAAGCAGCCTAACGAAAGGTCGCAAATGGCGAAATGGCTGGCTAGTCCTGAATGGCTTCAATGCCGGCGATCGAGGCCTGTGATCCACAGCCAGAATTGTGCAACAGAGGGGGGTATGCGAGTTCGGAACTGTTATCGGCGGTGCGTAGTGAAGATGGCTACATATTGGGATAGTTCGGACCTCCGCCGCCTTCAGGCGTGACCCATTCGATATTCTGGGTCGGGTCCTTGATGTCGCAAGTCTTGCAGTGGACGCAGTTCTGCGCGTTGATCTGGAGCTTGGCACCCGAACCGTCCGGATCGACGAATTCGTAAACGCCTGCCGGGCAATATCGCGCCTCAGGCCCGGCATAGACTGGCAGGTTGACCCGCGTGGGGACCGTCGGATCCTTGAGCCGCAGATGGCAAGGCTGGTCTTCCTCGTGATTGGTGAACGAGTAGGACACGCTGGTCAGACGATCGAAGCTGATCACGCCGTCCGGCTTGGGATAGGCGATCGGCTGGTAGAGATCGGCGCGCTGCGTGCACGAGGCATCGGTATGATGCTTCATCGGCTTGGTAAGGCCGAAACCGAACAGGGTGCGCAGCCACATGTCCGTGCCGGCCAGGATCGTGCCCAGCTCGCCGCCCCACTTGGCCACCATCGGCTCGGCATTCTGGACGAGCTTCAGTTCCTTGGCGATCCAGCTTTCGCGCACGGCCGTATCGTATTCGGTCAGCGCGTCCTGCTCACGGCCGGCCTTGATCGCGGCGGCAATCGCCTCTGCTGCCAGCATACCGCTCTTCATCGCGGTATGCGTGCCCTTGATGCGCGGCACGTTGACGAAACCGGCCGAGCAGCCCGCCAGCACGCCGCCGGGGAAGGCCAGTTGCGGCACCGACTGCCAGCCACCCTCGTTGATCGCGCGCGCACCGTAAGCGACGCGCTTGCCGCCTTCGAGGATCGCGCGGATTTCCGGGTGCTGCTTCCAGCGCTGGAATTCCTCGAACGGATAGATGTAGGGATTCTTGTAATCGAGCGCGGTGACGAAGCCGAGCGCGACCTGATTGTTCGCCTGATGGTAGAGGAAACCGCCACCCCAGGCGTTGTTCTCGCTGAGCGGCCAGCCCTGCGTGTGGATCACGCGGCCGGGAACGTGCTTGGCGGGATCGATGTCCCACAGTTCCTTGATGCCCAGGCCGTAGATCTGCGGCTGGCAATTCGCCTCCAGGTCGTACTTTTCCTTGAGCCGCTTGGTCAGGTGGCCGCGTGCGCCTTCGCAGAACACGGTGTACTTGCCCAGCAGGTTCATGCCCGGCTGGAAGTCACCCTTCGGATTGCCTTCACGGTCGACGCCCATGTCGCCGGTCTGCACCCCGATCACGGCGCCGTTGTCGTCGTAAAGGATTTCGGCCGCCGGGAAGCCGGGGAAGATTTCGATCTCCAGCGCCTCGGCCTGTTCGGCCAACCAGCGGCAGAGATTGCCCAGCGATCCGGTGTAATTGCCGTCGTTCGACATGAAAGGCGGCTGGATGAAGTGCGGCAGCGCGAACTTCTTCTTCTTCGTCAGATGCCAGTGCAGGTTGTCCGTCACCGGCGTTTCGGCCAGCGGGCAGCCGTCTTCGCGCCAGGAAGGCAGCAGCTCATCGAGCGCCTTGGGATCGATGGTCGCACCCGAAAGGATGTGCGCGCCAATCTCCGAGCCCTTTTCCAGCACGCAGACAGCCAGTTCGGGATCGACCTGCTTGAGCCGGATCGCCGTGGACAGGCCGGCAGGCCCACCGCCGACGATCACCACGTCGTAAGGCATCTCTTCACGTTCAATCATGCTGCTGTGTCTCGAAAAGGGATCGGAGCAATATAGCTCAGAGCTTGCCGGTCAGTTCCGGCACGGCGCTGAACAGATCCGCCACGAGGCCGACATCGGCGACCTGGAAAATCGGCGCGTCCTCGTCCTTGTTGATGGCGATGATGGTTTTGGAGTCCTTCATGCCCGCAAGGTGCTGGATCGCGCCCGAGATGCCGACCGCGATGTAGACTTCGGGAGCCACGATCTTGCCGGTCTGGCCGATCTGGTAGTCGTTTGGCACGTAGCCCGCGTCGACCGCCGCGCGCGAGGCACCGACGGCGGCGCCGAGCTTGTCGGCAAGCGGCATGATGACCTGTTCGAAGGTTTCCGAGTCCTTCAGCGCGCGGCCGCCCGAGACGATCACCTTGGCGCTGGTCAGTTCCGGACGTTCCGACTTGGCGAGTTCGGCGCCCACGAAGCTGGAGAGGCCCGCGTCACCGGCCCCGGCGACGTCTTCAATGGCAGCCGAACCACCCTCGGTAGCGGCCTTTTCGAAGGCCGTGCCGCGCACGGTGATCACCAGCTTGGCATCGCTCGATTCGACGGTGGCGATGGCGTTGCCGGCGTAGATCGGACGGGTGAAGGTCTTCTCGCCCTCAACCGAAAGGATGTCCGACAGCTGCATCACGTCGAGCAGCGCGGCGACGCGCGGGGCGACGTTCTTGCCGGTGGTGGTGGCGGGCGCCAGGAACGCGTCGTGGTGGCCCATCAGCTCCACGATCAGCGGGGCGACGTTTTCGGCCAGCGCGTGTTCGTAGGCGGCGTTGTGGGCCACATGGACCTTGGCGACACCGGCGATCTTCGCGGCGGCTTCGGCAGCGGCGCGGCAGCCTGCCCCTGCGACCAGCAGGTGAACTTCACCCAGCTTGGCGGCAGCGGTGACGGTGTGGAGCGTCGCGTCCTTGACCGACGCGTTGTCGTGTTCGACCCAAACGAGCGTCTTCATCGTTCTAATCCTTCCCGGGCTGTGCCCTCAGGCTACACCCAGTTCCTTGAGCTTGACGACGAGCGCATCGACGTCGGCAACCTTGACGCCTGCGACACGGACCGGCGGTTCAGAGACCTTGAGGGTCTTGAGGCGCGGGGCGATGTCGACGCCGTAATCGGCGGCGGTCTTCACATCGAGCGGCTTCTTCTTCGCCTTCATGATGTTCGGCAGCGAAGCGTAGCGCGGCTCGTTGAGGCGCAGGTCGGTGGTGACGATCGCGGGCAGCGACAGCTTCACGGTCTCCAGACCGCCATCGACTTCGCGGGTCACGGCGACGTGGTCGCCCCCCAAATCACCACCCAACTCGACCTTGCTGGCGAAGGTGCCCTGCGGCCGGCCGGTGAGGGCAGCGAGCATCTGGCCGGTCTGGTTCGAATCGTCGTCGATCGCCTGCTTGCCCAAGATCACGAGGCCGGGATTCTCTGCGGCGACGATCGCCCTGAGGATCTTGGCGACGGCCAGCGGCTCAACCTCTGCGTCGGTCTCGATCAGGATCGCACGATCGGCGCCCATCGCGAGCGCCGTGCGCAGCGTGTCCTGCGCCTTGGCCGGGCCGACCGAGACGGCGACGATCTCTTCAGCCTTGCCCGCTTCCTTGATGCGGATGGCTTCTTCGACCGCGATCTCGTCGAACGGGTTCATGCTCATCTTGACGTTGGCCAGGTCAACACCCGTGCCATCCGCCTTCACGCGCGGCTTTACGTTATAGTCGATCACCCGCTTTACGGGCACGAGGATCTTCATCTCTCCGCTCCTTGTATAATGGTTGGACCATTAATGTTTTGTATCTGTCTGTCAACCAAGTGGTCCGGGCATTGCGCAATTGGCGATGATCGGAGTACGCTTATTCATCGCCGAAGAGAGAAGAGCAGTGGCCACAGCAAGTACCGAAAAGCCTGCGTTCGCGCCGATCAAGACGCAGCGCGCGTTCGAAGTGATCTGCGAGCAGATCCGTGCCCAGCTTGCGGCCGGAACGCTTAAGGCGGGAGACAAGCTCCCCTCCGAGCGTGAATTGGCAGCCCAATTCCAGGTCAGCCGAGGTGCCCTGCGTGAGGCTCTTCGCAGTTTGGAAGTTGCAGGGATTATTCGCAACCTCAAAGGCGTGAAGGGCGGGGCAGTTATTCAGTCGGCCGAACCTGACCGAATTGTCCAGGCCATGCAGGATTACGTCCACTTGGGCGATATCTCACTCGATGAGTTGACCGAGGCGCGCATCGCCATCCAGGATATCGTCGTGCGCCTTGCCTGCGAGCGGGGAACCGAGGAGCATTTTGCCGAACTGGAAGCGATCGCGGAGCGTACGCGAGAGGAAACCTCGGTGGAGGCGCGCTACGAATGTGCTGCTGCCTATTACGACGTGCTTGCCCGCGCGACGGGCAATCGCATGTTCGGGATCTTCGTCGATTCCCTTTCCGGCATCCTACACGAATTCGTGCGCGGGCCCGGTTACGAAACCTTGCAGGAAACCCTGATCGAATCCCGCTTCAAGCTGATCCGCTTCCTGCGGGCTCGCGATGCCGAAGCTGCGGCGGAGGAAATGCGCAAGCATCTGGAGCGCGTCTATCGACACGTCCGCAAGAACATCAAGGCGCAGGGGAGCGCTCCGCGAAAGCGAGCCAAAGGCGCGTCATCCAGCGAATGATTGACCCCGTCTCGACTCCAGTGCAAAAGGTAGGACCATTAAATATTATGTCCTATTGGAGTGGCGAGGATGGATCGAAACCCGAAGCAGGAGGGTGGCGACGCGCTTGCGGGCGTGCGTGTACTGGATTTCACATCGGTTATGGCAGGGCCGTTCGCCACGCGGATGCTGGCTGATCTGGGCGCGGATGTGCTCAAGATCGAGTCGCTGGAAGGGGATCAGGTCCGCGCCCGGCCACCGCTGCGCGACGGTCGCTCCGCCTATTTCGGGCATCTCAATGCCGGCAAGCGCAGTCTGGCGTGTAATCTCAAATCGCCGGAAATCCGCGATCTCATCCACCGTCTGGCGGCAGATTACGACGTGGTGGTCGAGAATTTCCGGCCCGGCGTGATGAAGCGGTTCGGGCTCGATTACGAGACGCTTGCGCAGATCAATCCGCGCCTGATCTATTGCTCGATCTCCGGGTATGGCCAGCAGGGCCCCAAGGCGCACTTTCCCGCCTATGCGCCGGTGATCCATGCCGCCAGCGGCTTCGACATGGTCAATCTGCACTATCAGGACGATGCCAACCGGCCCGCCACATCGGGCATTTTCGTGGCTGACGTTTTGGGCGGAACGCATGCGTTCGGCGCGATACAGACAGCGCTCTATCAACGCGAACGCACCGGTGTGGGCCAGTACATCGACCTTTCCATGCTGGAAGCAATGGTGGGCATGCTCGTATTCGAGACGCAGGAAGCGCAATTTCCGGGCGGTCCCCGACGACCGCTCTACACGCCGCTCAGAACGCAAGATGGCTTCGTTATGGTGGCGCCGACCAGCCCCAAGAACTTCGAGCAATTGACCGAGGCGGTGGGCCACCCGGAATGGCGCGAAGATCCGCGCTTCCTGACCAATGCCGATCGCAATGCGAACTGGACAACCATGCTTTCGCTCGTGGAGGAATGGACCACCGGGCGCTCGTCGGCGGAGGCGGAGGACGTTCTCTCGCGCCACGGAGTGCCTTGCGGGCGATATCGCGAGATGGACGAAGTTCTTGCCGATCCTCAACTTGCTGCGCGCGGTGCCATGTCGAGGGTTGAAGATGCGGCCGGTAGCTACCTCGTTCCCAATCCGCCCTTCACTATGAGTGCAAGCCGGGCGCAGGCGCGTTCACTGGTTTCCGGATTGGGGGAGCACGGCGAAGCGGTGCTATGTGGGGAGCTTGGGTTGGACCAACAGGCGATTGCCGCTTTGCGGGCCAACGGCCAGATCATTTAGGACGAGATGGAGGAAGGGCAGGGACCGGTTCCCTGCCCTTTGACTTGTCAGCGAAGCAGTTCCTTCGCGATGGTATTGCGCTGAATTTCCGAAGACCCCTCGTAGATCCGCGTAATGCGAATGTCGCGGTAGAGGCGCTCCACCGCGAAGCCGCGGCAGTAGCCGGTGCCGCCGAAGATCTGGACGGCCGTATCGACCGTGCGGCTGCCCGCCTCGGTCGCGAACAGCTTGGCCATCGAGGCGAGTTCACGGCGCTTGTCGCCCTGGTCATAGCGCCAAGCGGCATCGAGCAGGATCAGCCGCGCGGCGCGCATGTCGGTCGCCATGGTCGCGATGTAGTGGCGGATCGCCTGGAAGTCCGAGATCACGCCGCCAAAGGCAGGGCGCTGCTTCGATTCCTCGATGGCGAGTTGGAGCGCGAATTCGCCCATGCCCACCGCCGTCGCGCCGACGTTCATGCGGCCTTCGTTGAGACCTTCCAGTGCATAGCGGAAGCCCTGGCCCTCTTCGCCGAGCAAGGCATCGGCGGGGACCTGGCAATTGTCGAAGCTCAGTTCGAACACGCCGGGCGTGGCCGTGCCCATCAGTTCGATCGTGCCGGTTACCGAGAAGCCGGGCGTATCGGCGGGCATGAGGAAGGCCGAGATACCGCCGCGCGAACCTGCGGACTTGTCGGTATAGGCATAGACGATAACGTACTTGGCCTTCTTTCCGTTCGAGATGAAAGTCTTGCTGCCGTTGATCACCCAACCGTCGGCATTGCGGACGGCGGTCGTTCGCATGGAGCCCGGGTCGGAGCCGGAGTTCGGCTCGGTCAGCGCAAAGGCGATGCCGATTTCGCCGGTGGCCATGCCGGGCAGGAGGTGTTCGCGCTGCGCTTCACTGGCGTGATAGATGATGTTCTTGGCGCCCGGGCCCATCAGCGGGCGCAGTTCGGTCCAGAACTGGGGAGGCAGGTGCGCCAGCTCGATCTGCACTGCCGCCTGCGCCAGAGCGCCAAGGCCGAGGCCGCCGTATTCTTCCGGCAGGGCCATGCCGAAATAGCCGTTATCGACCAGCGTCTGGCGCACGATCGGCGGAACTTCGCCGGTCTCCACGAACTGCTGTTCCAGCGGCAACAGGTCGCGAACGATGTCGCGGGTGACGTCACAGATATTCCGGACGTCTTCGGGAAGTTCGAAATCCACGGAAAGCCTCTCCTCTTGGCATGAACGGGCAATACCCGTCACGAGTCATTGACCTAATGGTCGTACCATTCAATATATAGGCCGTCCATGCGATTTTTCCGGGCTTGGTGCCGGAGCCCCCATGGCGTAGAGCAAGGAAGTCCATGACGACCGATCCGTTCGACCTGAACCTGCGGCATCTGCGAGCCCTTCTCGCGATCCGCGAACACGGCAGCATCACTGCTGCGGCCGATGTTGTCAGCCTTTCGCAACCGGCGTTGACTCAGGGCCTTGCCAAGTTGGAGCAGCAGTTCGGGTACACGCTGTTCGAGCGCCGCTCGGGTGGCATGGTCGTCACGCCGATGGGCGAGATCGTTATCGAGCGTGCCACTCTGGCGCTCGATCACCTTTCCACGGCGGCCAAGGGGCTTTCTGCGGTTTTCGCGCATCCCGAACGGCTGATGACGATGACGCAGTTGCGCGCTTTCATGGCCCTTGCCGAAGCGGGGAGTTTTTCTGCGGCCGCACAGACCACCGGCCTGTCGCAGACGGCCGTGCATCGCGCGGTCGGCGATCTGGAACATATGATCGGCGGCAAGCTGCTTGAACGCAGGGGGCGGGTGGTCTGGCTCAATCCGGCGGGAAAGAAGCTGGCGCGCGGAGCCCGCCTTGCCAGTGCCGAAATTGCCGCCGCCATTGCCGATCTGGGCCTGGACAGCCGCAGCGGCAGCGAATTGATCGCATTCGGCGCGCTGCCGCTGGCGCGGCCCTATCTCGCCCCAGCCGCCATGGCCGGGCTCGCCCGTGAAGAACCGCGCGCGGCATTCAAGGTGCTGGAAGGCAGTTGGCGCGAACTGGTGGAGCCGCTGCGCGACGGGGTGATCGATATGGTCGTGGGGGCACTGCGGCCTTATGAGATCGCCGACCTTTACCAGATGCCGCTGGTGGAGGACCGTCTGGTGATCGCGGCAGGAAGCCAGCATCCGCTCGCGGGCGTGGAGCGACCGACGATGGAGCAGCTTTCGGCCTTTCCCTGGATCGTTGCACCGGCCAATTCGCCCTTGCGCGAACAGTGGCAGGAATTGTTCGAAGGGCGTGCGCTGCCGCCTACTCCCATCGAATGCGGTTCGGTCATGATCATCGGCCGCCTGCTGACCGACGGCGATTTCCTGACCCTGCTGTCGCCCGACCAGGTCGCGCTGCAGATCCGCAGTGGGCTTCTCACCCAGATCGGTGCGCCGCTCGAACACAGTCGCCGTGTCGTCGGCATCACCACGCGGCGCAGTTGGCGACCTACCGCGATCCAGCGGCGCTTCCTCGATCTGCTCAAGGAAAGCGCCGGGCAAATCCGCTCGGACTTCACCCAGCCCGATCTGCGCGCGTCGGGCTGGGTATAGCCCCGATCAGTCGAGGCTGATCCAGACGGCTTTGGTTTCGAGATATTCCTCGATGTGATGCGGGCCGGATTCGCGTCCGAATCCGCTGACGCCGAAGCCGCCGAACGGCACGCCGGGGTCGAGCATCTGGTAGCAGTTCACCCAGACCGAACCGGCGCGGATGCCCCGAGCCATGCGATGCGCCGTCGAGAGATCGCGCGTCCAGACGCCGCTGCCGAGGCCGAAGGGCGTGGCGTTGGCGCGCTCCAGCACTTCGTCGATGGTGTCGAAGGAGAAGGCCGAGAGCACCGGGCCGAACACTTCCTCCTGCGCGATGGTCATGCCGTCCTGAACGTCGGTGAAGATCGTCGGCGCCACGAAGAAGCCATCATCATAGCCGGGACCCGCAAGACGTGCGCCGCCGACAAGTGCCTGTGCGCCCTCGCTCCGAGCGCCCTCGATATAGCCGAGGATCTTGTCCATCTGCGGCGCCGAGACGACCGGGCCGATCTGCGTCTGCGGATCAAGCGGATCGCCGACCCGGATCGTGCGGGTGAAGGCGGCAAGGCGCTCCATGAACTCCTCGCGGATCGAGGACTGAACGAAAAGCCGCGTGCCCGCGCTGCAGATCTGGCCGGAGTTCGCGAAGACCGCCATGGCGGCAGCCGGGATCGCCTTGTCCAGATCGGCATCGGCGAAGACGATGTTGGGCGACTTGCCCCCGAGTTCGACGGTTACGCGCTTCATTGTCGGCGCCGCGGCCTTGATGATCTTCTCGCCTACCCCGGTCGATCCGGTGAAAGCGATCTTGTCTACGCCCGGATGTGCGGAGAGCGCCGCGCCTGCATCACCGAGGCCGGTCACGACGTTGATGACGCCCTTAGGCAGACCCGCTTCCAGGCACAGTTCGGCAAAGCGCAGCGCCGAAAGCGGCGTCTGCTCGGCGGGTTTCATCACCAAAGTGCAGCCGCTCGCCAGGACCGGGCCGGTCTTCCACACGGCCATGCCGACAGGGCCGTTCCAAGGATTGATCGCGGCGACCACCCCGACCGGCTCCTTCAGCGTGTGCGACAGCACATCGCCCGGCGCGGAGTTGTTCAGCGTATCGCCCGCGATCAGTGTCGCCTGGCCCGCATAGTAGCGCAGCAGCGCGGCGGCGCGGGTCTTGCCCAGCACGGTGCGGGACAGCGGCGCGCCCAAGTCGAGCGTGTCGAGCATCGCCAGTTCTTCGTAATGCTCTTCCACGAGATCGGCGAGGCGCAGCATGATCCGCTGGCGTTCGGTGGGCTTCATGCGCCGCCATGGCCCTTCCAGCGCCGCGCGCGCCGCCTTGACGGCGCGGTCGACATCCTCGGCATCGCCTTGCGCGACCATGGCGAGCAGGTCGCCGGTCGCGGGATTGCGGGTTTCGAAGCGTTTGCCCGAGGCGGCGGCTACGCGCTGGCCACCGATCAGCATGTCCTGCTCCATCGTTTCGAGCAGGGCAGGGCGGGCTATAGAGGTCAGTTCCATGTCGAACTCCTTGGAAATGGGGGGCGCCGGTCAGGCGGCGATGTTCGAGGCGGCGGCGTCCTCAAGGATGAAGCGTGCGGCGCGCTCGGCGATCATCATGGTTGGGGCGCTGGTGTTGCCGCTGATGATCTCTGGCATGACCGAGGCATCCACCACGCGCAGGCCGGAGACTCCGCGCACGCGCAGACGGCCGTCGACTACCGCCATCGGATCGGAGTCCGGGCCCATCTCGCAGGTGCCGGTGGGATGATAGGCCGTGTTGACGATCTTGCGCAGCACCGCATCGATCTCGGCATCGCTCTGATGCTGCGCGCCGGGCTCGATCTCCGCGCCGGTGAGCGGCGCAAGCGCGGGTTGGGCGAAGATGCGCCGTGCCTCGCGGAAGCCCGCGATCAACGTCTTCATGTCGTAGGGATCGGCGAAGAAGTTGGGATCGATCACCGGCTTGTCCTCGGCCCGGTTGCTGGCAAGGCGGACAGATCCGGCACTGCGCGGGCGCAGCAATTGGACGAGCCCCATGTAGCCATGGCGGCGCGGAATGGCGCGGGCGTCGAGCTTCAGGCCGACCAGGAAAGTGATCTGGATGTCCGGCCGGCCGCTGCCATCGGTACAGAGAAAGCCCCCGCATTCCGCCACGTTCGAGGCAAGCATGCCGGTGCGGCTGACGAGATATTGCAACGGACTGGCGAGGATGCGGGGCAGCGACTTCGCCGAGACAGCGTAGGATTCCCCGCTTGGGTTCTCCATCGCGACATGGACCGTGGGATGGTCCTGAAGATGCGCGCCGACGCCGGGAAGGTCGTGGAGCGGTTCGATGCCCACTTCGCGCAGATGGTCCGCCGGGCCGATGCCGGAGAGCATCAGCAATTGCGGCGAATTGGTCGCGCCCGCGCAGAGCACAATCTCACGCCGGGCATGGAGCACGCTGCGAATACCTTCGCGCTCGATCTCGATCCCGGTTGCGCGGCCCCGGTCGAACACGATGCGGCGCACGAGGGTCTCGTCGAGCACGGTCAGATTGGGGCGCCCCAGCGCAGGGTGCAGGAAAGCGCGTGCGCTGGAAAGGCGGGTGCCCTTGCGCTGGTTGAGGTCGTAGCGGCCGAAGCCGTCCTTGCGCTCTCCGGCGAAGTCGTCGTTGCGATAGTGTCCGGCCTGTTCGGCGGCGTCGAGTATTGCGCCGGTGACCGGATTGTACGAACGCGGCTTCTGTACATCGAGTTCGCCGCCCTTGCCGTGCCACGGCTTGTCCGGCCCGGCATAGTTCTCGACCGCTTTGAAGGCAGGCAGCACGTCCTCGTAGGACCAGCCTGCGTTGCCAGCGGCCTCCCAGGCGTCATAGTCTTCCTTCTGGCCGCGGATGTAGACGCCGCCGTTGATCGCGCTGCATCCGCCCAGCAGCTTGCCGCGCGGGAAGTTGATCGTCCGATTGCCGACGGCCGCATTGCCCTTCAGGGATTGCTTCCAGTTGGTCTGGTCGCTTGGCAGCAGGAAGATGTTGCCGACCGGCATGACGGTCTTGAGGTTTACCGGCCATTTCCGATCGGACGGTCCCGCCTCGATCAGGGCGACGCGATTGCCGGGTTCGGCGGAAAGGCGATTGGCCATCAGGCTTCCGGCCGATCCGGAGCCGATCACGATATAGTCGAAGCTGTCGTTCACGCGGTCAATTCCTTGCGGCCGGGTGAGAGGCGGCCGAGCGGCGGGACATGCCCGCGCACGGCGATGAAACCCAAGGCATTGACCAGCATGAGTGCGGCCAGAATGCCGAAGAACAGGAAATTGCCGCCGCCGATCAGACTGGCGCCGGCCACCGAACTGACGATGGCCCCGGCGCGGCCGGCGGCGCCCATCAGGCCCAGGCCGCGCGCGCGCACCGCTGTCGGGAAAGCATGGGCGCCCACCGCGAACATCGCCGACTGTGCGGCACTGGCGAACAGGCCCAGCGCGCCGAGGCCCGCCAGCATGGCGGTCTCGTTGCTGCCCCCGCTGGTCTTCAGGAAGGCGAGGAAGAGGCATGCCGCCACACCGACCAGCGCCATCAGGATCAGGGTCGGGCGTGAGCCGAAGCGCATGATCGCCACCGAAGCGCCGATCGCACCCAGCGTGCCGCCGAGGTTGAAGCTGGTGAGGCCCAGACTGGCCGAGGCCAGGCTGAAGCCGGAGGAGAACAGCAACGTCGGTGACCAGTTGAACATGAGGTAGATCATGAACATGCCGGAGAACATCGCCAGCGAAAGGGCGAGGCTGTCGCGCAGCAGCCGCCCTTGCAGAAGCGCGGCGAACGGTACGTCCTCGGCCGCTTCCACGGTGGCGGAGCCGCTCCGCAATGGCGCATGGCCGATCCGGCGCATCAGCCGCTCGTACTGGGCGCGCCGCTCGGGGCGGCTTTCGAGGAAGCGCGGCGATTCCGGCAGGATGAAGTGGAGCAGCACGGTAAAGGCGATGGTCGCAATGCCGGCGAGATAGAACAGCCAGCGCCAGCCCAGCACCGGCAGCACCGCCGCCGCGGCAATCCCGCCGAGGATGCCGCCGATCGATACGCAGACGACGCCGAAGGTCACCGCCACGCTGCGCCAGCGGGTCGGCGTGAATTCGGCGATCATCGCGCTGGCCGTCCCGGGCACGCCGCCGAGGCCGACGCCGGCCAACGTCTTGAGGAGAGCGATGTGCCAGAGGCTGGTACTCGTACCGGTCAGCAGCGTTGCTACACCGAACAGGGCGACGCCTGCCAGCAGGGCGCCGCGGCGGCCGAAGCGGTCGCCGATGTAGCCCGCTGCCAACGTCCCGATCGCCATGCCCACGAAGCCCATCGCGAAGACCACGCCAAGCGCGTCACGCCCGATCGCCCACTCCTTGAGCAGTGATGGGGCGGCAAGGCCCAGCATCTGGTTGTCGAGACCGTCCAGTACGACGGTCGCCGCTATCATCAGCACCGTCCATACCTGGAAGGACGACATCGGTGCGTCGTCCAGCAAGCCCTTCGCGTCCCGGTCTGTCGCGATGATCGCCACAGCTTCTCCTCTTCATGGGGTCTTTGCCCCTTTTGTTATCGCCGGGATGGCCAATCCCGCTGTCGATGGCCGAGGGTTCAGATGTCGAGGACGAGGTTGGCCGTCTTCGCGCCCGAGCAGCAGACCATGATCGAGCGATTGGCGGCCTTTTCGTCTTCGCTCAGAAAGTGGTCGCGGTGGTCGGGAATGCCGCCCAGAACCTTGACCTCGCAAGTGCCGCAGACGCCTTCCGAGCAGGCGAAGCCAACGTCGACCCCGGCGCCGAGCAGGGCATCCAGCATGGTTTCGCCTTCGCACACCGTCAGCGTCTTGCCGCTGCGCGCGAGTTCCAGCGTGTAGCCGCCCTCGGTCGCCAGTTCGGTCTCGGCCGAGAAGTATTCGATATGGGCATGGCCCTTGGGCCGCGCGGCATTGGTGGCGACGAAAGCGTCGAGCATGCCGTTCGGGCCGCAGCAATAGAGATGCGCGTCGGCCGGTGCGGCAGCGCAGATCGCGGCAAGGTCGAGCCGCTGCGCCCCGGGCAGTCCGTCATAGACGACGTTGACGCGGTCGTAGTCCTCGATCCGCTCGACGTAGGCAGCGCGTTCGGGCGTGGCGGCGACGTAGTGCAGTTCCCAGGTCCGGCCCAGCTTTTCGAGGCGGGCGATCATTGGCAGCATCGGGGTGATGCCGATGCCGCCCGCGATCAGCACGGTATGCGATGCATCCTCGACCATCGGGAAGTTGTTCTTTGGTTCCGAGATCTCCACGCGGTCGCCCACGCGCCATTCCTGGTGGATGTGCTTCGAGCCGCCGCGGCTGTCGATCGCGTGATGGACGGCGATCTCGTAGTAGCCGCGAATGGCGGGATCGTTGACCAGCGAGTAGCTGCGGGCAAGGCCCGGCTTCAGTTGAACGTCGATATGCGCGCCCGGTTCGAAAGCAGGCAGCAGGCCGCCGCCGACGGGTTCGAGCACGTAGGAATTGATGCCTTCCGCTTCCCAGCGGATGGTCCGAATGAATGCCTGCATCACACTCTCCTTGAGGCACGATGCGTCCGGTGGTCGCCCCGATGCGCGATGGATCGGCGCCCGTGGGAGACCCTCATGCGTCTCGTCACCCTCTGTCCTTTTCTTTCTGGCGGGACGGTGCATAAATCGCACTATCCCGCCGGTTTCCATTACTCTGCCGCTTCAACGGTTTCGGGCCAGCGAACGGCCCTTGCAAGCGCGGACTCATACGCGTTCTGCAGGCTGTCCTGCGGATCGTGGAGGAACGATCCGGCGCGCGCGCGGTAGAAGATCGAAGGATCTTCCACACCCGGCGGCACCACGCCCTTGTTGACGAAGGCGCGCGCGGCGATCAGGGCGCGGCGGCGGACGCGGGCGATCATCTGGTCGGTCGGGGCCAGGTTCTCGAAGCTGTGATCGGTGATCGGGCCCATGCTCTCGGTCACGGCCTGGTCCTGCATCGTGATATTGGCGATGCCGGTGAACTGGGTGCCGTTGCGTTGGGATTCGCGGTCGATCGCCCAGTCGTTGGCCTCGCTGTCGGGTGAGCGCCAGCGGCCGAACCAGTCGGTGGTCTGGGGGGCATATTCCAGCGGGCCGAACAGCGGGGTGCCGTCCTTGAGCGTGGAGGTATAGGCCGGGTTGCCGGCGTCGACGCCGCAGGTGATGTCGAACAGCATCGAATGCTCGTCGTCCATCGGCACCCAGGCGCGGGCGATGGCGCGCGTAGTGAAGCGGTTATTGGGCGTCTGCGTCCAGAACGGGAACATGTAGTGCGCCACACGCCATGACATCTGGCCATCGTCGTTGGGGCGATACCCGCCGTACATGACACCCCAGTCCGACTGGAGCACTTCGTACTCCGGCGCGCGGTTCAGCACGGTCGGGCGCATCGGGTGATCTTCGTCGAGATCGTCCGCCTCGATCGAGCCGACGTGGAGGAAGCCGACGTGGCTGGTATCGATGTCGCCTTCCAGCGCCTGAAGCCAGTTGCAGTCGCGCTGGAGGCACCAGATCTCCGCATCGGGGTGCATGGTCGCCTCGATATCGGGAAGCGGCGGCGGGCTGGCCTGGTTCTCACCCATGTAGACCCAGATCAGGCCATTGGCCTCGTGGGTCTTGTAGGCCTTGGCGTGGACCTTTTCCTTGAAGTCCATCCGGGCGGGCACCGAGGGCATGTCCACGCACTTGCCGTCCACGTCGAACTTCCAGCCATGATAGACGCAGCGGATGCCGTTCTGCTCGTTGCGGCCCACGAAGAGCGAGGCGCAGCGGTGCGGGCAGCGGTGGTCCATGATGCCGACGCGGCCGGAGCTGTCGCGGAAGGCGATCAGCTTTTCGCACAGGATCATCAGGCGCACGGGATCGCCATCTGCCTTCACTTCGGAGGAGAGGCAGGCAGGCATCCAGTACTGGCGCATGAACGATCCCATGACCGTTCCGGGGCCAACGCGGGTGAGGTCGGTGCTGTCTTGTGGCTGCATGGTTCAGGCTCTTCCTTGGTCGTCTTCGATCGCCTCGACCCTCCTCTTGAAGCCTGTCCTTCAGGTGCGGGGGTGGCGGTTCTCGTTTGCCCTTTCGAGCTACCCGCAGATTTCCGCCAACCCCAATCGGAATATGGTCTTACCATTCGAAAACCGGGATGAAACTATTGCCAGCGATATCGTTTGCGGCTTCTCCCTGGTCTCAAGGTGGCAGCTAAGCCGCGACAAAACCCTTGGGGAGAGCCTTCCATGACATTCAAGTATATGACTTCCGTTGCAGCCTGCGCGCTTTCCGTCGTGGCGTTTATGCCCGCGCATGCACAGACTTCCGCGGCCGCGGACCCCTCCGGAACGGCCGGGCCGGATGCTGCCGGCGCAGCCGAGGCTTCACCGCCTACCGATTCTCCGTCCGAAGCGCGCTCGGGCGGCGGTAGCGGCGTGCAGGACATCATTGTTACTGCCCAGCGCCGCGCGTCCACCGTGCGCGAGGTGCCTTTCTCGATTGCGGCCTTCGGCGGCGAAGCATTGCGCACGGAACAGGTCTTCAGCCCCACGGCGCTGACGCAGCAGATGCCGGGCATCACGATCAATACAGCGGACAAGTCCCTGTCGATCGTGGCGATTCGCGGCAACGTGTCCACGTTCCGCACGGCAACGCTGGATACGCCGGTCGCCTATTTCATGGATGACATCTACTACGTCTTCAACAACGACCTGAACGCGAACTTCTACGATATCGACCGTGTGGAAGTGTTGCGCGGCCCGCAGGGCACGCTGTTCGGCCGCAACGTGGTGGGCGGCGCCATCGCCGTCATCAGCAAGAACCCCGAATTCAAGGACGACTACTTCTTCCAGGCGACCGGCGGGAACGCCGGCTACTTCCGCAGCGAAGGCATGCTGAACACCTCGCTGGTGGAGGACAAGATCGCCGCGCGCTTCGCGTTCAGCACCGAAACGTCGGACGGCCAGATCGATACGCCCAACCAGTCTGGCAGCTACGGCAAGACCGATGGTTACGCCGCACGCGGCAAGCTGCTGTTCCAGCCTACCGACACGCTGAAGATCGTGCTTTCGGGCGACTACAGCTACACCAAGGGCAATGGCGGCGCGATCGGCCTAGGGATCGGCGGCAATCAGGTAGTGCCGGACACGTTCGGAGACTTCACCAATGGCAAATGGGTGAACAACGACTTCGCCGCATCGCCCTATCGTCAGCGCCTGCGTGGTGGCTACCTGCGCGGGGACCTGGATCTCCTTGGCGGCACGCTTACCGCGATCACCGGCTATCGCATGAACGACAGCCGCGCGACCAATGACGACGTGCCGGTGGGAACCGAGGTTCCGGTGTTCGACCGCCGCCAGGTGGTGCGCAACCGCAGCTTTACGCAGGAAGTGCGCTTTGCCTCGGCACCGGGCGTATTTTCCTACGTCGTCGGCGCCTACTACCTCTCGGCCGACGTTTCGACGGAGAACATCTTCAATTACAGCCCGCTGCCGGGCTCTGCCGTTCCCGCGAGCATCCGCCGCAACCCGGATATCACCAATATCACGCGCGTTCAGGACGGCAACGTTCGCAGCATCGCCGTATTCGGGGAAGCGACGTTGAAACTGACCGATCAGCTGTCGGTCGTGGCGGGTGGTCGCTATACCTCTGATCGCAAGACGATCGATTACCACGCCTATTCGACCACCGACGCCGGCGCGATCCCGGGCTTCGGGTTCCCCGGCGAAGTGATCGCGTCGGGCGGCAAGACCTGGGGCGCCTTCACGCCGCGTTTCACGCTGAAGTACCAGCCCACCGACAAGATCAACCTCTATGCGACCTACGCCAAGGGCTTCAAATCGGGCGGCTTCGTAGACAACGCCTACCTCAATCCCACCATCCCGCTGGCGCCGGAACATGCCGAAAACTACGAAGTCGGCGCAAAGACACGGTTGTTCGACAACATGCTCGATTTCAACGTCGCCCTGTTCCACCAGAAGACCAAGGATCTCCAGAACTTCTCAGGCGCGGGCGGCATTGCCCACACCTACAACGGCACGCTGAAGATGAAGGGCTGGGAAATCGAATCCGTCCTGCGTCCGATGGACGGCCTGCGCCTGACGGGCAACTATACGCACCTGATCGGCAAGTACACTTCGCTCGAAGATCCACTGGTCGGCCTCGACTACTCGGGCAATCCCGCGAAGTTCGCGCCGCGCGATGCCTTTACCATTGGCGCCAGCTATGATGCGCAGCTGGGTAACGGTGCGACGCTGACGCCGCAGATGGACTTCAGCTATTCGTCCCGCATCTCGACGGACGATGCCAATACGCTGCGGCTTTACGAGAACCTCTACAACGACACGCGCGGCCGCACGCTGAACGCACGCTTGAACTACGAATCCTCGGACGGCCGCTGGACGGTCGGTATCTGGGGCAAGAACCTCACCAACAACTATCAGATCGTCAATGCCGACGACATCACCGCGTTCCTTGCGGTGCCCGGCAATGGCACCACCTATTGGAAGATCTTCACCAATACGCCGCGCACTTATGGCGTGACGATCTCCCTGCGCCGCTGACGGCCTGGTGGGGAGCGGGCGTGCCGTTCCCCACCTTTTTGACAGAAATTCAGGAACCAAGGAACTCGCGATGACCACGCCTACCCAGCTTCCCCAGAACGGCAGCTTTTCCTTCGCGGGGCGCACGGCCCTCGTTACCGGCGGTGGACGCGGGGTGGGTGAGGCCGTCGCGCGGGAGATTCACGCTGGCGGGGGCAAAGTAGCCGTCAGCGATCTGGATCTCACCGCCGCCGAAGCGGTGGCGTGCTCGCTCGACCCGTCGGGCACGACTGCCATGGCCATCGCGCTCGACGTTCGCAGCAAGGACGATTTCCTTGCCGCGCGTGACCGGATCGCCAGTGAATGGGGGCGGGTGGATATCGTGGTCAATAACGCGGGCCTGGCGCGGCGGACGCCCACCCAGGATATCAGCCCCGATGAATTCGACGAGATCGTCGCCATCAACATGCGCAGCGTATTCCTGAGCTGCCAGATATTCTCCGAGCATATGAAGGCGAACGGTTATGGCCGCATCGTCAACGTCACCTCGCTGGCGGGCCAGAACGGCGGCACGGTCGCCTCACCGCACTACGCCGCTTCGAAAGCGGGGGCGATCATGCTTTCCAAGTATTTCGCGCGTTATCTCGCTGGAACCGGTGTGACCGTGAATGCCATCGCACCCGGCCCGATCGACACCGCCAAGGGCCGCCTTTCGGAAGAGCAGATCGCACGCGTGGAGGCGGAAGTGCCGGTCGGCCGGTTCATGGAAGTGGGTGAGATCGCCGCCGCTGTTGCGCTCGTCGCGTCGGATAGAGGCGGGTTCTTCGTGGGCGCCACGCTTGATATGAACGGCGGGCTCTACTTGCGCTGACACGCGTGGCTCGGTGGTCATCCCGCTTTTCCAATGGCTTTATTCAAATGCGATTGGAGGCGGGATTTCCGCGCGGATAGCGTATGCCCACAAAGCATTCTGACCGGCGACAAGACCGGAATGGACAAGGAGAGTTGCATGTTCGTCCACAACACCTGGTATGTCGCGGCCTTCGCTGCTGAGGTCGAGTCCGGCAAAACGCTGGCCCGGCGGTTTCTGAATGAGGCGGTCGTGTTGTTCCGCACCGAAGACGGCCAGATCGCCGCACTGGAGGATCGCTGCAGCCACCGCGCCATGCCGCTCAGCGCAGGGCATGTCGAAGGCGACATCATCCGCTGCTGCTATCACGGTGTGGAGTTCAACCGGCTGGGCGCCTGCACGCGCATTCCCAACCAGACCCGCATTCCGCCGTCGGCAAATGTGCGCCACTACCCGGTGGTCGAGAAGGATCACCTGATCTGGATCTGGATGGGCGATGCGGCGCTGGCCGATCCGTCGACCGTGATCGACAGCCCCGAGCATAACGATCCTGCCTGGACCTGGCGCCCGTACAACTTCCATGTGAAGGCCGACTGGCAGCTTATCATCGACAACATCATGGACCTGACGCACGTGCCGTACATCCATGCGCGCACGATCGGCGGCAACCCGGAACAACATTATGGGGCCGACACCAAGGTGGAGTTCGACGGGAACAAGGTCACCCTGCTGCGCAAGATGCCCAACTCGGTTCCGCCGCGCTCCTACGTCGATGCAGGTGGCTTCAAGGGCCGGGTCGATCGCTGGCAGGAGGTGCGTTTCGAACCCCGCCTGGGCATGACCTGCCGCGTGAACGCCGGCGGCTGCGATGCCGGAACCGGCGCTTACGAAGGCAAGCGTGACAACGGTTTCATGCTGGCCAACAACCACTTCATCACGCCGGAAACCGACAAGACCAGCCACTACCTCTGGACGATCTGCACCACCGCATCGAAGGAGAGCGGCGTGCCGGACGTGCTGTTCGACCAGTTCTTCGACACCATCACCGAGGACGAGGAAACGCTGCAAGCCCAGCAGCTTCGCATCGATGACAATCCCGGCCGTCCCTTCGTGGGCATTGCTAGCGATGGCGCGGTCAACCAGGCGCGACGCGTCCTCAGCAACATGTTCGAGGCGGAGCAGGGCGAACTCGTCGCTGCCGAGTAATGCCGGCCAGCGTTGGCGAGGCACGGATCGGCACCCGCGCAAGGGTGCCGGTCTGGCTTCTCGGCTCGATGACGCTGAGCGGGACGCTCGGCATTCATATTTTCGCGCCCGCGCTGGTCGTTGCGGCGCACGCCTTAGGTGCCGGCACAGCCGAACTGCAAATCGGGATCAGCCTCTACATATGGGGTCTTGCCTTTGGGCAACTGATGCATGGACCGTTGGCGGACCGCTTCGGGCGGCGTCCGATCCTGATCGGCGGCAGTGCCGTCTTCACGCTGGCGAGTCTTGTCGCCGCGACGGCCTTTTCGGCGAGTTTCTTCAACTTGTGCCGTTTCGCGCAGGCATTGGGCGGCAGCGCGGGCATGGTCATCGCCCGGACTATCGTGCGCGATGTGTCCACGGAGGAAGGATCGACCGGCAGCCTGGCCAGGCTCAACCTGATGATCCTGGTGGGACCGGGACTGGGACCGATGATCGGCGGCTTTCTCGTGGCCCATGCCGGTTGGCAGGCCATCCTGATCCTGCTCGGGCTGATGGGGGCGCTCAACACTTTCGCGATCGTCTCGCACCTGCCGGAAACCGGCACACCGCGCGCCTCCACGACGCGCGGTGTGCTGGGCAATTATGCGCGGTTGGTTACGTCAGGGCACTTCGCGGCCTATGCGATCGGCGGCGGCTGCGTCACCACGGGTTGGTACGCCTTTCTCAGCGTCGCTCCACTCATCTATCAGCAGCGCTTCGGACTGCCCCCTGACGCCAGCGGCGTGCATCTGGGTGTGGTGGTAGCAGGAGCGTGGGTCGGCAGCTTCACCGCATCGCGGCGAAGCCACCGCTGGGCAGCACCTCGGATGCTGGCGTTGGGATGCCGGTTGTCGCTGGGCGCGGCCCTCGGACTGCTGGCAGCATTCCTTTCGGGCCTCGCCAGCCCGCTTCTGGTGACGGGCCTGATGTTCCTTTTCACATGCGGCGTGGGCCTTGCGGGACCGGCAGCGCTGGCGCTGGCCACTTCCGTCGATCCTGCGGCGTTCGGGTCGGCTTCGGGGCTCTATGGGGCGATCCAGATGGCCGTCGGCGCGCTGGCAGCGGCGGGCCCCAGCTTCGGACGCGAAGGAGCGATGACGGCCATCGGGATCCTGATAGGCTGCCAGATCTCCGCGCTGTGCCTTTTCGGAAGCCGGGCGCGCCGGATTGCGAAGGGGCCCGTCTCATGCTCTAGACGTCCCGATGAAGATGCGTGAGCTTGAACAGCGCACCGGGGTGCACCGGGAGGTTATCCGCCTCTATCTGCGCAGCGGCGTCATTCCGGAGCCCGATCGGCCCAAGCGCACGGTTGCGATCTACCGTGAGGATCACGTTCAGGCGATCGCCACGGTTCGCAAGCTCCAGCACGAAAGCCGCCTGACCCTGCCGCAGATCAAGGCGTTGATGGAGGGCGGCGGGGCGCAGCCACGCGTCGATACCAGCGCTCTGGATCAGCTTGAACAATTGGTGGCGCACCGGTCCGGACAGGATCAGGGGCCGGTCATGATCGCGTCGCTGCTAGAAACCTATCCCTCCGCCGCAGAGGACGCGCGGATCCTGGCGGGGATTGGCGTTCTCACGATTATCGAGACGCCGGACGGCGATGCGCTGTCCATTTCGGACGCGCAGATGGTCCGCATCTGGGGGGACATGCGCAAGGCCGGTTTCGACGCGCATCTGGACTACACGCCCGAAGTGCTGGGCTTCTACGTCGAGGCGGCGGACTTCGTTGGCAAGTGGGAGGCCACGACTTTCCTCGAACGCGTGACCGGGCGTGTGGAAGTGGGCGAGGCGGCCGATCTCGTCGAGCAAGCCTTGCCGCTTATGCTCGATTTCTTCGGCGTCCTGCGCCAGCGCGCATTCTTTCGCCACTTCGACGCGATCAGGAGTCGATCCGAGGGGTGAGGCCGGACAGTCGTTAGGCTGCCCGGCCAGAATGTTACATCGTCAGCACGGCCTTGACGCAGCGACCCGCGTGCTGGTCCGCGACCGCTTCGTTGATCCGGTCGAGCGGATACGTGCGGATCATGCGGTCAAACGGGAAATGTCCGGCGGCATGGAGTTCGATCAGCCTAGGCAGGAAATCCTGCGGATCCGCGTTGCCTTCGGTCACGCCGCAGACCTTCAGGCCGAGCGAGAGCATGTGCAGCAGGTTGAGCGAGATCGCGGCATCGGCGCTGCGCGGCACGCCGACCATGGCGAGGCGTCCGAGTACTGCCACGGCACCCAGGCCATCCTCGATCACCGCCGGTACGCCCGATGTATCGAGCATGGCGGCGATCCCGCCCGGAACTATGGTGCGCACTCGTTCCCCCAGCGGGCCATCGGCGGGATCGAGAGCATGGGTCGCACCGAGGTCGAGCGCCATCTCACGGCGCGAAGCAAGCGGGTCGGAGACAATGATCGCGCTCGCCCCGACTGATGCGGCGGCCATGACTCCGCTTAGGCCCACCGGTCCTGCGCCCGTCACCAGCAGGCTCTCCCCTGCTTTGACCTCAAGGGCGTTGAGCACTGCACCGGCGCCGGTCATGATCCCGCAGCCTAGCGGGCCGAGGAGGGCAAGCGGCGCTTCCTTCGGCACTTTCACCAGATTGCGGGCGGCGGCGATCGCGTGCGTTGCGAACGAGGATTGCCCGAAGAAGTGGCTGCTGACGGCGTGCTCGCCGTCATGCAGGCATGTGCTGCCGTCCATCCGATGGCCACCGAAGTTCAGCGCGGCGAAGTCGCGGCAATAGGCAGGTTCGCCAGCGTCGCACTGCGGGCATTGCCGGCATGCAGCGAAGCCCAGGATCACGCTGTCGCCAGGTTGGAGCGAGGTCACTTGCGATCCGACTTCTTCTACGATTCCGGCGCCTTCGTGGCCGAGAACAGCGGGTAAAGGAACCGGCAGGATCTGGTCGCGCACGACGAGATCGGTGTGGCACAGGCCGGTCGCTACGATCTTTACTCGTACCTCGTCGGGTTGCAGTTTCGAGAGCGTGAGGGTCTCGACGACAAATTCCTGTCCTGGCTGGCGAACCACAGCAGCACGAATTTCCATAACGCATCTCTCCTATTCGATCTTTGCCTCGCCATTCGATTTGCGGGACGGTCACGCGTTCCATTCAGGTCGGGAATGGCGGAAATCTGCCGTTTCATTGATCTGATCGCTCGAATGGTCGGACCTATGACTACGATTGACGTATCGGGCTGTCTATAGTTACGTGTGGCTAACACGCAATTTGCGGCGGATCCAACCGCCCGAGGGAGAGACCATGACCGTTTCGCTCGATACCGAGAGCTGCCCCGTCATTCCCGACGACATCGCACGCACCGTGATTTCGCCGAAATCCTATACCGACGATGAGTTGATCTACGGCACCTTCCGCTGGCTGCGTGAGAACATGCCGCTGGCCAAGGCCCATGTGCCGGGCTTCGATCCGATCTGGATCGTCACCAAGCATGCAGATATTCGCGAAGCCGAGCGTAATTCCAGACTGTTCCGCAACGCCGATTTCAACCCTGTGCTGAATGACCAGGCTTCGGATGAGTTCACCCGATCGATCAACGGCGGCTCGACCAAGATCATCTCGTCGCTGACCTACATGGACGGCAAGGAGCACGCTTCCTACCGCAACCTCACATCGAACTGGTTCCTGCCCGGCCGGGTCAGTCAGCTGGGGGAGCAGGTGCGGCGCCTTGCGCGGCAGTCGGTCGAGAACCTGCTCAGTTTCGACGGCGAATGCGATTTCGTGCGCGACTTCGCGCTGCACTATCCGCTGCGGGTCATTATGACGCTGTTCGGCGTTCCCCCCGAGGACGAGCCGCGCATGCTCAAGCTGACGCAGGAGTTCTTCGGCGTCCATGACCCGGAGGAGCAGCGTCCGGAGATGGTCGCCGATCCCGTGGCAGGGGCGAAAATGTGGGCGGCCGCGCTGGAGGATTTCTACGAATACTTCGACGATCTCAGTGCAAAGCGCCGAGAAGAGCCGACTGACGATCTGCTCTCGCTGATTGCCAATTCCCGCATCAATGGTCTGCCGATCCCGCGCGCGGAGGCCAATGGATATTACGTCGCCATCGCGACCGCCGGACATGACACCACCTCGTCCTCGACGGCGGGGGGGCTGCACGGCATGATCGTGAACCCGGAGAACTTCGCCAAAGTGAAGGAAGATCCCGGCCTGATCCCCGGACTGGTGGACGAGGCGATCCGCTGGACCAGCCCGGTCAAGCACTTCATGCGCAATGCGGCGGAAGATACCGTGCTGCGCGGGCAGTCGATCAAGGCGATGGACCGCCTGATGATGTGTTACCCCTCGGGCAATCGCGATACTGATGTCTTCGTAGATCCCGACCGCTTCGACATTACCCGCTCGCCGAACCAGCATGTCGCCTTCGGGTTCGGGCCGCACATGTGCCTCGGCCAACATCTCGCCAAGCTGGAGATGCGTGTGCTGTTCCAGGAGCTGCTGCCGCATCTGAAATCGATCGAACTCGCGGGCGAGCCGCGCATGGTCGAGACCAATTTCGTGGGCGGCTACAAGTCGCTGCCGATCCGCTTCACCAAAAATTGAGGAGTAAGGGCCCGGCATGCGACCGGGCCGAAGCAAGAACAGTCTGGCGCAAAAGCGCGGACATTAAGGGAGAGGCCAATACCATGAACCGCAATATCTTGCTGATGGCGGGAGCATCGTCGCTCGCCATGTCGACACAGGTCCTTGCTCAGGAGGCGACACCTGCGACGGGCATCCAGGAAATTGTCGTCACCGCACAGAAGCGGTCCGAGGCGATCAACGACGTGCCTCTGTCCATTACGGCGGCATCGGGCGACAAATTGCGGGATCAGGGCATCACCGATGTCGGCGATCTCGTGAAGATCGTGCCGGGCTTCAACTATACCGAAAGTGCCTATGCGACGCCCGTCTACACGCTGCGCGGAGTGGGCTTCTACGACACCAGCCTTGCCGCAAAGCCGACGGTGAGCGTCTACCAGGACCAGGTGCCGCTGCCATTTTCGATTATGACGCGCGGCGCGACCCTCGATCTGGAGCGGGTCGAAGTGCTCAAAGGCCCGCAAGGCACCCTTTTCGGATCGAACGCGACCGGTGGCGCCATCAACTACATCGCCGCCAAGCCCACTTCAACCTTCCATGCAGGGCTCGATGCGGGAATCCAGAATTTCGGCGAAATCTCGGCCGGCGGGTATGTCAGCGGCCCGATCACGGACACTTTAAAGGCGCGTGTCGCGGTACGGACTGAGCAGGGCGGTGCGTGGCAACGTAGCTATACGCGTGACGACAAGCTTGGCGATCGCAACTTCACAAGCGGCCGCGTGCTGATCGACTTCCAGCCGGCAGACACCGTCCGTTTCGAGCTGAATCTCAATGGCTTCATCGACAAGAGCGATGGGCAGGCGGCACAACTGATCGGTGTGGTGCCGCTTGGCAATCCCGCGCGTTTGGGCGACCTTGCCACATATCCGCTGGCGCCCGCCAACAATCGGGCTGCCGACTGGACCCCGGAGCAGGCACCCAAGCGCGACGACTGGTTCTACCAAGCTTCGCTGCGCGGCGATGTTGATCTTACCGATGATATCACGCTGACCTCGATCACGGCCTGGTCAAAGTACCACAACGATGCTGATATCGATCCGGATGGCGTGGCGCTGCGAGACTATTTCTACAACACCACAGGCAAGATTACCGCGCTCTCCGAAGAACTTCGGTTGCAGGGCAAGTCCGGTGGTCTGAGCTGGATCATCGGCGCCAATTACGCGCGAGAGAAGACCTATCAGCAGGATGATGCGGGGCCATACGACCAGTCGACGTCGGCCTACAACTTTGTCGATGCGGGATTGGGCGTTCCGTTTTTCGTCTACAGCCAGTATGCCCGGCAGAAGTTCGTCAACAAGGCGGTCTTCGCCAACCTCGATTACGACATCGGTGACAAGATCACCTTGCATGGCGGCATTCGCTACACGGATACCAAGATCGACTTCGCCGGTTGCACGGCCGATCGCGGTTTTGCGCTCGGACAGGGCATTCAGAACCTGCTCAACGCAATCCGCGGCGGGGCAGGGCTCGATCCGATCTCTATTGCGCCCGATGCATGCGTGACGATTGACGCCGCCGCTTTGACGGCGGGTGAGGTGCAGGACAGTCTGGACGAAAACAATGTGTCGTGGCGCGCGGGCATCGACTTCAAGCCTTCCAGGGACGCGTTGCTCTATGCGTCGGTCAGTAAGGGCTACAAATCGGGCAGTTTCCCGCTGCTTTCGGCCAGCGATGCCAACCAGTTCGCCCCGGTCAAGCAGGAGTCCGTCCTGGCATACGAAATCGGCGCCAAGTTGACGTTGCTGGATAGAACAGCGCAGGTCAACGGTGCGGTATTCTACTACGATTACAGCAACAAGCAGTTCAAGGGGCGCGTTGTTGCCGATCCCGATATCTTCGGGCCGCTGGAGGCGCTGGTGAACGTGCCCAAGTCTCGCGTGCAGGGTGCAGAGATCCAGCTCGATCTTGCACCAACCGATGGGCTGCGCGTTTCGATTGGCGCGACCTACCTTGATACGAAGATCAAGGGTAGTTTCGTCAACTACGATTCCTACGGCAATCAGGTCGACTTCGGTGGATCGTCGTTCCCTTACACGCCCAAATACCAGATCGTCATCGACGGCCAGTACGATTGGACTCTCAGCCAAACCGTCGGCGCATTCGTTGGCGGCAATCTCAGCTTCCAGAGCGATACCAAGGCGGTGCTGGGCGATGCCCGCGATACGCCGTCTGAAGAACTGACCCGTATGGGCGGTTTGACGATTGCCGATTACACCCTGATCGACTTGCGTGCGGGTCTCAGTCTTGACGACAAGCGGTACAAGTTGACCGCCTTCGTGCGCAACCTGACCAACAAATATTACTGGTCCAACGCGACCCGCATTACCGACACGACCGTGCGCTTTGCGGGGCGACCCCGCACGTACGGCCTGACCCTATCGGCCAACTTCTGAAGCTCCTCCCCATGGACCGCGCCGGAATATTGGGCGGCGCGGTCCCTTTTTCCCGTTTTTACCGGAGAAACAGAGATGAATGCACCCTCGACCTTCGCTTCGAACCGCCACGGCGAGCCCGGTCACGAGGTTAACCTGCCGGACACGCGGATGTTGGTCGGCGGCGAACGCTATGAAGCGGAAGGCGGCGCGCGGATCGATGTAGAAGATCCGGCTACCGGCAAGATTTTCGCTAGCGTGCCCGCCGGCGGCGCGGCGGATGTCGACCGCGCGGTCACGCGGGCGCGCAAGGCGTTTGAGAGTGCGGAATGGTCCCGCATGCGCCCGCTCGATCGGGGGCGCATCATCGAGGCGATCGCGCGCAAGATCGAGGACCATGCTGATGAGCTGGCCCTGCTCGAGAGCTACGACAACGGAAAGACCGTCCACCACGCTCTGGCCGTGGATGTGCCCTCTGCCGTAGATATCTTCCGCTACATGGCCGGCTGGGCCTCGAAGATCGGCGGGCAGGTCAACCCGTTCTCCGGTGACGGGCGGCAGTACCATTCTTACACCGTGCGCGAACCGATAGGGGTCGTCGGCCAGATCGTGCCGTGGAACTATCCGCTGGCGATGGCGGCCTGGAAGATCGCCCCGGCACTCGCTGCCGGCTGCACCATCGTTCTGAAGCCATCTGAAGTGACCCCGCTCACTGCGTTGCGGCTTGCTGAACTGGCGTTGGAAGCTGGTCTGCCGGAAGGGGTGCTCAATGTTGTCACCGGCTATGGCCATGAAGCGGGGCAGGCGCTGGTCGAGCATCCCGGTATCGACAAGATCGCCTTCACCGGGTCGACGCGAGTGGGCAAGCAAATCGTCCGGACCGCCGCGCAAGACCTGAAGCGCGTGACTCTCGAACTGGGCGGCAAGTCTCCTTCACTGGTCTTTGCCGATGCCGATCTTGATGCCGCGGCGATGGGTGCTGCGCTGGCGATCTTCTTCAATTCCGGCCAAGTCTGTCTCGCCGCGTCTCGCCTCTATGTCGAGCGGTCGGTATTTGACCGGGTGGTCGAAGGCGTGGCGAAGGTGGCTGCGGGTTTCAAGCTCGGCCATGGCCGGGATCCCGATGCCATGCTCGGACCGCTCGTGTCTCGTGCCCAGCAGAGCCGCGTGCTGGGCTACATCGAACAGGGCAAGCAGGCTGGCGCGGAGCTGGTCAGCGGTGGCACCACAGGCGGACGCGACGGCTACTTTGTCGAGCCCACGATCTTTGCCAATCCTGATCCCGACGCCAGCATTGTGCGTGAGGAAATCTTCGGTCCGGTGCTGGTCGCGACGCCTTTCGATGACGTGGACGACGTGGTGCGGGCCGCAAACGATACTCGTTACGGGCTAGCGGCAAATATCTGGACGCGGGACATTTCACGTGCTCACCTGACGGCGCGTCAACTTCAGGCAGGCGTCGTTTGGGTAAACACTCACGGAATGAATGACCCTTCCGCTCCGTTTGGCGGCGTGAAGGAGTCTGGCTGGGGGCGAGAGGTCGGTGAAGAGGGCGTTCTTCACTACACGGAGAGCAAGACAGTGACGGTCTTGCTGGATTCCTGAGCACTCACGATTTCGTCAAGGGAAATGCGGACGTTCCAACATTTCCCTTGGTGGCCATTTAAGAACGACTTCGGCGTGATGTGGACGCTCTTTGGGGTGGAGACAATCCAGGAGACTCAAGGAGTGGGGAGGTCTTGCTGCTAGCCGCCTCGAGGCTGAACTTGCTCCACATAGGAGATTTGTGCCCAAAGTGGTAGTTCGCCTGTTCGCGCCTTGAGTGCCCGTCGACGGTAGTTCCGCGACTTGCAGGTTTGCATACCCCGGATCGTTGAGGTCCATCCCATTGATGGGTGAACGTAGGGCGCGTTTGAAAGCTCAGACTTGGCCCCGCGAATGACTGCTTAATCGGCGGAGTTACGCTTTCCCGTAGTTGTCGAATTCGGCAACCAAATGATCAAATACCGTCCGAACGCGGGGAGTATCGCGCAAATCCTCATGGATAACCACCCATGTGTCGAGCGCACGGATAGCAACATCCGAAAGAACAGCGCTCAACGTTGGGTCGCTATCGCCGACGGCACGCTGTATGACGCCGATTCCGATACCGGCTCGTACCGCCGCAAGCTGCCCCGGATGGCTGTCCATCCTCAAAATGAACCGACTTTGATCAAGATCCGGAAGCAAGCGCGTAATCGCATCTAGATCCTGCGGGGATCTGTCCGGACCCACCAGATCGTGCTGGTTCAGATCCGCGAGTGTAACCGGTAGCCCGCGCGCGGTCAGGTAATCGACATGGGCGTAGAAGCCGAGTGCGATCGATGGCACTTTGCGCGCGACCAGTGAGGTCTGCCGGGGCGGCGTCATACGCACTGCTACATCGACCTCCTGTTCCAGCAGGTTGGCGGAAAGGTTGCTCGTTTCGACCTCGAGGATCAGCGCAGGATGGCGTCGGCGTAACCTGGCGAGCATCGGGGGCAAGACCGCGACACCCACGAAATCGGATACACTCAGGCGCACCACGCCAGCGATTGCGCCGGGAAGTGCACTGGCGCCTCGCTCAAAGGCCTGCGACGCGCGGGCCATGGCGCGGGCTGCCTCGCCTAACACTCTTGCTTGAGCAGTGGGCACGAGACCGCGCACAGAGCGAGTGAACAATCGGATGCCGAGCGCACGTTCGAGCGCTTCGAGCCGTGCGCGGACGGTTGGCTGCGTAACCTTCAGCCGGCGTGCTGCCGCGGAAAGACTGCCCTCTTCAAGCACCGCGAGAAACGCGCGCTGATCTTCCCAGTTTAACGATTGGCTCATAGTTTATGCACTAGCAGATCGAAGTAATTATGTAATTATCTTTCATTTGCTGGCGGTCCAGATCTCTCCTGTCACGAGGAGAAGCATGATGAGCAAGACAAGGACGGTTCTGATTCTGGGCGCAACGGGCGGCATCGGCGGGGCAGTGGCGAGGGCGATGCTGGCACATGGCTGGTCGGTGAAGGCGATGCGCCGCGGGGCTAGCCCAAGCGGGGGCGATCAGTCCGCAGGCATCCGCTGGATCGAAGGCGATGCGATGAATGCGGCAGACGTGCTCCGTGCGGCGCAAGGCGCTCAGGTCGTTTTCCACGGTGTGAACCCTCCGGGCTATCGCAATTGGGGGCACCTGGTCCTGCCGATGATCGACAATAGCATTGCGGCGGCGAGGGCCGCGGGCGCACGCCTTGTCCTGCCCGGCACGATCTACAATTACGGTCCCGACGCCTTTCCCGATCTCGATGAGCGCGCTCCCCAAAATCCCCTCACGAGCAAAGGCGCTATCCGTGTCGAGCTTGAACGACGGCTCGCGAAGGCAGCTGAGAATGGGGTGCCGGTGCTGATCCTTCGGTTTGGTGATTTCTTCGGCCCAGGGAGTGGAAACAACTGGTTCTCGCAAGGACTGGTCAAGCCGGGTACGCGGCTCAGGACCATAACCTATCCGGGGCGCGAGGGAATCGGTCACGCCTGGGCTTATTTGCCTGACGCTGGTGAGGCCGTCGCGCGGCTGCTCGATCGGACCGATGCGCTTGATCGTTTCGAGCGCTTTCATTTCGAAGGGCACTGGGATTTCGATGGCGCCCAGATGGTAAGGGCGATTATCTCTGCTCTGGGGCGTCCAAACATCGCGGTCAGGCGGTTTCCCTGGTTACTTCTTCGAGCGGCTGGTTGGTTTCAGGAGACGCCGCGCGAAATCGTCGAGATGCGCTATCTCTGGCAGCAACCGATCCGTCTGGACAATAGCCGCTTGACGAGTTTCCTCGGAGCAGAGCCACATACTCCGCTTGGTGAGGCTGTTCGCGATACGCTCGCTTGGCTGAAGGTGTGTTGAAGCGCTGCCCATGAGTGCCAAGCATTGCAGGTGCAGGCTCAGCAGAAGTGATGTAAAAGTTGATCGCAACTCGCGATTTACGATCGTGCCCCACGGCGGGGTGTAGCTGAGGCCGAAGCGCGGCCCGATTTCGCTCGGCGAATTGAAGTTTCAGTGGACTTGGCTCGTATTGTCAAATGATCGATCATTCGCCCATGCTTCAAGGTCGGAAAATGCATAGACGACACGTCGCCCGAATTTCCGAAAGGGTGGGCCACCGCCGACAACCCGCAGCTTTTCGAGCGTACGCGGTGAAAGGCGCAAATATTCGGCGGCCTCGGAATTTGTCAGATGCACGCCATTTGGCTTGGTCATAGTTTAAGACCCTTATTCCGCGAAACAGTTTTGGACCATTAAGCTGTCACCGGAAAAGCACTTGGGAAATATACGTTCGAGTGCACCATGCTGGCTTTCTGATGCACCCAGGCGGCAGGATCGGGATTTCTGCATGCTCAGGCGGGCAGTGAGTGAGGTGAGCCCAAAGGCCGCGCCGGCAGAATCGGCGGGTTGGAATAGGAGAAAAAGTTGTATTCATCGGGCCGGAGCCAAGGATGCGCGCCAAGTAGGTATCTTTATGCTTTGCGCGGGAGCACGCCTCAGCTTTCCTCCGCGTGGCTCCTATGTGGCTCCTAGTCGAACTGACGCCGAGATTATGTGCGTCGCGCGTTCTAAGAAAATGGCGGAAATGCGCCAGAAAATCGCCCTGCCGCATCTTGGGAACGCTTTGGCGCAATGACACTGGTGACGTATTTGGCATAGAGCAGCAGGTCGCGCGAAGGCTTGTAGGTCAGGTTCGCGAGGTAGCTGAAATTGCCCTTCGAATAGGTGTAGGTCGACCCCGGCTCGCCCGCCGAGGTGTCGAAGAAGGTCTTGTCGTCCTGCGTGTAGCGAATGCCGCCCGTCACATCGATCTGGTCGGTGGCGTGCCAGGTCGCCTGCCCATAACCTGCGACCTGCCGGACCTTGAAGTAGAAGCTGCGGTCGAAATCGGTGATCGGCGTGCCGGGATGGGCGTTGCCGGGGAAGACCTGGAAGGTATCGACGACCGGCAAGCCGAACGGATTCTCACCCGGCGGTGTACGGCGGTTGTAGTAGAACAGGCCCGCGGTCGCCGCGACCGGCGTGGTGTCCACGTTGAACTGCAGCTCGTTGCTGAACTGACGCAGCTGGTTGCAGCAGCGCACCGACAGCGGAGAGAGCGGCGCGAAGGCGACGGGTGAACCGTCCGGCCCATAGGCGATCGGCACCGTCAGCGTGCCGGTTCCGTCCAGGTTCGAGGTGAAGGCATTGCGATCGAGCGAACGCCAGCTGGTGGTGTTCTTGATCGTCAGGTGCTCATTCGCGCGATAGGTGCCGACGATCAGGTGAGAGGTCGTCTTCGTCACGCTCTTGGTCGTCGTGTCGTTGAACACCACGTTGCCGCGCTTGGTCTGGATATAGTCGTCCAGCGTCGGCCCGCCGAAATAGACTTGCGAGGCCACCAGTTGATAGGCCGCGATCCCGCCCGGCGTATCGGGGAAGCCCAGCAGATAGACCGGCGGGGGAGAGAATTCCTGCCGTGACCAGTCGAACTTGTAGTCGATCGTCAGGTCGTCCAGCGGTTTCCAGCGCACCGCCGCGTGGACGGCATCGGTGGTGCTTTCTCCCAGCCGCTTCACCGACGTGAGCTTGCCCACTTCGCCCGAAGTCTCGTTCGAATAGTCGAGCGTGATCTGGTCGAAATTGCGCACGTTGTTGCGCTTTTCATTGTGGAGATAGCTGACCGCCGCGCTGATCCCGTGCCATTCGGGCAGATCGATCCGCGTCTTGCTGCGGAACGATCCGAAGCGGGCATAGCTGAAATCCTGCTTGGCCGCGAAGACGCCGCGCGGGCCGGACGTGATGTAGTTGATCGCGCCGCCGGTGGAATTGGTGCCGAACAGCGTTCCGGCCGGGCCGCGGATCACCTCGATCCGCTCGATATCGGCCACGTCGAAGATGATGCCGCTGAGCGAGCCGAGATAGACCCCGTCGATGTAGTAGGAGATCCCGTTGTCCACCGTCGGGTTGGACGCTGCGCCGGAAACCTGCCCGCGCATCATGGTGGAGGGGATCGCGTTGCCGCCCGGCTGGGTGACGACGTAGAGATTGGGCGCGACCGAGCGCAAGTCGGCGATGTTCTCGATCCGCGAATTGGCGATCTGGTCGGCGGTGATGGCAGTGACGGCGACCGGCACGCTTTGCAGGTTCTCGGATCGCTTCTGGGCGGTGACGATGATTTCCTGAATGGTGGTCACCGGCTGCGGGGCCCCGTCAGGCGCGGTCTGCGCCGACGCTGGCGTGGCCGTTACGGCCAGCCCCATGGCCAGCGCCGAGCAGCCCGCGAAACGCGCGAGGTTCAGGTTCTTCATGCAAGTGCCTCCCCAATTTTTTGTGGTTCTGTTCTGTCGTTCCGGTCGGTTTATCGCCTGTTGTTGGGATTTCGCTGCGGCTGCATCACGCTTTAGGCGTGCCGCAGCCGCTCCGGTCCGCGCGATGCCGCGCGCCACCGGGTCGGCCGGCCCCGCAGGACGCGGGACCGGCCTGGGAGGAGGCCGCCTTACTCGGCGGCCTGGAGAGCCGGTTGGTAGTCGGGATCATCCTCGTTGCAGAGGCGATTGGTATCGAGCCAGAGGCCTTCCTCTGCCGGCGTGATCCCCAGCTCGCGGCGGATGTCGACGATCTGCTGGTCCACCCGCGCGCGCCAGTCCACCAGCATCAGCGGCATGGTCCAGTTGCGCCCCTGTTCGGCCCCGCGGAATTCGGCTTCCAGATTGACGACCATCGCCTCCGGATAGTGCAGTCCGTCCTTCAGGATCGTCTTGGCCTTCAGGTAGAAGGCGATGCGCGAGAAGAAGGCGGAAAGCTCCGGATGGAAATAGCGCGCCTTGGCATGCATGTTGGCGGTCAGCAGCGCGATCTCGCCGCCGTGGTTGGGGCCGAAGCCGGTCACCATATGCTCGATGTCATGCGTCAGCGCGGTCTGGCGCAAGTAATAGGTGAAGTCGTTGACCACCTGCACTTCCTGGAAGAACAGGTCCAGCTGATAGCCCGAGTTCACCATGAAATCGCGGATCGCCGCGCCCAGCGTGCCGGGGGCGCAGTGTTCCAGTTCGGCGATGGTGAAGTCTGCCAGCCGCTTTTCCTCCAGCCAGCGGCGGAATTCGGGCAGGCGGGCCTTCTCCATCTCGAACAACTGGATGATGCGGGCCATGTCCTCCAGTTCGTGGAAGATCTGCGCGACTTCGGGGATATAGGCGGTGTTGGGCAGGTCCGGCCCGTTCCGGCGCAGCATCTCCTGCGCGATCAGCGCGCGCAGCGGCGCGTGGTTGAGGTAGCGGGAGGAACTGACCAGCACAGAGCTTTGCGTGGTGATCGCCTTGATCGCGCCGTTGAAATAGGCGCGGTCGGCATCGCCGATCGTGGCTTCGTTCATCGGGACATCCTTTCCTGTAGGGGCGCGCTTCTCTCCTTGGGAAGCGCTGCCCCGGTTGGTCTTGTCAGATCATTCGGCAGCTTCCGCGAAATTGCCCAGCGGCTGGATCGCGGGGGAGAGGAACTGGCCCGGCTTGGCCCCGGTATAGGCCCCGTTCTCGAACGTGGGCACGCCGTTCACCAGCGTCAGGCGGGTGGGCATCGCCTTGCGGGTGAAGCGCCAGGAATGGCCGCCGCGCCCGTCCGGCACGTCATGCGCCTTTTCCATATCGCGCCGTTCCACTTCGGCAAGGTCGAACACGGCGATGTCCGCGCGTTTGCCTTGTGCGATCACGCCCCGGTCGTTGAGGTTGAAGTGGCCGGCCAGCTTGCCGGTCATGACGTGGACCGCCTCTTCGATGGAGAGCGAGCCTTCCTCACGCACGTACTGCGTCAGCAGCAGCGCATTCTCGCCCCCACCGCAGAGCATCTGCAAGTGCGCGCCGGCGTCGGAGATGTTGCCCACGGTTTTCGGGTCACGCATCAGTTCGATCGTCAGGGCCTCGTCCTTGGGGAAAGGCGCCATGTGCACGGTGGAGCGGGTGCCGTTGGCCAGAATCCACTCCGCCATCGCGTCGGACCGATGCAGCCCGCGCTCATCGGCATAGGCCTTGAGCGTCACGTTGACCGGGCCGGTGCCATTCTCGCTGTCGATCAGGTTCAGCGCCTGCGGGTTCTTCAACGGCGAATGATCCCAGGCGTTCTCGTCCCAGCTCTTGCGTGCGCGCGCCCGCCAGTCCGGATCGGCCAGCAGCCGCGCCTTTTCGCCATGATCCTCGGCCATGACGACCTCGTGCCAGACATAGTCGTTGGACTGGGCGAAGATCAGCGACTTAACGATGGAAAGCACGTTTGTGGGCGAAACGTGCGCAAAGCCGGGCCAGATATCGACATCCGCCTCGCGCATCGTGCGCAGGCTTTCCTGCATCGCGGGCAGGATCGGCTTCTGGAAATCCAGCGTCGGCACTGCGCCCGCAATCTGCACGCGGATCTTCCGGCCGCCCAGCAACTTCGCCAGCCGCTCAAGGTCGGCCGGGCCGGTCATGCGCATGAAAGTATCGACGATCACCTGATAGCAGCAGTTGGGATAGCGCTCCATCACGTCGAACAGCGCGGCGAACTCGGCATCGTTGGCCTTCAGCGTCGGCACAGGGCGGTCCTGACCGTCATGATCGTGCAGATTGTCCGACATGCCGAGGGCCCCTGCCGCCAGCGCATCGTCCAGCAATTCGCACATGCGCGCGATTTCCTCGGGCGTCGCCTCGCGGTCCCACGCCTCCACGCCCATCGCGGCAAGGCGGATGGCGATATGGCCGACATAGGCGGCATAGTTCAGCGGCACCGTGACGTTCCGCTCCACCGATGCGCGGTATTCGGACCATGTGTTCCAGTCCCACGGCAAGTGCTGGAGGAACGGGCCTTCGGGAATATCCTCGAAGAACGAGAAGATGCCGATCATCTCCTTCTGCGCGGGCATGTAGCGATGGAGCGGCGCGGTGGAAAAGCCGCAGTTGCCCAGGATCATCGTCGTCGCGCCATAGCCGGGCAGGGGGTCCAGATCGGGCTGCCACCACATGGTGCCGTCGTAATGCGTATGGCTTTCGATGAAACCGGGGGTGACGTAGCAGCCTGTGGCATCCACCACACGCTCGCCGCGCGGCTCCAGGCCGGGGCCGACTTCGGCTATGGTGCCGCCGGTCACGCGTACATCGGCCGCGTAGGCCGGGGCGCCGGTGCCGTCGACCACGGTGCCGTTCCTGATCAGGATATCTTCCATTTTCGGGCATCTCCCACACTTTTTTCCCCGGCCCGCTAAGAGGCCGCCGGGCGATCGTTGTCGCGAGGAAGATGATAGAATGAGGGGGCGTGGGGCCGAAGAAACGGCTTGAAAATCGTGTCATGATCTGCGCCCATGCGTATCGAAATGCGATACGATTCCACAAGCGATGCCATGCTGGGCGTGCTGCGCCGCCACTTGCGGCAGGAGGGGTGGACGGCGCCCCGTCTGGCCGAAACGCTGGGCGTTTCGGAGGCGACGGCAAAGCGCTGGATCGTGGGCAAGGGACTCACGCTGGACCGGCTGGAACGCATGGCCGAACTGTGCGGCACCACCATCTCCGAACTCGCGCGGGAGGCGGAGCAGGCGCGCACCGGCCTCGCCCGCGAACTGACTTTGGCGCAGGAGCGGGCGCTCTCTGCCGACGTGTTTCTCTCCACCCTGTTCATGGCGCTGCTGTCAGGGGCGAGCCCGCGCGAGATCGGTGAGGATTTCGGCCTGCCGCGCGCCACGCTGGACGCCGCCCTGCTGAAGCTGGAGCGCCTTGCGCTGATCGACCGCCTGCGCGGAGACCGCGTGCGCCCGCGCGTCGACCGGGCGCTGATTTTCCGCAAGCTGCCGCTGCGCAAGCTGTTCGAAACCCACCTGAAACAGCAGTTCATGGCGATGGATTTCGGCGCGCCCGATGCGGTCTACACCTCCGAACTGATCAAGCTGTCCGAAGCAGGGGCGGGCCAACTCGCCGAACTGATCGAGCGATTGCGCCGCGACGTGCAGGCACTGGGCGACCGCGACCGGGAAACGAGCCTGCGACCGGGCCGCTGGCTCACCTTGCTCTGCGCGCTTCGGCCGTTCGACACCAGCGGCATCGCCGATGCCGCGGCAGGATTGAGCTGACGGCGGTCAGGCCAGTTTCGGCCGGCGGCCCAGCCAGCGCGCTGCGAACCACAACGCCAGCACGGCGCCCGATGTCGACAGGATCGCCAGCGCAGCAGAGGCTCCGGCGTGGAGGCGGACCGGATCGAGTGCGAACTGCACCAGGAACGGGCCGCCGAAAATCGCCCCTTTCATCAGGCCGATCACGCGCCCGCGATTACTCTCGTCCGACAGGCCGATGGCATAGACCATCAGGCTGGGCATCAGCATGCCGATGCCCACGCCCTCTATCGCCATGCCCAGCGCGACCATCGGCGCGGTGGGGGCATAGGCCATGATGAGCAGGCCGAAGCCGCTGCACGCCGCGCCGAAAACGAAGGCCAGGTTCAGCGAGATCAGCCGCCGGATCCGGCCATAGGCGAAGCCGGTGAGCACCACCGTTGCCGCGCCGGAAAGCGCGACGACGGCGCGGCCCGAACTTGTGGCCACGCCCACATCGACCAGCCGGTGCGGCAGATAGGCAGACGTGCCGGTGGCGATGCTGCCGACGATCAGGCCGAAGCCCAGGATGGAGGGCAGCAGCCTTACCGGAATGCCCGATCCCGCAGTTGCCCGCGCTCGCGAGGTGGTAGCCGGTTTTTCGGGAATTCCCGCCAGCGCCAGCGCCGCCGCGACGAAGCCCACGGCATAGATCAGGAACGAGGTGCGCCACGCCGTATCCGCCAGCGAGCCAGCGACGATCGACAGCGCCATGCCCGCCAGCGCACCGACCGAGGGGATCACGCCGGACCAGAAATTGCGCCCCGCCTCGTCCCAATAATCGCCGATGACCGAGAACGCCGCCGCGCCCATCGATCCCAGTGCGATGCCGACGATCAGGCGGCCGAAAACCGCCTGTTCCAGCGTCGCCGCGAACAGGATACCGCAGCCGGCTAGGCCGTAGAGCAGGCCGGAAACGAACATCACCCGGCGGTGGCCCAGCCGGTCCCCCAGCCAACCGCCCAATGGCGATCCGATCAGGACGCCCAGCCCCAATACGGTCAGCACCATGGTCACGGTGACATGGCCGCTTGCGGCGCCGAATTCGCGCTCGATCTGCGGCAGGATGGGGGAGAGCGTGCTATTGGCGACGCCGCTCATCGTCGCGAAAGCGACCAGCGCGGCGCGGCCGGTCAGGCCCAGCCGGGAGGGAGTGAGGGATGCGGGGGACATGCTCATGCCGCCACTTCCGGCCGCCAGGACACGCCGTTGATATGCCCGCCGCCGTCCACGAACAGCGTGTTGCCGGTCATGTAGCCGCCGCCCTCGCTGGCCAGAAACACGGCGACGGGGCCGACGTCCTTTGTGGCATCGCCGAAGCGGCCCACCGGCACTTGCGACAGGATTTCCTCCGCCATGGCGGGGTTGGCTTCGAAATAGTCGCGCGCCTGCGGGCTGGTGGCGGAGGGGCAGATCACGTTGCAAGTGATCCCATGCGGCCCCCATTCGACCGCCGCCGTGCGGGTCAGCGCGCGCACGGCTTCCTTGCTGGCATTGTAGGCGGCGGTGAACATGTGCGCATTGACGCCGTTCAGCGAGCCGAGGTTGATCACCCGGCCATAGCCCTGCGCCTTCATCACCGGAAACGCAGCGCGCATGGCGCGGAATACGGCCCAATAATTGAGGTCGAAACTCGCCGCCATGTCCGCATCGCTGTGGCTTTCCAGTCGCTTGGGAAAGCTGGCCCCGGCATTGTTGACCAGCACGTCGAGCCGGCCGAGATGTTCGACGGTTTCCGCCACCATCCGCTCGATCTGTTCGGGGAGGGTC
Organism: Sphingomonas sp. BL-S-28; assembly: GCF_055521515.1. Taxonomy (NCBI): domain Bacteria; kingdom Pseudomonadati; phylum Pseudomonadota; class Alphaproteobacteria; order Sphingomonadales; family Sphingomonadaceae; genus Sphingomonas; species Sphingomonas sp. BL-S-28. Next base: position 1,768,774 of record NZ_CM145483.1, read on the forward strand.
ACGTCGATCTGCATCGCCAAGGCACGTACACCGTGGGTTCGGCGCAGCCATTCAGCCTCGATCTCGGCTTCGTCCAGACGGCGCTGGGCAATGACCACATCGGCCCCGGCTTCGGCCAAGGCCCGCGCGATGCCTTGGCCCACGCCCTGTCCACCGCCGGTGATCAGCGCCGCGCGTCCTGCCAGCAGCCGGGTTCCCTGTGCCATCGCGGTCATCGTGTCGTCCTTCATCGGCCTTATCCCAGCCCTGCGTTTTCGGCGGAAATAACGGTGGGATCGCCCGCGTGGAGGAACCAGAGCGCATCGCGCCGCACGATGCGCCAGCCTTCATCCTGCCTTTGCCAGCGATCGACATATTCGCCGGTGGAATCGAATATCGCGCCGACCGGATCGTCCTGCCGCTGGTGCCGTGCCTGCACATAGGCGCTGCTTGTGGCGTGATCGCCGTCGATATCGACGATCACGCTGCCGATCAGATGTTGCGTGGGGCCGCACCGGTCGAGATAGCGGCGCATGTTGCGTTCCAGTGCGGCGATGCCGATTTCCTCACCCAATCCGTAGTTGAAGGTCAGGTTGTGGGCGAAGACATCCGAAAGCTCGCTCCACTTCTTCCGGTCAAGCACGCGGGCGAAGCGGGAAAGTCCCCGCACGATCTGCCGCTCGTCGAGCAAAGTCTGGATTTCACTCATCGCTGCATCCCTGTCGTGCTTTAGTCGGCGAGCGCGGGGTAGTCGGTATAGCCGCGCCGGTCGTCGCCCATGCCGGTGTAGAATGTCGCGCGGTCCGCCTTGGCGAGCGGGGCCCCGACGCGCAGCCGCTGCGCAAGATCGGGGTTGGCGATGTAGGCGAAGCCGAAAGAGACGGCATCGGCCTTGCCCTCCGCCAGCACGGCGCGCGCCTTTTCGGGCGTGAGTGCGCAGTTTTCGATCACTGGGCCGGACCAGTGTGCGCGTACCAGTTCCAGCGCGTCGAACCCGGTATTGGGGATGTGAATCAGATGGCAATAGGCCAGCCCCAGCGGCTCGATGGCGTCCAGCAGCGTGGCGTAGGTCTCGGCCGGGTCGGCATCGGCCATGCCGTTGAAGGTGACGCCGGGGCAGATGCGCAGGCCCACGCGGTCCGCGCCGATGGCTTTTGCCAGCGATTCCAGCACTTCGACCACGAACCGCACGCGGTTCTGTACGGAGCCTCCGTAACGGTCCGTGCGCTGGTTGCTGTTGGAGGAGAGGAACTGCATCGGCAGGTAGCCGCTGGCGCAGTGGAGTTCCACGCCGTCGATCCCCGCCGCGCGGGCATTGCGTGCGGCGGCCACGTATTCGGCGATGACGCCGTCGATCTCGCCCGTTTCCAGCGCGCGCGGCATTTCGGTGGGCACCGGCACGCCGTCAGGACCGGGGATCGGGTCCGGGCAGGGCAGCGCGGACGGGGCCACGGTTTCGGCGTCGGCGGCCTTGTTCGCGCGCACCGACGCACGGCCTACATGCATCAGTTGCACGACGATGCGCCCGCCTTCGCCGTGAACCGCCTCCGCCACCTTGCGCCAGCCTTCGACTTGCGCGGGCGAATGGATACCCGGTGTGCGCCAGTAGCCCTTGCCGGTGGGGGAGGGCTGCGTGCCCTCGGTGACGATCAGCCCGGCCGATGCGCGCTGGCGGTAGTATTGCACCATCAGGTCGGTCGGCTCATCCTGCGGCCCGGCGCGGTCGCGCGTCATCGGGGCCATGACCACGCGGTTGGCAAGGTGGATGGCGCCAAGGCGGACGGGTGTGAAAAGCGGATCCATCGGCCCCTTCAACTCCGCACACGCGGACGGGGCAGCGGGGCGCCGCGCCGCATCGTTTCGATGAATTTTTCCAGCGGCGCGGGCGCGTCTACCGGGCCGTCATGCGCCATGCCATGGCGATCCCAGTAGGTTTTCCAGCTGGGGAACAAGTCGTGGAAGCTGCCTTCGTAGGGCGGCTCGCCGGGCCAGCGCATCTTGCGCTCGCCGATGGGCGGGCGGTTCAGGTCGCTGGCGTACCAGTAGAGCGGCAGGCGGCGACGGAAGAACCAGCGGCCGTCGATCCGCTCATACCGGTCGAAATACATCATCTGCATGACCACCCAGTCGCCGCCGGCCTCATGCTCGTTCTTGGAATAGACGACGCCCTGCGCATTGTCGGCATCGTCGAAGTCGATCACATGGCCGCCGATGTGGTGCGATGTGCCGGTGAACTGGCGCGAATGCGTCTCGTCGAACCAGTCGCGCAGCGCCTTGCGACCAGACTGGCCGCCGCCGACTTTCACGTCTGCGGGAAACAGGTTCACCCAGGCATCGCTGTCGCGCATGTCCAGTGCAAGGGCGTACTTGGCGGGGAGCTGGCGGATGGCGTCCAGCGATTCAAGGCGGTCTATCCGCGCCAGCAAGGCGTCGTTTTCGGGCATTGCACTCTCTTGCAAAAGGGTGGGGTCAGGCGGCGAGCGGAGACAGGCGGCCCAGGCAGCCATTGGCCCAGCCCAGAATGTCCTCGCCCCCGGTGGCGACGAGTTCGTCGACATCGCCGATCAGCAGGTCATGCGTGCCGTAGGAAACGCGCTCGCGGATGTGGCAGAAGATGTTGGCGGGCGCGCCGTCGATGAACCAGACGCGGCCCCGGCGCTGCCATTCGGGCTGGGTAAAGCGCAGCGCGCGCGCTTCCGGCCGGGCGAAAGGCTCCATGTGGCCGTGCCGTTCGCTGTCCAGCAGGTTGATGCAGAATTCGCCGCTGCGCACCAATGCGTCGTGGCTGGAACCCGAGCGGTTGACCGCGATCGCCATCGAGCATGGCTCCAGCGAGACGGGCATGATCGCCGACATCGCAAGGCCGACCGGGTCGCCGGTTTCCGGATCGAAGCTGGTGACCACGCCCACCGGCGCCGGAAGGTGGCGCAGCACGTGCTTCAGCCGCGCATCCAACGCCGGTTGCTGCTGGGGGTGCTCCCCGGAATGCATGAGGGTGCGGTCCGGTGCCGCCCGGTTCTCGCTCATATGCCTGCTCCCGTTGGCCGTCGGGAGCTGCGCAAGCAAGGGCGACTCACCGATGACGCTTTAGATTTGCGTCATCGTATATCTATTGAATTACGCAAATGCAAACCAGAATGGACTGCTTTCGGCCAATTCGCGAAATCTGGCGCTTAATCCTCGTCGGCAATGTGGTCCGGCGGGGTGATCTTGGCCATGCGCGCCTCGTACTTCACGGTGCTGACCGCGATCGAGGTTTCGACATGGTGCACACCGTCGATCATCAGCACGAGTTCGGAAGCGATGTGCTGCAGCGTCTCCAGTTCATCGAACAGGCAGAGCGCGGCGATGTTGAACTGGCCCATCGTCACCAGCACGGCGTTGACTTCGGGCAGCGCGCCGATGGCTTCCGCCACTTCGCGCACGCGGTGCACGTCGGCCTGCACATTGATGAAGGCCAGGCGCGATTTCTTGCCCATTTCGAAGCCGGTGATCGCGGTGAAAGCGATCAGGCCGTCCTGCTGCAACCGCTTGATGCGGCCGCGCACGGTGCCTTCGGTAACGCCCAGTTCGGCGGCGATCTTGCGGTTGGAAACGCGCGCGTCACGCGCAAGCAGGTCGATCAGCTGGTGGTCGAGTGCGTCGAGCACGGGGGAGGACATTGTTCAGCGATCCCTTGCTTCGATCGGCGCGACGTCGAACTGGTACTTGATGATATCGACGACCACGGCGGGCGTCAGCGAGCGGATGCCGCGTACGGTGGAAAGATCGTCGAGCAGGAAGCCGGACAGATCCTCGAACCCCTGCAGCGCCACCAGCATGTCGATATCGTACCGGCCGGTGACGAGATGCACGGCGAAGACTTCGGGCAGCGCGGCCAGATCGTGCGCCACGTCGTTCACCGGGCGGCCGTCCACTTCCACCGCGATCTTGAGCAGGACGTTGTAGCCGTGGGCGGAGAAGTCCGACACGGCGACGACGCGCAGCTGGTTGGCGTCTTCCAGCCGCTTGATGCGGGTGGAAACGGTGGTGGCCGTCAGCCCCAGCGTCTCGGCAATCTGCTGGTTGTTGGCGCGGCCGTTGAGGCGCAGCAACTCGACGATCTTGGCGTCGGTCGCATCGAACTGGAACGTCTGCGTCATGTCTTCCGGCAACCTGCTTCCCGAACGGAGCGTGGAACGAGCGGCCGGTTTGCGCATGGAGCGCTTGCTCGTCAACCTCATAGTGACCGCTGGAAACGCGCGGCAGAGCCGAAAATGGAAGCGCCAAAGCCGCTTACTTGCGGCGGCGATGGTGTGTATGCGTAGAATTTAAATCGAGTATCTACGCGGCGTAAATCGGCCGTTTCCATCGTTCGCCCCCTTTTCCCTTGATCGCCTGTGCCCGGCCTCAGGCCGGTTGCGGAAGGCGGGGCGTAGCGATTTCCCGCACCGCTTCGGCCGCGCCACGCATCGCCCCCTCGATGTAGCCGACGCCGTTGGCATCGCCCACGACATGCACGGTGAAGCCCGCCGCCTCCATCGCCTGCGCCAGCGACAGGTCGCCTTCCGCCCCGCGCGCGACGATCACATTGTCCGCCGCCACGCTCTGCACGTGGCCCTCGTTGTCAGTGAAAGTCACCGCGTCCGCGCCGATGGCGATGCCGCTGGCACCGCCGTGCAGGCCGACGCCGTGCTCGGCGAGTTCGGCCAGGATGCGCATCCGCCGCACCAGCATCAATCCGCGCCCCAGCCGGGGGCCTTCCTCGATCACATGAACCGTACGGCCGCGTTCGCTGAGGAATTCGGCCAGTTCCAGCCCGACCAGTTCGCCGCCGACGATGACCACGCGGTCCCCCAGCGGCATCCAGGTATGCGTGGCCTTGCGCACCAGCGAAAGATTGGCCGTGGCGCCCGTCGCCGCGCCGACTTTGGTGGCGAGGCGGGTGAACAGCCCGGTCTTGCGCTTCAATTCGTCCGAACTTTCGCCCAGCATCATCCGGCGCATGTCGTCGCCGGAAAACACATGCGGCAGATCGCCGCCGGGGATCGGCGGCATCCCGCGCACCGCGCCGGTGGCGACGATCACGTCCTCGACGCCGAGGTCGCGGAGCAGTTCGGGCGTGGCCACGGTCGAGAGCCGCACATCCACACCTGCCTCGCGCACTTCCCGGCGCAGCCAGTCGAGAATGCGCTCGTTGGGTTCATAGGCCAGGCTGGCGAAGCGCAGCGTGCCGCCCAGGCGGTCCGACTTTTCGATCAGCGTCACCTTGTGGCCCAGTGCCGCCAGCCGGCGCGCCGATTCCATGCCGCCAGGGCCGCCGCCGACCACCGCGATGGGGCGCGGCGACCCGGCTTCCGGCTCGCCCTGATATTCACGGCCGAGCGCGGGATTGACCGCGCAGCGCACGGCTTCGCCCATGTAGATCGCGCTGATGCAGGTGTAGCAATAGATGCAGGGGCGCACGGTGTCCGGCGCGCCTTCGGTCAGCTTGCGCGGCAAGTGCGGGTCGGCCAGCAGCTTGCGGCCCATGGCGACGACGTCCAGTTCGCCGCGCCCGATCGCCCGGTCCGCCACATCGGGCCCGACCCGGCCGGACCCGAGTACCGGCACCGACACCACCTCGCGAATGGCGGCCACGGATTCCAGGTTCCAGCCGGGCGTTTGCGGCGTGTGCGATTCCGAATGGAGCTTGCCCTGATCGGTATCGTGATAGGCGGTGACGGTGATTGCGTCCGCCCCGGCCGCCTCCACCAGCTTGGCCAGATCGCGTGCAAGGTCGATGGTGATCCCGCCCGGCTTGCCGACATCGCGCGAATCGATCTTGATCCACACCGGGAAGTCCGGCCCCACTTCGGCGCGCACCGCCTTCAGCACGTCCAGCGCCAGCCGCGCGCGGTTCTCCAGCGGCCCGCCGTAGGCGTCCGTGCGGGTGTTGGTATAGGGCGAGATGAAGGAGGAGAGCAGATAGCCGTGCCCGGCGTGGATCTCCACACCGTCGAAACCGGCCTCCTTCGCGCGGCGGGCGCCGGCGGCGAACTGGCTGACGGCAAGGTCGATATCCGCCTGTTCCAGCGGCTTGATCGCGGGCGGGGTCATCCCGGCCAGCGGCGCCAGTTCCTCCATCAGGAAGTATTCGGTGAAATTGCCCTTCGGCGGCTTGGGATAGGCCGGCGCCCAGAGCGGATGGCCCCAGCGCGCGTGGCTGTAATTGGCGACGAGGCCGCCGTGGTGAAGCTGCGCGGCGATCTTCGCGCCGTGCGCATGGACGCGGTCGGTCAACTGGCGCAGGCCGGGAACGAAGCGGTCTTCCGAGATCGCCGTCTGTCCCATCGACACCGCGCCGACCGGCCAGGCCACGCCCGCCACGCCGGAGATGATGAGGCCGGCGCCGCCGCGCGCCTGTTCCTCATGATAGGCGATCAGCCGTTCGCCCACGGTGCCGTCGTCTTCGGACAGACTCACCCCCATCGCGGTGACGGCGATGCGGTTGCGAATCTCCATCGCGCCGATCCGAAGCGGGGAAAGCAGGTGCGGATAGGTATTGGATGTCATGCGGCTGGCTCTCTCATTCCCCGGGGCGCTGTTGGGCGGCGGAAAAGCGGCAGACCGGCGATTGGCAGGGCCGTAACCCCGTGCAATATCGCATTTTGCCTCTCCCATCGCCTTTTGGCTTGTCATTGCGCAAATTATTGGCGATGATTTTACGATAATCAAGGCAAACTTGGTTCATGGCTTGACGATATGCGTCGCAGCGATGGAACCGGGGACGATGAACCAGACGGAGAGATGATGGCGGATCGGCTCGCAGGCAAGAGGCTTGTGGTGATCGGCGCGGGCACCGGCATCGGTGCCGCGACCGTGGAGCGCCTCTGCGCCGAAGGCGCGCGCGTCGCCGTACTGGATATCAATCTTCCTGCGGCGCAGGCGGTCGCGACGCGCATGGCAGGCAATGGCCACGATGCCTTCGCGCTGGCGGCGGACATTGTGGACGAGGCATCCGTCAATGCCGCGATAGCCGCAGCGGCGGACCGGCTGGGCGGGCTGGACGGCGCGCATGTCAACGCCGCCGATTTGCGGACGATCTTTGCGGACAGCGATGCGCTGGCGCTGGATCTGGCCGTATTCGACCGGACGATCGCGGTGAACTTGCGCGGCCATCTGCTGTGCACGCGGGCGGTGCTGCCGCACCTGCTTGCGGCGGGCGGCGGGGCGATCATCTACACCAGTTCCGGCGCGGGTGACAGCGGAGAGCCGGAACGGCCCAGCTACGCCGCTTCGAAAAGCGGCCTCAATGCGCTGATGCGGCACGTGGCGTCGCGCTGGGGGAAGCAGGGGGTTACGGCCAACTGCATCGCCCCCGGCTTCGTGATGACGCCGGAGATGATCGCGGGCGGGCAGGTGCCCCCCGAATGGGCCGATCTCTGCCTTGCGCAGACCCGTTCGACCCGGCTGGGCAAGGCGGAGGATATTGCCGGGGTGGCGGCCATGCTGCTGTCCGAAGACGGGCGCTGGATCAACGGGCAAGTCATCCACGTCAATGGCGGCGCGCTGCTGAATTGAAATCGTAGAACAGAGAATTGGCCGGATCCCCGCATGCTGACCACTGGCGGGACCGGCCACCGAATGGAGAGAGGAAGACTATGGCACAGGACAAGCAGACGACGCGCAAGTTGCGGTACGCGATCGTCGGCGCAGGCATGGCGGGGCTGCTTGCCGGCGTGAAGCTGCGGCAGAACGGAGAGGAGTTCACGCTCTTCGAAAAGGCCGAGAAGCTGGGCGGCACTTGGCGTGAAAACCGCTATCCGGGCCTTACCTGCGATGTGCCGGCCCATGCCTATACTTATGCGTTCGAACCTTATCCCGAGTGGAAGGCCTATTACGCCGCCGGTCCTGAAATTCAGGCCTATTTCGAAATGGTGGCGGACAAGTATGATGTGCGCCGCTCGATCCGCTTCGGCTGCGAAGTGGCGGGGCTGGTGTGGGATGAGGCCGCCGCCGAATGGACGGTGACGCTGGCCAATGGCGAAAGCCACCGCTTCGACGTGGTGATCGCCGCCTCCGGCGTGCTGCACCACCCGAAGACGCCCCCCATCGAGGGGCTGGACAGCTTTGCCGGCCACGCCTTCCACACCGCCCGCTGGGATGACGATGCGCCGATCGACGGCGCCCGCGTCGGCCTGATCGGCTGCGGATCGACCGGCGTGCAGATCCTGACCGCGATCAACAAGCGGGTGGAGAAGCTGGTGCATTTCCAGCGCTCTCCGCAGTGGATCATGCCGGTGCCGCAGTTCCCTTATACCGACGAGGACCGCGCCGCCTTCCGCGCCGATCCCGCGCTGATGGACGCGATCCGCTATCACGAGGATTATATCGGCGCGATCCGCCGCTTCACCGATGGCATCACCGATATCGACGGCCCGGAAATGGCGGAGATCGAGGAAATCTGCCGCGTCAATCTGGAGAACTCGATCCGCGATCCGCAGCTGCGCGAGAAGCTGCGCCCCGATTACCGGGCGGCCTGCAAGCGGCTGATCTATTCGTGGTGCTTCTATGAGGAAGTGCAGAACCCCTCCGTCTTCGTGGAAACCGGCCGCATCGCGCGGGTGGAGCCGGAAGGCGTGCGCATGGTGGACGGCACGTTCCACCCGCTCGATACGCTGATCCTTGCCACCGGCTTCCACGCCGATCGCTTCATCCGCCCGGCAACGGTGACGGGTGAAGGCGGCCGTTCGCTGGACGAGGCATGGGCCAAGCGGCCGACCGCCTACTACGCGCTCAGCGTGCCGCACTTCCCCAACCTGTTCCTGCTTAATGGGCCGACCGGGCCGGTCGGCAACTTCTCGCTGATCGACATTGCCGAACGGCAGTGGGACTACGTGGAGCAATTGCTGGACCGGTTACGCTCCGGCGAAGTCCGCCAGATCGCGCCCACAGCCGCCGCGCATGCGGACTATGAAGAACGCCGGATCGATGCGGCGAAGAAGACGATCTTCGGTTCGGGCTGCACCAGCTGGTATCTGGATGCAGAAGGCGTTCCGGCCAGCTGGCCGTGGAGCTACGACGCCTTTGCCGACGCCATGCGCACGCCGATCTTCGCGGATTACGGCCTTTCCGATGGATCGTCGGTTCAGGGGCAACTGGAAGAAGAAGCTCCCGCCTGATCCAGGCGGGGCACTAGGGAGAAAGTGATGACGCCGACCATGTTCACCAAGCTGATCGTGAAGGATGAGGAAGCACAGGCCGCCTATTACGGCGCGGTCTATGGCCTCAATCCCGTCTACCGCGCGGAAGGCACCAGCGACGGCGAACCCTATCGCGAGGTCATCCTTTCTCCCGGTGACGGCATGGCGGCGGGGTCGCTGGTGATGTTCAACTTCACCCAGCGCACCGGCGCGCGCGACCAGCAGGTGATCCTGGGCTTCGTGACCGACGACATCGACGCGCTGGTCAGCCGGATCGAGGCCAATGGCGGCAAGCTGGTCGGCCCGGTGCGTGACGAGCCCGAACACGGCGTGCGCGTGGTCTTCGCCACCGATCCCGAAGGCGCATTGACCGAAAACGTGCAGATGCTGGCGCAGACCTGACGGGTGCCGAACGAAAATGCCCGGCAGGGCATTTTCCGAACAGCCTCTCAGGCATGAGTGAGGCAGCGTTCGATGGCCGCGTCGCTCATGCCGATCCCCCGGCAGCAGAACCAGGTGGCGTGGCGGGCGAGGTCTTCGCCGGCCACACCATAGGGCCGCGCGGTTTCGGGCAGGACCGAGATCGCCCCCATCATCGTGCCCACGTGCTCGATGAACATGGAGGTGGTGGCGACGTCCAGCGGCTCTCCGCCAATGTCGCCATCCGCGCGCGCGGCTTCGTGCTCCTTCGCGATGGCCTTGCCATTGCGGCGCTGTGAGCGGCGGTAGATCAGGCTGGCATAGGATCCGTCGCCCGAAAGGCTGGCGAGCGTCAGGCGATAGCGGTCCAGCGCCTCCGGCGTCAGGTCGCCCTGCACGGCCAGCAGGAAGAACGAATGGATCACCGCGACCAGCCCCTCGGCCCCGTTGCGGTGGAAGCCAAGCTGCTGCCAGGTCTGGTCTTGCTCCAGGAACACCTGCCGCAGCACCGCGCGATAGAGCGAGAGCTTGGAGGGGAAATGCCGGTAGACCAGCGCTTCCGACACATGCGCCTCCCGCGCGATCTGCAGCGTCTTCGCGCCCTCGTACCCGTGGCGTGAAAAGATCCGGCGCGCGGCGGTAACGATCTGCGCGCGGCGCTCGTTTGCCGACATCCTCTTTCTGTTCATGGGCGATCACTTACTTGGCGGGAAGGGAGCATGGCAAGCCTGTGGCGAATGAAATGCGCAGAAACGTCATGTCGATGTTTCGCATGGAATGACAGGCGGCGAGATTGACTCGAATTTTGCGAACTCTATACTAAGTAAGTAAGCACTCAATCGAATGCATGGCAATGCCGATCCGAAGTGCAGACAGGAAGAGGGGATGCAGACTTTGTCCATCGATCCGCAGATCGCCCAGATGCTGGCGGCCATGCCCGAATGGCCTGGCGTGCGGCACGTTCCGCTGGACGTGCTGCGCCAGTCGGTGCGGGAAAGTTCGATCGCCATTCCGGCCGCCGTCGATGCCCCGGTTGCGCGCACCGAGGATCGCGCCATTCCCGGCGCCGACGGTACGATTCCGGTGCGGGTCTACTGGCCCGAAGGTGCGGGGCCCTTGCCGGTCACGGTCTATATGCATGGCGGCGGCTACGTCGTCGGCGATCTCGACACGCAGGACATGATCGCCCGCGCGCTCTGCGCGTGGGGGCAGAGCATCGTCGTCTCGGCCGACTACCGGCTGGCGCCCGAACACCGCTTTCCCGCCGCGCCGGAAGATGCCTTCGCCGTGCTGCGCTGGGCGGCGGATTGTGCCGCAGAACTGGGCGGCGATCCCGCGCGGCTGGCGCTGGCGGGGGACAGCGCAGGCGGCAACCTTGCCTGCGCGGCGGCGCTGATGGCGCGCGAAGCGGGCGGCCCGGACTTGCGCGCCGTGATCAACATCTACGGCTCGTGCAATTATCCCGATGCCGACACGCCATCGTCGCGCGAATATGCGCAAGGGCCGCTGCTGACGCAGGACGATGTCTTGTGGTTCTGGGAACAGTACCTGACGGACCCTGCCGAGGCCGACGACTACCGCGCCTCCCCGCTGCGCGCGGCCAGCCACGCCGGCCTGCCACCGCATTTCGTGGCGACGGCGGAGTGCGACCCCTCGCGCGACGATGCCGAAGCCTTTGCCGCAAAGTTGGCGGCGGCAGGCGTCACGGTGGAGGCCAAGCGCTATCCCGGCATGGTCCACGGCTTCGCGTCCTGGGTGGGCTTCCTGCCCGGCGCGCGCGAAGCGATGCAGGATGCCGCCGCTTTCCTCAAGGCGCACTGCGCGGCCTGAACCCGATAACGATACCAAAAGGGAGAATTTGCCATGGCGCGTGACGCCGAAGTTTTCGCAGGCGGCGTGGCCGTCATCACCGGGGCCGGATCGGGCATCGGCGCGGGTCTTGCCCGCCGTGCCGGCGCATTGGGCATGACCGTGGTGGTCGCCGATATCAATCAGGCTGCCGCGCAGGCGGTGGCGGATGTCATCCAATCCGCCGGCGGCAAGGCCGAGGCCGTGCGCGTGGACGTATCGAAGCCCGAAGAGCTGGACCGGCTGGCCGACCATGTTTTCGCCACCCATGGCGACGTGCGCCTGCTGGTGAACAACGCCGGGATCGAGACGGTGGGCTTCACCTGGGAAATCCCCGTCGCCCGCTGGGAAGCCACGCTGGACATCAATATCCACGGCGTGATCCACGGCGTGCGCGCCTTCGTGCCGCGCATGCTGGAAAGCGGCAAGGAGGCATGGATCGCCAACTTGTCCTCGATCGGCGGCTTCTCGGTCATGCCGGCGCAGACCGCCTACATCGTCACCAAGCACGCGGTGCAGGCCTTCAGCGAGTGCCTCTATCTGGAAATGCAGTTGAAGGAGGCGCCGATCCACGTTTCCTCGATCATTCCGGGCATGCTCAAGACCAACATCTTCAACGCCGAAGCCGGCGCGGGTGAGCCCGAAGCTGCCGCGAGCCACCGCCGCAAGATGGCCGAGATGATGAGCGCCTATGGCATGGATCTGGACGAAGGCTGCCGCCTGTTCCTGGAACAGATCGCGGAGAACAAGTTCTGGGTCCACAGCCAGCCGGAGATGAGCCGGCAGGTGCTGGAAGGGCGCATGGCCTTCTTCCAGAACGAAACCCCGCCCTTCATGCCGGACATCGCCCGCGAGATCGCCGCGGACTGACCCAGCTCCCCGAAAAAAGCCCCGGGAAGGCTGACCGCTTCCCGGGGCTCAGGTTTGGCCCTTTTTTGCGGAAAAGGGCCTGCGCACGGCTGACGGGGACGGAAATCCCCCCGGATTCCCGTCAGGCTTCCGTGCGCGGAGAGTCGATGGCGGCGTTGCGGCAGGCAAAGTCCAGCACCGCCGAATAGTCTTGTCTGGCAAAGTCGCCCGCCCGCGCCGCGCCATAGACGGCGTGGGCGGCGGCCCCCACCGGCAGGCCCATACGCTGCTCGGCGGCGGCGGTCATCGCCAGGGTCATGTCCTTGAAGGCAAGGTCGATGGTGAAGCCGGGCGCGGTGTCGCCCTTCAGCACCTTGTTGACCATCAGCGTGTGAAGCTGCCCGTTCTGCGCAGTGGTGCCGCCGGTCACCTTGAGGATCGTGTCGATATCGAGGCCGAGCTTGGTGCCAAGCGCCACTGCCTCCGCACAGACCTGGGCGATGGTCAGCAGCAGGAAGTTGTTCACCAGCTTCATGCGGCTGCCGGTGCCTGCCGGGCCGCAACGGTAGATATCCTTGCCCATGGCGCGTAGCAGCGGCTCCACCCGCGCGAAGTCGGCATCGTCCGCGCCGACCATGAACAGCGATTCCCCGCGCTCGGCATGGAGGACCAGGCGGCCGATCGGGCTGTCCACGAAGGCCACGCCCTTTTGGGCGCAGGCGCTGGCCACGCGGTCCGCGCCATTGGCGTCGATGGTCGACATGTCCAGCAGCAGCGCACCCGGCGCGGCATGGGCCAGCACGCCATCGGGGCCGAGAACGACCGCCTCTACATGGGGCGTCGCCGGCAGGCAGGTGATGATCACGTCTGCGCCGCGCACCGCATCGGCCACCGTTTCGGCCCTGCTGCCACCCAGCGCGACAATGGCCTCGGGCCGGCTCGGGTCGATGTCGTAGGCGGTCACCGCATGCCCCGCATTCTGCAGGTGCCGTGCCAATGGCAGACCCATGGCGCCAAGGCCGATATAGCCGATTCTGGTCATGTCAGGCTCTCCCGATCGGCCGGCGTCATGCGGCGCCGTGGTGGATGTAGGACGTCTTGCTTTCGGTGAAGAATTCGGCGCTGGCCGATCCCGTCTCGCGCGCGCCGTAGCCGGAGGGTGCGCGGGCACCGAGCGGCACGTGGTATTCAAGGCCGGCGGTCGGCGCGTTGACCATCACCATCCCGGCCTGCGACGTCTTGCGGAAGCGTTCGGCGCTTTTGAGGCTGGTTGTCGCGATCCCGGCGGTCAGCTTGTAGTCGCAGGCATTGGCGGCACCGATCGCGGCGTCGAGGTCGTCCACCTTGATGACGGAGGCGATCGGGCCGAAGGATTCGTGCTGGTTGCAGGCCCATTCGTTGCGCGTGCCGACCAGCAAGGTGGGCGCCATGTAGTAGCCGCGCGTGCGCGCTTCCACGGCCGTGCCGCCCGCCGCCAGTTCGGCGCCTTCGCCCTGCGCCTGCTTCACGAAGTCCAGATTGGCTTCGAACTGCGGCCGGTTGGCGACCGGGCCGATCTGCGTTTCGGCATCGAGCGCGTGGCCGACGCGGTAGGCTTTGGCGGCCTGTTCCAGCCTTTCCACGAAAGCATCGTGGATGCCGCGCGTGACGATGAAGCGTTCCGTGCCGGTGCAGCGTTGGCCGGTCTGGATCCACGCGCCATTGGCGGCGATTTCCACCGCCAGATCGAGATCGGCATCGTCCAGCACCACCAGCGGGTTCTTGCCGCCGAGTTCAAGCTGGCACTTGGTCATCGTTTCCGCCGCGCGGCGCAGCACCGTGCGGCCGGTTTCGGTGCCGCCGGTGAAAGTCAGCGCGTCGGCGGCGTCGATCATCGCATTGCCGGCCGCGCGCCCGTCACCGATGGCGAGGTTGAACACGCCTTTCGGCAGCCCCGCATCGTGCAGCACTTCGGCCAGCATGACCGCGCAGCCCGGTACGAAGGTGGAGGGCTTCAGCACCACCGTGTTGCCATAGGCCAGCGCCGCCGCCACTTTCCACGAAGGCAGGGCGATGGGGAAGTTCCACGGCGTGATCGCCGCGACCACGCCCACCGGCTCGCGCGTCACCAGCACATTGTGCCCGTCACGCATCGAATTGTACCACTGGCCTTGCGGGCGCACGACTTCACCGGCGTAGAAGTGAAAGCACTGCGCGGCGCGTACGGTCTCGCCTAGGCCTTCGGGCAGCGTCTTGCCTTCCTCTCGCGCGAGCAGGGTGCCGATTTCCTGCTTGCGGGCCAGCAGCAGGTCGCCGACGCGGTGGAGCAGATCGGCGCGGGCCTGCATGTTGAACCCTGCCCAGCCCGCCTGTGCGCGGCGGGCGGCGTCCATGGCTTCCGCGACCTCGCCGGGTTCGAGCCGGGAATAGCGGCCGACCACCTCGCTAAGATCGGACGGGTTGATCGTCTCGAACGTCGCGGCGCCTTCGCGCCATTGCCCATCGATGTAGCTACGCCCGATCATCCCAGCTTCTCCGCAATCACGCCGCCGGCTTCCAGCCGCTCAATCTCGTTATCAGTAAGTTCTAACTTATATTTCAGCGTTGCAAAGGTATCTTCGCCGGAACGTGGCGGCGCATGGCGGTAATCGGCTGGCGTTGCGCTGAATTTCGCGGGAAAACCGAGGAAGCGCACCGGCGTGCCGTCGCTGCGGGCGATCTGCCGCACCAGTCCGCGCGCGGCGATCTGGGGATGCTCCAGCACTTCGGGAATGGTGTTCACTTTGCCACCCGGCAGCTTGGCCTTTTCCATCGCCGCGATCAGATCGGCCGCCTGCCAGCGCGCGATCGCGGGGCGCATTTCGCCCAGCAGCGCATCGCGGTGGACACTGCGGCCGCCATTGCTGGCAAAGCGCGGGTCGTCGGGCAGGTCGGGCCGGCCTATCAACTCGCAGAAGGCGCGAAACTGCCGGTCGTTGCCCAGCGCCACCAGCACATCGCCATCGGCGCAGGCAAAGTCCTGATAGGGCACCGTATTGGGGTGCTGGTTGCCGAGCCTTCGCGGCATGAGGCCACCATTCATCCAGTTCGACGCCTGATTGGCCAGCAGCGCGACTTGCGTATCGAGCAGGGCCAGATCGATGTGCTGCCCTTCGCCCGTGCGCTCACGGTGGTGGAGCGCGGCGAGCACGGAGATCGCCGCATAGAGCCCGGTGGTCAGGTCGCTGATCGGGATGCCGACTTTGATTGGGCTGCCACCTGCTTTGCCGTCCGCCTCACCATCTGGCAGGCCGGTCACACTCATCAGCCCGCTCATGCCCTGCACAAGGAAGTCGTAGCCGCCATTGTCCTTCAGCGGCCCGTCCTGCCCGAACCCGGTGATCGAGCAATAGACGATGTCCGGCCGGATCGCCTTGAGGCTCTGGTAGTCCAGCCCGTACTTGGCCAGCCCGCCGACGCGGAAGTTCTCCAGCACGACATCGGCCTCGGCAGCCAGACGGCGGATCAGCGCGGCTCCTTCGGGATCGGCCATGTTGATCGCGACCGATCGCTTGTTGCGGTTGGCGCAGAGGTAATAGGCGGAATCGCCCGACCCGTCTTCGAGGAACGGCGGGCCCCAGCGGCGGGTGTCGTCGCCGTGGCCGGGTTGTTCGATCTTGGTCACTTCGGCGCCGAGATCGCCCAGGATCTGCGAACACCACGGCCCGGCGAGCACGCGCGAAAGGTCCAGCACGCGGATGCCGGCAAGCGGCCCGGTGGAGAGGGGGCCGCTCATTGCCCGGTGAACTCCGGCGCGCGCTTTTCCAGGAAAGCGGCCACCGCCTCGCGGTGGTCCTCGGTATGATGGGCCAGCGCCTGATAGGCGGCGGAAAGCTCCAGCAGCGGGGCCAGCTTCATGTCCTGCCCTTCGCGCAGCAGGCGCTTGGCCATGCGCGTGGCTTGCCCCGGATTGGCGGCGATCTGCCCCGCGATTTCCAGCGCGCGGGGGAGGAGGCTTTTAGGCGGAACCACTTCGGAAACGAGCCCGAATTCCAGCGCCCTTGCCGCGCCGATGGTCTCTCCGGTAAGCGTCAGCTGGCTGGCGCGCGCCATGCCGATCACGCGCGGCAGCAGCCAGGCACCGCCATCGCCCGGCACGATGCCCAGCTTGACGAAACTTTCCGCGAAGAGGGCGCCCTCCGCCGCGATCCGCACGTCGCACATGCAGGCAAGGTCCAGCCCGGCGCCGATGGCGGGGCCGTTGATCGCGGCGACCACCGGCACTTCCAGTTCGTAGAGCGCCAGCGGGATCAACTGGATCCCGGTGCGATAGGCATTGCGCAGCGGGAAGGGCGCGCCGGCGAACATGCCCTTGCGCTCATGCATGTGCTTGACGTTGCCACCCGCGCAGAAGGCCTTGCCCGCCCCGGTCAGGACGATGGCGCGGACGGAGGCGTCGCGGGTCATCGCCGCGCAGAAATCGGCGATTTCCTCGCTGTGCGCGGTTTCGGAGATGGCGTTGCGGCTATCGGGGCGGTCGAGCGTGGCCATCACGATGGCGCCGTCGCGCTCCACGCGCAGGAAGGGCTGTTCGGCCATGTCTCGTCCTCTCCGCTCCGGGCTCTGGTGCCGGGTCCTTGAGGAGGGCTATGCCTTTGCGGCGATCTTGACTAATATTGATTTCTCACGAAACGATATTCGATCGGTATCATGGACCTTCGCCAGCTTCGCTACTTCACCGCGCTTGCCGATACGCTGAACTTCCACCGCGCGGCGGAGCGGCTGAACATGTCGCAGCCGCCGCTGACGGTGGCGATCCGCAAGTTGGAGGAGGACTTGGGCACGCCCCTGTTCGAGCGTGAGACGCGCGGCGTGCGGCTCACCGCGGCGGGGCAGGCCGCGCTGGGCCCCGCCCGCGCGGCGCTGGCGCAGGCGGAGCAAGTGCGCGAGGCGGTACGGCAGGGCGCGGCGGGGCTGAGCGGCCGGCTGACAGTCGGCTTCATCGGCTCGGCCGTGGCGGGGCTGCTGCCGCGCATCGTCTCGCCCTTCCGGCAGGCCTATCCGCAAGTCGACCTCGTGCTGGAGGAGATGAACAGCGTGGAGATCGTGCGCGCCATTGCCGCGCGGCGGATCGATGCCGGGCTGGTACGCCTGCCGGTGATGGACGCGACGCCGGTGGTCATCGACGTGATCGAGCGGGACGTGCTCCATGCGGCGCTGCCTACGGCGGATGTGCAAGGCCGCGATGCGGTCGCACTGGCCGAGTTCGCGGACCGTCCGCTGGTGATCTACAGCCCGGTCAGCGTGCTGCACGCGACTATCCGGCTGGCCTGCCAACGCGCCGGAATCGCGCCGCGCATCGCGCAGGAGGCGATGCAGGTGCAGACGATCCTGGGGCTGGTGCAGGCGGGTCTCGGCTGGGCGCTGGTGCCCGCGCGCACCGCCCGCTTCGTGCCGGACGGAGTGACCTTGCTGCCGCTGACCGAACCCATCGCCATCGAGATGGGAATCGCCAGCGCGCAGGACGCCGGCCCGCTGGCGCGCAATTTCGTGAAGACTGCCATCGATATTCAATCGGTATCGATAGAGGGGCACTAAATATTTGAACGCAGTTGCGGGCAGGCGCATCGCGGACCGGCAAGGCGGGGCTCCACCGCCGGTCACGCAGGAGGATGCCCGACGTGTTCGATACGCTGACGCTGGCGTCGCTGCCGCCCGAGGATGAGGCGCTGCGGCCCCGCATTCGCGAATTCCTCCAAGGCCGTCTGCAATGCCTGCCGCTCGATCGTCGCGCGCGGTCGTGGCAGGGGTTCGACGCCGCTTTCAGCCGCGCGCTGGGCGAAGCGGGCTTTCTGGGCCTGACGCTGCCCAAGGCCTATGGCGGGCAGGAGCGCGGCCCCTTCGCCCGCTTCGTGGTGGTGGAGGAACTGCTGGCCGCCGGGGCCCCGGTCGCCGCGCACTGGATCGCCGACCGTCAAAGCGCCCCGCTGATCCTCCACTACGGCACAGAGGCGCAGCGCCGACGCTACATCCCCGCTATCTGCCGGGGCGAGGCACTGTTCTGCATCGGCATGAGCGAGCCCGGCTCCGGATCGGACCTTGCCAGCGTCCGCACCCGCGCCGAGCGGACGGCGAGCGGCTGGCGGCTCAACGGCCAGAAGATCTGGACCACCAACGCGGCGCATTCGCACTACATGATCGCGCTGGTCCGCACGTCCGGCGCGGCGAGGGACCGGCAGGCGGGGCTCTCCCAACTGATCGTCGACCTGTCGCTGCCCGGCGTCACCGTGCGGCCCATCGTCGACCTGACCGGCGATGCCCATTTCGCCGAAGTCTTCTTCGACAATGTCGAACTGGGCGAGGACGCGCTGGTCGGGCGGGAGGGGGAGGGCTGGAAACAGGTCACCGCCGAACTCGCCTTCGAGCGGTCGGGGCCGGAACGTATCTATTCCAGCGTGGTGCTCCTGGATGCCTGGATTGCGCATTTGCAGGCCGCCGGGCGCACCGATGCCGCGCCGCTGGTGGGGCAATTCATGGCCGAACTGGCCGCGCTGCGCGCCATGTCCATCGCCTGCACCGCCCGCCTTGCGCGGAGCGAAAGCCCGGTTGTCGAGGCCAGTCTGGTCAAGGACCGGGGCACCGGATTCGAACAGGCACTGCCGCTGGCCATCGGCGACGATCTGGCCGCGCATCCGGACGAAGCGGTGAGCCCGGAACTGTATCGCACGCTGCTCTACGTCACGCATATCGCGCCCAGCTTTTCGCTACGCGGCGGCACGCGGGAAATCCTGCGCGGCATCATCGCGCGCGGGATGGGCCTGCGATGAGGGAGGACGAGATGGACCTGCTGGAACCTTTCACCCGCATGCTGGCTTCCGCCTGCCCCCCTGCCGTGGTCCGCGCAGTGGAAGCGGGAGAGCCGTGGGAGCCGCTCTGGGACGAGATCGCCGAATCCGGTTTTCTCGACGCGCTGGTGGCGGAAGAACGGGGCGGCGCGGGGCTGCCCTTGGCCGAAGTCGGGCCGCTGTTCGAAGCGCTCGGCGCCCATGCCGTGCCGCTGCCGGTGGGCGAGACGATGATCGCCCGCGCCCTGCTGTCGCGCGCCGGCATCGCAGTGCCGGATGGCCCTGTGGCCTTGGCGAGTTCCGCCGTGCAGGCGCCGCCCTGCCTTTCGGTGGCCAGGCATGTGCTGATCGATCAGGGCGAGCGGCTGCGACTGACCGATCCCGCGTCAATGACATCCGGCACGCCGCTCCCGCGCCCCGAACATGGCCTGCGCCCGCTGGCCGCCGTGCTCCGCGCGGCGCAGATCGCCGGTGCGGCGGGGCGCCTGCTGGAAACGACCGTGGCCTATGCCAACGAACGCGTGCAGTTCGGCAAGCCCATCGGCCGCCAGCAGGCGCTGCAGCAAAGTCTTGCGGTCATGGCCGAAGATGCCGTTGCCGCCCGCATCGCCGCCCGACTGGGGTGTGCAGGCGGGCTCGATCTCTCCGTGGAGGCGGCGGCGAGCGCCAAGTCGGTCGCCTCCACCGCCGCCGCACGCGTCGCCACTACCGCCCATGCGGTCCACGGCGCCATCGGCATCAGCGCGGAATGCGATCTGCAACTGCTGACCCGCCGCCTGCACGAATGGCGCCTGGCGGACGGATCGGAAGGATACTGGAACGCACGCCTTGGCCTTCTGCGGCTCGGCACGCGTGCGGGCTCGGTAGATTGGGTGCGCGGCGCGATCTTTCAGGCGGGGTAATTCATGCCAAGCTTAGCGAAGAAATCTCCGAACATCAGGCGCGTGTCGACGCTGCGATAGACGCGGATCGCTCGCCCGTCGCTGCGCGGCCCATAGCTTCCGTTGTCGTTCAGCAGCGGGGCGGGCCGCTCGTCGAAACGGCTGCCGCCGGTCGCTTCGCTGCGCGGCACCGGGCGCATCGCGGTGGGCGGCCATGCGGTCAGCGCGGTCAGCAGCACCAGCGGGCTATCGCCCAGAGTCCAGGTCTCCCCGGTGTTGAGGTGATAGCGCGAGCCGAAGTCCGCCGCCGCCGCCAGCATGCGCGCATAAAGCCATGCGCCGATCCGGCCATGCGGCGCCACCCGGGCCTGCAACTCGGTCAGAGAGATCTGGCAAGCGGCGTAGACACGGATGGAACCTGCCAGATCGGCACGCCGGATGCGAAGACCTGCTGCGCGGCGATCCGGTCTATGGCGAAATTGTATTCGGCCCCGCCCTCCGGATAGGCGCCGCCGCCGATCCAGATCAACGTCATGCGATTGGCGATGTCCGGTGCCAGTGCCAGCGCGCTGGCCAGTTCGGTAAGGCCGCCGCCCACCGCGACGTAAAGCGGCAGTGCGCTGTCGGTCCGCCGGGCTTCCGCGATCAAGGCCATGGTGCCTGCGGAACGGTCCGGCGCGCCCGAGGTTTGCAGCTTTTGCGCGGCGCCGGTCGCGACCGGAATCGTACCCTCCCGCCCCATCGCGGCGAGCATCTCATGCGCGAGTTCGGTGGCCCGCTGCGCTGTTTCGGTCTTTACGCCGGTGCCGGTGGTGACGATGGCGCGCAGGTCGATCGAGGGTGAGAGCACGGCATGGACGGCCGCGAACAGCCCGTCCACATCGCCGGCCAGATCGTTGACGAGCATGACGCGCGCGCGGGGACCGAGCGGCGGTGCGAACGGGGCTTTGTCGCCGGCCGCGCCGAACGCCAGCGCGGGCAGTATGGTTGCGCCCAGCGTCGCGGCAGACGCGGCGATCATGCCGCGCCGGTCGATCGGGAAACGCGGGCGATCCATCACAGGGCTCCGGAAAAGCGGGCGAGGCCCGAGGCTGCTTTCGCGGTGCGCCCGCCCGGCAGGCGCACTTCGCCCGCGACGCCGGGCGGCAGCTCTACATCAAGGCGGAAGCGGCCGTCCTTCGCGGTCCAGTCTGTACGGATCGGCCCGCGCACGCTGTGATAGGTGGCGCCGCCCGAACCGAGGCGCGGGTCCATGATCGGGGCCACGGCCACTTTGGCGAAGCCCGGCTCCAGCGGGGCGATCCCGGCGATCCGGCGGAACAGGAAAGCGCCGATGGCCCCGAAGGCGTAGTGGTTGCGGCTGTTCATCCCCACGTCGCCCTCATCGCTGTTCCAGCGCTCCCACATCGTCGTCGCGCCCTGCTCCACCATGTAGCCCCATGAGGGTTTCGAACGCTGCAGCAGCAATGTCACGGCCATGTCCTCCTGCCCGGACAGGGCCAGCGCGTCGAGAATGTGCGGCGTGCCGAGGAACCCGGTGGAGAGTTGGTTGCCGCGCCGGGCAATGTCTGCGGCAAGGCGCTTGCCCGCCTCGGCCGCGCCTTCGGGCGAGAGCAGGCCGAAGCGGATGGCAAGGACATGGCCGGTCTGGCTGCCATTGCCGACGCTGCCATCGGGTTTGACATAGGCGGCGGCGAAAGCCTGCCGGATGGCATCGAACAGCGCGCGGTACTTCGCGGCGGCTGCGGCATGGCCCGTCGCCTCTGCCATGTCGGCCATCATCCGCGCATCTTCCGCCCAGAACGCGGTGCCGATCAGGTCCTTGGGCGTGGTGGCCTCGCCCGGATTGGCGGTGCTGGCATCGACCGCCAGCCAGTCGCCATAGTCCGCCCCGCGCGCCTTGGCCCAGAGATGATCGGGATTGGTGGCGAGCAGCCAGTCCATGTAGCGTTCCATCGCCTGCCAGTTGGCCGCGATCACGCCGGTATCGCCATATTGCCGCCACGCCGTCCACGGCAGCACGATTCCCGCGTCCGCCCAGCCGGGCGAGGATAGGCTGACCGTGGGCACGAAAGGCGGGATGCAATCGGGAAAGCCACCCTTGGCGGACTGGCTGTGGCGCACGTCCTCCATCACCCGCGCGGTATAGGCGGCGACATCCATATTGAACGCGGCGGCCGGCCAGAACACTTCGGCATCGCCCATCCAGCCAAGCCGCTCGTCGCGCTGAGGGCAATCGGTAGGCAGGCCGAAGAAGTTCGACTTCTGGCTCCACACCGCGTTTTCCCAGAATTTCTGAACGACCGGATCGCCGACGCGCAGCTCGCCGGTGAGGTCCAGATCCTGATGGCCGACCAGCCCCTCGATCGACCAGCGCGAGGGATCGTCGGGTACGCCGCTCACTTCGATGTAGCGGAAACCGTGGTAGGTGAAGCGCGGCTCCCACACCTCACGTCCTTTCCCGGCGGCGATGTAGATGTCGCGCTGCCAGGCGGTGCGCAAGTTGGACTGGTCGGCGCTGCCGTCTGCGGTCACAAGTTCGGCAAAGCGCATCTCGATCTGCGTGCCGGCAGCCGTTTCGACCGAAAGGCGCGGCCAGCCGGCGAAGTTCTGCCCGAAATCGAGCACGTAGCGCCCGGCGGAAAGGCGGCGCGTGGCGACCGGGCGACGGACCTCGCCAACGCGGATCGGCGGGCAGCGCTGCGGTTCCACCGCCACGGACGGCGCTTCGATGGTTTCGGCCGCCCGCCAGTCCGCGGGGTCGATACGGGCGTCGTGGACTTCGCCGTCGTAGATGCTGGCGGCGCGGACGGGGGCTTCGGCGATCTGCCAGCCGGGGCCGGTGGCGATCACCTCGCGGCGGCCGTCGGCGTAGTCGATCTCCAACTGCGCCTTCAGGCGGCACGGGGCCGGGCCGAAGCAGAAGCGGCCGTTCAGGCTGAACTTCGATCCGTACCAGCCGTCGGCCACGGTGAAGGCCAGCAGGTTGTCGCCATCGCGCAGTGCGGCGGTGACGTCGTAAGTCTGGAACAGCACGCGCTTGGAGGGATCGGTGAATTCCGGCGCAAGCTTGCGGTCGTCCACCGGGGCGCCGTTGATCCGGGCCTCATAGGCCCCCAAGGCCGTGGCATGGAGCCGGGCGGCGCGGACTTTTCCGTTCAGCGCGAAGGATTTGCGCAGCAGGTTGGCGGGATAGATCGGCCAGGGTTCGCCGATCGGCAGCGAGCCGGTGGCAGGCTTGCCGTCGGTCCAGTCGCTGTCGTCGAACGCGGGAAGGTGCCAGCCTTCGGCGGCCTCGTTCGACACCTTCCAGCCGGGGGAGAGCGAGGTCAACCGCTCGCCCAGCACCGGGCCGTGGCGCAGCAGGGCGGCCAGTGCGGGCGGGGCGACGCCGAAGCCCAGTTCTCGCCGCACTTCGACGGCCACGACATTGCGGCCCTTGGCCAGCGTTATCGGATAGACCGCCATCTGCGCCCAGCGCACCGGCCCGTCCTGCGGCACGCCGCGCGGCGCGGGCAGCGGCTTGCCGTTCAGCCAGAGGCCGACCGTTTCATGCGCGGAAAGGCACAGTTCGGCGGGGCCGCCGGAATGCTCCAGATTCCAGCGGAAATGGCGGCTGGCGCCGGCCTTGGGCATTTCGCTGCCGGCGATCCAGTGCAGCCCGGCCATACGGTCCGCTCGGGCAACCGGGGTTTCGGAGGCAAGCCACTCGGCCTGCCAATCGCTGGGTGAGGCAAGGCCGGTTTCCCAGACGGCCGGTGCGCTTTTCAGCGAGCCATGGCCGGTCCACACCTCCACCTGCCAGACCGCGCGGGACCGCGAGGGCAAGGCCGGGCCGCCATAAGCCACATCGAGGCACTGGCCGGAGGGCACCCGCCCGCTGTCCCACAGCAGGTCGCGGCCGGCGGACAAGTCCTCGGCAGATCGGGCGACGGTCACCCGCCAGGCGATTTGCCGCGCGCCCTTGGCGGGGTCGGCCAGCCGCCATGAGAAACGCGGGGGCAGGTCGCCAAGGGCGAGGGGATCGACCAGCCCGCACGTGCGCACGCCCTCGATCCGAGGTGTGGAATCGGGCTTGGCCCAGCTCTCCAGCGGGGCCAGTGCCATACCGGCGCCGGCAAGGCCCGCGCCCATGGCTTCACGGCGGTTCAGGTGCATCTCGGGTGTCCTTAGGTGCCGTTCAGGGCTGCAGCGTCGAAGCGGTCAATTGGGCCGTTGCAGAGAGCGCCGGATCGGTGGCGGAGCGCGCCAGTTCGACCTTCACTTTGCTCGCCGAAACCGTCCAACGCGCGGCGGCGGTATCATAATCGGCCAGCAGGCGCGGATCGGCCGTCAGCGTGACGGTGCGCTTTTCGTCGGGCTTGAGGTCGATCTTCTCCCAACCGATCAGCCGCTTCGCCTTGCCAGGCAAGGTGACGTAGAGCTGCGGCACATCGGCCCCGGCACGCTTGCCGGAATTGACGACGGTGAAGCGCACAGTCAGCGTCTTGCCGCCTTTCACCGAGAGGCCGGAATAGGCGAAAGTCGTATAGGAAAGCCCGTAACCGAAGGCATAGGCGGGCTTCAGCGCCTTGCGGTCGAACCAACGATACCCGGCATCGGCGCCTTCCGGATAGTGGATGGTGAAGGCCGGCGAATTGGTGTTGAGGCCATACGTCAGACGGTCCTGCGCGGTCGGCGGCGGCAGGCCGGCGCCGGGCAGCGTGGGGTTTGGCAATTGCTCCAGCGCGGCCGGGAACGTTACCGGCAGGCGGCCCGATGGATTGACTTTGCCCGCGATCACCGCGGCAATCGCGTCCCCGCCGCGCTGTCCCGGGAACCACGCGGCCAGGATTGCGCCGGCCTTGTCGGCCCAGGGCATCAGCACGGCATTGCCCGTTTCCAGCACCACCACGCTGCGCGGATTGGCGGTGGTGACGGCATCGATCAGCGCATCCTGATCGCCGTCGAGCGCAAGGGTGTGCTGGTCCAGCGCCTCGGTCGCGAACTTTTCCCCGAAGACCACGGCGATGTCGGCCGCTTTGGCAGCGGCTGCGGCGGCTTGGGGATCGGCACCGTCCACGAAAGTGACGTGCGCTTGTGGAAAAGCGGCGCGGATCGCGTCGAGCGGCGGCGTACCGCCATAGCCCTTGCGGGCGAAGGCGGCGGCGGGGCCTTCGTTGATCGCCTCCAGCTTGCGGAAACCGCCCATGGGCGTGACCTGGCTCGATCCGCCACCCGAAAGCACGCCGATATCGGCATGGCCGCCGATCACCGCGATCGAGCGCGCCGATGCGGCCAGCGGCAGCAGTCCGTCGCGGTTGCGCAGCAGCACGATGCCTTCCTCCGCCGCGTGCTGGGCGACGCGTGCGTTCGCCTCCGCATCAATCGGCCCCTTGGCGGGGGGATGCGCGTCAAGGCCATGGGCATAGATCGACCGCAACACGCGGCGCGCGGCGGTATCGAGGGCGCTTGCCGGCACTGTCCCGGCCGCCAGCGCGGCGGTAAGTTCGGTGGAGAACCAGCGCTTGGCGTCGATCTGTTCGCCCTGTTGCTGGTCCAGCCCGGCCTGCAGCGATCCCAGCGAATGGACTGCACCCCAGTCCGACATGACGAAGCCCTTGAAGCCCCATTCCTTGCGCAGCACTTGCGTCAGCAGGAAGGGATTTTCGCAGGCATAAGTACCGCCGACTTTGTTGTAGGCGCACATCACCGCGCCGGGCGCGCCATTCTCGATCCCGATTTCGAACGCCAGCAGGTCGCTTTCGCGCATGGCTTTCTCATCCATCTCCACCGATGCGCTGGAGCGGCCGGTTTCCTGATCGTTCAGCGCGAAATGCTTGATGGTGGAGATCATGTGGTTGGACTGGATGCCCTGGATCTGCGCCGCCACCAGCGTGCCGGCGAGCAGGGGATCCTCGCCCAGATATTCGAAATTGCGCCCGCCTCGTGGATCGCGAACAAGATTGGTGCCGCCCGCCAGCATCACGTTGAAGCCCTTGGCCCGCGCCTCGGACCCGATCATCCGGCCGCCCTCCCGCACCAGCGCCGGGTTCCAAGTCGCCGCCAGCGCCAGACCGGAGGGCAGTGCGGTGGCCGTATCGCCCTTGCGCATGTCCAGCAGGTTGGAAACGCCAAGGCTGGCGTCCGTGGAGAGCTGGGGCGGCACACCAAGCCGGGGCACGCCATCGACATAGCCGGCGCCCAGCGTCGCGCCGTCCGGGCGCTTGGCGGCCAGAACCATCATCAGCATGCGGCCGTGGATGAGGCTGATCTTCTCTTCCTGCGTCATCCGCGACAGCGTTTCTTCGGCCCGCTGGTCTGCGGTTGCGGCAGCCTCATCC
This sequence comes from Sphingomonas sp. BL-S-28, assembly GCF_055521515.1. Classification (NCBI taxonomy): domain Bacteria; kingdom Pseudomonadati; phylum Pseudomonadota; class Alphaproteobacteria; order Sphingomonadales; family Sphingomonadaceae; genus Sphingomonas; species Sphingomonas sp. BL-S-28. Next base: position 1,795,041 of record NZ_CM145483.1, read on the forward strand.
GTCTGGGCGGCGAGCGGCACGGCAAAGGCGATCGCAAGTGCGGAGCCTGCCAGCAGGCGCATGGCGATGGTGGGCATCGGTCCCTTTCTCCCAATATCCGTGACGGCGTCCGTCCGGGTTCCTCGCCATGGGTATGGGGCATCGCCGGGGCCTGTCAATAAAATGTTCGGTAGCGTTCGATTTAAGTTTGAAGAGGCGCTATGCTTGCCTGCACTCGGCCGCTGTGGAACAAGCCCGTGATGACGAGTGAACCCAAGAATTCCGCCGGATCGCGCCGTGGCCGTCCCAGCCTTGCGCGTGCATCGGCCATCGACCGACTGGTCATCGATGTCGCGCGCGCGCGGTTTCTGGCGGATGGTTTCGACGCCGTGGCCATGGAGCAGATCGCAGCGGCGGCGGATATTTCGAAAGGCACGCTCTATGCGCGGCACCCCTCGAAGGAGGCGCTGTTCATCGCGGTGATCGACGCTTCGGTGCGCGACTGGTCGGATGAGGCTTCGCGGCAGGATAACGAACTGACCGACGATATCGAGCAGCGCCTGCGCCATCACGCCCGCATGATCGCGAGGTTCCTGCAAACCCCTGAAGTGCTGGGACTACAGCGGTTGCTGCTCTCGGTGCGCAGCCGGTTTCCCGAACTGGCCGCGACCATGCACGAGCGCGGCTATCGCTACATCGTCGACCTGCTGGTGCGCGATATCGAGGATGCGGGCCGGCGCGAGGGGCAGGCGCCGCGCGATGCGGAGGCGGTGGCCCGCATGCTGGTAGCCGGGCTTTCGGGTTTTCAGATCCAGGAGGACGGGCTGGCCGGAAGCGGCGAAAGCCTGCCCCTTTTCGCCGAAAGGCTGGTGGATGTGATCGTGGCCGGACGGGCCGCGTGGTGAGCGCTTGATATTCGAACGATGTCGTTCGATATATTCGACGCGAGGAATTGACCCTCGACTCGATGAGGATGACTGATGCGCAAGATTTCCATTGCTCTCGCTGCCGCAACGCTGGGGATGATCGGTACGCCCGCCTTCGCGGCTGCACCGGCCAAGCCTGCGACTCCGGCTGCTCCTGCGACGCCAGCGCCAGCCGCTAAGGCCAAGTACACCACGACCGATACCGAGATCGGCACCCTGCTGGACGATCCGGCGGCCAAGGCCATCGTCGAAAAGCACATTCCCGGCTTCACCACCAACGATCAGGTGGAAATGGCGCGCGGCATGACGCTGAAGGTGGTGCAGCAATATGCCTCGACCGACATCACCGACGCGCGGCTTGCGGCAATCGACGCCGATTTCGCCAAGCTGAAGTAACCGATTAGCCTCGAATGGCTCCGTCCGCGCTTGCGTGCGGAGCCATTCGTATCAGTCCTGCTGCCACGGAAAGAACGGCGGCAGTGCGGAAGCCTTGCCGGTGAAGTCCGGCGCGCGTTTCTCCAGAAAGGCGGCAACGCCTTCCTTCCCGTCCGCCATGCTGGTGTGGAACATCGCCAGCGATTCCACGTCATGCGCCATGCGTGGACCCGGCGCAGCGCTGTTGCGCAGGACCATCTGGCGGATCAGCGCCACGCTCACGGGAGACCGGTCCCGCACCAGCGAGCGTGCGAATGTGCAGGCCTCTTCCACCAGCGCTTCGGGCGCGTGGATGGAGCGGACCAGCCCTTTGTCGAGCGCCTCCTGCGCGCCGAACGGCTCGGCGCGGTAGAACCATTCCAGCGCCTGCGTCACGCCGACGATGCGCGGCAGGAACCAGGTCGAGCAGGCTTCCGGCGTGATCCCCAGCCGGCCGAATACGAAGCCGATGCGGGCCTTTTCGGCGGCAAGGCGGAAGTCCATCGGCAGCGTCATCGTCGCGCCGATGCCTACGGCCGCGCCGTTGATGGCGCCGACGATCGGCTTGGTGCAGGCGAACATCGCCAGCGCCACGCGCCCGCCGGTGTCCCGCACGCCGCGCTCGATTTCCGGCGCGAGTGGGCGCATGGCCAGGTCGTCCAGCGTGGGGGACAGGTTTTCGTCCAGCCCGAAGACGTTTCCGCCCACCGAAAGGTCCATGCCCGCGCAGAACGCCCGGCCTTCCCCGGTGACGACGATGGCCCGCACGTCGTCGTCCCGGCTGGCGCGGGCATAGGCATCCACCAGTTCGTCGGCCATGGTGACGGTAAAGGCATTCAACGCCTCTGGCCGGTTCAGCGTCAGGCGCAGCAGGCCCTGGTCATGTTCGTATCGGATGGTGGAGTAACCGGCCATTCCTGATCCTCTTTCCCGATTCGCATCACTGCCGCCTACCGGTCAGTTTGATGTTGATTTGCGTAATTCAAAGTTCAATATAAAGCGCAATAAAGCAAATCAGACGATAAATTTCGGAGAGACGCGAATGCCCATCAGCCTGGAAGAGATCGCCGCGCGCCTTGCCGTGCTGGAGGATAAGGAGGCGATCCGTGCGCTCAAGGCCCGTTACCTGCGCGCCTGCGATCTCAAGGAGCCGGACGTGGTGCGAGACTGCTTCCTGCCAACCGGCGCGCGCATCGCTTACGAAGGATTCCCGGAATTTGCGGACCGCGATGCCTTCGTAGAGGTGTTCAGCCAGATGGCGTGCCAGCCCGGCGTGCATGACATTCACCACGCCACCAACTGGGAAATCGACCTTGTCGGGCCGGATGAGGCGCGCGGGGTCTGGTCGCTCAATTTCCGCACCATCCTGATGAGCGCCCAGCGCATCACCCGCCTCGCGGTGGAATATGAGGACGTCTACCGCCGCCATCAGGGCCGCTGGTTCATCGCCGAAACGGTGAGCCGGGTGACGTCGATGATTACCGAGGAAATCGCCGAGGACGGTGCGCTGCGCGTCATCGCTTGCGGCGAAGTGCCAGTGGCTGCTTGAGTGGCTGCCTGAAAGAGATCTGAGAGAGGATATGGGAATGATCGATTACGGATTGGCCGGCAAGGTCGCGCTGGTCACCGGCGCAAGCGGCGGCATCGGCCGCGCCGCCGCGCTGGCCTTCGCCCGCTCCGGCGCCAGCGTACTGGTCAGCGACGTCAACGAGGAAGGCGGCCGTGAAACCGTGTCGCTGATCGAGAAGGCCGGCGGCAAGGCGGTCTGGCAGCGCTGCGATGTCAGCAAGGGCGACGAGGTGAAGGCGATGGTCGCCGCTGCCGTCTCCGCATTCGGCCGCCTCGACTATGCGTTCAATAATGCCGGGATCAACTCCATCGCCGCCAACGAATATGAGGATGAGGTCTGGGCGCGCAGCGTGGGCATCAATCTGACCGGCGTGATGCTGTGCATGCGGGAGGAAGCGGAAGTGATGCTGGCGCAGGGCGGCGGCGCGATCGTCAATACCGCCTCGATCAACGGTCTGGTCGGCAATCCCAGCCAGCCCGGCTACACTGCCACCAAGCACGGCGTCATCGGCCTTACCCGCCACGGCGCGCTGCGCTGGGCCAAGGCGGGTATCCGCGTCAACGCCGTGTGCCCCGGCGTGATCGAAACGCCGATGACCGCACCGCTGGTCGCCGATCCTCAAATGAAGCAAGTGATCGAGGGGATGACCCCGATGGGCCGCATGGGCAAGGCGGAGGAGATTGCCGAGGCGGTCGTCTGGCTCTGCAGCGACGCGTCGGCTTTCGTCACCGGCCATCCCATGGTGATCGATGGCGGGGCGACCGCCATCTGATCAACACCATGTGCGCCTGAACAGTCAGGCGAGCGCTTCGCGTAGTCCCCTCCCGGCGCGCTCCATCCATGGCAGCGCGCCGGGCACCGCCTGGAACATAGACAGGAAGCCGTGGATCATCCCCGGCGCGACAGTGCTGTCGACCTCCACGCCCGCTTCGCCCAGTCGCGCGGCATAGGCCATGCCTTCGTCGCGTAGCGGATCGTGCTCGGCCGTGATCACCGTGGCCGAAGGCAGCCCGGCAAGATCGGGCGTGCCCAGCACGCTGGCGAGTGGAACGTGATCGGCCGTGTCGCTGCCCAGATAGTGCTGCCAGAACCAGCGCATGGCATCGGTGGAGAGGAAATAGCTGCCGTCGCCATTCTCTGCGTAAGAGGCATGGCTGAAGCTGTTGCTGGTGACCGGATAGGCCAGCGCCTGATGGCGCAGTGCAGGCCCGCACTCATCACGCGCGCGGATCGCCACGGCGGCGGCAAGATTGCCGCCCGCGCTGTCGCCGGCCACGGCCAGCCGCGTGGCATCGACACCCAGCGTTTCGCCGTGGGCTGCGGCCCAGACCAGCGCGTCGTAGCAATCGTCCAGCGGGGTGGGGAACGGATGCTCGGGCGCGAGGCGATAGCCCACAGACAGCACCGCCGCCCCGCTCTCGCGCGCCAGTTGGCGGCAAGTGGCATCGTGCGTGTCCAGTGTGCCGATCACCCAGCCGCCGCCATGGTAGAAGACCACCAGCGGCGAGGTTTCATCTCCGGCTTCGCCCGCACTTTCGGGCAGGTAGAGCCGCGCCGGAATGTCGCGGCCGGGCAGGGGCAGGACTAGATCCTCCACCCGCGCCACTTCGGGCGGCGGGGCGAAGGCCATCGGCTGGTCGCTGGTCGCCCGCAGCGCTTCGGGCGTGATCGTGGCGTAATCGACTTTCGGGGCGGCGGAGAACATGTCCAGCAGCGCCTTGATATGGGGATCGAGCATCCTCGGTGCGTTCCTCTCCTTGACCGGCGGGCGTGTTCGCCTCGCCGGTGCCTATCGTCAGTCTGGTCTGCGAGCGGTCTGCGTCAATAGACCGCCGCCGGGTTCTTCGGGCGCGGGCTGCCCAGCATCTCGCGGTGCGAGGGACGCTCCCGTCCGCGATCGGTAACGCCCAAGGTGCGGGCCACTTCGGCGGTGATCAGCGTCTGCCCGGAAAGCTCCTCGCGATCCGGCGCATTCTGGATCGCTTCCAGCACATGCGCGGAAAATTCCGGGTTCTCCGCCATTTCCGCGAAAGCCTCATACTGTTCGGGATTGGTGCGGCGGGCGATCTCCGCCCGTTCGGTGACTTGAGGGCCGAGCCAGAGCGAGACGGCGATCACGCCGGTGCCGCGCAGATCGTGCTCCATGTCGTGCGCCAGCTTGTCGAGGCCCGCCTTCTGCGCGCCATAAGCCGGGCCGTGCATGTAGCAGGAGGCGCCGAACGAAGAGGTCATGGCAATGCAGCCCGATCCCTGCGGCACCATCATCCGCGCCGCATGCCAACTGGCGACATAGGCCGAGCGCAGACCGACATCGAGGATCTTCTGCGCATCCAGCTCCTTCTCCCAGAACGGCATCTTGGCGATCAGCTGGTGATGCATATAGGCGGCATTGTTGACGAGCACGTCCAGCCGACCGGATTCTTGCCGGATCCGATCGAACAGCGCGGCGACTTGCGCATCGTCGGCATGGTCGCAGACCACCGGGATGCCGGTGCCGCCCAGTTCGTTCACGCGGGCGGCGGTTTTCGCCACCGTGCCCGGCAGCACCGATCCGTCCCACCCCTTGGCATCGCCCGGCACGGTCGTGCGGCCGGTGACGTAGACGGTGTAGCCCATTTCGCCGAAGCCGCGCGCAATGCCCGCGCCGGCGCCCCGGCTTGCGCCGGTGACGAGCGCGACCTTTCCGTTTCCTTGCGCCATTTTTCTCTCCCGTTGGTTCTATTGGTACGTCAGTCCGCGAACTGGAATTGGCTGGTCGGGATCACATCGATCCGCGAAAAGTCGATGAAGCGCGTGCAGCTGTCCATCATGATGCGGGCGTTCTCTTCGAACTTGGCGGGGTCGCCGGCCGCGTCGAAGAACACTTCCGGCGCGGACATCGCCTCGGCCGGGAAGCATTCCTCCACGAAGGCATCGTAGGCCGGCGCGTCTGCGGTGAGCGGGCGCACGACGATGTTCTGCACGTATTCGAAGTTTGATTGCGTCTCGATGGCGACGCGGGTGTGTTCGCCCACCCAGTGCGCGAGCGCGGCATCGCGGCTCATGTCGCGGCGGAAGGCCAGGAAGGTGGACTGGCTCCAGCCCCAGGTCCGCGCATCGGGCCGTGGCGGATGCGCATCGTTGGCGATGATGGTCGATTCGCAGACCAGCCATGCGGCGAAACGGTCCGAGTACTCCGCCAGCACGGCGTCTACCGCGCCGCGAAACCGGCTGTTGGCCGAATCCAGCCAGAACTGGACGATCGCATCCTGCTGCGGGGCCTGCCAGCGCTGGACCATCTGGTCGGCCGGCGCGACGGCCGCATCGCGCAAGTTCAGCCGCACACGCTGCGCACCGGCCGCCTGCAGCGCGGCGGGCAATCCGGCCAGCAGCCGTTCCGCATAGGCGGCGCGATTTTCATCCTGAGGTGCCCAAAGGGCAGCGACGATCTTCTCCACGGCCTGTCGTCTCCCTCAGTCGAAGTTGGCCTGCCCGCCGTCGAGCGGGATGGTGGCGCCGGTCAGATAGCCAAGGTCGGTGCCGCACAGGGCGATCAGCGCGCGGCCGATGTCTTCCTCAAGCCGGCCGATCCGGCCGAGCGGAATGGTGCGGAAGAACGCTTCGGCCTCGGCGGGATTGTGTTCGATCCAGCCTTTGAGGCCGGGCGATTCGCCATGCGGCGCGATGGTCAGCACGCGCACGCCGGCGCGGCCCCACTCGGCGGCAGCGGCGCGGGTCAGCGCGCGCGTGGCCTGCTTCACGGCGGCATAGGCGCCATATCCGGTCATGTCCCAGCGGATCCCGGCGGAGGAGGCGAAGTTGAAGATCGTGCCGCCGCCGCGCGCTGCCATCACCGGCTGCACCCGCTTCATAAGGCGGAAGGTGGCCAGCGGACCGGATTCGAAGCCGGCAATGAAAGCCTCGTCCGTCACATCGTCCAGCTTGCCCAGCGGCACTTGCTGCGCGTTGTTGACCAGCACGTCGATCCCGCCGAACGCGGCGCAAGTGGCCTCTACCGCCGCGTCGATCTGCTCCGCATTGGAGACGTCGCAGGCCAGCGCCTGTGCTTCGCCGCCTTCCGCGACGATCGCCTGCGCCGCCTGCGCCACCTTATCGTAAGTGCGGCCTGCCAGCATGACTCGTGCCCCGGCCTGCGCCATCGCCCGCGCCACGCCAAGGCCGATGCCCTGTCCCGCGCCGGTAATCAGCGCCACTTTGCCTTCCATCTCCACCATTATGCTCTTTTACCCGAATGACTCGTAGAAAATGACGCATCATTTTACGCATGGAGTTGACAGGAGTGCAATATCAATCGCAACATGCGTCACAAGATCCTATAAAGAGGCCGGGCTACCGGCCGGGTGAGAGGCATGACCGGGAATTCGAGCGCGCAATGGGACAAGGTCGTCGATGTCGTCGTCGTCGGATCCGGGGCCGGCGGGATGCTGTCCGCTCTGGTCGCGGCGCATAACCGGGCCGATGTGCTGATCGTCGAAAAGGATCCGCTGTGGGGCGGTACTTCCGCCACGTCGGGCGGCGGCATCTGGATTCCGGGCAGCGATCAGGCGCGTGAAGCCGGGTTCGTGGATGATCTGGACGATGCCTTCCGCTATGTTCGCGGGCTCTCGGCCGACAATGTGCCCGATGAGAACATCCGCGCCTATGTGGACAATGCCGCGCCGATGCTGCGCTGGGTCACCGCGAACACGCGCGTGCGCTATCAGGCGCAGCCCTATCCCGACTATCATGCGGAAAATCCGGGCGGATCGCCCACCGGATTTCGCACGCACCTGCCGTTGGAGTTCGACGGCAAGCTGCTCGGCGCGGCGATCCGCACGCAGCGCTTTCCGTCCCCGGCGGCCAGCCTGTTCGGCTATCTCCAGTGGACTTTCGCCGAGACGTACGAGCTGCTCTACCGCACCAAGGGCTGGTTCACGCACCTTGTCGCCAACATGGGCAAGTACTGGCTGGACCTGCCGTTCCGCTTCACCTCGCGCAAGGATCGCCGCCTGACTCTGGGCACGGCGCTGACGGGAGCGCTGCGGCTGGCGCTGGACGAGGCGGGCGTGCCGGTCTGGCTGGCGAGCCCGATGCGGGAGATCGTTCGCGAGGATGAGCACGGGGACGGCCGCGTCATCGGCATCGTGGTGGAGCGCGATGGCAAGCCCCTGCGGATCGGCGTGCGCAAGGGCGTGGTGCTGGCGGCGGGCGGGTTCGACAAGAACCAGCAGATGCGCGATGCCAATGCCCCGCTCTATCCGCAGGCGAAGCTGTCCGGCGGCGTCACCAGCAATACCGGCGATTCCATTCGCGCGGGCGCGGCGATCGGGGCGGGCACGATGAACCTGCAATCGGCCTGGGCGGCGCCGGTCTTCTACGTTCCGGGTGAGGATCGCGGCCGGCTCTGCACGATCGAGCGGGCGCTTCCCGGCTGCATCATGGTGAACCAGAAGGGCGAGCGCTATCTGAACGAGGCGGCGTCCTACCACGTCACCGGGCAGGAGATGGCGCGCCGCCAGCGGGACCATGGCGATGCCAGCCCCAGCTGGATGATCTTCGACAACCGCTATCGCCATCAGTTCCCGATGGGCCCGCTGCTGCCGCTGGTGCCCGACTGGCTGCAATCGCGCGGCGTGCGCCAGATCCTGCGCAAGGGGCAGAGCGTGGAGGAACTGGCGGCAAAGATCGGCGTCGATCCGGCCGCTCTGGCCAGCACCGTGGCGGAGTTCAACGTCCACGCAGCGGAAGGCCGCGATCCCGTGTTCCATCGCGGGGAGGCGGCCTATGACAAGATGTACGGCGATTACCGCCATGGCCCGAACCCCTGCCTGCGTCCGCTGACCGAGGGGCCGTTCTATGCCCTGCCGATCTATCCGGGCGACATCGGCACCAACGGCGGCCTGCGCACCAACGCGCGCGCGCAAGTTGTTGACGATAACGGCGCCGCCATCCCCGGCCTTTACGCGGTGGGCAACAATGCCGCATCGGCCATGGGGGAGAGCTATCCAGGTGCCGGCGTCACCATCGGCCCGGCCATGACCTTCGGCTACATCGCCGCGCGGGACCTGACCGGCGCGAACAGCTGATCGCGCCGATGCATTAGAGTTTGTTTGAAAAATCCGCCTGAGGCGGATTTTGCGGCACCGGCCCACTCCCCCACCCGACCACCCATCAGGATACACTCGTGGGTGGTCGGGTGGGGGAGTGGGCCGGTGCCGCCCCAAAAATGCCCTTCCGGGCATTTTTCAAAAGGCCTCTTACGACAGGTAGCGGGCGCGGTATCCCGCAAAGGCGTCGCGTACCGCTGCCATGTCGACCCCGAAGCGCTCCGGCGCGTATTCGTGCGTCGGGCGTTGTTCGCGGCTGTTCCCGGCCATGAATTCGGCCAGCGCCGCCTCGTTCGGGGTAACGCCCATGCGCGCCAGCACACGCTCCGCCTGCCCGACGGGATCGCGCGCCACCGCGCGGTAATCGATATCGACAAAGCGATGCTCGCCGATGCGGGCGCGGGCCCTTTCGAACAGGACCATCCATTCGGCCAGCCGGGCGGACCAGAACTGGCCGACTTCCCGATCTTCCACTGTCGCCGCCAGCTTGTAGAGCGCGGCTTCCATGCTGACGTAGGAGGGCACGACTTCGGCCGGATCGCGGTGCGTCATGATCAGCAGAGCCTCCGGAAAGGCGCGCGCGGCCAGTTCGGCGTAAGGCAGGTTGGAGGGGCTTTTGAGGATCCACTTCGCCCCGCGCCGGGCCGGATCCTGCCATTGCAGGTACTTGAGGATGGTCTTCAGATCCTCATGCCCGCGCGACTGGTCGTACCCGTCCAGCCAGCGCGCGAAGGAGGGGACGAAGCTCATGCCCTCGATCATCGTCGAAACGAACATCTGGCCCAGGATCAGGATTTCCTCGTCCGGCGCCTCGGGATCGAGGGGGTGGATCGATACGAGTTCGGGCGATAGCTGCAGCCAGCCGTCGATCATGGCCTGGGCATAGGCGCGCCGTTCGCGCGGATCGCCGGGCGCCTCATCCGGGAAAGGCGCGAAGTTCTGCGCTTCGTACCAGCGGATCGCGGTCATGCCCGGCGCGGCGGCCAGCAGGCGGTGGAAGATCGTGCTGCCGGTGCGCGGCAGACCCAGAATCACGCCGGCGACTTCGACATGCTCGTCCAGGATTTCGGGGGCGCGGCGGATGTCTTCGATCATCCGCAGCCGGCTGGTCAGCCCCTTCACTACGACTTCCCGCTGGGCGGCATAGCCGGCGGGCGTCAGCCGGGCTTCGCGGTGGACCGCCTCTACATAGCGTTCCATCGGTTCCAGGAACCAGGTGTCTCCAAAATCATTCAGCCCGGCGCGCTGCCGGGCAGCATCCAGCAGAGCGTCGCAGGTGAACGACGCCGCTTCGTCCGTGGGGGCGATCGTGGCCATAGGGGCAATTCCTCTCCTTCATGCCGTGCCGTCTTCGGCCTTGGCGTTATTTCTGCGTCACTCGCGACCAGGGGGAGGGCCAATATCGTCCGGCCCCCAATAGCCGCGCAGGTGGGTGATCCGGTTCTGCGCATCGAAGCTGCAGACATCGATCGAGCGAATGCGCAGGCGCGGGCTGCCCGGCGGGGTGAATTCCACATCGAAGGCCAGCGCCGCCTCCCGGCCGTGCGATCCGCGCACGGGGCCGAGCGGCTGGATGCGCGTTTCGAACGCCACCGTATCGACAAGCCACGCCCGGATCGCCGCGCCTCTCTTCGCCTCGGTGCCCACCGGATCCTCGATCACCGCGTCCGGCGCGAAGAGCGCGAGAATGCCCTCCACGTCGCCCGCGTTGATGCGATCGACATAGGCATCGAGCGCCGCCTTCATGGCCGACTGATTCGGCAATCTCTCTGTCGAATTTGATTCGATCATGGATTTGCGTAATACATGAGGTGATAATATCTGAAAATCGAAAACAATGTGCCGGAATGGCGAAAGGATCAGGAGACGATGCCCGATTGGCAGGAGCAATGCGATCGCATGGCGATCACCGATCTGGTCGCCCGCTATTGCCGGGGGTGTGACCGGCGCGACTTCGCGCTGGTCCGCTCGCTCTATCATGACGATGCGGTGGACGATCACGGCACGATGTTTCGCGGCGGCCCCGATGCCTTCGTCGCATGGTTGCCGCAGGCGATGGCACCATGGGAACTGACCATCCACGCGATCGCCAACAGCGTGGTGGTAATCGACGGCGACCGGGCGGAGGGCGAACATCTCGTGCGGGCGTGGCACCGCACGCATCCGCCGGAGCGGACAGAATATATCGTCCACGGCCGCTATCTCGACCGCTACGAGCGGCGGGACGGAGCTTGGAAATTCCTCCACCGCCAACTCGCCTTCGATCACGGGGAGGTGCGCGCGGTGGACGAAGATGCGATGGCGAAACTGGGCGCGGAGGCCAGCCACGGCCGCGCCGACGGGGAGGACCCTTCGTGGGCGTTCAGCCTGCTGGCGGGCCTGTCACGCGCGCCCTGAGCGCCTCGGTCAGAAAGGCGATCAAGGCGCTCAATCCCGCGCTGGGCGGCGCCTTGGCGCGATGGAGCAGCCATAGCGGGCAGTCATGGCGCGGATCGGGCGGGGCCAGGCGTTCCAGATCGGGCTCGCCATCGGCCGCGAAGCACCAGAGCGTTGCGCTGCCAAGCCCGGCCAGCACGGCCTGCTTCATTTGCGGCCAGGCGTTGAAGGTGGTCAACCCGGCCTTTTCCGCCGCCTCGCCGGCCGGATTGCTGGCGGTCCACTGGCTGCCGGGCAGGGCGGCGTCGAGTTCGAACCCCCAACCCAGTTGCGCAGGCTGTCCTGCCCCGTCCCGCCGGGCGTAAGGGGCCTGCGCCAGCGTCGCCAGTTCCACGCCCCAGAGCCGCAGCGGCGGCTTGCGCACAAGCGCGATGGCCATATCGGCGCGGCGGTAGGTCACCGCGTCGATCGGATCGAGTTCGCCCAGCAGTTCGATGGACACTTCCGGATGGCGGCGGCGGAATTCGGCGAATTCGGGCAGGAATTCGCTGACGATGCCCCCGCTGCCTGCCACGCGCACCGGGCCTTGGGCCAGATTGGGCAGCGCCAGATCGCTGCGCATTTGGGCGACTTCGCGCTCCATCACTTCGGCGGCGGCCAGCAGTCGCTTGCCCGCCCGGTTGGGCGCGGGGCCTAGCGGCCCCTCCTCGAACAGCGCGACGCCCAGCGCCGCTTCCAGCGCGTCCACCCGCCGGCCGACCGTCGTGCGGTTGATGCCCAGCTGGCGCCCTGCGGCGGTGTACGAACCGGCGCGCACGGCAGCCAGAAAGACCTGAAGATCGCTCCATTCCATAGCGCGTGCATATTTGCACAACCTATGTGCAGGTCAATTCTCTTCGCAAATCGTCAATCGAACGGCTAAATGGACAAGGAATGCGCCGCCGTGAGCAGGCGCAACATAAGGAGTCGATGCAAATGGCCACTACCAGCGACTATGGCCTTGGGCCTCACGCATTTCCGCGTGGCTGGTTCATGATCGGTGCGGCGGAGGAGGCGACCCGCACGCCTGCCGCGATCCGCTATTTCGGCAAGGATCTGGTGCTTTATCGCGGCGAATCGGGCACGGCCTATGTCGTCGATGCCTATTGCCCGCATATGGGCGCGCATCTGGCGAAGAACAGCACGTCCTACATCGTGCGCGACGCCGAACACGTCGAAGGCGAATCGATCCGCTGCCCGTTCCACGGCTGGCGCTACGGCCCGGACGGCGCGTGCAATCACATCCCCTATTCGGACTTCGTGCCCAAGGCGGCGAAGCTGGGCACTTACAAGGTGATCGAACGCGCCGGCATCCTGTGGATGTGGCATGACGAGGAAGGGCTGGAGCCGGATTACGACCTGCCCCAATTCGGCGGCCATTACGGTGAACCGGGCTGGGTGGAATGGAAGATCGACTTCATGGGCGATCTGAATGTCCACGGTGTCGAGATCGTCGACAACATGGCGGATTACGGCCACTTCGTGCCGATCCACGGGGCCAAGGATTTCCAGTACTTCGCCAACGAGTTCCAGAACCACGTCGTCCACCAGTACTACAGCGCCGGGCACCGCACCTTGACCGCCTCTGCCGAGGATCAGCTGGTGCTGGATACCTGGTATGAAGGGCCGGGCTTCCTCCAGTCCGAAATGGCGGGCGCGTTCGACAGCTTCATCATGATCGCCAACACACCGATCGAGGACGGCCGTTCGCGCGCATGGCACGGGCTGATGGTGAAAGTGCACGACGGTTCGCGCGAGATCACCGATGAGGATCGCGCCAATGCCGCGATGTATCAGGAAGGCAGCCGCCTTGCCTTCGCGCAGGATGTGGAGATCTGGGCGAACAAGCGCGCCTGCCTCAATCCGATGGCCGTGCCGGCGGACGGGCCCTACGGCAAAGTGCGCAGCTGGTATCGCCAGTTCTTCAATCCGCGCGCAAAGGCCCCGGAAATCCAGGGCCGCGTGAACGGTCTGGTAGTCACGCTGGACAAGCGACCCGGTAGCGTCGCGGCCTGATCGGGGCGGCCTGTTTCGGCAGGCCGTTCATGCATTGAAAACATCGAAGGGAGAGAACCCGTGGCGACATTTCCAGCGGGGTGTACGCTGCTGTTCGGCGGCAGCGGCGGAATTGGGCAGGGCGTGGCACGTTGCTTCGCCGATGCCGGTAGCGACGTGGCAGTGGTCTATCGCAGCAAGCCCGATACAGCGAAAGCGGTCGCCGCTTATGCCGAGGCGCAGGGCCGCAAGGCGAGCGTTCATGCGGCCGATGTGACCGACGCGGCGCAAGTGCAGGATGCCATCGCCGCCGCCATCGCCGAACATGGCCGCATCCACACGGTTGTCTGGGGTGCCGGGCCGCTGGTAAACCAGCGCTATCTGGCCGAAACGCCGATGACGGAATGGCGCCATGCCTTCGATGTCGAAGTGCACGGTTTCTTCGCGGCGGCGCAGGCAGCGATCCCGCATATGCGCGAGCAAGGCGGTGGCAGCTTCGTCACGCTGGGGTCGGCCGGGCACGACTGGTGGCCGGCGCGCGATGGCATGTCGGTGGCGGTCAAGGCCGCCAACGAGCAACTGGTCAAGGGCATCGCCAAGGAAGAAGGGCGCTTCGGCATCCGCGCCAATTCGGTCCTGGTGGGTGTGATCGATGCCGGGCAGCTTCATGAATTGACCCAGCAGGGCCAATTCGATCAGGCCTGGGTGGAAGAGACGCACAAGCTGCTCTGCCTGAAGCGTTGGGGCACGGCGGAAGAGATCGGCCATGCCTGCGTCTATTTCGCGAGCAACGAGGGTGGATATACCACCGGTCAGTCGATCTCGGTCTCGGGGGGATTCGGAGTCTGACCTCTTCCTGAGCAGCAGGTTTCGATTGTCAGGGCCGGAGGTGTGCGGAATGGCACGCCTCCGGCTCTTTGCGTATGCGCGCCCTACAGGTGCGAGAGAGCGCGGAATTTCGCCGCTTTCGCAGCGATATTCGTTTGCTCATTTGCGGATTGAATTGCGTAAATCATGCGCAATCATCACATGAAATATGATCTTGATGGCATTTTGCGTAAGTGTTAGGTCTAAAGAAAGAGCAAGATCATAAAGCGAAGGGAAAGGTGCCGCACGGGCTTCCTGCCGATTTCCGGCAGTGGATCCACTCGGCCATAGCACGAAGTATCACACTCGCCGCGACATGACGTTTCGGCAGGCGACCGCTTTCGTGCCCTTTCCCCGGACCTGCGGCCCCCGCCGCACAAGAACACAAGAACGATGTCGAGTGGAGAGGGAGACAATCGTGACCAAGAAGAAGGAACTGGCATCCGCCATGCGGATGCGGGCGAAGCATTGCTGGCTGTCGGGCGCGGCGCTGGCGGCGCTGCTGCCGATAACGGCACAGGCACAGGACAGCGGGCAAACCGCGCCTGGGCCGGCCGTTGTACCGCAGGCCCACGCCGCCACGGCGGGCATTACCGAGATCATCGTCACCGCCAACCGCCGCGCGGAACGCGGGCAGGACGTGCCCATTGCGATCACCGCCATCTCGCCCGACCGGCTGGAAAAGCAGAGCATCGGCAAGGAGCAGGACCTTCAGGCCAGCGTGCCATCGCTGGTGGTGGGGCCCAATGGCCAGGGTTCGCGCGATTCCATGTCGTTCACCTTGCGCGGGCAGGGCGCGACGTTCCAGGCTTCGCCCGGCGTGGTCGTTTACATGAACGAAGTGCCGCTCCCGGGGGCGCTGACGCTCAGCCAGCAGGGCGGGCCGGGCAATTTCCTGGATCTTGAAAGCATGCAGGTGCTGGCGGGGCCGCAGGGCACGCTGTTCGGGCGCAATACCACCGGCGGCGCGGTGCTGCTGGTGCCCAAGAAGCCTGGCGAACTGCTGGGCGGCTGGATCAAGGGCGAATTCGGCAATTACGACCGCACGTATCTGGAAGGCGCGGTGAACCTGCCGATCGTCGACGAAAAGGTGCTGTTGCGCGTGGCCGGCGCCTATCACGACCGCGACGGCTTCACCCGCGACGTCACCTTCAACAAGGATCGCGATGACGAGCACTGGTACTCCGGCCGCATGGGCCTGACGCTGCGCCCGGTGGACGGCGTCGAGAACTACACGATGGCCTACTACTCGAAGTCCAGCAACAACGGCGCCGGGTTGGTCAATCGCGGCTTCAATATCGATGCGTTGAAGAGCCGGGGCTTCTGCGCCGATGCCCCGAATGTGCCCGGCCCCATCGGCGTGCCCTGCGACGTCTACCGTGCGGTGACCGCCAATGCGGAGGCGCTGGGCCCGCGCAAGACCGCGTTCTCCACCGATGTGTTCCAGCGCACCGTGACCTGGGGCGTGACCAACACCACCGCGATCGACCTGTCGGATACGGTTACGCTGCGCAATATCTTCAGCTACCAGAAGCTGAAGCTGGGCTACCGCTATGACGGCGACGCCTCGATACTGCAGCAGCACGATGCCGATCCCGGGGTAGTGCCCGCGCCGGGCGTGGTGACGATGCCGGTGTTGGGCTATCCGGTGACTTACACCAATGCCACGCTGGACACCGAAGAGCCGCGCGACAACTTGCGCCAGATCACCGAGGAACTGCAGCTTCAGGGCAAGACGCTGGGCGGCCGGCTGGACTGGACCGTGGGCGGTTTCTACTACGACCAGAAGCCCGACGGTCCGCAGGGATCGCGCGCCATCGTCTATTGCCCGGCGCTCTACACCGGCTTCTGCGAGGCGGGATACAACACCTATGGCACCAGCACGAAGTCCAAGGCGCTCTATGCGCAGGCGACGCTGGACCTTGGTGCGCTGACCCCGGCGCTGGACAATCTGCGGTTCACCGGCGGCTTCCGTTATACCTGGGACCATATCGACGGCTTCGCGTCCCAGTATCAGCGTTCCACCACCGATCCGACCAAGGCGGTTTGCGGATCGGACAGTTCGCTGGTCGATTTCGCGACGGCGGCGGCAACCTGCCGTCTGGAAGCCTCGCTGCGAACCAAGGCGCCGTCGTGGACGGCAGGGCTGGACTACAAGATCACGCCCAGCATCCTGATCTTCGGCAAAGTCAGCCACAGCTACAAGGCGGGCGGCTTCAACCAGTACGCGGTGTTCGAGAATACGCGCACGTTCAAGCCGGAGAAGGTCACCAGCTACGAAGCGGGCGTGAAGTCCGACTTCTTCCTGGGCGAAGTGCCGTTCCGCCTGAACACCTCGGTCTACCATGTCGACTACAAGGACATCCAGCGCGCGACGGGAGACTACAACCCGGCCACCAACGCCGGCGGCGCGCGCACCAACAATGCCGATGCGCGGATCAACGGCGTGGAAGTGGAAGCATCGATGCGTCCCTTCCCCGGCCTGGAGATCGGCGGCAACTTCAGCTATACCGACGCGAAGTACACCAAGTATCAGTTCGAGACGAACACGCCGATCATGGCCTGCAACGGCTATGTGCTGCCAAAGGCCTATGGCGGAACCGGTATAGCTGACAGTTCGTGCCTCGATTTCCAGTATACCGCGCCGTACATCTGGAGCGTTCACGTGTCCGCCGATCACGACCTTGGCGGCGATCTGGGCACGCTGACGCTTTTCGTGAACTATTCGCACACGTCGAGCCAGTATACCGAGGCGGTGCAACTGCCGCAGAACCAGCCGGGCGCCTATCTGGAGGCGTTCGGTCTGCTCAGCGCCTCGCTCGATTGGAAGGGCGTGGCAGGTACCAATTTCGACCTTGGCCTGTTCGGCACCAACCTGACCGACAACCTCTACCGTATCAGCAATTCCGACGTCTATCAGGACACCGGGCTGCTCTATCGCGCCACGCTCTATGGCGAGCCGCGCATGTACGGGGTGCGGCTGAAGTACCACTTCGGCGGCGAATGATCGCAAGGGTCTTTCACGGCCCACGCGGGTCGACGCGGTCCGTCCCCCCGGCCGCGTCGGCTTCGCATCTTGGCGGAGGCAAGGCATGAAAAGCATCTGCGCGCTGGTGCACCGGCCGGATCGGGACCGGGCCTTTTTCCAGCGCTATTACGAGGAACATCACGCGCCCTTCGCAGCGCGGCTGTTTCCGTTCCGCGGCTATGCGCGCAATCACGTGGAGGCATCGGAAAGCTTCGGCTGGGACACGATTTCGGAGTTCTGGGTGGACGATCCGCTGGCGCCGCTGCGCGTCATCGAAGGGCCGCATGCCGCCACGCTGCGCGCGGACGAGGAGAGGTTTCTCGACCACGCGCGGCTCGCCCCGGCGCGGGTGGAGGAGCATGTGCTCTCTCCCGGCGATCCAGCCGATGCGGTCGGACGGCGCCTTGCGGTCCTTCTGGAAGGGGCAGGAATGGACCGCGCGCTGGACTGGGCGCGCGAGATCGCGCGACATCGGGCAGGCGTGGCTCTGGATATCGTGATGGAGCGGGGATTTGCAGAGCGCGGCGGTGCGTTCCCCGCCGATGCCGTGCTGTGGCTGGCCGGGCACGACGATCCCGGTCCTGCGCCGGACGGGCTTGCGGCAAGGCTACTGCGGACGCACCGCTGCGAGACGGACATGACCGCCGCAAAAGACAATTTCGAAAACGAAGGACATGCATGATGGGAAGGCTTGAAGGCAAAGTGGCGATCGTCACCGGCGGCGCACGCGGCATGGGGGCGGCAACCTGCCGCCGCTTCGTGGCCGAAAGGGCCAAGGTGGCCATTGCCGATGTGCTGGATGAAGCCGGCGCGGCTCTGGCGGCCGAACTGGGCGATGTTGCCGGGTTCTGGCATCTGGACGTGACGAGCGAGGCCGATTGGGCCAGCGTGGTTCGCGACGTGGAGGCGCGTTTCGGGCCGGTCGACGTGCTGGTCAACAATGCCGGCATCCTGCATTTCGCGGGCCTGCTCGATACCACGCTGGCCGATTACCGGCGCGTGCTGGACGTCAATCTGGTGGGCGAATTTCTCGGCATCAAGGCGGTGGCCCCGGGCATGGTGGCGCGCGGCAAGGGCGCCATCGTCAATGTCTCCTCGGTAGACGGGATGAAGGGCGCGAACGGCCTTTCCGCCTATGCCTCCAGCAAGTGGGGCGTGCGCGGGCTGACCCGCGTGGCCGCCATGGAACTGGGTCACAAGGGCGTGCGCGTGAACTCCGTCCACCCCGGCGGCGTCGATACGGTGATGACCAATCACGACGGTTCGCCGCGCGACAAGGTGGACGAACGCTTCGGCAATATCCCGCTCCAGCGTGTCGGCGCGCCGGAGGAAGTGGCGGCGGCGACCGTGTTCCTGGCCAGTGACGAGGCATCCTATCTGGCCGGCGCGGAAATCGTGGTGGATGGCGGCATGATCGTTGGCGCCTATTATCAGGGTATGCCCGGCGCCCCGGGGTTGGGTTGATGGGGCGAATGGTCTGATCGGGCGAAAGGGAAGAGAGATGGAAAAGCAGAACTTCGAACCCGCGCTTGGCGCACCGTCCAGCCCGGTGGTGGTGACGGGCGGCGCCTCCGGCATTGGCCTTGCCAGCGCCCGCGCATTGGCGGCGGTCGGCCGTCCCGTGGCGCTCTGGGATATCAATGAAGCCGGCGCGACGGCGGCGGCGGCGGAAATCGCCGATGCCTGGGGTGTTGCGGCCATCGGGCTGGCAGTGGACTTGCGCGATCCGCAGGCAATTGCGGAAGCTGCCGCGAAAACGCGCGAAGCCTTGGGTCTGGTGGGCGGGATCGTCCATTCGGCCGGCACCGCCGAAGTGACCGGCATCGACGGCGTGACGCCCGAATTGTGGGACAAGGGCATCGCCCTCCACGTGCGCGCCATCGTCAGCCTGGTGCAGGCGTTCCGCGCCGACATGCGCAGCCTTCCCGGCAGCAGCGTGGTGGCGCTCTCCTCCATCAACGCGACTTTGGGCAGCGGGCTGATCCCGATCTACAGCGCGGCGAAAGGCGCGGTAGTCTCGCTGGTGCGTTCGATGGCGGACGAGCTTTCGGCCGATGGCATCCGCATCAATTCGGTCAGCCCCGGCCAGATCGATACGCCGATCATTGCCGCCGCCAAGGCCGCGCTTCCCGGCGTGTTCGAACGGCGCATCTTCCTAGGCCGCTTCGGCGCGCCGGAGGAAGTGGGGCGGGTGATCCGCTTCCTGCTCTCGGACGAGGCCAGCTACATCACCTCGTCCGAAATCGTGGTGGACGGCGGGAATATCCATTCGCCGCGCCAGTGATTCTATAGGTGCCCCCGGCATCGCGCCGGGGGCCCAGCCTTATTCGAAGCTCACGACCACGCGCAGGGCATCGCCCGATTTCATCAGCGCAAAGCCCTCGTTCACGCGCGCCATCGGCAGGCGGTGCGTCACCAGATCGTCCAGATTGAGCGCGCCATCCGCATAGTGATCGAGCAGCGCCGGCAGCTGGCTGCGCCCGCGCACATTGCCCATGAACGATCCTTTGACCGTGCGGCCCAGTTGCAGGTCGAACGGCACGCCCAGCACGACGCAGCAGCCCCAGCCGATGCGGGTGCTTTCGAAAGCCTGCCGCATCAGCGCCGCCTTGCCCACGCATTCGAAGGCGAAGTCCGCGCCGCCGCCGGTGATCTCGCGAATGGCGGCGACCGGATCGGCAGTGGTGGGATCGATGAAATGGGTGAGGCCGAAGCGCTCACCCTGTGCTTCGCGGGCCGGGTTCACGTCTATGCCGATGATCGTGCGGGCCCCCGCCAGCCGCGCGCCCTGCACGACGTTGAGCCCGATGCCGCCAAGGCCGAACACGGCAACGCTCGCGCCCTCATGCACATGTGCGGTGTGCAGCGCGGCGCCCACGCCCGTCGCCACGCAGCAGCCGGCGGTGCAGGCCAGATGCAGCGGCACGTCGGCGCGGATCGGGGCGACATTGCGTTCGTGCATGACCACGAACTGGGCCAGCGATCCGACGCCCGAATAGGCTGAAACGGGCTGGCCGTTCAGCGAAAAGCGCGTCGGCTGGGTGGCGATTTCGCCAAGAAATAGTTCGCAGAGGTTGGTCTTGCCGGAAAGGCAGTTGGCACAGGCGCCGCATTCGCCGATGGCCAGCGCGATCACGTGGTCTCCCACCGCCACCGATGTGACGTTCGCGCCCACCGCGCGCACGATCCCCGCGCCTTCGTGCCCGACGATGACGGGGAAGGGATAGGGCGCGGCCTTGCCGTCCAGCTGGCTGAGATCGGTATGGCACAGTCCGCTGGCCATGATCTCGATCAGGACTTCGCCCTCTCCCGGCGGGGCAAGGTCCAGTTCCTCCCGCACCAGCGGCGCGCCTGCCGCGTGGCAGACCATTGCTTGAACTTTCATGCATGTTCTCCGGAAAGCTGGGCTGCAGGCGGGGGCGTGCGGCCAAGGATCATGTCGGCCGCCTTCTCCGCGATCATGGCCACGGGGATTGCCGTGTTTCCGCCCACCAGATGCGGCATGACGGAGGCATCGACCACGCGCAGTCCGTCAACGCCGCGCAGGCGCAATTGCGGGTCCAGCACGGCCCCCGCGTCCGCGCCCATGCGTGCAGTGCCGACCGAGTGGTAATCGGCCTCCGCATGGGCGCGGACATGGGCGTCCAGCGCTTCGTCGCTCTCTATGGAGGCGCCGGGCGCCAGTTCCTCGCCCCGGCACGCGTCGAAGGCGGATTGGGCAAAAATGCGGCGGGCGGCGCGGATCCCTTCGCGCATGACGCGGCGGTCGTGCTCGGTGCCGTTGTAGATCTGGTCGATCACCGGCGGCGCAGCGGGGTCGGCGCTGGCCAAGGTGACGGTGCCGCGCGCTTGCGGGCGGGCGACATTGATGTGCGCGTAGAAGCCGTGGCTCGGCTCCATCCTGCGGCCGTTGTTGGCGAACAGGGCCATGACCAGCAGCATCTTGATGTCGGGCTCCGCGAGCGCCGGGTCGGATCGCACGAAGGCGGCGACCGACATGCCGGGATCCGCCAGCGGCCCGCTCCGCGTGGCGAGATATTGTCCCATCGCCGTGATGCCGCGCAGCGGGCTCAGATAGCGCAGCATCGACCAGGGCTTGGTCGATCGATACTTCACATGCGCGGCAAGGTGGTCCTGCAGATTGCGGCCCATTTCCGGGACATGCGCCACCACGTCGATCCCGTGGCCGCGCAAGTGCTGGGCATCGCCAAGCCCGGACAGCATCAGCAGTTGCGGCGTGTTGATCGCCCCGCCGCTGACGATCACCTCGCGCCGGGCGAGGGCGGTGTGGTGCTCTCCCTGCCGGAGATAGACCACGCCGCAAGCCCGCTTGCCCTCGAACAGCACGCGCAAGGCCTGCGCGCCGGTGAGCACGGTCAGGTTGGGGCGATGGCGTACCGGGCGGAGATAGGCCGAAGACGCGCTGGAACGCCGCCCGCGCCCGATGGTGAGGTCCACCGGCCCCACCCCGTCACGCACCGCGCCGTTGAGGTCCGCACAGAACGGATAGCCGGCCTGCTGCGCCGCCGCGACGAAGGCCCGTGCGAAGGGGGGATCCTGCCCGGCGCGGGTGACGGCGATAGGCCCATCGTTGCCGTGCCATTGGTCCCGCGATGGGGCATAGCTTTCCAGCCGGCGGAAGTAGGGCAGCACTTCGGCAAAGGACCAGCCCGTGCATCCCTGCGCCGCCCAGCGGTCATAGTCCGAATGGAAGCCCCGGTCATAGGTCATGCCATTGATCGACGATCCGCCGCCCAGAACCTTCCCGCGCGGCAGGTAAAGCGACCGGTCGTCGAGGTGCCGCTGCGGTGCGGACATGTAGCGCCAGGCATGGCTGCCGCGCATCATGATCGGCAGCAACCCGCCCGGCGCCGCGATCAGCGGGCTGCGGTCATTTCCGCCCGCTTCCAGCAGCAGCACGCGGCACTTGGGATCGGCCGAGAGGCGGTTCGCCAGGATGCAGCCGGCAACGCCCGCCCCGGCAATCACAAAGTCGAATTGCGGTGCATCGCCGGTTCGGGCGATTCCATCGGCCATGCTCTCTCCCAACGTCTTTTATCGAACGCACGCGGCAGATTTGCTTCACGTGTTGAACCGTCATTTGCGTAAATATGTCATCAAAAATACGCGCGAACAAGAAACATATTGCCATATGATTTGACGAATCATATTCAATGAGGGTGAATCGGATGCGCGAAAGCGTGACGTGAGTCAGATGCGCGAAAGCGCACAAAGGGTTTCGGGAGAGAAAGATCGTGAATAGGTTCCTGGCCGCTTCGGCCCTCGCCACCAGCATGTCCATCGTCGCCGTCCCGGCACTTGCCCAGGACGCGGCGCCGGGTGGGGCGCCAGATGCGGCAGCGGCTGCCCAGCCGGCGAAGCAGGAAGTGGAGATCGGCATCGGCGACATCGTCGTCACCGCCCAGAAGCGTTCGGAAAACGTCCAGAACGTGCCCATCGCCATCTCGGCGGTCAGCAGTGCCTATCTCGACAGCCGCGGCGTCGATTCCATCGACAAGCTGGGTACAATCGCGCCGAACATGAAGATCGAGCGTGCGCCCGGTTCCAAGACGGTCTCGCAGATCTCGATCCGTGGTTCGGTCACCATCAACCCTGCAATCACCTGGGAGCCGGCGGTCGGCCTCTATCTGGACGGCGTCTACATCGCCAAGGCGCAGGGTTCGATCTTCGACATCGCCGATCTGGAACGCGTGGAAGTGCTGCGCGGTCCGCAAGGCACGCTTTACGGCCGCAATGCGCTGGCCGGCGCGGTGAACCTGATCACGCGCAAGCCCAGCGGCGAACTGGGCGGCACGATGGAAATGACCTACGGCAGCTTTGACGAGATGAAGTTCCGCGGCGTGCTGGACTTGCCGAAGATGGGCATCTTCTCGGTCAAGCTCTCCGGCCAGTACCGCAGCCGTGGCGGGTTGATCGATATCGTGCCGAATCCGATCCCGAACGTGCCCGCCGCACTGCCGCCGCGCGTGAACAAGACGGACTCGATCAACAGCGGCAGCTTCATGGTGCAGGTCCGCGCCGAACTGGCGGACAACGTCACGGCGGACTACACTTACGACTACAGCCGCAGCAAGCAGACGCCGCAGCTTTCGCAGCTGCTGCAGGTGAACCAGAACGGCGATCCGCGCGATATCTTCGATCCCAATTCGCCCAGCTATCCCTTCGTCGGCGCGAATTTCCCGCTCAATCTCTACACCGATCCCAAGCGCGTCACGACCGCATCGATCAATGCCGATGTCTATGAAAAGACCCGCAGCTACGGCCACGCGCTGACGCTGACCGGCGAATTCGGTGAAGCCACGGTGAAGTCCACCACCGCCTATCGCAACCTGAAGTATGACGACGGGCTCGATCTCGACGGGTCGCCGCTGCCGGTGGCCTATACCCAGCGCCTGACCGACTATCACGCCTTCAGCCAGGAACTGCAGGTGACGGGCAAGGCACTATCCGACAAGCTGTCCTACGCGGCGGGCGCGTTCTACTTCACCGAGAAGGCGGCAACCGACAATCCGCAGAGCTATTTCGGTGGCGGCACCAGCCTCGATTCAGACTACGGATCGCACACCAAGGCTTTCGCGTTCTACACCCAGCTCGATTACGAACTGCTGCGCGGCCTGAAGCTCACCGTAGGCGCGCGCTACACGCATGAGAAGAAGGACATCCGCCGCTTCTTCCGCGTCAATTACGACGCGGCGAACGGCATCACGTCGCCCGTGGTCGTGGCCGACATTCCCTATGGCGGCGTGCCCGATGCCAAGTACAACAGCTTCACCCCCGCCGTTACGCTGGGCTATGAAGTGACCGACCAGGTCAACGTCTATGCCCGCTATGCCAAGGGCTTCAAGTCGGGCGGCTTCAATGGCGAGACCAACGTCTTCGTCGCGCCGACGCCGGAATGCCCATCGGGCGCGCTGGAACTGTGCAATCCCTACAAGCCCGAAACGGTCGACAGCTACGAACTGGGCATCAAGACCAAGACCTTCGGCAATCGCCTGATCTTCAACGTTTCCGCGTTCCGGGACGAGCATAAGGACATGCAGCTGGCGGTCTTCACCGCCGGCCTTGGCGCCGCCTCCATCGTGCGCAATGCCGGTGCGGCGCGCATTCAGGGGCTTGAGTTCGAAACGGTGTTCCATCCCATCGACGCGCTGACGCTGAACGGATCGCTGGCGCTGCTCGATCCGAAGTACAAGCGCTTCATGGATCTGGTGAACGGGGTGGAGACCAACGTGGCCGACAACCGCGCCTTCCCCCACGCGCCGAAGGTTACGGCATCGGGCGGCGCGGACCTGCGGGTTGCCGAAGGCGACTGGGGCCAGCTGAACCTCTACGCCGATGTCAGCTACGTCGCGAAGTACTACACCTTCCCCTATGCGCTGGTGACCGACAATCCGTCCGACCAGAACGCGCACACCACGCAGTCCAAGGGTCGCACCATCGTCAACTTGCGCGCCAGCCTGACCAAGCTGCCGCTGCTGGGCACCGATGCGGAACTTTCGTTCTTCGTGCGTAACCTGACGAAGGAAGCCAATCCGGGCAACTTCATCGACTTCGGCCCCAGCTTCGGCGGCATGGTCGTGGGCTATTTCCCCGAACCGCGCACTTTCGGGGTGACGGCCGGCGTGAAGTTCTGACACAGCGCCGGAAACAAGAACGAGAACGGGAGACGGCCATGCTCTTTGCAGGCAAGAAGGTACTGATTACCGGCGCGGCATCGGGCATCGGCCGCGCCACCGCCATCCGCTTCGCGGCGGAAGGCGCGGCGGTCACCATCGGCGATCGCAACGCGGCGGGTCTGGAAGAGACCGCCGCGCTGATGGCGATCGCGCCGGTGATCCAGACCTACGATGCCACCGATCTGGCATCGTGCCGCACGCTGGTGGAGGTGGCAGCCCGCGATGGGCTGGACGTGCTGTGCAACATCGCCGGAATGCTGAAGTGGGGATCGTCGGAGACGTTCTCGCTCGAGGATTTCGAACTGCTGCTGAAGATCAACACCACCAGCGTTTTCGCGCTTTGCCAGGCGGCGCTGCCGCATCTGGTGAAAAGCGGCGGCAACATCGTCAACACCGCCAGCACCGCCGCGCTTCAGGGCATTGCCTATACGATCGCCTATTCGGCATCGAAGCACGGCGTGGCGGCGATCACCAAGGGGCTGGCCATCGAATATGGGGCCAAGGGCGTGCGCGTGAACGCGATCTGCCCCGGCCATGTCGAAACCCCGATGACGCGCGACACGCCGCCGCCCGAAGGCGATATCGACTGGTCGCTGGTGATGCGCAATGCGCCCAAGCTGCGCGACGGGTCATGCTCGCCGAATGACGTGGCGAACATGTTCGCCTTCCTCGCCAGCGATCAGGCCAGCAAGGTCACCGGCGCGCTGTTTACAGTGGACGGCGGTCAGCTCGCGGGCTGATCGGGAACCAGCAGGATGCGCGCTGCCTCGCTCCCATCCAGCAGGGCATTGCGGCGGTGAACCACCCGCCAGCCATCGGCGCTGCGCCGCAGCGTCCAGCGGTTGGCGGCCACGCGATAGGGCGCGAACCCTTCGGGGCCATGGCGGAATACGACGCTGTGGCCCCGTGCGGTGGCTCTATCGCCATCGATCACCACGGCCACCGGGCCCAGCAGATGCGCGCAGCCATCGGCCATCAGCGCGCGGTGCGTATCCCCCTCTATCAGCGCGGCGATCGCGGCATGGCCTTGCGCCTGCGCGAAGCCGACCACTTCGTAGATGCCATCCTCGGCCCAGAGCGCGGCCAGCGCCTGTGCCTCTCCGGCATCGGCCAGCGGACCATAGCTGGCGATCAGATCGCGGATCGCTTCGCGGTCTTCCAGCACACGCAGCCGCGCGGCCAGCGTTTCAAGCAATTCGGACATCGTTTCTCCCATCGGAAAGGGGTTTGCAGCCATGGCGGAACAAGGTCATCTCGATAGTGTCTGGCGCCAGTTCTGCGCCGCGCTGGCGGAGGCGGGCGAAGTGCTGGCGCGGCCGGCCACGCCCATCACGCCGATCGATCAGGCGGAAGGGCTGCGCTATCTCAGCCGCCTGACGCGTACGGCGCTGAACATGTTGGTGGACTCCGCCGATCCCGATTTCCCGCGCCTGTTCATGCTCTGTGACGACAGGATCAAGATCGGGGCGGACAACCCGGACAATATCTACCAGCAATGCGTCGTCAGCCCGGACCGGACTTATCGCATCACCGGCAAGCGCAACACGGTTCCCTACTTTTCCATCGGCAGCAAGGCGAACCGCTACGCCACCGACGGCACGATGGTCTCCACCGGAGAGCTTGAGTTCGCGGACATGGAATTCGGCCCGGACGGCAGCTTCGAAGTGATCGTCAGCGCCGCGCCGCATCCGGGCAACTGGTTGCCGATGGCGCAGGACACCTCGCTGCTGATCGTGCGCCAGACGTTCGATGACAAGCGCACGCAAGTGGCGGCGGACGTTCATGTGGAGCGGATCGGCGCCGGTCCTGCGACGCCTGCCATTCTGACGCCCGCCGCGATCGAGGGGCAGCTGATGGGCGCGGCGCAATGGGTCCGCGGCACCGCCAATACGTTTGCGGACTGGTCCGAATGGTTCAAGAGCCAGTCCAACGCGGTCTATGACGGCGATCAGCAGGTGTTCTGGAAGGCCGGCGGCGATCCGAACATCTGGTACGGCCACCTCCATTTCGACCTTGCGCCGGGGGAGGCGCTTGTGATCGAGGCGCAAATGCCCGAATGCCGCATGTGGAACTTCCAGATCGACAACTGGTGGATGGAATCGCTGGATCACGTGCATCAGAAAGTCTGGGTCAATGGCTCTCAGGCGCGGTACGAGGCGGACGGCAGCGTGGTGGTGGTCTGCGCCGATGCCGATCCCGGCTTCGGCAACTGGATCGATCTGGCCGGGCATCGTTCGGGGACGGGGCTGTGGCGCTGGATCGGCGCGAAGGACTATCCGGTGCCGCGCTGCCGCGTCGTCAAGCTGGCGGAAGTGTGATTGTCCGGCGTCACAATTCGACCACGGACAGAATGTGGTCGCCGGCGCCGGGAAACACATAGTCCAGTTCGAAATGCATGCACTCGCCAAGCTGCCCGGCCTTGATCAGGTCGGTCTCGATGAAGACCTGCACGCCATTGCGACCATAGGCGAAGCGGGTGCAATCGCCGAACACCGGGGATGCATCGAGCCGCGCGTCGACGGCGGCATCGCCGCGCCGTGCGCGGTTGGCGGTGATCGTGATGCGGCCGCGAAATTCGGGATCGTTTTCGGCCAGATCGCGCAAGGTCAGCACCATATCCTCCAGATCCTCCAGTGAGGGGACCAGGAAGCCAAAGTGGAAGCTGGCCTCCGGATCGGACGCCAGCATCGCGCGGTAGGCGCCCACTGACGGGTTCTCCTGCGGGGTACCGATCCCCAGCGCCGCGTGCATGGCCGCGATCAGCCGCACTTGCGGTTCGGGCAGGGCGGAGAGGTAGACGATCCCGTCCCCCCGCGCGAAATGGCCGGAATTGACCACGAAGCGGTAGAAGTTTCCGTGGGGCAGGGGCAACATCTGGGTTTCGACCAGCCCCAACAGCGACAGCAGCCGCGCGGCCGCCGGGCCATCCCCAGCCGGTCCATAATGCAGCGCCAGATGACCCATGGTGCGACCCTCGGGGCTGGGCAGGGCATTCGTCGTATCGTTCGCGGGCACCAAGGCCATGGCAGCGTCCTCTCGGCTTGTCGTCCTGCCATTCGCTCCGCGCTTGGGTGTCTGCTTATCGCGTCTGGAGGATGCAGGCAATATTATAAGTGAGCACTTACAATCAAAAACGTGCTTATTTTCTCGCTCGACGGACAATGAGCCAGGATGCGCGGAAATGCAATGTTTGCGTATCGTGGGTGCTCTAAAAAATCTCCATCACAACCAAATGAAGAAAATTATCGATCTTTGCGTATTATGCGAAAGCCGTCCGCGCTATCGCTAGGGCATGACCACGCGACTCGCCCTCGATCACATTACGGCGGTGGATGCCACTCCGGTCCAACTCGCGCAGACGGCGCAGGCGGCCGGGTGCGACGGGATATGCCTGTTCATGGAACCCATGGCGGTTCTGCCGCTGATGCCGAAATTCGACATCATGGGCGACGCCCGCGCACGTGCCGACTTCAAGCGTGTCCTGCAGGATTGCGGCGTCTCGCTGGACCTTGCTTATCCCTTCACCTTGGCCGGCCGAACCGACCCTGACGGCTTCGAACAGGCGCTGGAATGTGCGGCGGAGCTTGAGGCGGGCCTCATCAATGTGCTGGCCTACGACCGTGACCCGGCAAGGCGGATCGATGTGTTGGGCCGCTTCTGCGAACGGGCGTCGGTGCACGGGCTGCGTGTTGCGGTCGAATTCTATCCGCCGTCGCAAGTGCGCTCGCTGGCGGCGGCGCTGGACCTCGTGCGCGCGGTCGGGCGGCCGGGGCAGGTGGGCGTCAATGTCGATCTGCTGCACCTCATGCGCTCCGGCGGAACGCTGGCGGAGCTGGCGGCGGCGCCGGCCGAATACATCCTCTATGGCCAGCTTTGCGACGGCCCCATGATGGCGCCGGACGACCTCGATGCGGAAGCCTCATCTGCGCGGCATTTGGCGGGTGAGGGAGATTTCGACCTTCCCGGCTTCGTACGCGCTTTGCCCATAGGCACGCCCCTCAGCGTGGAAATTCCGCGCAATCACGCCATCGCCGAACCGCGCGAAGCACGGGCGAGGCGCGCGGTCGAAAGCGTGCGCAGGGCCCTTCCCGAACAATAAAAACGGCGGGGAGCCTCCCCGCTCCCCGCCGTTACCTAACCCGCGGTCTAGGTGGGTCAGGCCGCGTGGAGCTGGGCCAGCTCCGCTGCGGAAAGGGTAAGCGCCGCCGCCTTGACGCTTTCGGTCACTTGCTCCGGGCTGGAGCCGCCGAAGATCGGTACCGTCTGGTCGGGTTGGTTGGTGAGATAGGCGAGCACGACTTCGTTGATCGAAACGCCGTGCCGTTCCGCCAGCGCCTCTGCAGCGGCAAGGCGGGCGTCGTTCGCAGGATTGGCATAGCGCGCGGTCAGTTGCTCGCCGAGGTCGGCGCCCTTGGCCCGCTTGGTGAAATAGCCACCGCTCTGCGCGCCATAGGCCAGGATCGGCAGCCCGGCGGCGTGAACGCCTTCGTATTCGCCCTCGTAATAATGGACGTAGCCCTGCTGCGCGGCGGCGGCGACATCGGGCACCGCCAGTCCCCAAAAGGTTTCGGAAGCGACGAAGCCGGGCTTGCCGATGGAGGCGGCGTAAGTATTGGCCGCCCTGATCCGCTCCGCCGACCAGTTGGAAGCGGCGAAATGGCGGATGCGCCCCGCTTCCTGATGGCCGATCAGCGCATCGACGATGACCTCAACCGGTGCATCCTCGTTATCCATGTGCAGGAAATAGAGATCGACCATGTCCACGTCGAGGTGATCGAGGCTTTGCGCAAGATCCTGCGCCACATCCTCGGGCGTGCAGCGGTTGCGATAGTCGCCCTTGCGCAAGTCGAAGAAGCCGCCCTTGGTGGCGATCACGAAATCGGCCCGGTTGCGCGTCTTCAGCCATGCCCCCAGCGCACGTTCGCTGGCGCCGGCGGGCGCGTCCGGCATCCAGTCGCCATAGGACCGGGCGGTGTCGATGAAGTTGCCGCCAAGCGCCGCGAACCTGTCCAGAATCGCGTTCGAATGATCCTGATCGATCATCCAGCCCAGCATGTTGGTGCCATAGCACAGCGGGCTGACCGAAAGATCGGTGCCGCCCAGAGTCACGCGTGAAAGCATAGGAAGTCTCCCCTGTCGGTCAGGCGACCGTGTCCCACTGGATGAGGTGCGCGATGTCGGTGCGATCGGCGGGTTTCAACCCGGTCTTCGCCAGCCGGTGCGCCGTGAATTGCATCCCGGCCGCGATCGGCTGCACCACTTCGATCACCCGGTCGTATTCGGTGCTGGCGACCTTCCACTGGCCGCCTTCGCGGCGATAGCGGTCGCGATAGATGGCGGTGCCGAAAGTGTGATCGCCGCGCTCGATATCGATGAACACGTCTTCCAGATACCACACGCCTTCGGCCGAATTGTCGCCGGTCAGGGTGATTTCCGGGCTGTGCCCATGGTGCATGGCCAGCGCGCCCGAATGGAACGAGTTGGCCAGGAACGTCATCATCTCTGCCTTGCCGGCAAAGGCCACGCGGTAAGTGCCGCCGCGATAGTCCACGGCGATATCGTCGGTGAACAGCCCTTCCAGCAGCGCCATGTCGGCCGTGTCGATGCCGCGGAAATAGCGGTATTTGAGCATGCGAATCTCTTCGAGATCGGTCAGTTGCTGAAGCGTCATGGCCATGGTGTCAGTTTCCTTGAGTTTCGTTGGCCCAGAGCGCTTCGGCGCGGGCCTTCAGGGCGCGGGCGCTGTCATCGAAGGCGCGCTTGACCCAGGGGCCGGCAAAGCGGTGGACGTGAATGCCGTTCATGCCGAGAAAGGCGTCGGTAGAGGCGTAGCGGCAGGATTCAGGCCCACTCGCCGCGATCACCTGATCGCGCCGCGCCGGGTAAGGCCATTCGCGCGACCACGGCAGCGACCATGAGAGCAGCCGCTCCGGCTCGAAACCGCAGACGAATTCGCAGTTGGGCACCAAAGTGCCGGGCACCGCATAGTTCACCAGCGCCATCTCGACCGGCGCGCCCATTTCCAATGTGGAACGGGCGCGCACGCAGAAGGGGTTCCAGTCGGCATAGGCGTCCAGATCGGTCAGTACCTGCCAGACCACGCGGGCAGGCGCGGCGATCTCCACGGTTTCGCTGACGGTCACCGCATCGGGGTCCAGCCCCTCCAGCGGGTCTTCGGCCAGCGAGCGCGCGGTCTTCATCCAGTCGAGGGCGATCCATTCGGGCAACATAGGCATCTCCGCGTCCATTACCTCAGGGTGCGACCCAGTCGCCGCCGTTGACGTCCAGCGCGGCGCCGGTGATCTCGCTGGCATAGTCGGACAGCAGGAACAGCACGGCCTTGGCGCAATCGGCGTCGGGCGGGATGCGGCCCACCGGGATCTGCGCGATGCGTTCCTTGCGGAAGGCTTCGGCGCCGTCGCCCAGCGTTTCCAGCCAGGTCTCCAGCGGCGCGCCCATCATCCAGCCCATCAGCGCGGTATTGACGCGGATGCCCGTTCCCGAAAGTTCGACAGCCAACTGGCGCGTCATCTGGTTCAGCGCCGCCTTGCCCATGGCATAGCCGCCTTCACCGGGCATGGGCTTGCGCGTGGCAAGGGTGGAGACGTTGACGATCGCGCCCGCCCCTTGCGCCTTCATCGTCGGGATCACCGCCTGCGCCATGCGCAGGCCGCCGATCGCGATCACGTCCAGCGCGGTGCGCAACTGGTCCAGGTCATGGCTTTCCAGCGGCTGCCAGTCCGGGTGATAGTAGGCCGAGTTGGCCAGCCCATCGATGCGGCCCCACTTCGCCAATGCCGCCTCTGCCAGTGCGCGGCACTGCGCCATGTCGGCGACGTCGCAAGGCACGGCGATGGCTTCTCCGCCGTCTGCGCGGATGTCGGCGGCCAGCGCCTCGATGGCATCGCGAGAGCGGGCCGAGACGACCACGCGCGCACCGTCGCGCGCGGCGGCGCGGCAGAGCGCTTGCCCCATGCCGGGGCCTGCGCCGGTGACGATGACGACTTTGTCCTTGAGGATCATGCCAGTTCTCCCCCCGTTACAGCTTTCAGTGCGACTGTTTCACCGGCCACTGCGCTGCCCGCCTGCCGTCCGAAGAAGGTGCAGTCGGCCAGGCTGAGGCCCGAGCTATAGCCATGCCCCCATGCCGGCAGGCCCGACGTGCAGCGCCCGGCCGCGTAGAGCCCCGGAACCGGCCGCTCGTCCCGGCCCAGCACGCGTCCGTCCAGATCGGTGTGCAGCCCGCCGAGCGTGAAGAACGAGAAATACGAACTGTCGAAATTCAGTTCGAGCGCCACGAATGGACCTTGATCGAGCGGCGTCAGGATCGGCGCCTGCTTGTCGAACAGCGGATCGCGGCCTTCGTGGGCATGGCGGTTGTAGAAGGCCATCGTGGCTGCCAGCGTGCCTGCTGGCATCTCCAGTTCGGCTTCGACCTCTTCCCACGTCTCGCCCGTCGCGGCGATGGCAATGCGCGCGATTTCCAGCGGCTGCACGAAATGCGCCATGTCCAGCAGCAGGAACACCTTGCTGCCCGGCTGGTCCAGCATCGTGCGGCTGACCCGGCCGTGGTAGCAATCCTCGTTGATGAAGCGCTGGCCCTGCTCGTTGACGAAGACGCCGTAGGCGTGGCTCTCCGGCATCGTCCAGGGGCAGGTGGTGAAGAACTGGTCCATGTGGATCGCATCCCCACTCGCCCCCATGCCGAGCAGGATGCCGGTGCCGTCGTCCTTCTCGCCGATGGGATCGTGGATCTTGCTGGTCAGCGGGGCATAGCGGCGCAGCATGTCGGGATTCATCGCAAAGCCGCCGGTTGCCAGCACCACGCCCTGGCGCGCGCGGACGAAGCGGTTGGCATTGTCGATCCGGGCGATCAGGCCGACGATGTGCCCGCCTTCTTCGATCAACGCCACGACGCGGGCGTCGGTCATCACGTGGACACCGGCATCGCGGGCGCGGGCTTCCAGAATGTCCACCAATGGGCGTCCGCCGCCCCAGCCCATGTGCTGGATCACATGGCCGCGCGGGGCCGGTTTGGCGTGATCGCGAAATGGCGCCGCCGCTTCGCTGCCGGACCAGATCAGGGTGGAATCGTCCGTCGGCTCGATGTGCTTTCCGGGCAGGAAGTTGCCGCGATAGGGCACGCCCTGCGCCTTCAGCCATTCGTAGTGGGCCAGGGACTCGCGGGCATAGAGGTCGCACTTCGCCTCGTCCGCGCAGGGGCCGCCGGCCATCTTCAGATAGCGGGCAAAATCCTCGGTCGCGTCCTCGAACCCGGCGCTGCGCTGGGCATCGGTGCCGCCGCTGCCGCCGATGTAGATTTCCCCGCCGGACAGCGCCGAAGCGCCGCCGCTGCCCGAATTGCGCTCGAACAGCAGGACTTCGGCCCCGGCACTGCGCGCCTCGATCGCGGCGCAAGCGCCGGCCGCGCCGAAGCCGACGACGGCGACGTCCGTCTCATGATCCCAACGCGGCACGTCCGCGGCCGGGAAGGGCTTGTGCAACGATATTTCCGCCATGGTTCTCCCCCGGCATCCTCTCTCGGCAGTGCGCCCCCGTCTTTATGCGGGGGCTGCACCTCTTGGACTTTCAGGCCGTCTGGGCTTTCAGCATGTCCAGCGCGACATCGACGATCATGTCTTCCTGACCGCCCACCATCTTGCGGCGGCCCAGTTCGACCAGGATCGTGCGGGTATCGAGGCCGTAAGTCTCCGCCGCCTTCTCCGCATGGCGCAGGAACGAGGAGTAGACCCCGGCATAGCCGAGCGCGAGCGTCTCTCGGTCGACGCGGACCGGGCGGTCCTGCAGCGGCCGCACGAGGTCCTCGGCCGCATCCATCAGCGCCATGACGTCGCAGCCGTGGTTCCAGCCCTTGCGATCGGCGGCGGCCACGAAGACTTCCAGCGGCGCATTGCCCGCGCCCGCGCCCATGCCCGCCAGCGAGGCGTCGATGCGTACCGCGCCTTCCTGCGCGGCGACGATCGAGTTGGCGACGCCCAGCGAGAGGTTGTGATGCGCGTGCATGCCGCGCTGGGTTTCCGGCTTCAGCACCCGGTCATAGGCGGCAAGGCGCGCGGCCACGCCGTCCATGTCCAGCGCGCCGCCGCTGTCGGTAACATAGACGCAGTGCGCGCCGTAGCTTTCCATCAGCAGGGCCTGCGCGGCCAGCGCCTCGGGCTCGATCATGTGGCTCATCATCAGGAAGCCGGACACGTCCATGCCCAGATCGCGGGCGATGCCGATGTGCTGCTTCGAAACGTCCGCCTCGGTGCAGTGGGTGGCGACGCGGACCGAGCGCACGCCGATGTCATAGGCGCGGCGCAGTTCCTCCACGGTGCCAAGGCCCGGCAGGATCAGCGTGGTGAGCACGCTGTTTTCCAGCACGTCGGCAACGGCTTCCAGCCATTCCCAGTCCGTATGCGCGCCGAAGCCGTAGTTGAAGCTGGTGCCGCTGAGGCCGTCGCCATGCGCCACTTCGATCGCGTCCACGCCCGCCTTGTCTAGCGCAGAGGCGATCGCGCGCACATGGTCGATGCCGTACATGTGGCGGATGGCGTGCATCCCGTCACGCAGCGTCACGTCCTGGATGTAGAGCTTTTCGCCCGCATCGACGTTGAACTTGCCCATTGTCGTAAACTCCTGCGGATCAGGCCGGGGTCGCGGCGGCCATGCGGCGCTCGGCGAGAAGTTCGCCGGTGGCCTTGGCGGCGGCGGTCATGATGTCGAGATTGCCGGAATAGCTGGGCAGGTAATCGCCTGCGCCTTCCACTTCGAGCAGGATCATCGTCTTGATCCCGGTGAACACGCCCATGCCGGGGATTTTCAGCGGGTTGTTGTCGCCGAAGCGTTCGAACTGCACTTCCTGCTTCAGCCGGTAGCCGGGCACGTATTTCTGCACTTCGGCCACCATGTCCTGCACCGACTGGCGGATGGCGTCCTCGTCCCCGCCTTCGGATAGGGTGAAGACGGTGTCGCGCATGATCATCGGCGGTTCGGCGGGGTTCAGGATGATGATCGCCTTGCCCTTGGTAGCGCCGCCCACGGCTTCGATAGCGCGGGAGGTGGTGCGGGTGAACTCATCGATATTGGCGCGCGTGCCCGGCCCGGCGGAGCGGGAGGAGACCGATGCGACGATTTCCGCATAGTGCACTTTGCCCACGCGGCTGACGGCGGCGACCATCGGGATCGTCGCCTGTCCGCCGCAGGTCACCATGTTGACGTTGGGCGCGTCCAGATTGGCCCGCATGTTGACCGGAGGCACGATGAACGGCCCGATGGCGGCGGGGGTCAAATCCACCACCTGGATGCCGTCGGCGCGCAGCGCCTCGTCATGCACTTTGTGGGCGTAGGCGCTGGTGGCGTCGAAGGCGATGCCGATTTCGGGATAGCAGGGCAGCTTCTTCAGCCCCTCTATCCCCTCATGCGTGGTGGCGATGCCGTGCTGGCGGGCCATGGCAAGGCCTTCCGAAGCGGCATCGATGCCGACCACGGCGGCGAGTTCCATGTTCTGGGGGTACTTGATCATCTTCATCATCAGGTCGGTGCCGATATTGCCCGAGCCGATGATGGCGGCCTTCACGCGTGCCATGGTTCCGGTATCCTTACAAAGCGGGTAATTCTCAAACAAATCGAGCCTGGCAGCGGCCGATGGCCTGGCCGCCCGCCGCGGGGTTCCTGTCGGAGAGGATCATTTCGAAGCTGTCGCCCTTCACCGCGGGTGCG
The DNA here is from genome assembly GCF_055521515.1 of Sphingomonas sp. BL-S-28. NCBI lineage: Bacteria > Pseudomonadati > Pseudomonadota > Alphaproteobacteria > Sphingomonadales > Sphingomonadaceae > Sphingomonas > Sphingomonas sp. BL-S-28. The sequence continues at coordinate 1,830,740 of NZ_CM145483.1, forward strand.
AGGGGGACGAGCGATCCGGACAGGATCACGTCGCCCGCATCCAGCGTGACGCCATAAGCGCCCAGCGTATTGGCCAGCCAGGCCACCGCCTGCGCGGGATCGCCCTGCACGGCATGGCCATAGCCTTCCGAAAGCGGCTCTCCGTTCTTGGTGACGGCCACGTGCAGGCCCGGCAGATCGAACGCGCGCGGGTCGAGCCGCTCTTCGCCCAGCACGTAGACGCCGCAGGAGGCATTGTCGGACACGGTATCGACGATGCCGATCTTCCAGTCGGTAATGCGGCTGTCGACGATCTCGAAGCAGGGCACCACGCTCTCGGTCGCCGCCAAGACCTGTTCGGCGGTGACGCCGGGGCCGGAGAGCCCTTCCTTCAGGATGAAGGCGATCTCCGCCTCCGCGCGCGGGGCGATCAGCGCCTTGGCGTCCACATCGATATCGCCTTCGACATGCATCCAGTCGGTCAGGAAGCCGAAGTCCGGCTGGTGCACGCCCAGCATGTCCTGCACCGCCTTGCTGGTGACGCCGATCTTCTTGCCGACGACCTTTTCGCCATCGGCCAGCCTCCGCCTCAGGAAATCGAGGCTGATGGCATAGGCATCGTCCACCGTCAGCGCCGGATCGCGCGCGATCAGCGGGGAGAGGGTGCGGCGTTCGCGCAGGGCTTCATAGAGTTCCTGCCCGTGGCGTGTCGCGACCGTCATCGCAGGAACTCCACGACATAGCGGTTGAACTCCGCCGCGCGCTCCACCTGCACCCAGTGGCCGGTGTGGGCGAAAGTGATCGCGCGCACGTTCGGGCAGCGTTCCAGGAAGAGGCGGGCGTGGCTTTCCGGGCAGAACTCGTCGTTCAGCCCCCAGAGCACGAAGACCGGCTGCGCAATCCTGGCAAGGTGGGGGCTAAGGTCGGGCGTGCGCATTCGCACGATCACGTCCTTGGGCTGGGTGCGGGCCACTTCGAAGCGTTCGGCCACCAGTTCCTCGGTAATGAGGTGGTGCGCTTCGGCGTGGAGCAGGTTGCCGATCAGGCGGCGTTGCTCGTCCAGGTTGAAGTCCGGCCCGCCGAAGTTGGAGACCATCTTGGCGATGCCGGGCATCACGAAATAGGCTTCCCGCTCGGCAACGCAGCCGGGGGCCATCAGCACCAGCTTCTCGGCGAAGGCAGGATGGTCCAGCGTCATCTGCAGGGCGATGCCGCCGCCCAGCGAGTTGCCCACCAGCACCGCGCGTTCGATGCCGTGCGCCACCAGCGCCTCATGCAGTGTGTCGGTGAACAGCTGCAGCGTGTAGTCGATCCCCTCCGGCTTGGATGAGGCGCCATAGCCGATCAGGTCGGGCAGGATAACGCGGAAGCCCGCCGCCACGAAGGCGTCGATATTGCCGCGGAAGTTGGATCCGCCCGATGCGCCCGGCCCGCTGCCGTGGATGAACACCACGGCAGGGCCTTCGCCTGCCTCCTGGATCTGGATTTCGTGGCCGCCGCTTACGCGGTGACGGGCCGTTTTTAACGTCGCCATCGTGTCGCCTCCCCTCAAAGGAACGTGAAAGTGGGCGCCTGACCCAGCATCCCGCCGACGAAATCGGTCGTGCGGTTGTTCGGATCGTTGGCGACGTGGGCGCGGCCGGCGTGAAGATCGAGCCAGGGCTGGATGATCTCGCTGGACATATAGACCGCGCGGCCACCCAGCAGCTTGACCATGTCGTCCACCAGTTCGGCCATGCGCCGCACGACCGAGGAGGAGTTGTAGGCGTAGCGGGTGCGCTTCTCCATCGGGATCTCCTCGCCGCGTTCGGCATGGCCCATCAGGTCCTCGAACGTCAGGCGCAGGGTCTGTTCCATCTCGGTCACTTCCGCTTCCGCGCGTGAGATCGCGGCGAGCAGGAAGGGATCGTGCTTGGATGCCTTGCCGGTGTTGGTGGAGATGCGGCTCTGCGCGATGTCCATCGCCGCATTGATCGCCGCGCGCGCGCCGCCGAAGGCCGCGGTGGAGACCGAACGGGTGAAGACCTGCGCCCAGGGCAGCGTGTAGAGCGGCCCCGGATTGGTTTCCTGACCGGGGTTGGCGCAAAGGAATCCGTCCATCGCGCGGTGCGTGCGGTATTCGGGCACGAAGACATCGTCGACGATCACGTCATGGCTGCCGGTGCCCTGAAGGCCGAAGACGTGCCAGGCGTCGGTATCGATAGTGTAGTCGCTGCGCGGCAGCAGGAACGCGCGCATGTCCGGCGCGCCGCCCGGCTCGCTGGGCGGCACCAGCGCGCCCAGGATCACCCATTGGCAGTGGACCGATCCGGTGGAGAAGCCCCAGCGGCCCGACAGGCGGAAACCGCCGTCCACCGGCGTGACTTTGCCCACCGGCTGATAGCTGGACGAAGCGAGGGCGGAAGTGTCCTCCCCCCAGATCTCGACCTGCGCCTCTTCGTGGAACAGCGCGATCTCGTAAGGGTGGCACCCGACCACGCCATACATCCAGCCGGTGGACATGCAGCCCTCGGCCAGAGTTTTCTGCACATCGAAGAAGACATTGGGATGCATTTCATAGCCGCCCCAGCGGCGCGGCTGCAGGATGCGGAAGAACCCGGCTTCGTGAAGCTCGGCAATCGTTTCTGCCGGAACGTCGCGCTCTGCGACGCAGCGGCGGGCGCGTTCCTTTAACGTGGGCACCATGGCGCGTGCACGGGCAACCAGATCCTCGGGACTGGGCACGGCGGCGTCGGACGGCGCGGAGGCTGCGCTGGCCATCTTTGCGATCTCTCCCTTCATTCGAATCAATTTACGCCCTTTGGCGCTACATTCGTAATTTGAAATGGCACTCGATACGCAAATCGTCAATTGAAAACCCATTCCGCTTTCGATATTGCCAAATTCGAATCTGATGCAGGAACGAATCTTGCAATCGGACAACGAAGGGAGAGAGGCCCCGTGAAGGGCAGGCAAGAGATCGATCTTTCCGGGCGCGTGGCGATCGTCACTGGCGGTACGCGCGGCCTTGGGCTGGCGATGGCGCGGATGCTGGCGGACAGCGGCGCGCATGTGGTGGTGTGCGGTCGCAACCAGCCCGACGCGCTGCCTGCCGGGCTGGAGTTCCGCGCCGCCGACATTCGCGAGGCCGATCAGGCGCGCGCACTGGTGGAAGGCGTGGTCGCCGATCATGGGCGACTCGATATTCTGGTGAACAACGCCGGCGGATCGCCGCAGGCCGATGCCGCCACCGCCAGCCCGCGCTTCTTCGATGCCATCGTGCGGCTGAACCTGCACGCCGCCATGTACATGGCGCAGGCCGCGCACGCGCCGATGCGCGCGGTGGGCGCCGGCAGCGTGGTCAATATCGCCAGTGTTTCGGGCATTCGCCCGTCACCGCAGACGGCCGCTTACGGCGCGGCCAAGGCGGGCCTGCTCAACCTGACGCAGAGCCTTGCCCAGGAATGGGGCCCGGACGGCATCCGCGTGAACGCGGTGATCGTCGGCCTGATGCAGACCGAAACAACCGACGCGACTTACGGCGATGCCGAAGCGCAGGCGGCGGTCGGCAATTCGCTGCCGCTGCGCCGGATGGGGCGCGGTGAGGATATCGCCGGCGCGGTTCTCTGGCTCTGCTCCGATCTGGCGAGCTGGGTGAGCGGCGCCCGCATCAACGTCGATGGGGGCGGCGAGCGGCCGTACTTCCTCGACCTCGTGAAAGGAAACTGACAGCCATGGGTATCAAGGCGCTCGGTTACGTAGTGATCGAAACGGCCAAGCCCGCCGAATGGGATGCCTTCCTGGCCGACATCGTGGGAACGATGCGGGCCGGGAATAGCGACGGCGTTGCACTGTACCGGATCGACGACCGCCCGTTCCGCTTTCGCATCGAAACCGGAGAGAAGGAACACTTCCGCGCCGCCGCCTACGAAGTGGGCGATGCGCAGGAACTGGCCGAAGTTCGCGAAAAGGTGGCGGCAGCCGGCCGTCCGATCGAGGAAGGCACTGCCGACGAAGCGCGCGAGCGCGGCGTTGCCGCCTTCTTCCGCACCAGCGATCCGGCCGGCAACGGGCTGGAGTTCTTCCAGGGTGATGTGCGCGATGACGTGGCTTTCGTCTCGCCTGCGGGCGTGAGCGGTTTCGTCACCGGCGACATGGGCATGGGCCACACGGTCTTCGCCGCGCCGAACTTCACCGAATGCCACGAATTCTATCGCAGCATCGGTTTCCACGACACCGACATTCCGCGCTTCCACTTCAGCGACGCGGCGGACGATCCGGGCATGGGCTTTGCCTTCATGCACGCGGACAACGGCCGCCACCACTCGGTCGCGCTGGGCGAGATGCCGATGCCGCCGTCGGGCTGCGTCCACCTCATGCTCGAAATGAAGGCGCAGGCGGACGTGGGCAAGTGCCACGACCGGATGCGGCTGGCCAAAGTGCCCGAAAGCGCCTCGATCGGCCGCCACGTCAACGATCAGACCTTCGGCTTCTACATGCAGTGCCCCGGCGGCTTCGATTTCGAGATCGGCGCCGATCCGCTGGTGATCGACCCTGCCAGTTGGGAGCCGACCGCCCATCTCGTCCCCAGCGAATGGGGCCATGTCTGGGCCTGGCAGAAGGCTCTCGAAGAACAGGACCAGAAAGAACAGGAAAAGGGGGCGTGATGCTCGACAAGCGCATGAGCGCGGCGGAAATCGTCGCGCAGATAAAGGACGGGATGACCGTCGGGATCGGCGGCTGGGGGCCGCGCCGCAAGCCGATGGCGCTGGTGCGCGAACTGCTGCGTTCGGACGTGAAGGACCTCACCGTGGTCGCCTATGGCGGCGCCGATGTCGGCATGCTCTGCGCGGCGGGGCAGGTTCGGAAGCTGGTCTTCGCCTTCGTCTCGCTCGACGCGATTCCACTGGAACCGTGGTTCCGCAAGAGCCGCGAAAGCGGCGCGCTCGAAGTGCTCGAACTGGATGAAGGCATGTTCCAGTGGGGCCTGAAGGCCGCCGCGTTCGGGCTGCCGTTCCTGCCCACCCGCGTCGGCCTCGGCACTGATCTGGCCGCGCTGGGCGGGCTGAAGACGGTGCAGAGCCCCTATGACGATGGCGAGACGCTGATCGCGATGCCTGCGCTCAAGCTCGATGTCGCGCTGCTGCACGTCAACCGCAGCGACTGGCGCGGCAACGTGCAGGTCTTCGGGCCGGATTCCTACTATGACGAGTGGTTCGCCAAGGCAGCCGCGAAGACTTTCGTTTCCTGCGAGGAACTGGTCGACCGGATGGAGGACCATTACCCTGAGCAGGCGCGGGACAACCTGTTCGAACGCTGCTTCGTCAGCGGCGTGATCGAAATGCCGGGCGGCGCGCATCCCAGTTCGATGCCCCCGCACTACGGCTGGGACATGAAGGCGTTCAAGGCCTACGCCGCCGCCGCGAAAGATCCGGGCGACTGGAGCGCGGTGCAAGACCGTTTCGTCGGCGCGGACGAGGCCGACTATCTCAACAGCATTGGCGGAAAGGAGGCGGTGGCGGCTCTCCCGCTCCCGATATTCTGATGACCCAGGTAACAACGATCAGCACGATCACACTGGCAGAACTCTGCATTTTCGCGGCCTCGGAGGCTTTCCGGGGCAATGGCGAAGTGATCGCCACCGGCGTCGGCCCCGTGCCGCGCCTTGCCGCCGGGCTCGCCAAGCTGACGCACAGCCCCGAACTGATGATGACCGATGGCGAGGCCTATCTGGTGGAGCAGCCGGTGCCGATCGGCCCGCGCGCCTATGACGATCGCAAGCCGGCGGGCTACCTGCCGTTCTCGCGCTTCTTCGACAGCGCGGTATGGACCGGCCGCCGCCACGCGATGGTCACGCCGACGCAGCTGGACCGGTTCGGCCAGATCAACCTCTCGTACATGGGCGGCACCTATCGCCAGCCCAAGACGCAGATGCTGGGCGTGCGCGGCTTTCCGGGCAACACGATCTACCACGCCAATTCGTTCTTCTTCCCCGCGCATGGCCCGCGTGTCTTCGTGCCGGGCGAAGTCGATATGATCTCCGGCGTCGGTTACAATCCGGCCAAGCGCGTGGCGGGCGGCAATTACTCCGGCGTGGACCTCAAGAGCATCGTCACCAACCTTTGCGTGATGGACTTCGGAGGCACGGACAACGCGATCCGCGTCGTCTCCCTGCACCCCGGCGTCACGTTCGACGAAGTGCAGGAAGCGACCGGCTTCGCGCTTGAAAAGGCGCCGGAAATCACCGTGACGCCGCTGCCCGGTGCAGAGGCGCTGGCAGTGATCGCCGCGCTCGATCCGCACGACATCCGCGCCACCGTCATCAAGGACAACCCGCCGGCCGTCAGGGCCTGAGCGGGATCGGGAGAGGCACCATGAGCGACGATCTGGTCGAACCGAAAAAGGTCGAGATCACGTACGAGACCGACAGCCCCGTACTTTACGAGGTGCACGGAGCGGTCGCCTGGGTGACGCTCAACCGGCCGGACTTCAACAATGCGCAGAACGGCCAGATGACTTATGCGCTGGACGATGCCTTCAACCGCGCCGTGCAGGACGATGCGGTGAAGGTCATCGTGCTGGCGGGCAATGGCAAGCACTTCTCCGCCGGGCATGACATCGGCACGCCGGGGCGCGATCTCCACAAGGCGTTCGACAACCGGCTGATGGTGCCGGGCCACGTCAACAAGCCGGCGGCGGAGCTGCTCTATACCCGCGAGCAGGAGCAGTATCTGGGCATGTGCCGCCGCTGGCGCGACATTCCCAAGCCCACTGTCGCCATGGTGCAGGGGGCCTGCATCGCCGGCGGGCTGATGCTGGCCTGGGTCTGCGACCTGATCGTCGCTTCGGAAGACGCGTTCTTTCAGGATCCGGTCAACCGCATGGGCATTCCCGGCGTCGAATACTTCGCCCACGCTTTCGAACTGCCGCCGCGCGTCGCCAAGGAATTCCTGCTGCTGGGCGAGCGGATGAGCGCGCAGCGTGCCGAACAGTTCGGCATGGTCAACAAGATCGTCGCGCGTGAGAAACTGCGCGAGGAAGCGGCGGCAATGGCCGCGAAACTGGCCGCACAGCCGCGGCTTGGCAACTGGCTGACCAAGCAGGCCGTCAACCATGTCGAGGAACTGCGCGGCAAGCGCACGGCGATGGATACGGTGTTCCACATGCACCACTTCGCCCATGCCCAGAACGATCTGGTGCAGGGCAATTCCATCGCCGGCCTCGACGGCCGCGCCATGGCTGCCGCGAATAAAAAACAAGCGGGAGAGGGTAAATGACCGACCCTCTCCGCACCATCCTTGTCGAGCGGCTGGGCTGCAAGGTGCCGGTGATCCAGACTGCGATGGGCTGGGTGGCCGAACCCTCTCTGGTCATCGCCAGTTCGAATGCAGGGGCCTTCGGCTTTCTGGGCGCGGCGGTGATGACGCCGGACGAGGCGCGGGCGAAACTGCTGGAAGTCCGCCGCGGTACGGATCGGCCCTTCGGCGTCAACTTCCACAGCTTCCAGCCCGGCGCGGACAAGATCGTCGAGCTGATCCTCGAAAACCGCGAACAAGTGCGCGCCGTCTCGTTCGGGCGCGGTCCGAATGCGAAGATGATCGGCGCGTTCAAGGATGCCGGCATCCTTTGCATCCCCACCGTCGGCGCGCTGAAGCATGCGCAGAAGATGGTCGAACTGGGCGTGGACATGGTCAACGTGCAGGGCGGCGAGGGCGGCGGCCACACCGGATCGGTGCCGACCACGGTACTGCTGCCGCAAGTGCTGGACGCGGTGCAAGTGCCGGTTATCGCCAGCGGCGGTTTTGCCGACGGGCGCGGACTGGTGGCGGCACTGGCTTACGGTGCGGTGGGCATCGCCATGGGCACGCGCTTCCTGCTGACGCAGGAAAGCCCGGTGCCGGACAGCGCCAAGGCCGCCTACCTCGCGGCCTCCACCGACGGCATCGTCGTCACGACCAAGCTGGACGGCATTCCCCAGCGCATGGTGCGCACGCGGCTGATGGACCGGATCGAGAAGTCCGGCCCGCTGGCCATGTGGCTGCGCGCGCTGGAGGCGGGCCGCGCGATGAAGCGCCAGACCGGCGCGTCGTGGGGCGATTTCATCGGCAGCGCACGCGGCATGACCGCGCACGGCGCGATGCCGCTGAAGCAGGCGATGATGGCCGCCACCATGCCCATGCTGATCCAGAAGGCGATGGTGGAAGGCGATATCGAGAACGGCGTGATGGCCACCGGCGTCGTCGGCGGGCGCATCCGCGAAGTGCCGAGCTGCCAGCAGCTTGTCGACAGCATCATGGCCGAGGCGCGCGAAAGGCTTGCCGCGCTCGGCGTACCCGCGGCCGCACCCGTTACGGCCTGAACGGAAGAGGACCACCCATGCCGATTACTTGCACCATTCAGGACCGGATCGCCGAAATCGTCTTCGACGTGGCGCCGGTCAACGCCTTCGACAGCGAGACCTGGAACAGCCTGCCCGCGATCATCAACGAAGCGGCGCGCAATCCCGAAGTCCACTGCGTGCTGATCCGTGCGGAAGGGCGCGGCTTCTGCGGCGGCGTGGACATCAAGGAGATGCAGGCGCACCCCGAACGCATCCCGCTGCTCAATCGCGGCAACTACCTGACCTTCAAGGCCATTCACGAGGCGGAAGTGCCGGTAGTGGTTGCCGTGCACAAGTTCGTGATCGGCGGCGGCATCGGCATCTGCGGTGCATCGGACACGATCATCGCGGCGGACGACGCCTATTTCTCGCTGCCGGAAATCGATCGCGGCGCCATGGGCGGCGCCAGCCACATGTCGCGCATGCTGCCGCTGCACAAAGTGCGCGCGGCCTTCTTCACCGGCGGCAATATCCCGGCGCAGGAAGCCTATCGTCTGGGCGCGGTGGAGATGGTGGTCCCCCGCGATCAACTGGAGATCGAGGCCCGCGCTTTCGCCGCGCGCATCGCCGCCAAGTCCCGCAAGGCACTGGTGATCGCCAAGGAAGCGCTGAACGGGCTGGAAGCGCGCGACGTCGATCGCGGCTACCGCTGGGAACAGGGCTTCACGCTCGAAATGTACATGCATGAGGACAGCCAGAAATCGCGCGATGCCTTCGTCGAAACCGGCAAGGCGGCCTCGTTCTGATGGACCTGTCCTACACCCCCGAACAGCAGGCCTTCCGTGCCGAAGTGCGCGCATGGCTTGAGGCGCACGTGCCGGCCGAGCCGCTCGAACATTTCGACGCCACGCGCGAAGGGTTCGAAGCGCACCGCGAATGGGAACGCACACTGAAATCCGGCGACTGGGGCATGGTCACCTGGCCCAAGGAGTACGGCGGGCGCGGGCTGGACCTGATCGAATGGCTGATCTTCGAGGAGGAATACTACCGCGCCGGCGCGCCTGGCCGGGTCAACCAGAACGGCATCTTCCTGCTGGGCCCCACCCTGATCGAGTTCGGCACGCCCGAACAGAAGCAGCGCTTCCTGCCGCCGATGGCATCGGGTGAGGAAATCTGGGCGCAGGCCTGGTCCGAACCGCAGGCGGGGTCTGACCTGGCCGGCGTGCGCGCGACGGCCGTGCGAGACGGCGACGAATACGTGCTGAACGGCCACAAGATCTGGTCCAGCCGCGCGGTCTTTGCCGATTGGGCCTTCGGCCTGTTCCGCGAACCGGGGAGCGAGCGGCACAAGGGGATGAGCCTGATCTTCTTCCCCCTCGATGCACCGGGCGTCACCGTCAACGCGATCCGCAAGATCAACGGCCATGTCGGCTTCGCCGAAATCTTCCTGGAGGACGTGCGCGTCCCCGCCTTCAACCGGCTGGGGGACGAAGGGCAGGGCTGGCATATCTGCATGGCGACCGCCGGGTTCGAACGCGGGCTGATGCTGCGCAGCCCGGCACGCTATCAGGTCGCCGCCGCCGCGCTGGCCGGGCTGTGGCAGGACCACAAGCAGGATGCCGATCCGGTTCTGGAAGCCGATGTCGTGCGCGCCTTCATGAATGCCGATGCCTATGCGCTGTCGATCTACCAGACCGCATCGCGGCTGATGGCGGGCGCGAAGATCGGGCCTGAAGCATCGACCAACAAGATCTTCTGGTCGGAACTGGACATCCACCTGCACCAGACCGCGCTGTCGATCCTCGGCCCTGAGGCCGAACTGGTCGCCCAGCCGGGCGAGCATGACTGGCTGGACGATTACATCTTCGCCCTGGCCGGGCCGATCTACGCCGGATCGAACGAGATCCAGCGCAACATCATTGCCGAGCGCATGCTCGGCCTGCCGCGCTGAGGGAGGGCACGGCCATGGATTTCACCCTGAGCGACGAACAGCAGATGTTCGCCGAAACCGCGCGCACCCTGCTGGGCGATACCTGCACGCCTGATCATTGGCGCAAGATGATGGAGCGCGGCGACAACACCGACCCCGAACGCTGGGCGGCGATTGTCGAAAACGGCTTCACCTTGGTCCTGCTGCCTGAAGAGACTGGCGGCATGGGCCTTGGCGAACTGGACTTCGCGCTGATTGCCGAGGAAGCGGGCTACGTCGCGCTGCCCGAACCGCTGATCGAAAGCGCGGGCGTGGCCGCGCCGATGCTGGCGGCGCTGGCGCCCGCACATCCGCTGCTGGCCGATCCGGAGGCAACCCTTGCCGTGGCCCATCCGCTCAATCCGGTGGTGGCCGATGCCGACCGCGCTGCCGCGATCCTGCTGGAGCATGACGGCCATGCCTTCCTGGCCCGCGCCGATCAGGTGTGCCTGACGCCTGCCCAAACCATCGACCCGCTGCGCCGCCTGTTCCGCGTGGAATGGGATGCCGCCGATGCGGAAGACCTTGGTCTTGCCGATTGGGATCTCGCGCTGGACCGGGCGGCGCTGTTCGCCGCCGCGCAGGGGCTTGGCCTTGCCCAGCGCGCGGTCGACATGGCAGTGGAATACGCGAAGGAGCGCCAGCAGTTCGGCAAGCCGATCGGCTCCTATCAGGCGGTGAAGCACCACCTTGCCTCCGCACAAGTCGCCATCGAATTCGCGCGGCCGGTGGTGCGCGCCGCCGCGGCCGAGATCGCCCATCGCGACATGCAGGCCCGATCGCGCGTCAGCCATGCCAAGATCGCCGCGCTGGAAGCGGCGGACAAGGCGACCCGCGCCTCGATCCAGGTGCACGGCGCCATGGGCTATTCCTGGGAAGTCGACGCGCATCTGTTCCTCAAGCGCACGCTGGCGCTGACCCAAAGTTGGGGCACCCCCGCCTTCCACCGCGCGCGCATCGCCGCCCGCCTGTTCACCCAGCCGGCCGGCCCCGACCAGACTTTCGCCCGCGAAAACCATGCCGCTGCGGCCACCAGAGAGATCATCCATGCCTGAAGCCTATATCGTCGACGCCGTCCGCTCGCCCGTGGGCCGCAAGAAGGGCAGCCTTGCCCATGTCCACCCCGCCGATCTGGGCGCCCATCCGATCAAGGCACTGGTCGAGCGCACCGGCATAGACGCGGCCCTCGTCGACGATGTCGTCTGGGGGTGCTGCGACACCATCGGCCCGCAAGCCGGCGATATCGGCCGCACTGCCTGGCTGGTGGCGGGAATGCCCGAACATGTTCCGGGCGTGACCATCGACCGCCAGTGCGGATCCTCCCAGCAGGCGGTTCATTTCGCCGCGCAGGGGGTGATGTCGGGCACGCAGGACCTTGTCGTCGCGGGCGGCAGTCAGGCGATGAACGCCATCCCCATCTCGGCCGCGATGTTCGCGGGCGCCGCCTATGGCTTCGACAGCCCGTTTCAGGGTTCGAAGGGCTGGGACGCGCGCTATGGCGATGAGGAGGTCAACCAGATCCGCTCGGCCGAGATGATTGCCGAAAAGTGGGGCATCTCGCGCGCGGCGATGGAGGAATTCAGCCTCGCCAGCCACCAGCGCGCGCAGGCGGCCTGGGATGCGGGCTGGTTCGATGCCGAAGTTGCCCCGTTTGCAGGATTGGCGAGGGACGAGACGATCCGCGCCGGCACCACGCTGGAAGGGCTCGCCGCGCTCAATCCGGTGCGGGAGGGCGGGGCGATCACGGCGGGCGTTGCCAGCCAGAACTGCGATGCCGCCGCCGCCATGCTGATCGCCGGCGAACGCGCGGTGAAGGAGTTCGGGTTGAAGCCCCGCGCGCGCATCCACCACATCTCGGTCCGCGCCGCGAACCCGGTGTGGATGCTGACCGGCCCGATCCCCGCGACGCAGCACGCGCTCGCCAAGGCGGGAATGCGGGTGGAGGACATAGACCTGTTCGAATGCAACGAGGCTTTCGCCTCGATCCCGCTCTCCTGGATGAAGGAACTCAACATCCCGCACGAAAAGGTGAACGTGCAGGGCGGGGCGATCGCGCTGGGCCATCCCATCGGCGCGACCGGCGTGCGGCTGATGACGACGCTGCTGGGCGCACTGGAGCGCACGGGCGGCCGCTACGGCCTGCAGACCATGTGCGAGGGCGGCGGGCAGGCCAACGTCACCATTATCGAGCGGCTCTGACGATGCCCTGCTACGCCTATCAGGGGATCGTGCCGGTCGTCGATCCGACCAGCTATGTCCACCCGCTGGCCTCGCTGATCGGGGACGTGATCGTCGGCCCCGGCTGCTTCATCGCGCCGGGCGCCTCGCTGCGCGGCGATTTCGGGCGCATCGTGGTGGAGGGTGACAGCTCGATCCAGGACAGCGTTACCGTCCACGCCAATTCCAACCGGGACACGGTGATCCGCCGGGGCGCGACCATCGCGCACGGAGCGATCATCCACGGCTGCGAGATCGGTCAGAACAGCCTGATCGGCATGAACGCGGTGGTGCTGGACGATGCCGTGATCGGCCCGGAAAACCTCGTCGCCGCGCTGGCGCTGGTGAAGTCCGAAACGCAAACACCGCCGCGCAGCCTTGTCGCCGGAAACCCCGCCAAAGTCGTGCGCAGCTTCGAACCGCATCAGGTGACATGGCGCAACGACGGGCAGGGCGAATACCAGCGCCTGGCGCGGGAAGCGCTGACCGGCATCGTCGAAGTAACGCCGCTGCCCGCCCCCGAACCCGACCGCCGCCGACTGGCGTCGGAAGCCATTGCCGTGCGCCTGTCCGGCCGCACCGCCGCCGCGCGCGAAGCCCGCGCGGCCCAAACCATCGAACAGGAGTGACTTTCGTGGGAATCTGCGACAACCGTACCGTCATCATCACCGGCGCCGCGCGCGGGTTGGGCCGGGCTTACGCACTCGCCTTCGCGGCCGAAGGGGCCAACGTCGTCGTCAACGACATCGGCACCTCGCTGGGTGGTGACGGGCGCGATACCAGCGCGGCCGACGGCGTGGTGGAGGAAATTCGCGCGGTCGGCGGCAAGGCCGTCGCCAATTACGAGGATATTACCGACTGGGACGCGGCTCAGCGCATCGTAGGTGCCGCTCTGGACGCTTTCGGTGACCTTCATGTCGTGGTCAACAATGCCGGCATCGTGCGCGATCGCATGTTCGTTTCGGCCACTCTGGAAGAGTGGGACGCGACCATGCACGTCCACTTGCGCGGCCATTTCTGCCTCTCTCGCCACGCGGTGGACTATTGGCGCGGGCAGCAGAAGGCCGGCAAACCGGTGGACGCGCGGATCATCAATACTTCCTCCGGCGCGGGGCTTCAGGGCTCCATCGCGCAGGCCGCCTACTCGACCGCGAAAGGCGGGATTGCCGCGCTGACCCTGGTGCAGGCGGCCGAACTCGGCCGCTATGGCATCACCGCCAATGCACTGGCCCCCTCGGCCCGCACGCGCATGACGGAGCAGGCCTTTGCCGACAAGATGGCAACGCAGGAATCCGCGTTCGACGTGATGGACCCGGCCAACGTCGCCTCCACCGTGGTCTGGCTGGGATCGGCCGAAAGCGCCCATGTCACCGGCTGCGTCTTCGAACTGGAAGGCGGCAAGATCATGCTGGAGCAGGGCTGGCGCGAAGGGCCGTTCGTCGATCAGGCGGCGCGCTGGCAGCCCGCCGAAGTGGGCGCGCAAGTCGAGCGGCTGCTGGCCGAGCGCGCCCTGCCGCGCAAGGTCTGGGGCATGGCCTGAGGGAGACGGCGCGATGGAATTCGCCCTGACCGACGAACAGGTGATGATCGCGGACACCGTCCGCGCCTTCTTCGCCGAGAACGCCACCAGCGAGCGCACCCGTGCGGCGATGGAAGGTGTGGGGATCGACCGCGATCTCTGGGCCGCCTTTGCCGGGGAACTGGGCCTTGCCGGAATCGGCATCCCGGAGGATTTCGGCGGTGCCGGCCTTGGCATGGTGGAACTGGCGGTGGTTGCAGAGGCGGCCGGCGCGCAAGTTGCCGCGCTGCCGTTGCTGGGTCATGCCATGCTGGCGCAGGCGCTGGTGCGCGGCGGTGCGCAGGCGCAGAAGGAGCAATGGCTGCCCCGCCTCGCCGCTGGCGAGGTGATCGCGACCGTCAGCTGGAACGCGGCTTTCGAGGTGCACGACGGCGCGGTCAGCGGCACGATCGCCCATCTGCCGCACGGTGCGATTGCCGAGGTTCTGCTGCTTCATGCGGCCGGGCAGGTCTGGCTGGTCGATCTGGCGGGTGAGGGTGTGCGCCGCACGGCCCATGTCACCATGGACCAGACCCGTCCGCTGGCGACCGTCACGTTGGATGCCGCGCCGGCCGAAGTGCTGGAAAACGGCGCGGATGCCATCGACGGCCTGCACGCGGCGGGCTGGATCTGTCTTGCCGCCGAAGCGCTGGGCGGTGCGCAGGCCAGCCTCGACCGCACGGTGGAATACGCCAAAGAGCGCGTGCAGTTCGGCCGCCCGATCGGATCGTTTCAGGCCTACAAGCACCGGCTGGCCGACATGATGGTGGAGATCGAGCAGGCCCGATCCGCCGTTTATTGGGCAGCCTGCGCGGTGGACGAACAGGCGGAGGAGGCCGCGCTGGCGGTTCACGCAGCCAAGGCGTTCTGCGCCGATACCTATCGCATGTGCGCGGGCAACATGATCCAGCTTCACGGCGGGATCGGCTTCACCTGGGAGCATGACGCGCACCTCTTCTTCAAACGCGCCCGCTCGATCGCGACGCTCTATGGCGACAGCCAGTGGCACCGTGAGCAAGTGGCACACCTCGTCATGGGAGACCCGGCATGAAACTGGGCTTTTCGAAGGCGGACGAGGCCTTCCGCAGCGAATGCGCCGCATGGTTGCAGGCGCAGATGGCCGGGCCTTTTGCCGATATTCGCGGCATCCCCAATCTGGTCTCGAAGATCGAGCGCCGGCGGGAATGGGAACAGGAACTGGCCGCGCACAAATGGTCGTGCATCGGCTGGCCCGAACAGTGGGGCGGACGCGGCGCGACCTTGGCGCAGCAGGTGATCTTTGCCGAGGAATATGCCCGCGCCGGTGCTCCGGGCCGGATCAACCACATCGGTGTCGAACTGGCCGGGCCGACCATCCTTGCCTTCGGGACCGAGGAGCAGAAGGCGCGTTTCCTTCCCGGCATCGCGGCGGGAACCGCGATCTGGTGCCAGGGCTATTCGGAGCCCAATGCCGGGTCCGACCTTGCCAACGTGCGCACCAAGGCGCGGCTGGAAGGGGACGAATGGGTGGTCAACGGCCAGAAGGTCTGGACCAGCCTAGCCCATTTTTCCGACTGGATCTTCGTCATCGCCCGCAGTCAGGAAGGCACCAAGGGCCCCAAGGGGCTGACCTTCCTGATGATGGAGATGAACCAGCCCGGCATCGAAGTCCGCCCGATCCGCCAGATGAACGGAGAGGCGGAGTTCAACGAGACCTTCCTGACCGATGCGCGCTGTCCGGCGGACAGCCTGATCGGCACCCCCGGCGACGGCTGGCGCGTGGCCATGGGGCTGCTTGCTTTCGAACGCGGGGTTTCGACGCTGGCGCAGCAGATGGGCTTCCGCAACGAGCTGGACGGCATCATCGCCGCCGCCCGCGCCAATGGGAAAGACCGCGATCCGGTGATCCGCCAGCGCGTGGCGGAGGCGGAGATCGGCCTGCGTTTGATGCGCTACGGCGCGCTGCGGATGCTGTCCAACGCCGATCATTCCGCCATCGACGGTGCCGCGCTCACGTACAAGATCCAGTGGGCGACATGGCGCCGCAATCTGGGCGAACTGGCCATGGACGTGCTGGGGCAGGACGGCGAGATCGCGCCGGGCGCCGAGTACGAATGGCCGATGCTGCCCAACCTGTTCCTCTTCAGCCGTTCCGACACGATCTACGGCGGCACCAACCAGATCCAGCGCAACCTGATTGCCGAGCGTGGCCTCGGCTTGCCCAAAGAACCCAGAGGTGACCTGTGACCGTTCCCGTACCCGCCTATCCCACCCCCCTCGGGCTTCTGAAGAACCGCAGCGTGGTGGTTACCGCCGCTGCCGGCACCGGCATCGGCTTCGCCGTCGCCAAACGTGCGGCCGAAGAAGGCGCGCGCCTGCTGATCAGCGATTTTCATGAGCGCCGCCTGGGCGAAGCGGCCGATCGCATCGCCGCCGAAGTGGGCTGCGCGCGGCCGGAAACCTTCGTTTGCGACGTGACGGTCGAGGATCAGGTGCAGGCGCTGCGCGATGCGGCGGTGGCCCGCCTCGGCGGCGTCGATGTGCTGATTAACAACGCCGGACTGGGCGGAGAGGTCGATGTCGTGGACATGACCGACGACCAGTGGAGCCGTGTGCTCGACGTCACGCTCACTTCGCTGTTCCGCATGACCCGCGCCTTCCTGCCGGTGATGTACGCGGCGAAGCGGGGTGTGATGGTCAACAACGCTTCCGTGCTCGGCTGGCGGGCGCAGAAGGGGCAGGCGCACTATGCCGCCGCCAAGGCCGGCGTCATGGCCTTTACCCGCTGCACCGCGATGGAAGCGGCGGACAATGGCGTGCGCATCAATGCCGTGGCACCCAGCCTGGCCATGCACCCCTTCCTTGCCAAAGTGACGACCGAGGAAACGCTGGCCGAACTGGTGAAGCGCGAAGCCTACGGCCGCCCGGCGGAAGTGTGGGAAGTGGCTAATGTCATGCTGTTCCTGGCCAGCGATCTGTCTTCCTACATGACCGGAGAAATCGTGCCGGTATCGAGCCAGCACGCATGAGCGAGCCACTCGTCTTCGCAACGCCCGCCGCGCTCATGGGCGCGGAAGGGACGCAACTGGGCCCGACGGACTGGTTCGCCGTCGATCAGGGCCGGGTCGATCGCTTCGCCGAAGTGACCGGTGACGATCAGTGGATCCACGTCGATGTCGAACGGGCGAAGGCGGGGCCGTTCGGCGGCACCATCGTTCACGGCTACCTGACGCTCAGCCTGGTCAACATGTTCCTGCCGCAGATGATCGAAGTGCGCGGGTTCTCGGCCGGGGTGAACGTGGGGATGGACCGCACGCGTTTCCTTGCCCCCGTCCTCGTCGGATCGCGCCTGCGTGCGAGGGGCGAAGTGGTCGCGGCCGAGGAAATCAAGGGCGCGATCCAGTCGACCGTGCGCGTCACCGTAGAGGTCGAAGGCAGCGACAAGCCCGCGCTCGTTATCGACACCATCAGCCGATACTACCCGTAAGGAGAGAAGGATGTCTGATCCGAAGGTTATGGAAGCCGCCGTGCACGAATATGTGGCGGCCTTCTCTGCCGGCAGCGCGGACCGCGTTGCCGCCCTCTTTGCCGATAACGCGACTGTCGAAGATCCGGTCGGATCGCCGCGCCACGAAGGGCTGGCCGCGATCCGCGCCTTCTACGAAGGATCGATGGCGACCGGCGCGAAACTGACCCTGGAAGGGCCGGTGCGCGTGGTGGCCGACTATGCGGTCTTCGCCTTTTCCGTCCACCTCGAATGGGAGGGCGGGGCCAAGCGGATCGACGTGATCGACAGCTTCCGTTTCGACGAGGGCGGCAAGGTCGCCGAAATGCGGGCCTTTTGGGGCCCTCAGAACATGCACGGATTTACCTGAGAGGAACTGCCTGAAATGCGCGAAGCCGCCATCATCTCCACTGCCCGCACCGGCGTCGGCAAGGCCTATCGGGGCGCGTTCAACGATACCGAGGCGCCGCGCATGGCCGCCCATGTCGTGGACGCCGCCATCGCCCGCGCCGGGATCGACCCCGCCCGCGTCGACGACGTCTACATGGGCTGCGCGAACCAGTGGAACACGCAAAGCTACAACATCGGCCGCCTTGCCGTGCATGGTTCGGTCCTGCCCGATACCACTGCCGGTTTCGCGATGGACCGCAAGTGCTCCTCCGGCCTGAACGCGCTGGCCTTCGCGGCGCGGGGCATCATCGCCAATGAGATCGACGTAGCGCTTTCGGGCGGGACCGAGAACGTCTCGCTGACGATCGACAAGCACTATCCCAATTTCCGCAACCGTTCGGAATGGGTGAAGCAGCACGATCCCTATGCCTATATGGCGATGATCGAGACGGCGGAGATCGTGGCCGAACGCTACGGCGTCAGCCGCGAGGATCAGGACCGTTTCGCCGCGCTCAGCCAGCAGCGCGCCGCCGCCGCGCAGGAAGCGGGCCGCTTCGATGACGAGATCGTGCCGATCGCGCTCACCAAGGCCTTGTTCGACAAGGAAGGGAACGAGACCGGCAAGGAAGAGCTGACGCTTGCCAAGGACGAAGGCATCCGTGCGGGCACGACGTTCGAGAAATTGAGCGAGCTGAAGCCGGTGTTCAAGAACGGGCAGGTCGTCAAGGAAGGCCGCCACGTGACGGCGGGCAATGCCAGCCAGCTTTCCGACGGCGCATCGGCGCAAGTCGTCATGGACCTTGCCACCGCGCAGAAGGAAGGACTGCCGGTGCTGGGCGTCTATCGCGGCTTTCAGGTCGCGGGTTGCGGCGCGGACGAGATGGGCATCGGCCCGGTCTTCGCGATCCCCAAGCTGCTGGAGCGCAACGGACTGAAGATCGACGACATCGGGCTTTGGGAAATCAACGAGGCCTTCGCCAGTCAGGCGATCTATTGCCAGCGTGAACTGGGCATCGATCCTGACAGGCTGAACGTCAACGGCGGCGGCATCGCCATCGGTCATCCTTTCGCGATGACCGGTTCGCGGCTGGTCGGCCACGCGCTGATCGAGGGCAAGCGGCGCGGCGTGAAGTACGTCGTCGTCTCCATGTGCGTGGCGGGCGGCATGGGCGCGGCCGGCCTGTTCGAAGTCGCCTGAAGGGCATGAGTGGCATGACGGAAGCGATGGGAACCTGGCCGGCGACGATCCCCGGCGCGGCGGCGGTGGCGGCCGAACGCTGGCCGGATCGGGTGGGCCTGATCGTGGGCGAAAGGCAGTGGACTTTCGCCCAGCTCTGGGCCGACGCGCGGGCGGCGGCTTCGGCGATCATGGCCAGCGGCGTGGGCCATGGCGACCGGGTGGCGATCTGGGCGCCGAATACCCGCGAATGGATCCTTGCCGCGCTGGCCACCCATGTGGCCGGGGCGACCGTGGTGCCGCTCAACACCCGTTTCAAGGGCGCGGAGGCGGGCGATATCCTGCGCCGTGCGAAAGTGCGGATGCTGTTCGCGCCGGGCGATTTCCTGGGGCAGGACTTTGCAGACCTGATCGGCGGGGAGGACTTGCCCGATCTCATCGAAACGATCCGGATCGACAGCGGCTGGGATGCTTTCGTGGCGCGCGGCAAGGGATCGAACGATCCCGCCGTCGATGCCGCCATGGCGCGCCTGACCGGGGACGACCTCAGCGATGTGATCTTCACCTCCGGCACGACCGGGCGGCCCAAGGGCGCGCTGACCGCGCATCGGCAGGCGATCCAGATCTTCGGAGACTGGTCGGTCCGCGTCGATCTGCGGGAGGGCGATCGCTATCTGATCGTCAATCCGTTCTTCCATACCTTCGGCTACAAGGCGGGCTGGGTGCCGTGCCTGCTGCGCGGCGCGACCATCGTGCCGATGGCCATGTTCGACGTGGGCGAGATGGTCCGCTTGATCGAAACGGCGAAGATCAGCTTCATTCCCGGCCCGCCGACGATCTACCAGTCGCTCCTTCAGGAACTGGCGGGTGACAGGCCGCGCGACTTTTCCTCGCTGCGTGTGGCGGTGACAGGGGCGGCGCCGGTACCGCCGGTGCTGGTGGAGCGGATGCGCGGCGAACTGGGCATGTCCAACGTCGTCAACGGCTATGGGATGACAGAGTGCGGGGCCATCGCGATGACGCGGCAGGGTGACGATGCCGATACGATCGCCCACACTTGCGGCTATCCGCTGCCGGGGATCGAAGTGCGCTGCGTGGACGGCGCGGGCCGCGACCTGCCGCCGGGCGAAGCGGGGGAGATTCTGGTGCGCGGCCATGCGGTAATGCGCGGCTATCTGGACGATCCCGCCGCCACGGCAGAGGCGATCGATGCCGAAGGCTGGCTGCATACCGGGGACATCGGAACCATCGATGCGCGCGGCTATCTGGCGATTACCGACCGCAAGAAGGACATGTTCATCTCGGGCGGGTTCAACGTCTATCCGGCTGAAGTGGAGAAGCTGCTCAACGCCCATCCGGCGGTCGCGCAGGCGGCCGTCGTTGGCGTGGCGGACGAGCGCATGGGCGAAGTGGGCCGTGCCTACGTGATTGCCCGCAGCGGGGCGGCGCTGACCGCCGCCGACCTTGCCTCATGGGCCAAGGCGAACATGGCGAACTACAAGGTGCCGCGCAGCTTCGTGCTGGTGCCGGACCTGCCGCGCAATGCGGCGGGGAAAGTGCTGAAGACCGAACTGCGCGCGTAGAGCTGCTTAGCTGGCGTAGTGGCGTTCCAGCGCGGCATCGGTAAAGCCGATGCCGCGGCAGCAGAACCACACGGCATCGCGCACGATCCGGTCGCGGTCGCCCGCGTAGATCGCTGCCTGCGGGCCCAGCGATTGGATCGCGTTGAGCATGGTGCCGACGTGTTCGATGAACATGGAGGTGTTGCGATCGTCGATGGCGATGCCGACGATGTCGCCATCCTTGCGCGCCTGATCCAGCGCGATGCGGATGCGGTCACCCATGAGCCGGCGTGACCGGCGATAGACCAGCGTGGCGAAGCTGCCGTCGCCGGTCAGGCTGGCCAGCAGCAGACGGAAGCCTTCCTTGAAATGCTCGTTTCCGTCCGAGGCGACGATGGTGAAATAGTCGCGCATGTTGGTGACAAGGCCGCGCCCCGTCAGTTCCTGCATGCCGAGCACTTCGTAGCTTTCGTCCTGTTCGCGGATCGTCTGGCGCAGCACCGCGCGATAGAGCGCCTGCTTGGACGGGAAGTGACGGTACATCAGCGCTTCCGATACGCCCGATTCCCGCGCGATCTCCTGCGTGCGCGCGGCTTCGTAGCCGTGGCGCGAGAAGATGCGGCGGGCCGATTCCAGGATCAGGGCCTTGCGTTCGCTGGCTGTCAGGCGGGTGCGCTTCATCGCCGGGAACCTAGAAGCGAAAAGCCCGATCGCGCAAGGGCGACCGGGCCTCGATTTATCACGGATGCAATCGGTAAGAGCCGTCCTCGGGCCGCCGCGTCTCGTTGAAGAAGTCTACGAGACGCCATGGCCACGAAAGGAAGACCCGCCCCTTCGAATTGTTGTAGTAGGAATTGGCGCGCGGGTGGGTCCAGATCATCTCCGGCATCCGCGCATCGACCTTGCGGTTCCACGCATCGAACGCCTCCTGCGTCACTTCGAAGGCGCGGGCGTTCGCCTCCACGGTGCGGTCCAGCGCCTCTATGATCCAGTTCACTTGCGCTTCGGAGATCAGGTTCTGCCCCGCCGCGTGATTGGGCGCGCTGTTCGGCCCCACGGTGTGGAAGTAGTTGGGATAGCCCGGCACGCACATGCCAAGATAGCTGCGCGGATCCTCATCGCCCCATTCCACGCCCAGATCGCGCCCGTCCACGCCCTTGATGGTGAGGTTGCCGATCATCCGGGAGACGTTGAACCCGGTCGCGCAGACGATCACGTCGCATTCGAAGACGGAACCGTCCTTGGCTTCGATACCATTCGGCAGGATGCGGGCGATGCCCTTGTCTTCCAGATGGACGTTGGGCCGCGCGAGAGCGTCGAACCAGCCGTTGTCCAGAATGATCCGCTTGGAGAAGATCGGGAAATCGGGCGTCAGCTTGGCGATCAGGTCCGGACGGTCGGCGAACTTCTGGCTCATGTACCAGAGCGCGTATTGCCGGGCCTGTTCGTTGTGCGCGGAAACCGCAATGTCGTTGCCCTCCCACGCGGGGTCCTTCAGCACATTGGCGAACAGGCCATCGGCGGCGGACCAGTAGACGCGAAAGCGGAACCATTCCTTGAAGCTGGGAATGTGGGAGAGAGCCCATTTCATCCCCTCGTTCACTTCATGCGCGATCTCCGGGTTGTAGATCACCCAGTGTTTGGTGCGCTGGTAGACGGTGAGTTCGGCCGCTTCGGGCGCAATCGCGCCGACAAGCTGCGCCGCACTGGCGCCGGTGCCGATCACGGCCACGCGCTTGCCTTTCAGGTCCAGCCCGTCCGGCCAGGCGGCGGTGTGGACCAGCGTGCCGCCGAATTCGTGCAGGCCCGGAATGTCCGGCCACTTGAATCGGTTGACCGGGCCATGACCGTTGATCACGGCATTGGCGACGATGGTCTCCCGGCTGCCGTCGGCCCCGCGCACGGTGACGTTCCAGACGGCGTCCTTTGCGTCATAGACCAATGTTTCGACAGTCGTGCCGAAGCGGATATTGCCGCGCAGCCCGTACTTGTCCGCCACGTCCAGCATGTAGCGCTGCATGTCGGCGCCGTGCGGGTGATAGTGCTGCCAATCGGGCCAGATTTCCCAGCTGTAGCTGTAGAAATGGCTGGGCGTATCCACACCGACACCCGGATAACGGTTCTCGTACCAGGTGCCGCCCACTTCGGGGTTCTTCTCGATCAGGATGTGATCGTAGCCCGCCTCGCGCAGCTTGATCGCGGCGGCCATGCCGGTCATCCCGGCGCCGATCACCAGCACCTTGAAGCCGGGCGGCGGCGCCTTGCGATGGGGCAGCTGCGAACGGTCGATCCACGGCCGGAAGCCGCACTGGTCGTAGACGAGTTCGAGGAATTCGGCATCGACCGGCTCACCCACGGTGACGGACATGATGCGCAGCATCAGGCCATCGCTCGGCGGCGCCTCCTTCGCGCCTTCGCCGCTTGTCAGCAGCCGGTGCAGACGGGCACGCAGGTCATCGGCCAGGTCATCGGGAATGGCGGTGGGATTGGGCGAGAAGGCGGGCCGGATGTGTGCCGCGAACCGTTCCAGGAATTCGCCGTCATGCGAAAGGAAGGTGTAGGCCGCCAGCAGCGTGGGAAGATTGGCTTCGCCAAGCGCCATAGCCAGTTCCGGCGAATCCGGAAGGAGCCTTGGCCTCTCGGCCGCGAGAGTCTGTTGCATGGATTCGATCTCTCCCAATTTTGTAAGTGTGTACTTACAAGAAACAGATGCGAATGCAAATGCAAGTTGTAGTACGCAAATCGTGGACGATGGTCGTTCGTAATTCCCGATCTGGCACGCGGCCGGAAATTTTTTGTACGCGACCGTTCGAATCACGTTGACCGGCGATCTCATCGTAGTAAGTATGAACTAACTTAAGTGCATCGCAAGGTGCCATGATGGGAGACGGTTGATGACTGGCTTTGCCGACCGGCAGGCGCTTTCCGACATTCTGCGCCCGGTTTCGACGCCGCGCGTGCTGGAGAACATCTACACCGACGATCAGCGCGAACGCCTGCTGGACGTGGTGCGCACGCAGGGCCCATGGAAGCTGATCATCGCGCAGCACTTCGCCAATGCGGAGGAATTGATCGCGACGATGTCCGGCGCGATGCCGGAAGGCTTCACCCCCACGCTGGACATGTTCCTGACGCCGACTTTCCGGGGCTTCTACGCGAATTATTCGGCCGCGCTCTATCCCGAAATTCACGACTGTTTCTACAACGCGCAGTTCCTTGAACATGCGAAGTCATATTGGGGTGCGGATTACGCAAAGCCGCAAATGATGCTGTTCAACATCAACGGACCTTGCGGCAATACCGATCCGGGGCATCTCGATTCCCCCAGCTTTCGCGGCATCCGCTATGAAAACGCGCCGACCTGGCTCTGCTCGGTCATGGGCAAGTCCGGCCTGTTCCGCGATTACCTGATCAAGATGGCGCAAGTCATCACCTGGTTCAGCCACGATAGCGGCAGCGGCTTCACATATTGGCCGGAAGGCCCCGCACACCCGCCGCAGCGGCTGCAGCCCCCGGTTTGGAATCGCGGTGTGGTGGTCCAGAACGAGATGATGATGCACCGCGGCGAAGCCAACGGCCCGGTGGATCTGCAGCGCCCGGCGGGCCTTGCCTTCGATACCGTGTTCACCGGCGATCCCGCCGACCGCGACAACTGGCGGCTGATGAACGGCAATGACACCGTCGCCAATGTCCACACGCGCGATTTGCGGTTCCTGGTCCACTGGTCGGCCGAAGTCTTCGCGGACTTTGCAGAGCTGAAGAAGAACATGGATGGCAGCGACGACCTGACTTACGACCGGGTCTTCGACACCTTCCTCAAGGATCTGCGCGCTCGCGGCATCGCGGTGGAAACGCCCAGCGATCCGATGCGCGATCCGCAATTCATCCGCACGCTGATCGCCGCCTACGATTTCGGCACGCCCGCCAGCTATCCGCCGGAGGCGCCCGTGACCGCGCTCTACACACAGGCCGCCTGATGCCTTGAAACAACGGATCCGGAGGGGAACCCGCTGGCCAAAGGCGGGGCGTGCCGGAACATTTCCTGGGGAGGAAGATATGAAGAACCGGACTTTTGCGAGCAGCCGGAAGCTGCTGCTGTGCTGTGCTGTCAGCACGATCGCCTTGCCGCAGGCGTCATGGGCGGCGGAGGCCGATCCGCAAGCGCCAGAGCAGGCGCAGGCTCAGGCGACCGCCTCGGTGAACGAGATCATCGTCACCGCCACACGTCAGGAACAGACGCTGCAGGATACGCCAATGGCGGTGGACGTGGTCACCGCCGATGCCATCACCAAGCTGAACGTGTTCGACGCCAAGGAAATCCAGAACCTGTCGCCGGGCCTGCAACTGACCAATAACGACGGCCGCTCCAACGTCGCCACGCTGCGCGGCGTGACGTTCGATCCGGATTCGGGCAGCAGCCCCGCCGTCGAAATCTTCCTGAACGAAGTGCCCACTGACGCGCAGACCGTGTTCACCGCAATCTACGACATCGGCCAGATCGAAGTGCTGCGCGGGCCGCAGGGGCTGTTCCGTGGCCGCACATCCCCGGCGGGTTCGATCCTGCTGGGCACGCAGAAGGCCAACGTCTACGATTTCACCGGCTATGCCCAGGGCACCGCGACCGACCGCCATGCGATCAACGCGCAAGTCGCGGCGAACCTGCCGATCATCCCCGGCGTGCTGGCCATGCGCGCGGCGCTGCTCTACGATCAGAACCGCGTCGGCAATGTCACCAATGTCGATGGCCGCCATTCCAGCAGCAAGACGATGAGCGGCCGCGTCAGCTTCGCGCTCGATACCGGGCCGCTGACCGCCAATCTGATGTACCAGCACCTGACCGCCGATACGACGCCGTTCGGTGCGGTGTTCGGGGACGGCAACCAGCCCTCACTGGCGCTCGGCGATCCTTCGTCGACCGGGCCGGTGCTTTCGCTGAAGGATCGCAAGTCGGTGACGGAAGGCAACTTCCGCTTCCAGAATCGCACCGATTTCGTGACCTTCAATGCTGCCTATGACCTTGGTGGGCCGCGCCTTGTCTATAACGGCGGCTATCAGGACAGCTTCCTCCAGCAGGACCGCGATCAGGACGTGGGCAACGCGGTGCCGAACTATATCCGCAATCAGAGCCTGGATGTCGGCTACAAGATCTGGAACAATGAGCTGCGCGTGGAATCCGCGCCGGGCAGCCGCTTCACCTGGGCCTTGTCGGGCAATTACCGCTGGCAGAAGAACTCGGTGCCTTTGACGCAGGATAACGATCAGCTGTTCGCGCTGATGGGCGTGGGGCCGATCCCGCCGTCGACGGCGTACTTCCCGATCGTGGTCGATGCCGATATTTCGGTGAACCTGAAGGAATACGGACTTGCCGGCACGCTGGGCTACGAGATCGTTGATGGGTTGAAGATCACGGGCGGCTTGCGCCACACCTGGTCGGACGTGCATCGCATCCAGTCGACCGTCGTTACTCTACCGGACTACGGCTTGACCCTGCCGGCGACGGTCGATGATTCCACCCAGAACAAGAAGGCCTTCACCGGCGGCGCCAATATCAGTTGGCAGGCAACGCCCGACATCACCGCCTATGCCAGCTATGGCCACTCGTTCCGCCCCGGCGTCTTTGCGGTTGGCGTGACCACGCCACTCGATCCCTCGCTGTTGCTGACTAAGGACGAAACATCGGACGGCGGCGAAGTGGGGGTGAAGTTCAACTTGTTCGATGGCAAGGTCGCACTGAACTTCGCGGGCTTCTACCAGAAGTTCAATAACTACATCTCGTACTTCCCGGCATTCCACACGGCCTCTGCTCGGGACGGCGTGATAGACTCGGTGATCTCGCCGCTGCCCTTTACCGGTGATGCCATCTCGCAGGGCGCGGAAATGCAGCTTTCGGTGCGGCCGAACCAGAACATCGATTTCTCGATCAATGCCTCTTACGCCGATGCGCATTACGACAACGCGGAAATCCCCTGCAACACCTACGACGCGAGCGGCAATCCGACCGTGCCGGTGGGCCAGCAAATCTCGACCTGCCAGAGCAAGGACCGCCTGGCGCAAATCCCGAAGTTCAACCTCACCGCCAATGGCGAAATGCGCATGCCGGTGGGTTCGGTCACGCCGTTCATCCGTGGGCTGGTCACCTATCGGCCCGGTTTCAACTCGCTTCGCGACAACTACACTTATCGCGATTACGTGAAGATGGATCTGTTCCTGGGCGTGCGCGGGGAGGACGGACGCTGGGAAGTCAATCTCTTCGCCAAGAACCTGCTGAACCAGACCCGCGCGCTTGCAGTGGGTGACAGCGAGTTCCAGCAGCCGACCAGCGAACTGGACTTCACTTTCAACCCCACCGGAGCCTCCGGCATTCCGTTCAACTCCGGCTATCGCACGGCAACGATCACGCCGCCGCGCGAATTCGGCATCACCAGCATCTTCCGCTGGTAGGGGGATTGCCTCGAAAATGCCCTGCGGGGCATTTTCGAGGCGCATGTGTCGCGAAATTCTCTTTCAACGCATATCCAAACGGGCTCTAACGCCATTCCAGTGAGCCGCCGCGACATTCGTGGCGGCTCTGACATATCGAGAGGGTCGCCACATGGCGCTGCAGGACAAGAAGACCATCCTCCTTACCGGCGCGACCGGCAACATGGGCAGTGCCACGCTGGTCGAACTGCTGGCCCGCAGCGACCGCCTGCGTGTGCGCGCACTCGTGCGGCCCGAGGAAAAGACACACCCGGTCGTCAGGCAGCATCAGCGCAATCCCGCGCTGGAGTTCGTGTGGGGCGACCTCACCCGGTACGAGGACGTGCTGGATGCGGTGACGGGTGTCGATCAGGTGCTGCATATCGGCGGATTGGTCTCGCCCATGGCCGATCACGTTCCCGCACTGACCATGAAGGTCAACGTCGGCGGGGCGGGCAACATCGTGGCGGCCATCAAGGCCCAGCCCGATCCCGACCGCATCGCGCTGGTCTACATCGGCACAGTGGCGCAGACGGGGCATCGCAATCCCCCGGTACACTGGGGGCGCACGGGCGATCCGATCAAGATCAGCCGTTACGATCACTATGCCGTCAGCAAGACCATGGCCGAGGCGATCGTCGCGCAATCGGGATTGAAACGTTGGGTTTCCCTGCGGCAGACCGGCATTGCCCATCCGAACATGTGGAAGATCTTCGATCCCATCATCTTCCACAATCCGTTTAACGGCGTGCTGGAATGGGTGTCGGTCGGCGATTCCGGCCGTCTTGCTGCGAATACCTGTGAGGATGCCGTGCCGGAGGCGTTCTGGCGCGGGTTCTACAACATCGGCGGCGGTGCGGCGATGCGCGTGGCCAATCATGAGTTCGCGCAAATCCTGGCCGGCGCCCTCGGCACCCGCGACGCCTTCGCCAGCTACAAGCCGCACTGGTTTGCGACGCGGAATTTCCATGGGCAATGGTACGCGGACTCGGATCGTCTGGAAGCGCTGGTTCCGTTTCGGCGGGAGACGTTGGACGATTTCGCTAAAGGCCTCTCGAATGCGATTCCCGGCTTCGTGAAGTTCGTGGCCCGCCATGCGCCGGCGCTGGGGCGCAGGCGGCTGGAAAGGCTGGCGCGCGGGCCGGGCGGCACGCTCCACTGGCTGGAGCACGATGACCGCGCGCATATCGATGCCTATTTCGGATCGCGGCAGGCGTGGGAAGCGCTTCCGCACGATTGGGCCGGTGTCACCCTGCGGCGCCCGTCGACGGAGGTTTCCCTGCTCGATCACGGCTACGATGCAGAGGCCGATCCCGCGAGTTGGACGGCGGCCGTCTATTCCGAAGCCGCGCAGTATCGCGGCGGCAAGCATCTCGGCGGGGACTGCTCCGCCGACGACACGACCCAATGGCGCTGCGCCTTGGGCCACGACTTCGAAATGACGCCGCGGCTCTATCTGAAGGGCGGGCACTGGTGCCCCACCTGCATGACCGATCAGGACAGTTACGATGGCAATGCCGCCGTAAATCCGTTTTTCGCGCAAGTCTGGCCCGACAGGGATTGAGAAACCGGGGCCTTAGAGTCCGTTTGAAAAATGCCCGCAGGGGCATTTTTGAGGCGGCACCGGCCCACTCCCCCACCCTACCACCCATCGGTAGTATCTGCGGGTGGTAGGGTGGGGGAGAGGGCCGGTGCCGCAAAATTCGCATTTCGCGAATTTTCAAACGTTCTCTTAGAACCTAAGTATGGCCGGACCATGTATCGTCCGCCCTCGCTCAACACTTTGCGCGCGCTTGAAGCGGCGGCGCGTCATCGCAGCTTCACCCGCGCGGCGGAGGAACTGGGCGTGACGCACGGTGCGATCAGCCACCGCGTGCGTGAGGTTGAGCAACGGCTGGGCGCGCCGATGTTCGAGCGGCGCGGGAATACGATGGAGCCGACGCTGGCCGCGCGGCAGATTCTGCCCACGGTGCGCCAGTCATTGGAACTGATCGCCAGCGTGTTCCCCGCGCCGCCGCCGGGTGAGCGGCAGGTGCTGAAGATCGCGGTGTTGCCCTCCTTCGCGGCGCAGTGGCTGGTGGCACGGCTGGCGGACTTTCACGAGGCGCATCCCGGTATCTTGATCGCGATGGATGCGCGGATCGATGTCAGCCGGATCGGTGCGGACGGGTTGGACGCCGGGATCCGGTATGGCGGCGGCAACTGGCCGGGCCTTGCCAGCGAACGGTTGCTGACCGACATGCTGTTTCCCGCCTGCTCGCCCGAATATCGCGCGCGCATGGCGATCGAGAATGTGGAGGACTTCGCGCGCTGCCGGCTTCTGCGCAACAGCTGGCAGACCTGGACACCGTGGTTCCAGCGTGCCGGAATTGCCTTGCCCGAGCCGGCCGACAGCCTCCCCTACGACGATGCCGCGCTGATGCTGGAGGCGACCATCGCCGGCCACGGCATAGCGCTGGTGCGCCGCGTCATCGCGCATGACGCGTTGCAGGCGGGGCGGCTGGTGCGGTTGTCGGAAGTGGAGATCCCGTTCGAAGGGGCCTATCACTTCGTTTGGGATGCGAACACGCCCCAGCCGCGGTTGGATGCCATCGCCGCGTTCGGAGCGTGGCTGGCTGCGCGGCTGAGGGCTGAGTTTTCGTGACTCTCTAATCCGTCGCCCCCGCGCAGGCGGGGGCCCCGCTTCTTCCTTGCGAGGTTGCAGGAAGAGAAGCGGGGTCCCCGCCTGCGCGGGGACGACGAGGGTTTTGGGATGGGTGGGGCTGAAGATCAGCGCGGCGTCAGCGTCACCACCGTCGGGTTACCGCCCAGCGTGATGGCATAGCCGTCGCGGTCCGCCGTGCCGGTATCGGTCGCGTAAGTGCGGCCGCCCGCAGTGGTGGTCTGGAACAGCAGGCGCGCAGCGGGATCGGTGGCGCTGGCGGGATCGAGCGTCAGCACGACCTTGCCGGTCTTGCTGTCATAGTCGGCGCTCTGGATGCGGCCGGCTTCCAGCGTGATCCACAGACCGGCGGGCGCCACAAACAGGCGGCGGCGGGCGCCGTCCTTCGGGGCGAGGCTTACGGTGCTGCCCTTGGTGGTCAGATCGCCGCCGAAGCCGATCCAGCCGAACTGCGGGTCATTGACCATGTAGCTCGCCGCCGTGATCGCATGGCCGTAGAAGCCCATGCCGTAGTCGCCGGTGATCGCATCCCACTTCATCATGTCCGGCCAGGAGTGGAACGCGGCCGAGCCGAAGCCCTTCTGGTCGATATTGGTGATGCCGCCCATCATGCCGCCGTAAGCGACGCGCAGCAGATGCAGGTCGGTGGGGTTCTGGCGATAGGCGTCGAACAGCGGCACCGCGTTGAGCGCGGAGCCATAGTGGTGGATCTGCCGCTCGATGCGCGAGACTTTGCCACCGTAGAGGAAGTCCCAATAGCGGCGCGCATTGCCGTTATAGCCCCAGCTGGGGATGGTGGGATCGTAACCCAGGATCACTTCGCGGGTCTCGTCCGCCTGCGGCTGGAAGCCGAAGTAGCGCATCCAGGCGTAGACTTCGGGCTGGCCGGTGGAATCCCACGCCATCTCGCTGCCGAACGGATACTTCATCGAACGCCAGTGATCGGCGCGCTGCTTCATCAGGCCTTCCATTTCGGTGGCCTCTGCGGTCATGCCTTCGCGCTTCAGGTCCTTCAGGATGTCGACGAAGACGTCGCCTTCCATCTGGCCGAACTCGGCATAATAGGGCGCATCGCGCATCATCGCGACGGTCGTGCGGTAGGCCCATTCAAGGTAGAACTTCCAGTCGTGCTGCTTGACCAGCCCGGCATTGTCGCGCGCCAGGCGGTAGAGCACCCAGTGACCGATGGCGACGTGCGGATAGTTGTAGGACCGGCCGAGATCGCCGGCATCCTTCTTCGACCACGCGGTCCAGTTCTTCCAGTTGATCTTGGGATCGTAATAGTTCGGGAACTCGACCGGATCGTAATAGAAAATGCTCTTCTTGACGGCACCGGCCTGCGGGCCGTCCTTCACCTGCAACGTGCCCAGCACGGTCTCGTTGACGAGACGCTCCAGCTTGGCGACTTCTTCCGGGTTCGGATTGTCGAGCTGCTTCATCATCGCCGCGACCCACGAACCGGCGCCGCCTTCGTCGCTCATGCCCGAAACCCAGACGCGGCCGTCCTGCGTGAGGATCTTGTTGTCCTCACGGTCGTAGGAGAGGATCGCGGGCGAACGGTGGAAGGGATCGCCCTTGCCTTCGAACCACTGATCGGTGGTGGTGAAGTGGCCAATGTCGGCCATCACCTGTTCAAGCGGCTTGGTGATGTAGTAGCTGACGGTCTGCTTCTGCCCGTCCGCATAAGTCACCGTCAGGCGCGCCTGACCCCAGCCGCTGGCCTTGATCTGGTAGCGGGCCCAACCGTTTCCGGTCTTCTCGGAGGTGGCGGTGAGCGAACCTTCGGGGAAGGATTCGATCTTCGCAACCTTGCTCGGCGTCTTCAGGAACAGGCTGGCGGTCTGGTCGGTAGGCACGACATAGCCGGGTATGCCGACCGCCACCGGGCGCTTCTGGGCGACCAGCGTATCCTCGATCGCGCGGATGCTGGGCGCGGTCACGAAACGCACGCCGATAGTGCGGCTTTCGCCCGGGGCCAGGGTGATGCTGGTCGGCTCGTTCCACTGCTGGCCGGCCTTGGCCCATTCCTTTTCGGCAAAGCCCTTGCTGGCGACGGTCCAGTCGTAGAAGCCTTCGGAAACTTGCGTGCGCGGGCTCTTGTCGGTGAAGATGTCGCCATTGCGGCCCGCGCGCGCCTCGGCAATCGGGCGATAGGCTTCGAGCGGCGTGCCCTTTTCGGGCAGTACCAGCAGCGCCGGGCCTTCGCCGTTCAGGCGCGTGACTTGCAGATAGCCGGCATCGCGGCCGATATAGGGATCGACGAAGCTGGCCTGCGCGTGCGCGGAATCGAGATCGCGGTCGAGGATGATGTTGTCGAACACCATCGGCATGCCGAGGCCGCCGATCTCCACGGCGGCGCTGCTGGTGTTGACCAGCGTGAAGCGCAGTACGAGCACGCCGTCCTCGTTCACCCAGCGGCGCTCGACGCGCAGCGGAATTCCGGCTCCCATCGATGCGGTAATGTCGGCGGCGGCGAGCACGCCCTTGCCGCCCGTCAGCGCGGCGATCTGCTTGCGGGCGTGGGCGGAGGAGAAGTCCTGCCAATCGGAACCCGCCGTCTTCAGGCGGATATGGATATCCCCGATGTGGACATAGCCATCGGCCGCGCGTTCGGCCTCACGGCCCGCAGGCACGTAATCGAACGCGGCATTGCCCTTGGGCGAAAGGTGGGCGAGCGTCTGCGTATCCGCCCGCAGCGCCAGATCGAAGGCGGGCGTCTGCATCTCGGTCTTCTGGATCGGCGGATAGACCGGCTTCGGTTTCTCCGCTTCCTGCGCCTGCGCCGCCGCCATCGGCAGCAGGGCCGGCACCGGCGCCAAGACCAGCGCGATCAGGGGGAGGGGCTTCAGAAGACGCTTCATGTCAGGACCTCGTGGGTGTCTTAGTGGGCCAGCGCGACTGCCGGTGTGGCAGGCTTCACGGGGCCGAGCGGCGGCGGTGTCTCGCCGAGCAGATAAAGGGTGAAATAGTCGCGCAGCTTCTTCCAGAAGAAGGGCTGGTAAACGTTGTGCGTGGCATTGGGCACGACCACCATGTCCACATCGCGCCCGGCATCGATCAGCGCTTTCGCAAGGCGGAAGCTTTCGGTGACCGGCACGTTGTCGTCGATATCGCCGTGGACGAGCAGCAGGTGGCCCTTCAACTGGTTCGCCACCGCCATGTTCGAATTGCGTTCCCACGTCGCGGCGTCCGCCTCGCCCATCGAGACTTCCGGCCACCAGGTCTTGTCGAGCCGAAGGTCGTGGTTGCCCGATGCGGAGACGCCCACCTTGAAGAAGTCGGGACGGCGCAGCACGAAGCGCGCGGTGTCGTAGCCGCCCGCCGATCCGCCGAACACGCCGACGCGGTTCACGTCCATGTAGGGGTACTTGGCGGCCATCTGGCGGATCAGCGCGATGTGATCGTCCAGCCCCACTTCGCCCAGGTTCTGGTAGGCAGGCAGACGGAAGGCCTGACCGCGCCGGGAGGTGCCGGTGCCGTCGATCATCACCACCACCGCGCCGATCTGCGCGACGCTGTTGCCGGGAACGCGCAGCGCCATGCCCCAGGTGGAGGGCACGTCGGTGGTGGTGGGGCCGGTATAGACGTTGTCGATCACCGGATAGCTGCGCTTCGGATCGAAGTGCGCCGGGCGATAGATCATGCCGTAGATCGGCGTCTTGCCGTCCGCCGCCACGCCCTTGAAGGGTTCGGGCGGGGTGTAGCCGGCCGCGAGTAAACGGCTGTTATCGGCCTTGGCCAGTTCCATCACGATCTTGCCGGTCGCGCCGTCGCGCAGTACGGCGCGGGTCGGCGTCGTCGGGCTGGACATCTGATCGACGATCCATTTGCCGTCGGGCGAGACTTGCGCATCGTGATCGAGCGGTTCGGGCGTAAGTTCGGTCAGGCCGCTGCCATTGGTCGAAACGCGGTACAGCGCGCGCCAGTAGGGATTGCGCGCGGCTTCGCGCCCCACGCCGGTGACGATCAGCGAGGACTTGTCCTCAGCGACATTGTCTACCGAGAGAACTTCCCAATCACCGGTGGTGAGGGCCTTGCCGCCCTCAGGGTTGTCCGGGGTGACGAGGTAGAGCTGCGCCCAACCGCTGCGCTCCGAAATCGACAGTTCGCCGCCCAGTTCGGGCGCGGGGAAGATCATCGAGGAGGTGACGGTGATCACCGGCTTCACCGCCTCATGCGCGACGATCTTGGTGGCACCGGTCGCCGGATCGGCCACGTAGACGGCCTGCTGGCGATAGCCGCGCTCGGTCCACTGCATGCGCGGCTTGCCGTTCACCCAGTTCATGTCGGGCGGCGAGGGGTAGAGGATCGATTCGGCCGGCATCTGGATCGGCACGACCTTTGCCTTGCCGCTCTTCAACGCCGCCTGCACATCGACCACCAGGCGCGTCGCCTGCGGCAGCTTCTCCGCACCCGCCAGCGGGTAGATGTACGAGAAACTGCGCGGATAGAAGCTGCCCGGCGGGTTCTGCTGGGTGATCGAAAGCTTCTTCACCTCGCGCGTGTCGAGCCGCCATGTCAGCAGATAGCGCCCATCGGGCGACCATGCGCCGGTGACGGGCATCGCCGGTTCCTCGGTGCCTTCGCGCAGGATCTGCGAGAGTTCGGGGATCGAGCGGCCATAGGGCTGTTCGCGCGTGCCATCGGAGGTCAGCGCCACTTCGCGGCCAGAGGCCACGTCCACCGCATAGAGGTTGTAGCCGCGCGCAACGATCTTCGTCTTGCCGTCCGGCGAGGGCAGATCGAGCTGCGGCGCCTCGGGTGCGACTTTCTCAGCCTTGCCGTCGGCTCCGATCCGCCAATGGGCATCCAGCGCAGCGAAAGTCAGCGTGGCCTTGTCCGGATCGTAGTCGACATCGGCCAGGTGCGCGTCATCCAGCGTTACGGCTTTGCCGCTCGCCTGCGAGAGTGCGGCGAGCAGACTGGCCGTGCTTGCCACCTCGTGCACCTCTTGCGTCGCAAGGGTGAGGATCAGGTAGCGCTGGTCAGTGCGGTTGCCGGTGCGGTAGAACAGGCTGGCGGTCTTTTCGCCCCCCACGAAACTGGGCGCGACATTGGCATTATCGATCAGATCGGCAATGCCGTTGCCCAGGAACGTATCGGCCGCAATATAGCGATCGGCGATGCTGGGCGGCGACGTTTGGGCCGTCGCCGCGTGCGTCTGGCGCGCCAGCGCAGTGCCCGGCTGCAGGGCCATGGCAAGCGCCAGCAGGCTGACTGCGGCAGGTTTTTTAAAGACGCGAACGAAAGGACGAGAAATCAAGGGGGTGCTCATGGCATGTACCCATCGCTTGGCTTCGGAAGATGCATGGGTTCTTGACGCCCATCACGGAAAGGGTCAAGAAAAATTATACGATATATGATCGGAGCATTTCAAATCTTGCCTCGATCCATTGGCTGGGGATGACATAGATGACCGCACCACTGCCGGCCGAAACCGGGCTTCCGCTTTCCAGCGGCCGCCTCCATCACGCGGTTGCGCGCCAATTGGCGACCGCGATCGTCAGCGGCGAAGTACCCGCCGGGCACGTATTTCCGGCCGAAGTCGAACATGCCGATCGGCTGGGCGTCTCCCGGTCCGTGCTGCGTGAGGCTTTCCGTATCCTGACCGCCAAGGGCATGGTCAGCAGCCGCCCCAAGGCGGGCACCCGCGTGAACGAACGCAAGAGCTGGAACCTGCTCGATCCCGATGTGCTGGCCTGGCAGATCCAGTGCGGCGCCAGCGACGAATTCCTGCGCGACCTGTTCGAACTGCGCCTGGTCGTCGAGCCGCAGGCGGCGGAAATGGCGGCGCAGCGCCGCGACGATCGGCAATTGACCGATATGGCCAATGCGCTGGAAACGATGGAGCGTTGCACGCTCACCACCGACAAGGGCCGTGCGGCCGACATCCGCTTTCACGAACTGGTGCTGGAGGCGACGCGCAACGAACTGATGCAGGCGCTTTCCACCTCGATCTCCACGGCGATCGCCTCCACCACCGCGATCAAGCAGCGGCTGGGGGATTCCCCGCGCGATCCGATGCCAGAGCATCACGCGCTCTATCGCTGCATTGCGGAGGGCAATGCGAAGCAGGCGCGCAAGGCGATGATCGCCCTGATCGATCTGGCCCATGCGGATACCCGCGTCGCGCTTCGGCGCTGAGGGAGGCTGTTTGAAAAATGCCCGGAAGGGCATTTTTGAGGCGGCACCGGCCCACTCCCCCACCCGACCACCCAACGATTGTACCCTAGTGGGTGGTCGGGTGGGGGAGTGGGCCGGTGCCGCCAAAATCCGCCTGCGGCGGATTTTTCAAACGGACTCGGGCGCGTCACGGTCCGGCGGCACCTGCAACAGGGTTGACTCGCAGCCCTCGAACCTTATCAATAACCGTATACGATATTCGATAGGAGTTTCTGGTGATGAAGGCCAATCGGCGCGAATGGATGGCTGGCGTGGCGGCGCTGGCTATCAGCTCTGTCCCTCTCAAGGGCTTCGCGGCTGTCATCGCACCCAAGCTTCCGATCAAGGCGAAGCCGCTGCCGCTCAATGACGTGCGGCTGATGGCTTCGGACTATGCGACTGCGGTGGACGTCAATGTCGACTACCTGATGTCGCTCAGCCCCGATCGCTTCCTGCACAATTTCCGCAAGTATGCGGGTCTTGAGCCCAAGGCGCCGATCTATGGCGGTTGGGAATCGGACACCATCGCCGGGCACACGCTGGGCCACTACATGACCGCGCTGGTGCTGGCGTGGCAGCAGACCGGCAACCCCGAATGCCGCCGCCGAGCGGACTATATCGTTGACGAACTGGCGCTCTGCCAGGCGCAGCGCAGCGATGGCTACATCGGCGCGCTCGGCCGCAAGACCAAGGACGGCAAGGTCGTCGACGGGCAGGAAATCTTCCCCGAAGTCATGCGCGGAGAGATCAAGTCGGGCGGGTTCGACCTCAACGGTTCGTGGTCGCCGCTCTACACCGTGCACAAGTACTTCGCGGGTCTGCTCGATATCCATGCCGCCTGGGGCAATGCCAAGGCGCTGGAAGTGGTCATCGGCCTGGGCGGATACTTCGAGAAGGTCTTCGCCGCGCTTGACGACAAGCAGATGCAGGAACTGCTGGGCTGCGAATATGGCGGCCTGAACGAAAGCTATGCCGAACTCTATGCCCAGACCGGCGATCTGCGTTGGCTGAAGGTGGCGGAACGCATCTACGACAAGAAGGTGCTCGATCCGCTGGTGGCGCAGGAGGACAAGCTCGCCAACTTCCACGCCAATACGCAGGTGCCCAAGCTGATCGGTCTGGCGCGCATTCACGAGCTGACCGGCAAGGACGAGCCGGGCCGCGCCGCCCGCTTCTTCTGGGAGCGCGTGACCCAGCATCACAGCTATGTGATCGGCGGCAATGCCGACCGCGAATACTTCTTCGAGCCGGACAATATCGCGCTGCACCTCACGGAATCGACCTGTGAGCACTGCAACACCTACAACATGCTGAAGCTGACCCGTCAGCTCTACTCGTGGCAGCCGGACGGCGCGCTGTTCGACTATTACGAGCGTGCGCACCTCAACCACGTGATGTCCGCGCACAACCCGCACACCGGCGGCTTCACCTACATGACGCCGATGATGAGCGGCGCCCCGCGCGGCTATTCGCAGCCGGGCGAGGAAGCCTTCTGGTGCTGCGTCGGCTCGGGCATGGAAAGCCATTCGAAGCACGGCGATTCCATCTACTGGCAGGGTGATGACACGCTGTTCGTGAACCTTTTCATCCCGTCGAAGGCGGAGTGGAAGGCCAAGGGCGTGGCGCTGACGCTGGCCACCGAATATCCGTTCAAGCCCGAAGTCGGCGTGACGCTGGATGCGGTGAAGAACGGCAAGTTCACCCTCGCGCTGCGCATTCCGGGCTGGGCCAACGGCCGCGCGCTGGTGTCCGTCA
Organism: Sphingomonas sp. BL-S-28; assembly: GCF_055521515.1. Taxonomy (NCBI): domain Bacteria; kingdom Pseudomonadati; phylum Pseudomonadota; class Alphaproteobacteria; order Sphingomonadales; family Sphingomonadaceae; genus Sphingomonas; species Sphingomonas sp. BL-S-28. Next base: position 1,868,413 of record NZ_CM145483.1, read on the forward strand.
ACGGCGCGCCGGTTCCGGCTAATGCCGTGAACGGCTATGCCGTGATCGATCGCCGCTGGAAGAAGGGCGACACGATCTCGCTCACCCTGCCGCTCGATCTGCGGTTCGAGGCGGCAGCCGGTTCGCAGGACGTGGTGGCCGTGCTGCGCGGCCCGCTGGTCATGGCGGCGGACCTTGGCCCTGCCGAAATGGACTTCACCGGCGTCGAACCGGCGATGGTGGGCGACAATCCGCTCGGCGCCTTCGCGCCGATCGTGTCGGACCGTCCGCGCTTCCAGACCACCGGCGTGATGCGCCCGGCGGACCTGACGTTCGTGCCGTTCTACAGCCAGTACGACCGCCGCAGCGCCGTCTACTTCAAGCGCTTCACCGAAGCCGGCTGGAAGAGCGAGGAAGCCTCGTTCCTGGCCGAACAGGCGCGCCAGAAGGACATCGCCGCCCGCTCGATCGACGTCATGCACCTGGGCGAAATGCAGCCCGAGCGCGACCACAACCTGACCTCGGAAATCTCCTACCCGGTCTCGTACCGCGGGCGGAACGGGCGCGATGCCCGCTCGGGCGGCTACATCGAGTTCACGATGAAGGTGAAACCCGGTCCGCTGCTGCTGCAGGCTACCTATTGGGGCAGCGAGCGTTCGCGCGTGTTCGACATCTTCGTCGACGGCACCAAGGTCGTCACCCAGAAGCTGGACAACGATACGCCGGGCAAGTTCATGGATGTCGATTATCCGCTGCCGGAAGCGCTGACCAAGGGCAAGAGCGAGGTCAAGGTGCGCATCGTGCCGCATGACCGCAGCTCGGCCGGTCCGATCTTCGGCATGCGTCTGTTCACGGCCAAGCCCGCCAAGTGAGTTCAACGAACATGACTGCCCATAACGAAGTCGCCCTGTCGCTCGGCGAAGCCGATGCTCTTGCCCGCAAGGTCCTTCTGGCCTGCGGGTTGGCGCCCGACCATGCCGCCGCAGTGGCCCAGACCATGGTTTCGGGCGAGCGGGACGGCTGCACCTCGCACGGGCTTTACCGCCTGCTCGTCGCCGCCAATTCGGTGGCGCGCGGGGTGGTGGTGCCCGATGCGGTGCCGGAAGTGAGCGAGCCGGCCAAGGCGCTGGTCAAGGTGGACGGCAAGGGCGGCTTCGCCCAGCTTCCCTTCGAGCTGGGCATGCCGCTGCTGGTGGAGAAGGCCAGGGCTTACGGCATTGCCGCCATGGCGCTGAACAACGTGGTCCACTTCGCCGCGCTCTGGCCCGAGGTGGAAGCGCTGGCCGAGCAGGGCCTTGTCGCGCTGGCCTTCACGCCCAGCCACGCCTGGGTCGCGCCGGAGGGCGGCACCAAGCCGGTGTTCGGCACCAACCCGATCGCCTTCGGTTGGCCACGCCCCGATCGCGCGCCCTTCGTGTTCGACTTCGCCACCAGCGCCGTCGCGCGCGGGGAGATCGAACTGCACCGCCGCGCGGGCAAGGCGATCCCGCCCGAGTGGGGCTATGACGCCGATGGCCGTCCCTCCACCGATGCCAAGGCCGTGCTCGACGGTGCGATGCGCACGTTCGGCGCGCACAAGGGATCGGCGCTGGCAGCCATGGTCGAACTGCTGGCCGGGCCGCTGATCGGCGACATGACCAGCGCGGAATCGCTTGCCGCTGACGAAGGACGTGGCGGCTCGCCGATCGGCGGCGAACTGATCGTCGTGATCGATCCGGCAGGCTTCCTGGGCGACAGCTTGGACGAATACCTGAAGCGCGCCGAGACGATGTTCGAAACCATCGAAGGGCAGGGCGCCCGCCTTCCCGGCGCGCGCCGCCTGCTCGCCCGTGCCCGTTCGCAAGTGGAAGGCGTGCGCATCCCCGCGCAGCTCCACGCCGACATTCTCGAAATTCTCGAAAGGGGAAATTGACGTGAAGAATACGCTTGGCCGCGCGCTGCTGCTGGCAGGCGCGGCGCTTGCCGTGGGCATGGCTCACGCTGCGATTGCCGCCCCCGCCGCCCAGACCGCGCCGAAGACCTCTGGAGCCCAGACCACCGACGAAGCTTTCGAGGCCATCTACACCGCCGAATACGCCTGGCGTCTGCAGCAGAGCGGCCCTAGCGAGGATGGCCCCAAGGCCGAGCGTCTCGCGCTTCCCGATGTTGGCGCCAAGGCGCAGGCCAACCGCCTTGCTGCGTGGGAAAAGGTCGAAAAGCAGCTTGCCGCGATCGATCCGGCCAAGCTTTCGCCCGCGAACCGCGTGAACTTCGCGGTCTACAAGGGCCAGATCGACGCCTTCGTCGCATCGCAGCGCTATCGTGACTACGAAAAGCCGTTCAACGCGGACACCAGCTTCTGGGGCGAACTGGCCGACTGGGCCCGCTCTCCGCTGCGCGACCAGCAGAGCGCCGAAGACTTCGTGGAAATGCTGCGCGAAATCCCGCGCTACTACGATCAGCAGATCGACAACATGCGCGCGGGCCTGAAGCGCGGCTTTTCCGCCCCGCAAGTCACGCTGACCGGCCGCGACAAGGGCATCGAACTCGTCGTCGATGCCAAGACGCCCGAGGATTCGCCGTTCTACGAGCCGTTCAAGAAGCTGCCCTCGACGATCCCGGCCGCCGAGCAGGAAAAGCTGCGCGCCGCGGCCCGCGCCGCGATTACCGGCAGCGTCGTGCCCGCGCACGCCAAGTTGCTGACGTTCATGCGCAGCGAGTACGAAAAGCAGGCCCGCAAGACGCTGGCCGCCTATGCACTGCCGGACGGCAAGGCTTATTATCAGTCGAAGATTGCCGAGTTCGTCACGCTCGACAAGTCGCCGGAGGAGATCCATCAGATCGGCCTCAGCGAAATGGCGCGCATCCGCTCGCAGATGAACGAAGTGATGCAGCAGGTTCAGTTCAAGGGCGACCTCAAGGCGTTCCTGCACTTCCTGCGCACCGATCCGCAGTTCTATCCCAAGACGCCGAACGAGCTGCTCTACCGCGCCGCGTGGATCGCCAAGACTTTCGACGGCAAGGCCTCGCAGTTCTTCGGCCACCTGCCGCGCAGCCGCTTCGCGATCAAGCCGGTGCCCGATGACATCGCGCCGTTCTACACCGGCGGGCGCGGCGGCCCGGGCATCTACCTCGTCAACACCTATGACCTGCCTAGCCGTCCGTTCTACTCGCAGATCGCGCTGACCCTGCATGAGAGTGCGCCGGGCCATGCGATGCAGATGCCGCTGGCGATGGAGAACAAGGACTTGCCGGCCTTCCGCCGCGACACGTATCTCTCCGCCTATGGCGAGGGCTGGGCGCTCTATTGCGAGGCGCTGGGCGAGGACATGGGCATGTACGAAACGCCCTATGACCGCTTCGGCATGCTCAGCTATCAGGCCTGGCGCGCCTCGCGCCTCGTCGTCGATACCGGCATTCACGCCAAGGGCTGGACCCGCGAACAGGCGCAGCAATACTTGCGCGACAACACTGCGCTTTCCGATCACGAGATCGAGACCGAGGTGGACCGCTACATCTCCTGGCCGGGTCAGGCGCTGTCCTACTACATGGGCCAACTGGCCTTCATGGATGCGCGCAAGAAGGCGGAAACCGCGCTGGGGCCGAAGTTCAACATTCGCGCTTTCCACGATGCCGTGCTCGAACTGGGCGGCGTGCCGCTGCCGGTGATCGACCAGCGCGTGGACCAGCTGATCAAGGACGGTGGCAAGGGGCCTTACCCCGATGAGGAATAGTCTCGCAGTGGTGCTGGCGGCGTGCGCGTTTGCGCCCGCCGCCTCGGCACCCGTTTTCGCGCAACAGGCGCCTGTCGCCCGTGAACTGACCATTCCGGGCAACCCGATCCTCGCCGACGGGGACTATTACTCCACCGATCCCGCGCCTTTCGTGGCGGACGGCCAGCTCTGGATCCTCGCCGGCCGGGATGAGGCGGCGAGCGACGTCAACGACTTCATCATGCCCGAATGGCAATTGCTGAAGACGGCCGACCCCGCCTCGCACAAATGGACGCACTATCCGGCGATCCTGAAGCCCGAAAACGTCTTCGCATGGGCCGAAGAAGCCCGCGCCTATGCCGGCCAGATCATCCAAGGGCCCGACAAGCGCTACTATCTTTATGCCCCGGTGCTGGAGAAGAACAGCGACGCCAAGGACCGCTTCGCCATCGGCGTGGCCGTGGCGGACAGCCCGCTCGGCCCCTGGCGCGACGCGCATCCATCGGGCCCGATCATCTCGCAGAAGGTGCCGGTCGCCAACGATATCCAGAACATCGACCCGACCGTGATGATCGACGACGATGGCCGGGTCTACATCTACTGGGGCACGTTCGGCCAGCTTCGCGGCATGGAACTCGCGCGCGACATGGTCACGCCCAAGGGGCCGGAGCTGGAGATGAAGGGGCTGACCGGCTTCTTCGAAGCGCCGTGGATCATGAAGCGCAAGGGCGCCTATTACATGCTCTACGCCGGCAACAAGGCCGGCCCGACTTCGGACTGCACGCCCGCCGTCTACCACGCCTGCATCGCCTATGGCACCGCGCCTTCGCCGATGGGGCCGTGGACCTATCGCGGCGTCGTGCTGAAGCCGGTGTCCTCCACCACCTCGCACTCCGGCGCGGTGGAGTTCCAGGGGCAGTGGTACCTCGCCTACCACACGGCGGACGCGAAAGGCGGCGGCCATTTCCGCCGCAGCGTCGCGCTGGACAAGATGGAGTGGGACGACAGCGTCTCGCCCGCGCGCATCCTGCCGGTCGTGCCGACACTGCGCCCGCAGCCGCCACTGGCGCCCACGCGCAATATCGCGCGTGCCGCATGGGCGACTGCCTCGAACGTGCCGGTGCCGGTGCAGTTCTGGATCAAGTCGCTCAACGACGGCGTGGTGAAGGAGGCCCCGCTGCCGCCCGACATGTGGGGCAGCTGGTCGCCGAACAACCCGCCCAGCCAGTGGATCGAATATCGCTGGGACAAGCCGGTAACAGTGAACGGATCGCGCATCCGCTTCTGGAACGACCAGCCCGCCGGTTCGGGCGTGGGCGTCGCTCCGCCAGCCAAATGGCATCTTGAGTACTGGCAGAAGGGCTGGAAACAGGTTCCCGGCGCCAGCGCCTACGGCACCGCGACCGACGCGTTCCAGAGCGTGTCTTTCCGCCCGATCACCACGCGCTGCCTGCGCGCGGTGATGGACGCATCCACCGACGGCAAGACCCATGCGGCGCTCGGCGTGCTGGAATGGGAGGCGCTGGCGCCGAAGCCGATGTCCGTCGTCGTACGGAAGGACGCTGGCGCGCCGGATTGCCGCTAAACATCGTAATTCCGCCGGATTCAGCCGGGTTCTTCGCGGGGCGCAAGTCGATGGACTTGCGCCCCGCTTCGCATTCGCATTCCGGAAATTTCACATACCGTCATTACTCAGACAAAAAATCACAATCACTGTCACAATCGCCTTGACTCGATTCAGATATCGTAGGACGTATACGATATAAACATGACAGCCGGAAAGCACGGCGGCAGGGATCGAAACAGGGGGTTTTGCTATGACATCGCTAAAGATTTTGAAGCTTTCCACTGCGCTCACCACGGTGATCGCGATCGGCGCTGCCGCTCCGGCCTGGGCGCAGGACCAATCCGGTTCGGCCACTGAATTGTCGGACCAGAACGAAGCCGCCAGGACCGACATCGTCGTCACCGGCGTGCGCGGCGCGGTTGAGGCTGCTGCGACCAAGAAACAGAAGTCGAAGCAGATCGTGGACTCGGTGGTTGCCGAGGACGTGGGCAAGCTGCCCGACAACAACGTGGTCGACGCGCTGGCGCGCGTTACCGGCGTGCAGATCGACCGCGCCCGCGGCCAGGGCCAGAGCCTGACCATTCGCGGCCTTGCCGAAGTGCAGACCACGGTAAACGGCAACAACACCAACTTGGGTGAGGACCGCTCGCTCAATCTCGCCGATATTCCGGCCGAACTGCTCAAGCAGGTGGATGTCTACAAGACGCGGACCGCCGATCAGGTGGAAGGCGGCATCGCCGGCACCGTCAATGTCGAACTGCGCCGGCCCTTCGATCTCAAGAAGGGGTGGACGATCGCAGGCAGTCTTCGTGGCGCCTATGACGATATTTCGAAGAAGGTAAGCCCGTTCGGCAGCCTTCTGGTCGCGAACCGTTTCGATACCGGCATCGGTGAGATCGGCTTTTTGATCAACGCGTCTTACACCAAGACCAACTATCGCGAAAATTACATCGAGAGTGAGTCACCTTACGAGGTCAACCTCGACGATGGTTCGCAGGTGGTCATTCCCTACCGAGCTTACACCGGGCTCGAACAGGGCAGCGTGAAGCGCCCCTCGATCAATGCGTCGCTGCAATGGCGCGCCAACGACAAGCTCGATTTCGTGTTCGAGGGCGGCTACCTGGGCTCGCGCGAGAAGCGTTCGGTGGAACGCCTCTACGTGCAGGACATGCCGTTCGTCGGCGAACTCAGTAACATCGTCCTCATGCCCGACGGGCGCACGGTAAAGTCGGCCACTTACAGCAATGCCAATGGCATTGGAGCCGGCATTGATAGCCAGTACAACAATTTCCACTCGAATCTCTATACCACCAACTTTGTGGCCCATTACAACTCTGGCATCATGCACCTCAATGCCAGTGCCCAGTACAACTGGTCGAACGAAGGAAACTACTTCGTCGAAACCATTATCCGGCCGGGCACGCTGACCTCTGCGAATATCGACTTTGCATCCGATGCATACAGCAAGGGCGCGCCTTCGATCACCTTCAACAATGTCGACCTCTCCGACATCTCGAAGTACGTGGTGGATCGCTTCCAGGACAACCATGGCGGTTCGAAGAACAGGGAATTCGCGGCGCAGGCCGACCTGACGCTGGACATCATGCCCGAAGGCTTGCTGCGCAATCTGCAGGTCGGTGCCCGTTTCAATCGCCGCGTGACCAGCAAATATTACGGCTATCGCGATGGCTTCCCGCGCGTGAACGGCACCTATGCGCCGTTCGGCACTTTCCCTGGATATGATTCAGCTTCGCTGGTCGGTCCGGACTTCAGCGGTTCGTCAACGGAATGGTATCGCATTCCGGGTTCCGTGGTAATGTCCAACATCGCGGACATCCGCGAATATATCCAGCAGTATGACCCGGCAGACGCGGCGCGCTTCGCCAGCCTCTATCCGCCCAGCGACAACGGCCAGACGTTCAACTCTACCGAGCACAACTTCGCCGCTTATGCGCAAGTGAACTATGCGTTCGACGTGGGCACGATCAAGGTCGATGGCCTTGCCGGCGTGCGCTACACCAACACCTGGGGCAAGTCGCTCAGCTATAATTACCACCCTGGCGACGTGACTAACGGCTATCAGGACATCGTCCAGATCTCGCCGGGCTATGGCAACTACTTCGACGTGCTGCCCAGCTTCACCTCGGTGATCCATTTCAACCCGAAGACCCAGCTGCGTCTGTCCTACACGACCAACGTGCAACGCCCGGGCTTTTACGACATGCGGCCGTACTACTACGCGGAGACGCGTGGTGCATCGCCAGTGATATATGCCGGCAACCCCGACCTGAAGGCTCAACGCGAACATTCGTTCGACGCCAGCGCCGAATACTACTTCGGCCGGGGCGGGCAGATTTCGCTGGCAGGCTACTACAAGAAGGCGACTGGCTTCCTGTACTACAGCCGCAATCAGGTGAGCGCTCAGGAACTTGCCAATTATGGCGTGGACCTGTCCAACTACGCTTCGGGCATCGGCTATGTCGAACAGTTGCGTAACGCTGGCGACGGCACGTTCATCGGCATGGAAGGCACGGTACAGTCGTTCTTCGACTTCCTGCCGGGTGTGCTCGGCAACTTCGGGGCGAGCTTCAATGCCAGCCACATCTTCAAGGCTCGCATCGAATATCCGTACCCTGAAGATTTCCCCGGCGCGTTCGATTCGCCAAACACCTCGAAGTGGACTGCCAACGCCACGCTGTTCTACGATACGCCCAAGTTCAGTGCGCGCGTGGCATACAATTGGCGTTCCAAGTATCGTATCGGCGTGTTTACCGACAATCCGGAATACTCGCCCTATCAGGACGATACCGGCAAGCTTGATGCGGCCATCAACTATACCCCGGTCGTCTTCATGACGCTTTCGCTGGAAGCTTCGAACATTCTCGGTAACGATATCTACCGTTACCACGGCAGCGAGGAACTTCTGCCGCTGGGCGTACGCACGATGGCGCGGACGGTTCAGGGCAGCGTCCGGTTCCGTTTCTGATGTTCCTTTCGGCGTGACCGGAGAGGGGGGCGGCGGGCATCGTGCTCGGCGCCCCCTTTTCGTTTTGCGCCATCGGGGTTTCCCCTCTCTGGCGGCAAGCCCCGGATTTCGTTTGACTCCGCACGCACCTGGTGGTGCGAATAATGCAATTGCAGGTTAATTTGTAATATCGTATACGATATCTAGATTAACCAGAAACATCGCAGGACGATTCTCATTATGGCAATTGGTTGGAAGGGTGTGTTCCCCGCGGTCACGACCCAGGTGCGCGAAGACCTCTCCCTCGATCTCGCTGACACCCAGCGCGTCGTTGACGATCTCATCAACGACGGCGTGACCGGCGTGATCGCGCTCGGCACCGTTGGTGAAAACAACTCGCTCGAATTCGACGAGAAGGTTCAGGTCCTCACCGCGATCGTCGAAGCCGTGAACGGCCGCGTTCCCGTCGTCACCGGCGTTTCGGAATTCGATACCCGCCGCGCCGTGCGTTACGCGCAGGCTGCCGAAAAGATCGGCGCCGACGGCCTGATGCTGCTGCCGCCGATGGTCTACGTGCCCAAGGCCAAGGAACTCGTCGCGCACTTCAAGGGCGTGGCCGACCAGACCGGTCTGCCGATCATGCTCTACAACAACCCGCCGGCCTACCGCACGGTGATCGACAAGGACGTGCTGACCGCGCTGATCGATGTGAAGAACATCGTCGCCGTCAAGGAATCCGCGCCGGATACCCGCCGCTTCACCGATTTCCGCAACACCTTCGGCGATCGCTACACGCTGTTCGCCGGCCTCGACGACGTGGCTCTGGAAGGTCTCTACCTCGGCGCGCAGGGCTGGGTTTCGGGCCTCACCAACGCGTTCCCGAAGGAATCGGTCGAGCTGGTCAAGGCTTTCGAGCGTGGCGACCATGCCAAGGCGATGGAAATCTATCGCTGGTTCATGCCGCTCCTCCACCTCGATGCCGAGCATGACCTTGTCCAGTCGATCAAGCTGGCCGAGCAGGTGATGGGCCGCGGTTCGGAGCGCGTTCTGCCTCCGCGTTACGTCCTTGAGGGCGAGCGCCGTGCGGAAGTGATCGCGATGGTCGAAAAGGCCGCCGCCACCCGTCCCGACCTGACGGTCGCGGCAGCAGCATAAGGGAGCGTCGATGCGGCACACTTTCTTCTGCATCGACGGCCACACAGCCGGTAACCCCGTTCGCCTTGTGGCGGGCGGGGCTCCGCTGTTGAAGGGCGCCTCGATGTCCGAGCGTCGGCAGGATTTCCTGTCGCGCTTCGACTGGATCCGCACCGGCCTCTGCTTCGAGCCGCGCGGGCATGATATGATGTCTGGCGGCTTCCTCTATCCGCCCTGCGATCCGGCCAACGACATCGGCATCCTGTTCATCGAGACCAGCGGTTGCCTGCCGATGTGCGGCCACGGCACGATCGGCATGGTCACTTTCGGCCTTGAGCATGGGCTGATCCAGCCGGCGACGCCGGGCAAGCTGCGCGTCGAGGTTCCGGCGGGCGTGATCGAGATCGCCTACGAAACTAACGGCCCCAAGGTCACTTCGGTGCGCATCACCAATGTCCCCGCCTATGTCGCCGAACGCGGCATTGAGGTGGACGTGGAAGGCATCGGCCCGCTCTCGATCGACGTGTCCTATGGTGGCAACTACTACGCCATCGTCGAGCCACAGGGGAACTACACCGGCCTCGACGATCTCGGCGCTTCGCGCATTATCGAGCTTTCGGGCCGCATCCGCGAAGCCGTGCGCGCGAAGTACGAGCCGGTCCACCCGCTCGATTCCACGATCCGCGGCGTCAGCCACATCCTCTGGGCCGACAAGCCCAAGCATGAAGGCGCCGATGGCCGCAACGCGGTGTTCTACGGCGACAAGGCGATCGACCGCAGCCCCTGCGGCACCGGCACCTCGGCACGCATCGCGCACTTGCACGCCACCGGCCGCCTGAAGGTGGGTGAGCGTTTCGTGCACGAGAGCTACATCTGCAGCCGCTTCATCGGCCGCGTGGAGCAGGAAGTCATGCTGGGTGACAAGCCGGCGATCATTCCCTCGATCGAAGGCTCGGCCATCGCCACCGGCTTCAACACGATCTGGATCGACCGCGAAGACCCGTTCTGGGCCGGCTTCCAAGTAACCTGATAGCTTACCTGATTACAGTACCCACCCGATCGGCGGGTCTGCATTCCCTCTCCGCCGATCACTTTTTAGCCCCCGCCGGACTGCCGGCGGGGGCTTTTTTGTGCGGTAATGTTCGTGCGCCCTGCCGCAACACTCTTGCGCAGCCGCGCCGGCACGGCTATCAGCCATCCCAGCATCAAGAGTCGGACCGACGTTCGACGCCAACCTGCTCCCCGAGCAAGGTGGTGCCTCCGCAGGGAGGGATGTGGCCGGACCGGCAACTAAACGGGACCTTTCGCCACTGTCATACGTCGATCCGGATCTTGCCACGCAAGATACCCGAGGAAACGCAGCCATGACACAGCACCCCCAGCAGTTCGCAAGTGACAATTACGCCGGCATCTGTCCCGAAGCGCTGGCCGCGATGATGGAGGCGAATGCGGGTTCTGCCGTGGCCTATGGCGACGACGAGTGGACCTTGCGCGCCGCCAACAGCTTCCGCAGCCTGTTCGAGGCGGATGGAGAGGTGTTCTTCGTCTTCAACGGCACCGCGGCCAACTCGCTGGCGCTGGCCTCGCTCTGCCAGTCCTATCACAGCGTGATCTGCTCCTCCTCGGCCCACGTCGAAACCGACGAGTGCGGCGCGCCGGAGTTCTTCTCTAACGGATCGAAGCTGCTGGTCGCCCAGTCGGTGGACGGCAAGCTGACGCCCGAGGCGATCCGCGCACTCGCCGCCAGCCGGTCGGACATCCACTTCCCCAAGCCGCGCGTCGTCACCATCACCCAGCCGACCGAAACCGGGCAGGTCTACTCGATCGAAGAGGTCAAGGCGATCTCCGCCGTCTGCCGCGAACTCGGGCTGAAGCTGCACATGGACGGCGCCCGCTTCGCCCACGCCTGCGCCGCTTTGGGCTGCGCGCCGGCCGACATCTCATGGAAGGCCGGGGTGGACGTGCTCTGCTTCGGCGGCACCAAGAACGGCATGGCCGTGGGCGAGGCGATCCTCTACTTCGACCGCGCGCTGGCGGCGGACTTCGACTATCGCTGCAAGCAGGCGGGGCAGCTCGCCTCCAAGATGCGCTTCCTCTCCGCGCCATGGATCGGCCTGATCGAAAGCGGTGCCTGGCTGCGCAATGCCGAGCACGGCAACACTTGCGCCCGCCGTCTGGCCGAACTGGTGGGCGATCTGCCGGACCTTTCGCTGAAGTTCGCGGTGCAGGCGAACTCCGTCTTCCTGGAAGCGCCGACGCGGGTGCTGGACGATCTGCGCGAACGCGGCTGGCGCTTCTATACCTTCATCGGCGGCAGCGCCCGCTTCATGTTCGCCTGGGACAGCGATCTTGCCCGCGTGCAGGAACTGGCCCGCGACATCCACGAGATTGCCGCCGCGCAAGTGGTCCCGGCCTGATCAGGATGTGCAAAGGCCCGCCCGGTCTTGTGACCGGACGGGCCTCGCACAGATCCCACGGGGGGACACGGCGGCTTTCGGATACGGAACGAAAAGCCGCCGTGCGGGACGGGATCAGAAGTTCGCGGTGAAGCCCACGAAGATCGTACGGCCGAGCGAGTCGTAGACGCCCGGGTAGGTGTTGCCGTTGCCGAACGACTGCAGAAGGCCCGAGTCGAGGACCGGCGGGTCCTTGTCGAACATGTTGTTCACGCCTGCACGCAGGGTGAAGTTCTTGTCGATCGCCTGCGTCAGCGACAGGTCGAAGTAGTTGTAGGCGCCGATCTTGCGGTTCACGGTCGTCTGGTCGGCCGAGAGCAGCGGGTTGTCGGTCAGGCTCGAAAGCTTGGTGCCGCCGATATAGCGCCAGGACAGCGAGACGGTCGTGTCGGTCGGCGTCATCCACGAAAGACGCGCGACATGGCGCCATTCGGGGGTCGGCTGGCCGCAGGTGTACCCGAACAGGCCCTTGCAATCGTACGAGCCGCCGCCGGGGACCGGCTGCGAAACCTGTTCGATCAGGTAGGTGCCGACCACGCCGAGGTTCATGCTGCCCAGCTTGCCGATGTTGAACGTGTAATCGGCATTCACGTCGAGGCCGGAGGTCTTGAGGTAGCCCGTGTTCATCGTGGTCGAGATGATATAGCCCGAGTTCTGGCCGAAGACCTGGCCCGAACGCGGATCGCGCACGAACAATCCGCAGTAGTACGGATCACCCGTCGAGGCGCACTGGCCCATGATCAGCGAAGGCGCGATCGAGCCGATGTAGTCCTTCACCTTGATGTTGTAGTAGTCGACCGAAACCGAGAAGCGACGCAGCGCCTTCGGCGTGATGACGACGCCAAGCGTGTAGGTGTCGGCGGTTTCCGGCTTGAGCGCGACGTTGCCGCCACCCAGCGCGGAGCACTGGTCGGACGGGCAATTCGGAATGCTGCCGTACATCGACTGCGTCACGCCAGTCGCCTGGCAGACCTCGAACGAGGCGCTGGGGCTGCTGCCGGCGCACGGATCGGTGCCGTTGACGTTGCCGACCGATTGGGCGGCAAAGAGTTCGGCCACGTTGGGCGCGCGGATCGCGTGGTTGTAGCTGGCGCGGATGCGCAGGTCGTCGACAAGCGCCCACGACAGTTCACCCTTGTAGGTCCACACGTTGTAGCCCGACTTCAGGCCGGTGGAGTTCTGCTTGTTGTCGTAGGACGAATAGCGCAGACCGCCGTTGATCGTCAGCGAGCGGAAGAACGGCTTGTCCTCGATCAGCGGAACTTCGATTTCGCCGAAGGCCTCGGTCACGGCGATGATGCCGTCGGAAGGCAGCGTGCCGTTCTGCTGGGCGACTTCGTCAGCCGTGAAGTTCAGCGTTTCGCGGCGGCGTTCCACGCCGAGTGCGATGCCGACGCCCTTTTCGGCCCAGGGCAGGGTCACGCCCATCTGGCCGAGATCGCCGCTCAGCGAGCCCGAGATCACGCCCAGCGAGTTGCGCGAAGCGGTGTTGCTCTCGCCGAAGATGTAGGCGGCCTGGTCTGCCGTCACGCCGCCAGGGGTGAAGACGTTGATCGGAATGCAGTTCGGATCGGTGCCGTCGATGACCGAGCGGCAGGTCGGCACGCCGTTGACGTTGACCGCATTGAGCGCGAGGCCGGCCTTGGTCTGGTTCACGTCGTTGAGGTACGTCTCCTTGTACTTCACCAGCGAGTACATGTAGTTGACGTCGTAGCTGAAGCCGCTGCCGATATCGCCGCGCACGCCTGCCGAATAGCGATAGTCGTTGAAGCGCAGATTGTCGCGGCGCGGCTGGCCGACCACGCGGTAGCCGACGTTGGTCGGGGCAGTGGCGTCCGTGCCCGCTGCCGAGCCGCAGATGGCGCTAAGCTGCGCGGCGCTGGCATAGGGGTTGTTACAGGAAACGTCGAAGGCCGTGCCGAACCACACTGCCGAAGGCGCGACCTGCGAGAAGGTCTGATCCTTCATGTACATGAAGCTGCCGTAGACTTCGGCTGCCTTGCTGAACTGGAAGTGCGCGAAGCCGCCCGCCGTGTAACGCTCGTCCGAGCGCTGGAGGTAGTTGTCCGGCGAGGTGTTGTACGCATACGAATTGTCGTACGGCACCAGCGTGCCGCTGCCGTCGCGGTTGTTGATGAGGGTCTGGCCCTTGTAGGGGCTGAGATCCGAGAGCGGAATGAACGAGCCGTAGGGCGTGTTGCTCGAACCGCCGCAGAACAGCTGGTCGAAATTGCCGGAGCCGACAACCGATTCACGATCCTGCAGGGCGCAGGCGGAAACGTCGCGGCTGGACTGGCGGACCGGGCTGATGTGGCGATAGCCGCCATAGACGGTGATGTTACCGCGGCCGTCGGCAAAATTTTTGCCCGCTGCGATAGTGATGTCCTGCTTGCCGCCGTCGGCGACCGAGGACGGGGCCGTGTCGTAGCCCGAGGCGCTCTGCAGCGCGCGGAGCGAGCTGTTGTTGTTATTGTGCTGGGAGAAGCCGGTCTGGGCATCGACGCGAACGCCGTCCAGGTCCTTCTTCAACACGAAGTTCACCACGCCCGAAAGCGCGTCCGAACCATAGACCGCCGAGGCGCCGCCCGACATGACATCGACACGCTCGATCAGGGCGCTGGGGATGAAGGCAAGGTTGATCGCCTGCGAAGGCATCATGCGCTGGCCGTCGATCAGCGTGAGAACGCGGTTCGATCCGAGGTTGCGCAAGTTGATCTTGGACGTGCCATCCGAACCGTTCGAGACGTTCTCGTTGGCGTCGGCAGTGAACTGCGGCAGGCGGTTCAGCACCTGTTCGACCGAGGTCGCGCCCTGGAACTTGAACTCGTCGGAACCGACGACCGTCTGCGGGCTGTTGCTTTCCAGGTCGGCGCGCTTGATGCGGGTGCCGGTAACGACGATGTCGGCGGCGGGGGCCGCTTCGGCTGCATCCTGCGCGAACGCCGTGGTGGTGCTGACAGTGCCGGCGATGAGCGCCGATATTGCTGCAGCGCAATAAAGTGTCTGGTTACGACCCCTCATGGGCATGACTCCCTTGTTCAATGCGCCAGTGTTGCGACACATTTCGCGTCATGTCAAATATAGTATACGAAATAAGTTATCTGTCGTAAAAATGCCGCAATGGCACGCGGTTGCGCGGTTTTCCGGGCTTTGGATGGGCAGCGAAGGGGAAGCGGGAGTCTCTACGCGGGACATCGAAAGCCCGTTTCGGCCTGCGCAGGGCAAACCGAATCGTCCGACTATTGGTAGCGGCGTGCGGTGCCGGTCAGGCCGCGGTGATGCGGATCGGTATGCCGGAAAAGCGCGGCATGAAGTTGATCGGCTCCAATGTCTCGACCAGCGAGGTCAGTTCGCCCGGATTCGAGCCGCCATCGGCAACCGGATCGCCGGACCCGACCAGCGGGCCGAACATGTGCGACATCGAGACGACGCCGCGCCGCAGCCGTTCCTCAGTGCGGACGAGGGCGCGGATCGTGCCGTGGGGGGAGGCGATCTCCACCAGCGCGTCGTCCTCCAGCCCCAGCGCGGCCATGTCGAGCGGGTTCATCCAGGCGGGATTGACCGGATAGCGTTTGCGGGCCGCGCGGGAATCGCGGAACGCGCCGTTGAGCGTATGCAGCGTACGGCGGCTGACGAGGCGCAGCGGATAGCCGTCGTCGCGCGGTTCCTCGGCATAGGCGCGGAATTCGGCCGCGACGTCCGTGGGCATGAGCTGCAGCTTGCCGCCGGGATTGGGCGCGGGCTGCACGAAGGCCGGCTCGCTCTCGGGGCACAGTCCCTCGGGATGGGCGGCGAGGCTGTCGAAATCGACTCTGCCCTCGCCCGCCAGAAAGCGGCAGAGCGCTTCGGGATCGGGCTTTTCGGTCGTGCTCAGCGGCAGGCCGCGCGGGATGTCTTCAAAACGCTGGCCATAGCTCCAGGACTTGAACGTCAGCGGCAGGCCCATGCGGGCCGAGATTTCCCAGAAGAACTCCCAGTCGTGCAGGCAGCCCGGTGGCTTGGCGACGATGGGCGGGGCATATTGCGCGAAAGCTTCGGGAAACAATGCGTCGGCGGCGAGGGTGAGGTCGTGGCGTTCGAAAGGCTGGCTGGCGGCGATCAGGTAGTGCGCGCGCTTGCCGGTCTCGTTCACGCGGGAGTCGAGCGACACGAGCAGGTCCAGCTTGTCGAACGCGGCGCTGGCAAGGGCAGGGTCGCCCATGGCCTTCAGCGGATCGCCGCCGAAGACGATCAGCGCGCGGATGCGGTCGGGCGAGTCCGCCGTGATCTCGCCGGGTAGCAGGGCGGAGGGAAACTCGCCGAGAAGCTGGCCGGTGTCGGCGCTCAGGCATTTTGGCTCACGCTCGAAATTGCGGGAGGGCGGAACGGCCATCTCGAAGAATGTGCGGGGGCGCAGCGTGCCGGGATTGCGCACGCGGTCACCCGCGCGGCGATATCCGCCGCAGAGCACGTTCACCAGTTCGATCATGTGATCGGCCAGGTTCGAATGGGCCGAGAACGAAGGCCCGGTGCCGCTGCCCACCGCGACCTTGCGCGCTTCCCCCAGCCACTTTGCCGCCAGTTCGATCTGCCCGGCCGGCACATCGGCGCGGTGCGCGGCCCATTCGGGGGTTGCTTCGGCTACCAGCGCGCGCACGTCGTCCAGTCCGGAACACCAGCGTTCGACAAAGGCGCTGTCATAGCCATTATCGCGCAGCAGGACGTGGGCGATGGCGGCGAAGATCGCGGCGTCGTGGCCGGGCAGGGGCTGGATCAGCAGATCGGCATAGCGCGCGGTTTCGGTGCGGCGGGGATCGATCAGGATCAGCTTCATGCCCCGCGCCCGCGCCGTTTCCAGCGCGCGGCCCGGCGCGCCGCTTTCCACCAGCGCGAAGGGTGCGCCCTGATGCGTGACGACGGGATTGCCGCCCGCCAGCAGCACAACGTCAAGATCACGCAGTGCGTGGCGGCCGCTGGCGAACGTGCCCATCCGCGCCATCGTCACCCACTTCGCCGACTGGTCGATGGTCATCGTCGAGAAGAAATTGGGCGTGCCGAGCGCGGAGACCCAGGCCCGCTCCATCAGCCCGCCCAATGTGCTGCGATAGGCGCCGGTGCCGTGATAGACCGCCACCGATCGCGGCCCATGTGCGGCCACGAGCGCGGCCAGCTTCGCGCCGATGACGTCCAGCGCGGCGTCGGACTCTATCGGTGCGAACGTGCCATCCGCCCCGCGCGCAAGGCACTGGAGCAGGCGGTTTTCCGCGCCGTTATGAAACTCCACCGAGGCAAGGCCCTTAGGGCAGAGATAGGCGCCGTAGGGAGAAACCGCGCCGTCAGGCCGCACGCCCAGCATACGGCCCTGATCGACATCGATCGCCATCGCGCATGAGGCGCTGCAATTGCGGCAGAAGGTGCGGACGGTCTCCATCGCCCAGCGATGCGACCGTCCGCGCTCATAGGAAAGGCCGGGCGGCGGGTCTTGCCGTCAGGGGCAAGCAGGCCCGCCGTCCTGCATCTTACTTGCGGCCCTTCACCGCCACCATCACCACGCCGCGCGCGGGCACCTGATAGCCGGCGGGCAGTGCGCCTGCCTTGGCGCCGCTCCACAGGTCCTCGACCCCATCGACCGAGGCAAGGCCCGCGTCGGCCGGCGTCAGCGACAGCGGCGCAGGCGCATCGCCGCGGTTGAACAGCGCCAGTGCCACGCGGCCATCGGACAGCGGCTTGGCCCAGACTTCCATCGAACCCGCCTTGCGCACGGGCTTTCCCTGCACGCCCAGCGTATCCTGATCGACGGCGATCACGCGGCGGTTGGTGAGCATGGCCAGCGTTTCCGGGCTCATCTCGCGAAGGTCATGCCCCATCATCAGCGGCGCGGCGGACATCGCCCAGAGCGACATGTGGGTGCGGTATTCGTCCGCGCTCATGCCACCGTTGCCGATTTCCAGCATGTCCGGATCGTTCCAGCCATGCGGGCCGGCCCAGGCGGGATTGCCGTTCTTGTCGAATCCGATCTTCGCCATCGTCGGGTAATCGTCGGTAATGTCACCAGTCGTGCGCCAGAGCACGCCGCCCACGTCGCGGCCCCAGCTACCCACGTCGAAGCGGCCATATTCGCAGAGCGAGAACACGATATCGCGCCCGGTCCGCTTGCCGGCCTCCTGTAGCGCCTTGCCCATTTCGTAGTAGCTGCGCTTCACGGTATCGGCATCGGCGTAGAACCATTCGCCCGAGCAGAGGTCGTACTTCAGATAGTCGAAGCCCCAGTCGGCATAGGTATCGGCGTCCTGCTTCACATGGCCATAGCTGCCGATGTAGCCCGCGCAGGTCTTCGGCCCCTGCGAGGAATAGATGCCGATCTTCAGCCCCTTCGAATGGACGTAGGCGGTCAGTGCCTTCATGTCCGGGAACTTGGCATTGGGCTGGAGCACGCCCTTGGGGTCGCGCTCACCCTGCCAGCCATCGTCGATATTGATGTAGATGTAACCGGCATCGCGCAGGCCGGACGAGACCATGGCATCGGCCATGGCGCGCACGGTCTTGTCGTCGATATGATCGGCGAACTTGTTCCAGCTGCTCCAGCCCATCGGCGGGGTGGCGGCCAGTTTGCTGGGGATCGGTGCGCCCAGTGCGGGAAGCGCCGAGAACTGGAAGGCGCGGGCCTTGGCATCCTTCGCCGTGCCGGGGCGGCCGGTGCTGTCGATTTCCGATTCCCAGATCTGGCCCTTCAGATGGGCGCGGCCGTCTTCGATGGCGACGCTCCACTGGCGGGTGAGGTGGTCGCGGTCGTTGAGGTTGCGCGCCTCGAACTTGAGTATGCCGTCTTCGATGTGCGGGTTCATCATCTCGACCGGGCCGTACCACTTGGTCGTCACCGAGCCGGCGATCTTGCCGCCCTTGGAGGTGACTTCCATCATCGTCACGCCGGGGGTGGGCGGCGTATCGTCGAACAGCCAGACGCCGTCATAGGCAGTCTTGGCGAGCGCCGGCGAGGTGCCGGCGAGCAGTGCAGTTGCAATCCCTGCAGCTTTGATAAAGGCGTGTTTCATCGCGATCTCCTTGGACCGTGTCGCATTCGGAAAAGGTGGAGCGGGAAGGGGTGGGGGATGCCGGCCGGGCATCCCCCGAAAAGCTTACGCGGCAGTCTGCGCTTCGAGAGCGGCTTCGCTGCGGGTGCGGCCGTAGAGGCAGTAGGCAACGAGGCCGATGACGTTCCAGGCGCCGAAGCGGACCAGCGTGGTCGAGGGCAGGCTGAACAGCAGGTAGGCGCAGCCCAGGATCGTCAGCGTGCCGACCACGTAGGGCTGCGGGCACTTGAACAGACGCGGCAGTTGCGGCGCGCGGCGGCGCAGGATCATCAGGCAGGCGCCGACCGAGATGAAGGCGATCAGCGTGCCGGCATTGGCCAGTTCGGCAATCTCGTCGAGGCGGAAGATACCGGCGACGAGGGCGATCGAGATGCCGGTGATCAGCGTGATGCGGGTGGGCGCGCCGGTCCGCGGGCTGATCTTGGCAAGGCTGCGCGGCAGCAGGCCGTCACGCGCCATCACGAAGAACACGCGGCTCTGGCCGTACATCATCACGAGGATGACCGAAGGCAGCGCCAGCACAGCGGCAAGCGCGATCAGGTGTGCGGCAACCGGCTGGCCAAGCTGGCGCAGCACGAGGGCGAGCGGCTCGGGTGAGTTGGCAAGCTGCTGGAAGGGCAGGGCGCCGATCGCGGTGATCGCCACGGCCATGTAGATCGCGGTGCAGACCACCATCGAACCGACGATGCCGATGGTCAGATCGCGGCCCGGGTTCTTGGCTTCCTCTGCCGAAGTGGCAACCGCGTCGAAGCCGTAGAAGGCGAAGAACACGATGGCCGCCGCCGCCATCACGCCGCGCTGCATGCCGCCCACTTCGGTGCTGGCAAAGCCATAGGGCATGAAGGGATGCATGTTGTCGGCATTGAAGGCCGGTGCCGCCATGAACACGAAGATCGACAGGGCGACCAGCTTGATGATGACGAGAATGATGTTCAGCGTGGCGCTTTCACGCGTGCCGGCGATCAGCATGCCCATGACGGCCAGCGCCACCATTACGGCGGGCAGGTTGATCACGCCGCCGCCATGCGGGCCGACCAGCAAGGCATGGGGCAAGTGGATCCCGGCGGACTGGATCCAGCCCACCAGATAGCCCGACCAGCCGACCGCCACGGTGGAACAGGCCAGCGAATATTCGAGGATCAGGCTCCAGCCCACCACCCAGGCGATGGTCTCGCCCATGGCGGCGTAGGAGAAAGTATAGGCGCTGCCCGCGGCCGGAATCATCGTCGCCATTTCGGCATAGGCCAGCGCGGCGCAGGCGCAGACCGCGCCGGCAACCGCAAAGGCCAGGATCACGGCGGGGCCGGCACGTTCCGCGCCGACGCCGGTCAGCGTGTAGATACCGGTGCCGACGATCGCGCCGACGCCCAGGGCGATCAGGTGCGGCCAGCTCAGCGTCTTGGCCAGGGAATGTCCGGAATCGCGTTGCGACAGTTTTTCTATGGATTTACGCGGTCCGAGCATTCGGTCCCCCAGGTTTTAGTCGACCGGCTTGGTCAGCCCGTCTGTTCGGCGGTGAAATGGGCACGCAAGTCGTCAAGCGTGCTGGCGATGTGCTGCGTGAGCAGGCCTTTCACCTTGGTCGCATCTCCGGCGAGCCAGGCTTCGAGCAAGTCACGGTGTTCGGTATGCGCGCGGTCCCCGCGGCCGGCCGGCTCCAGATGGGCCAGCACGTAGCGTTCGGCCAGAACCTCAAGCCGTTCCACCAGCTGGGTGGTCAGCAGGCGCTTGGCCGGGCGGACGAGCGCGACGTGGAATTCGCGGTTGCGCACGGCCACGTCGTTCAGATTGCCCGATGCGGCGGCGTCCAGCACCTCGAACGCCTTGATCGCGGCTTCCTTGTCGGCCTCTTCCGCCAGGGTGGAGGCATAGGCGGCCGCAGCCGGCTCGATCGACAGGCGCAGCTGATAGATTTCTTCTGCCTGGTCGCTGGACATCGGGCGGACGAACCAGCCGCGATTGGCCTGGCTGGTCAGCAGGCCTTCATGTTCAAGCCGCGCGAGCGCTTCGCGCAGCGGGATCTTGCTCACGCCCAGTTCGGCGGCGAGCGCATCCTGCCTGACCGGCTCCATGACAGGCAGCTTCCCTTCGACGATCCTTTCGCGGATCACGTCGAAAATACGTTCGGCAAGCGTGCGGACGACGATTGTCACCAGAGGGTCTCCATATAGATCGCCCCCATGCGGCGCGATGCCGCGTCAGGGCTGACGTATACGGTAGATGATGTATCACAGGCCCGCAATCTCGCCGTCCACGGTGCAAAGCATTGCACCGGGCTAAGGCCTTGTGCGTATTGGCTGTCCGAACCGGGGAAAACCGGAAGCATGGGTGATGGTCTGCCTTGCGTGGATTCTGGAATGCGTTTATATCGTATACGATCTCATTTCAGCTTTGCAATGGAGTTTTTGTGTCGCGCATAGCAGTGGTCGGCGGAGGGGTAGTCGGCCTATCGGTCGGCATCGAATTGCTGGAGGCCGGAAACACGGTTGTCCTGATCGATGCCGATGATGCCGGGCAGGCGGCAAGCTGGGGCAATGCCGGCCATATCGCGGTGGAGCAGGTGGAGCCGCTGGCCTCGCTGGAGGCCGTGCGGTCGATGCCGCAGCGCCTGTTCCTACGCGGCGGGGCGCTGGCGTTTCCGCCTTCCGCTGTCGATGCCTGGCTGCCGTTCGGCCTGCGATTGCTGGCTGCATCGGCGCCTTCGCGGTTCCGCAAGGGCTGTGCGGCGCTGCGCCCGCTGATGGAAGCGGCGATGCCGGCGTGGGTTTCGTTGACCGAGCGGATCGGCGCGCCGGACCTGCTGAAGCAGGATGGTCATTTCGTGCTCTGGAACGAGCCGCGCAAGGCGATTGCCGGCAAGGCAGCGTGGGAAGCGGCCGATACCGGCGTGGCACGGGTTCAGGCGGCGACTCCGGCCGAGCGTGAGATGCTGGGCAAGCTGGGCGCCTTCAAGGTGGCTGGTGCGATCCGCTTTTCGGGGAGCGGCCAGATCGCCGACCTTGCGGATTTGCGCGATGCGCTGCGCGTTGCTTTCGCGGCGCGGGGCGGCGCGATGGTTTCGGGCAGCGCGAAGCTGCTGCGGACCGGATCCGGCGTAGAAGTCGAAGGCGTGGAAGCGGACCGCGTGGTGGTCTGCGCGGGCGTGCGATCGCGCGCGATCATGGAGGCGCTGGGGCACAAGGCGCCGATGATCGCGGAGCGCGGCTATCACATCCGCGCCGATGCCGCGGGCTGGCCGAAGGACATGCCACCGGTGGTGTTCGAGGAACGATCGATGATCGTCACCCGCTATCGCGGCAGCCTGCAGGCGGCGAGCTTCGTGGAACTGGGCAAGGTCGATGCGCCCGCCGATCCGCGCAAGTGGGAACGGCTGGAGCGCCATGTCGCCGAACTGGGCCTGCCCGTCAGCGGGCCGTTCCGCCGCTGGATGGGCTGCCGCCCAACGCTGCCGGACTATCTGCCGGCGATCGGCCGTTCGGCGAAGGCGGACAATCTCTATTACGCGTTCGGGCACCAGCATCTGGGGCTGACGCTGGCGCCGATTACCGGAAAGCTGGTTGCCGCGATGATGGCGGGCGAGCAGCCGGTAGTGCCGCTGGAACCGTTCGACATTCGCCGGTTCGGCTGAAAACCGGGCGGCGGGAAATCGAGGGCGGCGGTGCGGAACCGCCGCCCTTTTTCGTGTCAGGGTGCGCCGATGGTGAACGAATAGGTCATCGGCTTCAGCGCGATGCGATAGGGCATGTGCGCCCGGCCATCGAGATTCCAGCCGGTATCGCCGCCCACGCCCGCCTGCGCGGCATCGATCAGCAGCGTGCCGTTGCCGTGCGGGCGAATGTCAGAGCTATGCGCCTGCGATGGCGGCTTCATCGCCAGATCGGCATAAGGGAACGCCAGCGCATTGACCGAAAGCGGCTGCGCGCCGGTGACGCGCAGGCCGGTTTTAGCGCCGGTCAGTTCGATCCAGCGCACATCGGTCTTGTTGCCCGATTCCTGCGGCCTTGCGTAGTCGTGGAACTGGTCCGCCAACGCGCCCTGCCACTGGGCGATCAGCCCGCCGGTCTTGCGATCGGCATAAGTCTCCTGCGGCCCGCGTCCGAACCAGCGAACATGGTCGAGCATGGCAGGCGTCTCGAAAGCGAGGCCGACGCGCAGCGGATCGGGCAGGGTATCGCGCAGCGGTTCGAAATGGACGGTGACGCCCACCGATCCATCGGCGGCCATGGTCCAGCGCGTCTCGGTCTTGACCGAGCCGACGCCCATGTCGTGGTGAACGACGATGGCATTGCCGTCCCGCTCGATGCCCTCGACGCGGCGATGATCGGAGAAATACTGCCACATGGCATGGCTCTTGGGCACGCCCGCGCCCACATCATTGTCGGTAGGCGAGCGCCAGAAGTTTGGCGCGCCGCCGGTTAGCAGCAGCTTGCCGCCGCGCTCGTAACGGGTGACGAGGCCGGTGGCCTTGTCGATCTCCAGCACCGCATCGCCCGAGGCGAGGCGAAGGGTCGAGGCGGTCTCGCTGGGCGCGACGGCGCCGGCCGCAACCGGCACCACGGCGGGGGCGGAAAGCTCGAACTGCTCCCAGCCGACGACATGCCCGGCGGGCTGGGTCGGCACCGCCCCGGCCTTGGCGCGGGCGCGCAGGACCAGGATGCGTTCGGCCGACGGGTTCTTCGCTGCCGGGATCGGCACGGTGAGCGGGGCAGATGCTCCCGGTGTAACGTTAGGTGTCGCCAATGTACCGCTAGCGACATCCTTGCCGTTCTCCATCACCGTCCAGTCGAGCGTGAAGCGCGAAAGGTCGATATGGTCGTGGCGATTGACCACGCGGTAGCCGCTGGCGTCATGCGTAAAGGCGATCGGCGCCTGCACTTTGGCCAGTTCGTAGTATTCGGGATCGGGCGTGCGGTCCGACTGGATCACGCCGTCGCCCACCGGGCTGTCGTCGCCATGGACGCCGGGCGCCTTGGGATCGGGATCGTAGTCGAGCCCCTGCCCCCAGTAAGTGCGGCCCTGCTTGTCCTTCAGCTCCATGGTCTGGTCCACCCAGTCCCAGATGAAGCCGCCCTGCAGCTTGGGATAGGCGCGCATCGTATCCCAATAGCCCTGAAGATCGCCCAGGCTGTTGCCCATCGAATGGGCATATTCGCAGAGGATCAGCGGCTGGGTGAAGTTCGGGTCCTTGGCGTAGTCGATCATCTTCGGCACGTCGTCATACATCGGCGCGAAGATATCGACGTAGCTGTTGGTCGGATGGCGCCAGTTGCTCATGCTCCAGCCGAGGAAGTTGATCAGGCGCGTCGGATCGTTCGCGCGCACCCACTTGCCCGCCGCCTCGAAATTCGCGCCCACGCCGCTCTCGTTGCCGAGCGACCAGAAGATGATCGAGGGGTGATTGCGGTCGCGCTGCACCATGCGCTCCACGCGGTCGAGGTGCGCGGCCTGCCACTTGGGATCGTTCGCCAGCAGGTACTTGGGATCGTTGCCATGTTCCTGCGAGAGGCTGAGATAGCCGTGGCTCTCGATATTGGCCTCGTCCATGACGTAGAGGCCGTATTCGTCGGCCAGATCGTACCAGCGCGGATCGTTGGGATAGTGCGATGTGCGCACGGCATTGACGTTGGCCGCCTTCATCAGTTCGATATCGCGGCGCATCGTCGCTTCGGAAACGACGTGGAAGGTCTTGGGATCGTGTTCGTGGCGGTTGACGCCTCGGATCATCACCCGCTTGCCGTTCACGCGCACTTCGCCGCCGGCGATCTCCACCGTGCGGAAGCCGATGCGGCGGCTGGTCGCCTCCACCAGCTTGCCGTTGGCATCGACCAGTTCCACCAGCAGCGTGTAGAGCTGCGGATCTTCGGCCGACCATGTGCGCACGGCGGGGATTGCGCCGTTCAGCGAAATCGTGCCGCCTTCCGCAGTGCCCTCACGCGTCAGAACCTCGCGCTGGCCGTCCAGCACGGTCGCCCGCACCCGCATGGCGGTGGGCTGCCCGGATAGGTCGACCTTCAACTCCAGCTTGCCGTCGCGGTAGTCGTTCTCCAGCCCCGCATCGACATTGAGGTCGCGGATATGCGTGGCAGGGGCCGCGTAGAGCGTGACGCTGCGCTCGATGCCGTTGACGCGCCAGAAGTCCTGATCTTCCAGATAGCTGCCATCCGCAAAGCGATAGAGTTCGATGGCGACGGTGTTCGTGCCGGCATGGGCATAGCGCGTCACGTCGAACTCGGCGGGGAGCTTGGAATCCTCCGAATAGCCGACGCGCTGGCCGTTGACCCAGATGTAATAGGCCGCGCCCGCCGCGCCGACCGTCAGCAGCAGTTTGCGACCCGACCAAGTGGCCGGAACCGTGAACTCACGGCGGTAGGAGCCGACTTCGTTGAGGTCGTGCTCGATCCACGGCTGGTTGCGCGGGAACGGATAGCCGCTGCCGACGAAGACCGGGCGGCCGTGCCCTTCGGCCTGAAGGATGCCGGGAACCTTCATCGTCTCCCACCCGCTCACGTCGAATCCGGGCTTGTAGAAGTCAGCCGGGCGCGCCTCGGGATTGGGCGAGAGGTGGAACTTCCAGTCGCCATCGAGCGAGAGGTGATAGCGGGACTTCGTCACGTCACGCGAAAGCGCCCCGGCACGGGTTTCGAAGCCGTCGAAAGTCGTGTGCATGGGCTCCGCGCCCTGGCGGATGACTTCGGGCTGTTCCCATTCTGGCGGCGTGCTTTGGGGCGTGGTTTCGGCATAAGCCGGTGCCAGCATGAGGCCAAGTGCGAGGCTGCCGATGGCGCAGCCCTGAAGAAGATATCGCATGATCACTGACCCTGAAGGCTGCGGACGAAGAAGGTGGAAAGGCGGCGCGTCACGTAGTCGATCGGGCCGGTAGAGCGGCCCACAGTGTGCTCGCCGCCGGGCACGACAAGGAGGTCGAAATCCTTGTTCGCGTTCACCAGCGCATTCACCACCTGCATGGTCGAGGCAGGATCGACGTTGCTGTCCTGCTCACCCACGATCAGGAACAGCTTGCCCTGCAGCTTGGCGGCATTGTCCACCCCCGAGGCATCGGCATAGCTCTTGTCCACCGGCCAGCCGAGCCACTGTTCGTTCCAGCTGATCTTGTCCATGCGGTTGTCGTAACAGCCCGCCATGGCGACGCCGGCCTTGTAGAAATCGCCGTGGAACAGCAGCGCATTGAGCGTCGATTGCCCGCCTGCCGAAGCGCCGTAGATGCCGACACGGCTGATGTCGTAGGACGGATCCTTGGCGGCCATGGCCTTGTGCCACAGGATGCGATCCGGGAAGCCGGAATCCTGCAGGTTCTTCCAGGCCACGTCCTGAAACGCCTTGGAACGGTTGGCCGTGCCCATGCCGTCGATCTGCACGACGATGAAGCCCAGGTCAGCCAGCGCCTGCATGCCGATCACCTTGTCGCCGCCCGAGTGGTAGCCGAAGGGCCAGAAGGTCTTGGGCACGAAACTGTCGTGCGGGCCGGCGTAGATATTCTCGATCACCGGGTACTTCTTGGCCGGATCGTAGTCGTGCGGGCGCACGACAAGGCCCCAGATATCGCTCTTGCCGTCGCGGGCCTTGGCGGTGAACACTTCGGGGGCGTGGAAACCGGCAGCAGTAAGCCGGCTGATATCGCCCTTGGTGATCGTCGCCACCACGGTGCCGTCGCTGGCGCGGTGCAGTTCGCTGACGGTGGGCATGTCTACGCGCGAATAGGTATCGACGTAGAACTGCATGTCGGGCGAGAAGCGGGCGGTGTGATCGGCGCGCTCGGGGGTGAGCGGCGTGAGGTTCCGACCGTCGAAATCGATGCGGTAGTAGTGGCGGAAATAGGGATCCTCGCCCGCGTTCATGCCGCTGGCGGCGAACCAGATCTGGCGCTTCTTGTCGTCCACCTTGACCACTTCGCGCACGACCCAGGCGCCGGTGGTGATGCGGTTCTTCACCTTCCCGGTCTTGCCGTCCATCAGGTAGAGATGGTTCCAGCCATCGCGCTCGGAGGCCCAGACGATTTCGCCCCCAAGCCCGTTCACGTCATGCGCGAAGCGGCGGTCGGCGTAGAAGAAGGTCTTGGCATCTTCGGTAACGGCGGCATGGGCGACGCCGGTCTCGGCATCGACGGCAATGATCCGCGCCTGCCCGAAGCCGCGCTTGTCGTAATCGAACTCGACGCTCTTGCCGTCTGCGCGCCAGCGGGCCTGCGAAAGCTGGTAGGGATTGGGGAACAGCGCGGGACCGACGACCGTTTGCCGCCGATTTGCCACGTCGAACAGCACGGGCTGTTCCTGATCGACCGCATCGCCGGGCTTGGGGTAGAGCTGGCTGCGCAGCGCGGGCTGAAGCTGGCCATCGGGCGCTGCCTCGACGCGCAGGACGTGGCGGGCATAGCCGGGGCGCACGCGGTAGATCATCACATGGCGGCTGTCGGGCGACCACTCGATGGTTTCGGGATCGTAGAAATTGCCTTCGGTGCCGTCGCTGCTGAGGCGTGTCAGGTCCTTCGAACCCGCAGGACGGACGACAAGATTGTTGTCCTCCACCAAGGCTTCCCACTTGCCGTCGGGCGAGGGGCGCGGGTGATTGTCGGCAGGCACCGAGAGATCGCGCACCACGCCGAAGCCGCGCGGGCGACGGGGATCGCTCTGCGCGGTGCAGCGATAGTCGGTCAGCGTGCAGGTCCAGCCCGCATAGTCGATCTCGAAGGCGATCGTCTGGCGGTCACCGGCATAGGAGAACTGCTCGAACGGCAGGCGCAGCGGATCGATGGCCTTGCCCATGGCATCGCCCAGCGCCTTGGCAAGCCGTTGCTGGTCGAACGCCGCCGACTTGGCCTGCGTTTTCAGGTCATAGGTCTCGAAGGCGAAGCCGCCCTCGACCGTCTTGCGATAGGAGAAGGCGTTGCCGTCCGGCGTCCAGGTTGCGGGCCAGGCAATCTCGCGCGTCAGGTATTGCCAGTCCGCGCGGAGGGAAACCGACCGCGCGATCTCCGCCTCGCTCGGTGCGGCCGTGGCAGCGATCGGCGACAGCACGGCGGTGCAGGCCAGCAGCATGGCGGCAAGACGGGAGCGACGCGGGGGGGATTTCATCGGAAGCGATACCTCGGCTTTTGCCGGGATTCCCGTCCGACCGGCGCTGTCGGTCCGCCACCCGCATGGGTGCGAAACGCGCGCGCCTTCGATGATGGTTGAGAGACCCCGGCAGTGTGACCGGGTTATCGTATACTATATTTCAATATCGGCAACCGGGATATTGACGGGAGACCCGGCACGCGCGCTGCGCACCGGGTCTCCGGCAGGTCAGGCGATGGTCGGGACGATGCCGCCTTCGACGCGGATCGCCGCGCCATTGGTGATCGCGCCCAGCGGGCTGGCCAGCAGGGCGACTTGCGCAGCGATCTCGTCCGCTTCGATCAGGCGGCGGATCAGCGAGAGCGGGCGCAGCTTGGCGAAGAATTCCGCCTCACGCTCGGCCTCGGGCGCGTCCTTGTTGTCGACGACGGAGCGGATGAACTCCACGATCCCTTCCGAACGCGTAGGCCCCGGCATTACCGAATTGACCGTGACGCCGGTGCCGCGCGTCTGTTCGGCAAGCCCGCGCGCGATGGACAGTTGGGCGGTCTTGGTCATGCCGTAGTGGATCATCTCACCGGGGATCACCAGCGCGCTTTCGCTGGCGATGAAGATCACGCGGCCCCAGTTCTGCTCCAGCATCTTCGGGAAGTAATGACGGGCAAGGCGCGCGCCGCTGACCACGTTGACTTCGAAGAAGTGGTGCCAGTCGGCATCGGTGATCTCGGTAAAGGGCTTGGCTTCGTAGATGCCCAGGTTGTTGACCAGAATGTCGACCTCCGGCGCGGCGGCGATCAGCGTTTCGGCGCCCTCCGCCGTGGCCGGATCGGCCAGCACGGCGCGCACTTTTCCGCCATTTGCGGCAAGGGCTGCCACTTTCGCGACGGCGGCGTCCAGCTTTTCCTGATTGCGGCCGGAGATGATCACATCGACGCCTTCGGCAGCCAGTCGTTCGGCAATGGCAAGGCCGATGCCGGCGGTGGAGCCGGTGACGAGGGCAGTCTTGCCGTTCAATTTCAGATCCATGCGAGAATTCCTTCGGGGGAGAGGTTGGAACAGTCGCAAGATAGGCGGATCGGGGATTGATGATTAGAGCGGATCAAGGCATCTCAGAATTGCATCGAAATCACGAGTGGCGCGATGGACAACCGCTTTGGCGAAATGCAGATCTTTCTGGCGGTGGCGCAAAGCGGCAGTCTGGCGGGGGCGGCGCGGGCGCTGCGGCTGACGCCGTCTGCCGTCAGCCGCGCGCTTGCCCGGCTGGAGGCGCGCGTGGGCGTGCAGCTGATCGCGCGCACCACCCGTGCGCTTTCACTGACGGCGGAGGGGGAAGTCTACCGCGACCGCGTGGCCGGGCTGATCGCCGAAGTCGACGATGTGGAGCGCGACCTTGGCGGCGCGCCGGACATGCCGAGCGGGCCCTTGCGGATCAACAGCTCAGTCCCCTTCGGCACGCAATGCCTGCTGCCGATCCTGCCGCGCTTCACCGGGCGCTATCCGTCGGTGCAGGTCAATCTGGCGCTGTCGGACGAACTGGTCGATCTGGTGGAATCGCGGGCGGACGTCGCCATCCGCATCGGGCCGCTGCGCGATACCGGGCTGAAGGCGAAGAAACTGGGTCGCAGCGCCATGGCGCTGGTGGCCAGCCCCGCTTACCTTGCCGCGCGCGGAACCCCGGCCCATCCGCGCGATCTTGCCCGCCATGCCTGCCTGCAATTCAGCTTCCGGCGATCGATGGACACCTGGCCGTTCCGGATCGATGGAGCCCTGCATCAACGCGCCGTGGAAAGCGCATTCCTGGGCAATTCGGGCGAAGTCGTGCGGATGATGGCCGTGGCGGGCGGCGGGATCGCGCGTCTGGGCCGGTTTCACGTCGCCGCCGATCTGGCGGCGGGGCGGCTGGTGGAAGTGCTGGCCGATTACAATCCGGGGGATGGGGAAGACATCCATGCCCTTTATGTGGGGCACCGAAGGCTGGCCTCCCGCATCAGGGCCTTCCTCGATTTTCTGGAGGCGGACTTGCGACTGCCGTGAAGGCTTTTCTAATTAATCGAACAGTTGCCGCAAGTTTATCCGGCTGTTCCGATAAGCGGCAAAGGCGCATTCCCACTGCAACGCAGCCGGCCTCTCCGGCGCACCAGCAGGAGAAGCGCCATGACCCGGATGATCGAAGCCTTCAACGACCGCGCCCGCCCTTTCGCGGACATGGCGCAGCCCGTGATCGTCGCCATCGGCACCGCCGGCCTTACCGGCGGCACGATGGCCGCTATCGGCATGCTTGCCGACCGCGCACTGCGTCGCCGTCGCACGCACTGAACCGCCGCTATCGCTTCGGACAGCGCGCCAGCGGCACGATCAGCGGCGCATTGTCCAACATGCGGCTGAAGCCGGTTACGCCGTAGACAGTCCGCAACAGTTCCTCAGACAGCACTTCGGCCGGCGGGCCATCGGCCACCAGCCGCCCCTCGTCGATCACCAACAGGCGGTGACAGTACCGCGCGGCGAGATTGAGGTCGTGCAGCACGGCCAGCACCAGCGCCCCGCCTTTCGCCTCGCGCGACAGCATTTCCATCACATCGATCTGATGGCCGGGATCGAGCGAGGCCAGCGGCTCGTCCACCACCAGCGCCTCCGCCCCCACTGCCAGCGCGCGTGCCAGCAAGGCGCGGGCGCGTTCGCCGCCGGAAAGCTGGGTCGCGTCCCGCACGGCCAGCTGGCGCACGTCGGCGCGGTCCATGGCGTCGTCGATCGCGGCCTGATCCTCTGCGGAAATCCGCGACATCGGGCCGAGATGCGGCAAGCGGCCCAGCGAGACCAGCCGCTCCACCGTCAGCGGCCAGTGCAGCGTCTGGCCCTGCGGCAGATAGGCGATCCGGCGGGCCCGCTCACGCGCGGGGAGCGCGGAAAAGTCCTGCCCGTCCAGCGTCACCGTGCCGCGATGCGCGGGCACCAGACCCAGCAACGCGCGCGCCAGCGTCGATTTGCCGGCACCATTGGGGCCAATCACGCCCACTAAAGTGCCCGGTTCGAACCGCGCGTCGATCCCGTGCAGGACCTCCTGCTTGCCAAGGCGGACGGCAAGATCCTCGATAGCGATCATCACCACAGGCGGCGCTCCCGCAGCAGGTGGACAAGGAAGACCGGAACACCCAGGAACGCGGTGACCACGCCCAGTTTCAGCTCGGCATCGGTGGGGATCAGGCGCACGAGAATGTCCGCGCCGGTCAGCAGCACCGCGCCGCCCAGCAGCGAAGGGACCAGCAGGGCAGAGGGGCTGCGATCGGTCAGCGGGCGGATCAGGTGCGGCACGATCAGGCCCACGAAGCCGATGGCGCCAGAGACTGCCACCGCGCCGCCCACACCGATGGCAAGGCCCAGCATCAGCCGGCGGCGCGTGCGGCGCAGGTCCACACCCAGCGAGCGGGCGCCGTCCTCACCCAGCGACAGCGCATCCAGCGCGCGCGGATCGGCCAGCAGCAGGGCGCCGCCGATCACCACGCAGGGCAGGGCGATCCACACGTGCTCCATCGCCCGGTTCTCGATCGAACCCAGCAGCCAGGACATGATTTCCATCGCCGCGAACGGATTGGGCGAGAGGTTGAGCGCAAGGCTGATCCCGGCGCCCGCCAGCGTCGCCACGGCGATACCGGCAAGGATCAGGCTGAGCGGGCTTTCGGATCGACCCGCCAGCGCGAACAGCAGGCCGATCGCGCCGATGGCCGCGATGATGGCCATCAGCGGCAGCACCGCCGTATGCCATTCGGAAAGCCCGAAATAGAGCGCGATCACCGCCCCCAACGCGGCGGCATTGGATGCGCCCAGCACCGACGGTTCCGCCAGCGGATTGCGCAGATAGCCCTGCAGCACCGCACCGGAGAGGCCAAGGATCGCGCCGACCATCAGGCCGATCAGCGTGCGGGGCAGCCGCAGTTGCAGCAGGATCGCCCGGGCAACGTGGTCACCGTCGCCGGTCAGCGCTGCCAGAATGCGGCCGGGCGCCAGCGATACCGGCCCCAGCGCCAGAGAGGCGATCGCGATCGCGATCGCGGCGCAGGCAAGCGCCGGGATCAGCGCCGGATGGCGAGATGGAAGTGAACTGTTGAACGACGGCACGAAAACCTCGCATTGGATCGGCTACCCGTCACGCTTGTGTCCCGGGTCCGTGTTGGTATGGAGCCCATGCCATGGGCTTTGGAAAAATACATCATCGTCTGCGTCTTGCCGCTTGCATCGCCCTTGCGGTGCTGCCCGGCATGGCGGTGGAAAGCGCGGCCACCCGTCCGGCGCAGGCGGCCGGTGCAGCACTCCATTCCAGCGGCGCGCGTCCGCATCGGATCGTCTCGCTCAACCTCTGCGCTGACCAGTTGATCGTCGCCCTGGCGGACCGGGACCAGATCGCCGGGCTGACGCGCTATGCCACCGATCCGAACATGTCGGACGTTGCGGCAGCGGCGCGCGGCCTGCCGGTCTTCGGCGGCGCTGCGGAGGAAGTGCTGGCGGCCGATCCCGACCTTGTGATCGGCATGCCGGCGCGTCGCAATCCCGCCATCGCGGTGTTGAAGGGCCAGCATTACCCCTCGCTGGATCTCAAGTCCGCGCATGACTACGCCAGCATCCTCGCCTCGATCCGCGACGTTGCCCGCGCCGTCGGCCATCCGGATCGCGGAGAGGCGATGATCGCGCGGATGAATGCGGATCTGGCGGGCCTGCGCAGCGTCGGCCATGGCCGCGTGGCCGCCTATTACCAGCGGCGCGGGTACCTGACCGGCACGGGCACGCTGGTGGATGACCTGATGACCCGTGTGGGCCTTGTCAATCTGGCCGGAAAGCTGGGCAAACCCTCGCTTTCGCAGATGAGCCTTGAGGAAATGGCCATGGCTCACCCCGACTTCATCGTGGTGGACAGCGCCACGCTGAAAGTGGCCGATCAGGGCACGGAGATGATGCAGCACCCGATCCTGGCGGACATTCCGCGCGTGGCCATTCCGCAGGCCTGGACGGTCTGCGGCGGGCCGGCCTACGTCAAGGCCGCAAGGTCGCTGGCGCAGCAGGTCAGCGCTCGCTGACATTGGTGCGCCAGTCCAGCCGGGCCTGCCAGCCGCGCCGTTCGAGTTCGGGAACCACATCGGGTTCCAGCGGGCGGCCAAGGCAGAGCAAGCCGATCAGGCGCCAATCCTGCGGCACGTCCAGCAGCTTGGCGACATAGTCCGGCTTCACCACCGAAACCCAGCCGAGCCCCAGTCCCCGCGCCCGCGCGGCGAGCCAGAGCGTGTGGATCGCCAGAACCACCGAATAGCCGCGCGTTTCCGGCATCGTCGCCGCGCCGAGGCCGCCGCCGATCGGCGTGGCATCGTCGCAGAACACCGCGATGACTTCGGGCGCCTCGCGCATGCCGTGGAGCTTTAGCGCGGAATAAGTCGTTTGCCGGTCTTCGGACATCGCCTCACCCGCGCGGGCGACTTCCGCATCGGCATGAACGGCCAGCGCCTCGCGCAGTTCGCCCGAGCGCACGCGCACGAAGCGCCAGGGCTGCGAATTGCCCACCGAGGGGGCGAGTTGGGCCGTGGCCAGCAGTTCGGCCACGACCTCTTCACCCAGCGGATCGCTGCGGAAATGGCGCACGTCCCGGCGCCAGGCCAGCAGCTGCGCCAGTTCGTGCTGGAAGTCGGGGCCGAACTGCGGCGGCATCTTAGAATTCGATGCCGGCCTGTGCCTTCACACCCGAACGGAACGGATGCTTCACCAGCGTCATTTCGGTGACGAGATCGGCCGCCTCCATCAGCGCTTCCGGGGCGTTGCGGCCGGTGACGAGCACATGCTTCATCTCCCCGCGCGCGGTCAGCACTTCCAGCACTTCGTCGAGCGGCAGGTAATCGTAGCGCAGCACGATGTTGAGTTCGTCCGCCAGCACCATGTCATAGGCCGGATCGGCAACCATGCGCTTCACTTCTTCCCAAGCCTCGCGCGAGAGTTCGATATCGCGTGCGCGGTCCTGCGTGTTCCAGGTGAAGCCTTCGCCCATCGGCTTGAATTCGACCTGATCGGGGAAGGCATCGAAGACCACCTTTTCGCCGGTGGTCATCGCGCCCTTCACGAACTGGACGACGCCCACTTTCTTGCCGTGGCCGATGGCGCGCACCACCATGCCGAGGGCGGCGGTGGTCTTGCCCTTGCCCTTTCCGGTGTGGACGATCAGCAGGCCCTTTTCGACCGTCTTTCCGGCCATGATCTTGTCATGTGCGGCCTGCTTCTTCTTCATCTTCTCGGCGTGCTGTTCGTCGGTACGTTGCACCATGGTCATGCTCCTGAGAGGGCCGCGAGCGTCAGGCCCGCACTGTTCGATCGGGGTTTCCAGAGGCCGCGCTCCAGCGCCTCGGCAAGGCGCGCGGCGGTTTCGCGCAAGGCGGCGGGGTTGGCCTGCGCCATGAAGTCTCGCACCGCCTCGTCCTCGATGAAGGCGGCGTGGACGGCGTCGAAATGGTGGTCCTTCACCGCATGGGTCGTGGCGGCGAAGGCGAAGAGGTAATCGACCGAGGCGGCGATCTCGAACGCGCCCTTGTAGCCGTGGCGCATGACGCCCGCGATCCACTTGGGATTGGTGACGCGCCCGCGCACGATGCGGCCGATCTCGTCTTCCAGCGTGCGGACTACCGGGCGTTCCGGTCGGCTGTGGTCGTTGTGATAACTGATCGGGGCGCGGCCCTTCAGGTGCTCGACGGCAGCGGCGATGCCGCCTTCGAACTGATAGTAATCGTCGCTGTCGAGCAGGTCGTGCTCGCGGTTGTCCTGGTTCTGGACCACGGCATCGACCGATGCGAGGCGTGCGGCGAAGAGTCCGCGCTCGGCATCGCCCTCCACCCCGCCGCCATAGGCGTAGCTGCCCCAGTCGAGATAGACATTGGCCAGATCGCCACGCTCGTGCCAGATTTTCTCGTCGATCATGGCCTGAAGCCCGGCGCCGTAGGCACCAGGTTTAGAGCCGAACACGCGCGCACCGGCGCGGCGGGTGGCCTGCGTTTCGGCCTCGCCATCTTCGACCAATTTGGCGGTTTCGGCGCGGTGGCGCTCGGCGGCGGGGTTGTCGCCCAGTGGTTCGTCGAGCGCCATCACCGCGCGTGCGGCACTGTCGATCAGGTCGATCTGTTCGGGAAAGGCATCGCGGAAGAAGCCGGATACGCGCAAGGTCACGTCCACGCGCGGGCGGCCGAGTTCGGCCACGGTCATCACCTCGAAGCCGACCACGCGGCCCGAAGTCCAGTCCCAGCGCGGGCGCACGCCCATCAGCGCAAGGGCCTGCGCGATATCGTCACCGCCGGTGCGCATGTTGGCGGTGCCCCATGCGGAAAGGGCCACGGCCTTGGGGTATTCGCCCTCGCGCTGGAGGTAGTCCTCCACCAGCAGATCGGCGGACTTGCGGCCGAGTTCCCAGGCGACGGCAGTGGGCACGGCGCGGGTGTCGACCGAGTAGAAGTTGCGCCCCGTGGGAAGTACATCAGGCCGTCCGCGCGTGGGGGCGCCGGAGGGGCCGGGTAGCACGAAGCGCCCGTCGAGTCCGGCCAGCAAGGCTTCGGCCTCGCGCGGGCCGCACAGATCGATGCGGGGGGCGAGGTCGGTGCGGATGGCGTCGAGAACGGCCAGCGTCCTGTCCCCCGCTCCGCTCATCCTGAGCTTGTCGAAGGATGCTGGCGCTGTGCTGTGGTCCTTCGACAAGCTCAGGACGAGCGGGAGTGGGGTTGTTTCGCTCACCCAATCCGCTGCCAGCAGTTCCAACCGCTCGACGGTATCGCCATGCGTGCGCCATGGATCTTCCGAAATCGCCGCCAGCGCTTCTGGCCGCGTACCGTCCCAGCGGTCGCCCATCCGGCAGTCGAGCGGGTCGAACTCCAGCCCGAAGTCCTCCGCCATCGCCCGCAGCAGCGAAGCCTGTCCGGCATGGTCATACCCACGCGGCGTGCGGGCCAGCGCCACTAGCAGGTCACGCCGCAAGCGGCCCTCGGGCGACTGGGTGAAGACATGCAGACCATCACGGATCTGCAATTCCTTCAACTCGCAGAGGTAATTGTCGATGGCCGAAAGCGCATCGTCATCGTCGCCGCTGGCCCCGGCATCGCGGTCGAGGCCATGGCTGCGCGCCAGATCGAGAATATCGCGCCGCAGCCGATCGAGACGGCGCGGGTCCATCCCGGCGGCGAGGTAGTATTCGTCCACCAGCGCCTCAAGCTGCTTGAGCGGGCCATGGGTTTCGGCGCGGGTCAGCGGGGGGGTGAGGTGATCGACGACCACCGCGCCGATACGACGCTTGGCTTGCGTGCCCTCTCCGGGATCGTTGACGATGAAGGGGTAGAGTTGCGGCAGCGGCCCGGCGCAGATTTCCGGGAAGCACTCGCGCGAGAGCGAGATGGCTTTGCCGGGGAGCCATTCCAGATTGCCGTGCTTGCCGACATGGACCACTGCCTGCGCGCCGAAGTCCTGCGCGAGCCAGACGTGGAAGGCGAGGTAGGCGTGCGGTGGCGGCAGGGCCGGATCGTGATAGCTGGCCTTGGGATCGATGTTGTAGCCGCGCGCGGGCTGCACGGCGACGGCGAGATTGCCGAAGCGGTGCACCGGCAGACGGAACGCACCGCCTCGCACGAAGGGATCGGCCGTCGGCTCGCCCCAGCGCTCGACCATGGTCCTGCGCGCGCTTTCGGGTACTGCTGCGAAAGCGGCTTGGTAGGCCGCAAGCGGCAGCGAAACTTCGCCCGCGCGCTCCAGCGATGTCAGGTCATTGGTTACGCCGCCGGTCATCACGTGCATCAGCGCGGCGCCGTCCCTTGGCGCATGGCCGGTGTCGTAGCCCGCCTCGACCAGAGCGGCGATGATCGCGGCAGTGCTGGCCGGGGTGTCGAGGCCGACGCCGTTGCCGATGCGACCGTCGCGGTTGGGGTAGTTCGCCAGCACCAGTGCGACGCGGCGTTCGGCGGATGCCGTACGGCGCAGGCTCGCCCAATTGGCGGCGAGATCGGCAACGAAGGCCACCCGGTCCGGTGCGACGCGGGGGACGACGATGCCGCACTGGGTCACTTCGTCGAAACGCTCGGCGGCCTTGAAGGCGACGGCACGGGTGAACAGGCGGCCGTCCACTTCGGGCAGCGCCACGTTCATGGCGAGATCGCGCGGGCCAAGGCCGCGTGCGGCGCCTTGCCACTCGCTTTCCTCGACGCCGGCGAAGGCGACTTGCAAGATCGGGCAGTCGGCCTTTTCCAGAATGCCCGGCTTGCGATCATCGCCTGCGGAGGAGGAGGCGAAGCTGGTGGCATTGACGATCACGTCGGGCGCGATCTCGCCCAGCAATCCGCCCAGCCAATCCACGGCGAAAGGCTCCCGCAGGGCGCGGACGTGAACGGCGGCGACGTTGAAGCCGCGCTCCTGCAGCGCCGCGATCATCGCGTCGATGGCGTCCAGCGTGCCCGCGATCATCAGTGCGCGGTAGAACACCAGCAGTGCGAGCGGGCGGCCTTGGGTCCACACCGCCTGCACTTCGGCAAGCCCGGCACGCTCGGTGCCCGCAAGATAGAGCCCGGCATCGGCCACCGGCACCGGATCGTCCGGTTCGCCCGCGTCATGGCCGATGGTGCGTGCGGCGGTGCGCAGGAACGACAGGGCATTGGCGGTGCCGCCCTGCCGCAGATAGTCGCGCATCCGCTCACGCAGTTCGGCGGGCAGGGTGGAGGCGCGGTCGAGTGCGGGATCGGCCTCTCTCCCATCGGCAATGGCGGCGAAGGCAATGCCGTTCTCGCGCGCGACGCGGGCAATCTCGTCGATGCCGTAGCCCCAGTAGCTCTTGCCGCCGAGCAGGATCACGCAGACGAATTTGGCCTTGGCGATCACCTTTTCGACATAGAGGTCGATCGAGTAGGGGTGGCGCAATTGCAGCAGGTTGGCGAGGCGGATGCTGGGTGCGCCTTCCGGCATTCGCGCCGCAGCGCCCGCGAAGCAGGCGAGTTCGCTGTCCGCCACGGTGAGGATCACCATGTCGCCGGGAGACTGGTCGAGGTCGATCGCCTCCTCGCCGCCCGAGATCGTCCCCGGTGTGGCGGACAGCAGGTGCATCAGGCGTCTACAGTACCGAGAACCCCGGCCAGCCCCGCCTCGATGGCAGCGCGGTCCAGCCCCTTCTGGCCGATGACGACAAGCTGGGTGCGGCGCACTTCCTGCGGCAGCCAGGCGCGGTCGTAGAAGTGCTGGATGCGCGGGCCGACGGCCTGCACCACAAGGCGGCTGGGCTTGCCGCCGACCGCGACCATGCCCTTCACGCGCAGAATGTCGTGTTCCGCGATCAGGTCCTTCAGGCGGGCGAGAAGTGCGTCGAGATCGGCTACATCGCCGCCAGAAACCACGAAGCTGTCGAAATCGTCATGGTCGTGGTCCTCGTCCAACCCATCGATGTGGGAGGGGCGGGAATCGAGATCGTCCTCGGCCGCGGCAGTGATGCCCAGCAGCGCGGCGATGTCGACAGCGCCGTGATCGGCGCGCACGATCTTCACGCCGGGGCGTGTCTCGGCCAGCACCAGCGTCTCGACATGGGCGAGGGCATCGGCGTCGACGAGGTCGGTCTTGTTGAGCACGACCATGTCGGCGCAGCCCAGCTGTTCCTCGAACAGTTCTTCCAGCGGGCTTTCGTGGTCCAGCATCGGATCGGCCGCGCGGGCCGCCGCCAGCGCTGCCTCGTCGGTGGCGAAGCGGCCGGCCGCGACGGCATCGGCGTCGATCAGGGCGACCACGCCGTCAACGGTGGCACGGGTGCGGATGTCGGGCCACTGGAAGGCCTTTACCAGCGGCTTGGGTAGGGCAAGGCCGCTGGTCTCGATGATGATGTGATCGGGCTTGTTCTCGCGGTCGAGCAGCTTCTGCATGGTCGGCAGGAAGTCGTCGGCGACGGTGCAGCAGATGCAGCCATTGGCCAGTTCGACGATATCGTCTTCCGGGCAGGCTTCGTCATTGCAGCCCTTCACCAGTTCGCCGTCGACGCCGACATCGCCGAACTCGTTGATGATGAGGGCGAGGCGGCGGCCCTTGGCGTTCTGCAGCAGGTGGCGGATCAGCGTGGTCTTGCCGGCGCCAAGGAAGCCGGTGATGACGGTGGTGGGAACTTTGCTCAACGGTCTTCTCCCGCGCGCCGGTAACTCGAAAACGGGCGGAGCGTCTCGCCGCGTCCGGATGCCCGAAACGCGACGCCCGGCCTGCGACGACGGACAGGCGCGCGCGCCCGACGTGGCATGCCGTTGCGGCCCCGGCCGCATGCATCACGTCGCTCAGACGGAAGAGTTACCGTGCCTTGGCCATTCCCTGGGCCGCGGCAAGAGCGACATCGCGCCGGCAGGTCTCCTGGCTCGCGGGTCATCACGCGATGCACGGCCTTCCCAGGCCCCGCATGATTTAGCGTCCGGCCCAGTGGCTGCGGCGGAAATCGTCGTCCCGCCGCGAATGTGCATCGCGCTCACCGCTTACAGTTGCAGGGACAGCCCCGGAATTGAGCGCAAAACCCGCTCTTACCGTGTTCCCGTATTAAGCCTCTTGCGAGGCACCGGCGCGATCTTGCCCGCCGCCGTTGGAGCGGCAGCAGACAGGCAGGCTCCTAGCCTTCGCGACCATGGCCCGCAAGCCTGCATCCGGACGGCGCATTCGGCTGCGGCATCATTCCGCACCGGCGTTCCGGCGATGCATGGCTATTCCACGTCAGTTTTAGGCTTCGGGCGATTGACTCGACCACCGCCAACGCCTAGCAGCCGAATTTGTGCGAATGGCTCGCAATAGCATGTCGGAAGGTGGTCTACGCGTGAAAACAACGACTTCATCCGGCAAACCATTCGGCCCGAGTCCGGCCGATTTCGCGGCGGTGCTGCGCTTGGCGCGCGTCGCTCGGTAACAGGCAGAACAGGCGCCATGGCATCTTCTGCAACCGGCATTACCAGGACGAACCTAGCAGCCAGGCTGCTGGCGGCGATACCGGCCAACTATGCGCTGTCTTCACTGGCCACGGCCTGCATCGCGCGCGGGCTGGCGCACGGCATGGGCGTCGCGCCGGCAGAGGCGAGCGTGGCGGGCACTCTGCTGTCGTTCGCAATCTTCGCCACAGTGGCGCTGATCGCGTTCGGCATGCGCTCGATCGCGCGCGTGTGGCTGTGGATGGCCGTTTCGGGCGGCGTCATGGCCCTATGGCTATGGTTTTCCCTGCAAGCGGGGGGCCGGTTGTGAAGGATAGCCTGCGGCAATCGATGGCGCTGGTGCACACCTGGTCCGGCCTCGTGCTGGGCTGGTTGCTGTTCGCCATGTTCGCCACGGGTACCTCCGCCTATTTCCAGGACGAGATCACGCGTTGGATGCAGCCAGAGGTTGTGGGCGATGCCGATCCCGTCAAATCGGCGCAAGGGGCGATCCGCTATCTGGAGCGCAAGGCGCCCGACGCCGGTTTCTGGTATCTGTCGTTGCCCAACGGACGCAGCGCGACCACGCAGTTGTTCTGGTATCCCGGCACCGGCGCCAACGCGCAGACCGAAGCCGTGGTCGATCAGAACGGTGACGAGGTTACCGCGCGCGAGACGCGGGGCGGCTATTTCCTCTATCGCTTCCATTTCGACCTGCACTACATGCCGGTGCTCTGGGCGCGTTATCTGGTCGGCATCGCGGCGATGTTCATGCTGGTGGCGATCCTTTCCGGCGTGATCACGCACAAGAAGATCTTTGCCGATTTCTTCATGCTGCGCTTCGGCAAGGGGCAGCGATCCTGGCTGGATGCGCACAACGTGACGGCCGTGCTGGCGCTGCCCTTTCATCTGATGATCACCTTCACCGGGCTGGTCACGCTGATGACGATGTACGTGCCCTGGGGAATTCTGGCGAACTACGCATCGCCTGATACCTTTCAGGCGCAAGTCTTCGGAGAAGCCGCCGCGCCCGAGCGTAGCGGCACCAAGGCTCCGCTCGTCGATATCGGGCCGCTGATGCGGGCGGCTTCCGCGCAGTGGGATGGCCGCGAGGTGGGCTACGTGCGGATCGATAATCCCGGTGACGCGAAAGCGACCGTGGCGGTGACGCGCGGACCGGGAGAGGCCATGGGATCGCGCGGCGAAGTGCTGACTTTCGAAGGGGCCACCGGCCGCGTTCTCAATGGCAGCCTGCCCAAGGGCGCGGCGCTTGAGACCGAAAGCGTGATGATCGGCCTGCACTCCGGCCGCTTTGCGCAAATGGGCCTGCGGTGGCTCTATTTCCTCAGCGGACTGGCGGGCACGGCGATGGTGGGCACCGGACTGGTGCTGTGGACGGTCAAGCGCCGCCAGCGGTTGCCCGATCCGCAGCGTCCGCACTTTGGCTTCCGCCTTGTCGAGCGGCTCAATATCGCCGCCGTGGCCGGGTTGGGTGCGGGTATTCCCGCCTATTTCCTGGCCAATCGCCTAATACCCAGCGGCCTGGCAGATCGGCCGGATTGGGAAATCCACACGTTGTTCGCCGTCTGGCTGGGGGTCCTGCTCTGGGCATTGGTGCGGCCTGCCGCGCGTGCCTGGGTTGAAGGGCTGACGCTTGCGGCGGTGCTCTATGCTGCCGTACCGGTCGTCAATGCCTTCACCACCAGCCGCGGCCTGCCGATAAGCATCGTGCGCGGCGACTGGCTGTTCATTGCGTTCGATCTGGTCATGCTGGCCCTGGCGGCCCTGTTCGCGCTGGGCGCTGCGAAGCTTTCGGCGCGGTCGCGCAAGGCGGCCACCGAGGGTGCGACAGGGCGAGACCGGGCGGTGCGGGCATGATCCACATTCTTGCGATCCTGCTGGCGCTTGGCGGTTTCGTCGCACTGGCGCTGTCAATGTCCCGCCATCAGCGGGACTTTGCCGGGCGCACCTTGGCCAAAAGTCAGGCCCATGCGATCCGGGCTACCGGATATGCCTTGCTGACGCTGGCTTTCGTGGTGGATGCCATGGCGTTCGGCGGCGGCTATGGCACGGTAGCCTGGTGTGCCCACCTGTCGGTGGGCGCCTGGCTGACCATCGCGCTGCTGCACTGGCGCAAGGGCTGATAAGCCGGCCCCGTGTCGGTTAGACCGGGGCGTGCAGGCGGGCGAAATCCTCCTCCACCGCGCGGCCCAGTATCGCGCGATAGGCTGCGAAATCGGGCATGTCCGGCGTCACCAGACCCAGCACCGGATCCTCGCCCTCTGCCAGCTTGCGCAGGGCGAGCGGGGTGGCCGCGGGGACCAGCTGCGATCCTTTGCCCACCTCCAGCGTCGTCAGGATGCCGAACATCCCGCCGTCGATCGTCGGGCGTGAAAGGATGGCAAGCCGGTACTGCCCCTGTTCGTTGGTGACGAGATAGATGTGCCCGGAAAGATTGGGCAGCGACACGTGGCCACTCTGTTCGAAACGCCCATCCGAACGGCCGGATTCGGCATAGGCGAGACAGGCACCGGTCGCATCCCAGCGGATTGTGATCAGATAGGCGAACAGGCAGCCGGGCGTGCCGAAGCTGGGGCGTAGCGTCAGGTAGCGGCCTTCCAGCCACGCCACGGCGGAGTGTGCGTAGGCGCCCAGCGCCTCGCTCGCCACGTCGCCGCCTTGCGGTGTGGGCACGGTGCCGGGCCGCGCCGTATCGGGGCGCAGGCTTACGCCCAGCGCTTCCTCGATCCGCAGCAGCGTGGCCAGCGTGAAGGGGCGCTTGCCCGCCAGTGCCTTTTCCAGCGTGGACAGGCTGATACGCGCCATGTCCGCCAGCGCCTGCCGGGACATGCGGCGGCGTGCGATCTCTTCGCGCACGAGGCGTGCGGTTTCCGCGCTTTCGGCGCTTTCGGGGGGCGGCGGGGCGGAATCCGGAAGGTCGGTCATGGTCATTGCTGCCTATTTCCGCACAAATGCGCACATGCCGTCAATGGCTTGTGCGCATTGACGTATTTCCCGCACATCGGCGGCAGGAATTGGCCAAGACTGCTCGTGGCTGTGCGGGCCGCCGTGCGCATAGAGGGAGGGCTCCAGATTATCGAAGGAGCCTCTCCATGCCGCACTTCCTCTCTTTCCGCCGCGCCCTGATCCCTGCCGCCATGCTCGCGCTGGCGGCCCCGGTGGCGCTGGCCGTTCATACCACTGCCGCCGTTGCCGCCGACGATGCGGACGATGCCGCCGCCTCCGACGATGGTCCGGC
The DNA here is from genome assembly GCF_055521515.1 of Sphingomonas sp. BL-S-28. Lineage (NCBI taxonomy): Bacteria > Pseudomonadati > Pseudomonadota > Alphaproteobacteria > Sphingomonadales > Sphingomonadaceae > Sphingomonas > Sphingomonas sp. BL-S-28. Next base: position 1,911,512 of record NZ_CM145483.1, read on the forward strand.
GGCGGGCACGCTGATGCTGACCGGGCAGGGCGTCGCCAAAAGCCTTCCGGCCGTGCGGCTGGGCACCGACATGGATGTGACGGTGACCGGGCAAGTCGCCCGCGTGCGGGTGACGCAGGCCTTCCGCAACACCTCTGACAAGTGGATGGAGGCGCACTACCTCTATCCACTGCCGCAGGACGGCGCGGTGGATTCGCTGAAGATGGTGGTGGGCCAGCGCGTGATCGTCGGCCACATCCAGCCGCGCGAAAAGGCGCGCGAAACGTACGAGGCGGCCAAGGCCAGCGGCCGCAAGGCGGGGCTGGTCGAGCAGCAGCGGCCCAATATGTTCACCACCATGGTCGCCAATGTCGGTCCGGGCGAGACGGTGCTGATCTCGATCGAGTATCAAGCCCCGGTTTCGCAGGCGAACGGCACGTTCTCGCTGCGCCTGCCGCTGGTGGTCGGACCGCGCTACACCCCGCCGCATACGCTGGGTGCGGAGGCGGCCGTGGCCGACGCCAATGCCGTGACGGCCGCGCCGGTGCTTGATCCGAAGGTCGGAACTGCTCTCAACCCCACGACGATTTCGGTCCATCTTGCGCCGGGCTTCGACGTGGCGAACCTCATCAGCCGCTATCACAAGGTGAACATCACCGGCCCGCTCGACAACCGGACCATCAATCTTGCCGATGCCAGCGTGTCGGCCGACCGCGATTTCGTGCTCGACTGGCGATCGGCCTCGGCCGACCCGACGCTGGGCCTGTTTGCGCAGCACACGGAAAAGGGCGATTACGTTATGGCCTCGGTCACGCCGCCGGCCGACCTCTCCAACCTGCCGACGCCGCCGCGCGAGATGGTCTTCGTGATCGACAACAGCGGATCGATGGGCGGGGATTCGATGGACGAGGCCAAGGCCAGCCTGATTCACGCACTGGGCACCCTGCGCCCGCAGGACCATTTCAACGTGATCCGCTTCGACGATACGATGACGCGGCTGTTCGAACACAGCGTGGCTGCCACGCCCGATCAGGTGGCGCTGGCCAAGCGCTTTGCCGGATCGCTGGAGGCGCAAGGCGGCACCGAGATGCTGCCGGCGCTGAAGGCGGCGCTGGAGGACGCTGGAACGGGGGGAGAGGCGGACGCGCTGCGCCAGATCGTGTTCCTGACGGATGGCGAGATTTCCAACGAGCGCGAGATGATGGCCGCGATCGGCGCCGATGCCGGGCGCAGCCACGTCTTCATGGTCGGCATCGGTTCTGCCCCGAACGACTATCTGATGGAGCGCATGTCCACCATCGGCGGCGGCGTCTACACCCATGTCGGCGCGCCGGGCGAAGTGGCGGCGAAGATGATGCCGCTGCTCGACGTGCTGAGCCATCCGGCGGTGCGCGACCTGTCGGTGCGGGTCGAGGGCGGGTCGCTGGATCTCACGCCCTCGCGCCTGCCGGACGTCTATGCCGGGCGGCCGCTGGTGCTGGTGGGGCGGACCGAGCACCTTGCCGGCACGCTGACCGTCAGCGGCACGATCGGCGGCAAGCATTGGGAGCGGCGCGTCGATCTGGCTTCCGCCCTGCCGAGCCCGGCCATCGAAAAGCTCTGGGCGCATCGCCGCATCACCGATGTCGAGGCGGATCGCGCGCTCGGCAAGCTGGAGGACGATGCTGCCGATGCCGAAGTGGAACGGATCGGCATGGACAACGGCATCGTCACCAGCCGCACCAGCCTTGTTGCGGTGGACGAGACTCCTTCACGCCCCGCCGGTGCGCGGCTGACGAAGGAAGAATTGCCGATCAACCTGCCTGCGGGTTGGGACTTCGATACGCTGTTCGGCAAGGACGCGGTGCAGACACAGCCGGGCGCAGACCTCGCCGCGACGCAGGCCGACGCGCTGGAACTGCCGCAGACCGCCACGGGCTTCGTCGGTCTGGTGGGCAAGGGGCTGGCGATGCTGCTGGCGGGCCTTGCCGGCCTTGCCATCCTGCTGCGCCGGAGGGCGGCATGATCCGGCTGGCTCAGGTGAAGGAGGCCGCGCGCGGGCGCGGCCTTCTGGTCCTCCTGCTCTCGGCGCTGTGCCTGGCGGGCGTGGTGGAAGTGGGGCGGGGGCTCTATGTCCCCGCCAAGGCCATGGTCGCGCAGGTCTTGCTGGACCGCGCCTTCGATCGCAGCCTTGCCCTCCATGCTCCGCAAAAGCCCTGGGCCTGGGCGGACATGACCCCCGTGGCCCGCATTTCCGCACCCCGGCTGGGCGTGACGCGGGTGGTGCTGGACAGCGGATCGGGGCAGGCACTGGCCTTCGGGCCGACGCTGCTGCCGGGCGGCGCTGCGTTCGGGCAGGCCGGGACCGCCGTCGTCGCCGCGCACCGAGATACGCACTTCAACTTCCTGCGCGATCTACACAAGGGGGATGAAATCACCGTCCAGACGCGTGACGGGCTGCAGCGCCGTTATCGCGTCACCGGATCGGACGTAGTGCGCTGGGACGGCTATGCGGTGTCGGAACTTGCCAGCGGCGAACATCTGGATCTCGTCACCTGCTGGCCCTTCGACGCGGTGCGGCGCGGGCCATGGCGCTATGTCCTCCATGCGGAGCGGGTTTAGGGCCGGGGCGTGTCAATCAAGTGGGTGTGGGGAAGGGCCTCCTACTCAGGCTTGCTGGGTTATAATCCCACGCCGCTCAGGCTGAGCTTGTCGAAGCCCGCTCGCAACGCCACGCCGCAGGGGGCTTCGACAAGCTCAGCCTGAGCGGTGTGGAGAGGGTGTGTAGCTACCCCCTCGCTCTCGGAAGGCGGCTGCCATCGGCAACGGAAGATCAGCCGCGTTGTCAGGCGTTTTCCGGTTCGGCTTCGGTCGCGACTTGCCCAGGCTCGCGCCGCCGTCCTACCCAGATCGCGCAGCCCAGCAGCACTCCCGCCACGGGAAGCGCCACTATCAGGCTCGGCCGCGCCAGCAGGCAAAATGAGGTGAAGCCGATCATCATGCCGATCCAGGAGGCGTACTTGGCATGGCGCGGGATCGCCCGCTCCGCCCGCCAGGCGCGCAGGCCGGGGCCAAAGCGGGGATGATTGAGCAGCCATGCCTCCAGCCGGGGCGAAGACCGGGCAAAGCAGGGCAGGGCGAGGATCATGAAGTCCGTGGTGGGCAGCAGCGGGACGAAGATCCCGATCACGCCCACGCCCACCAGCGCAAGGCCCAGCACCAGCCAGGCCATGCGCGATGTCCTGCCTCGCCGGAGCAGGTCGTCGGTATTGTCGGGCCGCTCAGGCGAAGCGGGCATCGGCGAGCGACCGGACGCGTTCGAATGCGGCCTTGGCACCGGCCACGGCGCGCTCTTCTTCCTCTTCAGTGAGATTGGCGGCATCCAGCCCGGCCACGAAAGCACGCCAATGCGCCGCCGGGCCTTCCGGTGCCGGGGCGAGGTGGCGGGCGCCGTGATTGTCCGAAAGCCCGATCTTGGCGGCTTCCTTGCGCAGCAGCGCCGCGCCCATGTTCGAACCTTCGGCAACGTAGAGCCAGCCGAGCGCGGTGGGCACGTCCACTGCCGCGCCGTCCGCGAATGCCGGAGGGCCATCGGCCTCCGGCAATGCGCGGTCCAGATCGGCAAGGTCCGCCGCGATCAGATCTATCCGCTGTCGTTCGGCAAGGCCCGGCAGAACGTACTGCAGGGCCTCGACCGAATAGAGCGCGGCGATGTCGCGGTGGAACAAGTACTGCATCTCCACGAAGCGGGCATAGCCCGGCACGCTGGCGAAGGGATCGGCGGCCATGATCGCCTTGTCCAGGCGATCATGCATGTCGTGCGTCCCGGCGCGAAGCGATTGCACCAGCGTGGGTGCCAGCGCGTTGTCAGCAGGTTGGGTCATGATCCGGTACGGGCCTTTCAGAACGGGTCAGAATGAAATCAGCGCGGTCGCCTTCACGGTGCGGCCGGGTTGCGAATAGAACAGCTTGCCGATGCTGCCGCTGTCGGGCAGGTCGAGCGCGTTATAGTAGGTCTTGTCCAGCAGGTTGTAGACACCGACCTGAATGCGCAAGCCCTCCGCGAACGCAGGACGCACCCATGCGGTTGCATCGATGATGCCATAGCTGGGCGTCTTGTTCAGGTCCGACGCCGGATTTTCCACCTTGTTGCGCGATGCGGCCACCGTGCCGGACAGGTCCAGCCCGAAGTTTTCGTGGCTGTAGCCCACGCCCAGAACCGCGCGCAGCGGCGGGATCGAGTTGAGGTGGTAGTCGTCCTCGGTGTTCTTGCCGTTGGCATAGGCGATCGAGGCCCAGGTCCGCCAGTTCTTGGAGAATTCCCAGTTTCCGCTGGCTTCCACGCCGTAGATGCGGACGCGGTTGAGGTTCATGTACTTGAACACGCCGAAGGGATAGCTGCCGGAAAGCCCGGCGGCGGCGGCGGTCGTCGTCACCGTGTCGATGAAGTTATGGTAGTTGTTGTGGTAATAGGCCACGCGCAGGCCCCGCTTGTCATCGCCGAAGCGGGCGCCGAATTCGTAGCCCTTGCTGGTTTCGGGCTTCAGGTCCGGATTGCCGATGCTGACGTAACTGCCGGTGCCGCCGTAAGTGAGGTAAAGCTCGGTGGCGGAAGGCGCGCGGAAGGCCTGCGAATACTGGCCGTAGAGCGTCAGCTTCGAAAGCACTTGCGCTTCAACCAGCACCTTGGGCGACCAGCGCGTGTCGGAAGACTTGGCGGGCAGGCCCTCGTAGGCGGCGTTTTCGGTGTAAGTCGGCGTGTCCTGCGGCGAACGGCGATAGTAGTCGTAGCGGATGCCCGGCGTCACATGCAGCCAGTCCGCCGCGCCGAAGCCGATGCGGTCCTGAATGACGAAGCCAAGGTCGGTGCCGTGCACGGTCGGCATGTCCGACTGGTTCACGTGGAGGAACGAGCAGGAATAGATCGCGGCGGTGCAGTTGTCCTGCCCGGCGGCGTATTGGCTGGTGTTGGTGCGATAGGCTTCGCCCGCCACGGTGACGGCGTGGGAGATCGATCCGGTCTGGAAATCGGCGGTGATATTGCCGTTCAGGCCGAACATCTCCACCTGAAGGTCGCTGTCGCGGATGTACTGGCCGATCGGCACGGTCTTGCGTGTGCCGTCGGTATAGGTCTGCAGATTGCTGCGCTGCCAGTAGCCGACAAGGTGCGCCTCGCGGATCGTGCCGCCGTCACCCTGATAGTCATAGCTGCCGGAGATCCGCTTGCGCTTGGTCTTCTCGTCGGTAATGTAGGTGGAGTACGTCGATCCCACGCTGGTCAGCGTATTCTCGTTGTAATCGCGCGAGAAAATCTCACCGGTCAGGCCAAGGCGGTGGCCGCCGGGCAGGTACTGGTGGAGCTTAACCAGCAGGTTGAGCTGGTCATAGCTGGCGGGGTTCGGATCGGTACGCGTGGAGCCGGTGCCGCCGGTATTGCCCTGGTTCTTGGTCTCGTTGCCGTTCTGGTAGCCGCCCTGGATCAGGAACAGCGTATCCTTGCTGCGCACGGCGGCCGCCTGATTCAGGAAGATGCTGTCGCTGGCGCTGTCGTACGTGACTTTGCCAAGGCCCGCCTGGGTCTTGCCGTCCACCAGCAGGTCTTCGGGATCGAGCGTGCGCAGCGCCAGCGTGCCGGCCAGTGCGCCGGTGCCGAAGAAGCTGGAATCGGCGCTACGCACCACGTCGATCGCGCTCAGCGAGTTGAAATCGAACGAGGCGACGCCGCCCTGCACACCGCGGGCGCCGTCTTCCAGCCAGGGCGTGCGGATGCCGTCGATCGTGGTCAGCACGCGGTTCGAATCGAGCCCGCGAATGTTGATCGAATTGTTGTTCGGATTGAAATTCACCCCGGCATCGACGCGGCGGGCATAGTCGGTAAGGCTGTCCACCATGCGTTCGCGCAGGGTTTCCGCCGTGGTCGTGGTGGTGAGGACGCGGGGCTTGCCGGTGCTGCTGCGATCGGCGTCGGCATCGTCAGTCTCTGCCTTCGCCTTGACCGGGAAGCTGCCCAGCCGAACGGCATCGTCCTTCGACGCGCCATCCGCAGTCTGCGCCAGCGCAGGGGTGCAGGGAACGGCAAGAATCAGCGCCGCAGCGGCCCAGCCGATGCTCGCCTTGCTCGTTCCTGTCAGCAGACCCTTATCCATCAATGATTCCTTTCCACGAATGCGAGGCAATAGCAATAAGCACAGGCAGGAGCGCCGCGACCGTGCGCAATTCCCGCCGAGAATGAGAGAGCCCCAGGCGCATCCCCAAGAGCGCCAACGCTGCTCATTTATCCTACTGCTATTGATTCGCAATAGAGTTTGTGAGACGAGCCGCGCATTCGCTTTTCAGGGGATGGATTTTCATGACTCGTTCGAACCGATTGCGGCTTGCGCTGGCCTTGGCCAGCTGCGCCTTTCCCGTGCTCGCGGCCGCGCCGGCGCTCGCCCATTCGCCCTACCTTCTTCCCAACGGCTTCACGCTGGGTAAGGCTGACCATGTGACGGTGGAGGCGGCGTTCAGTGAGCACGTCTTCGTGCCGGCCATCGCCATGCAGTCCGACGCCTATCAGGTCGTCGGCCCCGATGGGCAGGCGGCACCGCTGAAGCCGGTGATGCTGCGCGATCTGGCCGTACTGGAAGTGCCGACGCCGGCTGACGGCACCTATCGCATCACCAGCGGCGAACGGCAGGGCCGCGTCGCCAAGGCTGCGCTGATCGACGGCCAGTGGGAATTCATCGACCCGCGCCGCCCGCTCCCCGCCGGGGTGACGCCGGTGGATATGCAGAGCATGACCAAGGCCGAAACTTACGTCAGCCGCGGCACCCCCACACAGGCCGCGCTGGCGCCGACCGGCAAGGGCATCGAATATCGCGCGATCACCCATCCTGCCGCCATCCGCGCCGGAAAGCCCGCCGAATTCCAGGTGCTGTTCAACGGCAAGCCGCTGGCGAACGCCGATGTCGAAGTGGAGGAAGGCCGCCCCGGCGAGGTGGAAAACCGCCGCCTGCCGCTGATCACCAGCGACGCGCAGGGCCGCTTCAGCATCACCGCGCCGGAGCCGGGCCTCTACTTCGCGATGACCCGCCACCGCGTGAACGCCGCCGGCGCCGATCCCGCGCGCAGCTACACCTATGCCCTGACCTATTCCGTAAGCGAATGAGAAAAACCATGACCAAGAAATCGATCCGCATTGCCCTCGCTCTGGCCGCCTCATTGGCGGTGACGGGCACCGCTCACGCCGCCTCTCACGACCGCGCGACGTTCATCAAGGAGCAGGACCTCGACGGCGACGGCAAAGTCGGCAAGGACGAATACCAGCGCGGCCGCGACGCCGAATTCTCGCGAATGGACCGCAATCACGACGGTGTGCTCTCTCACGACGAATATGTCGGCGATTATCGGGAGCGGCTGGAAAAGGAACTGCTGACCGAACCTGCCGCCTCTCGCGAGGAAGAGCGCACGCGCCAGATGCGCCAGGCCGATGTGCGGTTCGGTGTGCTGGACAGCGACAAGTCCGGCGGCATCACTCATGCCGAATTCGACGCATCGGGCTGGGCGATGTTCCTGCGCCACGATGCCAACCACGATGGTTTCGTCTCGGCCGACGATGCCAACGTCAAGCCGGACGCCGATTCCTGATCGATAGGCAGCGCGGCGGATCGCTTGCCTTGATCCGCTGCGCTGCCTAATCGGCGGGCATGAGCAGCCTTGTGATCCGGCCCTTCGTTCCCGCGGACGAACAGGGCGTCGTCGACGTGATCCTCCCGATCCAGCGGGAGGAATTCGGCCTTGCCATCACGGCCGACGACCAGCCCGATCTTCGCGCGATTCCGGCCTTTTATCAGGTGGGTTCGGGCGAATTCCTGGTCGCGGAGCATGAAGGCCGGATCGTCGGCACGATCGCCATGAAGGACATCGGGGGCGGGCCCAGTGGGGGCCAAATCGGGGCCTTGCGCAAGATGTTCGTCGCGGCCGAATTCCGGGGCAGGGAGTTTGGCGTCGCGCAGGCGCTTCTGGCCCGGCTGCTCGAATGCTCGCGCGCGGCGGGGATGCGGGAGGTCTTCCTCGGCACGACCGACCGTTTCCTCGCCGCGCATCGCTTTTACGAAAAGCACGGATTCCGCCTGATCGACGCGGCGGACCTACCGCAAAGCTTTCCGCGCATGGCGGTGGACACGCGGTTCTATGCGCTGGAACTTGCCCCCGAATAGAGGCATCCTCGCCCCTATCGCGACTGGGTGGGGGCCGTATGGCGGACGAACAGGGGCAGGACTATACGGGCCGCAATATCGTCGTCTGCTGCGACGGTACTTCGAACCAGTTCTCGCAAGACCGCACCAGCGTTATCAAACTCTTTCACGCGCTGGTGAAGGATGAGGCGAGGCAGGCTGTCTACTATCATCCCGGCATCGGCACCCGCGCGCCGACGGGCATCGGCACGAAGACCGGGCGGTGGCTGGGGCAACTGGCCGGGCTTGCATTCGGCTATGGCCTTCAGGACGACATAGCCGACACCTATCGCTACCTGGCCGACACCTACCGGCCCGGAGACCGTGTCTACATCTTTGGATTCAGCCGGGGCGCCTATACCGCGCGCGTGGTGGCGGCGATGCTCCATTGCTATGGCCTGGCGATGCGGGGGAACGACCCCCTGGTCCCCTATGCCGTCAAGATGCTCTGGGCCATGGCACGCGCCCAGCCCGGCGATCCCTACAAGGCGCGCGCGCAACTGGCGCGCGATTTCAAGGGCACGATTTCCGCCCGCGATTGCCCGGTGCATTTTCTGGGCGTGTGGGATACCGTGAATTCGGTCGGCTGGATCGGCAGCCCGCTCACCATTCCCTACACCCGCTTCAATCCGGACGTCGCAATTGTCCGCCATGCCAAGGCGCTGGACGAGCGGCGCGGGTTCTTCCGCGTCAACTGGTTTCGCGAGGATCCCCGGCGCGACATTCGTGAGGTCTGGTTTCCCGGCACCCATTGCGATGTCGGCGGCGGCTGGCCGGAGGCGGAGAGCGGGATGTCCAAGTATCCGCTGGCGTGGATGGCCGCCGAAGCGCGCAAGGCCGGTCTGCTGCTCGATCCGGACCGGCTGGCGCAAGTGCTTGGCGAGACCCCCGGCCCCTACGCGCCAGCCAGTCCCGAGGCGAAGGTCCACTACGGCATGCATCCATGGCTATGGGCGCTGGCCGAATTCATTCCAAAAAAGCACTGGAATTTCGCGCGTGAGCGGTGGGAGTGGCGGATGAACCTGTTCCGCCGCCGCACCCTGCCGGCGCAGCCGATCGTGCATGACGTGGCCTGGGAAGTGCCGGGCTATCGCCTGCCCGAAGGCGCTATCAGGCTTTCGGAACTCCCCTGACGGTCTTGTTCAGACCGCCAGTACCAGCGTATCCCCTTCGCGCGGCAGCGTGGCTTCATAGCCGGGCAGGGGCGCGAAAGTCTCGTCCAGCACTTCCGCGGCGGAGAGGCCGGCCAGCTTGAATTGACCCAGCCGCTGTTCTTCCGGCGTGCGCCAGGCCTTGCTCATGTTCAGGGCGCTGACGAAGAGATCGCCGTGCCGTTCGAACAGCAGATGCGGCGCCAGCTTGATCGCAGCGCCATTGTACTGCGTCATCACGGTGCGCTGATGCGCGATCGCCGCCATGATCTGCATTCGGGTCTCGCTCATGCGCGTACGTCCGGGATAAACTCATTGTGCATCGCAGCATAGTGCGGCCTGAGCGGCGAAATTTCAAGGGCGGTGATCGGGGCGTTTTATGCAATCGTGCTTGCGATAGGCCCTAATTCATCAACTAATGCGCTGTCAAAAAACGACTATTCCGGGTTTTGACATATATCAGATAAATCTCCGACATCGATGTCATGAATGACCCCTTTTGAACACAACCATCAGGTCATGGTTAAATGCGTGTAAACCGCCGTTTCCACAGGGAATGCGTCTATAAGTAGATGAACGGATTGCGCCAATTTGGCGTCACGGCGAAAGAAAGGCGACACACGCGCTTGCACCCTAGCAAACCATTGCATATGGGCGCTTCGCGTAAGTCGCTGATCTAACAGGTGAACTAACGGACATCTGCCGGCCATGGGGCATCGCGCGCGATGGGGCCGGGCAGCGACAGACATGGAATTACTGGTGGGGCATATGACGGAATCGAAGCAGAAAAATCGCAAGGCAACTGACGCGGGCAAGGCTGTGCCTGCCGCTGGCCCGCAAGTGAACGGCAGCCTGCCGCTCTATCGCGATCCACGCCCGGTGCATTCCGCCACGCACGCCGATGCGGCGGTCATTGTCGCGCCTACCGACTTCGGATTCGCCGCCGCCGCGCCGATGGTGCAGCTTTCGGTCGACGAGTTCGAGCGCGCCGCGCTCGATTACCCGATCCTGTTCTTCGGTGACGATCGCCAGCCTTACGTGGTCACCGCGCTTGAGGCGGAGAAGAACCTGTTCGTTGCCGAGGGCGGCTATCGCCCCGGCGCCTACATCCCGGCCTATCTGCGCCGCTATCCCTTCGTATTCGCGCGGGACGAGGGCAGCGACCGGCTGATCCTGTGCCTCGATCACGCATCGGGCCGCGTGGCGGTCAAGGGCGATGACGCGGGCGCGGTGGCGCTGTTCGAAGACGGCACGCCCACCGAACTGACGCTGCAGGCGCTGCGGTTCTGCGAGAACTATGAAGCGGCACAAGCGCGCACGCGCCTGCTGGTGAGCCTGCTTGAGGAACTGGACCTCTTCGAAGTGAAGCGCGTCCACTACACCGCGCCGGGTGCCGCCGAGCCGAGCCTGTTGGTGGAATACCACACGGTGGACCGCGCTCGGTTCGAGGCGCTGCCGGCCGACGCTTTCCTGCGCCTGCGCGATGCCGGCGCCCTGCCGGCGATCTTTGCGCAGATCGCTTCGCAGGCGAAGTGGGAAGCACTGGCGGCGGTCGCCGGCCAGCCCTGATTTTCGGCGCGATTCATCACCCTGCTTTCCCCGTCCGCGGCGAAGGCAGGGTGATTTTCCGCGCTTTAACGGGGCGGAAAACGGCGGAAAAGCTTCTCTGCAGATTTGCGTAAGAGAATAATTTTCCTGAATTTTTATGTGTTGTTCCGGATTCCTGCTGTGTGGCGCCTGCCTTACAGCAGCGAAAACCTGCCCCGGGGAGGGCGGGCGGAGCGGATTACCGGTCCAGAGCCGGGGGGGCTTACCTTGAACATCTTCGAAACTTTCGCCGGCCGTTCCACCGAAGGCGAGGCGACCAGCCGCGCCGGTACCGAAAACGGGGCGGCAATCCGCGTCGCCGGAACGGGTGGGGCGCGAAAGCTTCGCATGACTGCATCCGCCGCCACTCTGGCGGCGTTGATGGTTCTGGGCGGCACGGTCCCGGTGGCCGCGTCCGCCGCGCCCACCCCGACGCCGACGCCTACCCCCACCCCGACGCCGGCTCCCATCGTCACGCCGCAAGTCGGCGCGCAGATCAAGAACCCGCTGACCGGCGCGTTCGAGACCGTCACGGAAGTGCTTTCCCCGGCGCAAGTGAAGACGGATGCCGATAACGTCATCCTGCTGGCCGATGAAGTGGGCCAGACCTTCGACGTTTCGGGCACCACGTACACCGTCACCGAAGTGACCAAGGACGGGGACGGGACGGTGACCTCGGTCAAGCTCTCGAACTCGGCCAACGACAAGATCAGCGACAATTCCGCGGTCACCTCGATCGCCCCGGCGACCAATGCCACCGGTGCGGACACGATCGCGCTGCCAAGCAATCCCGGTGACAGTGTCTACCGCAACGTCCAGCGCGGCCGCAGCGGCGGCAACGGGCATATCGGCCTGCTGTTCGTTTCCGCCGGAGACGGCGGTTCGGGCTCCAACGGCCCGAACATCACCGACACCATCAACGGATCGATCAGCTCGCAATCAAGCGGGCTTGCGGCGGTTATCGTCCAGAGCATCGGCGGCAACGGTGGTAACGGCGGCGACGGCTATCTGGGATCCGACGGCGGCACTGGCGGCACGGCCGGCGTGGGCGGCAACGTCAATCTGGTCAGCAATGCCAGCGTCGTCACCACCGGCACCAATGCTTACGGCATTCTGGTCAGCAGTTCGGCAGGCAAGGGCGGCGCCGGCGGCGACGGCTGGCTTTCCGGCGGCGGTTCGGGCGGCGGTTCGCCGGGCGTGGGCGGCAATGCAGCGGTAACCAACAACGGCAGCGTCGCGACGAGCGGTGCCGGTTCGATCGGCATTCTGGCGCAGAGCCTTGGCGGTACCGCCGGCAGCGGCGGTGACAGCTTCGGCCTTGTCGCCTCCAGCGGCGGCGGCAGCTTCGGCGGCAAGGGCGGTGACGTCCTCGTCAACCAGGACGGCGTCGTCCAGACCTCTGGCTACGGCGCGCATGGCGTGCTGGCACAGTCGATCGGCGGTTCGGGCGGCAGCGGCGGCACCAGCGGCGGCGTTTTCGCCGATTCCAGCTCGGGCGGCGCAGGCGGCCCCGGTGGCAATGCCACGATCACCGCCGATTCCGATTCCTCCACCAAGACCACCGGCGACTACGCCCACGCCTTCTTCGCGCAGTCCGTGGGCGGCGGCGGTGGCAATGGCGGCACGACGATCGGCGCAGTGGCGCTGGGCAGTTCGGGTAGCCAGGGCAGCGACGCCGGCACCGTCAACGTCAGCATCGACGAAGGCGCTTTCGTTTCGACGGCGGGCATCGGCTCTTACGGCATTCTGGCCCAGTCGATCGGCGGCGGCGGCGGCAATGCCGGCGTCAGCGGCGGCCTCGCGGCCCTGGGCGGCACCGGTGCCGGCGGCGGCAACGGCAATACCGTACTCGTGTCCTCCGGCGCGACGATGGTGACCACCGGCTATTCGGGCAAGGGCATCTTCGCGCAGTCGATCGGCGGCGGCGGCGGTTCGGCGGCCGGTACCGGCGGCCTCGTCTCGCTCGGCGGATCGGGCGCGGGCGGCGGCAATGGCGGCCTGGTGCAGGTGACGCAGACCTCTGGTGGCTCGATCACCACCTCGGGTGACTGGGCCGATGCGATCTTCGCGCAGTCGGTGGGCGGCGGCGGCGGTTCGGGCTCCGGCTCGGTCGGTCTGGTCGGCCTTGGCGGCTCGGGCGCGAGCGGCGGGCTTGGCGGCACCGTGATCATCGATAACGACGGCGCCCTTAAGACCACCGGCGATTATGCGCGCGGCATCTTCGCGCAATCGGTGGGCGGCGGCGGCGGTTCGGGCGGTAATTCCACCGGCCTGGCCGCGATCGGCGGCAGCGGATCGGGCACCAGCCCCGGCGGCAATGTCACGGTGAGCAACGGCGGCTCGATCTCGACCTCGGGCGTTCGCTCCATCGGCATCCAGGCGCAGTCGGTCGGCGGTGGCGGCGGCGACGGCGGCAGCTCGACCGGCCTGATCTCGATCGGTGGTTCCGGCGGCGGCGGCGGTAACGGCGGCATCGTCACCGTATCGAACAGCGGCACGATCACCACCAAGGGCGACGGCGCGCTGGGCATCATCGCCCAGTCCATCGGCGGCGGCGGCGGCAACGGCGGCTCCAGCAGCGGCCAGCTCGCCATCGGCGGTGACGGCGGCAACGGCGGCGTGGGCGGCAAGGTCGTTCTCAACCAGACCGGCCTCGTTTCCACATCGGGCGACGATGCGACCGCGATCTTCCTGCAGTCGGTCGGCGGCGGCGGCGGCAATGGCGGATCGGCGGTTGCGGCCGGCGCGTTCATTTCGGCCGGCTTTGGCGGTTCCGGCGGCGGCGGCGGTGCCGGCGGCGACATCTGCGTCAACACCAACAGCGCCTGCACCACGGCCAGCTCCAGCATGGGCGCGGCCTATATCGAGACCTTCGGCGATCGGTCGACCGGCCTGCTGGCCCAGTCGGTCGGCGGCGGCGGCGGTAACGGCGGCTTTGCGCTGTCGGCATCGGTGGGCGTGGGCGGCAGCGCCTCCATCGCGTTCGGTGGCAGCGGCGGCTCCGGCGGTTCGGGCGGCACGGTGCGCGTGGGCCTGCAGGGCACCATCGCCACCAAGGGCGACCTTTCGGACGGCATCTTCGCCAGTTCGGTGGGCGGCGGCGGCGGCAACGGCGGCTTCTCGCTGGCGGCCAGTGCCTCGCTCGGCGCGTCGCTGGCGATGAGCTATGGCGGCACCGGCGGCTCCGGCGGCGCGGGCGGTCTGGTCGACGTGGAAAGCGCGACCACCATCTCGACCGAGGGCGTGCAGTCGCGCGGCATCTTCGCGCAGTCGGTCGGCGGCGGCGGCGGCAATGGCGGCTTTTCCGGCAGCGCGGCGCTGGGCGTCGGCGCGATCAGCTCCACTTTCGGCGGCGTTGGCGGCGCGGGTTCGGACGGTTCGACCGTCAAGGTCGTCTCGGTCGGCAATATCTCGACCAAGGGCGATCAGTCGGACGCGATCTTTGCCGAAAGCGTCGGCGGCGGCGGCGGTAACGGTGGATTCGCCGTTGGCCTTGCCGGCGGCGCGGCGGGCGCGGCCAGCCTGACCTTCGGCGGCGGCGGCGGCAACGGCGGTGCGGGCGACGACGTAACCGTCTCCTCCACGGGCGACCTTTCGACCGAGGGCGTCAGCGCCAACGGTATCTTCGCGCAGTCGGTTGGCGGCGGCGGCGGCAATGGCGGCTTCGCTGTCTCCGGCTCGGCTGGCGGTATCGGCGCGATGTCGGCGGCCTTCGGCGGCAGCGGCGCGAACGGCGGCAAGGGCGCCAAGGTCACCGTCAACAGCACCGGCACGATCACCACGGTTGGCGATCTGTCCAACGGCATCCTGGCCCAGTCGGTCGGCGGCGGCGGCGGTAACGGCGGCTTCTCGGCAGCGATTTCCGGCGGCGGGATTGCCGCGGCGGGCCTGTCGATGGGCGGATCGGGCGCCAACGGCGGCGATGGCGACGACGTTTCGGTCACCTCCGACGGCGGCATCTGGACGCAGGGCGCGGCAGCGGCCGGCATTCTGGCGCAATCGGTCGGCGGCGGCGGCGGCAATGGCGGCCTGGCGATCTCGGCCAGCGGCGGCTGGGCAGGCGGCGCATCGCTGGCCTTCGGTGGCGGCGCGGGCAATGGCGGCACGGCCGGCAAGGTCACGCTGGTCAGCACCGGCAATATCCTGACCGAGGGTGACAGTTCGCAGGGCCTGTTCGCGCAGTCTGTCGGCGGCGGCGGCGGCAATGGCGGCGGCGCCATCGCCGCTTCGGGCGGCCAGGGCGGCGGCATCTCCGCCTCGTTCGGCGGCAAGGGCGGCGACGGCGGCTCTTCGGGCGATGTCAGCATCGACAGCACCGGAGACATCCAGACGCTGGGCAACAATGCCGATGCCATCTTCGCCCAGTCGCTGGGCGGCGGCGGCGGCAACGGCGGTTTTGCGATTTCGGCGGCGGGCGGCCAGTTCGGTGCGGTCAGCCTCTCGATGGGCGGCACCGGCGGCGTCGGCGGTTCGGCGGGCGACGTTTCGGCCATTTCCGATGGCGACCTGACGACTTCGGGCGACTTCTCTGCCGGCGTGCGCGCGCAGTCCATCGGTGGCGGCGGCGGTAACGGCGGCTTCGCGATCTCTGCATCGGGCGCCCAGTTCGGCGCCGTTGCCCTCTCCTTTGGCGGTGACGGCGGCACGGGCGGCGCGGCGGGCGACGTCACGCTCATTTCCACCGGCGATATCTGGACCGAGGGCAACTATTCGCAGGGCCTCTTCGCGCAGTCGGTCGGCGGCGGCGGCGGTAACGGCGGCTTCTCGGTCAGCGCAGCGGGCGCGCAGTACGGCGCGGCGACCCTCGGCTTCGGCGGCAAGGGCGGCACCGGCGGTGCGGCGGGCGACGCGGACCTGACAAATACCGGCGACATCGTCACCAAGGGCGACTTCAGCGCGGGCGCGCAAGTCCAGTCCATCGGCGGTGGCGGCGGCAACGGCGGCTGGAGCGTCAGCGCGGCGGGCGGCCAGTACGGCGCGGTTGCTATCGGCTTCGGCGGTAATGGCGGCGCGGGCGGCACGGCGGGCGACGTAACGCTCACCTCCACCGGCCAGATCGCCACGCAGGGCGACCAGTCGAGCGGCCTTGTCGCGCAGTCGATCGGCGGCGGCGGCGGCAATGGCGGTTTCTCCGCCAGCGTTGCGGGCGCGCAGTACGGCGCGGCGGCCCTGTCGTTCGGCGGCACCGGCGGCACCGGCAACGACGCGGGCACCGTCACCCTGGCCAACACCGGCGACATCTACACCGAAGGCACGCTGTCCAACGGCATCTTCGCGCAGTCCGTGGGCGGCGGCGGCGGCAACGGCGGCTTCTCCGTCGCGGTTGCGGGCGCGCAGTACGCCTCTGCAGCACTGGCGCTGGGCGGCAAGGGCGGCTCCGGCGGCAAGGGTGAGGCGGTTTCGGTCGTCTCCGCAGGCAACATCACCACGCTGGGCGATCAGGCGGACGGCATTCTGGCGCAGTCGATCGGCGGCGGCGGCGGTAACGGCGGTTTTGCCGTTTCCGGCACGTTGACGGCCAGCAGCGACGGCATTTCGGCCTCGGTCGCCGTGGGCGGCCAAGGTGGTTCGGGCGGCGAGGCGGGCGACGTCTCGCTGATCAGCACCGGCGATATTTCGACGAGCGGCGCCAGCTCGGTCGGGCTCTTCGCGCAGTCCGTGGGCGGCGGCGGCGGCAATGGCGGCTTCGCCGGCGCGCTCTCTCTCTCGGTCGGCAATGCCGTGGCCGTGGGCATCGGCGGTTCGGGCGGCACCGGCAATACGGCCGGCAACGTCACCCTCGGCTCGACCGGCAACGTCTACACTTCGGGCAACCTTGCGGCGGGCATCCAGGTCCAGTCCATCGGCGGCGGCGGCGGTAACGGCGGCTTCAGCCTGACCGCGTCGGCCACGGTAGAGGGCCAGTCCATCGGCAGCAGCAGCGGCGGCACTGGCGGCAGCGGCGGCCTTGCCGGCAATGTCGATGTGACCAGCCTCGGCACCGTGCAGACCACCGGCGAAATCGCGAATGGCATCTTCGCGCAGTCGGTCGGCGGCGGCGGCGGCAATGGCGGCTTCTCGATCAGCGCCAGCCTCTCGGCCAAGGGCGATTCCGATACGCAGAGCGTCGGCGGCAATGGCGGCACCGGCAACGATGCCGGCACGGTCAGCGTCTCGGCCACGGCGGGTGCCAATGCAGGCATCGCGGACTATTCCGTCGTCACATCGGGAACGGGTTCCAACGGCATCCTCGCGCAGTCGATCGGCGGCGGCGGCGGTTCCGGCGGCTTTTCGGTCGGCGGCGCATTCTCGGGCGAGGGCGATGCCTCGTCCAACCAGGTGGGCGGCAGCGGCGGCGCAGGCGGCAATGCGTCCACCGTCGATGTCGTCAACGTCGGCAAGATCCAGACCACCGGCAATATCGCCAACGGCATCTTCGCGCAGTCGGTCGGCGGCGGTGGCGGCAACGGCGGCTTCTCGGTCGGCGCGGGCGTTTCGATCAAGGGCGATGCGTCTTCGAGCGTCGGCGGCGGCGAAGGCGGCGCGGCGGGCAATTCGGACGATGTCAGCGTAGACACCACCGGCGCGATCTACACCGAAGGCGCCGCATCCAACGGCGTGCTGGCGCAGTCGGTCGGCGGCGGCGGCGGCACCGGCGGCTTCTCGGTCAGCGCGGGCTTCAGCGCGGAAGGCGATTCCACCAGCGACAGCGTTGGCGGCGGCGGCGGTTCGGGCGGCAACGCCGGCAACGTCACGGTCATCGCGCGTGAGGGCATCACCACCAAGGGTGACGGCTCCAACGGCGTCTTCGCGCAGTCGGTTGGCGGCGGCGGCGGCTCGGGCGGCTTTGCCGTGGGCCTCGACGTATCGCTGAAGGGTGATGCGGAATCGAATGTTGGCGGCGGCGACGGTTCGCTGGGCGGCACGGCGGGCGACGTTTCGGTCACCACCGAAGGCACGATCTGGACCGAAGGCGCAGCGGCAGCGGGCATCTTCGCGCAGTCGGTCGGCGGCGGCGGTGGTAACGGCGGCTTCTCGGTCGGCGCGGGCTTCTCCAGCGAGGGCGGCTCGTCCTCCACCAGCGTCGGCGGCGCCGGTGCGGGCGGTGCGACGGCAGGCAATGTCACCGTCCATGCCGACAGCGACATCCAGACCAAGGGCACCGGATCCAACGGCATCCTGGCCCAGTCGATCGGCGGCGGCGGCGGTAACGGCGGCTTTGCCGTGGGCCTTGGCGTTTCGATCAAGGGCGACGCGGATTCCAAGGTCGGCGGCGGCGGCGCGGGCACCGGTTCGGACGCCGGCGATGTGACCGTGACCGGAACCGGCACGATCGTCACACTCGGCGATCAGGCCAACGGCGTCTTCGCACAGTCGGTCGGCGGTGGCGGCGGCAACGGCGGCTTCTCGGTCGGCGCGGGCCTCAGCCTCGACGGTGCGGCGACCAGCGACAGCGTAGGCGGTTCGGGCGGCGGCGGCGGCAATGCCGGTACCGTCACCGTGGACCGCACCGGCGACATCGGCACCAGCGGCGCCAATGCGAACGGCATTCTGGCGCAGTCGGTGGGCGGCGGCGGCGGCAACGGCGGCTTTGCCGTGGGCCTTGGCGCATCCATGAAGGGCGATGCGGAATCGAGCGTCGGTGGCGGCGAAGGCGGCACGGCCGGCGACGGCGGGGACGTGTTCGTGTCCGACGTGGGCACGATCGTCACCAGCGGCACCAATTCGAACGGCATCTTCGCGCAGTCGGTCGGCGGCGGCGGCGGCTCGGGCGGCTTCTCGGTCGGTGCGGGCTTCAGCCTCGAAGGCGGGGCGACCAGCACCAGCGTCGGCGGTTCGGCCGGCGCGGGCGGCAGCGCGGGCACGGTTTCCGTCAGCCATGACGGCGATATCCAGACCACGGGTGCGTCGGCCAACGGCATCTTCGCCCAGTCGGTCGGCGGTGGCGGCGGTGTCGGCGGCTTTGCCGTGGGCCTTGGCGCCTCGATGGATTCGGATGCGAAGTCCAGCGTCGGCGGCGGCGCGGGCGGCGCGGCCGGTTCGGCTTCGGACGTTACGGTCGACCAGACCGGCACGGTGATCACGTCGGGTGCGGCAGCCAATGGCGTGCTGGCCCAGTCGATCGGCGGCGGTGGCGGTGTCGGCGGCTTCTCGGTCTCCGCAGCGCTCTCTTCCTCGGGCGGTGCGGCGTCGGATTCGACCGGCGGCGCGGGCGGTTCCTCGGGCGATGCCGGTTCGGTCAGCGTGTCGGTTGACGGCGATATCCAGACCGACGGCGCGCAGGCGCGCGGCGTCGTCGCGCAGTCGATCGGCGGTGGCGGCGGTTCGGGCGGCTTTGCCGTCGGCGCCGGGGCCTCGATCGAAGGCGATGCGGAATCGGCGACCGGCGGCGGCGCCGGCGGCTCCTCGGGCAATGCGGGTAACGTCAGCGTCGCGGTGGACGGTAATGTCGTCACCAAGGGCGCAGCATCGGTGGCGCTGCTGGCGCAATCGATCGGCGGCGGCGGCGGCGCGGGCGGCTTCGCAGTGGGCGCGGCGCTGTCCAGCAGCGGCGGCGCCACGGCGGAATCGACCGGCGGCGACGGCGGCTCGGCAGGCGACGCGGGCGACGTTTCGGTCACCCACACCGGCGGCATCGAGACGTTCGGCGCGCAATCGGGCGCGATCCTGGCGCAATCGATCGGCGGCGGCGGCGGTTCGGGCGGCTTCTCGGTCGGCGGCGCGCTGAGCGTTGAGGGTGAGGCAAACTCCACCATCGGCGGCGGCGCGGGTGGATCGGCCGGCAATGCCGGCACCGTGGACGTGGCCAATACCGGCGACATCTTCACCCACGGCGCCAATTCCACCGGCATCGTCGCCCAGTCCATCGGCGGCGGCGGCGGCAACGGCGGCTTCTCGGTCTCCGCGGGCCTGGCGCTTTCGGGTGCGGACGCGGTTTCCAGCTCCACCGGCGGCGCGGGCGGATCGTCCGGTTCGGCCGACGATGTCAGCGTGACCTCGATCGGCAACATCAAGGTCGATGGCGATCACAGCCGCGGCATCGTGGCGCAGTCGATCGGCGGCGGTGGCGGCACCGGCGGTTTCTCGGTCTCCGGCGCGATTGCCACCAAGGGCTCGGGCGCTTCCGACAGCGTTGGCGGCGCGGGCGGTGCGGGCAATGCGGCGGGCAATGTCACGGTCGTTTCGGCCGGCCAGATCCTGACTTCGGGCGATGCCACCAATGCGGTGCTGGCCCAGTCGATCGGCGGCGGCGGCGGCGCGGGCGGCTTCTCGGGCAGTCTGGCGGCGGCGCTGGGCGGCGGCGCGGCGGTCAGCTCGGTCGGCGGTGCGGGCGGCATCGGTTCCGACGCGGGCAATGTGGACCTGACGCTCAGCGGCGCACTCGGTACGCTGGGCAATGGCTCGGCGGCGGTGGTCGCCCAGTCGATCGGCGGCGGCGGCGGCGTGGGCGGCTTCTCGCTCGGCCTGGCGGCGGCATCGGACGGTGAGGGCGCCAGTGCCGTCACCGGCGGTTCGGGCGGCGATGGCGGAGTGGGCGGCAATGTCCTCGTCTCCACCAGCGCGCTGATCCAGACCCACGGCGCCCTGTCGGACGGCGTATTGGCGCAGTCCATCGGCGGCGGCGGCGGTTCGGGCGGCTTTGCCGTGGCCGGCACCTTGGCGCTGGGCGAAAAGGCGGCCTCCAGCGCCACGGGCGGCGCGGGTGGTTCGGGCCAGAACGCCGGCATGGTGACCGTGCAGAACACTGGCGACATCTACACCTTCGGCGCGGCATCGAACGGCGTCGTGGCGCAGTCGATCGGCGGCGGCGGCGGCGTGGGCGGCTTCTCCGGCTCGCTTTCGATCTCCTCCACCTCGGAATCCGTGGCCAACAGCCTTGGCGGTTCGGGCGGCGTCGGCGGCGATGCGGCCGGCGTGAAGGTGGTGACCACCGGCAATATCCAGGTGCTGGGCGACCGCTCGGTAGCGATCGTTGCGCAGTCCATCGGCGGCGGCGGCGGTTCGGCTGGCTTCTCGCTGGGCGCATCCGCTTCCAAGGCGGCATCGGCCAGCGACGCGGTGGGCGGCAGCGGCGGCGCCGGCGGTGACGGTGGCACGGTGGAAGTGGCCAATGGCTCGACCGGCACGGTCGTGACCACCGGCAACTTCGGCTACGCCATTCTTGCCCAGTCGATCGGCGGTGGCGGCGGTTCGGGCGGTTTCGCCACGGGCGGCGCGCTCTCGCTGTCCGAAGGGGCGACCTCCTCGGTCGGCGGCGGCGCCGGCGGCGCGGCGGGTGACGGCGGCAATGTCGGCGTCAACAACTACAGCCTGATCCAGACCAGCGGCGACGGTGCCGTGGCGGTCTTCGCGCAGTCGATCGGCGGCGGCGGTGGCTCCGGCGGCTTCGCGGTGGGCGCGGGCCTTGCCGGCGGCAGCGACAGCACGCTTTCCAATGCCATTGGCGGCGGCGCGGGCAGCGGCGGTTCGGCGGGCACGGTCTCGCTCTACAACGACGGCACGATCCTGACGCAGGGCGCCAACGCAACGGCGGTGCTGATGCAGTCGATCGGCGGCGGCGGCGGTAACGGCGCCTTCGCGGTCAGCGGTGCGCTCGCCAAGGGCGGCGCGGCGAACAGCTCCATCGGCGGAGACGGCGGCACGGCGGGTTCGGCGGGCGACGTTACGCTGGTCAACTCGGCGAACGCCACGATCGTGACCGAAGGTGCGATGTCCATCGCGGTGCAGGCGCAATCGATCGGCGGCGGCGGCGGTTCCGGCGGCTTCTCGGTCGGCGCGGGCCTTGCCCTCGAAGGCGATGCCAGCTCCACCGTGGGCGCGGGTTCGGGCGGCGCGGGCGGTTCGGCCGGCGTAGTGTCCATCAACAACGCGGGCGACATCGGCACGCGCGGCGACGGCTCGCTGGCGGTGCTGGCGCAGTCCATCGGCGGCGGCGGTGGTTCGGGCGGCTTTGCCGTTTCGGGCGGCCTCAGCGTCAAGGGCGGCGCGGCCAGCAATGCCGTGGGCGGCCAAGGCGCGGGCGGCGGCGACGGCGGCCTCGTTTCGGTTACCAGCAGTGGCACGATCCAGACGCTGGGCGCCAACGCGACCGCGATCCTGGCTCAGTCGGTGGGCGGCGGCGGCGGCGCGGGCGGGTTCTCCGCCGGTGCGGCAGCAGCCAGCGCCGATGCGGCCTCCAACCTCGTCGGCGGAAGCGGCGGCGCGGCAGGTGCGGGCGGCGACGTCACGATCGCCAACAATGGCGGCACGATCACGACCGATGGTGACTTGTCCTACGCGGTCTATGCGCAGTCGGTCGGCGGTGGCGGCGGTTCGGGCGGCTTTGCGGCCGGCGCGGGCCTCAGCCTTGAAGGCGATGCCGAGTCCGGCGTGGGCGGCGGCAGCGGCGGCGGCGGCGGCGCAGGCGGCCTCGTCAGCCTCGACAACACCGGCACGATCGCGACCAAGGGTGCGGGTTCGGTGGCGGTCTTCGCCCAGTCCGTGGGCGGCGGCGGCGGTGCCGGCGGCTTTGCGGTGGGCGCGGGCCTGACCGCACAAGGCGGTTCGGCTTCGGACAGCGTTGGCGGTTCGGGCGGCGCGGGCGGTGCCGGCGGCGTGGTTTCGATCACCACCGATGGCCTGGTCCAGACCGAAGGCGCCAATGCGACGGCAATCTTCGCGCAGTCGGTCGGCGGCGGCGGCGGCAAGGGCGGCTTTGCCGTGGGTGCCTCCGCATCGAAGGCGGACAGCGCCTCGACCGTGGTCGGCGGCAGCGGAGGCGCGGGCGGTGACGGCGGCGAAGTCTCGGTGGCCAATGGCGCGAACGGCGCCGTTATCACGCTGGGCACGCTGTCCTACGCGGTCTTCGCGCAGTCTGTCGGCGGCGGCGGCGGTCAGGGCGGCTTCTCGGCCGACGCGGCGCTGAGCCTTGAGGGCGATGCGAATTCGTCGGTCGGCGCGGGCGACGGTGCCGGCGGCGGCATCGGCGGCGTGGTTTCGCTGAGCAATGCCGGCAAGATCGGCACGGCCGGAGATGGCTCCATCGCGGTCTTCGCGCAGTCGGTTGGCGGCGGCGGCGGCGCCGGTGGCTTCGCGGCGGGCGGCGGCCTCACGATCGAAGGCGGCGCGGCTTCCAACTCGGTTGGCGGCGTCGGCGGCGCGGGCGGTGCCGGCGGCGTGGTGTCGCTGGTCAACACCGGCTCGATCCGCACCGAAGGCGCCAATGCCACGGCGGTCTATGCCCAGTCCGTGGGCGGCGGCGGCGGTGCCGGCGGCTTCTCGGTCGGCGCCAGCGCCTCGAAGGCGGACAGCGCCTCGAACACGGTGGGCGGCAGCGGCGGAGCCGGCGGTGACGGCGGCGAAGTCTCCATCGGCAACGGCGCGGGCGGTTCGATCACCACACTGGGCGACTTCTCCTACGCGGTCTTCGCACAGTCGGTCGGCGGCGGCGGTGGTTCGGGCGCCTTTGCGGCTGGCGGCGCGCTCAGCCTCGAAGGCGACGTGGACTCCAGCGTCGGTGGCGGTTCGGGCAGCGGCGGCGGTATCGGCGGCAATGTCACGCTGAGCAGCCTTGGCGCGATCCAGACGGCGGGCGAGGGCGCCATTGCGGTCTTCGCGCAGTCCATCGGCGGTGGCGGCGGTGCCGGCGGCTTCGCAGCCGGCGGCGGTCTCTCGGCCGAGGGCGGGGCAACCTCCAACACGATCGGTGGTTCGGGCGGCGCAGGCGGTGCGGGCGGCACGATCACGCTGGAGAACGGCGGTTCGATCCTGACGCTGGGCAGCAATGCCACGGCACTCTTCGCGCAGTCGGTGGGCGGCGGCGGCGGTGTCGCCGGCTTCTCGACCGGCGGCGCGGCGTCCAAGGCCGGCGCGGTTTCGCAGGCGGTCGGCGGAGACGGCGGCACGGCGGGCGACGGCGGTGACATCACCGTCAGCAACGCGGCTGGCGGCAAGATCGAGACCGATGGCGCGATCTCCTACGGCGTCTTCGCGCAGTCGGTCGGCGGCGGCGGTGGTGCGGGCGGCTTTGCGGCCGGCGGCGCGCTGGCGCTGGGTGACGACGTGGAGAACGGCGTCGGCGGCGGCATCGGCGGAGCCGGCGGCCTTGGCGGCACGATCGCCATCGACAATGCGGGGCAAGTCGTCACGCTGGGCGACGCCTCGATCGCGATCTTCGCGCAGTCGATCGGCGGCGGCGGTGGTGCCGGTGCCTTCGCAGCCGGCGGTGGTCTCTCGGCCGAGGGCGCTTCGGCCAGTTCGTCGGTCGGTGGAGCCGGCGGCGACGGCGGCGCAGGCGGCAATATCACCGTCGGCAACAGCGGCCTCGTGGCGACGGCCGGCGATCAGGCGGTGGCGATCCTTGCCCAGTCGGTCGGCGGTGGCGGCGGTGTCGGCGGCTTTGCCGTCGGCGGCGCGGCTTCGCAGATGGATGCCGTGTCCGACACGATCGGCGGCAGCGGCGGCGCGGGCGGTATCGGCGGTGACATCACCGTGAACACCAGCGGCGCGGTCTACACCGAAGGCGCCTTCGCTTACGGTATCCAGGCACAGTCGATCGGTGGCGGCGGCGGTAACGGCGGCTTCGCGGCCGGCGCGACCGTGGCGCTCACCGGCGATGCGCAGTCGACCATCGGCGGCGGCGCTGGCGGTGGCGGCGGCCTTGGCGGCGCGATCACGCTGACCAACGGCGGCACTATCGAAACGCTGGGCGCCGGGGCCGTTGCGGTCTTCGCCCAGTCCATCGGTGGCGGCGGCGGTGCCGGCGGCTTCGCAGGCGGTCTCACCGGATCGGGCGACAGTGCCTTCGGGTCGACCATCGGCGGGGCCGGTGGCGATGCCAGCCAGGGCGGCGATATTACCGTCAGCAACAGCGGCCAGATCCATGCGGCCGGAGCCAATGCGGCGGGCGTCTTCGCCCAGTCCGTGGGCGGCGGCGGCGGCCTTGGCGGCTTCTCGCTGGCGGCGAACGGTGCGGTTTCCAGCATTTCCAACACGCTTGGCGGTTCGGGCGGAGCCGGCGGTGACGGCGGCGCGATCAGCGTCACCAATGCCGCGGGCGCGACCGTGGTGGTCGATGGCGATCTGTCTTACGGCGTCTTCGCCCAGTCGATCGGCGGCGGCGGCGGTTCGGGCGGCTTTGCGGTCGACGGCACGATCGCCACTGGCGGCGCGGTCAATTCGGCGCTGGGCGCAGGCTCCGGCGGCGGTGGCGGCAACGGCGGCGCGATCACGCTGACCAATGCCGGCAACGTGCTGGCGCAGGGCGCGGGTTCGGTCGCGGTCTTCGGCCAGTCGGTCGGCGGCGGTGGCGGTTCGGGCGGCTTTGCGGGCGGGCTTTCCGTCGGCGCGGGCGGCGCGATCAGCCAGTCCATCGGCGGCGCAGGTGCCGGTGGAGGCAATGGCGGCGACATCGCGGTGACCAACAGCGGCGTGATCCAGACGCTGGAAGCCAACTCCATCGGTGTCTTCGCGCAGTCGGTCGGCGGCGGCGGCGGCCTTGGCGGCATGTCCATCTCCGGCTCGCTCAGCACCGGCAGCTCCACCACGACGAGCCTTGGCGGTTCGGGCGGGGCCGGCGGCGACGGCGGCACGATCACGGTCAGCAACAGCGGCGTGATCGATGCCAAGGGCGATCTGTCCTACGGCGTCTTTGCGCAGTCCATCGGCGGCGGCGGCGGTACGGCGGGAATGGTCGTTTCCGGCACGCTCAGCACCGGGCTTGGCGGCATGACGTCCGCACTCGGCGGCAGCGGCGGCGCGGGCGGCAATGGCGGTGACATCACCGTCACCAACAGCGGCACGATCCTTGTGGAAGGCGCAGCCTCGGTCGGCATACTGGCGCAGTCGATCGGCGGCGGCGGCGGTGCCGGCGGCTTCACCGGTTCGCTGGCAGTCACCGGCGGTTCGCTGAACACGCAAGTGGGCGGCACCGGCGGTGCGGGCGGCGATGGCGGTGACGTGACCGTCACTTCCACCGGCAGCATCGTCACCATGGCGGACGATTCCATCGCGGTCCTCGCGCAGTCCATCGCGGGCGGCGGCGGCCAGTCGGCCTATGCCATCGCGGCACAGGCAGGCGCCTTCGACGGCGTGAACCTGACGCTGGGCGCGCAGGGCGAAGGGATCAGCGGCAAGCAGGGCAAGGTCGTCGTCAACCTCTCGGGCGGTGTGCTCCAGACGGCGGGCGCGCTTTCCTACGGCCTGCTGGCCCAGGCGATCGGCGCGGGCGGCGGCAACGTGGCGCTCTCCGTGCCCGATCCGCTGGAAGTCGGCTCGAACGGGTTGACCCTGCAACTGGGCAGCACCGGCGGCGTCGCGGGTGACGGCAACGTCATCGATGTGACCAACGCCAACGAAGTCCAGACCAAGGGCGCAGGCGCCATCGGCTTCGCGGCGCAGTCCATCGGCGGCGGCGGCGGCACCGAGGGTGTCACCGGCGACGTGGTGTTCGGCAGCGGCGATGCCGTCTGGTCCACCATTGTCGGCGGCAGCGGGGACTCGGCCGGTTCGGGCGCGGCAGTGACCATCGCCAACAGCGCGACCATCGTTACCGAAGGCGACGGGGCTCTCGGCCTGCTCGCCCAGTCGGTCGGCGGCGGCGGCGGTGTCGGCACCATGGCGCTTGGCCTTGCCGACGGATCGCTGGCGGGGGCTTCGCTCACCGTCGGCGGCGCGCAGACGACGGCGGGCAATGGTGGGGACATTACCTTCACCAGCTCCACCGGCGCCATCGGCACTTCGGGCAATCTCGCCTCGGCCCTCGTCGTCCAGTCGATCGGCGGCGGCGGCGGTGTCGCCACGCTGTCCTCGATGGAAGGCGGCGCGCTGGGCGACATCACCCTTGCGGCCGGTGCGACCGGCGGTGCGGGCGGTGATGGCGGCAATATCACGCTCGACCAGAAGGCGGATGTCGTCACCAGCGGCACCGGCGCCAATGCGGTACTCGTGCAATCTATCGGTGGCGGCGGCGGTCTCGCGACCCTCGACAATACCGGCGGCACCGGCACGGTCACGAACGTGGACCTTGGCGGCGCGGCCAGCGGTTCGGGCGGTTCCATCGACTTTACCCTCGATGGACGTGTCCAGACCACCGGCGCGGGCGCGGCGGGTGTCGTGGTGCAGTCCATCGGCGGCGGCGGCGGTTACGTCAGCGCCGTGGGTGCGAACGCGGATGGCACGCTGACGCTGGGCGCATCGAACGGCGCGACCGGCAGCGGCGGCGACGTTTCGGTGGCGATCAACAAGACGATCACCACCACCGGCGCGGGATCGACGGCACTCCTGGTGCAGTCGATCGGCGGCGGCGGCGGCGCGGCTTCCATTGTTGGCGCGGATGGCTCGGTCCAGACGCTGGACGTGGTGGACGCCGGTGCGGTCAGCACGCTGCGTGCGGCGCGCATGGCCTCCATCGCCCAAACCGCGGCGATCACCAACGGCGTCGATGCCGGCGTGGTGGACGTTACCGTGGGTGCGGCGATCCGCACCAGCGGCGCCAATGCCAATGGCGTGGTCGTCCAGTCGGTTGGCGGCGGCGGCGCGGCCGTGGGTTCGGGCACCGGCGTGCTCGGCAGCTCCGGCATCGGCAATGCGGTGAACCTTACCGTGAACGCCGATGTGGTGACCACCGGCGCGGGTTCCAGCGCCCTTGTCGCGCAGAGCACCGGCGGGCTTGGCGGCAGCGCGATCGCGCTGAACATCGGCGCGGTCAACGTCGTCGGCGGTCTGGGCGGCCATGCCGTCTCGCTGCTGGGCGGCGCGGACAACACGGTGACCACCTCCGGCAACCTGCAGACCATGGACGGGCAGGAAGGCCTGGTCATCTATGCGGAGGGCGGCAACAACACGATCGTCAACTCCGGCACCATCGTCGGCTCGATCGACCTGGGTGACGGCGTCGGCAGCTTCACCAACGTCAATGGCGGGATCTTCCTGGCCGGTTCGCTGGTCAACGTGGGTTCGGGCTCGTTCGTGAACTCGGGCATCCTCAATCCGGGCGGTGGCGGCGTCGTGTCGCAACTGGCGGTGAGCGGCGGCCTGACCCTGACGGCGCAGAGCGAATACAACCTCGACCTTGATATGAAGTCGAACACTGCGGACCGGGTCGTCGTATCCGGTGCGGCAGTGCTGGCGGGCAAGGTCACCACCAATCTCCTCAATCTGGGCTATGCCCGGACCGGGGCGAACGAGGCGGTGATCCTGGAGGCGGCCGGGGGCATCACCGGGCAGGATTCGGTCACGCTGGTCGCGCCGAATTCGGCGGTGGCAAGCTTCGCGCTCGACTACCCCTCGGCCACGCAGCAGGCGATCCGTTACACGATCGAATTCGCACCGGCCGGGCTCAGCGCCCGCCAGTCGATGATCGGCGGCGTGCTCGACCAGATCCAGCAGACCCCGACCGACGCCTTCGCGCCGACGGCCGCCGCGATCATCTCGATCCCGACGGTGGGCGCGCTGGGCACGGTCTACGACAGTCTGACCGGCGAAGGCGTGGTTGCGGCGCAGAGCGCGGCTTTGACCGCGGTGGGCAACAACCACGATGTGATCGACAACCAGATCGTCAGCCGCGTGGGCACGTTCGCCGCGCCCTGGCGCAAGGAACCGCTGGGCAACCTGTGGATGTCGGCACAGGGCGGCCGCCAGCGGCTCGACGGAACTGACGGGGCGCACGATACGCGCACCGACGGCTACGTGGTGCAGGGTGGCTGGGACTATCGCCCGGACGCGCGCAGCGTGATCGGCGCCAGCTTCGGCTTCGATCCGCAGAGCTTCTCGGTTCCGGGGGCGAGCACCTCGGGCAAGGCCAAGGTCTATACCGTGGGCGCCTATGGCGGCTTCCACCCCGGCGCCTGGACGCTCAGCGCGGACCTGCTCTACAGCGTGGCGAACACCGACTACTTGCGCGACATGTGGCTCTATGCCGACGGAAACGTGCAGGCGCGGGGCAGCTTCAAGATGCACGCATGGTCCGGCCGTGCCCAGGTTGCCCGCCAGTTCGGCAATGGCAATGTGGTGTTCCAGCCGTTCGCCGCCATCGAGGCCACCCGCCTGTCGCTGCCGAACTTCGTCGAAAGCCATGGCGAGGATCAGGACAACGCGACGCTAGGACTGGCCTTCTTCGCCAAGGACTGGACGCGCGTTCGCAGCCTGCTGGGTACGAACGTGGCGAACCGCGTCGATCTGTCGCCGGGCAAGGCGCTGGTCACCACGCTGCGCGCGGCCTGGGTCCACGACTTCGATCCGGATCGTTCGATTACCGCGGCTTTCGACGGGGCGACGAACTACCGCTTCACCACTTCGGGTGCACAGGCGGCGGCCAATACCGGGCGGATCGACCTGCGATCGACGTTGCAGATGCGCAATATCGACCTGCAGGCCAGCATCGGGGCCGATCTGGGCAGGGGCTACAACGACGTGACGGCCATGGTCGGCGTCCGGTTCCACATGTGATCCGCGACGTCAGGACTGCGGCCGTGCCCACGCCTCTTTCATTCCACTTTTCACCGAATTCGGCCGGGTCTGCGCAGACCCGGCCCACGATACTGCGCTAACAGGAGAATTGCCTTGAAGACCAAGCTCATGGCCGGCGCGTCGGCGCTGACCCTCGTTATGTTCGCACCCGGCGTCGCCCACGCGGTGGTGCCGACCAGCTGCGGCGTGCCGAACACCTCGGCCGATCCCAATGTGGCGTCGTGCATCAGCGACAGCACCGATTTCGCCAACGGCATCAGCTACGATCAGACGACTTACGGCACGCCCGCCAATCTGAAGATCGACATCTACGCCACCGCCGTCGTCAATGCGACGGGCACGACGACCGCCGTCTCCATCAACGGATCGGTGGATCACAACGCGCTGATCGGCGTGCGCAACGGGGCGAAGATCACTGGCACGCAGACCGGCCTGGAGGCGCAGACCTCCGGCACCGGCAACGCTGACATCATGAATCACGGCACGGTCAATGCCGGTGCCCTCGGCGCCGTGGCCGCCGCAACCGGCACCGGTGCGGCCACGATCACCAACGCCGTCGATGGCACGGTCACCGTGACCCAGCCGTCGAGCGCAGGCTCCGCTGTCGGTGCGGGTCTTGCCATCACCGGCGCCGACGGCAGCATCGTCAATCAAGGCAAGGTCACGGTCAATTCGGCCGGGGCCGGTCAGTTCTTCGGCCTTCGGGCGGAAGGCCTTGGCGGCGGCACGCTGACCGCCACCAATTCCAACCTCGTGACCGTCAGCACGGACGGTGCCGACGCCGTGGGCATCGGCACCCTGCCGAGCGCCGGCAACTTCGTCTTCACCAACAACGCGGCGCTCACCGTATCGTCGAACACCGGTAGCGCCACCGGCCTTGCCGTCACCGGCAACGGTTCGGCTGGCACCAGCACGCTGACGAACACCGGCGCGCTTTCGGTTACTTCCACCAGCGGCAGCGCCACGGGCATGTCGGTCGATCAGGGCACCGATGTGACGATGGCCGCCACGCGCGCCAATGCCGGCAGCACGTTCACGGTTTCGGGTGCAGATGCCACGGGCTTTGCGGTAACCAACGCCGCCGGCGCGGTCAGCGTGACCGGTTCGGGCCAGTATGTTGGCGTGACCGGCACGACTTCCGCCACCGGCGTTTCGGTTTCCGGCGGCACCTCGCAGACGGTCGCCTTCGCGCCTGCCACCGTGGCCGGCACTGCTTATTCCGGCGACCTTGAGGTCCGCGCAGCTGGCGATGCCAGCGGCGTGGTGCTGAGCGGGGCGAGCGATGCTGTCTCGGTTGGCTTCACCGGGGCCAGCCTCTCCGTCACCAGTACTGCTGGCGGCGCGACCGGCATTGACGTTACCGGCGGCAGTTCGGTCGATATCGCGGTGAGCGGCACCGGCGCGGCACTGACCGTTTCGGCGGCGGGCGGTGATTCCACCGGCGTCAGCACCTCCGGCGCGAGCGGCGCGCAGGATGTGAACTTCGGCAATCTCCTGAGTGTCAGCACTTCGGCCGGTTCGGCCACCGGCGTCTCGCTGGCGGATGGTACCGATCAGACCGTAACGCTGGGCAGCGGCGCGACCGTTTCGGGATCGGCGGACGCCATCGGCGTCAACCTTGCCGCTGGCACCGGCGCCTTGGGCGTTACGGCCGCCAATGGTCTGGCCGTGACCAGCACGGCAGGTACGGCCACCGGTGTGTCGCTGGCAGATGGCACCGACCAGACCGTTTCGCTGACCAATGGCGCGACGATCGTCGGCGCGACCGGCGCCATGGGCGTAAGCCTGGAAGGCGGCAGCGGCGCGCTGTCGGTAACCGGCACGGGCGCGCTCACTGTCGATGGCGGCGCCGGGCAGGGCAGCGGCGTTTCCCTGACCGATGGTGCCAGCCAAGCCGTTACTCTGAATGGCGCGCTGACAGTATCCGGTGCCGGGCCGACCTACGGCGTGCAGGCGCAGGGCAGCCAGGGCAATGTCTCGATCGACGCCGCGGATGCCTTCACGGTAACGAGCACGGGCAATACCGCCATCGGTGTCGCAGCGTCGGGCGACGGCGATGTCGCGGTGAATTTCGCAAAAGGCCTGAACGTTCAGGGCGGCACTTATGCTGCTGGCGCCTTCGTGAGCGGCAACGGCGCGCTCTCGCTGACGTCGGCGGATGACGTCTCGGTCACCGCGGGTAGCAACCTGGTCTTCGGGACTTACATGATGGGCGGCACGTCGCAGGACGCGCGCTTTGACGGCGATTTGGCCGTCTCCAGTTCCGGTGGCGGCTTTGGCATCCTGCAGGTCGATGCCACCGGCCCCGTCTCGCTGACCGTAGCGGGTGATTTCACCGGTACGGAACTCCAGCAGGGATTCGTGCAAAGCGAAGGTACGGTGCAGACCATCGATCTTGACGGTGCCTTCGATCTGACGGGAGCATCGGGCAGTCTGGTCGGCGTGCAGCAGGTGGCCGCGTCGGACAGTTCCAGCCTCAACGTCGGCGGCACCTTCACCGTGGCCGCCACGGGTGGTTCGGCCACCGGCGTGATGCTGGGCGGAAATGACGCCGCCGTTTCGCTGGCCAAGGGCATGACGGTTTCGGCCAACGGCGCCGACGCTACCGGTCTGACCGCGAACCTTGCCGGCGATGCGCAGATTGCCTTCGGCGGCGCCCTGAGCGTGACCAACGATCCCGCGTCTGCCGCGGGCACCGCCACGGGCGTGGCGATCGCCAGCACGGGCGCGCAGACGGTTTCGTTTGCCGGTCCGGTCACCGTTTCGGCATCCGGCGCGGCCACCGGCATCGATCTGGCGGGTGACACCGGCGCGATCGGGTTGACGGCGAACGGCCTCGTTTCCGTCACCAGCGCCAGCGACACCGCATTCGGCCTTTCCATCGATGGCGGCACCGACCAGAGCGTGACGCTGACCGGCGGCCTGGCCGTGAACGGTGCGGGTAGCGCGACAGGCGTCGCGTTCGGCAACGGCTCGGGCACGGCCAGCCTCGACCTTGGGGCCGGCCTCACCGCCACGAGTGCCATTGCCGACGCCACCGGCATTTCGGCGACCAACGGCGCCGGACTGGCTATCGATGCCCTGACCGGCGTGACGGTTTCGGCAACGGGCAATGCCACCGGCGTCCAGTCCAGCGGCATGACCGGCGTGCAGACCGTGCAACTCGGCAATGTCACGGCCAGCGCCACGGGCGGCCAGGTTCTTGGCGTCAGCCTGTCGGGCAGCGGCGTGATCACGCTGGCGGACACCGGCTCGGTTGTCGTCGACGGCGTCGGCGGCGCGGGCGTTTCGGTCGCCGGCACCGGCAATGGCGCGATTTCGGTCTCGCTGGCCAATGTTCAGGCGTCGGGCGATAATGTGGCGGGCGTGACGCTCGCCCAGATCGGTGCGGGTTCGAATGGGAACCTGACCGCCAGCCTCGGCACGGTCACCACTCAGGGCACGGGTGCCACGGGCGTTTCGGTGCAGGGATCGCAGTCGGGCTCGACGTCGGTCACGGTAGGAGCCAGCACGGCGCCTGTCGCGGCAAGCGTCACGACCGCCGCGGCGACGACGACCGGCGGCGTCTCCACCCAGGGTGACAATGCCAATGGCGTCACCTTCGCGGTTGTCGACGGTGCGGGCACGCTGACCAACCTCGGCACGATTTCGACCACCGGTGCCAATTCTCTGGGCATTGCGGCCAGCGCCAGCGGTGCCGGATCGATCACCATCGACAGCGCCAGCGTCACCACCAGCGGGGCAAGCTCGGATGGCGTGTCCGTCGAGACCGGATCGGGCGCGCAGACGCTCACCGTAAGCACCGTTGCGGTTACCGGCGCGGGTTCGCGCGGCGTTGTCGCGACCTCGGACAGCGGGGCGATCGCGCTGACCGCCGGTAGCGTTTCGGCAGCATCGGGTGATGCCATCAGCCTGACGTCGACCAGCGGCAATGTCTCGGCCACGCTGGCAAGCAGCGGCACAGTTGTCTCCAAGACGGGTGCGGGCCTTGCCATGACCACCGGCGGCACTGCCACGGTGACGCAGGGCAGCACGGGCAAGCTGCAAGGCGCAACTTATGGTCTGGTTTCGGATGCGGCCGGTGGCCAGACCATCGTGCTATCGGGCACGGTGGGTGCGGACAGCAACCATGCCGTCGCGCTTTCGGGCGGTGCGGCCACGCTGACCAACAATGGCACGATCAACGGTTTCATGACCTTCGACACGGCCTCCACCGCGCTGACCAACGCCGGGACCTGGAACGCGCAGGGCGGCGACAGCACCTTTGCTGGCAATGCCACGGTGACCAACAGCGGCACGCTGAACATCAACGCTGCCGCTGCCGCCGCCGCGACGATGAAGCTGACGGGTGTCACCACGTTCCGCAACAGCGGCACGATCAGCCTTGTCAACGGCCACACCGGCGACGTGCTCGATCTGGGCAACGCCGCCTTCGTGGGCAGCGGCAATTCGCGCGTGGTGCTGGAAGCCAACCTGGGTTCGACGGCGGTGGGCGCCAGCGCTGCCCAGTCGGCAGACCAGCTGAATGTCGGCGCCGTTACCGGCACGACCACGATCGCCATCAAGGACCTGAGCGGCGCCACCGGCGCGAAGTTCAACTTCGACGGCATTCGTCTGGTGAATGCCGCATCGATCGCCAATGGCGCCTTCGTTCTTGAAGGCGGCGCGGTGAACAAGGGCTTCGTCGATTACCAGCTGGTCACCGACGCGGCGGGCAATCTGGACCTTGTCGGCGTGCCCAGCACGCAGGCCTTCGAACTGGTCCGCACCGGTGCCGAAGTGCGCCATTACTGGCGTCGTTCGGGCGATGCCTGGTCGGAACAGATGCGCGCGCTTTCGCCGCAGGACGGCGTGGCGCTTTGGGGTCAGGTGCTGGGCGGCAGCGAGACCAACCGCTCGCGTCCGCTCTATTCGGCAACCGTGCTGGGCACCGCGACCAGCTTCGCACCGAATCTGGACGTGCGGGACACGTGGTTCGGCGGCCAGTTCGGGCTCGACTGGGGCCGTTCGGCAGCCAACGGCACCGGTTGGGGCCTGGGCGTGACCGGCGGCTACGTCTCGCAGGACGGCAAGGTGAAGTCGACGGGTGACAAGATCAAGCTGAGCGGCGGCAACGTGGGCCTCTATGCCCGTTACCGCAGCGAGGATGGCCTGTTCGCCCACGCGCTGGCCAAGCTGGATCGCTATTCGCTGAAGTACGACCTTGGCAACGGCGCCAGCGCGCCGAAGTCGAACGGCACCAGCTACGGCGTGGAGATCGAGGCGGGCTACCACATCCGCACCGGCACGATGTTCGTGGAGCCTTCGGCCAGCGCTTCGTGGACCAATGCCGATCTTGATGGCTTTGCCGCGACCGGCGGCGTCGGCGCCAAGTTCGACCATGTCCAGAGCTTCTACGGACGCGGAGGCGTGCGGGCAGGCATCGAGACGCAGGCGGGCGACTGGGCGCTGCAGCCCTATCTCGGCGTAAACTACGAAGGCGAACTGAACGGTCGCCCCGGCGCCACGCTGTCTTCGGGCGGTGAGGACCTCTACTTCCGCGATGCCTCCGAAGGTGGCCGCGCGCGCTGGGAAGCGGGCATTCAGGGCTCTTCGCAGGGCCTGTCCGCCTTCGCCAAGGTGGAAGGCGTTACCGGTTCGGGCTCCAGCGGCGTTGGCGGCCGTGCGGGTGTCTCCGTCCGCTGGTAATTCGCGGAATCGCAACAGGATGGGGCCGGTGCACTTCGGTGCGCCGGCCTTTTCCGTTTCAATGCGTCAGAACGGCACTTCCATCACGATCACATCGGTATCGGCGCTGTCGACGCCCTGTGCCGCCGCCGGTTGGTCGCTGCGGATCACGTTCATGGCCCGCGGGCCTTCCATTTCGTCGACCAGACTCTTGTAAGGCACATTGGAGTAGGCGGCGGGATCGACAGAGATCATCGCCGGTATGTCCTTGGGCAGCAGCGTGTCGATCAGGGTAACGGGGGATGCGTTGTGGCTAGCGTGGTGGCCCACTTTCAGGAACGTGGTCTGGCGGAGCAGGTCGCACCAGTGCGCATCGGCCAGGATCGACTTCCAGTTGCCCCACTGCGCATCGGCGCAGAACAGCAGCCGCGCGCTGCCGATCTCGATCATGATGACAAGGCTGGTGTTGTTGATCGCCGCGTCGATCTCGGCAGCCAGCCCGACGAGGTCCACCTGTTCTGAAAAGCCCTTGATCGTCGCCTTGTCCTTGTCCGACAGGCGCGCGGCCAGCGCCTTGCGCTGCGCCAAGGGAAGGGCGGCGGGGTCCAGCCGCAATTGGGGTGGGAACGGCGTAAGCGTGTCGGTGTCCGCGCTGTCCTGCGCCATGGCAAGGCGGCGGAAGGTTTCGGCGCGGGGCGGATCCATCACCGCCAGCGCAGCGGCATCGCGGGATGGGCCCATCACGTGCAGCCGCAGTCCGGGGCAGCCCGCCAGTCCCAAAGGCTCGGCCGGGGCGGCGGGATCGGGCAGGTAGCGGCGCACCGGATTGCCGGCAAACCCCGAATAGAGCGTGTCCATCGCCGCCTCGTTGCTGAGCGCCAATGAGAGCATGGCATTGGCCGCCGCCAAAGCCCCGCGATCACGGGCCGGCGCGGCGGCCAGAGCGGGGGAGAGGGCCAGACTGGCCAGCGCGGCGCTACGCACTTGCCGCTCCGCAATGCCGCGCGCGGCGGGATCGCGCGGGTTTTCCGTCCATGGCATCCACACTTCGCCGACCTGCACCTTTTCCCAGCCGGCAGAGGCAAAACCGCTGACATGATCCTTGTGACGATGCGTGCCGACCACCAGATCGATCCGCGCGACGCCGTCTCCATCGGTGGCGGCGGCGATCACGCGGTCCGCCAGTTTCTGGTTCTCCACTTTGCCGCCCTTGTGCCGTCCGCAATCGAACAGCACGCGGCAGACCTTGTCCCCCGTGGGGATGGCAACAAGGAAGCAATCGCCAAAGCCGACGTTGAACATCGAGATTGCGATCCGGTCCATCAGCTTTCTCCCGCGTGCAGCGCGCGCAGGCTGGCGCGGGCCATCATGCGGCCCGGTACTTTTAGCGGATCGCGATAAGTGCTCATCGGATCGGCCAGATCGCACTGCTCCACGAAACCGGCGATGGCTGCTACTCGCCGCGCACCGGGATCGTCGGGCCCCTTCGCATCGGGTTCCGGCAGGCGTTTGCCGATCACGTAACGGATCCGCCCGTCCGCACT
Source organism: Sphingomonas sp. BL-S-28 (assembly GCF_055521515.1). Classification (NCBI taxonomy): domain Bacteria; kingdom Pseudomonadati; phylum Pseudomonadota; class Alphaproteobacteria; order Sphingomonadales; family Sphingomonadaceae; genus Sphingomonas; species Sphingomonas sp. BL-S-28. Next base: position 1,948,061 of record NZ_CM145483.1, read on the forward strand.
GGCGATCACCGTGCAGCCGCCGCGCACAGGCAGCCCGCCGAAGCGTGGATCGGCGGCGGCATCGGCGTCCTGCTGTTCGAGGCGGAAGACGATCTCGTTCAGGATGCGCCCGTCCTGGCTGACGCGGGCAACGCGGTGGAAGCTGCGCACCGCCACCGGCAGAGTGGGATGCAGGCCCAGTTCGGCGCGGACCCGGGCGGTATCGGCATAGGCGTGGATCGCCTTGGCGGCCTTGGTCTGCAAATCCTCATAGCGGGTGTCGCGCACGTGCTCCGTGGTGTCCGCCTGATCGCGCGAACGCTTGCGGCGCAGCGGGTCGAGACTGGAATAGACCGCGTCGTAATGGAACCAGTCCAGCGCATCGGTCAGGTCGATCGGCGTCAGCGCCGGATCGGCCAGCGGCCAGGTGACGGAACCTTCGGACAGCGAGAGCACGCCTTCGGGATAGATCGCGCGGGCACGGAACGCCTCGATCAGCGCGGCGCGCAGGCCAAGCCGGTCGTCGGGCGCGACGGCCGCGTGCGAGGTGACGGTGGCGCGCAGGAAATCGCCGAAGGTCATGTCCATCGGCGGCATGTAGTCGAACGCACGCACGATCATCGTCAGCGTCTCGTCCGCGATGCGCGCGGCGGCTTTGGCCAGTTCGTCCACCAGTTCGGGATGAAGCTCGCCCGCCGGCAGGATGCCGGTGCCCCCGGTGGCGAGACGAACGAGCGGCCCGGTCGCCTCCACATAGGCCGCCTTGAAAGCATCGAACACGGCCGCCAGCAAGACGCCGCCGCGGGCATGAGGCTCGGCAATGGCGGGCGAAAGCTTGATATCCGGCGCACGCATCGCGGAACGCAGGGCGTTGCCGGTGCGCGTCGCCTGCCCGAACTGCACCGCGATCTGGTTCAGGATCGAATCCGCGCCGACATCGCCGCGGGCCTGCCGCACCAGCGCGCGCAGCGTGACCGGATAAGTGAAGTGCTGGAACAGCGCGACCAGATCGGCGAAGCCTTCGTGGAACGCCAGGATATCGGCATTGGTCGGCTCCAGGAAATGCGGGCGCAGGCGGTGGATCAGCGCGTGGGTCACTTCATGGACGATGATGTCGTGCGACAGGCAGGTGAAAATCACCTGATTGGGCAGATTGGCGCCGGGATCCTGCGGATCGGCGCGGAAATAGCCGAAGAGCACCGCGTGCAGCGCGGGATCGTAGAAGGCATTGGCGCCGACGAAGGCATGGGGGATCAGCTTCAGCTTGGGCTTCGTCCGGTCCCGATAGAGTTTCAGCCGGCGGCCCAGCGCCTTGTCGAAAGCACGCACCGTGCGCATCGCCACGGCATAGACCATCTGCTGGTGGAACTGCGGATTGGCTTCCGAATGGGCCAGCCCGCCCTGCATCAGCACCGAGGAATCGTCCAGATTGCAGGGCTGGTAAGTGCAGTCGTTCCCACCATCGTAATCGACCACGACCACCCGGTCCCCCTCCGGACCGGGCCCCAGCGGTTCGAAATCGACGTCGATCGAGGTCTTGTTGCCGGGAAAGCTCGTGAATTGCGGATCGAGCGCAAAGATCTTCAGCGGCCGCGTTGCGGGCATGTCCTGATTGGCGGCCATCTGTTCCCCCTTCTTCGACGCATGGAGAGATATTCTCCATGCGCAGGGTACTATGGTTTTGATCGCAAGTCTTTTGAAGGACGCCCGCTATTCGGGAACGACGGCCATGTCGTATACCACGACCTTCGCCCAAAGGGGCTCACACGACTTGACGAAGGCCTTGTGGATCGGGTGATCCTGATAGGCTTTTTGATCCTCCACGCTGTCGAAGAACATCAGTTCCGAAACGTCGTAGCTTGCATCGACAACGTCACGGTTCTCGGTGCCGGCGGGTATCCCGATTTCCAGCCGGCGGATGACCGGAACCTCCCGCAGAGTGCGCAGCCCGGCGATCAGTTTTTCACGGTCGGCCTGCGATCCGGGCTGTTTCAGCCAGAAAAAGACGTGATGGACCAACCGGGGTTGCTCCGGCGCAGGTGGGGTGCCGGCCTTTGCCGAGGAAACGGCAATGCCGGCGCTTCCCAGCGCAATCATGGCGGCCAATTCGCGTCTGCTTGCTTCCATGGTGCAACTCCGTTTGATGGGTAGATTGTCAAAGCCCGCCGAATTGCGCGACGGATTCGCGCTCTATGATCGCGTGATCGAAAATTTCGTCGCTGACGCCGGGCTCTTCCTTGCCTAGGGCGGCGATCAGGCATTGTGCGGCACGAAAGGCCATATCCTCGACGGGTTGCCGGACCACGGTCAGCGGCGGCCAGATGCGCGAGGCCAGAATGGTGTCGTCGAAGCCCGTTACCGTCAGTTCTCCGGGCAGTTGCAGGCCAAGGCGGTTGGCCTGCGCAACCACCCCGGCGGCCAGATCGTCGCTGCTGCAGATGATCGCGGTGGGTCGGTGCCGACGGGACAATAGCGTCCGGGCCGCCGCCTGGCCCGATTCATAGTCGAACTCTCCGTGCCGGACGATCAGGTCTGCCTCCTCGGCCAGCCCGGCTTCTTGCAAGGCCGCCCGGAATCCTTCGAGGCGGGCCGCCACCACGCTGTAGTGGTCGGGCCCGGCGACATAGGCAATGCGTCTGTGGCCACTGGCGATGACCTGCCGGGTGATGGACAGCATCGCGGCGCGATTGTCGATCCGGACGGTCGTGACGTCAGCCATCGCGGTTCCGGTGGCGATCGCCGCCAGAGGCACGCCCAGCGTGGACAGCACGCCCGATCCACTGAGCTGTTCGGCAAAGGGGGGGATCAGCAGCAGGGCGTCGGCGCCGGACCGAACGATTTCCTGTGCCATGCGCTCCGCCTCGTCCCGGCTGGCGCCGTCTCCGTCGCGCAGGATCAGTTGCAGGCCGTGCGCATTGGTCGCCCGCAAGGCGCCCACCAGCACGGCGTCGAGAAACGGCGTGCGCCGGTCGCTGTAGAGCAGGCCCACCGTCGTCGCCCGAGACTTCGCCAGCCGCCGCGCGGCCAGATTGGGCACATATCCCAGTTCCGCGATCGCCGCCTGCACCGTCGCCACCGTGGCCGCGCTGGCCCGCCCGGCACCGTTGAGGACATTCGATACGGTCATCGCCGATACCCCGGCACGCTGCGCCACCGCGCGGATCGTTACGCCGTTTTCGTTTCGTCTCGCCATCAGGTTGTGGTCCCCATATCTCCTGATAGCGCGTTTCCAGCGCCATGATAGCGCTGGAAACGGCGGTTTTGCGCCTGCGTCAGATCGCGCCCGACTTCATCGCTTGGACGGCGTGATCCACCGCGCGCGCGGTGAGGGCCATGAAGGTCAGCGACGGATTGACGCAGGAGATGGAGGCCATCTGCGCCCCGTCCGTGACGAACAGGTTGGTGGCATCGTGCGCCTGGTTCCATTTGTTGAGCACCGATGCGCGCGGATCGTTGCCCATGCGCGCGCCGCCCATTTCGTGGATGGCATCGCCCGGCACGTGCTCCTTCACCTTGCTTTCGATATTGGTCAGCCCGGCCGCGCGCAGCATCTTTTCGCCCTGCTCGCGCGCGTCCGCCATCATGCGCATTTCATTGTCGCGGAAGGTGACGTTGAACTGCATCAGCGGCACGCCGAAACGGTCCGACTTGTTCGCGTTGAGGGCGACATGGTTGTCTTCGTAAGGCAGACATTCGCCGAAAGCGCCCATCTGGAATTTCCAGCCGCTGTACCGGCGCATCCCTTCCTTCATCGACGCGCCGAAGCCGACCGGCTTGGACGGTTCGCGATAGGCACCGCCCTGATAGCCATAGCCGCGCCGGAAGCCGAGACCTTCGTCCTTGCCGATATTGCGGAAGCGCGGAACATACGTGGCGCCGGGGCGGCGGCCGTACTCGACGAACTCCTCCATGCCGGGAATGTCGCCCTTCACGCCGACGCGGAAGATATGGTCCATGACATAGCGGCCCAGCGTGCCGCTGCTGTCGAAATGGCTGCGATCGCTGCCCTGCGGGCGCGAGTTCATGAGGATCTGCAGTGAGCCCATCGTCGAAGCGTTCAGGAACACCGCCCTGGCGCTGACGACTTCCGCCTGCCCGGTCTTGGCATCGATGAAGCGCACGCCGGTGACCTTCTTGGTGGCAGGATCGTATTCCAGATTGGTGACGACCGCGTCGGAGCGAACCGTCAAACGCCCGGTCGCACGGGCGGCAGGCAGGGTGACCGCCTGCGTGGAGAAATAGGCGCCGAACGAACAGCCGTTGCTGCACTGGTTGCGGAACTGGCACTTGGTCCGGTTCTGCTCAGGCTTGTCCTCGGTCATGTTGGAGAGGCGAGCATTGATCAGCTTGCGTCCGGGAAACGCCGATTCCAGCCGCGGCTTCATCCATTTTTCCGCGACGTTCATCGGCATCGGCGGCTGGAATTCGCTGTCCGGCAAGTAATCGAGGTTTTCGCGCGATCCTGATACGCCGATATACTTTTCGACATAGCTGTACCACGGCGCCACGTCGTCATAGCCGATCGGCCATTCGCCGCCGATGCCGTCGCGCTTGTTCGCCTCGAAATCGGCGGCGCTCCAGCGGAAGCACCAGCGGCCCCAGATCAGCGACTTGCCGCCGAACGCACCGGGGCGGATCCAGTAGAACTTGCTGCCTTCTCCGAAGTCGTAGGGGTTCAACCGGTCGTTGTTGTAGAACGACTGGTTGCTGGGGGTGACATAGCCGTGTTGCGCGATGAAGTAGTCGCTCTCACGCAGTCCATCCGGCATGATGTTGCGCGCGGGCACCTCATAGGCGGCCTTGCCGTCGTAGGTGTAGTCCTCGCCATGCTCGACCATGTGGCCACGGTCGAGCATCAGCACGCGCATACCCTTTTCGGTCAATTCCTTCGCGGCCCAGCCTCCGCTGATGCCCGAGCCGATAACGATTGCATCGAACCTGTCCGTAGAAGCCATGGTAATCCTCTCCCGGTCGATGATCAAAAGCGCAGGGCGCTGAGCGTCTGGAAGCTCTTGGTGATGTCCGGCAGGAAGGGGGCGGGGGCCTGGTCGTTTTCGACGTAGAAGTGCCGCGCGCCGGAAATGCCGTTCAGCTTGAAGATGCTGGCGAAGTCGATTTTGCCGGATCCTACCGAGGTCATGCTGCGATCGGGGCGCATGTCCTTCACGTGATAGGCATAGATGCGGCCCGGCAGGCTGCGGATCAGCGCCTGTGGATCCTGTCCGGCATAGATGGCCCAGTAGAGGTCCAGTTCCAGCTTCAGCAGGGCGGGATCGGTGCCCTTCACCAGCCGTTCGTAAAGGCTGACGCCATCCGGCTTCACGGTGAATTCGAAATCGTGATTGTGGTAGGCGAAGCCCATGCCGGCCGCCTTCAGCTTTTCGCCGATGCGGTTGATATTGGTTATCGCGGCATCCCAGGCCGGGCCGTTGCGATGCTTGTCGACCATATAGGGCAGGATCACCGTTTCGGCGCCCAGCGTCCTCGCCATGGTCAGGCTGGCGTCGAAATTGTCCAGCAGGGCGTCGTAGCCGACGTGGATGGAAGGGCTTTTCAGGCCGAGGCGGTCCATGGTCTTGCGCAGCAGCGCATGGTCCATGGTGTCATAGCCGCCACCGCCAAATTCCACTTCGCGATAGCCGATCTTGGCCACCGCTTCGAGCGTGGAAACCGGGTTGGCGGCGAAGAGTTCGCGCACGGTGTAGAGCTGCAGTCCGATGTTGCGGATCTGTGCGGCGCGGGCGAGCCCGGCAAGGAAGGGCTGCGACGCCAGCGCGGCAACGCCGCCGGCCAGCATCATGGAACGACGATTCATGTTCATGCTGAATAGACCTTGTTGACCTGAGAATAGGGGAAGGCGCCGTTGTATTCGCCGGGAACGGGCAAGTATTCGCGTTCCTGCGTCATGCCGATTTCGGACGTGTAGTAGCCGACGATGACCATCTGCCGGAACGCCTCGAAGAACTCTTCTCCGTCCGGCAGTTCATCATGCATCGCCAGCGTCAGCAGCGCGTCCTGCTGTTCGGGCTTGGCCTGCACGGCGGGCACCTTGTAATCCTGCCGGCTGCGGGCATCGATTTCGGCAAGGCCCGACAGGATCGGCAAGCGATCCTCCGCAACCGCCCAGTCGGCCAGCAGCTTTTCGACATAGTCCGGCACGCCGGCGGCGATGGCGCCGGGGGTGTCGGTCGTCGGGATGACCCGTTCGCACAGCGCGGTCATCAGCGCGCGCTGCTCCGGCGTGAAGACACGGACGCTGGGCGCGCCCTGGTCGATCACCGGAATGGGGGCGGGGGCGAGCCCGGCGGCACGGGCGAGCGGGGCGAACACCTGGGCGCCGAACAGGGCGACCATGCCGGCAAGTGCGTTTCTGCGATCCATTATCGTGCGCCCCCTTTCAGATCCTGCGCGATGGCCTCTTCCGGAAGCGGGCGAACCCAGATGTTACGGAAGGAAACCGGGGAATTGTGATCCTGCAACTGGATCGGCGCCTTGTCGCCGTGCGCCTGATACTGCGCGACCTTGCGCCAGACCGTGGTGCCCAGCATGGCCTGATGGTTCTGCACCAGCACGCCGTTCAGCAATACGGTGACATAGGCCGGGCGGACCAGCGTGCCTTTCGCATCGAAGCGCGGGCGTTCGAAGACGATGTCGTAGCTCTGCCATTCGCCGGGCGGGCGCGACGGATTTACCAGCGGCGGCTTCCACGCATAGACCGCGCCTACGGTGCCGTCCGCATAAGTCGGGTTCTGATAGCCGTCGAGGATCTGGACTTCGTAGCGCTGCATGAACCAGATGCCGCTGTTGCCGCGATCCTGCGACGTCTTTTCGGGCGGGTTGGGGGAGCGGAATTCGAGGTGCAGCTGCACATCGCCGAATTCCTGCTTTGAGATCAGATTGTTCTCGCCGCCGCTCTGTTCGCGCGAGGGAATGGTCATCACCCCGTTCGCGACCGTCCACGGCGCGCGCTCGCCATGCCAGGCATCGAGCGAGGTGCCGGAGAACAGCACTATCGCATCGGACGGTGCCCCGCCCGGAGCGGATGCGGGCGTGACCACGGTCGGTGCCGGGCGGTCGGGATCATGAACGTGCCACTTGCCTCCCGGCAGGATGGGCGTGTCCTTGAAACCCGGCTTGTCTTCCGCTTGGACGAGCGTGCCGGTCAGGATAGCACCCGCCATAAGCACGCCGATCGGGATGTACTTCATCCTCTCGCTCCCCTTCTTATGTTCTGTCGATGGTCCGATAAGCGGCGATCAGCCGCTCCTCACCCTCTCGCCCGTCTATCGAGTTGCCATGTTCCATGCCGATCACACCGCCGTAGTTTCGGGTGCGCAGCCAGCTGACGATATTGGCGAAGTTGATTTCGCCGGTTCCCGGCTCCTTGCGGCCGGGATTGTCGCCGAACTGGATGTAGCCGATCTCCGCCCAGCAGGCGTCGAGCGTCGGGATCAGGTTCCCGGACTGGATCTGCTCGTGATAGAGGTCCGCCAGAATCTTGACGCCCGGGCTGTTGGCCCCGCGCGCCACGGCATAGCCCTCGGCAATGGACTGCATGAACACGCCGGGATGGTTGGTGCGCGTATTGAGCGGCTCCATCACCAGCGTCAGCCCGTGCGGCGCGACGATGTCGCCGGCGCGGCGCATGCAGTCGATGATCCGCCCCGTCTGGATCGCGACGGGCACCTTGCGGTCCATGAAACCGGTGACGACCGTCATGTGCCTGGCACCCAGCCGTTTCGCGACTTCGATCGAAGTGCGGATATCCGCCAGAAAGGCATCGCGATCGGCATCGTCGTTGCTGCCCAGCACGGGACGGAAATCCGACCACTTGGGCATGCTGGCAACGAAGACGCCCATAGTCATGCCGCGCTGCGCCAGCGCGCGGGCCATGGCCTCCTGCTGTTCGACCGGCCGCTTGCGCGCCTCATTGTCTTCCCAGGCGCGAAAGCCCTGATCGGCGGCGAAGGCGATCTGTTCCAGCAGATCCCCGCGACTGGCGAAGCTGCCTTCGTGCGGCGCATAGCCAAGCGAGAAGTGCGCGGCGTTCGAGCCACCCTTGCCTGTGCCCGTGGCCGCCGAGAGCGCCGGCGCTGCCGCGACTGCCAGCCCGGTGGCGATCACCGAGCGTCGCGACATGCTCATGCGACGCCCTCCGCAACGCGGGTCGCCTTGCGGCCGGCGCGGCGTTCGGCCAGCCAGATCAGCCCGAACACGATCAGCAGCGTCAGCGGCACGAAAGTCAGCCGCGCGAAGGACTGCGAGGCGGCGGCATCTTCCACCGCGCGCAGCGCGGCGCCGCTCAGCTGCGTGAAGGCTTCCGGTCCGCCGGCAATCTCCACTTTCGCCTGATCGAACATCTCACCCAGGCGCGGCAGGACGAAGAAGCTGGCCAAGGCGCCGGCCGATCCCACCAGCCCCAGCGCCCAGGAGTCGCCGCGCGGATAGCGTTCGGCAACGGAGGCCAGCATCGTCGGCCACATGGCGCAGACGCCCAGACCCCAGACGGTCGATGCAAGGATCGCGGACATCGGCGACTGGGCCTGAGACAGCAGGAACAGGCCGATGGCGGCAAGCAGGCTCGATACCCAGAGCAGCCCCGGATTGGACAGGCGTCCGGCGATCCGCCCGGCGAAGTGGCGGAACACGAACATCAGCGCGCTGACGTAGACCAGCAGCAGGATACCGCGCATTCCCACGCGGTTGGTGAGGGCGACGTCGATCCACTGGCCGGGGGCCAGTTCGGAGGAGGCGGTAAGGAACATGGCGCCGAACCACACGAAGAAGCTGGGGCGGCGAACGACTTCCAGCATCATCTCCTTCATCGCGCGGCCACCGGCCGTGGCGGGCGGTTCGGGGAAACGGGTCGTCGCGGCGATCACGATCACGCCGATGGCGGGCAGGAACACCAGCGCCATGATCGCTTGCCAGGGCAGCAGCGGAGCAAGGAACACGCCGGCGAGCCCGCCGACGATCAGCCCGCCCGGATACCAGGCGTGGAGCACGTTCAGGCGATGCGTCGTGTCTTCGGGATAGAGCCGCGCCGTCAGCGGATTGATCGAGGCTTCGGCAAAGCCCCAGCCAAGGCCGCTCAGCAACATGCCCAGCCACACCAGATGGTAGACGGCCATGCCGGTGGCGAAAACGCCGGCGCCCACGATCAGCGTGGTTCCGATCAGAAAGGCGACGCCGCAGCCGATCAGGACGCGGCGGATACCCACCCGGTCCAGCACGGCGCTGACGACGAATACCGTGATCGAAAAGCCAAGGAACGCAGAGCCGAGCGCGGCCCCGATCATTTCACCCGCCGAAATCGGCGCGATGGGATCGATCCACTGCGCCTTCAGGCTGCTCGCAATTGCCGCGCGCAAGGACGCGCTCATGGACGCTGTGAAGAGCGCCAGAACGCTCAGCCAGAATAGCCTTTTCCGGTTAATGCCCGTCATGCCCGCTCCTCTACCCCTTTGCCCCGTGCGATGTTTGTTATCGGGGTCGTTCGTTATCGGGTTCGTTGTGCCGCTGCTGTCAGGTCAGACCCAGCCAGCGCCGGTTGTTGGCGGGATCGCCGCCCCCTGCGAAATCGTCGAATGCCCGTTCCGGCCGGCGGATCATGTGCGCTTCGATGAAAGGAGCCCCTTCACGCGCGCCGTCCTCCGGATGCTTCAGGCAGCATTCCCACTCCAGCACCGCCCAACCGTCGTAACCGTACTGCGTCAGGCGCGAGAATATGCCGGTGAAATCGACCTGACCGTCACCCAGCGAACGGAACCGGCCGGGGCGATCGACCCAGTCGGCATAGCCGCCGTAGACGCCCGCGCGCCCGGTGGGATTGAGTTCCGCATCCTTCACATGGAACATCTTGATGCGGTCGTGATAGATGTCGATGAACTGGAGGTAGTCCATCGCCTGCAGCACGAAGTGGCTGGGATCGTAGAGAATATTGGCCCGCGCATGGCCGCCGACGGCGTCCAGAAACCGCTCGAACGTCAAGCCGTCGTGCAGGTCTTCACCCGGATGCAGTTCATAGCAGAGATCGATACCCTCTTCGTCGTAGGCATCGAGGATCGGCTGCCAGCGGCGTCCCAGTTCCGCGAATGCCTCTTCCACCAGCCCTGCCGGACGCTGGGGCCACGGGTAGAAGAACGGCCATGCGAATGCTCCCGAAAAGGTTGCGCAGGCCGTCAAACCCAGTCGCCGGCTCGCCTTGGCTGCAAGTTTCAGCTGATCGACCGCCCAGACTTGCCGCTCTGCCGGTTTACCGCGCAGTTCGGCCGGTGCGAAATTATCGAACGCGGCGTCATAGGCGGGGTGAACGGCAACCAGCTGCCCCTGCAGATGGGTGGAGAGTTCGGTGATCTCCACGCCCGCCTCGCGGCAGCGTCCGGCCAGCTCGTCGCAATAGTCCTGGCTTTCCGCCGCGAGCGAAAGGTCCATGCAGCGGGGATCGTTGCTGGGCACCTGAATGCCCTTGTACCCCGCCTGCGCCATCCACCGCGCGGCATTGTCCAAAGTGTCGAACGGGGCCGCGTCGCCCATGAACTGCGCCAGAAAGATTGCCGGACCGCGCATAGCCGATTGTCCCGTCACTTCAGGCTTTTGAGATAGGCGATGATCGCGGCGCGCTTGGCCGGATCGGGCGTGGCGATCGGCATGCGGGTGCCGGGCACCTTTTTCGCCGGGGCCGCCAGAAAGGCGTCGAGCGTCTGGTCGTCCCAGCTCAGCTTGGAGCCCTTGAGCGCCGGGGAATAATTGAATCCGGGGGCCGATGCCGCCTGCCGGCCGGCAACGCCATTCAGATTGGGGCCGATGCCGTTCTTCCCGCCCTTGTCCACGCTGTGGCAGGCGCGGCAGGCGTTGAACGGCGCGGGCGCCGTCTGCGCCATGGCCGACTGGGCAGTAAGGGAAACGGCAAAAATCACCGCCGCCGCGGCAGCGATAGGTGTCAGGCTGAGGCTTGCTGTCATGCGCATCCTCGACTCTCCGTCTTATTTCTTATTGCCTTACGTTTACCGGTAAATCATATCGGATCAAGACCTGAATTTATGGCTTTATCGCCAGCAGAAAAAACAAGGAGAGCGGTGATGAAACGGACCCTGCGCCTCGCCATGGTCGGAGGCGGCGAAGGCGCCTTCATAGGCGCCATCCACCGGGCGGCAGCCGCCCTTGACGGCGATTGGCAGCTTGTGGCCGGTGCGTTCAGCAGCGATCCGGAACGCAACCGGCGCTCCGGCGAGATGCTGGGGATCGCGCCCGAGCGCACATATGCCTCGCTGGGCGCGTTGCTGGCGGCGGAAGCGGCCTTGCCGGCCGACCAGCGAATCGATGCGGTGTCGATCGTGACGCCCAACCATCTGCACGCGCCCATGGCGATTGCGGCATTGGACGCGGGCTTTCACGTGTTTTGCGAAAAGCCCATGGCGCTAGACATGGAAGAATCGCGCCTGATCGCGCAGGCAGCGGCGCGGTCGGGATGCCAGTTCGGGCTTGCCTTCACCTACAGCGGCTATCCGCTGGTGGAAGAGGCCCGCGTTCGCGTGGCGCGCGGCGATTTCGGCAAGATTCGTCTGGTGCAGGTCGAATATTCGCAAGGCTGGCTCAGCCAGGCGATCGACCGGGATGGCAACAAGCAGGCGGAATGGCGCACCGATCCGGCGCGCGCCGGTTTGGGCGGGTGCCTTGGCGACATCGGCACGCACGCCTTTCATCTGGCGGAGCATGTCTCGGGATTGCAGGTGCAGGAACTCTGCGCGGATCTTGCGACCCATGTTCCCGGCCGCCGGCTGGACGATGATGTCAGCGTCCTGCTTCGCCTGAACGACGGCGCGCGCGGGACGCTCAAGGCGACGCAAGTGGCGGCGGGTGACGAGAATGGGCTGAAGCTGCGCATCCACGGCGAACATGGCGGGCTGGAATGGGCCCAGATGGAGCCCAATACGCTTACCTTGCGCTGGCTGGATCGCCCGGCCGAGATCATCCGCGCGGGTGGCCCTGGGCTGGCTGAGTCCACTCTTCGCCGCCTGCGGACCCCTTCCGGGCACCCGGAAGGCTATATCGAAGCCTTCGCCAACCTCTATCGCGCCTTCGCCAGCCGGATCGCGGATGGTGAGAGTGAATATGGCACATATCCGTCCGTCGCAGCCGGGTTGCGGACGATGGCCTTCGTCGAGAGCGTCGTCACTAACGCCGCATCGGACCGCAAATGGACGACGCTCGCCGGCGGGTAGATCCCGAACCTGATCCGGAAACCGGAGGCTGCATCTCGCGGCCTTCGACGAAACGATCCCTGTGCCCGATGACCGGCGGCGGTCATCGGGCACTATGTGGCGGTGACCGAGTTGACCTGTAAGTGCGCCGGTCCGATTGGCCCGATCTGACCTTGCGCCTGAAAGGTCGATAGCCATGAGCCTGACCGTAAACGGCACCCTTGTAGACATGCCGCAGGATGCGCGTGTTTCGCTTCTCGATTATCTCCGCGAATATCTCCATCTGACCGGCACCAAGAAGGGGTGCGATCAGGGCGCGTGCGGCGCCTGTACCGTGCTGGTGGATGGAGAGCGGATTCTCTCCTGCCTGGCGCTGGCGGTGCAGTTCGGCGGGCGATCGGTCACCACGATAGAGGGGTTGGGCCAGCCGGGCCGCCTGCATCCTTTGCAGCAGGCTTTCGTGGATCATGACGGTTTCCAATGCGGCTACTGCACGCCGGGCCAGATTTGCTCTGCGGTGGGCATGGCGGCGGAAATCGCGCGCGGCGTGCCCAGCCATGTGACGGCCGATCTGAATGCAGAGACCCTGGCATTCACGCACGATGAGGTGCGCGAACGCATGAGCGGCAACTTGTGCCGCTGCGGCGCCTACAACGGCATCGTCGCCGCTGTGACCGAGACCTATGCCGACGAAAATCTGCAGGAGGCTGCGGAATGAACCCGTTCGACTACGCCCGCGCTGCCGATGTATCGGATGCGGTTCGCCGGGGCGCCGCCGGGGGCGCAAGATATCTTGGCGGTGGCACGAATCTGGTCGACCTCATGCGCGAGACGATCGAAAGGGCGGACAGTCTCGTCGATGTGACAGGGCTGTCGAACACGATTGAGGAATTGCCGGATGGAGGGCTGCGGATCGGGGCCGCGGCGCGCAACACGGCGGTGGCCGAAAACCGGCAGGTGCGCCGGCGCTATCCGCTGCTTGCCCGGGCCATCGTGGCAGGGGCCAGCGCGCAGATCCGCAACATGGCGACCGTGGGCGGCAATCTTCTCCAACGCACGCGCTGCGCCTATTTCTACGACGATCAGGGATCGCGCTGCAACAAGCGCAAGCCGGGCGCGGGGTGCGACGCGGTTGCGGGTTTCAATCGCAACCATGCCATTCTGGGCGCATCGCCCGCCTGCGTTGCGGTGCACCCCTCCGACATGTGCGTCGCTCTCGCCGCGCTGGATGCCGTCGTCCATATTCAGAGTGCCGACGGCGCGCGCCGCATGGCGTTCAATGATCTTCATCGTCTGCCCGGCGATCGGCCGGATATCGAGACCATGCTCGAACCCGGCGAACTGATCACGGCGGTCGATCTCCCCCCGCTTTCGTTCGGCGCCCGGTCCGCATATCGCAAAGTGCGCGACCGTTCGAGCTATGCCTTCGCGCTGGTTTCGGTCGCCGCGGCGCTGGATGTCGAGGGCGGTCAAGTGCGCGATGCGCGCATCGCTCTGGGCGGTGTGGCGCACAAGCCGTGGCGCGCCGTGCGGGCCGAGGCGGTGCTGCGCGGCGCGCCGGCGGACGCGGAGGCATTTGCGGCGGCGGCCGACGCCGAACTGGCCGATGCCCGGCCACTGTCCGGCAATGCGTTCAAGATCGAGCTTGCGCGCCGCACGCTTGTTGCGGTGCTTGCGCAACTGGCAGGAGAGCGCGCATGAGCATCGTGAACGATGCCAAGAATGCGGTGCAGGGCGCCCTTCAGGGGGTGATGGCCAAGGCCGTTGCCCTCGCTCCGGATAGCTGGATTCCCGGCGGCGAACCCGATCCCTTGATCCGGGAGCGTTACGGCCACGTCGGCAAGCCGCTTTCGCGTATCGACGGTCCGCTCAAGGTGGCCGGGCAGGCACGATTTGCGGCGGAATTCCCGATGGACGGGATGGTTTACGCGGCGCTGGTGTTCAGCACGGTTGCCAGGGGCCGCATCGCCGCGATCGACACTGCGCAAGCGCAGAACGCGCCCGGCGTCGTTGCCGTGATGGATCATCGCAACGCACCCCGTCTTGCCCCGCCGCCGGTCTTCATGTCGGCGCCCAAGGCCGCGAACGGCGATAGCCTGCCGATCCTGCAAGACGCCGAGATCCACTGGAACGGCCAGCCGGTGGCGGTGGTTCTTGCCGAAACGCAGGAGCAGGCCAATCATGCGGTCTCGCTCGTCCGGGTGGAGTATGAAGAGGTACCCGCGCTCACATCCGTGGAAGAGGCGCGTGCAGGGGGCACGCGCCCGGCCATGTTCATGGGGCAGCCGCTCCATGACGAGCGCGGCGATGCCGAAGCGGCGCTGTCCCAGGCGGACGTGGCGGTAGACGCCACCTATCGGACGCCGCGACACAATCACAACGCCATCGAATTGCACGCCGTCACCGTCGCATGGCAGGGCGATGTCCTGCGCATCCACGATGCGTCGCAACTGGTCGCGCATACGGCCTGGTCTATCGGCAAGATGTTCGACATGCCGGAAGACAAGGTTGTCGTCACGTCCCCCTTCGTGGGCGGCGGATTCGGCGGCAAGTGCTTGTGGCAGCATCAGGTGCTGGCGGCGCAGGCCGCCAAGCTGTGCGATCGGCCGGTGCGCCTCGTCCTCTCGCGAGAGGGGGTCTATCGCCTGGTCGGCGGGCGGTCGCTCACGGAACAGCGCGTCGCCCTCGGCGCGGATCGGGAGGGGCACCTGAAGGCCCTGATCCACACGGGTCTCACCGTAAAGACTGCCACCAATGCGATGCCGGAACCGTTCATTCTCCCGACGCGCAGTGCTTATGCGTCGGACACGATGAAGCTCGATGTGCAGACGGTGGAACTGGACATGCTGGCGAACACCTTCATGCGCGCGCCGGGGGAATCCGTGGGCACTTTCGCGCTGGAAAGCGCGATGGACGAACTGGCCGCGGCGCTGGGCATCGATCCGATCGAACTGCGTATCCGCAACGAGCCGGAGAAGGATCCGCTTTCCGGCCTGCCGTTCTCCTCCCGCCAGATCGTTGCGGCATGGCGCGCCGGTGCGGCGCGCTTCGGCTGGGACCGGCGCGATCCACGGCCGCGAATGCGGCGTGAGGGGGAATGGTGGGTGGGCATGGGCTGCGCCACGGGGACTTATCCCTATTACCGTATGCCCGGCGGCGCCGCGCGGATCACACTGACCGCGGAAGGACGGGCCGTGGTCGATATCGCCGCGCACGAAATGGGCATGGGCACCGCTACCGCCCAGACCCAAGTGGCGGCCGAACGGCTGGGCCTGCCGATCGAGGCCGTCGCGTTCAATTATGGCGATTCCACGCTTCCCGGCGTCGTTCTGGCGGGGGGATCGCAACAGACGGCGTCGATCGGTGCGGCAGTGGGCGCGGCGCACCGCGAATTGGTGAAGGCGCTGCTCAAGCTGGCCGGCAATGACTCCCCTCTGGCGGGGCTCAAGCCGGATGAGGTTATCAGCCGCGACATGGGCCTGTGCAAAGCCGGCGATCCTGCCCGCCACGAAAGCTATGCGTCCATCCTGTCCCGCACGCGGCAGGACGCGGTCAGCGTCGTGGCCGAGGGCCCTCCGCCGCTGGAGACGATGCACTGGTCGATGCACAGCCATGCCGCGATGTTCTGCGAAGTGCGGGTAAACGCCGTGACCGGCGAACCAAGGGTCAGCCGCTTCCTCGGTTCGTTCGATTGCGGCCGGATTCTCAATCCCAAGACGGCGACCAGTCAGTTTCGCGGCGGCATCATCATGGGGCTGGGCCTGGCGCTGATGGAAGAAACGCAGTTCGATGAGCGCACGGGCCGGGTGATGAACCCGAGTCTTTCGGAGTACCACGTGCCCGTGCACATGGACGTGCCGGAGATCGACGTGATCTGGACGGACGTACCGGACCCGCACGCCGCGATGGGGGCAAGGGGGATCGGCGAGATCGGGATTACCGGCACGGGCGCGGCGGTTGCCAATGCGATCTACAACGCCATCGGCACGCGTGTGCGCGACTTGCCGATCACGCTGGATAAATTGCTTTAGCGCCGTGAAACCGCAGCGGCCCAGCCGCTCCCGGCCGCTGTGGCGGGCGCGATTGTGCAGCGCAAAAAGCCTCTTGCGAGTCCCGGCCTCATCTGAGTAATGTACGCCTGACTGAGGGCCGGCCCGCAACGACGCGGGGATCGGTTTCCCGGATTATCATCATTTCAAAGTGGCAACGGCGCCATCGATCCATCCGTGCGGGTGGTGATCGATGGCGCTTTTTTCGTGCGGAAGGCAGGCGTGAACCGCAAGACCGTCAAAAGCGTGTGCCCCTATTGCGGCGTCGGCTGCGGCATCGTCATGGATGTTGCCGATGGCCGGATCGTCAAGGTAACGGGTGACAAGAGCCACCCGACCAACTTCGGCCGGCTCTGCACCAAGGGCGCCAGTTGCAACGTCCCGGTCACGGCACCCGGGCGGGCCGATGCGGCCTATATCCGTATTGCCGGCAGCACCGATCAGGGCGTCATTCCCATGGCGGAAGCGATCGACCGGACGGCCAGCGGCCTGCGCGCGATCATCGACAGGGATGGCCCCGATGCGGTGTCGTTCTACGTTTCCGGGCAGATGTCGCTGGAAGCGCAATACTTGGCCAACAAGTTGTGCAAAGGCTTCATCGGCACCAACAATATCGAGAGCAATTCGCGGCTCTGCATGGCAAGCGCCGCCAGCGGCTACAAGCTGTCGATCGGCGCCGACGGTCCGCCGGGATCCTATCAGGATTTCGACAAGGCGGATCTGTTCTTCGTCATCGGCGCCAACATGGCGGACTGCCATCCGATCCTGTTTCTGCGCATGATGGACCGGGTGAAAGCCGGCGCGAAGCTGATCGTCGTCGATCCGCGCCGAAATGCCACGGCCGACAAGGCGGACCTGTTCATGCAGGTGCGGCCGGGCACCGATCTTGCGCTGCTGAACGGCCTGCTGCACCTGCTGGCGGTCTCCGGCCGGATCGATACCGACTTCATCGGGCAATTCACGCAAGGCTGGGAGGCGATGCCCGATTTCCTGGCGGACTACCCGCCCGAGCGCGTCTCCGAAATTACCGGCATAGCCGAGGAGGATCTGCGTCGGGCCGCCGAGTGGATCGGTGCTGCGGGTGAGTGGATGACGTGCTGGACCATGGGCCTGAACCAGAGCACCCATGGCACCTGGAACACCAATGCGATCTGCAACCTGCATCTTGCCACCGGCGCGATCTGCCGGCCGGGCAGCGGGCCGTTCTCGCTGACCGGGCAGCCTAACGCGATGGGCGGGCGCGAAATGGGCTATATGGGACCGGGCCTTCCCGGCCAGCGGGCGACCACCAGCGAAGCCGACCGGCATTTCGTGGAGGATGCCTGGGGCGTGCCGAGAGGGACGCTCCGCACCGAAACCGGCGCGGGCACGGTCGCGATGTTCGAGGATATGGCCGCAGGACGCATCAAGGCGTGCTGGATCATCTGTACCAACCCGGTAGCCAGCGTCTCCAATCGCCAGACGGTGATCGCGGGCTTGCAGGCTGCCGAACTGGTGATCAGCCAGGACGTCTACATCGATACCGAAACGAACCGTTACGCCGACATCATCCTGCCCGGCGCGCTCTGGGCCGAGGCGGAGGGGGTGATGATCAATTCCGAGCGCAATCTGACCCTGATGCAAAAGGCTGTCGATCCGCCGGGAGAGGCGATGGCGGATTGGCAGATCATTGCCCGCGTGGCCTGCGCCATGGGTTACGCCGATGCCTTCACGTACGCCTCTGCCGCGGAAGTTTTCGAAGAAATCCGCCAGTTCCGCAACATGAGAACGGGCTATGACATTCGCGGCGCCAGCCACGAACGTCTGCGGCAGGGCCCGATGCAATGGCCCTGTTCGCCGGAGGCGGAAAGCGATCGCAATCCGATTCGATACCTGAACGACGGTGCCTCCCAAACCCTGCGCGTGGAGCCGGATGGCGCGCGGCCGCGTATTGCCTTTCCGACGGAAAGCGGGAAGGCGCATTTCCTGCCCCGGCCCCATATGTCGCCCGCCGAGATGCCGGACGATGACTATCCGCTGGTGCTCAACACCGGCCGCCTTCAGCACCAGTGGCATACCCTGACCAAGACCGGGAAAGTGCCCACGCTGGGCAAGCTCAATCCCGGCCCTTTCGTCGAAATCCACCCCGAGGATGCGGGATCGTTGGGAATTGCAGAGCGCGATCAGGTGGAAGTACGCTCGCGCCGCGGCCGCGCCGTGCTGCCGGCCGTGGTCACGGACAGGGTTCGTCCGGGCAATTGCTTTGCGCCGTTTCACTGGAACGATGTTTTCGGGGACGATCTTGCCATCAATGCGGTCACTAGCGATGCGGTGGACGCGATTTCCCTGCAGCCGGAATTCAAGTTTTCCGCCGTGGCCCTGATGCGGGTTTCCGGCCCCGTCGAAAGCGCGACTGCCCAACACACATCCGAAGGGCACAGTGCCGATCTGGCGCCTGCGCCATCGCTTTCGGGGTATTCACCCATGCATCAGGCCGCCGTCGATGTGTTCGAACGCGTGATGGGGCTGGCGGTCGCACAGCCGCCGCGTCTTTCCGATGAGGAAAGGGCCTATCTTACCGGCTTCACCTCCGGCCTGCGTTCAATGGAAACGATGCCGGCGCGCGAAGTGCCTCTGGTTCCGCAAGGTTCGCCGTTCGATCCGGAGCGACGGCACTATGTGAACGGATTGCTGGCCGGCCTCTTCGCGCGGGCGCAGCTGCCCGATGGCGGCGAAGCGCCTGTCGCCGTACCGTCGGCGCATTCGCCCTCACGCGAAATCCTGCTGCTCTGGGCCTCGCAAACGGGCAATGCCGAAGCGTTTGCGGAGGCTTGCGCTGACGCGCTGAAACAGGCGCGGCACGATGTTCGGCTGCTGGCCATGGATGCGGTAAAGCCCGCCGAACTGACCAGTGCCGATGCGGTGCTGCTGATCGCCAGCACATTTGGAGACGGCGATGCGCCGGATAATGGCGGGCAGTTCTGGTCGGCCCTGACCGATGCAGCGGCTCCGCGCCTTGAAGGCCTGCGCTATTCCGTTCTGGCGTTTGGAGATTCCAGTTACGATCAGTTCTGCGGCTTCGGGCGCAAGCTGGATGCGCGGCTGGAGGAACTGGGGGCGGCAAGGCTGGCCCCGCGCATCGATTGCGAACCCGATTATGAGGACACCGCTGCGACCTGGATGGCAAGCGCCCTTTCCGCGCTTCAACCGGATCCCGGCGGCGGACAATCCCCGGTCGCACAATCCCCGGAAGTGGCGGCGGCCGATCATGCCCCGATCGCGGCGGTAGCCACGACGCCGATCGCCGCCTATTCCCGAAAAGCGCCGCTTCGCACGGCGCTTTCGCGAAATGTGCTGTTGAGCGGGGCTGGTGCGACAAAGGAGGTGCGCCAGCTGGGTTTCGATCTGGCCGGGCATGATTTCGCCTACAAGGCCGGGGATTCGCTGGGCGTCTGGCCGGTAAACTGCCCCGCGCTGGCCACGGAGATACTGGACGTTCTCGATCTCTCCGCCGATGCGCCGGTCACCGTCAAGCAGGTCGGCGAGATGACGCTGGCAGAGGCGCTCATGCGCCATTGGGACATAGCCCGTCTCAACCGCAATATTCTCGAACTGATCGCGGAGCGCTGTCCGGACGCGGCCTTCGCGCCGCTGCTCGATCCGGACCGCAAAGCGCAATTCGACCAGTGGCTGTGGGGGCGCCAGATTGCCGACGTCCTGCACGAGACCGACGTACGCCTGAGCCCCGGCGATCTGGGGCAGGTCATGCGCCCGCTGCAACCGCGCTTCTATTCGATCGCATCCAGCCCCCACGCGCAGCGGGACGAAGTGCAACTCACCGTCTCGACCGTGCGATATTCCTGCCAGGGTCGCGGGCGTCATGGCGTGTGTTCGGCGTTCATGGCCGACCGGGCGCAGGATGCCGACGTTGGCATCTTTCTTCAGGCGGCGGCCCATTTCCACCCGCCGGCCGATCCGGCGCGCGGCGCGATCATGGTTGGACCGGGCACCGGCATCGCGCCTTTTCGCGGTTTTCTGCATGACCGGCAGGCCCGCGGCGCCAAGGGGCGCAACTGGTTGTTCTTCGGCGAGCAGCACGCGGCGACCGACTTCTATTATCGCGACGAGATCGACGAATGGCGCCGGAACGGCCATCTCGACCGGCTCAGCCTGGCGTTCTCGCGCGATCAGGCAGAGAAAGTCTATGTCCAGCACCGGATGCTGGAGGAAGGCGCGGAACTCTGGCGGTGGCTGGACGACGGCGCCCATTTCTACGTCTGCGGCGAGGCTGGCAGGATGGCCAAGGATGTCGACAGGACGTTGAAGCAGATCGTTGCCCGGCATGGCGGAATGAGCGGCGAGGACGCTAACGACTATGTCGCGCAGATGCAGAGCGAAAAGCGTTATGTCCGGGATGTCTACTGATCCGCGCGGTCCTCGTTGACATGGCGCGCGCACTCAACGATCAGCGACGGCGCTATGCCGGGGGCGGGAAATGAGAATCGTCATCATCGATGACAGCGGCCTGCGCGCCACCGTCCTTGAGGAAGGGCTGCGCGAGGCCGGCTACGACGATATTCACATCGTCCCCCCGCGCGGCGCTTTCGTCGCGCGGTTGGAACGCATGGCGCCCGATGTCGTGCTGATGGATCTAGGCAGCCCCAGCCGCGACACGCTGGAGGAAATGCTGTCGGTCAGCCGCGCGCTGGCGCGGCCCATCGCCATGTTCGTCGATCAGTCGGACGAGGCGATGATCGGTGCCGCCATCGATGCCGGCGTATCGGCTTACGTCGTCGACGGTTTGCGCAAGGAGCGCGTGAAGCCGGTGCTGGAACTGGCAGTGCGGCGCTTCAACGCATTCTCCAGAATGCAGACCGAGCTGGAGGAAGCGCGCACCGCGCTGGCCGACCGCAAGGTGCTCGACCGCGCGAAATCGATCCTGATGAACCAGCGCGGCCTTTCCGAGCAGGACGCCTATGGCCTGCTGCGCACCAGCGCGATGAATCAGGGCAAGAAGATCGTGGACGTGGCGCAGGCGCTGATTACCGCCAGCGACCTTCTGGGAGGCGGACTATGACGACCAACCTTCGCATCGCCTTCCTGCCGCTGAACGATGTGGCCGTGCTGGCGGCGGCGCGCGAGCGCGGTTTTGCCGAAGAAGAAGGCATCGCGCTCGACCTCGTACGCACGACGAGCTGGGCTACGCTGCGCGACCGTCTGGTCTACGGGCAGGTGCAGGCCGCGCACATGCTGGCGCCGCTCGCAGTGGCTGTGACGCTGGGGCTCAGCCAGCAGCCGGCCGCGATAGCGGCGCCCTACAAGCTGGGCGTCAACGGCAATATGCTGGTGATGGCACGCGATTTTGCGGCCGCGCTGGAGCCCGATCCGGCCCAGCGGCTTGGCGATCCTGTCGCGACAGCCCACGATTTCGCCTCCGCCATCGGGCTGTGGCGGCGCAAGCCGGTGATCGGCGTGGTGCACCGCTTCTCCAGCCATGCCCTGATGCTGCGATACTGGTTGGCGAGCGCGGGCATCGACCCGGACCGCGATGTGGTGCTGCGGGTGCTGCCGCCTTCGCTCACCGTCGAGGCGATCCATGCCGAAGAGATCGATGGGTTCATCGCCGGCGAACCCTGGGGCAGCGCGGCGATCGATTCCGGCCGGGCAGAGGCGGTCGCCATCGGGGAACGGATCTGGCAGCGCGGGGTGGAGAAAGTGCTGGCCTTCCGCGAGACATGGCTGGAGGAAAACCCCGAAACGGTCGATCGCCTGCTCCGCGCGCTGGCCCGCGCCGCCGCCTGGTGCGACGAGCCCGCCAATCACGAGACGCTCGCCGATCTGCTGGCCGACGCGCGCTATGTGAACCAGCCTGCGGACCTGATCCTGCGCGCTCTGTCGGGCCGGATCATTCCGCGTGCAGGGGATGCTGCGGTCGACGCCCGCGATTTCGTGCTGTTCTCGCGCGAGGCGACCTCCTTCCCCTGGCGCAGTCAGGCGCTATGGATCTACTCCCAGCTGGTTCGCTGGGGCATGGTCGAGCATTCTGCCGAAAACGCCGCGAGAGCCGGGGCGGTGTTCCGCCCTGACGTGTTCCGCCGCGCGCTTGCCGGCAGCGACGTGCCGATGCCGGGGGCCAGCATGAAACTGGAAGGCGCGGTGGCCAGCCCGCTGGCCGTCGGCTCCCGCAAGGGCGACCTGACCTTGGGCGCCGATCGCTTCTTCGACGGGCGCGTGTTCGATCCCGACCG
The DNA here is from genome assembly GCF_055521515.1 of Sphingomonas sp. BL-S-28. Lineage (NCBI taxonomy): Bacteria > Pseudomonadati > Pseudomonadota > Alphaproteobacteria > Sphingomonadales > Sphingomonadaceae > Sphingomonas > Sphingomonas sp. BL-S-28. Next base: position 1,970,519 of record NZ_CM145483.1, read on the forward strand.
GATTGACGAATATCTGAAGGGCTTTTCGCAGTCGCACTGAAAGCGGCCGAAATTTTGTGCCTTGCAACATGAGCCGAATCGGCTGATGATGCAGATCTCACGCGAAGGCGCGTGACCATATTCGGATGCGCTGCTTCAACGGTGGAGCGCCATCCTCACCGAAATTCGCAGCAAAGCCGCTGACCGGTCTCACCCAAGGGTGACGTCCGGCCTGCGGCTTTTTTCGTGTCCGTTTTACGGGGGACTTACGATGGCAACCGCTTACTGGGAACGTGACGGAGAGGCCGCTTCGGCCGAAAATGCACCTGCGGCAGCGCCCGCGACCAGCTTCTGGAAAGCCGGCCATGTGCCGACGCTGATCGCAGCCTTTCTCTATTTCGACCTCGCCTTCATGGTCTGGGTCTTGCTGGGCCCATTGGCGCCGGAGATTTCCAAGACGCTTGGCCTGACGCCTGCCGAAAAGGGCCTGATGGTTGCGCTGCCGACGCTTGCCGGTGCGGTACTGCGGGTGGTCAACGGGCTGCTGGTGGACCGCATCGGGCCCAAGCGTTCGGGTGCGATCAGCCAGCTGATCGTGATCGCGGGATTGTTCACTGCGTGGCTGGTGGGCGTGAACAGCTTCGGCGGTACGCTGGCACTGGGCGTCATCCTCGGTTTCGCAGGCGCCAGCTTTGCCATCGCCTTGCCGCTCGCCAGTCGCTGGTACCCGGCCGAGCATCAGGGCAAGGCCATGGGCTTGGCCGGCATGGGCAATTCGGGAACGGTGCTGGCATCGCTGTTCGCGCCGATGCTGGCAAAGATGTTCGGCTGGAATGCGGTGCTGGGCCTTGCCTGCATCCCGCTTTCGCTTGTCTTCGTCGTTTACCTGGTGCTGGCCAAGGATGCGCCGAACCAGCCTGCGCCGCGCCGATTGGTCGATTATTTCGAGCCGCTCAAGCAGGCCGATGCCTGGTGGCTGATGGCGTTTTACGCGGTGACTTTCGGTGGTTTCGTCGGCCTTGCCGCCTCGCTGCCGATCTATTTCACCGAACAGTTCGGGCTGACCACGATCATGGCCGGCTACTGCACGGCGGGCTGCGTCTTTGCCGGATCGCTGGTGCGCCCGATGGGCGGGGCCCTGGCTGACCGCATCGGCGGGGTGAAGGCGTTGATGATGGTCTATGCGTTTGCCGCCTTCGCGCTCGTCGGCGTGGCGCAGGCGCATTCGCTGCCCGGAGCGCTCAGCATGTTCGTTCTGGCGATGCTGGCGCTGGGCACCGGCAATGGCGCAGTCTTCCAGCTCGTCCCGCAGCGTTTTCAGGCGGAGATCGGCGTGATGACCGGGCTTGTCGGCATGGCAGGCGGGATCGGCGGGTTCTATCTCGCCAGCTCGCTTGGGCTAGCCAAGCAGATCACCGGCAGCTTCGCCCCCGGTTTCCTGATTTTCGCCGGGCTTGCCGTGGCCGCGCTCACCGCCGTGGCCTGCGTGAAGACACGCTGGCGCGCGAGCTGGAAGACGGCTGCTCGGATCTGATTGGAGAGGAGGCGGCGGCCGGATCGAGACAGATCCGGACCGCCGCTCAAATCTGGTCGCAGGGGGAAATTTAAATGCGGTATAGGATTGGAACGGCGGCCGGGCTGGCCGCTGCGATGCCATGCGCCGGGGTCGCGCATGCCGAAGACGTGGTGCTCAAACCCGTGGTTGAGGCGCGGGCCCGCTATGAACATGTCGATCAGGACGGACTGGACCAATCCGCCGATGCCTTGACGCTGCGGGTTCGCGGCGGGGTTTCGGCAGCGAGTGGCCCCTTGAGCGCCACGATCGTTGCGCAAGGTACATTGGCGGCCATCGACGATTACTATGACGGTTTGCACGGCGCTGCAACGCGGCCGCTGGTGGCCGATCCGCAGAATGTGGCGCTCTATCTTGCGCAGCTGCAGTACCGGAGCCGGGTGATTGCCCTCACCGCCGGGCGGCAGAAACTGGCGCTGGATGATGAGCGCTTCGTCGGCAATGTCGGCTTTCGCGACAATGCGCAGACTTTCGATGCAGTGCGGGCCGAAGTCACGCCGCTCAAGGGGGTGAAGCTGGATCTGGCCTATGCGTGGAGCGTGCGCACGATCTGGGGCGTGGACGGGCACGGCGCGCGCCAGCAGGCGGTGAGTGGCGACAATCTGTTCGCCAACCTGTCCCTGGCGACACCTGTCGGTACGCTGACGGGCTTTGGCTACCTTATCGATCAGGACGAGGCGGCCGTGCAGGGATACCGACTCTCCAGCCAGACCTATGGCGCGCGACTGGCGGGCAGCAGAGCCCTTTCCACGGCGGTGAAACTCTCGTGGCAGGCAAGTTACGCCCGCCAATTCGATTGGCGTCGCAATCCGAACGACTATCATGCCGATTATTGGCTGGCGGACGCCACGCTCGATGCGAAGGGCTGGAAACTGAATGCCGGATACGAAGTGCTCGGCGCCGGTGGCGGCTCTGACGGGGGACAATCGCTCACCAGCTTCCAGACCCCGCTCGGCACCAATTTCAAGTTTCAGGGCTGGGCCGACAAGTTCCTGACCACACCTGCGAACGGCGTGCGCGATCTCTATTTCGGTGGCGGTTATGGCTGGAAGCAGTTGGGGCCGCTTTCAGCGATTGCCCTGCAAGGTACCTGGCACCGCTTCGACAGCGACCGGCTTGGCCAGCACTACGGCAACGAGCTTGATCTTCTCGCATCTGCGAAGCTGCGCAGGACGGCGATTTCGCTCCGCTACGCCCGTTACGATGCCCGCGAAATGGCGACCGACACGTCCAAGTACTGGATTCAACTGGATTGGTCCTATTGATCGACAGGCGTGACGGAATCGCTTGAGCCCAAGCGCGTTTCCCCATATGGTGCAGTGCAAAGGACGACGTTGTCCTTCCTACATCACCGAAGCGACCCATTGGCGGGTTGCGGAGGCCCGAACGATGGCAAGGCCGCCATCCAGACTTTCGGTTTCGAACCGAGGGTCCGGATGGCGGCCTTTTCTCGTTTCTCCTTTTGCTTTTTGCGGAGTCTCGCGAATGGAATTTCAGGACGGGATCGAACCCCAGCAAGCCACGGCGGTGGATTACGACGACGCCCTTGTCGTGCCGTCGGACGACGTGCGCGAGCATCTTGTGGTCGTCGGCAACGGCATGGCGGGCTGCCGCGCGGTGGAGGAACTGCTGGCGCGTGACGCCGGGCGTTATCGCGTCACCATTTTCGGCGCCGAACCGCATGTGAACTACAACCGCATCATGCTTTCGCCGGTGCTGGCGGGAGAGAAGACGTTCGACCAGATCGTCATCAATCCGCGCGCGTGGTACGACGATAACGGCATCACCCTGGTCACTTCGGATCCGGTCGTCGCCATCGACCGCGCGGGCAAGACCGTGACGTCGCAGACGGGCCGCAAGGTCCGTTACGACCGGCTGCTGATCGCCACCGGTTCCGATCCCTTCATCATTCCGGTGCCCGGCAAGGATCTGCCCGGCGTCATCTCCTTCCGCGACATGAAGGACGTGGATACCATGCTGGCGGCGGCCGATGCTTGCGGCGATGCCGTGGTGATCGGCGGCGGCCTGCTGGGGCTGGAAGCGGCGCATGGCCTGACGCTGCGCGGCATGAAAGTCACCGTGATCCACCTGATGCCCACGCTAATGGAGCGTCAGCTGGACGAGGCGGCGGGCTGGCTGCTCAAGACCGCGCTCGAAGCGCGCGGTCAGACGATCCTGACCGGCGCGGACACCGCCGAAATCTATGGCGAGGGCAAAGTCGAGGGCGTGCGCCTGAAGGATGGGCGCGAGATTCCGGCCAGCCTCGTGGTCATGGCCGTGGGCATCCGCCCATCCACTGCGCTGGCGCGCGATGCCGGGCTTGACGTGGGCCGGGGCATCAAGGTCGACGATCACATGGTGACGAGCGATCCCGCCGTGCTCGCGGTAGGCGAATGCGTCGAGCATCAGGGCAATGTCTACGGCCTCGTCGCGCCGCTATGGGACATGTGCCGGAGCCTTGCCGATGGCCTGACCGATCGGCACAGCGGCTATCGCGGCTCCGTCACGTCCACCAAGCTCAAGGTCGCCGGGCTCGACGTGTTCTCTGCGGGCGACTTCTCGGGCGGAGAGGGCTGTGAGGATATCGTCCTGCGCGATGCGTCGCGCGGGGTCTACAAGCGGGTCGTCGTCAAGGACGGCAAGATCGTCGGCGCCGTGCTTTACGGCGATACGGCCGATGGAAACTGGTACTTCGACTTGCTGCGCAAGGGCGAGGACGTATCGGAAATCCGCGATAGCCTGATCCTGGGGCAAGCCTTTGCTTCGGGCGGCAGTGCGGATCCCTTGGCGGCTGTCGCGGCAATGGCGGACGATGCGGAAGTGTGCGGCTGCAACGGCGTATCGAAGGGGCAGGTCGTCGCTTCGATTGCATCGGGCGCGTGCAGCCTCGATGCGGTGCGGGCCACATGCAAGGCCTCGGCAAGCTGCGGCTCCTGCACCGGGCTGGTCGAGAACCTGCTGGCGCTGACCCTGGGCGATGAGGTCAAGTCCGGCCCCAAGACGATGTGCAAGTGCACCAGTTTTACCCACGACGATGTGCGGCGGGAGATCGTGGCGCAGGCGATGAAGTCGATCCCCGAAGTCATGCACAAGCTGCACTGGTCGACGCCCGATGGCTGCTCCTCATGCCGCCCGGCGCTGAACTACTATCTGCTCTGCGCGCTGCCGGGCGAGTACGAGGATGACCAGCAGAGCCGCTTCGTCAACGAGCGGATGCACGCCAATATCCAGAAGGACGGGACCTATTCGGTGGTGCCGCGCATGTGGGGCGGCCTCACCAACCCGCGCGAACTGCGCGCCATCGCCGATGTCGTCGAAAAGTACGATGCGCCGATGGTGAAAGTGACGGGCGGGCAGCGGCTCGACATTTTCGGCATCAAGAAGGAAGACCTGCCGGCCGTCTGGGCCGATCTCAATGCCGCAGGGATGGTCTCCGGCCATGCCTACGGCAAATCGCTGCGCACGGTGAAGACCTGCGTCGGCTCCGAATGGTGCCGCTTCGGTACGCAGGATTCCACCGGCCTTGGCGTGAAGACCGAGCGGATGACCTGGGGATCGTGGATGCCCCACAAGTTCAAGATCGCGGTTTCCGGCTGCCCGCGCAATTGCGCGGAAGCGACGATCAAGGACTTCGGCGTGGTCTGCGTGGATTCCGGCTACGAACTCCATGTCGGCGGCAATGGCGGCATTCACGTGCGCGCCACCGATTTCCTCTGCAAGGTCGCCACCGAGCAGGAGGCGCTCGATTACTGCGCCGCATTCGTTCAGCTCTACCGCGAGGAAGCGCGCTATCTGGAACGCACCGCGCCGTGGATCGAACGTGTCGGCGTCGAATACGTGAAGCAGCGGATCGTCGCGGATGAAGTCGGGCGCGAGGCGCTGCGCGCCCGGTTCCTCTATTCCCAGAGCTTCAGCCAGGAAGATCCCTGGGCCGAACGCGCGGCCGGGCAGCAGGCCGAACTGCACCAGCACCTTGAACCTCTGGCACCCCAGGAAATGATCGCAGCGGAGTGAATGACATGAACGACTGGATCGATATCGGCACCCTGTCCGACATTCCCTTGCGCGGCGCGCGCACCGTCCGGCTGGAGGGAGAGAAGGAGATCGCCGTGTTCCGCACCGGCGACGACAAGGTCTTCGCACTCGTCAACGAATGCCCGCACAAGAAAGGCCCGCTCAGCCAGGGCATCGTCCATGGCCATTCGGTGTCCTGCCCGCTGCACAACTGGAACATCGCGCTTGCGAACGGAGAGGCGCAGGGCGAGGACAAAGGCTGCACGCCGACGATCGCGGTGAAGCAGGACGGCGATCGGATCCTGATCGCCCATCCGCAGACCCTGCAGGTGGCCGCTTGACCGCGCCCCGACCGCTTCGTCAGGCGCCGATCGCGCCGGGCGAGGTCTGGCTGGTGGGCGCCGGGCCGGGTGATCCCGACTTGCTCACGCGCAAAGCCGAAAGGCTGATGGAAGCGGCGGATGTGGTGTTCTACGATGCGCTGGTGGGCCCCGGCGTGCTGGAACTGATCCCGGCCGGCGTAGAAACCGTCAGTGTGGGCAAACGGTCCGGCCGGCACAGCAAGGCCCAGGGATCGATCAACGATCTGTTGCTGCAAGCCGCGCTGTCGGGCAAGCGGGTGGTGCGCCTGAAGGGCGGCGACCCTTCCGTGTTCGGTCGTTCCGCCGAAGAGATGGACCATCTGGTGCAGGCGGGCGTGCCGGTGCGGGTCTGCCCCGGCGTCACCACGGCCAGCGCGGCCGCCGCCAGCGCCAATGCCTCGCTGACGCTGCGCGGTGTTACCCGTTCGATCACCTTGCTGACGGCACATGCCCGCGCTGGCGAAGCGCTGGACTTGGACTGGGAGGCGCTGGTCAGGGCAGGCGGAACTCTGGGCGTTTACATGGGCCGCGCGGCGGCTGGCGAAATCGCCCGTTCGCTGATCGCGGCGGGCTGCGATCCCGAAACCCCGGTGATGGTGGCGGTAGAAGTGTCGTTGCCCGGGGAGCGGCTCATTCGCGGCCCCCTGTCGGCGCTGGCGTTTCTGGTCGCCGCGGTGAGCGACGACGATCCCACCCTGCTGCTGATCGGCGAGGCGGTTGGCCAGCATCGCCCGACCCATGCCCCCGCCCCCGCCCCCGCCCCCGCCCCCGCTTTCGCGCAGGGCACTGCGTGACGGCCTAGATCTCCGACCAGCGACGCAGGAGGTTGTGGTAGACGCAGGTGAGCTGGAGCACGGCGTCCTGATCGGCGTTGTCGTGCGTCAGCTTCTGGATCGAGGTATCGAGTTCGAACAGCATCCGCCGCTCCGCATCGTCGCGGACCAGGCTCTGTATCCAGAAGAAGGAAGCGATCCGCTCTCCCCGGGTCACCGGCTCGACCCGGTGCAGGCTGCTGGACGGATAGATCACGGCATCGCCCGCGGGCTTGGCCACGGCATGTTCGCCGTAGGTATCGCTGATGACGAGCTGACCGCCGTCATAGTCATCCGGATCGTTGAGGAACACGGTGCACGAAATGTCGGAGCGAAGTTGATCGTCGCCGCCCAGGCTCATCACGGCGCCATCGACGTGAAATCCGTACTCGCCGCCGCCTGCATACCGGTTGAAGCGCGGCGGCAATATCCGCCGCGGCAGGGCGGCTGCAAAGAACAGCGGACTGCGCTTCAGCGCCCGCAGCAAGGCATCGCCCAATTCGGCCTTGAGCGGCGAATCGTCCCGCAACTGTTCGTTTCGTTTGACCTTGGCGCCTTGTGCACCGACGGTTTCCCGCCCGTCCGTCCAGTCTCCCCCATCCAGCCTGCGCCGGAATTCGGCCACTTCGTCCGGGGTAAGAACCTGGGGTATGTGCAAAAGCATGGCGAAAGTCCGCTGGTAAAAAACTGACGGCGGGAGTCGAAACTCCCGCCGTCCGGATGTGGCCGACTTTGTTTAGAACTGGAAGTCGGCGCTGAACAGGAAGGTCTGCGGCGTGCCCGGGGTATAGCGGTAGCCGCTCTTGTTGATCGCCTGCACGTAATGCTTGTCGAACAGGTTGTAGGCATTGGCACGCAGCTTGATGTTCTGCGTCAGCGCGTAGGACAGGATCGCGTCCACCACGGTGTAGCCGTCGGTCTTCACCGGGGTGCCGACAGCACCGTCGGTGCCGCGGTGCAGGCCGCTGACATAGCGGACGCCGCCGCCGGCCTGGATACCGAACGGGAAGCTGTAGGTGGTCCACAGCGTGGCCGCGTTCTTCGGCGTGTAGGTGATGAAGTTGGTGCCGTCCTGCGCCACGTTCGGGCCATTGATGACCTTGGCGTCCTGATAGGTGTAGCCTGCCGAGAGCTGCCATTCGGGGGTGAGGTTGCCCACCGCCGAGAGTTCGACGCCCTGGACACGCTTCTTGCCGGTCTGCGTCGGGTTGCCGTTATCGTCGAGATCGCTGCTGTTGATCTCGTTGCTGATCTTGGTGCGGAACACGGCGCCGTTCAGCGCGAGGGCACCGTCGAATGCGCTCCACTTCACGCCGGCTTCGAAGGTATCGGCCTTCTGCGGGTCCATGTTCGGATTGGCCGCGTTGTTGAGCGCGGAGCTGAGCGTGAAGTTCGCGCCGCCCGGAGGCTGCTGCGAAAGCGCGTAGTTGACGTAGAGGCTGACCGCCTGCACCGGCTTGAACACGGCGCCCAGCTTCCAGTTGAACAGGGTGCCCTTGTCCTTCAGGTCGGTCGTGGTGAGGATCGTCCCGGTCGGCGACGTGCCGCAAGCGGCCGCGGTGGCGCAGGGCGCGTTGACGAAATAGGTCAGCTTATAGTGATCGACGCGGACACCGCCGGTAACCAGGAGCATGTCATCGAAGAACTTCGCCGTGTCGAACGCATAGAACGACTGGGTATTGGTCTTACCCTTGGAATGGCCGCCCGTGTACGAGGCGACATAGCTGTTCGCATCGTTCCAGTTGGGATCGTAGAGGCTGGCGCGCGGCAGGGTGCCGGTGCCGGCCATCGTGCGCTGGTACTGCTGTTCGCTGGTGAATTCGACACCGACGCTGAGGTTGTGCTCGATCGATCCGGTCGCGAAATCGGCGCGCAGGTTCAGCTGGTCCGTCAGGATCTTGTTGGAGATATCCTTCAGGTTCACGTTGCTGCGGGCCATCGTGTAGGTCGACAGATCGTTGATGTCGGTCCACTTGATGTTCGCCGCCGTCGTCATGAACGAGGTGAGCTGGTAATCCTGATCGGTGCGGCCCCAGCGCGCGCTATTGGTAAGCTTCACCGAGTCCGAGAAGTCGTGCTCAAGGATGAAGGTGGCCATCTTCGCGGTCACATTGTCATGATCCTGACGCGTGCCGTAGAAGTTGGTGGAATCCACCGGATGGCCCGAAAGCTGCTCGATGCCCGCCTGCGGTTCCCAGTACTTGATGCCGATGGTCGGCACGAAGCCGTCCGGAATGTTGTTCTGGTCGACATACATCAGGTTGAGGTAGGCGCGGGTCGAAGTGCCCAGGCCGAAACCGAACGAGGACGCCACGCCGACGCGGCTGTTGTTGACATGGTCGCGGCCGGCAACGTCGCTGTCCTGCCACATCACGTTGAAGCGGACGGCTGCGTTGGGAATGCCGCCGATCGCCTGGTTGAAGTCCGCCGTGCCGCGCTTCTGGCCATCGGTGCCGACCGTGGCGGTTCCGGAAACCGCCGTGTCCATATTGGCGCGCTTGGAGACCATGTTGATCGAACCGCCCGCCGAAGTGCGGCCGTTGTCGGTGCCAGCGGGGCCCTTTTCGACTTCGACCTGTTCGGTGTTGAAGGTATCGCGCGAGATCGTGCCGATGTCGCGAATGCCGTCGACGAAGATGCTGCCCGAGCTATCCACGCCGCGCATGTAGATGGCGTCGCCGGTCGAGGTATTGCCGTTCTCACCGGCGTAGAAGGTGCCGACGCCGGGGCTGTTGCGCAGGGCTTCGGTCAGGGTGGTCGCGCCCTGCTGGTTGAACAGCTCCTTGCTGATCACCTGGATCGTCTGCGGCGTATCCTGCAGCGGCTGCGTGAACTTGGGCGAGGCGACATGGTCGACCTTGATGCCGTCATCCTCGACCGCCGTGTCGGTGACGGTCACGCCGCCAAGACGGGCAGGCTTGGCGGTGCTTGCTGCGTCCTGCTCCTGAGCGAGGGCGGGGGAAGCGGCAAGGCCAAAACAGCTGAGCGCGAGATAGGCGGGCGAGGCGCTGGCCAGTGAGCCGCGCAGACGTGAGATGGACATTATTTCCCCCTTGTTTCCGAAGAGTGGCTTAATTCGGAGGCGCTAATGCGACTGATTCGCGATAGCCGCAAGGGGTGGGTCAAGATTTTCGCATGGTGTTGCAAATGCATCGCACTTGCGACGTCTGTCGCAGGACTTGCTGCCTCTGGAAGGCCCAGCCGATCCAATCGTCTGATATGCGCGATATTTCACGGGATTTTCAGCGCCGCCCGCTCGCCCGGCCGTGGCGGGATCTGGCGGCGGGGTCTTGGCATGTGTGGTTCACCGGCGCGTGCCAGAAGCCGGACCAAGGCGTGATGTCTGCCGGAACGGAAAGGCGCCCGGAATTTCCCCTCTCGCCTCGCTGGTCAGCGGATCAGCGCGAATCCGACCCGCAGCCGCGTGATGGAACGATTGTAGTCGAGCAGATTCTCGCCATAGCCGGCGAAGCCCTGGACGATCAGATAGAGGTCGGGGCCGCCCCCCAGCAGTCGGGGCAGGGGATAAGACACCTCTGTATTGATGGCGCCCTTGCCGGAAGAGAAATTGAAGCGGGTGTTGGTGGAGGCGCGAATGCCGTTCGGATCGCCCACTTGCAGGAAAAGCCCGGCGTGGCCCCGATAGCGGACGATGTCGGGATTGTCCGACTTGTCGCCGATGTAGAAGGACAGTCTTGGCGCCACCAGCACGCGCCAGTCGCCGCGCAAGGGAATGGCGGCCATCGGCGCGACGTAGAACGAATTCACGCTGCGGGAATCGTCGCCGTCGCGGCCGTTCGATTCGTGGCGCAATCCGCCCTGCAGCGCCACCGTCATGCCGTTGTCCCAGGCCTTGGCGGGGGTGACGTAGATGAGTTCCGGCTGATAATCGATATTGCGGAACGGCTTGGATGCAGCCCGCAAATCCCAGAACATGCGTTGCGTATAGGCCAGATGCAGCCCGTTACGCCAGGATGAGGGCAGGTCGTGGGCGCTGCGCGATCCGAACAGACGGTACTCGAAGCTGATCTGTATCCGCGCCTCGGTATTGGTGCCGGGGCCGTAGACTGCATAGATGGGCTCGTAGGGGGCAAGGTTGCCGACAAAGGCATTGCCCACGCTGCGATCCGCCGGCGGGCCCTGGTTCGGTTCCGCAGGCACCGGTTGCGCGGACGCGGCGACCGCGACGGCCGCGACGGGTCGAACGGACTGGCCGGGCTGGGCGGGCGCCTCGGCCAGTCTGACATCCGCAGGGCCGTGCAGCGCGATCTCGGCGGTGCGCCATTGCGGGATGGACAGGGTCATGTCCTTTGGCGCGAAACCGGGCGGCAGACGGTAACGCACCCGGGCGAAGCCTTGCGGGGCGAGGATGATCGACCTCGGGATCTCCGCCGAACGATCGAGCGGTACGGTTTCCGAGGTCTCGGGGCCTGCCAGCCTTGCCGCCACTTGCTCCGGCAAAATAACCGTGGCGGGGGACGCGCCGGGATTCAGAAACCGCAGTTCCACGGAAATCCTGCCATCGGCATCCGGCGCGGCCAGCCCGGAGATCAAGGTTTCCACCACCTCGTCCGCGTGTGCCGGGGGCGATGCCAGCAGCAGGCTCAGCGCCGCCAATCCCAGCATGGGGCGGCAGCGGAGCCGCGTGGGGAGAGCATCCATCATCGTTCCATTCCCGTGGCGACTTTGCTTCGCATGCCGAATGGCCGCATCTATGGCGTTTCGGCAATCGTTTGAACAGCTAAAGCCCGCAAGTGTAACCACCTTGGCGCACGGGTTTTTCCCGATATGCCGCGCCGTAAAACGGGCGCACCATTCCCGGGCAGGCAATTCCGGCGACCATCACAGTGATGAGGGTGGCGGGTGATGGCCTTCTCATGGCTCTGATAAATATCTAATAATAAAGGAAAAATAAGTTCCGCAAGTGTTGGGCGAGGCTGCGGCAGACCTGTTCAGCTTCCGGGTTCAAGCGGAGGGTTTAGTGAAATATCGGGCAATCCGAGCGATCGGATTACTGTCAATGGTTGTTTCACCTCCCGTTCTGGCGGAGCCACCGGCCCCTGCACGCGATGAATCCCAAACGTTCCAATCCGATCTGCGCGGGCCGCAGGACGAGATCGATCGGCTGCATATTCCCGGTTATGACGGAACGGCCGTTGGCGCGTCGGCGATCGAGTTGGAATTCGCTCCCGAGATCGCCTCGCACAATCCGCTGGGTTCGAATTCGCGCACAAGCACATCCACAAGCACGGCGCTGACGTTCGTCACCGCCCAGCCCTTGTCCGACCGGCTGGAAATGGAATTCGATGCCGGGCCTTCCATGCTTCTGGAGCACGGAGACATCGCGGAATCCGCCGTTGCCGCTTCGCTTGAGCTGCGAACGCATCAGAGCGCATCCGGTTTTGCCGGCTTTGCGCGTTACGAACTGGCCCATGTGATGGACAATTTCTTCGGCAGCGGGCTGGCCACCGACCAGACCCTGACGGCAGGGATACGGTACGGCGCGCAAGTCGGCGCCGGGCAGGTCGGCGTCGAACTGGCCCCGCGGTGGCTGAATTCCAGCGATAATGCAGATGATTACCTTGCGACCGAGCTTTTCATCGACGCCTACTACCCCATGCTGGATGATGGCATCGGGCTGATCGGCGAAATCTCGATCGATCGCCGGTGGTACCGGCAGGACGACGGCGCCGTGCCGGGCAAGCGCAGGGATTGGCGCTTCGAAGGCTTTGCGGGGGTGGATATCGCGAATTTGCTCGCGCCGCCGCCGGGCCGTTTCAACCCGCTTCGCGCGCTGGGGGTCGGGGTGCTCTGGCTGGAAGTCGATTCCAATCTGAAAAGCGCGGACCGCTCCGCATTCAAGGTGCTTCCAGCAATCACGCTGCGCGCGGATTTATGAGGGGAAACGCGGAGTCCAGAGGATCGGCCCCCAGATTATCAAGTGAATACGCAAGTCGCCTGCCACCGAAGTTACCATGCCGGGAGACCTAGATGACGAGCCAGGACAACAAGATCTCGCTGTTTTCGCTGACGTCGATGGTCGTCGGCTCGATGATCGGGGCGGGCATCTTCAATCTGCCGGCGCGTTTCGGTTCGGCCACGGGGCCGTTCGGGGCGATCATCGCGTGGTTGATCGCCGGCTCCGGCATGTACGCGCTGGCGCGCGTCTTCCAGGCGCTGGCGGCGCGCAAGCCGGATATCGACGCGGGCGTGTTCGCCTATGCCAAGGCCGGCTTCGGGGACTACATGGGTTTCCTGTCCGCCTTCGGCTACTGGCTGGGCTCCATTCTCGGCAATGTGTTCTACTGGGTGCTGATCGGCGCGACGCTCGGCAAGTTCTTCCCGATCTTCGGCGACGGCAGCTCGGCGGTCGCGATCGTCGTCTCGCTGATCGGCATATGGGCTTTCCACTTCATGATCCTGCGCGGGATCGAGCAAGCCACCTTCATCAATTTCGTCGTCACCATCGCCAAGATCGTTCCCATCGTTACGGCCTTGCTGCTTATGCTGCTGGCATTCCACTGGGATACTTTCGCGGCCAACTTCTGGGGCGGGGAGGGGATGCCGGAGAAGACATTGGTGGCGCAAGTGCGCGACACCATGCTGATCACCGTGTTCGTCTTTCTCGGGATAGAGGGCGCCAGCGTCTATTCGCGCTTCGCAAAGACACGCGCCGACGTGGGCACGGCAACCATCCTGGGCTTCGTGGGCGTGACCGGTTTGATGGTCGCGGTGACGCTGCTGCCCTATGCGGTGATGCCGCAGGCAGATGTCGCCGGGCTGCGCCAGCCTTCGCTCGCCAGCGCGCTCGCCGCTGTCGTCGGGCCGTGGGGCAGCGTGTTCATCTCGATCGGGGTGCTGGTCTCGGTGCTGGGGGCCTATCTCGCCTGGTCGCTGATCTGTGCCGAAGTCCTGTTCGCGGCCGCCAGGTCGCACGACATGCCTCGGCTCTTTTCGGGAGAAAATCGCAATCGGGTGCCGGCGAATGCGCTTTGGCTGTCCAACATTCTCGTCTCGCTCTTCGTCATTTCGACATATTGGTCGCAGGACGCCTTCAATCTGATGCTGGACCTGACCAGCGTCAGCGCCCTGCTGCCCTATCTGCTGGTCGCCGGTTACGGCGTGCTCATCGCCCGCCGCGGGGAAGGCTATGAAGCCGCGGCCGGTGAGGCCAGACGCGATCAGGTGATTGCCTGGGTAGCCGTGCTCTACTCCCTCGTCATGTTCGTTGCGGCGGGATTGGAGCACGTCATGCTCGTGGCGATCCTTCTGATCCCGGGGACCGCAATACTCTATGTCTGGGCCCGGCGCGAACAGGGCGAGCGGCTGTTCAATGCCGCCGAACTGGTGATTTTCCTGGTCGTTCTGGTCGCCGGCCTGCTGGGGCTGGCCGGGCTGCTCAGTGGCCGCATCGTCGTGTGATTTGAAAAATCGGGCTATTCAGAAGGAGTGCCGCATGTCCACAGACATTCCATATGGCGTCTATTCCGAAGTCGGCAAATTGCGCAAGGTGATGGTCTGCGCGCCGGGCCGGGCGCATCAGCGCCTGACACCTTCGAACTGCGACGACCTGCTGTTCGACGATGTGCTCTGGGTGGACGCGGCCAAGCGCGATCATCTCGATTTCCAGCAGAAGATGCGCGACCGAGGCGTCGACGTCGTCGAGATGCACGACCTGCTTACCGTGACGGCCGGCATCCCTGAGGCGCGAAAGTGGATTCTGGATCACCGGGTGACCGAAAACGAGGTCGGCCTGGGCCTGCTGACCGATGTGCGCAGCTATCTGGAGGGCTTACCGAACCGTGAACTGGCGGAAATCCTGATCGGCGGCCTGTCGGTGGAGGAGTTTCCGGAAAGCCACTCCGGCGCGCTGATGGAACTCATTCGCGAGACACACGGAATCGGGCAATATCTCATCACCCCTTTGCCCAACACGCTCTACACGCGCGACACGACCTGCTGGATCTACGGCGGTTGCACGGTCAACCCGCTCTATTGGCCCGCGCGCAAGGACGAGACGCTGCTGACGACGGCGATCTACAAGTTTCACCCCGATTTCGCCGGCAAGACCACGATCTGGCACGGCAACCCGGAAGAGGATCACGGCCTTGCCACGATCGAGGGGGGCGATGTCATGCCGGCGGGCAATCGCACGCTGCTGATCGGCATGTCCGAACGCACGTCGCGGCAGGGCATCGCCTTGCTGGCCCGTTCGCTGTTTCAGCAGGATGTCGTGGACCAGATACTGGTAGCGGGGATGCCCCGGCTGCGCGCCGCCATGCATCTGGACACGATCTTCACGTTCGCGGATCGGGACTGCGTGCTGATCTATCCCGACATCGTCAACACCATCACGCCTTACATGATCCGGCCCGGGGCGAACGGCGGCTTCGATGTGCGGCAGGAGGAAGGTGGATGGGTTGCCTCCGTCGCCCGCGCGCTGAAAGTCGATAACATGCGCGTGGTTGAGACCGGCGGCACCCATTACATGCGTGAACGCACGCAGTGGGATTCCGGTGCGAACCTCGTCTGCCTCGCGCCGGGTGTGGTGATTGCTTATGATCGGAACGTCTACACCAACACCCTGCTGCGTAAGGCCGGGATAGAGGTCATCACGATTTCCGGCGCCGAACTGGGCCGGGGTCGTGGCGGCGGCCATTGCATGACATGCCCGATCATTCGCGACGCTGCCGATTAGAGCATTTTCTAATCAGGTGGAATCACCTGATGACTCGGAAAATGCGTCAAACCAAAAACTTAGAGCAGTCGATCCGGCGCAGTCGGGTCGAAAACTGCTCTAAGTTGATCCCGGTTTCGCCAGGCGTGCCGCGAATGCCCGCTAGAGCAATTCCCGATCCGACTGCGTCGGCTCGGCTGCTCTAGATCATTGGTTGGACGCGTTTTCCGAGTCATCAGGTGATTCCACCTGATTAGAAAACGCTCTAACTGCCGGTCCGAAAGGGCGCATCGGACGACAGGCTGTGTGCCCCGAACGTGCGATTATAGGCGCGGCCAAGGCTGGAAACACCGCTGTAACCCAGCTGGAACGCGGCTTGTTGCAGCGACAATCCCTGCGTCAGCAGACCATCGACATGATGCATCCGCAATTGCTGGTGCCATTTGCCCGGCGATAGTCCGGTTTCTTCGCGAAAGGAGCGCGTGAAGCTTCTTCGGCTCATCCCCGCGTCGGCCGCCCAGGCGTCGAGGTCCAGCGGGCTGGCCGGATCCATGTAGAGGCGGTCGCACAGCGTTCGCAGCCGGGCGGACTGCGGCATGACAGGGGCAGTGGCGCCGATATCCGCCGATCGCTCTATTTCATCGAGAATGAGGCCGGTCATACGCGCATGACGCTCGGCATGGGCCAGGGGATCTTCGTCCAGCAGGCATTCCACCAAGGCATGAAGCAAGGGCGAAACGGCGATCACGCGCACGTCCGGCAGTTGCGGCGCGGCCATGCGGTCGACGTAGAAGGCATTGTAGGCTGCCGGTCCGCGGCAAGTCACTTCGTGAACGACGCCGGCGGGAATCCACACCCCGCGTCCGGGCGGCAGGAAAATGCGCCGCCCGGGCGCCTGCACGATCGAAAATCCTTCGATACGATAGGAAAACTGGCCGCGATCGTGCGTGTGCGGTGGGTCGTAATAGCCGTCGCTCTGGCGGCCCCGGAACGCGACGATGGCGCTGTCACGCTTAAGGCTGGCGCTTTTGATCGCCACGGCAGGCAGGTGGTCGGCTCTGGATTTCGCGCGGTTCATGGCAATCGTGAAATGGGCCTGGATGGGGGACTTGCTGCCCGATCGGGCCAAAGAAGTGCCGATCGGGCCAAACCGGCATCGCATTATTGCGAATGCCTCGCAAGATAAATAAGGCGCAGCTGATCCCCGCCGGTGCGACATGGCGGGGCGGCGACAGCACAAATTCCCAACAGGAGGACCGATGTTCACAACGATGAGGCGCGTCATCGCGCCCGGCAGCGCCCTGATCGCGCTTGCCGCGTCCAGCGCTTATGCACAGACCGGCGACCGAGCCGGAAAAGCGGAGACGGCAGAAAGCCGCATCGACGAAATCCTCGTCACCGGGCAGAGCGACGGATACCAGACCGGCGACACCAATACGGCCACCAAGCTGCCGTTGACGCTGCGCGAAACGCCGCAATCGGTCACCGTCATCACCCGCCAGCGGATCGAGGATTTCAACCTCATCACCGTGCAGGACGTGCTGGAACAGACGCCGGGCGTCTCTGTCCAATCCTACGACAGCAATCGCACCCGCTTCCAGGCGCGGGGCTTCACCATCACGAATTTCCAGCTCGACGGCGTGCCATCGAACTTCAACGTCGGTGCCAGCGGCAACAGCGTCATGCCCGATACCTCGATCTTCGAGCGTATCGAAGTCGTGCGCGGCGCCGCGGGTCTCGTCACCGGGACGGGCGATCCTTCGGCCACGATCAACCTCGTGCGCAAGCGGCCGACCAATGACCTGAAGGCGAACGTCAGCCTCAACTATGGTTCCTGGGACTATGTCCGTGCAGAGGCCGATGTCGGCGGCCCGGTGATTGCCGGCGGCAGGATCCGCGCCCGCGCCGTCGCGGCCTATACCACCCGGGACAGCTACCTCGATTTCCAGCACGACACCTCTCCCAGCCTGTACGGCGTCGTCGAGGCGGACATCACCGAAACGACCCGCCTGCGCGCCGGCGTCGATTATCTCAAGACGGACAGCGAGGGCGGTTCGTGGAGCGGCGTCCCGCTGTTCTTCAGCGATGGCACGCGAACCGACCTGCCGCGTTCCTACAGCGCCGCCGCGCGCTGGAACCGCTGGGAGCGCGAGAATACCAATGCCTTCGGGGTTCTTGAGCAGGAGATCGGCCGCTGGGTCGCCCGCGCCGCCTACAACCACCGCTGGACCGATACGGAAAGCCTGCTGCTGGCCGGTTCCAACAGCACGTTCTTCCCCGATCGCGAGACGGGCCTCGGCCTCAATGTCGTGAACACGTACGGCATCTCGCATACACGTGAGGATTCGTTCGACGGCTATGCCACCGGCCCGCTGCGCCTGCTGGGCCGCGACCATGAACTGGTCTTCGGCGTCAACCACTACGACCGCGAACTGGAAACCGTGGCGACCACGCTGACGCCCGCTTACGGTCTGTCGACCTTCAAGGTCGGCACCACGACCTACACGGCATTCCCCAGCATCTTCAGCTGGGACGGCGCCGTCCCGCGCCCCGCAACCACCGATCGCGGTTTCCCGTCGAGCACCGATCGCACGCGGCAGACCAGCATTTACGGTGCCGTGCGCCTGAACCCCTTCGACGGGCTGAAGGTCATCCTCGGCGGTCGCTATACCGATGCCGACACGACGACGCGGACCTACAACACCACGACCAATCCCGGCGCGCTCACGCGCACGGCGAACAGCGGAGGCAACAAGTTCTCGCCCTACGCCGGCGTGGTTTGGGATCTGACATCGCAGATATCCGCCTTCGCCAGCTATGCGCAGGTCTTCACCGTGCAGAGCCAGCGCGACGTCAATAACGACCAACTCGCGCCGCTGACTGGCACCAATTACGAATTCGGTTTCAAGGGCGAGTTCTTCGACAAGAAGCTCTATGCCGCGCTCAGCGGTTTTCACATGAAGCAGGACAATGTCGCCGAACTGCTGACCGGCGCGGCGCCGCTGCCGGACGGCAGCACGCCGTACCGCGCGGTCAGCGGGGTCAAGACCTGGGGCGCGGAACTGGAGATCGCCGGTTCGATCACGCGCGATTGGCGGGTGGCCGGCGGCTATACTTACGTGCACAGCGAAAATGCGGACGGCAGCCGCTTCTCGCCCGACACGCCGGAGCATCTGGCCAAGCTGAACACCACCTACAAGATCGGCGCGCTGACTTTGGGCGGCGGCGGAACCTGGCAGAGCCGCATCTATCGCGCGATGCCGATCCCCACCGGTGCCTTCCAGGCGAACGGGCAGCCGGTCACCGCGACCGGCAATGTCTCGCAGAGCAGCTATTTCCTGCTCGACCTGCTGGTGCGGTACGACCTTTCGCCCAATGTCAGCGTGGGCGTGAACGCCACCAATGTGCTGGACAAGACCTATTACCGCAACGTCGGGTTCTTCAACTCGGGCTGGTACGGTCAGCCGCGCCGGGTTCTGGGCAACTTGCGCTGGCATTTCTGATGGTGCCGCTTGCTTGCGCGCGAGGTGCGCAGGCAAGCGGTTTCGAAGCATGGCCGGGGTGTGACCCCCTGCCTAGCGCCCCGCCGATCAGTCGCCCAGCGCATCCTGGTCGAGATCGTCGGCGCAAGGTTCGGGTGCGTCCAGCAGGCGGATCGCAATCTGATTGCGTCCGCCGCGCTTGGCTTCGTAAAGCGCTTCGTCGGCCAGACGATAGAGCGCGCGGAAATCGGCGCGCGTTCCGGTTTTCGCGATCCCAATGCTGATCGTGACCTGGCGGTTGTCTATGACATCGCCGTGCGCATAGCCGCTTACCTGCTGACGCAGGGAATCGGCAAAGCGCATCAGTTCGAAGCCCTCCAGCCCGGCGACCATCATTGCAAATTCTTCGCCGCCAAGCCGGGCCACGGTGCAGGACGGGCTTTCGTAAGGCGCAATGCAGCGGGCAATCGCCGCGAGCACCACATCGCCCGCTTCGTGGCCGAAAGCGTCGTTGATCGACTTGAACCAGTCCACGTCGATCAGCAGCAGGGCCACGACCTGACCGTTGCTCTGCGCATTAAGGACAGCGCCGACCCGTTCGATGAAACCGCGCCGATTGGGCAGCCCCGTCAGGGCATCGCGGCGTGCCAGTTCATGTGCCTGCGCCTCGGCCTGGCGCGCCATGTCGCGTTCCACCCGCAGGCGGCCATGCGAGCGCGAAGACGCAACGGAAAGCCACAGCGTCTGCCACGCTGCCGCGAACAGCACGAGGACCTGCGACCCACCGCCCCAGAACATGGAATCGGCATCGAAGAAACTGGTAGATGCCAGGACGATCATCGGCACCGCCCACGCGCCCGCGAAGCTGCGCGCGTCGCTGCTTCCGCGCCGCCAGGCCTGCCCCATGCACAATGCCACGGCCACCAGATTGGCGAGAACCAGGATGTTCAGCGCGCTGCCGAGCACGTCGATCGGCCCGTAGCGCATCAGCGAAAGCGGAATGCCGAGCGCGAAGACGCAGGCCGTCAGCCAGAGCGTGGCGCGCCTCAACCAGCGGCTGACGTAGCCTTCCTCAAGCGCGGTGACGGCGCTCAGCGTGGCGAGCGAGATGGCAAGGCAGGAAAGGCCGGTGCAGATCTGCGCGGAAACGGCGCCCGCCATGGCGGGAAAGAAGAACAGATGGAGCTGCGACCAGCATGCGCCCCATGCGAACATGCACGCGGCCCATGCCGCCTGCCAGGCCGAGAATTGTCGGCGCACGGCAAGCGCCAGCGAGGCATTGTAGATTGCGCCCGCCAGCAGCAGCACGAGCGCCGCACCGATGGAGGTGGCCAGTCCCGTGGTCTGCGTGCTTTCCTCGCCCCGCCCGACCAGCCTCATCCGTAGCAGGCGTGCGCTTGCCACGCGGTCGAACCGCATGGTCACGCCGGTCAGCGCCGCGTCGCGGTGCGGTGCCCGGAACGCGAGTTGCCCGCCAGCCCGCCAGTGCGTGCCGAAATCGCCGCTGCGCACCTCCTGCCGTTCCATCGCGCCATCGGCGTAGGAGAATGTGACGAGCAGGCGATCGAACCGCGAACTGTGGACGATCAGGGAGAGATCGTCGTGCCCGTCCGTTCCCGGCGCCAACTGCGCGTGAAGCCAGAGCGTGCCCTTCTGGTAGCCCACCGGCTCGCCGCTGCAGGCGAACGCGGGATCTTTGCCGCTGTCCTCGGCCACGGTCCGGCTGACCGAATGGCAGAGCGAGCTTCCGATCCGCAGAACCTCTGCAGAGGCAGGTGCCGACCAGCCGAGCCCGACCAGCCCCATGCACACCATCAGGCAAGAGGCGATCAGGACCTTTCGCAAAAGGTGCAGATATGGCGATTCGCAAACCATTGCGGCGCGGCCTATGGCACAAATGCAATCCTGCGATAAACAATCAAAAAGCACCGCGCCGCAAAGCTTCGGTGCAATTGCGCGCAGATGGCCGAGATGCTTTTTAAATTGCAAATCACGTGTTTTAGTGTTGCCGGCGGGGCTGGCGCATGCGGTAGTTCTCGACCCCTTTGGCGCTATTCGGATTCCGCATCCGCCGCGCATTTCGTGGACGTTTCGCGCCATTTCGGCCGTCCTGCGGATCCACTCATGGATTTTTGCCGCCATTGCGACGGCGTCCCTATTGTGGATCGTGGTAACCGGTGTCAAAAGGCTGGCGATCAGGGCTTGAGAGGAATGCCAGATGAAAATTGCACTTGTGATCGAGAACAGCCAGGCCGCGAAGAGCGAGACCATCCATTCAGCGCTGACCGCCGTGGCAGAGCCGCTGGGCCATCAGGTCTTCCATTATGGCATGTACACGCCCGAGGATAAGGCCTCGCTCACGTATGTCATGAACGGGCTGCTGACCGGCATTCTGCTGAATTCCGGCGCGGCCGATTTCGTGGTTACGGGCTGCGGCACGGGCATGGGTTCGATGCTGGCCTGCAATGCCATGCCGGGCGTATTCTGCGGGCTCGTGATCGATCCCACGGATGCCTTCCTGTTCGCGCAGATCAACGATGGCAACGCGATTTCAATGCCCTATGCGAAGGGTTTCGGCTGGGCCGCGGAACTGAACCTGCAGGACGTCTATGCCAAGCTGTTCGACGGTGAGCGCGGGCTCGGCTATCCGAAGGAGCGCGCGCAGATCATGGCCAAGAACCGCGGTATTCTGAAGGGCCTTAAGGATGTGACCTGCAAGGACATGGTCACAGTGCTCAAGTCCGTGGATCAGGACCTGCTGAAGGCGGCGATCGCGGGTGATCGCTTCAGGGACTACTTCTTCGCCAATGCGCAGGATGCGGCCATCCGCGATTACATCGAAAGCGTCCTGAGCGCGGTCCCGGCAAACGCCTGAGCAGGCGCCGCCGGGCGTATATCCGGATGATGCCTGGTGCATCATCCGGAAAACGGCAGCGCAAGCGTCAGTCGGTCACCTCGAACGAGCTGGCAAGCGACGCGGTGGAGCTGTCGCCGGCATAGATATCGAACGTGCTGGCATCCTGCACGAAGCTGCGCGTCGATGCCGCCCAGTAGGTCAGGTCTTCCGGGCGCAGCGTGAAGCGTACGGTCCGGGTCTCGCCCGGCTCCAGCGTCACGCGTTCGAAGCCCTTCAATTCCCGTACCGGGCGGGCGGCCGTGCCGTAACGCTGGTGGATGTATAGCTGCGCCACTTCGTCCGCCCGGCGAGTGCCGGTGTTGCGGACATCGACCGAGACCGGCACCGCTTCGCCCCGCGCCACGCGGGCCTTCTCTACCTTGAGGTTGGAGAACGCGAAGGTGGAATAGCTGAGGCCGTAGCCGAAGGGATAGAGCGGCGTATTGGATTCGTTCCAGTAACGCTCCTCCACCGTCTTGGGCTGATGCGTGGTCAGGTGCGCGTAAGGCAGGGGAAGCTGGCCGATGTTGCGCGGCCAGTTGTAGGGCAGCTTGCCGCCTGGCGAGACTTTGCCGAACAGCAGGTTGGCCACCGCCGTTCCGCCCTGCGTGCCGGGATACCAGATGTCCATCAGTGCGGCGGGCTTGCTGCCCTTGAGGTCCAACGGACGCGCGCTCATCAGCAGGACGACAACCGGCTTGCCCGTGGCGATCACCGCATCGAGCAGTTCCTGCTGGCGTCCCGGCAGATCGAGCGAGGAGCGCGAGGCATTCTCGCCCACCATGATCTGGCCTTCGCCCAGCACCAGCACGGCCACGTCGGCGTCCTTGGCAAGCGCCACCGCGCGCTGGATTTCAGGCGTATCATCGACGTTCTGGGCCTTGCCTGCCGCGAATTGCGCGTCGGACTGGAAGATCGATTTGTTGACGCGCGCCGGCATCGTTACGCCGGGCGAATAGGAAACCTTCACGCCGCTGCCGGCTTCGGCCTTGATGCCGGCAAGCACGGTGACGGTTTCCTTGTCGTCCTGATCGAACACCCAGGGCCCGACCGTATCGCGCGCAGAATCGGCCAGCGGGCCGATCACCGCGATCGACTTGAGCGCGCCGCGGCTGAGCGGCAGCGTGCCGCCTTCGTTGCGCAGCAGAACGGCAGTGCGTTCGGCCGCCATGCGGGCAACCTCGCGGTGCTTGGGATCGGCCAGTACGCGCTTGGCTTCCTTCAGGTCGACATAGGGCTTTTCGAAAAGGCCCATGCGGATCTTCGCTTCGAGGACATGGCGCACCGCATCGTCGAGTTGCGCGGTGGAGATCTTCCCCGCCGCCAGCGACTGCGGAAGGGTCTTGAACGCAGAAATGCCGAACGGCGGCGCCATTTCCATGTCCACGCCGGCAGTTAGCGCACGCACGCCTGCATCCTCGTTGCTGGCGGCGAAGCCGTGGGTCAGCAGGTCATGCGCGGCGCCGGCGTCGGTGACGACGAAGCCCTTGAAGCCCCAGGCCTTGCGCAGGACATCGGTGAGCAGCCAGCGATTGCCCGTCGCCGGCACGCCGTTCACGCCCATGTAGGCGCTCATGATGTTGCCGGCACCGGCGTCGACGGCGGCCTTGAAGGGCTTCAGGTAGACGTTCCAGAGTTCGCTGTCCGAAAGGTTCACCTCGTCGTAATCGCGGCCGCCGATAGAGGCGCCGTATCCGGCGAAGTGCTTGGGACCGGAAATGATGTGGCCGGGGCTCCCGATGTAGGCGCCCTGGAAACCGCGCACTTGCGCTGCTGCCATCGCGCTGCCGAGGTAGGGATCCTCACCCGCGCCTTCGATCAGGCGGCCCCAGCGCGGATCGCGCGCGATGTCCAGGTTGGGAGCGAAGGCCCAGTGGATGCCGACGGCGCGCGCTTCGCGCGCGGCGACGGTCTGTGCCTGCTGCGCAACGCCCGGGTCCCAGCTGGCGGCAACGGCGATCGGTACCGGCATGATCGTGCGCAGGCCGTGAATGACGTCGTAGCCGAACAGCAGCGGAATCTTGAGCCGGGTCTTCTCGACGGCGATGTGCTGCAGCCGGTCGAGTTCGGCGGGATCGTGCACGAACAGCAGCGAACCCGCACGGCTTGCCGCCATCTCGTCGATCACGCGCTTCGATTCTTCGGGAGAGTCGGAGAAGTTGAAGTACTGGGTGATCTGGCCGGCCTTTTCCTCCGGCGTCATCTGGGCAATCAGCGCATCGGCGCGGGCGCGGACCACGTCATCGCTGAGCGGCGCGCCGGATGCGGCCTTGCTCTGCGCCATGGCCGTGCCGGACGCGGCCAGCGTTGCCGCCAGCGCGGCGCCGGTGAGCGCCTTGCGGCGGAATGTGCGTTTCGATGTCATCGGATATCCCTGATCGGTTTTGTGGGGGAAAGGATGCGAAGGAGGCTGCGGGTTAGGTGCGCTTCAGAAAAGTGGCGCGCAGGCGGCTGCGGATGGGTTCATCCCAGAACTTGTACGCTGCCCAGGCGACCAGAATGAGGAACGGCACCAGCGCGACGCCGATGGCCGCCATCCGCGCGGGAGAGGGCTTCTCGTTGGCGACGTAGTTCATCCAGATGTAGAGAAACGGGAAGTGGGTGATGTAGATCGGGTAGGAGATGCGCCCGCTGGCTTTGCAAAGGCCCATCATTCCGGGGCTGGCGCTGGAATGGCTGCCGGCGTGAACGATCAACGGGAACAGCAGCACCACGCAAAACGCTTCGTAAAGGCCGTTCAGCGGGATGCCGCCGATGGGCTTCAGCGTCGGGAATGCGGCAATGCCGATCAGCAGCACGGACAGCGGCACCCATCCCAGCCGGATCGAGGGCAGGCTATCGCGGACGCGGTAGAGCCACAGTCCGGTCACGAAGGGAAAGCACAGGCGGACCGGCGCCATCCAGAGTGACGGCCAGGCAGACCCCTGATCGATGCTGTCCAGCATGGCCGTGCAGACCACCAGCAGGGCGCCGCTCAGCACTGCCACTATCCCCAGTGTGCGTGCGCGCATGTGGCGCAGCGCGAAGGCATAGGCCAGATTGCCGATGTATTCCTGCAAGAGGCTCCAGCACGGCCCGTTGAACGGATGCGTGTCTCCCCAGCGATTGGGCAGCATCGGTGAGGGCAGCAGCAGCAGCCCCAGCGACAGCGCAACCAGCAACTCGCGAAGAGGGACGTTCTGCGCGGTGCCGGCAAAGGGGTCGATCAGATAGCTGATGAAGCCCAGTACCGTGCCCAGAATGACCAGCGGATGCAGCCGGATCAGCCGCAGCGTCATGAACTGTTTCGCGGTCATCCGGTCCCAACGGTCGTCATAGGCATAGCCGATCACGAAGCCGGACAGCATGAAGAAGAAGTCCACCGCCAGGATCGCGTGGTGCAGGATGATCCGCGCCCCTTCCCAGGATACGGTGATGCCCTGGATGTGGAACAGCACCACCAGCATGGCGGCCGTTCCGCGCAGGCCGTCCAGAACTTCGAAATGCTGTTTCCCGCTTGCCGTTCTGTCGTTGGTCGCGCCCTGATTCGTGGCGTTTCGCGCCATCGGCGCGCCCGCCGCGTCCAGCCTTGCAGCTTGCTCCACTCATTCGCTCCCAATTTCGTTGGCGCACGACTGGGTGATTTATCGTTAAACCACAAGGCCGAAATTTATATCGATCCACGCTCTACCACTTCGAAGGCAAGCACCGTGTCGAGCGGCTCCGCTGCCTGCTGCGGGTGCCGCACCGCGCCTGCCAGAAATTCCATCGCGGCTGCCGCCATCGCGCGAACCGGTTGGCGCACGGTGGTCAGCGGCGGCCAGACGCGCGTGGCCAGCACGGTATCGTCGAAGCCCGTCACCGAAAGATCGCCGGGCAAGGCAAGGCCGCTGCGATGGGCGATCCATAACACCGCCGCGGCCATGTCGTCGTTGCCGGCGATGATTGCATCGGGTCTGTTCTCGAGGTCCAGCAGGTGCTCGGCCGCGGCCAGGCCGGACTGGAAGGTGAAATCGCATTCGATGCACAGCGCCGGATCGATAGGCAGGCCGCTTTCGCGCAAGGCATCGCGATAGCCCTCCACGCGGGCGACACTGTCGGAATGGCCCAGCGGCCCGGTCAGAACCCCAATCCGGCGCCGGCCATGGGCTATGACGCGCTTGGTCACGGCCTTGGCGGCAGAGCGGTTGTCGATCCGGATGGTGGCGATATGGGGCAGGGCATGGGCGGTGGCGATGGCCGCGATCGGCACGCCGAGCGAGGCCGCATCGGGGTCGCTTCCCAGAACCTCTGCGTAAGGGGGAAGCAGAAGCAGGGCCTGCGCACCCTTGGCCACGAGATCGCGGGCGAGGTCGATCGTGGCCTCTGCCGACAGCTTCTCGGCCGATCGGATCTGCAATTGAACCCCGCACTCCGCCGCGACGACCGCCACGGCGGCCAGCGTCATTTCCACGAACACACTGTCGACATCGGCGCAGATCAGTCCCACGCAGGCGACCCCGGCGCCCATCAGCCGGCGGGCCGACTGGTTGGGCACATAGCCCAGTTCCTCGATGGCGGAGAGAACCCGCTGGCGGGTGTCCGCGCTGGCGCGCCCGGTGCGATTGATCACGTTGGATACCGTCATCGCGGAAACGCCGGCGCGCGCGGCCACGGCATGAAGCGTCATGCGGCTGCGATCATTGTGCCGACGGCTCATGAAGAGGGCGCTTGTTGGCAGTGCATGCGCCCTCATGATCGACCGCAGGACCGTGTGCAAGCGCCCTCGGATGAAACCGCGCTCCTCCGTTTCACTCGCGGAGTTGACCGCGCAAGGCAGCATTTTCCGCTTCCAGTTCCGCCACACGCTCATGCAGCGGGCGAACCGCCTGTTCGATCTCCCGTTCGGTGAAGCGCGGGGTGATGTGCTGCGGGCAATTCCAGTCGAACGCCTTCAGCCGCAAACGGAAGATCCGTTCGGGTCGCGCTTTGTAGCCGGCGTCCAGAACGCGTTCGGTCAGTGCCGGATCCGCGTCCATCGAAAGCTTCTCGACATGGGCATAGATCTTGAGCCGCATGCGCCGGGGATAGTCCATCAGGATCAGGCAGGCCCGGTCGTTGGCGGCGAAATTGCCCGTGCTGATGTACTGGCGATTGCCGCGATAGTCCGCGAAGGCCAGCGTGCGGTCATCCACCACCTTGAGGAACCCCGCCGGGCCGCCGCGGTGCTGGACGTAGGGCCAACCGTCTTCCGAAACCGAACCGATGTAGAAACTGTCGCGCGCCGAAATGAAGGCGGCTTCGTTCGGGGTGAAGCGATCGAACTCGCGATCGCCCTCGAAATGGGCCCATTGCCGGTCCGCGCCCATCTCCGCCTGAGCCGCGCGGACGCTGGGCGTCATGGCGATATCCAGAAATCCATAAGACATGATGCATCTCCGATATTGGGTCCGATATTGGGTCCGATAGGGGAGGCCGTGGCGCGGCCTCCCGATCAGTCGGTCAACGCGGCGCGACTTTGCGATCGAGGAAGTCTCGAATGAGCGGCGCCATCTCGTCCAGCTTGTCCTCGAGAGCGAAATGCCCGGTGTCCAGGATATGGAGTTCGGCTTCGGGCAGATCGCGCAAGTAGGGGTGGGCGCCCGGCTCGGGGAAGATCTTGTCGTTCTTGCCCCAGACGATCAGCGTCGGCGGCTTGCGCTCGCGGAAGAACTGCTGGAACTGCGGGTAGAGCGGCACATTGGTGCGATAATCGTAGAACAGGTCCAGTTGGATATCCTCGTTCCCCGGCCGATCGAGCAGGGCCTGGTCCTGAACCCAGTTGTCCGGGCTGATGCGCGACAGATCGCTGACGCCGTCGGTGTATTGGAATATGGTGGCTTTCTGCGTCACCAGCCAGGCCTGCGCCTCGCGGTCCTTCGCCGATCCGCTTTTCCAGTAAGCCTTGATCGGGTCCCAGAAGGCGCCGAGCCCTTCGTCATAGGCATTGCCGTTCTGGACGATGAGCCCGCTCACCCGTTCCGGATGCTTGATCGCCAGTCGGTAGCCGACAGGGGCGCCGTAATCCATGACGTACATGGCATAGCGCTGCGCACCGATCTGTCCCATCAGCGTATCTACCATGTCGGCATAATGGCCGAAGCTGTAAACGAACTGCTTGTGATCGGGCGCATCGCTTTGGCCGAAGCCGGGATAATCGGGCGCGATCACATGGTAGCGATCGGCCAGAAGCGGGATCAGGTTGCGGAACATGTGCGAACTGGTGGGAAAGCCGTGCAGCAACAGCACGACCGGGCCGTCGGCCGGGCCGGCTTCGCGATAGGCCAGCTTCACGCCGTCGATCGTCGCGCTGCGGTAGTGGACGGTTACCGGCGCGGTGCTGGTGGCCGCGCTGTCATGCGTGGGGGCCGCCATCGCGCTGGCCGGTGCGGCGATGCCGGCAGTCGCCAGCATCAGGGAAAGGATCAGTTGCTTGGTCATGTCTTCCACCCTGTTCAGTGCCGCCGCGCCATCTGCGTCAGCCTCTGGTGGAAGATGTAATTCCTACGCGTGTTCGCGTTAATTCACTTGATTTGGAAGTCATTATTCCTGCTGCAGGAATAATTCGTCACTGCAGCAGGCTGTTGGCGCGCAGGCGTTCGGCGGCGAGATCGACGAAAGCCCGCACTTTTGCGGTGGCGTGTCGCCCCTCGGCATGAACGACGTGAACGGGAATGGGGCTTTCCTCGTGATCATCCAGGACCGATTGCAGCCGGCCGTCCGCCAGCGCCGGGCCGACCTGGTAGGACAGTACGCGGGTAATCCCCCATCCTTGCTCGGCTGCTGAAATGGCCGCTTCGTTCGTATTGCACAGCAGGCGCGGATGCACGGTGACGCTGGTTCCGCCGTCCGGGCCGAAGTGCCATTCGGGGGACACCCAGGCGCCGGTCGGCATGATCACCCGGTGATCGGCAAGATCGCCGGGCGAACGGGGCACGCCGTGCTTTTCGAAATAGGCCGGCGATCCGCAGATCGTCCTGCGAACCCAGCCGACCCGCGTGGCGCTGAGGCCTGAAGGCGGGAGGTTGCCGATCCTGATCGCGACATCAATGCCTTCCTCGATGATGTTCACCGGCCGATCGACGAACAGGGTCTGGCCGGTCACGTTGGGAAAGCGGTCGAGATATTCCAGCAGCACTGGCAGCACATGCATCCGCCCGAACATGACCGGCCCGGTGACGGTCAGCATCCCGGCAGGGTTGCCGTGCGATCCCGCTGCCGAGGCTTCGGCATCGGCAATGTCGGCCAGGATGCGGCGGCAATCTTCGAAGTAGCGCTGTCCCGCCTCGGTCATCTTTACCGAACGGGTCGTGCGGGTGAGCAGCCTGACGCCGATCTCGTCTTCCAGGAAGGAGATCGCCCTTGTCACCGCAGGCGGGCTGAGGCGCATCTGCCGTGCGGTTTCCGCAAAGCTGGCTGTTTCGGCCACCCGCACAAAGATCTTCATGGATTGCCAACGGTCCAATCCCGCCCCCTTCAGGCTGCAAACTACAGGGGCGACACTGGGCGAAAACGGCTTTCCCGGTCAATGTCGGGCAAGGCTTTGGATCGTCCCGCCGCTCTATCCGGGCCTGCGGGCCTCGCCTGCGACTTTTTCGGCGGCTTCCATCACCCGCAGCACATTGCCCCCGGCCAGCTTGGCGATATCGGCATCGCTCCAGCCCCGGCGCATCAGTTCCGCCAATAGGGCCGGATACGTCGAAACATCCCCAAGCCCGACCGGCAGTTCGTTGCCCACCCCGTCATAGTCCGAACCGATGCCGACATGGTCGACGCCGGCGATCTTGACGATGTGCTCGATATGATCGGCCACTTCGCCCAGCGCGACCGGCGGCTTCGGGTGGGCCTTCAGCCATGCCGCATAATCGGCCGCCGCCTTGTCCGGCTGGCCGATGTCGAGCCCGCCGTAGGGCGGCGAATTGAGGCGGATCTTCTCCGCCGCCGCATCCGCAGACCAGTGGCGATAGGCGTCCGAAACGTAGAGCGAGGCATAGTTGACCATGACCACGCCGTCATGCGCGGCGATCAGGCGCAGCACATCGTCGGAGACATTGCGCGGATGGTCGTTGATGGCGCGCGCGCTGGAGTGCGAGAAGAACACCGGCGCTTTCGACGTGGCGATGGCATCGCGCATGACCGCCTCGCTCACGTGGCTGACGTCCACCAGCATGCCGAGCCGGTTGAGTTCCAGCACGACTTCCTTGCCGAACGGCGTCAGCCCGTTGTGTTCCGGATTGTCGGTGGCGGAATCGGCCCAGGCGATATTGCGGGAGTGGGTCAGCGTCAGATACCCGGCGCCGAGCGCGGCATAGCTGCGCAGGACGGAGAGGCTGTCGTCGATCTGGCCGCCGCCTTCAACCCCGATCATAGAAGCGATGCGCCCCGCCGCATGGGCCTTGCGCACGTCTTCCGCGGTGCGGGCCAGCGCGAAAGTCTCCGGATAGCGCGCGACGATGGAGCGGACGAGGTCGATCTGCTCCAGCGTTTCCAGCACCTGCCGGTCTCCCGGCAAGTCCGGCGAGACCCAGACCGACCAGAACTGGCCGCCCACCATGCCCTTGCGCAGGCGAACGACGTCGGTGTTGTAATGCGCCGGGCTGGCCGAAAGGTCGCGCAAGTCCATGGTCCAGCGCTTGTCGCCTTCGGTTTCGCGCAGCATTTCCGGCCAGTCGTTATGGCCGTCGATCAGCGGCGTCGCCCGCAGAACCTTGGCCACCCTGGCGGCATAATTGGCAGACGGCTTGGCGGCGGTGTTCGCCGGAGCTGCGGAAGCGGTGCCGGAAACGGTGGCAGAGGCGAACAGCAGGGTCGCGAACAGGGCATTTGCAGCGCGCATCATTTCACCTTCTTGGTGCGGGAGGGACGGGCGGGAGGGGCATCCTCGTTCGCCGCGTTTTGCCGCTGTTCCTCGTGGATATGCAGCATGGCTTCCATCAGGGTGTCGTCGGAACTGGACATCACGCCCAGCACTTCGGCCTCCTCACACCCTTCCGCCGCCAAATAGGCGTGGCCCATGCTCGAATCGATGTAGAGCGACTGGCCGGCCTCCAGCGTGATCGGATCGTAGAATTCGGTCTCCACGACGATGCTGCCGCTCAGCACGTAGATGAATTCCTCGCCCGAATGGCGCACCAGTTCGCCGAACTGCTGCGCCGAACGCGCGCGGATCTTGGTGATCACCGGGATCATCCGCTTTCGCCGCAGTTCCGTGCAGAGGTAGTAATAATCGTAGTTCGCGGTTTCGACTCGAACGGACTGCGCGATGTCGCCAATACTGCGCCGCGCGGTGACGGGCTGGGCGGTATCCTCGCCTTCCTCGGCAAAGAGTTCGGACATGCGCATGCCCAGCCGCTGGCCCAGCAGCTGAAGCTTGTCGTAGGTCAGCGTAAGCCTGTCATGCTCTACCTTGGAGAGGGTGGAGACGGGGATTCCGCTCCGCGCGCTCATTTCCTTCAGCGTCCAACCTTCCCGTGCCCGCAACCCGCGCAGCAGGGTTCCAAGCGTCGACGGCGTATCGGGCAAACTGGATTCCTTTCAGCCCATTGACGAATTTTCCAATCAGGATAACAATCACCCGATTGGAGAAACTTTCCCCAACTGTATCGACGCATCGCGTCGCGCGCAACGGGGATACGAAAAGGGTGGGGCCAATGAACCGGGGACGTACGAAGGGAATTCTCGCAGCAGGGCTGATCGCCGCGCTTGCCGCCGGCGGCGCGATGGTGACGGCGCAAGTGCCTGAGACGAAAAGCGGGCTGCCTGTCGGCAAGCCGGCCCTGCCGACGGACGGCGCCACATCGGCCGCATTGCCGTCCGCACCGATCGTGATGCCCCCTGCCGGCCCGACCGGCGCGCGCGATCTGAACGCCGCCGATGTCGACGCCTGGCTCGATGGCTACATGCCCTTCGCCCTGCGCAGCAATGACCTTGCAGGTGCCGTTGTGACCGTTGTCAAGGACGGTCAGGTCATCTCTGCGCGCGGTTACGGCTTTGCCGATATCGCCCATCGCAAGCCGGTCGATCCCGCCACCACGCTGTTCCGTCCGGGCTCGGTTTCCAAGCTGGTGACCTGGACTGCAGTGATGCAGCAGGTGGAAGCGGGCAAGATCGATCTCGACGCGGACATCAACACCTACCTCGATTTCAAGATCCCGCCCCGCAATGGCAAGCCGGTCACCATGCGCCAGATCATGACGCACACGGCGGGCTTCGAAGAGGCGATGAAGGACCTCATCACCGACAAGCAGGACGGCCTGATCCCGCTGGGCGCCTACCTGAAGCGCTGGACGCCGACGCGGATCTTCGACGCCGGCACCACGCCCGCCTATTCCAACTGGGCCACTTCACTGGCCGGTTACGTGGTCGAGCGCACGTCAGGCATGGCGTTCGACGATTATGTCGAAGCCCATGTCTTCAAACCGCTCGACATGAAGACGGCCAGCTTCCGCCAGCCGCTGCCGGCCAGCCTGAAGCCGCTGGTGGCGACCGGCTATCCGCGTGCCTCGAAGGATGCTGAACCGTTCGAGGTCGTGATCCCGGCACCGGCCGGCTCGCTGTCCGCTTCCGGGCTGGACATGGCCAAGTTCATGATCGCGCACCTGCAGAACGGCCGGGGCCTGCTGAAGCCGGAAACGGCGGCGATGATGCACAACAGCCCGCTGGACAAGGTCAATCCCGTCTCGCTGGTGCCGCCGCTGAACCGTATGCAACTGGGCTTCTTCGAAACCAATATCAACGGCCGCGAAGTGATCGGCCATCTGGGCGACACCAACAATTTCCACACCTCGCTGCACTTGTTCATGAAGGAGGGCGTGGGCTTCTACGTCTCGTTCAACAGTGCCGGCAAGGAAGGCGGCGCGCATACCGTGCGCCTGCAACTGTTCCAGGATTTCGCCGATCGCTATTTCCCGGCGGCCCCGGCCGCCAAGGCCGCAAAGGTCGATGCGAAGACCGCCGCAGAGCACGCCAGATTGATTTCCGGACTGTGGGACAGCAGCCGCCGCGGTCATTCCAACTTCGTCGACGTGCTGAACCTCTTTGGCCAGACCGAAGTCGGCGTGGACAAGGACGGCGGCCTGCTGGTGCCTTCGCTGAAGACCGCCGGCGGCGGGCTTGAGAAGTGGGAGGAGGTCGAACCCTTCGTCTGGCATGAACGCGGCGGTCACGATCGCCTTGCCGCGCAAGTGGTGGACGGCAAGGTCGTGCGGTGGAGCTTCGATCTGGTTGCGCCCTTCACCGTGTTCGATCGGGTATCCGCATGGCGGTCCTCCGCCTGGCTGATGCCGGCAATCTACGCCAGCCTTGCAATCTTGCTGCTGACCTTCCTGTCGTGGCCGGTTACCGCCTTCACGCGCTGGCGCTTCGCCGCGCCGCTGAAGGTGGCGGGCAAGGCCCGCATGGCCTACCGCGCCACGCGGCTGGGCGCCTTGCTGACGCTGGCTGCGGTCGGCGGCTGGACGGCCTTCATCATCAGCGCCTTCTCCGACCTTTCGGTGCTGAGCGCCGCCAGCGACGGCATCCTGTGGTTCCTGAAGGGCGCCAGCGCAATCGCCTTCTTCGGCATGGTTGCCGCTGCGGTCTGGAATGCTGTGCTAACGTGGCGCGATGGCCGCCGCTGGCCGGCCAAGACCTGGAGCGTGCTGGTCGTCCTGGCCGCGCTGGTTCCGCTCTACGTCGCGCTGGTCTTCCACCTCCTCGTACCCTCGGTGATGTACTGATGCTGCAGCTTCACGTCGAAACCGATACGCTGCGGCTGGCCGAGCCGTTCCGCATTGCGGGTTATGTTTTCGAGACGGCGGACGTTCTTGTCGTCACGCTCGACGACGGCACGTATCGCGGCCACGGGGAGGCTGCCGGAGTTTATTACCTCGGCGACGATCTGGCCCACATGCGCGGCCAGATCGAGGGCGCGCGGGCGGCGATAGAAGCCGGGCCAAGCCGCGAGGAATTGCGCGCGATCCTGCCGCCCGGCGGCGCGCGCAACGCGGTGGATGCCGCGCTCTGGGATCTGGAAGCGGCCCGCGCTGGAAAACCGGTCTGGGCACTGGCGGGGCTGGAGGAAGCGCCCGGCCCGATCGTCACCACTTTCACGGTCAGTGCCGATACGCCAGAGGCGATGGCCGCCAAGGCGAAGAGCTATGTCGGCGCCCGCTCGATCAAGGTCAAGCTGACCGGCGAAGTCGAACTCGATCTGGCCCGCGTCGCTGCAATCCGCGCTGCGCGTCCGGATGTCTGGCTGGGCGTGGATGGTAATCAGGGCTTTGCGCGCGGCGATCTGGAGGCTTTGGTCGCCGGTCTTGTCGAGCACGGCGTGGCGCTGCTGGAACAGCCGCTGCCGCGTGGTGCCGAGGCGGAACTGGAGGACTTCGTCTCGCCCGTGCCCATCGCCGGGGACGAGAGCCTGATCTGCCTTGCGGACGTGGCCGGCGCAAAAGGCCGCTTCGATGTCGTCAACATCAAGCTCGACAAGTGCGGCGGGCTTACCGAAGGGCTGCTGATGGCGGCGGAAGCGCGCCGCCTTGGCCTTGGCGTGATGGTCGGCACCATGGTCGGCACCAGTCTGGCGACGGCGCCCGGCTTCGTGCTGGGCCAGATTGCCGATCTCGTCGATCTCGACGGGCCGACGTTCCTGGAGCAGGACCGCAGGCCCTCGGTGACTTATGCTGACGGCACGCTTTTCGCCTCCGAAGACGTCTGGGGCTCCGGTCGGGCATGACGGGGGCGGGAACGGGGGCGGTATCAGGGCCGGGGGCAAAGACGCGCACATGGTTCGGCCAGCCGCGCGGGCTGACCGTGCTGTTCCTCACCAATATGTGGGAACAGTTCTCCTACTACGGCATGCGTGCGCTGCTGGTCTATTACATGACCCGCGAACTGCTGCTGGGGCAGGAAAAGGCCTCGCTGATCTACGGGATCTACACCGCCTGCGCCTACTTCACCCCGATCGTCGGCGGGGTGGTGGCGGACCGCTACCTTGGCAAGCGGCGGGCCATCGTCATCGGCGGCTCGATCATGGCGCTCGGCCATTTCATGATGGCATTCGAGCCGCTGTTCTACCTTGCGCTCACCACCATCGCATTGGGCAACGGGCTGTTCCTGCCCAGCCTGCCAAGCCAGATCGACGATCTGTACGAGCCGGGCGATCCGCGCGTGGGATGGGCCTACAACGTGTATTACGTCGGCGTGAACATAGGCGGCTTTCTGGCGCCACTGATCTGCGGCACGCTGGGCGAGCTTTACGGCTGGCACTGGGGTTTCGGCGCGGCCGGGATCGGCATGGTGCTGGGCCTGTGCATCTACCTCTGGGGGCAGCGCCACTTGCCCGAACAGGCGCGGCATCCCGTGGTCGAACGCCACGCGCTGCCGCGCGCCCGGTTTCCGCGCGGCACCTTGCTGCTGCTCCTTTGCGTTGCGCTGTCCGTCACTGTGTTTCGCGGCGCTTACGAGCAAGTGGGCAATACCGTCGCGCTCTGGGCCGACAGCGGCGTGGACCGGCGGTTAGGCAGTTGGATCATCCCGATGACCTGGTTTCAGTCGCTCAACCCGCTGCTGGTCATGGCGATGACGCCTTCGCTGCTCGCCTTCTGGCGCCGCCGCGCGCAGGCGGGTGGCAGTGAGCGTCCCGTCCGTCGCATGGCCGCTGGCGCACTGATCGTGGGCGGCGCTTATCTGCTGCTGGCCGGAATCGCGGCCATGGGCGGCACGGCCTATTGGCTGTGGCTGGCGCTGTTCTTCGTCATCCTGACGCTTGGTGAACTGTTCATCCTGCCGACCGGGCTGGGCCTCTTCGCCCGCCTGGCGCCGGAAGGGCTGGGTGCCACTACGGTTGCCGCCTGGTACCTGGCGACATTCGCCGGAAGCCTGTTCGCCGGCCTGGTCGGCACATTGTGGAGTGGCATGCCGCACGCGCTCTATTTTCTGCTGCTGGCGGCCCTTGCGGCAGCGGCGGCGCTGCTGCTGGCAGCGATCGATCGGCGGGGGAACCGCTTTATCGAATCTGTTTGACAATTTTCTGAATGAGACAATAATTTTCTGATTGAGATCATTTGCACCGGCACGGCCGGGCAGGGCATCAGGGTTCTAGGGGGAACACAGGCAATGAAAACCGTTCGGCTCGTTCTGTCGATGTCATGCAGCGCTGCGGCGCTGTTCGCTGCAAGTGTCGCCCATGCCGAGGAAGCGACCGGTGCAACGGACGATCCCGGCGAAATCATCGTCACCGCGCAGAAGCGCGCGCAGAACCTGGTGGACGTGCCGCAGGCCGTCTCCGTCGTCACCGGTGACGCGCTGGATCGCAATGGGGCGGTGACGTTCCAAGACTATCTCAAGCTGATCCCCGGCCTGCAGGTTTCGCAGAGCAACCCCGGTAAGGCGCGCGTGGTGCTGCGCGGCATCAACACCGGCGGCGCCACCGCCACGGTCGCCACCTATGTTGACGAAACGCCGTTCGGTTCTTCCAGCGGGCTGGTGAACTCCGCCATCCTGTCCGGCGAACTCGATACTTTCGACGTCGCGCGGATCGAGGTTCTGCGCGGTCCGCAAGGCACGCTCTACGGCGCCAGCTCGCTGGGCGGCGTGATGAAGTTCGTCACCACCGAGCCGCAGACAGACGGCTTCGCCGCGCGCGCTCGGGGCAGCGTGGAAAGCACCGACGGCGGCAAGGCGTCCTACATGGGATCGGCCCTGATCAACGTGCCCGTCTCGAACAATCTGGCGATCCGCGCCTCCGGCTTCTATCGCAGCTATGGCGGCTTCATCGATTCCATCGGCACTGGCGGTTCCGATCTGGCGAAGAACATCAACGATTCGAAGAGCTATGGCGGCCGCGTTTCGGCACTGTTCAAGCCGAACGATGGCTTTTCGGTGCGCCTGACCGCGATCCTCCAGAATCTGGACAGCGACGCGGCCAGCGTGGTGGAAGCGGATCCGGCGCGAATGAAGCCGCTCTACGGCGGGCTCACTCAGTCGCAATTCGTGCCCGAATTCACCAATATCGCCTACCGGCTCTACAACGGCACGATCAGCGCCGATCTTGGCTTCGCGGACCTGCTTTCGACCACCAGCTACAGCACGCTTAAGGAGCACCTGCGCGACGATTACACGGTGCAGTACGGCACGCTGCTGGGCCTCTACGATCCGGTATCGGGCACTGCTGCCGCCGACATCGGGTTGGAACAGAACACCAATGTAAAGCGCGTGACTCAGGAACTGCGCCTGTCGTCGAAGGGCGAAGGCATGTTCGAATGGATGGTCGGCGGCTATTACAACCACGAAAAGGGCGCGATCCTGCAACTGCTGCAGGCCTACGACGTCGGCACCACGACGCCGATGGCCGGCTTCCCGCTGCTGGCGGACATCTTCCTGCGTTCCAAGTATGAGGAATTTGCCGGCTTCGCGAACGGGACGCTGCATCTGGGCGATCGTTTCGACTTCACGTTCGGCGGACGCTACAGCCACAACGACCAGAGCGCCTCGCAAGGCGGCGAGGGTCTGCTGGCGGCCGATGCCCTCAGCGCCAAGTCGAAGGAGGGCGTGTTCACCTGGTCGGCCGCGCCCAAGTTCAAGCTGAGCAAGAGCGCATCGATCTACGGCCGCGTCGCCAAGGGCTTCCGCCCCGGCGGCCCCAACCTGATCCCGCCGGGTGCCCCTGCCGGCACGCCGTCCACTTACGATTCGGACTCGCTGATCAGCTACGAACTGGGCGTGAAGGCGGAAACGGCGGACCGGACTTTCGCCATCGACATTGCCGCCTTCCACATCGACTGGAAGGACATCCAGTTGCTGGCCGTGATCAACGATTATGGCGTCAACACCAATGGCGGTTCGGCCAAGAGCGACGGCTTCGAATTCACCGCCAGCATGCGCCCGGTACGCGGGCTGACCTTCTCGCTGAACGGCGCCTATACGCATGCCCGTCTTACCGCCGATACCGATCCGCTGCTGGTCGGCGGCAGCAAGGGCGATGCGCTGCCCTTCGTTCCCAAGTGGAACGTGAGCCTAAACGGCGATTACGAATGGGCGATGGGCACCAGTACTTCGGCCTTCGTGGGCGGATCGATCCGCACGCTCAGCCAGCAGAGCGGCAACTACAACCCGGCCTACCTTGCCACCTTCGGCCGCCAGATCAGCCTGCGCGCCTATGACGTGATCGACTTGCGCGCCGGTGTCGATTTCGGCCGCTTCTCGGTCACCGCCTATGCCAAGAACCTTGGCAACAGCCATGGCCTGATCAGCGCGGACTATACCGGCGGCTATCCCAATGGTGCGGCCGGCGTGGGCGTGATCCGTCCGCGCAGCTTCGGCCTCACCCTTGACGCCACGATGTGAGATCGAAGTTCCATGGTGAATTCCGCAATGTCCGTGGGGGGCCGCGAGGGGAGTGCCGGGCTGACGCACGCGCTTCCCTCGCCTTACCTCCTGTTCCTGGGCGATACGACCATCGCCGGGTTCGCCAAGACCGCGTTCGGTCTGCGCGACTGGGCGGGCGAGCGCTGCATCGGTGAGTATGCCTTGCCCACCGCCACCGTCAGCACAGGGCTTACGCCGCTCACGCCGCAAGAGGCGGCGGCGCGCGGGGCGCGGGCGATGGTGATCGGCGTCGCCAACCAGGGCGGGGTGATCCCCGATAGCTGGATGCCGGCACTGCTGGACGCGCTGGAGGCGGGGCTGGACCTCGTGGCCGGGATGCACGCCCGGATGGCCGATATTCCCGCGCTGCGCGATGCGGCGGCGCGGCTGGGGCGGAACCTGCACGATCTGCGTACGCCCCCGCCCGGCCTGCCGATCGCCAGCGGACACAAGCGTCCGGGGCGCCGCATTCTGACCGTCGGCACCGATTGCGCGCTGGGCAAGAAGTACACCGCGCTCGCCATCGCACGGGGCCTTGCCGCACGCGGTCTGGACGCCAGCTTCCGCGCCAGCGGCCAGACCGGTATCATGATCGCGGGCGAGGGGCTCGCGCTCGATGCCGTGGTAGCGGACTTTGCCGCCGGTGCCGCCGAACTGCTCAGCCCCGCCGCCGCGCCCGATCATATCGACGTGATCGAGGGGCAGGGATCGCTGTTCCACCCCGCCTATGCTCCGGTCTCGCTGGCGCTGCTGCTGGGCAGCCAGCCCGATCTCTTCATTGTCTGCCATGAGCCGGGCCGCACCGCGATCCTGGGTCATGCGCATTATCCGGTGCCGTCGATAGCCGAAGTGATCGAGCAGACGGTCATGGCGGGCAAGCTGACCAATCCGGCAATCCGCTGCGCCGGGATCAGCCTGAACACCGGCACACTATCCGAAGCGGAAGCGGCCCGCGTCATTACCGAGACATCGCAGGCACTGGGCCTGCCGACGGCGGATCCGATGCGCGGGGGCGCTACCTTCGAGCAATTGCTTGACGCCTGCAAATGATGGAGATGCAGGAGTGAGCCGCGCCGCCGATCGCTTTCGCCGCTTCCTCCTGCCCGGGCTGGCCTTCAAGGCGGTGATCATCGGTGGCGGCTATGCCACGGGGCGGGAAATCGCGCAGTTCTTCCTGCCGGCAGGGCCATGGGGCGGGCTGGCGGCGATGGCATTGGCGATGGCGATCTGGTCGCTGGTTGCGGCCGCCACGTTCCGCTTGGCCCATGCGATCGGCGCGCGGGATTATCGCCATTTCTTTGAAGCACTGCTGAGCCGCGGCTGGGTGCTGTTCGAGATCACGTATGCGGTGTTCATCGTGCTGATCCTTGCCGTGTTCGGCGCGGCGGCGGGCGCCATCGCAGCGGCCACGCTGGGCGTACCGGCGATCCTGGGCACCTTGGCCCTGATGTTCGCGATCGTCGCCTGCGTCGCCTTCGGCAACCGGGGGGTGGAGCGGGTCTTCCTGTGGGTCTCGATCCTGCTCTACGCGACATACGCAGTGTTCTTCGTGCTGATCCTGTCCGGCACGGGCGAGCGGATCGGGGCGGCCTTTGCCCACGCGTCCGGGCCGAGCGGCGATTGGGCCAGCGGCGGCGTGATCTATGCCGGATACAACATCATCGGTGCGGTGATCGTGCTGCCGGTAACGCGCCATTTCCGCAAAGGCAGCGATGCCGTGGTTGCCGGTCTGCTGGCCGGCCCGCTGGCGATGATCCCGGCGTTGATCTTCTTTCTGGCGATGACTGCCTTCCTGCCGGGCATCGCCGATGCGGTGCTGCCTTCGGACTACATGCTGACGCGGATCGGGCATCCGGCCTTCCATATCCTGTTCCAGTTCATGATCTTCACCGCCCTGCTGGAAAGCGGCACCGGCGCGGTTCATGCGGTGAACGAGCGGATTGCGCGCACCGGCATCGTGCTGGGCCCGTGGCTGCGTGCCGGCGCGGCGCTGGCGGTGCTGGCGCCCTGCATGTTGATCGCGGACCGGGTCGGCCTCGTGACCCTGATCGCCTCCGGCTATTCCGCGCTCGCTTGGGCGCTGATCGCTCTTTACGTCGTTCCGCTGCTGCTTGTGGTCCTGCTGCGCCGCCGGCCCGGCGCCCCTTTGGAGATCGCCCAATGACATTCAGATATGCCGCCGCATTGGGCGGATTGCTGCTCGCCGCCCAACCGGCCTTCGCCGCGCCGCCGCCGGACCTGGACGCCCGGATCGAGGAAATCCGCGAAAAGTCCGGCACGCCGGGCATGTCGGTGGCGATCGTCGAACATGGGCAGGTGGTCTTCGCCAAGGGCTTCGGCGTGCGCAAGTTGGGATCGCCGGAGAAAGTGGACGCCGATACGCTGTTCATGATCGGCTCTACCGGCAAGGCCTTCACCAGCGCCGCGCTGGCCCGGCTGGTCGATGCGGGCAAGCTGAACTGGGACGACAAGGTGATCGATCACCTGCCCGATTTCCGTATGTACGATTCCTGGGTCACGCGCGAAATGACGGTGCGCGATCTGCTGGTCCACCGCAGCGGGTTGGGCCTTGGCGCGGGCGATCTGCTGATGGTGCCGCGCGGCAAGCTGTCGCGTGCGGAGATCGTCAAGCGGTTGCGCTATATCAAGCCGGCCACCAGTTTCCGCTCGGCCTATGCCTATGACAACATCCTCTACATCGTCGCGGGCGCGGTGATCGAGGCGGTGAGCGGGCAAAGCTACGAAGACTTCATGCGGGACAACGTCTTCAAGCCCGCCGGCCTGCCGGATGCGACGGCCGACATGGCGGTGCAGCTCTCCGCGCCGGACCGCGCGCATCCGCATGCCCGCTATGGCGAACTGGTGCGCGGCACCGGGCCGATGAAGCTGCTGGACGAGCATGACCGGCTGGGGCAGGCCGGCGCGCCGGCTGGGCTGCTGGCCGCCAGCGCCAACGATCTGGCACGCTGGCTGCAGATCCAGCTTGCCCACGGCGCGCTGCCGGACGGCAAGGGCCGCCTGTTCAGCGAAGCGGCCGCGAAAGAGATGTGGACGCCGGTAACGCCGATCCCGATCTCCCCCATGCCCGCGCCGATTTCCGGCATCACGCCGGGCTACGATGCCTATGCGCTGGGCTGGGAAGTGCGCGATTACAAGGGCGCCAAGCTCGTCTGGCATTCGGGCGGCCTGTTCGGTTTCACCACGATCGTCGTGATGATACCGGACCGCGACGTGGGCTTTGCCATCACCGTCAACAGCGAGGAACTCGAACCCCGCATGGGCCTGATGTACGAGTTGATCGATCACTATATCGGCCAACCCGCGCAGGACTGGCCCAGCCGCTTCGGCGAGTTCCGCCGCACGCGCATCGCCGGCGCGCAGGCGGCAGTGCAGCAGAAGGGCGCCGCGCCGGCAAAGGTCGGTCCATCGCTGCCCGTGGCCCGCTATGCCGGCAGCTACGCCGATCCCTGGTACGGCACGCTGAAGGTGGCGCCGGTCGGCAAGGGCCTCTCGGTCGATTTCACGACGACGCCGGGGATGACCGGCAAGTTGACGCATTACCAATACGATACTTTCATCGCGAAGTTCGACGATCCGGCGATCGAGCCGGCCTATCTGACCTTCAATCTCGATGCGGAAGGGAAGGTTTCGCAGATCACCATGAAGCCGGTGTCTCCCATCGCCGATTTCAGCTTCGACTATCAGGACCTGCTGTTCACGCCGCAAGCTGCCACAGCGGAGGCCGCCCGATGAAGCGGCCGTTGCTGGCTTTCGCCCTTTCCGCGGCTTCGATCGCCCTGATCGGTGCTGCGCCGCCGGAAGCGTACGACCTGATCGTCCGGAACGGCACGATCTACGATGGTTCGGGCGGCACACCCTACCGGGGCGACGTCGCCATTCGCGGTGACCGCATCGTCGCGGTGGCGCCGCATGTGGACGGGCGGGCGAAGGCGGAACTGGACGCCAGCGGCAAGGCCGTGGCGCCCGGTTTCATCAACATGCTCGCCCATCCCGAACAGAGCCTGCTGATCGATGGCCGTGCGCTGTCCGATCTGGCGCAGGGCGTGACGCTGGAGGTTATGGGCGAAATCTCGATGGGCCCGCTGAGCCCGGCGATGAAGAAGGACATGACCGACCAGCAGGGCGACTATCATTACGATGTCGACTGGACGACGCTGGGCGAATACTTCAAGCGGCTTGAGGCGCGGCCGATCGCGCCCAATGTCGCCTCGTTCGTCAGTGCGGGCACGGTGCGCGAAGCGGTGCTGGGCGCCAACGACGTGCAGCCCGATGCGGCGCAGATGGCGACGATGCAGCGCCTTGTGCGGGAAGCGATGGAGCAGGGCGCGCTGGGGCTTACCGACGCGCTGATCTACACGCCGGCGACGTTCGCGCATACGGATGAGTTGAAGGCGCTGGCCAAGGTCTCCGCGCAGTGCGGCGGCATCTACACGGTGCACATGCGCAGCGAGGGCGACCGCATCGAACAGGCGGTGCAGGAAACCATCGATATTGCCGAATATTCCGGCGCCCCTGCCGAAATCTATCACTTCAAGCTGGCCGGCCGCGACAACTGGGGCAAGTTCGACAGCGTCGTGGGCATGATCGAGGCGGCGCGGGCGCGGGGCACGCGCATTTCCGCCAACATGTACAACTACACGGCGGGCGCCACCGGCCTCGACGCCGCAATGCCTCCGTGGGTACAGGCCGGGGGCTATCAGGAATGGTCTGCGCGCCTGAAAGACCCGGCCACGCGCGCCAAGGTCGCCGCCGAAATGCGCACCGCACACCCGGCCAGCTGGGAAAACCTCTATGCCGGGGCGGGGGCGGAAGGCACGATCCTGCTGGCCTTCAAGAATCCGGCGCTGAAACCGCTGACCGGCAAGAGCCTTGCCGAAGTGGCCAGGATGCGCGGCAAGAGCCCGGAAGAGACGGCGATGGACCTCGTCGTCGAGGACGGCACGCGGGTCGGCGTCGCCTATTTCCTGATGAGCGAGGACAATGTCCGCCGCTCCATCAAGCTGCCGTGGATGAGTTTCGGCTCCGATGAGGAAGCGCCGGCGCCGGAAGGCGTGTTCCTGCTCTCCAAGCACCATCCGCGCGCCTATGGCAACTTCGCGCGCCTGCTGGGGCATTACGTGCGCGATACCAAGGACCTGACCTTGGCGGAAGCCGTACGCCGGCTGACCAGCCTGCCGGCGGATAACCTGTCGCTTGCCGACCGCGGCCGGCTGAAGGCGGGCGTGTTCGCCGATGTCGTCGTGTTCGATCCCGCGACGATCACCGACCATGCGACCTATGATCAGCCCGAACGACTGGCGACCGGGGTGAGTGACGTGATCGTCAACGGCGGCTTCGCGCTGCGCGGCGGCAAAGCAACGGGCGCCGGCACAGGCCGCGTCCTGCGCGGCCGTGCGGGGCAGGCTGGCGGCAGTTGCCGGGCCGCCGCCGCCGACTGGACATGGAGTTCCTGAGGAAGTGCAGGCTCACTCTTCCAAAGGCGAGCGATCCTCGATCAGGACGAGCACGTCCCCGATAATGCGGCGCATCGCGACCCGTGCGGCCTGGGGATCGCGCGCGGCGATCGCATCGCGGACTTTGGCATGCTCCGCCACATCCGCCGT
This sequence comes from Sphingomonas sp. BL-S-28, assembly GCF_055521515.1. Taxonomy (NCBI): domain Bacteria; kingdom Pseudomonadati; phylum Pseudomonadota; class Alphaproteobacteria; order Sphingomonadales; family Sphingomonadaceae; genus Sphingomonas; species Sphingomonas sp. BL-S-28. The sequence continues at coordinate 2,014,282 of NZ_CM145483.1, forward strand.
GCGGCCCTTGATGCGGTTGGTGAAGCGAATGGAGGTGCGTAGCGCCGTGCTCACCACGTCGCGCAGCTGAATGTAGAAAGGGTTCTTCGATGCGCGCAGCACGGCCACGTGAAACGCGATGTCCGCATCCAGCGCTTCATCGAGCCCGCGCTCGGCCGCCTGCATGCGCTGCAGACCCTCGTCGATCCGCTTGATGTCGTCCTCGTCCGCCACTTGTGCCGCCAGCGCGGCAGCCTCGGGCTCGACCGCGACGCGCAGTTCGTTGAACTGGCGAAGCAGGTCCACTGAAAGCTGCCGTTCCAGCATCCAGCGCAGCACATCGGTATCGAACAGGTTCCACGAAGAGGTCGGCTGGATCGTGGTTCCCTGCCGTGGCCGCGCGCTCAGAAGTCCCTTCGCCGTCAACATCTTCACGGCTTCACGCGTGACCGAGCGGCTGACGCCGTGCTGTTTGGCAAGTTCCGCTTCGGTGGGGAAGACAGCGTTGTCAAACTTGCCCGTCACGATCGCGCGCCCGATGCTATCAAGCAGACCGTAAGTAAGGTTGCGACCGAGCTGCGACGCCGGCTCGTCGATGATGAAAGGGGAAGGGGCTACCAAAACGCTGTCCTTAACTTGAACTGCCCGATCGCCACAGCGGGTCAGGTGAGTGCCGCAAGTCCAGACAAGGGCGTTTCGCGGCCCAAGTCAATTCATATGATAATTCCTATAGACCGATTACACGGAATTCATGCGGCAGTGGCGGCCCGGCCCACCCTGCGCCGCACTGCCTGCGGAGCAAGGCGGGCCGGGCCGATGCGGGTCATTTCACGCCCGGAAACGCCTTCAGCAGCGCATCGTATTGTGCCTTGCTGATTTCGATCATGGAGCCGTGGCGAAGCCCTGCGGGCATCTCGTAACGGTTCCATTCGGGAACGCCCGAGTTGCCCGAAACCTGGAACCACGGGCCGGCAAGGCGCGGCGCCTTGGACAGGCCGTAGCTGGTTCCGGCATATTGCTCGTAGTACATCAGCCAGTCCTCTCCATTCGGCGCGCGGATGACGGTCGGCGCTTCGCGGAAGTTGGGGCTGATCGGCGGGCCCGGCGGGGGGTAGGGGCCAAGCAGGTCCTTCGCGCAGGAAATGCGCACGGTCTTCCCGGTCGTCCAGTTATAGCTGGGATAGCGTTCGTCCTTGATCACGGCACAATAGCCGCTGCCATCGGCTTCGGGCTGAATGAACGTATCGATCGTCGCCATGTCCCAATCGAACAGGCGGCGCGGTGCCTTCTCAAAGCGCTTGAGATCGGGAGAGAGGGCATAGAGCGTGCGCTGACTGGCCCAGTAGCGCTCAGGATCTTCGGGCACGCCGGGAACGGTGGCGGTGTGCCAGGTCAGCAGGAACTGGTTCGATCGCTTGTCGAAGAACAGCTTCGGCGCGCCGATCCGCTGCATCGCATGCGGCAGGCCGGGAATGTTCGACAGGTCGGGGCGGTAAGTGCCGTAAGGCTTCCAGTTGACCAGATCGTCCGAGACCCAGAAGCGGATGAACGGATCGTCGTCGCTCTTGTTGCCGACCAGGTAATAGCGGCCGTCACCCCCGCGCGCGATCGAGGCATGGCCATGGTAGTCTGCGGACACCGGATTGCCGCCGTTGATCTGCTGCCAGTGCAAGCCGTCGCGGCTGACCGAATAGTAGAGCACGCCGTAGTGCTCCTTCGTCATGTGCGCGAAAAGGTATGCCTTGTCGGGATCGACGTAGGGCGTTTCCGGCGCCCCCGGCACGACTTCGGCGCGTGGCGCCTGGCCTGCTGGCGCTGGCTGGCCCTGCGCTACGGCAGGCGTCTGCAGCAACGAAAGCATCGCGGCAGCCGATGCCGCCGCAAGCGTCGCCGTGGCGGCGAAGCGCGATTTGCCCCGAACCAAATTCCTTCTCCCTTTGGTACTTTGTTGGCCCCAGCAGATCGCGTTCGACCCTCATTGTCAAGATTGATATTATAAATAGGTGTTTTATGGATAGGCCAACGGGCGAGGTCGGATCGGCGCGATTCGGACCTGCGCTGCCCGGCGCTCAATAGCCGGGATCGGGGAGAGAAGATGGAACTGGCGACGATCGACATAGCCGTGGTCGTGATCTACGCGATCGGAATTTTCGGCCTTGCTCAATGGGTAAGCCGTGAAAAGGCGGGGGCCGGGCCGAAGAATTCGACCGACTATTTCCTCGCATCCAAGAATCTGCCGTGGTGGGCCATCGGGGCATCGCTGATCGCCGCGAACATTTCTGCGGAACAGATCGTAGGCATGTCTGGGTCCGGCTATGCGATCGGGCTGGCCATCGCGTCTTACGAGTGGATGGCGGCGGCGACTCTGCTGATCGTGGGCAAGTTCTTCCTGCCCATCTTCCTGCGCAACGAGATCTACACGATGCCGCAGTTCCTGGAGCGGCGATACGGCCCGGGCATTCGCACCTTGATGGCGGTGTTCTGGCTGGTGCTCTACGTCTTCGTGAACCTGACGAGCATCATCTGGCTGGGCTCCGTTGCCGTGACCAAGGTGGCGGGCGTGGACCAGAACGTGGCCCTGATCGCGCTGGGCGTCTTCGCGCTGCTCTATCAGCTGCGCGGCGGCCTGAAGGCCGTGGCGCTGACGGACATCGTGCAAGTCACGCTGCTGGTGCTGGGCGGGCTGGTCATCGCGGTGCTGACGCTGGGCCAGATCGGCGAAGGGCAGGGCGTTATTGCCGGCTTCTCCCGCCTGATGGCCCGGGCGCCCGATCACTTCGAAATGATCCTGGACAAGAGCAATCCCCACTACATGGACCTGCCCGGACTGTCGGTGCTGATCGGCGGCATGTGGATCGCCAACTTGTCCTACTGGGGCTTCAACCAGTACATCATCCAGCGCGCGCTGGCGGCCAAGTCCATCGACGAGGCGCAGCGCGGGATGCTGTTCGCGGCGTTCCTCAAGCTTATCATGCCGATCATCATCGTGCTTCCCGGCATCGCGGCGGTCGTGCTGGCACCCGATCTGGCCAAGCCGGACGAAGCCTATCCCACGATGATGCGGATGCTGCCGCCCGGGCTGCTTGGCCTTGTTTTTGCGGCATTGGTGGCCGCGATCGTCGCTTCCACTGCCTCCAAGATCAATTCGATCGCCACGATCTTCACGCTCGACGTGTGGAACAAGCTCCGCAAGGCGGCAGATCAGGCGGACGATCGGGAGGACGATCAGGCCAGGGGCGCGCAGGAGCGCAAGCTGGTGCTGGTGGGCCGCGTGGCCGCTGCAGTGGCGATCGTGCTGGCCATCCTTACTGCCCGTCCGCTGGTGGGTTCCAGTGCCCAGGCATTCCAGTTCATCCAGGAATTCACTGGCTTCTTCACCCCCGGCATCACCGTGATCTTCCTGCTGGGCCTGTTCTGGCGCCGCGCCAACGAGCCGGGCGCCATCGCCGCCGCCATCGCGTCCGTGGCGCTTTCCTGGGCTTTCAAGGTATGGACCCCCGGCATCCCCTTCATGGACCGCATGGGCATCGTGTTTCTTGCGGCCCTGGCGCTGGCCATCGTCGTATCGCTGGCCACGCCGGCGCGGCGTGACAGGGACACGATCTCTACCGGCGACGTGCGCTATGCCACTTCGGCGGGGTTCAATGCGGGCGCCATCGCGGTCGTGCTGGTGCTTTGCGTTCTCTACGCGGTGTTCTGGTGAGCGGCGCCGCCTTCATCGCGGTTGACTGGGGAACCACCAACCGCCGTGCCTACCGGATCGAACACGGGCAAGTCGTCGCAACCGAGCGCGACGATCTGGGCATCCTTTCGGTGCGGTCGGGACGGTTTCTCGAACTCGCAGCGTCGCTGCGTGGGCGGTACGACGGCCTGCCGATGTTGCTGGCAGGCATGGTGGGATCCAATCGGGGCTGGAAGGATGCCGGCTACGTTGCCGCGCCCGCCTCGATCGCGGACCTTGCCGCGCGGCTGGTCCCGGTGGCGGACGGAATCGCCATCGTTCCGGGCGTCTGCCGTGACAGCGGCGGGCGGCAGGACGTCATGCGGGGGGAGGAAGTACAGCTTCTCGGCGCCGTGGCGGCAGGCCTTGCGCCGGGCGACGCGCTCCTGTGCCAACCGGGCACGCACGCCAAGTGGGCGACCATGCAAGGCGGCGCGCTGATCGATTTCACGACCGCGATGACCGGGGAACTGTTCGCCCTGCTCAAGGCCCATGCCCTGATCGGGGCTGAGATGGCCGGAGAGGTGGACGCGGATGCGGATTTCCACGCCGGTGTCGAGGCCAGCGGAGACCGGGACCTGCTGGCCGCGCTGTTCGGCGTGCGGGCCGCGTCCGTGCTCGGCAAACGTCCGGCTGGCGCGGCGGCAGCCTATGTCAGCGGGCTGTTGATCGGTTCCGACTGCCGCGCCCGCATCCGGCCCGGCCAGACAGTCTACCTGCTGGCCGACGGCCTTCTCGCACGGCTCTATTCCGCCGCCATCGCCATCGCCGGGGGAGAGGCTGTCGTGGTCGACAGCCATGCGTCCTTCGTCGCCGGCATCACCCGCATCTGGGACTTAGCTTCATGATCGATCTTGCCACTGCACTTGCCGCGCTTCCGCTTGTCGCCATCTTGCGCGGCATCCGGCCCGATGAGGTGGAGGCCGCCGCCGACGTCCTTGTCGAAGCCGGTTTCCGCCTGATCGAGGTGCCGCTGAATTCGCCCGATCCGCTGAACAGCATCGAGAAGCTGGCGCACCGCGTGGGTGAGGCGGCGATCGTCGGCGCCGGCACCGTCCTGACCACCGCACAAGTGGCACAAGTGCAGGATGCCGGCGGCGCGATGATCGTTTCGCCCAACACCGACGTGGCCGTGATCGCTGAAAGCGCGCGCCGCAACATGGTCTCGCTGCCCGGCTACTTCACCCCGACCGAGGCTTTTGCCGCGCTGGCGGCGGGGGCAAGCGGTTTGAAGCTGTTCCCCGCCGAGGCGGCGACACCGGCCGTGGTCAAGGCGCAGCGCGCGGTGCTGCCGAGGGAGGTTCCGCTGCTGGCGGTGGGCGGCATCGCGCCGGACAATATGGGGCCGTGGCGCACGGCGGGCGCGGACGGTTTCGGTCTCGGCTCCGCGCTTTACCGCGCCGGTGCGACGACAGAAGAAATTGCCGCAAACGCCCGCGCATTCGCGAGGGCCTGGGCAGAGATGGAGGTGCGCTGATGATCGCCAAGATGAATACCCGGATTTTGTCCTCCGCAGCGCTGGCGCTTGCGCTCGCAGGCTGCGCCACGGCGGGCACCAAGACTGCAAGCACACCGGCGACGCTGACCAATCCGCTGCTCACCAGCGGACCCGATCCGTGGATCGTCCATCACGGCTCCACGTTCTATTTTCTCGGCACCAAGGGCGATCGCATCGCGATCCGCCAGACCGACGATCTTGGCAAGCTGGCCGAGGCGCCCGAGCATGTGATCTGGACGCCGCCGGCAACCGGGCTCAACGCGATCTCGATCTGGGCGCCGGAGCTGCACCGGCTGGATGGCAAATGGTACGTCTACTACACCGCGGCCGAGGCCGGGCATGACGACGACGCCCATCGCGGCGTCTTCGTGCTGGAGAATGCCAGCGCCGATCCGCTCAAAGGCGAATGGATCGACCGGGGCCGCATCAACACGCGCATGACCGGGCTGGACGGCACCGTTTTCGAGCATGGCGGCAAGCGCTACTTCGTCTATTCGGCCTATGACGGACCGGACAGCGTGCTGGCGATTGCGCCGATGACGAACCCCTGGACGCTGGGACCGGGGGAAACCGTGATTGCCCGACCAGATCTTGCCTTCGAACGCCAGGGCGGCCGCCAGATCCTTGAGGGGCCGGAGTTTCTGCCCGGGCCCAACGGAGACCTGTTCCTTTCCTATTCGGCCAGCGCCTGCTGGTCGGACGACTATGCGCTGGGCCTGCTCCACGCGAAGCCGGGCAGCGATCCGCTTTCGCCGGAAAGCTGGACCAAGTCGCCGCGCCCGGTGCTCGCCAAGGCGCCGCAGAACAATGTCTATGCCACCGGACACAACGGCTTCTTCACCACTGATGGCGGCAGGAAGACCTGGATCGTCTATCACGCGAACGATGGGGCGGACCAGAAGTGCACCGCAGCGCGTTCGCCGCGCGTGCAGCGCATGGATTGGGCCAAGGACGGCACGCCGGTGTTTCCCGTGCCCTCGCGCGCCGGCGATCGTGTAGAGGCGCCGCGGCCGTAACGGCTGCCCGCCGGATCTCCCTCCTGTCAGGGGGATCCGGCGGAGCGGGCGGACGGAACCGCCTGCCGTCTGCCGCCCGCTCTTTATCTCGCCGGGGCCAGCAGCGACAGGTTCACGGCATCGCCCATTGCACGCAGGCCCGCATCATTCGGGTGCAGATGATCGCCGGGGTCGAATTCGGGCCTGAGGTCCGTGGGCGCGGCCGGATTGCGCACCGCCGCTTCGAAATCGACGACGCCGTCGAAGATACCGCCGCTGCGGATCGCCGTGTTGACGGCCTGCCGGGTGCGTTCCTTGGTAGGCGACATGTACCCGGCGTGCAGGGCCGGCGTCATGGTCCCGCCGATCACCTTGATGCCCAGCGCATGGGCGCGGGCCACGAACTGGCGGTAGCCCTGGATCAACTGGTCGGCAGTCAGGGCATCGGCGCCCTGTTCGGCGCCGTTGCCGATGTCGTTGATCCCTTCCAGGAAGATCACGTGGGTAACGCCCGGAACACTGGCGACATCGCGCCAGAAACGGTCCAGCGCGGGCGTCGCGCGGCCCGGCTTCAGGACGCGATTGCCGCTGATGCCCATGTTGACGACGCCGCACCGCTGCGAAGCGGGCAGCGCGGCCATGCGTTCCGCCAGACGGCCCGGCCAACCGCGCGTCAGGGGCGAGAGGCCGAGGAAGCCGTCGGTGATCGAATCCCCGAACGCCACCACCGTACAGGGGGCCCGCAAAGTGCGGACTGACACGAGCGAGAGATAGGGGCGCACTTTGATCGGCGTGAATGTCGGGCTTGTCCCGGCCGGCGCGAACGCCATTTCAAGGCCAAGATTGGTTTGCCCCGGCCGCGTGGGCGTTGCGAACGTGACGCTGACGATGACATCCTGCCCGATGCGGAAGGGGGCGGCCAGAGGGTCGCTCAGCAAAGTCTGCCCCTTGGTGAGGGCAAATCCGGGCTTGCCTGAAAAACTCACCGCATGGATCGAATCCGCGGCGACATCGGTGCCGCTCGGGCCCGAGGGACTGGCCACGCTCACTGTCGATACGGCAAGCGCCGTCGCGCCTTCCGCATTGCTGATCGTCAGCTGCAATGCGTCACCGGCCTGGCTCAAGCGGACGCGATAACGGTAGGTGCCGGCCGGCTGTTCGGGATCGCCCGATCCGCTGTCGGCAGGGGCATAACCCCATGCTCCCGCCCAGGCCGAGGCGGCCTGGGCGGGAACCGCAAGAGTAAGGCCGCTCAGCGCGGCGCAGAAGGCGACAGGAAACGTGAGGTTACGCATGACGCCTCTCTTGTCGGAGTAAAAGCGGGGTTGTCCAGCCTTACTTCTTGGGCACCACGCCCTTGGGCGCCTTGGCCAATGTGCGGATCAGATCGACCTCGGCCTGGCGGTACGGCGTGCCGTCATTGCGGAACACCTCGTGGAACCAGATCGTCGGCTCGTCCATCGTGTAAGGCTTCTTCCACGAATCCCACGGCAGGCGGGTCTGGGTCTTGCCGTCCACGAAGCCCCAGTTGATCATCGCCACGTTCTCGCGCTTGCCGATCGGCAGCGAGCCGTCGAAGGTCGAGCCGTTGCCGCGGGCCATGAACTCGGTGCAGAGGATCGGGCGACCGTAGATCTTCAGTTGGTTGACGCGGCCCTGGAAAGTCTCCGGCCAGTTGTAGTCGTGGAACGAGATCACGTCCGACTGGGTAAGCTGAAGCTTTTCCATGGGCGAAAGCTTGGCATCCGTTGCCCAATCGTCATGCTGCCAGACGCCTGAGGTGAGCGGCTGGGTCGGCTCTGCGGCGCGGGCCCAGTCGAAGGTTTTTGCCAGCAGGGCGCGGACCAACGGTTCCTTGCCTTCCTGTCCCCGGTACTGGTCGGCGCCATTGTCCGGCTCGTTCCAGAGATCCCAGCCGAGGATGCGGTCGTCCTTTGCGAAGGCGCCGATAACGCCCTGCACATAGGCCTTCAGGCGCGGTTCCTGCGAAGGATCGCGCAAGGCGGGCAAGCCCGGGGCCTGCACCCAGCCCGAATTGTGGACACCCGGAATCGGCGGACGCTGCGGGCCGAGCACGGGATTGGGATCCCAGCAGCTGTCGAACAGCACGAACAGCGGCTTGATCTTGTGCTTGGCGGCAATCGTCAGGAATTCGTCGATCCGCTTCTTGAAGCCTTCGGGATCCTGCTGCCACAGCTGATCGTGCAGGAACACGCGCATGGTGTTCATGCCGATGTTCTCGGCAAGACCCAGCTCGTAGTCGATCCGCTTGGGATCCCAGGTGGCTTCCTGCCACATCTCCATCTGGTTGATCGCGTTGGCGGGGGCGTAGTTGGAGCCGACCAGCCAGGGCTGTTTGGCGTACCATGCCTTTGCCTCTGCCGGCGTCCACTGGGGGCGTGCCTCGGCCGGAATGGCGGTCATTGCGGTGATGCCCAGTGCGGCAGTAACCAGCAGGCGGGTTGCGAAGGCTTTCACAGGATTTCTCCCCTTATTCTGCGATGAAGAACTTGTAGGTCATGACATTCCGGTAGGTCTTGCCCGGATCGAGGCGTACCGACGGAAACTGCGGCTGGTTCGGGCTGTCCGGAAACAGTTGCGGTTCGAATACGAGCGAGTCGCCCTGACGGTAGATCTGGCCGGACTTGCCGATGATCGTTCCGTCCATGAAATTGCCCGAATAGAACTGGAGTCCCGGCTGGTTGGACCAGAGTTCGAAGCCCCGGCCGGAAGCAGGATCGGATACGCGGGCCATCAGGTGCTGGTCGGGCGTGACGGCATTGCCGATCACCCAGTTGTGATCGTAGCCACGTCCATAGCGGATCTGCGCATCGCTGCCTTTGCGCACGCGCGCGCCGACGGGGGTCGGCTGGCGGAAATCGAACACGGTTCCCGCGACGTTCTGGTGTTGCCCCACCGGAATCGACGTTTCATCGGTTGGGGTGAAGCGGTCGGCGGGGATGGTCAGGACATGGTTCATCGCCGTCTGACCGGGCCCTGCCAGGTTCCAGTAGGCATGGTTGGAGATGTTCACCACGGTCGGCTTGTCGGTGCTGGCCGTGTAGGTGATCGTCAGATTGTTCTGTTCGTCCAGTGCATAAGTCGCATCGGTGGTCAGCGTGCCGGGATAGCCCATGTCGCCGTCCGTGCTGACATAGCGCAGGGTGACGCTGGCCTTCTGGCCCTGCTTCACGTCACGCACGGTCCAGACGACCTTGTCGAAACCCTTGGTGCCGCCGTGCAACGAGTTGGGGCCGTTGTTGATCGGGACCGAATAGTCCTTGCCGTCGAAAGTGAACTTGCCCCTGGCAATGCGATTGGCCACCCGGCCGACGGTGGCGCCGAAGAACTGGCCGTCCTTCGCGTAGCCGTCCAGATTGTCGTAGCCGACGGCGATATCCACGGTTTTGCCGTCGCGGCCGGGCATCATCACCGACTGGATCGATGCGCCCAGCGTCATCACGCGCACGGACATGCCCTTCGCGTTGCTGAGCGTGATCGCTTCCACGGCCGTGCCGTCGGGCATCTTTCCGAAGGGTTCGCGCTTCGCTTCCGCTGCCAGCGCGGACGTGGATACCGTGCCCAGCAGGGCAACGGTGGCTATGGTCCTGAGCATCGTCTCTCCTCTCGAAACTTCAGTCTTTACAGGCTGCTGGGCTGGCCTGCAGGGTATCTTCGACCGCATCAATGGCTGTCGCGCGGCAAGCCGCGCGTCTGGGCAATGCGCTGGTACTTTTCGGAGCCTTCCAGGATCGCCCCCGTCGCGAACTGACCGACGAGGCCGCGCTGGATCTCCTGCCATGGGGTTTGCGATTCCGGTGTGACCGCCCGCTCGATCTCGGTCAGATCCGCGCGGCGCCGGGCCACTTCGGCGTCGTCCACAAGCATGTCGGCGCGGCGGTTGGCAAGGTCGATCCGGACCCGGTCACCGGTGCGCAGCAGGGCAAGGCCGCCGCCCACCGCCGCTTCGGGCGACGCATTGAGGATCGACGGGCTGCCCGAAGTGCCGGACTGCCGCCCATCGCCGATGCAGGGCAGCGCGTGAACGCCGGCACGGATCAAGGCAGCGGGCGGGCGCATGTTCACGACCTCCGCTCCGCCCGGATAGCCGACCGGGCCGGCGCCGCGGATGACCAGGATGGTATTCTCGTCGATGCCGAGGTCGGCGTTGTCGATGCGGTGGTGGTAGTCTTCCGGACCGTCGAAAACGACGACGCGGCCTTCGAATACATCCGGTTGTTCGGGATTGGACAGGTATCGGCTGCGAAACTCTTCGGAGATCACCGAAAGTTTCATGACCGCGCCGTCGAACAGGTTGCCGGTGAGCACGGTGAGGCCGGCCGCCTCTTTCAGTGGCCGCTCGAAGGGGCGGATGACGTCTTCGTCGACGATCCTGGCACCAACGAGGTTTTCGGCCACGGTGCGGCCATTGGCCGTGAGGGCGCTGCCGTCGATCAATCCTGCCTTGTTCAGTTCGGCCATGACGGCCGGCACGCCGCCGGCCCGGTAGTAATCCTCGCCAAGATATTCCCCTGCCGGCTGGAGATTGACCAGCAGCGGCACGCTGGCCCCGTGCTCCTGCCAGTCTTCCAGCGTCAGTTCGACGCCGATATGGCGGGCGATGGCGTTCAGGTGGATCGGCGCATTCGTGGAGCCGCCGATCGCGGAATTGACCCGGATCGCATTGAGGAAGGCCGAACGGGTCAAAATGTCGGAGGGTTTGCGATCAGCCGCCACCATCTCCACGATCGCGCGGCCGGTTTCCCACGCGCATTCCTGGCGATCGCGATAGGGCGCGGGGATCGCGGCAGAACCCGGCAGCGACATGCCAAGCGTTTCCGCCAGCGAGTTCATCGTCGTGGCCGTGCCCATCGTATTGCAATAGCCGGTGGAGGGCGATCCGGAGGCGACCAGCTTCAGGAAGCCCTGATAGTCCAGTTCTCCCTTGGCCAGCATCTCGCGCGCCTTCCAGACGATCGTGCCGGCACCTGTGCGCTTGCCTTCGTGCCAGCCGTTGAGCATGGGTCCGACCGACAGCGCGATCGCCGGAATATTCACGGTCGCTGCTGCCATCAGCGCGGAAGGCGTGGTCTTGTCGCAGCCGATCGTCAGCACCACCCCGTCCAGCGGATAGCCGTAGAGCAGTTCGACCAGGCTGATATAGGCAAGATTGCGGTCCAAGCCGGCCGTCGGTCGCTTTCCGGTTTCCTGCAACGGGTGGCTGGGAAACTCGACGGGAATGCCGCCGGCGTCGCGAATGCCCGCCTTGATCCTTTCGGCCAGTACCAGGTGATGGCGATTGCAGGGCACAAGGTCGCTGCCCGATTGCGCGATCCCGATGATCGGACGCCCCGATTGCATCTCTTCTATGGAGAGGCCGTAGTTCAGATAGCGCTCCAGATAGAGCGCGGTCATGTCCGGATGGGTGGGGTCATCGAACCACGCGCGGGAGCGCAGCTTCATGGTGCGGCCGGCGCTGGCGTCTTCAGCGGATGATATGTTCGCCTCCCCATAGTTTTGCCCGATGCCTTCGCGGGTGCCGCAGGAAATGTGCGGATCCCGCGCGGGGGCGTTGCCTGGATGCCGCTACCATCGGGCATTTTAACGTGCAACCTATTTATCGTACAAATATGTCTTGTCGGACAACATTGCCGGAGTTATGAGCGCTTTCAAGGCTCGCTGAAGGAGCCGGTTGTTGTGAGGGAGGATCATGAACCACTTTACCCGCTCGCTCGTCCTGTCGTCGTCGGCGCTGGCATTCCTTGCCTGTGCGCCCGCCTATGCGCAGGAAAGCATTTCGCCGTCGCCGGAAGATGCCGGCAACGAGATCGTCGTCTCCGGTCAGCGCGCCAGCCTTGAAGCCGCGCGCAACATCAAGAAGAATTCGGACAACGTCGTCGATTCGATCGTCGCGGAAGATATCGGCAAGCTGCCGGACACTTCGGTCGCCTCGGCGCTTCAGCGCGTCGCCGGCGTGCAGGTGCAGAACGGCTTCAACAACGAAATCCAGTCCCCGATCATTCGCGGCATCGGCGATATCCTGACGACCCTGGACGGTCGCGAGATCTTCACCGGCGTGGGCCGCGGCTTCTCGTTCCAGGATCTGCCGGCGGAAGCCGTCAGCGGGATCGACGTCTACAAGTCCAACACCGCCAACCTGATCGAAGGCGGCGTTGCCGGCGTCATCGACATGAAGCTGCAGAAGCCCTTTAACTTCGACAAGGGCCTTACCGTTGCCGCCAACGGCCGCGTCTATCACGGCACCGTGTCCGATGAGACCAGCTATACCGGCGGCGTTCTCATCTCGAACCGCTGGGATGCGGGCGACGGCGAAATGGGCCTGCTGGTCGATGCGTCCTATGGCCGCAACAACTTCAGCCGTCCGATCTCGTTCAACTGCGATCCGCGTTCGAGCAACCACGGCCCGGCCGGCGCCGCCGACATGGTGCTGCCGACTTGCGTGGGCGGCCTGACCGACACCGGCCACAACACCCGTCCGCAAGTCAATGCCGCGTTCCAGTGGAAGGTGACGCCGGAACTGGAAGTCTATCTTGACGGCCTTTACACCGGATACCGTTCGAAGTTCGCCACCAACTTCATCTTTGGCGACCTGTTCGCGGGCAATTCGATCACCAACGCGGTTGCCGGCAGTGATTGCTTCTCGGCTTACGTGGACGGCGCAGGTTTCGCCAATCCGAACCCCGGTCCGAACGATGTGCCCGAGAACCTGTGCATCGGCCAGTCCGCGACGTTCAACGGCGTCGATGCGCTGACCAGCACCCAGGCGAAGAAGCAGAGCACCGACCAGTATGTGCTGGGCGGCGGCGTGAAGTGGAACACCGACACCATCCACCTCGTCTTCGACGGCAGCTACATCCAGTCGAAGAACGCGAACCGCGCGATCATCGTTGACATCGCCAAGCACGGCACCTCGATGGACGTGCTGGTGAACGACAATGGCCACGGCACCACCGTGATGCAGGGCGATCCGCTCAGCACGCCGGATGGCTTCGTCTTCGCCAACACGCTGTTCCAGGACCTCAACAAGTCCAACAGCCGCCAGTACGCGTTCAAGCTGGACTCCACCTTCGATATCGACAGCAACTTCCTGCGCGAAGTTCAGATCGGCGCTCGCTATTCGGACCGTGCCGGCACCTTCCGCGCCGTCGCCGGTGGCCCGGCCTTCCCGGGGCCGGATCGCGGCACGCTGGTCTCCTCGGTCGCCGGCCTGCCTTCGGACTTCCTGGTGCGCTCGCCTGACTCGATCCCGTACATCAACAACGGATCGCACTGGTACACGCCGAACCCGGACTACCTGCTCAACAACACGGACGAATTGCGCGCGTTTTACGGCGCCCCGGCGGGCGACCCGGCCTGGGATCCGACCCGCAACTACGACGCCAAGGAGAAGACCTTCGCGGCGTATATGCAGGGCAAGTATCAGGTCGATCTGGGCGCTTCCTCCATCGACGGCCTTGTCGGCCTGCGCGTCGTGCGCACCAACCGCACGATCGACGGCACCTCGCAAGTGGGTAACGTCTTCATCCCGGTGACGCGCGATACGACCGACGTTTACGCGCTGCCGAATGCCAGCATCCGCTTCCGTGCGACGCCGTCGCTGCAGTTCCGCGGTACGTACGCCAAGACCATGTCGCGCCCGGCCTTCGGGGATCTCAACCCCGGCCTGACGCTGGCCTCGCCTGTCGGCAATCCGAACATCCGTTTGGCGGGTTCGGGCGGCAACCCCGATCTCAAGGCACAGATTTCGGACAATTTCGACCTGACGGCCGAATACTACTTCGGCCGTTCCAGCTACATCACCGTGGCGGGATACTATCGCAAGCTGAAGGATCGCGTGGCGCCGTCGACCTCTATCCAGGAGATCAATGGCTACACCTACCTGATCACCCAGCCGCGTAACGTCGGTTCCTCGAACCTGAAGGGCGTCGAAGTCGCCGGCCAGGTGTTCTTCGACTTCCTGCCCGAGGGCTTCGACGGTCTGGGCGCGATCGGTACCTTCACGCTGGCGGACAGCAAGGTCACCACTCCGGACGACCCGCTGGAAGGCAAGAATCTGCTGGGCGTTTCGAAGTACAGCTACACCGCCGGTGCGCTTTACGAGAAGTACGGCATCACCGCGCGTATCGTTTACACCTGGCGCTCGGGCTACAACGAAACGTTGTTCGGTGTCGGAACGCTTACGGGTTCGGACTTCACCAGCCAGTTCAACAAGGTCAAGTCGAACGGCCGCCTCGATTTCTCGATCGGCTATGACGTAACCCCGAACATCACTGTCAGCGTGGACGGCGTGAACGTGAACGGTTCGAAGTACTACAGCTACTTCGACCGCCCCTCGTTCCCGCATGACATTCGCATCGACGACAAGTTCTACGGTGCAAGTGTCCGCGTGAAGTACTGATACCTCCGGGGGTCCATCCCTCCTCCAGGATTCCCGGACCCATGGGGCGGGGCGGCTGCGGCCGTCCCGCCTTTTTTTGTGCCTGAAAGTTCGCCTGGCCATTCATGCGCGGTCAGCGGCAGATGCGGGGCGCGCGCCGCGGCCGGATTGCGGTATAGTCCGCCAGGACCGGATCGAAGGGGACTGGCGCGATGCTTCAGGATTACCTGCTGCTGATCACGCAATTGACCACGCTGTGGGCGGTGATGGATCCGATCGGCCATGTCCCGCTGTTTCTGGGCGCCACCGCCGGTCTGAATGCGGCCGAACGGCGCCGCGTGGCGCTGATCGGCGTGGGTGTAGCCTATGGTCTGCTTGCCTGTTTCGGGATGCTGGGCCAGATCATCCTCCATGCCATGGGAATTTCGCTGCTGTCGTTCCAGATCGCCGGCGGCCTCATTCTCTTCGTCTTCGCGATCTCGATGGTGCTGGGGGGCCATGCACCACCGGTGACGACGGGAGACGGTGACCTGTCCGTCGCGATCTATCCGGTGGCGACGCCGATCATCGCCGGGCCGGGATCGCTGCTGACGATCGTTCTGCTGATCGACAACCAGCGCGGCCACTTTTCCGCTCAACTGGTGACGCTGCTGGCCCTCGCCGTGATCTGCACGCTTCTGCTGTGCGCATTGCTGATGAGTTCGGCGATCCACCGCGTTATCGGCACCGGCGGCGCCAATCTGCTGCGGCGGGTGATGGGGCTGATCCTGGCGGCGTTGGCGGTCAACATGGTGCTGAGCGCCCTGGCCATCTGGCTGCATCTTCCCGAGATTTGAAGTGCCAGCCGATCCTCTTGTATGCAAAACTGTATGCAAGACTGCCGGGAAACTGGGAATTGCCGATGCCCGATCCGAAACTTGACGAGCGTACATGCCGGATGATCTGCCCGATCGCGGCGGCCATGGTGGGCGTCTGCCTTACCGCCATCGGCATCCTGCAGATCAAGATCGCGGTTCAGGGCACGCAGACGTTTGCCGACGACCTGCTTTCCCTCGATGCCGTCCTTTTTCTGATCTCCACGCTGTTCGCCTATTTCGCGCTCAGGTCCGTGCCCGAACGCCGGCTCCACGTATTCGAGCAGATCGCAGACGTAAGCTTCATATTGGCGATGGCGCTGATGGTGGGCGTGTGCCTGTTCATGACTTATGCGATCAGCATGTAAGAGGTGCAATTGCCGATGCCATGATTTGCCCAAGGCGCAGTGGATGCTCGCCGAGATGATCCACTATCCACCATGACAATGATTGTAGGAGTCTGGCCAGTGGCTGCCGAGAGCGCCGTTGTTCGGCTAGACAGAATTAGAAATATTGTTCTAGTATGGTTGTGAGAGCCGATATGGCCGAACAACGGGAGAGAACTTTATGGACCGTCGCGCCGCGTTAACGGCCGCTGCAGCAACCGCCGCAAGCATGATCGCGTCAGCGTCCAAAGCCGCATCGCTCCTGCCGCGGGCCGGAACTTTCCCAAACGGCTTTCTCTGGGGCGCGGCAACGGCGGCGCATCAGGTCGAAGGCAACAACGTCAACAGCGACGTCTGGGCGATGGAGCATGCGACGCCGACGGTCTATGCCGAGCCGTCGGGCGACGCGGCCAACAGCTTCATGCTGTGGCGTACCGATCTCGATCTGGTGAAGGGCCTGGGGCTCAACACTTATCGCTTCAGTCTGGAATGGGCGCGGATAGAGCCGGCAAAGGGCCAGTTCTCCATTGCGATGCTCGATCATTACAAGGCGATGATCGACGGGTGCAGGGCGAGAGGTCTGACCCCCTTCGTCACCTTCAACCATTTCACCACGCCGGCATGGTTCGCGGCGCAAGGCGGCTGGTCGAATGCGGAAGCTCCCGCACTGTTCGGGCGCTACTGTGAAAAGGCTGCCCGGCACCTTGCAAGCGGCATAGGCTATGCCACCACGCTTAATGAGCCCAACCTGAGCGGGCTGCTTGACGTGGTCCTGCCCGGGGATATCGGCCAACGCCTGCTTGGCGCGGATCGCGCCATGCAGGAAGCCGCTGCAAAGGAACACGCAGTCGCACGGTTTCTGCCGGGCAATCCGCTCTATGTCGCCGATCCCGAGGTTGTGCAGGCGAACCTGCTGGCCGGTCACAAGCGGGGCCGCGAGGCGATCAAGAGCGTGCGCGGCGATCTTCCTGTCGGCGTCAGCCTTGCCATCATCGACGATCAGGCGGCCGGGCGTGACAGTCTGCGCGATGTCATGCGCGGCAAGCTCTATCGGCCCTGGCTGGAAGCGGCGCGCGGTAACGACTTTGTCGGCGTGCAGAACTACGAACGCGCGGTCTGGAACCAGAAGGGGCGCCTGCCTCCGCCGGCAGGCAGCGAGACCAACGACGTGGGCGCCGAAGTCTATCCGCCATCGTTGGCGGGGGCCGTGCGATATGCGCATGAGGTGAGCGGGGTGCCGGTGATCGTGACCGAACACGGCATAAACTCCGCCGATGATCGCAAGCGCGTGGCGCTGATCCCCGCAGCGCTGAGCGAGCTCAAACACGCGATGGACGACGGCGTGCCGGTGCTCGGCTATATTCACTGGTCGCTGGTGGACAACTTCGAGTGGGTCTTCGGCTACAAGCCCCAGTTCGGGCTGCACAGCCTGGATCGCACGACGTTTGCGCGTACGCCAAAGCCATCAGCGAAAGTGCTTGGGCTTATCGCGCGCAACAACGCGGTCTGATTTGCCCGCCCGCTCCCCCAAAATTCGCGTTTCGAGCATTTTCAAACGGACTCTCAGCCCGACTCCATTTCCAGCAATGTCAGCGCGCCGTCGACGAGGCGGATGATCTGCCGCTCGGTCGGTGTCGTGCGCAATACGGCGACATGAAAGATGATCGCGCCGATCAGCGTATTGAAGGCAAAGTCGCGGACCTGCTCGCAAGTGCCCGGTCGCGCGCGTTCGAGTTCTCGTAAGTAGAAGGCCTGCTCATTGGCCCCATGCCGCGCCAGCGCGGCGGAGAGATCGTGATGGTGTTCGGCGCTGACCGACATCATCAGCATGGCGGGCCCGCGCACGCCCGCCATGTAGGTGCAGAGCGCGCTTGAATGCGCGATCAGCACCTCGCGCGGGGTCATGGTGTCATCGGTCTTCGGCTCGATCCGCCGCGAGGTCTGGCCCAATATCGCCTCGACCAGTTCGGCCTTGTTGGCAAAGCGCCGATAGAGCGTGGAGCGGCTGCATCCGGCCAATTCCGCCACGCCTTCGAAGGTGAGCCCTTCGTACCCTTTTTCCGCCAGAATCCGCCATGTGGCCTCGGCAATGGCCACATCCTTTTCCTCGTCACGCGGGCGCCCGCGGCCACGCGATTGCGTTTCCGTTTCATTCGTCATCGCTTCCCCCATTACGCGATTCAGTCTCACAAATCTGTCACAGAATAACGATACACGCTCGTCCCGTATTTCGGAATTGTAAAAAGGGGATTCGGGTCGTGTTCGGAAAATTCGCCGTGTTTTCAAGTTTTCTGGCCCTGAGCGTGGGCCAGGCTTACGCCGAGGAGGCGCCTGCGGCGCCCCTTCCGGCCGACAGTGGTTCCGGCGGCGATATCGTCGTCACCGCGCGCAAGGTGAAGGAGAAGATCGGCGACGTTCCGCTCGCCATCACCGCCATCGGCGGCGACGATCTGCGTCGCAACGACCATATCCGGCTGGAGGACCTCAACCAGCTCGTCCCCAGCACCAATGTCGTCGTTACCAACGGCCACCAGACCAGCATCTCGATCCGCGGTGTCGGCAACAACCCCGGTAGCGACGGGCTGGAGAACAGCGCGGGCGTCTTCATCGACGGCGTTTATCTCGGCCGCCCGGGCATGGCGGCCACCGACCTGATCGACATCGCCCAGGTCGAAGTGCTGCGTGGGCCCCAGGGTACGCTGTTCGGCAAGAACACGACTGCCGGTGCAATCAACATCACCACCGAACTGCCGCAGTTCGATTGGGGTGGCCGCGCGGCAGTGACCTACGGGCGCTTCAACTACCAGCAATATCAGGGCACCGTCACCGGTCCGATCAGTGACAATCTCGCCTTCCGCCTGACGGGTTATGACACGACGCGCGGCGGTATCGTCAGGAACATCACCAATGGCGAGAAGGTCAGCGATCTGGGGCGGCGCGGCGCCCGTCTGCAGCTTCTCTACAAGCCCTCTGCCGATCTCAGTATCCGCCTGGTCGGCGAATATGCGCGCGAGCAGCAGAGTTCGGGGGCGGTCACCGTGATCCCGAGCTGGGGCCTCACCCCGTCCGCGATCAAGACCAAGCTGGACGCGACCGGCGCGACCCTCGCCATCGATCCGGACGGCCTGACCACCGCGGCCGGGGGCCCCTACAGCACCGGCACCCGTCAGGCCGCGGGTTCGGCCGAGGTCAACTGGAACTTCGGCAGCGGCTTCACGCTGACCTCGCTCACCGCCTATCGCTACTGGCAGTACGACAGCGCATCGGACACCGAAGGCAGCAGCGCCGATGTCATGTACGGCGGCTATCACATCAAGAACGACCAGTTCACGCAGGAAGTTCGGCTGGCCTTCCCGCGCATGGGTAACTTCGATGCGGTGGCGGGTGCCTATTACTTCTACCAGAAGGTCGATACCACGCAGTACGTCTCCTATGGCCAGGATGCTGCCGCGTGGCTGGCGGGCATGCCGACTGCGACGATCAGGGCCTATGCGCCTTACTCGGCCGCACTGGCCACTCTGCTTGCCTACAACGGTACGCGCTGGGACACGCATGCCGCGCCGGAAACCAACAGCATTGCCGGCTTCGGTCAGGTCAACTGGCACGTGACGCCGCAGTGGAACGTGACCGGCGGCCTGCGCGTGACATACGAGACCAAGCAGGAGGAGGTGACCCGCCCGGTGCCGGTCAGCACGGCGACCGGCGATCCGGTTGCCGCGCTCGCATCGCAGGCGGCGGGGCCGATCCATGCGCGGATTTCCAACACTGCGCCGTCGTTCCTGATCAGCACCGACTACCGCTTCAACCCCGAGGTGATGGTCTACGCGCTGGTTTCGCGCGGACAGAAGGCGGGCGGCCTCAACACCACGCTGCCGCCTTCGGGACTGGGCGCCGACGCGCTCAAGGTGAAGCCGGAGACGGCGACCAACTATGAAGCCGGCATCAAGGGCGATTTCCTGAACCATGCCCTGACCGTCAATCTCGACGTGTTCCGCACCGATATCCGCAACTATCAGGCAAACGTGCTGATGGAAGTGAGCGGTCAGGTCGTTCAGCTTCTGACCAACGCAGGCAGTGCCCGGACGCAGGGCGTGGAAGCCGAAGCGACGCTGCGGCCGGTGCAGGGTTTCACGCTCCACGGTTTCGTTGCCTACAACGATGCCAAGTACCGCGAATATACCGAAGGCCCATGCCCGGTGGAAACGACCGGACAGGCCACCTGCGACCTTTCGGGCCGCCCGATCGCGGGCGCGCCGAAGTGGACCGCCGGCATCAACGGCTCCTACGAGCATGAGATCGCATCCGGCCTCGTCGGCTATGCCAGTGCCGAATACTCCTATCGGTCGAAGTACTTCGGTTCGCTGGACGATTCCGCGCTGACCCGCACCGGCGGCTACGGCCTGCTCAATCTGCGCGCGGGTGTGCGCCTCAACGATAACTGGGATCTCTCGGTCTGGGGTCGCAACGTCACGGACAAGAAGTACGCCACGAACTACTTCAACTACGGCTCTGTCCTGCCGGGGACTTACGTCGCGTTCTTCGGCGATCCGGCGACTTACGGCGCGACGCTGCGCTTCTCGTTCTGACATTTCCTGACATGCATCGGAGCCATAGACTCATGAACACGCTTTCCCGCCTGCTCGCGCTTTGCACCTGCCTTACCGGCGTCGCCCTCTCGTCCGCGCCCGTTTCGGCTGCGGACAAGGCTGACGACAGCTTCACCATCGCGGTGATCCCCGACACGCAGAACTATGTCGACTATACGCATCAGACCGGCGCAGGCTTTGCGTTCGATGCCAGCAAGCTGTTCCTCGACCAGATGGCTTTCGTTGCTGCCAACCTGAAGAGCGCCGGCGGCGATATCGCTTTCGTCGACGGGCTTGGCGACAATTGGCAGCACCAGTCGCTGATGATCGATCCGGCCCACGCCGCACGCGGTTTCAAGCGCGCGCCGAACCCCATGATGGACGCTCACTTTGCGCCGACGGAAAAGGTCCATACCGTCGAAATGCCGACCGTCGGGCAGGGCTGGGACATGATCGCGGGCAAAGTGCCGTTCTCGGTCGTTCCCGGCAATCATGACTATGACGCGATGTGGACGGATTCGAACCATCCGCCCGCCGCGCAGGTCCGCAGTGCGGCCGATGTGGGGATGCTGCATTCGGGCGGGCTGTCCAACTGGAAGAAGGTGTTTTCGGACCAGTCGAAGTACTTCAAGGGCCAGTCCTGGTACGTCGCCAGTCATGACGACGGTGCCGACAGTGCCCAGATCTTCACGGCGGGCGGCTATCGCTTCCTGCACATCGGCCTCCAGTTCGATGCGCCGAATGACTCGCTGAAATGGGCGGCGGAAATCATCAAGCGTTACCCTGGCCTGCCGACCATCGTGTCGATGCACGACTTCCTCGATACTGCCGGCAACCGCCTGCCGAACCCGATCATCGACAACGCGGCGGTCGACCCTGAAGACAACAGCCCGCAGATGATCTGGGACAAGTTCATCAGCCAGAACGACCAGATTTTCATGGTTCTTTGCGGCCACGAACACGCGCAGGCTTTCCGAACGGATGCCAACCGGTTCGGCCATCCGGTCTATCAGGTGCTGGCGGACTATCAGGACCGGGCGCAGACCGCCAAGGACGCCGGCGCCAAGCTGGAGCCGGGCATGGGGATCGGCGACGGCTGGCTGCGGCTGATGACGTTCGACATGGGCGCCAAGGTGCCGCAGGTGAAAGTTCGGACTTATTCGACGCACTACAAGGTCAACAGCGTCGACGCGCCCGACTACGCCAAATGGTACAAGGCCGAGGAAAAGCCTAAACTGTCCGATGCCGAATATATGAAGGCCGACGATTTCACGATCGACCTTGCCGATTTCCGCACGCGCTTCCGTAAATCCGGGGGAGCCGCGAAGTAAGCAATCCGCAAGCGTGATGAGCAGCGAGGGCGTGCGAAACCGCAATCGCCTGCTCATCACGCGCGTTCCGGGGAAGGGCGTCTGGCCTTATTGACGAACGAAGCGCGACAGCAATGCATCGGCCAAATCCTCGGCCTCCCGGCTGAGAGCGTCATCCGCCAATTCCCCTGCGGTCCAGAACGAGAGGATGCCGCGAAACGCGAAGGCAAGCTGTCGCGGCAGCAGACGCAGCGCCTCTTCCTTGCCTTGCATGGGCAGTTCTTCGCCGGAGCCTAGAGCCAGCGTCCAGAGAGCTGCCGAATGGGCAAAGACCCGCCCCGGCGAAGGACCGGCGGTGCCGATCCAACTCATCACGCCGCGATTTACAGCCGGCTCCTCCAACATCACTGCAGCGGCGGTCCTGGTGGCAAGCAGGACTCTGTCCCGAACGTCTTCGAGGGGCGGCGCCTGGCGGAAGCGCTCTATCATCGTGTCGATCCTGCGTGCCGAAAGGGCATGCATGATCGCCACTTTGCTGCCGAACTGGTTGAACGGCGTGGCAAAGCTCACCCCGGCCTCGGCCGCGAGATCGCGCATCGAGAAATCGGCCTTTCCTTCGCGCATCAGGCGCTCGGCAGCATCGAGGACGCGGTGACGCAGCGGTTCGCCTCTCAGGGGCGAGGGGGGCTTGATATCGGTCATGGCAAATCTATATCATGATATAGTTGATTCGAACAGTCTGGAGTGAACGATGGCAGATGCCCGCAACAAAACCTTCCTGATCACGGGCGTCAGCTCCGGTCTGGGGCGGGCGTTTGCCGAGGCCGCGCTGGAAGCGGGCCACCGCGTGATAGGCACCGTCCGGCGGGATGAGGATGCCGCGGCATTCGGAGCGCTTGCAGCCGATCGCGCATTTCCGTTGAAGCTGGATGTTACGGACTTCGCGGCGATCCCCGCAGCCGTGCACGAGGCCGAGCAGATGGCCGGGCCGATCGACGTATTGGTGAACAATGCCGGCTATGGCCACGAAGGCGCGCTGGAAGAATCCTCCATGGACGATCTTGAGCGCCAGTTCGCGGCGAATGTCTTTGGCCCGGTCGCCTTGATGAAGGCCGTACTGCCAGCCATGCGTGAGCGGCGCTGCGGCCACATCGTCAATGTCACCTCGATGGGCGGCTTCATCACGATGCCGGGCCTATCGTTCTATTGCGGGAGCAAGTTTGCGCTTGAGGGCATTTCCGAGGCGCTTGGCAAGGAAGTGGCGGGTTTCGGGATCCGGGTAACAGCGCTCGCCCCCGGACAGTTCCGTACCGACTGGGCGGGGAGGTCGATGGATCGCACGGCACGCAGTATTGCCGACTATGACTCCGTGATGGATCCGCTTCGCACCGCTCGCCAGGCAAAGAGCGGCCATCAACCCGGCGATCCGGCCAAGGCTGCGCAGGCATTGCTGGCGCTGGTCGCTGCCGAAAACCCGCCGGTACGCCTGTTCCTAGGAGAAGATGCGCTGGGTCTGGTCGAGCGCAAGGTGGACGATATGAAGGCGGAAATGGGTGCGTGGGATCAGCTCTCGCGATCGACCAGCTTTGCCGCTTGAACGCTAATGGAACAGGCGCTGTCCGATGAGAAACGCGTCAGCGCGGCGGTGTTACGGCAGCGGGCGTGAGGACGGCCCCGGCGAGGCGATCGGCCTTGCCGGGGTGTTGTCGCCGGTGATCCGCCCCTATCCGATGAACATGCCGCCATTGACGGCGAGTACCTGGCCGGTGACGTAGCTGGCGCCATCCGAAGCGAGATATTCGCAGGCCGCTGCAATATCGTCCGGCGTACCGGGACGCGGGATCGGGATATGCTGGGAAATGACTTCCAGTGGCGGAAACGTTCCGGCTGCAATGCCGGCCTCGGCCATCGGCGTGGCGACGACCGAAGGGGGGATGGTGTTGACGGTAATGCCCCGGCCGGCGAATTCGCGGGCAAGGGAACGGGTCAGCCCGATCACGCCGGCCTTGGCGGCGGAATAGTGCGCGCGGTCTGATGCCCCGGACTGCGCCGCCTGTGACGAGATGGTGATGACACGGCCCCAACCGGCATCGACCATGTCGGGCAGGGCGGCCTGAACCGTATGGAAAACGCCGGTCAGGTTGATGTCGATCATGCGCTGCCAGGTGTCGACGGTCACGTCCTGAAAGCGAATGCTCTCGGAAATGCCGGCATTGGCGACCACGATCGCGATCGGGCCCAGTTCTTCGCGAACGGCGGCGTAGGCGGTTTCCACACTCTCCCGATCGGAAACGTCCACCTTTCGCGCGACAATACGCGCGCCCTGTGCCCGAAGCGCTTCACTTTCGCGCTCCAAAGCTTCTTGCTGGACGTCGAGCATCGCCACCGGGTAGCCCTTGCTCGCGAATAGCCGCGAGACGCCGAGCCCGATACCTGACGCTCCGCCCGTGACGACGACGACGCGATTGGCAACCATTCCTTCCCTCTCATTTGTGGCGCTCGGCAAGAGTTCGCCTGCCTTTTCGTGCCCGGCAACCGATCTTCATTGCGCTCGTTTATGAGATATTGTGGCGCACAAGCTGAAGCCTGTCCAGCCGGCTGGGCCGGGTCAGCTTCGCTGATGACATCGCCCGCGCCATTCTTTTCTGCGCATCGGACATGGCCATGTTCATGACCGGCAGCACCTTGCTGCTCGACGGCGGCAGGGCGGCCTAAGTTTTGGCGAGCCCGGCGCACAACGCGCCTGGGGCCCTCATTTTGCCGAATTAATGCGGCTACACTTCCTTAGCGGAGCGCAGGAACCGTTCCCGCGTGGCGGCAACCGACTGGCGCGCAGCAGCGACCGCCTCTTCCTCGACAGCGAACAGAAGGTGCTGAAGCACGGCATTGAGGTGCGCGTGCATGGCCCCACGCGCGGCGACGGGATCACGCTGTCGCAGCGCGGTCAGGATGGCGCGGTGTTCCTCTACGACCGGCTTCACATTGGCCGTCCGGGCTTGCTCAAGCAGCAGTCGGCACTCCGGCGAGGTGGACCGCAGTGTCCAGAGCTGTTCGACAGTCCGGGCAATGGCACTGTTTCGGCCAGCCCTGGCGATCGTCATGTGGAAGGCCATGTCGGCATTCTCGCCGCCATTTTCTTCGGCGTTCTCCTGCTGGATGGCTTTGACGAGTTCTTCCAGTCGCTGGAGTTCCTCATCGCTGATATGGCGCGCCGCCAAAGCCGCGCTTTCCCCCTCGATGAGCAGTCTGGCTTCCACGAGTTCGAATGGGCTGACCGCGAATTCCGGTTCGTTGTCGACTTCGCCGGGAAGGCGGATCACGAATGTGCCAGCACCCAGCCGGGCCTCGACAAGGCCCAGTACTTCCATCGCGAGCATGGCTTCGCGCACGACGGGCCGGCTTACGCCCATGCTGATGGCAATGTCGCGCTCCGCCGGCATACGGTCGCCCACCGCATAAGTTCCCGATTGCAGTTCGGCGATCATCGCCTTGGCCACGCGGCGGTATAGCCGACCGTCATCGTCGGCCGCCGGATCCGCTCCAAGCGGCGGCTTCGCCCCCATGATACCTGGCATAGCTTTCCACCTTATCGTTGTGGTAAGACCAATATTCTCTAACTGGTAAACGCAATCTAGCGTGCTTTAAACTAGCCGGGATCAAGTCGACACATGAAAATTCAATCGGCCAAAGTGATCGTGAGCTGTCCGGGCCGCAATTTCGTCACACTCAAGATCGAGACCGACCAGGGCGTCTACGGGATCGGCGATGCCACGCTCAACGGGCGTGAGAAATCGGTGGTCGCCTATCTTGAGGATCACGTGGCGCCCTGTCTGATCGGCATGGACCCGCGCCGGATCGAGGATATCTGGCAATACCTCTATCGCGGCGCCTACTGGCGGCGCGGCCCGGTGACGATGCGCGCGATCGCGGCGGTGGATGTGGCCTTGTGGGACATCAAGGCCAAGATGGCGGGCATGCCGCTCTACCAGCTGCTGGGCGGCCGCAGCCGCGACGGCGTGATGGTTTATGGCCATGCCAACGGCAGCGACATCGCCGAAACGGTGGAGGCGGTGGGCCAGTATATCGACATGGGTTACAAGGCGATCCGCGCCCAGACCGGCGTGCCCGGGATCCGCGATGCCTATGGTGTCGGCCGGGGCAAGCTCTACTACGAGCCTGCCGACGCGGCGCTGCCTTCGGTAACCGGATGGGATACGCACAAGGCGCTGAATTACGTGCCGAAGCTGTTCGAAAAGCTTCGCGAAACATATGGGTTCGATCATCACCTGCTGCACGACGGACATCATCGCTACACACCGATGGAAGCCGCGCGCCTGGGCAAGGCCCTGGAGCCCTTCCAGCTGTTCTGGCTGGAGGACTGCACACCTGCCGAAAACCAGGAAGCCTTCAGGCTGGTGCGCCAGCACACCACGACGCCGCTGGCTGTGGGCGAGATCTTCAACACGATCTGGGACGCCAAGGACCTGATCCAGAACCAGCTGGTCGACTATATCCGCGCCACGATAGTCGGTGCCGGAGGTCTGACGCACTTGCGCCGGATCGCCGACCTTGCCGGCCTCTACCAGATCCGGACCGGCTGCCATGGCGCCACCGACCTCTCGCCCGTCACCATGGGAACCGCGCTGCACTTCGATACCTGGGTGCCCAATTTCGGCATCCAGGAATACATGCGCCACTCCGAAGAGACCGACGCGGTGTTCCCGCACGACTACCGCTTCGAAAAGGGTGAGTTGTTCTGCGGCGAGACGCCGGGCCACGGCGTCGACATCGACGAGGCGCTGGCGGCGAAGTATCCGTACAAGCCGGCCTATCTTCCGGTGGCGCGCCTTGACGACGGAACGATGTGGAACTGGTGAGGCAAACGCCGCTCCCCGGCAGCATCCCTTCGTGGGTTGATGCCGGGGCGCATGGGTCAGGCGAGCTCGACGAGAGCGAGGCCCTCTGGAGGCAGTTCGAGTGTGAGGGTGCCGTCCGCATTCAGACGGCGGGTTTCCACCACCGGCCGAGAAACCTGGCGCAGCTGTGCGATCTGGGTGCGCGAGGGATAACGGGGCGAGCCCATCGCCCGCCAGGTCGGCATGGGCGATCCGCGTTCCCAATCGACAAACCGGACTTCGGCCGTCTTGCGGTCCTTGATCCCGTCAAGCTGCAGAGTCAGCCTCTTGGGCCCACCTGCGATCTTGCGCTCCGAGGTCATGCCCGGGATTCCCCCCGGCTGGTCGACTTCCGCAAGGTTCCAGACGAGTACGGAAATCCGCCCGTTCCTGTCTTTTGAAGCCAGTGCCGGCCCCTGAGCGGCGAGGCGCTGCGTCCCGAGGCGATGCAACAGGCGATAGGTGCTGAACGAGGGTTTGGCGATGCCGTCGATCATCATGCTCCATCCCATAGAGCCTTCCTTGAGCATGTAGTCGTCGACGCCGAGTTCCTCGTACATGCCGCTGAGGGTCCACTGCGACATGCCAGCGCAGTGCACCATGCTGTTGGCGATGACGTGAGCGATCATCGCCGGGCTGTCGGACGACCATTCGGACAGCCACATCGGCTTGCCCGCGAAGGGACCGGCATCGATCGTGCGCCGGGCATTGGCAAGGGCATCGGGGATGACGTCGTTGATGCCGCGTCGGGGGCTGCCCTTGCCGAAGACGTCGTCTTGATCGTCGCCGGCGTAGACATGGGTGGCGAAGAAATCGACCGGGGCGTTATTCGCAGCGCACCATTGCCCGAAATCGCCGATCCACGCTGTCTTCGAGGTTGCAGGACCACCGACCTGAATGCGCGGATCGACCGATTTGATGGCGGTCGCGGCGGCCTTGTACATCTCGAAGTAGCGCTGCTTGTCAGCTGTCCAGAAGAAGGAGAGGTTGGGTTCGTTCCAAACTTCGAAAGGCCAGCTGCGTACGGCTTCGATGCCGTAGCGATCCACCATCGCCGCCGTGAACGACTTGATGAAGGCGGCATACTCGGCATCGGAAGTCGGCGGCGTGATATTGCCGCCGTAAAAGCCGAACTGGGTTTTGCCTGAAGCGAGCTTGCCGGGCATGAAACTGAGTTCGACATAAGGCGAGACGCCGACATCGAGCAGGCCGTCGTAGACACGGTAGACATTGAGCCAGTTCGGCCCGCCGTTCCGGCGCATCTCCAGAATGCTCTTGCCGAAGACGCCGAGCTCATCGTTGAAGATGCCGTGGAACCGGGCGCGCTTGATGCCGGCTTCGGTCACCGCCAAGCGCATGTCCTGCCGCCATTCCTCGCGCATGGTGATCGCCGCGCGGTCCGATCCGACGCATTCCTCCCAGACATGCGGCAGCGCGCCGGCAATCGTGCGGGTATCGACCTGGACCATTTCACCGGGAATATTAGCGGCCCTCACGCCGCCGGCCGAAAGCGCGGCCGCCGCCGCGCTCGATGCCAGAAAGGTGCGCCTGTCAAACATGCTGCTCTCCAAGGAATTCGGGCTTGCGGCGTTCACTGCGAAATCTCGATCCCGGCCAAGGCGGCATTTCCCGAGACGCTTGAAAAATCGAGGATCAGGCGGCCATCGGCGACGGTGGCCGGGAAGCTGCGGACCAGTTCCTTGAGCGGGGCGCCGGCTTCCTTCAGGATATTGAGGCCCTGGATGACAGCCTGACCGTTTGCCTTCACGGTAAGCGCCTGATCGGGCGAGGCGGTTTTGCGCGGTTCGAACAGATGAAGGGTTACCGTCCACCGGCCGTTGGGCAGCGGGATGTCGTAGGCGTAGGCATCGCCATCGCGCCAGTAGTCGAACAGCGCCGGGTCGGCGGCCTGCACCTGCCGGATCGGCGCCATCGAGCGGCCGCCGAAGCCCACGAGGTTGAGCACCACAGGCTTGCCGCCTTTCACGAAAGTGTCCGAGCCGAAATGCCGCGTGCCAAGGTCCAGCCCGGCAAGGCTGCCGGTATTGATCCGCAGGCCATTGCGTTCGAGATCAGGGCCGTTCCAGGTGGCCGTGTCGCGCAGGGTCTTGCCGTCCGTTGTCGTTGAGACCACTGCCGCGTTCGCGCCGGGGCGAAGGACGACGTTCTTCCATTCGCATACGAAATCGGTGCAAGGCGCCGAGCCGATCGATTTGCCGTTGATCGTGAGGGTCGCGGACGGGGCAGTCGAATAGGCTTTCACATCCATGACCGGGTAGGCCCGGTCGACATAGCGCTTGCCTGCGAAATGCAGGGCAGGGGTATCGCTCCAGGCGACCTTGTAGAACCAGAAGGCGTCCTTGCGCTCCTTGCGGTCTGCGGTGACCAGACCCTTGTCGTTGAGATCGACGGCATCGCCTTCGTTGCGCAGGTCGCTGGAGAAATCGAACATGGCCCAAACCCAGCTGGCGAAGACGAAATCACGCTTGGCGATGCTCGGCCATGTCTGTTCGTGGACCCATGCCTGATATTCTTCGGGGTGAGGGCGGCCGACGAAATTGACGAAGCCGCTCAGCACGTCGTCGCTGTGCTGGCTGATCGCGCCGCCTGCGCCGTATTCGCTCAGCGATAGGGGCAGCGCGGGATGGTCGCGGTGGAGCTTGTCGAGCGTGTCGCCAAGGTCCGCCCGTGCCTGCAGCGGGTTGGGATAGTACCACCCGTAATAGCGGTTGTAGCCGATGAGGTCCGCCGTTCCGGCGAGCTTCTCGCCGGCGGTCTGGATAAGGCCGAGGCCCTCGCAGCAGTCCGCGAATGTCGTTGGACGGTCCGGATCCTCCTCTTTTGCAATTGCATTGAGGTGCTGGAGTAGTGCGAGCGGCTGCGGCGGCGCGCCCTTCTGGCCGAAGCCCTTGGCCGAATCCACTTCATTGCCGACCGACCACATCAGGATCGAGGGATGGTTGTAGTTCTGCCGGATCTGTTCGCGCAGTTGCTGCTCGGCGTTGGTCCACAGAGCGTCCGAGCCCTTACCTCCCGATACGCTGGGCGTGGTGACGTAAGGCAGCTCGGCCCAGACGACCATGCCCGCTTTGTCCGCCAGATCGGACCAGGCGTCGGCATGCTGGTAATGGGCCTGGCGAATGGTGTTTGCGCCAAGTTCCTCGATCAGCGCCATGTCTTCGGCATGCTGTTTCGGTGTGAGAGCCCAGCCAGAGCCTAGCGCGTCCTGATGGCGGGAGACGCCGCGTAGTTTCACATGCCGATCGTTTAGGGAAAAGCCGGCATTCGCATCGAAGCGGAACGTGCGAAGACCCAGTGGCTGCGTCACGCGATCTAGCTGTGTCTTGCCGTCCGTAAGGATGGAGGTGACCGAGTAGAGGTAGGGATCGGCCCTGCCGTCCCAGCGATGGGGGTGGGCAATGTCCAGCGCTACGTGTTGCTCGCTGGCTCCGGGCGCCAAAATGACGGGCTGAACCGTTTGGGCCACGATCTTGCCACGCGCGTCGCGGATCTCGGTTGCAAGCGTGAGGTTTCGAGGCGTCGGGCCTGCATTCCGCAGCTTCGTGCGGACTTCGACGGCTGCGCTTTCCGGCGTGATCCTTGTGGCGTGCGCGTAGACCCCGGGGCCGCCGAAATCGAGCGGGTCGATCGAGGCAGCCGGAAGCTGGAGCAGCGAAACCTCGCGGTAGATGCCTCCATGCACGAAGAAATCGCCGGACAGCGGTATGACTTCGGCGGTGGAACTGCCGGGCTCCACCTTGCTGTTGTCGGCACTGACCACGACCAGATTGCGCTGGCCCGGCTTCCATGCGTCGCTAACGTCAAGGCGGAAGCGGGCGAACGCGCCCATGTGGGTGCCGACGTGACGGCCGTTCACCCACACTTCGGCCAGCTTGCTGACCGCGGCAAAGTCCAGATACTGGCGATCGCCCGGCTTCGCCTTGGGTCCATCGACCCAGAGGCGATACCAGCCCACCCCCTGCCGGTTATCGGTCTCGGCGCCGCGTGTCAGGGTATAGGCGCCGATGTGGTTCCAGCTGTGCGGGACAGAGACCTGCTGCCAGTCGCGGTCGTCGAAGTCGCTTCCCGTAACTGACGCGGGTTCATCGCCGAAACGAAAGCGCCAGCCATGCGACAGGTCGATTGCGGGCCGGGCGGCGGTGGTTTGGGCCGCAGTGCGATCCTTGGCAACGACAGAAGGCGAAGCGAATGCCGCGCTCACGATGGCCGAGCCCAGCAGCATTGTTTTCAGCACCCGCTTGATATCGCCCACTTGCCATTCTCCCGTTTGCTTGAGGCCCGCGCTTGCGGCGGGCTGACTTGTGTTCATTCGGAATTGTCGGTTGTTCAGCAGCGGTACCGGGCCGAGCAGACGAAAAAGATGGTTGTTCGCCATATCCGTTCTTCGTCCGAGGTTCGCATCAGCAGGATGCGCATGGTCGAAGCGCATCCCGCCATCTCCAACATCGGTTATTTGTGCGATACGGTGGCGCGTATAATTGCAGCCCCGCACCGTGAATTTGGTCAGACCAATTTGAATTGGGAGTAGCCGGTGACGAAACTGAATTCATCAGGTTTCGGGCCTTGAGGGCCCTTGATGGTACATTGGACGGCATGGATCGCTGCGGCGATCGAACCTGCCGGGACTTACGGCGACCACTGTCAGTGCGCCGGACTTGCATTGATGGGGTTCTCATCCTTCGCACGCGTCTGTGGCCGCGCGGGTGGCGGGCACCCTGTGCGCAAGCATTTCCGGCTCGGTATGACATCGCAATCAATGATGCATTTCCGGGACTTGTGGCGCATCGGCAACATACCGCCGCCAACCTCCGAAATTCGGTTCCGGAGAACGCTGCTGCCGAGGAAATTGCTTGCGTGTCGGGTCAACCCCGGCTCACTTCCCCGCCCGAATGGCCGCGCAACCAAAGCGCGACGGCCGGGGTATTTGGGAGACGTGCATGAGTCCTGCGGAATTGAGCGTCGCGTTCTTCTTGCAGATGTTCGTGATCATCGCCGCATGCCGCGCGGCTGGCTGGGCCATGAAGCGCTTCTTCGACCAGCCGCAGGTCATCGGCGAAATGATCGCCGGCATCCTGCTCGGCCCCTCGCTTCTCGGGCTACTGTCCCCGGACATCCAGCATTTCCTGTTTCCCAAGGAAACGAAATCCGTCCTCTACGTCTGTGCCCAACTGGGCGTGGGGCTTTACATGTTTCTCGTCGGCCTTGGTTTCAGGACCGACCATTTCCGCGTGAATGCCCGCAGCGCCTTTGCCGTGTCCCTCTCCGGCATGGCGGCGCCTTTCCTGGCTGCCGTGGCGATGACCCCCTGGCTGTTCGGCATGAACCTGTTCGGGCCGCAGGTCAGCACCTTCCAGGCGACGTTGTTCATGGGCGCTGCCATCTCGATCACCGCCTTCCCCGTCCTTGCCCGCATCATTCAGGAGCGCGGGCTGGCGCGCACGCCGCTCGGCTCGCTGTCGCTGTCGGCCGGGGCGATCGATGATGTGGGCGCCTGGACGGTGCTGGCGATCGTCCTTGCCAGCTTCGGCGGCGGGCCGGTCGTGGCGATCAAGGCCGTGGTGGGCGGCGGACTGTTCGCGCTGTTCATGCTCACGGCCGGTCCGCGCCTGCTGGCGCCGCTGGCACGCTGGGCAGAGCGCGAGGGCCGCATCGTACCGCCGCTGCTCGCAACCATCGTCGCCCTGTTCATGCTCAGCGCCTGGGCCATGGACGCGGCGGGGCTCCATTCGGTGTTCGGCGGATTTCTGCTGGGCGTGGCGATGCCGCGCGGGCTGCTCAGCCGTGAACTGAAATCCCAGCTGGAACCCTTTACGCTGGCGCTCTTGGTGCCGATGTTCTTCACGTTCTCCGGCCTCAACACACAGCTGACGCTGGTGAACAGCGTTGCACTCGCCGGTATTGCGCTGGTCATCCTGATCGGCTCCATCCTGGCCAAGGGCGTTGCCTGCTGGGCTGCGGCCCGGCTGACCGGGCAGGACAATCCGACCGCGCTTGCCGTTGGCGCCTTGATGAACGCGCGCGGATTGATGGAACTGATCATCATCAACATCGGCCTGCAGAAGGGCATCATCGGCCCGGCGCTGTTCTCCATGCTCGTCGTCATGGCGCTGGTGACGACGCTGATGGCCTCCCCCCTGTTCGAACTGGTCTACGGCCGCCGTGCCCGGGCCAGCGGCGCGCTGGGCAATTTGAACGAGGATGGGGACGAAGCGCCGGAACGTCCCGCCGCCGGGGCCACCTGAGCTGTCCGTAGCCCTTTGAATTGTCCGCTCAGCCGGACACAACCTTTCGATTATCCGTACAATGCGGCCCCCGATGCCGCCATCATGGGAAGTGGAAATGCAGCAGGATCCTTCTTCGGACCGTGTGGTGAAACGCGTCGTGGTCGCTGGCGGCGGCACCGCCGGCTGGGTTACAGCCACGGCGCTGGTACGCCATTTGGGGCCGCTGATCGATGTAACCCTGATCGAATCGGAAGAAATCTCGACCGTCGGCGTCGGCGAATCCACCGTGCCGACCTTCAAGACTTTCCATGACCTGATGGGGATCAAGGAAGCCGAGTTCATGGCCGCCGCGCAGGCGACCTTCAAGCTGGGGATCGAGTTCAGGAACTGGGGCCGCGCCGGCGATCGCTACATCCACCCTTTCGGCACGATCGGCTCGCGCGTGTCCTGGATGGCGGAATTCCATCACTTCTGGCTGCACGCACAATCGCGCGGATTTGGCGGCGAACTTGGCGAATACTGCCTGGAATGGGTGGCGGGAGAGGCCAACCGCATGTCGCTGAGCGCCGCGCCGAACATGGGCTATGCCTATCATGTCGACGCCAGCCGCTACGCCCGCTTCCTGCGCGCCATTGCCGAGCCGGCCGGCGTGAAGCGGATCGAAGGAAAGATCCGCAATGTCGATCTCCATCCCGAAAGCGGCTTCATCGATGCGCTGACGCTGGAATCCGGAGAGCGGATCGAAGGCGACCTTTTCGTCGATTGCACCGGTTTTCGCTCGCTTCTTCTGGGTCAGGCCCTTGGTGTAGAATTCGAGGATTGGGGGCGCTGGATCACCACCAACAGCGCCGTCGCCGTCCAGTCGCGATCATCAAATCCGCCCCAGCCTTACACCGGCGCCTACGCGCACGAGGCGGGCTGGCGCTGGAAGATCCCGCTGCAGCACCGGGAAGGCAACGGCCTCGTCTTCTGCAGCGAGTTCATGTCGGACGACGAAGCGCGGGCAAAGCTGCTGGAACAGATCGACGGCGAGCCGACGATTGAGCCCTGGCTCCTGCGTTTCAAGACGGGCATGCGGACAAAGAGCTGGTTCCGCAATTGCGTGGGCCTGGGGCTTGCCGGCGGCTTCATCGAGCCGCTGGAATCGACCAGCATCCACCTGATGATGGCGGCCGTCACCCGGCTGATCCAGGACTTCCCCTTCAACGGTTGCAACGAAGCGCTGATCGACCATTTCAACGAGAAATCGCGCCTGGAATTCGAATCCATCCGCGATTTCATCATTTTACACTATCACGTCACCGAGCGGGACGATTCCCCCTTCTGGCGCCGCTGTCGGACGATGGACATTCCGGATTCGCTGAAGGAGCGGCTGGACCTGTGGCGCGAAGACGCGCGTGCCTTCAAGCTGGAGGATGAACTGTTCCGCGTCGATAGCTGGACCTCCGTGCTGCTGGGGCAGCGCCTCGATCCCCTCGGCTACCACCGCCTTGCCGAAATGATGCCGGAAGCCGCTTTGCGCGGCCATCTCGATCGGATGCGGTCCGAGATTTCCCAAATCGCAGCCAGCATGCCATCCCATCCGGATTTCCTCAGGTCTTATTGTCCGGCTGAGGCGTTCTGACGATGGGGCTGGTCACTTGGGGTTGGTCACTGGGGGCCGAAGTTCGGTGGATGGTGTTCCGATCTTCGACGGAGAATCAAGCGAAGCGTGAGCGTCCAACTTCCGCCATTCGGGATGTGCTGCGAACTTTGAGGAGATCCTGCCGTGACAGCAGGCCCACCACCATACGGCTGCTTTGGTCCACGATCGGAATCCGGCCGATTCCTGTCTCGACGATAAGGTCAGCGACCCGACCCGCAGGTGTTTCGGGAAAAGCCACTGGCAAGTCGGCATCGGAGATCGTCTCGCCCAGGGAAACGTCCTGCGTGCCTGCTGTCGTTTGCCAGCGCAGCGCATCCGAACGTGAAACGATCCCGACCAGACGGTTATCCGCGTCCACCACGGGATAACTGCGGTGTCGGGCTTCTTCGGCGAAGAACGCCACGGCCTGCGCGGTCGTCATGGAGGCGGGCAGGGTTTCCGGGGCATGGGTCATGATCTGGCCGGCCTGCAGCAGGTCGAGCGTATCGACGGTATATTCCTGAAGGACGTGCCGCCCGCGCCGGGCGATCTTTTCGGTCAGTATCGATCGGCGCATGAACAGTACGCTGACGGCATAGGCGCCGGCGGCAGCGGCGATCGTGCAGGGAATAGCCTCGAAATGGCCCGTGAGTTCGACCGCGAACAGCGCGCCGGTCAGCGGCGCGCGCATTGCGCCGCTCATGATGCCGGCCATGCCGATCATCGCCCAGAACGACGGATCTCCCGGCAGGAACTGCCCCAGCAGGAAGCCCGCCGCGCCGCCCAGGATCAGAAGCGGTGCCAGCACCCCACCCGATGTGCCCGACCCCAGCGCGATCAACCACACCAGCGCCTTGATGACGAGCAGCGAAACGACCAGTTTCAGCGCCAGCGAACCGTTCAGCAGCGCATCGATGTTGGCGTAACCGGCGCCCAGCACGCGGGCGTCTACAAGGCCGCCAAGGCCGACCGCTATCGCGCCGATCGCCGGCCACCACATCCAGTGCAGCGGCAACCTGTGGAACAAGTCCTCTACGCGGTAGAGCGAGGTTGAGAGCAGCATGGCTTCGATGCCCACCACGATGCCAAGCGCGGCCGAGGCAAACAGATCCCAGGAGGTTCCGGGCAGAGGAGCGGTCATGGCGAACATCGGGCCGGTGCCAAGCAGAAACGGGCGGCAGGAATAGGAGATGATCGCCGCCACCACGACCGGCACGAAACTGCGGGGTTTCCATTCGAATAGCAGGACTTCCACGGCCAGCAGGATCGCGGCGAGCGGTGTGCCGAATATGGCAGTCATGCCCGCTGCCGCGCCGGCGACCAGCAGAGTCTTGCGCTCGGCAGCGCTCAGATGAAAGCACTGGGCGAAGAGGGAGCCGATGGCGCCGCCCGTCATGATGATCGGCCCCTCCGCGCCGAAGGGGCCGCCGCTGCCGATCGAAATCGCCGAAGAGAGCGGCTTCAGAATGGCGACCTTCAGGGACAGGCGGCTTTCACCGTAAAGAATGGTCTCGATGGCTTCCGGAATGCCGTGGCCGCGGATTTTGTCGGAGCCGAAGCGGGCCATCAGGCCGATGATCAGGCTGCCGATCACCGGGATCGCGATCACCATCAAACCCACCGAGGCGTCGGTAATGGAAACGGTATCGGCCGAGAGGCGGGCGAACCAGAACAGGTTGGTGGCCACGGCGATCAGCTTGACCAGAACCCAGGCGCCCAGCGCTCCCCCAGCGCCAACTACCGTGGCCATCACGGCCAGCAGCGGCATCCGGCTATCGACGCTGTGGTCGCCGAGGGGGTGGCTTTCGCCGGAGCGAATGGGTGTACCTGACATCTTCTGCTATCGCCTTGCTGCCGCGCTTGGCGGAGCAGATATATCGCAACGCGATATAATACAACCTTGGAGACCGCCGTGACGGCGATGGATATCCCATTGGACGATGCCGACTACGCGGCGCTGGCCGAATTCCGGCACACGATCCGCCGGTTTCTGGCGTTCAGCGAGGCGCATGCCGCGCGCGTCGGGTTAACGCCGCAGCAGCATCAGGCCTTGCTGGCAATCCGCGCTGCGCACCCCGATCAGGCGACCGTCGGGCATGTCGCCGAGCAACTGGTGCTCAAGCCTCATAGCGCGACGGGATTGATCGACCGGCTGGCGGCAGTGGGATTGATCACGCGGGAGACGGCCGAAAATGACCGTCGCCGTGCCTTGCTCCGGTTGACGGACAAGGCTCTCGGGATCCTGGAAGAACTGTCTGCCGCGCACCGCGACGAGATCCAGCGTTTGCGTCCGGCGCTCTCGGATATTCTCAGCCAGTTTGATTAGCGAGGTAGCTGGTGCATGACTTGTTTCGGGAACTGTCGGTAGTGCGGGTGAATGCATTCGGCCTTTGCATTCGCCATAACCCGCGATAGGCGCGCCTCATGATGAACATTCCCTGGGACCAGCCCGCAACGCTGATCGATCTGGATGGCAAGACGCCGGTGATCGGATCGATGCTCGAATGCGTGATGCACTTCTCGCTCTTCAAGCCTTTCGCCAAGGAGCAGGCGCGCATCCTGCTGACGCGGCCGGTGTTCCGCGAAGGCCGCAAGACCCGCACCTGGATTCTCAATCCCGACGAGATCCAAAAACTGGTCGAGCGGCTCAATGCCGAGAGGAACGCGGCCCAGTAAGCCCGCGCGTCATGATCGAGGGCCGTGGGCAGCGATCCGGGCCGGTCAGAGCCCGCTGCATGTGAGCGCCTGCAACGCCTTCTCGAGATTCTCGCGCCCTTCGGAAGGCGCAAAAGGAAAGGACTGCAGGAACCGGTCTGCGGAAATGTCAGGATCGGCTTCCCGCGCCTTTCGCACCCAGTGTGCGGCCCGCTGGCTGTTCCCGCCGGCCTGATTGGCCAAAGCTGCGATAAGCGAGATATGCTTGTGGGCACCGGGCGCATGGGCGGCTTTTTCGCCCCACCCCGCCGCAGCCTCAAAGTTGCCTTGTAGCAACGCGCTGACCGATCGGACCCCCAGCATGGCGTAGCGCA
This sequence comes from Sphingomonas sp. BL-S-28, assembly GCF_055521515.1. Taxonomy (NCBI): domain Bacteria; kingdom Pseudomonadati; phylum Pseudomonadota; class Alphaproteobacteria; order Sphingomonadales; family Sphingomonadaceae; genus Sphingomonas; species Sphingomonas sp. BL-S-28. The sequence continues at coordinate 2,051,802 of NZ_CM145483.1, forward strand.
ACGGATCGAGCGGGCTCAGGCGCAACGCGAGCGCGGCGTCCTGATCGCTGCGATCCGCCTGGCCCAGTATCATTTCGGCCCAGGCCCGCGAATAGATTGCCTGCGCATAGCTGGGCGAAAGCGCAATGGTGTCGGAGAGGATTTCGATGCTCTCGACCGGCGCGGCAGCGAGCCAGAGCGAGCGGCCAAGGCACAATTGCGCAAAGGGATCGAGTGGGTCGCATCGGACGGCTTGCTCGGCAAAGCCATGGGCCAGATCGTTGGCTCTCGCCCAGTCTTTCGAGTACTGGAGAAAGCTGTCCTGAAATGCCGTGAACGAAAGGCCGGCATAGGCGCGGGCGAAGCCCGGATCCAATCTGGCCGCTTTCTCGAACGATGCCTGCGCACGCGCATTGTCGGATCGATTGAAGCGGAACATGTGGTCCAGCCCAAGGTGGTAGAAGGCCCATGCGTCGAGGTCCGCTTCACCCAGCTGGCGGGCACATGCAACCTCGTGCTGGATTATCCGCGTTTCCAGATTGGCAGCCGTATTGGCGACGATTTCGGCGCGCAGGGTTCGAAACTCACCGGGGGAAGCCGTGTAGCGTTCAGACCATAACACGACCTCGTCCGAGGTGCGGAGCAGGCGGGTCGTGACGATGACGGAACGACCCGCTTCTTCGAATGTCCCGGTCAGGCAGTAGCGCGCGCCGAGCGCCGGGCCCACGACTTCGGTGCCCAGATCGCTGCCTTGGAAGCGAAACGTCGATCCCCGCGCGATTACGAGCAGCCAGTGGAGCCGCGAAAGATCGGTTATCAGCTCGTCCGCAAGTGCCTGCGCCACGAAGGCCAGCGGGCCCGGTGGACCTACGATGCGGAAGGGCAGGACGGCGATGGCCGGGCGCTCGGAAGTAGTAACCGCCGTGGCAGTTTGGGGGAGGGGCGCCGCCGCGTTCGGTGCTTTCGTTACCGGTGCGACCGATCCGACGAAACGGAAACCCTTTCCGTGGACGGTCCTGATAAATGCCTGCCGCGTTCCGTCGTCACCCAGCGCCTGCCGGGCTGCCTTGACGCGAGAAGCAACCGCAGCTTCGGAGACCGCTCTTCCGCCCCAGACCTTTTCGACGATCTCATCCTTGCCGACCAGGCGCTCTGCATTGCTGACGAGCAGTAGCAGCAGCGACAGAACTTGCGGCTCTACATGGCAAGCTTCGCCCTTTGCGCGCAGTTCGAACTTGCCGGTATCCAGTTCGAATTCGGAAAAGCAGAAGACAAGATGGGCGTCACTGGACAAACCTGCACTTCTCCATGAAATATCCATGAAAAGGTCAAGCATGGCCGACTGGCGCGTACTATCCTCGGCAAATCGGCCCGCAAGATGGCCTACCAGATGGAGAGTAAGGATGCAGCCCAATACTGCGCAGGATGTGCGGGATAAAGCCCAGTCGTCGTTTGAAAAGCCGGCCACGCCCCCCGTCAATGCCAACAAGGCATTATGGGAAAAGGGAGATTTTACGCGCCTTGCCGCAGCCATGCGGGAAAGCGGCGACGAACTCGTTGAATGGATATCCCCGGCGCCGGGGATGAAGGTGCTCGACCTTGGCTGCGGCGACGGAACGACTGCGGTTCCCATGGCCCGCCGGGGCGCCGAGGTCCTTGGCGTCGACATCGCCGCCAATCTCGTGGCCGCAGGAAATGTGCGGGCCCGTGATGAGGGGCTTGCCAACCTGCATTTCGTGGAAGGGGACGCCAGTGCGCTGACCGGTCTGGAGAATGCACGCTTCGATCTGGTGGTCAGCATGTTCGGCGCCATGTTTGCACCGCGCCCGAACGACGTTGCCGCGGAAATGGTTCGGGTTTGCCGGCCAGGCGGCCGGATCGTGATGGGCAACTGGATCCCGGGCGATCCGACGCTGGTCGCGCAAGTGCTGAAAATCAGCGCAGCCTTCCTGCCGCCTCCTCCCGAGGGTTTTGTCAGTCCGGTAAGCTGGGGGCAGGAAGACGTGGTGCGACAACGCTTCGCCGCCGCCGGCATCGCGCCCGATCGGATCCGGTGTGAGCGCGCCACGTACACGTTCCGCTATCCCGGCCCGGCCGGCACGTTCCTCTCGGTATTCCGGGACTATTACGGCCCGACCATGAACGCGTTCGAAGCGGCAGGAAAGGACGGGAGGCGCGAGGCGCTGCAGAATGAACTGCAGGCGCTGTTCGACGCGCAGAACCAGGCAGGCGGAGACACCACGGTGATCCCCGCGACGTATCTGCGTGTGACTGTCGCGCGATAAGGCTGATCAAGCAAGCGATCCTGCGCGGAGCCCGCATCCGCGCAGGATCGTTCCTATATCTCGCGGCCGATCGGATAAGTCGCCATCTCCTCGATCTTGAATGGCGAGCGCGCGACGATCCAGGCAAGTCGCGCTTCGGCAATCGAGATCGCAGCGAAGCGGTCCGGATTGTTGGGCTTCCCCAGCATGCCGGGAAAGAAACCCCAGGCAAGGAACGAGTCCATCGCCTCCGGTTCCAGCAGCGCAGCCGCAAGCAGGCCGCGCGGCAGGTCGTAGGGAACACGCAGCGTGCCGGCCGGCATCGTTTCCCGCCGGCGGATCACTTCAGCGGCGCGTGCCGGGGCATTCTCGCTCTACCTCCGCGTCTATCGGGGAGCAGATTCCTATAGCGCTCAAGATTCATCGAAATTAGAAGGTGTAAGCCCCATTCTCGAAGATGAGACGCTCGTATGCCTCTGTTTTCTCGCGTCATAGCTTTTGCGGCTCTCGCGATGGCTTTCACGTCGTCACCCTCTTTCGGCCAATCTACGGGACTGGAGGATATGGTGGGAGCGCGCGCCGGGCAGGCCGAGGCGGAATTGCAACGTCGCGGGTATCGCAATGCGGGTGGTGAGAAGGGCGACGATCGCAGCTATTCCTATTGGTGGAGCAAGGACCGCCGCCAATGCGTGAGCATCGCGACCATGGACGGACGCTACAGTTCGGTCACGCCGACGCTGCCAGCCGACTGCCAGAAGGGCGCAGGCCCGAATGATCGTCGCGCTGCCGATTATGATCGCGGTGGCTCATCTTCGCGCGGCTACGTCGCCGGGGACGAACTTTCCCGGATTTGTCGCAATGAGGCCAGTGCCCGGTTCGATCGCCGCCCCAGTGAAGTCACGGCCAATGCCCCGATCCAGCAGCGCAGCGGCTATATCGTGCAGGGCTGGTACGACCGCCGCGACGGAAGCAAAGGCACCAAATTCTTCAACTGCCGCTTCGATGCGGATGGCCGGTTTCTGGGTGTGTACTGACGCAGGTCAGCGGGCCGAACTAACCCGATTCAGCTGCTGCAGTGTCCTGACGCACGAAATCCGGTAACGCCCTACTGGCATCGAAATAGGCTTGGGCCCGCCCTCCTGCCGGAAATAGACGAAATTCTTGGAGGCGCTGGGGCCGGGACGGGCGGCGCCGCCCCGGTCTGGTCCGGTTCAAAGCGCCGCGCGGGCCTTCTGGCGGCTCGCCAGCGCATTGGCGAAGCGCTGCTTCACCGGCCCCAGCGCCTTCACGAATTCGAGCTGCTCGCCCTCCGGCCCCTTGCAGTAGATCAGTTCCCATCCGTCCGACGGGGCGACAGTCACCTTGTTGGTGTTGCTGCTTTGGGGCGCGGCCTTGCGTTCGGCCTCGCTGCGCACGCGGATGATGCGATTGGCGCGCACCTGCGTCATGCCGCGCCGGGCGGACTCCGCCTCCAGGTCGGTGATGAACTGATTGAAGTCGACATCGTCGCGCACATAAAAGCAAATGTGCATCATCCGCGGGAAGGCGGGGCTCATATGCTGAACAGGTTCGGCAAATGCCTTCGCCCCGCCCATTGGCTGATCGGCATCGCGATATTGCAGCAACTCGATCACGACATTGTCGAACTGGATGAAGCGGACGTCGAGCCGCTGTCTACCGCCGCGCAAGTCGGGAACACCGATGGTGCACGGGTTGACGCCCAGTTCATTGGCGACGATTTCCTGATCGGCCAGCAATGTATTCTGGACCGCATCGCCCGAAAAGTCGCCATGCCGGAACACTTCGGTACCGCCCAGCACCTGGGTGTAGAACTCGTAGGCTCGCTCCATATTCTGAACCGTCAGCCCGAAATGCTGCACGCCCTGAAGGCGGCCGCCGAGCGATGCCCGGCTGGCCGTGGCGGGCAATGATGCGCCGCTATCCTGGGTCTGGGCCTGGGCCTGGGCCTGGGCCGATGCGGCAAAGGGGGCGCCGGCGGCACCGGTGAGGATCGCGGCACCAGCCGCGTGCAGCATGTCGCGACGCCCAAGGGCCATCGCGTCCTTGTTCAGATCGGTCACGGTCATTCTCCCTCTTGTCGATATCCGCCGGAAACGCTCGCTGGTTTTGGTCCAGGCTTCGCACTCGTCACCAAGGACAACCTGAATCTCGGCCTCTTACCATCCCGCAAATTGGGAGCGGCTTCCACTCCCATTCCGGTGCGGCACACCTTGGTTGGCGATTTTGACCCCAATTTCGGATAGGTCCGTCGACCCACGTTGAATCTGAGCAAGCAACGGCTATGCACGGTCACGACGCATGCCGACGCATGCATGCCATGGCACGATCCATTTGCGGGAGATTTCAGACCTATGGCGAGCACCTCCAGGCCGCGAGTGAAATCGCCCGTAATGGATCGCGCGTCATGGGTAGCAGCGGCGCTCAAGATGCTGGCGAAGAACGGCATCGATGGCGTTCGCGTGGAAGTGCTGGCCCGAAAACTGGGCGTTACCAAGGGAAGTTTCTATTGGCATTTCAGGGATCGGTCCGATCTTCATGGGGCCATGCTGGATCATTGGCGCCAGCATGTCGTCACGCAGATCATCGACCGGCTGAACGCCATAGAGTGCCCGCAGGAACGCTATCATCGCATGATGCGCCTGCCTTTCGACCGGCATCCGCCGGACTTCGATATGGAATTGGCGATCCGTTTGTGGGCACGACGCGATGCGCGGGCCGCGGCCGCGCTGGCGCATGCCGATGAAACCCGCATTCTCTTTATCGTCGATGTACTGCTGGCTGCCAGCGCGCCTGCGGACAGCGCGCGCAGCAGGGCCGTGCTGATATTTTCCTTTCTCCGTGTGGGGGCACCGCTGGCCGATGAAGTGACCCTTCCTCAATGCGAAGCCTTGCTGATCGCCCCCTGACGGCCCGACCACTTCGCGCGCGACGGAGCAATCTTGTGGAACAGTTACGGCCATGCCATACGGAACCGTATGGAAACGATTCCCAAAGGGAACGGTAAGGGCGGGGAAAACAGGATGCAGACAGATGGTAGCGGGAGTGCCCGTTTCGCTCTGGTTACCGGCGGCGGCTCGGGCATTGGCGAAGCTGTCTGTCACCGCCTGTCGCGCGATGTTGCCGGCGTGGCCGTTCTCGACATCAATCTCGACGAAGCGCGCCGCGTCGCGCGGGATATCAGCCGCGCGGGCGGCGCGGCCATTCCCGTATACGGCGATGTAGCCGACCGCGCCTCGATCGACCTGGCAATGGCCCAGGTCCATGCGGAACTTGGACCTGTGACGGTGCTGGTCAACAATGCCGCCACCGAAGGCTTCCAGCTTTTCACGGAGATCGAGGAAGCGAACTGGGATCGCATCATGGAGGTGAACCTCAAAGGCCCCTACCTGATGACCCAGGCAGTGCTGCCCGACATGTTCGCTGCGGAATGGGGGCGGATCGTCAATATCTCCTCGCTCGCCGCGCAGATTGGCGCTTTCAAGATGGCGCACTACAGCGCCTCCAAAGGTGGGGTAACGTCGCTGACCCGCACGCTTTCGATCGAACTGGGCGCGCGTGGGATCACGGTCAACGCCGTGGCGCCCAGCTTTATCGACACGCCGATGGCACGCCGCGCCATTGCCGCCAACGACCTGCCGATCCCTTTCGAGGAAATCCTGAAAAGCTACCCCATCCCCCGGTTCGGCCGGCCGGAAGAAGTGGCCGCGGCCTGCGCCTTCTTCGCCTCCGAGGAGGCATCGTACATCACCGGCCAGCTTCTGGGCGTCAACGGCGGCGCCGCGTTCTGACGGGCGATCGAACAGGGAGGCGGATATGGTGACATATGAGGAACTGCCAGTGCTCCCGGTCGATCAGCCAGAGTTCTGGGCCGACCCCGAACGCTTCATGAAACCGGCCCGCGCGCAACATCCCTGGCTCGCGCGCTTCGCCGCAGGCTATGTGGTTCATGGCTGCAAAGCCAACAAGGATCTGTTCGCCGACGAGCGGCATCTGGAAATGGGCCTGGGCGGCATCGTCGAATTCTATGAGCTGCAGGATACGATGTGGGCCCGCTTCATGGCGGAGATGCTCCTGTCGAAGCAGGGAGACGAGCATAAGCGCCTAAGGGCCAGCGTGGCCTCTGCGTTCACGCCGCGCAACGCGAATGTCATCCGTCCCCTGGTTCAGGGCGCCATGACGGCGCTGCTCGATGAATGGGCGCCCAGGGGACATTTCGACTTTACGGAATTCGCCTCCTACTTCCCCGTCACCGTCATGTGCGGGCTGCTCGGCATTTCCACGGAGGTAATCCCGAGCCTGCGCTGGGCGCTGGAAATGCAGGTTGCCGCCATCAGTCTGGACCGCTCGCTGCGGGAGAAGATCCTGGAAGCGTTCGACATCAAATGGAATGTTGCCGATAGGCTGATCCGGGACCGGGAAAGACACGGCCCGGCCGAAAATGCCCTGCTGCTGGACGACCTCATCGCAGCGCGCGACGCGGGCGGAATGGATGACAGGGAACTGCGGTTCATGCTGCTGGTGTTGCTGGTCGCGGGTTACGATACGTCGAAGAACCTGCTTGGCATGATAATGAACCTGCTTGTCGACCGGCCGGACATGTACGCCCGCTGCGCACAGGACAAGGCATTCTGCACTCTGGTCGTGGAAGAAGCCTTGCGTCACTCGACCATCGCGACACCCTTCCGGCAAGTTGCCGAGTCCTTTGATTATGAGGGCGTGCGGTTCGAAAAAGGCAAGCTGGTCGCCTTGGCGACGCCGCTGGCCGGCCGCGACCCGGCTGCGTTTCCGGAACCGCTGCTGTTCGATCCCGAGCGGGAACACAGCACACGGCATGTGGGCTTTGGCCGGGGCGCGCATATCTGCCTTGGCCAATATCTTGCCCGCAACCAGTTGGAGGAAGGCATCCACCTCATCGCCCAACGCATCCGCAACCCCCGCCGGGATGGCAAGGTCACCTGGCGGCCCATGCTGGGCGCGTGGGGGCCGCGCACGCTGCCGATCGCTTTCGACGCGGAATAACGGCGACAGGCAAGCGGCCAGGCCCTTGCGACACCGCACGATGTTGCGGTCCGACCACGCGATACCCAGCTACGAACGATTGCCAGGCGTCGCGGGGAAGGTAATCATGCCCCTCATATCGTTCGAAATTGAGTGGGCCGTCCATGCAGGTCGAGACCGATACAGCGGCACGCGAACATAAGCCGCTGTCACGCAAGTCGATGGCGATCGCCGCCTTCTCGACGATCGTCGAGTGGTACGACTTTACCCTCTATCTTTATCTCGCCACCGTGCTCTCCCGCGTCTTCTTTGGGGGCGGTCAAGCGTCGTTGTTGACGACGCTGGGCGGTTTTGCCGTTGCCTATCTCATGCGCCCGTTCGGGGCGGCGGTGTTTGGTCATATCGGGGATCGTCACGGCCGCCGGCGCACCATGCTGCTGTCGATGGCACTGATGACGGCAGCCATGCTCGCCACCGCCGCAATGCCGACTTATGCCAGCATCGGGCATTGGTCCGGCTGGCTGCTGCTGTTTTTACGGTGCACCATGGCGTTCTCCGTAGGCGGCGAATATACGGGCGTCGTCGCTTACCTTATGGAAGGCGCGAAACGCCACCAACGGGGCCTTGTCACCTCTTTGGCCGCTGCTGCAAGCGAGCTGGGCGGCCTTCTGGCCGCCGGCATCTCGGCGATTGTCGTCAATGCCTTGCCCTCTGCCGCTCTCGCCGAATGGGGCTGGCGCATTCCTTTCCTGTTCGGGGCCATCCTGGCAGGCGCCGTGCTTGTGGCGCGCGCTACATTGGAGGAATCCCCGGACTTCGAGCGCCAGGTCATGTCCTCTACCGTGCCCGACCGCCCCTTGCAGCAGGTCCTGAACCGCAATCGCATCGCGATCGCCCGGGGGTTCGCCATTTCTGCGCTGGGCTCGATCACTTACTATGTCGGCATCACCTACGTTCCTGTCTTTCTGACTGGCACGGGGATCATGCCCGAAAGTAAAGCGCTATGGCTGTCGACCGGGGCCGCATTCGCGGTCATTCTGGTGACACCCTTTGTCGGGGCCCTTTCCGATCGGACAGGACGCCGGAAGATATTGCTGGCCGCGGCCCTTCTCGCCGCGGTGATGCCTGCGGCTTGCTTCTCGATAATGGGCACAGGTTCCTTCGGTGCAATCCTGACCAGCACGCTTCTCCTGGCATCGCTGGGCGGCGCCGTCAGCGCGGTAGGTGCGGTGGCAACGGCGGAGCAGTTTCCCGGCGAAGGGCGCCTTTCAGGCCTCGCTCTCGGGGCGACCACGGCCACGGCGATATTCGGCGGGCTTGCCCCTTTCGTTGCGCAATTCCTTGTTGAAGCAACGGGATGGCAGGCCGTTCCGGGCTTGATGATCGCAATCGTTGCTATCTGCGTGTTCCCCGTGTTCGTGGCCAGTCCTGAGACCCGCCCTTCCGTCTGCCAGCCCAATCCATCCGTCGATCCGCGCTGAGCCGCCGATGCGCGGGCTGGGTCTCGGCCCAAATGGCGGTGGTCAATGCAGGTGGCTGCCGTTGTATTTCGAGGCGATGATTACGCCGATCATCGTAATGGCTACACCTATTCCCATTACTGCCGACAATGGTTCGCCGAACATAATCCGCCCCCAGATCATCGTTGCTGGCGGGCTCAAATAGAGAGTGCTGCTCACTATTGTTGAAGAGTGGTGCTTAAGGCAAAGGTAGTACAAGCCGTATGCGCCGATCGTGGCGAAAGCGACGAGCCAGGCGATGCCGATCCAGAAATTTGGCTCCAGAGGCGGAGTTATGCGCCCTTGCGCCGATGTTACTGTCAGGAAGATCAAAGCGCTTGCGAGAGACTGGATCGCTACGCTCTGATGGATCGGCAAGAAACTGGATGGCCAGCGCTGTTGCAGCAGCGTCACGACGGCGATGGAGATCATTCCAAGAAACGGCAATGCATAGGCCCACTTGGGAGCCGTACCGACATGCAGCGAGCCGGCCGACGCGGCCAATACACCGCAAATCGCAAGACCGATGCCGGCCCATTCGCCGCGCGTGACGATCTGGCCCAGGATCGGAATGGAAAGTAGCACGATCGCCAATGGCAGCATGTCGGACATGAGCGCGACGATGCCAGTCGGAACGCCTTCCTCGATAGCGATGCCGCAACCCAGAATGAGGCCGCCCATCGCGAAAATGCCGAAGATTGCTTGAATCAGAACATCGCGGAGCCGTGGGCGTGGACCGATCAAGAGCGCGAACGGCAGTAGCAGCAAGCCGGCGATGAGATTGCGCCAGAATGCGACCAGGGCAATCGGCGCATAATCGACGGTGAAGCGTATTCCGATGAAGCTCGAACTCCAGCACAGCAGGAGCCCCAGCAGCATCAACCACTGCCTGGCCGCGAAGGACGGCTTGAGCGGACCTACAGGGACGTCTGCAATCGGCACTAATTGCATTTCCGTGGTCATTTCCGCTCACTTGCCCAGCGTTGGATTGATGGAAGCTCGGCCCTCTGGCGATTTTCGCTGATGGAAGCCAGCAGCAACATCGCATCGGGACAAAAGTCGGCCCTTGGGCTTTACGCGCCAAGGACCGGCTTTCTCGTCGTCTTTTAGAGCGTTTTCTAATCAGGTGGCATCACCTGATGACTCGGAAAACGCGGAAAACCAAAAGCTTGAAGCAGTTGATCCGATGCAGTCGGATCGGAAACTGCTCTAAGTGGAACGCTAGCGGCCGCCCGAGTGCGGAGCGGAGGTTTCACTCAGCTGTTTCCCCATGGTTTCCGGCGCCAGCAGCCAGGACACGACGCCGCCGAAGAGGCAGGTTCCTGCCGCGATCAGCATCGTTCCGGAAATACCCAGATGGTCGATAGACATGGGCATCAGGAAGGTACCGGCGGCGGCACCGATACGCGAGATAGCGGTGGCGAAGCCAACGCCGGCGCCGCGGATCTCGGTCGGGAACACTTCCCCGGGATAGACGCTGCAAAGCGTGGTCGAGATTGCGTTGACGAAGGCGAAAATGAGAACGCAGGCGACGATCACCACAGGCGACTGGCTGGCAAACGTCACAGCAACCAATACCGCCGCCGAAATGAAGAAGGGGGGAATACCCAGCATTCGGCGGCCCATTTTCTCGACCAGCATTGTGGCGATCACGACGCCTACGAGAGCAAGGCTGTTGAGGGCGATACCTGCGGCAAGCCCGTCACCCAGGCCGAGATGGTTCAGTACGAACGGTGCGAAGGTGCTGATCGCAAAGTAAGGCGTCACGTTGCAGACCCAGAACACCGAAACGAAGATCGTGGTCTTCATGTAGTGCGATGAGAACAGGTCGCGCATCCTGAGAGGATTGGAGGAATTCTGCGCCTTGAGGTCCTTGCGGCCTTCCTCGCACATATATTCCGCAGCGAGCTGTTCCGCTTCGGCATGGCGCCCCTGACTTTTCAGCCAGCGCGGGGATTCCGGCGTGCCGAGCCGCATCAGCAGGACAATAAGGGTGGGAATGGCGCTCAGGCCCAGGATCACGTTCCACGGGGCGGTATCGGAAACGACAAGCGCCCAGCCCATTACGTAAGCGATGAGGTAGCCGGCATACCAACCCACTTCCTGCACGGACATCAGGAAACCGCGCAGGCGGGCGGGAGCGAACTCAGCGAGCATCGGCCAGCCAACCGCGTAATCGGCGCCGATCGCGACACCCATCAGCAGGCGTACGATGAATAGCTGCATCGGATCGGTGACGAAGAACTGCGCAAGCGAGCCGATGAGGAAAATCGCCAGATCGATCGTGAACATCGGCTTGCGGCCGATCTTGTCGGCCAGGTAGCCGCCCAGCGGACCGCCCAGGAAAATGCCGATCAAGGCGGAAGCGCCGATCAGGCCCTGCCAGGCCAAAGAGAGATTAAGATCTGCCGTGATGGCCGGCATCACGATGCCGATGCCGCCTAGGATGAAGCCATCGATGAACATTCCGCCCGAAATCAGGACGGTCAGTTTGGTGATGAAACGACGTTGCTGGTTCGACAGCGGCGTGGGCGGCCTGAGCAGCACGGACGGTTCGTGTAGTGCGGTCGTCGACAAGGTTGCATCTCCCGTATATTATTATGCTCGGGCTCGCACGCCCGTGTCATGGATAAAAAGTCCCCCCTCGGCGTGTGGCTATGTACTGCGCAGCTCCGCCCAGTTGCCGGGCTGCACGGCATAGAAAATGTGCGCTGCTTCCCCGCCGTAGATCACGCTTGTGCCCTCTGGGATCCACATGACGTCCCCCGCCTCGGCGGCGTGAATCTCGCCGTTCACCTCGACGGTGAATTTACCGGAAATCACATAGATCACTTCGTCATAGAGGAGGGTCCAGGCGATGGCGGACCCATCGAAACGCCCAAAACCCGCGCCCATGGTGGAAGAAATGCTGCCGTCGATCGCGCGCCCTACTTCGGCGGATCCCGGCGGACCTCCCCGGTGCTTCAAGGCGACGTCCTGGGACCGAATGATCCTGACGCTCATGTCCTGTCTCCTCAATTCCTGCCGTGTGCGACCAGACGCTGGTCAAGCGACACGAGTTCATCGGCGCCTGTTTCCAGGGCCAGTACGAAGGCCTGCGTCAGATAGAAGCAGGCCGCGTCAACCCGGCCCTGCGCTTCCATGATGTCCGCAGCCTCAGTGTAGGCATCGATCATCTCGGCAACGTCTGCGCGGTGATGCGCCTCCGTCACCCGCTGTTCCAGCAGGCGCCAGACGGCCGGATCAGGGTCGCTCATCGCTTCAGCGAGATCGCGACGTTCTTCGTCCGCACATAGTTGAACAAGGCTTCGACGCCCTTTTCGCGTCCAAATCCGGACTTGCCGATGCCGCCGAACGGGGTGGCGATCCCGCCTGCAAACCATTCGTTGACGAACACCTGGCCTGCGCGCAGCCGAGACGCGACCCGGTGGGCCCGGGACAGGTCATGCGTGAAGATTCCTGCAACGAGACCGAAATCCGTGCCGTTCGCGATGGCCACGGCTTCGTCCTCGGTTTCGAAGGGAATCATGCAGAGCACCGGTCCGAAGACTTCTTCGAGCGCAATCTTGGAAGTCGGACTGACGTCGCGCAGGACGGTGGGTGCCATGAAGTGGCCGGCACGATCGAGGGGCGCGCCCCCCGCAGCCGCACTAGCGCCTTCGCGGGTAGATGCGGCGACGAGGGAGGCAACGGTTTCGAGCTGCCGGGCCGAGATCAGCGGCGTGTGGTCGGCTTCGTCGAGGCCGTGTCCGACCCGAAGGCCGTTCGCCAAGGCCGCGCACGCTTCCACCGCACGATCGTAAAGACGGCGCTGCACCAGCAAACGGGACATGGCGGAACAGACCTGTCCGGCGTTGAAAAAGATTCCCCAGCGAACGCTTTCGAGCAGGGTATCGAGATCGGTATCCTCGAATGCGATTGCCGCCGACTTGCCGCCCAACTCCATGAGTGAAGGGGTGACGTTGTCTGCGGCTGCGCGCAAAATGGCCTGCCCGGTCGGCACTGAGCCGGTGAAGACTATCTGATCGATTTGCGGGCTGGCGACGAGCTTCGCGCCCAGATCGATACCGGTGCCGTTGAGAATGGAAACGGCGCCTTCCGGCACTTCTGCAGCTTCTAGCGCACGCCCGAGTACGGTCAACGCGAGCGGATCGAGTTCAGGCGATTTGACGATCACCGAATTGCCGGTTGCCAGTGCTGGCGCCAGCGAGCGGGCAGCAAGCGAAACCGGGAAGTTCCACGGCACGATTTGCGCCGAAACGCCCACCGGCTCCAGCACGGTGTAATCGACGTAGTTCGGGCCAAGAGGGATGTGCTTGCCCTCCATCTTGTCCGCCATGCCGCCGTAGTAGTCGAAATAGGCCGCCGCCTCGTCGAACTCGGCCTTCGCGTCCGAAAGGCGCTTGCCGCTTTCTCGGGTCAGTATCTCGGCGCCTTGATCGGCGATCTTGCGGATTTCACCGGCGATGCGGCGCATCAGGTCCGCTCGCTTTTGCGGAACCATCTGAGACAGATCGCCGCGATCGGCACTTTTGCGCGCGGCTTCCAGAGCGCGTGTGAGCGTCTTTTCGGCGGCGATCGGCGCTTCTGCTATGGTCTCACCGGTTGCGGGATCTTCGACATCCAGCACAGCATCGCCGTCTACCCAGCGCCCCGCGAGGAAATTGCGGTAGCTCATGCGTCCTGACCTTCGACGCGACTTTCGAGACGGCCTTCGGCGACGCGCTGGTTGTGGACCTGCGTTGCAACCCACTTGTGGAAGATGTGCGTAGGCCCATCCATGGCCGGCGAGAACCTTCCGCCGTCAAAGAGCTGGCCGTGACGCCCGCGCTGCATGCCTTCGACAACGAAGATGTCCTCCTGGAAGACGACCTTCCAGCGCCGCGCGTTTTCGGCGCGAAGCTCATCCTGTTCTTCGCTGCCACCCGGCTTTTCCGCGTAGTAGAGTTCGACGTGTTCGACTGTCTTTTCGAGGCTGATGGGCTGGAGAACGAGCGCGAAAACGTGATCGCGCTGCACACCGAGCAGCACGTTGGGAAACAGCGAAACGTATTCCGCACCCTCGTTCCAGTACTCGGGAAGCCCCTGGAAATCGGGGAGCCTGGATCCGTTTTCATTTTCGAGCTGACGATAGACCAGCGTGATCTGGCCGGAGTATTCAGGGCGGTGCTCGATGTTCCGGTGGTCTTCGAGGCGGGAATAGGTGTTCAGCGCTGGATGCACCCACGGAAGGTGATAGCTTTCGCAATAGTTTTCGACCGCCAGCTTCCAGTTCGTGTTCACCTCAAGCTTGAAACTCGAAGATTCCCCGCCGTGATACTGTGGCTGCTCGAAGGCGCTCCAGCGCTGAAGCAGATCCGCGTGAACTTCCTCGAAGGGGGGCATGTTGCCGTTGATGTTCACGAAAACGACATCGCGCCAGACATGGCTCGGGACCTTCACCAGCCCGAGTTCGCTGGCGTCGATTTCATCGTGCGTGTTCTGGCCGGGCCCCCCGATGTGCGGGGTCGTGCGCAAGGCGCCGTCGAGGCCGTAACACCACGAATGATAAGGACAACGGATCGCACCGCGGATCTTGGTCGGTTCGTCCACCAGGATCATGCCGCGGTGACGGCATGTGTTCTGGAAAACGTTCACCGCACCGGAACGATCGCGGACCAGCAGCAGCGGCATTCCCAGAAAATCGACAGGCTTGGCGTCACCCACTTCAGGCACGTCCTTGCCGAAGCCGACACCAGCCCAGTTTCCGAAAAGCACCGCGCGCTTTTCTTCGTCAAAGACGGTCTGGTCGACATAATGCGCGTTGGGAAGCCCCTGAGCGCGCGCAATGTCGGTATGCACGCCGCTGAGTTGGGTCATAACGTTCATGGTATTTGCCTTGCCTCTCCAAGTTCTCGTTCAGGATCGAGGCAGGCCGTCAAACGCTCAATGTCGGAAAATCTAATCTTCGGATGAGATCATTTCATCCATGGTGTCGAGAAGCCAGGCCCTCAGTTCACGAGCGGGTTCGGACAATTCATCGTCGGGCCGGGTGATCAGATGGAAGCGGCGAGGGGCAGGAATGCTGTGCCCGCGGATCACTTGCAGGCGGCCGCTGCTCAGGAACGGTGCGATCAGCCGCTTCCATCCAAGGATCAGGCCCACGCCATCCATCGCCGTGTGCAAACCGATCAGGTAGCTGTTCACGCGGAAGCCGTTGGAGTGGGGGCCGACATGTTCCTGCGCTGCGAACCAATCGTCCCAGCTCGTCCAACTGGGATCATTCGATTCGAGGTAGATCAGTCGCTGTTCGGCCAGTGTTTCGAGCGAAGCGTCATGAAGGCGCGCGGCCACCTCGGGCGTTGCAACGGGTACGAGCTCGTCGCGATAAAGCGGCTGCTGGTGCCAATCGCTGCGGTGATCACGGCCGTATCGGATGTACATGTCGAGATCAGGGGCGATCCCGAACCCTTCATCCGAGACCATCTGATCGATGGTGATGTCGGGGTGGGCGTGCCAGAAGGCCGCGAGACTGGACGACGTCCACAGGCTGGCAACCGCCGACGTCGTGCCGATCCTCACCCTGCGTTCCCCCTGCAGCTGCCGAAGTTCCCGCAATTGGCGAGAGATCGCGCCGAAGCTTTCTGCCAATGTCGCGAAGAGCCGCCCGCCTTCCCGGGTCAGCTCGACCCCCCGGTGTCTGCGATTGAACAACGCCATGCCGAGTTCGCTCTCGAGCTGCTTCACCTGATGGCTGACAGCGCCTGGGGTGACGTTGAGTTCGACTGCGGCATTCTTGAAACTCAGCAGGCGGGCTGCAGCCTCGAACGTCGTCAGCGTGGTCAAGGTCGGCATGTCGTAAGTCCGACGTGACATGGCATCTCTCCGGGATCTTCTATTTTTCGCGGCAAATACACATGAGCTGAGCTCAATCAAGTGTGAGTTTTTGCCGCATTGAACGACTTGTCCGAACGGCCTCTTTTGACAGGAAATTTCGTGAGAGAATCCGATGTCTTCAGCAGTCACCGTGCGGCGCTTGCCGCTTCCGGACACGCCCGGCGGGTGGGTATCGCCCTCCGAACTGTCGGTGATGGGCACTTTGCCGCCGCCGCCGACAGCGGAATGGGCGGTGATCGGAGCGGGCCTCACCGGTCTTGCCGCGGCGCGCCGGCTTGCGGAACTTCATCCCGATCAGACCATCCTGCTCCTGGATGCCAAGCCCGTTGGATGGGGTAGTTCGGGACGCAATGCCGGTTTCGTCATCGATCTGCCGCACAAGTTCGATCTGGACGGCCAGGACACCACCCGCATGAACAGGGTTGTGCGGCTGAACACGGCCGCCATCGCGGATCTTGATAGGCTGGTCACGGAGCACGGGATCGCGTGCAATTGGTCCAAGGCCGGCAAGCTGCAAGCTGCAATCGGCGAGACCGGCATGGCCGGGATGGAGAATTTTGCGCGCATTCTCGACAGCATCGGCCAGCCCTATCGCATGCTGGATCGTAAGGATGTTGCCGAAATCGCAGGCACCAGCCACTATCAGGGAGCGATCTTCACGCCGGGTTGCATTCTCATGAATCCGGCCCGTCTCGTGCGGGGATTGGCACGAACGCTGCCAAGCAATGTCGTGCTGCTCGACGGCTGCCCGGTACAGCGCCATCAACGCCGAGGTGACGGGTTCGAACTGTCGATCCGCCGTCAGGGCATCCCGATGACCGTTCAGGTCGGCGGGATCATAGCAGGGACCAGCGCCTATACCTCCGAACTGGGCTGGATGCGCCGCCGGATAGTTCCGGTCGCAACTTTTGCGTCCATCACCCGTCCCCTCGACGATGCGCAGCTTCGGGCTTTCGGTGGGCGTCTCGACTGGGGCCTGACCCCCGCCGACATCGGCGGCACGACGATCCGCATGACGCAGGATCGCCGCCTTTTCGTTCGCAACCAGTACGACTACGTCGGTTCTTATGCCGCGACGGATGCCGCGCTCGACCGAGTGCGCGCAAGCCATCGTATCGCGCTTGCGCGGCGTTGGCCCCAGCTGGCTGAAATCCCGTTTGAAAGCACCTGGGGCGGAGTCACGGCTCTGGCCCGCAATCGGGTGAGCTACTTCGGCGAAATGGCGCCGCGCGTTTGGAGTTCCAACACCGACAATGGCGTAGGGGTTGCACGCGGAACCATCTCCGGCCGCCTGCTCGCTGAGATGGCCAGCGGTATCGAGAGCGACCTGCTGGACGACATGCAGGCCGTGTCCGGCATTCCCGTCCAGAACCCGCCGCGCCCGTTCGTCGGGATCGGCGTCAAAGCGCGCCTTCGCTTCGAAGCCTGGCGCAGCCGCAAGGAAATCTGACCATGTCCATCACCGCAAGGCTGAGCCGCAAGACCCAGCTTAGCCCAGATATCGCCGAATTTCGTTTCCAGACACTGGGAGAGCGTTTCACCGACCTGACGCCCGGTGCGCATATCGACATTCACTTGGGCGACGGCCTGATCCGCCAGTATTCACTATGCGATTGGGATCCCGAGGGCACCTGGGTAGCAGTCGCCGTGAAACGCGAAGACGAGGGGCGGGGTGGGTCGAGGGCGGTCCACGCGCTCGAAGAAGGTGCCGAGTTGCAGATCGGTGGCCCGCGCAATCACTTTGCGCTCCGAAATGAGCAGGCGCCCATACTTCTGCTCGGCGGCGGGATCGGCGCTACGCCAATTCTGGCGATGGGCCGTCACCTCGCGGCAGGCGGTGCAAAGGTCCGGATCGTCTACCTGACGCGCT
This sequence comes from Sphingomonas sp. BL-S-28, assembly GCF_055521515.1. NCBI lineage: Bacteria > Pseudomonadati > Pseudomonadota > Alphaproteobacteria > Sphingomonadales > Sphingomonadaceae > Sphingomonas > Sphingomonas sp. BL-S-28. The sequence continues at coordinate 2,069,309 of NZ_CM145483.1, forward strand.
CTCTCAAGGATGCGGCGTTGCACGAGACTTTCGAATCCCTTGCGCTGGGCGATGCCTACCGGCTGCACTGCGACGATACCGACGGGTTCTGCGACTTCGACAGTGTGCTTTCGGAACACCCCAGCGACGGCGATGTCTATGTCTGCGGGCCCGAGCCGATGCTTCAGGCCGTTCTATCGGCAGGTGCGCGAAGCGCCCGCCTGAACATCCATTTCGAGCGATTCGCGGCCGCGCCGGACCGCGCAGCGCAACCCGCGGAAGGTTTCGAGGTCGAAGTCGGCTCGACCGGTCAGGTCTTCACGATATCGCCGGACCAATCGATCCTGACTGTTCTTCAGGAAGCCGATTTCAATATCGAGTTCGGCTGCTCGGAAGGCATCTGCGGCGCCTGCATGGTCAACGTTCTCGAAGGTGAGATCGACCACCGCGACAGCGTTCTTGCGGACGATGAGCGCGATCAGAACGACTACATGTGCATCTGCGTGTCCCGTGCGAAATCGGGGAGGTTGAAGCTCGACCTATGACGAGTCCCAGACCGAGGAGGGCAGTACCGCCTGCCTCCCACATCGCTCCCCAACCGAGCGAACGCGCGGCACCGCAAGCGCAACGTTAAAAGCAAAACAGGCCAGAGCGATCGGGAAAGATCGCCGGTTCACGTGAGAGGATCCCCCATGGTCTCGAACCCGACCGCGCGTGGCGCCATTCCGCCGCGCCGTTGCTTCGCTGCGCGACACCGCCACTGCAGCGGTCAGCGTGAGCATTTCGCATGTTAAGCGCCGCAGCAGTCGTGGCTCTTGCGCCCGTCATTGCTGCGACGCCATCGGCAGAGGCGGCCGGTTTGACGGGCTCCGACACCAGCACGGTGTTTGAATTCCCTGCCTCCAGCGCCGGCGAAAGCAGCGATGCGCTGCCGGTGGCGGCCGAAGCATCCTCGGATGCTACCGGAGAAGCGGTTTTGCCAGTTGCCGAACCGGCAGGGAAACCGGGGAGGCTCAAACTCGGCGGTGCAATCCGGGCGCGCTACGATCTGCGTTTCAACGACACGGACGCGACCGGTGCCCGGCGCACCTCCAGCCATTTGTCTTTCGACACGCTGCTGCTGACGGCGGACTATGATTCCTCCGTCGTGTTCGGGGCGGCACAGTACCGTTTCTATGGAGGCAGTTTCATTTACGGACGCGCCAACGGCTACGACAATTATCCGGGCGAGGTGAGTTTCCCCGTCTATGCCTATGTCGGCGCGAAATTGAACGATAAGCAGAAAGTGACCGTCGGCGTTCAATCGGTTCCGTTCGACGAGCGCTGGTGGGGATCGGCCTTCTTCAACAGCCTCGGGTTCGTCTACGGCATGGAGGAGGTCTACAACGCCGGCGTTACCTTCAGCCACAAGGATGCGCACCTTTCTCTCGATGCCGGTTATTTCCCGACGACCGCGCCCAGCGCATTCGGCATCAGTGATGATAGCGCCCGATTTTCGGTCAACTTCGTCAAAGGCGATAGCTACGTTCCTGATGGATCCAGAAATGCCGAAAGGGACATGTTCGTTGGGCGCGCGCAGTACCATTTCGACTTGCCGGGAAAGAGCACGCTCACTTTAACGGGGTCTGCCTGGCTCTCGACGATCCACAACTTCGATACGCGCGAGAACGGGTATCGTCGCTCCTATGCGCTAAGCGCGAGTGGCGATAGCGGTCCTTGGCATGCGAAAGTCCTTGCCGCCCGCCAGGTCATCGAGCCGCGCAACGGCGGGCGAAGCGACCTGATTACCGTGGGCGATTACGATTCGTCGTACAATATCGCGGCGAAGGGCACGTTGGCGTTTGGTGAAATCGGCCGCAAGATCGAGACCGGGAGCCTTCCGTTCAGCCTCAGCCTTTACGCGAACTATGGCCGGTTCATGAAGGATGGTGCCGGTTTCGCGGATACCGAACGGCTGACGTTAGGGGCGTTCTGGTCTGACAAGGCGACAAGCCGGATACGTGTCTGGTCAGATCTGATGATAGGTCGGAACGATCCATACGTGGGGGCGGGGCAATTTTTGTCCGGCGCCGGTCAGGGCGGTGACGACAGGATCAAGGCCTCGCTGATCATTCTCATGGGCTACTATTTCTGAGCATATGCTGGCCGCGTTCGCGCCGGTCACTGAAACGCCGGTTTCACTGGGCCGTCAGGCAATGTTTGGTTCCGCAGGGTATCACGCTCAACCAGGGACAGCGCTCCTAGGGAATTCCGCTTTCTAAAAAAATACGACGCGTAGCGATTGACTAGTTCAAAAATTGAATCAATATTTCTCCCAACGACAAAACAGTCGGACGGGAGAATGCCATGAGAGCCATTTGGCCGATGGGCGCTGCAATGGCGGCGCTTGCGGTTGCCGCGCCCCTGATTGCGGCGCCAGCCGACACGATCCGATCGCGGGTGGACAATTACCGGGAACTCGGTGCCGCCTTCAAAGCCGTGAACGATGGCCTGCGCGGCGACGTGCAATGGGTGCTGCTCAGCCAGTCCGTACGCCAGATCCGCAATGCATCGCGCGGCCAATATGAGTGGTTCCCGCAAGGTTCCGGGCCTCAGCCAGGCGTGAAGACGCGCGCCAAAGCGGACATCTGGGCGCAGCCGGCAAAATTCAAAGCCAATCAGGACGCCTTCGCCAAGGCCGCCGATGATTTGCAAAAGGCGGTGGCTGCCAAGGATGCCGCCGCCGTCAGGATCAGCGCCCGAAACCTGGGCGGCGCCTGCAAGAGCTGCCACGACACTTTTCGCACGCCGGAGGGTTGAGGTGCGACGGGAATCTGCGGCGATCCTTGCCGCCTTCTGTGCCGTTCTTGCTGGCGCGCCAAGCAACGCATCCGCGCAGCCTTCCGATTTTGCGATCGCAGCGGCGGATGGATCGCCCTTGCCGGCAGGGGTCCGTACCAAGCGGACGGATGAGGGCAGCGTCTATGCCGATACCCGGGGCGAAGTGCTCTATGGAATGGACATGCGCACGGTCCTGCGCTGGGCACCGGATCCGAGCAAGTATTGCACAGAGGCTTGCGAACAGGATTGGCAACCGTTGCTCGCTCCGGCTGGCATGGCGCCGAACATCCGATTTCCCGATGGCTCCCGAATGAATGCCGATGATGGTTTCATTGATCCTCGCAAGGCTCCCGACTGGACTGTCATCGAAGGCGCGCAGGGGCCGCAGTGGGTCTACAAGGGCTGGCACCTCGTCTTTACGCGGAAGTCGGGAAACCGGGCGTCGACAGCGTTCGACGGCACGGTCGGCATGACCTGGAACACCCTTAAATACGTGCCGGCGGTTCCGAAAGTCGATGCGCCGGGCAGTGTCACCACCGCTTTCATCGATGGTGCCTACGCGCTGACGGACAAGGACGGCCGCGTCCTGTTCACAGGAAAGTGTGAGCGCGATTGCCGATGGCACCCGCTGCCTGCGCCGATGGCGAGCAGCGGATCCAGGGATTGGAAAGTGGCTCTCGCTGGTGATCGCCCGGAATGGACATTGCAGGGAAAGCGCGTGTTCGTGGCGGAGGACAGCGATCCCCATGCCGTGCCGCCGGGAGGCAAGATCCTACGGCCCTAAGATAATGAGGGAGAGGCAAGGTGAATAAACGAAAAACGCGCCGAGGCCTGCTTTTAGGGGGCGTGGGCTGCATGGCCATCGCATTGGCCGGCGGCAGCGCCGTGCTGTCGCTGCAGGCCCCGGCGCAGGCCGATGCCGTGGGCGGTAAACTGCCAGCCGCTCCGGCGAATGGAGTGATGGGCTTCGTCGTTCAGGATTTCGTGCCGCCGGTGCTTCAGGATAAGGCTGCCTGCCCGACCGGAACCAGCCCGAAGATCCGCGAAACCTATCTCGCGTCGTTGTCGCCTGACGAGCGCGCGCGGCTGGAACGCAAGGAAAACGAACCCGAATTGACCAAGCGCTGGCAGGCGACCGTGTTCGGGCCGAACGGCACCAACATCTGTTCGCAGCCCGACCAGTTCGATCGGCCACTGTTGAAAACGGTGCAGAGCGCGAATGCGGGCGGGCTCGATCTCGACGGCGATGACCCCAGCCAAAGTTGCAGCCATGAGGCGTTCACGGCGCCCGACGGCCGGACCGGGATCGACAATCAGGAATACCGGGTGATGGGCTGCACGCTGGAATGGCGCGGCAAGGACGGCATCGGCGGGGATCTGCTCACGGGCATGCGCCAGTTCCATGCTTCCGGCGAATGGACGCAGGTGATCCTGCTGCGCGGTGTGGACAGCCTTGAGAACGACGACGATGTCGAGGTGATCTACGGCAACACGCCTGATCGGCCCGGTCTCGACAATCACGGCAATTTCCTGCCCGGCTATAGCTTCACGATTTCCGACAAGGCGCCGCGGCATCGCAACGTGCTGCATGGGCGGATCGTGGGCGGGGTGCTGACGACCGACGCGCAGGACATCAAGCTGACGCAGACTTGGGGGCAGGGCGGGGCCCGCGACATTCGCGGCACACGCACCGCTTACGATCTGCGCCATGCGAAGCTGCGTCTGACGTTCCAGTCGGACGGATCGCTGCGCGGCCTAGTCGGCGGGTATCGGCCGGTTTTCGATGTGATCCAGAGCCCGTCGATCGGCGGTGTGGGCGCGGCGCTGGCGGCCGGGATCGACTGCGCGGGAACGCTGGCGACGCTGCGCAAGTATGCGGACGGCATCCGCGATCCCAAGACCGGCAAGTGCACGGGCGTTTCCAGCGCGATGGAACTGCGCGCGGTGCCGGCCTTCGTCAACGACGTGCCCGCGGCGGCCCGTCCCGTCAGGAACCAGGCCCTATGAGACCCTCTCGCTTCGTGCCGCTTGGCATGGCCGCGGCTACGCTTGCCGGTGTTTTGTGGTTCGGCGGGGCGGGATCGCCGGTGCCGCGCGTTCATGCCGAAGCGAACGCTTCGCAGACATTGCTGGAAGGCCCGCAAGTCGTCGGTATGCGCCGGTTGACCGAAGCGCAGTACCGCAATTCCGTCGCCGATATCTTCGGAACCGATATCCGCGTGGCGGGGCGGTTCGAGCCTATCGTTCGTCCGGCGCATCAATTGATCGCGTCCGGTGCACGCAGCGCGGCGATCTCGCCATCGGGGCTGGAGCAGTTCGATGCGATGGCGCGCGACATTGCGCGGCAGGTCTTCGATGAGCATCACCGCGCCCAGTTCGTGGCGTGCACGCCGACCGATCCGGCGCGTGCGGACGCCGATTGTGCGCGGCGGACGCTGGCGCCGCTTGGACGCCTGCTTTTCCGCCGCTCGCTGACCGAGCAGGAACTCTCGCTCTACGTTCGCATCGCGGGAGAGGGAGCCGGTCCGACAAAGTCCTTCGCGAAGGGTCTGGAACTGGCGCTGAGTTCCATGCTGGTTTCGCCCTGGTTCCTCTACGTGGTGGAGACCGCAGAGGCCGATCCGATCAGGCCCGCCATGTTGCGTCTGGATAACACGTCACGCGCGGCCCGGCTCAGCTTCATGCTCTGGAATTCGACGCCCAGTGCGAGCCTTCTGGACGCCGCTGCGGCAGGCAAGCTGACCGATCAGGCGGGCCTGACGGCAATCGTCCAGCACATGGTCGCCTCTCCGCGCTTCGAGCAGGGGCTGAGGGCATTCTTCTCGGACATGCTGCTGTTCGAGAAGTTCGACGAGCTTGCCAAGGACCCGGTGATCTATCCCTACTTCAATCAGGACGTGTTGCAGGCGCTGCCCGAACAGATGCTGCGCACGATCAGCACCCAATTGCTGGACGGGGACGGCGATTACCGGGAGCTTTTCACCACCCGCAAGACCTGGATGAACCGGCCGCTTGGTGCGCTGTACAGAGTGCCTGTCGGCCGATCCCAAGGGTGGGTGCCTTACGAGTTTTCGGCGGATTCGGATCGTTCGGGGCTGCTGGGGCTTGCCGGTTTCCTGGCGATGTATTCCCATTCGGGGCGCAGTTCGCCCACCCTGCGCGGGCGGGCGATACGCGAACTGCTGCTGTGCCAGCCGGTGCCCAATCCGCCGGGCAACGTGAACTTCACCGCGGTTCAGGACACCGCCAACAAGGCGATGCCCACGGCCCGCATTCGCCTGGATGCCCATACGACCGATCCGGTCTGCGCCGGATGCCACAAGATTACCGATCCGATCGGGCTGCCGCTCGAACGCTTCGACGGCATCGGCTCATTCCGGGCGAGCGAGAACGACGCGCCGATCGACGTCTCCGGGGCGATGGACGATGCGCGCTTCACAGGTGCGGACGGCCTTGGAAAGACGATCGCTGCCAGCCAGGACGCGACGATGTGCGTAACCTCGCGCGTGCTGGAATACGCGACGGGCAGACCCAGTGAGGACGGCGAACTGGTTGAGAAGTTGGAAGGCCGCTTCGCCGGCGACGGCTACCGGCTGCGCAAGCTGGTCGAGGCGGTCGCGACTTTGCCCCAGACCTACGAAATTCCCCGCGAAGACCTGAAAGCCGGGGCCACGCAAGTGGCGACGCGGCGCTAACGACAGGAGGACCATCATGGCATTCGACATGTCCCGCCGCTTCGCCCTGAAGGGCATGCTGAACGGCGCCGCCATTACCGTGGGCGTTCCGCTTCTCGACATCTTCCTCGATGGCAATGGAGAAGCGCTTGCCGCAACCGGCGCACCGATGCCGGTTCGCTTCGGCACGTGGTTCTGGGGGCTGGGCGTCAATCCCACCCGCTGGTTCCCGGACAATGCCGGCACGGGATACGACCTGAAGCCCGAACTGGAAGTGATCAAGCCGCATGCGAGCAAGATCAATATTCTGGGCAACTTCAATGTGATGCTGGACGGGGCACCGAACCTTCCGCACGTTTCGGGCGGTCCGGCGATCCGCACCGGGCGTGCGATCACGGCAGAGGGCGGGCTGCCCGGCGAAAGTTTCGATGTCACCATCGGCGACCGGATCGGTTCGCGCACTCGCTTTCGCAGCCTGGAAACGTCGGCCTCGGGCGATCCGCGCAATTCGCTGAGCGGGCGGGGCGGCGGCAATCTCAACCCATCGGAGGGATCGGCGGCCGGGCTTTACAAGCGCCTGTTCGGTACCGGCTTCAAGGACCCCAACAGCGGAGAGTTCACGCCCGATCCCGAAGTGATGGCGCGCCGCAGCGTGCTTTCGGCCGTAACCGAACAGCGCCAGTCGCTGGAAGGCGCAGTCGGGGCGGCGGATCGGCAGAAGCTCGATCAGTATTTCACCTCGGTACGCCAGCTTGAGAACCAGTTGGAAGTGGAACTGACCAAGCCTGAGCCGCTGCAGGCCTGTTTGGTGCCGAAGCCCGTTGCCGACCGCGCGGTCAACGCAGAGATCGAGAACGTGGTGACGAACCATGCCCTGATGACCGACCTTCTGGTCATGGCACTCGCCTGCGACCAGACGCGGGTGTTCAACATGATGTTCAACAACGGTGCGTCTTCGCTCACGCGGATCGGCAGCACCATCACGCACCACCAACTGACGCACGAGGAAGCGCTGGACAACCGCCTCGGCTATCAGCCTGAAGCGACCTATTTCCTGAACCGCATTTTCGAGGCGTGGACCTACTTCGTCGGCGCGCTCGACAAAGTGCAGGAAGGATCGCGCACCCTGCTCGATAACACGCTGGTCTTTGCCCATTCGGAAACCGAATTCGCCAAGTTCCACACGATCGACAACATTCCGATGATGACGGCGGGCAGCGGCGGCGGGCGGATCAAGACCGGCATCTACGTCGATGGCCTTGGCACCCCGGTCAGCCGCGTGGGCCTTACCCTGCAGCAAGTCATGGGTGTGCCCGTCGACAAATGGGGCGCGAAGAGCATGGAAACCTCGAAATCGATCGGGGAGCTGGTCGCATGAGGCGCTGTTTGTCCATCGCGATTGTCGCCGCCGCGCTCCTTTCGGCGTTCGGGGCTGAGGCTTCCTATGCCCAGCAAGCGCCGGCTTCGGCCCGAATGGTGGGCACGGTTCTCAATGCCGCCGCCATCGACAAGGAGCTTGCCTTCTACAAGGCGGCTTTCGGTCTTGAGGTGGGCATGACGCTCGATCACGGCACGCGGCGCGAATACATGCTTCGCTTCTCGAAGGACCCGATGGAAGCCGGGCTGATACTGGTCCACGACAGCGCTCCGGCCAGTTCCGCCCAACTGACGCATGGCAATGCCTTTGACCGCATCGTGCTGCGTGTCAGCGACATGGATGCGCTGGTTGCCCGCCTCGATGCCGGGGGCTTCCCGCACGAAGCGGTGCGCCGGGTTGCGCAAGGGTACTCTGTCCTCCAGCTTCAGGATCCAGAGGGCTATCCCATCGAAGTGATCCAGAGCGCGGCCAAGGAGCACGCGCAATGATCGCGTCTCGCAGACAGCTACTTGGGCAGGCCGTCGCGGCGGCCGGCGCGGCATCCGTGGGCTTGTTCCTTGGCTGCGATGCTTTTGCCCAGAGTGCCGCACCGGCTTGCTACGATCCGGCTTCGCTGCCCTTCACGCAAAAGAGCCGCCGCAAGTCGCTCGGTTATGTTGAGGCTTCGACCGATCCTGCGCGGCATTGCGGAGACTGCGCGTTCTTCACGGCGACTGCGAGCGGCTGCGGTACCTGCCAGATGCTGTCCGGCGGGCCGGTCAATGGCGGCGGTGTCTGCAATTCCTTTGCGAAAAGGGCGGCGAAATGAGCGCCGGAACAGGCGTCCGCGTCTGGGATCTGCCCACGCGGCTGTTTCACTGGCTGCTGGTACTGTTGTTCGCGTTCTCCTGGTGGAGCGCGGAAAACCGGCACATGGACTGGCACTATCTGTCCGGCCTGACTTTGCTTGGTCTGCTGGCGTTCCGGCTGATATGGGGCTTCGTCGGTGCCAGCACGGCGCGCCTGCCAGCGCTTTTCGCCTCACCGCGCTCGGCAGTCGCCTATGTGCAGGGGACGGGAAGTGCACGCCCGGGCCACAATCCGCTTGGCGGGTACAGCGTGATCGTCATGCTGCTGTTGCTGGCGGTTCAGATCGGCACCGGCCTTTTCGCGACCGATGTCGATGGCCTGGAATCGGGCCCACTGTCTTTTCTCGTCACCTTTGATCAAGGTCGTCTGGCGGCGGAAGTTCACGCTTTCAGCTTCAATCTGCTGCTGGCGCTCGTAGCGTTGCATGTCGTTGCCATAGCCTTCTATCTCGTCGTTCGCCGCCGCAACCTGGTCGGTCCGATGGTCAGCGGACGAGACCCATCGATCGACAATTCGCAGCCGCACATGAAGCCGGGGCACCCGGTTGCCTTTGTCATTGCCGCTGCACTTGCTACCTTGCTGGCCTGGTCGGTCAGCAAGGGTTTCGGTTTGTGAAAGGTACGCCACGCGAAGAGCTTCTAAAGCGCGCGTTTTCTCCGCAGGAGGCCGATACCCGGCGTAGGCCACGGTCCGGCGACACCATTGGGTGGGCCGAAATCGCGCCGATCATCGAAGGACTGGTATTTGCCGGGCGCCCGATCGGCGACGCGAATGCCGAGGTTACAGCTCGATATGATCTGGGCCCAAGGGGGTACTACATTCTGAGCGCAATCGATCGCGGCATCACCTATCCCCAGGACCTGGCCTCGCTTATTCGTATCGGCCGCAGTCTGGTAACTTTCGAACTGAACCGGCTTACATCGGCTGGCTTGGTTGTGAGTACCCCCGGAAAGACGGACCGCCGGCGAGCGGAGCTTAGTTTGACGGACTTGGGCCGAAACGCGAGCGAGGAGGTTCGAAGCAGCCTTGAACGGATCGTCAGGGCTAACCTCGCCGCCTACTCGCTGGAAGAAATCCAACTTTTCGCCCGGATGCTCGCAGACGCAGGGCGATCAGATGGCAATGCGTCCGTCGAGGCGAGTGGAGAGCGCGACTGATCTTCGCTAGTTAGCCCTCGTAGATCGGCTTGAGAGCGCCGCGAGATTGCTATGGAGATTGGTGACTTTCCGTTCCATGTGGATTGGGAAGCGTTGTTGCGAAAATACAATTCGTGAAAACGCCGGCAGCAGGATGATGTCGATCACTTTAGTATAACCTGAATAGTTTGACCCTGTCGCGAGGCGAGAGGCACGCTTCGGGGAAGCAGATCAAACCGTCTGGCTGCGGCATGGCGCGGCTGTTAACGCATGAAAAACTCGACCGGCACCACCAGTTCGATGGCCTCACCCTTCACGTCCTCAGGAGGCCTGGGCAGGGGTTGTGCGCGTTTGGGTAGGGAGAGCGCTTCCTGATCGAGCGAGCGGAAACCGGACGAGCGCTCCAAGGTGACGGTCAGCACCTTGCCCAGTCGGTCCATCGTGAAGCGAATATAGGGCACGCCCTGCTGGCGAGCAAAATGGGCATCGCGCGGATAGCGCTTCACTTTGTCGAGCGCGGCAAGGACCAAGCCCTGCCAAGTCGGCTTGCCACTCGACATCTGCGGGGCCGGTGGCGCGGGTTTGCTGACGGGCGCGGTGGTCTCCTTGATTGGGGGGCCGGGATCGGGCGGGGCGACTGGCGCAGGCGGTGCTGCCGTCACGATGTTCGCGCTTGGCAGGACGATCTTCGGCGTTTCGATCTCGGGCCGATCCGGCTGCGAAACGGGCTTTTCCTTTTTCATCTGTTCCGGACCCGGCGGGACCTCCCGGAACGGTTCCGGCGGCGCGGCAGGCGGGGCGACGTTGAAGGCCGTGAGTGTCGCCTGCGGCGGCGGGGCAGTGTAGGTCTGCCACGTCAGGAGCAGTCCGGCGAGGATCGCGAGGCCAACCCCACCCGTTCCGCCAAGCCCGATCAGCCGCGTGCCGAGCGACGCGGGTTGGTCGGCATAGCGAAGGGACGAAACGGCCGGTTCGGGCACCAATGGCTCGGGATGGATAATCGGACGCTGACGTGCGGCGAGAGAAGTGGTCATGGCAGTCGTCCGGCGGGTAGGGCAAGAATTGCGAGACCACACAGCCCGCCGAAAACGAACAGCCAGAACCATGCTCGCGCAGCGCTGGGGACATGGAACACCGCCATCGAAACTGCAGCGAAAATGGCGAAACTGGCCAGTGTCGCTCCGGTGACGGCCTCTACTGCATCGACGCCAAGGCGCACCATCAGACGTGCGGCGGCAACGGTCAGCAACGATGTCAGCGCGTAGGCGCCCAGCGTCCCCGCCAGCACTCTGGCGGTCGTAGACCAGCGCATGGATGCGAGCGTTTTCATGGCCGCACCTTACGCATGATCCACTCGCGATTGGTCTGCCCGGTGACGACAACAAGGCTCGCAAGCGTCAGCCAGCCGAACCAGACGACAGCGCCGTAGCCCCAGCCCAACCGTGATCCGGCGTGCAGGAAGGCGAAAGCGAGCAGGCCAAAGCCGCTCCAGCGCAGACGGCGGGAGAAAGGCAGTTTCAATTTGCGTCGTAGCCAGTCCTGCTGGTGACGAGCCATGGCCATCAGCAGCAGAACAAAGCCGCCGAGACAGAGGATGAAGACGGCAAAGTGATGGATCATGTCATGCTCTCCGTGCCAGCGCGCGATTGGCGTGGGGAACCCTTCGCCTTACGGTTTGCGAGGCGCCATGCCGCAAAGGCCAGCAGACCTGAGGAAGCCAGCATCATCAGATCGAAGCCGGCAAAGACCGGGTCGCCCGCGATCAGGCTCGGCATCAGTCCGCGTGACGTGGTGAGCTCATTGACGAGGGGAACCAGCGCGTAAAGCGCGGCAGACGCTGCCAGTGTCTCGATCCAGGCCCGTGCTGCCGGCCGCGCCAGCGTCCATGCGAGGACGCTGGCCCATACCAGAAACAGGCAATCGATCTCCCATTCGCCGCGCGAAGCGAGATCCAATGGCAGCAGGCGATTGGCGAGGAAGTAGCCGGCGATCCCGGCGATGGGGCCGACCAGCATGCCTATGTTGAGCCGCTCCACCAGACGAACGCCGAAATGGGGGCACGTGGGGTCGGGGAGGCGCGGTCGGCGTTTGACGGTCCACAGGACGAGACCGGTGCCGACCATAGCGGTGCCTAGCGTTCCCGAAACGAAGTAGAGCCAGCGCAAGCCCGTCTCCGCGAAAGTGCCGAGATGGAGCTGGATCATCACCTCCTGCGTCACGCGTGCGCCGCCTGGTGCCGGCGCGCGGTAGAGCAGGAGACCATCATGGGCGGACAGGATCAAGCGCGGCGAGGGCGTACCCCACTGGTCGCGCAGGGCATAGACCGATACCGTCGCGTCAGCATCGCCGGGATGGTCGATCGACAGGCCGCCGACATGCCCACCCTGCCACAGCGCTTCTGCCTTTGCGGCAAGCTGCGGAAGGGAAAGCATTTCGCCGGCGCGGCCCGTAAGGAGCCTGTCCGGTTTCGGGGAGAGCACCTAGCAAAGCCGCCATGCGGGCCGGATCTGCAATCGACAGAGGACTGGCGAAACCGGCACATTCCACCGACCTCGCCCAATGTTAGGGGTTAGAGCTTACGAGTACCCACCCATTTGACCATCGCGGGATCACGATGGTCGAAGAAGCTGCTCGCCATCTGGCCGAGCGTCGCGATGGGGGCGCGAAGCCGACGAGTCCTTCCGAGACGAGATCTATTCATCCATTCGGTCTCGCACCCTGCGAGAAAGAAAGTCACAGCGTCGCGGCCGAAGAGCTTCCGTCGTACGAGAATTAGTCGAAGCAGAGCCACACGTTGATGTTCTGCAAAGTCGGGAAGGTTACCGTGACCCGCGAACGGCGCGTCAGACTCCCCGGTTCCTTCGAGGACGAGCATACTTCACCCCAAGACGGCGCCGCAAATACTTCAAAGCCGCTTTTGCATATTTTTGACGCTTTCATTTGCAGTGCCCGTAGCACGGCTCGTGCTCGCCCACTTTTTCTCAAGTGCTGAGCGCACTTTTCGACCTTGGCCACAGTGAGATGTTCAATTTCGATGAATTGCTCCCGGGCAGCATCCCCCCGTCAGTTCACCCGGACAAGTGGGCAAAAGTCTTAACCCGCCAATTTCTCTGGCAAAGTTGTCGCGACAATTGGGCGAGGGCGTTGAAACTTGCAGCGAAACGCAAGTCAGAGAGGTTGGAGCTAGTGCTTCC